>OZ260108.1:1057500-3104474 GCA_965284665.1 Sphingomonadaceae bacterium | reverse complement strand
CGTCAGCTACCGCGCCAATGCGGAATATGTTGCCGTGCTGAGCGACGCGGCGCTGATCGGAGCGTTTCGCGAACATGTGCTGTTCCCCTTGCAGGCCGGGAGCACCGCGCCGCTGGCCAGCGACCGCTCGGCCCTGCGATCATGGGGTGCAAGGGTGGGGCTTGGCATTGCGGACCGTGCGATCTCATTGCTGAGCCACGGTCCCCGCATTGCTGAGTGGGAGCACTAGTTTGCAATTGCGGATCGTTGCTCTAGGCAGCGGTCCAAAGGAGAACTTTCATGCGTCGCACCGCCCTGCTGCTTGCCGCTACCCTTGCTGCCCCCGCCATGGCAGCTCCGCCCAAGGCGCCGAGCGCCGCGGCCGAGGCCCAGGTGCTGGAACTGTCGAAGCAGGCGATCGCGCTGCGCTCGGTGCGCGGCGAGGGCAACAAGACCGCCGACGTCGCTCGCGCCTACAAGGCGGCGCTGCTGCAGGCCGGGTGGAGCGCAAGCGACTTCGAGATCACGCCGGTTGACGACACGGCCTATTTCATCGCCACCTGGCAGGGCAGCGAGCCGAAGCTCAAGCCGATCGTGATCTCGGGCCACATGGACGTGGTCGAGGCCAAGCCCGCCGACTGGCAGCGCGATCCCTTCACACCGGTGGTCGAGAATGGCTTGCTCTATGGCCGCGGTGCCAGCGACCAGAAGGTCTCTCAGGTGCTGGCGATGGTGGCGCTGATGGAACTGCGCAAAGGCGGCTTCAAGCCCAAGCGAACCATCGTGATTGCCTTCTCGGGTGACGAGGAGACCACGATGAAGACCAGCCGCATCCTGGCCGAACGGTTTGCCGGGGCGGAAATGATGCTGAATACCGATGGTATCGGCGGCACCTATGACAATACCACCGGCAAGCCGCTGTACTGGACCTGGCAGGGGGCCGAGAAAACCTACCTCGACGTCAAGCTGGAGGTGACCAACTCCGGCGGTCACAGTTCCGCCCCGCGTCCGGAGAACGCGATCACCCAGCTCGCCACCGCGCTCAAGCGGATCGGCAATTACACCTTCAAGGCCGAGCAGAGCCCGCTGACCAAGGCCTATTTCGAGAAGGCCGCCCAGTTTGAGAGCGACCCGAAAATTGCTGCAGCCATGCGCGCCTTTGCCGCCAACCCGGCCGATGAGGCGGCGCTGGCGGTGCTGCGGGCCAGCGCCAGCCATGTTGGCAAGGTCGGCACCACCTGCGTCCCGACCCTGGTGAGCGGCGGGCATGCCGAAAATGCCTTGCCCCAGCGTGCCACGGCCAACGTCAATTGCCGCATTTTCCCCGGTCACAAGCGCGAGGAGATCATCGCTGAGCTGGCCCGCGTCGCCAATGTCCCGGAGGTCAAGTTCAGCGATTTCACCGGCGGGGATTCGACTGAAAGCCCGGCCTCGCCCATGCGCGCCGATTTTATCGGGGCGGTCGAAAAGGCGATGAAGCTGGCCCGTCCGGGCGTGCCGGTCTTCCCGGCGCAAAGCTCGGGCGCGACCGATGCGATGTGGTACCGGGCCAAGGGTGTGCCGAGCTATACGGTCAGCCCGCTGTTCATCAAGGACAACGATTCCTACTCGCACGGCCTCAACGAGCGCATTCCCTTGAGCGGGATCCGCCCGGGCCTGGTCTATTACTTCAGCTTGCTGCCGGACCTGACGAAGTAATCCGCGCGACGGCGGCGCGGGCAATCGCGGCGGCCTCGTCCGGGCTAAAGGCCTGCGGCGAAAGGCAGAGCTCAAGCCACAGCCCGTCGACCAGCGCGGTCAGTTCGATCGCGCGCAGGCGCAGTTCCGGCGCGGCGACACCGGTGCCGGCCAGCAGGTGCTCGAGTTGCGCGCGGAAGCCGCCGTACTGCTCGTCATGCAGCGCGGCGATCTCGGGCCGGGCGCGGACCAGGCTCCAGAAGGCGATCCAGGTGGCGAGCAGTTCGGGATCGGCAATCGGCGCGGCGAAGCTGGCGGTGACGAAGGCTTCGAGCCGGTCGCGCGGGTCCTTGCCCGCCGTCGCCACGGCTGCCTCCAGTGCCGCATCGACCCGCGCGCCGGTGTGGGCATAGGTCGCCGCGACCAGCGCATCCACGCCCGCGAAGTAGTGACCAACCAGACCGGCTGACACGCCCGCCTCGACCGCGATTGTCCGCACGCTCGCCCCAGCAATCCCTTCCCGCGCCAGCACGCGGGCGCAGGCCTCGATCAGGCTGAGGCGGCGCGCATCCGGCTCTGACCGGCGAAAGGCGGGCTGGGTGGTCACTTGCGGCAGCCTAGCACTTGTTGTACGAGTGTCCAACAAGGTTTGAGGGAGTCGCCACTTGGGCAAGCTGGAAGCCATCGTTGCCGAGATCGACGGGCCCGAGGTCGATCCCGATGCCGATTTCAGCCTGCCCGGCTGGATCTATCACGACCGCGAGTTCTTCGACTTGGAGATGGAGCGCGTGATCCGCCCGTCCTGGCAGATCGTCTGCCATGTGAACGAGATCCCGAACCCCGGCGATTACCAGACGATCGACTACCTCGGCGAAAGCGTGGTGGTGATCCGGGGCGATGACCGTGCGGTGCGCGCCTTCACTAACGTCTGCCGCCACCGCGCGATGCGGCTGGTCGAAGGGCCGATGGGCTGCGCGAAGAAGCTGGTCTGCCCCTACCACGCCTGGACCTTTGAGACCGACGGGCGCCTCTCGGGCGTGCCGATGAAGAGCGAATATCCGGCGCTGAAGCTGGAGGAGAACGGCCTCGTCCCGGTCGCGACCGAGACCTGGCACGGCTTCGTCTTCGTCAACCTCGCACCCGGCGGCTTCCCGACCGTCACCGAGATGATGGCCCCGTTCGAGGGTGAGGTCAGCCAGTACCGCTTCGAAGACATGGAGCGGATGGCCCCGGTCCGGCTGCGCCCGCGCGGGGTCAACTGGAAGAACGTGGGCGACAATTACTCTGACAACCTGCACATCCCGGTTGCCCATGACGGCCTGACCCGGCTGGTCGGTAAGACCTACCGGATCGAGGCCCACGGCTGGGCCGACCGGCTCTATGGCGATGTGGTGAAGAACGAGAAGCAGAACTTCTGGGAACGCTTCTACCGCACGCATCTGCCGCGCGTCGATCACCTGCCCGAGGATGCCCACGGCCGCTGGCTCTATTACAAGCTGTGGCCGAACATGGCCTTTGACATCTACGCTGACCAGATCGACTTCATGCAGTGGCTGCCGATTTCGCCGACCGAATGCCTGCTGCGCGAAGTGGCCTATGCCCTGCCGGACAGCCGCCGCGAGATGAAGCTGGCGCGCTATGCCAACTGGCGGATCAACCGGGTGGTCAATGCCGAGGACACCTGGCTGATCACCCGCGTCCAGCAGGGCATGCAGAGCAAGACCTATGGGAACGGCCCGATCGGCAAGAGCGAGGTCTGCCTGCGCAGCTTCGCCCGCAAGATCCGCGCACTGATACCTGAGGCCCGCCTGCCGTTCCAACCGGCGCCGGGCTGGAGCAAGACGAAGCACAAGTAACAGATCCCGTCACCCCGGGCTTGACCCGGGGTCCCGCTTCTTCCTGAGGCGGAGTGGCAGCGGGACCCCGGATCAAGTCCGGGGTGACGAAACTGGGGAAGAACGAAGTGACCAAGACTTACGACGCACTGATCATCGGCGGTGGCCACAATGGCCTGACCTGCGCCTTCTACCTCGCCCGCGCGGGCATGCGGGTGCGGGTGCTGGAGCGGCGGCACATTGTTGGCGGGGCGGCCGTGACCGAGGAATTCCATCCCGGTTTTCGCAATTCGACTGCCAGCTACACGGTCAGCTTGCTGCGACCCAAGGTGATCGCGGACATGAAGCTGCACGATTACGGCTACCGCGTGATCGAGCGGACGATCAGCAACTTCTTCCCGTTCGAGAACGATTACCTGAAGCTGGGCGGCGGACCAGGCCGTACCGAGGCGGAGTTCGCGCGCTTTTCGAAGAAGGACGCCGAAGCCTACCCCAAGTACGACGCGGCGCTGGAAAAGGTCGCCAACGTGCTGCGCGACCTGTCGCTGCAGATCCCGCCCAATGTCGGCGGGGGGCTTTCTTCGCTGGTCGCGGCGGCGAAGCAGGGCTGGCCGATGGCCAATCTCGATATCTCGGTCCAGCGCGACCTGCTCGACATCTTCACCAAGTCGGCGCGCCAGTTCCTCGATGGCTGGTTCGAACATGATTATGTCCAGTCGGCCTTCGCCTTCGATGCCGTGGTCGGCAACTATGCCGGGGTTTCCACGCCGGGTTCGGCCTATGTCCTGCTGCACCATGTGTTCGGCGAAGTGAACGGCAAGCTGGGCGCCTGGGGGCACTCGGTTGGCGGCATGGGCGCGATTACCCAGGCCATGGCTCGCGCCTGCGAGGACCAGGGCGTCGAAATCAGCCTCGAGGCGCCGGTTGCCCAGGTGCTGGTGGGCAGCGGCAAGGTCCAGGGCGTGAAGCTGGAAAGCGGGGAAGAGCTGATCGCGCCGATCGTCGCTTCCAATGCCGGCCCCGCGCTGCTCTATCGCCAGCTGGTTGACCAGAGCGATCTGGATGAGGACTTCCAGCGCCGGATCAAAGGTTTCAAGACCTGTTCGGGCACCTTCCGGATGAACGTGGCGCTGTCGGAACTACCCGACTTCTCGGTCCTGCCCGGCAAGACCCAGGCCGAGCATCACACTGCCGGCATCATCATTGCGCCGGGCATGGATTACATGGACCAGGCCTTCATTGATGCCCAGCAGCACGGCTGGTCAAAGAAGCCGATTGTCGAAATCAAGATTCCCTCGACGGTCGATGACAGCCTCGCCCCGCCGGGCTGCCATGTCGCCTCGCTGTTCTGCCAGCAGTTCGATCCGGCGGTCGATTGGGATGCCAATCGCGAGAAGGTGGCGGATCTGATCATCGACACGGTCAACGATCATGCGCCCAATTTCCGCAAGTCGGTGATCGCGACGCAGATCCACTCGCCGTGGGATCTTGAGCGCAAGTTCGGGCTGATCGGCGGCGACATCATGCATGGCACCATGGGAATCGACCAGCTTTGGACGGCGCGCCCGGTGCTGGGGCATGGCGACTATCGCGGGCCCATCAAGGGCCTCTACATGTGCGGCGCGGGCACTCACCCGGGTGGCGGGGTGACCGGCGCACCGGGCCACAACGCGGCCCACGCGATCCTGGCCGACCGCCCGCTGATCAGGAAGCTCTTGCGCTCCTGACCGAGAGGTAGACCGGCAGGCCGGCGACGATCAGCAGCGCAGCATAGGTGATCGCCTCGCTGCCCAGACCGTATTCGGCCCAGCAGAAGAAGGCGACCGCGACCAGCGCCGCCAGCAGCGTCAGCGTGTTGTCGCGTGCCAGCCGAAGGGCGGCCAGCGCGGCCATCAGATAGGCCACCAGGCCAGCCGAAAGGCTGACCGAAGCGATGAAGCCGAACAGGTCGGTCATGCCCTTCTGGTAATTGAGCAGGGTAATACCGCTGAGGAGCCCGCTGGACACCAGGTGCGATCGGACCGGGGTGCCATGCTTGCCCTCTACCCCGAACCAGGCCGGGAAGACCCCGCCCTTGGCCATGGCCCAGGGCATCTCGGCCTGGACCAGTACCCAGCCATTGAGGGTGCCAAAGGCGCTGATCGCGGCAAACAACGCCACGGCAATCGCCACGTCACTGCCCAGATAGCGGCCCAGGAAGCTGGCGATCGGCGCGGGGCTGGCGGCCGCTTCGCTCACCGGCATGTAAAGCGCGAAGGCGAAGGAGATGCCGAAATAGACAAGGCCCGTCAGCACCACGCCCATCACCGTCGCGCGGGCGATGTTGCGGCCCGGGTTCTCGACCTTGTCGGCCGGAACCGTCGCCGCTTCGAGGCCCAGGAAGCCCCAGAAGGTCAGGCCCGCCGCAAGGGCGATATTGTCGGCAGTGAACGGCACGGCGGGATCGGGCGCGCGCGGCGAACCGGTCAGCCACAGCCAGACCGCGATGCCGATCAGCGCGACCAGTGGCAGCAGCTTCAGCACCACGGTTACTTCCTGCAAGCGCCCGGCCTCGCGCACGCCGCGGATATTGATCAGGGTGACAATCCAGACGCAGGCCACTGCCAGCACGGCGGGGGCACCGGTGGTCGTCGCCAGGACGGGGAAGATCAGCGACAGCGCACTGACCACGGCCACGGCCACGGCGGCATTGCCGACCCAGCTCATCACCCAATAGGCCCAAGCCGTCGTGAAGCCCGCGAGCGGGCCAAAGGCGGCAGTGGCATAGGCATAGGGCCCACCGGCCAGCGGTAGCCGCGCCCCTAAGGCCGCGAAGACCCGCGCCAGGGCCAGCGCGCCCACAATCGTGATTCCCCAGCCGGCAAACTGGTTCCAGCCGAGCGGGGCGAGCTGGGCGGGCAGGATATAGATCCCCGACCCCACCATGTTGCCGATGACGAGCGCCAGCAGCGCCCAGTAGCCCAACTTGCGTTCCATCGGCCTTATCCCCTTCGCAAGGCAGACTATCGCTTGATCGCGCCGCGTCACCATGTTTCTTGGGGAACGGCATGAACACCGTCACCACCCGATCCTGGCTATCGCGCGCCGGCGCCTATCACCCGCGGCTGATCGAGGCCGCGATGGCGCTGAACGACAACGACCTGCCGCGCGCCGAGCCCTTGCTGCGCCAGCATCTGAAGGACGACCCGTTCGACGTCTTTGCGATCCGGATGTTTGCCGAACTGGCCGGGCGGATCGGACGCTATAACGATGCCGAGAACCTGCTGCGCCGCGCGCTGGAGCTCGCCCCGGCCTTCACCCCGGCGCGCGCTAACCTGGCGCTGGTGCTCTATCGCCAGAACCGCCCCGCCGATGCAATCGCCGAACTCAACCGGGTGACCGAGGAAGAACCCGACAATCCCGGCCACGCCAACCTTCAGGCCGCCGCGCTCGGCCGGATCGGGGAGTTCGATGAGGCAATCGTGCTCTATGAGCGCGTGCTGGCCCAGGCTCCGGGCCAGCCGCGCGTGTGGATGAGCTTCGGCCACATGCTCAAGACAGTTGGGCGGCTGGACGACGGGATCGCGGCCTACCGCAAGGCGATCGAACTGATGCCCGCGTTGGGTGAGGCCTGGTGGAGCCTGGCCAACCTCAAGACGGTCAAGTTCAGCGATGCCGACATCGCGGCGATGAAGACCGCGCTCGTGCAGGGCGGGGTGGCCAAGGAAGACCGCTTCCACCTCGACTTCGCACTCGGCAAGGCGCTTGAGGATCGCGGCGAGGCCGAGGCCAGCTTTGCCCACTATGCCGCCGGCAACGCCCTGCGCCGGACCGAACTGGACTATGACGCGGATGAGACCACCCGCTTCGTCGATCGCCTGATCGAACTGGCGACGCCGGAATTCTTCGCCGCGCGCGCCGGGCAGGGCTGCGACGCGCCCGACCCGATCTTCGTGCTCGGCATGCCGCGCGCGGGGTCGACCCTGGTCGAGCAGATCCTCTCCAGCCACAGCCAGGTCGAAGGGACGACCGAACTACCGGATATCCCCGCGCTGGCCCGGCGCGAGGGCAATTATCCGCTCAGTCTGCCCGAGCTTAGCCCCGAACAATTGGCCAGGCGCGGCGAGGAATTCCTCAAACGCACCCGCATCCAGCGCAAGACCGAACGACCGTTCTTCATCGACAAGCTGCCCAACAACTGGATGCACGCAGTCTTCATCATGCTGGCGCTGCCGAACGCCAAGATCGTCGATGCGCGGCGGCACCCGCTCGGCTGCTGTTTCTCCAACTTCAAGCAGCACTTCGCGCGGGGTCAGGCCTTTGCCTACAGCCTGGAAGACATGGGCCGCTATTACGCCGATTACGTGCGGCTGATGGCGCACCTCGACCGGGTCCAACCGGGCCGGGTCCACCGCGTGATCTACGAACGCATGGTCGATGATACCGAGGCCGAGGTTCGCGCGCTGCTGGACTATTGCGGCCTGCCGTTCGAGGAAGCCTGCCTGGAATTTCACCGCACCGAACGGGCGGTGCGCACGCCCAGTTCCGAACAGGTCCGCCGCCCGATCTTCCGCGAGGGGACCGAGGCCCACGTGCCGTTCGAACCCTGGCTGGGCCCGCTCAAGGAAGCGCTGGGCGCGGTGCTGGAGGCCTATCCGGCTGCCCCCAAGGCGTTGTAATTCTGCCACGCGGCCCGGCTGATCGACGAGTGGCATGTCGGCACCGCTTGACCTTGCGGGCTGGGAGATTCAGACAAACCGCCACAACAAACTGGATGGGGTATCCATGACGTTTTCTGTACGCCGCACCGCGGGTGCGCTGCTCCTTGCTTCCACCTCGCTCACGGCCTTGCCGGCCTTCGCACAAGAAGCCGAAGAGGTTGATGCCAACGAAATCGTGGTGACCGCGCAGAAGCGCTCGGAAAACCTCCAAAACGTGCCGATCTCGATCCAGGCCCTCGGCACGGCCAAGCTTGAACAGCTCAATATTTCGAACTTCTCGGGCTATGCCCAGCAGCTCCCCTCGGTTTCGTTCCAGTCGGGCGGCACGCCGGGCACCAACGTGGTCTACATGCGCGGCGTCGCTTCGGGCGGGGACGGCAACCACTCGGGCTCGCTGCCTTCGGTGGGCGTCTATCTCGATGAACAGCCGGTCACGACGATCGGCGGCAACCTCGATGTCCATATCTATGACATCGCCCGGATCGAAAGCCTCTCGGGCCCGCAAGGCACGCTTTACGGCGCCTCGTCGCAGGCTGGCACAATTCGCATCATCACCAACAAGCCCAGCACCGCGGGCTTCGAAGGTTCGATCGATGGCGAGATCAACACGGTCAAGAGCGGCGACATCGGCGGCAAGCTGGATGCCATGATCAACGCTCCGCTGGGTGACAGCGCTGCGCTGCGCGTGACCGGCTTCTACCAGCGCGACGCCGGCTATATCGACAATGTCGCGGGCAGCCGCTGCTTCCTGCCGCAGCCGGGCGGGTTCTGTGTCAACAATAACGCTTTCGTCGAAGAGAACTACAACGACACCGAAACCTGGGGCGGCCGCGCCGCGCTGAAGGTCGATCTCAACGACAGCTGGACGGTGACCCCGGCGGTTGCCTACCAGGAAATGAAGAGCCAGGGCTCGTTCGCCTATGATCCCAGTGTTGGCGATCTGAAGCTGCAGCGCTTCGCGCCCGAGTTCCTGAACGACAAGTGGGTCCAGGCGGCGCTGACGATCGAAGGCAAGATCGGCAACTGGGACGTGACCTATGCCGGGGCCTACCTCGATCGCAAGCGCAACAGCTCGAGCGACTATACCGACTATTCGGAAGCCTATGATGCGCTGTACGCCTCGTCGGGCGGCCTCGCCGGTTACTTCTATTTCTGGGATGCCGCCGGCAATATCATCGATCCGCGCCAGAAGGTGATCGGCAGCGATCATTTCAAGAAGCTCAGCCAGGAACTGCGGATCGCTTCGCCTGCGGACCAGCCGCTGCGTTTCGTGGGCGGCTTGTTCTACCAGCGTCAGTCGAACGACATCTTCCAGGACTATCAGGTGGCTGGCCTGGGTCCGCGGGTATCGGTCAATGGCCGCCCTGGAACGCTGTGGCTGACCAAGCAGGAGCGCGTTGACCGCGACTATGCGGCATTTGGCGAGCTCAGCTATGACCTGCTGCAGAACGTCACGCTGACAGCCGGTGTCCGCGCCTACAAGTTCGACAACACCCTGATCGGCTTCTTCGGATTCGGCCGCGATCCGGCCAACAACTTCGATACCTTGCCTTACAATGCCGCCGGATCCTCGCGTACCGGCGTTGCCGGTTGCTTCACCACCACCGGCTCGCGCCTGCGTCCGCTGGCGGGTACCCCGGGCGTCACGCTGGCCCCGGGTGTGGTCGAAGGCACGCCGTGCATCAACCTGGGCGTCTGGAATGGTTCAGGTGTGGACCCGGTCCGGATCAAGGACGATGGCTTTACCTGGCGTTTCAACCTCAGCTGGAAGGCCAGCAGCGACCTGATGGTCTACGCCACGGCTTCGAAGGGCTTCCGCCCCGGTGGCGTCAACCGCCGGGCTGACGTAGGTCCCTATGATGCTGACTTCCTGATCAATTACGAAGTGGGCTGGAAGTCGACCCTCGCTCCGGGCCTGCGCTTCAATGGCGCGATCTATCAGCAGAACTGGAACGACTTCCAGTATTCCTACCTGGGCGAGAACAGCTTTACCGAGATCAAGAACGGCCCCAACGCCCGCATTCGCGGCGTCGATGCCGATCTGAGCTACAACGGTGGCGGGCTGTTCCTGCAGGTTGCGGCGGCCTATACTGACGCCAAGATCACCAAGAACCTGTGCGCCGGGCAGGACCTGACCTTCACCTGCACCAATTTGCTGCCAAACGGGGATCCCAACTTTATCCAGTCGCCAATTGGCACGCGGCTGCCGATTACGCCAAAGTTCAAGCTTTCCAGCACCGCGCGTTACACGGCTGAAATGGGCAATTCCAAGCCTTACGGTCAGATCAACGTGGCGCATCAGGGCTCGGCCAGTGGTGACGTCCGGGCGGCAGAGGCCCTGCTACTGGGCGAACTGCCGGCCTTCACCACGGTCAACCTGGCGCTGGGGATCGAGTGGGACAGCTTCAATGTCGAGCTCTATGCAGCCAACGTCTTTGACGAGCGTGGCCAGTCCTCGCGCTTCGTCCAGTGCGGCCAGTGCTACCAGCGGCCCTACATCGTGCCGATCACGCCGCGCACGATCGGCCTGCGCGCCGGGACCAAGTTCTAGAGTTGGAGAGGAGGCCTCGGGAGCCGCAAGGCTTTAGAGAAAGGTTGACTTGATTGAGGGCGGTAGGGGCAACCCTGCCGCCCTCTTTTCATTCCGGCAGCTTGCAGATTTGCGTCCAGCGGGCGCCGACCAGTTGCGCCAGCCGCTGCGGTTCCAGCTCGACCGAGGAAGTGCGCGACCCTGCTGCCGGGAAGACGGTGGGATAGGCCAGCAGCGAGCGGTCGGCCAGGATCGGCAGGGGCGTGGCGAGACCAAAAGGACAGACCCCGCCAACGGCATGACCGGTCAAGGCCAGGGTCTCTTCCGGATCGAGCATTCGCGGCCGCCCGCCGAGCTCGGCCTTGCACTGCGCATTGTCGAGCCGGGCATCGCCGCGTGTCACCAAGAGGTAAGGCGCATCGCCCACCCGGAACGCCAGGGTCTTAGCGATCCGGCCCGGTTCCACGCCCAGGGTCGCTGCGGCTTCGGCCACGGTGGCGGTAGATTGGGCCTGGTCGATCAGGCGGACGTCCGGCGCGTGCTGTGCCAGCCAGGCGACGGCACTCTCGTGGCTCATCGCCGCAGCGCCTCGACCAGCGCGGCGGCCGCGCGGCTGACATCGGCCCAGGTGTCCTCGAAATGCTCTTCGCCGCCATAATAGGGATCGGCCACTGCCGCGCCTTCCCGGCCAGGCACCCAATCGAGCAGCAGCTGCGGCTGCGTGATCGCGTCGTCCGGCACGATTGCCTGCGCATTGGCCAGGTTGGCGTGATCCATCACCAGCACATGGGTGAAGCGGCGGAAGTCCTCGGGCACCAGTTGCCGGCCGCGCAGGCCGCCAATCTCGGCCCCGTACTTGCGTGCCGTTTCCTGCGCGCGCGGATCGGGTGGATCGCCGACGTGATAGGCAGCGGTTCCGGCACTATCGATGGCAAGGCTCAGACCAGCGGCTTCGGCGGCGGCGCGAAAGGCGCCCTCGGCCATCGGTGAGCGGCAGATATTGCCCAGGCAGACGAACAGCACCGCTGGTTCAGTCATCCTCGTCTCCATAGCGCTCCAGCCGGAAGGCGGCCTTGAGGTAATCCTCCGCGGCAGCCTTGAGCAGCGGCTCCTTGGCGAAGGCCTCGGCCGGCAGCGGGGCCGCGCCCAGCGCGTCCAGCAGCGTCCACAGCGCGAACTTGCGGCCCGGCTCGCGCTCTACCCCGAAGCCGATCTTCAGCTTCTCCAGCCCGCGATCATAGTCTGCTTCGGTCAGCTCGGCCGGATCCTCGGTGCCGAAAAAGTGCAGGATCAGCGCGTCGAGGTCCATTGGCTAAAGCCATCCCAGCGCTTGCGCAGCAAGGACGGCACCGCCGCCTAGCAGCAGTGCCAGCAGATAGCTGCCCCAGCCGCGTCCTGTGCCGGGCTGGCGGCGCTCCCAGACCAGTTCCACCTCGGGCAGCGGCGGCGGTTCGGGCGCGCCGCCCTTGGGCGGGAACCGCTCCTCCAGCCGGCGGATCAGGCTGGGCAGGCGCAGCAGGGTGTCGGTGTCTTCCTTCAGCCGGTCGGCCAGCGCCGCTTCCGGGCCCAGTTCGTCGCGGATCCAGTTCTTCACGAAGGGACCAGACACGTCCCACATGTTGATGCCGGGATGCAACGCCGTGGCCAGCCCTTCGACCATCACCATGGTCTTCTGCAGCAGCAGCAGGTGCGGCTGGGTCTGCATGTCGAAATCGCGGGTGATCGCGAACAGGCCATCGAGCATCTGCCCGACCGACAGCTCGCGCACCGGCTTGCCGCGCATCGGCTCGCCCACGGCGCGCAGCGCGGTCGCGAACTCGTCGACCGAGTGATAGCTTGGCACGTATTGCGCCTCGAAATGGATCTCGGCCACCCGGCGGTAATTGCCGGTCGTCAGGCCATAGAGAATCTCGGCCAGCCAATAGCGGGCGCGGCGGTCAATCCGGCCCATGATACCAAAGTCGATCGCGGCAATGGTGCCGTCAGCCTGCACGAACAGGTTGCCCTGGTGCATGTCGGCGTGGAAATAGCCATGGCTGATCGCCTGAGTCAGGAAGGCGATGACGAGGCGGCTGGCCAGCTCCGGCAGGTCGACCCCACTGGCTTCCAGCGCCGCGCGGTCGCTGATCTTGATCCCGTCGATCCACTCGATCGTCATGACCCGGCCGTTGGTCCGGTCCCAGTCGATCTCGGGGATGCGGTAGCCTTCGAAGCCCTTCATCGCCTCGGCCAGTTCAGAGGCCGAGGCTGCTTCGCGCCGCAGATCGAGCTCGCGCATGGTCCAGCGCTTGAGGTTGGCGATGACTAGGCGCGGACGCAGCCGCGCCGCCTCGCCGCCCAACGCTTCAAGGTGCGCGGCGGCCCATTCGTAAGTCTCGATATCGGCGCCGAACTTTTCGCGGATGCCCGGGCGCAGCACCTTGATCGCAACAGTGCGGCCATCGATGGTCACGCCCTTGTGGACCTGGGCGATCGAGGCGGCGCCAACCGGTACCGGATCGATGCTGGCGAACAGGGCGTCGAGCGGCTTGCCGAAGCTGGCCTCAATCTCGGCCCGGATCGCGGCGAAGGGGACGGGCGGCAGGCTGTCCTGCAAGCTCAGCAGGTTATAGGCAGCTTCCTCGCCGACCAGGTCGGGCCGGGTGGCCAGCGTCTGACCCAGCTTGATTGCTGCGGGCCCGATCGCCTGGAAGGCTCCGGCATAGTCCGGTACGCGCGGCTGGAACGTACCGAGCCGGGCCAGGTGGAACAGTCGCTTGACCGGCAGCGGCGTGTTCCGATCCTGCTCGATCCCGCGCAGCGCGCCGTGGCGGGCCAGGGTTCGGCCCCAGCGCAACAGGCGCAGCAGGTGGGTCGTCGGACGGGTCAAATCTTCCAGCCACTGTGAATGGCTACCAGCCCGCCCAGAATCGGCTCGACTTTGGTGCGGGTAAAGCCAGCCGCGCGAATCATGCCTTCAAATTCGGGCATGGTCGGGAAGCGGCGGATCGATTCGATCAGGTAGCGATAGGAATCGGCATCGCCGGCAATCGCCTGACCAAGCTTCGGCACCAGCTTGTGCGAATAGAGATCGTAGACCTCCTTGAAGCCGGGCCACTCGGTGGTGGAGAATTCCAGGCAGTAGAACCGCCCGCCGTGCTTCAGCACCCGGTGCGCCTCGGCCAGGGCATGATCGATCCGGGTGACGTTCCGGATCCCGAAGGCGATCGTATAGGCATCGAAGAAGCGGTTGGGAAAGCTTAGCTCTTCTGCGTTCTGGCGCGACCAGACCAGGCTATCGAGGCCGCGCTCCATCGCGCGCTCGATCCCGACATCCAGCATGTCCTGGTTGATGTCGGACACGGTAATCTGCGCGCCCTGGGCGGCCATGCGGAAGGCAATGTCGCCCGTGCCGCCAGCCATGTCGAGGATCTGCTCACCCGGCTGCGGCTTCACGCGGCGAACGAACTTGTCCTTCCACAGCCGGTGCATGCCGACCGACATGGCATCGTTCATCACGTCGTACTTCTTGGCGACGTTCGAAAATACTGCGCCGACGCGCTGGGTCTTCTCCTCGGGAGTGACCTCTTCGTAGCCGAAGGAAACCTGTTCGCTCATGGGCTGGCCCTTAGGGTAGTTTCGGCGCGGCGGAAAGGATGTATGCAGCGACTTGTCCGCCTCACGGCGGATGCATCACCAGCCCGCTCCCCCACCCGGCCTCCCAGAACCTAGGGTATCCTATGGGAGGCCGGGTGGGGGAGCGGGCTGGTGATGCAAAGCCCATGACGGATGTCATGGGCGCACCCAAAAGGAAGCCCATGCCTGAATTACCTGAAGTCGAAACCACGGTTCGCGGCCTGGCGCGTTATCTCGACGGCGCGAAGCTGGCGCGGGTCGAACCGCGCCGGGCGGACCTGCGCCGACCCTTTCCGGCCGACCTGGTCCAGGCGCTGACCGGGGCGACCGTCACGGGGATGGGGCGCCGCGCGAAGTACGGCCTCATTCATACTGATCGCGGACGGAGCCTCGTGTTTCATCTGGGCATGTCGGGACGCTGGCGGATTGATCCGGAGGACATCGGCACGCACGACCACCTCGTGCTGGAAACGGCCTCGGGTCACGTGCTGGCGCTTAACGATCCCCGCCGCTTCGGCTCGGTCGATCTGGTGGATGAGGCGGTGCTGGGCGAATGGCCGGCCTTCGCAGCCATGGGGCCTGAGCCGCTGGGTGAGGAGCTGACGCCGGCACATCTCAAGTCCGCCCTCGCCGGACGCAGTGCGGCCATCAAACTGATGCTGCTCGATCAGCGGATCGTCGCGGGGCTGGGCAATATCTATGTCTGCGAGGCGCTGTTCCGGGCCGGGATCGATCCGCGCAAGGCAGCAGGCCTGGTCAGCGGGTCGGCGCTGACCAGGCTGGTCCCGACGATCAAGGCGGTGATTGCCGAGGCGATCGAAGCCGGCGGATCGACCTTGCGCGACTATGCCCAGCCCGACGGGCAGCTCGGCTACTTCTCCAAGCAGTTCGATGTCTATGATCGGACGGGAGAGCCGTGCACCCGCTGCGGTGCCCCCGTACAACGCTTTCCCCAGGGCGGTCGGAGCACCTGGCATTGCCCGAAGTGCCAGAAGTAGCGGGTTCCGGTTGACGATTCGGGCTTGCCCGGTTAAGGGCCGCGCTTTCCGCAGGACTGACTCGTTCAGTGCCCGCGATTTTGTGCGATATTTGAACCAGAATCAGGCTGCACATGGCAGCCGCAAGAAGGACTGACATGGCCAATACGCCGCAAGCCAAGAAGCGCATCCGTCGCAACGAGAAGCGCGCAGAAATCAACGGCAACCGTCTGGGCCGTATCCGCACCTTCGTGAAGAAGGTCGAAGCCGCCCTCGCCGGTGGCGACAAGGCTGCCGCTGCCGAAGCACTGAAGGCTGCCCAGCCCGAACTGCAACGCGGCGTGGCCCGCGGCGTGCTTCACAAGAACACCGCTTCGCGCAAGTTTGCGCGCCTGACCAAGCGGGTTTCGGCACTCTAAGCCTGCCCGATTCGGCCAGCCGATTCGCGGATCGGCGGCACGAAATGGGAACACGGTGACCAAACGGCCGGCGGTTCTACCGCTGGCCGTTTTGGCATGTGCCGAAGCGGGAAATTGCGGCGCTGCAACAATCCAAGGATTCCCGCGATTCGCGCATCGATCCGGGAAAAACCTTATGGCTAACAGGTGTTTAGATTTGGCCTTCGGGATTGCGCCGCGCTTGCTTGAGTCAAGGGCATTTATTTCAGTTTTTTTGCAATCGCCGCCTTGCCCTGCGCTGTGAGCGGGGCATAACACGCTTCGAGCCCGGCGCAGATTCTGCAACGGGCCTTGCACACAGATTAAGCGACCGAGCCGGTGATTGGGGACCGGTAGCGGGCGAACGTGGCTCTCGGTCGAGGGGCGCGGCGGGGACGTATTTCGGGGGTCTAGGGGTGTCGGGACCAGGTATTGGCAATTCGCGTGGCCCAGCCGCGCCGGGCGGAGCTAACGCAGAGCGCATGATGGAAGAACAGGAAGCGCTCGATCTTGCTGCTGACTGGGCTGATATCAGCCGCGGTCTGCGCAAGGATCTTGGCAATCAGCTGTACAGTCAGTGGATCAAGCCGATCCAGCTCGGCTCGCTCTGCAAGCAGAGCGGCACGCTCGATCTCTATCTGCCGAACGAATTTGCTGCCAACTGGGTGTCGGACCGGTTCGCCGATCGGCTGTCGCTGGCCTGGAAGATTGCCCGGCCTGATATCCGCAATGTCCAGATTGCCGTGCTGCCGGGCCGCCGCGCCATGCCGGGGCTGCGTCTGGGCCGCGAGGACGGTCGCCGCGCCGCCAACGATGGCGCGCCGCTGGCCCAGCCGGGCGATGCCCTGGGCATGGGCGCCGCCGAACTGGGCGCGCTGGGTCAGGGCCCGATCGGGCTCGATCCGTCGCTGACTTTCGCCAGCTTCGTTACCGGCTCGGCCAACGTGCTCGCAAGCAATGCTGCACAGCGCATGGCTGCACCCGAAACGCCGCAGTTCGCCCCGCTCTATCTCAAGGCGGCGACGGGCCAGGGCAAGACTCACCTGCTCCACGCCATTGGCCATGCTTACCTCGCCAATCACCAGCGGGCGCGGATCTTCTACTGCTCGGCCGAGCGTTTCATGGTCGAATTCGTCCAGGCGCTGCGCCAGAATCAGACGATCGAATTCAAGGCCCGGCTACGCGGCTTCGACCTGCTGCTGGTCGATGATATCCAGTTCATCATCGGCAAGGCTTCGGCCCAGGAAGAGCTACTTTACACGATCGATGCCCTGCTGGCCGAAGGCAAGCGGCTGGTCTTCGCCGCCGACCGCGCCCCGCAGGCGCTGGACGGGGTCGAGCAGCGCCTGCTCTCGCGCCTCTCCATGGGTCTGGTTGCCGATATCCAGCCGGCTGACATCGAGCTTCGCCGCTCGATCCTCGAACACCGCCTCCAGCGCTTCTCGCCCAGCCACGTGCCGGGTGATGTGGTCGAGTTTCTCGCCCGCACGATCAACCGCAACGTCCGTGAATTGGTCGGCGGGCTCAACAAGCTGATCGCCTATGCCCAGCTGACCGGTCAGGCCGTGTCGCTGCAACTGGCCGAAGAACAGCTCACCGATATCCTCTCGGCCAACCGCCGCCGCATCACGATTGACGAGATCCAGCGCACCGTCTGTCAGTTCTACCGGGTTGACCGGACCGAAATGGCATCTAAGCGCCGCGCCCGCGCCGTGGTCCGCCCGCGTCAGGTCGCGATGTACCTGGCCAAGGTGCTGACCCCGCGGAGCTACCCGGAAATCGGCCGCAAGTTCGGCGGGCGCGATCACTCGACCGTGATCCACGCTGTCCGGCTGATCGAGGATCTGCGGACCCGCGACGCCGACATGGACGGCGACGTGCGCAGCCTGCTGCGCCAGCTGGAAAGCTGATCGTCTTCCACCGCTGATCCCCAGCGCCGCAACACCCCGTGCACAGGCTTGTGCACAGGGTGGTCCACCCTGTTTGGCGGCGGCTCTATTCGGCCAACAGGACTGATAGCGCGCTTGCCATGCGCGGGGCGATCTCATCCTCGCTACAGATGTCGACCAGGGCCAGCCCATCGATCACGGCGATGATCGCGGCAGCCGTGCCCTCGCGGTCGGCGCCGGGCGGCAGGTCCAGCCGGGCATCGACCCAGTGGCGGAAGCCGGCCATGACCTGGGCGACGATGGCCGGAAATGGCGCCTCGCCGCGCGCGGCGGCGGCCACTACCTCGACCCACAACCGCATGAACCGGCGCATCTCCGGTCCGGTCGTGAAGGCCGCCGCGCGGCGGACTAGTTCGGCCGGCTTCAGCGGCGCGCCATCGGGGATTGCCTCGGCCAGGCGCAGCGACAGTTCGCCTGCCACCCGCGCCATCACGGCCGCCAGCACCTCGGCCTTGTAGGCGAAGTAGTAGAGCAGCATCCGGTCGCTCACGCCGGCGGCCTGGGCCAGCTGGCGCAGGCTGGTGCGGGCGAGGCCGTGCGCGAGCAGGTGCCCGGCCAGCCGTTCGATCACCGCTTCGCGCTGTGCGTCCCTGATGCTCATCTTGCCTCTTGTAGCACTCGTTACATTGAGATACCATGTAGCAGTTGCTACAAGGAATCTCCAGCCGTGGAAGCGCTATACCAGATCCTGCCCGCCGTCGCGGCTGTCATGCTGGTTATTGCAATGGCAGGTTCGGCTGGAGGTTATGCTGCGTCGTGGCGCCTGCCGGCGGCGATCTGCGCGCTGTTCACCGGTTGGTCGCTCTACACCATCGCTGCCGAGGGGCCGTTCGGCTTCTGGCCCAATCACACCCAGAACGCCTGGGGCAACCAGGTCTGGTTCGACCTGCTGATCGCGATCGGGATCGGCTGGGCCCTGCTGCTACCGCGCGCCCGCGCGGTCGGTATGCGCCCTTTACCCTGGCTGGTGCTGATCGTCTGTTCGGGCTGCATCGGCCTTACCGCCATGCTCGCCCGCTGCCGCTATCTCGAAACCCGTCGCCCCTGAAGGAGGATACGATCATGAGCCTGTTTCGCCTCTACCTGATCGCCTGGATCATCGGCATCACCGCTTATACGTCGATCACGGTCGCCAACCACGGGCTCGATCTGTTGCCCGTGTTCTTCGGGGACATAGCGAAGATGGGCTGGCCGGGCCAGTTCAACCTCGATTTCTTCGCCTTCCTGTGCCTGGGCGGACTGTGGCTGGCCTGGCGGCAACATTTCAGCCTGGGCGGGATTGCGCTGGGGCTGTTCATCTTTGCCGGCGGCATGCCGTTCCTGGCCAGCTATCTGCTGGTGCACTCCTACCGGGCAAGGGGCGACATCAAGGTGCTGCTGCTCGGGCCCGGCCGGACCTGAGCGCCTAGGATGTCATCCCGCCGTCGACGATCAGCTCGCTGCCGGTCGTGAAGGCGGCGCGGTCGCTCGCCAGAAATACCACCGCATCGGCCACATTCTGCGGCTCACCCAGGTGGCCGAGCGGATGCAACGCCGAGACAGCCGCAAGACTTTCGTTGTTGCCCACGCCCTGCGCCCCGGCGAAATCGTCGATCAGCTTGCGGCCCATGTCGGTATCGATCACCCCGGGGTGGACCGAGTTGACGCGGACCCGCGCCGCCGCCAGTTCCCGGGCACAGCCTTTGGTGAACAGCCGCACCGCGCCCTTGGTGCTGTTGTAGCAGGTCCCGCCGGCTGCCCCTTCGATCCCCGCGACGGATGACAGGTTCACGATCGCCGTGCCGCCGCGCCACAGGTGGGCGCGCTCGGCCAGCATCGGGATCGCGGCGCGGGTGCCGAGGAAAACGCCCTCGACATTGACCGCGTGAAGCCGTCGCCAGTCATCCAGCGTGGTCTCCAGGATCGGCTTGAACAGCCACAATCCGGCGTTGTTGACGAGCACGTCGAGGCCGCCAAGCTCGGCCTTGATCCAGTCCATCGTCGCGGCCCAGTCGGCCTCGCTGGTCACGTCCTGTGCGCGGGCGATGCCGCCAATCTCGGCCGCGAGGTCTTCGGGGGCGGCGAGGTCGGTGACGGCGACCTTCGCGCCAGCCGCCGCCAGGGCCCGCGCCGTGGCTGCGCCCAGCCCGCGCGAGGCGCCGGTGACGAGGGCGATGCGGCCAGCAAGGTCACCCATGGCTCAGGCCTCGGCCGTCTGGCGGGCGAGTTCGTCGCGCAGCTCGCGGCGCAGGAACTTGCCATTGGCATTGCGCGGCAGCGCCTCATCCATGAACCAGACGTAGCGCGGCACCTTGTGCTTGGCCATCACGCCGGCGCAGTGCGCGCGCAGAGCTTCGGCATCGAGCGCCTCGCCGGGCTTGAGCACCACGGCCACGCCCACTTCCTCGCCCAGCCGCTCGTCCGGCACGCCGAAGACGCAGCATTCGGCTACGGCGGCGTGGCGATAGATCCCCGCTTCGACCTCGGTGCAGAACACGTTCTCGCCGCCGCGCAGGACCATGTCCTTCTTGCGGTCGACGATGTAGATGAAGCCGTCCTCGTCGATCCGGGCCACGTCGCCGGTGTGGAGCCAGCCATCGGTGAACGAGGCTTCGTTGGCATCGGGGCGGTTGAGGTAGCCCTTGATCACCGAGGAGCCCTTGACCCAGAGCTCGCCGACTTCGCCCTGCGGCACGGCGTTACCATCATCATCGACGCACTTGACGTCGAAGTTGGGCATGGCCGGACCGGCGCTGTTCGGACGGTCGACAAAGAAGTCCCCGCCGACCGAGGTGATGATCCCGCAGGTCTCGGTCATGCCATAACCGGTCGAGGGGCGGGCCGAGGGGATCTTCTGGTCGATCGCGCCGACCTGATCCGGCGGCACCTGTGCCCCGCCGCCCGACATGTTGAGCAGGCTGGAGGTATCGTACTTGTCGAAATCAGGGTGGTTGATCAGCTCGCGGGCCATCACCGGCACGCCTGACAGGCCGTTGCATTTCTCAGCCTCGATCAGCTTCAGCGCTTCACCGGCGTCCCAGCGGTACATCAGCACCATCTTCCCGCCCTGGGCCGTCGCGGCATAGGCGGCGCAATTGTTGGCGGTGACGTGGAACAGCGGAGTGGTGACCAGGGTCGCCGGGATCGGCGGCTCGGCCGGAATTGCCGCACCGCCGCCGCGCTCGGTCGCCATGCCGCTTGAGGCACCGGCGTAAAGCAGGTTCATAAGATTGGAGATGCAACCGCGATGGGTCAGCTGCGCGCCCTTGGGATGGCCGGTCGTGCCGCTGGTATAGAATATGCAGGCGTCGCTGTCGGGATCGACCTTGACCTCCGGCATGGCGCCGGGGTGGGCGATGACTTCGCTCCAGGGCGTTGTGCCCGGCGCTTCGGCGCGGACTGAGACAGTGGCGACCTTGGCCGCCGGACCGGTGCATTCGGCCAGGCGGGCCAGCCGCTCGGCATCGGCAAAGATCACCTTTGGCGTCGAATCGGCGAGCGCGTAGTCGAGCTCCTCGGGCGTCCACCAGGCGTTGGTCCCAACTGCGGCGACACCGATGCACAGGCAGGCCCAGTAGATCAGCATCCATTCGGGATAGTTGCGCATGGCGATGGCAACGCGGTCACCCGGGCGGACACCCTGGTCCCACAGCCAGGCGGTCACCGCGCGGACCTGGTCATGCGCCGCCGCGTAAGTCAGCCGTTCGCCTTCATAGACGACGTAGTCGCGCGGGCCGAAGGCGGCGGTGGAAAGCCAGAACTCGCGGCCCGAGGGTGGGGCGTTCTTGTAGACCTTCATCGTGTGGCCCAGCACCTGGGCCTCGACGATCTCGAAGGGGCCGCCAGGGCCAGTCAGTTCCTCGCGCACCTGGCGCAGTTGAGCGTAATGCATGCCTCGTCCCGGTTTGGTTTTTAATTGATCGATTAGGTGCCGCATCGGCGGGAGCGGGGCAAGAGACTTCCTTTGCGAGGCCGGTCAAACGCCCGTAAGGAACGCCGCTATGACGCTTGCCCCCGATCGCCTTGACCGTTTTGCCCGCCACATCGTCCTGCCCGATCTGGGCGGGGCCGGGCAGGTCGCGCTAAGTGAGGCTCACCTGGTGCTGGTTGGCTGCGGCGGCATCGGCTCACCCGCGCTGCAATACTTGGCCGGAGCGGGCGTTGGGCGGCTGACCCTGATCGATGACGATGTGGTCGATCTTACCAACCTGCAGCGCCAGACCATCTTTAGCGAGGCTGATCTGGGCCGCTCCAAGGCGGAAGCGGCCGCAGACTGGGTCCGCCGGTTCGACAGTGCCATCGAGGTGCGCGCGAACGTAGGGAGGTTGGGGGGGCTAAACGCCGCGCTGCTCCTCGAAGGCGCGACCCTTGTGCTCGACGGGTGTGACAACTTCGCGACTCGCCTGGCCGTGTCGGATGCCTGCGTGAAGCTGGGCGTGCCGCTGACCAGCGCGGCGCTCGGCCGGTTCCAGGGCCAGGTGGCGAACTTTGCCGGGCATCGGGACGGCCACAGCTGCTACCGCTGCTTCGTCGGCGATGCCTTCGATGCCGAAGACTGCGACACCTGCGCCGCCGATGGCGTGCTGGGCGCCATGGCCGGCTGGGTCGGCACCTTTGCGGCGATGCATGCGGTGCGGGTTTTGACCGAAGGCCACGCCGCCATGGGCGATCCGCAATGGGGCAAGGTCCACCTGCTCGATGGGCTGACGCCAGCGCTGCGGACCATGCGGATCGTCAGGGATCCGGAGTGCCGGGGCTGTGGCGGAAACTAGTCCCGCCTAGAACCTTGTTGTCATTCCCGCGAACGCGGGAACCCATGGTCAAAGCTTGCCACTCACGCGAGGTGGAGATCGAACCAGAGGTCTCGCCATTCCGGATTGCCCCGCTCGATCAACTCTATCTTCCAGGCCCGACGCCATTTCTTCATCGCCTTTTCGCGCGCAATTGCCTCGTTCACGTCGTTGAACTCTTCACAATGAACAAGTCGCGTAACGCGGTATTGCTTGGTGAAGCCAACAAATTGACCTTCACGGTGCTCCGCAATCCGTTCAGCGAGCCTGCTGGTCACGCCAATGTACAAGGTGCCGCGGGTCTGGCTTGCCAGGATGTAGACCCAGTAGCTTTTCGGCACGGTCAGACCATGGGTCCCCCGCTTCCGCGGGGATGACATTTTGGTTTGAATTATCACTGGAGCATCTCCGCGACCCAGGCCGGCACCACTTCGCTGGCCGGGCCAAGCCGCGTTTCGTGGAACCAATGCGAACCCTGGCTGCGCTCGAGATTGAGCTCCAGCGTCTTGATGCCAAGCTCGCGCGCATTCTGGACGAATCCGGCAGCGGGATAGACCGCGCCCGAAGTGCCGATCGAGACGAACAGGTCCGCCTCGCGCAGCGCGCCATAGATCTCGCCCATGCGATAGGGCATCTCGCCAAACCAGACCACGTCGGGGCGCAGGGTGGGGGCCTGGCAGACCGGGCACGGCGGACGATCGAGCAGCGTCCCGCGCCAGTGCGAGCGGACGTCGCAGCTAGTGCACCAGGCCTTCAGATGCTCGCCATGCATGTGCAGCACCCGCCGCGCCCCGCCGCGCTCGTGCAGGTCATCGACGTTCTGGGTGACGATCAGCAGATTGCCCTGCCACTTCGCATCCAGCTCGGCGAGCGCGAAGTGGGCGGCGTTGGGCAGCTTCTCCTGAATCGCCTCACGGCGCATGTCATAGAACCGCAGGACCAGGTTTGGATCGCGGGCAAAGGCCTCGGGCGTGGCAACGTCCTCGACCCGGTGCTGTTCCCACAGGCCGCCGGCCGAACGGAAGGTGTCGATGCCGCTTTCGGCGCTGATCCCGGCGCCGGTCAGGATCACGATATTGCGGATTTGGCTCATGTCGCTCATGAAGCACGCCACGAGTGGGGACGGCAATGGCAAGAATCGGGATTATCGGCAGCGCGGGGCGCATGGGGCAGGCGCTGGTCGAGGCGATCGCGGCCGCTGGGCAGGAACTGGCTGGCGGCGTCGATCAGGGCGGCGATCTGGCGGCCTTGGCGGCGCAGAGCGATGTGCTGGTGGACTTCTCCGCTCCGGCCGCGCTGGAAGGCAATCTTGATGCCGCCATGGCCGCTGGCGTGTCGATTGTGGTTGGCACCACGGGGTTGGAAGAGCGGCACCACTGGCTGTGCGATAGCGCGGCCGAGCGGATTGCCGTGCTGCAAACCGGCAATACCTCGCTGGGCGTGACCCTGCTCGCCCACCTGGTGCGCGAGGCGGCGAGCCGGCTGGGTGAAGACTGGGACATCGAGATCGCAGAGACCCACCACCGGATGAAGGTCGATGCGCCGTCCGGCACGGCGCTGCTGCTGGGTGAGGCAGCGGCGGCAGGTCGCGGGCTTGACCTTGCGGGCCACAGCGCGCGCGGGCGCGACGGGATCACCGGCGCACGCAAATCCGGCGAGATCGGCTTTGCCTCCTTGCGCGGCGGATCGGTCGCCGGCGATCACACCGTGCATTTCCTCGGCGCGGATGAGCGACTGTCGCTCACGCATCTGGCCGAGAACCGCTCGATCTTCGCCAAGGGCGCGGTGCGCGCGGCGCAGTGGCTGGTGGGCAAGCCGGCCGGCCGGTATCGCATGGGCGAGGTCCTTGGCCTTTGAAGCGCGACCAGATCTTCGAATTCTTCCGCCGCCTGGCCGAGGACAATCCCTCGCCTGAAACCGAGCTGGAATTCGGCAATGCCTTTCAGCTGGTAGTGGCGGTGGCGCTTTCGGCGCAGGCCACGGACGTCGGCGTGAACAAGGCCACCCGCGCCCTGTTTGCCAAGGTAAAAACACCCCAGCAGATGCTCGATCTGGGTGAGGAAGGCCTCAGGGAACACATCAAGACGATCGGCCTGTTTAATTCCAAGGCCAAGAACGTGATCGCGCTGTCGCAGCTTTTGGTCGATGAATTTGGCGGCGAGGTGCCATCGACCCGCGAAGAACTGGTGCGTCTCCCCGGGGTCGGCCGCAAGACCGCGAACGTGGTGCTCAATTGCTGGTTCGGGCAGGAAACCTTTGCAGTCGATACCCACATCTTCCGGGTCGGCAACCGCACCGGCCTGGCCAAGGGCAAGAACCCCGACCAGGTCGAGGCCAAGCTCGAGAAGGTGGTGCCGCAGCCTTTCCGGGTCGGCGCGCACCACTGGCTGATCCTGCACGGCCGCTATATCTGCAAGGCGCGCACGCCCGAATGCTGGCGCTGCCCGGTGGCGGACCTCTGCGGCTACAAGCCCAAGACGGTCGCCCCGAAGGGCAAGGCCAGGGAAGCCTAGCGTTCCCACCTCAGTATTGTCATCCCCGCGAAAGCGGGGACCCATGGTCTGAGCTCGCGCCATGGATCCCCGCATTCGCGGGGATGACACATTGGTTGGATCGAGGGCTTACTTACGGTCGTCTTCGAAGTTCGAAGGATCAAGCTCAAGCCCGCGTCGGCCATCGGCGGCAGTATGCGCCGGGGCGTGCGGGTGTTCGACGAACTCCGGCTCCTCGACCTCGAGCATGCCTTCCCACTTGGTGATGACCGAAGTGGCCACGGCATTGCCGACCACGTTGGTGGCGGTGCGGCCCATGTCGAGGAACTGGTCGATCGCCAGGATGATCGCCACGCCTTCGACCGGCAGGCCGAACATGGCGAGCGTGCCGGTGATCACCACCAGGCTCGCGCGCGGCACGGCGGCGACGCCCTTGGAACTGATCATCAGCGTCAGCAGGATCGCGATCTGGGTGCCGATCGACAGGTCGATGCCATAGGCCTGGGCGATGAACAGCGTCGCGAAGGACATGTACATCATCGAACCATCGAGGTTGAAGCTGTAGCCCAGCGGCAGCATGAAGCCGGAAATCCGGCGCGGTACGCCGAACCGGTCAAGCTGCTCGAACAGCCGGGGCAGGGCTGCCTCGCTCGACGCGGTCGAGAAGGCGATCATCATTGGCTCGCGGATATAGCGGATCAGCGTGAAGATCCGCCGGCCCAGGAACAACCCGCCGATCGTCAGCAGGATCAGCCAGAGAATGCCGAGCGACAGGTAGAATTCGGTCACCAGCTCGACATAGGTCGCAAGGATGCCAAGGCCGCTGGAAGCCACGACCTTGGCCAGGGCGCCGAACACCGCGAAGGGGGCAAAGCGCATCACATAGCCGGTGATCTGCAGCATCATCTCGGCCAGGGCATCGGCCCCCCGGACCAGCGGCGCGCCCTTTTCGCCGATGGCGGAGAGCGCCACCCCGGCGAACAGCGAGAAGACCAGGATCTGGAGGATATTGTTGGTCGCCATCGCATCGAAGGCGTTCTTGGGGAAGATGTGCAGGATGAACTCGAAGAAATCGAGCTTGGCCACTTCGCCGACCGAGGCCGCGGCGGCACCCGACACGTCCACCCCGACCCCGGGCTGGAAGAAGTTGACCATCACCAGGCCAAGCCCGATCGAGATCAGGCTGGCGATGATGAACCAGGCAATCGCGCGGAACCCGATCCGGCCGAGCGCGGCACTATCCCCCATATGGGCGATGCCGACGACGATGGTGGAAAGGATCAGCGGCGCGACCAGCATCTTGATCAGGTTCAGGAAGATGCTGGAGAGCAGACCGAACGAACTCAGATACAGGCCCTTGAGATCGGCCTCGACCCCGAACGGCCAGACCGTGACCGTGCCCTTGGGAATGAAGGTGAAGACCAGCCAGCCGGCCACGACGCCCAGCACCATGCCGATCAGGATGTAGAGTGTCAGGCGCCGGTCCATGGCGTGCGTCCCCCAGATTGAAAGATTGTTTCCGGCCAGCCTAACAGGCTGTCGGCGCTATCGCAATCAGCCCGCCAGCGCCGCGGTGGCGATCCGGGCATAGATGCGGGCAAGGGTGTCGAGATCCGGCACGGCCACGGCCTCGTCACGCTTGTGCATGGTGGCATTGCACAGGCCGAACTCGATCACCGGGCACAGGCTTTTCAGGAACCGCGCGTCGCTGGTGCCGCCGGTGGTGCTGGCCTCGGGTGCAACGCCGGTTTCGGCCTCGACCGCGCGCGCGACCATGGCCGAGAAGTCCCCCGGCGGGGTCAGGAAGGCCTCGCCCGAGACCACTGCCCGCGCTGTGCCGCCGTGCTTTTCGGCAATTGCGCTGACCCGGTCAGCCAGACCTTGCCCAGTGTGGAGATCGTTGAAGCGGATCGAGAGGCGCGCATGGGCCCGCGCCGGGATCACGTTGGTGGCCGGGTTGCCGACAGTGATGTCGGTGATCTCGAGGTTCGAGGGCTGGAACCAGTCGGTCCCCTCGTCGAGCACCAGCGCATTGAGTTCGGCTAGCATGTTGACCAGCGGACCGATCGGGTTGTTGGCAAGGTGTGGGTAAGCGACATGGCCTTCGCCGCCCTCGACCGTCAGCCAGATGTTGACCGAGCCGCGCCGGCCGATCTTCATCATGTCACCCAGCCGGTTCACGGATGTAGGCTCGCCCACCAGGATCAGGTCGGGAATGGCATCTACCGCGCGCATGTGGTCGATCAGCGGCAAGGTGCCGAAGCGGGCCGGGCCTTCCTCGTCACCGGTGATGATGAAACTGATCGTCCCGGCATCCTGCGGCACCCCGGCAACCGCCGCGACCATGGCCGCGATCGAACCCTTCATGTCGACCGCGCCGCGGCCATAGAGCAGTTCGCCCCTCACTTCGGGAGCAAAGGCGCCGGTGGTCCAGCCTTCGCCGGGCGGTACGACATCGAGGTGCCCGGCGAAGCCGAAGTGGCGACTGCCTTCGGGCCCGCGGCGGATCGCGAAGAGGTTCTCGACCGGCCCGTCCGGCGCCTCGCCCGCCAGGAAGCGGTGGACCGCGAAGCCGAGTGGGGCGAGTTGCCCTTCCAGGCAATCGAACACCATGCCCGTGGCGGGGGTCACGCTGGGGCAGGCGATCAGCGCCTCGGCAAGCGGCTGGACGGGAGGCAGGGTAGTGCTGGTCACTTGCTCAAAGCCCCATCCAGCAGCCGCGCCAGCCGCAGTCCGGCCTGGCTGATCCGTTGTTGCAAGGTGGGGATGCTGGCCTCGATGTCTTCGTCGGTCCAGACCACTTCCTTCGGTGTTTCGCCGCCGGCGCAGGGATCGCGGCCAAAGGCCTTGGCATAGACCAGCCCGCGCGCCAGTTCCCAGCTTTCGCGGCCCCAGTCTGCCACTTCGCCGGTATCGAGCGCGGCGCGCTCTTCGGGGGTGTAGCGGCGGATCAGCGGCGGGACTGCGCTGGTGATCCCGCGCTCGGCCATCGGTCCGTCCCAGATTGCATGCAGGTTGCGGCCCGGCGCGATGCCGTACTTCGCAGCCACGTCGTTGCCACCGCGATCGTCCTTGTCGCCCGAATGGAGCGGCATGTGCAGATCGCCGACGAAATGGGTCAGCCAGGCCAGGGCCTCAAGCCGCTGGGCCGCCGGCAGGCTCTTGTCGGCCAGGATGCGACGGTTGCGCTCGATCTGGCCCGTGACGCAGTTGCCGCCTGAACAGTTGGCGCGCGGGTCATAGGGGCGGCAGACATTCATCGTCTGATAGTGCCAGGCGAAGGAATAGGCCCAGCGCCAGCCCTCGCGCCGGATGCAGTCGGGCCAGTAGCTGGCCTCTTCCAGGCTGCGGACGCGGCAATAGGGCGTGCCGAGGCCCTGTTCCGAGCGGAGCAGTTCGCGCACGGCCTTGCGGGTTTCGGGCGAGACGTTGGCCCAAGCGATGCTGGCAGTCGAATGATGGCCGAACTCGCCCCAGGCAAAGGCCGGGCGCGCCATCAGCGCCGCCATGGCGGCCAACATCATTGCAATCCAGCGCATCACTTTGCCTTGCTGCCTCGACCCGGAATTTCCCATTGTTCGATGACCCAGTCTTCTTCTTCGGCGGCGGCGACCCAGGCCTGCAGCCATTCGTGTTCCCAGATCGCTTCCATATAGGCGAGGGCAAAGCCCGGAACACCTATCCCATAGGTCATGAAGCGGCTGACGATCGGGGCGTAGAAGATATCGGCCGCGCTGAAAGTGCCGAACAGGAATGGCCCGCCACGCCCGAACCGGGCGCGGGCCTCGGCCCACAGCGTCAGGATGCGGACCACGTCGCCGCGTGCTTCCTCATCGATCTCCCAGCCCTGGACCTGGCGGCGGATGTTCATCGGGCACTGGCGACGCAATGCGGCGTAGGAGGAGTGCATTTCCGCGACCATCGAACGGGCCATGGCGCGGGCATCGTCGGCCTTGGGCCAGAACCGGTCGCGCCCGACGCGGTCGGCCAGATACTCGACGATCGCCAGGCTGTCCCAGACTACGGCGTCGCCATCCCACAGCACCGGCACCTTGCCGGACGAGGGCGCGATTTCATCATGCTCCTTCTTCCGGTGATCCCAGTCCTCGCCATAGAGCGGGACCTGGATCTCTTCGAAGGTCAGGCCCGATTGCTTGCAGGCCAGCCAGCCGCGCAGCGACCAGCTGGAATAGTTCTTGTTGCCGATGATCAGCTTCATGGGCGGCAGCGCTAGCCGTTCAGCTTGACGGTGTCGAGCCTGAACGATTAGGGCCTCGCCCATGGATCCTGCCAGCCTGCCTATCAGCGTTGCAGCGCTCTACTGCTTCACGCCGTTTGCGGACCATGCCGCGCTGCAGGCTCCGCTGCTGGCCTGCTGCCGCAGCCACGGCGTGAAGGGGACGCTGCTGCTGGCGCACGAAGGGATCAATGGCACGATTGCGGGCAGCGATACCGGCATTGCCGCGGTGCTTGATCATATCCGCGCACTTCCCGGTTGCGCCGACCTTGAGGTCAAGTTCTCACGCGCGCCGGTCATGCCATTCCACCGGATGAAGGTGCGGCTGAAGCGCGAGATCGTGACGATGGGGCAGCCCGATATCGATCCGCTCGCCTCGGTCGGTACCTATGTCGCACCGGCCGATTGGAACGCGCTGATCGCCGATCCCGGCACGATCGTGATCGACACCCGCAACGACTATGAGGTGGCGATCGGCACCTTTCAGGGCGCGATCGATCCGCAGACCGCCAGCTTTCGCGATTTTCCGGAATGGTTCCGGGCGCGACGCGACGAGCTGCTGGGGCAGGGCCAGGCGCCCAGGGTCGCGATGTTCTGCACCGGCGGCATCCGCTGCGAGAAATCGACCGCCTTCCTCAAGGCCGAGGGGGTGGAAGAGGTGTTCCACCTCAAGGGCGGGATCCTGAAATACCTCGAGGACGTGCCGCCCGAGCAGAGCCTGTGGCAGGGTGAATGCTTCGTCTTCGACCAGCGGGTCAGCGTCGGCCACGGACTGGTTCCGGGCAGCCACGCGCTGTGCCACGCCTGCCGCCGGCCGGTCAGCGCCGAGCAGCAGGCCCTGCCGGAATACGAGGAAGGCGTCAGCTGCCCCGCCTGCTTCGATGAGCGGACGGAGGAGCAGCGTGTCGGCTATCGCGAGCGCCACCGCCAGGAACAGCTTGCCGCCGCGCGCGGCGCGGCCCATGTCGGGGCTGTCATGACCGAGGAGAGCCCATGAGCCTGCGCCCCTTCCACCTCGCGTTTCCCGTCCACGATCTCGCCGCCGCGAGGGCGTTCTATGGCGAGGTCATGGGCTGCCCCGAGGGGCGTTCGTCCGCCGAGTGGGTCGACTTCGATTTCTTCGGCCATCAGCTTGTTGCGCACCTTACCCCTGATAACGCCGGGCGCGATGCGGCGCGCAACCATGTCGATGGCCACGGCGTGCCGGTGCCGCACTTCGGTGTGGTGCTTACGCTGGAAGACTTTGATGCGCTGGCGACACGGATGTGCGGCGCGGGGGTGAAGTTCGAGATCGAGCCCTACACCCGCTTCAAGGGCCAGACCGGCGAGCAATCGACCATGTTCTTCCGCGATCCCAGCGGCAACGCGATCGAGATCAAGGCCTTTGCCGATCTGGGGCTGATGTTCGCGAAGTAGGGCGTCAGCTGATCAGCGCGTCTTCAAGGATCGCGCCGCGCAGCTCGGCGATGCCCATGCCCTTTTCGCTGCTGGTCACGTGAACCAGCGGATAGGCGGCAGAATGCTTGCGGGCTTCAGCCTGGGTCGCGGCAGTCACGGCGGCGAGCTCGCTGGCCTTGATCTTGTCGGCCTTGGTCAGGACGATCCGGTAGCTCGCCGCCGCCTCGTCCAGCATCTTCATCATGTCGATATCGACCGGCTTGGGGCCGTGACGGCTGTCGATCAGCAGCAGGGTGCGCTTCAGCACCACCCGCCCGCGCAGGAAGTCGCGGACCAGCTGCTTCCATTGCTGGACCACCTTGAGCGGGGCCTTGGCGAAGCCGTAGCCCGGCATGTCGACCAGCCGGAAGACCAGCGGATCGCCGATGTCGAAGAAGTTCAATTCCTGCGTCCGCCCCGGCGTGACCGAGGTGCGGGCCAGCGCCTTGCGACCGGTCAGGGCATTGAGCAGCGAACTCTTCCCGACATTGGAGCGGCCGGCAAAGGCGATCTCCGGCACGTCCGGATCGGGCAGGAACTGTAGGCCCGGGGCGGACTTCAGGAACTCGACGCGCCCCGCGAACAGGCGGCGCGCCCGTTCCACGGGGTCGTCGATCTGGTCCATCGGCTTACTTGGCCTTTGCCCGTTCGCGCGCCCGCTTGGCGTCGGCGGCGTCCTTGGCCGCCTGCTCCTTCAATTGCGGGTGCTTGGAATAGAGATAGCTCTGCTGCGCGATCGTCAGGATGTTCGAGGTGATCCAGTAGATCAGCAAGCCGGCGGCGAAGGGTGCCATGATGAACATCATCAGCCAGGGCATGATCGCAAAGACCTGCTGTTGGACAGGGTCCATCTGCGCCGGTTGCAGCTTGAACTGCAGCCACATTGTCACCCCAAGCAGGATCGCCAGCACGCCGATGCCCAGGAAGCCAGGCACTTCAAACGGAAGCAGGCCGAACAGGTTAAGGATATGCAGCGGGTCGGGCGCCGACAAATCCTTGATCCACAGCGCGAAGGGCTGGTGGCGCATTTCGACCGCCAGGATCAGCACCTTGTAGAGCGCGAAGAACACCGGGATCTGCAGGAAGATCGGCAGACAGCCCGCAAGCGGGTTGACGCCTTCCTTCTTGTAGAGCGCCATGATCTCTTCCTGCTGCTTGGGCTTGTCGTCCTTGTAGCGGTCCTGGATCGCCTTCATCTTCGGCTGGATCGCGCGCATGGCGGCCATCGAGGCGAACTGCTTCTGGGCGATCGGGAACATGATCCCGCGCACGATCAGTGTCAGCAGGATGATCGCCACACCAAAGTTGCCAACGGTGCGGAACAGGGCATCAAGCAGCATGAACAGCGGGCGTTCGAACCAGCGGAACCAGCCCCAGTCGATCGCCAGGCTGAACTTGGCGATGCCATCCGCCTCATAGCGGTCGAGCACCTTCATTTCCTTGGCACCGGCGAAGAGACCCGTGGTGCGCTTCAGGGTCTGGCCGGGGGCAACGTTGCCTTCCGGATAGAACAGGTTAGCGAGGAAGATATCGCGGCCCGGCGTGCGGAAATCGGCGCTGGCGGGGGCCTTGTTCTCGGGGATCAGGGTCGACATCCAGTAGACGTCGGTGAAGCCGACCCAGTCGGTCCGGCCGTCCTTGGTGATCTTCCCGGTTTCGGCGATGTCGTCATAGTCGGTGCCGAAATCGACCACTTCGTCAAAAGCGCCAAAGGGGCCGGCGTGGACGTTGAAGCTGTCAAGCGCTGCAGTCTTCTTGGTGCGGTTGAGCTGGGCGACGGGCTCGATCGTCAGCGGTGTGGTGCCGGCATTGGTGACGCCCTGCTCGACCGTCAGCATGTAATCGGCGTCGATCTTGTAGGTCAGGGTAAAGGTCGCGCCGGTCGGATTGGTCCAGCTCAGCGTCACCGGGGTCTGCGGGGTCAGCTTGGCACCGGCGGGAGCGGTCCAGACGGTTTGCGGGCCCGGCACGGTGCCCTGGGCACCCAGCCAGCCAAACTGGGCGTAGTGCTGCGCCGGGGTGCCGGCGGGCGAGAAGATCCGCTGCGGACCGCTCTTGGGATCGAGTGCGGCCGTGTGGCGGACGGTGACCAGGTCATCGACCACGCCGCCCACGGGATTGAGCGAGCCAGTCAGGCCCGGGGCGGCAATCGCGATCCGGCCGGGGGTGGCCAGGATCGTCTTGATGTCGCGGGCTTCCTCGGCAATGTCGGCGACGCTGGTCAGCCCGCCCTCGCGGGTCGGCTTGGCCGCGCCGCTCGGGCTGGCCGCAGGGCTTTCGCTGGCGCTGGCAACCGGCTTGGACTTGCCGGCGTTGGGATAGAAATAGCGGACGCCCGCATCCCAGCCAAACAGCAGCAGTGCGCTCAGCACCACGGCCAGGATCAGGTTGCGCTGGTTCTGGTTTTCCAAGGAAAGGCCCCTAGTCGTCTTGATATTGTTGGAGGTGGCGAGCCATGTGGTGCAGTTCAAGGCACCGGGTCATAACCATGCCCACCCCACGGGTGGCAGCGCATTAGCCGCTTCGCTGCCAGCCAGCCACCCTTAATCGCGCCGTATTTCTCCACCGCCTGAATCGCATATTCCGAGCAGGACGGCGCATAGCGGCACGAGGGCGGGAGGATTCGCGAGGGGCCAAGCTGCCAGCCGCGAGCGATAAGGATCAGGATGCGCTTCATTGTGATCTCAGTATCGTCATTGCGAGGAGCGGAGCGACGAAGCAATCCAGGGCGTCATTGCAAAACGCCCTGGATTGCTTCGCTGCGCTCGCAATGACGAAATCGACTGGCGAAGTCATGATTTGCGTTTGCGGGGCGGATCGCCCTTGCCCTGGGCAGCGCGGGTCAGCGCGGCGGCCAGCTCATCGCGCAGCAGGCCAAACTCACGCTCAACCCCGCCTTCGCGGCCGATCAGCACATGGTCGTGATCGGGCAAACCGGCGGCCGGCAGCATCTCGCGCAGCAGTTCGCGGAAGCGGCGCTTCATGCGGTTGCGCACCACGGCATTGCCGATCTTCTTGGTAACGGTGATGCCATAGCGCAGGCCCTGGCCGTCGTTCGGGCGCGCTAAAAGCACGAAACCGGGGCGTGCTATGCGCAAGCCCCGGTTGGCAGCCAAAAAATCAGCCCGCCGCGTAAGGACGGACATTGGCAGTGATTCGCTCAGGCAGAGAGCTTCTTGCGGCCACGCGCGCGGCGGGCGGCAAGCACCTTGCGGCCGCCGACAGTGGCCGTGCGGGCGCGGAAGCCATGACGGCGAGCGCGGACAAGGTTGCTGGGCTGGAAGGTGCGCTTCATGATAACCTCGAAAAATCGAACAAAAAGGGCCGCCGCGTGGGCGACCGCATTACAGGGGCGGGCCGTTAAAGGGCGCTTGCGCTTGAGTCAAGGGATTCGCGCTCAGTTCAGGCTGACCCAGCGCGCCATTTCCGCGCCGCTGAGCCACTTGGCGTCGCGGAATGGGACCGAGTTGGTCATGGCATAGAAGGCCTGGGCCTGGCCAGGCGCCATGCCCATCTCGCGGTAGTAATCCAGATAGGCGCGATTCTCGGGCGCATCGGCGGGGTAGTCGCGCGCTTCGCGGCCATCCTCATCGGCCCAGGAGTGGACCGCAAACTCGGCCGCCGGATCGGCGATGCGGCGCGCTCCGGCCAGGAATAGCTCGACCCCGCCCGAGCGGACCGAACCGCCGGCTGGAACCAGCGTGGCAATCCCGCGGGCGCGGATCATCCGGCCCAGCCGCAGGTTGGCGCGGTCATCCTCGGTGCCGGGGCATTCGATCATCTCGATCAGCGAAATGCCGGGATATGCCTTCACCATTGCGGCGAACTGCGCCGGGCTGGCGCTGTCGGTCACATCGATCAGTGCAGCGCGGGTGGCATCAAGTACGCGGAACGGGCCGAAAGCCGCGATCCCCTTTGGTGTCTGGACCTGAAGCGGACCGACGAAGCGTTCGGAACCGGCCGGCTCGACGATTACCTCTTCGGTCACCGTCTCGATCACCACTTCCTCGGCGCGCAGCGGCTGAACCGCGGCGGCAAGGAGCGTGAGGAAAAGGACAAGGCGGCGCAGGATCATGCCCCCTTTTCGCGCGCGCGGTCTTGCAGCTTTGCCAAGGCAATCGGTTAAGTTCGGGTAACCACCGGTCCGGAGCGGCTTTTTCTCGACAGCGCCCTGCCTCCGGGGCATCACTTAAGTGTTTGTAACAGGGGGTGTGCTTGGTCGCGCTGGTCCAGACGGTTGCCTATCTCGGGCTTGAGGCGCGCGCTGTCGAAGTGCAGTGCCAGATCGCGCCCGGCCTGCCGCGCTTCAACCTGGTCGGTTTGCCAGACAAGGCGGTCAATGAAAGCCGAGAACGGGTCCACGCCGCGCTGGCCGCCATGGGCCTGGCGCTGCCGCCCAAGCGGATCACGATCAACCTATCGCCCGCTGACCTGCCGAAGGAAGGCTCGCACTATGACCTGCCGATCGCGCTGGCGCTGCTGGCGGCGATGGGCGTGACGGATGCCGAGCAGATTGCCGATTTCGTGGCCGTGGGCGAACTGGCGCTGGATGGGCGGATCGTGCCGACGCCGGGTGTGCTGTTGGCGGCGCTGCACGCCTCCAGCGCGGACAAGGGGCTGATCTGCCCGGCGGCGCAGGGCGGGGAGGCGCGCTGGGCCAGCGGCATTCCCATCGTCGCCGCGCCCGATCTGATCAGCCTGCTCAATCACCTTAAAGGCACCGCCCGCCTGCCCGATCCGGTCCCGGGAGAGGTAGAGGCACCGGCCCACGGCCCGGACCTCAAGCAGGTGAAAGGCCAGGAAGTCGCCAAGCGGGCGCTGGAGATTGCCGCAGCTGGCGGCCACAACCTGCTGATGATTGGCCCGCCCGGTGCGGGGAAAAGCCTGATGGCGGCCTGCCTGCCTGGCATCCTGCCGCCGCTGACTCCGGCCGAGGCGCTGGAGGTGTCGATGGTCGCCTCGGTCGCCGGCACGCTGGAGGAAGGGCGGATCAGCCGGACCCGGCCATTCCGTTCGCCGCACCACTCGGCCTCGATGGCGGCATTGACCGGGGGCGGCCTACGGGTCCGGCCGGGCGAGGTCAGCCTGGCCCATCTGGGCGTGCTGTTCCTCGATGAGCTGCCCGAATTCCAGCGCGCCGTACTCGATTCGCTGCGTCAGCCGCTCGAAACCGGCTCGGTCGATGTGGCGCGGGCCAATGCCCATGTGACTTTCCCGGCGCGGGTCCAGCTGATCGCGGCGATGAACCCGTGCCGCTGCGGCTATCTGGGCGATCCGGCGCTGGGCTGCAGCCGCGCGCCGCGTTGCGGAGCGGATTATCAGGCCAAGGTATCGGGTCCGATGCTCGACCGGATCGATCTGCACGTCGAAGTCGATCCGGTCAGCGCGGCGGACCTGGCCCTGCCGCCGCCGAGTGAAGGCAGCGCTGAAGTGGCCGCGCGGGTCGCGGCGGCGCGGGCGGTTCAGGTTGCGCGGCTCGAGGGCAGCGGCAAGACCAGCAATGCCGAGCTTGATGGCGATCTGCTTGAACGCCACGCCACGCCGGATGAGGCGGGGCGCAAGCTGCTGATGCAGGCGGCAGAAGCGATGCGGCTATCGGCGCGCGGCTATACGCGGATGCTGCGCGTGGCGCGGACCATTGCCGATCTGGCAGGCAGTGAAGGGATCGGGCGCATCCACGTGGCGGAAGCGCTCAGCTATCGGCGCGTGGTAGGGCGCAGTTAAAGCGCGCGCAGTTTCCGGGACGCGTCGTCCGCCGGCCAGTTCACGTCGGCCTGGTCGCGCCATTCCAGTTCCATCGGGCTGAGCATCCGGCCGTCTTGCGCGCGGATGGCGATCGGCTGGATCGGCATGCCGTCGCGTTCATCGCACAGCACCGGATTGGAAGGGACGCCGGCGCCATATTTTTCGCCCCACTGGCGCAGCGCCAGCATGGCGGGCAGCAGGTCCAGCCCCTTTTCGGTCAGGCGGTATTCGATCTTGCGGCGGTCGTCGGGCAGGGCCTGGCGTTTCATGATCCCGTGTTCGACCAGCCGGGCGAGGCGGTTTGACAGGATGTTGCGGGCAATGCCCAGCGCGCCGAGGAATTCCTCGAAATGATGCAGCCCATTGAAAGCGGCGCGCAGGATCATAAATGACCAGCGCTCGCCCATCACCTCAAGGGCGGCGGGCAGGCCACAATTGTTGATTTCGTCGAGCGGCTCACGCAGGCCCATGGTCGTCATCCCCTTTGTCCCTAGGGTCACACCCTAGCCCAAAACTGGCTCGCTTGCCGACAAGAAAATCTTTGCTGCGCTGCACAGTTTCTAGTTGCAACTGAAAACCTATCGCGATAAGTAGTGATTCGCAACGCAAATCGGTGTCTCCCTCCCAGGACCCCTTCGATCCCTGCGTGCAGACACAAACGTGACGAACCAAGAAACGCATAGGGGAAGAACCATGACTGCCACCGCCAACCCGCTTTCGCGCACCCTGCTGGCTGCCAGCCTTGCCGTTGTCGGCACCATCGCCAGCTTCGCCGCGACCACCAGCACCGCCCAGGCCCAGACCGCCTCGCGCTATAGCGCCACCCTTGCCGCGCCGGCTGCCGAAGCCGCCAAGGTTGTCAACGGCGTGAACTGGACCTGCAATGGCACCGAATGCAGCGGCCGGATCGATGGCGCTGCTCCGATCAACACCTGCACCCGGGTCGTGAAGGCCTTTGGTCAGGTTACCAAGTTCGCCACCCCCAAGGGCGAATTCGACGCCGACAAGCTCGCGCGTTGTAACGCGGCCGCCTGACGCAATACCCGGCCAGCGCCCACCCCACTCCGGGCGCTTGCCGGCAGGCATTCCTTACAGCCCCCCAAACAGCTGGGCCTCCGTCGCAAGACGGGGGCCCTCTTTTTTGGTTCAAAGCAGGCCGCGGCTGCGCAGGTCGTCGGCGAGCAGGTCGGCCGAAGTGAAATGGTGCGCATGCCAGCCGCATTCGCGCGCAGAGACCACGTTGGGCAGGCTGTCATCGATGAACAGCATGGTGCCCGGATCGCGCCCAAAGCGCTGCGCCGCCAGCGCGTAGATCGCCGGGTCGGGCTTGACCATTTTCTCGACGCCCGAGACGACAATATCGCGGAAGCGATCAAGCAGCGGGAAGGTCGGGCGAAAATCGGCCCAGGTGTCGGCGCCGAAATTGGTGATCGCGTAAAGCGGCACGCCGACATCGTGTAGCTGCTCGACCAGTTCGGACGTGCCGGGGACCGGGCCAGGGATGGTATCGTTGAACCGCTCGGCATAGGCGCGGATTACCGGCGCATAGCGCGGAAACTCGGCGCTGCGTTCGGCGACCATCTCGGCGATCGGCCGCCCGGCGTCATGCTGGCCGTGCCAGGCCTCGGTCACCACGTTGCGATAGACCCACTCAACCTCTGCCTCGTCGTCGAGCAACTGGCGGAACAGGACACGCATGTCCCATTGCACCAGCACTCGGCCGATATCGAACACCACAGCTTCGATTCGCTGGTTCATGGACATATCCGGACGGTCAAAACGGTTTCGGCCCGCACCCCTGGACGGAGGCGGGCCGAACAGACTTCAGCGCAGGGCCGATGCCCTGCCGCACAGGGGGTTAGCCCTGGCGCGCCTTGAAGCGGCGGTTGGTCTTGTTGATCACATAGGTCCGGCCACGACGGCGGATCACGCGGTTGTCCCGGTGGCGGTCCTTGAGCGACTTGAGGCTGTTGCGAATCTTCATGATGTCCTCGGGTGCGGCCGGGCCGCTGAAAACTTGGAGCCGCGCCGTTACGGACGAGTCAGGCGAAAGTCAACCGATGTCGGTGCGGAAAGACCATCCGGCATTCCTTGGCAACACGGGCCCGCTCCCCCGGCCCAACCGCCCGATGAGGATACCCTTGGGGCGGTTGGGCCGTGGGAGCGGGCCGGCAATGCTAGCCAATCGCGAAGGCGATTGGTGCACCAGGCACGATCAACTCTCACCCCGGATTTCGGAAAGTTTCCGCTCCCACGCGAGCGCGTGACTGACGATCGTGTCGAGATCGGCGTATTTCGGCTGCCACGGCAGGGTCGCCTTGATGCGCTTGTTATCGGAAATCAGCGAATCGGGGTCCCCGGCGCGGCGCGGGCCAAGCACGCGGTTGATCTTCTGGTTGGTCACGCGGTCGACCGCGTCGAGCACTTCCAGCACCGAATAACCCTGGCCATAGCCGCAGTTCATCGTCAGCGAGCGGCCCGGCTGCTCGATCAACGCTTCAAGCGCCAGGACATGCGCGTTCGCGAGGTCCGAAACGTGGATGTAATCACGCACGCCGGTGCCGTCGGGGGTGGCGAAATCGGTCCCGAACACATCAACCTTGGCGCGCTTGCCCAGCGCCGCCTCCACCGCAACCTTTATGAGGTGCGTGGCGCCAGCCGTCGATTGACCCGTGCGGGCCTGCGGATCGGCGCCGGCAACGTTGAAATAGCGCAGGGCACAGAAGTTGAGCGGATGAGCCCGCGAGACGTCGCCCAGCATGATCTCGGTCATCAACTTGGACATGCCATAGGGATTGATCGGCGCCTTGGGGCTGTCCTCATGCACTGGCGAAACCTCGGGCACGCCATAGGTCGCGGCAGTCGAACTGAAGATGAAGTGCGGCACCCCGGCCGTTACCGCCGCCTCGATCAACGCCCGGCTCTTGGCGGTGTTGTTCGAATAGTACTTCAGCGGGTTCTCGACCGATTCGGGCACGATGATCGACCCGGCGAAATGCATCACCGCCTTGATCCCCTGCTCGGCAAAGATCCGCGCGAGCAGGTTGGCATCGGCGATATCGCCTTCATACAGGGGCACGCCATCGGGCACGGCAAAGCGGAAGCCGGTGATCAGGTTGTCGATCACGGCGACCGGCCAGCCGGCATCCTTGAGCGCGAGGACGGCATGGCTGCCGATATAACCGGCACCGCCGGTGACGAGTACGGGGAGTTTCTGCGACATCGGTACTCCGCTAGCATAGTCATTCGGATAATTGGTTAACGCACGCGAAAGCCTTGCCTTGTCAGGGGGCTCGGGTCCATCATCGGGCAAAGGATGCCGTTCATGACCAAGCTGCTTCTGGCCGTTCCCCTTGCCGCTGCCCTGGCGCTCGCCGGCTGTGTTGCCCCGACCGGACCGGTTGAGGTGACCCGTTTCCACGCGCCGGACATTTCCGCCCTGGGGAAAGGCACGATCGCGGTCGAACCGGCACCGGGCCATGACGGCTCCTCGCTCGAATGGAAGGCCTACCAGGCGGCGGTCGAGCGGCAGCTTGGGCTGCTCGGCTATTCAGCGGTCCCGGCCGGGACCGCCAGCACCCAGGTCGCCCAGCTGCGCCTGTCGCGGGAGACGTTCCAGCCAGCGCGCAGCAGCAGCCCGGTCAGCGTCGGCGTCGGCGGCTCGACCGGTTCCTATGGTTCGGGTCTGGGCGTGGGCATCGGTATCAATCTCTCGCCGCGTCCGTCCGAGCAGGTCCGCACCGATCTGGGCGTGATCATCCGTGACCGGGCCAGCGGCACTGCGCTGTGGGAAGGGCGGGCCAGTTTCACCGTCCGCACCGGCTCGCCGCTCGCCGCCACCTCGCTGGGTGCAGCGAAGATGGCAGAAGCCCTGTTCAAGGGCTTTCCCGGACAATCGGGTGAGACTATCGCGGTCAAATGACCGCACCTGACATCCAGATCGACGCCGCCTTTGACAGCGGCAATATCGAAATCCTCTCCGTCGCCGGCACCACCGCGCGTTTGGCAATCCGCAAGGACACCAATTCGGACTTCTTCCAGTGGTTCCATTTCCGCGTCGGCAATGCTGGCGGGCGCGAACTGGAATTGAAGATCACCGGCCTCGCCGCCTCGGCCTATCCGGGCGGCTGGCCCGGCTATAACGCCGCAGTCAGCGAGGACCGCGAGTATTGGGGCCGTGCGGCCAGCAGCTATGATCCGGACGAGGAAGGCGGCACGCTGACGATCCGCTTTCAGCCGGCCAGCGACCTGGCCTGGTTCGCCTATTTCGCGCCCTATTCGTGGGAGCGGCACCAGGACCTGATCGCCAGCGCTGCCCTGTCCGAGGGCGTTTCACACCGGGTGCTGGGCCGGAGTCACGATGGCCGCAGCATCGACTGCCTCGATTTTGGCACCGGCGCAAAGCAGGTCTGGCTCTATGCCCGCCAGCATCCCGGCGAATCGATGGCCGAATGGTGGATGGAAGGCGCACTCGCCTGCCTGACCGATCCCGCCGATCCAGTCGGCCGCGCCCTGCGCCAGCGCTGCAGCTTCCATGTCGTGCCCAATGCCAACCCGGATGGTTCGGTCCGCGGCAACCTGCGGACCAATTCGCTGGGCGTGAACCTCAACCGCGAATGGAACAACCCGACGGCCGAGCAATCGCCCGAGGTCCTGGCGATCCGCACTGCCATGGATGCGACCGGCGTCGACTTTGCGATGGACGTCCATGGCGACGAGGCGATCCCCGCCGTGTTCCTGGCCGGGTTTGAAGGCATTCCCTCAGCCAATCCCGCGCAGCAGGGCGGGTTTGATCGGTTCAAGGCGATCCTCGACCGGCGCACGCCCGATTTCCAGACGAAGCTGGGCTATCCGGTCTCGGGCCCTGGCCGGGCCAACCTGGCGATGAGCACCAACCAGCTCGCCGAACGCTTCGGCGCGGTTTCGATGACGCTGGAAATGCCGTTCAAGGATAACGACGACCTGCTCGATCCGGCGCAGGGCTGGTCACCCGAACGCTCGGCCCAACTTGGCAGCGATTGCATGGCGGCGCTGCTGGAGTGGCTGGACGCCGCGGCTTAGGCCGCGCCGCTCTGCCGCGCGCGGCGCCGTTCGAGCCATGGCAAGAACGGGAACAGGAACTGCTCACGGATTGAAAGGCGGCGGCGTTCATCCTGGCCAACCAGGGCGGATTCGCCTTCCCGGAAGGTACCGAACAGCCGATCAAACAGGATCACGCAGTTGCCATAGTTGCAGCGGGTGTCCTCGAAGCTGAGGGCCGTATGGTGCAGGCTGTGATGCTGGATCGTGGTGAAGAAGAATGAAAACCACTTCGGTGGATCGGCGCGGACATTGGCGTGGGCATAAAAGGAAATTGCGCCCAGCGCGTTGAAGGCGGCGAACATGGGTGCCTTGTCGAAGTCGAGCAGGGCGATCACGCTGAGACTGATCAGGAACAGCTCGATCGGATTGCCGACATAGCCCTTCATGGCGTTGAGCTGCGTGATGTGGTGGTGCGGGGCATGGGTCGACCACAGCCAGCTGTTGTTATGCATCCAGCGGTGCATCCAGTACTGGCCGAATTCGACCAGCAGCATCACGACAGCCACTTGCACCAGGAACGGGGCCTGGGCGAGCCAGGGCGTGGCAATGCCGAGTGCCGCCTTGGCCTGGGATAGCGGCGTATTGGCCAGGGTGTCGCTGGCCCACGAGATCGCACTGATTCCCAGGACGACGTAGAACAGGTCAGTCAGGAGTTCCTGCCGGTTGATCCGCCAGCCCGCGTGACGCTCTGCGACCCATTCCATCAACTGGACGAAAGCGACAACGACCAGAGCCACCACGGTGACCGTCCAGGGATTGTCAACCCAGGCCTTGGGTGCGAAGGCCCAGAATGTCAGGATGGTAGCAACGGTTGCGGGCGGCAGCAAATTGAACAGCGCTTGCTTCATCGGTCGTCTCCCCCATCCGCAGGCCGACGTGGACCTGCGAGACATTCGTGAGCGACCCCGAATTTCTGTTCCAACTGACCTGAGTCTATCCGAGGTACCTCCGCCAGTCGAACTTAAACTTCGATGGACCTGAGTGCCTGATCGGGCGCATGATGCAGTGGCCTTTCGGGGGGAGCCAATGCCATGCGCAAGATGCCTTTGATTGCCTTTCTGTTTGGCCTTGCCGGATGTGCCGGACCAGCGGCCACTACGGACGCGAAGCAGGACCGAACCCTCGCTGCCGCTGAGCGCGTGATCGACGCCTTTTACGCGTTCGACCCGCACCAGCTCCGCACGGCCCTGGCCGATGCCCCTGCCGCGCAGCCACGGCTCCTGTTCTACCAGGGCTGGGCCCAGGGCGGTAAATATGCGGTGCTGAAGCGCAGGCCGTGCAGCTTCGTCAGTGCCGACGAGGTGACCTGCGCGATCACGGTTCGGGACGATCTGATCGTCGCCCTTGGAACGGGATATTGGGTAACGGATACATTCCACCTGACCATTGCCGGTGGACGCATTGTCAATGTCCGAACCAGCTCGGATGATCCGCCTGACTTCGAAGCGGCATTAGCCTGGTTGCAGCGCGAAAATCCCGCGGTCATGGCGGGGCCCTGCCAGGGCTTCTTTGCCGGTGGCCCGACACCACACGATTGTGTCCGCGCGGTCGTGGCGGGTTTCAGGGCCTATCGGGCGCGCAAGTAAACGGCTTCAGCCCAGGTTCGCCGGGCCGAAGGCGTGCGGCAGCAGCGCTGACAGGCGCAGCTCCAGCACCGCGTCCGCGCCCGCGCACCAGATCACCGGGTCGGTCTCGCCCAGTTGGGCCAGTTCGTTGAGCACCTGGCGGCAGCGGCCGCAGGGGGTGACGGTTGGACCAGGTTCGCCGTGCATGCCGCCCACCACCGCGAGGGCTTCCAGCCCGCCACGTCGGCCTTCGTTCATCGCCTTGGCGACGGCATTGGTTTCGGCGCAGAGCGCCAGGCCATAGCTGGCGTTCTCGGCATTGGCGCCGGTCACCACAGAGCCATCGGCAAAGCCCAGGGCCGCGCCGACGTGGAAGTTCGAATAGGGCGCATAGGCCTGGGCCTGGGCGGCCTTGGCGGCAGCGATCAGGGTGTCGCGGTCATGGGTCATGTGGGGCGTTATAGCCGGGTCAGGGCTGCACGACCACCCAGCGTACCCCGCCGGCCAGGGCCGGCACGGAGAGCCGGTCATTGCCCGTCCACAGCGCCCAGGGCCGCCCCGCATAGTCGGGCTGGAAGCGCAATTGCTCAAGCCAGACGTTGCGATCGACCCGCGCGGCGATCTGGTAGCGGCGCTCGAAGCTGCGCGAGACCTTGAGGATCGCCGCCTTGCCGGTGTGGGTCTCGATCTGGTTGAGGAAGGTGGTCAATTCGCTTTCCACCGCCGCATCGCTGACCTTGATCGGGCAATCGTCGGCCAGCTGGTCAAGCCAGACTGCGGCGGGCAGCATGGCGGCATCGCGCGGGACGACGGTGACGAAATTGGCGGCCTGCTTGTCAGCTGGCTGGCACGGGTCATAGCGATGGACCGCGCCCCATTGCAGGCCGACCGCCTTGGCCCCTTCCAGGTTCGCGACAAAGTTCGGATCGCGGGCAAAGGCGCTGGCCGAGGCATCGAGATAGGCGAAATCGGCACCAACCGCCTTGAGCGCCGCCCAGTCAACCGGGCCGTCCTCGCCGCCCACTTCCACGCCCTGGACCGGGAATTCGGCGCGCTCCGGGGTCCAGCCGGACAGGTGCCACCAGGCCCAGCCGCTGCCGGCCAGCAGCACGAGCAAAGCCACACCGATCAGGCGCAGCCGCAGCCGGCTGTTCTTCTTCCTTGCCATGTGACCCGCCGACCCCTTTGCCTCGCTAGCCCCGGATATGCAGCACGCAGATCAGGGTGAACAGCCGCCGCGCCGTGGCAAAATCGGTTTCGACCTTGCCCTCCAGCCGTTCCAGCAGTAGTTCCGCCGCTTCGTTGTGGACCCCGCGGCGGGCCATGTCGATGGTTTCGATCTCGGCCGCCGTGGCCTTGCGGATCGCCTGGTAATAGGAATCGCAGATCGCGAAATAGTCGCGGATCGGGCGGCGGAACCGGCCCAGGCCCAGGATCAGCGTTTCGAGAGGCTGTTCGTCCTCGGCCGCGATCTCCAGCGCCAGCCGGCCATCGGCGACCGACAGCCGCAGGCGATAGGGGCCCTGGTGTCCGGCTTCCCAGGCGCGCAGCGGCTTGAAGGTGTTTTCCTCGATCAGGTCGAAGATGGCGATCCGCCGTTCCTGCTCGATATCGGCGTTGCGCCACAGAATCGTGGCCTCGTCGAGCTCGATTTGGATGATCCGTGCGTCCCCCATGACGCGGCATCTTTCGCAGATGCGAAATGGCGGGGCAAGTCTCCACAGGCTGTGGATGAAAACCGTTCACCGCACTGCTTGCACTGGGTTCGGTCCCGGCGCATTGATCGCCTCCCATGGCCGAACCGATCCCCTTTGCCCGTCCTGACGAAGCCGCCGCGCGCGCGCTGCCTGCGAACGTGGAGGCCGAAGCGGCGTTCCTGGGCGCGGCCCTGATCGACAACCGCGTGATCGAGGAACTGGTCACGCCGCTGCGGCCCGATCACTTCTTCGAGCCGGCCCATGCCCGGATCTATGACCGGATCCTGCAACTGCTCGATCGCAAGGCGGTGGTTACCCCGGTTACGCTCAAGCCCTATTTCGAGGCGGACGAGACGCTGAAGGAACTGGGCGGCGCGTCCTATCTCGCGCGGTTGACCGCCGATGGCCAGGGCTTGCTCGCCCCGCGCGAACTGGCCGAGCAGATCTATGACCTGGCGCTGCTGCGCGAACTGGTTTCGGTTGGCCGCACCCTGGTCAACGATGCGCTCGATACCTCGGAAAGCGTCGAGCCGCTCGAGCAGGTGGCACGGGCCGAAGCCGCGCTGTACCGCGTGGCCGAAGGGGCTTCGGTCGGCAGCGAAGCGCAGCCATTCCGCCAATCGAGCCTGGCGGCGATCACCCAGATCGAAAAGGCGCTCAATTCGGGCGGCCATATTTCGGGCCTGACCACGGGCCTCGATGATCTGAACGCCAAGGTCGGCGGCCTGCACGATTCGGACCTGATCATCCTCGCCGGCCGTCCGGCCATGGGGAAGACCTCGCTGGTCACCAATATTGCCTTCAACTGCGCCGAACGATACTTGCGCGATCTGGCCGACGGGATTGATCCCAAGCAGTCGGTCGGCGCGCCGGTCGCCTTCTTCAGCCTGGAAATGAGCGCAGACCAGCTCGCCACGCGTATCCTGGCCGAGCAGGCCGAGATCAGCAGCGAACGACTGCGCATGGGCAAGATCAGCCGCGAGGACTTCCAGAAGATCTCCTTTGCCAGCCAGCGCCTGGCCGAGCTGCCGCTCTATATCGACGATACCCCGGCGCTCTCGATCGCCGCGCTGCGTACCCGCGCCCGCCGCCTGAAGCGCAAGCACGACATCGGCCTGATCGTGATCGATTACCTGCAGCTGCTGCAGGGCTCGGGCCGCGCCAACGACAACCGCGTCAACGAAATCTCGGAAATCAGCCGCGGCCTCAAGACCCTGGCCAAGGAACTGTCGGTCCCGGTTATCGCGCTCTCGCAGCTCAGCCGTGCGGTCGAAAGCCGTGAGGACAAGCGCCCGCAGCTGGCGGACCTGCGCGAATCCGGCTCGATCGAACAGGACGCGGACATGGTCTGGTTCATTTTCCGCGAGGAGTACTACCATAACGCCGCCAAGCCCGACGAGCCGAGCGAAACCAGCGGCGGCGATGCGATTGCCAAGTACGATGCCTGGATGCAGCGCCACCTAGAAGTGGTGAACAAGGCGACGGTGATCATCGCCAAGCAGCGCCACGGTTCGACCGGCAATGTCTATCTGCACTTCCAGAGTGAGTTCACCAAGTTCGGCAATCTCGCCCCCGATTCGCGCAGTTACGAGTCTTACGAATAATCGTTGAATTACAATAAATTATACGTTTTTTTCTTGACTTGAAAATCAACGGGGGCGTAACAGCCCACCATTCCCGGATTTCACTGAACTGGAGTGCCCGATGGCGCGCGTTACCGTTGAAGATTGCGTCGACAAGATCCCGAACCGTTTCGACCTGGTGCTGATGGCCGCCCAGCGCGCTCGTGAAATCTCGGGCGGCGCCGAACTGACGATTGATCGTGACCGTGACAAGAACCCGGTCGTCGCCCTGCGCGAAATCGCCGAGCAGACCGTGCGTCCGGATATGCTCAAGGAAACCGTCATCAACTCGCTGCAGCGCGTCCTGCCCGAAGACGATGATGAGGTTGATGACATCGGCTCGCTCAGCCAGTCGGCCGAAGCGCTGCGGATCACCGCCGCGGCGCCGGTGCGCAACACCTCGATCGGCGGCGATTACGACGGCTGATCAACGGTCTTCCTGACCAGCAAGAGCCCGCCCGGCCCCGCGCCTGGCGGGCTTTCTTGTCTGGGTGGCCGCGCAGTCTGATTGACAGCCTTTGCAAGGGGGCGCAGCCTGCCCGCCGGGACGCGGAACTGGGGGGAGATGCGTCATGGCAGCCAAGCCATTCGCTGCGCGGCATTCATGGGATAGCTGGTTCTGGGCAATGTTCATCGCCACGTCGTGGCTGGCGGTTTTGATTGGATTTGCGCCGCCAGTGGAGGCGCGCTTTACGGGCAAGGCCGACTACGCCGCGCCGCCGATCCTAGTGCTGCACGTATTCGTCTATACCGGGTGGATGGTGCTCCTGACGCTCCAGGCCGCACTGGTTGCGGGCCGGCGGGTCGACTGGCACCGCCAGCTTGGCGTGCTGGGGATCGGCCTGGCGATCCTGGTGCCGGTCACGGGCATGGCCTCAGAGGTCATCTCGCAGCGTTTCTATGCGGCCACTGATCCCGAAAATGTCCGGTTCTTCGTTATTCCCGCGATGATGGCAGCCGGGTTTACCGTCTTTGCCGCCCTGGCCATTGCCGGGCGGCGCGATCCCGCGTTCCACAAGCGCGCGATGTATTTGGCGACCGCGTTCATTGTGACCGGCCCCTATGCCCGGACCTGGGGTGAAGCACTGGAAGGGCTGGTCGGGAGTGGCCCGCTTGGCTCGGCCGCGCATTGGCTGACCGGGCTCAACCTGATGCTGGCCGCGCTGGTCGGTTATGACCTGGTCACGCGCGGGCTGGTCCACCCGCTGGTCAGGCGGGCGCTGATCTGGATCATGCCATTGCAGGTCGCGGTGATCTGGATCTGGTATAGCGATTGGTGGCCCGGCCTGGTTCGGGGCCTGCTGGGGATCGCGGCCTAGCGCTGGCAGGGATACTTCTTGATGAAGTAATCGGCCATGGCTGCCTTCATCGTCAGGCCGGCCCGCTTGTCGGCCGGATAGGTTCTGAGGTGGGCGAGGACCTCGTTCGACGAGGGGCGGGTGCCCTTTGGCGGGCAGGAGCTGGGTTTGCCCGCCGCGCGTTCCTGTTGCAGCCGTGCGCCATAGGCCATGCCGGCGGCCTGGCCTTCGGCGCGCAGCAGCTTGATATCGGGCGAGCCGAGCGCCATCAGTCCCTTGGCTTTCAGCGCGTCGGCCTTGGACAGGAAGGTTGCGACCGACATCTCGCCAGTCGTGGCCATTGCCGGAGCGGCGAGCAGCAGGGCAAAAAGGGCAAGACGGCGCATCGAAGTCTCCTGGATCGGTTTGTGCTGGATGGCTTGACCGCACGCACCTGACAAGACCATGAACCGCATCGTGGTGGGGAGAAACCGATGAGCGGTACGGATTTTATCGGCGATCTGGCCCAGGGCGCACTGACTGCCCGCGCCGTGGAGCCCGCGCATGGCGAAGGGCGGGATGATGGGCACACCCATGAGAGCGCCTGCCTGAACTGCGGCACCGCGCTGATCGGCCGCCATTGCCACAATTGCGGCCAGGCGGCGCACGTCCACAAGACGCTGGGCGCCTTCTTTCATGATTTCCTGCACGGCGTGTTCCATTTTGAAGGCAAGGTCTGGCGGACCTTGCCAGCCCTGGTTTTCCGCCCTGGCCACATGACACGCGAATATATCGATGGCCGGCGCGCGACCTATGTCTCGCCGATCGCGCTGTTCCTGTTTGCGGTCTTCCTGATGTTCGCGGTGGTGAAGCAGTTCGGGCCTTCGTTGGGTGATGCCACCGACGTCAATGTCAACGGGAAGCACCTCAAGGGCCTTGAAGCCAACAAGGCCGAACTCGCGCGACTTGAGCAACAGCGCGCGAAACTGGTTCGCGAGGGCAAATCCACCGATGCCATCGATGGCGAGATCGAGGGGCGTAAGACCGGCATAGAGGTTATGGAGGATCTGCAGGATCCGGCCGGCGAACTGATCAAGGAGGCTGGGAACAAACCAAAGGACGGCAAGCCAGGCATCTACAGTGACATTCCGGCGATCAATGAACTGCTGATCGATGCGCGCGACAATCCGCAGCTGGCGTTGTTCCAGTTGCAGACCAATGCCTACAAGTTCGCCTGGTTGCTGATCCCGATCTCGGTGCCGTTTGTCTGGCTGCTGTTCTTCTTCAAGCGCCGGTTCGGCCTCTATGACCACACCGTTTTTGTCACCTATTCGCTGTGCTTCATGACCCTGCTGGTGTCGGCTTTGACGCTTGGATCAAATTTCGGCGTACCGCTGCTGGCAGTGGGCATGACGTTCATTCCGCCGCTCCACATCTACAAGCAGGTCAGGCATGCCTATGGCCTGAGCCGCTTCGGCGCGCTCTGGCGGACCGTGGCGATGGGCATCTACGCCTTTATCGCGTTGACCTTCTTCCTGCTGGCGGTGCTGATGCTGTCGGCCGAATAGGGGCCCACAGCACCGCAACCGCAGCGCAGCTTCAGGCGCCCTGAGCGGCAGCGTCGCCGCCCGAGAAGCGCTTGCCGGCCTTGGGAATGGCCGAGCCCTTGACCGGGTTGGGGGCCGCCGGGCCGCTCGGCCGGTCGGGCCGGTCAAGCTTGCCGCTGTCCATCAGCTGGTTGATTTCATCGCCAGTCAGCGTTTCGTACTCGAGCAGGGCATTGGCCAGCAGGTGCAGCTTGTCCTCGTGGGTCTTGAGGATGTCAGTCGCGCGCTTGTGGGCGCCTTCGACCAGGCCCTTGATCTCGGCATCGATCAGGTCGTTGGTCTTGCCCGAACGGAAGGTGCGCTGGCTGCCGCCATAGCCCAAGTACCCTTCCTGGGTTTCCTCGTACTGCAGCGGGCCAAGCTTGTCCGACATGCCCCATTGGGTGACCATGTTGCGGGCCAGGCTGGTGGCGTACTGGATGTCCGAGCTGGCGCCCGAGCTGACCTTTTCGTGCCCGAAGATCAGCTCTTCCGCGACGCGGCCGCCCATCGCGACCGAGAGGTTCGCGTGCATCTTGTCGCGGTGGTAGGAATAGCTGTCCCGCTCCGGCAGGCGCATCACCATGCCCAGCGCACGGCCGCGCGGGATGATGGTGGCCTTGTGGATCGGATCAGACGCCGCTTCCTTGACCGAGACGATGGCGTGGCCGGCCTCGTGATAGGCGGTCATCCGCTTTTCGTCCTCGGTCATGACCATCGAACGGCGTTCGGCGCCCATCATGACCTTGTCCTTGGCATCCTCGAATTCCTGCATGGCAACCAGGCGCTTGTTGCGGCGCGCGGCGAGCAGGGCGGCCTCGTTGACCAGGTTGGCCAGGTCCGCGCCCGAGAAGCCCGGGGTGCCGCGCGCGATCGTGCGCGGGTTGACGTCGGGGGCCAGCGGCACCTTCTTCATGTGCACGGCCAGGATCTGCTCGCGGCCATCGACATCAGGCACCGGCACCACGACCTGGCGGTCGAAGCGGCCCGGGCGCAGCAGCGCCGGATCGAGCACGTCGGGGCGGTTGGTCGCGGCGATGATGATGATGCCTTCGTTGGCCTCAAACCCGTCCATCTCGACCAGCAGCTGGTTCAGCGTCTGCTCGCGCTCGTCGTTCGAATTGCCGAGGCCATGGCCACGGTGACGGCCGACGGCGTCGATTTCGTCGATGAAGACGATGCAGGGCGCGTTCTTCTTGGCCTGTTCGAACATGTCGCGCACGCGGCTCGCGCCGACGCCGACGAACATTTCGACGAAGTCCGAACCCGAAATGGTGAAGAACGGTACGCCGGCCTCACCCGCGATGGCGCGGGCCAGCAGGGTCTTGCCGGTACCAGGCGAGCCGACCAGCAGCGCGCCCTTGGGGATCTGGCCGCCCAGCTTGGAGAAGCGCTGCGGATCGCGCAGAAACTCGACGATTTCCTCCAGTTCTTCGCGGGCTTCGTCGATCCCGGCGACATCGGCAAAGGTCACGCGGCCCTGGCGTTCGGTCAGCAGCTTGGCCTTGGACTTGCCAAAGCCCATCGCGCCGCCGCCGCCGCCCTTCTGGACCTGGCGCAGCGCAAAGAAGGCAATCCCCAGGATCAGCAGGAAGGGCAGGGTCTGGACCAGGATATAGATCAGCAGGTTGCCTTCCTCGGTCGGCTTGCCTTCATACTTCACGCCATTTTCCTGCAGCAGCGGCTGCAGCGTCGGGTCATTCGGCACGGGAACAGTGGCAAAGGTGCCGCCGTTCTTGAACTTGCCGCTGATCTTGGTCTCGCTGATCTGGACGCTGTCGACCGATCCTTCGGCCACGCGGGTGCGGAAATCGGAGTAGCCGATCTGGCTTCCGGGGGCTTCGGCCCGCGAGCCCATCATGGTCACCACCAGCAGCAGGGCGAGGAAGATCCCACCCCACACCAGCATGGTCTTGATCCACGGATTGCCGCTCGGCTGATCGTCGTTCATGCGCATCGCATCCTTTCGTCACGCCTATGTAGGCGCGAGAAGCTTAAGCGCAAGTTTGCGGCGGCTTGCCGAAATGCGATTGCGGCAAGTTGCCGATTGCAGAAATCGGCGATCTGCCAGCCTTGCTCAAAAGTCGACCGCGATCCCGTTGCGTTCCCAGTCGCCATAGCGGGTGGGAGAAAGACCGGCCGGATCCGCGTCAGGCTTCGCCGCCTCGGACTTGGGTGCAGGCGCGTTGCTCCAGTGCGCTGGCTTGACGAAATCCTTCGGACGCTCGGTGGCACGCTTGGTCATGGTGCCTATCTGGCTATTGCGGGCGGCCGCGTCTAGGGGCTTGATGCATGGATATTCCCGGCCTCCCGGCGCGCAAGGCGGCGCTCAAGCTCCTCGATGCCGTATTGCGGCGCGGTGAGACGCTCGATCAGGCGGCCCAGCCGGCCCTGCAGGGGATCCGCGCCGATGCCGACCGCGCCCTGGCCCGCGCGCTGGCGGGCGAGGCGCTGCGCTGGCTGATCGATCTCGATGCACTGATCGACAGCGCGACCCAGCAGGTCCTGCCGGACGATGCCAAGCCGCGCATGGCGCTGCGGCTGATGCTGGCCGGCTGGCTGCGGCTGGAAACGCCGCCGCACGCGGTGATCGCAACGGGCTTGCCGCTGCTGGCGGGCGGGCTGCGGCGGCTGGCGCATGGGGTGTTCTCGACCCTGGTGAAGCGCGCCGTGACTCTGCCAGCCGTGCCCAGCCTGCCGCCGGCAGTGCTGGAACGGTGGGGCGAGCGGGCCGTGGCAATTGCCGCTGGCCTCGCGGTACCGCCGCCGCTTGATCTGACCTTGCGCGATTCTGCCACTACCGGCGAATGGGCCGAGCGCCTCGGCGGTGTTAGCCTGACGCCGGGCCACGTCCGGCTGGCGCGCGGCACGGCGGTCGAGCGACTGGAGGGTTTCAAGGACGGAGCCTGGTGGGTCCAGGACCTCGCCGCCAGCCTGCCGGCGCGGCTGCTCGGGCCGGGCGAAGGCCGCCGCGTGCTCGATCTCTGCGCTGCCCCTGGCGGCAAGACGATGCAGCTCGCTGCTGCCGGCTGGCAGGTGACTGCGCTCGATGCCGGGGCCAAGCGGCTTCAGCGGATGCAGGAAAACCTGAACCGGACCGGGCAGGCGGCCGAACTGGTCCAGGCCGATGCTTTGCACTGGGAACCGGAGGGACCGTTCGACGCGGTCCTGCTCGATGCACCGTGCACGGCCACCGGCACCTGCCGGCGCCACCCCGATGTGCTCCACCGCATCGGCCCGCGCCAGATCGCCGAACTGGCCGAATTGCAGACAGCCTTGCTCGAACGCGCCCAGCGCTGGGTCAAGCCGGGCGGATCGCTGGTCTATGCCACCTGCTCGCTGGAGCGCGCGGAGGGCGAGGATCAGGCGGCTACAGTGACGCTGACGCCCGATCCAATCCGCGCCGATGAACTGCCGACCGGCCTGATGCCGAGCGCTGACGGCACCGCTCGGACAGATCCCGGAATGCTGCCAGAGGCAGGCGGCCTCGACGGATTCTTTATCGCGCGGTGGCGCGGCTAACCCTTCAGCTTCTCGGCAAAACCCTTTTGCAGCTTGGCCAGCTTGGGCGGGATCACGGCCAGGCAATAGGGATTCCGCTGGCCTTCGCCCTGCCAGTATTCCTGGTGATAGTCCTCGGCCGGATACCATTCCGCCGGCCCTTCGATCGTGGTGACGGCCTGCTCGCCCGGGTGGGCCGCATTCCAGCGCGCGATCCCGGCTTCGCACTCGGCGCGCTGTGTTTCGTCGAGCGGGAACAGCGCGGTGCGGTACTGGGTGCCGATGTCGTTCCCCTGGCGATTGAGCTGGGTCGGGTCATGGGTGCCCATGTGGATATCGAGCAGGTCGGCGAAGGAGACCACGGCGGGATCGAAGGTCAGCTTGATTGCCTCGGCATGGCCGGTCGTGCCCGTGCAGACCGCCTTGTAGGTCGGGTGCGGCACGGTCCCGCCGATATAGCCGCTCTCCACCGCAGAAACCCCGGCGATCGAGCGGAACACCGCCTCGGTGCACCAGAAACATCCGCCCGCGAAAATTGCCTCAGCCATCGATCATGCCTTTCGTCTGTCGGCGCGGAGATAGGAACGAAGGACCGCCTTGTCATCTGGGCTTTGGACCCTAACTTGCGGGCAGTTTCCCCAGGAGAGGACTTCCCCCCATGCGCCGTGCTTTATTGCTGCTTTCCGCTTTCGCTCTTGCCGCCCCTGCGGTTACCGCCGTGGCCAAGCCGACCCCCGCCCAGACCAAGGCGATGAAGGCGGAAATCGCCGCCGCCGTCGCCAGCCCGCTGCGCGACAAGGACAAGGCCCGCGACCAGTATCGCCGCCCCGCCGAAACGCTGGAATTCTTCCAGGTCGCGCCGGACATGAAGGTGGGCGAATATGCCCCCGGCGGCGAGTGGTACTCGCGCCTGCTCGGCCTCTACCTTGGCCCCAAAGGCAAGCTGGTCGGGCTCTACTTCGATCCCACCTCGGGCGCTTTCAATGAGCGTAGCCAGCAGGGCATCCGCGATGGCGCGGCCAAGTATCCGGCCGATGTCGCCGCCGCCTCTGGCCTGCCGGCCGAGCGGTTCAGCGCCATGACGCTGGAAAAGCTCCCGGATGCCGAGAAGGGCACTTTCGACCGGATCCTGGTGATGCGGATGATGCACAACCTTATGCGCTGGAACATCGCCGACCGCGAGATCAAGGCGATGCGCGAACTGCTGAAGCCCGATGGCATGATCGGGATCGAACAGCATCGCGCCCGCCCCGATGCGCCCTATTCCTATGCCGATGGCAGCAAGGGCTATCTGCGCGAAGCCGATGTGATCAAGTTCATGGAAGTGAACGGCTTCACCTATGTCGGCAAAAGCGAAGCCAATGCCAACAAGAAGGATCCGGCCAACTGGGAAGGCGGCGTCTGGACCCTCCCGCCGATGATGCGCGGCGCCAAGGAAGAGGACAAGGCCCGGCTCCAGGCGATCGGCGAGAGCGACCGGATGACCCTGCTTTTCCGCAAGCGCGCGTAATGCTAGGGGCGGCGGCATGAGCACGCTCACTGTCGCCGCCCTTCAGCTGCCGCTCGGCTCGTCGAGCGAGGCCGAGAATATTGCTGCCGTTTCCGCACTGGTGGAGGCGGCGGCCGGGCAGGGCGCGCAGGTGATCCTGCCGCCCGAGCTCTTTTCCGGCCCCTATTTCTGCAAGCAAGAGGACGAGGCACTGTTCGCCCTCGCCCGGCCGACCACCGAGCACCCCTCGGTGATCGCGATGCAGGCGCTTGCCGCGAAGCTGAAGGTGGCGATCCCGACCAGCTTCTTCGAGCGTGACGGGCACCACTATTACAACACGCTCGCCTGGATCGATCCGGACGGCGCAATCCAGGGGACCTATCGCAAGAGCCACATCCCAGACGGCCCGGGCTATGAAGAGAAGTACTACTTCCGCCCCGGCAACGACGGATTCAAGGTGTGGAACGCCTTCGGTCACAAGCTGGGCGTCGGGATCTGTTGGGATCAGTGGTATCCGGAAACGGCCCGCGTGATGGCGCTGCTGGGTGCCGAAGTGCTGTTCTATCCGACTGCCATCGGCAGCGAGCCTTACGACGCCGACCTCGATACCAGCCGGATGTGGCGCCGGGCCATGCAGGGCCACGCCGTCTCCAACTGCATGCCGGTGGTCGCCGCCAACCGGATCGGCACCGAGGACGGGCAGCGGTTCTATGGCCACTCCTTCATCACCGACGAGTGGGGTGATCTGGTCGAGGAATTTGGCGCGGATGAGACCGGCGTACTGGTCCACCAGCTCGACCTGACGCGCGCCGCCAGGCACCGCGCCGGCATGGGCTTTTTCCGCGATCGCCGCCCGCAGCTTTACGGCCGGATCGCGCAGGATATCTGAGCCTTGCGCCAGCGCTATCTGATCGCGCTGGGATCCAATCAGCGCCACCACCTTCATGGCAGCCCGCCCCAGGTGCTGCGCGCGGCGTTGGCGGCCATGGCCGAAGTGGGACTGCTCGTCGAGGCTGCCGCGCCGATCATGTCGAGCGCGCCGATCGGACCCTCCCTGCGCCGCTATGCCAATAGCGCGGTCCTGATCGCGACCGACCTGCCACCCGACGAGCTGCTCGGCCTGCTCAAGGACATCGAACGCCGCTTCGGCCGCAGCAGGCGCGGCCAGCGCTGGTCATCGCGCGTGCTCGATCTCGATCTTGTCCTGTGGAGCGGCGGGGCCTGGTCCTCACCGGGCCTGACCGTGCCGCATGCTGCCTTTCGCGAGCGGGACTTTGTGCTGACCCCGGCCGTCGCTCTGGCCGCCGATTGGCGCGATCCCGTCACCAATCTTTCGCTGCGCCACCTCAAGGCCCGCTTGACCCGCCCCCGCCCCATCCCTAGGTGAGCGCCACCCGTCCGCATGCACGGCAGGGGCCCTTAGCTCAGTCGGTAGAGCAACTGACTTTTAATCAGTAGGTCGCTGGTTCGAACCCAGCAGGGCTCACCATCCCCGCGCCTTTCCATTATCCCCGTTGAGCGCAGCGCGGCAAAGCGGGTATGCGGAGGGCCATGTCCATCCCAGCCCCCTCCTCGCAAGCCTGCCCGATGCACCTGGGCGTCTGCTATTATCCCGAACACTGGCCGGAGGAGCTGTGGGCGGAAGATGCCCGCCGGATGGTGGCGGCAGGGCTCTCGCGCGTGCGGATCGGGGAGTTCGCCTGGAGCCGGATCGAGCCCGATCCCGGCCGGTTCGACTGGGACTGGCTCGATCGCGCGATTGCCGTGCTGCACCAGGCCGGGCTGGGGATCATCCTGGGTACCCCCACGGCGACGCCGCCCAAGTGGCTGGTCGATACGATGCCCGACATGGTGGCGATCGATCAGCAGGGCCGCCCGCGCCGCTTCGGCTCGCGGCGGCACTATTGCTTCAGCCATGCCGGCTATCGCCGCGAGGCGGTGCGGATCACACGGGCCATGGCCGAGCGCTATGGCCAGCATCCGGCCGTGGTCGCCTGGCAGACCGACAATGAATACGGCTGCCACGATACGGTGCAGAGCTTCTCAGCGGCTGCGGAGGCGGGCTTCCGGGTCTGGCTGGCCGAGCGCTATGGCACGATTGACCTGCTCAATGCGGCCTGGGGCAATGTCTTCTGGTCGATGGAATACCGCTCATTCGAAGAGGTCGACCTGCCCAACCTGACCGTGACCGAGGCCAATCCGGCCCACTGGCTGGCGTTCCGGCGGTTTTCGTCCGACCAGGTTGCCACGTTCAACCGCGCCCAGGTTGATGCGCTGCGCGAGTTGTCGCCAGGCCGTGACCTCGTTCACAATTACATGGGGTTCTTCACCGAGTTCGATCACCACAAGGTGGCCGAAGACCTCGATGCAGTAGGCTGGGACAGCTACCCGCTTGGCTTCCTGGACAGCTTCCGCTTCAGCGAGGCGGATAAGCTGGTCTATGCCCGCCAGGGCCATCCCGACATCGCCGCCTTCCATCACGATCTCTATCGCGGCTGCACGCGCGGCGGGCGCTGGTGGGTGCTTGAGCAGCAGCCCGGCCCGGTCAACTGGGCGCGCCACAACCCTGCGCCGCTGCCAGGGATGGTCCGGCTCTGGACGCTGGAGGCCATGGCTCACGGTGCCGAACTGGTCAGCTATTTCCGCTGGCGCCAGGCCCCCTTCGGGCAGGAGCAGCTCCATGCCGGCCTGCTGCGGCCCGATAGCCAGCCTGCCCCAGCGCTCGCCGAGGCCGCCCAGGCCAAACAGGATATTGACCGACTCGGGCCGCTCGGCGCGCCGCCCAAGCGTGTCGCGCTGATCTTTTCCTATGAGGCGGACTGGGTGACCGGAATCCAGCCCCAGGGGCAGGGCCTCTCGGCGTTGTGGGCCGCGTTCGATTGCTATACGGCGCTGCGCGAGCTTGGGCTTGATATCGATATCCTTCCCCCTGGTGCCCCGCTCGATGGCTATGCATTGTGCGTCATCCCCTGTCTGCCGATCGCCCCGGCGGCGCTGCTTGAACGTCTGGCTGGCTTCGACGGTCAGGTCGTGATCGGACCGCGATCGGGAAGCCGGACCGATGAGTTCGCGATTCCCGATGGCTTGCCGCCGGGCGCGCTGTTCCCGGGCCAAGTGGTGCGGGTGGAGAGCCTGCGGCCCGGGCTCACTCACCCGGGCGGCGATTTTGCGATCGAACGTTGGCTCGAGCACCTGGAAACCAATGCCGAAGCCGAGCTGGCGGCGCAGGATGGCACGGTGGCAGTCTGGCGGGATGGCAAGCGGCGCTACCTGGCGGCCTGGCCAACGGCTGAGCTGGCGCGGATCGTCATGGCCCGGGCGGCGGCTGACGCGGGGCTGGCCACTTGTACCCTGCCGGCGGGACTGCGGGTGCGGCGGGCGGGCCAGCACACCTTTGTGTTCAACTATTCGGCGCAGCCAGCCACCTTGCCGGCCGACCTTGGCGGCCAGCTGGTGCTGGGTGCGGCAAGCCTGGAGCCGGGGGGCGTCGCCGTACTGGCCTGAGACGAGCGCTCAGGCGCCGCGCAGCCGCTGGTATAAGATCCGGGTTTCCAGCAGGTTGGCGATCCGGAGCGCGATCTCGATGACGTCGAAGGGTTTGGAGACAAAGTCCTTGGCCCCCAGGGCCAGCGCGCGGCGGCGGGCGGCGATCGTGCTGTCGGCGGTCAGGACCAGCACCGGGCGGAATTCGTCGGCGCGGTCATGGCGCTTGAACGCTTCGAGCAGCTGGAACCCGTCCACCTCTGGCATCATCAGGTCGAGCAGCACCAGGTCAGGCTCCAGCCGGACATAGGCCTCCAGCGCCGTAGTCGGATCGGTGATGGTGTGAATGTCGGCATAGCCTTCGCGTTCCAGCACGCTGGCCAGCAGCAGGACGTTGGCGTCCTCATCATCGACGATCAGGATCCGGCGCGCGCGGATTTCCGCGCTGTCGATCAGGTTCACGCTCATGTTGCCTGCTGTTCCGCCTTACGTTTGCTGGCGCGCTGCGGGCCCCTGGAGGGCAGTGTGAACCAGAACCGCGCACCCTGTTCCGGCGCTTCGAAACCGATCTGCCCGCCCATCGATTCCACCAGCCGCTTGGACAGGGCAAGGCCTAGGCCGGTGCCGTCCACCTTGGCCCGGTTCTGCTGCCCAAGCCGGTCGAACGGCGTGAACAGGCGCGAAACCTCGGTGCTATTCACGCCCTCGCCATCATCTTCCACTTCGACCCGGATATCGCGGCCACGGGTCTGGCAGGCGAGGCGCACCTGCGAACCGGTGCGGTTGTACTTGGCGGCGTTGGAGACGAGGTTGAGCATGACCTGGATCACCCGGCGCCGGTCGGCCCAGGCTACCAGTGGCTCTTCGGGATGCTCCAGCACGAATTTCAGTCCGGCCGCGGCGACAATCGGTGCGGCCAGGCTGTGGACCTCTTGCAGCAGCTCGCCCAGGTCGATCCGCTCCATATTGAGCTCGGCCCCGCCGGCTTCGATGCTGGAGATGTCGAGCAGGTCATTGATCAGCGAGAGCAGGTGCCGCCCGGCCTTCATGATCTGGCTCAGCGCCTCGCGGTGGCGCGGCTCGAACTGCTCCTCGTCGAGCTCGAGCAATTGTCCGAAGCCCAGGATCGCCGACATCGGCGTGCGCAATTCGTGGCTGGTGCGCGAGAGGAACTCGCTCTTGGCCAGATTCGCCGCGATTGCCTCTTCGCGGGCAAAGCGCAGCGCCTCTTCGCTGCGGCGGCGCTCGGTCATGTCGCGGGTGACCTTGGCAAAACCGCGCAGCTCGCCGTGTTCGTCGTGCAGTGCAGTGATCACCACGTTGGCCCAGAACGGGCTGCCATCCTTGCGCAGCCGCCAGCCTTCATCCTCGGCCGTCCCGTCGCGGCGGGCACGTTCCAGCATCTGCGCGGGCAGGTGGCCGCGGGTCTCTTCCGGGTAGAACCGGCTGAAGTGATGGCCCAGGATCTCCTCGGCTTCCCAGCCCTTGATGCGCTGGGCACCCAGGTTCCACGAGGTGACCACACCTTCGGTGTCGAGCGCGAAGATGCCGTAGTCCTGCACTTCCTCGATCACCAGGCGGAAGCGCTCTTCGCTTTCGCGCAGGGCCTGTTCGCGGCCGCGCAGCAGCGCGCTGGCCCGGGCCATCCGCTGGGCCAGCCGGCCGATCTCGTCGGCATCGTCGGGCATTTCGGCCAGCGCCTCGCCGCGGGCCAGCAGCTCGGCATTGGCTTCGAGCATCTGGACGCGGCGGACGATCCCGGTGGAGAACAGGTAGACCGCCGCGAGACTGCCAAGCAGGCCGACGAACGCGCTGATCGCGGTCAGCAGCAGGAAGCGGTTGCGCACCTCGTCCACGCGGGCGCGGCGCTGGTCGAGCAGCACGCCCTCGCGCCGCTGGATCAGGTCGATCTCGCGCCGCATCGCGTCGAGCACGATCTTGTTGGAAACCAGTGCGGGCTCGATCGCGGCGCGGTCGCCAGCGCGGGCTAGTTCGACGATCCCCTTCAAACCCTCGCGCTTGCGGGCAGTCAGGTCATTGATCCGGTTGAACCGTTCGCGCACCTCGCGGTCGCGGATTGCCTGGCTCAGCCGGGTCATGGTCAGCGGCAGGTCGGCCTCGGCTTTGCGGTAGGGCTCAAGGAAACGCTCCTGTCCGGTCAGGGCATAGCCGCGCACCCCCGCCGCCGCCTCGGCCAGCAGGGCGTGGACCTGATAGGTATCGCGCTGGATTGCGAAGGCGCGGCGGACATCGTTCTCGGCTCGGGCTTCGGCGTTGCTGGCGATGTAGAGCGAAACCAGCGAGCCAAGCAGGATCGCCAGCGGCAGGGCGATCACCACCAGGCCCTTCAGCGCCAGGCGGCGGTCGGCCCAGAAGCGGGTTATGCGGCGGGCGCGCACCGGGTGGTTCATCCCTGTTCGGCCCGCGCGACCAGCACGGCAGCCTGGGTCCGGTCTGATACGCCCAGTTTGGCGATGATCCGCTCGACATGGGCCTTGATCGTGGCCGGACTGACCGAAAGCCGCCGCGCAATCTCCTTGTTGGTCAGCCCCTCGGCGATCTGCGCCAGGACTTCGCGTTCCCGCGGCGTTAGCGTGTTCAGCGCATCGGCGGGCCGCATCTCCCGCTCGCTCTGGCGGAGCGCGGCGTTGATCAGGTTCAGGGGCATGACGCTTTGCCCGGCCATGATCTGGCTGACTGCACCGCGCAGCTCGGTGATCGAGGCATCCTTCAGCACATAGCCCGCAGCCCCGGCGGCCAGTGCCTCGCGGACATAGGCCGGCATATCGTGCAGCGAGAGCATCAGCACCCGGCTCGGCAAGCCCAGGGCAACGATCCGGCGGGTGGCTTCCAGTCCGTCGATCCCGGGACCGAGGCGGACATCCATCAGCACCACGTCGGGTTGCAACCGGGCGACCAGGTCAACCGCTTCCTCGCCGCTGGTCGCCTCGCCAACCACTTCCAGGCCATCGTCGGACAGGACTGCCTTCAGCCCCTCGCGCGCGAGTTGGTGGTCATCGACGATCAGGATCCGCACTGGCATGATCAGGCCAGCTTGGGGAAGGTGGCGAGCACGGTCACGCCGCCGCCAGGGCGCGACTGCCAATCGAGCGTTCCGCCAATCGAGGCCATCCGTTCCCGCATCACGTCGATCCCGAAATGCGGAGCGGCCGTGTCCGCAACTGTGCGCCGACCGCTGCCCTGATCGGCAATGCGCAGGAACGGGGCCGCCTCGTTCGCACGGGCGGAAAGCTCCAGGCTGACCGTGCAGGGGCCGCCGGCATGCTTGCGGACATTGGCCAGGGCTTCCTGAGCGACGCGGTAGAGCGCGGTTTCAACGTGCGTGGGCCAGCGCGCCACGTCGCTGGCGATGCGGACCTGCACGGTGAAGCCCTCGGCCTCCAGCGGCTCGGCCAGGGCGCGCAAGGCTGCTTCAAGACCAAGGTCGTCGAGCACGGTCGGCCGCAGCCCGCGGATCACGCCGCGCAGTTCACCCACCAGGTTGCGGGCGATCGCGGCCAGCTTGGCGCGGTCGGTGGCGCTCTCGGCTCCCTCTAGCAGGCGGGCCAGAGCAGTTGCGGTCTGGGCCACGCCATCGTGCAGCTCGTGGCTGACCCGGCGGCGCTCCTCCTCCTGCGCCGAGAACAGCCGGCCAACGACGAATTCCAGGCGCGTTTCACGCTCTTGCAGTTCGCGCTGGCGCTCGATCCGGTCGATCGTCGCCCCGATCATCTCAAGCTGAAGCCGCACGGCTTCGCGGTCCTCGGCATTGGCCACGTCGTCAAGCCGGGTCAGGCCTTCGATGACGAGCGAGCCGACAATGCCCCCATCGCTGCCCGGTCCGGGGATCGGCAGGCCCGGGGTATCGGCGGCCTGAACCGCGCCGCCGCGCCGACCCAGGAAATAGCCGAGCCGGTCGGCGCAGCCTTGCAGGATCGGTTCGAGCGTTGCGGCCTCGGCCAGGGTGAGCTGGCGGCCATTGGTGGAGAGCAGGCGCAGCCGCGCGGCCCGCGCCTCGGCCGCGCGATAGAGCTCGCGCAGTTCGGCGACGGTTTCGACCTCGGGGGCCAGGGCCGGATTCACGCTTTGCATCGGCTCTCTCTAAGCCTTGGGCGCAAATAAGCATAGGCCATCCGGCCTAGGCCGCGCGGCCCGCCATGCGGCCAATTTCAGTCAGTTAGGCCGGGCCCTAGTTACATCGGGACGATTGGCGCCGCGGTCAACATCCGCCGCCAGACGATCAGATACCGTGTTTTGCTTAGCAGGAGTACCCCGATGAAGAGCTTCAAGACCCGTAGCATGGCCGTGGCCGCGCTGCTGCCGCTGGCGGCGATCGCCACCCCGGCAGTTGCCCACGATCATGGCGCCGCCAAGGCCACCGCGATCTACGCCCCGATCACCCAGGCCGAAGTCGAAGCCGCGCACAAGGCGTGGTGCGGTGCGCTGGTGGCGATCGCGACGGAAAACGACACCAAGGGCCAGCCGGCTGCCAAGGAACTGGCCAAGAAGGTGCTCGACAGCGCTTATGGCTATTCCATGGGTCCGGTGCTGTTCAAGCCGACCCTGACCGTGGTTCCCCAGACCTTCCGCACCACCTATGACGGCGCGCTGGCCTACTTCGTCGGCGGTGACAAGGCCTATCCGAACGACACCGGCTTTGCCCTGAAGGGCTGGCGCAAGTGCGAAACCAGCAACAATACCATCCTGCTCAGCGGCAATTCGGCGCTGTCGATGGGTAACGTCTCCATGTGGGATACCAAGGGCAACATGACCAGGGTCGACAAGACCTGGGGCTATGTCCGCGGCGCCGATGGCGGCCTGAAGATCGTTCTGCATCACTCTTCGCTGCCGTACTCGGCCAAGTGAGCGAAGGGTCGCGGGCAGGCGGCTGCTGTCCCCCCATCCCGGCAGCCGCCTGTTTCGCGCCTTAGGCCCGACTGGGCACCAGACCCAGCGGGCATCATCTTCCGTCCCTCCCAACTGCGAGATACCCCACATGACCAAGCGCATTTGCGCCGCTCTGGCGGCTGCCAGCACCCTTGCCCTGTCCGCCCCGGCCTACGCCGGCAATTCGGAAGGCAAGCTCCAGATCAAGGCCTTCGCTACCGGCGTCCTGCCCAATGGCGAAATCACCGATGTTCTCCTGAATCGGGTTGGCGCGCCCGCCACCAGCGACAGCCAGGCGAGCGATTCCGTGGTACCGACCCTGGCGGTCGAATACTTCTTCTCGAAGAACTTCTCGGTCGAGACGATCTGCTGCGTCACGCCGCATGACGTGACCGGCAAGGGCGGCCTCGCCGGTGCCTCGCTGGTGAACGACGCGATCATCCTGCCCGCCACGGTGACGCTGAAGTACCACTTCGACCTGGGCGGGGTTAAGCCCTACATCGGCGCCGGTCCGGCCCACTTCTTCATCTTCAGCGAAGGTGTTGGCGCCAGTGCTGCTGCGCTCGGTGCGACCCGCGTGAATCTGTCGAACGAGTTCGGTCTGGCGCTGCAGGCCGGTCTCGACGTGCCGCTCAACGACAAGGGCCTGGGCTTCAGCCTTGATGCCAAGCGCTACTTCGTCGGCACCACTGCCAGCTTCTTTGCCGGCAACACCCTGGCGCTGCAGACCAAGCACAAGCTTGACCCGTGGGTCGTCAGCGGCGGTCTGAGCTACCGCTTCTAAGTTTGCCAGATGGGGAATGAGCCAGATGTTGCGTACTGCCTTTGCCGCTGTCGGCGCCCTTGCGGCCCTGGCCCTGCCCACCGCAGCGCGGGCGACGGATGAGGATACGAACATCTGGCTCGCCCAGACTGCGCAGGCAAACCTGGGCAAAGACATGGTGCTGTGGCTTGAGGCGCAGGAACGTTTTACCAACGATGCCTCGCGTCTGGGTCAGTTCCTGGTCCGGCCTGCGATCGGCTACAAGCTCGACAAGACCACCACGGTTTACCTCGGCTATGCCTATGTCATGACCGACCCAGTTGGACCGGCCAAGACGCATGAGCACCGGATCTATCAGCAGCTGTCATTCCGGCTGCTCGGCGATGGCAAGGGGGTGACCGTGACCGGTCGGACCCGCCTCGAACAGCGCTGGTTCGAAAACCAGGACGGCACCGGGTGGCGGCTGCGCCAGCAGTTGCGGCTGACCTCGCCGCTCTCCGGAAAAGTGCGCGCCGTCGCCTGGACCGAGCCGTTCATCGGTTTCAACGAAACCACGTTCCAGCGCGATGGCCTTGGCCTGTGGCGTAATTTCGCGGGGGTCGCGATCCCTGTCGGCAAGAAGTTCACCCTCGAACCCGGCTATCTAAACCAGTACGTTGTCCGCAACGGCCCGGATCGCATCGATCACACCGCCAACCTGACGCTCAGCGCCAACTTTTGAGCAGGCCGATGGGCCTGAGCTGACCGGTCAGCAAATCGGCTTTGCAATTGCCCGGCGATTGTCGGAAACACATAGGTGTTCCGGCTGAATCCAAAGGTATGCCACTGCCCGATGACAACTAGCGCGCCCTTGCCGCCGCCGATCGGCCTCTCGATCGGCGTGACCGGCCACCGGATCGGCAATGCGGCCTTCAGCGCCAATCGCCAGCGGATTGAGCGGGTTCTGGCCGAAATCCTTGACCGCGTTGCCGCCGCAGCCGCCCCGGCAGCGGCCTCGATCCGGCTCCATTGCCTGCTGGCTGATGGGGTCGACCAGATCGCTGCGCGCCATGCCCTGGACCACGGCTGGGACCTGGTCGCGCCGCTGCCATTCGGGCGCAATCTCAACGTCGCGATCAATGCCATGCCTGGCACTGTCACCGATGCGCAGGCATTGGCGGCGGGCCAGCCGGCTGCCGACCCAGCGACCGAGGCCCGCGCTGCCGCGATTCGCGATCTGGCCGGATCGGCCCGGCTGTTCGAGCTGGCCGAGCGCGATGCCCTGTTGCACCGCCTGTTCATCGCCAAGCTGTCCGCCCCGACCGATATCGACACGGCCCAGGCCTTCGCCGCGCGCTGCTCGGCGCGGGTCGCCCTGGCGGGACGGGTTCTGATCGAACAGTCCGACCTGTTGATCGGGGTCTGGGACGGGGTTAGCCGAGCCTTCCTGGGCGGGACTGGCCACACCATTTCCGAAGCGCTGGAGCATGGTGCGCCGGTCATCTGGGTCAATGCCAACAATCCTGAAGACTGGCAGATCCTGCGCGCGCCCGAGGCGCTGGCGGCCACCACCCAGCCCGATCACGACCGCCGCGATGCCGCCCTGGTCGAATTGGTGACCGGTGCCTTGCAGCCGGAAGGTGAGGACCGCACGCCCGGCCTGGCCGCAGAACGCTGGCGGCCGCACAGCAATTCGATTGCCACCGCCTATCGCCGGATCGAGGCGCTGTTCTCGGGCGAGGGGCGCAGGCTGCGCTCGCTGCGGCAGGACTATGAAACGCCTGAGGCGATTGCCACCGGCAGCGGGGCCGGGCTGCTGGCCCTGGCGCGCGACTTGCCCGGCGCTGACCTCCAGATGCCCCCGGCGATCGAACAGCAGGTGCTGCGCCGCTTTGCCTGGACTGACGGGATCTCGGCCTGGCTGTCGGACGCCTATCGCGGCGGGATGATCGTCAACTTCCTGTTCTCGGCGCTCGCGGTGGTGGTCGGCATTCTTTACGAACCGCTCGGACTGTCGGACCGTAAATGGCTTTTTGCGGGCAGCGAATTGCTGCTGCTTTCGTCGATCCTGCTGATTACCTGGATCGGCATCCGGCTGCGCTGGCATGGCCGGTGGTTTGAGTCGCGCCGGGTGGCCGAATATCTGCGCCACGCCCCGATCCTGCTGCTGCTGGGCGTTGCCCGGGCGCCGGGGCGCTGGCCCAAGGGCGCCGATGTCGCCTGGCCCGAATTCCACGCCCGCCGTGCGCTGCGCGCGGTCGGCCTGCCCCGGGTCGCGCTGAGCCCGGCTTACCTGCGCCACGCACTCTCGGACCTGCTCGATCGCCATGTCATCAGCCAGCGCGATTATCATTGGGCCAAGGCCCGCCGCCTGACTGCGGTGCATCACAATCTCGATAGCTTCTCGACCCGGCTGTTCCAGCTCGCGGTTGCTTCGGTTGCGATCTACCTGGTGGTCAAGGCCGGCTCGGTCCTGGGCCTGGTGCCGCATGGCTGGCCGGTAGCGCTTTCGAAGCCCGGCACCTTCCTGGGCGTTGCCCTGCCGACCTTTGGCGCGGCGATCGCCGGGATTCGCTATTTCGGCGATTTCGAGCGTTTTGCCGCCATCTCGGAAGTCACCGCCGCCAAGCTGGACGGCCTGCATTCGCGCATCGCCCTGCTGCTGTCCGCGCCGGATGACCACATTGACTATGCCCGCGTCTCCGAACTGGCCCATGCCGTCGACGATGTGGTGGTGAGCGAGATCGAGAACTGGCAGGCCGTATTCGGCGGCAAGCACATCGCAGTGCCGGTCTGACCGGCTCGCCAGAGCGCGCTGGGCGCTCCTGCATACGTTTTCCCGCCGCTCGACGGGTTGCCGCGCCTGAAAGCGGTCACTACGCCAGCCTCGCCGTAGCGGATTGAATCCGGTACCCTGCGGTGCGCTGGACGCAATATCGTAACCGGAGGGAGGCGCAGAACCATGAACCGCGGATCGGATAGCCTGCTGCTGTTCGGCGCGACCGGGGATCTGGCGCAGCGGATGCTGCTCCCCTCGCTCTGCGCGCTCCACGCCGACAAGCTGGTGGCCGAGGATCTGCGGATCATCGGCACCGCCCGCCAGGACATGGACGATGCCGGCTATCGCAACTTCGCCCGCGCCGCGCTGGAGAAGTTCCTGCCGGCAGAACGCCGCGGCGGGATGGGCACCTTCCTCAACCGGCTGCATTACCAGCCGCTCGATGCGACCGACCAGGCTGGCTATGCCACCCTGGCGCAAAAGGTCGGCCCGGTGGATGAAGGGCTGGCGATCTTCCTTTCGACCGCGCCCGCGCTGTTCGAACCAACCATTGCCGGTCTCGCCGCCTCGGGCCTGGCCAGCGAAAAGGCACGGATCGGGCTGGAAAAGCCGCTTGGCACCGATCTCGAAACCAGCCGCCAGATCAACGATGCTGTCGCCAGCGCCTTCCGCGAAGAGCAGATCTTCCGGATCGACCACTACCTCGGCAAGGAAACGGTTCAGAACCTGCTGGCGCTGCGCTTTGCCAATATCCTGTTCGAGCCGCTGTGGAACGCGGCGCATATCGACCATGTCCAGATCACGGTTGCCGAAACGGTCGGGCTGGAATCGCGGGTCGGTTATTACGACGGTTCGGGTGCGCTGCGGGATATGGTGCAGAACCACATGCTCCAGCTGCTCGCGCTGGTGGCGATGGAGCCGCCCAGCAGCTTTGACGCCACCGCCGTGCGCGACGAAAAGGTCAAGGTGCTGCGGTCGCTTCGCTTGGTCGGGCCGGACGAGACCGTCACCGGCCAGTACCGCGCGGGGGCGATCGGCGGACAGGCGGTACCGGGCTATGACGAGGAACTGGGCAAGGATTCGGGCACCGAAACCTTCGTCGCGATCAAGGCCCACCTCGACAACTGGCGCTGGAAGGGCGTGCCGTTCTACCTGCGGACCGGCAAGCGCCTGCCAACCCGGCGGACCGAGATCGTCGTTCAGTTCCGCCGCGTGCCGCACTCGATCTTTGCCGGGAAGGGCGCGCGCAGCGAACCCAACCGGCTGGTGATCGGCATCCAGCCCGAAGAAAACATCACCCTGTCGCTGATGGCCAAGGTGCCGGGGCTGGACCGTGAGGGCCTGCGCCTGCGCGAAGTGCCGCTCGACATCAAGATGCAGGATGCCTTTGCCGGCCCGACCAAGCGGATCGCCTATGAGCGGCTGCTGCTCGATCTGATCGAAGGTGACCAGACCCTGTTCGTGCGCCGCGACGAGGTGGAAGCGCAGTGGGACTGGATCGACGCGATCCGTGCCTCGTGGGCGGAGCACGGGGTTCAGCCCAAACCCTACACCGCCGGGACCTGGGGGCCAACCGCAGCAATCGCGCTGACCGAGCGCGACGGAGTTCACTGGCATGAGTAACCTGCACCCCGCGATCGAGCGCGTCACCGCGCGGATCATCGAAAAGTCGGCCCCCACGCGCCGCCGCTACCTCGACCTGATGGACCGCGAGGCGGAGCGATTCCCCAATCGCAACGCGCTGTCCTGCTCGAACCTCGCGCACGGCTTTGCCGCAGCGCTGGAGGACAAGGGCGCGATCAAGAGCGGGCGGGGCGCGAACCTCGCCATCGTTACCGCTTACAACGATATGCTTTCGGCCCATCAACCCTATGGCCGCTATCCCGAGGCGATGAAGCTGTACGCCCGCGAAGTTGGCGCGACGATGCAGGTTGCGGGCGGCGTTCCGGCCATGTGCGATGGCGTGACCCAGGGCCAGGACGGGATGGAGCTGTCGCTGTTCAGCCGCGACGTGATCGCGCTCAGCACCGCCGTCGCCATGAGCCACGCGATGTTCGATGGCATGGCGATCCTCGGCATCTGCGACAAGATCGTGCCCGGCCAGTTCATCGGCGCGCTGCGCTTTGGCTATCTGCCGGCGATCTTCGTGCCGGGCGGGCCGATGCCGTCGGGCCTCGCCAACAAGGAAAAGCAGAAGGTCCGCCAGCTCTATGCCGAGGGCAAGGCGACCCGCGCCGACCTGCTGGAGAGCGAAAGCGCCAGCTATCATTCGCCGGGTACCTGCACCTTCTATGGCACGGCCAATTCGAACCAGATGATGATGGAGCTGATGGGGCTCCACGTGCCGGCGGCGGCCTTCGTCCCGCCCAACACGCCGCTGCGCTCGGCGCTGACCCGCAAGGCCGTCCACCGCCTCGCCGAGATCGGCCGCGAAGGCAGCGACTATCGCCCGATGGCGCGGGTGGTGGACGAAAAGGCGATCGTCAACGCGGCGGTCGGCCTGCTCGCCACCGGTGGTTCGACCAACCATGCTATCCACTTGCCGGCCATGGCCCGCGCCGCCGGGATCCAGCTCGACTGGCAGGACCTCGACGAGCTTTCGTCCGCCGTGCCGCTGATCGCCCGGGTCTATCCCAATGGCGCGGCCGATGTGAACCACTTCCACGCTGCTGGCGGGATCGGGTTCGTCACCAGGGAACTGCTTGGTGCCGGACTGCTCCACGGCGATGTCCTGACCGTCGCTGAAGGCGGTATGGCGGCCTATGCCGCAGAGCCGGCGCTGGACGGCGATATCCTGGCCTGGAAGCCGGCCCCTGAGACCAGCGGCGACGAGGCGATCCTTGCGCCGGTCAACGCGCCGTTCCAGGCCGATGGCGGGATGCGGCTGGTCACCGGCAACCTTGGCCGCGGGACTTTCAAGACCTCGGCGGTCGATCCTGAACGCTATACCATCGAGGCCCCGTGCCGGGTGTTCGATAGCCAGGAGGGCGTCCAGGCTGCGTTCAAGGCTGGAGAGCTGGATCGCGACGTGGTCGTGGTCGTCCGTTTCCAGGGGCCGCGCGCCAACGGGATGCCCGAACTGCACAAGCTGACCCCGCCGCTGGGTGTGTTGCAGGACAAGGGCTTCCGCGTGGCTCTCGTCACCGATGGCCGGATGAGCGGCGCCTCGGGCAAGGTCCCGGCGGCGATCCACGTCACGCCCGAAGCGCTCGGCGGCGGTCCGCTCGCCCTCGTGCAGGATGGCGATGTGGTGCGCCTGTGCGGCCATGACGGCAGCCTCGAAGTGCTGGCTGACCTCTCCGGCCGCCAGCCGGCCACGGCGCCCGCCGAAGCCATGGGCATGGGTCGCGAACTGTTCGGCATGTTCCGCCGCTTTGCCGACGGGGCAGAGCAGGGCGGTTCGGCGATGCTGGCGGAGGGCGGCCTCTGATGCAGCTGGTCACGGTCGATATCGGCGGGACTCATGCGCGCTTTGCCCTGGCAACGGTGGCCGGGGACGGCAGCATTGCGCTGGGCGAACCGGCGACACTGCACACCCGCGATCACGCCAGCTTCCAGACCGCCTGGGAGGATTTCGCGCGGATGCAGGGCGGCAGCCTGCCCGATGCCGTGGCGATTGCGGTGGCCGGGCCGGTCGGCGGCGAAGTGATCCGCTTCACCAACAATCCCTGGATCATCCGGCCCGCGCTGATCCCGGAAAAGCTGGGCGCCAGCCGCTATACCGTGGTCAACGATTTCGGCGCGGTCGGCCATGCCGTGGCCCGCGCCGGGGCCGAGCATTTCATCCACCTGACCGGTCCTGACGAAATCCTTCCGGCCAGCGGGACTCTGTCCATTGTCGGGCCCGGAACCGGCCTTGGCGTCGCTCACGTCTGGCGCGACGGGCAGGGCGCTTACCGTGTCCAGCCGACCGAAGGCGGCCATATTGATTTCGCCCCGCTCGACAGCATCGAAGATGCGATCCTCGCCCGCCTGCGCCAGCGCTATCGCCGCGTCTCGGTCGAGCGGGTTGTCTCCGGCCCGGGGCTCGTCGACATCTATGAAGCGCTCGCCGGCATGGAGGGCCGCGCGATCCAGCCGACCGATGACAAGTCGCTGTGGCAGCTTGGCCTGTCGGGCGAAGATAGTCTGGCCGCCGCTGCGGTCGACCGGTTCTGCCTCTCGCTCGGCGCCGTAGCCGGCGACATTGCCCTGGCCCAGGGTGCCAGCGGCGTGGTCATCGCCGGCGGGCTGGGCCTGCGCATTCGCGACACACTGCTCCGCTCCGGCTTTGCCGAGCGGTTTCGCGCCAAAGGGCGCTTCAGCGAGCTGATGGCCGCCCTGCCGGTCAAGCTTATCACCCATCCCCAGCCCGGCCTCTACGGGGCCGCGGCCGCCTTTGCAGCGGAACATCTGTCATGAAGTCGATCGAAGAGGTCATGCGTCTTGCCCCGGTCATCCCGGTCCTGGTGATCGAGGATGTGGCCCACGCCGTGCCGGTGGCTGAGGCGCTGGTGCGCGGCGGTCTGCCCGTGCTGGAAGTGACCCTGCGCACCGCCGCCGCGCTTGACGTGATCCGGGCGATGAAGACCGTGCCGGGGGCCGTGGTCGGGGCGGGGACCGTGCTCAACGAATATGCGCTCGACGATGCCCTGGTGGCGGGCAGTGAGTTCATTGTTTCCCCCGGCCTGACCAAGGGTCTCGCCCGCGCTGCCGAGGCGGCCAAGGTGCCGTTCCTGCCGGGGATCGCCACCCCGTCCGATATCATGAAGGGGCTCGACCTGGGGCTTGACCGGTTCAAGTTCTTCCCGGCCGAAGCCAATGGCGGCATTCCCGCGCTCAAAGCAATCTCCGCCCCGTTCGGTTCGGTCCGCTTCTGCCCGACCGGCGGGATCACTTCTGCGACTGCGGCGGACTGGCTGGCGCTGGATTCGGTGCTGTGCTGCGGCGGATCCTGGTTGGTCGGCAAGGGTGAGCCCGATGTCCCCGCGATCGAAGCGGCGGCCCGCTCCGCCGCCGCGCTGGCGCGATGACCCGCCTGGCTGCGCTCGACCAGCGGCTGCAAGAGCTGCATGTCCGCACGGCCGAGACACCGCTGTTCAACCCGGTTTTCCAGCTCGGACTGGAGCTGTCGCGTGAGCTGGAGAGCGGCCAGCTGACGCTGGGTGAACTGGAAAGCCTCGTTGCAGAGCTGGAATGCCAGGGCCTGCAATCGCGGGCCAAACGGCTGGCGCGGCTGGTGGGACCGGTCGATCCGGAAGTGAACGACACCAGCATTGCCCGCCTGGCCGATCTCGCGGCTGACTTTGGTACTTTCGCCGCGCGCTGGGCCAAGCCGCTGGCGCACGTGGTTTTTACCGCGCACCCAACCTTCCTGCTCTCCCGCGCGCAGGGTGAGGCGGTGGCGGCTTCGGCCTCGGCGGAGACCATTGGGGAGGCGACCACCTGTGTTGCCTCTCCGGCGCGTGAGCCGATCACCCTCGATAGCGAACACGCCCAGGCGATGGCCGCGCTGGCGTATGCCCACGGCGCGCGCGATCGCATCACCGGCCTGCTGTTCGCTGCGGCGCGGAAGCGCTGGCCGGACCAGTGGCGCTCGCTTGCCCCCGTGCCGCTGCGCTTGGCGAGCTGGGTCGGCTATGACATGGACGGGCGGACCGACATCACCTGGGCCACCTCGCTGCGCTACCGCCTCTCGGAAAAGGCCGAGCGGCTGGCGGGTTATGCGGCAGCGCTGGAGCAGGTCGCGCCCGATCTCGGGCAGCAGCTTTCGCGCGCCTCGGCCTATGCGGCGGGACAGGCCGCTGCCTTTGCAGCCGACCTGTCCGATCCTGCTGCCCTCTCGAGCACAGCAAACGCCTTTACCGCCGACCATTCGGACAAGCTGACCAGCCTGACCGGGACAATTGCCACGCTGGAACAGCGCGCGGCAACGGCTGATGACGATACTGCCGAAGCCCTCTTGCGTGTGGTGGCCGCCATGCGCGCCGATGGGTTGGGCATGGGCTGGATCCACTTCCGCGTGAACGCCAGTCAGCTCCAGAACGCGATCCGCCGCCGGATCGATCCCGATGGCAAGCTGGACCTGGCCAGCCAGGCCGCGCTGGTGCGGCTGCGCGAGCTGCTGGGTGCGGTCAAGCCGCTGCGCGCCAATATGGCCGCCCTGGCGATCGAGAACAGCACGGCCGTGCGCCAGTTCCTGCTAATCGCGCAGATCCTGCACCACGTCGATGCCGATACGCCGATCCGCATGCTGGTGGCCGAATGCGAGCAGCCGACCACGGTGCTGGCTGCGCTGTACTTTGCCGAGCTGTTCGGCGTGGCCGACAAGGTCGATGTCTCGCCGCTGTTCGAAACCGAATCTGCGCTGGAGCACGGCGGGCGGTTCCTTGATGCTGTGCTGTCGGAACCGCATTACCAGGCCTATGCCCGCCGGCGCGGGCGGGTTTCGATCCAGACCGGGTTTTCGGATGCCGGCCGCTTTGTCGGGCAGATTCCCGCAGCACTGGCGATCGAGCGGCTGCAAGGCCGCTTGTCGGAAGCCATGGCGGCGAATGGCCTGACCGATGTCGCCGCACTGATCTTCAACACCCATGGCGAATCGATGGGCCGCGGCGCACACTCGACCAGCTTTGCCGATCGGCTGGAATGGCCGCTTTCCCCGTGGGCGAGGCGGCGCTTCGTGCGCGCCGGGATCGCGCTCGAGCCGGAAGTCAGCTTTCAGGGCGGCGATGGTTACCTGTTCTTCGGCACGCCGGAGCTGGCCTATGCCACGCTGACCCGCTTCGCCGAACTGGCTCCTGCTGAGGCTGATCCCGATGCGGCGCCCGATCCGTTCTATCGCCGAACCGATCTTTCGCTCGATTTCTATCGCGCGATCCGCCGGGTGCAGCAGGGCTATCTGGCCAGCGCGACCTATGCCCGCGCGGTCACGGCTTTTGGCCTCGGCCTGCTTAACGAGACCGGCAGCCGCAAGAGTCGCCGCCAGTCGGACCTTGCCGCCGACCGGACCATGAGCCTGCGCCAGATCCGCGCGATCCCGCACAATGCCGTGCTCCAACAGCTCGGCTATCCGGTCAACGTGATCGCCGGGTTCGGCACGGCGGCGGACGGGAATTACGAGGCGATTGCCGAGCTGCTGCGCGAAAGCCACCGCGGCCGGCAATTGGTGCGGCTGGTTCGCGCGGCCAATTCGCTCGCCTCGATCAAGACAGTTGCCGCCTACGGCGAGCTGTTCAATTCGGCCTATTGGGCCAGCCGGCCCTATCGCGGGGATGAGGAAGGCATTGCCGATGCCTGCCTGGCGCTGGCCGAATACCTGACCAAGGATGACCGCACCGGTGTCTATCGCCGCTTTGCCTCGCGCCTGCGGGTCGATGCGCTCAAGCTGCACAAGCTGCTGGCGCTGATCCCGGACGAAGCCCCCCTGGCGGGGCGTGAGCAGGTGCGGCGCGAGCTGGGCGTGCTCCAGGCGCTGCGCCTCGCGCTGTTCCAGCACATGTTCATCCGCGCGGTCTCGGTCCCCGCCTTCAGCCGCGCCAACGACATCAGCCGCGATGACGTGCTGGAAATGGTCTTCACCTTGCGGATCGACGAAGCGCTCGCCCAGCTGCGCCGCGCCTTCCCGGCCAGCGCACCGGGTGTGGACGATTTCGCGGTTAATGAGCCAAGCGACTATCCCGACGAGGGCGCGGTCGGCTATGGCGCGATCCATCGTGACAATATCGAGCCGATTGCTGCTGCCCATGCCTTGGTCCTTCGCATTACCACGGCCATTGCCAACCAGTTCGGCGCGCATGGCTAGGGAGCCACAATGACCCCGACGCAGCTTTCCATCGCCTTCTTCCTGCAAGTGGCGGTGATCCTGGTCACGTGTCGGCTGGTCGGCACTGCGGCGCAGCGCTGGCTGGGCCAGCCGCGCGTGGTGGGCGAGATGATCGCGGGGGTCCTGCTTGGCCCCAGCCTGCTGGGTGCCCTCGCGCCGGAGGTGCAGGAATTCCTGTTTCCTGCGGAATCGAAACCGATCCTGTTCGTGATCGCGCAGTTCGGGGTGGGGCTCTACATGTTCCTGGTCGGGCTGGGGTTTGACCGCGACGAGTTCTTCAAGGGCGCCAAGGGCGCGGCAGCGGTGTCGCTGGCCGGGATGGCGGCACCCTTTGCCGTTGCCGTTGCCATCGCGCCCTGGTTGCTTAGCCACGGCGGGCTGTTCACCCCCAAGGTCACCCAGTTCGAGGCAACGCTGTTCATGGGCGCGGCCATCGCGATCACCGCCTTCCCGATGCTGGCGCGGATCATTCATGAGCGCGGCCTGTCCGGCACGCCGCTCGGCACGCTTTCGCTCTCGGCCGGGGCGATCGACGATGCCGGGGCCTGGGTGCTGATCGCGCTGGTCCTGGCCAGTTTCGGTGACGGGCCGCAGATCGCCGTACTGGCGATCGGCGGCGGCTTCACCTTCGCTCTGTTAATGATCCTGATCGCCCCGCGCCTGCTGCAGGTGCTGGACCGGCGGATTGCGGTGACCGGGATGGACGAGACGCTGCTGGCGATTGTCCTGATCCTCTACCTCCTCTGCGCCTGGGCGATGGATGTGGCCGGGATCCACGCCGTGTTCGGCGGCTTCCTGCTGGGAACGGCCATGCCGCGCGGGCGCTTGACGGCGGCAATCCGCGAAAAGCTGGAGCCGGTGACGGTGGTGCTGCTGCTGCCGTTCTTCTTCACCTACTCGGGTCTGCACACCGAATTGACGCTGCTCGGCGATCCCGCGCTGCTGGCGGTGGCGGCGCTGATCCTGGTGCTGTCGATCGCCGCCAAGGGCGGGGCCTGCTACCTCGCCGCTCGCCTGTCCGGGCAGGACCACGCCACCGCTTCGGGCATCGGCGCGCTGATGAACGCGCGCGGGCTGATGGAGCTGATCGTGATCAACATCGGGCTGCAACGCGGGATCATCACCCCGGCGCTGTTCGCGATGATGGTGGTCATGGCGATCGTCACCACGCTGATGGCCTCACCGCTGTTCGAAGCCGTTTACGGCCGCCGCGCGCGCGCCGAAGGGCGGCTGTAAAGCGTCATTGCAATCGATTGTTGCGAACTCTGTCCGCAACGCCTAGGCTGCGCTGCAACGGGTGCCAAAGGCGCCGTTCGAGGGGATAGAAGCGATGACCGCAGCCACCATGCCCGCCGCAACCAGTGCCCGTGCCGGCACCCGCCCGCACCTCAGTGTGGCGCAGATCCTGCAGATGAACCTGGGGTTCCTGGGGCTGCAGTTCAGCTTCGGGCTGCAGCAGGCCAACATGTCGCCGATCTGGGGCTACCTTGGCGCGGAAGAGAAGAACTTCGCCTGGCTGGGGATTGCCGGCCCGCTGACCGGGCTGATCGTCCAGCCGATCATCGGCACGCTAAGTGACCGCACTGCATCGCCCTGGGGGCGGCGCACGCCCTATTTCCTGATCGGGGCGCTGATGTGCTCGATCGGGCTGTTCTTCATGCCGCTCTCGGCCTCGGTGCTGATGGCCTTCTCGCTGCTGTTCCTGCTCGATGTCGGCAACAACGTGACGATGGAGCCCTATCGCGCCTATGTGAATGACCGGCTGGAGGCGGACCAGCGCAGCTTCGGCTTTCTCAGCCAGAGCGCCTTCACCGGCCTCGCGCAGTGCCTCGCCTATCTCAGCCCGACGCTGCTGGTGACCTGGTTCGGCCTCAGCAAGGATGCGACTGCAGACGGCGGCATCCCCACCTTCACGCTGGTTTCGTTCTGGATCGGGGCGGTGCTGTCGCTCGGCACGATTCTCTGGTCGATCACCCGCGTGCCGGAAATCAAGCTGCCCGCCGCTGAGCGGGCGCGGCTGGCCGCCCTGCCCAAGAACCCGGCGGCAACGCTGGGCGAGATTGTCTGTGCGATGCGCGATATGCCCAAGGCGATGAAGGCGATGGCCTGGATGAGCCTGTTCCAGTGGTATGCGATGTCGGGCTATTGGGGCTATGTCACCAATTCGATCAGCCGCTCGGTCTACGGCACGGCCGATGCGAGCACGGCGGCCTACCGCGAGGCGGTGCTGACCAATGGCCAGATTGGCGCCTTCTTCAACCTGATCGCCTTCGTCGCGGCGCTGGCTATGGCGCCAATGGCGCGGCGGGTGGGCGCAGGGCGGCTCCATGCCTTCTGCCTGACCCTGTCGGGCTGCGCGATGCTGGCCATGCCGCTGATCGGGCAGAAGGAGCTGCTGTTCGTCGCCGCGATTGGGATCGGTCTCGGCTGGGGCTCGATCATGGGCAATCCCTACATCATCCTGGCCGATACGATCCCGCCCGAGCGGACCGGGGTCTACATGGGCATCTTCAACATGTTCATCTGCGTGCCGATGCTGGTCTTTGCGGGCACGATGACCTTCGCCTATGAACCGCTGCTGGGCGGCGACGCGCGCAACGTGCTGCGCGTCTCCGGAGTTTGCATGCTGCTGGCCGCGATTGCAGTCTGGCGGATCAAGGAAGGGCGAGGAAGCGCAGTTGGTGCAGCAGGATAGCTGGATTGTTCTCAATGGCCGTGCCTCCAGCCTGGTGCTTGAAAGGGTGGCGGGTGAGGCACCGCTGTGGCGTTACTGGGGCCCGCGCCTGCCGGATGGCGTAACGCCGCCCGTCAGCCTGCGGAGCACCCGCCCGACCCCCAGCTTTTCGCCCGAATTCGATCAGCCGCTCAGCCTGGTTCCCGGGCTGGGCCAGGGCTGGTTTGGCGAGCCCGGGCTGAAGGCGCATCGGGCCGGGCAGGACTGGACCTTCCAGGCAACGGACTGCGCAGTGGAGCGGGATGGCCAGCGCGTCGTCGTCACTCTGACCGATGCCGTGGCCAGGATCGCGGTCGCGGTCAGCCTGACGCTCGATCCGGACACTGATGTCCTGACCGTCTCGACCACGCTCACCAACCAGGGCGATGCGCCGCTCGACGTGCTGTGGCTCGCTGCGGCCGTGTTGCCGCTACCCGACCATGCCCGCCAGGTCCGCTCCTTCTCCGGGCGGCACAATACCGAATTCGTGCCGGTCGAGGACCAGCTCACCCGCAGCCAGTGGCGGCGTGAGAACCGGCGCGGGTTGACCTCGCACGATTGCGTGCCGGGTGCGGTGGTCATCGCCGATGGCGCGGCCTATGGCGCGCAGCTCGCCTGGTCAGGCAACCATTGCCAGCTGATCGACTGGATCGACGATGGGCGCTGGCAATGGCAACTGGGCGAAGCGCTGATGCCGGGCGAGGTGCGGCTGGCACCGGGCGAAACGCTGACATCGCCAGAAGTGCTCGCCACCTGCGCAGCCGATGCCAATGGCGTGGCGCAGAACTTCCATGCGGGGATCCGGGCGCGGATGGACTGGCCGGGCGGCGCGATGCGGCCGCGCCCGGTGCACCTCAACACCTGGGAAGGCTTCTACTTCGATCATGATGAGGCCGCGCTCAAGGATCTGGCCGAGGCGGCGGCCAAAGCCGGGATCGAACGCTTCGTGCTCGATGACGGCTGGTTCCACGGCCGGAGCGACGACACCACAAGCTTGGGTGACTGGTGGCCGGACGATGTGAAGTATCCCAATGGCCTCGGTCCGCTGGCCGGCCATGTGACCGGACTCGGCATGGAGTTCGGCCTCTGGGTGGAGCCGGAGATGATTAACCCGGACAGCGAGCTCTATCGTGCTCATCCTGAGTGGGCGCTGCAGGTGGCGGGCCGTCCGCTGGTCACCGCGCGCAACCAGCTGGTGCTCGACATGGGCCGCAGTGAGGTGCGCGATTACCTTTACGAGCGCCTCGCTGGCCTGCTGAACGAGTTGCCGATTGGCTACCTCAAGTGGGATCACAACCGCGACCTGACGGCGGCAGGCGAACGTCCATCGTTCCGTAGACAGGTTCTGGGCGCCTATGACCTGTTCGCCCAGCTGCGACGGGATTTCCCGGCGATCGAGATCGAGGCCTGCGCCGGCGGCGGTGGGCGGATCGACGCCGGGATCGCGCGCTATACCCACCGGTTCTGGACCAGCGACAATATCGACGCGGTCAGCCGGGTCAGCATCCAGCGCGGCTACCTGCAGTTCTTCCCGCCCGAACTGATGGGCAGCCATGTCGGCGCGGCTCCGGCCCACGCCACGGGGCGGATCCAGACCATGCGGTTCCGCAACCATGTCGCCCTGCCGGGGCACTTCGGGGTGGAGCTTGATCTGCGCAAGCTCAGCGAACGAGACCTGGCGCGGCTGGGTGAGGGGATTGCCCGCTACAAGGCCCTGCGCGAGCGGCTCCATTCCGGCCAGGTCTGGCAGGGTGAGGGTGCGGACGGGTTGCTGTGGCAGGCCCATGGCACGCTCACGGATCTCGTGCTGATGGTAACCCGGATCGATCCGCAGACTCAGCGCCATGCACCATTCCTGCGGCTGCCGATGCTTGATCCAACGCGGCACTATCGCATAAATGGGGCCGAACATGATGGCGCATGGCTGGTGCAGCACGGCCTTGCCCTGCCGCCGCTGCGCGGCGAGAGCGGACTGGTGCTGGAGGTATCTGCGCTGTGACCTTCGATCCCGCCGAACATCCGCATCGCCGCTATAACCCGCTGCGGGATGAATGGCTGCTGGTCTCGCCGCACCGCGCGCGGCGGCCGTGGCAGGGGCAGGTCGAGGAGCCGGACCTGGCCGAGCGGCCACACCGCGATCCGGACTGCTATCTCTGCCCCGGCAACGCCCGCGTCACCGGGGAGCGGAACCCGGATTACTCCGGCACCTTTGTCTTCCAGAACGATTTTGCCGCGCTGCTGCCGGATAGCCCTGCGCCGTCGAACGATGATCCGCTATTCCGAGCGGCCGGTGCGCAGGGGGAGAGCCGGGTGATCTGCTTCTCGCCCGATCATGCGCTGACCCTGCCCGAACTGCCGGTGTCGGCGATACGCGGAGTGGTCGATTGCTGGGCCGAGCAGGTAACTGACCTCTCGGTGCACTATGCCCATGTCCAGGTGTTCGAAAACAAGGGCGCGATGATGGGCTGTTCCAACCCGCACCCACACGGCCAGGTCTGGGCAACCAGCTATGTCCCGCAGGAGCTCGCAACCGAAGCGCGGACCCAAGCGGAATGGGCCGGCGAAGCGCCGATGCTGCTCGAACTGGCCGAGCGCGAAGCCGATGGACCTCGCGTTGTCGTGCAGAGCGACCACTGGCTGGCGATCGTGCCGTTCTGGGCGGCCTGGCCGTTCGAAGTGCTGCTGCTGCCGCGCTTTGCCGTGCGCTGCCTGCCCGAATTGACGGGAGTGCAGCGCGATGATCTGGCGGCCACGCTCAAGGCGCTGACCACGCGCTATGACAACCTGTTCCGGTGCAGCTTTCCCTATTCGATGGGCTGGCACGGCGCGCCGGGGCAGGGCGATGACCATCCGCGCTGGCAGCTTCACGCCCATTTCTATCCGCCGCTGTTGCGCTCTGCCTCGGTCCGCAAGTTCATGGTCGGCTATGAACTGCTGGCCGAAGCCCAGCGCGATCTGACGCCCGAGCAGGCGGCCGAACGCCTGCGAACGGCGGGCGATATCCATTACCGACAGGGCCAATGATCGACGAGCTGCATCAGCTGTTCCGCGAGAGCTTTGGCGCGGGGCCGGATTTGCTCGCCCGCGCGCCGGGCCGGGTCAACCTGATCGGCGAGCACACCGATTACAACGACGGCTTCGTGCTGCCCTGCGCGATTTCGCGCCAGACGATGGTGGCGGCGCGGCGGCGGGACGACCGGCAGGTGCGGATCGTCGCGGGCGACTTGGGCGGAGCGACCACCACCTTCTCGCTGGCCGGGCCGATCACGCCGGACAGCACTGCGCCGTGGAGCAACTATGTGCGCGGCGTCGCCGACGGGTTGCTCGATGCCGGGATCGACCTGCCGGGGGCAGACCTCGCGATCATGGGGGATATGCCGCAGGGGGCGGGGCTTTCTTCGTCTGCCGCGCTCGAAAATGCTGCCGGTCTGGCGCTGGCGGCGCTGGCGGGCCAGCCCGATTTTGACCGCACGCGCCTCGCCCTGATTGGCCAGCGCGCCGAGCATCGCTTTGCCGGGTGCCAGTGCGGGATCATGGACCAGCTGGTCAGCGCCCGCGCGTTGGCGGGATCGGCGCTGCTGATCGATTGCCGCTCGCTCGAATGCACGCCGGTGTCGTTGCCCGCTGACCTGGCGGTGCTGATCGTCCATTCAGGGATCGAGCGCGGGCTGGTCGATGGCGAATACAACCTGCGCCGCCAGCAATGCGAGGCGGCGGCGCAGCACTTTGGCGTGGCGGCGCTGCGCGGTCTGCCGGTCTTGCCCGAAGCGGCCGGCCTCGATCCGGTCGCCTATGCCCGGGCGCGGCATGTGGTGGGAGAAAACGCCCGGACCCTTGCAGCCGCCGAAGCGCTGCGCACGGGTGATCTGGCCCGGCTTGGTGAACTGATGGCGCAGAGCCATGCCGCGATGCGCGATGATTTCGCGATTACCCTGCCGGCGATCGATGGCTTGGTCGCACTGCTGCAGGACGCGATCGGCAACGCAGGCGGTGCACGCATGACCGGCGGCGGGTTTGGCGGGGCCGTGGTGGCGCTGCTTCCGGCAGAGCAGGTCGAGCGGGTTCGGGCCGCGGTCCTTGCCGGTTATCGCACTCCGGCGGGTGGACCGCCGCTGGTGATGGTCGAGACCCCCGCAGCGGGTGCCAGCCTGATTTGACGGTAATTCGCGAACCAGCCCAAAAAGGACGCGAAATTGGCTTTGCAATCGATTACAATTTAGGATAGCGAGCCTCCTCAAGGGCGGCAGCATGGCTGTCGGGGAAAAGTCTTGCCGGGGTATCGGGTGCCAGAATCCATCACCATTTCGCGCATCACCTCGCGCTGGCTGCCTGAACAGGTCGCCGCGATTGCGCAGCAGCAGGTGCCCGCGATCCCCGTGATCGGCGCGGCCGACGTGCATGATGCCCTGCCGGGGTTTCAACTGTGGGATTGCTGGACACTCGAAACGCCGCAGGGCGCCACCGTGGTGCTGGATGGCTGGACGCCCTGGGTCGTGATGTGCGCGCCGCGCGCTGTGCACCCCGATCTGCGCCATGACATCGCCCGCCTGCGGCTGATGCTGGAGCGGGACGGCGTCTGGCGCGATTGCGGCTTTCTCCTGCCCGAAGACCTCAATCCCGGCTCGCGCGAATGGGCCGGCTCGACCGTCTATGATGCGGCGAGCGGCCGGGTGACCCTGTTCTACACGGCCACGGGCCGGCGCGGCGATACCGGGCGCAGCTTTGAACAGCGCCTGTTCCAGACCAGCGGCAAGCTGGAGCTCGCCGGAGATACGGTCCGCGTGACCGGGTGGAGCGAGCCGGTTGAAAGCGTTGCGGCCGATGGCCAGACCTATGTGATCGTCAACCAGACGGTGGGCGAACCGGGGTTTATCAAGGGCTTTCGCGATCCATTCCATTTCCGCGATCCGGCCGATGGAGCGGACTACCTGCTGTTCACCGCCTCTGATCCGGCTTCGAGCTCCAGCTTCAATGGCGTGGTCGGTCTGGCGCGCGCCAGCGGTCCCGGCTTCACCGGCTGGTCCCTGCTCCCGCCAGTGGTCAGCGCGGCCGGCGTGAACAACGAGATGGAGCGGCCGGTGCTGCGCGTGCACGGCGGGCGCTATTACCTGTTCTGGTCAACCCAGCGCCGCACCTTCGATCCGGCAGGTCCGACAGGTCCGAACGGGCTTTATGGCATGGTGGCAGAGCGGCTGGCCGGGCCGTGGCAGCCGCTCAACGGCACGGGCTTGGTGGCACCCAACCCGGCCGAAGAGCCGGTCCAGACCTATAGCTGGTGGGTTACGGACGAGCTGGAGGTTGCCGGGTTCATCGATTTCTGGGGGCTGGGCGGGCTTGATCCGGTGAAGCATCCCGAGCTGGCGCTCAAGCAGTTCGGCGGCGTGCCGGCGCCGCGCTTCCGGATTGCGCTGGATGGGGAAACGGCGCAGATCGTTTCGGAATGAGCAAGCCGCTGTACGGACTGGTTGAGGCTGGGGGCACCAAGTTCGTGCTCGGGGTTGCGCATGGTCCGGACGAGGTTCTGGCGACAACCCGCATCCCGACGACAACGCCCGCCGAGACAATTCCCGCGATGTGCGACTGGCTGGCTGGGCACGGCCCGCTTGCTGCCGTTGGGGTGGCAACCTTTGGCCCGGTCGAGGTCGATCGTAGTGCGCCGCTCTGGGGCCATATTCTCGCCACGCCCAAGGCCGGCTGGTCGAATACCGACCTGGTCGGGCCACTGACCAAGCGGCTTGGTTGTCCGGTGGGACTGGACACCGATGTCACCGCCGCTGCCCTTGCTGAATACCGCTGGGGGGCGGGGCAAGGGCAGCCTGCGGTGCTCTATTTCACGATCGGCACCGGGATCGGCGGCGGGGCAGTGATCGGCGGCAAGCCGCTCGCGGGTGTCTCGCATCCCGAGATGGGCCATATGCGCCCGCCGCTCCATCCCGCCGATGTTGCAAGTGGGTTCGCCGGGGTCTGCCCGTTCCACGGCACCTGCCTGGAGGGCCTGGCCAGCGGGCCGGCTGTGCTGGCGCGCTATGGTATGTCGCTGTCCGACCTGCCGCACGATCATGAAGGTCACGCCGTGATTGCTTGGTATATCGCCCATGCCGTGGTGACGGCCCAGGCGATGTTCGAGCCGGGGCGGATCGTGCTGGGCGGCGGCGTGATGGCGACGTCGGGCCTGATCGAACGCGTCCGGGCCGAGGCCGACGCGCTCGGCAAGGGCTACTTCCGTGGCAAGGCCTCGGAAATTGTCGTGCTGCCGGGACTTGGCGACCGTTCCGGCCTGCTGGGCGCGCTGGCGCTGGCCGAGGCGGCGCTCAGCTAGAGAGCCGCACCACCAGTTCGGGCATCATCACCACCGAACTCGTATCCTCGCCCGCGATCCGCCGCAGCAACAAGTCGACCAGGTTGCGCGCACCGGTGGTCAGATCCTGCTTCACGGTTGAAAGCCGCGGCACTGTGTGTTCTCCCAGCGCCAGGCCGTCATAGCCGATCACCTTGACTTCGCCGGGAACGGCCATGCCCAGTTCGGCCAGGGCCCGCAGCGCGCTCATCGCGATCACGTCGGAGGCAGCGAAGATCCCGTCGGGGCGGGTCGTCGCGTTCTCGAGATAGGCGGTGATGTCGCTATCGTTCAGCCCGGCGGCCAGGTGCGCGGGGAAGACGGTCAGCGCTTCTGCCAAACCGGCCCGGGCCAAGGCCTGGCGGCAGCCTTCAAGCCGCTGGGCGATTTCGAGCGGGGTCGGATCCCCGAAGAAGGTGATGCGCTTGCAGCCGCGCTCGATCAAGTGGGTGGTCGCCAGGTCACCGCCGGCGACGTTGTCCGAGCCAACCGAGCAATGGACCTGGCCGCGCGAATGGCCGCCCCAGACCACCAGCGGGCGATAGCGTGCCGCGACCCGATCGAGCACCGCAGACTGGTCGGACTGGCCGATGACGATGATCCCGTCGACCCGGCCCGAATCGGCATAGCGGTCGAGCCAGTCATCGCCGTCAGGGATCACGCGGCTGAGCATCAGATCATAGCCGCGCTCGGTCAGGGCATCGGCCAGCAGACCCAGCATGGTGATGAAGAACGGATCGGAGATGTGCTGGCCGGTCTCATGCCCTAGCGGGATCAACACGCCGATCGCGCCAGTGCGCTGGATCCGCAGGTTGCGGGCCATGATATTGGGGCGAAATTCATGTTCGCGGGCCAGGGCCTGGATGCGGTCGCGGGTCTTTTGGCTGATCAGGCCGGCGCCAGACAGCGCGCGCGAGACGGTCCCTGGGGAAACTCCGGCAATCTTGGCAAGATCGGCGATGTTTCGAATGCGGGGCCGGTCAGTCATAAACCGCACTTTCCCGCAAAGCGCGGCAAAGGCAATCGTGAAATCCGCAAAATTGCTGCGCAGGGTGTCTTTGCACTTGCAATTGCAATCGATTGCGGTAGAGGTGCAATCGATTGTCGAAGATGAGCATGAGCTTGCTGTCGGCAGATGTGCCCCGCAAAGGGGTGTTCGAGGGGAGGATACCCATGAAGAAGTCGCAATTGCGCTCTGTTGCCTCGGTCCTGGCGATTGTCGCCGGTGCCAGCTTCGCCGCGCCCGCCATGGCCCAGGATGCCCCGGCGGACGAGGCCAGCGGGCTGGATGAAATCGTTGTTACGGCCTCGGGCCGCGACAAGGCCCAGATCGACAGCTCGATCTCGGTCACCTCGGTCAGCGCCGACCTGATCCAGGATTTCAAGCCGAGCTCGGAAGCCGAACTGTTCCGCATGCTTCCCGGCATCCAGGTGGCGGGCACCTCGGGCCCGGGCGGCAACTCGAATATCGCGGTGCGCGGTCTGCCAGTGGCGACCGGCGGTGCGCCCTTCGTCCAGCTGCAGGAAGATGGCCTGCCGACCGTGCTGTTCGGGGACATCCAGTTCGGCAACAACGATTACTGGACCCGCTTCGACGCCAGCACCCAGAAGGTTGAAGCCGTGCGCGGCGGTACTGCCGCGACCTTTGCCTCGCAGGCGCCGGGCGCGGTCATCAACTACATCAGCCACACCGGCAAGCAGGAAGGCGGCTTCATCCAGCTCAACAAGGGCCTGGGCTTCAATGAAACCAAGGTCGACTTCCGCTATGGCGGCGCGCTGAACGAGACGATGTATTTCCACGTCGGCGGCTTCTACAAGGTCGGCAAGGGCCCGCTGAAGGCCGGCTTCAACGTGTCGGACTCGGTCCAGATCAAAGCCAACCTCACCAAGGAATTCGACGAGGGCAAGGGCTACATCCGCTTCCTGTTCAAGTATGCCGACACGCGCGAGCCGAACTACACCGGCGCCCCGGCGCTGGGCACCGTGGCCGGCGGCAAGGTTTCGAACCTGCGGCCCTTCCCCGGTTTTGATGGCCGTGACCAGTCGAACTACTCGACGCTCAACCAGTCGTTCCTGATCTACAACCGCGAAGGCGATCTCGAGCGCGTCGCGATGTCGGGCATCACCACCAACGCCAAGTCGATCCAGAACCAGTTCCATTACGAGTTCTCGGACGCGATCACGGTCGACAACAACATGCGCTGGACCGACATGAGCGGCGCCTTCACCGCGCCGTTCCTGGGCATCGGGCGCACCTCGTCGGTGATCGGCTCGACCGTCAACGGCGGGGTCGTCGCCCAGCTGCGCTATGCCAGCGGACCGAAGGCCGGGCAGGCCTATACCGGCACCTATGTCGATACGAACACCAACGTCCGCACCAACATCCGCGACATCGGCAGCTTTGCCAACGATCTGGCGCTGACCGGCAAGTTCGAAGGCGGCTTCGCCACGATCACGGCCCGCGCCGGCTGGTTCTATATGAACCAGAAGATCAACATGGATTGGCACACCAACAAATCCTACCGCGAGGTCAGCGGTGACAATCCGGCCCAGCTTGACCTGTTCACGGCTGCCGGTGCGCGCCTGACCGCCGAAGGGATTGCCGGGTTCAACAACAACTGGGGCAACTGCTGCGCCCGCGATTACGAACTGTCGTACACCGACAACGCGCCCTACATCGGGCTCGACCTCGACAACGATAACTTCGCGATCGATGGCTCGGTGCGGTTCGAAATGCTGCGCGCTTCGGGCTGGACGATTGCCGGCAGCGCGACCGAGTTCAACACCCCGGTCACCTACAACGGCATCACCACCCAGATCCCGACGATCACCGCCAACGGTGCCCGCGAAGTGCTGGACTATGGCCGCAACTACACCACCTGGACGGTCGGTGCGCTGTGGAAGGTCAACCCGGATACCTCGCTGTTCATCCGTGCCTCGCGCGGCGGCCGCTTCAACTCGGACCGTCAGACGGTGTCGGGCAAGTTCACCGCTTCGGGCCAGCTCAACCAGAGCGGGCTGGTGCCCTCAGTTGACTTCGTGAAGCAGTACGAACTCGGCCTGAAGAACCGTGGTGGCCTGCTGGGCGGGCGCTACACTGTCGAACTGACCCTGCTGAAGGGCAGCTTCAGCCGCAGCGACTATGAACCGACCGTCACGGCCCAGTGCCCGACCGGCGGCTGCATCATCGACACCAAGTACAAGTCGACCGGTGCCGAACTGTTCGTGACCTACCAGAACGGCGGGTTCAACCTCGTCGGGACGGCCACCTACACCAAGGCCAAGCGCGCGGCGGCGGCTTCGACCGTCTACAACCGCGCCGATGGTATCCCGGATCTGTCGTACACGGTCTCGGCCAACTACGACATCAACGACTTCGCCACGATCGGTCTGTCGACCACCGGCCAGACCAACTCGATCGACGGGGCCGGTCTGGAATACCCGGGCAAGGCCGTGTTCAACGGTGTGCTGCGGGTCCGTCCGGTCAACAACCTCGAACTGGGTCTGCAGGTCTACAATCTGTTCGACACCTTCGACTTCCGCGGCAACGGCGGCATCTTCGACAGCTCGACCAATCCGGCCGCGCTGAGCGGTGCCCCGGCGCTGGGCCGCACCTTCACCGCTTCGGTGCGCTACAGCTTCTAAGCTGGTTCTCCTCGGGGCCCGCCAACTCCCTGGACGGGCCCCGAAACAATCGGGCGGGAACGGCTTTGGCTGCTTCCCGCCCGCTTTCTTTCATGGCAAGCGAGCGGGCGATGACAACTGAGGCGCAACCCATCCGCAAGATCCTGATCGTCGGCGGCGGCTCGGCGGGCTGGATGACGGCGGCGGCGCTCTCCGCCAATCTTGCCCAGGGCTGCGAGATTGCGCTGATCGAGAGCGAGGAAATCGGCACGGTTGGCGTGGGCGAGGCGACGATCCCGCCGATCCGCACCTTCAACCAGATGCTGGGCATCGACGAAGCCGAATTCATGAAGCGCACCCAGGCGAGCTACAAGCTGGGGATCGAATTCGTGAACTGGGGCCGCCAGGGCCACCGCTATTTCCACCCGTTTGGCCCGCACGGCCGCGCCTTTGACGTGGTTCCGGTCCACCAGCACTGGTTGCTGGCCAAGGCTGCCGGCGAGACGGCCGGATTCGACGAACACTCGATGGCCTGGCATCTCGCCAAGGCCAATCGCTTTGTCCGGCCGAGCGGGGATCCGCGTTCGGTCCTTTCGACCTTCGACTATGCGTATCATTTTGATGCCGGGCTCTATGCGCGGTACCTGCGTGCCTATTCGGAGCAACGCGGCGTGGTGCGGCATGAGGGCAAGATCGGCTCGGTCCAGCAGCATGGTGAAACAGGCTTCGTCACCGGCGTCACCCTGGAAGATGGGCGCAGCCTGGAGGCAGAGCTGTTCATCGATTGCTCGGGCTTTCGCGGCCTGCTGATCGAAGGGGCGCTGCAGGCCGGCTATGTCGACTGGACGCACTGGCTGCCCTGCGACCGGGCCGTGGCGATCCCTTGCGAGAAGGCGGGTGACTTCACCCCTTACACGCGCTCAACCGCGCGCGAGGCCGGTTGGCAGTGGCGCATCCCGCTGCAGCACCGCACCGGCAACGGGCATGTCTATTCCAGCCAGTTCACCAACGACGAGGCGGCGCTCGACGTGCTGCTCGCCAACCTTGACGGCAAGCCGCTGGCCGATCCGAACCGGCTGCGCTTCACCACCGGCATGCGCCGCAAGTTCTGGGACAAGAACGTGGTCGCGGTGGGCCTCTCCAGCGGGTTCCTCGAGCCATTGGAATCGACCAGCCTGCACCTGATCCAGGCGGGTATCTCCAAGCTCCTCGCGCTGTTCCCGGATACGAGCTTCGATCCCGCGGTGATAGCCGAGTACAACCATATCGCCACGACCGAGATGGAACGCATCCGCGATTTCATCGTCCTGCACTACAAGCTGATGGACCGCGATGAGCCGATGTGGCGCCACACCGGCGCGATGGATGTGCCGGACACCCTGGCCTTCAAGATCGATCACTTCCGCCGCTATGGCCGCCATATCCCGCGCGACATGGACTTGTTCGCCCCGCCCAGCTGGCATGCGGTCCACATCGGCCAGTTCAACCTGCCCGAAGGCACCGATCCGCTTGGCGCCTATCGCCCGAGCGGGCGCGAGTGGCTGGGCAAGCTGCGCAATGCGATGGCCACCGAGGCGGCGCGCCAGCCGAGCCACCAGGCCTTCATCGACCAGCACTGCAAAGCATGACCGATACCGCGCAGCGCGTCAGCCGGGCGGCCGCACTGCTGGCTGATCAGGATATCGACGCGGCGCTGGAGACGATCACCGAGGCGGCGCGGCTTGATCCGAACAGTCCGCAAGCCGCCTTTGGCCATGCCCAGATCGCCTTTGAAGCCTGGCAGCCTGCCGCCGCCCTGTTCGAGCGCGCCGCCGCCCTGCTCCCCGACCAGCCCGACCTGATCCGCAACCACGCGCTGGCGCTGGCGGCCGAGGGAGAGGTTCAGCGAGCCGAGGTGCTGCTGGAGGCCGTGCTGGCGCAACATCCCGGCTGGATCGACGGGCACCGCACGCTCTGCGCAATGCGCATCACCAATGGCGAGGCGGAAGGCTGGGACCGGTCGTTCGCGTCGGCAACGGCGCGCGATATGGCCAATACGGCGCTGTGGCTCGGCTGGTTCCAGCAGCACGCTACCCGCAAGGACTGGCCGGCAGCGCGTGGCGCTCTGGAGCGCGCGCAGCAGGCGTGTCCGCCTTCGCAGGGGCTGGCGCTGTCAGACCTGTTCCTCACTTCCGAGAGCGGAGAGGGAACGCCGGACTTCACGCACCAATCCGCGCTGGCCGATCCGGGAACAGACCTGTGCCACGTCCGCTACCTGCTCCGGACTGGCCAGCCGGAAGCCGCACTGGTGGTCGCGCAGCGGCACCTGGGCGGGCCGCAGGCGCGGATGGTCTGGCCCTATGCCGGGCTGTGCTGGCGGTTGCTGGGTGATCCGCAGGCCGGGTGGCTCGACGGCGAGCCTCTGCACGCCGCAGCGATCGATCTGGATTTCACCCCGCAGGAACTCGCTGACCTGACCGCCGCCCTGCGCCGCCTCCACCGGATGAAGGCGCCCTATCCCGAACAGTCGGTGCGGGGCGGCACCCAGACCGACCGGCAGCTGTTCTTCCACCCCGATCCGGCGATCCGGCTGGCGCGAGACAAGGTGCTGGCTGCCGTGGCCGAGTTTGCCGCTGGCTTGCCGAAGAAGGCAGGACACCCGCTGCTCGATCGCGGTGCCGGGCCGCTGCGCTTTGCCGGGAGCTGGTCGGTGCGGCTGGCCGGAGCCGGCTTTCATGCCAGCCACACCCATGTGCGCGGGTGGATCAGTTCGGCCTGCTACGTCAGCCTGCCTGAACCGGCTGAGCTCGGCGCGCCGCCAGCCGGTTGGCTCTCACTCGGCAGCCCACCGCCCGAGCTGGGGCTGGACTTGCCGCCACTGCGGCAGATCGAACCGAAGCCGGGCCGCCTTGCGCTGTTCGGATCGACCCTGTGGCACGCGACCGAACCGTTCGCCGCAGGCGAGCGCCTGACCTTCGCGTTTGACGTCGCCCCGCCGCGCTAAGCCTTTGAATTGCAGCATCAGCCTGTCATAAGGCGCTGATGGACGAGGACGATCTGGACCTCACCCCGCCGCGCCGGGTCAAGCTGGGCGTGATCGTGCTGGTGGCGCTGCTGCACATTCTGGCGATCCTGGCGCTGATCCGGGCCTTCGCGCCGGACTTTACCGCCCAGGCGGTGGAGACCATCACTCGCACGCTCACCGTCACCATCACCGCGCCCCCGCCGCCGCCCGAACCACGGGCCGAGCCCAAGCCCGCCGGTGCCGCCGGCGAGGCGGGCAAGAAGGCCGTCCCGCGCGAAGTGAGGGCTGAGAAGCCCAAGGTGGAGATCGCCAAGGTCCCAGCACCCAGAGCCTCCAGCACGGGCAGCGCCGATACTTCGGGTGCGCGGGATGCAGGCAGCGGCACGGGGGCTGGCGGAGCGGGTTCCGGCACGGGCAGCGGCGCGGGCGGCACCGGCCAGGGCGGCGGCGTCAGCAAGCCGGTCCATATTTCCGGCCGGATCGACCGCGCCTCTGACTTCCCGATCCCGCCCGGCGGACGCGAGGCGCGGATCGGCAAGGCGGTGATCCTCGCACTGACGATCAGCCCCGAAGGGCGAGCGACCGGCTGCCGGATCTACAAGTCGAGCGGGCTGCCCGATACCGATGAGGTGACCTGCCGCCTCGCGAAGGAGCGGTTGCGCTTCAAGCCCGCGCTCAACGCTGCGGGCGAGCCGGTGACCGGGACCTTCTACTGGCAGCAGAAATTCTTCTTCTGACCCGCTTGATCGCGGCCCTTCGCGGCGGCAAGGGTGGGGCAAAGGGAGAGTAACCGATGGCCACCGTCCACCCCGTCCCCGCTGAATGGGCCGCTCGCGCGCAGATCACGGCGGAGGTCTATGCCGAGAAGTACCGCGCCGCGCTGGAAACGCCCGAAGCGTTCTGGCGGGAGGAATCGGCCCGGATCGACTGGATCAAGCCGTGGACCAGGCTGAGTAACTGCTCCTACGACGAGGCGACTTTCGGGATCGAATGGTTCTCTGACGGCACGCTCAACGTCTCGGCCAATTGCCTTGACCGCCACCTGGCGGAGCGCGGCGATGTCACCGCGATCATCTGGGAAGGCGACGATGCCAGCCAGCAGCGCCGCCTGACCTACCGCGAGCTGCACGAGGAAGTCTGCCGCATGGCCAATGCGCTGAAGGCGCTGGGCGCAAAGCGTGGCGACCGGGTGACGATCTACATGCCGATGATCCCGGAAGCGGCTGTGGCCATGCTGGCCTGCAGCCGGATCGGCGCGATCCATTCGGTCGTGTTTGGCGGCTTCAGTCCCGAGGCGCTGGCTGGGCGGATTCAGGACTGCGACAGCAATGTCGTCATCACGGCGGATGCCGGGATGCGCGGCGGCAAGCTGGTGCCGCTTAAGGCCAATGTTGATGAGGCGCTGAACCAGTGTCCCTCGATCGAAGCCGTGCTGGTCGTGCGCCATGTCGGCAATGCAATCACCATGGCCGATGGCCGCGATCACTGGTGGCATGAGCAGCGCGTGGCGGTTTCGGGGACCTGCCCTTACGAGGAAATGGGCGCGGAAGACCCGCTGTTCATCCTCTATACCTCGGGCTCTACCGGCAAGCCCAAGGGCGTGCTCCACACCACCGGCGGCTACCTGACCTGGGCGGCGATGACCCACAGTTACGTGTTCGACTACCGCCCCGGCGAAATCTATTGGTGTGCGGCCGATGTGGGCTGGGTCACCGGCCACTCCTATGTCGTCTATGGCCCGCTCGCCAATGGCGCGACCACGGTGATGTTCGAAGGTGTGCCGAACTATCCCACCCACAGCCGCTTCTGGGAAATCGTCGACCGCCACAAGGTCGAGATCTTCTATGGCGCCCCCACGGCGCTGCGCGCGCTGATGCGCGAGGGTGACGAATGGGTAAAGGCCACCAGTCGCAAGACGCTGCGCCTGCTCGGCTCGGTGGGTGAGCCGATCAATCCCGAGGCCTGGGAATGGTACTGGCGCGTTGTCGGCGATGGCCGCTGCCCGATCGTGGACACCTATTGGCAGACCGAAACCGGCGCCTGCATGATGACCCCGCTGCCCGGCGCCCATGCGCTGAAGCCCGGCGCGGCCAGCTTTCCGATGTTCGGGGTCGTGCCGCAGATCGTTGATGGTGAGGGCAATGTGCTGGAAGGCGCGACCGAGGGGAACCTCTGCATCACCCAGTCCTGGCCCGGCCAGATGCGCACCGTCTGGGGCGATCACGAGCGCTTCTTCCAGACCTATTTCACCACCTATCGCGGCAAGTACTTCACCGGCGATGGCTGCAAGCGCGATGCCGACGGCTATTACTGGATCACGGGCCGGGTCGATGACGTGATCAACGTTTCAGGTCACCGCATGGGCACGGCCGAAGTGGAATCAGCGCTGGTCGCCCATGCCAAGGTGGCCGAAGCCGCCGTGGTTGGCATGCCGCACGAGATCAAGGGGCAGGGCATCTATGCCTATGTTACCTTGAATGCCGGCGAGGAGCCCACGGATGATGTCCGCAAGGAGCTGGTCCAGTGGGTGCGGCACGAGATCGGCCCGATCGCCACGCCCGACGTGATCCACTTCGCACCCGCCCTGCCCAAGACCCGGTCAGGCAAGATCATGCGCCGGATACTGCGCAAGATCGCCGAAGGGGACGTCTCGAACCTGGGCGATACCTCGACACTGGCGGACCCCAACGTGGTCGACAGCCTGCTCACGTCCGGCCGGTGATCGCCCAGACCATCCAGCTCGCGCTCGCGCCGGTCTTTGTGCTGGTGGCGATTGGCAACATGATGAATCTGCTCTCATCCCGGCTCGGCCGGATCGTCGATCGCTCGCGGCACCTGCAGGAACGCCACACTGCCACCAGCGGAGCCGATCACGATGCCGTGGTGGTCGAAATGCGGGCCATCGCGCAGCGGATATCGCTGATCAACCGCGCGATCTTCCTGATGGTGCTGAGCGGTCTGACCATCGGGGTGACGGTCGCGGTGCTGTTCCTGGAAGAAATCGTCGCCGTTCGGCTGCAATTTGTGGCAGCCGGCCTGTTCCTGGTCGCGATCGCCCTGCTGATGTGGGCGCTGCTGCTGTTCCTGCGCGAAACGCGGGTCGCCTCGGCCCAGCTGCGCATCCCGCACAGCTTGTTGGAGCTGGAGCGCGAGCTTTAAGTCAGCAGCTTGCGGCCCTTGGCCTCGATCTTGCTGCGGATCATCGGTTCGACAAAGCTGAGCGCGGCCGGCAGTTCGACCGTGAAGGCCACTTCGCTTTCGCCCACTTCTATTGATCCGGTCATTTCCTGGCCCGTCGCGCCGACGGTCAGGTTCATCAGGTCATCGCTCTGCCAGGCGGTGCTCACCGAAGCGAAGCCCGGTACGAAGTCGGCGATCTCGCCCGAGCGTTCGCGCACCCGGCGGCGGGCCTCTTCCTTGCCGATGCTGTGCGGGATTGCGATCCTCACTGGCCGTTCTCTCCTTCCGGGCCGGCGCCGTACCTGTAATCGAGATAGCGGGTCTTGATCGCCAGGTTGTCGATCGCGCCGCTGGCGAGCTGGCGGGTGACGCTGTCGATCTCGCTGCTGATCTTGCCCAGGCTGTCGACCAGGTGGTGGTCCGGGCTGCCGCTACCCTGCACTTCGCCGCGCAGATGGCGGGGAATCGCGGTGTAGGACGAAATCAGCTCGGGCAGGTGATCGCCCACCAGCTTGCGCACTTCCACTGCGGCAGGCGCATTGTCGGTCAGCCCGTCAAGCTGGGTGCCGAGCGCATCGAGCTGGAGGCCGATCGTGTCGACAAGTTGGACTGCCGGGGCGGGCAGGGCCGGGCGCTGCTGTTCCAGCCAGAGCTCGGTCCGCCCGACCAGCGACTTCACATCGCTCCCGCGCAGCGCCTCGCGGGTCGGGATCTTGACCTTCGGAACGGCGGCGAAAAAGGCTACCGCGGCGAAGATCGCCATCATCGTCAGCAGCACGCCGGTGATGCCGATGCCGTCGCTAATCAGGCCGGCGGCCATGGCGGCAAACACGATTGCACCAACCGTCGCCATCGCCCGCTTGGTCTGGCGCACCGCATGTTCGCGCTTGATCGCGGCAGAGCGCCGTCCGATCGAATTGCGCCGCCCGCCAAAATCGCGGTTGTTGACCAGCGATTGCTTCGCCTGACGCAGGATCACGTCAGAATTGTGCGCCTCGCCGGGCAAGTCAGCCCTCCAGGCTCAGCAGGCTCGGCGCATCCGCAGCCTTGGCGGCCTGGGCGGCCCCTTCGGCGCGGGCGATATAGCCCTTGGACTTCTCGACCTCGGCCGTCAGCGTGGTGACGGTCTGCTTCATGTTCTCGAGCGCCTTCACCTTGAAGGTGTCGATGTTGTCCATCGTGTCATAGATGTTCTGGAAGGCGCGCTGCAGCGTCTCCAGCGGGATCGTGCTCGATGCGGCCATCTCGTGGATCTTGCCGGTCTGGTCGCGTAGCAGCGTGCCGGTCGAATCGATCAGGCCCGCCGTTGTCTCGTTAAGCGCGGTGACCTGCTGCAGCACCAGCCGCTGGTTGGCCATGGCCTGGGCCACGGTCACGGCGGTGCGCAGCGCGGCAACAGTGGTGGTGCTGGCGCGATCGACGCCCTTGACCAGTTCGACGTTGTTCTTCTTGACCAGGTCGAGCGCAAGGTAGCCCTGGACAGTCACCGCCATCTGCGTCAGCAGATCCTGGGTGCGCTGGCGGACATAGAACAGCGCGGTTTCGCGGATCGCCTTGGCCTTGGCCGGGTCGGTCGCGTCGAGGTCGGCGGCCTTTTCCTCCAGCTTGGTGTCGAGCGCGCGGCTGATGTGGATCATCTGCTCCAGCGCGCCCATTGCTTCCCACAGCTTCTGGCGCTCCACGTCGATCGCGGCATTGTCCATCAGCAGCTCGTCCTTGCCGGACGAGAGGTGGCCCAGCACGGCCTGGATATGGCCCTGCGCCGATTCATAGGACTGGAAATAGCGCTTCATCGAATTGCCGAAGGGAATGATGCCCAGGATCTTGCGGCCCTTCGAAAGCTTGCCTTGCTTGCCGGGATCAAGCTGTTCGACCGTGCGGCGCAGCTCCGCCAGGTTCGCGCCGACGCCCGAATCCTTGTCCATCGCCCGCACCGGACGATCAAGGAAGCGGTTCGACATGCCCGCCGCCGCCATGATTTCCTTGCGGCCCATATTGGTGATCTGATCGACCTTCTTGCCGAATTCGGGCGAGTTGGCGTCAGAGGCGAGCAGATCGTTCACGAAGGCATCGACCCGCTGGTCCAGCTTGGACTTGGCATCCTCGGCCACCGGCACCAGGCCCACGGCCTGTTCGGGTGCGACTACCGGTACCGGATCGGGCGGAGTCAGGGTGATGGTCGGGGCGGCGGTCTCGGTCGTGGTCGGCGTGGTGGCCATGGTCTAGATTTCCCTCTTGGGCACTGCTGCCAAGATGGGGCGAGTAAGGCCGTGTTGCAAGCTGTATTGTTTAGATAAGACAGGGCGAGCGCGATGAGCGGGTTAGCCGCCCAGCAGCCGGGTCAGAATGCCCGGCTTTTTGACAGGGGCCTGGCCGGTGATCTGGAACAGATAGTTGGCCAGCAGCACGGCCTGGCTGGCGGTCATCACGATATGCTGAGTGTCCAGGTCTTCGCTCTTGAGCTGGCGGCTCGATTGCACGGTCTGGAGCTTGAGATCGATCTTGTCGGTGAACGTCGCGTGGCTCCAGCCCACCAGAATCCCATAGTCATGACGATCGGTCGGATCGCGATTCATCGCGGCGTTCCTCTTCCCCCGGTGCGGCCCGACCCTCAGCCTAATTCGCGAGGGGCGAAATGCAATGCGCCGCGCCGCCCCGAAACGGGACAGCGCGGCGCTAAGACTGGGAAAAAGCTCAGGCCGCCAGCTGGATCGGGGTGATTTCGCCCGACAGGTACTGCTTCTTGGCCTTGGCACGGCTGAGCTTGCCCGAGCTGGTGCGCGGCAGGGTGCGCGGCGGGACCAGTTCGACAATCGCCGGGTGGCCCAGGATCGAGCGGACCTTGTCGCGGATCGAGTCGTGCAGTTTCTGGCGCTCGACCGGATCGGAGACGCGGCAGTGGACCAGCACGGCCACTTCTTCCTCTCCTGTTTCGCCTTCGACCGAGAAGGCGGCAATATCGCCATGGTTGAAGCCCGGCAGCTGTTCCACGGCCCATTCGATATCCTGGGGCCAGTGATTCTTGCCGTTGATGATGATCATGTCCTTGGCACGGCCGACGATGAACAGATAGCCATCGACCATGTAGCCCATGTCACCAGTGTCGAGCCAGCCATCGACGAGGCAGGCCGCAGTCGATTCGGGATCGCGGAAATAGGAGTGCATGACCGACGGGCCCTTGCACCAGACCTTGCCGATGTGGTGATCGGGCAGGGCCTCACCGCGCTCGTTACGGATCGCCAGCTCCATGTCCTTAACGGCCTTGCCGCAATTGACGATGGCGCGGTAGCGGGCCGGGCGGCTGAGATCGCGGGGCGTGCCTGACAGGCGCTCTTCCTCAACCAGCTCGACCCGGATCCCTTCGCCCGGCGGCATCAGGGTGACCGCGAGGGTTGCTTCGGCAAGGCCGTAAGAGGGCAGGAAGGCGCTCGCCTTGAACCCGGCGGGGGCAAAGGCGTTGACGAAGTTCTGCATCACGTCGGGCCGGATCATGTCCGCGCCGTTGCCGGCGATCCGCCAGCGCGACAGGTCGAACCGTTCGGCTACATTGCTCTGGCTGGAAATGCGGCGGGCGCAGATGTCATAGCCGAAGGTAGGCGAATAGCTGCAGGAATTGCCGGGATTGCGCGTGACCAGATCGAGCCAGGCGAGCGGACGGCGGGCGAAATCCTCGGTCTTGAGGTAATCGGCCGATACCTGGTTGGCGATCATCGACAGGAAGCAGCCGACCAGACCCATGTCGTGGTACCACGGCAGCCAGCTGATGCAGCGATCGTCCTGGGTGAACTGCATCCCGTGGGCATGGCCGCTCAGGTTGTTGAGCAGCGCCTCGTGCGTGACGGCAACGCCGTGCGGGAAGCGGGTCGAGCCGCTGGAATATTGCAGATAGCAGATATCGTCCGGGTTGGCGGCGGGCAGGTCGCAGGCATTAGCCGGCTGCTTGGCGAAGTCTTCCCAGGCGATGCCGTCGCACTTTCCGGTCAGGGCTTCCTGACGCTTGGCAGCGGCACCGGCCATTTCGCCAATCTCGGCGGGGAAGAACAGGACCTTGGGGTCGCTTGACTGCAGCTGGACCGACAGCTGGTCGATATAGCCTTCCTTGCCGCCAAAGCTGGTCGGCAGCGGCAGCGGCACCGGCCAGGCCCCGGCATAGACCGCGCCGCAGAACAGCGCGGCGAATTCGGGTCCGGTCTCCGCAATCAGGGCAACCCGGTCACCCTTGCCGATGCCCAGTGCGATCAGGCGATAGGCCATGGCCAGCGCATCGCTGCGCAGTTCGTTGAAGGGGTAAACCCGGATCAGTGTGCCGCGCGGATCGTGAAAATTCATGCCGCGCGCGCCTTGCGCAGCGTAATCGAGCGCATCGCCAAAAGTGGCAAAGTCCGAAAAGCGGCGCGGATGCGCGTCGTAATTGGGCGTTGGCACAAGGCCAGCAGCCGTCGCGGCACTCGCCATGGTGGCGGCTTCAGTCATTACAAAAACCCGTCTTTCCAACCGGATGCGCCGTTTTCGGCGTCACACGCGTCCCCATTTGTCTGGATGGTTCCCTGAAAGACCACCCGCACCCTTCCCCAATCGCGGCACAGTGTGGCACGATTAGGGCAATGCCGCCCCGGTTCACCCCCCGCTCCGCCAGCTCACCGCGTGAACGCCGCGTGCCGCGCCCGCTTGATGCGCAGCGGCTTAACGAGCTGGCGCTGGCCTATCTCGCGCGGTTTTCGACCTCGGCGGCCAAGCTGGATGGCTACCTGCGCCGCAAGCTACGCGAACGCGGCTGGGAGGGCGATGGCGATGCTCCGATTGCCGCGATCGTCGAGCGCTGCGTCGCGGCCGGTTATGTCGATGATGCGGTCTTTGCCCGCGCCAAGGCCGGCAGCCTGCGCCGCCGGGGTTATGGCGACCGGCGGGTCGACCAATCGCTGAACGCCGCCGGGATCGCAGCTGACCTGCGTGAGGAGGTGCGCGGCTCGCCCAGCGAGGCGCGGCAGGCCGCGCTGGCCCTGGCCCGCAAGCGGCGACTGGGGCCTTACGGTGCCCCCCCCGCCGACCGTACGGCGCGCGAAAAGCAGATCGCGGTGCTGCTGCGGGCTGGCCACCGGCTGGACATCGCGCGGCAGGTGTTGGAAGCTGGAACGATCGCCGGGCTCGAGGCGTGGGCCGAAGAGGAAGAGGAATATTGATGCGTCACCTGCTGTTCGCCCTGCTGGCTGCAACCCTGGTGGCCTGTTCGCCGGGCGCTGGCGGCGCGTCACCCGCGGCAACCAATGCGGTCCACCCCGAATCCGGGCTGGAGGTGATTCCCCTGACCGTAACGAGCGCCGGTGGCACGCACCGCTTCAAGGTGGAGGTCGCCCGTTCGGCGATGGAGCAGGCCAAGGGGCTGATGTTCCGGACCAAGCTGGGCCCGGACGAAGGGATGATCTTCCCGATGAATCCGCCGCGCAGGGCCAGCTTCTGGATGAAGAACACGGTCATATCGCTCGACCTGATCTTCGTTGCCCCCGATGGTCGGATCGCCAATATCGCGGCCAATGCCGTGCCATATGACCTGAAGCCGCTGCTCTCGGTGGGGCAAGTCAAGGCTGTACTGGAGATCCCCGGTGGCCGTGCCGCCGAACTGGGCATCGCTCCGGGCGACAAGGTCGCGTGGTAGTGCTTGCCCGTCCCGCCAACCGAGGCTAACGCGCGCCCATGGGAATCCTTGGCAAGATCTTCACCTGGTGGGACGGCGCGACGATCGGGACGCTGTTCAATTCCGCGCTGACCGGCGAGCAGGTCGGTACCGATGCGCAGGGTAACAAGTATTACCGCTCGAAGAAGGTCCGCAAGGACGGCCCCTTCGCCGGGACCGAGCGGCGCTGGGTGATCTATAACGGGGCCAACGATGCCAGCCGCGTGCCGTCCGAATGGCATGGCTGGTTGCACCATTCCTATGACGGTGTGCCCGAAAGCCACCTCCCGCCGCCGCGGATCTGGGAAGTGGACTACACCCCCAACGCCACCGGCACGGCCCAGGCCTATCGTCCGCAAGGTGCGCTCGAGCGCGGCGGCAAGCGGGCAGCCGCGACCGGCGATTACGAGGCCTGGAGCCCGGACGCCTGATCATGCGGCGCCTGCTCGCGCCTGGCTTTGTGCTGCTGCTGGCCGCGTGCAGCGGCGGCGATGAGCCCGATGCCGCGGCGACCGACATTCCCGAAGGCGTCGCGGCCCAGGCCAGCGTGCCGGCGGTCGAAAGCGAATATGGCACCCCGGTCAAGGATCGCGTCGCGACACTCGGCCTGCTCAACAAGCGCAACAATATCACCCAGGACATCGTCCTGAAGTCCGGCGAGGCGCGGCGGATCGGCAACGTCGTCGTCCGGCTCGCCACCTGCGAGCGGACCCTGCCGTGGGAGCGCCCGGCCGAGACCGGGGCCTTCGTGCAGGTCTTTGTCGAGGAACGGGCCGATGCCGATAGCGCGCTGGCCTGGCGCAAGGTCTTTTCCGGCTGGCTGTTCAAGAATGCGCCCTCGCTCAACGTGGTTGAGCACCCGGTCTATGACGTCTGGGTCAAGGACTGCGCGATGAAGTTCCCGGGCGAGGAAGACAGCCCGGCCAGTTCGGCATCGCCCAGCAGCGCGCCGAAGGCGGCTGGCAGCGCCAGTCCGTCGCCTTCGCCTTCCGCGTCTCCGGCAGCGACGCCATCGCCCGCGCCCAAGGCGGCGCCAGCCAAGGCCGCTGCGCCCTCGGTCGATCTCTGAGCTGCCTTCAGCAAGGTTAGATAGCGGGCCTGGCTGATCTCGATCGCGCCCAGTGAGGCGAGGTGATCGGTCATGAACTGGCAGTCGAGCAGTTCGGCTCCGCCGCGCCGCAGCGCCGCAACCAGCCAGGCCAGCGCCACCTTTGAGGCATCGGGCACCCGGCTGAACATCGATTCGCCGCAGAAGACCCGGTCGAACCCGACGCCATAGAGCCCGCCGACCAGCGCGCCGTCCTGCCAGCATTCGATAGAATGGGCCAGGCCCATGGCGTGCAGCGCGCGGTAGCTCGCTTCGATCCGGTGGCTGATCCAGGTTTCGCCCGATTCGCCGCGGGGCCCGGCGCAAGCCTGCATCACGGCGGCGAAATCGGCATTGCAGGTGACACTGAAGCGCCCGCGCCGCAGGGCGCGGGCCAGCGAGCGCGAACAGCGAAAGCCATCCAGCGGCAGGATCGCGCGCCGGCGCGGCTCGACCCAGAAGACCTCCGGATCGTCGCGGGCATCGGCCATCGGAAAGATCCCGCTGCGATAGGCCAGCAGCAGCAGGTCCGGCTCGATGATCTGGGGCACAGGCGCGTGCATGGGGCGTACCATAGCAGATAGCGCGGCGGGCGGGGACAAGTTCCTTGCCAACCGCCTTCGCCTGACCTAAGGGCCAGCGCGCCTGCAGGAGTGTAGCTCAGCTGGTAGAGCATCGGTCTCCAAAACCGAGGGCCGCGGGTTCGAATCCTGCCACTCCTGCCACCGCCTCTTCCACCAACAAGCCGAGCTGATGACCGTCGAACTGACCTTCGCGCAATCCGCTCCGCGCCGCACGGGGCTTGCCGCCTGGCTGAGCGCGCGCCCGACCACGCGCGAGGGCGTGCTGCTGGGCCTGGTGCTGGCGGTGCTGACCTGCCTGCCGGTGCTGGTCGCGAAGTATCCGCAGATGGTGGACTATGCCGCGCACCTCGCGCGCTATTACGTGATGCTGGAGCGCGCCGATAACAGCTTCCTGCAGCGCTATTATGAATTCGACTGGAAGTGGTCTGGCAATCTCGGTGCCGACTTGCTGGTCCGGCCGCTAGCCGCGCTGTTCGGGCTCGAGGCGGCAGGGCGGATCATCGCCGGGCTGGTGCCGCTGCTGACCGCGCTGGGCATCCTGGCGATCGAATGGAGCCTGCGCCGGCGGATCGGGCTCGCCTCGCTCTTGGCGCTGTGCTTCGTCTGGTCGCCCAGCCTGATCCTCGGCTTCCTCAACTTCGGCCTCGCCCAGGCGGCAGCCTTGTTTGCCTTTGCCGCCTGGGTGCGGCTGGAAGACAAGCCCTGGCGCCCGCTGCTGTTCATGCCGCTGGGCGTGCTGGTCTGGGTGCTGCATGTTTCGGGTTGGGGGATGCTGGGCATCCTGGTGTTCGGTTACGAATGGCACCGCCGCAAGGACTTGTCCGCCTTCTTCGCGCCCTGGCCGCTGTTTCTGCCGTTCGCCGGGTTGTTCCTGGGCGATAATCCCAGCGGCCTGCCCAGCTATGGCGCCAAGGTCTGGATCTTCAAATGGGCGATCTGGAAGCAGGCGATGCGCGACGGGATCGTCTGGCTTGATCATGCCAGCCTGCTGCTGGTCGCCGCAGTCCTGGCCGGATCGCTGTTGCTGCGGCGGATCGACGGACGGCTGGGCTGGGCGGCGGCGATCCTGCTGATCGGCTCGATTGCCATGCCGCGCCACATCTTCGGCGGGGACCTCGCCGATGCGCGGATGATCTATTCGGGCCTGCTGGTCGGCTGCCTGGCGCTGAGCTGGAACGTGCCGCGCTGGCTGCTGTGGGTGGCGCCAGCACTGTTCCTGACCCGCATCTCGGTCACGACCGACATCTGGCAGCGCGGCTCGGCCGAGACCGAGCGGCTGCTGGCCGCCGTCGATCATCTGCCGCAGGGTGCGCGGGTCGCCAACCTGGTCGTCACCAACAGCGGCAAGTGGGGCTACAACACGCAAGAGCACATCGGCGGATATGCCGTGCTGCGCAAGAACGTGCTGATCAATGCCCACTTCGCCGTGCCCGGCATCCACATGATTCGCCTGAAGGATGGCGGCCCCAATTTCCGCGATCCCAGCCAGCGGCTGCTGTGGCGGCCAGGCAGACCGATCGACCTGGCGAACTGGGCCCCGGCCAGGAACATGGACTGGCTGTGGTATGTCGGCCCGCGCGAGCCCGACAGCCTGCCGCCCGGAGCGGTCGTGGTCTACCGCGCGCCCGGTACCCTTGTGGCACGGCTTGCAAAAGTTCCGGGCGATAGCTAAGTGCGGCGGTGTCTTCCGACATAGGAGAACACATCGCCCCTCCCGGTCACCACGATCGGGGCGGCGATGAGCCCTTGGCGGAAGACAGGAACGAAACTCAAGTGACGGGCTAGGAAGCCATGGCCAAGATCAATCCCGGCGAATTCATGCGGCAGGTTCAGGCCGAAGCGCGCAAGGTCGTCTGGCCGACCCGCCAGGAAACCACGACCACCGCGATCTTCGTGGGAATCATGATGCTGCTCCTGGCCCTGTTCTTCCTCGGCGTCGACACGGTCTTCGGCGCGATCGTCAGCTGGCTGCTGTCGCTCGCCTGATCCGAAGCAATCACCAGATACGGAAATTTCAACATGGCTCGCTGGTACATCATCCACGCCTACTCGGGCTTCGAGAACAAGGTGCGCGAATCGATCCTGTCCGAGGCTGAGCGCCTGGGCCTGTCGGCGCTGGTCGAAGCGGTCGAAGTGCCGTCGGAAACCGTCACCGAAGTGAAGCGCGGCAAGAAGGTTCAGGTCGAACGCAAGACCATGCCGGGCTATGTCCTGGCCAAGCTGGCGATGAACGACGATGTCTACCACCTCGTCAAGAACACCGCCAAGGTCACCGGCTTCCTGGGCAACAACAACAAGCCGCAGCCGATTTCGGACCGCGAAGCCGCCCGCTATTTCGGCGCCCGCGATGCCGCCGCGGCCGAACCCAAGAAGCACATCAGCGTCGATTACGAGATCGGCGATTCGGTCAAGGTGCTCGACGGCCCGTTCAACTCCTTCACCGGCGTGGTGGAAGAGCTCGATTTCGACAAGAACCGCGTCAAGGTCTCGGTCTCGATCTTCGGCCGCGCCACCCCGGTCGAGCTGGACTTCGAGCACGTCGAACTGGTGAAGTAAGTCCGGTCCTAGCTGGATTTTTCCAATGCGGAGTGCCTACCCGTTTGGGTAGCGCGATCTGCGTCAGCTCCGCACAGTGTGATGGGGTCGCGTGGCGCGGCCCCACCGGAACAGCCGTGCCGGCTGGTCAGCCCATAGCCCATGCGATGCAGATGCCGGCCGCGCTGGCGGCCGGTCCACCGCTATGGGAGACTGACCATGCGCATCACTGTTACCACTGCCGCCGCCCTTGCCTTGACTGCTTGCCTTGGTGCCTTGGCAACGCCACTCCACGCCGACGCGACCCCTGAATGTAACAATGGCCCCGGGCCGCTATCGACCGAATGCGGATCGGGCAGCACGACGACAAACTCCGGAGCGGGCGCAACAGCGATCGGAGCAAATAGCGATGCAAGCGGCGCAGCGACGACCGCTGTCGGCGTGCGCGCAATCGCCGGTGGCAATGGTTCGACTGCGGTCGGCGGCGATGCTTTCGCGGGCGGCGCCGGCCAGGCAACAGCATTGGGCAGCCGAACCCAGGCCGGCACTACCGCCACTGCGGCCGGCTACAATGCCTGGGCTATCGCGGATCGCAGCGTTGCCCTGGGCGCCAATTCGGTGGCCAGCGCCGAGAACACTGTCTCGGTTGGCAGTGACGGATCGTTCGGAACCACCGCCTTCACTCGCCGGATCGTCAATGCCAGCGATGGCGTCGCTGCCAGCGACGTCGCCACGGTAGGCCAGATGAATGTGGCCAACGCCTTGCAGAACAGCCGGATCACCGCGCTGGAAGCAGTCATGGGCACGTCCGGTACACGCCTGTCTTCGCTCGAATCGTCGCTTAGCCAGCTTGATGGACGCAACGAGCTGTACAACCGCCAGGCCAGCGGCGGGATCGCCGCCGCCATGGCGATGGGGGGGACGATCATTCCTGCCGATGCCAACGGGGCGATCAGCTTCAACCTGGCGACCTTCCGGGGCGAGCAGGGCTTTTCCGCTGTGGTAGTCCAACGGCTGGGACCTAAGGTCTATGCCAACATCGGCGTCGCCGGTTCGACCGTAAAGGGATCAACCGGTGGGCGAGCGGGGGTGACGATCGGCTGGTAGAGTCCTGAGCTTGGGCGGGCAGTCTCCTGCTCGAGACAGGGGCGATCCCGGTGGATCGTCCCTGTTCCGCCCGTATGGATCTCAATGCTTCGGCAGACCTGATCTTGAGTCCTGCTCAGCGGTTGCAGACCGCCGCATTGCCGCGTTCCGCGCCGATCTTGGCGTAGCTTCGCTGGGTCGAGATGGTGATCCCTTCGGAGGCGCAGCTGCGCAGCTGGAAGCGGACCTTGCGGGCCTTGAAATCCAGGCTGACCTTGCGGAAGTTTTCCATCAGGTCGGTGCCCAGCAGCAGCGCCGGCTTGGTATCCAGTCCGAAGGCGGCAAAGGGCGGGACGTCGGCAAAGGCGACCGGCACATTGGTCATCACTACGCCGCCGACGCGCAGATCCCGGACCACGGCCAGTTCCAGCGTCAACGCCTTGCCGGTTACGCCAACGACCTCGATCTTCTGCAATTCGGCCTGGCGGCGGCGGACGATCTGATTGCGCAGCGCCATGTTGCCGATCGTGATTTCCGAACCGGTATCGACCACGGCATCAAGCGGCAGGCGGTTGGCGGTGACTTGGGTCAGGATCAGTTGCCCGCGCTTCAGCCGCGCGGTCACCACGATCTCCCCGTCGAGGCGCGGGGCGGGCTTCTTGGCATCGTCGACGCTGATCTTGCGCTTCTCGAAATCGAGCATCAGCCGCTGTTCGACCAGGGCATCGAGCCCGATCATCCCGGTCGCGCCCAGGTCGCGCTCGTCCAGCCTGGGCAGTTCCAGCTCGCGGAAGACCGACGGGCCGAGTTGCAGGGCGTCGACCAGCACACGTTCGACCTGCCGGCTTTCGGTGATGCTGTTGAGCAGTGCGGGCCTTCCGGACGGCAGCTGCAGAGCCGAGGCAAGGCGCGAACCGATCACCGAGGTGTCGGCGCCGCTATCGACCACGAAGCGATAAGGTCCGCTGCCGTTGACGCCGACCTCAACCGTCAGGCGTGAGCGCAGCTTGCGGGCTGCGATCTCTTCGCCCCCGATCGCGAGGTTGTCGTCGATCACCGCCGGCGTCAGTGGGGGCATCTTGTACGCTGGGACAACTGTTTTGCGGTCGCGTGCGGCCCCGAGCTCTGGCAAGGCAATTGCCATCAAGCCGCAAGCCAGCACGGATAGAGTCGGAATAGCGCGCTTCATGGCGATCAGCTTTAGGCCCGTGCTATCGCTGCGCCAGTGCTTTTCGACTACCGGTACATGGCTGCGGCGAGCGGCCGCAAGGCTTGCATTCCTACCGGCTTTCGCCTAGGCGCGCGCCTTCGCTTGGGGGTTCCCGAGTGATTCCGTGCGGGAGAAGGGCCCCCGGCCCCTCGCTTGACCGCTTACTCTGCGGGCCGGCTGTCCGGACCAACAGGAAGAAAGGAGGCCCATCGTGGCCAAGAAGATTGAAGGCTATATCAAGCTGCAGGTGCCTGCGGGCTCTGCCACTCCCTCCCCGCCGATCGGCCCGGCCCTGGGTCAGCGCGGCGTGAATATCATGGAATTCTGCAAGGCGTTCAATGCCGCCACGCAGGACCTTGAAAAGAGCATGCCGATCCCGACCATCATCACGGTCTATGCCGATCGCAGCTTCACTTTCGTCACCAAGACCCCGCCTGCCACCTTCCTGATCAAGAAGGCGATCAACCTGAAGTCGGGCTCGAAGGAGCCGGGCAAGGTTTCCGCCGGAACGATCAAGCGCTCGCAGCTGGCCGAGATTGCCCAGGTCAAGATGGCCGATCTCAACGCCAACGACATCGAAGCGGCAACGAAGATCATCGAAGGCTCCGCACGCGCGATGGGCCTGCAGGTCGTGGAGGGCTAACGACATGGCACAGACCAAGAAGCAGAAGATGCTGGCCGAAAAGCTGGGCGACAATCAGGCCGTGCACGGCTTTGACGAAGCGCTGAAGCTGCTGCGCGAGCTCAAGACCACCAAGTTCGACGAAACGCTCGAAGTCTCGCTCAACCTCGGCGTCGATCCGCGCCACGCTGACCAGATGGTCCGCGGCATGGTCGTGCTGCCCTCGGGCACCGGCAAGGACGTCAAGGTGGCGGTCTTCGCCCGCGGCGACAAGGCCGATGCGGCGCTCGCTGCCGGGGCCGACAAGGTTGGCGCCGAAGACCTGCTGGAAGATATGCAGAACGGCAACCTCGATTATGGCCGCGTGATCGCCACGCCGGACATGATGGGTCTGGTCGGCCGCCTCGGCAAGGTACTGGGTCCCAAGGGCCTGATGCCGAACCCGAAGCTGGGCACTGTCACCCCGAACGTCGCCGAAGCGGTCAAGGCTGCCAAGGGCGGCCAGATCGAGTTCCGCGTCGAAAAGGCCGGGATCATCCACGGCGGCATCGGCAAGATGAGCTTCAGCGATGATGCGCTGAAGGCCAACTTCGAAGCCTTCGTCGATGCGGTCGTCAAGGCCAAGCCGGCTGGCGCCAAGGGCAAGTACCTGCGCAAGGCCGGTCTGTCCTCGTCGATGGGCCCGGGCCTGAAGCTCGACGTGGCGCAGGTTCACGGCGCCTGAGCCAAAACTGAGCTAGCAATTCAAAGGGGCCGGGAGGGGAAACCTTCCCGGCTCTTTTGCTTTGTGCCATCCTCCCCGCCGAAGGGGAGAATGCGATGCGAATAGCAATGGTCATGGCTCTGGCAGCGGGGACAGCGGCCGTGCCGCCCGCTTCGGCTCCGCAGACCCATGCCCAGATCGACGTGCCCCGCGCCCGGGCGCAGCAGGTGATCGTGCAGAGCCGCGACTTTCCGGTCGACGGGGAGAGCGGCTGGCATATCCACCCCGGGACCGAGGTGGCCTATGTCACGGCCGGACGGCTGGAACTGCGGATCAAGGGCAAGACCACGATCCTTGAGCCCGGTGACAGTTTCACCATGCCGCGCGGGGTGGCCCATAACGGCGTAAACCACGGCGCGGAGGCCGCGCGCGTGGTCATCACCCTGGTGGTCGACAAGGGCGTGCCGCCACGCCAGAGCGTGGCGGCGCCGTAATCAGTTTGCGTCGAACAGTTCGATCGTGTGCGGGGGCAGGCTGATGCCCAGTTCGGTCTGGTTCATCCAGACGATCCGGCCCTTGATCGGTTCGAAGCCATCGAATTCGACCGGCACCTTGTCGCCGATTTCACGGTCCAGCACATGGGGCATGAAGGCGCGAATGCCGCTGGCCGAGACATTGCGGACCGAGCCCGACTCGCCATCGATCATCACCTTGCTTGGCCCCTGGTGCAGGTTGTCGCCATAGCGCGGTTCGTTGCGGTGATCGGCCTTGCGGACGGTCATGCGGCTGATCTTGCCGAACATGCCAAGCTTGCTGGGCTTCTTGGTGCGCTGGAGCGGCGAGAAGTCCGAGGCGACGATGCCGGCCATGATCTGCTCGCGCCGCGACAGCAGGCGGTCATTGGCGGCAGGATTGGCTGCGGCATAGTTGGCGGCATGGCTGCCGGCGGCGGGGAGATAGCGCGCGGCGACGCTTGGGTGCAGCGGCCGCTCGAATTCGACGCCGATATGCTGCCCGTTGCTCCAAACTACCGTGACCGCCTGGCTTTCGAGGCCCGGGAGCTTGAGCCAGGCCTGGCCCTCGCTGGACGTCGGCAGGAAGCCGGTGACCTGGCAGCCGAAGGCCGAGAAGGTCAGCACCTTCACGTCGAATGCTGTCCGCCCGCGTTCGCGCATCGAAGCGTCGATGCCCAGGGGCGCGCGCGGCGCGCGGCGCTTTTCGACGATGCCGGAATTGCGAGCGAAATTGATGGTCACGGTGAAAGCTCCTTGCTCAGTCCAGACAGGTGCGACCCCGAACGAGCTAGCAGTTATCACGTGCGTGGATCGGCTCAACGGCGCTTTCGGCGCTGTCCCATCGTGGGGTTAAGGAGCGTGGTTAAGTTAACGTGAAGCCGGAAGCGCGCTGGCGGCATAGCATTCCAGCACGTGGGCCAGCGGCCGGCCATCGGGCAGACGCAGCAGCGCGCGCTGGAACAGGACGGTGTCGGCCGGACAGTCCGGGCCCGAGCCGCGCCGGGTCTCGATCAGTTCGCGCTTGAAGCCCAGTGGCGAGGCGACCTTGCCAAAGGGCGTGGTGCTGCTGGCCAGGACGGCGTTCATCTCTGGCGTGAGGCGCGCCGGCACATACCAGTTCTGCGCCTGGCTCAGCAGCCGACCGTCGCAGGTCAGGCGGACGTGGCGACTGCCGAGCAGCTCTCCCGCGCTAACGCCCAATAGCCTGCGCAGGTCGGACGGATCGGCGACGAGCTGACCCGGGGCTTGCTCGGCGATCACCCGCGCCGGATTGGCCAGTCCCTGCTGCTCGCACCATTGCTCCAGCGCGGCCGTGGCGCTGTCATGGCTGGCGAGCATCCGCTCAAGTCCGTCAACCGGATTGGCCGGCTGGATCGCGCAGGCGGTTAGCCCGGCCAGCGCCGCCGAAGGCAGGATGCGGTTCACCTGCGCTCAGATCCCGCCGTGGACGGCCTCGCGGCCAGTGGCTTCCAGGCCAGCCGCCAAGGCCGCCGAGCAGGCTTCAAGCAGCGCGGCATCAGTGCTGCGGATCACGAAGTTGGCGCCGACGCGGCCCTCGCGGAAAAAGGGATAAGACCCGATCGCCACGCCTTCGTGGTCCTTTTCCGTCTGGCGCAGCAGGTCGGCAATCTCGCTTTCGGGGACCCAGCAGCCTACGGTAGCGGAGAGCACCGGCAGGCCGCCTTCCAGCGTCCCGGTCAGCGCATCGAGCATGCCGGCAGTGATCGAGGGCACGCCGGCCATGATGTAGATATTGCCGATCTTGATTCCCGGCGCGCCCGACATCCGGTTGGGGATCAGATCCGCCCCGGCCGGAACGCGGGCCATGCGCAGGCGGGCATCGTTCAGGCCGCCGCGCGTTTCGTAATAGCGTTCCAGGATCGCGCGGGCATCGGGATGGATCACCACGTCCACGCCCAGCGCGGCGGCAATCGCATCGACGGTGATATCGTCATGCGTCGGGCCTATCCCGCCGGTGGTGAACAGGTAATCGTTGCGGGCGCGCAGGATATTGACCGCCTCGACAATTGCGGTCTCGTCATCGGCGACCACCCGCACTTCCTTAAGTCGGATGCCCTGGACATTGAGCCAGGTGGCAACCTGCGCCACGTTCTTGTCCTGGGTGCGGCCAGAGAGAATCTCGTCGCCGATTACCAGCAGGGCGGCGGTCCAGGTGCGCGAAGTATCAGCCATCCCGCGCGGGTTAGGCGAAAGCTGCTGCCTGCGCAATCAGGCCTTTGGTCGACTTAGGCGTCAACCGCCTCACGCACGCGGCGGAATTCCAGGATCCCATCATCGAGCGGCGCCTGCCGCATGTCCAACCGATCCTTGCGGTATTCCTGATTGATCCGCCACGGCAGGCTGGGCGCGTTCTTGGGCAGGATGTGCTTGCTGCGCTCGAAATAGCCGGACGAGAAATCGGCGAACATATCCTCCGCTTCGGGCTCGTCCTCTTTGGCCAGGACCGGCACCGCCACCTGGGCGTGGATGGCGTCCAGCTGCTTGATCAGCCGGGTCACGAACTCGCCAACGATATCGACCCGCAGGGTCCAGCTGGCGTTGACGTAGCCGAACACCGAAATCAGGTTCGGCACGTTCGAGAACATGCAGTTCCGGTAATAGAAGTGCTCCGAGAAATCGACCGGAGCACCGTCAACCGAGACTGCGATCTTGCCAGCCATCGCCAGCTTGAGCCCCGTGGCGGTAACGATGATGTCGGCATCCAGATGTTCGCCCGACTTGAGCTTTATCCCGGTCTTGTCGAACTTCTCGATATGGTCGGTTACCACGCTGGCCGTGCCGCCCTTGATTGCCTCGAAGAAGTCGGCATCGGGTACCAGGCACAGCCGCTGCTCCCACGGATTGTAGGGCGGGGTAAAATCGGCCGCATTGTATTGCGGGCCGAGGTGTTCCTTCAGCTGCTTCTCGAGGAAATCCTTGACCTTGTCCGGGGCCGAACGGGCGCGCTTGAAGGTCAGGTCCTGCAGGAAGATGTTCTTCGCCCGGGTGATCGCATAGGCGACCTTCTCGGGCAGGAATTTGCGCAGGGTGTTGGCGAAGCGGTCCTTGGCCGGGCGGCTGACCATCCAGGTCGGCGTGCGCTGCAGCATGGTGACATGGCCAGCGCCAGACTTGGCCATGGCCGGCACGATCGTCACCGCCGTGGCGCCAGAGCCGATCACCACCACATTCTTGCCCTGGTAATCGAGATCATCCGGCCAGAACTGCGGGTGGACGATCTGGCCCTTGAAGTCCTTCCGCCCCGGGAAGTTCGCGTCATAAGGATTGTCGTAATCGTAATAGCCCGAACCCAGGAAGAGGAAGCGGGTAAGCACCCGGCCCTGCTGGCCAGCGTTATCCTCGGTCACCACGGTCCAGCGCGCAGTCTGGCTGTCCCAGTCGGCGCTGATCACCTTCTGGCCAAAGCGCATGTTGGGGCGCAGGCCGTATTCATCGCTGATGTCATTGAGGTATTCGAGGATCGCCGGGGCATCGGCGATCGACTTCTCGTGCTTCCACGGGGCGAAGGAGAAGCCCAGCGTGTGCATGTCGCTGTCCGAACGGATGCCGGGATAGCGGAACAGATCCCAGGTGCCGCCCAGCTGGTCGCGCCGATCGAGAATCGCATAGCGCTTGCCTGGGCACTCCCTGGTCAGGTGCACGGCCATGCCGATGCCGGAAATGCCGGCGCCGACAATCAGGAAATCAAGCACTTCTTCCACGGGGGCCATGGCGTTCATCGGTCTGGTCTCCCACCAGCAATTGACATGATTGTCAGTATTAACCGCTCGCTTAACCCAAGCAAGCCGGGATTGCCAGCATCATGGCGCTTTGGCACAGCTTGGCAATGATCATCGCATCGCGCCGCTATGTCGCCGGACGGGTAACCAACCCGCAACTGCCACTCGACGGCAAGCCGCGGGGTGAACTGCCGCCGGGCACTTTTGACTGGATCGGGCTACATGCCCCGAATGCCGAGGAAATGGCGCTGCTCCAGGCGCAATTCGGGCTCCATCCCCTGGCGGTGGAGGATGCCCTGAACCCGATGCAGATGCCCAAGGTCGATGCCTATGGGCAGCAGCTCTTCATCGTCTCGCGCACCGCCGCGATCGAGGAGGGGGACAAGATCGCCTATGGCCAGACGGCGCTGTTCCTGGGCCGCGATTTCATTGCGACCGTGCGGTTCGGATCGGAACGCGATCACGCCCCGGTCCGCGCCCGGCTGGAAGCCGCGGCCGAACACCTGATCGAGGGTCCGGACTATGTCGCCCATGCGATCCTCGATTTCGTGGTCGATGGCTATCAGCCGATCATGGAAAAGCTGGAGGAAGCCGTCCAGACGATCGAGGAACGGGCGATCGATGCATTTCCGGAACCTTCGACCATTCGCCGGATCTTCCGCCTGCGTCGCCAGCTGCGTCGCTTTGTCCGGATTGTCGGGCCAATGGAGGAAGTCTGTGAGCGGCTTTCCACCATCGACTTGCCCGTGATCGATGTCAGCGCGCGGGTCTGGTACCGCGATGTGCTCGATCACATGCTGCGCACCATGCGGCGGATTGCGGGGCTCAATGAAACCCTCGCCTCGGTGGTCGAAACCGCCAGTCTGCTTGAGCAGCACCGCCAGGGCATGATGACCCGCCAGCTGGCGGCCTGGGCCGCGATCCTGGCCGTGCCGACGGCGATTGCCGGGATCTATGGCATGAATTTCGAATACATGCCCGAACTGCGTCAGCCCTGGGGCTATCCGGCAGTGATGACGCTGATTGCCGCGATCTGCGGCGGCTTGTGGCTGCGTTTCCGGCAGATCGACTGGCTTTAGCGCCGTTCCGGCTGTGGACAGTGGCTTGGATGCAACCAATTGCGGCTGTTCCGGTTGTCACGCGACTCTCATAGAGCGGTCACAATCGGATCGGGGGATTCGCAAGAATGTTTGGCTGGTTTCAGCGCCTGTTGCCTAAGTCGGGCGATTTCTTTGTCCTGTTCGAGCGCCACGGCGCGACCATGGTCAGCGCAGCCCAGGCGCTAGTCAGCCTGACCGCGGGCGAGGGTGACCGGGCGCAGCTGTTGCGCACGATCCGCGATCAGGAACACGCTGCGGACGAGGTAATTCGCGAAGTGCTGCACGAGGTGCGCCACACCTTCCTCACGCCCTTCGATCGCGGCGCGATCACCGCGCTGATCGGGGCGATGGACGATACCATCGACGAGATGAACGCGACGGCAAGCGCGATCGAGCTGTTCGAGGTGACTACCTATGACAGCCAGATGCAGGAAATGGCCCGCGTCGCCCTCGATGCCTGCAAGCTCATCGCTGAATCGCTGCCGCTGCTGCGCGATGTCGAGCGTCAGGGCCGCCGCCTGCACGAACTCACCGCGCGGATCGTCCAGCTCGAAGGCCAGGCCGACGGGATTCACGATGCCGGCATGCGCGCCGCCTTCCAGGCCCAGAAGGTCAAGAGCGACCCGCTGGCCTTCATGGTCAGCCGCGAGATCTACAAGCATCTCGAGCGGATTGCCGATGCCTTTGAGGATGTCGCGAACGAGATCGACAGCCTCGTGATCGACCACGGCTAAGGCCCGGACAAGGAACCTGCGCCATGCATGAGCTGGCCTATCCGCTGCTCGTCGGCCTGATTATCCTGGCCCTGGCATTCGACTTTCTGAATGGCCTGCACGATGCGGCCAACTCGATCGCGACTGTGGTATCGACCCGGCTGCTCAGCCCGGTAACGGCCGTGCTGTTCGCGGCCGTCGGCAATTTCGCGGCTTACTGGCTGGTCCCGCTGCATGTCGCCGATACGATCGGCAAGGGCATCATCGACAAGGACATGGTTACCCCGGCTGTGGTCTTCGGCGCCTTGATCGGGGCGATGTTCTGGAATGTCGTCACCTGGATCAAGGGCATCCCCTCGTCCTCCAGCCACGCGCTGATTGGCGGATTGCTGGGGGCCGGCATGGCGCATGGCGGCTTTGGCGTGGTGGAAAGCTCCGGCACCACCAAGACTATCGTTGCGATCTTCCTGTCGCCGATGATCGGCTTTGCCTTGGCCATGGCGATGGTGCTCATCACCTCGTGGCTGTTCAAGGGTTTCCAGCCGCGCCGGGCCGAAGGGGTGTTCAAATCGCTGCACCTGGTCAGCTCGGCCGCCTATTCGATCAGCCACGGCGGCAATGATGCCCAGAAGACCATGGGGATCATCACGGTTCTGCTCTATTCGACCGGCAACCTCAGCGGCGATTATCACACGCCGACCTGGGTGGTGATCTCGTGCTATCTGGCGATCTCGCTCGGTACGATGTCCGGCGGCTGGCGGATCATCAAGACGATGGGGACCAAGCTGACCAAGCTCAACCATCACACCGGGTTCTGCGCCAGTACTGCTGGTTCAATCGTTGTATTCGGCGCCAGCGCGATGGGCATTCCGGTTTCAACCACCCACGCCATTACCGGATCGGTGATCGGCACCGGCGCCGCGCGCAAGGCCAGCGCGGTGCGCTGGGGCGTGGCCGGCCGCGTGGTCACGGCCTGGTTCATCACCATCCCGGCCAGCGCTGCCGTTGGCGCGCTGTTCTATACGCTGACGCACATGTTCTAGGCGCTGATCGGCAAGGTCGGCCAGGTGCCGCCGATCTCGCCGCCGTCGTAAAGCACGATATCTCCGAACTGCAGGAACAGCGCCTCGCTCTGGTCGGGACGCAAGAACACGTGATCGTCGACCTCCAGGTCAACCTGGCGCGATCCGGTCAGCAGTTCCTGGTTGGAAGAGCGACCGAACAGTTTCGAATACTCCAGCCCCGGCGGCGAGACGGGCTTGGCCAGCCAGTGCCCGCCGTGGATGAAGAACCCGCGCTGGGTATTGGGATCCCACCAGTGGAGCGGACCGGACAGCGCCGAAAGGCCGGGCAGGTCCTGATCGGCGCTGGCCTTGATCACCGGGGTGGCGATAAAGGCGGCGGGCTGGAGCGCCCCGAGATCCTCGTAATCGAAGTCCCCCGGCTTGACGAAGGCCGAGCCGACCGAAACCTCGTTCGCGACGGTCCCGGCGCAGTGGCGCGAGAAGGTCGGGCTGCCGGCGGTATTAAGCGTCAGCCTGGCCGGGTCGAGGCCGGCTTCGCGCACTGCGCTGATCATGGCCCGATAGGCGTCCTGGGCGCTGGCAAAGGCGCCATCGGGACTGGGCATCTTGGGAACGTGTGGATCATAGCCCATCAGCCCCGCGATGGTCGCACCGTGGCTGGCGGCAGAGCTCGCGGCCGCCTTGACCGCAGCAGGATCGACAAAGCCGCCACGGTGGAGTCCGACGTCGATCTCCAGGCTCGCCCGCCAGTTCAGGGCTCGGGCCTTCGCGACTTCACCATAGGCGGCCAGCCGCTCGGGCGTATCGATCAACCATTGCACCTTGTCGGCAGCGTCCGCCCCGGCCTTGTCGATCACCCGAGCAAATTCGGCGGCAGGCAGCGGCTTGCCTAATAGGTAGTCAGCTTGCGGGTGGAGCGGCAGCAGTTGCAACAGCATCTCGGCGCTGAACACCATCAGCCGCTGGGTGCCCATGCCCTCCATCACGGCGCCCAGCAGGGCGGGCGAGGGGAGCGACTTGGCCACCACGCGCAAAGGCAGCTTGCCCGCCTCAACCCGGCTGCGGATCGCGGCGATGTTGGCGGAAAGGCGCTGCCGGTCGATCACGAGGACCGGATGCATTAGCCCGGCCCGCTTCAGTGCCGCGGACAGCCCCGCAAAATAGGCATCGTGCATTCCGCCTCCTTCCGCTGGCCGCAGCGCGATCAGGCCTGCCCCGGCCAGGGCCGCGCCGCCGATCAGGACCGTGCGCCGCTTCACCCGAAAATCTTCCGCAGGAAGGGGTTCATCATCCGCCCGTCGGGGTCAAGGCTGCGACGCACTGCATTGGCCTCGGCAAATTGGGGATAGAGCTTGGCGAGCTCTGCCGCCCCAAGCGAATGAAGTTTGCCCCAGTGCGGCCGACCGCCCGCCTCGCGCAGCACCGGCTCGACCAGCCGCGCCATCCAGTCATGCGCTTCCTTGTAATAGGCATGGACCGCGATCGAGCCGCTTTCACGGCCATAAAAGGGTGAGAGCCAGGCATCGTCCGGCGCAATGATCCGCGCCTCGATCGGGAAGAACACGTCGGTTGCGTCACGCTCGATTCGGGCGATGATTTCCCTGAGCGCGCCGACCTGCTGATCGATCGACACGTGGTACTCCATCTCCTTGAACCGCACCGGGCGCTCATTCGAGAGGAGCTTCCAGCCTTCGTCGATTGCGATCTCTGGCGGAATGTCCTCCAGCGCCGCGCTCGCGAGCTGCTTGCGCAGACCGGGCGTGAATTCGAACACGTCACGAAGCGTCTTGAGGCTCATCAGCGTATCGGCATCCTGATCCGGCCCGCGCGGGCGGACCGGCTCATCGGTCACGTCATGGGTGATCAGCGCCGATTTGCCGGTGAAGGGCAGGACGAGGAATTCGGCATTGCGGTGCCGGGCGGCGAGGGCTGGCCAGTCCTTCAGCAGGGCATCGCTATCGACTAGTCGCACTTCCTTGCGCACGCGGGTGAGGGGCTTGTTGGCCAGCGTTACCTCGCTCAGCACGCCGAAAGCACCCAGGCCGACCCGCGCGGAATGGAACAGCTCGGGCCGGGTATCGCGGCTGCATTCCACGATCTCGCCCGCCGGGGTCACGAGCTTCAGTGCCGTCACTTCGCCATGCAGCGCGGTCAGCCCTTTGCCGGTGCCGTGCGTCGCCGTGGCCATGGCGCCGGCCAGGGTCTGCTTGTTGATGTCCGGCAGGTTGGGCATCTCCTGCCCGATCTCGGCCAGCGCCGGACCCAATGCCGAAAGGCGGGTCCCGGCGCGGACCGTGGCGGTCATCGCAGCGGCATCGTGGCTGACAAGGCCGGTCATCCGGTCGAGCGAGAGCACGGTCCCATCGGTCGGCACCAGCGCGGTGAAACTGTGCCCGGCGCCGACCGGGCGGATCGGCATCGGCGCGCTGCGCAGCACCTGCGCCAGTTCGGCATCGCTGGCAGGCGCAGCGCGTTGGGCCGGGTATGAATGCTCCAGCCCAGCCCAGTTCTGCCAGACCACCCGGCCCTGTGCATCGGTAGCGGGAGGCGCTGGCGGTTCGCGATCAAGCCGCAGCCGCCGCCCGACTAGCCCGCCGGCACCCAGCGCCAGCATGCCGGCACCGCCCAACAGGACCTTGCGCCGCGTCGTCATTGTTCGCGCCCCGCCATGAAGCGGATCAGCGCGGCGGTGTCGGCCGGGGTGCAGGTGAAGCACTGTCCGCCCGCCGGCATGGCCCCGAAGCCGACTTGGGCGTGCTGCAGCAGCACGTCCTCACCCTTGGCCCAGCGGACATCCCACTGGGTGCGATCACCGGTCAGCGGCGCTCCGGAATCGGCGACAGCGTGGCAGGCCTTGCACGAGCTTTCATAAAGCGCCGTCAGCTTGGCATCGGCGGGTTTCAGCGCGGCGCTTTGCTCAGGGGTCAGCGGCTGGGGTGGTGCCTCGCAGGCCGCCAGGGCCAGAGGCAGTGCAAAAAGCAGTCGGCGCATCGATTCTCCCCTTCCTTCGACTCAAAATCTAGCTATAACTATATTTCTGTCAAGGAGGCTGCGAAGTGATCCGCAAACCCACGCAAAAGCGCGCGCTGGCGACCTATGAGCGATTGCTCGATGCGGCCGGCGAACTGCTGGCGGAAGTCGGGGTGGAGCGGATCAGCACCAACCTGGTCGCCGCCCGGGCCGGGGTCAGTCCGCCGACGCTCTATCACTACTTTGCCGACAAGTACGCGCTGCTGGCGGCGCTGGGGGAGCGGCTGATGGCCGCGCAAAACGCGCTGGTCGAGCTGGGCGAGGCGCAGGATGAGGCAGCGATTGCCGAGGCCCTGCTGGCCCACATCCCCTTGACCGAGGCCAGTCCCGGCGGACCGTGGATCATGCGGATGCTGCGCGCCGTGCCGCAACTGGCCGTGGTGCGGCTCGCCTCGCATCGCGCCTTGACGGCGGAACTGGTGGAGCGGGCCATGGCGGCCGATCCCGGACAAGATCGTGCGACACTGGAGCGCCGTGCGCGGCTGGCGGTAGACTTGGGCTATTGCGCGATCGAACTGGTGTTCGATGAGCCGGAACTGGATCCGCGCGCCGTCATGGAAGATGCCGCTCGCGCGATTGGGGCGGTACTGACCGGTTAACCCGCGATTGCCCCAAACAGGTCATGCTCGTCGGCGTCCTCGATCGTCACCTGCACGATATCGCCAGGCTGGAGGCTGGCCGGCACCTCGCGCAGGTGGACCGCGCCGTCGATCTCGGGCGCATCGGCCTGTGAGCGGCCGGTGGCGCCAATATCGCCGTCCTCGTCTGGCTCGCCTACCGCGTCGATGATCACCGGCAGGGTCCGGCCGATCTTGGCCTGAAGCTTGGCGGCGCTGATCGCCGCGGTCTTTTCCATGATCCGCGCGTAGCGTTCTTCCTTGACCGCTTCCGGCACCGCGCCGGGCAGGTCATTGGCGGCAGCCCCTGCGACGGGTTCGAAGCGGAACGCGCCAACCCGGTCGAGTTGGGCTTCGTCGAGCCAATCGAGCAGGTACTGGAAATCGGCCTCGGTCTCACCCGGAAAGCCGACCACGAAGGACGAGCGCACCGCGATGTCCGGGCAGATCTCGCGCCAGGATTTGAGCCGCTCCAGCACCTTCGCCTCGTTGGCCGGGCGCTTCATGGCCTTCAGCACAGAGGGGCTGGCGTGCTGAAACGGGATGTCGAGATAGGGCGTCAGCAGCCCTTCGGCCATCAGCGGGATCACCGCATCGACGTGCGGATAGGGATAGACATAGTGCAGCCGCACCCACGGCGCCTGGCCTTCTGCCGTGCGGAGCTGGCCGAGCTCGTGGGCCAGGTCGGTCATATGGGCGCGGACCGGGCGGTCCTTCCACAGCCGCTCCTCATGCCGGATATCGACGCCATAGGCCGAGGTATCCTGGCTGATCACCAGCAGTTCCTTGGTCCCGGCGGCGACCAGCTTTTCGGCCTCACGCAGCACGGCATCGACCCGGCGGCTGGCCAGCTTGCCGCGCAATTGCGGGATGATGCAGAAGGCGCAAGCGTGATTGCAGCCCTCGGAAATCTTCAAATAGCTGTAATGCCGCGGGGTGAGCTTAACATCGGGCTGCGGGATCAGATCGATGAAGGGGCCCTGGCTGGGCGGCGCGGCTTCATGCACCGCCTCAACGACCGCCTCGTACTGGTGCGCGCCGGTGACGGCGAGGACCTGCGGGAAGCGGGCGCGGATGGTCTCAGCCTCTTCGCCCATGCAGCCGGTGACGATGACGCGGCCGTTTTCGGCAATCGCCTCGCCAATCGCGGCCAGGCTCTCCTCCTTGGCGGAATCGAGGAAACCGCAGGTATTGACCAGCACGACATCGGCCCCGGCATAGTCGGGACTCATCGCATAGCCATCGGCGCGCAGCCGGGTGAGGATCCGTTCGGAATCGACCAGCGCCTTCGGGCAGCCAAGGCTGACCATACCCACGCGCTTCTGGTCGGGAAGTTCGATTGCCATGGGGGCGGGCCCTTACACGGACCGGGGTCAAAGTGCTAGGGAAAGCGGATGGAGATCACGATCACCAAAGGGAAGGCCGAAGATCGGATCGCGATTTGCCATGCCGATGGGCGGCGCGTGGAGACGATGTTCCCCAAGAAGGGCTTCATCCCGCATGACGCGGTGCATGTCTTCGTTGAGCGCGAACTGGGGCTGAAACAGGCGTTCTGGGGCATGGTCGCCGTCGGGCGTCACCCGGAAGAGATCGCCGGGATCGCCAAGGCAGCCGGCCATGCCAGCGCCACACGCAATACAGTGCCCGATGACAGCATCGTCGAACTGCTCCAGGCCGAGCGGATCGTCGAATGCTTCGAGGCTGACCAGTGGAGTGGCGCGAGTGGTGCTGCCGAGGACCTGATTGCGCTGGCGGAGGTGGCCTGCAATTCGTCGCATGTCCCACTACCAGTGATGGACGCGGCACGGGTCGCGGCGATCCGGGCAGAAGTCACAGCCTTCGCGCGCGAGTGGATGGCGGCACCGCTGGGCCATGTGGCCCGCTTTGACTGGGAGTAGGCAATGGGCGCGATGGACTGGGCGGGCGTGATCCTGGCGGCACTGACGGCCAGCGCCGTCCTGGCACTGGCTTTCCGGCAGGAACGAACCGGCTGGCTTTACGCCGCCGTGCCGCTGAATCTGGTCTCGGCGCTGATGCTCGGCCATGCACTCGCCCGGATCGGTCCGGAGAAGCTCGCCGCCAAGTCGCAATTGTTCTTCATGCAATCGGGCGGGCTGGCGCTGACCTTCGTGATCCCGGCCTTGTGGCTGACCCAGCTGCGCGATGGCTCGCCGCGCCGCCAGACCGTGCGCGACAGCCTGGCCTTCCTCGCGGCCTATCTGGTGATGGGCGCGGTGTTCTGGGCGCGCGCCTAGCCGGCGATTTCGCTGATGCGGTGGTGCGGCAGCACGCGCCAGGCAGCATAGGCCAGCGCCACCTGCACCGCCTCAACCGCCATCGGCACGGCAAAGCCCGGGGCCGTGCCGTCCATGGCTGCGCTGACCAGCCGGCCAGTAAAGGCGATCCCCATCAACAGGCCGGGGACCAGCAGCAGGTCGCCATTGCGCCGCCAGCCGCCCCATAGCTGGCAGCCCCCGGCGACCAGGAAGAAGGCAGTGAGATCGGCGCGTAGCACGGCCATCCCGGCGGGGCCGTTTGCCGTCACCGGGAAATTGCCCTGCATCGAGGCCGGATCGACCAGAAAGCCGATACCCAACAAAAGATTGAACAGGCCGAACAGGAACAGCATGGCGGTCAGGATCAGGCGCATAGCGGTAACTTTCCCCGTTTTGACGATGTTAACCTCTGTGCCCCACGGAAATCCGGAAAGCAAAGCCTGTTGCGCAAGGGGATTGGGCATTGCACAAGCTGGTCACTATGAGTGGACCTCGGATTCTACTGGTCGTTGGCGGCGGGATTGCCGCCTACAAGTCGTGCGAGCTCGTGCGGCTGATCCGCAGGCATGGCGGTGAGGTAACCTGTGTCCTCACCAATGGCGGGGCGCAGTTCGTTACGCCGATGACGCTCGCCGCGCTGAGCGAAAACCCGGTCTATACCACGCTGTGGGACCTCAAGAACGAGGTCGAGATGGGTCATATCCAGCTCTCGCGCCAGGCGGACCTGATCGTGGTCTGCCCGGCGACGGCCGACCTGCTGGCCAAGATGACGCACGGGATTGCCGACGATCTGGCCACCACCCTGCTGCTGGCGACGGACAAGCCGGTCATGGCGATCCCGGCCATGAACGTGCGGATGTGGGAGAACGCCGCGACCCAGGCCAATGTGACCGCGCTGCGCGAACGCGGGATTGCGGTGATGGAGCCCGATGAAGGCCCGATGGCCTGCGGCGAATTTGGCCCAGGCCGCCTGCCTGAACCGGCCCAGGTGATGGCTGCGATCTGCGATGCCCTGGCGCTTGAACCGCTGCCGATGATCGTGCCTGAGCTGACCTGGGCGCCCGAGGATCCGCTGGCGGGTGCCGCTGACCTGGGCGGCCTGTCGAGCAGCCTGATTCAGCGCAGCACTACCTCGCGGATCGTTTTCGAAGACGAATTGCTGCCCGAGGATGCCGAGGTCGAGGACGTGGTGCCGGATGGGGACTTCGTCGACGGGCCCGCGCCTTTCGTGCCTCTGCCTGATCCCGTACCGGGCGATGCTGGCCCGATTCTGGTGAAGAAGGGCAAGGCGCGCGCCGCCCCGCCGACCGATGCCGAAGCGATCAATCACCTGGTGATGAACCAGGTCCCGCCCGAACCGCTCAAGGGCGATGGGCCCGAACCGGCCCTGGCGCCAACGGAGGGCGATCCGCTCGCCGGCCAGCCCGATTTCGAGGAAGATCCGGCCCACCGCCCACTGTTCGGCAAGCACGTGCTGATCACCGCCGGCCCGACGCATGAGCCGATCGATCCGGTGCGCTACATTGCCAACCGCTCCTCCGGCAAGCAAGGCTTTGCGATTGCCGCCGCCGCTGCGCGGGCCGGTGCGCGGGTTACGCTGGTCTCCGGCCCGGTCTCCCTGCCGACCCCGCCGGGGGTTGACCGCATCGATGTCGTCACCGCCCGCGAAATGGCCGAAGCGGTGCGCCGCTCGCTGCCGGCCGATGCCGCCGTCATGGTCGCCGCTGTCGCCGACTGGCGGACCGAGGACTATGCGCCCGAAAAGATGAAGAAGCGCGGCTCGGCCCCGCCGGCGCTGCGGCTGACCGAGAACCCGGATATCCTCGCGATGGTCTCAGTCAGCGACAAGCGGCCCAGGCTGGTGGTCGGCTTTGCCGCCGAGACCGAGAAGGTGCTGGAACACGCCAAGGACAAGCGCAAGCGCAAGGGTGCCGACTGGATCGTCGCCAATGATGTTTCGGGCAGCGTAATGGGGGGCGATATGAACCTCGTCCACATCGTTTCGAGCAAGGGCGTTGACCACTTGCCCGAACTGCCCAAGGACGAGGTGGCCGTTGCCCTCGTCGAAAGGATTGCCGATGCCCTCAATGCCTGATGTCCCGGTAGCGGTGATGCGTCTGCCGCACGGGGAAGGGCTCGATCTGCCGGTCTACGCCACCGATGGCGCAGCCGGCATGGACGTCGTTTCGGCCGAGGATGTGACGATTGCGCCTGGTGCCCGCCATGCCGTTGCCACGGGCCTGGCCATGGCCATCCCCGAAGGGTTCGAAATTCAGGTGCGGCCGCGCTCGGGCCTGGCGCTCAAGCACGGAATTACCGTGCCCAACACCCCGGGCACGATCGACAGCGACTATCGCGGCGAGCTGAAGGTGATCCTGATCAACCACGGCCAGGAAGACTTCGCGATCCGCCGCGGTGATCGGGTGGCGCAGCTGGTGCTCGCCCCGGTAACACGCGCCGGCTGGGTGGAAGTGGACAGCCTTGATGAAACCGCCCGCGGCGCCGGCGGGTTCGGTTCGACCGGCGGAGTCGTCAGCCTCAAGGCTTAATCGTCGGCCAACTCCGCTGCCGCCACGCCCCGGCTCAGCCGACTACGCTGGTTGAGCGCCGTGCGATCAAGCGGCAGGCGATAAAGCGTGTGCAGCAGGTCTCGATCGCGCTCGGACAGGTCGGCAACGCTGCTTTCCGGCTCAAACAGGCTGAAGATCGAATGCGGAGACCGGTCACTGCGCGGTCGCACTTCGGCCAGCGCGACCATTGCGACATAGGCCGCAACCGCATCGAGTGTCTTCCCGGTGGCGGCATTCACATCAACGATTACCGTCGCCTGCGTGATTCCGCGTTCGACCAGGGTGCTGACCAGGCTTGAGCCGTTGTGCCGCAGCAAGGTGTTGTTGCCGTTGCTGGGAATGGCCGAGCCACCGCCCTCGGCATTGCCGCCGGTCCAGGGCAGCTCGGCGGTTCCGGCCGAGACACCCGAGGTGCTGCTTTCGCCTACAGCGTACCACCAGCGGACCGGGGCATCACCCTGATAGATGGCCCGCAAGGTTGGCATCGGGACATCGGCGGTACGGCGCGGATCCTTGCGTCCGATCGCGCGCGCGACTGCTGCGCCGTCATCGGTAAACACGACGGCAAGATTGCCGGTGCAGCCCGGCCGCGCAAGATGCGCGCCGGCGGCCTTCGCCTCGAGCTCAAGCTTGGCCTTGACCAGCTCGGCCGCCTGGCCATGCAGTCCGATGATCTTGGCGCAGACCGGCACCCGCCAGCGCGCAGCCGGGGTCTGGCCCTGGGCGATGCCGGATTTGCGGACGAATTCGCGCGCGGCCCGGCGGATTTCCTCGGGGGTCTGCCGCTGACCCTCTACCACGATCGAGGGAACGACCGGCGGCGAGCTGCCCTCAACCGGGCCAGCTGCCAGAAGCGTTAGTGCACCAATCCAGGCCAGGCTGGCCCAGCTCGTGGTGGACAAGCGGCGGGTGTGTTCCATAGCTGAAACATACCATGAAATGTCTGATCGCCAACGAAAAAGGCGGGCCTGTTGCCAGGCCCGCCCGCTCGGTGTTGGTACCTTAGTTGCGCCGTTTCTTCTCCGGCGCAACCGAGATCCGGACGGTTTCCCCGGAATTGCCCGGGAAGTCCGTGAACATCGCCTCGACCAGGTTTGGCACCAGGTACTGCAGGCGGTTGGAGAGCGAGGCGGCTTCGGCCTTGCCTTCGAACAGGCGCTGGCCATCGGCCTTGCGATCGATTTTCAGGCTGATTCCGCTGGTATAGACAGTGTAGCTTTCCACGCCGCCATCGAACCACGGATCGTACCAGCCATAGCCCCAGACCGAGGTCGGGCGGTAGAAGCCGCGGCGGCCATAGCCCCAGTAGCCGCGCGGGCCGTACCAATCAGACCAGAACGGATCGACAAAGGCGCTGCGGCGCACGCGTTCGCGGCCCTTGTCGACACCGTAGTCGAACCGGACCAGCAGGGTCGCGGCCTCGGGCGGGGCCGGACGATAGCCCAGCGCCCCCATCCGGTCCTCGACCAGGCGGGCGTATTGCGAGAATTCGAGGCCCCCGGCCAGCGCCGGATCATCGGCGACAACGGCGAAGGTCTGGCCCTGCGGCGCCGGCAACTGGCTGGCAAAGCGGGTGACCTGGCTGTTGAAATTGGATGCGCAGGCGCTGAGCGCGAGCAGCAGGAACGGCACCACTGCCAGCTTGAGCCGGCTGAATGGCGAGACGCTTTCGTGCGACATGGAACCGGAACTCCGTAAACCGGACCGCTGCGAATCGTCAGACGGACCGGCGCAAAGGTTAGCATTGCCGCTGTGCTAGGGAAGCGCCGCTTAATCGTGCTTGAATAGCGTCAGGCCGTTACCGTACCGTCCGCGCGCCGGGTGCGCTGTGTGCGCAGGCCTAGGCCAACCACACCGATCCCCAGGATCATCATCAGCCAGGTCGAAGGTTCGGGCACGGCCGAGATCATCCGCAGGCTGCTGATGTTGCCGGAGACGAGCCCGTCAATGCGCTCCTGCCCCGGGGGCCAGAGCGCAGGATCGGAAAACCGCACGGTGAAGCTGGCGGAAACGGTCGACCCGAGATTGGCCGCGAGGGCGCTGAAATCTACGTTGGGACCACTGTTGGCGAACAGTCCCGGCTGGCCTGCGAAGCTCAGGAAGGTCGAGTGCGGATAATAGGCACCGACATAGGCCGAGGCCGGGACCGGAACCGGTTGCTGCCCGGTGAAGCTCGCCTGATAGTTGCTGGCGTTGATGAAGACCCCATTGCCGCCGCCGGTGCCGGAACGGACCAGCACAGCGCTAGCGGGATTGCCATCCAGCGTCTCGATCGGCGGCGAGTAGCTATAGGGGCCGTTCGCCGTCTGGATCGTGTAAGTCAGCTTGGTCAGCGGCGAGTAGTAATAGGTCAGGTTCCAGTTTGGATCGTTCAGGATGTCCGGATTGGTCGATGTGATCCTGTCGGGATCATAGCCAAACGTGCCGGTGAAGGTCTGGCCGGGCGCGAAGCCCCAATCGGGATTGACGCTGCCGTCAATCAGCGGTGCCAGATCGAGCGTGCCGGAAAAGGCATAGATCTTCTCCGCCGCCAGGGCGGGGCTGGCGGCCGAGGCCAGCAGACAGGCAACAAGGGCTGTGGCGCGACCCACCATGTGCAATCCTCTCGCGGAACCGAGTCCGCTAAGGAGAGGCTAACCAATTTCCTTTGCCGTGCAAGCACTTCGCGCGCCAAGGCGCGTCCCGCGCTGGAACAGGTTCTAGCCGCGCACCAGCCCCAGCGCGGTATAGGCCTTTTCCAGCGTTGGCACCGCCAGCGCCCGCGCCTTTTCCGCCCCCTGGCGCAGGATCGCATCCAGCGCGGCGCGGTCCTGGCGAAGTTCGACAAAGCGGGCGTTGATCGGGGCGAGGCTTTCGACCAGCAGTTCGCCCAGTGCCGGCTTGAACTTGCCGAAACCTTCGCCGCCGAACTTGGCCAGTACCGCGTCCTGGCTCTCACCTGACATGGCGGCATAGATCCCGACCAGGTTGGCCGCCTCGGGCCGCCCTTCCAGCCCGGCCTTGTCGCTGGGGAGCGGTTCGGGATCGGTCTTGGCCTTCTTGACCTTGGTCATGATCGTCTCGGCATCGTCGGTCAGGTTGATCCGGCTCATGTCCGACGGATCGGACTTGCTCATCTTGGCCGAGCCATCGCGCAGCGACATGATCCGCGCGGCTTCGGCCGGAATGATCGGATCGGGCAGGGTGAAGACCTCTTCGCCGGCGCCGAAGTCATTGTTGAACTTCTGCGCGATGTCGCGCGCCAACTCGAGGTGCTGCTTCTGGTCTTCGCCCACCGGCACGTGGGTGGCCTGATACAGCAGGACGTCGGCGGCCTGGAGCACCGGATAGGTAAACAGCGCGACCGAGGCCCCTTCGCGGTTCTTGCCAGCCTTGTCCTTCCACTGCGTCATGCGGTTCAGCCAGCCCATCCGCGCCGTACCGTTAAGCAGCCATTGCAGCTCGGCGTGCTGGGGGACCTGGGCCTGGTTGAACAGGATCGAGCGATCGGGATCGATTCCGCAGGCGACCAGCGCCGCCACCATTTCGCGCGTGTTGGCCGAAAGGTCGGCCGGGACATGCGGCTGTGAAATGGCGTGGAGATCGGCGAGGAAATAGAGGCACTGCCCGCCCTGCGCGGTCACATCATCCTGCATCCGCACCCAGTTGCGGATCGCGCCCAGGTAATTGCCAAGGTGCAGGTTGCCCGTGGGCTGGATACCGGAAACGACACGCATGTCTCAAACCTTCAAAGCTGACGGCGGCGCAACTGACCGATTGTGTCGCGATTGACAACGCCCACGGCCCAGGCACTGCCAAAAAAGACGACCAGGCCCAGGCCGACGATCGCCATGACCGCCACAATTCGTTCGAGCGGAGCGCCGTGAAATGCATCGCCGGCCAGTGGTAAGGCGAACCACAGCGCCGCTCCCATCAGGGCGGCGGCCAGCATGATCCGGGCAATCCGGCCCGAAACCTGGGCAGTCAGGTGATAATGACCGCGGCGGTGCAGCACGCCATAGAGCATGGCCGCATTGGCCCAGGCTGCCAGCGAGCCGCCCAGCGCCAGCCCCACGATTCCGAGCCGCGGTACCAGCAGCAGGTTGAGGCCGATGTTGATCAACAGTGAGCAAGCGGCGGTGATCACCGGGGTGCGGGTATCCTTGCGCGCGAAATAGTTGGGCACCAGCACCTTGACCAGAACATAGGCCGGCAGGCCCACGACCAACCCGCCGACGACCGCGCCAGTCGCCAGGCCATCGGCCAGAGTAAAGGCCCCACCCACATAGAATGCGGTCGTGATCGCCGGGCCGGCTACATAGAGCGCCACTGCCGCCGGCACGGTCAGCAGCATGGCCAGTTCGAAGGCATTGCTCTGCAATCGGAAGGCGCTGTCGCGGTCATCCTGGGCGACAAAGCGCGACAGTGCGGGCAGGATAGCCGTACCCAGGGCGATGCCGATGATTCCCATCGGCAGCTGGTTGAGCCGGTCGGCATAGCTCAGGAAGCTGATGCTCTTGTCGGGCAGCGTGGCGATGAAAAACAGGTCGATGAACCGGCTGATCTGATAGACGCCAGCCCCGAACACCGCGGGCAGTACGAGCTTGCCGAACTCGCGCACACCTGGGGTCAGTCGCGGACGCTGAAGTCCCAGCCGGAACTGGGCCTGGCGGACCCAAACGTAGAGCCAGATCAGCTGCAGCAGCCCGGAGAGCGAAACCGAAACCGCCAGATAAGTGCCGGTAACCTGCTTGGCAGCTTCGTCCGTTCCGCCCATTGCCCCCAGCACCAGTGCGCCGATCAGGCAGAGGTTAAGCAGGATCGGTGCAGCCGCCGCAGCGGCGAAGCGCGACAGCGAATTGAGGATCGCTGCCAGCAGCGTTGCGACGCTCATCAAGGCCAAATAGGGGAAGGCGATCCGCGCCATCAGCACCGCCAGATCGAACCTTTCGGTGTCGGCGGCGAGCGTATCGCTGGCGAACAGGCCCATCACCCAGGGCATTACGATGAGCAGCAGCGCCGAGAACACGATCAGGATCGGGATCAGCACGGCCATCATCTGATTGGCGAACGCACGCGCGTCGGAAATGTCGCCGTCGTTCGTCATCCGCTGGTTGAACAGCGGTACGAAGGCCGAGGCAAAGGCCCCTTCCGCAAACAGGCGGCGAAAGATGTTGGGTAACTGGAACGCGAGTTGCCAAGCGTCAGCCACGCCGCCCGCGCCCAGCACCCGCGCCAGCAGCATGTCACGGGCAAAGCCGAAGACGCGGCTGATCGCCGTCAGCCCGCCAATCGTGCCAACGTTGCGGATCAGACTCACGCTATTGCCCCCAGGCTAGCGATCAGGCGTTTCCGGCCGGTGCCGCTTCGCCTTCGCCCTGCTGCGCCGCGAGCTGCTGCAGGTAGATGCCGTTGAAATCGATCGGTTCCAGCAGCAGCGGCGGGAAGCCGGCATCGCGCACGGCATCCGCGATCACACGGCGGGCGAAGGGGAACAGGATGCGCGGTGCTTCGGCATAAGTGAAGGCGTGCTTCGATGCGTCATCCAGATTGCGCATGCCCAGCAGGCCGCAATAGGACAGGTCGATGATGAAAGCCGTGCCGGCTTCGCAGATCGACTTCAGCGCGATCTTCAGTTCGATCTCGCTGACTTCGTCGCTCAGCTGGCGGGCGCCGATGTTGAACTGCACGTCGATCTGCGGCGCGTCGGTCCACTGGAAGCTTTCCGGCGCGTTGGGGTTCTCGACCGAGAGGTCCTTGACATACTGCGAGATTATCCCGGCAGCAGGCGCGGTGTCGGCGCCGTTCATGGCGGGGCCACCAAGGCCAAGGTCGGTGATGATGTTGCCTTCGTCGGACATGGTGCAGCGTGCTTTCGAATGGAAAAGGGTTGGAAATTGGCCGCGCGCCTAGCATTGCCGCAGGACGGTCGCAAAGGATTTTGCGGTATTGTGACCGGCTTGCCCCACTTGCCGCAAAAAATTGCCGTCAGAGCGCCATCCACGCGTTGTTCATTTGTCTTGGCTACCTATTTAGGCATAGGGAATTGCAACGCCGCGTTGCTGCGGCAGGGACTGAGCCAAGTGGACAAGACCGTCGAGATCGTCATCCTCGCCATGATCGCCGCCTTTCTGGGCCTGCGACTCTATTCCGTGCTGGGCCGCCGGGCAGAGCATGAAGAGGAAGTGATTCAGGGTCCGCGACCCGCCGAAACCCCGCGTGTTGCGGCTGGCGAAGTCGCCGATCGCAGCCCCGCTCCGGTCCGCATGCCGGTGGCCGGCGTGACCCCGGCGATCGAGCGCGGTCTGCGCGAAATTGCCGCGGCTGACCGCCGGTTCGATATCACCGCTTTCGTCGAAGGCGCCAAGGGCGCCTATCGCATGGTGCTTGAAGCCTTCTGGAAGGGTGACAAGGAAACGCTGGGCGAACTGTGCGACCGCGATGTCTACGATGGCTTCGTAGCTGCGATCGCCGCGCGCGAAGCCGCCGGCGAGACCATGGATAACCGCCTGATCCGGATCGAAGAGGCCGTGATCGTCTCGGCCGCGTTTGAAGCGCCGGTCGCCCGGATCACTGTGCGCTTTGCCGCCGATATTGCCGCTGTGACGCGCAATGCCGAAGGGCAGGTTGTGGCTGGGTCGCTTGATGACGCGGTCGACGCGCGCGACCTGTGGACCTTCAGCCGCAATGTTACTTCCGCTTCGCCGGACTGGCTGCTCGACGAGACTGACGAGGCCTGAGCCTCCGATGCGGCGGCGGGGCATTGCTGCGCTGGCCGGGCTGGCAATGCTGGCTGGCTGCGGCCGGATCATTCCCGCTCCCGCTGGTGTCGTCCAGCCTCCGGCTGGCGTCGCCGCGACCACCGCATTGGCAGCCGGGTTCTGGGCCGGCCCCCCGATCGATAGCCTGGGCATTGGCCAGAGCGATGCAGCGACTGCCCTCGCTTCCTTCCGTGAGAGCTGCCCACGCCTGACAGCGCGCGATGATCCTTCCGGCTTGACCCGGCCGACCGACTGGCTACTGGCCTGCGCGGCGGCAACCAAATGGCCCGATGGGCAAGCACAGCGCTTCTTTGTCCAGCACTTCGAGGCCGTGAAGATCGGCGATGGCAAGGCGTTTGCGACTGGCTACTACGAACCGGAGATCGCCGGGGTGCGCACTCGCCAGCCCGGGTTTGACGTGCCGGTCTATGCTGTGCCGCCCGATCTGGTCCGCGCCAAGCCGGGCGATGCACCGCCCAATGTCAATGGTACCATGCCCCTTGGCCGCTATGACGAAAGCGGCAAGTTCGTTCCCTATTATGACCGCGGCCAGATCTATGACGGGGCGCTGGAGGGCAAGGGACTCGAGATCGCCTGGGCGGCTGACCGGGTCGAGATGTTCTTCCTCCAGATCCAGGGCTCGGGCCGCCTGCGTGCGCCCGATGGTTCGGTGATCCGGATCGGCTATGCCGGGCAGAACGGCCAGCCCTATACCGGCATCGGCGGCGTCATGCGCCAGCGCGGGCTGCTCGGCACGCTGCCGGGGCAATATTCGGGCTCGATGCAGGGCATCATGCAGTACGTGCGTGAGCAACCCGAGGCCGGGAACGCGCTGATGCGTGAGAACAAGAGCTTCGTATTCTTCCGTGAGCTGACCGGCGATGGACCCCTCGGTGCGCTCGGCGTGCCGGTGCGGCGCGAGAGCAGTGTGGCGGCCGATCCGGCCTTTGTCCCGCTGGGCGCGCCGGTCTGGCTCAAGATGGAGCGGCCCGAAGCGAGCGGGCTGTGGGTGGCTCAGGACACCGGCGGCGCGATCAAGGGCGCCAACCGCTTCGATACTTTCTGGGGCGCGGGCGAGGATGCCCGCACCATCGCCGGCGGCATGAGCAGCCGGGGCGAGGCGCTCCTGCTGCTGCCCAAGGGCACCGTCGCCCGGCTGGGCGCCAGCTGATGCGCACTCCCCGGGGCTTGTCGGCGGCTGAGGCCGCGTTGTGGGCGCGTGTCGCCAGCACGATCGATCCGCTCCATCCAGCCAGGCCTGCCGCCAAGACCTTGGCCGAACCACCGACGCTCCCACCGCCCGTGATAAAACGGGTCAAGGGCCGGGTTCCTCCGCCCTTACCGGCTCCGCCGCCCAAGGCGATGCCGCCGCGCCCGCTTGATCGCCACGGCCTCGATGGCTCGTGGGAGCGCAAGCTGGCCAAGGCGCAGATTTCACCCGACCTGACGCTCGACCTCCACGGCCATTCGCTCGATGCCGCGCACGCCCGGCTTGATGCCGGGTTGATGCAAGCCGTGGCGATGGGTGCGCGGCTACTGCTGGTGATTACCGGCAAGCCGCGCCCGGTCGCTGCGGCAGATCGCGGCGAGCGCCGCGGCGCGATCCGGGCCAAGCTGCTCGATTGGCTGGCGGCCGGACCCCACGCCAGCCGCATCGCCGCCGTTCGCCCCGCGCACCAGCGCCATGGCGGATCGGGCGCGCTCTACGTGATCCTGCGCCGGCCTCGCTAAGCAGGCTTGGGCCAAAAAAGACGCCCCCCGCACCGGGGTGCGAGGGGCGGCAGGGAGGAACTTGTCAGGCGCGGGTCAGAAGTTGACCGTGGCCGTCACGAAGACCTGGCGCGGGTTGCCGTAGAAGGCAGTCAGCGTGCCTTCGCGGCCCAGCGCCGGGATCAGTGCCCCGGTGACCGGATTGGTCAGCGGCACGCCAGTAGTGGCATTGCCAGCCATGAAGTTATAGCCCGAGGTCTTGTACTTCACGTCGAACAGGTTCTTGCCATAGACGCCCAGCGTCCAGCTCTTGCCCGGCGCCGTGTAGATCAGCGAGGCATCGACCAGCTGGTAAGCGCCCTGATCGAGGTAGGGGTTGGGCACTTCGAACTGGTATGTGGTGCTCTTGAACGAGACGCCGGCCGTTGCGGTCAGCGAACCTTCGCCCAGCTCGGCGCGGTAGCTGGCCTGGGCATTGCCGGTCCAGGCCGGGGTGTTCTGGACCTTGCGGAAGGCCGCCACGTCGGTCGGGACATTGGCGATGTTGGTGATGTACTTCTGGAACTTGGCGTCGATGTAGCCGAGCGAGCCCGACAGGGTCAGCGCGCCCAGGTTGGCGCGGGCTTCGAATTCCACGCCCTGCATCCGCGCCTTGCCGGCGTTGGAAACGACGCCGCAGAAGCTGGGCAGGCCCGAAACGGTGCAGGCGACCGAACCCGGAATCTGCACGTCGGTGTAGTCCATGCGGAAAGCGGCGAGTGCGACGAACAGCTTGCGATCAAGCAGCGAGCCCTTGTAGCCGACTTCGTAGCTATCGACCTTTTCGGGCTTGAAGCTCAGGAAGGCGGCGATTTCGGCATCCGAGCGCACGCCGTTGCCATCAAGGTCAGGCGCGTTGACGCCGGCACCGCGCGGGTCGAAGCCGCCGCCCTTGAAGCCTTGCGAGTAGGAGGCATAGAGGTTGTGGCCTTCGGCCGGCTTGAAGCTGATCGAGCCGCGCGGGGTGAACTTCTTGAAGGTGCTCTTGCCCCTGAAGTTGGTACCCGGCGCGCCAAAGGCGACCCCGGCCCCGCCGAACACCGGCGAACCACCGCCCAGGTAGTTCTGGCGCAGGATCGTCGCCGAACGTTCGTCCCAGGTATAGCGCCCGCCGACCGAGAGGCTGAGCTGGTCGGTCAGGTCATAAGTAAAGTCGGCAAAGCCGGCCAGCGTATCGGTGCCGATATCGGCGCTGGTAAAGGCGGTCAGGCCGGCCAGCGTGGTGAACAGCCGCACGTCGAACTGGGTCAGCGCCTTGGCATTGAGGTAATAGGCGCCGATCAGGCCGTTGAAGCGCCCGGAATTGATCAGCAGCTGCAGTTCCTGGCTGGTCTGGCTGTTCTTGTAGATGCCGGGGACGTCAACGTCGGTCGATGCCAGCGCGTCGAAGTCGATTGGCGAGGCCGAATCGTCCTTGCGATAGGAGGTGATCGAGCGAACCGTCAGGGTGTCGTTCAGCTCGCCTTCGATGAACAGCGAGGTGCCCCAGGCCTTGACGTCCTGCGTGGGCGAGACGAGGCCGCCGCGGCTATCATAGACATTGCTCAGCACCGGCGCGCCGGTGAACTGGCTGGGGATCAGGCGGTGGCCGCCGCGCTCGTTCGACTTGTCGTGGGTGTAGTCGCCCGAGAGGCGCGCGAAGATCCCGTTACCGTGGACTTCCACCGTGCCGCGACCGGCCCAGATGTCCTTGTTGTAGTTCTCGCGCCCCGTGGTCAAGTTGTCGCCAAAGCCGCCGCGCGACAGGCGGGCGAGCGAACCGCCAAGGCGCAGCGTGCCGTCGCCCACCGGGGTGCTGGCGGTGATCACGCCGTCAGCCTGGTTGTAAGTGCCATAGGTGCCGCGCAGCGACAGGCGCGGATCGTTGTCGATCTTGCGGGTGACGTACTTGACCGCGCCGCCGACCGTGTTGCGGCCATAGAGCGTGCCCTGCGGCCCGCGCAGCACTTCGATCCGCTGGACGTCATAGATGTCGACCACGGCGGCCTGCGGGCGGTTGAGGTAGACGTCGTCAAGATAGATGCCGACGCCCTGCTCGAAGCCCGAGACCGGGTCCTGCTGGCCCACGCCGCGGATGAAGGCGGTGAGGGTGGAGTTGGTCGCGCGGCTGGCTTCCAGCGTGACGTTGGGGGCCTGCTCGGCCACAGCCGTGATGTCGATCGCGCCGGTGCGCTCCAGCTGGTCGGCCGAGAGCGAGGTGATCGCGATCGGCACGTCGGTCAGGTTTTCCTCACGCCGACGGGCGGTGACGATGATCGCGTCATCGGCTTCGCTGGCTCCTTCTTCCTGGGCCAGGGCGGGGGTGGACAGACCGGCGAAGGCGCTGGCGATCAGCGAGGCTCGGCACAGCAGGGCAGTGGTACGCATCATGGGGCTCCTCCCAAAGAATCCTCCGGCCCGCGCGAACAGGTCCGCAGGCTCTGACTGCGGCTTATATAAAAGTTGAACCAACTTTCAACTTGTATATGCTTGCATCGAGCGAAAGGACGCGCGAATGATGGGGAAACGTGGCGCAAGTGCCACAGGGGTGGCCCGAGCCACCCGCCGGATGGGGAGCGAAACGATGGACGCAGCGGCCACTCTGCCGCGCGAGCCGCGCACCGAGCGCGGCCGCCGCACCCAGCGCGCGATCCTCGACGCTGCCGCCGCCGAATTCGGCGACAAGGGCTTTCACGAGAGTTCGATCGTCTCGATCACCCAAAGGGCCGGCGTGGCACTGGGCAGCTTCTATACCTACTTCGAGAGCAAGGAGGCGCTGTTCAAGGCGCTGGTGCTCGACATGTCCGAGCAGGTTCGTCAGCTCGCCCTACCGATCGTGGCCGAGGCGCTCGATCCGGTCGAAACCGAGCTTTCGGTCCTCACCCGGTTCCTCGAATTCGCGCGCGAGCACAGCGAAATCTACCGGATCATCGACGAAGCCGAATTCGTCGCGCCGGATGCCTGGCGGGCGCACTATTATGGCGGTGCCGGACGTATCTTTGCCCGCATCAAGGCTGCCAAGGATCGCGGGGAGATTACCGGCGAGGTCGACGAAATCCACGCCTGGGCGATCATCGGCATGAATGTGTTCCTGGGTTTGCGTTATGGCGTGCTGGAGCGCGATCGCTCGCCTGAGGAAGTCGCCGCCGTTGCCAACCAGCTGTTGCAGCGGGGACTGCGCTAGACCTTGCCCGCCCGCGCGGCTATGCGCCCCGCACCATGTCCAATCGCCGCACCTTTGCCATCATCTCGCACCCTGACGCGGGCAAGACCACGCTGACCGAAAAGCTGTTGCTGCAAGGCGGGGCGATTCACCTGGCGGGCGAGGTCAAGGCGCGCGGGGCGGCGCGGCGGGCGCGGTCGGACTGGATGAAGATCGAGCAGCAGCGCGGGATTTCGGTGACCAGCTCGGTCATGACCTTCGAGCGGAACGGAGTGACCTTCAACCTGCTCGACACCCCGGGCCACGAGGACTTTTCCGAAGACACCTATCGCACGCTGACGGCGGTGGACTCGGCGATCATGGTGATCGACGCGGCCAAGGGTATCGAGCCGCAGACCCGCAAGCTGTTCGAGGTTTGCCGCTTGCGCTCGGTGCCGATCATCACCTTCGTCAACAAGGTCGACCGCGAGGGGCGCTCGGTATTCGAGACGCTCGACGAAGTGGCCGATGCCCTGGCGCTAGATGTCTGCCCGATGTCCTGGCCGATCGGCATGGGCGGCGAGTTCAAGGGTGTGCTCGACTTTGCCTCGAACCAGATCAGCCGCCCGGAAGGGGACAGCCGCGAGTTCCTCGGCAAGCGCGAAGGCGTCGAGGACATCCCGGCTGACATCGCCGAAGAGATCGAGCTGGCCCAGGCCGGCTATCCCGCGTTTGACATCGAAGCCTACCGCAATGGTGACCTGACCCCGGTCTATTTCGGCTCGGCGCTCAAGAATTTCGGTGTCGCCGAGCTAATCGAGGCGATTGCGAAGTACGCTCCGCCGCCGCGCCCGCAACCGAGCGACGTGGGCGTGATCAATCCCGATGGCAAGGAAGTGACCGGCTTCATCTTCAAGGTCCAGGCCAATATGGACCCGATGCACCGTGACCGGATTGCCTTCATGCGGCTGGTTTCGGGCACCTTCAAGCGCGGCATGAAACTGACCCCGTCGGGCAGCGGTAAGCCGATCGCGATCCATTCGCCGATCCTGTTCTTTGCCCAGGACCGCGAGATTGCCGACAGCGCCGAGCCGGGCGACATCATCGGCATCCCCAACCACGGCACGCTGCGGGTGGGTGATACGCTGAGCGAAAGCAACAAGGTCCGCTTCACCGGCCTGCCCAACTTCGCCCCGGAAATCCTCCGCCGCGTCGCGCTGAAGGACCCGACCAAGACCAAACAGCTGAGGAAAGCGCTCGACGACCTCAGCGAAGAGGGCGTGATCCAGGTGTTCTATCCGGAGATCGGCGCGCAGTGGATCGTCGGCGTTGTCGGCCAGCTGCAGCTCGAAGTGCTGATCAGCCGGCTGGAGGCCGAGTACAAGGTTGAGGCCGTGCTCGAGGCCTCGCCGTTCGATACGGCGCGCTGGCTCAAGGGCAGCGATGCCGCGCTCAAGGTCTTCGCCGATTTCAATATGTCGAACCTCGCCAAGGACCGCGATGGCGATCCGGTCTTCATGGCGCGCTCGGCCTGGGATGTCGGCTACCAGCAGGAAAAGAATCCGGAGCTGGTGTTTTCGGCGACCAAGGAGCGGTAACTCCCATGCACGTCATCCCCGCGAAAGCGGGGACCCATCTCCTGACATTTCCGGTGTCGCTTGGTCGGCCAGCGCAGGTGATGGGTTCCCGCTTGCGCGGGAATGACGAGTTTGATGATGGCTTGCTGCGACCCGCTGCGCGGCCTAACCAACCCCCATGGAATTCACCGACCACATCACGCCCGATCACGCGGCGATGATCGCCCGCCAGGCCGTGTTCTTTGTCGCCACGGCGGCGGCCCACGGGCGGATCAACCTCAGTCCCAAGGGTCTGGCCGATACCTTCAAGGTGCTGGGGCCGAACCGCGTTGCCTATCTCGACCTGGGTGGATCGGGGAACGAGACTCACGCGCACCTAGCTGCCGACGGCCGCATCACGATCATGATGTGCAATTTCGAGCAGCCTGCACTGATCCTGCGGCTCTATGGCCGGGGCAAGCCGGTCCTGCCGCAGGATGCCGAGTGGGCGGAGCTGGCGGGGCACTTCACGCTGCTGCCCGGCACCCGCCAGATCTTCGACATCGCGGTTGAGAGCGTGCAGACCTCGTGCGGCTGGGGCGTGCCGGTCATGAGCCTCGACAAGGAGCGCGAGACGCTGGTCAAATATCATGCACAGAGCGACCCGGCGAAGTGGGAGGCCAAGATGGCCGGCCGGATCCGCTCGATCGACGGCCTGCCGACCCGCGCGACCGATCGCTACATCGCCGGGGAATAGCGCCGCCGGTGCAGCTCAAGTTCGCCAGCTACAACATCCACAAGGCGGTCGGCACCGACCGCCGCCGCGATCCTGACCGGATCCTGGCCGTGCTGCGCGAGATCGATGCCGATGTGATCGCCCTGCAAGAGGCTGACCGGCGGATCGGCCGGCGCGAAAGCGTGCTCCCGCGCGAGACGATCGAGGATTACACCCCCTGGCAGCCGGTCGCGCTCAATCACCGTCCGGATTCGCTTGGCTGGCACGGCAATGCCCTGCTGGTGCGGCGCGATACCATCAAGGTGATCGAGGCCGGCGTCGTCCCGCTCCCCACGCTCGAGCCGCGCGGCGCGATCCGGGCTGACCTGCAGGTGGCAGGCCAGCGCGTCCGCGTCGTCGGCATGCACCTGGACCTGTCCGGCTTGCGCCGCCGCCAGCAGGTCCGCACGATCCTCGATCACCTGACCCGCTGCGATGGCGCTTGCCCGACCGTGCTGATGGGCGATTGCAACGAATGGAGCCTCCACCGCGGCGCGCTCGGCGAATTCCGCGCGCCCTGGCGCCTCATCACCCCCGGCGCCAGCTTCCCCTCGCGCCGCCCGGTCGGCCGGCTCGACCGGCTGGTGCTATGCGACCGCTGGGAGCTGGAAGAGGCGGGGGTGCACCACTCGGCCCTCGCGGCGAAGGCGTCGGATCATCTGCCAGTGTGGGTGCGGCTAACACTGCCTAAAAAATAGGCACGTGCGCAGGATTCGAGCGCGCCTCCTGCACCGGGCGCAATCCTATTTCGCTGATTCAGCTGAATCTCCCCGATAATTCCAAATTGGCACGGCCCTTGCTGCACTAGCGAAAGCCGGGATGGGCCCGGCAGGCAAACAGGGGACGGGCATGAAATTCATCATCGCCATCATCAAGCCCTTCAAGCTTGACGAGGTGCGTGAAGCGCTCGGCGCGATCGGCGTCGCGGGCATGACCGTGACCGAGGTCAAGGGCTTCGGGCGGCAAAAGGGACAAACCGAAATCTACCGCGGTGCGGAATATTCGACCAACATGCTGCCAAAGGTGAAGGTCGAAGTCGCGGTGAGCGACGACCTGGCTGACCAGGTGATCGAGACGATCCAGCAGATCGCCAGCACGTCGTCGATCGGCGACGGCAAGATCTTCGTGCTCGACCTGGCGTCTGCCACCCGCATCCGCACCGGCGAAACCGGGGACACGGCACTGTGATTGCCGGCCCTGACAGGAGGACTTTTCCAATGATCCGCAAGATTGTCTGCGGTCTTGGCGCAGCGGGGGCCAGTGTCTTCGCCGCCACGGCCGCTTTCGCGCAAGACGCGACCGCTGCGGCCACCGCCGCCTTCACCCCCACCGCCGAAATGGTCAACAAGGGCGATGTCGCCTGGATGCTGGTTGCATCCGCGCTCGTCCTGCTGATGTCGGTTCCGGCGCTCGCGCTGTTCTATGGCGGCCTGGTGCGCGCCAAGAACATGCTGAGCGTGCTGATGCAGGTGCTGACCATCGTCTGCGTTGCGGCTCTGGTCTGGTTCGCCTGGGGCTATTCGATGGCCTTCACCTCAACCGGCACACCCTTCCCCAAGATCGTCGGCGGGCTCGACAAGGCCTTCCTGGCGGGGGTCGATCCGACCACCTTGGCGGCGACCTTCTCCAACGGGGTCTACCTGCCGGAATATGTCTTCATCATCTTCCAGATGACCTTCGCCTGCATCACGCCGGCGCTGATCGTCGGCGCCTTTGCCGAGCGCGTGAAGTTCACGCCGCTGATCATCTTCACGGTCCTCTGGCTGACCTTCGCCTATTTCCCGATCGCGCACATGGTCTGGTACTGGGCTGGTCCGGACTTCCTCCACGCTGCGCCGGATGACAGCGGCCTGCTGTGGGGCTGGGGCGCGCTCGACTTCGCTGGCGGCACCGTGGTCCACATCAACGCGGGTATCGCTGGCCTGATCGGCTGCCTCGTGATCGGTCCCCGCGTCGGCTTCAAGACGGAATCGATGCCGCCGCACAGCCTGGTGATGACCATGATCGGCGCTTCGCTGCTGTGGATCGGCTGGTTCGGCTTCAACGCCGGCTCGGGCCTTGAAGCCAATGCCTTCGGCGCGCTGGCCTTCATCAACACCTTCGTCGCCACGGCTGCGGCGGGCGTGACCTGGGCGGTGATCGAACAGATCGTCCACAAGAAGCCTTCGCTCCTCGGCGCAGCCTCGGGCGTGGTGACCGGCCTGGTCGCGATCACGCCGGCGGCGGGCTTTGCCCACCCGGGCACCGCGATCATCCTCGGCGCGGTTGCCACTGTGGTCTGCTTCTTCTTCGTCACCACGGTGAAGAACAAGCTGAAGTATGACGACAGCCTGGACGTCTTCGGCATCCACGCGGTTGGCGGGATCGTCGGCGCGATCGGCACCGGCTTCGTCGCCAACCCGGCCTGGGGTGGCCAGGGCTGGATCGACTACACCGCACCGGTGGCCAAGGCTGGCGAGTTTGACCTCTATGGCCAGGTGATGACCCAGATCTGGGCCGTCGGCACCACGGTCCTGTGGACCGGCGTGGTTTCGACCGTGCTGTTCCTGGGCCTCAAGTACACCATCGGGCTGCGCCCCTCGGTCGAAGCCGAGCGCGAAGGCCTGGACATCACCGAACACGGGGAGCGCGCCTACAACATGTAACGCTTCTCTTCAGCTTGGCAGGGTCGGGCTCCTCCTCCTCTCCTCCCCCGATCCTGCCTCCCGGCGTTCCTCCTGCGAACGCAAACTAGATGGGCCGGAACAGCAATGTTCCGGCCCCTTTTTTGTGTGGTGGGATGAGGCTCTCAATCCCCGAAGAAGTTGAGTTCGAGCACCACGTTGTTGGGATCGGTCACGAACACCTGGCGCAAGCCGATTGAGGCGATGGTGTTGACGTGGCGGGTGAGGCCGGCCGCGTCGAGCCGTTCGATCAGCCCGTCAAAGCCGGAGCAGTTGAACGCGACATGATGGATCGCCCCGGTCGGCTGGCCGGGAAACACCTCGCGGTCGAAGGCGCGCGGGCACTCGGTGTGGTTGATGTGAACCAGCGCGCGGCCGGTATCGTCATACATCCACTGCACCTGATGCGGCGGTAGCGGTGGCGGGCCGTCGCGGCGCTCCAGCCCCAGCACGGCGGCATAGAAGGCGGCGGTTTCATCCATCTGCTCGGTGATCACGTTGAAGTGATCCAGTGCATTCACCCGCATGCCTTGTGCTCCTTTAGCGCGTCAGCGCAGCCTCGCACTCGCTCATCAGTTCGGCCATGATATCGGCAACCGGTTCTTCCTTGGTGACCATGCCGACCGATTGCCCGGCCATCAGCGAGCCGTTCTCGACATCGCCGTCGATCACCGCGCGGCGCAGCGCGCCGGCCCAGAAGTGTTCGATCTGGAGCTGGGCCTCGCCCATCTCGATCTTGCCCTCGTCCAGCAGCTTGGCGACTTCGACCTGCTTGGCGGTGAATTCCTCGGTGCCCTTGTTCTTCAGTGCGCGGACCGGGATCACCGGCAGGCGCGGGTCGACCTGGACCGAGGCGACGGCATCGCGGGCATTGGCGCGGAAGAAGGCCTTCTTGAAATCGGGGTGCGCGATGGATTCGGTCGCGCAGGCAAAGCGGGTGCCGAGCTGGACGCCCGAGGCGCCCATTTCGAGATAGGCGGCGATCATGTCACCCCGGCCGATCCCGCCGGCGACGAAGACCACGTGGTCAGCCGCCAAGGCGGGAAGGAACTCTTGCGCCAGCACCGAAGTGGCAACCGGGCCAATATGGCCGCCGGCTTCGCTGCCTTCGATCACCAGCGCATCGGCGCCCGAACGCAGCAGCTTCTTGGCCAGCGCCAGGGTCGGGGCGAAGACCAGCACCTTGGCGCCGAATTCCTTGATCGCCTCGACGCTGCCCTTGGGCGGGATCCCGCCGGCCAGCACGACATGGCCAACCTTGTGCTTGGCGCAGACCGCGATCAGATCGAACAGCATCGGGTGCATGGTGATCAGGTTGACGCCGAAGGGCTTGGCGGTGAGCGCCTTGGTGGCGGTGATCTCGGCATCGAGTAGTTCGGGCGTCATCGCCCCGCAGGCGATCACGCCGAAGCCGCCGGCATTGCTGATCGCGGAGACCAGGTTGCGTTCGGACACCCAGGACATCGCGCCGCACAGGATCGCGTGCTCTGTTCCCAGAAAGGCGCGGCCGCGTTCCATCAGCGCATGGGTCTTGTCGTACACCGGAAATTCCCCCCTGATCGTGGCTTGGATCGTAGCGTCGCGCGCCTATAGGCAGTGAATGTCCGTCCGGCTAGCCCTGCGGGTCACAGCCATCCGGCACTTTTGAGCACCGGCACCATATTGCGTGCGACTGGTGCGACCAGCCCCTTGGCAAGCACCAGCCGAACATTCCGGCCATCGCGCTCCACCTTTTCGACCGCTCCGCGCGCGACCCACCAGCTGCGGTGTACCTGCGCGCCATCCATCCCGTCGAGCTCGGCCACGGCATCGCGCATCCGCAGCAGGATCAGGTCAGAGCCGAGTACGGTGTGGACGCGCAGGTAATGGTCCTCCATCTCCAGCGCGACGAGGTCCGTGCCAAGCGCAGGGGGAAGACGATCGAACAGGCGCGGCTGGCTGGGTGCCTCGGCGGGTCCTGGCACTGGAACGGAGACGGGCGGGGCTGCTGTCACCTCCGGAGCCGCCGCCGGTTTCGACTGGACCAGATAGAATACCATGGTCACCACCGCGCCGATCGCCAGGACATAGCCATAGGTGGTGATCCAGCGCTCGGCCGAGGGCACTTCGAGTGGTGGCGGAAGGGCTTCGACCAGCCAGACCACCACGGTCATCGGCACGGTGGCGATCAGGCAGGCCAGCAGCCATAGCGACCAGTCGGGCAGATCGAGGTTCGCGCCGAGCCGCGTCACCAGTCCGCCGATCGGGCGGTAACAGGCATAGCCGGCCCAGGCGAGGCCTAGCCAGTAAAGCAGCCGCAGCCAGAACGGCGCGTCAAAGCTGCCGAGCGGCCCGATCAGCGCCAGGACCACGCCGATTACGGTCATCACCGCCAGGTCGATCACGATCTGGCGGGCGGGATGGGCAGCTAGCTTGACGGAAGTGTCGGTCATTCCGCCCGAATCTAGCGCCCGTTCGCGCTTCGTAAAGTGGCAGGGCGGCGGGTTTGCGCACCTTTCGCGAAGGGTCAGGCACCATCCCCGCAAGCGCGCTTGCCGGCGAACGGGGCGGCGGCAGGGAAAGGGCAACAACCGCTCAACCGGAGACCTGCTATGACTGCTCTTGCTCTTCCGCTCCCTGCCGCTGCCCGCGCCAATGGCTTCGATCTTGGCCCCGTTGCCCGCGCCGCGATCGGCCTGGTCGGGGTTGGCTTCACCACGGCCTGTGCGCTCGCCGCCGTGCGCTTTGCCGCCGGCCTCGCCCCAGAGCACCCCAATACGCAGAATCTCGCGGTGATGATCCACGTCGCCACAGTGCTGCCCGCCGTGCCGCTTGGCGCCTGGCTGATGCTGGCGCGCAAGGGCACGCCGCGCCACAAGGCGCTGGGCAAGGTGTGGGTGCTGCTGATGGTGATCACCGCGCTGTCCGCGCTGTTCATCCGCCAGATCAACGGCGGCGCCTTCAGCCCGATCCACCTGTTCGTGCCGATGACCCTGCACGGTGCCTGGAAGACCGTTGCCACAGCTCGCCGCGGCGACATTGCCGCGCACAAGAAGGCGCTGCTGGGGCTCTACCTCGGTGCGCTGACGATCCCCGGCCTGTTCGCCTTCATGCCGAATCGCTTGATGGGCACCTGGCTATTCGAGTGATCGGTCAGTAATCGATAAAACGCCACACTCTATCCAGTTTTGATCGATATCATCGATTATGAGGTTAGGACATGATCAGCTCAGTCGCCCGCTGAGTCGGGCAGAACAGGAGACATGACCATGGATGCCAAGACCGGATCGATCGATGGGGGCGGCTGCCCGTTTCACCAGCAGGACGGCGGCGTGCGTGCCCTGCTGGGTCGCCAGAACCGTGACTGGTGGCCCGATGCTCTGGCTGTCGATATCCTCTCGCCCAATGGGCCCAGCGACCCGATGGGCGCTGATTTCGACTATGCCGAAGCCTTCAACGCGCTCGAATACAACGCGCTCAAGGCCGACCTGACCGCGCTGATGACCGACAGCCAGCCGTGGTGGCCGGCGGATTATGGCCACTATGGCCCGTTCTTCATCCGCATGGCCTGGCACGCCGCCGGCACCTATCGCACCGGCGACGGTCGCGGCGGGGCCAACAGCGGCCAGCAGCGCTTTGCCCCGCTCAATTCCTGGCCCGATAACGGCAACCTCGACAAGGCCCGCCGCCTGCTGTGGCCGGTCAAGCAGAAGTACGGGAAGCACATCTCGTGGGCCGACCTGTTCATCCTGGCCGGCAATGTCGCGATCGAATCGATGGGCGGCCCGGTGTTCGGCTTCGGCGGCGGCCGCGCCGACGTGTTCGAGCCCGAGAAGGACATCTACTGGGGCAGCGAAGACAAGTGGGTCAACGAAGGCGTGCAAACCCGGATCGATCCCGATCGCGGCCTGCAGGAACTCGACGGGCCGCTCGCCGCGATCCAGATGGGCCTGATCTACGTCAACCCCGAAGGACCGGGCGGCAATCCCGATCCGCTGCTTTCGGCGCGCGACATGAAGGCGACGTTTGAGCGCATGGCGATGAACCATGAAGAGACCGTCGCGCTCACTGCCGGTGGTCACACCTTCGGCAAGGCCCATGGCAACGGCGATCCCTCGCTGCTGGGTGCAGCCCCGGCCGGCGGCGACATCGCCTCGCTCGGCTTCGGCTGGACCAGCAGCGCCGAACACGGCGGGATCGGTCAGCACACCGTGACCAGCGGCATCGAAGGTTCGTGGGTCAACACCCCCACCGAATGGTCGGAAAATTACTTCCGCCTGCTGCTCGACTACGATTACGAGCTGGTCCATTCGCCGGCCGGCGCGCAGCAGTGGCAGCCAATTAACCAGCGCGAGGAAGACATGGCCCCGGCGGCCTGGGATCCCAGCATCAAGGTTCCGACCATGATGACCACGGCCGACATGGCGCTGAAGATGGATCCCGAATTCCGCGCGGTCTCGGAAAAGTTCCGGAATGACCACGAGGCGTTCAAGGATGCCTTTGCCCGCGCCTGGTTCAAGCTGTGCCACCGCGACATGGGCCCCAAGGCGCGTTACCTTGGCCCGGAAGTCCCGGCCGAAGACCTGATCTGGCAGGACCCGGTCCCGGCCGGCACCATGCCGTCGGACGCCGAGGTTGAGGCAATGAAGGCCAAGATCGCCGGCAGCGGCCTGACCGTCAGCCAACTGGTCAAGACCGCCTGGGCCTCGGCCAGCACCTATCGCAAGTCGGACCATCGCGGCGGCGCCAACGGTGCGCGCATCCGCCTGGCCCCGCAGAAGGACTGGGACGTCAACGAACCGGCCGAGCTGGCTAAGGTCCTCGCCAAGCTCGAGGAACTGCGCGCTGGCACCGGCTTCTCGATGGCTGACACGATCGTGCTGGGCGGGGTCGTCGGCCTTGAGCAGGCAATTCTGGCGGCGGGCTTCAACGTGGCCGTGCCATTCACCGGCGGGCGTGGCGATGCCACCGAAGAACAGACCGATGCCGAAAGCTTCGCCGTGCTCGAGCCGCAGGCCGATGCCTTCCGCAACTACCTGCCGAAGAAGCTGCGCGTGAAGACCGAGGAAATGATGCTCGATCGTGCCGCGCTGCTCGGCCTGTCGGTGCCGGAAATGACCGTACTGATCGGCGGCCTGCGCGTGCTGGGCACCAACCACGGCCAGCGCGGGCATGGCAGCTTCACCAAGCGGCCGGGTCAGCTCACCACAGACTTCTTCGTCAACCTGCTCGACATGACCAACGCCTGGAAGTCGGTCGAAGGGAGCGATGAGGAAGAGTTCGTGGCGACCGACCGCAGCCACGGCGGCGAGAGCTGGCGCGCGACCCGGGCCGACCTGGTGTTCGGTTCGAACTCCGAACTGCGCGCTGTCGCCGAAGTCTATGCCGAACGCGGCAACGAAGAAAAGTTCGTCCGCGACTTCGTCAAGGCCTGGACCAAGGTGATGAACGCCGACCGTTTCGACGTGAACAAGGGCATCCACGCCTAAGCAAAAGTGGTGGGTCGCATGCTGCCCCGTCTCCGGCCCCGGCCGGGGGCGGGGTTGCTGTATTAAACCACCATTCAGCCGCCACGCCCCACCGCTGCTTGTCGCCGTGGCCGTGCTCGCCTAGGCGGCGCTGACCACGCTTGCCGAAGAGCCGCCTTGCCCAACCCCCTTGCGCCATTGCTGCAACGCCTGCGCAACCGCGAGCAGGGCACCGCGCTGATCCTCGCGCTGGTGGTCGAGGCTCTGCTGGTATTGGCGGTCCTGTCGATCGGGCTTTACGATCCGCCGAAGCCGCCCGGCACGCCCTCGCTGGTCAGCGTCAATGTTGCCGCCCCGCCGGCACCCCAGCCGGAAAAGCAGCAGCAGGAACTGGCCCAGGCCAAGGCGCCGCTGCAAAGTTCGCAGGAGGTGCCGCCCGTTCCGCAGCCCAGCGCCGCGCCGGTCCAGCCCGCGCCGCCGATCATCTCGATCAGCCGCAGCCAGATGGCCGAGTTCGATATTGCGCGCCTGCCGCGCCAGCCGGGACCCGCTGCGGCCGCGCCCAAGGCATACGGCCCGGTCGACACGGGCGTGCCGGGTGACAGCAAGCGCGTCGGCTCCGCCCCCAATGGCCAGCCGATGTACGCCGCCGCCTGGTACCGCGAGCCCTATGACAGCGAGCTATCGGGCTATCTCTCCACCGCCGATGGCCCCGGCTGGGCTCTGATCGCCTGCCGCACCGCGCCCGATTACCGCGTGGAAGACTGCGTGGGCCTGGGCGAATACCCCCAAGGCTCCCGGATCGAACGCGCCGTCCTCGCCGCCGCCTGGCAATTCAAGGTCCGCCCCCCGCGCGTCGGCGGGGTGTCGAAGATCGGGGAGTGGGTGCGGATCCGGATCGAATATGGGGTGAAGGTGCGGTGAGGGAGGGGGGATATTGCTCCAAAGAAGAGAAATGCTCGCGCCTGGTCCCCCCAACCTTTTGTTATCTCGTTTCGGTGGATGTGGTCATTGAGGGCGAGGCAGCCTCATCCAGTTCCGACGTTGCGCGACGAGAGGCGTATATGCGGATGATGAGGCTTACGGTGAGCGGCACGATCAGTCCCAGAAGCGCCGCTGCTATTGTTCCGTTGGCAGCGTAGACGAAGGCTTCGCATGACGACGGGGTGTCGAAGCCAAAGCGAGGCGCGTCCGAATCTGGGATATCAAGTATAGGGCATACAGTCTTCAAGCCGTCAGGCCACGGAACAAAGATGTAATACAAGATTATGGCGAGATAGGCGACGACACAAAGACCCAAGGTTGCATTCGCAGCCCTCATCTTGAGCAATTCCCCTCGACCGAAGAATGCCGCCAGCACCCAGTAGACAGCGATAATTGCCGCCACAGTACTGTGCAGAGCCAACCAAGCCATGCGCAAGGATGCGACCGCCAAAGCTTGCTCGTTACTGTCCAGTTTTTCCGAAGCCGCCACGGTCGTTGGCATAAGAACGAACTGGGCCAAAGCTACGATGGTCAGCGGCGCAACTGTTACGCAGAAGCCCAACGTTGCTGCTTTGAGGCGGTGCGTCAGCGCGGTCATGATTGTGCCCTGATGCGATTGATCGGTCGAGCAAGTAGAGCGGATTCGAGAACCGTCTGCAATATCTTGGTAGTGATGCCGCTTGGGAGATGACGGCGCTGCTTAATCTCGTTTCGCCTGTTTTGTTGGGGGAAGCTGACGTTGACAGTGGACCTGCACGAGCTAACCTGACCTCATGCTAGGAAGAAGCATAATAGCGATGGCAATGCTCTTGCTCAGTGGCTGCTCCGACACTTGTTCGAACAGCCCGATCAGCCGTGTCAATGCGCCCGACCGGCTGCACAGCGCCGTCATATTCCAGCGGGATTGTGGCGCTACAACTGGCTACTCAACACAGATTTCGATAGTTGCAGAGGGCGAACAGCCTTTTCGCGGCGGTAACACTTTCCGGGCGGATGACAACCACGGAGCAGCCGCAGCGGGTGACTGGGGTGGTCCTTGGGCCGAGGTCAGATGGCTGGCACCAGACCACCTGCTGATCCGCTATGCTGCGAAGTCACGCCTCTTCGCGCAAGAGAGCGAGGTCTCAGGGATTGAGATCAGCTACGAGCAAGTAGACCGCTAAGTCGTCGTGTGCCGCCGCAGGCCCCTGCTACGACCAACCGAACCATTTTCCTACACCGCCAGAAATTGCTAACTTACCGACGCTCTTTCTGATCGTTGGTTTGCTGGCAGGCGGTGGCGCAAGCAGCACATACCCGGGCTTGCGGTAACGGCGTGCGGCTTGATCACGCCGATCGGCCGCAGCGGCGCGCCGCCGCGGCGTGGTTTTGGCGTGACTTTAGTGTGACCTTTCGGCCGGGCAGTGCCTTAGCCTCAGGCCGCCTCGTCCTTGGCGTCCATGTCGTAGGCGGTGTGCAGCACGCGGACGGCGAGTTCGGTCTCGTCCTCGTCGATCAGGACCGAAACCTTGATCTCGGACGTGCTGATCGCCTGGATGTTGATCCCGCGATCGGCCAGGGCGCGGAACATCGTCGCCGCGACCCCGGCGTGGCTCTTCATGCCGACGCCCACGACGCTAATCTTGGCAACCTTGCCGTCGGTGATGATGCGGTTGAAACCAATCGCTTCCTTCTGCGCTTCCAGCAGCGTCTGCGCGCGCAGCAGGTCGGCGCTGGGCACTGTGAAGGTCACGTCGGTCTCGCCCTTGTCGCGGCCGACGTTCTGGATGATCATATCGACGTTGATGTTGGCCTGGGCCAGCGGGCCAAAGATCGTCGCCACAGCGCCCGGACGGTCGGGCACGCGGGTCAGGATGACCTTGGCTTCGTTCTTGTCGGCGGCGATGCCGGTGATCAGCTGGCGTTCCATATCGAGGCCCTCAAGTTCTTCGTCGGACACGATCATCGTGCCGGGGATTTCATCAGCAGGGGTGGCGTCATCGTCGATGAAGCTCGACAGCACCTGAACCCGCACGCCTTCCTTCATGGCGAGGCTGACCGAGCGGGTCTGCAGGACCTTCGAGCCGACCGAGGCCAGTTCGAGCATTTCCTCGTAGGTCACGTACTTGAGCTTGCGCGCCTTGGCGACGATCCGCGGGTCGGTGGTATAGACCCCGTCGACATCGGTGTAGATGTCGCAGCGGTCCGCGCCGATCGCGGCAGCCACGGCGACGGCCGAGGTGTCCGAGCCGCCACGGCCCAGGGTGGTGATGCGGTTGTCGTCGCTCAGGCCCTGGAAGCCCGGGATCACGGCGATCTCGCCGGCGGCCATCGAGGCGAGCAGGGCTTCACTGTCGATCTCGCCGATGCGGGCCTTGGCATGGGCATCGTCGGTGCGAATCGGCAATTGCCAGCCGAGCCACGAACGCGCCTTGCAGCCCAGCGCCTGGAGCGTGAGCGCGAGGAGGCCCGAGGTGACCTGTTCGCCCGAGGCCACGACGACGTCGTATTCGGCGGGATCGTAGAGCGGGTTGGCCTCGCGGCAGAAATTGACCAGCCGGTCGGTCTCACCCGCCATAGCCGAGACAACCACGGCGACTTCGTGCCCGGCCGCCTGCTGGCGGCGAACGATGTTGGCCACCCGGCGGATCCGTTCCGATCCGGCCATCGAGGTGCCACCGAATTTCATCACGATGCGGGCCACGCCAGACGCACCTTTCCGCAATATTCTTGCCCGCACGACCCCTCGCCGGGCGGCGCGCGTCCTGTTAGGGAGGGGGAATGAGCAATGCAACCTCAAGAGCGACCATCCGGCCCGAAGAAGCCGCCCATTTCGGCAAGCTGGCGGCTGAATGGTGGGATCCGAACGGGTCCTCGGCCATGCTTCACAAGCTCAACCCGGTGCGGCTGGGCTTTATCCGCGCGGCGATCGATGCCCACTGGGGCACCGATTCGCGCGGGGTTCGGCCGCTTGCCGGCAAGCGCGCGCTCGATGTCGGCTGCGGCGCCGGCCTGCTGTGCGAGCCGCTGGCCCGGCTGGGCGCGGCGGTAACCGGGGTTGATGCCGCTGAAGAAAACATTGCCGCGGCCAGCGCCCATGCGGCGGGCGGCGGGCTGGCGATCGACTATCGCTGCGGCGAGATCGGCGTGCTGGGCCTGGCGGGATTTGACCTGGTTACTTCGATGGAAGTGATCGAGCACGTCGCCGACAAGGCGGCATTTGTCGCGGCGTTGGCGGCGGCGCTGGCTCCGGGCGGGCTGATGATCCTCTCTACCCCCAACCGCACCGTGCAATCGCGCCTGCTGCTGGTCGAAGGAGCGGAGCGGCTCGGCGTGGTCCCGCGCAGGACGCATCACTGGGACGATTTCGTGACGCCGGACGAACTGCGCGAGTTGCTGTCAGCCGCAGGTCTGGTGATGGGCGAGCCGCAAGGGATTGCCTGGAGCCCGGCCAAGGGCCTGCACCTCTCCTCGGACCTGGCCTTGAACTACATTTGCGGGGTTACCGCGGGATCCTGAGCGGGCGCGGCTGGCGCTTCCGGGGGCGGCGGAACGGCCTGGCCAACCCGCACCCGCGGACCTTCGGCGAGGCAGGCCGGCAGCCGGCTATCGAGGTCGAACGACCGCTTGCGCAAGCTCGCTATCTCGGCCTCGCGCACCGCCAGGTAATAGTCGCGCTCGGCCGCATAGGGGTTGGTGCACTCGCTCTTGAGCCGGCGCAGGAATTCGTCGAGCTCGACCCGGTCATCGAGCGAACGGGCGACTCCGGTGCCCAGAGCATAGGCCGGCGAACTGAACGGTTCGCCTGCCACGCTGGGGACGAGCGACAGATCGAGCACCCGCCCGACCAGATCGCGCGTCGAGGTTGGTCCGATCAGCGGCAGGTACATGTAGGGACCCGCGCCGATGCCATAGAAGCCCAGCGTGTTGGCAAAGCCATTGCGTTCGTAGCGCAGATTGAAGGGCTTGCGCTTGGCAACGTCGACCAGCCCGACCACCCCGATGGTCGAATTGATCCCGAACCGCCCCAGCGCCCGGAATGCCTTGCCGATCTTGAACTGGAGCAGCGCGTTGGCAAAGTTGATCGGCTCGCTGAGGTTGTTCAGTGCGTTGTGGATGCCCTGGCGCACCGGCTTGGGCGCAGCCTTGGCATAGCCCATGGCGATCGGCGCAACGACGGCATCATCGACCGCCTGGACCGCCTGGAAGCTGACTTCGTTGACGGCGGCGGCCGGATCGCCCGGAGGGGCGCCGCGACCGGTCACGACAATCGTCTGGGGATCGGGCTGCGCCGGCTTGTCCGGGGCTGACGGCGCTGGCGCCAGAACGGGCGGCTGCGGCGCGGCCTCGGTCGGCGAGTTGGGCGGCGTCTCGGCCTGCGGGGCGGCGGCCGCCAGCGCTGCGGCCAGGGAGATCTGCAGGATGGGCGGGGCGCCTTCTTACTTGGGGGTCATCGCGAAGAGTGCCCAGGCGAGCACGGTACCGATGATGAACAGCGGCCATGACCAGTAGATCATGTGCTGATCAAAATGCAGCCGCTCAATCACCAGCCAGCCACCACGCGAACCCTGGCGACCGATCATGCTGCTAACCACCCATGACAGCAATGCACCGGGCACCAATGCCTTGAAGAAATCCATAAGCCGACCTTTCGGGGACGCCGGTTCCTACAAAAGACCCGAACATCCCCGAAGGTCAAGCCTGTGAAGCTGGGGCATCAATGCCGGGGACGCCCGGCGCCGATCAGTCGTTCTTCGCTTCCTTGACCGATTCATTATGCAGGTCGGCTTCTGCCTCGGCCCGTTCCTGCTCGACGCTGGCGGCAGCAGTGCTTGCAGCATTGGCGGCCTTGTCGCCCAGCTCGTCGGTTGCTTCGGCGGCCTTGTCGACGCCCGTCGCAACGTCATTGGCCGCAGACTCGGCAGTGTTCGAAGCGGCGTCCTGGGTCTTCTCGGAGCAGGCAGCAAGGCCAAGTGCGGCGGCAGCAGCGGCAGAAATAAGGGCAATCTTGCGCATGGCAGGTCCTCTGTTTTTGAGCCCGAAGGCGGAAACCGGGACCTCTTCGCACCCCTGGCTATCTGCCGGAGAGGGACGACCAGCTTCCCGGACCCGGTTCAAGCGGGCCTTGCCGCAAAATGTTCCCGACCGCCCGGGCGCGGTCTGCCCACGACCCGGATACCGGCAGCCAGCGGACCCCGGTTTGCAGCAGGACATCCTGCGCCAATCCTTCGAACCGCGTCCGCTCTTCCTGGGTCCCGAAAAAGCGGGTGCCATCGGCCACCCATGGCACATCGGCGGCGAAATGCAGGTACAGATCGGCCTTGGGATAGGCCAACAGGGCATCGGGCACTTCGCCGAACAGCATTGCCGCCCAGGCCGCCGTCATCAACTGGTCGGTATCGAGGATCAGCAACGGCGGCTGGAGGGCGAGGGCGGCACGGGTTGCCGCCGCCTGGCCTTCGGCAATGGCCAGCAGGTCCGCCATGGTGAACTGGGTGCCATGTGTCTCGGCATAGGTCCGGCCATATTCCGGCACCCACGGCAGCCCGAGCTCGCACGACAGCCGTTCAGCCAGCACCGATTTGCCGGTGCTCTCGGCACCGTGGAAGCAGACAGTGAAGGTCACGCCGGGAGGGCGCTCTGCTGGCGGCGATAGACCGTCATCCACTCCCTCAGACCGAACAGGCTCATCACCAGCATGCCGCCGTAAAGCCCAGCCGTGGGATAGAGCCCGCGATCGATGTAGAGCAGCACAGCGGCGACATCGATGGCGATCCACAGTATCCAGTTCTCGATCCGGCGATAGCCGAGCAGGATCTGCGCAGCCACGCTCGCTCCCGCAATCGCGCTGTCGGCAAAGGGCATCGCCGCGTTGGTGTACTTATGCATCAGCCAGCCCAGGTTGAGACTGAGCGCGGCGGTAACCGTCAGCCAGACGACGCGGCTGCGCCAGTCGAGCCAGCGCACGGCCACGCGGCTTTCATCCTCATGGTCGCCCAGCGAGCGGCGCCAGACGATCCAGCCCCAGATATTGGCCAGGATGAAGAACACCTGCAGTCCGCTTTCGGCATAGAGCCGGCTTTCGAAGAAGATGAAGACGTAGAGCGAGACCGACGCAATCGCGAAGGCGAAGTTCCACTGCGAGCGGAAGATCAGCAGGGCGATGTTGATCACCCCCAGGCCCGCCGCGAGCCATTCCAGCGTCTTCAAGGTCTCGGCCGAAAGGATCACGTCAGGGCCGCTGCCCATTCGGGTTCCTTGAAACCCACCAGCAGCCCGCCCGGATGCTCCACGATCGGTCGCTTGATGCAGCTCGGGTTGGCCGCCATCAGCGTCACCGCCTTGGCCTGGTCCAGATCGGCCTTGTCGGCCTCGGGCAGCTTCTTGAAGGTCGTGCCGGCGCGGTTAAGCACCTTGTCCCAGCCTGCCGCATCGCACCAGGCGGCCAGCTTTGCCGCATCGGCCCCGGCTTTCTTGTAGTCATGGAAGGTGTAGGCGATGCCGCGCCCATCCAGCCAGGTCCGCGCCTTCTTGACCGTGTCGCAATTCGGAATGCCGTAAAGGATCAGGCTCACTCGGGCTGCCTTTCGAAGCGGTGGGTGCGGGGGTTGTCGGCGGTGTAGAGCGTGTAGTTATCGTAATAGGCCTCGCGCCCGCGGCGCTGGACCGTGGCGTGATCTGGGTGGCGGCCCCAGGCATGGGCGGCTTCGGCGCTGGCCCATTCGGACAGGGCGATCACCTCGCCATCATCGGCGACATAGCTTTTGAACGAGATGAAGCCCGGCTGGGCCTCGGCCAGCTCCTCCATCCGCGCGGCGTCGGCGGCATAGGCGGCCGCGTCCATGTCGGGCCGTTTACGATTGCGGAAGACAACCAGGAACATGGCCGCTTCCTAAGGTGCTGACGCGGCGCTCGCTAGTGGACTTTTCACCACATTGCCGCCAAAGCCGCAGCATTATGTCGTTCAACAGCTTCGGCCGCCTGTTCCGTTTCACTACCTGGGGCGAAAGCCACGGGCCGGCGCTGGGCGCCGTGGTCGATGGCTGCCCCCCGGGGCTGGCGATCAGCGAAGCTTCGATCCAGCCGTTCCTTGATGCACGCCGCCCGGGCCAATCGAAGTTCACCACCCAACGGCAAGAGCCGGACGCGGTGCGGATCCTGTCGGGCGTGTTCGAAGGCAAGGCCACGGGCACCCCGATTTCACTGATGATCGAGAATGTCGACCAGCGATCCAAGGACTATTCCGAAGTCGCCAAGGCCTATCGCCCCGGCCATGCCGACTATGCCTATGATGCCAAGTACGGCTTTCGCGACTATCGCGGCGGCGGACGGAGTTCGGCGCGCGAAACGGCGGCGCGGGTTGCTGCCGGAGCCGTGGCCCGGCTGGTGATCCCGGAAGTGGCGATCATTGGCTATGTCGCCGAAATTGGCGGCGATGCGATCGATCCGGCGAACTTCGATGCAGCCGAGATTGGCAACAACCCGTTCTTCTGCCCCGATGCTGAGGCCGCCAAGCGTTGGGAACAGATCGTCGATGAGGCGCGACTGGCCGGGTCCTCGGTGGGCGCCGTGGTGGAATGCGTTGCGAGCGGTGTCCCGGCTGGCTGGGGTGCGCCGCTTTATGCCAAGCTCGATTCCGAACTGGCGGCAGCGATGATGAGCATCAATGCCGTGAAGGGCGTGGAGATCGGCGATGGTTTTGCCGCTGCCCGCCTGCGCGGTGAGGACAACGCCGATCCGATGCGGCCGGGTGCCGAAGGGCCGGAGTTTCTGGCCAATCACGCTGGCGGGATCGCCGGCGGGATCAGCACTGGCCAGCCAGTGAAGGTGCGGGTGGCGTTCAAGCCGACCAGTTCGATCCTGACCCCGGTCGAGACTATCGACCGCGATGGCGCGGCGACCGAGATCCGGACCAAGGGCCGCCATGACCCCTGCGTCGGCATTCGCGGCGTGCCGGTGGTCGAAGCGATGATGGCGCTGGTCCTGGCCGACCAGAAGCTGCTCCACCAGGGCCAGTGCGGTTAATCGTCAGAGCAGGTCGTCAAACGCCGCGAAGATCTGCTTGAGGCCGGCGGGCTGCTCCGCCTGGCGCAGGGTGTCGAGCGCTACCGCGATATTCAGCGCATATTCACCGACCGAATCCTCGCTGCGGCACTGCTGCGCCCCAAGCGAGCGGAGCAGACGGATCGCCGGCCGGTTCTCCAGCAGGACCTGCGCATCGAGCGTGGCAATGCCCTCAAGCTTGCAATGGACCAGCAGTACGGCCGAGAGCATCCGGGCCAGGCCCTGACCGTGGAACTCGTCGAGCACCGTAATGGCGAACTCGGCCCGGCGGCTGTTCTCCTCGGAGCGGACCGCGTGGACCACGGCGATCGCCTGATGCTCAGGATTGTCGGAGAGGATCGCGCCCCAGGCAAGGTGGCGGTGACCGTCGACGTCGACCAGCTTCTCGATCACATGATCGGGCATCATCGGCGCCGGCGTGAAGAAGCGCAGATAGCGTGAGCGATCGGATAGCTGCGCCATGCCTTCGCGCAGCCGCTCCTCGTCATCAGGGCGGACCGCGCGAATGCAAATCGCGCGGCCGTCCTCAAGCCGGGTCTGGATGACCCGCTCGTCGAAATCGTTGCCCTGCGGCCGGCTTGCCACGCTGGTCGCTCCTGCGGTTGGTACGGTCCTAACCCCGCAAGACCGCCCCAAGTTTGGCGGCGGCCGCAGTAATCGCCTCGGCAATCGCCTTGAGCTCCGCCTCGGTATAGCTCTTTTCGGCGGGTTGCAGAGTGACTTCGACCGCCAGCGATTTCTGCCCTTCGGGCACGCCCTGGCCGCGGAAATCGTCGAACAGGCGGACCGCAACGATGTTGGCCTTGTCTGCGCCCTTGACGGCGCGGACCAGATCGCCAGCCGAGAGCTTGGCATCGACCAGGAAGGCAAAGTCACGCGTCACCGCCTGGAGCGCCGGCGGCGCATAGGCAGAACGAGCAAAACCGGCGGCGCCGCGCTTGGCCGGGATGGCATCGAGAAACAGCTCAACCGCCGCGACGGGCCCATCGACATCGAACTGCTTGAGCAGCGCCGGGTGCAGCATGCCGAAGCGGGCGAGGACCGTCTTGGGGCCAAGCCGCAGCGTGGCCGACTGGCCGGGGTGGAACTGCGGGCCAGCTTCACCCATCACCTGCAGGTTGTCGACCGGGGCACCGGCTTCGGCCAGCAGGGCCAGGGCTTCGGCCTTGGCATCAAAGGCGTCGAAGGACACGGCCTTGCCAGTCGCCCAGCCACGCGGCGTCTTCTCGCCCGCGAGTACAATCCCCAGCGTCAGCCGTTCATCGCTGTGGCCGCTTGTCCCGCGCAGGTAGCGGCGGCCCAGCTCGAACAGGCGCAGGCCAGCGGCACCGCGATCGCCATTGCGCTTGACCGCCGAAAGCAGCCCCGGCAGCAGCGAAGGGCGCATGACCTTAAGGTCTTCGCTGATCGGGTTGGCCAAGGTCCAGAGGCCGCCATTCCCGTCCGCAAAGGCTGCTGCCTGATCTTCCGGCAGGAATGACCAGGTCACAGCTTCATTGAGCCCGCGCGCGGCAGCGGCGCGGCGCAGCTTGCGCTCCAGCTTCTGCGCCGGCGTCGCGGTGGGACGAGCGACGCCGTCCACCCGGGGCAGGGCCACACTGGCAACATTGTCGAGCCCGTGGATGCGGACCACTTCTTCAACCAGGTCGGCAGCGCCATCGACGTCCGGGCGCCAGCTCGGCACGGTAATGTTCCACTGGCCGTCGGCATGGAAGCCTAGCGCGGCAAGGATCTCCCGCTGGCGTTCACCCTTGATGGCCACGCCGCCGAGACCTTCGGACATGGCGGGATCATAGGCGACCGTCTTGGTGCCGACAGGCGGATTGCCGGCCTGGATCACTTCGCTGGGCTCGCCGCCGCAGATCTCGACAATCAGCTCGGTCAGGATCGCAAGACCGGCATCGAGGAAGGCCGGATCGACCCCGCGCTCAAACCGGGCGCGGGCATCCGAAGTCAGGTTGAGGGCGCGGCCGGTCTCGCCGATCCGGACCGGATCGAAATAGGCCACTTCGAGCAGCACGTCGGTCGTCTCGTCGGAGCAGCCCGAATGCTCACCGCCCATGATCCCCGCAATGTCATGCACACCCTTGTCGTCGGCAATCACGGTCATCGCCGAAGTCAGGATGTATTCCTTGCCGTTGAGCGCGAGGCAGCTTTCGCCATTCTTGGCACGGCGGGCAAAGATCGCACCGCTCAGCTTGGCCAGGTCATAGGCGTGGGCCGGGCGGCCATAGGCCAGCATGACGTAGTTGGTGATGTCGACCAGGGCCGAGATCGGCCGCTGGCCGGCGCTGAGCAGGCGGTCTTGCAGCCATTGCGGCGAGGCACCGTTCTTCACCCCGCGAATGACGCGGCCGAAGAAAGCCGGGCAGCCTTCGGGATCGTCGGTCCGGATCGGCAGCGTGCAGGGGAAGCTGCCGGGCACAGCCTGGACCGCGATCGGCTTCAGCTTGCCGAGACCGGCCGCCGCCAGATCGCGGGCAATGCCATAGACGCCCATGCAGTCCGGGCGGTTGGGCGTGATGGCCACGTCGAACACCGGATCGGAGCCATGATAATCGGCGAAGGCCGTGCCGACCGGCGCATCGGCCGGCAGCTCGATGATCCCGTCGTGATCGTCGCCCAACTCCAGCTCGCGGGTCGAGCACATCATGCCGTTGCTCTCGACGCCCCGAATGGCGCTCTTCCTGAGCTCGAAACCGCCTGCGGGAACAACTGCGCCAGGCAGACCGAGCACGCCGACCAGGCCGGCGCGGGCGTTGGGGGCACCGCAGACGACCTGCAACGGGGTGCCGTCGCCGGTATCGACGGTCAGCACTTGCAGCTTGTCGGCATTGGGGTGGCGTTCGGCGGTCAGCACCTTGGCCACCTTGAACCCGGCGAGCTTGGCGGCGGGATCCTCGATTCCTTCCACTTCGAGCCCGACAGCGTTGAGCTTGGCCGAAATCTCCTCGACCGAGGCACTGGTTTCGAGATGGTCCTTGAGCCAGGAAAGCGAGAACTTCATTGCGCCGCCCTCCTCAAGCCGCAGTGCCGACGCCGCCCGACAGGGTCGGCACGTCGTTGGGGTTGAAGCCATAGTGCGACAGCCAGCGGGCATCGCCATCAAAGAAGGCGCGCAGATCGTCCATGCCGTATTTGAGCATCGCGAGGCGATCGACGCCCACGCCGAAGGCAAAGCCCTGCCACTCGTCCGGATCAAGCCCGCCGGCGGCGATCACCTTGCGGTTCATCATCCCGCTGCCCAGCAGTTCCATCCAGCCATGGCCCGGCGCATCGCCTGAACCGCCCAGCACGCGCTTGCCGCCCACCAGCGCGAAGCCGACGTCGACCTCGACCGAGGGTTCGGTGAAGGGGAAATAGCTGGGGCGCAGGCGCAGGACGATGTCGTCGCGCTCGAAGAACGCCTTGAGGAAAGTCTCGAGCGTCCACTTGAGGTGGCCGAGGTGAATGCCCCGGTCGATCACCATGCCTTCCACCTGGTGGAACATCGGCGTGTGGGTGGCATCGCTGTCGCTGCGATAGACACGGCCTGGCGCGATGATCCGGATCGGCGCGCCCTGCTCGATCATGGCGCGGATCTGGACCGGGCTCGTGTGGGTGCGCAGCAGCATGGCGCGGCCTTCAGCGTCCTTGTCCGGGAAGTAGAAGGTATCGTGCATCGCGCGGGCCGGATGGCTCTCCGGAATGTTGAGCGCGGTGAAATTGTGCCAGTCGTCCTCGATCTCGGGGCCGGTGGCGACAGCAAACCCAAGGTCGGCGAAGATCTCGGCCAGTTCGTCCATCACCTGGCTGACCGGGTGGACCGAGCCGCGCGGCGCTTCGGGCGCGGGCAGGGTCAGGTCGACCGTCTCGCTGGCGAGGCGCGCTTCGAGGACGGCGGCTTCGAGCCCGGCCTTGCGGCTGGCGAGGGAATCGGTCACCCCTTCGCGCAGGGCATGGATCTGCGGGCCGACGCTCTGGCGTTCCTCCGGCGACATCCCGCCCAGGGTCTTGAGCAGGCCCGAGATCGAACCTTGCTTGCCCAGAAACTCGATCCGCAAGGCCTCCAGCGCGTCGAGATCCTGCGCGGCGGCAATGCGTGCCAGCGCCTCTTCACGGGTGCTTGCGTAATCCACTGGTTTGGCCCTGTCCTTTGCTTGGAATGGCGCCTTTAGCGGCCTTGCAGGCAGGGTCAAAACCGAATCTGCTATTTGAGCTGGGTGGTCGTCCCCGCCGGCGCGTCGAGCGTCTGGGCTGCCGCGCCGTGTACCCGGGCGCGCTCATACATGAAGCGTTCCAGCACCGGGTGCGGCATGGCGGCATACTGGCGCGGGCTCATGCCCATGAATTCGCGGAAGTCGCGCACGAACTGCGCCTGATCGTGATAATGCTCGTCAATCGCGCCGATCCACTTGCGCGAACGATCGAGCATGAACTGGGCCAGACTGCGCATGAAGCGCTGGCGGCGCAACAGCAGTTTCGGCGGGAAGCCGAAGTGGCGCAGGCAAAGCCGCTCGACCGTGCGCTGGCTGGTGCCGACGCGCCCGACCATGTCGGCGACAGTCGCGACTTCGGGATCGACCAGCGCGGCATGGATGGCCAGAATTCGTGCTTCTTCCTCAGCCTCAAGCGGCGGGATTGCTTCGAAGAACGTGACAATTCGGGCCAGTTCGTCTGCCTCGTCCTCGGCGCGCAAGGACAGGCTGTCAGCCAGGGGCACAAAGCGCGCAAAACTGGCATGGCGATGGCCATCGGCGATCAGGTTGGCGTGTCCGGCGGCCGGCTGGCCAATGAACCGGGCCCAGCCGAGCGGCATCAGGCCGATCCCCCAGAAGCGGGTCGGCCCGAGGCGAAAGTTCGTCGCGCTAGTACTGGGACCCGTTGCGACGAAGCGGGCGTTTTCGACCCGATCGCCGCCATCGATCCAGGCACAGGGACGCTCGCCACCGAAGAAGCGCAGGTTGGCCCATTCGGGCTGGAGTGCGTCGGTAACCACAGCGCTTTCGGGCAGGTCGATTTCGGTCAGGTAGAAGGTGGTAAAGCAGGCCTGCAGCGCCGGCGGCGGGACATGGAACCGTACCTTGACGGCAACATCGGCGGGCTGAGCGTCAGGCATCAGGGGCGGTGCAGGACCTGAACTGCTGCACCGGCAGCGGCGGCGCGGGCTTGCGCGGCAGCGCGCAGCACCGGGTGCTCCAGCGCGGCATAGGTGCTGGGGCTCATGGTCATGAAGCGTTTGAAGTCCCGCACGAAATGGGCCTGATCGACATATTGGCAGTCAAGCGTCTTGATCCATGAGAGCGAGGGGTCGAGCATGAACTGGGCCAGACTGCGCAGGAAGCGCTGGCGGCGCAGCAGCAGCTTGGGCGAAAAACCGAAGGCCCGCAGCGAGAGCCGTTCGAGCGAACGCGGCGAGAGGCCGATCCGCTCAGCCAGGTCGCTGACCGTGCCGGAATCGAGATCGACCAGCGCGCCGTGGGCAGCCTTGATCCTTGCCTCGTCTTCGGCCGGTGGGCGCTGTTCCAGCATGGCCAGTAGGAAGGCATCGATCCGTTGCGCCTCGGCCGCCGGATCGGGCGGTCCGGCAAAGATCGTGTCGAGCAGGGGTGCGAAATGGGCATAGGCGGGTGTGGCCGCGCCATTGCAGGTCCGGTCGGCCAGGTTGACGGCAGCGACGCCGATCAGCCGGGCCCACCCCAGTGGCATCAGCCCAATCCCCCAGCTGCGCATTGGCCCGGTGCGGAACCGCGCAGCCAGGCTGGTCGGCCCGGTGGCAATGAAGTGCGGCATGGGGCGCAGCGGCTCGGTGCCGATCCCGGCCTCCCAGGTATCGTTGCGGCCAAAGCGCAGGTTGGCCCATTCCGGATGGAGCCAATCCCCGATCCGGGCGTCAGGGGCGATATCGACCTCGGTCAGGTAATATGTGGTGATATAGGGGGCCAATGCCGGCGAGGGCATGAAGAAGCGGACACGCACCGCCTCGCCAATTCGCTGGCTGGTCATCGTAACGATAGCACCCCTGTGTCCCGCGGTCGCTTCCGGGATCGGGGTGATACTTGCATTGCCGCTCCGCACCCGCAAGCCTTTCAGCGCGATCGGCCCAATCCGATACGAAAAGGGCGCGGACGGCTTGCCGTCCGCGCCCCTTGCGCTTGGCTGTCGTGCCTGCGGCTTAGGCCGGCAGGGCAGCCTTGGCCTGGGCGATGACAGCAGCGAAGACGCCGCCTTCGTTCATCGCCAGGTCGGCCATTGCCTTGCGGTCCAGTTCGATCCCGGCCAGTTTGGTGCCGTGGATGAACTGCGAATAGGTCAGGCCTTCGGCGCGAACCGCAGCGTTGATGCGCTGGATCCACAGGGCGCGGAAGGTCCGCTTCTTCACCTTGCGGTCACGGTAGGCGTACTGGCCGGCCTTTTCGACCGCCTGACGCGCAACGCGAATGGTGTTCTTGCGGCGGCCGCGGTAGCCCGCTGCCTGTTCGAGAAGCCGCTTATGCTTGGCGCGGGTGGTTACACCCCTTTTGACACGTGCCATCTATCCGTACTCCTCAGTTCAGCCCGTAGGGCGCCCACTTCTTGATCGTCTTCGCATCTGCGTCAGAGATCGTATCGGTGCGGCGATGCTGGCGGATGTACTTGGCGTTGTGGCTGATCAAACGGTGCCGCTTGCCAACTGCACCGTGCTTGATCTTGCCGGTGGCGGTCAGCTTGAAGCGCTTCTTGACGCCGCTCTTCGTCTTGAGCTTGGGCATTTTCGTCTCCTTGTTCGAGACACGTCCAACCGGCCATGGCAGCCCTTGTTAGCCAGGCAGGTCATCGAATCCGTGTCAATGAAGGGGGCGCCCCTAAGCAGGAATCGCCCGGAAGGCAAGTCCTAAGCGTCGTTGCGCCCGCTGAACTCCGCAAGGTTCTGGGCCTTGAGCCAGGCGCGGAAGTCCCCGCCTGGGATCGGCACGGCCCCATCGGGCGGCGCGCCGTTCATGCGATAGACGCTGACGGGCTTGCCATTGGTAAGGGTCATCGTCTCGCGCAGGTACCAGGATGTCTCCGGCGCAGCGGGATCATATTCCTCATAGCGGTCCAGTGTCGCGAGGTCCTCGGCCGTGAAATCGGGACCGGCGGCATAGACCTGGCCATGAACTTCACCCTCGCCGGGGATCAAGGCCGGAAACCACCCGGCGCTGTCTGCGACGGCCACCAGGTCTCCCCGGATAGCCGCTGGTCCTTCGGCAATCAGCCGGCGATGGATCGCGGCAATCGCCGGATTGCTGTTGCCGGCCTGAAGCGTGCCATAAAAGAAGAAGCGCATTGCCCGGTGTTGGCAAAGTGAAACTCATCCGCCAAGAGCGTAGCGATGCCAGACCGTCTGATCCTGACCCTCTCCTGCTCTGACCGCCCCGGCATCACCGCGCGCGTTACGGGCCTGCTGTTCGAAGCGGGCGGCAACATCCTGGAAGCGCAGCAATTCAACGACCTGGCGGATGGCGAGTTTTTCATGCGGGTAGCCTTCGCGCCGGGTGCGTCCTCGATCGACAGCTTTCGCGCCGCCCTGGCACGGCTGGGTGAAGAGCTGGGGATGCGCTGGACGCTGCGGGCGGCAAGCGCCCGGCGGCGGGTGCTGATCCTGGTCAGCAAGTTCGATCATTGCCTGGCCGACCTGCTTTACCGCCAGCGGCTGGGCGAGCTGGCGATGGATGTCGTGGCGATTGCCGGCAACCATCCGCGCGCGGCGCTGTCTGCCAGTCTGCCCGATGATGTGCCCTACCATCACTTGCCGGTCACTCCCGAAACCAAGCCGCAACAGGAAGCAGCGCTGCGCGCCCTGCTTGCAGAGACCGAGGCGGAGCTGGTGGTGCTGGCGCGCTATATGCAGGTCCTCTCGGATGAACTCTCGGCGGACCTCGCGGGCCGCTGCATCAACATCCACCATTCATTTCTGCCGGGTTTCAAGGGAGCCAAGCCCTATCACCAAGCCCATGCCCGCGGCGTGAAGATGATCGGCGCGACGGCGCACTATGTAACCGCCGATCTCGATGAGGGGCCGATCATCCACCAGGATGTCGAGCCGATCAGCCACGCCGACGCGCCGGACGACCTGGTCCGCAAGGGCCGCGACATCGAACGCCGCGTGCTGGCCGAAGCAGTACGTCTGCACCTTGAAGACCGCGTGCTGCTGAACGGCAGCCGCACGGTCGTGTTCCGCAGCTAGGAGAGAGCAATGCCCGGAGTCTGGTTTGACGAACTGTCGGTGGGCCAGCGGTTCGATCACGCGATCCGCCGCACGGTGACCGAGACGGACAATATCCTTTTCTCCACGCTGTCGCACAATCCGGCGCAGCTGCACCTTGATGCCGAATACATGAAGGGCAGCGAATATGGCCAGGTGCTGGTCAATTCGTGCTTCACCCTCAGCCTGATGGTGGGCGTCAGCGTGGGGGACACGACCTTGGGGACGGCGGTGGCCAACCTCGGCTGGGACGAGGTGCGGTTTCCAAAGCCGGTGTTTGTCGGCGATACCCTCAACATCGTGACCGAGGTGCTGGAACTGCGCGAATCCAAGTCGCGCCCCGACGCAGGGATCGTCACCTTTCTGCACCAGGCCTTCAATCAGCGCGGTGAACTGGTCGCCTCGTGCAAGCGCTCGGGGCTGCAGCGCAGGAAGCCAGCCGCCTAAAGGCGCGGACCTGGCGGGGCTGCGCGGCGCAGCAGCAGCGCCAGCGGCACCGCCGCCAGGGCGAGCCACATCATCAGCCAGAAGTCGTTGACATAGGCGATCATCGCGGCCTGCCGGTTCACCTCAAGATCGACCAATCGCAGCGCGGTCTCCCCCATGGCCTGGAACCGCTCGGTCGCCGAAACATCGATGATCGAGCTGGCCGAGGCGGTGACGTGGCCGGCCAGATCGGCATGGCTGACCTGGATCGAACGGGCCGCCAGCGCGGTGGTGACGGCAATGCCGATCGACGAGCCGATCGAGCGGCACAGGTTGAGCAGGCTGGCCCCGTCGGTCCGCAGATGCGGGGCGAGGGTTGCGAAGGCCACAGAGTTCATCGGAATGAACACCAGGCCCATGCCGACCCCCTGAATCAGCCCGGCCAGCATGATCGCCTCGCGGTCGACTGCCAGCGACCAGCCCGCCATGTCCCACAGCGACCAGGTGGCGATGCTGAAGCCAAGGGTGATCATGACCCGGGGATCGACCCCCCGCCGCACCAGCCAGCCCGCAAACTGCATCGAGATCATCGTCCCGATCCCGCGCGGCACCAGCGCTTCGCCGGTGTCGATCACCGTATAGCCGAACAGGTGCTGCAACATCGGCGGGAGCAGCGCCATGGTGGCGAACATCACCACGCCGATCACCACGCTGATCAGCATGGCCACCACGAAGTTCGGATTGGCGAACAGACCCCGGTCGAACAGTGGTTGTGCCGTCGTGGCGAAATGGACCAGCGCCATCCAGGCGGTCGAGATCGCGACGGCCAGGTAAATCCAGCTTTCGGCCGAATCGAACCAGTCGACGTGATTGCCGCGGTCGAGCAGCATCTGGATCGCCGTCAGGCAGATGGCCAGCAGGGCAAAGCCGGTCAGGTCAAATCGGCGCCGGATCCGCTCACGCGAAGGCAGTCCGGCTAGAAGAATCGCGAGCGAAACAGCACCCAGCGGCACGTTGACGTAGAAGACCCAGCGCCAGTTGGCATTCTCGGTCAGCCAGCCGCCCAGGAACGGACCCAGGATCGGGCCGACCATGATCCCCATGCCCCACAGCGCCATCATCTGCGGCTGGCGCGAAGGCTTGTTAGTGTCGATCATGGCCGCCTGGCTGAGCGGGCTGATGAAGGCCCCGGTCGCCCCTTGCAGCGCCCGGAACAGCACCATCTGCGTCAGGTTCTGCGACATGCCGCAGAGCATCGAGGACAGGATGAAGCCCGCCACCGACCAGATGAACAGGTTGCGCGAGCCGATCCGGTCGGACAGCCAGCCGGTCATCGGCATGGCGACGGCCGTGGCAACGATATAGCTGGTCAGCGCCCAGGTGATCGTATCGGGCGTCGCGCCCAATGCCGACTGCATGTGCGGGATGGCGACATTGGCAATCGTGCTGTCGAGGATCTGCAGCAGCGAGGCCAGCATGATCCCGACTGTCAGCAGGGTCGGGTTGTCGACCGGCAGCATGGCCACGTCGGGTCCGGCTGGCTGGGGAAAGCGCGCGGAAGCAGGGGCGGCGCGGCTGGCCAAGTCCCTAGCGCCCTTCGGCGGTGTAGACCGTGACCTTGCTGGACAGGCCGGCAATCAGCGGCCGCGGGCTCGCTTCATCCAGCACGATCCGCACCGGCACGCGCTGGGTCACCTTGACCCAGTTGCCGGTCGCGTTCTGCGCCGGCAGGACCGAGAACTCGCTGCCGGTGCCTGCGCCGATCGCAGCGACATGGCCCTTCAGCTTGACGCCGGGATAGGCGTCAAAGCGCAGCTCGGCCCGCTGGCCGATCTTCATTTCGGCAAGGTCGGTTTCCTTGAAATTGGCTTCGACATAGCTGCCTTCGCGCGCCACCAGGGTCAGCAGCGGCAGGCCGGAAATCGCTTCCTGGCCTACCAGCAGCCGGTCGGCCTGGGCGATGGTTCCGCTGATTGGGGCACGCACTTCGGTGCGGCGCAGGTTGAGTTCGGCGAGCGCGCGCTGGGCCTGTCCGGCGGCAACCTGTGGATTGATCCCGGGCACCTGCGCGCCGGTTGAAAGCTTGGCGCTTGCCTCGCGCTGCTTGGCCACGGCCAGGTCAAGCTGGGCCTCGGCGCTGGCGACCTGGTGCTGCGCGGCGTCGAGCGCAGCCTTGGTGGTGAAGCCGCGGTTCCACAGCGCCTGCTGGCGGACCAGGTTGGACTTGGCGAAGGCAATGTTCTCCCGCGCCGCAGTCATGTCCGCGCCAGACATGGCCGAGGCATTGGCCAGCGCGACCACATTTGCCTGAGCGGCGGCAATGCTGGCATCGGCCTGGCGTATCTGCAGCTGGTAGGGTTCGGGATCGATCCGGAACAACAGGTCGCCCGCCGAGACGGTCTGGTCCTCACGCACCGCTACTTCGATGATCTTGCCGCCGATTTCCGCGCTGACCGAGACCTTGTCGAGCTTCACATAGGCGTTGTCGGTCGAGACCTTGCCCTGCAGGCTGTACCAGTAGATCACCCCGCCGATCACCACGAGCAGCGGCACTGCCAGCATCAGAATCAGGCGCGGCCAGTTGCGGGCACGGTGGAGCGGTCGGGCTTCGGTTGCGTCAAGCCGGGCGGGATCGGCTTCAGCCATGGACGGCAAGCTCCGGTTCTAGGATGGTGTTGAGATTGGCCCGGACCTGCTCGAGCAATGCGGCCAGTCGGTCGCGATCGGCCGCCGAGACACCGGCCAGCATGGCCTCGACCATCGGGGCAATATCCTCGCGCAGGTGCGGGAGCAGATCTTGCCCGGCCGCGGTCAGGTGGACCCGCCAGGCGCGCCGGTCAGCCGGGTCGCGGCGGCGTTCGATCAGGCCGGCTTCTTCCATCCGGTCCAGCATCCGCCCCAGCGTGATCGCTTCGACATCCAGCTGCTCGGCGTAGAATCCCTGGTTCTGCCCCTCGTGCAGGCCCAGCACCAGCAGCAGCCGCGCCTGCGGGCCGGTCACACCCTTGGCGCGAACCCGCAGGTCAAACGCGCGGCGCAAAAGGCGCGCCGAATCGCTGAGAAGATAGGCAACTGGTGGAGTCATGCCGGGAATATAATAAGCACGCTGATATAAAGCAAGCCGATAATCAGCAGGGGCGGGTTTGCGCAGCGGCACGATTGCGATATGGCCGCGGCACAACAGGGAGCATGGCGCGCAATGGCCGGAACGATCCTCGTCCTCAACGGACCCAACCTCAACCTGCTCGGCACGCGCGAGCCCGAGGTCTATGGTCATGCCACGCTGGCCGACATCGAGGCGCTGTGCCGCACCGAGGCAGAGGCGGCCGGCCTCACGCTCGATTTCCGCCAGACCAATGCCGAACATGAAATGGTCGAATGGATCCAGCAGGGCCGCACAGGCCTGGCTGGCATGGTGATCAACCCGGCGGCCTTTTCGTATGCCGCCTATCCGGTGCTCGATGCGCTCAAGATGGTCGATTGCCCGGTGGTAGAGGTGCACATCAGCAACATCCACCGCCGCGACGAAGCCTGGCGCAAGGACACGATTATGACGGCGGCGGTCACCGGCGTGATCTCGGGCCTGGGGATCGCCGGCTATGGTTTGGCGGTGCGCTATATTGCCAGCAGCAGTTGAACTGCGGTTTCGGTCGCCCAAGGCCGGAGCCTTTCATCGGCGCGGCCCATGGGGAATTTGGCATTCCCCGGCAATGCAATCCCCGGCAATCGAATGGCCTATGGCTCAACCGGGGCCAGCGGCAGTCGCCAGGCCAGCGGATGCTGGTTGTCGGCCATGCGCCAGCGGTCACGCCCCCGCGCGATCCATTGCCAAGACCCAATCCGTATAACCAGCAGATTCGCCAGCACGGTCATGCCCAGCCGACGGTGCGCCATCAGGGAGCCAATGTTATAATCGGCAATCACGCTGTAACTGTATTGCAGCTCGCGCTGGTCCATCCATTCGCCAACCCCGGCCCATAGGGCTGCGAAGGCGCGGCCGGCCCGATAGTCGGGATGAACCCACATGCCCGTATCCCAGGCGACCTGCTCGGGCAGCACGAAATCAAGCGCGATGTTGCCTTCGCGGGCCTGGCTTGTGCCCATCCACACGACCCCGGCCAGTGCCCCGCCGGGCGTAACCACAGCCAGACAGTCATAGCCTTGCCCAAGCCAGTCTGCCTGAATGGCAGCAGCGGTATCCATTTCCAGCTCGGCAAATTCCGATGGCGTCAGTGCCCGCATCGTATAGCCGCGCGGCATGGCGGGCAGATTGGTCCGCGCCAGGGCCACGACGTGCAGGCGGTGCCAGCCCAGCCAATGCGTAGCCAGCAAGAACTTGGCCAGCCCATATGAGGCAAGCGAGACTAGTCCGATAGTCTTGAGTGCGGTGAGGACGGCCATGGCATTTGATAGCGCAGCTTTGCAAAGCAAAGGTAAAGGCCTGCTGCCAGGCGCGCTGCTCCGCCGCAGAGAAGAGCAGGCAGCGGCCAGGAGGTAAGTTAAGCTTTATCGTGCGGCACCAGATGGCGGCGAACACCGGGCCGGGCCAACCGGAAACCGCTCAATGCGGTGTCGCACGTGGCACAGGTTCGGTGGCGCTGTCTTGGTCTTGCGCTTGTCCTTGCGCCTGTACGCCTCCCTGAATGGTCTGCCACGCTTCGACAAAGGGTTGCCACCAGGCGCCGCGCAGGCTGTGCGGATTGACGGGGTAGCTTCCTGCGCCAAAGACAAGGCGAGGGCGGCGTTTCTCGGGGATGATCAGCGTGGCCGCCAGCCAGTCAAACAGCGCCAGCGTACTGCCAAGATTGCGGTTGTGGTGCGCAGGATCATCCGAATGGTGGAGTTGGTGGTGCGCTGGGCTCAATACGACCCGGCCAAGCCAGCCGGTCGCCGGAATCCAGACATGACTGTGCTGCAATGGCGTAATCACAAACGCGACCAGCGCCAGCGCTGCGTTGGCTCCCCACAGGGTCTGCTCGTCGATGGAGGGCATGGCCCAGGCGCACAGCCCGGACATGCCACCCGTCAACAGCGCGACGATGTTGTAAAAGATCAGCGTGTCAACCGGGTGAAGCCGGTGGAACGTCGCCGGACCAAGCGTTTCAGCAAGGTGATGGACGCGGTGAAAATGCCACAATAGCGGCACTTTGTGCTTGAGCAGATGGTCGAGGAAATAGCCCAGCTCGAAAGCGAAATAGAGCAGCAGCGTGACTATGGTGGTTGCTGCCCATCCGGGCAATGGGGGCGCAATGACGGTACCAAAGCTGTCGGTCAGCACCATGTGCACCGCATCGGTGACGGTAACGGCAGACAGCACCGCCCAGCTGAACATAATGCCGATGAACAGGATGTTGAAGGCTGCAAATACCCAGTCGGCGCGTGCCGACGCCCCCACCAGCCAGCGGCGCGGAAACAGCGCGCGGGTCAGGACTCGCAGGCCGCGCCACCGACCGCGCGACACCCACCAGATGGCAATCAGTCCTGCCAGTGTCAGGTTGGCGAGGGAAAAGGTGGAACTGGGCGTTGCCAGCGTGAGCAGGATCTTGTCACGGAGCACCGCCAGAAGTTCGGCGAATTCGTTTGTGATCGCTTCCACCACGGCGTTGCGTGCCCCTTCCCGCAGACCTCCTTGTGCAAGGTCGCGCAAGGCATCTGCAGGTCAGCGCTTACCGCACACGGCGTAAAGTTACGGTGAATCGGAAGGCAGCGCGTTCCAGGCTGCTCGCTGCATCGGATTCCAGTGCGCGAGCGGCAGCATCGCCAGCGAAAGCCGCCGAGTACTTTGCTCCGGTCTTTGGGCTGTAGCGAGTTGCTGTGATCCAGAGCATGCCGGAACGGCGGCTTTTGGGAACCCGGTCTCTGTAACCGGACGCTCGCCTACGCCTGACTTGCAGTCAGGTAGGCTGAATTCGTCGGTTACGCGGCAGTCATGTTGCTACGGGAACCGCATCTGCGTTGGCTTTCCGGCGACGAAATCCGACGAGGGACAGGCCGGCCCCACTCAGCAACAGGCCGGCAGCAGCTGCAAGACTCAACCACGGATTGGCCGACTCAGCGACTTCGGTCAACTTGGCCCCGGCTGGGTCGGACGGCAGGTAGCTCACGCTGATCCCGTCGCCGACCCGATGGGCTTCGAAGCGTTCGAAGGTACCGGCATTGACCGTGACGCGCGCTGGTCCGCCAGCGACGGACCCTTGGTTGCCGGTTGCCTTACCGAAACCGAGCCCAGCCACAAGGTCCTTTCCGGTTCGCGGTTTCGCCGGAATCGTGGTGGACAATGGGGCTGGAGCACCGCTACCGAACGGCACACCGCGTGCCGGATCGAAGCTGATCTCGAAAAGGAAATTCTCCGAAGCAGATTTGCGTTGCCGACGAGCCCCGGCCGACAGCTCGGAATGCTTCCCGACGATCTGACCGATAACGGTCCGTCCATCGCGCTTGAGCGCAGAATAATGAGGCATTTCGCTGAACAGCACGATTGGCAGCCAGATCGCGCCGCCAAGAACGGCGAGCATTCCGACGATGATCCCGATGTCGCCGGGAAGCAATTTGGCCTGGGGTTTCATCAAGAGCCTCCCGGTCAGCCGATGCACGAGCAGGGGATGTAGGTGCTGTAGGTCTCGGCCCCGTTGAACTTGGCCGATCCCGCCGAGAAGGTCCCGCCGACATAGGGCTGGCTGTAGGAGTAGCCCTGGATGTCGCAGAAATCGGCCCCGCGCGACATGATCGCGGCGTCAATCTGGCGGCTAAGGATGATCCCGGTGATCGGGTGGCGCTTGGTCGTCCAGCCGGTGTGGGTGATCCGCACCTTGACCGGCGGCGCCTCGGGCCGGGTCCAGACCGAGCGGGCATGGCCAAGGATCTGCTGCTCGAGCGCCGGGTTCGACTGCACCGCCTGGTCCCCGCAGATCTTGCGGTCGGCGCGATTGTAGGAGCTCGGCGTAACCGTCAGCGTGAACTCGCCCTTGCCGACCACCGGTCCGCGCGCCTTCTCGACGAAGTTGTTCCGCCCGCCCGTCCCTTCGTTGACGATCACCACCGGGATCAGCTCGACCCCTACGCGATAGGTGCCCGGGCCAAGGTCTCCTTTGCGCGTTGCGCGCGACAGCAGCTCCCCGAAGGACTCCTGACCAGGGAAGAAGCGGTCGCCCCGGCTTAGCAGTTGTCCGCGCCAGGTTGTCCATTCCTTGTACTCGTCCGCCGTTCCCCAGGGACGCTGCGCCACTTCATAGGGTCGGCCATCGACCGTGAAGCGCATCCTGTACTGGGTGAAGTAGGCGGTGTTGTGATCGTCGACCCCGGGGACCTTGCCATAGAGCTGCGTCGGCGCCGGTTCGGCCATATAGACGCGGTAATAGATCTCGTCGCCAAGGGTGAATGCGGTCTTGAGCATCCCCGCGTTCATCTGGTCGAGCGGCATGTCCTGCCCCGAAAAGACGATCCGCCCGATATTCTGGCGATGGAGGTCGCTGGTGATGCCCTGGGTCTTGCCCTTTGGCGTTGCCGGCGCGGAGAAGCTGGTGCCCTGGTTGCTGCCAGGCTGTTCCTGCTTGCCGCCGCGTTCAGGGCGTGGGGCCTGGGGTTTCTTGACCCCGCTCAGCACCGAACCGATCGAGGGAATCTGTGCGATCGTCGCGGTGGTCGCAAATCCTGCAGCAAAGGCGATTCCCGCCAGCATGATAGCCTTGCGCATGGCCGTTCTCCTTGCGTGAATTGTCAGAACCCGAAGCTCAGGCCGATCCGGCCAAGATGCCGGTCGGTCGCACCGAACTGGCCCGAGTAGCCGATGTGGACCCGCGCCGCCTCGCTCAGCGGAATGTCGAGCGCCGCTGCGGCATAGCCATGGAGCGAATCCCGGGTATCCCCTTGCAGCGTCACTGCTGCATTGCTCGCGGCAAAGCTGACCGGAATCAGCCGGTCGCCACCAAGGCCAAGCACGCGCCCGCCGACGTCGAGCCGGAGATTCGCACCGCCGCCCTGCGGGCCGAAGTGGCGGCCGATCGACATACCAGCTTGGCCTTCCAGCGTTTCAGCGGATAGATCGCCAAGGGTAAGCCGCAGAGGGCTGTTGCCGCTTTCAGTGTAGCCGTCCTGGTTCTGATGCACCCAGGTGCCGCGCAGCTTGCCGCGTAGCGACCACTTGCCAAGATTTGCAATCGGCAGGTCGAGACCAAGGAAGCCGCCGTAGATGGTGGATTCAGTCGCGCCATTCACGCTCGCCGCAAAGCCGTTGAAGGCGATATTGCGCAGTGTCTGCTGGTCGATCTTGCCGAACAGTGCCCCGCCCGTGAACACGGCATCCCCGAAATCGTGGCGCAGGGTGAGCGCGCCGAGCACACTCGATTGCTTGCCCCCGCCGCCGTTCGCGCCAAGCGCAATGTCGCCCCTGGTCCAGCCAGCGGTGAGGCCCAGCGAGGTGGTTTCGCCAAGCTGGAAGGTCACGCCGCCGGCCAGACCATAGGTGTTGTGTTCATAGGCCAGGGTCTGGCCACTGGCCGAACGCTGGCCGTCGCTGCCGAAGCCGTCGAGCCAGAGCTGGGTCCCGCGCGGCAGGCGGCGGATCGCAGCATCATTCAGCTCGGCAAAGCTGGAGCCGGTCTCGGCTGCCGCAAGGAACTGGGCGTTGAAGGTCGATGGCCGCGCGGTCAGGACCGAAGGAGCCATCAGGGCAGAATTGGGCTGGTAGATCACCGCCAGCGGCAATTGCGCGCCGACAGTCTCGACCGTGGCAAAGGTCCCTGTCAGGGTGCCACCGGCCTTGAGGAAGGTTCCCCCGCTGCCTTCTGCGCTGCCTAGCGAGACAAAGCGCAGCGTCCCGCCGTTAAGCGTGACGTTGCCGGTCACATCGAGCAGGTCGATCCCGCCTGACCCGTTGAACTCGATCTCGAGCACTGCATTGGCGCCATGAACATAGTTGCCCTGGACAGTCAGGGTACCGATCGAGTTGCCAGGAGCGACCGTGCCATTGTTGGCAAGATTGCCAATGATTCGTCCGGTTCCATCAAGCCGGGTCGCGCTGGCGAGGGTCGCATTGGCGGTGATCGTCTGGTTGACCCGGATCGATCCGGCATCGACCGCCAGATTGCTGACATTGAACTGGTCAACGAAGCTCAATCGCCCTCCCCCGAGCTTGCGAAAGGTGCTGCCGGACAGTCCGGAGACGCGCAGGTCAAAGTCTTGGTCGGTGGCATTGGTCAGTTCGAAGGTGGCGCTGCCACCCAGTGAAACCGTGCTGCCTGCCGCACCGAAGTTGCGCGTGCGCGTTCCCGCTAGCGTGCCGGCATTGACCGACCAGGTCAGGTTGGCCGCCTGATTGTCAGCGGTCACCGCAGTGCGTCCAGCCGATGTCTTTTCGACAGAGCCTGCACCCAGCAGCTGATTACCCAGGCTGATGTCGCCAACCACCAGACCACCACCGGCCAGTGTGATCCGGCTGGTGCCCAAGGCATCCTGCACGGCCAGCAAGGTGCGACCTCCCTCTAGCCGGACTGAACCTGCGAAGGCCGAATTGGCGTGGCTGATGACGAGGTTGCCGATCCCGCGCTTGACTAGCTGGCCGTCAGCGAGAAGGCTGTTGCCAAGCAATTGGTTCGGATCAGTCGGATTGAGATTGCCGTTGCCAGCGATATTGATGATCAGCCGTCCGTCGCGATAGATTTGCAGCGCGGCAGGGTTGGTGGCGTTGCCATTGCCCAGTGCGCCAAGGCTGGCAGCAGAGAGATCCGCGCCGGGCTGAATCTCAATGGTTCCGCTAATGGCATTCAGCGCATTGCCGAATTGGGCCCCAGGGCCAGATATTGTATATGTGCCGCTACCGGAAAGGCGGTTGCCAATCGTCAGGCCGCCAAGATCCATGAGGCCATCATTGATCACCGCCGCGCCGCCAAACGCTCCAGCGTTCAGGACCTTCACTGCGGCACGATTCGTCAGCGTTCCGGAGAAATCGGGATTGTCTAACAGGAGCTCGTGCTGACCCGTCTGAAACACGAGATTGCCGTTGCCGACAATCAGACGATCCAGCGTGTTGACGTTGCTCGACTGGAACTGGTCGTTGATTTCGAGCACGCTGGTCGCATCGGCAAACCTGACCGTGGCTGTGGTATCGCCCAGAGCCCTGGTATAGTCGACCGTGCGCACGGTAACCCCGCTGCCGATTTCAAGCAGCGTGGCACTGTGTGAACCGCCGAGCAGCCATGTCCCGCTGGTAAAGCGCATGGTCTCGATCGAGCGGGTTTCGTAGTCGATTATCCCGACACCCCCGCCCGCGAACTCCATCAGGTCGTTGCCGTCGCCGCCGGCAATGAACCAGCGTGGGTTGACGGTTCCGGTTGCCAGATCCTCGATGCGGAAGGCCTCTGTGACCAAGAGCGTGTCATCACCGGCACCGGCGTTGAGAACATAGAACTCGCCAAAGCTGTTCGGCCGCATCGCCATTGTGCCGGCCAGTTCGAACCGCTCGGCTTCGGCCGTTCCACGCACCAGATAGGCTGGGGTAAAGGCCGGGCTGACGAAGGTGCTGGCCGTTTCGATGCGGCCCCTTAGTCTGATATTCGCCTGATCGCCGCCGAAGGTGAGACCACTTGCAGTGACAATCGTCGAGCCTTCCGACAGATCGACGATTGCGCCAGGCCCGATAATCTCGACCTGATTGGCGGTGTCGTCGTTCTCAAGGCGACTTCCGAACAACATGACCATCCCTGCGCCGAGTTTGCCAGGCGCGTTAGCCACCCTGATTGTCAGGTCGCGAACCACAGCACCTGAATAGATCTGCGCCTGGCTGCCGGTTCCGCTATAGACAATGGCGTCACCGGGAGCGCCATTGACTTCTGCCTGATCGTCAATGACCAATGTAGTTCCATCATTGGCCGATGCGCTGGAAAGGCCATTCTGCACCCCGGTGCAGCGAACCACCGAATCCTGATCGGGCGCTGCGACCGTGCCGGTTCCAAAGCTGATCACGCAGCTGGCCCAGGCCTCTCCGGGGACCATCGCCAACCAGATCGCGGCGCCGCCCAGCGCTGCTTGCTTGAGGCGTGAGGAATTCACTGCAAACCCGGCCATTCGAAACTCCCTGACAATCAACCAATTGATGGCCGGATTGTCAGGGAATCGCGCGTATTTGGGTATGACATGGCTATGTCATACCGGGCTTAACCGATCGATAGCCTTCCGCTGCGCAGCGCTTCGTACACGGCCTCGCTGCGGGTGTGGACATCGAGCTTGCGGTAGATCGAGCGGACGTGGTTGCCGACGGTCAGCGGCGAGATGCCAAGCAACCGGGCGGTCTCCTTGTAGCTGTAGCCCTTGGCAAAGAGCTGGAGCAGCTCGGTCTCTCGCGCGGTCAGTGCGGCCGGGGCTTCCTCGCCGGGGGTCGGCGAGGGCAGCGAACGCAACCGTTCGAGGAGGTGGACCGCCGCAGCCGCGCTGATCGGCGCCCCGCCGGCCAGCGCGGCCTCAATCGCGTCGACAATTTGCGGCGTGGCGCTGTCCTTGAGCAGGTAGCCGTCGGCCCCGGCCTCGATCGTCCGGACGACGGTGTCGCGATCACCGAAGCTGGTCAGCACGATGACCTTGGCTTCGCCCGCTGCACGGATCTCGGGGATCAGGCTGGCACCGCTGCCGTCGGGCAGGCCGAGATCGAGCAGGTAGACATCGACCTCACGGTCCAGCAGCCCACGTGCTGCGGCGAGCGAGGGTGCGGTGCCGACCAGCGCGCAGGACCCATGCGCCGCGATCACGTCGGCAAGGTGGCCGCGGACCAGCGGGTCGTCTTCGACAATGGCAACCAGAATAGGCATCCGGGCAAGACTGCCACGACCGGCCGTGGCTGAACAGTGACCCGGATATGTCATGCCGGGAAGGGTACGGTCAGCGTCACTGTCGTGCCGCTCTCGCCCGAGGCCAGCTCGAGAGTTCCGCCGATCGACGCGGCCCGCGCGGTCATGTTCTCAACGCCGCGACCGCCTCCGGCGACCGACGGATCGAAGCCGGTGCCGCGATCTGAAATTACAATTCGCAGCGGCTTTGCCTCGCCTTCAGCCTGGCCGACCGTCACTCCGATCGCCTTGGTTCCGGAGTGCTTGATGGCATTGGTGATCGCTTCCTGGACGATCCGGAAGATTTGCAGAATTGTCTGGGGCGGTAGCTCAGGGAGATCGTCGGGCAAGGTATTCGACCATTCGATTGCGATCCCTGCAGCGTTGAGCCGCGGCTCGATCCGGCCGCGGAACGAAGCCAGTGCGGCACCCAGCGATTCACCAACGGTATCTAGTGAATCGATGATCAGGCGCAGCTCGTCGATTGCCACCTGCAAGCCCTGGGCCAGCTCATCTGGCTGCAGCGCCTTCTGACGCGCGGCGAACAGCAGGCTCATCAGCTGCCCGCCGACCCCGTCATGCATATCGCGCATCAGGCGCTGGCGTTCATTGACGAGGGTTTCGCGGCGAGCCAGTTCTTCCTGCTTTGCGTACTGGTCAGCCAGCTCGGCCTCCCGTTCCTTGAGCTGACCCGAAAGCATAGCATTGATTTCGTTTATCGATCGAAACAGGCGGATGTTTCTGGCGAAGAACGCAACTGCAAAACCCGCTAGAAGCAATGGCACCGTGTTGACCATGAAGACGTTGCTCTTGGCCTCGGAATACTGCTTGTAGAAATCACTCGAAAGCAGCGTAATCGCAAGGACCAGGATTGCGGCCTCCCAGTTGCGCTCGTCGCGTCGGGTGAGCAGATGCCAAGCAATCGTCCCACAGGCGGCAATGCCGAGACCCAGCCCGCCGAGATCAGTGATCTTGGAAGCCGTGTCATAGGCCCCGGGCCTGCCGGACAGCAGTAGCCAGCCAATCGCGGCAATCATCGCAAGGCCGGTCGCAATCGCAAGCCAGCGCAAGACCCGCCAGGGGCGACCGGTCCACTCGTTCGCGACATTGGCCCAGGCCATCGGGATCAGGCAGGTAACCGTGAAGTAATAGACCAGCCGGCCGGTCCCGCTGAACGGCGTATCGGCCCACTGGTAATAATGGGTCCTCAAGCCCCAGGCGAGCGCGAGGATGAAGGCCCAGAATGGCAGGGCTCGCTGGTCCGAGCGCAGGAACACCATGAGCGACAGCAAGGCGACCAGGCCAGCGATCGCATAGGAAAGGACGCGATACTCGTTCGATACGAACAGGCTTCGCGCACTCGCTTCCGATAGGCGCGGTGTCGGGGCAAGCTGCGGCGGCCAGACATCGAGGTATGGCGTGGCGCTGCGCACCATGATCGTCTCGATGCGATTGGTGCCTTGGCGCAGGGCGCTCGCCGGGATGTGAATCACCGATTTGATTGTCCCGTGATAGGTGATGTCCGGCAATTCGATTCTGCCCGGCACATAGACCCAGGCCCCGTTTATCGCGACGTGGATGTTGTCTGCAGCGCGCGGTGAGGCCATCTCCAGCCCACCCTTCGGAACCTGCGCAAGCTCGAATTCGGCACGAAGCGACCCGTATCCCGGCCCACAGCAACCGTCGTGTGGCAGTTCGACAGCGGTATAGTTCGCCGCCTCCATGGCGGAGCGGTTCGGTGCGGTCAGAGCTGCGTAGGCCGGATTGCGGATTTCAAGAAATTCCGGCGGTTCGGACTTGGCGAACAGCACCGGCTGGACAAGCAACCAGAAGACCAGTTGCACGGCCGCAATCGCGAACAGGGCAGACACCATCTGTCGTCTGCCTTGGACGAAATTGCTCCAGATCCGCTCGATCACCGTCCCGTCGCTCCCTCAGTCCCGCGATTTGCCGTCAGACAAACACCGAAGCACCATATTCATGTCATCCGGGCAATGACATATTCCTGGCATATTACCGATGGCGCGGGTCAGTGCAGCCCGGAGCGCTCTCAGAACGCCGGACGAGGCTTTGCTGGGCTCTCTTCCACGAGACTGCCCGCCAGCCTTGGACAATGTCCGGGGCTGGCATCAATCCATGAATGAAGGGCGGCTTTCAACGATCGGTTCAGGCCGAATGAACGGCAGCAATGTCAGCGCTAGCGGACATTCTCAAGGCGCGTTGATTTATCCTGCGGGCAACCAGCCTGGGCCGTTTTTGCGGTCGATTGGCTGCCAACAACCAGCGCCCGTCAACGTGCTACCTCGGCTGGGTGCGCTCTGGTGGGATCGCGAGGGCGCCGGGTCGGCGCGGGTCGGCGGCACCGAGGAACAGGCCGTTCTCGATCATGATCGATTGGGCGCTGCCCATCGTTTCGTCCGACGTTACCGTGTGCCCCATCGTGCCCAGGATCCGGACCGTATCGGGATTGAAGTTGGGCTCTACCCGCAAGTTCTTGCCAGTATCCTGGAAGATGCGCGGCTGATGTGTGGCCTCCTCGACGTTGAGGTTGAAATCGACCACGTTGACGATCAGCTGCAGCACCGTGTTGATGATCGTGCTGCCTCCGGGCGTGCCGGTTACCAGCCACGGCTTGCCGTTCTTCATGACCATGGTGGGCATCATGGTGGAGAGCATCCGCTTGCCCGGGGCCATGGCATTGAGCGGCGGCGGGGTACCGTCGCGCAGGGCCTTGGCGGCATTCTCGTGATCGAAATTGTTCATCTGGTTGTTGAGCAGCACCCCGGTGCCGGCAATCATCACGCCTGAACCGAAATCTGCACCCAGCGTGTAGGTGGTCGAGACGACATTACCCTGCGCATCGGCCACCGAATAATGCGTGGTGGAGGGGCTTTCGAACCGGGTCGGATCACCGATCCCGAGGCGCTGAGCCGGGGTTGCACGCGTCTGGTCGATCAGGCGGGCTCGCTCTTGTGCGTAACCCTTCGAGATAAAGCCTTGCAGCGGCACGGTAACGAAGTCCGTGTCACCCAGAAACCGGTACCGGTCATTGTAGCCCAGCTTCATCGCCTCGGCCATGATGTGGAGCGACTGGGCCGAACCGGCGCCATGGGCCTTGAGGTCAAAGCCTTCGAGGATGTTGAGCATGTTCAGCAGCGTTGCACCACCGGCGCTGGCCGGCGGCGCCGTGATCACCTCCAGCCCGCGATAGGTCCCGCGCAAGGGGCGCCGCTCGACCGCGCGATAGGCCGCCAGGTCCTCCAGCGTGATCAGGCCGCCATTGGCCTTCATGTCAGCCGCAAACCGCTCTGCCACCGGTCCCTTGTAGAAGCCATCGGCACCGCGTTTGGCAATCTGGGTCAGCGTCCAGGCCAGGTCAGGCTGGCGCAGGATCTCTCCGGCGCGGTAGAGCGATCCGTCCGGGCGATAATAGGCGGCCTTGGCGGCCGCGCTGGTGGAAAGACGCTCCTTGCCCCAGCCGAAGACAAAGGCTTCATCCGGGGTCAGGGCAACGCCCTTGCGGGCCAGCGCAATCGCAGGCGCCACGACCGTTCCCCACGGCAGCTTGCCGAAGCGCTTGTGCGCCATGCCCAGGCCGGCAACCGTGCCTGGCACCGAGGGGGCCAGGTAGCCCCGGCTGGCAATGCTCGCCTCCTTGCCCTGGTTGTCGATATACATCGCCAGGGTCGCCGCCTTGGGCGCAACCGAGCGGAAGTCGAACACCACCTGCTCACCGCTCTTGGCATCGTGGACCAGCATGAAGCCATCGCCGCCGATATTGCCCGCGCGCGGCAGGGTAACCGCCAGGGCAAAGCCCACTGCGACTGCCGCATCGACCGCATTGCCACCGCGCCGCAGGATCGCTGCACCGACGCCCGAGGCAATGGCGTTTTGCGAAACGACCATGCCCTGCTCGCCCACCACCGGCGAGTGGATGCTGGGATACTCCAGCAGTTGCCGCTTCTGGGCCAGACCTGGCGAGGCCGCCATCAACAGCGCAGCCAGTAGCGCCGTGGCCTTGCCGGCCCATCCCCTGACCAGTCGCTTCACATCCGCTCCTCAGCAATTGGCCCGCTGGGGCCAGGTAGAGCTACCCAGATCTAGAACTCTTTCGAGAGCTCGAAGTAGATGAACCGGCCGACGGCATCGTGGAGCGAGCCGAGGAAGCCGAAGTTGTTAGAGGCCAGCGGCGGGGCCTTATCAAACAGGTTGCGCGCGCCAATCCGGAAGCGGGTGCCCGAGAGCGCACCGCTGTCCTTGGGCACGCGGTACTGGGCATAGGCGTTGACCGTGGTGAAGCTGGGCAGCTCGTAGAACTGGCCATTCACCTGCTGGGTACCGGTATCGAAGACCGAGCCTACATAGTTTACCAGCACCCCGGCGCTGACCGGGCCGGACCGCCAGGTCAGGTTGCCGCTGAGGCGCCATTCCGGGTTGCCATTTACCTGAATCTGGCTGCCGGCCTGGGTAATGGTCACGCCGGTACCCAGCGTCCCTGCCGCATTGGCGGCAATCAGCAGGGCCTGCAGATCCGACGGAGTCTGCTCATACTTGAGCAGCTTGGAGGCCGCGAGATCGAGATTGATGTTGCCGAGCGGCGTGTCCTTCAGGTTGAGGTTCAGCGCGAAATCGAGCCCGCGCAGCGTGCGCGGTCCCAGGTTGAAGTAGTTGTCCTGGACATAGTCGATCGTGCCGACCACCTGCGTCCCGACCGGCGCCAGGCGCACCACATTGGGGTTGCTGCGTCCGTTCAGCCGCTCCAGCAGATCGAACAGGATCTGGTTCTGTGCACCCTGAATGCCGATCACGCCTTCGGACCGCAGCGACCAGTAGTCGGCGGTAAAGGTCAGGTTGCGGATCGGTTGCAGGATGACCCCGGCCGAGAAGGTCTCGGCGTTTTCGGGCTTCAGGTTGCTGTTACCGGCGCGCACTTCCAGTGTGCCCACCCCGGTGCAGGTCGTTGCCGGATTGAGCCGGCAGGCAGCAAAGTCCGTCCGGGTGTTCGAAACCTGGGTGCCGGCGCTATAAAACTGGGCGAGGTTCGGCGCGCGGAAGCTTTGCGACCAGGCGCCGCGCACCTTGACCCCTTCGAACAGCTCCCAGGCCCCGGCCACCTTGGACTTCAGCACGTTGCCGAAATCGGAATAGTGCTCGTCGCGGGCCGCGAGCTGCAGGTCGAGCGACCGGATCAGCGGCACGTTCATGTCTTCCGAGACCAGCGGCACGGCGAATTCGAGGTAGGCCGAAGTGACAGTTCGGCGGGCCTTCACATCGGGCGCAGGGCTGGCCCCCATGATGTCGGTGCCATAGCGGATGCCGGTGACGCTGTCGGTATAGGTGGTCGTGCCATCCAGCCGCGCGTCGCGGTTGTCCTCGTAGGTTTCGCGGCGAACCTCGACCCCGCCGGCAAAACCGACGCCGCCCGCCGGCAACGCGAAGATATCGGAATTGGAGATACGGAAATCGACCGTCCCGAGCGAGGTCTTGCTGATCCGGTGAACGTCAACCAGGAACGACTGGATCGTCGCGGCGCTGTTCGGCGTGCCATCGCCCAGTGAATAGTTCGGCTGGCTGCCGCCGTTGAACGGGTTGTAGGCATCCGGCGTGGACCGGGCCAGCGCCGCCTGGAAGAGGGTATTGCTGATCGCGTTGCGGGTGTGGTCATCGGTCTTGGCCCACGAATAGGTGGCGGCCGCATCCCACTTGAAATTGCCCCAGTCTCCGCGCAGCCCCAGCAAGGTGCGGAAGCTGTCGTCGGTCACGGTGAACTGGCGCGGCCCGGTATCGACCGGGCGGTAGGTCGTGATCCGCAGCGGCAAACCCGTCGTCGGCACGTTCACCAACCCGGCCAGGCGATTGGGATTGGCCACGCCATTGATCGTGGTCGCGCCGAATGGGTTCCAGTAATTGCTGGCGGGCACGGTGATGACGGCGCTGGAGATCGGAGCAGATTGTTCGCGCTGCCCATCAAGCTTGGCGCCATAATAACCCGCCTCGGCGAACAGTTCGACCGAGCCGATTTCCTGCCGGAAGGTGCTGAACAGGTTGATGCGGTCAAGCCCGCCGCGGATCGTGCGGTCCGGGTTTTCATCATAGCGGAGCACACGGCTGGTGGCGCCCGTGATCACGCCGCTGCGCAGGCACAGGTTACCATTGATGACCGTGCTGGAGCAGCCGGCGGCCGTATTGGCCGTCGGCTGGATGTTGAACACGCCCGATGTCGTCAGCGCGACTGTCCCCTGACGCACAGCGGTGACCGGCACGGTGGTGAAGCTGCCCCAGGGTGAGGAGGTGGAGCGGTTGTCGAACCCGGTGTCATTCTCCCACGGCGTCCCAACCAGGTCCGGCATGTGGTTTTCGCTGGCCGAGAACGGACGCTCGCTCGCAAACAGCGGGGTGCGGTGCGTATAGCTGCCGAAGAAGGTCAGGTGCCCGCCAGAGCCGGTCTTGATCCCGGCTTTGAGCGCGCCGGTCCACTCACTGGTGCCATCGGCAAAGCCATGCCGCGCATCAAGCCGCAGCCCGGTGTACTTGTCATCGGTCACCACGTTGATCACGCCGGCCACGGCATCGGCGCCATAGATCGCCGCTGCGCCATCGCGCAGGACTTCGACCCGGCGGGTCGCCCCGACCGGCAGCGAGTTGGTGTTGGCGGTCTGCACGGGCACGAAGTTTTCGGTCTGTGTGCCGGGTGACAGGATCATGCGGCGGCCATTGACCAGCACCAGCGTATTCCCAGTACCGACACTGCGCAGGTTGATCGAGGCATTGTCCCCGCGGGCATCATTGAGGTTACCGGTGGTGCGCGCTTCCTGGAACTGCACATCGCCGGCCTGCGGGATCGATCGGAATAGATCGTCACCCGAGACGCTGCCAGTGGCGGCTATGCGTTCTTCATTCAGCACCGACACAGGCAAGGTCTCGGCCACCTTGCTGCCTTCGATCCGGCTGCCGACCACGACAATGTCCTCGGCGGCTGGCGAATCAGTTGCGGGCGCGCTCTGCGCATGGGCCGCCAGGGGCAATGCCGCGAGCAGTGATCCACTGATGAACAGACCGGTACGGAACGAAAATCTGGTCATGAAGCCAACCCCTGTTGCCTGCGCCTGCCCCAGGCGCGAAATTTATGTGCGCAGGCAATCGCATTGAAGCGGCGGGCTGACAAGTGGCGGCCCTGCAGATTGTGCGATCATTCCAGTACTCCCGATTATCCAGGTGGTGCAATTGAACCGGCGCCGGGATAGCATCGGCTGAAATTGCAGCAGCGAGCGGGGGCAAGCAGATATGGAAATCATCAAGGCACGCCGGATTGTTGTTGCAACGATGGTGCTGGCCGCCTCGCTCGCTGGCGGGGCGCTGGCCAAGCCTGGCGCCAAGCCCCAGCCGAACTTCGATCTGATCCTGCGCGGCGGCACAGTCTACCCCGGCGAAGCACCCCCGTTTGTCGGCGATATTGCGGTCCGCGGTGACCGGATTGTCTATGTCGGACCGAAGGCCATCGGCCAGGCGGCAAGGCTGATCGACGCTCGCGGCCTGATCGTTGCGCCGGGGTTCATTGATCCGCACACTCATGCCGGCGACGCGCTGGCCTCACCCGATCCGGCCGCCCGGCTGGTCCTGCCATTCCTGACGCAAGGCGTGACGACTGCTTTTATCGGCGTCGACGGCGGCGGCAGCACCGATGTGGCCGGCACACTGGGCCTGATCCAGGCGGGCACGCCTCGGGACCAGGGGATCAATTTCGCGACCTACGTTGGCTTTGGCGCCGTCCGTTCGGCCGTGATCGGCAATGGTGATCGCGCACCCAGTACGAGCGAGCTTGAGCAAATGAAGTACCTCGTGGCCAAGGCCATGTGCCAGGGCGCGCTCGGCCTTTCGACCGGCCTGTTCTATGCGCCGCAGAGTTTCGCCCGGCGTGACGAAGTCGTCGCGTTGGCGCGCATCGCCGCGCTGCATGGCGGCCTCTATGACAGCCATATCCGCGATGAGGCCAGCTATTCGATCGGCCTGCTCGGCGCAGTGGATGAAACGCTGACCATCGGCCGGGAGGCGGGCATTCCTGTCCATTTCGCCCATATCAAAGCCTTAGGCACCGATGTGCAGGGTCAGGCGCCGCAGGTCATTGCCCGTATCGCCGCAGCCCAGGCGGCGGGGCAAGTGGTCACTGCCGATCAGTATCCCTGGTCCGCCTCAGGCACGCGCCTGTCTGCTGCGCTGATCCCGCGCTGGGCGCAGGACGGCGGCCGCACCGCCATGCTTGCCCGGTTTCAGGACAGCGCCGCCATGGCCAGGATGCAGCCCGAGATCGCCGACAACCTCCGGCGGCGCGGCGGCCCTGGTGCCATCCTGATCACCTCGGGTCCCCGCTCGGTGGCGGGCAAGACGCTCGAAGCGCTGGCCTTGGAACAGGGCGTCGATCCGGTTGCCGCTGCCATTGCAGTCCTCAGACTGGATGAAGTGGGCATCGCCTCCTTCAACCAGAGCGAGGCCGACATCGCCGCTTTCATGCAGCAACCCTGGGTTGTGACCAGCTCCGACGCTTCGGCTGGCCATCCGCGCTATTACGCCTCCTTTGCCCGCAAGTATGCTACCTACGTCAAGGAGCGGAAGGTCATCGACCTGCGCACCTTCGTCGCCGCGAGCACGATCCGCACGGCGCGCATCTTCGGCCTGGACGGCCGTGGTGAGCTTAAGCCAGGCGCCTTCGCCGACGTGATCGCCTTCGATCCGGCCCGTTTCGCGCCGCGCGCCGACTACGCCCAGCCAGCCCTGTTCTCGCGCGGAATGCAGGTCGTTGTGGTCAATGGACAACTGGCGATCGAGAGCGGCCAGCCGACTGGTATTGCCGCCGGCCGGCCGCTCCCGCGCCTGCCAAAGGCGGGAACTTGTGCAGTGCCTTGAGGCAAGCATTGGCGGCGTGAAGTGCCGCTGTCCTTCAGCGCAGCCTCGAGCCAGCTGTGGTCATAGTCGTCGTTGGTAATCTCGCTGAGCTCAAGCCAACGGAGATCGGCAACAAACCTGAGATAATGGATTACCGGGCAATTGAAATAGCCCTGGCGGAGACGGAGTGCGCAAGGTCGATTGTGCAAGGGTCTGATTGGAAGACCGAAATTTTCAGATCAAGACTAACCGACCCCACATTCGCCCCACAGCCACAGCAGCTTGTGCATCACAAGCAGTATTTTGACCAAGAGTGTCCCTAGTCATCCAGTTCTTGACTGGTCTCCGCAGGGCTTTGTGGTGCCATCAGCAGCAGAAGCGTTGCCAACATCAGCCCGATTGCCCCGGCAATCGCCGGGAAATAGGCAAGGTAACCGGACAGACTGGGCGGACCGAAGAGGTTCCCATCTGACGTCAGCCCACGGTTCGGTGCAAACATCGAAAAAAGGTAGAAGGCCCCGTTCCCCCAGACGGCAATGATCACGCCCCAGCATATCGCCGCGCTCTTGGACTTGGATACCGACCGGGAGTTCAGCGTGCGTTCGAGCAAAAGCGCCATCATGCCATTCATCAGCATGCCCAGATGGAAACTGAGCCACCCATGCGCTGTTCCTGGCATCTGTAACGGAAGGAATATGGGAAGGGGTGAGGCCGAAATGCCCCCGATCAGCGCGGCGACCAGGGCAAAGCCGCCGAGCAAGCCGATGAATACCGCCAACAGGCCGGTTTGCTGCATCGCGCGCTGATGGCGCTGCCGGGTCGTCATCCCAATGTTCCCTGCTGTTGACTGGTCACGGCGGCCTTGCGCAAGGCCAGCCATGCCAACGGTACCAGCACCAGTTCGATCGCCAGAGCGACAACGATGAAGCTTGGTCCGGCGCCACTGGCCGGGTAGCCGACCTGCACCAGTGACAGCGCCCGCCCGATCCCGCCGAGCATGACTATGGCGAAACAGAGCTGAAGGATCGCGCCATAACGGCGCAGGTCGCCAAGGCAGACCAACTGGATCGCTCCGAGGCCGAGCCAGACCGCGCCAAGGAAACGGACCTGGCTGTCGAGGACCGGGTCGAACGGAGCGGCTGCCGCGGGTCCGACACCGATGTTGGCCTGCCCGGCCACCCCCACGATCACGTCCATCGCCCCGGTTAGCAAGGCAATCAACGAGAGCAGGACGGTGGTTATCTTTACGAACTTCATGCCATTTCCCCCTTCGATGCTTCCAGTGCTTCGCCAATTGCCTGGTTGAACACGTGCGAACCGGTCAGGTTCTGCCCACCGTCAACGACAATACGCGCGCCTGTGATGTAAGAGGCCAGGGGGGTAGCGAGGAACGCCGCAACATTGGCAACATCTTCCGGCCTGCCCATCCGGCCCAGCGGCGTCATCGCCTTCCAGATCGCTTCGGCGCTTTCCCCGCCCATCCGGTTCATGCCTTCGGTGCCCTCGATCGGTCCGGGCACGATGCTGTTCGCCCTGATCCCGTAGCGCCCCCATTCGAGCGCGAGGTTTGCCATGAGGTTGTCGATCCCGGCCTTGGCCGCGCCGACATGGGCCTGATAGGCAAAGGGTACATAGGATTGGCCGCCTGAGACAAACAGCAATCCCCCCCGCGTCTGCCGCAACTGTTCGAAGCAGGCGTGGGCTGCATGGAAAGCACCGAGCAGGTCGATTTCGACCACGGTTCGGAAGCCCTTGGACGAAATGGCTTCTGCGGGTGCGACAAAGTTGCCGGCCGCCCCGCACACTGCAAAGCTGATCGGCCCCAGCGCCTCGCCGCAGGCTGAAACGGCAGTTTGCACCGCCGCATCATCGCGCACGTCGGCAACCGCCGTGAAGACTGTGGCCCCGGCTCCTTCCAATTCCTTGCGACCCGCGTCGAGCCGTTCCGCCGTGCGTCCGCAGATGCCGACACTTGCTCCCAGCCGGGCCAGAGCCTTGCCGATCGCCAGATTGATCCCGCTCCCGCCACCGGTGATGAAGGCCACCTGACCGCGCAGAGCGTGCGGACTGATAATGTCGGTGATCATTCGCTGAGCCCATCCCGTCAAAAGTTTGGTGCTGCCTAGGGCAGGCTCTGCCAGCACCCGCCCATACTTTTGGATGGCCCGGCAGATCGCTGCTTCGCCCAAACGGATCGCAACTGGCAGGGAGTGGCATTGTGTCGGATCGGGTTGAACTGGTGGTTGCGGACGGGATCGCCGAGGTGCGGCTCAACCGCCCGGAGAAGCTGAATGCGCTGGACTTTGCGACCTTCGACCTGCTGGTCGAAGCGGGGCAGGCACTGGCGGCAACGCCGGGGCTGCGGGCGGTCGTGCTCAGCGGCAACGGGCGCAGTTTTTCGGTCGGCATCGATCTGGAAGCGCTGGCGAGCGGCGGGGTCAGTGCCCTTTCCAACCTGGCGGCGCGCACTCACGGCGATGCCAACCTGTTCCAGCAGGTTGCCCTGCAGTGGCGAGACCTGCCGGTGCCGGTGATCGCGGCGATCCAGGGGCACGCGCTGGGCGGCGGGATGCAACTGGCGCTGGGCGCCGATATGCGCATCGTCGCGCCCGATGCCCGGCTGTCGATCCGGGAAGTGGTCTGGGGGCTGGTCCCCGATATGGCCGGCACCGTGCTGCTGCGCCAGTTGGTCCGATCGGACATCATGCGTGATCTGCTGTTTTCCGGTCGGATCGTGACTGGCGAGGAAGCCCTGGAACTTGGCCTCGCGACCCGGTTGGCGGCCGATCCGCTCGCCGCCGCCCGCCATCTGGCGCGCGAAATCGCCGAGTCCAGCCCCGACGCCGTCCGAGCCGCAAAGCGTTTGGTCAATGCCGGAACTGGCGGAGTGACTGACCGCGACATGCTCCTGGCCGAGGCTGCCGAACAACAGGCGCTGCTCGCTTCGCCCAACCACCGCGAAGCACTGCAGGCTCACGCCGAACAGCGCCCACCCGTCTATCGCGACTAATCGACCCGGAGACAAAGACGATGCAATTCACGCAGGGCCTCGAACGCGCCGTTCAGCAGCATCCGGACATGACCGCGACGATCTGCGGGGCGCGCAGCCAGACGTTTGTGGAGCTCTACGCGAGGGTCACCCGGCTGGCCGGTGGCCTGGCATCCCGGAACCTCTCCAATGGCGTGCGCATCGCCGTGCTCGCACTCAACAGCGATCATTACCTGGAGGTCTATCTGGCGACCGCCTGGGCCGGCGGCGTGATCGTGCCCGCCAACTTCCGCTGGAGCCCGGCCGAAGTTGCCTACTCCCTCAACGATGCCGGGTGCGTGGCGCTGATCGTTGACCAGCATCATGCCGCACTGGTCCCGACCTTGCAGAAGCAATGTCCAGGCTTGCAGCATGTCTTCATGATGGGCGGACCTGCAGAATCAGGTGATCTTCTCGACCTCGATGCGCTGATTGAAACGTCTGCGCCATTGCCCAACGCCGGGGCAGGCGGCCAGGACCTGCTGGGCATCTTCTACACCGGCGGGACCACCGGACGGCCCAAGGGCGTGATGCTGAGCCATGCCAATCTGTGTTCCTCCGGCCTGTCGATGCTGGCCGAGGGCGTGTTCAATGAAGGCGGGGTAGGCCTGCACGTGGCACCGATGTTCCACCTTGCCGACATGTTGCTCACCACCTGTCTGGTGCTACGCGGCTGCACCCATGTCATGCTCCCCGCCTTCAGTCCCGAGGCCGTGCTCGATCATGTCGCGCGGTTTGGGGTCACCGATACGCTGGTCGTGCCGGCCATGCTCCAGGCGATCGTCGATCATCCTGCGGTCGGAAACTTCGACACCTCTAGCCTGTGCAACATCCTCTACGGCGCGTCACCCGCCTCCGAAACACTGCTGAGGCGCACCATGGCGGCCTTCCCGGGCGTGCGCCTGACCCAGGGCTATGGCATGACCGAAAGCGCGGCCTTCATCTGCGCGCTGCCCTGGCACCAGCATGTCGTGGACAAAGACGGCCCGAACCGGCTGCGCGCGGCCGGGCGATCCACTTTCGATGTCCATCTCCGGATTGTCGATTCCGACGACCGCGAGCTTCCGCGCGGCGAGATTGGCGAAATCATCGTCAAGGGGCCGAACGTGATGCAGGGCTATTACAACATGCCAGAAACGAGTGCCGAGACCCTGCGCGGCGGCTGGCTGCATACCGGCGACATGGCCTGGATGGACGAGGAGGGCTATGTCTTCATCGTCGACCGGGCGAAGGACATGATCATATCGGGCGGCGAGAACATTTATTCGGCCGAGGTCGAGAATGCCGTCGCCAGCCACCCCGCCGTTGCCGCCAATGCGGTTATCGGGATTCCCCACGAGCAGATGGGTGAAGCCGTGCATGTCGCCCTGGTCCTGCGGCCAGGTAGTGAGCTGACACTTGAGGCACTCCAGGCCCATTGCCGGGCCTTGATCGCCGGATACAAGGTGCCGCGCAGCATGGAAATCAGACCCAGCCTGCCGCTGTCCGGAGCCGGAAAGATCCTGAAGACACAGCTGCGCGAACCCTTCTGGAAGGGGCGGGACAGGGCCGTGGGCTAGCCCCTGGCCTTACGGAAAAATCGACAAGCCAAACTTTCGTCGAGGCGTGGTTGGCTGGCGGCAGGCATTGCTGCGGAAACACTCGGTCGAGGAGAGTCTGATGTCCACGTCACCGCAGAATGCAGCTGCCCAGTTCAATGCGTTGCGATCCTGCCCCAAGGTAGCATGGCCGACCGTGGCGCTGTTCGTCGTTTGCACCAGCATTATCGGCGGGGTTTGGTACGCCGCCATCGCCCACGGGTTTCCGCTCTGGCTGGGTGCGATCGTGAACGGGGTTACCGCGTACTACCTGTTCAGCGTGGTCCATGATTCGTCACACAATGCGGTGAGCAAGAACAAGTTCGTGAACGAGCTGCTCGGTCGGGTCGGCCTGGTCTATTTCGCGCCGCTCGCGCCGATGGACGTGGCCCGCTACATCCACATGGCGCATCATAAGTATGCGAATGATCCCGAGCGCGATCCGGATGGCTACGCGCACAAGCTGGACATGTGGTTCCCGCTGCGCTGGCTCAATTTCGATTACTATTATACCAAGTGGTTCTTCCAGAAGGGCGGCGATTTTGCCCGTCGGAAGTACCCGGCCCTGTTTGCCTATGTTGCTTTCATCCTCGCGAGCTGCGCGCTGATCGTCTGGCTGGGATACGGGCTGGAGCTGCTGATGCTGTGGTTCATCCCGACCCGGATCAGCTCATTCCTGTTCGTGCTCGTGTTCAGCTTCCTGACCCACCAGCCGTTTGAAACCTATGCCAAGGAGGACGAATACAAGGCGACGGCATTGCGGATAGGCGGCGAATGGATTCTCTCGCCGCTGATGGCCAACCACAATTACCACCTGATCCACCACCTCTACCCGACCGCACCGTTCTACAACTACATCAAGATCATGAGGCTGCGCGGCGACGAGATCCTGGCCAGGGACCCGCTGATGCCGCCCACCTTCGGGCTCTCGCCGCGGACGAAGGAACTGGCCAACCACTAACCCCTTTGCAGCGCACCGCTGGCCGCCCATACAAAAGTATGGGTGGCCACGACGCCTGCGGCTATAACCCGCGCAAAGGGTTGGGTTGTGGAGCGCAGGGTAGCCAGCTTGAATTACCCCAGAGGCAAAACCGCACCGCCGGTGTCGGGCGGCGATCTGATCCGCAGGGATGCCCTGGTCGATCAGCTCATCAAGGATGCGCAGTCCAAGGATCTGGTCCTTGCGGTCGCGCCGGCCGGCTACGGCAAGACCGTCTTGCTGACCTCGCTCTATGAAGCGCTGGGGGCGGCTAGCGGCGGGGCATTCTGGTATAACTGTGACCGCACCGACGTGGTGCCCCGCAAGCTTGCCGCATACCTGCTGGAGGTGAGTTCTGCCGAAGGCGGATTGGCTGCCGACGACAGCCTTGGCCTTGAAGCCAGCGCCGCCTTGTCGGCCAGCCTGATTGCTGCCGGCCTCGAGCGGCGCAAGGCCGATGTCACCGTGATCATCGAGAACTACCATCTGGCACAGTCGCAGGAAACCGACGCGCTGATCGAAGCTCTGCTGGCGACTGAATCGCCATACCTGCACCTGGTGATTTCCTCGCGCGTCAAGCCGGGCTTTGCCACGCGCAAGCTGATGCTTGCCGGCCGGGTCGCAGAACTTCGCGTCCGGGATCTGGCCTTTACCAAGAGCGAGCTTGGCGCACTGGCCCGCACGGTCATGCCGGATGGCGGCGGCGCCGATCTGGCTGGCGTGCTGGAACGGACCGAGGGGTGGCCCGTCGCCATCCGCCTGTTCCTGCTCGCCCTGAAGGAAGGGGCCGACACCAAGCGCCTGCTTGAGGAGATTTCCTCACGCGATGCCGACGTCGCCGAATATCTCTCGGAAGAAGTCCTGCGCGGCCAGCCGCGCGAGGTTCAGGATTTCCTGGTGGCGACCTGCTTTCTGGAACAGTTCAACCTTGCGCTGTGTGAAGCGGTTGCTCCCCACGCCGACGCCGCCCAGCTGATCGAACAGGTGCAGCGCAACAACCTGTTCATCGTCAGACTGGAAAGCGACAGCGGCTGGTTCCGCTATCATCCGATCTTCCGCCAGTACCTGCTGACGCAGTTCGACCGCTTGCCCCGTCAGGACCAGGCCGAGATGCGCAGCGCGGCCGGCCGCTGGTACGAGGCCAACGATCAGCTGGCCGAAGCGATCGATATGGCGCTGCTTTCGGGCGATGCGGGCCGGGCGCGGTCGCTCCTTGCCAGACTGGCTCCGGAACTGGTCTCGGTGCGCGGCGATCTTGCGACCTTCCTGCAGCTGCTGTCGCGCTTTCCCAAGGGCATGATCGAGGACGATTCGACGCTGCTCTATTGGCAGGCCTGGGCCATGTTCTTCGCCCGCCGTTATCGCCAGGCCGCCAGCCTGGTCGCAAGCCTCCACCGCAATGCGCAGATCGGTAGCGTGGGCGAAATTGATGCGAGCCTGCAGAACCAGATCGGGCTGCTCGATACCCTGTCGGCGACTTTCATGGACGACATGGTTACGGCACGGCGCGCGGCCAGCGACTGGCTGAGCAGCAACCCAGGTGCCGATCCGTTCGACCGCGCGACCGTTGCCTGCAGCCTGGTGCTCTCGTCGCTCGCCTTCCTTGATGTTCCCGCCGCCAGGCGCGCCTTCGATCTGGCGCAGCGGGCGATTGCCGACAGCGACAGCGCCTATGGCAACGCCTGGGTCTGCGGGATCGGGATGACGATGGATCTGGTCGTGGGCGAACCGCGCCAGGCGCTCGCCCGGCTCGAAGCGCTGGGGGCCGGCTGGTCCGAAACCCCCAAGGCACCTAGCAACATATCGTCAACCCTGGCCCTGCTCGCCGCAGCAGCCCATTATCATCTGGGCGAAATCGACAGTGCCGAAGCGCTGGTGAATGAAAACCTCCACATGCTGGCCGAACATGGAGTCAGCGAAACCGCCGCATTTGGCCTTGCAGCATGTCTGCGGGTGACCGCACAGAGGGCGGGCGCTTCGGATGCACTGACGCTGGCCCGCAAGATGGAGGCTGGCTTGGCCAAGGCCTATGCCCCGCGCCTTGCCTTTACCTTGCGGTACGAGCGGGTCCTGCTGCTGTTCCGGGCCGGTCGCAGCGAAGAGGCAATCGAAGAGGCGAGCGGCATCACCGAAGTCCAGCCACTGGGTGAACGGCGACCCGACGAGGGCGATCCCGACCTGCCCAGCGTCAAGGAACTGCGCCAGATTGTTTCTGCCCGGGTGGCTATAGCAGACCAGGCCTGGAACGAGGCGCTGCGCATCCTCACCGGGCTGATCAGCGCCGCGCGGCACGGGGGGCGCAACTTGCGGCTGGTTCAGGCGCTGATTCTCAAGGCCGCGGTGCACTACAATCAGGGGGACAGCGTGAAGGCCGTCCGCGCCTTTCTCGACGCGGTATCGGTTGCGCGTGACCGGGGGCTTAACCAGATCTTCCTCGACGATGGCCAGCTTTGCCGTCCGCTGGTAGCGGCCGCCCTGGCCGGTTTCGAGCAAGGCCCTGCCGGACAGATCAAGGAACTCGACTTTCTGCAGGGCCTCCAGGAACGACTGGGCCTTGAAGGCCAGATCGCCCGGCCCGACGATGACCTGCATGCACCGCTCGAACCGCTCACCGCGCGCGAAAAGCTGATGGTGGAACTGCTGCTGGCCGGCCTGCGCAACCGCGAAATCGCCGGGCGGCTTTCGATGTCCGAAGCGACCGTGAAGTGGCACCTCTACAATCTCTACAGCAAGCTGGGCGTGAACAACCGCACCGCCGCGATCCATCGTGCGCGCAGCCTCGGGCTGGCGGCAAACTAGCCTGAACCCATACCGGGGTGGGGAATCCCGACCAGAAGCCAAACTTTCGGTTGGGGCATGATCGCCGCGTGGCAGCCAACAGGCACATCCAGGACAGGATGTGCGAGGCCGGAATGGCAGCAGTGAGAGGCAGTGACACGAAGCCGGCGCTGGAGCGGATTGCGGTCTTCGGTGCGAACGGCCACATTGGCCGTCCCCTGGCCGAATGGGTCAGGTCCAATTCGCCATCAACCGGGCTAAAGCTTGTCATCCGCAGCGAAGACCACCGCGCGGCCTTGGCTGCAGCCTTTCCCCAAGCCGACATTTGTCTAGCCAATTACTATGATCTAGGCTCGCTCGAGGCTGCCCTGTCCGGAGTTCAGGGCGCTTTCATCGTGACGCCGGACTTTCTCGATGAACAGCGCGCCATGACCAATTTTGTCTATGCGGCGCGCACCAACCCGGGCCTGCGCCATGTGGTGCGGCTGATCGCGGATCCGCCCGGAATGACTGCGGAGAGAGTGCCGGATAGCCTGAAGGCGTTCGGCGGCGGAACCGCCGTGCAGCATCTGCGCGCCAAGGCGATCCTTGAGCAGAGCGGCTTGCCGTTCACCTACATCAACATCGCCGCCTACTTCATGCAGAACTTCCAGACCCCGTTTTTCAATGGGCCGATCAGGGCGGAGCGAATCCTTTCGGTACCGCGCAATCGGCGGATGGGGTTCATCGACACACATGACATCGGAGCCTGCGCCGCTGCGATCCTGCTCTCCGGCAACCAGCGCCACATCGGCCAGACCTATCATCTAGACAACGGCCATGACGTGATGTGGTTCGATGAGGTCGCGGCACTGATGTCGGACGTCTTTGGCCAGACCATCACCTATGACGGTACTGACGAGACCTTCCTGCGTATCTGCGGAGACGGCGTGAAGGCCTACATCGGCCGCCCGGACGCGGACCAGTATTACATCAACTACTTCCAGTTCGAACAGGACAACGAGACGGTCTGGCGCAAGTCGGACATCGTCGAGTTCCTCACTGGAAGGCCCGCAAAGACGCTCCGACAATGGCTGTCGGACAACAAGCACCAAATTCTCGGCCAATCATGAGGGAGGATCACATGCGCCGTTTCAAGACTCGCCTGGCACTATGTGCCGGCGTTGCAGCAATCTTAGCCACGCCAGGCCATGCGCAGGAGGCGCAGGCTGACGAGGACAGTGGCGGGATCACCGACATTGTCGTCACCGCCCAGCGCCGCGCCGAAAAGGCCCAGGCAACGCCGCTTGCGATCACCGCGATCGGCGGCAGCGACCTGCAGTCGAAGGGCGTATTCGAAACCGCCGATCTCAGCGCGGTCGTGCCCAACATGCAGATCATCTCGCCCTATGGACGCGCCCAGCCCAACATCTCGCTGCGCGGCATTTCGGTCGCGAACGAATACAACGCCAACCAGGCCTCGCCGATCGGGGTCTATATTGACGATGCCTACATGGCCTCGCGCACCAGCCACGGTATGCAGCTCTATGATCTGGAGCGCGTCGAGGTGCTGCGCGGTCCGCAGGGCACGCTCTATGGGCGCAACACCACCGGCGGCGCGGTGAACTTCATCACCATGCGCCCCAAGCTCGACGGCACTTCGGGCTTCCTTGAGTTCGGCTACGGCAAGTTCAACCGTGTTGAAGCTTCCGGCGCGCTGGATGCGACGCTGGTGCCCGACAAGGTCGGCATCCGCATCGCCGGCAATTACATCAAGTCGGACGGGATGGTGAAGAACCTGGCTCCCGGCGGTCAGGACCTGCAGTCCGAAGACAGTCTGGGCGTGCGCGTCAGCCTGCTGGCCAAGCCGAGCGATGATTTCACGCTGTTCGCCAAGTTCTACCATGGCAAAGACAAGCCCTGGCAGGTCGGCAACCACTTCATCGGCGCCACGCCGACGGGCGTCAGCCCGCTGACCGGCTATGGCCGGGGTTCGCTGGGCTTCTATGAAGTTCAGGCCAACAACCCAGGGAAATTCGAGTTCGATGGCACCGGCGGTCTGCTCAACCTCAGCTACAACACCGGCGACTGGACGCTGACCAGCATCACTTCCTATGACAGCGGTGGCCGCAAGCTGAAGCACGATGCCGACAGCGCGCCGATGGACATCCTGCAGATCTACTGGAACGACAAGTTCAAGCAGTTCAACCAGGAAGTGCGGGTCAACTATGACGCGGACGGGGTCAAGGCGATCCTGGGCGGCTACTATGGCTGGGATCAGGTTGACGTCTACAACCAGTTCCAGTTCCTGTTCTTCCTCAAGGGCATTGTCCCCTTCGCCTTGCCGTTCCCGGCCGCGACGAGCGGATTTGGCGTCGACAGCCGCTATCGCCAGACGCGTGAATCCAAGGCGATCTTCGGCCAGATCGAATACGAGCTGACCGATAAGCTGACGGCATCGCTCGGACTGCGCTACACCTGGGACAGCCTCAAGTATTCGCGCGGCAACGCCAATATCATCGATTACAACCTGACGCCGGTGTTCAACACGATCCCGGCGCCGGGGCCTTACAATCCGGCGGTGTTCCTCGATCGCTCGGATGATTTCAAGGCGCTCTCGGGCCGGATCGGGCTGGACTACAAGGCTTCGGACGATGTCCTGCTCTATGCCAGCTACTCGCGCGGGTACCGGGCCGGTGCGATCAATGGCGGCGGCTATCTTTCGCCCGCACAGATCGATTTCGTCGCGCCGGAGAAAGTCGATGCCTACGAGGTCGGGCTCAAGTCAGACCTGCTGGATCGCCGGCTGCGGCTGAACCTGGCGGGCTTCTACTATGACTACAAGAACCAGCAGCTCCAGGAAGTGATCGGGGCCGTGGCGCTGCTGCGCAGCGCGCCCAAGGCCAAGATCCTGGGCTTCGAAGCCGAGATGACCGCGCTTCTGTCGGACAACTTCAAGATCAATTCGACGCTGGGCATTCTCGACACCAAGTACGAAGGCCTGACGCTGTCTGGCATCAACCTCAACGGCAACCGTCTACCGTTTGCGCCCAAGCTGACCTGGAGCGGCGGCGCGGACTGGACGGTTGCGGACACCAAGGCCGGCAAGATCGTGCTGAACGGCAACTTCAGCTATGCCAGCCAGCAGTGGTTCTCGCCGTTCAACGAGAAGCCGTCCTATGTCGGTGACGCGATCACCAACGTCCGGCAGCAGCAGGAAGGCTACTGGCTCGTCAACGGTCAGCTCCGGCTGGAGGGCGAGAAGTTCTATGGATCGCTCTGGGCGAAGAACATCTTCAACAAGGGCTACCATGTCTACGGGCTCGATCTGCGTGCGGCTTTTGCCTACGACTATCTGGCCCTTGGCAGCCCGCGGACCTTCGGGGCCACGGTTGGCGTGAAGTTCTGATGACTGGAATGCCGTCCCTGGCGGATGGCACCTGAAGATGCGGCCGGCTGGTCGGGTGCCTGTCACCTGATCGCCGGCCGTTTCTGTATTTGCTTGGGAGACGGGGCCTTGGCCAGCCAGACAATCACCAGACTATGCCCCTTTTGCGAGGCCTGTTGCGGCCTGGTCGTCGAAGTCGATCCCGCCAGCCGCCAGGTCATGTCGATCAAGGGCGACAAGGACAATCCGTTCAGCCAGGGGTTCCTCTGTCCCAAGTCGCAGGGTCTGCGCTTGCTCGACGAAGACCCTGACCGGTTGCGCAAACCACTGGTGCGGCGGGGCAGGGACTTTGTCGAAACCGACCTCGACAGTGCACTCGATGAAGCAGCAGCGGCGATCCGGACCATCCGCGACAAGCACGGCAACGACGCTCTAGGGCTCTATATCGGCAATCCGGTCGCCCATAACCTTGGACTGGTGATCTATGGCGGGATCTTTGCGCTGACCCTGCCCAGCCGCAACATGGGCACTGCCGGATCGATCGATCACATCGCCAAGGTCGTTTCCTCGACCGAATTGTTTGGGTCAGAGGCACTGATCCCGGTTCCGGATATCGACAGGACCGATTTTCTCCTCGTCATCGGTGCCAACCCGATGGTGTCCAACGGCAGCCTGGTGACCGCACCCGGCTGGCCCCGGAGGCTCGAGGCTCTGAAGGCGCGCGGCGGCAAGCTGGTGGTCATCGACCCGCGCCGGTCGGAAACCGCCGAAGTGGCTGACCAGCACCTTGCGATCCGGCCAGGAACCGACGTGTTCCTTCTCCTTGCTCTCGTTCGCGTGCTTTTTGCCGAAGGGCTGGTCACCATTGGGGCGCTGGGGGACATCACGGATGGCCTGGCCGAACTGGCAAGCCTGGTGGAACCGTTCTCGCCCGAAGCGGTGGCTGGCAAGACCGGCGTGGAGGCGCCGGCGATCCGGCAACTGGCCCGCGATCTGGCCGGTGCAAAGTCGGCCGCTGCCTATGGCCGGATCGGCACGACCGCCCAGAAATTCGGTACGCTGACGTCCTGGCTGATCGATGTCGTCAACATCCTGACCGGCAATCTCGACCGCGCAGGCGGGGCGATGTTCCCGCTGCCGGTCACCCCGGCGCTGATCTATAACCAGACCTACGCCGATGGCACCGCGCCCAACAACCGCTGGCGCTCGCGGGTCAAGGGGCTGCCCGAGGTGTCGGGTTTCACCCCGGTGGCAACCCTCCCGGACGAGATCCTGACCCCCGGCGAGGGGCAGGTGCGCGCGATGCTGACGCTGTGCGGCAACCCGGTCCGCTCCAGCCCCAATTCGGCCCGCTATGCCGAGGCGCTGGCAAGCCTCGAATTCATGGCGAGCATCGACATCTACCTCAATGAAACAACCCGCTTTGCCAATGTGATCCTGCCGCCATCCGGGCACCTTGAGCAGGTTCACTATCCGCCGTTCAGCCCGCCTTACATGGTGCGGTCATATGCCAAGTGGGACGAGGCAGCGTTCTCCGGTGAGTCGCCCGGGGATGGTGACATCCTGCTGAAACTCAACTCCAGGATCCTCGGTATGGATCCGGCGGCGCTCGAAGAACAAGCACTGCGGGGAATGATCGCGCAGACGCTGGCGGCAGATAGCGAGTTGGCCGAGCGGACCAGCGCTCTGGAGTGCTTCGAGGCAGTTTCCGCTCACCATGGTCCGGCACGGTTCATCGACCTCCTGATCCGCTGCGGCCCCTTCGGCGACCGCTTTGGCGCGCGGGCCGATGGCCTGACGCTGTCCCGCCTGCAGGAAATGCCGCATGGCATCGATCTGGGGCCGATGATTCCGAGATTGCGCGATGCGATTGCCACGCCAGAGCGCCGAATCCGGCTGGTGCCAGAACTGATGAAGCAGGGACTGGCTGCGTTGCAAGACGAGTTGAAACAGGAGGCCAGCCCCTCGACCCTGCTGCTCATCGGTCGGCGCCATTTGCGATCGAACAACAGCTGGATGCACAATGTTGCAGCGCTGGCGAAAGGGCCGGATCGCAGCTTCCTGGAAATTCACCCGGACGATGCCCGCGACCGTCAGATCGCCGATGGAGCCACGGTTCGTGTTACCTCGCACAAGGGTGAAATCCATGTGACGGCCCGGATCACCGACAGCGTCAAGTCGGGGGTGATCACGCTCCCGCACGGCCATGACCATAGCGACAGGAATGCCCGAATGGCGGTTGCGGCGCAGATGCCTGGCGGAAACTTCAACGCCCTGACCGACGCAGACGAATGGGACAGCCTGTCAGGCATTGCGGTGCTGAACGGGATCCCGGTCGAGGTGGCTCCGCGATAAGCGGACGCCACGCCGCGATCAGAGCGCGCGGGCGATGATCATGCGCTGGATGTCTGACGTGCCTTCGTAGATCTGGCAGACCCGCACATCGCGGTAGAGCTTCGCGAGACCGAACTCTTCCAGATAACCGTAGCCGCCCAGTGTCTGGATCGCTCCGGACACGACCGCTTCGGCCATTTCGGAGGCGAAGAGCTTGGCCATCGATGCTTCCTTCAGCGCTGGGGTACCGGCATCGCGCAGGGAGGCGGCAGACAGGACCATCAGCCGGGCCGCTTCGAGGCGCGTCGCAAGGTCTGCCAATCGGAAGCCCACCGCCTGGTGTTCGATGATCGCCCGTCCCATCGAGATCCGGTCCTTCGCATAGGCAACAGCGATTTCCAGCGCGGCCTGCGCCATGCCGACGGCCTGGGCGGCAATGCCGATGCGGCCGGTTTCGAGGTTGGCGAGTGCGATCCGGTATCCCTCGCCCGGCGCACCGAGCACCAGGTCATCTTCGATAAACAGGTCGTCGAACTGCAGCGCGCAGGTATCCGATGCCGCTTGACCCATTTTGTGTTCGACCTTGTCGACCACGTAGCCGATCCGGTCGGTTGGAACGAGGAATGCGGTCATGCCCTTGCGGCCTGCAGCGGAGTCGGTAACCGCCACGGCCATCACCACCTTGGCGATCCGCCCCGAGGTGATGAATTGCTTGGACCCGGTCAGCCGCCAGCCACCGGCAACACGCTCGGCCCTGGTGCGGATCGCCGCGGCATCCGACCCCGCATCGCTTTCGGTCAGCGCGAAGGCGCCGATCATCCGGCCGGAAATCAGTTCCGGCAGGAACCGTTGTTTCTGCTCGGGCGTGCCGTCCTTGAGTAGGCCGGAGATAAGGATCGAATTCTGGATCGACACGATGGTCGAAAGCGCGCCGTCTGCTGCTGCCAGTTCTATCAGTGACAGGGCATAAGAGACATAATCCGCCTCCGATCCGCCATAGGCAGCAGGCGCGATCAGTCCGAACAGGCCCATCGATCCCAGTTCTTCGAACAGGCCATCCGGGTAGCCGCAGTCTCGTTCGAAATGCGCCGAATTGGGGCGAATTCGATCCTGGGCAAAGGCGCGGACGCTATCGCGGATTGCCAGCTGCGTTTCATTGAGAACCATGACGAGACTAAACACCCTGTCTGCTTCCGCCCGCAACGGGTGGATCCATTCAGCGCGGTAGGTTGCGCCACCAGCGTGCGGCCAAACCAAAAGTATGGGGCCAGTCGTGCGGTGAACTGGAAGGGGAGGGCAACGACAATTCCGGGAGAGTGACGATGCACGCAACCGCGGCAATCTTGCGCGAGCCGAACCACCCTTTTTCGATCGAAGCGGTCAAAATCGATCCGCCGCGTGCCGGCGAGGTCCTTGTCCGAATCCGTGCGGTCGGCATCTGCCACACCGACATGGTCTTTGCCTCCGGTGCGATGGGATCGCCCTTTCCCCTGATTCTCGGGCACGAAGGCGCGGGCGTGGTAGAGGCAGTTGGCGAAGGCGTGACCAAGGTCCGGCCCGGCCAGAAGGTTCTGCTGACATTCAATTCCTGCGGGCAGTGCGGCCAATGCGCAAGCGGCGATCCCGCCTATTGCCAGCACTTCGTTGCGCTAAACTTCGCCTGCGTCCGGTCCGACGGCAGCTCGTGCGTCCACCAAGATGCCGGCCAGGTATCGGCCCGATTCTTCGGGCAATCGTCATTCGCCTCGCACGCCATTGCCGACGAGCGCAATGTGATTGCCTTGTCGGACGATGCTGACTTGGCCAGCCTTGCGCCGCTCGGCTGCGGGATCCAGACCGGCGTTGGCGCGGTGCTGCGCTCGCTGAAAGCGCAGGCAGGATCGAGCCTGGTCGTCCTCGGCGGAGGCGCGGTGGGCCTTAGCGCGGTGCTGGGTGGCAAGATCGCGGGCTGTGCGACCATCATCCTGATCGAACCGCAGGAACCCCGGCGGCAACTGGCGCTCGAACTAGGCGCGGACCATGCCATCGACCCGGCAGCGGGCGACACGACCGAGCAGGTCAGGGCCATCCTGCCGCAAGGCGCGAACAACGTGGTCGATACCAGCGGGAATGTCGGGGCGATTTCTGCCGCGCTATCCATGCTGGCACCGCACGGCGCGTTGGGCCTGGTCGGCGTGCCCGGCAGCCTCGATGCGGCGCTGCCGCTGCCGATCGTGCCGGCCATTACCTATGGCTACACGATCAAGGGAATCATCGAGGGCGATAGCGATCCCGACACCTTCCTGCCCGAACTGATCGCGCTGCACGCCGCCGGGAAACTGCCGATCGAGCGGTTTTCAACCATCTATCCATTCGACCAGATCAACCAGGCGATTGCCGACAGCCATTCCGGCAAATGCGTCAAGGCGATCCTTGAACTCCCGGCTTGAAGGAACCTGACTGTGACCAAAGACACCCTGACCATGACGATCGGCGGCAAGGCTGCGTCGTCTGCTAACAGCCTCGATGTGTGCAACCCCGCGACCGGGCAGGTCTTCGCCGCTGTGCCAGATGCCGGCGTGGCAGAGCTTGAAGCGGCCATCACCGCGGCCCGCAGCGCCTTCCCCGCCTGGCGCGACACGGCCTGGGCCGACCGCGCGGCAATCGTCAACCGGATCGGCGAGACGATCGCGGCGAATGCGGCGGAACTGGCCGCGATGCTCACCCGCGAGCAGGGCAAGCCGGCGGAACAGGCGCAGTTCGAGGTCATGGCCGCCGCGCAGTGGTGCCAGGCAACCGCCAGCCTGACCCTGCCTGACCGCGAGATCGAGGCCGGGCCGGGGCGCCGCCAGGTCACGCGCTATGTGCCGATCGGGGTGGTGGCCGGGATTTCGCCATGGAATTTCCCGGTCGTGCTCTCGATCTGGAAGATCGCGCCGGCCCTGCTCGCCGGCAACACGCTGGTGCTGAAGCCTTCACCGTTCACGCCGATGACCGTCCTGCGGATCGGCGAACTGGTGCGCGATTTCGTACCTGCCGGGGTGCTCAACGTGATCACCGGCGGCGACGCGCTGGGCCCGCTGATGACCGCGCACCCGGGCTTCGACAAGGTCAGCTTTACCGGCTCGACCGCGACCGGACGCCGGGTGATGGAAAGCGCGGCGCCGACACTCAAGCGACTGACACTGGAACTGGGCGGTAACGATGCGGCCATCGTCATGCCGGACGTCAACGTTCCTGCAACGGCGGAAAAGCTCTTTTGGTCGGCCTTCACCAATAGCGGGCAGGTCTGCGTCGCCACCAAGCGGGCCTATGTCCACAATGACATCTACGATGCGTTCCGCGATGAGCTGGCCAAACTCGCGAAAGCTGTGCCGATGGGCGACGGCAGTCAGCAGGGCACCGCGCTCGGACCGATCCAGAACAAGCCGCAATATGACCGCGTCAGGGGCCTGCTCGCCGATTGCGAGGCGAACGGGTACCAGCTACTGCAGGGAGACGCGCCGGAAGGCGATGGCTTCTTCGTTCCCGTCACTTTGGTCGACAATCCACCCGAGGACAGCCGCATCGTTCAGGAAGAACAATTTGGTCCGATCCTGCCGCTGTTGCGCTTCACTGACGTCGAAGATGCGATTGCCAAAGCCAACAACACCGACATGGGGTTGGCCGGAACCGTCTGGTCCGCCGATGCCGACGCCGCCATGCGGATCGCCGAGCGAATGGATACCGGCAACGTCTGGATCAACGAAGGGCTCGCCCTGTCACCTTTCGCGGCCTTCGGCGGGCGCAAGCAATCGGGATTGGGGGTGGAAAACGGGATCGAGGGATTGATGGCTTATACCGAGCCGAAGACCTTTTTGGTCGCAGGATAGCTGAGGCGGTCCCCATCTCGGGAGACGACGGCCAGTTCAGGCCAATGACGTCACCAACCAGCCAAATCCGCGGCGTGGGACCGGTGGAAAGAGGGGCTGCCCATCCAGGCGCGGTTGTGAACCGCGCGCCGGAACCAGTAGTTGAGGCCGTGCTCCCAAGTGTAACCGATGCCGCCGTGGGCGGCGATTGCGGCGCGGGTGGAGCGGGTGAAGACTTCGCATAAGTGCGCCTTGGCCATCGCGGCTGAGCGTGTCGTGTCTTCGAGTTTGGCGTCCCAGGCATAGGCCGCATACCAGACCAGCGCCCTGGCCGGCTCGACATCGAGTGCCATGTGGGCAAGCTGGAGCTTGAGCCCCTGGAACTGGCCGATCACCTGGCCGAACTGTTCGCGCGTCTTGGCGTAATCGACCGACACATCGGTGCAATGCTGCGCGCCTCCCAGCGCATCGGCGGCAATCAGGATCAGGGCGGCGTCGCGGATTCGCTGCACCATGGGATCGCCAGCTGCGAACAAGGCATGGCTGGTCGCACTGGCCTCAAAGCTCACCCGGCTGACCGGGCGGCTGCGATCGGTTGCGGGTTGGGCTTCGATCGATACGCCAGGCCCAGCCTCGACGAGGCGCAGTCCGCCATCGCCGTCATCGGTCAGGAGCAATTGTGCGGCGCGGGCGCTGGTGCTTGCCGTTCTTCCAGCTTGCCTTCTGTTCGGCATGGACCCGCAGGGCTGCCGCCTTGAAAGTCAGGATCTCCAGCCTGCGTCGCTTGCGCTCCGCGACCGGATCGATCCCGCGCTGGATATCGCGGCGCAGTTCGAAAGCCGCATCGCGCGCTTCCTTCAACGAGACCAGCGCCAGAGAGCCCAAACCGATGTCACGGCGCCTGCCGTTCACAGTTGCGCGGAGCTGCCAGTTGCCTTTGTTCTGGCTCGTCAGTTCGAGATACAAGCCGTCGCCGTCACTATAGCGCCCGGGTTCCTTGAGGTTTCGAATCTGCAGTGGCGTGAGCCGGCCCATGACCATCCATCCTGTTCCGCCCCCACAATCACCCCCACACTCCAACGCGGATTTGGGGAGATCATGAAGAACAATATAAGAACATCGAAAGCGCTATCAAGACCGAAAAACCGCAGAAATCTGCGACTTTCCGGGATCAATCGGGCTTTCCTGGGATGATATAGATGGCGGAGACGGAGGGATTCGAACCCTCGGTACCGGATTTACCAGTACGACGGTTTAGCAAACCGTTGGTTTCAGCCACTCACCCACGTCTCCGGATCGCAGCGGCGAAGGGCGGCCTATAGCGAGGGTGCCGGGGGGCGGCAAGGGGCTGGTGGGACTTTTTGCGTCTGCTGCGCCGGACTCGGTTCACCGTAAAAGCGACTCGACTGGTCGCCTGCCGATTGCCGGGGAGGGCGGCGTGGATTCTCACCTGCAAAGGTAACCTGCCCGGCTTGCATCTCGGGCAGCCAGGCACGGGATGAGATGGACATGATCAAGGCGGACATGCGGGGGAAATGGCGGGCCGGACTGGCTGGGCTTCTGGGCCTGGCGGCACTGGCGTTCAGCGCCGGTGCCACGGCGCAGGTGACCTCGGTCGATCCCAACAAGGCGATCGACGGCGACCTCAAGTCCAGCGCCACCGCTAAGCCGGCTCCGGCGCCATCGCCCAGCATCTCGGTCGATCCGGCCCCGGCCGCTGCCGCGGCTCCTGCTGCTAGCGCGTCGACGGCCGCAGCCAATCCGGCCCAGGCCAGCAAGGCCGGCACGACCTACAAGCAGGATGACCTGATCGGCGCGGCCGAGGGCGTCTTCGGCAAGGGCGCGCAAGGCCTGGCCCAGATGATCCAGGATCTGCTCAAGAAACAGGGCGAACCCAACGCCTATATCGTCGGGCGTGAAGGCGGCGGCGCGGTGGTGGTTGGCCTGCGTTATGGCTCGGGCACGCTGCATCACAAGATCGAAGGGCAGAAGCCGGTCTACTGGACCGGGCCGTCGGTCGGCCTCGATGTGGGTGCCAATGCCGCCAATACCTTCGTGCTGGTCTACAACCTCTACAACAGCGAGGACCTCTACAAGCGCTTTGGCGCAGGCGAGGGGCAGGCTTACCTGGTTGGCGGCTTCCATGTCAGCTACCTGCGCCGCGGCGATGTGGTGCTGATCCCGGTGCGGATGGGCGCGGGTCTGCGGCTGGGCGTCAATGCCGGCTACATGAAGTTTTCGAAGAAGCAGCGCTGGCTGCCGTTCTGATGCTGCGCCCTTAATCGGGACCTGCGGCAACCGTTCTGCAATTGGAACCCGGTTGCCTGTCCCTTCCAGGCACGGCCCGGCAGCCCCCCGAAGCTGCCGGGCCTTTTGCCGTTCTGCTCAGTCGAACCCGACCCAGCGGGTCGCTTCCTCGACCGACTTGCGTTCGGAGACCACGGCATTGGCCGGGAAGGTCTCGTCCGGCCAGCCCAGCGCAACCGCCTTCATGATCACCTGATCGTCCGGAATTCCGGCATGCTCGCGCACTACCGGGCTTTGCATGATGCCCTGGCTGTTGATCACGCAGCCCAGGCCGCGCGACCAGGCGGCGTTGACCAGCGCGGTGGTGACCGCGCCGCAATCGAACGGCGTATCGTCGCTGTCGGCCAGTTCCTTGTCATAGGTAATGATGACGCAAACCGGCGCATCGAACTGGCGGAAGCCGCGCAGCACCCAGTCAAGCCGGGCGTCCTTGTCATCGCGGGCGATGCCTTGGGCGGCGAAGAGCTGCTTGGCGACGCCGACCTGGCGCTCACGGTGGACACCTTCAAAGGCATGGCCGGTGCGGAACTCGCGGCTGTGCGGCACCCCGGCCAGATTGCGTTCGGTATTGCCGGCGCGGATCCGGTCGAGCGGCTCGCCGGTGATGACATGGAAGTTCCACGGCTGGGTGTTCATCGAGCTCGGCGAACGCATCGCGAGGCTGAGCACCTCTGCAATCAGCTCGCGCGGGACCGGCTTGTCCAGATAGCCCCGGATCGAGCGGCGGCCGAGGACGACGTCATCGTATTGCATGTATTCCCCCTGCTGTGTGGGCTTTGCTATTCCATGCCTGCGGGCACGGCGAAACCCAGTCTTTTTGCGGATTGAATTAACTCCGCCCGGCGGGTCGGGGCGAGGCGATTGGCGCGGGCGGTGTAGACATCGACCAGTGCCGCGCCAGCCTTGGCGGGGGAGCCGCCATCGAACGGCGGGGCGGGATCGTATTCGAGCGCCAGCTGGACCGCACGGGCGTGATCCTCTCCCGCGATCTCGGCCATCAGTGCCAGGGCAAAGTCGATACCCGCAGTCACTCCGCCGCCGGTGGCGCGGTTGCGGTCAATCACGTGGCGGGCGTGGACGGGTTCGGCGCCGAACAGGCTGAGGAGATCATGCCAGGCCCAGTGAGTGGTGGCCTTGTAACCCTTGAGCAGGCCCGCAGCGCCCAGGATCAAGGCGCCGGTGCAGACGCTGGTGACCCATTGCGCCGAACCGCCGATCTGCCGCACCCAGTCCAGTGCCGGGGCGTGATCAATCACTTTGCTCACACCGATCCCGCCGGGCACGCAGAGCAGGTCTGCCCGCGAAACATCGGCAAAGATCGCGGTCGGCATGATCGAGAAACCCGCGTCGGTCGGCACTGGCTCAAGGCTGTCCCAGACCAGATCGACCTTGGCATCGGGCAGACGCGAAAGGAACTGGGCCGGGCCGGTCAGGTCAAGCTGGGTAACGTTCGGGAAGAGCAGGAAGGCGATGCGCATGGCCGAACCTTGGCACGGCCTGTTCAGCGCATCAACAGGATCGAGATGCGACGGTTGCGTGGGTCTTCCGGGTTCTCGCGCACCAAGGGCTCACGGTCGGCCACGCCTTCGATCTTGCGGAACCGGCCCTCGCCAATGCCCTGGCGGAGCAGCGCCTGGCGGGTCGCCTCGGCGCGGCCGGCGGAGAGCGACCAGTTGTTGGCCCCGCCACCGCGCCAGGGCAGGGCATCGGTATGCCCGCGCACCGAAACGTCGCCGGGTTCGGGCGCGATCACCCCGCCGATGGCCTTCAGCAGCAGCGCGGCATCGCTGGTCAGCACTGTCGTGCCCAGCTGGAACATCGCGAAATCGGCATCGTCGACCAGATCGATCCGGATTCCTTCGGCCGTGTCGACCATCCGCACCTGCTTGGCGATCCGGCCCGGCACCTTGCCCTCGGCCAGTTTGGCGGCCAGTCGCTGCTGCATCGATTTCACCCGCTCGCCGCCTTCCTTGGGGCCGCCCTTGGCATCGCGCGGGATGGTGATGCCCTTGGTTCCGGTCTGGCCGGCGCGGTTGGGATAATTGTCGGCATCGGTGATCGAAGAGCCGCCGAGCATGCCGTTCGACCCGGCGCTTTCCTGCTTCAGCTTGACCAGGGTCGGGGTGAAATAGTCAGCCAGACCCTTGCGCTGCTTCTCGTTGGTCGCGCCCAGCAGCCACAGCAGCAGGAAGAAAGCCATCATCGCGGTGACGAAGTCGGCATAGGCCACTTTCCAGGCGCCGCCGTGGTGCCCGGCGGCGACGACGGTGATCTTCTTGACGATGATCGGCGGGCCCTCGGCCTTGCCCTTTTTCGGCGTCGCCATGGCCTAGCGACCCCGCAGCGCGTCGAGCAGCTCAGACAGGCCGGGGCGGAAATCATGCCCCAGACCGGAACGCGCGCTTTCGACGACCAGCGGCTGCGGCCAGCCGTGCAAGCTGGCGATGATCACCTGCTTGACCGCGTGGAAAATCTGCTCATCCGCCTCCAGCACCTGCTTCAGCCGCCCGGCCATCGGCGCGACCATGCCGTAAGCCAGCAGCACCCCCAGGAAAGTCCCGACCAGCGCCGAACCGATCATCCCGCCCAGGATCGCCGGCGGCTTGTCGATCGAGCCCATGGTCTTGACCACGCCGAGCACGGCCGCGACGATCCCGAGTGCGGGCAAGGCATCGGCCAGGCCCTGCAGCGCGTGCTGCGGCTCGTGCATTTCATGGAAATGGGTCTTGAGCGCATTGTCGATCACGTCCTCGACCGCGCGTACTTCCAGCGTGCCGGAAGAGACGACGATCAGCGTCAGCGTATCGGCGATCACTGCGACCAGTTCCTTGTTGGCGAGCAGCCGCGGAAACTCGGCGAAGATCGCCGAGCTGGCCGGATCGGTGACGTGGCTTTCCAGCGCCACCGGCCCTTCGGCGCGCAGCAGCTTCATCAGCTTGGTTACCAGCACGATCGCATCGACATGGTCCTGCTTGGTGTGGCGCGGGCCCTTGAACACCTTGGCAAAGCCGCTGCCGATTGCCTTCAGGCCGTGGAGCGAATTGCCGGTGACCAGCGCGCCCACCGCCGCGCCGCCGATAATCAGCATTTCATGCGGCAGCGCTTCCAGCACGGGGCCGAGCGCTCCGCCGGTCAGGGCAAAGCCGCCAAAGACCATGACGATCAGGATGATGATGCCGATTACGGCGTACATGGCGGTTCAGCCCCCTTCGAATGCGTGGTTCAGCGCAGCATCGCGAACAAGCTCATCCCCGCGAGGCGGGTGAAGGCGGCCTGGCTCGCTTCGAGCACGGTCATGATTTCCTGCAGTGCGGTGACCGTGGTGGCGATGTCCGCCCCGCCGATCTCGGCCTGCTGTTCACTGCGCTGTTCGCCGCGCTGGGTGCGGCGATCGGTCACCAGGTCGATCCAGTTCATCCGCCCGCCCACCACGGTCTGCGCGGTCGTGATCGATTCAAGCCCGGCGTCGAGCGCGCCCAGCGCATCGCGCGCGGCCTGGGCGGGATCGGCGCTGCCGCCCTGCATCGCCTGGCCCAGTTCGCGCACCAGGGTGAACAGGTTGGTCGGGCCGGCGGGGCCGGTAAAGTTCAGGAACTCTGGCCCGGTCACGCCGCGCACCACGGTCTGGCCGTCGCCCAGCGCCAGCTCGCCGGCCTGGGCGGTGCCGGCATAGACCGGCAGGCCGGCGGCATCGAGGGTATAGGCCGCCCCGGTCGCCTCGCCGCCGAACAGGGCGTGCCCGGCGCTGTCGCGGCTGTTGGCAAGACGGATCAGCTCGCCATAGATCTCCTTGATCTCCACCCCGATCCCGCCGCGCTGGCTGGTGGTCAGGGTGCCGCTGGCGGCCTGGACCGCCAGTTCCTTGATCCGGGTGACATAGGCGGCAAAATCGCTGAGCCCGCTGTCGGTCAGCGCCAGGTCCGAACTGACCCGGGCGCTGGCGGTGGCGTCGATTTCCGAGAAACGGGTTTCGCGCGCCAGCGAGCGCAACTGCGATGCGCCAACCGGATCCTGCGAGCCGCGTTCCAGCCGCTGGCCGCTGCCGAGCGAGCCCTGCAGGCTCTCGGCCTGCCGGCGCAGGTCATTCAGCGCGCGGGTTGAGCGTTCGTAGAAGGCGCTGGTGGTGATGGTGGTCATGGCGGAGGCTCCAGTCTCGCTCAGCGGATCGCCAGCAGGGTATCGAACAGGTCGCTGGCCACCTGGATGACCTTGCCGCTGGCCTGAAAGGCTTGCTGGAAGCGGACCAGGTTGGCGGCTTCGTCATCCAGGCTGACTCCGGCCTGCTCGGCAAGCGCGAGGCGGGCGGCGCCCGCGATCGAATCGAGCGCATCGGCGGTGGTCCGGCGGGCGGCAGCGGCGCTGGCGGCGGTAAAGAGCAGGCCGTCGATCCGGTCGGTCACTCCGGCGCTGTCGAGGGCATTGCGCAGAGCAGTCAGGTTCGCGGGGTCGCGGCTGCCTGCTCCCGCCCCGGCCGGGGCCGTGGCAATCTGGCTGCCGCTGGTGAGGGCAAGCGCAATGCCCGCCGCGCCTGTCCCGCTGAACAGCGGCTGGCCGGCGCTGCCATCCAGCGCCACGCCATTGGCCTGGGCCGCATTGAGCGTGGTGGAGAGCGTGGCGGCAATGGCATCGAGATCGGCCTTGCGGTCGCGCACCGCGATCAGACCCTGCGCCTGCCCGGCCAGCGCGCCCGAGCCAAGCGTGACGGCCCCGCCCGCGAGCGTGAAGCCGATCGTGCCGTCCGCCGCCGTCGTCATGGCAAAGGGTTGGGTGGTTCCGGCCGTGACCAATACCGGGCCGGTGCTGCTGCCCAGCCGCACGGTGACGGATTGGTCGGGGCCGAAGCTGGTGCTGATCCCGACCTTCTCGGCAATCTGCTGTAGCAGCGTGTCGCGGCGGTCGAGCAGCATGGTCTGGTCGCTGGAACCGGTGGTGGCGCGGGTCAGCTGCAGGTTCACCCGCGCCAGTTCGGCGGCATAGGTGTTGACGTCCTGCGTCCCCGCGCCGGCGGCAAAGCGCAGCCCTTCGCCCAGCGTATCAAGCGATCCGGCCGCCAGGTTGAAGCTGCGCGCCAGGGTCCGGGCATCCTCCAGCGCGCCCGCACGCAACGCCGGATCGACCGGGTTGCTCTCCAAGCGCTGAAGTGAGGCCTCAAACGCAGTCATTGCCGGGAACAGGCCGGACTGCTCAAGCGCCGCCTCGATATTCTCGTGGCCAGACAGCTCCTCGGCGGCGCGTGCATAGTCGCTGCCGGTGCGGCGCACTTCGGCCTGGCGGAACAGATCGGCGTTGCGGGTCACTCCGTCGATCCGCACGCCTGACAGGGTCAGGTCACCCGGGGCCATCCAGGTCCCCGCGCTGCCGACTTCGGAAATCCGCAAGGAGCGACGGACATAGCCCTCGGTCCCGGCGTTGGCGATGTTCTGGGCGGTCAGGTCGAGCGCGGCGCGCGATGCGCGCAGGCCGGAGAGGCCGATCGAGAACAGGTCACTGGCCATCGCGCGCCTCCGCCCCTGGCAGATGCCGCGCCAGTTGCGCCTCGATCTGCTTGGCCAGCCCCAGCGCGCCGGTCTGGGCGGTCAGGTCGGCAAAGTGGCTGTCCTGCATCGAGCGGAAGGTATCGAGGCCCTCGCTGCCGATCAGGCTGTCGCCAAAGCCGGCCTGGCGGGCGGCGCTCAGCATCTGGCGCACGAAGATCGCCTCGAACGCCTTGGCTGCACTGGCCAGCCGTTCGCGGTCGGTGCCGTGGCTGGCGCTGAGCGAGCCGGTGGCGAGGAGCGGGGCGGAAACCGGGGTCATATCACCACCATCTCGGCCTTGAGCGCCCCGGCCTGCTTCAGCGCCTCGAGGATCGCGACGAGGTCTGAGGGGCTGGTGCCAAGCAAGTTGAGCGCATCGACTACCTTGGCGAGCGAAGCCCCCGGGCGAAACAGCGCAACCCGCTTGCCGCCTTCCTCGGCGGAGAGCTTCGAATCTTCTTGCTGCGCCGTCTGGCCGCGGCTGAACGGGGCGGGCTGGATCACCTGCGGACTTTCATCGACCCGCACGGTCAGCTTGCCGTGGCTAATTGCTGCGGGGGAGAGCCGCACGGCGGAGTTGATCACCACGGTGCCGGTGCGGCTGTTGATCACGACCCGCGCCGGAGTTTCAGCGGGGGTGACGTCGAGCATCTCGATCGCCGCCATCATGCTGGCGCGCGCGTTGGGGTCCTGCGGCAGACGCAATGCGAGGGTGACCCCGTCCTCGACCTGGGCGGCCCCGGCAAAGCGGGCGTTGATCGCATCGCGCACGCGCGCGGCGGTGAGAAAATCGGCGGCAAACAGGTTCCAGCGCAGCGTCTCGCCGGATTCAAATCCGGTCGCGACGCTGCGCTCGACGCTGGCCCCGTCGGCGATGCGACCCACCGTGGGCACGTTGACTGTCAGCTTGGAACCGTCGGCCCCGGAGACCCCAAGACCGCCGACCGCCAGGTTGCCCTGGGCCATGGCATAGATCTGCCCGTCGGCGCCGTAGAGCGGCGAGAGGATCAGCGATCCGCCGCGCAGGCTCTTGGCCTTGCCGATCGCCGAAACGGTCACGTCGATTCGCTGGCCAGGCTTGGCAAAGGGCGGCAGGTCGGCGGTGACCATGACGGCGGCGGCGTTCTTGAGGCTGGGATTGACCCCGGCCGGCAACTGCACGCCGACCCGGCCCGAAACGCCGCGCATCGCCTCGGTGACATAGGCCAGGCTGTCATCGCCGGTCCCGTCGAGCCCGACGACCACGCCGTAGCCGGTCAGCTGGTTGGAACGGACGCCCTGAAAGGCGCCGAGATCACGTACGCGTTCGGCCAGCGCCGGGGCGGGCAGGGCGAGGGCCAGGGACAGGCCAGCAAGGGTCAGCAGGCGCAGCATCAGAACGGACTGATCATGTTGAAGAAGCGCGACAGCCAGCCTTCGCGGCTGGCGCGCTGGACCGGGCCGTTGCCGGCATATTCGATCCGCGCATCGGCGACCCGGCTGGACAGGATACGGCTATCCGCATCGAGATCGGCCAGGCGAACGATACCCCGAAACTGGATCCATTCCTGGCCCTGGCTCAGCAGCAAGCGCTTTTCTCCGCGTAGCAGCGCGGTTCCGTTCGGCCGCACCTCGGCAATGGTGACCGCCAGTTCGCCCGACAGCGCGCTGGTCTGGACCGCATTGCCCTCGCCCTTGAACGACGATTGGCTGCCGGCTTTAAGGGCATCGGGATTGAGGAAGGACAGCGGTCCCGCAGTCGGCGGGGTGATTGAGGCATTGCCGCCGCGCTGAGTCTTGGATCCGGCCGATTTCGAGGTCGTGGTGCTTTCGACCAGCAGGATCGTGACCGGATCGCCAACCGCACGCGCGCGGTGGCCCTGGATCAGCGGCGCATAACCGGCAGCGGCGTTGAAGATCGCGCCATCGGCCGCGCGCGGAGCGGGCGGCGCGGCGGGCAGGGCCGGTTCGAAGCCGGCCGGGGGTTTGGGCTTGGCCGCAACCGGCACCGCCAAAACGGTCAGGAACAAGATGGGCAGGTAACGCTTCATCACCGCCCTCACAGCGTCTGGTTGGCGTTGCGCAGCATCTCGTCGACGGCGGAGATGAGCTTGGAATTGATCTCGTAGGCGCGCTGGGTCTCGATCATGTCGACCAGCTCCTCGACCACGTTGACGTTGGAGGCTTCGAGCATCCCCTGGCGGATCGAGCCGCGCCCGTCGGCTCCGGCGGCGCCGATCTGGGCGGGGCCGGAGGCGGCGGTTTCGGACAGGAAGTTGTCGCCCAGCGCCTGGAGCCCGGCCGGGTTGGTAAAGCTGGCCAGCGTAATCTGGCCGAGCTCGGTCGGCGTGCTCGATCCCGGCACCGTGGCCGAAACTGTCCCATCCGGGCCAACTGCGATCGCGCTTGCCCCTTCGGGAATGGTGATCGCCGGCTGGACCGGATAGCCCTGCGGAGTGACCAGCGTGCCTTCGGCCGAGCGCGAGAAGTTGCCGGCGCGGGTATAGGCCTGGCGTCCGCCGGGCAGCTCGACCTGAAAATAGCCCTCACCATCGAGCGCGAGGTCGAGCGGATTGCCGGTACCCGAAAGCGTACCTTGGGTGGTGATCGACGTGGTCGATTGCAGGCTGACCCCGGTGCCGAGATTGAGGCCGGTGGCATAGGCCGTCTCGGTCGAGCTCTGCTGCCCGGCAACGCGGTTTTCCTGATAGGCCAGGGTCGCGAAATTGGCGCGGTCGCGCTTGAAGCCGGTCGTCGCGATATTGGCCAGGTTGTTGGCGATCACCCGCATCCGGGTGTCCTGGGCCTCAAGCCCGGTGCGGGCGACATGCAAGGCGGAAGAGGGCATGGGTCAGTCTCCGTGAAATGGGGATCAGGACAGGCGCATCAGGCTGGCACCGCCTTCGTCGAGCTCCTTGGCCGTGGCGACGAGCTTGGTACGCATATCGTAGAGCCGTTGGGCCTCGACCATGTCGACCAGCACTTCGCTCGGCCGGACATTCGATTGCTCGAGCGTGGCCGGGGCCAGGCGCGCTTCGGCATCGCTGGGCAGAATGCCCCCGCCGACCACGCGGAACAGGCCATCAAGCCCTTTGGTGATCGTCGTGCCGGCCGGGTTGGCTAGCTTGAGCCGCCCGACCTCGGCTGGGGCAGCATCGGGGGTGCCGGGATCGCGGCGCAGCACTGCGCCATCCTCGGCAATGGCATAGGACCCGCCGGGAGGCAGAGTGATCGGACCACCTTCGCCCATCACGGCAAAGCCTTCGCCATTGACCAGCAGGCCATTGGCCGAAACCGACAGGTCGCCCCGCCGGGTATAGGCTTCGCTGCCATCGGGCGCCTGGACCGTCAGCATGGCCTCGCCCTGCAACGCAACGTCGAGCGGACGGCCAGTGTTGACCATCACCCCCGGCGTCATCATCGCGCCCTTGACCGCCGCATCGGTCATCGCCCGCGCCTCGACCGCTGGCCCTTTTAGGGTCAGCGGGGTCATCTGCAGCACCTCGGCGCGAAAGCCGGTGGTCTGGGCATTGGCCATGTTGCTGGCGATCACCCGCTGGCGAGTCATCGCCGAGGTCATGCCGGTAACAGCGGTCCAGATCAGGCGGTCCATTGGTCAGCCTCAGGTCCGCAGGTTGATGATCGTCTGTGACAGCTGGGTGGCGGTATCGATCGCCTTGGCATTGGCTTGGAAATAGCGCTGGGCGGTGATCAGCCCGACCATTTCCTCGGCAATATCGACGTTCGACTGCTCCAGGCTGCCCGACAGCATCGTGCCAAACCGCGCCGCGCCCGGCTGGCCATAGGCGGCCGGGCCGGAAATGCCGGTGGCCTGCCAATCCTGGTTGCCGATCTGCAGCAGGCCCGGCGGCGAGACGAAGCTGGCGAGGGCAACCTTGCCGATTTCGGTCACCGTGCCATCGGCATAGGCGGCGATCATCGCGCCATCGGCCTTGACCGTGACCGACATGATTTCCGCGCCGGCGGCATTGGTGGCCGGAACCAGTGCATCCTGCGGGGTAGTGGAGGTGACATTGCCGGCCGCATCGACCGGCAGCACCTGCAGGCGGCTGCCCTGGACATCGGTGATATAGCCGCTGCCATCCAGGCCGAAGTTGCCGTTGCGGGTGTAGAAGGTCTTGCCGGTGACCGGCGATACCTTGACGAAGAAGCCCTCGCCATTGATCGCCAGGTCGAGCGCCGCGCCGGTCTGCTGCGTCGGCCCGAGCGAGAAGTTCTGGTCGATCGACTGCACCGCCGAGCCGATCCCCTTGACCAGCTTGGGATTGGACGAGGCCGTGCCCGAAACGATATCGGCAAAGTTGATCCGGCTCTTCTTGAAGCCGGTGGTTTCGGCATTGGCCAGGTTGTTGGCGATGACCGACAGTTCGGTCTGGGCATTCTTGAGCCCGTTGAGCGAGGTGTAGAACGACATTTCGGGTTACTCCTGAACTGGGGTCTGGGCGGGGAAGGCCCGGTCAAGCCGGGCGGCGATGTCCTTGAGGGTCGAATTGATCTGCTCGATCCCCGACAGCGAGGAGAACTGCGCCATCTGCGCGATCATCTCCTTGTTATCGACCGGGTCGGTCGGATCCTGCGACTTGAGCTGGGCGGTGAGCAGCCGGATGAAGTCCGACTGGCCCAGGGTAGGCCCGGTTGCGGGCGTAGAGCGGGTGGCGGCGGGGTTGGACCCCGCCGCGGTGACAGGGGAGACCATCACTTCATCCTCATGGTTTCAAGCATCAGCTGCTTTGCGGTGGACAGGGCCTCGACCAGGTTCTGGTACTGGCGCGAGGCATCAAGCATCTCGACCATCTCGGCATTTTCATCGACCGGGGCGGTCCAGATGTTGCCCTCCGGATCGGCGAGCGGATGGTCAGGTTCATAGCGTTTCACCGGCTGCGCGCTCTCGCGCATGATGCCGCCGACGCGGACGGTCGACAGGCCCGAGGCGCGATCGACTTCGGCGGCGAAAATGGTGCGGATCGGGCGATAGGCGGTCGCCTCGTTGCCGGTAACGGTTCCGGCATTGGCGAGGTTGGAGGAGGCGGCGTTCATCCGCACCAGCTGGGCCGACATGGCCCGCTGCGCGGCGCCGAACAGGGTAAGGGGCTGGTTCGCCATGGTCACTCACCCTTCAGCGCGCGGGTCAGCGTTTCGACCCGCCCGCGCAGGAAGCCGAGCGTGGCCTGATAGGCGACGGCGTTTTCGGCAAAGGCCGTCTGCTCGGTCGCCATTTCGACCGTGTTGCCATCAAGGCTGGGCATGACCGGGACGCGGTAGCGGGTGGCCTGCTCAGCGGCGCGGTCAGTGCCGAGACCCTCGCTACGGGCCTTGAGCGCGGCGCCGAAATCGAGGTCGCGGGCCTTGTAGCCGGGGGTGGCGGCATTGGCGATGTTCGAGGTGATCAGCGCCAGCCGCTGCGAGCGCAGTTGCAGCGCGGTGCCGTGGATTCCGAACAGGCTCTCACTCATGGCAGGCGTCCTCATGACATTGCGTGCCACCTGTTCCGCAAGGCCCGTGCCAATTGCCGGAATGTCGGTTTTCCGGGCTTTCTACGCCGTCCAACCGGCAAGCCCTTGCCGCCAAACGGCAATCTGCCGCCAGTGCTGAACCCTGCCGTCTGCCGGTCGTTCTTGCGGATGAAGGAGTTTGCCCGATGGATCTTGCCACCCTGATCGATGGACCTTCCGCGCTGATTGTCGGCGGGGGGACCCTGCTTGCCACCGTGCTGCGCAGCGGGTTTGGCGATTGCCGGATCACGCTGGCCAAGCTGGGCGGGTTGGGGCGGCGCGGGTTCGATCTCGATCGCACGCGCGCGGAACTCGGCCTGCAGATCCAGGAGATCCGCCAGGATGGCCTGCTGCGCGCCGTGCCGCATCATTCGGGCGATGCCGAATTCGACGAGGCGACCGATGCGCTGATCGGGCGGCGCTCGGTATCGGCCCTGCTGGAGGCGCACGAGGCGCACCGCAGCAGGCGGCTGGCGGAAAGCGAACGCGCGGTGCGCACCTTGGCCCAGGCGGCCGAGCTGGCGCCGGTGTTTGGCCTGGCTGGCACCCTGATCTCGCTCAGCCAGTTGCCCAGTTCCGGGCTCGCCCAGGGGGCCTTCGCCGGGTCGATTGCGATGGCGGTCACGACCACTCTCTATGGCCTGCTCGCCGCCAACCTCCTGCTCGCGCCGTTCGCGCGGATGGTTGAGCGCAAGGCCTTGGCCGAAGAGGCTGAGCGCCAGCAGGTGACCGACTGGCTGGCAGCGCAGGTCGAGGCAGCCTGCGCGCCGCGCCCAGGCCGGGCACCAACTCGCGAGGCGGCAGCATGATTGCCCGCGCCGGCAGCGGCTGGCAGACCGTATTGGCCGATCTCTCGCTGATCCTGTTCATGGTGATGGGCGCTGCAGTCAGCGAGGCTCCGGCCCAGGCACCGCCGCCCGCCCCGATTGCCTTGCCCGCGCTGGGTGAGCCGGTTGCGGTCTGGCGCGCTGCGCCGCATGGGCCCAGTCTGGCCGAGTGGGTGGCATCTCAGCCTAACGATCCGCGCCAGCGCCTGACGCTTGTTGCCGGGCCGACCGATGGCCCCGCGATTCTGGCTCAGGCCGCCGCACTGCCGCGCCCCGCGCGGGTCCTGATCGAACCGGGCCTGTCCGGCCCGCCCTATGCCGCTCTTACCTATGACACCGGAGGCAACCCATGATCCGCTACACCCCGCTGCTAGTGGCCGTGCTGGCCATCCCGGCCTTCGCGCAGGGCCTCGCCAATCTTGACGAAGTGGACCGCCAGGTCAGCGCCTTTGTCGGCCAGCCCGCCCCGCCGGTTGACCGCCGCCTGCGCCTCGCCCGCTGCACCGCGCCGCTGGCACTCGACTGGTATGGGTCGGTCCGCCAGGCGGTGCAGGTGCGCTGCCCCGCACCGGCCGGCTGGACCCTTTATGTCACAATGCCCGCCGCTGCCGCTGCCGCTGCCGCTGCGCCGCCGCTGGTCCAGCGCGGTGATAGCGTGACGATCCAGGTCGGCGGCGATGGCTGGGCCGTTTCCCAGCCCGGCGAGGCGCTGGAGGCCGGGCCCGCCGGGGCCTGGATCAAGGTCCGTGGCCTCGCGCCCAAGGCACCCGTGCTGCGCGGACGGGTGCTGCGTCCCGGCCTGGTCGGCGTCGATTTGCCGTGATCCGGCAAAGCGGTGCCGGTGGGGCTTAAAAAGTCTGCCCCACCGCCGTTCTCGGGTGTGATGACAGATCAGGAGCGGCAAGATGCCACCGATTGACCTTCCCCCGCTGCGCCCCGTTGGTGCGATCGACCGGCGCCAGCCTCACGCCGTGCATGATCGCCGCGTCCCCGCTGGCGGCACCGCCAGCGCGGCACCGGCGGTTGAAGTGGAAACCCCGCTCGCCGGCGGCCAGCCGCCGGTCGACCAGGCCCGCGTCAACGAAATCCGCAAGGCGATCGAGGCCGATCGCTATCCCGTTATCCCGATGCGCGTTGCCGATGCGCTGATTGCCTCTGGCTTGCTGCTGCGGAGTGGAAAATGAGTGTGAACCAGCAACTGCGCGACAACCTGCGGCAAATGGTTGCCGTGCTGCAAAACGAGCGGCACGCGCTTGCCGCGCTCGATCTCGATGCGATCCTGGGCTGCGCGCAGGACAAGCGCGCGCTGTGCGGCCGGATCGATGCTGCCGGGCCCTTTGGTGAGAGCCTGACGCTGGATGAGGAATGCCGCGGTCTGCTCGATGCGGCCAAGCGGATAAACGAGGTAAACCGCCAGGTTCGAAACCTTCTGGCGGCCAATGTCAGCGCCCGGCTGGAAGTGCTGGCGGGCAGCCCCGCGCTCTACCGCCCGGCCGCCGGCAGCTACGCGAGGATGGGCATCAATACCTGAATTGGCACGGCCCTTGCTGAAACCGTCTCAGCACGTTTCAGCAGGGGAGGTTTGGCTTGGGCCAGGCCAGTATCATTGCCAGCACCGCCGCGCCGCAAGTGGGCGCGCGTCCTGAAGTCCAGGCGGCGATCGCCCGCGCCGCGCAGGCAACGGGGGTCGATTTCAATTACCTGCTGGCCCAGGCGCGGCTCGAATCGAGCCTAGATCCTTCGGCCAGGGCCGGCACATCGAGCGCGGCCGGGCTCTATCAGTTCACCCGCGGCACCTGGCTGCAGACACTCGAGAAGCACGGCGCCAACCACGGCGCCGGCTGGGCCGATGCAGCGATCGATCAAGGCCGGCTGAATGACCCCATGCTGCGCCAGCAAGTGCTTGCGCTGCGTCACGATCCCGACCTCTCGGCGCGGATGGCAGCCGAGCTGGCGCGCGACAACCGCGCCGCGCTGCTGCCGGTGCTGGGGCGTGAGCCTGACGCGGCCGAGCTGTACCTCGCGCACTTCCTCGGCGCGGGCGGGGCGGGCAAGTTCCTGACCGCACTCGCCGCCGATCCCGCCCAGAGCGCTGCCGCGCTGCTGCCCGAGGCCGCTGCGGCCAACCGCGCGATCTTCTATGACGGCGGGCAGGCGCGCTCGCTCGGCGGGGTGATGGGCTTCCTGCGCGGCAAGGTCGACCGGGCGATGGACCAGCCGGTTGAGGCCCTGCCCTGGTCGACCGCCGCTCTCGTGGCGGAGCGTCAGCCGCTGGCCGCACCCGAGGCTGGCGTTAGCCAGCGCCCCGCCATCTCCACCACCTTGGCGAGCACCTTTGCGCTGGGCCAGGGCGGTGATGCCCCGGCCCACGTCCGCGCCGCCTATGGCAAGCTGCGGGTGTTCGGGCTGTGAACCTGCTCACTCGCCCCAAGCTCGCCACCGTGGCGCTGCCGATCGGCATCCTGACGCTGATCTGCCTGATGATCGTGCCGGTCCCGGCGCTGCTGCTCGATGTGTTCTTCGTGCTCAACATCGCGCTGTCGGTCGCGGTGCTGATGGCGGCGATGAACGCGCAGAAGCCGCTCGACTTCTCATCATTCCCTTCGGTCCTGCTGTTTGCCACGCTGCTGCGGCTCTCGCTCAATGTCGCCTCGACCCGCGTCGTGCTGGTCCATGGGCATGAAGGCGAGGCAGCAGCCGGCCATGTGATCGAGGCTTTCGGCGCTTTCCTGGTCGGCGGCAATTTCGCGGTCGGGCTGTTCGTCTTCCTGATCCTGGTGATCATCAACATGGTGGTGATCACCAAAGGCGCGGGCCGCGTCTCGGAAGTATCCGCCCGCTTCACCCTGGATGCCTTGCCCGGCAAGCAGATGGCGATCGATGCCGATCTGGCCGCCGGGATACTGACCGCCGACGAGGCCAAGGCCCGGCGCCGCGAAGTGGCGACCGAGGCCGATTTCTATGGCTCGATGGACGGCTCCAGCAAGTTCGTGAAAGGCGATGCGATTGCCGCCTTGCTCATCCTGGCGGTCAATATCATCGCCGGCTTCTGTCTGGGCATGATCAGCCACGGGCTGTCGGCGGCGGAATCCGCCGAAGTCTATGTGACGCTGGCGGTGGGCGATGCACTGGTCGCGCAGGTCCCCGCGCTGCTGCTGTCGATTGCCGCCGCCGTGATCGTTACCCGCGTGGCGGACGAGCGCGACGGGCAGGATCGCGACCTGTCGGGTCAGATGGGCGGCCAGCTCGCCAGCCCGCGCACCTGGCTGCCGGTGGCGGTGATCCTGGGGGCGATGGGCCTGATCCCGGCCATGCCGCAGACGATCTTCCTGCCCGCCGCAGTCGGGGCCCTGGCGCTGTGGCGCGCGCTCTCGCGCCGCGCGGCGACTGCGGCGATCCCGCTGGCTCCGGTGGTCGAGGCGCCCGACCCCGCCCGGATTTCCTTAAGCGAAGTATCCGACCAGACGCTGGTCACGATCGAGCTGGGTTACGGCCTGGTCCACCTGGTCGACGAAGCGCGCGGCGCGCCGCTGGTCGGGCGGATCACGGGTGTGCGCAAGCAATTGAGCCAGGCCTTCGGCTTTGTCGTGCCGCAGTTCCGGGTGCGCGACAGCCTTGAGCTCGCGCCGCAGGACTACCGCATCCTGCTGGGCGGCGTACCGCTCGGCGGGGCCTCGGTCCGGCCCGACAAGATCCTGGCGATTGACGTTGGCGAAGTGCGCGAAGGCCACGTGTTGGCCGGTGAGGAAGTGCGCGACCCCAGCTTTGGCTGCCCGGCTCGGTGGATTGACGCGGCGCAGCGCGATCTGGCGATTGCCGAAGGCTTCCTGACGGTCGACGCCAGCACCGTTATCGCCACCCAGCTCAACCAGCTGCTCGGCGAACGACCGGGCGAGCTGCTTGGCCCCGATCAGGTCCGCGCGATTCTCGATGCGGTCAAGGAACACAATGCCGGGCTGGTCGAGGCGATCCATCCGCAGCCCTTGAGCCTTGCCGCATTGACCCGCGTGCTGCGCGTGCTGCTGGAGGACGGCATCCCGATCGGCCACCCGCTGCCGATCCTGGCCAGCCTGGCTGACGGGGTGCAGGTGGCGGCCGATCACGACCGGCTGGTCGAACTGGTCCGCGCCGATTTGGGCAGCCTGATCGTCGGGCGGATTTGCGCGCCGGGTGAGCGGCTGCCGGTGTTGACGCTCGATGCCCGGCTGGAGGCGGCGATCGTGCAGGGCCTGAGCGATCCGGCCACGGGCCAGCCGCTGATCGAGCCCGATCTTGCCCGCAATATCGGCGAACACGTCGCCGCGCTGGTGGCCGAGCGCGGACCATCCGCGCCGCCGCTGGCCCTGATCGTCCAGCCACGCGCGCGGCGAGCTTTGGCGGGCCTGCTCAAGCTGCGGGCACCATCCTGCCTGGTCCTGTCCATTGCCGAACTGCCCGCCAGCCAGCCGATCGAGGTGATCGCCGTGATCGGCGCGCCCACCCCTGCTCTTCCCGAACCGGAGATTCTTGCCGCATGATCCAGGATCACAACAGCCTGAAGGCTGCCGGCGCCTATCGCTGCGCCACGACCGAGCGCGTCCGCCGTTTCATGCCGATGGTCCGGCGGCTGGCCTGGCATGTCCATGGCTCGGGCCGGGCGGGGATCGAGCTGGAGGACCTGATCCAGGCCGGCCTGGTCGCCCTCACCGAAGCGGCCCAGCGCCATGCCGGCCCCAGCGAAGACGGCTTTGCCGCCTATGCCAAGATCCGCGTGCGCGGGGCGATGGTCGATCTGATCCGCCGCGCCGTGCCGATCTCACGCGGCGGAATCGAGCGCCGGCGGCAACTGGCCAGGCAGGAACAGGTGCTGCGCGGGCAATTGGGGCGCGAACCAACGGCAGGCGAACTGGCTGAAGGACTGGGGGTCAGTGCCGAGGAACTCGCCGCCTTGCGCGGCAGCAGCGAGCCCTTGCGGTTCGAGCCGATCGATGCGGTCTATTCGGATCACGACCCGGCCTTTGCCGACGAACGGCCCGACAGCCACAACATCCTCGAAACCCAGGAGCTGCGCCAGGCGTTGGCCGGGGCGATTGCGAACCTTCCCGAGCGGCTGCAACTGGTGATGCAGCTTTACTTCGTGGAGGAACTCAACCTGGCGGAAATCGCTGCAACGCTGGATGTTTCCGTGCCGCGCGTGCACCAGCTGAAGGCCCAGGCGTTGGACAAGCTGCGAGCCGAACTGGGTGGACTTATCAATATTGTCTAGCTTGCGCGGGGGGGATGGGTTCGGCAATATGCTGGTATGTCCGCTTGTGAAACCTGCGTTGTGCGCAATCGAGCCATCTGCGCCTCGCTCGATTCCAATGAATTGGAAACGCTCAACACTATCGGTCGGCGCCGCATCCTGGCACCGGGTGAATCGCTGATCTGGGAGGGTGAGGATTCGGTCCTCGTCGCCAATGTGATCGACGGCGTGCTCAAGCTTTCCACCGGAACCGAAGACGGGCGCGAGCAAATCGTGGGTGTGGTCTATCCGTCCGATTTCATTGGCCGACCATTCGGTTCGACCACCGGCCACGGCGTTACTGCGCTGACCGAGGCCAAGGTCTGCGTGTTCAGCCGCCGCGATTTCGATGCCTTTGCGCGCGAGCATCCGGCGCTGGAGCACAAGCTGCTGCAACGCACGCTGGGCGAACTGGACCGGACGCGGCGCTGGATGCTGCTGCTGGGCCGCAAGTCAGCCGGCGAACGGGTCGCCAGCTTCATCATGGAGATGTCGGAACGGCTGGTCGAACAGGGCTGCCAGGGCACCCACGACCAGCCGCTCAAGCGCTTTACCCTGCCGTTTTCGCGCCAGCAGGTGGCCGATGTGCTGGGGCTGACGATCGAAACCGTCAGCCGCCAGTTCACCCGGCTCAAGTCCGAAGGCCTGATCGACCTGCCCTCGCGGCGCGAGGTGGAAATCCTCGACCGCGAAGGGCTGGCCGCCGAAGCGGGTTAGAAGCGGTAGGAAACCCCGCCGCTCACCACCCACGGATCAAGCTTGTGCCGGGTTGAGAGCACCTGCGTGCCAGCGGCGTTGTACCAGTGGGCCGTGGTGCTCAGGAAATAGCGCTTGGCATCGAAACTGATGCCAAAGCCCTGATCGTTGATCGGAATATCGATCCCGGCCTGCACGACCGCGCCGACCCGGTTGTCCAGCTTCTGGCTGGTCGCGGCAAGCAGGGTCCGCGCGGCTGCACCAGGCTTTTCATCGATGAAGATGAACCAGGTTGGGCCGACACCGATGTAGGGGCGCACGCCGGATTCCGTGAAGTGGTACTTCAGCGTTACCGTGGCGGGCAGGATCTTGGCGTCGGCCACCAGTTCACCGCCGGCCAGCGCGGCCGGAGCCGAGGCATCGACATCGTGCTGGGTCAGGCAGCAGATCGTTTCGATCGAGACCTGCGGCGAAACGAAATACTCGATGGCCAGAGTCGGCACCCAATTGTCATTGGCCTTGGTATCGGTTCCGGCCGGAAGGCCCGGATCGACCAGCACCTTGGTGATCTTGCCATCCGGCAGCACACCGGTGGCGAGTACCTTGATCTGAATCTTGCCATCGGTGCTGCCGGCATGAGCCGGCGCCGCGGCCAGGATCGCGCAGGCGCCCAGCAGGGCGGAGACAGTCAGTTTCTTCATAATCCCTCATCCGGCGCCGCAGCAGCTGCCCTGTGCAGCAGAGGTGGTTACGGCGCAGGGGGCAAATGCGACCGGTTCGAAGGGCAAACATTGATCCTGCGCAATTTTCGCATTGCCAATAGTTATTTCCGCACCAACCGCTGAAATTTGATCCCGGTCAATGCTGCAATGCGGCGCGGCGACCATCAGCCTTTTCATCTGACATTTCCAGAGAGGGAAGGCTCATGGAATCCGTAGTTTCGCGCAGCGGCTGGTGGCTTGCTGCACTGTTTCTCTCGATCTTTGCCATGGGGGCCGCAGTCGACTGGGGCTTTTCCGTGCACATGGGCATCTTTGCCCTGGCGGCGCTGATCGGCCTCGTCATTTCGCTGCGCACCACCGACTTTCAGGCCGCCGCGCGCGGTCTGCTGAAGGTGCCGCAGGATGAAGGCCGCTATGACGATGACCTGATCCGCTATGGCATGATTGCCACGGTGTTCTGGGGCATGGCCGGGTTCCTGGTGGGCCTGGTCATCGCGCTGCAGCTGACCTTCCCGGCGCTCAACCTGGGGCTGGAATGGACCAGCTTCGGTCGGTTGCGCCCGCTTCATACCTCGGCGGTGATCTTTGCCTTCGGAGGCAGCGCGCTGATCGCCACGTCATTCTACGTGGTGCAGCGCACTTGCCGGGCGAGGCTGGCCTTCCCCGGCCTCGCCCGTTTCGTGTTCTGGGGCTACCAGCTGTTCATCGTCCTGGCGGCGACCGGCTACCTGCTCGGGATCAGCCAGGGCAAGGAATATGCCGAGCCCGAATGGTACGTCGACCTGTGGCTGACGATCGTCTGGGTGGCCTATCTGGCGGTCTTCGTCGGCACGCTGGTCAAGCGGACCGAGCCGCATATCTATGTCGCCAACTGGTTCTACCTCTCGTTCATCCTGACCGTGGCCATGCTCCACCTGGTCAACAACGCGAACGTGCCGGTCAGCCTGCTGGGATCGAAGAGCTATCCGCTGTGGTCGGGCGTGCAGGGCGCGCTGGTGCAGTGGTGGTACGGCCACAACGCGGTCGGCTTCTTCCTGACCGCCGGCTTCCTGGCGATGATGTACTACTTCGTGCCCAAGCAAGCGCAGCGTCCGGTCTATTCCTACCGGCTGTCGATCCTGCACTTCTGGTCGCTGATCTTCCTCTACATCTGGGCGGGTCCGCACCACCTGCACTACACCGCGCTGCCCGACTGGGCGCAGACGCTGGGCATGGTCTTCTCGGTCATGCTGTGGATGCCGAGCTGGGGCGGGATGATCAACGGCCTGATGACGCTGAACGGCGCCTGGGACAAGGTCCGCACCGATCCGATCATCCGCATGATGGTGCTGGCGCTGGCCTTCTACGGCATGAGCACCTTCGAAGGCCCGATGATGAGCGTGAAGAGCGTCAACTCGCTCTCGCACTATACCGACTGGACCATCGGCCACGTCCACTCCGGCGCGCTGGGCTGGAATGGCATGATCACCTTCTCGTGCATCTACTTCCTGGTGCCGCGGCTGTGGGGGCGCGAACGGCTCTACTCGCTGCGGATGGTGAACTGGCACTTCTGGCTCGCCACCCTGGGGATCGTTTTCTACGCCTCCTCGATGTGGGTGGCGGGGATCACCCAGGGCCTGATGTGGCGCGAATACGGGGTCGATGGCTACCTGGTGAACTCCTTCGCCGAAACGGTCGCCGCGCTCCACCCGATGTACCTGCTGCGCGCCTTTGGCGGGGGCATGTTCCTGGTCGGGGCCGGCATCATGACCTTCAACGTCTGGATGACTATCGCCGGCAAGCTGCGCGACGAGGACCCGCTTTACCAGCCGGCCTACGATCCCGCCGCTGACCGTCCGCTCACTGCTGTTCCGGCCGCATAAGGGGGGCCACGAAAATGACTGCACAAGCACCCGAGGCTGCCCCCAAGGAAGACTGGCGGCGCCACAAGAAGATGGAGCGCAACGTCGCGCTGTTCGGTCTGGCTGCCTTCGCGGCCGTGACGATCGGCGGGATCGTGGAAATCGCGCCGCTGTTCTGGATCGACAACACGATCGAGAAGGTGGACGGGATGCGCCCCTATACCCCGCTCGAGCAGGCCGGACGCGACATCTATGTCCGCGAGGGCTGCTATGTCTGCCACAGCCAGATGATCCGCCCGTTCCGCGACGAGGTGGAACGCTACGGACACTACAGCCTGGCGGCCGAATCGATGTACGACCGCCCGTTCCAGTGGGGTTCCAAGCGCACCGGGCCGGACCTGGCGCGCGTCGGTGGGCGCTATTCGGATGAATGGCACGTCCAGCACCTCAAGGATCCGCGCGCCGTGGTGCCGGAATCGATTATGCCGACCTATGCCTTCCTGGCCGATCGCGAACTGGATGCCGGGGACATGGGCGCGACGCTGACCGCGCTCTACCGGGCCGGCACGCCCTATACCAAGGACCAGATCGCCAAGGCGAACGAGGACCTGAAGCTGCAGGGCGATCCGATGGGCGACGCGGCCGATCTCAACAAGCGCTACCCCAAGGCCCAGGTCCGCGACTTTGACGGCAATCCCGACAAGCTGACCGAAATGGACGCGCTGGTGGCCTACCTGCAGATGCTGGGCACGCTGGTCGATGTCAACGCTGCCGCCGCGCAGGAGGATCTGGCCAAGGAGAAGGGCCGGTGAGCACGCACTCGACTTATGACATGCTGCGGCATTTTGCCGACAGCTGGGGGCTGCTGGCCATGGTGGTCACCTTCCTCGTGCTCGTGCTCTGGCCGTTTCGGCCGAGCGCCCGCTCCGCCAACGAGGCGGCCAAGACCATGATCTTCAAGGACGACGACGATGGCAAATAAGCGCATCGATGAAGCAACCGGCATCGAAACCGTCGGCCATAGCTGGGACGGGATTGAGGAACTCAACAATCCGCTACCGCGCTGGTGGCTGTGGACGCTCTATGCGACGATCCTGTTCTCGATCGGCTATGTGATTGTCTATCCGGCCTTCCCCATGCTCAGCAAAGCAACGGATGGGCTCTGGGGTTGGTCCAGCCGCGGGCAGCTCGCCGCCGAAATGAAGGCCGAGGAAGCTCGCCGCGCCAGTACGCTGGCGGCGCTGGCCGCCACGCCGGTCGAGGAGCTGGCCAGCAAGCCTGACCTGATGCGCGCCGCGATCAACGGCGGCCGGGCCGCCTTCCGCGTCAATTGCGTGCAGTGCCACGGTTCGGGCGCGGCCGGTACCACCGGCTACCCCAACCTGCGCGACGACGACTGGCTGTGGGGCGGCAACATCAAGGAAATCGAGACCACGCTGATCAACGGCATCCGCCATCCGGGCAACGACGCCACGCGCCAGAGCCTGATGCCGAGCTTCGGCAAGGACGGCATCCTGCCCCCGGCCGATCTGACCGCCGTGGCCGATCACGTGCTGTCGCTGACCGGCAAGAGCAAGCCCAATGCCCGCGGGGCCCAGCTGTTCGCCGACAACTGCGCCACCTGCCACGGCGCCGACGCCAAGGGGCTGCGCCAGTTCGGCGCACCGAACCTGGCCGATGCGATCTGGCTCTATGGCGGCAAGCGCGAGCAGGTCGAGGCGAGCATCTACAAGGCCCGCGCCGGCGTTATGCCGGCCTGGACCCAGACGCTTGATCCGGTGACGATCAAGATGCTCGCGGCCTATGTCCACTCGCTGGGGGGCGGCGAGGATTTCGTGGCGGCACCTGCGGCCACCAGGCCCGCAGCTCCTGCACCAGGGGAGGCCAATGCGCAGCCCTGAGCCTGCTGGCCAAGTCTACTACGAAAAGCGGAAGGCCGTCTTTCCCAAGGTGGTGGACGGCCCCTTCCGCCGCTTCAAGTGGTTCATGCTGATCTTCACGCTGGGGATCTATTACCTCACGCCGTGGCTGCGCTGGGACCGGGGCCCCTATGCCCCGGACCAGGCGGTGCTGGTCGATCTGGCCAATCGCCGCTTTTACATGTTCTCGATCGAAATCTGGCCGCACGAATTCTATTTCGTCGCGGGCCTGCTGATCATGGCCGGGATCGGGCTGTTCCTGATTACCAGCGCGTTTGGCCGGGCCTGGTGCGGCTATTCCTGCCCGCAGACGATCTGGACCGACCTGTTCCAGCACGTCGACCGCCTGATCGACGGCGATCGCAATGCCCAGCTCAAGCTGGAGGCTGCGCCCTGGGGCGCGCAGAAGGTGTTCAAACGCGGCCTCAAGTGGTCGATCTATCTCGCGATCAGTTTCTGGACCGGCGGCGCCTGGATCATGTACTTCGCCGACGCGCCGACGTTGACGGTCGACTTCTGGACCGGACTGGCCGCGCCGGTCGCCTATGCCACGGTCGCCGTGCTGACCGCTACGACCTTCATCTTCGGCGGCTTCATGCGCGAACAGGTCTGCATCTACATGTGCCCCTGGCCGCGCATCCAGACCGCGATGCTCGATGAAAAGAGCCTGATCGTCACCTACAAGGACTGGCGCGGCGAACAGCGCGGCTCGGTCAAGGCCAAGGAGCGCCAGCCTGACGTGATTGGCGACTGCGTCGATTGCAACCAGTGCGTCGCGGTCTGCCCGACCGGCTACGACATCCGTAACGGGCCGGACATTGCCTGCATCACCTGCGGCCTCTGCATCGATGCCTGCGACAAGGTGATGGGCCAACTGGGCCGCGAGCGGGGCCTGATCGACTATGCCACGCTGGAGGACTGCGAGCACGAACGCGCCGGGGGCGAACGTCGCTCGATCCTCAAGACTGCGCTGCACTGGCGCACGCTGGCCTATTTCGGCGTCTGGGCGGCGATCGGCGTGGCTCTGCTGTTCGCGCTCGGCACCCGTACGCGGATTGACCTCAGCGTCGCCAAGGATCGCAACCCGCCCTTCATGCTGCTGTCGAACGGTGAGGTCCGCAACGATTACACGCTCAAGCTGCGCAACATGGAGGCCCGCCCACGCCCGATGTCGGTGACGCTGGAAGGCCTGCCCGGCGCGGTGATGTGGACTGACGAGATGGGCCGCCAGAGTGCATCGCGCGAGCTGCAACTGACCGTGGCGGCCGATCAGACCAAGCCGGTGCGCGTCTACGTGGTCGCGCCGGAAGGGGCGACCGAACAGGACTTCCATTTCGTCCTCGCCGCACGCGACCGCGAGGCCGGCGGTGACCGGGCCGAAACCCGCTTTGATGCCCCCGAAGAGGACGACGACGAATGACCATGACTGCCAGCACGAAAGGCCAGTTCACCGGCCGCAAGGTCACTGCGATCTTCGTGGTATTTTTCGGGGTGATCATGGCGGTGAACTTCACCATGGCGAGCTTCGCCAGCTCGACCTTCGGGGGGGTGGTTGTCAGCAACTCCTATGTCGCCAGCCAGCATTACAACAAGTGGCTCGCGGCCGCCGAAGCGCAGAAGAAGCTAGGGTGGAGCGCCGCCCTGTCGCGCCTGCCGGATAACCGGGTGGCGGTGCGCTTCACCGGCGCACCGGCGGGGCTGACGGTCAATGCGGTGGCCCGCCATCCACTCGGTCGCGCGCCCGACCAGGCGCTGGCCTTCGTCCGCGCGGCCGATGGCGCTTTCATCTCGACCAAGGCCATTGCGCCGGGGCGCTGGATGGTGCGGATTGCCGCCGAAGCTGGCGACGCCAGGTGGCGCGAAGAGCAGGAACTGCGGTGAACGCGCCTGCCCGCCTCGATGATGCCACGCCGCTCGAAGCGACCGTGCTGGTCGTGCCAGGGATGCATTGCGCCGGGTGCATGGGCAAGGTCGAGCGGGCCTTTGCCGGCCTGCCGGGGGTCCATTCCGCCCGCGTCAACCTGACCGCGCGGCAGGTACGGGTTGAGCACGAAACGGCAGTGCGCGAGCCCGATCTGATGGCTGCCCTGGCCGATGCCGGGTTCGCCAGCCAGCCGCGGGTGGAAGACCTTTCCGCGCCGCCCTCGGCGGTAAAGCCGCTGCTCGCCCCACTGGCCGTGGCGGCCTTTGCCTGCATGAACGTGATGCTGCTGTCTGTCTCGATCTGGTCGGGGGCGGAAGGCAGCACGCGCGACCTGTTCCACTGGCTCTCGGCGATGATCGGGGTGCCGGCGATCGCCTATGCTGGCCGGCCGTTCTTCACCTCGGCCTGGGGGGCGCTGAAGCAGCGCAGCACCAACATGGACGTGCCAATCTCGATCGGGGTGACGCTGGCGACCGGCCTCAGCCTCTACGAGACTGCGACCGGCGGGCACGAGGCCTGGTTCGATGGCACGCTGATGCTGCTGCTGTTCCTGCTGGCCGGCCGCGTGCTCGATGCAATGATGCGCGACCGCGCGCGGGCCGGGGTCGATGCCCTGCTGCGCCAGGCCGCGCCCGGGGCGATGGTCGTCGGCAAGGACGGCTCCGCCCAGTGGATTGCCGCGCGCGATCTGGTGCCGGGCATGGTCATGCGCGTCGCTGCCGGGGAACGGCTGGCAGCGGACGGGATCATCGCCACGGGCCAGAGCCGGTTCGACCGTTCGCTGCTGACCGGCGAAAGCGCGCCGGTTGCCATGCTGGCTGGGGACACGGTCCATGCCGGCACGCTCAACCTTGAAGCTCCCGTTGACGTAAAGGTTACGGCAGCCGGGTCCGACACCTCGCTGGCCGAGATTGCGCGACTGATGGAGGCGGCAGGGCAAGTCCGCTCGCGCTATGTCCGGATCGCCGATCGCGCCTCGCGGCTCTATGCGCCGGCGGTGCACACGCTGGCCGCGCTGACGCTGGCCGGCTGGCTGATCGCCGGAGCGGGCTGGCATCACTCGCTGGTGATCGCGATTGCCGTGCTGATCATCACCTGCCCCTGCGCGCTCGGCCTGGCCGTGCCGGTGGCGCAGGTCGTCGCCAGCGGGGCGCTGATGCGCGCCGGGATCATGGTCAAGGACGGAGCCGCGCTCGAACGCCTCGCCAGCATCGACCGGGCCTTGCTCGACAAGACCGGCACGCTGACGCTGGGCCGTCCGCTGCCTGATCCCGCCAGCCTTGCCGCCCTCGATCCCGATGAGGCGGCGGTTGCCCTCGCACTCGCCACGCACAGCCGCCATCCGCTGTCGCGCGCCCTGGCCGAAGCCCTGAGTGCCGCCGGCGCGCGCGCCGCCGAATTGCAGGATGTTGCCGAAGAAGCCGGACGCGGCGTTTCCGCCATGTGGCAGGGGCAGACGGTCGCCCTGCGCCGGCCCGATAGTGCTACCGGCATTGCCACGGCGCTGGCCATTGGCGAGCGCCCGGTCCGACTGATCAGCTTTGCCGATCGGCTGCGCCCCGATGCCGAACAGGCCCTGGCCGAGCTCAAGGCGCTGGGGATCGAGGCGACGATCCTGTCCGGCGACAACCCGGCCGCCGTCGCGGAGGTCTCGCGCCAGACCGGCCTCACTGCCCAGGCCGCTGCCAGCCCGGCTGACAAGCAAGGCGCGATCGCCCGGCTCCAGGCCGCCGGGCACAAGGTGCTGATGGCGGGCGACGGGCTCAACGATGGACCGGCGCTCGCCGCTGCCGACGCCAGCATTGCCCCGGGCAGCGCCAGCGATGTCGGGCGGCAGGCCGCCGACCTGGTGTTCCTGGGCGATTCGCTCCTCGCCCTGCCGCGCGGGGTGCGCGCCGCGCGCCGGACCATGGCAGTGGTGAAGCAGAACTTTGTCCTCGCCATCGGCTATAACGCGCTGGCCGTGCCACTGGCCATGGCCGGCTATGTCACTCCGCTGATCGCGGCGATTGCCATGTCGACCAGCTCGCTGATCGTCATCGCCAATTCACTGCGCCTTTATGGAGCGGCGCGATGAACGGTCTCGCCGTCCTGATCCCGGTCGCGCTGGGGCTGGGCCTGCTGGGCCTGATGACCTTCTTCTGGGCGCTGAAGCGCGGGCAGTTCGAAGACCTCGACGGGGCTGCCGCGCGGATCCTGATCGATGATGAGGAGGATCGGGCGGCATGAGCCGGCTGCTGCGCCTTTTCGCCCTGTTGGCGATTGCCCCGGCGGCGCTCCATGCCGCCCCGGTCATGGCGGAAGGCAGCCTGCTGGTGCCGATCTGCACCGGCGACGGGCAGACCCGGCTGGTCGCGATCCCCAAGAACGGCAGCGGTCCGCGTAAGGGCGGGGAGCCGGATTGCGTCAAAGGCTGCCACGGCGGTTCCTCACGCAAGCGCACAGGCGGGCCGCATTTTGAGCCAGCGCAATGACGCCGGCGCCCGATTCCCTGACAAAGACCGGCATGTGGCCGTACTTTCCCGATCTGCTTGCCGTTCCGGTCCCGCGCTACACCAGCTTCCCGACGGCGGCGGAGTTTGGTGAGGGGATTGGCGCCGCCGATGCCGATGCGGCCTTGCGCAGCGCCTCGGGCGATGTCTCGCTCTATGTCCATATCCCGTTCTGCGAGCAGATCTGCTGGTATTGCGGTTGCAACACCGGCGCGGCCAACCGCCGCCAGCGCCTCGCCAGCTATCTTGATGCGCTGCACCGTGAGATTGCGCTGGCCGGGACGCGGCTCGACGGACGGATTGCCGCCCGCCGGGTCGCCTTCGGCGGCGGCAGTCCCAACGCGATTACGCCGACTGACTTTGTCCGGCTGGTCGATGCGCTGACGCTGCACGTCTCGCTGGCCGATCCGCTGTGGTCGATCGAAGTCGATCCGCGCACCTTGACGGCCGAATGGGCCGAAGTGCTCGGTTGGGTCGGGGTCAGCCACGCCTCGATGGGCGTGCAGACTTTCGCGCCGCATCTTCAGGCCGCGATTGGCCGAATTCAGGACGATGCACTGATCGCGCGGGGAACGGAGATGCTGCGCGGCGCGGGCGTCTCCTCGCTCAATTTCGACCTGATGTATGGTCTCCCCGGCCAGACGCTGGCCGATCTTGAAGCAACCCTGCTCCGGACGGTCGAACTGGGCGCGGACCGGATCGCGCTGTTCGGCTATGCCCACGTGCCACACATGATCCCGCGCCAGCGCCGGATCGATGCCAGCAACTTGCCCGACCAGGCGGCCCGCTTTGCCATGGCCGAGTTCGGCTATCGGCTGCTGGTGAGTGCGGGCTATGTGCCGGTCGGCTTCGATCACTTTGCCAGGCCCGGGGATGCCTTGGCCCGCGCCGCGCAGGATGGCACGCTGCGGCGCAATTTCCAGGGCTTTACCGATGATCAGGCCCCCGTGCTGGTCGGCCTCGGGGCCTCGGCGATCACGATGACGCCGGGGATCATCTGGCAGAACGAGAAGAACGCCGGGCGCTATCGGATGCTGCTGTCACAGGACCGTCTGCCCGCAAGTGGCGGCCTGATCCGCTCGGCCGACGACCAGCGCCGCGGTGCCGTGATCGAAGGGATCCTCTGCCGGGGCGAGGCGAAGCTCGATCCGGACCTAGCCAATGAGGTGCTGATGCGGCTGCTACCCTTCATCGATCGCGAACTGGCCGAGCTTGACCACGGCACGCTGCGGCTGCTGCCCGAAGCGCTGCCCTATGCCCGCACTATCGCGGCGCTGTTCGATCCCTATCGCCAGGATTCGGTACGCCGGTTCAGTTCGGCGGTTTGACGTCTCGGCTGGCTCGCGCTGGCGCGATTGCAGCCTGCTGGAGAATCACGCATAAATCGCCCCAAGCCTGTTCGTTCCGTGCGGCAGGCTGCGAACATGGGGGAAGTCATGCCGACAATTACGCCACTGGGTTGGTTTCATACCGGCATCGCCATCATCGCGATCCTGGCCGGGATCTATGCGCTCGCCGTCCACAAGCTGATCAAGCCCGATCAGCGCTCTGGCCTGATCTATCTGGTCTGCACGCTGCTGGCGGCTGCGACATCGCTGATGATCTTCAACCAGGGGACCGGGTTCGGTCCGGCTCATGCCCTTGGCGTGCTGACGCTGCTGGCCCTGGCGGGCGGGTTCATCGTGCCGCAGCTGCGCTTTCTGGGCGGGCTGATCCCCTATCTTCAGGCGCTGTGCTTTTCCGCCACCCTGCTGTTCCACATGATCCCAGCGATCACGGATGGGCTGCGGCGGCTGCCGGTTGGTGACCCCGTGGTTGACCGGATCGATGATCCGCTGCTGCGCGGGTTCTACCTGGCCTTCCTGGTCCTGTTTGTGCTGGGCTATGGTGCCCAGGTGCTGTGGCTGCGGCGCCAGCGATCAGCATAACTTCGCCAAAAAAAAGAGCGGCTGTACTGTGCAGCCGCTCCAGGTGGGGAGAACGTTTGGAAAGGAAGCCGGCTGGCATCCGCCTTGTTCTCCTGATGGAACGGCCTTGCGTTCAAGGCTTTGACCAAAATCAACTGCGCGATTAATTTTGGCGCTGCGCCAGTGCGACCAGGCTGTCCGGCCCCAGCACCTGCGGCAGTTGCTTGGGCGTGCTGCTCCCCGCCGGGTACCACAGGTAAAGCGGGATACCCGCTGCGCCCTGGGCGGTGAGGAAGCGGGTGATTGCCGGATCGCGCCGGGTCCAGTCGCCGCGCAGCACGATCACGCCGGCCTGCTGGAAGGCATCGCGGGTCGGCTCCCGCTCGATCGCGACACGCTCGTTGACCTTGCATGACAGGCACCAGTCAGCAGTCATGTAGACGAAGACCGGCTTGCCGCTCGCCTGCGCCTTGGCCAGGGCATCCTCGCTGAAGGGCTGGGCTTCGAGCAGTCCGGCTTCGGCACTGGCGGCAGGGGCCCGGACCATGCCGGGCAGGCCTAGCGCGGACAGGGCCAGCAGCGCAGCGAGGCCGGTCCACCAGAGCCGCCCGCCAGCCAGGCCATTGCGCTGGCGGCGGCCCAGCAGGACCAGCGCGGCGACCACGATCACGGCGATCAGGCCAAGCGCGAAGGCAAAGGCATTACCGGCGATCCGGCTGGCCAGCCAGATGAGGGCCAGCGCGGTCAGGCCCATCGGCAGGGCCATCCAGTTGCGGAACTTGCCCATCCACGGTCCGGGCTTGGGCATCCGGCGGCGCAGCGCAGGAACCCAGGCGATGGCCAGGAAGGGCAGGGCGATCCCCAGGCCCAGCGCGGCGAACAGCAGGAGGGCCGGCAGCGGCGGCAGCAGCAGCGCGGCGCCCATCGCCGCCGCCATGAACGGGCCGGTGCATGGCGTGGCGGCGAAAGCGGCGAGCAGGCCGGTGGCAAAGGCGCCTTGCGGTGAACCCTCGCTGGCGAACCCAGGCACCATGAATTCGTACAGGCCCAGCAGGTTAGCTGTGATCGCCACGGCCAGCAGGAGCAGCGCGGCAACCACCAGCGGCTCTTGCAACTGGAAGGCCCAGCCCACTTCCTGGCCGGCCGCGCGCAGGCCCAGCAGCAAGCCGCCGAGCGCCAGACAGGCGAGCACGACGCCGGCAGTATAGGCCAGTCCCTCGGCGCGGGCCTGGGCCTCGCTTTCACCCGCGCGCGCCAGGCTCAGCGCCTTGAGGCTGAGGATCGGGAAGACGCAGGGCATGATGTTGAGCAGCAGACCGCCAGCCAGCGCGGCAAGGATCAGCCAGGCCAGCGAAGGCGCGGTGCTGGCGCCGGTCTTGAGCGGCTCACCACCGGTCGGGACTGCGTCCGGCGCTGCACTAATCGACACGCCATCACCTGTCGGGTTGAGCCGCAGTACGGCTTCGATCGAGCCCGGTTGGGCCGGATCGAACTTCGCCACAGGCACTTCGGCGACCAGCAAGTCACCCTGGCGGAAGAAGGCCTGCGGCGCGGCGTAATCGACAACGCTGTTGGTCGCCAGGAACAGGTGCGGCTCGCTGACCTGCATCGCGGCGGGGAGCGGGATCGCGACGCGCAGCTTGCCGCCAGCAAAGGCAAAGCGGGCCGGACTGCCGAGCGGGGCGGGGAGCGCAGCACGCCAGGTATCGAACCGGGCATCGGGCTGCCCCGGTGGGCCGACCGTTACCCTGGTCGCCAGCTCGCCCTGTTCGGGCACGCAGATCTCGTCGGTGCAGGCCAGCCACTGCGCCTGGGCGCGCAGGTCCAGCACCTGGCCCGGCTTTGCGTCCGCCGGCACGGTAAAGGGCACCAGCACGGCATATTCGGTCTTGAACACGTGATTCATCAGCCCGGCGATGGTCAGTGTGGCAGGCACCGGATAGGCCAGCGCGCCAACCTTGGCGCCGGGGGGCAAAGTCCAGTCGACCGTCATGCCCTGGCCGGCGTCACCGGGGTTCTGCCAATAGCCGTGCCAGCCGGGCTTGGGCTGCATGTCGATCGCCAGCGTCACCGTGGTGCCGGGCATGGCCGGGCCTTCCGCCAGCAGGGTGGCGGCGATGTTGGTTTCGCTCGCGCGCGCGGGGCTCGCCGTCAGGACCAGCAGGTGCAGCAGGAAGCCGATCAGGGCCGCGATGCGAGCCATCGAAATGTCATCTCCTTGGCCTATTGCAGGCCTTGCACTCGGGCCCCGGCAACGCCATCAGGGCCTTGCCGATTTCCGCGATCAAAGCAAGGATTCACCCATGCGCCGCACCGTTCTTCGCCTGCTTGCCACTGCTGCCCTGGGCCTGTCAGCCCCGGCTTTGGCCCAAGGTCAACCGGCAGCGGCACCCCCGGCTGAGCCGGCGGCTGAAACGGCCCGCCCGCAACTGGTGCTGGCAGTCTCGATCGACCAGCTCTCGTCCGATCTCTTCGCCCAGTATCGTGAACACTTCACCGGCGGCTTTGCCCGGCTGCTGAGCGGCGCGGTCTTCCCCTCGGGCTTCCAGTCGCACGCCGCGACCGAAACCTGCCCCGGCCACTCCACGATCCTGACCGGTGCGCGCCCGGCGCGCAGTGGGGTGATTGCCAACAACTGGTTCAACCCCGCAATCGCGCGGGCGGAGAAGAAGGTCTATTGTTCGGAAGACCTGTCCGATCCGGCCAGCACGCCGGGCAATCCGGTGGTTTCGGCCAACCTGCTCAAGGTGCCGACCCTGGGTGAGCTGATGAAGGTCGCCAACCCCGCCACCCGCAACGTCGCCGTTTCGGCCAAGGACCGCGCCGTGGTGATGATGGGTGGGCACAAGATCGATGCGGGCTACTGGTGGAAGAGCAGCAGCTTCACCACCTTCAAGGGGCGTGAGCTGGACCCGGCGGCGCAGCGCGCCAATGCCGCCGCCAGCGCCCTGCTCGCCAAGGGCGCGCCCGCGCTCAAGGCCCCGGCCTGGTGCGGCCCGCGTGATCAGGCCGTGGCCATCGGCAATGGCACGGTCGGGACCTATCGCTTTGCCCTGCCCAAGGGCGCAAAGCCCGATATGCTGCGGATCTCGCCGCGGATGGACGCAGCAACGGTGGACCTGGCGCTCGGCCTGGTCGACGAGCTCAAGCTGGGCCAGGGCGCAGCGCCCGATGTCCTCTCGGTCAGCCTTTCAGCCAGCGACTATATCGGCCATGCCGTCGGCACCGAGGGCGTCGAAATGTGCATCCAGATGGCCGAGCTCGACAATCACCTGGGCCGGCTGTTCGCCGCGCTCGACAAGCGCAAGATCGATTACCTGGTGGTGCTGACCGCCGACCACGGCGGGCATGACGCGCCCGAACGGCTGCGCCAGCAGGCCATGCCGGGCGCGAGCCGGGCCGACAAGGCGCTGATGCCGGCGGCGCTGGGGGCCGAAATCACCCGCCGCACCGGTATAGCCGCGCCGCAAGGGCCGCTGATCTATGGCGACGGCCCGTTCGGTGACATGTACGTCAATGCCGCGATCACGGGCGGGGCCAAGACCCGCGTGATGAACGAGTTGCTCAACCTCACCCGTAACCACCCGCAGGTGACGGCAGTCTTCACTGCGGCAGAGCTGGCCGCCACCCCGGTCCCGGCCGGCAACCCGCAGGACTGGACGATCAAGGAGCGCGCGCGCGCCTCGTTCATGGCCGAACGTTCGGGTGACGTGGTGGTGGTGCTTAACCGCGCGGTGACGCCGATCCCTGAGCCTGTGCTGGGGGCCTATGTCGCGACCCACGGCAGCGTCTGGGACTATGACCGGCGGGTGCCGATGCTGTTCTGGCGCAAAGGCATGACGGGCTTCGAACAACCCAATCCGGTCGAAACGGTCGACATCGCGCCGACGCTGGCTGCGGTGATCGGCCTGCGGCTTGATGATGGGGCCTTCGATGGCCGCTGTCTCGATCTCGACGCCGGGGCCGGCAACAGCTGTGGGCGCGCCAAGTGAGCGGGCGGCGCGATCTGGTCATCCTCGGCGGCGGACTGGTCGGCATGACCCTGGCACTCGCTGCGGCGCGTCAGGGCATCACCAGCCACGTAGTCGACAAGGCGACGCCCGAGCAGCTAACCGCCGAAGGGGCCGACGGCCGCGCCTCGGCGATTTCGACTGCCAGCTGGAACCTGTTTGCCAATATCGGTCTGGCCGACCGGCTCGCTCCGCTGGGCTGCCCGATCGCGGCGATTGCCGTGACCGACCAGATGAAGCCGGGCCGGATCGACTTCCAGCCGGGGGCGGAAGACGGCTCGCTCGGCCGGATGTATGCCAACCGCGATATCCGTACCGCGCTGTTCGAAGCGGCCAGGGCGGAACCCGCGATCGCTTGGCATTCGGGCACCGAAGCGGTGGAGCGTGAGCGCGGCGAACACGGCGTGCGGGTGGTGCTCGACAATGGTGAGGAGCTGACCGGCAGCCTGCTGGTCGCCGCCGAGGGCCGCAAGTCCCCCACCCGCGACGAGGCTGGCCTGGCCACCGCCAAGTGGGATTACCACCACCGCGCCATCGTGACCGCGCTTTATCATGAGCAGAGCCACGAGAACGTCGCCTGGGAGATCTTCTATCCGGCCGGCCCCTTCGCGCTCCTGCCGCTGCTTGATGACAATGGCCGCCACCGTTCGGCGCTGGTCTGGACCGTGGCGGAAAAGGATGCCGCTGGGGTCCTCGCCATGCCTGAGGCGCTGTTCCTGGGGGAGGTTCGCCGCCACATGGGCGGGATGTTCGGTGCGCTGGCACTGGCCGCGCCGCGGATGTCCTATCCGCTCAACTTCCACCGCGCGCCGCGCATTGTCGACCAACGGCTCGCGCTGATCGGCGATGCCGCCCATGGCATTCACCCGATTGCCGGACAGGGCCTCAACCTGGGCCTGCGTGATGTCGGCGCACTAGTCGAGGTGCTGGCCGATGGCATGCGGCTGGGACTGGAGCCGGGCGATGCCCAACTGCTCGCGCGCTATGAGCGGTGGCGCTCGGTCGATAGCTTCTCGGTTGGATTCGCCACCGATGCGATCAACCGGCTGTTTGCCATTCCCGGCCGCCTGCCCAGCGCGGTGCGGCGGCTCGGCATGGGCGCGGTCCAGCGTTCGGGCTGGCTCAAGCGCTTTTTCATGGATGAAGCGCGCGGAATGTCGGGCGACTTGCCGGCGCTGCTGCGGGCCTAGAAGCTCGCTTCGGCGGGGCTTGACGCTGGCGGCGCGCCTGGGCCGGGCTGCTGCACGGCGACGCCGGTTGCGTCCTTGAGCTTTTCCGGCTCAAGCAAGGCAGCAGTCTCGATCAGGTCCAGCGCCTTCTGCGAGCTGGCATAGCGCCGCGCCTCGGTCAGCCAATTGCCAGCATCGCGGGCTCCGGGCAGGCGCTCGATCTCTGTCATCGCGCTTTCGACCTGGCCGCTGCGCAGCATCAGCCGGGCCCGATCGAACCGGGCGTCAGGCTGGGCCGAGGGCGCATCGCCGCGGTGGATTACGAACAGGCCTGACAGCTCGCGCCTGAAGCGCTGCCAGCCGCTCTCATTGGCAGGCGTGCCGAGCAGGGTCGGGGCGAGCGCTTCGAGCTCGCTGTTGAGCTGGTCGATCGAGACCGGGCGCTGGGCATTGGCGATCAGCGTGGCGACGGCATTGGCCTGAGCCTCGCCAAATCGCAGCTTGAGCTGATTTTCGAGGTAGCCCAGCGGCGCCCTGCGCTCGATCGCGCGGCGGGTGGCGAGCGCGACCAGCAGCGCCTCGGCGCGAGCGGTATTGCCTTCGGCCGCGGCGGCCTGGAGGTCGAGGCGGGCCAGCCGCTGTTCGAGCGCGGCGATCCGCTGATCCATCCCGCCAGCCGCAGCGGCGAGCGAGGGGCTGGCGCTGGGGGCGGGCAGCGCGCCGGCCAGCGGGCTGGCCTTGGGTGCCGGGGCTGTCACTGCGGGCTTACCGAAGTCCGCGCCGAGCGGCAGCTTGTCGTCATAGACCAGCCAGCCAATCAGAGCTGCACCGCCGATGAAGGCCAGCAGTGAGGTGCCCATGACCGCGCGCAGGGAAATGCCAGGGGTGCCGGGACGGCGCGGATAGGTATCGAATTCAGTCATGCCGGGTCGCGATGGCCTTCAGGAATTGGTCTTGCCCCAGGGGTCTTGGCACATCTGGCGGGCCAAGGCCAGCAGCGCGCGGTCGCTGGTATCGGCGGCCACGGCGACCTCGCCCCAGCCGTCACCCGCCGCCGCCGCGATCCGCGGCCCCAGCGCACAGAGCCGCAGCCGCGCGCGGCGCAGGCCGTTGCGGACGCATTCGGCGGCAAAGTGATGCGCTGCCTCGGCCGAATGGAGCGCAACCAGCGCGGGTTCGCCCAGCAGCGTCACCAGTTCCGCCGGCATCGGCTGAGCGCGGCTGGCGTAGACCACCCGTTCGGCCATGGTCACGCCGGCCGGCGGGGTCAGCGCAATCCGTTCCTCGCCGGCCAGTCGCAGCAGCCGGCGGTGGGCGGGATCAAGCTGGCCGAGCACGGATTGCAGGCCGCCCTGGCCCTGGCCGATCACCGTGATCCCGGCCGCGCGGGCGACATCGGCGGTCGCGTCGCCCACGGCATAGGCCGGCAGGTGGCGCACGGCGGCCAGGCCCGGCCCGGCGTGGCGAACCGCATTGGCGCTGCCCAGCAGCAACGCATCATGGGCATCGGGCGGCGGGGCGGACCATGAGCGCGGGGTGACAGCAAACAGCGGATAGCCCTGCGGATCGAGCCCCGCATCCCGCGCAGCGCTGACCGTTGCGGCGCAGCCAGGCTCGGGGCGGATCACGACCAGCGGAACCATGCGCGTTTCCTTAAATGGAGGGACCTTCGAAATGCTGCCGGATATTGGGCGAAGCCTGATCGAGCAGCAAGCGGGCGAGCTCGGCCGGACCGGCCAGATCTGCGACGGGGAAATGCAGGGTTGCCGCCACGCGCTCGGCCCCGTCGGGGCTGAACAGCGCGGCGTGGAGCGCCAGTTCGCCCTCCCGCGCTTCGGTCAGGGCCGCGATGGGACTGTGGCAATTGCCGCCCAGCGCCGCGAGCAGCGCACGCTCGGCCAGCAATGCGACATGGCTGGCGCCATCGTCGATTGCGGCAAGCAGGCCAGCCGTGGCCGCATCGTCCGCGCGGCATTCGATCGCGATGCAGCCCTGACCCGGGGCGGGCAGCCAGACCTGCGGATCGAGCGCCACGCCGACCTCGCTCTGGCCCAGCCGTTCGAGGCCAGCGGCGGCCAGCAGCGTCGCATCGGCCTCGCCCGCCGCCAGCTTGCCGAGCCGGGTCGCGACATTGCCGCGGAACGAAACGATCTGGCAATCAGGCCGGAAGTGCAGCGCCTGGGCCGCGCGGCGCGGCGCGCTGGTGCCGATCCGGGCACCGGGTGGCAGGGCTTCGAGGCTGTCAACGCCAACCAGCACGTCACGCACGTCGGCGCGCGGCAGCACGGCGGCGATGGCGATCGCGGGCGGGCGCAGCGTTTCCACGTCCTTGGCCGAATGGACCGCAAAGTCGATCTCGCCGGCCAGCAGCCAGGCATCAAGCTCCTTCGTCCATAGCGCCTTGCCGCCGATCTCGGCCAGCGGGCGGTCCTGGATCTTGTCGCCGCTGGCAAAGACCGGAACGATCTCTACTGACAGGCCGGGATGGGCGGCACAGAGCCGGTCGCGCGCTTCCTCGGCCTGGGCCATGGCGAGCGGGGAACGGCGGGTGCCAAGACGTAGTGGACGGTCGGTCATGCGCGCCTTGTGCTAGTCGTGTTTGTCTTTAAGGGAAAGTCGCCATGGCGATTGTCCTCGGCATTGAATCATCTTGCGACGAAACAGCGGCCGCGCTCGTTGATGGCGAGCGCCGGATCGTGGCGCAGCGGATCGCCTCGCAAGACGATGCCCATCGCCCCTATGGCGGGGTCGTCCCCGAAATCGCTGCCCGCGCCCATGCCGAACGGATTGCCCCGCTGGTTGCTGCCGTGCTGACCGCTGCCGGGCTGGAACTGGCCGATGTCGATGCGATTGCCGCCACGGCCGGACCGGGCCTGATCGGCGGCGTGATGGTCGGTCTGGTCACGGCCAAGGCCCTGGCTATGGCCAGTGACAAGCCGCTGATCGCGGTCAATCATCTGGAAGGCCACGCACTTTCACCGCGGCTGGCCGATCCCGCGCTGCAATTCCCTTACCTGCTGCTGCTGGTATCGGGCGGGCATTGCCAGGTGCTGCGGGTTGAGGGTGTGGGCCAGTACCGCCGCCTGGCCACGACGATCGACGATGCGCTGGGTGAAGCCTTTGACAAGACCGCCAAGATCCTCGGCCTCGGCTTTCCCGGCGGTCCGGCGGTTGAACGGCTGGCGGGCGAGGGCGATCCCAAGGCCGTGCCGCTGCCGCGTCCGCTGCTGGGCAGCGCCGAGCCGCATTTCTCTTTCGCCGGCCTCAAAAGCGCTGTGCTGCGGGCCAAGCAGGCGGGCATTCATGCCGATGCCGATATCGCCGCCGCCTTTCAGCAGGCCGCGCTCGACTGCGTGATCGACCGCACCCGCCGCGCGCTGTCCGAAAGTGATGGTGTGACGGCGCTGGTGGTGGCTGGCGGGGTGGCCGCCAACCAGACGATCCGCGCCGGGCTGGAAGCGCTCGCCGCCGAATTCGGCCTGCCCTTCGTCGCGCCGCCGCTCGCGCTGTGCACCGACAATGCGGCCATGATTGCCTGGGCCGGGCAGGAACGGCTTGCGCAGGGCAACTTCACGCCCGATCCGCTCGACATCGCCGCGCGCCCGCGCTGGCCGCTCGATCCCGATGCCGCGCCGGTGCGCGGGGCTGGGGTGAAGGCGTGACTCTGGGCGTTCTTGGGGGCGGTGCCTGGGGCACGGCGCTGGCGCAGGCCTATGCCGCCGATGGCACGCCGGTGCGGCTGTGGGCGCGTGAGGCAGAAGTGGTCGCCGCGATCAATGCCGAGCACCGCAATCCGCTGTTCCTGCCGGGCGCGGCGCTGGCTCCATCGATCGCCGCGACGGGGGAGATGGCCGCGCTCGATGATCTAGCCGTCCTGCTGGTCGTCGCTCCCGCACAGCATCTCGGCAAGGTCCTGGCCGGCCTCAGCGACCGACCGCGCGACCTGGTGCTCTGCTCCAAGGGAATCGAGGCCGGAACCGGGCGGCTGATGGCCGATGTGGCGCGCGCAGCATTGCCCCGGGCCGAGATCGCGGTCCTCTCCGGCCCGACCTTCGCGCACGAGGTGGCGGCCGGCCTGCCGACGGCCGTGACGCTGGCCTGTGCTGGCGGCGAAGCGCAATGGGCGCGGCTCTCCGCCGCACTCTCGCGCCCCACGCTGCGGCCCTATTATTCGGACGATGTGGTCGGGGCGGAGATCGGCGGCGCGGTCAAGAATGTCCTCGCGATTGCCTGTGGCGTGGTCGAGGGGCTCGGGCTGGGCCAGAATGCCCGCGCTGCGTTGATCGCGCGCGGCTATGCCGAGATGACGCGCTTCGGCCTGGCGCTGGGCGCGCGGGCCGAGACGCTGGCCGGGCTGTGCGGGCTGGGCGATCTGGTGCTGACCTGCTCCTCCACCTCCAGCCGCAACTTCGCGCTCGGCAAGGCGCTGGGCGAGGGGATGAGCGCGGCCGAGGCCCTCTCGGGCAAGCTCAGCGTGGCCGAAGGCGCGCATACCGCGCCGGTCCTGGCCGAGCTGGCCGCCACGCGCGGAATCGCCATGCCAATCGTCGATGCAGTGGCGCGGCTGCTCGCGGGGCAAGCCCCCGCGCGGCAAGTCGTGGCCGAACTGCTCGCCCGGCCGCTCCGGGCCGAGGGCGAACTCGCGTGAGCCAGCCACCCGATCAGGATATCGCCGCCCTTGCCAAGGGTGGACGCACCAATTTCCTCGGCTTCGTGCTACGGCTGGGCGGCACGGCGCCGTTCCTGTTCATCGCCGGGCGGTTCTATGGGGTTGAGGCGCTGGGGCGTTATGCCTCGGCGCTGGTGATTGTCGAACTGATCGCTCAGCTCTGCGTGCTGGGCCAGCGCCGCGGCCTCGCCCAGCGGCTGTCCGAAGACCCGCGCGAGGAAGGCCATGTCATTGCCGACGCGATGACGCTGACCCTGCTGCTCTCACTGGGCGCGGCGGCGCTGCTTTACCTGTTCCCCGCGCCGATGTTCCCCAGTGGCCAGTACAACGAATGGGACCGGCTGCTGCCGCTGGCGATCGTCGCCAATGCGCTGACCGATATTGCGCTCGCCGCGCTGGCCTATCGCTACAACATTGCCGCAACGGTGCGGGCACGCTCGCTGGTTGAGCCGTGGGTGCAGACGCTGGCGGCTGTGGCCTTCCTGTTCATCCTGCCCGCGGCGGGTCTCGCGCTGTCGTTCATCCTGGCCAAGATCGCGGCGCTGCTGGTGGCGCTGTGGCCCTTGCTGCAGACTTTCGGCCTGCCACGCGGGTGGCACCCCCACCCGCTGCGGCTGGGCAAGCTGGCGCTGCTTTCCACGCCGCTGGCCGGGGCCGACATGGTCGAATGGGGTACGCGCAAGCTTGATATCGCGCTGCTTGGCTTCTTCACTTCGCCGGTCGCGGTCGGGGTCTATTACGCGGCGCAGCAGGTCGCCTCGCTGCCGCAGAAGCTCAAGACCAGTTTCGAGCCGATCCTGGGCCCGGTCATCACCCGCAACCTGCGCGATGGCAACCGCGCGGCGATTGCGGCGCAGGTCAACCAGGTCGGCTTCTGGATCATCGCCGCCCAGGCCGGGATTGCCCTGGCGCTGGCCATTCCGGGCGAGGCCGTGATGGGCCTGATCGGCCCGCAATTCGTCGGCGGGACCGGCGCGCTGACCTTCCTGCTGATGGCCGAAGTGGTCGCCGCCACCGCCGTGGTGAGCGAGGCGGCGCTGGTCTATGTCGCGCGGCTCAAGAACCTGTGGCTCTCGCTGGCGACGATCGCGCTCCAGGCCGGCTTGACCGTCGGCGGGATCATGCTGGTGCGGCATTACGAACTGGGCGACAAGTTTGCCGCCGCTGCCGCCGCCGGCGCGCTGCTGCTCGCGCTGGGCTTTGCCTCGCTGGCCAAGGGCTGGCTGCTCGGGCGGATCCTGGGCACGCCGGTCAATCCCTTCCGCTGGCCGCTGGTCTGGGCGGTGGCCCCGGCGGTACTGATCGGCTGGGCGGCAACGCGGTTCCTGCCCGAATGGGCCGAGCTGGCGCTGGGACTGCCCGCGATCCTCTTCACTTATGGTTTCGTTATCTGGCACAAGGGCTTCGGTCCGGAAGACCGCGTGCTGTTTCGCAAGAACGTGGGCGGCGCCGCCGATCCCGCACAGGAAGGCAAGCAATGATCGATCTGTCCAATCCCAACCTGCTGATCTTTGCCGGCGCGCTGGTCTTTGGCCTGCTGCTGGTCTGGTACCTGTTCGGTCGCTCCAGCGCCCCGCGTGAGCGCAGCTACAAGCCCGACGTGCTGGACGAGGGCGCCGCCCCCGCCGCGCGCAACCAGGCGCTGATCGATGCGCCGCCGGCCGCCAAGATCGAACCGGTGATCGCGCCTGCTCCCGCGCCAGAGCCGGTTCCTGCGCCGGCGCCCGCGCCCGTAGCCGAGGCCAAACCCGCGCCTTCACCCATGCCCAAGGCTGCACCCAAGCCCAAGGCTGCACCCAAGCCTAAGGCGGAGCCGAAGCCCAAGGCCGAACCAAAGCCCAAGGCCGAACCCGTCGCCAAGGCCGAGCCAAAGCCCAAGCCCGCCACGAAGCCCAAGGCTGAGCCCAAGCCGGCAGCGGCTCCAGCCCCTGCGGCTGGCCCGGATGACCTCTCGCGGATCAAGGGCCTTGGCCCCAAGCTGCAGAAGCTGCTCCCCGAACTGGGCATCACCACCTTCGCCCAGATCGCCGCGATGACCGAGGCGGACCTGGCCGAGCTCGACACCAAGCTTGGCGCTTTCGCTGGCCGCCCGGCCAAGGACAGCTGGGTCGAACAGGCGAAGTTCCTCGCCGCCGGCGATACTGCCGGGTTCGAAAGCAAGTTCGGCAAGGTCTGATTACGGGGCGGGCCTAGCGCCCCCACTTCTTTTGGCTCTTCCCGAACCGGGTCTTGCGCGTCCCCGGTTTGCCCTCGTTGCTGCGGCCCACAATGGGCGCCTTGCGCTCGCCCTCGGGCAGCCCCAGCTCCGTCGCTTCGAGGCGGCGGATTTCGTCGCGCAGGCGGCCGGCTTCCTCGAACTCCAGGTCGGCGGCGGCGGCGCGCATCCGGCCTTCCAGTTCCTCGATATAGGCGCGCAGGTTGTGGCCGACGAGGTTGTTTGCGCCAGAAAGACTACCGACTCCGTCCTCGATCTCGACCAGCACCCCGTCGCGGCTGGCGGTGTCGGCGACGATATCGTGGATGTTGCGCTTGATGCTTTCGGGCGTGATCCCGTGGGCCTCGTTATAGGCGCGCTGCTTTTCGCGGCGGCGGTCAGTCTCGGCGATGGCGCGCTCCATCGATCCGGTCATCCGGTCGGCATAGAGGATCACGCGGCCATCGATGTTGCGCGCGGCGCGGCCGATGGTCTGGATCAGTGACGTTTCGCTGCGCAGGAAGCCTTCCTTGTCCGCATCGAGGATGCAGACCAGGCCGCATTCGGGGATGTCGAGGCCCTCGCGCAGCAGGTTGATCCCGACCAGCACGTCGTAGACGCCCAGGCGCAGGTCGCGGATCAGCTCGATGCGTTCCAGTGTCTCGACGTCGGAGTGCATGTAGCGCACGCGCAGCCCCGCCTCGTGCATGAACTCGGTCAGGTCTTCGGCCATCCGCTTGGTGAGGGTGGTGACGAGGGTGCGATAGCCGGCCGCGGCGGTCTTGCGGCATTCCTCGATGCAGTCCTGCACCTGGTCTTCCACCGGACGGATCTCCACCGGCGGGTCGATCAGGCCGGTGGGGCGGATCACCTGTTCGGCAAAGACCCCGCCCGATTGCTCCATTTCCCAGCCGCCCGGCGTGGCAGAGACGGCCACGGTCTGCGGCCGCATTGCATCCCACTCGTTGAAGCGCAGCGGGCGGTTGTCGATGCAGCTGGGCAGGCGAAAGCCATATTCGGCCAGGGTGATCTTGCGGCGATGGTCGCCTTTGGACATCGCACCGATCTGCGGCACGGTCTGGTGGCTTTCATCGACGAACAGCAGGGCATTGTCGGGGAGATACTCGAACAGCGTCGGCGGCGGCTCACCCGGCAGGCGGCCGGTGAGGAAGCGGGAATAGTTCTCGATCCCCGCGCAGCTGCCGGTCGCTGCAATCATTTCCAGGTCAAAATTGGTGCGCTGCTCCAGCCGCTGGGCCTCCAGCAGCTTGCCTTCCGCCTCCAGCTCCTTCAGCCGCTCGGTCAGCTCAAAGCGGATCGCGTCGGCCGCCTGCTTCATCGTCGGACCCGGCGTGACATAGTGCGAATTGGCATAGACCCGCACGGAAGAGAGCTTGTCGCCGGCCTTGCCGGTCAGCGGATCGAATTCGGCGATGCTCTCGATCTCGTCCCCGAAAAAGCTGATCCGCCAGGCCGTGTCTTCCAGGTGGCTGGGGAAAAGTTCCAGGTTATCGCCGCGCACGCGGAAGGTGCCGCGCTGAAAGGCGGCGTCGTTGCGCTTGTATTGCAGCGCCACCAGCTTGCGGATGATCTCGCGCTGGTCCTCGCTCTGCCCCACTTTCAGATCAAAGATCATGGCCGAGTAGGTCTCGACCGAGCCGATGCCATAGAGGCACGAAACCGAGGCGACGATGATCACGTCATCGCGTTCCAGCAACGCCCGGGTGGCCGAATGGCGCATCCGGTCGATCGCCTCGTTTACGCTCGATTCCTTCTCGATATAGGTATCGCTGCGCGGGACATAGGCCTCGGGCTGGTAGTAGTCGTAGTAGGAAACGAAGTACTCCACCGCGTTATCGGGGAAGAAGCTCTTCATCTCGCCATAAAGCTGCGCGGCCAGGATCTTGTTGGGGGCGAGGATGAGGGCGGGCCGCTGCGTCGCCTCGATCACCTGGGCCATGGTAAAGGTCTTGCCGCTGCCGGTTACGCCCAGCAGCACCTGGGTCTTCTCCTCGGCACGCACCCCCGCCACCAGCTCGGCAATCGCGGTCGGCTGGTCTCCAGCGGGCTGGTAATCGGACACGATCTTGAACGGCTGCTGCCCCTCCGCCTTCTCCGGCCGCGCCGGCTTGTGCGGCACAAAGGCGGCAGAGGTATCGGGCTCTTCCAGACCGCGGCGGATGATAAGCTGGGACATGCGGGGAAGAGTATGGGGGTTTGCGGTTTGTTCCGCAATGGGGAGGTGAGCAGCGATGCGCGTACGTTTGACGCTCACGGGTTGAACGTTGGCACGTTTGATGATCACGTTATCGATGCACGTACGTTTGACGCTCACGGGTTGAACGTTGGCACGTTTGATGATCACGTTATCGATGCACGTACGTTTGACGCTCACGGGTTGAACGTTGGCACGTTTGATGATCACGTTATCGATGCACGTACGTTTGACGCTCACGGGTTGAACGTTGGCACGTTTGATGATCACGTTATCGATGCACGTACGTTTGACGCTCACGGGTTGAACGTTGGCACGTTTGATGATCACGCATTAACTGCAAACAGGTTTGACGATCATATACCGACCAGACCGCGCCATCGCAGTACAGGCTAGAAAACACTCTTGCCCTCAGAGATGTTCAGTAGTTCGGCAAACGCAAGTGTAGCCGCACGCCGCCCCGACGAAGCTCGAAGTTCCCGCAACATTCCATGTTCACGCAACACCCGCACAATCCGCCTAGCCGTTGGAGCAGGAATTTCTGCGCTCTGAATAAAATGAGGTGGCTGGAAAATTGGACGCATAAACATCCAATCCAAAGCGCGAACACCATATTGCGAGTGAGTGGTGTCCACGATCCAATCCCGCAGTTTGGCATGAAGCTTCAAGATTAGGTCGGCCTTGGCAAGATTGCTCTCCGCCTGTGCCGTCACGGCTCGCAAAAAAAATGCAACCCAACTGGTCCAATCGCCCTCTGCCGAGATAGCGAGGAGACGATCGTAATACTCATCACGATGCTCTTCCAAATACTCAGATAGATAAAAACTAGGCCGAGACAAAAGCCCATGGGAGTGCAAAAAAAGAGGTATAATCAACCTCCCCAGCCTCCCATTGCCATCCAAAAAGGGATGGATTGCCTCAAATTCTGCATGGGCAATCGCAAGCTGCACCAGCCTATCTGGTGCATCTGCATGAATATACTTCTCCCACGCATCCATGCATCCGGGGAGTTCATCGGCAGAGCAGGGTACGAAGCGTGCAGTATCAATCGTGCACCCATGCGGTCCAATCCAATTAGGGATTTTTCGATACTCACCGGGCGCCTTGTTCCGTCCTCGAACGCCGTCCATCAAAACAACATGCGCTTGCTTTATGAGGCGCTGCGAAAGCGGAAGACCCTTGGCCATCAAATTTTCGGCTTCACTCAAAGCGCGGCGATAATTGAGTACTTCTCGAATATCTGCCTTCTTGGGCGTACTTTCGTCGCCTTCGTCTTCGGAAGCTTCGAATTCCAGGACCTCCCCAAGCGTCGCTTGGGTGCCCTCAATCCGACTCGAAAGTACTGCCTCCTGAGCCGTGAGTGGAGACAAGAGCACTCCGGGATTGGGTATGCCAGATAACACACCTTCGTATCGGGCCACCGCCGCGTTTGCAGGACCAATCAATGGGAAAAGTGTCCCTAGGTCCAACTCTGCCGGTGGAAACGCGCCTTTATGATATTGAACAGTCACGCCGTAGCGTAACCGATCAATGTCCGATTTAGAAGACCAGATGCCCGCAATTCCGGGTACACCAACTTTGACCTTTGTTTGACCTTTTCGCGCTGCTCTCGACTTGTGTGCCGCTTCGCCGCAAAGTCGCCGACAAAAGGGAGGAGCAGGATGAGCGAGAAGTTGAGCCGATCAGTCGCAGGCAAAGTCGTACTGGTCACCGGTGCGGGCAGTGGGATGGGGCGGGCGACGGCGGAGGTCTTTGCGGCCGAGGGCGCGCTCGTCGCGCTGACGGACCTGGCGGGCAGCGCCATCGAGGAGATCGCGGCGGACCTGCGCGCCAAAGGCCACGAGGCGCGGGCCTGGGTGCTGGATGTGAGCGACCATGCCGCGATCCGCGCCGTGGTGCCGGAAGTGGCCGCGACCTTCGGGGGCCTCGACGTGCTGGTCAACAATGCCGGCATCAGCTCGTTCTGCCCGATCGATGACGAGGATCACTATGACCTGGTGTGGGACCGGGCCGTCGCGGTGCTGCTGACGGCGCACCAGCGGCTGATCCGGGCGGCGCTGCCGCATCTGCGGCAATCCTCCAGCCCCCGGATCGTCAATATCGCCAGCACCGAGGCGCTGGGGGCGACATCGCGCGACAGCCCCTATTGCGCCGCCAAGGCCGGGGTAACGGGCCTGACCCGCGCACTGGCGGTGGAGCTGGGCAAGGAGGGGATCACCGTCAACGCGATCTGCCCCGGCCCGATCGTGACCGGTATGACCGAGAAGGTGAGCGATGCCGATAAGGAAGTCTTCGCCCACCGCCGCACCGCGCTGCGCCGCTATGGCCAGCCAGAGGAAGTGGCGCACATGACGCTGAGCCTGTGTCTGCCCGCCGCCAGCTATATCACCGGGGTTACGATCCCGGTCGATGGCGGGCTGATGGCGCGCAATGCGTGAGGCGGCGCCATAGCGGGGCGCATGAGAAAGCCCGCCCCTCCGGGTGGAAGGGCGGGCCTTGTCTGGTTCAGCGAAAGCGGGCTCAGGCCGGGTAGCTGAGGGCCTCGAAGCGATCGAGGTGATGATCGATCGAGCCGAACTGGCCTTCGATCATCGTCCCGCGCTTGAAGTAGTGGCCGATCGCCAGCTCCATGGTGATGCCGATGCCGCCGTGGGTCTGGATCGCGTTCTGGCCCACGAACTTGAGGCTGCGGCCGACCTTGGCCTTGGCCATCGAGACGGCAGCCTTGCGGGCATCGGCGGCTTCATCAAGCTTCAGCGTGCCCATCAGCGCCATCGAGGATACCTGCTCGGCCTCGACGAACATGTCGCTCATGCGGTGCTGGAGGACCTGGAACTTGCCGATCGGCTGGCCGAACTGCTTGCGCTGCTTGGTGTACTCAACCGTCTGGCCCACCATCGTGCGGGCAATGCCAGAGGCTTCGGCGCAGACCGCCACGGTGGCTTCGTCAACCACGCGCTCGATCAGGTCAATCCCGCCGGTCAGCAGCGCTTCGCCCGGAATGGCGACGTTCTCGAAGTAAACCTCGGAAGCCATGAAGCCATCGACGGTGGGGTAATCGCGGCGGGTTATGCCCGGGCGGTTCGCCTCGATCAGGAACAGCTCCACTCCGCCGCGGTCGCGGCGGCCGCCGCCGGTGCGGGCGGTGACGAGCAGGTGGGTCGCCCAGGGGGCGGCATAGACCACGCCCTTGTGGCCATTGAGGACATAGCCCGCGCCATCAGCCTTGGCCGTGGTGCCGATGTCGGCCAGGTTATAGCGGCCCTGCGGCTCGGCATAGGCGAAGGCGATGATGGCATCGCCGCTGATGATCGCGGGGATGGTCGCTTCGGCCAGGGCGCCGCCGGCGTGCTTCAGCGCGCCGCCGCCGATCACCACGGTCTGCAGCCACGGCTCGATCGCGATGACCTTGCCGAACTCTTCCATCATGATCATGTTTTCGATCGCGCCGCCGCCCATGCCGCCATGCTCTTCGGCGAAGGGTGCGCAGGTCAGGCCCAGCTCGGTGGCAATCGCCTTCCAGATGCCCGGATCGCGCCCGGTCGGGCTGGCCAGCATCTTCTTGCGGCTTTCGAAATCATAGGTGTCGGCCAGGAACCGCGCGAGCGTTTCGCGCAGCATGCCCTGGGTTTCGTTGTAGCTCAGATCCATTGGAAAGTGTTCCTCACCCCTCAATTGTCATCCCCGCGAAAGCGGGGATCCAGGCGGATATATCCGACCATGGGTTCCCGCCTGCGCGGGAATGACAAGGTTTGTGTCAGTTAGCGATCAGAGGCCCAGCACCATCTTGGCGATGATGCCGCGCTGCACTTCGTTCGAACCGCCATAGATGGTGGTCTTGCGGACATTGAAATAGCTCGGCGCGGTGCGGTGGGCCCAGTCGGGACCGATCGGGTGCTCGTTGTCGCCTTCGCCAAAGCCGCGGAAGTAGGGCGCGCCATAGTGGCCGGCCGCTTCCAGCGCGAGCTCGGTGATCCGCTGCTGGATTTCCGAACCCTTGATCTTGAGCACCGAGCTTTCCGGCCCCGGACCCTTGCCAGCGGCTTCGCCCGCCAGGGTGCGCAGCTCGGTATATTCCAGCGCGGTCAGGTCCATTTCCAGCTCGGCCACCTTGCGGCGGAAGAACGGGTTGGACAGGAGCGGCTTGTCGCCGTCCATTTCGGTCGTGGCGATTTCCTTGATCTTCTCGATCCCGCGCTTCGAACCCGCGACGCCGGCAATGCCGGTGCGTTCGTGGGCGAGGAGGAACTTGGCGCAGGTCCAGCCCTTGTCCTCTTCATAGACGCGGTTCTCGATCGGCACGCGCACGTTGTCGAGGAACACCTCGTTCACTTCGTGCTCGCCGCCCAGGGTGATGATCGGGCGCACTTCGATGCCCGGGGTCTTCATGTCGATCAGCAGGAAGCTGATTCCTTCCTGCTGCTTCACGTCGGGGTTGGTGCGGACCAGGAAGAAGCCCCAGTCGGCGTGCTGGGCCATGGTGGTCCAGGTCTTCTGGCCGTTGACCACATAGTGATCGCCATCGCGCTCCGCCTTGGTGCGGAGCGAGGCGAGGTCAGAGCCGGCGCCCGGTTCCGAATAGCCCTGGCACCACCAGTCCTCGCCCGACAGGATGCGCGGCAGGAACTTGGCCTTCTGCTCGGGCGTGCCGAAGGTGTAGATCACCGGGCCGACCATCGAGAGGCCGAACGGCATCAGCCGGATGCAGTCCGCACGGGCGGTTTCTTCGGAGAAGATGAAGCGCTGCGTCGCGGTCCAGCCCGTGCCGCCGTACTCGACCGGCCAGGCCGGGGCGACCCAGCCCTTCTTGTGGAGGATGCGGTGCCAGGAGAGGAAGTCTTCCTTGGAGAGCTCGTCGCCCTCGTCCTGCTTGCCGCGCAGTTCGGCCGGATAGTTCTCGGCAATGAAAGTCCGAACCTCGTCGCGGAAGGCAAGGTCTTCGGGGCTGAAATCGATGTCCATGGGCCTCAATCCTCAGTTATGCTGTTGTCCCCAAAATGGCCCGGATTTGCGCGCGTAGCAAGGATCGGTTGCAAGGCAGGACCAAAGACCTAAGCGGGCGCGAAGCTGTCGTTACGGCATGCTGGCCTTGGGGCGGGCGGGCGCGGTTGGCAGGTTTCGCCGCAATCGCTAGCAACAGCCGCAGGAGGGCCTTCTTATGCGCCGAATCGCTCTGACAATTGCCACCATCCTGCCGCTTGCGGCCTGCGGGCAGGAGCCCGCCCAGCAATCACCTGATCAGGCCGCGGCCGAGGCTGCCGCCAAGGCCCCGCAGCCCGAGCCGGGACAATACCGGGTGACGATGACGGTCAGCAACATCGCCTTTCCCGGGATGGACGGCGCGATGAACGAAAAGGCCAAGTCGATGTTCGGCGGCACCGGCCAGACCAGCGAGTTCTGCCTGACCCCGGCCGAAGCCCAGAAGGGGCAGGAAGAGTTCTACAAGCGCACCGCCGAGGGTGCCTGCAAGTACGAGAAGTTCAGCGCCACGGGCGGGTCAATCGATGCCGTAATGGTCTGCCAGACCGGCAAGGGCATGACCGCGCGGACCGAGATGAAGGGAACCTTCAGCGCGGTCCGCTCCGATCTTACCCTCAAGACGCAAAGCCAGGTACCCGGCGCGCCCGGCGGGGGCATGTCGATGGATGCCCGGATCGTATCGGAACGCATTGGAGACTGCACTTGAGCCACCCCTTCCGTTTCGACCGCGCCATTTCCCGCCGCCCCGGTGCTTCGGTGGTCAAGGGCCTGCGCGCCGGGGGTGGCCCCGATCCCTCGCTGGCCGGCGTGCTGGCCGAACACGCCGCCTATGTCGCGGCGCTGGAGGCGGCCGGGCTGGCGGTGACGCTGCTTGAGCCGCTCGACGACTTTCCTGACGCGATCTTTGTCGAGGATCCGGCGCTGGTCTTCCCAGACTGCGCCATCCTGCTGAACCCTGGCACGCAAACGCGCGCGGGTGAAGGCGCTTACCTGCGCCCGACGCTGGCGGCGATGTTCGAGACTGTGCTGGACCTGCCCGAAGGCCACGCCGACGGAGGCGATGTGCTGGCGATGGACGGCGCGGTCTATATCGGCCTCTCCGCCCGCACCGACCGCCATGGGGCCGAGGCGCTGGCCCGGCTGCTGGAAGGCACCGGGCGCAAGGCGATAGTCGCTGAAACCCCGCCCTCGGTCCTTCACCTCAAGACCGCCAGCTCGATCGTCGACGAGGAAACGATCCTCGCCACCCGCGAACTCGCCGCCAGCGGCGTCTACAAGGGCTACCGCGTGCTGGAAATCCCGGCAGGCGAGGAAGCCGGCGCCAACGTGCTGCGCGTCAACGACACGATCCTCGCCGGCAGCCGCTTCCCGCGCATCCTGGATCTGCTGGACGGGCATGGGGCCAGGGTGGTGTGTCTTGAGAACAGCGAGATCGAGAAGATCGACGCCGGGTTTACCTGCATGTCGCTGCGCTGGTTTGGGGGGTAGTTGCTGTCCGCACCTCCCCAGATGCAAACACCCCCGTCACCCCGGACTTGATGCGGGGTTGGGCTTGTTCTTGTGACGCGGCGCAAGCCCGCAGGAAGAAAGCCCGGCCCCGGATCAAGTCCGGGGTGACGACAATGGGAATGGGATCGGGCACGCCTCCGCCTGCCTCGCATTTTCCTACACAGGCGCCGCCTGATACAAGTGCGGCGGTTCTTTCCAATCGTTGATCTTCACCGCATGCCGGCCAGCGGAATGACACGCTACGCTCGGCTGCCGTTTTTATTTCTCCTACAGCGTGTTCGCGACGAAATTGCTCGAAGATCCCAGCAATTCCGCCATTTCCAGCCTGTTGGAAGAAGCGGACTCAGTGTCAACTGTGTCAACCTGAGCGTAACGCTGCTCGTCTCCCGTCACCCCGGATCAGGTCCGGGGTGACGGAAATTGGAGAGGGCCGGGTTAACTGCCGCCGATCTCGACAACCTGCTGCCCCAGCCAAGCCATCGATTTCATCAGGTGTTCCGGGCTCGACTGCTCGCCCACCCGCACGATCACGTCGGCCAGGGTGACGCCTTCCAGCGCAGACCGCCAGGCGGCTTCGGCCCCCGCAAAGGCGGCGGCAATCGGGCAGGCCTGTCTGCATTCGGCGCGCGGGGTGGCGCAGGGGCCTTGCTGGCGGATTTCGGTGCAGCGGAAGGCTGGTTCCGGCCCGTCGATCGCGCGGGCGATCTGCCACAGGTTGATCTCCACCGGGGCGCGGGCCAGCGCATAGCCGCCGCTGCGACCGCGGCTGGTGCGGACCAGCCCGGCCTTGCTGAGCAGCTGCATCTGCTTGGCCATATAGGGGCCGGGCACACCGTGAAATTCGGCTAGAGCTGCCAGGCTCAGGCCCTTTTCCGGCCACAGCGGGGCAAGCAGCGCGCAGGCGTGAATCGCCCATTCGACCCCCTGGTTCATCCGCATGGCTTGCCGGCTCCATTAAATATGGATACTGGATATCCGAATTGAGTCGCGAAAGGAAGCATGACCATGTCCAAGCCTGACCGGATCGATCACCTGGCGCAAGCCTTGGTGCTCATCGCCGCGCTGTTCGCACTGGCCAACGGCCTGGTCATGCTGGTTATGCCGCTGGGCTGGTACGACCTGGTCGGGACGGTCAAGGCGACCGGGCCAGCCAATGCGCACTTCATCCGCGATATCGGCCTGGCCTTCCTGCTGAGCGCGGCGCTGCTGGGCTATGGCGGGAGCAACCTGGCGCTGCGCTGGGGAGCGGCGCTGGCAGGGGCGGGGTGGCTGCTGGCGCATGGCCTGCTGCACATCTGGGAAGTGCTGGCGGGCATCTGTGCGGCCAGCATCTTCTGGCAGGAAGCACCCGGCACGCTTGGCCCGCCGCTGCTGGCGCTGGCCGGGATCGGCCTGATGCTCGCCCGCCAACGGATCGCGCCGTTCCCGCTGCCGGGACGGCTGTTCGTGCGGACCATGGATGGAATCGCGCCGGGCGAGACCGAGTATCTCCACCGGGTCGCCGCGCTGCCGGGCGGGGCGCTGGAAAAGCTCCAGCATTTCATGCCCGCCTCAAGCCACCGCCATGCCGCCACGGCCGATCTCTTCGCCATGGCCCGGATCGGCGCGACCCGGGCCGAGGACTGCGGGCCCTGCACGCTGATTGCTGCGCGCTGGGCGCTGCACGATGGCGTGCCGCGCGCGGTGGTCCAGGCGGCGCTGGATGATGCCCTGCCGGCGGGCGACCTGGCCGATGCCTATGCCTTTGGCCGCGCAGTCGCACTGGGCCATCCGGACAGCGGCGTGCGGGGCAGCGCGATCGCGATCCGCCATGGTCCGGCAGTGCGCGACGAGCTGGCGCTGAGCGTCGCCATGGTCCGGGTCTATCCGGCGGTGAAGCGCGGGCTGGGCATTGCGCAAAGCTGTTCGGCCGTGCCGCTGAAAATATGAAGGGAAGCAATCATGTCACAAGTCCTGTTGATGCTGGCCGGCCTGCTTGGCCTCGCTGTGGCAGCCGTCCACAGCTACATGGGGCAGGTCCGCGTGATCGCCCCCGCCAAGTTTACCGGCAAGGTGCAGCGCGGCATGGTCCAGGCGATCTGGCATTTCAGTTCCCTGGTCTGGGCTGCCTCGGCACTGGTCTTCCTCTATGCGGCCCTCAACCTTGCCGGCGCGGCGCGGTGGCCAGTGGTTGGCCTGGCCACACTGCCGCTGGCCTATGGCATGATCGCCAATGCCTGGATCACCCGCGGGCGCCACTTTGGCTGGGCGATGCTGGCGCTGGTGATCGCGCTGGCCCTGGCCGGCGGATCGGGCCGGTTCGACTAGTATCTCGCACCCGCAGCATAAGCGCTTGACACGCCGCCAGCATCGGGCAGTCTGGCGCAAATGGGTCAGGGCGTTCCGGTATTTGATGAGATGCTCACCGCAGGCGGCGGGGTCCGCCCGGGCTATGCCGGTTACTGCGAGTGGTACGACGCCCAGGACCCGGCCTGGCTGAAGCGCAAGAGCGCCGAGGCGGAGAACTTCTTCCGCCGCACCGGCATCACCTTCAACGTCTATGGCGACGATGCCGGGGAAGAGCGCCTGATCCCGTTCGACATGGTCCCGCGGATCGTGACGGCGAATGAATGGCGCAAGCTCAGCCGCGGGATCGAGCAGCGGGTGCGGGCGATCAATGCCTTCCTGCATGACATCTATCACCGCCAGGAGATCGTCCGCGCCGGGCGGGTGCCGCAGCGGCTGATTGCCGAAAACGCGGCCTGGCTGCCGCAGATGGTCGGCTTCGTGCCGCCGGGCGGGGTCTATACCCACATTGTCGGGATCGACCTGGTGCGGACCGGGCCGGATGAGTTCATGGTGCTGGAAGACAATGCCCGCACCCCCTCGGGCGTGTCCTACATGCTCGAGAACCGCGAAACGATGATGGCGATGTTCCCGGAGCTGTTCACCAAGGTGAAGGTGGCCCCGGTGCAGGACTATCCGCGCCGCCTGGCCCGCAGCCTGGCCGCCTGCGCGCCGGCCGCCGCGGGGAACCGCCCGACCGTGGCGGTACTGACGCCGGGGATCTACAACTCGGCCTATTTCGAGCATGCCTTCCTAGCCGACCAGATGGGCGCCGAACTGGTTGAGGGCAGCGACTTGCGCGTAGTCGATGGGCGCGTCGCGATGCGGACCACGCGGGGGTATGAGCCGATCGATGTGCTCTACCGCCGGGTCGATGACGAGTACCTCGATCCGCTGACCTTCAACCCGAACTCGGCGCTGGGCGTGCCGGGGATCATGGACATCTACCGCGCCGGCGGGATCACCATCGCCAATGCGCCGGGCACCGGGATTGCCGACGACAAGGCGATCTACTCCTTCATGCCCGAGATCGTGGAGTTCTACACCGGCGAGAAGCCGATCCTGCAGAACGTGCCGACCTGGCGCTGCGCCGAGAAGGACAGTCTGGCCTATGTGCTCGACAACCTGGCCGAGCTGGTGGTCAAGGAAGTCCACGGTTCGGGCGGCTATGGCATGCTGATCGGGCCGACCAGTTCGCGCTCGGAAATTGCGGCTTTTGCTGCCAAGCTGCGCGCCCGACCGGAAAACTACATTGCCCAGCCCACCCTGGCTCTGTCGACCGTGCCGATCCTGACCCGCGCCGGGCTGGCCCCGCGCCATGTCGATCTGCGGCCCTTCGTGCTGGTCAGCCCCAAGGGGATCGACATCACGCCGGGCGGACTGACGCGGGTGGCGCTCAAGAAGGGGTCCCTGGTGGTCAACTCGTCGCAGGGCGGCGGGACCAAGGATACCTGGGTCTTGGAGGACTAGGGGCGTGCTGGGCAGAACCGCCAACGGGGTGTTCTGGATGGCCCGCTATCTCGAGCGGGCGGAGAATACCGCGCGCCTGCTCGATGCCGGCTTCCGCATGGCGCTGACCCGCGATGTGCTGACGGCCGAGGCGGAATGGCGCTCGGTGATCTCGACCGTGGGGCAGACCTACGCTTTCGAGGCGGTTCACGGCCAGGCCTATACCGGCGACAAGGTCTGGAACTTCCTGCTGCGCGACAAGGCCAATCCCGGCTCGGTCCTGGCCATGCTGGAAGGGGCGCGGACCAATGCCCGCTCGGTCCGCACGGCCCTGACCCGCGAGGTCTGGGAAGCGGTCAACGAAAGCTGGATGCTGCTCTCGGAATGGCTGGCCCGCCCGGTGAAAGAGGCGATGCTCGGCCAGGTTCTGGGGGCGATCCGGCGACAGATGACTCTGGTCCGCGGGGCGATGGACGGCACGATGCTGCGCAACGAAGTGCACAACTTCATGCGGATCGGCACCTTCATCGAGCGCGCGGACAACACCGCCCGCATCCTTGACGTGAAGTATTATGTCCTGCTGCCCTCGATCGCCTGGGTCGGTTCCAGCCTTGACAATGTGCAATGGGAATCGGTGCTGCGCTCGGTCGCGGGGGACCGGGCCTATCGCTGGCTCAATGCCGGATCGATGGACCCGCGCGGGATTGCCCAGTTCCTGATACTCGATCAGCGCTTCCCGCGCAGCCTGCATTTCTGCATCGACAAGATCCGCAGCAACCTGCGCGGGTTGGCGCATGAATACGGGCAAGAGACCGGCGCGCACGAGCTGCTGCGCGGCCTTGGCACCCAATTCCATGACGCCACGATCGAGAGCATTGTCGAGGCGGGACTGCACGAATTCATTACCGAGTTCATCGCCTGCAACCAGCAGGTCGCCCAGGCGATCGAGCGCGAATACCGGTTCTACGCCTGATGCGTCTTAAGATCGCCCACACCACGCATTACCTGTTCGGCCAGCCGGTCAGCCACGGGCTGCAGCGGCTCCGGCTTTCGCCCAAGACCACCCAGGGGCAGAAGGTGCTGGCCTGGCAGATGACTTACGAGGGCGCGATCGAACAGGCGCGGTTCGAGGACCACAACCACAACCATGTCGTGCTGGTTTCGGTCGTGCCCGGGGTCAGCGAGGTGACGATCCGCTGCGAAGGAGTGGTCGCCACGGCGGACAACCACGGCGTGATCGGCCACCATTCGGGGCACATGCCGCTGTGGGCCTTTCTGTCGCAGTCCCCGCTGACCCGGCCCGGCCCCAAGGTGCGCGCCATCATGAGCGGACTGGACGTCCCGCGCGAGGAGACTGTCCCGCTGCTCCACCGGCTATCCACGCTGGTGCGTGAGGCGATCGATTACATCCCGGGGGAGACCTCGGTCCAGACCACGGCCGAGGAAGCCGCCACGCTTGGTACCGGGGTGTGCCAGGATCACGCGCATGTCTTCATCGGTGCCGCCCGCGCGCTCGGCCGGCCCGCGCGTTATGTCTCGGGCTACCTGATGATGGATGACCGGGTTGAGCAGGAAGCCAGCCACGCCTGGGCCGAGGTCCACGTCGATGGCCTCGGCTGGGTCGGCTTCGACGTCGCCAACGGGATCAGCCCCGATGAACGCTATGTCCGCGTGGCGACCGGGCGCGACTATGCCGAGGCGGCGCCAGTCACCGGCCTGTCATGGGGAGCGGGGGAAACCCGGCTGGCCGTGACGCTGGCGGTTGAACAACAGCACCAGGAACAGTAGGCGCTGCTTATCACGGGCCGGCCAGAGGGGATCGCCGCTTGACCTATTGCGTCGGAATGCTGCTCGACAAGGGACTGGTGTTGATGAGCGACACCCGCACCAATTCGGGCGTCGACAACATTTCCGTGTTTCGCAAGATGCACTCCTGGTCCGTGCCAGGCGAGCGGATGATCGCGATCATGACCGCGGGCAACCTGGCCACGACCCAGGGCGTGATCAGCCAGATCGAAGAACGCAACAAGGCCCATGCCGAGCGGCACAATTCGCTGCTTGAGGTAGAAACGATGTTCCAGGCCGCCAGCCTGGTGGGCAAGCTGCTGCGCGACACGATCGCGGCCAGCACGGCCCAGAACGGTGAGGAAGCCGCCAGCACCTTTACCGCCTCGATCATCGTTGCCGGCCAGATCAAGGGCGGGCAGCCGCGGCTGTTCCTGATCTATCCCGAAGGCAATTTCATCGAAGCCAGCTTCGATACGCCCTTCTTCCAGATCGGCGAGACGAAGTACGGCCGCCCCATCATCCTGCGCGGCTATGATCGCGACATGAGCTTCGAGGATGCGGTCAAGCTGCTGATGGTCAGCTTCGATTCCACCATCAAGGCCAACCTCTCGGTCGGCCTGCCGCTCGATCTGCTGGTGATCGAGCGGGACCGCTTCGAACCGGCCCACCAACGCCGGATCGCCGCTGACGATCCTTACTATCGCTCTGTCTCGGCCGGCTGGAGCGAGGCATTGAAAAACGCCTTCCATGCACTACCTGATTACAGCTTTTATCAGGACTAGATTGCGCGGGAGGCTACCATTCTTGCGTCAATACAGCATTTGGACCATACTGAGCCGCAGAAGTTGGATGCTCTGGGGCTACAAATGCGATTCGGTGAAATGGAGGCCCCGCTACCGGCGCTGATCGAGCTCAGCGCCATGGCGATGTGTGTCACCAATCCGCGCTTGCATGACAATCCTGTGGTGGCCTGCAACCAGGCCTTTACCGATCTGACTGGCTACAGGATCGAGGACATTGTCGGCCAGAACTGCCGGTTCCTGTCACGGGCCGATCCCCACCCTGAAATCGCAGCAAAAATCGGCCAGTCGGTCCGCGAAAAGCGCGGAGTGCTGTTCGAAGTGGTCAATTACAAGAAGGATGGCACACCGTTTCGCAATGCGGTGATGGTCGCCCCGATGTTCGATGAGAACGGCGAAGTCAGCTTCTTCCTGGGTTCGCAGGTTGAGATTCCTGAGCCCAAGATCGATTCCGGCATGGCAGAGCGGCGCGAGGCTGCGCAGCAGCGCATTGCCGGCTTGACCCCGCGCCAGCGCGAGATCCTGGAACTGATGGCCGGCGGCCAGCTCAACAAGCAGATCGCCTATGCGCTCGACCTGTCGGAAAAGACGGTCAAGATGCACCGTGCGCTGCTGCTGCAGCGGCTTGGTGTCGGTACTTCGGCCGATGCTGTACGTCTTGCGGTTGAAGCCGGTCTCTGACCTTTCGGACCTGTCCTAAAGACCATAACCTTAAGTCCGTATGGTGACTTTGGGGGCGTGAGGGCAAAAGCTGTGCAGAGACACACAGCGGTCTCCGTCTTGCTGCTGCGGCCTACCCAACCACCCCCTCCCATGGGCCTGGTAGCAAGCGAGGAAGCAGGTCCGGCAACGGGTCGCGCCCAACTGCACAGGGGCCGGACCTGCTTCCCTCCAATTTCAGCGACAGAACCCGGAACCCGATAGCTCCACGTGAAAATGGTCGCGGTGGGCGGCGTTGTAGGACGGGCCCAGCACCGTCCCAAAGCGCTTGCAGGCACTCTGGTGGACAACGCTCAGGAACTGACGCTCTTCGCGCGAGCCGGCATACCAGTCATCCAGCACCGAAATCCGGCGACCATCGGCCAGGATGAAGGCGGACACGTCGATTGCGCCGGCCGTCGCGTGGGCACTGCGCCGATCGCTGCCGGCCACGTTGCGACAGGCGTAGCTGCCCATCGTCTCGATCCTGACCAGCGGACTGCCCAGGATCTGGCGCGCGGCGCGGTCGACGCCAAACCGGGCCCATCCTGCCAGCGTATCGGCGAGCGGACAGGTGACGGGCCCAAGGTTGGTGAGCTGGAGATGAGCATCGTCGCTGCGCAGGCTGGTCAGCCGGACCGTGCCGATGGTGGAGCAGCCGGCGCCGAAATACTGGTCCGGCAGCGGTGTGAAGCTGGCGCGGGTAATGCTCAGGTCAGCCAGGCACTGGCGCACTTCCGGGTGCGGGGTGAAGGCGGCGCTGGCCGGACGGCGCACGGCATCGTGCTTGGGCGCCTGCGGGATATCGATGCAGGCGCTCAGCAGGGCCACCGCGGGCAGCAGGGCAAGGAACCGGCGCATGGTCTGACTATCAGCCAACGTGGTTAACAACGGGTTACCTCACGCAGCTGAAAAAGCAGGGTTGCCAGCTGCGCGGGCAAAAGCTATCCCGCAATTAATGCGAACGATTATCAATAGCGCGAAGTTCTTCTGGCTGCTGCTCGCAGTGCCCGGCATCGCCATCCTTTACGGCTGGCTGACCGGCGCGATCGCGACGATGGACACGCTCCATCCGACTGGCGAGATGAGCGCGCGGCTGATGATCGCCGCCATGCTGATCGGCCCGCTGGCCGGCCTGATCGGTCCGAAACGATGGCTGCTCTGGCTTCTCGCCCGCCGCAGGGCCCTGGGCGTGGGCGCCTTTGCCTATGCCATGGCGCACCTGATTTTCTACGCGATCGACATGGGCAGCCTTGAGGCAATCCTGGGTGAGCTGCCGATTGCCTCGATCTGGACCGGCTGGCTGGCGCTGGCGCTGATGCTGCCGATGGCGCTGACCAGCAACCAGGCGGCGATGAAGCTGCTGCGCGCGGCCTGGAAGCGGGTCCAGCAGCTGGCCTACCCCGCCGCTGTCCTCACGCTGTTGCACTGGTGGTGGGTCCATGATGGCGCCACCGCCGCGCTCGTCCACTTCGTCCCGCTTGCGCTGCTCTGGCTATTGCTGGCGCTACGTAAGGCCTTCAAGACCCAATCGTCCCCCCAAGCAGGAGTATAAGTCCATGCGTTCCCTGATCCTCGCCGCCGCTTTTGGCCTTGCCTCGGCCGCGGCCCTCTCAACCGCGACTCCCGCTGAAGCCACCGGCAAGGTCAAGTGCCAGGCCGGCCCGCAGTCGGGCTGGAAGAATGTCGAAGCGCTCAAGGCCCAGCTGACCAAGGACGGCTGGAAGGTGACCAAGGCCAAGGTCGATGGCGGCTGCTATGAAGTTTATGGCGTGTTGCCGACGGGCGAGAAGGTCGAAGCCTACTTCCACCCGGTCAGCTTCGAAAAGCTCTATGTCGCCCAGCGTGGCAAGGTGCTGTTCCGCAAGTCCGGGTATTGATTCCAGCCACATAGCTATGCGTCATTGACAAGCCCGGGGCCGCCCCTATGTGCGGCTCCGGGCCACGCGGTCCCAACGCCGCGCGTGCTCTCTGCAAGGAGAGACTACAATGACTGCACAACTGCCGGCGCGCAAACCTGCGCGTCCCTACTTTTCTTCCGGTCCCTGCGCCAAGCCGCCCGGATATGCCCCCGACAAACTGGCTACCGAATCGCTTGGGCGCTCGCACCGCGCCAAGATCGGCAAGACGCGCCTGCAGTACTGCATCGACCTGATGCGCGAAGTGCTTGGCCTGCCCGATACGCACCGCATCGGCATCGTTCCCGGCAGCGACACCGGCGCCTTCGAAATGGCCATGTGGACCATGCTCGGCGCTCGCGGCGTTACCTGCCTCGCCTGGGAAAGCTTCGGCGAAGGCTGGGTGACCGACGCGGTCAAGCAGCTGAAGCTCGAACCCAAGGTCCACCGCGCCGACTATGGCCAGCTGCCCGATCTCTCGAAGGTGGATTTCACCGACGACGTGCTGTTCACCTGGAACGGCACCACCAGCGGCGTGCGCGTGCCGGACGGCGAATGGATTCCCGAGACCCGTGAAGGTCTGACCTTCGCCGATGCGACCAGCGCGGTCTTCGCTTACGATATTCCGTGGGACAAGATCGATGTCGCCACCTTCTCGTGGCAGAAGGTGCTTGGCGGCGAAGGCGGCCACGGCGTGCTGATCCTGGGCCCCCGCGCAGTCGAGCGGCTGGAGGAATATACCCCGTCCTGGCCGCTGCCCAAGGTGTTCCGTCTGGTCTCGAAGGGCAAGCTGGCCGAAGGGGTGTTCAAGGGCGAAACCATCAATACGCCCTCGATGCTGGCGGTTGAGGATGCGATCTTCGCGCTCGAATGGGCCAAGTCGGTCGGCGGGCTGGAAGGCCTCAAGGCCCGCTGCACGGCCAACGCCGATGCGCTGAACAAGATTGTCGCGCAGCGCGATTGGCTCGGCCATCTCGCGGTCGATCACGGCATTCGTTCGAAGACCTCGGTCTGCCTGACGGTTGAGGGCGCCGACGAGGCCTTCATCAAGGCCATGGCCGGCGCGCTCGAGAAGGAAGGCGCCGCCTTTGACATCGCTGGTTACCGCGATGCTCCTCCCGGTCTGCGCATCTGGTGCGGCGCCACGGTCGAAACCGCCGATATCGAGGATCTCGGCCCCTGGCTCGATTGGGCCTACGCGACCGTCAAGGCTGCCGCTTAAGCTTCAGGCGTCACCCCGGCCGCTGAGCCGGGGTCCCGCTTCTCCCATTCTCGCCCGCAGACAAGCGGGACCCCGGGTCAAGTCCGGGGTGACGAACCAAGGACAAGTTGAAATGACCAAGCCCCGCGTACTCATTTCCGACAAGATGGACCCCAACGCCGCGAAGATTTTCGAAGAGCGCGGCTGCGATGTCGATGTCATCACCGGCGAAACCCCGGAACAGCTGATCGCCCGCATCGGTGACTACGATGGCCTTGCCATCCGCAGCTCGACCAAGGTGACCAAGGCAATCCTCGATGCCGCGAAGAACCTGAAGGTAATCGGCCGCGCCGGGATCGGGGTCGACAATGTCGATATCCCGGCCGCCTCGGCCCAGGGCGTGGTGGTGATGAACACCCCGTTCGGCAATTCGATCACCACCGCTGAACACGCCATCGCGCTGATGTTTGCGCTGGCCCGCCAGATCCCGGAAGCCAACGCCCAGACCCAGGCCGGCAAATGGCCGAAGAATGACTTCATGGGCGTCGAAGTCACCGGCAAGACGCTGGGCCTGATCGGTGCCGGCAATATCGGCTCGATCGTTGCCAGCCGCGCGCTGGGTCTGAAGATGAAGGTCGTCGCCTTCGACCCGTTCCTGACGCCCGAGCGCGCCGTGGAAATGGGCGTGGAGAAGGTCGATCTCGATACCCTGCTGGCCCGTGCGGACTTCATCACGCTACACACGCCGCTGACCGACCAGACCCGCAACATCCTCTCGGCCGAGAACATTGCCAAGACCAAGAAGGGCGTGCGGATCATCAACTGCGCCCGCGGCGGCCTGATTGACGAGGCGGCGCTGAAGGAGGCGCTGGATTCCGGCCAGGTTGCAGGGGCTGCGCTTGACGTGTTCCAGACCGAACCAGCCAAGGAATCGCCACTGTTCGGCACGCCAAACTTCATCTGCACCCCGCACCTGGGAGCCTCGACCAACGAAGCCCAGGTCAATGTCGCGCTGCAGGTGGCCGAGCAGATGGCCGATTACCTGGTCAACGGCGGCGTCACCAACGCGCTCAACATGCCTTCGCTCTCGGCCGAGGAAGCGCCGAAGCTGAAGCCCTATATGGCGCTGGCCGAACAGCTCGGCAGCCTGGTCGGCCAGCTGACCACCGGCGCGATCCCGCGGATCTCGATCCACGCCGAAGGCGCTGCGGCCGAGTTGAACATCAAGCCGATCGTCGCCGCGGTCCTCGCCGGGTTCCTGCGGGTCCAGTCGGACACGGTGAACATGGTCAACGCGCCGTTCCTCGCCAAGGAGCGCGGGATCGAGGTGCGCGAGGTCAAGACCGAGAAGGAAGGCGATTACCACACCCTGATCCGCGTCTCGGTCAAGACCGACGCGGGTGAGCGTTCGGTTGCCGGCACCCTGTTCTCGAACGCCGAGCCGCGCCTGGTCGAGCTGTTCGGGATCAAGGTCGAGGCCGAACTGGCCGGCCACATGATGTACATCGTCAACGAGGACGCCCCCGGCTTCATCGGCCGGATCGGTACCCTGCTGGGCGAAGCCGGCATCAACATCGGCACCTTCAACCTCGGCCGCCGCGCGGCTGGCGGTGAAGCCGTGTTGCTGCTTAGCGTCGACAGCCTCGTTCCCGCCGATGTGATCGCCAAGGCGCGCGACGTGCCCGGCGTGAAGCGGGTGATGGCACTGGCGTTTTAAGGCACATTCGGGCAACGGGATCGCCACGATGCAAGACACCGACCGCGACCTGTTGCCCGAAGGCCTGGAAGACCGCCTGCCCCGCGATGCGGCTGCTGCCGCGCGCGTCACCCGCGCCGTGCTCGATGTGCTGGACAGCCACGGGTACGACCGGGTTCAGCCGCCGACGATCGAGTTCGAAAAGTCGATGGCCAGCCGCATGGCCGGGGTCCAGCCGCGCCGGATGTTCCGCTTTGTCGATCCGGCATCCTTGCGCACCCTGGCGCTGCGCAGCGACATGACCGTCCAGGTCGGCCGGATCGCTGCTACCGCCCTCGCGCAGCACGCCCGCCCGCTGCGCCTGTGCTATGCCGGCCAGGTCGTGACCATCAAGGGCGATGGCCTCGATCCCACGCGGGAGCGGCTCCAGCTGGGCGCCGAATTGATCGGCAATGACTCGGTCGCTGCGGCTGGCGAAGTGCTGGCCGTCGCGTTGGAAGCCCTGACGGCGGCCGGGGCGAAGGGCCTCTCGGTCGACTTTACCCTGCCGGACCTGGTCGATGCCCTGGCCGTCCAGGCCTTGCCGCTTGAGCCCGACCAGATCGAAGCGGTGCGCCGCGAACTCGATGCCAAGGATGCTGGCGGGCTTGTTGCGGCCGGTGGACAGGCCTATCTGCCGCTGCTCGCCGCGATCGGCCCGTTCGAGACGGCGATCGAGAAGCTGGCCGCCTTCGACAAGGGCGGGGTCCTCGCTGGCCGGATCGCCGCGCTGCGGACCATTGCCGGGCGCGTCGGTGCCCTGGCCCGCCTGACGCTCGACCCCAGCGAGCGCCACGGCTTTGAATACCAGTCCTGGTTCGGCTTCACCATCTATGCCGAAGGCCTACCCGGTGCGATCGGGCGGGGCGGGAGCTATGCGATCCTTGGCAGCGGGGCCGAGACCGAGCCTGCCATCGGCTTCTCGCTCTACCCAGATGACCTGATCGACGCTCTGGCCGAGGCCGAGCCGCGGCCCGACACACTGTTCCTGCCGCTGGGCCATGATGCCGAGGTCGCCGCCCGGTTGCGGGCAATCGGCTGGCGCACGGTTGCCGCGCTCAGCCCGGCCTGCGAACCGGGCGCGCTCGGCTGCACCCATCGGCTTGCCGGGGACGAGGTGGTCGCAATTTAGGGGCGCTTGCCGCATCGCGCTTGCAGCCAGTCGCCGCTCCGCGCATTAGGCTGCAATGACAGACCCCGTCCGGCTCAGCATCGAAACCGAGCTCGATTACACCTTCGAAGCCCGCACCGCCGTCCTGCTCCAGATCGAGGCAGCGATGATCCCGGAGCAGCGGGTCGAAAGCGCGCATATCGCGATCAGCCCGGTGCAGCATTTCGCGCGCATTCCGGGGCATGACGAGATTGGCGAGCGGATCTGGCTGGACGTCGAAGAGCGGCTGACCGTCTCTTACCGGTCGGAAGTTACCGTGCAGCGCCTGGTGACTGACCTGGCCGAGCTGGCGGCCACGCCGCCGCACTTGCTGCCAGCCGAGACGGTCGATTACCTGATGCCATCGCGCTATTGCCAGGCCGACCATTTCGAACACATCGTCGAAAGCGAATTCGCCGGGCTATCAGGCGGGGCGGCCGTGGCCGCCATGCGCGACTGGATTGCGGCGCATTTTTCGCTCGTTCCCGGGGTCAGCAACTCCAACACCGGTGCGCTGGAGAGCTATGTCCAGCGCCAGGGGGTCTGCCGCGACTATGCGCACATGCTGATCACGCTGGCCCGCGCCGCCAGCGTGCCGGCGCGGTTTGTCAGCGTCTACGGGCCCGGCGTGACCCCGCCCGATTTCCATGCGGTGGTCGAAGTGTTCCTCGCCGGGGCCTGGCACCTGGTCGATGCAACCGGCATGGCGACCGGGGCGGACATGGCCATCATCGGCGTTGGCCGCGATGCGGCAGACACCTCTTTCCTCACGCATTACGCTGGCTGCACGCTCAACCGGCAGGAGGTGCGGGTCAGCCGCATCCCGGCGTGCTAGCGGCGGAAGACTCCCTTTAGCCACGCATCGACGACGGGCGTGGCCGCATAGTCGGGATTGCCAAGCTGACGGTTGATTTCGGCATGGCCTTGCAGGCCGCGCCCTTCGAATTCGCGCCGCTCAACCGCTGTCCCGCCGCGCCGCAGCGCGGCTTCCAGCGCCTTGGCCTGGGCCACACCATCCTGCCGCTGGACATGGATCAGCAGGAAGCTGGGCGCGTTGGGCGATGCGGCCTGAAGCGTTGGGGATAGCGCCCGCTGCCGGACCGGGTCGGTGCCAAAGGCTTGGACATAGGTGTCCTGCATCATCGGCCCGCCGTCCTTCATCTGCGCGGCGACATCGTAGGCGGCGCCATCGTTCGGGATCACCCCGTCGATGTCGGCAAAGGACAGGCAGGCGGCGCGCAGGTATTGCTCGTCCGTGCCGACCAGCGCGACCAGGTGCGCCCCGGCGCTGTGCCCGGTGATCACCACCTTGCTGCGATCGATCCCCAGCTCCCGCGCGCGGTCGAGGAGTGCCTTGACCGCGAGAGCGACATCGGCCGCCTGCTGTTCCACCGTGGCGGCCGGAACCAGCCGGTAATTGATCGCGGCATAATTGTAGCCAAGGCCGGTGTAATGCGCCGGGGCATAACGGCTGCCGGCGACATCCTTGCTGCCGCGCTTCCACCCGCCGCCGTGGACGAAAACCACCAGCGGGGCGGGGCCGCTGACGCCCTTGGCCTTGTAGAAATCAAGCTGCTGCAACCGGTCGCTGCCATAGGCAAAGGTCTGGTCGGGCCGGGTGCGCGGGGCATTGTCATCGCGCAGGGTGCCGCGGCGCTCACCCAGTCCGCCCTGGCGATTCTCCGTCCGCTCCTTCAGCCGCTCGCGCAGCCGATCTCCGGGTGCGGCCTGGGCGATGGTGGTGCCGATCAGCGCGACTGCGCCAAGCGAAAGCAAAAGGCTCTTACGCATTGATATTCCCTCATGATTGCCTGTGCGATCTGGCTGCTACCGCGCTGGTTGCTGGCAGGTGAACGGCGCGGTCTCAATTTGTCGCAGTTTGTCGCGGCTGTTCGGGTGCGGATAGCTTGACGCGTGCGCCGCATCGGCCTAACGCGCCGCCCGTTTGCGGGGCCGTGTGCTCCCACTGGTCCCCCCCATGTGCCGAGTCCTGTCGAAGGGCGCATGCGGGCAATTTTGGCAGGGTGAGGGACTCTATCCAATGGCCAACGTAACCGTGATCGGCGCCCAGTGGGGCGATGAGGGCAAGGGCAAGATTGTCGACTGGCTGGCCAGCCGTGCCGATGCTGTCGTGCGGTTCCAGGGTGGTCACAACGCCGGCCACACGCTGGTGGTGGGCGATCAGGTCTACAAGCTCAGCCTGCTACCCTCGGGCATCGTCACCGGCACGCTTTCGATTATCGGCAATGGCGTGGTGCTCGATCCCTGGCACCTCAAGGCCGAGATCGAGAAGCTTGAAGGCCAGGGCGTGGTCATCAATACCGAGAACTTCGCGATTGCCGACAATTGCCCGCTGATCCTGCCGCTGCACCGCGATCTGGATGGCCTGCGCGAAACGGCCGCGGGATCGGGTAAGATCGGCACGACCGGGCGCGGGATCGGCCCGGCCTATGAAGACAAGGTCGGCCGCCGCGCGATCCGGGTCTGCGACCTGGCGCACCTCGATGCGCTCGATGCCCAGCTTGACCGGCTCTGCGCCCACCACGATGCCCTGCGCGCCGGGTTCGGCCAGCCACCGGTAGACCGCGCTGCACTGCTCGCGGAACTGCGCGAGATCGCACCCTTCGTGCTGCAATATGCGCAGCCGGTGTGGCGGCGGCTCAACAAGGTGCGCAAGGCCGGTGCGCGCATCCTGTTCGAAGGCGCGCAGGGCGTCCTGCTCGATGTCGATCACGGCACCTATCCCTTCGTTACCAGCTCGAACACGGTCAGCGGCACGGCGGCGAGCGGGTCGGGCCTGGGCCCGTCCAGCACCGGCTTCGTGCTGGGGATCGTCAAGGCCTACACCACCCGCGTCGGCTCGGGCCCGTTCCCGACCGAGTTGGAGGATGAGACCGGCCAGCGGCTGGGTGAGCGTGGCCATGAATTCGGCACGGTCACCGGCCGCAAGCGCCGCTGCGGTTGGTTTGATGCCGTGCTGGTGCGCCAGTCCTGCGCGATCTCCGGCGTGACCGGGATTGCGCTGACCAAGGTGGACGTGCTGGATGGGCTGGAAACAGTGAAGATCTGCACCGGCTATCGCCTGAACGGCAAGATCCTCGACTATTTCCCGAGCCACGCCGCCGACCAGGCCAATGTCGAGCCGATCTACGAGGAAATGGAAGGCTGGAGCGGCACGACCGCCGGCGCACGGAGCTGGGCGGACCTGCCGGCCCAGGCCATCAAGTACATCCAGCGCGTGCAGGAACTGATCGAAACGCCGGTCGCCCTGGTCAGCACTTCGCCTGAGCGTGAGGACACGATCCTGGTGCGGGATCCGTTTGTCGACTAACCGGTGGCGGCGAGGGCCACTTCCTTCGCCCACTTGTAGTCCGACTTGCCGTTGGCGGCGCGCTGGACCTGGTCGACTACCACCACCTGGCGGGGCATCTTGTAGCCCGCCAGTCTGGCCCGGGCGAAGTCGATTAGCGCGGCCCGATCGATCGCCTGGCCTGCGCCTGCCGACACTACCGCGACGATCCGCTCGCCAAAGCGGTCGTCCGGAACGCCGACCACCAGCGCGTCCCACACAGAGTCGTGGGCCTTGAGCACCTCTTCGACCTCTTCTGGATAGACCTTCTCCCCGCCGGTGTTGATGCACATCGATCCGCGGCCGAGCAGAATCAGCGTGCCGTCCGGGGCAACCTGCGCGAAGTCGCCGGGGAAGGAGTAGCGCACGCCCCTGATCGTCCGGAACGTCCGCGCGCTCTTCTCTGGGTCCTTGAAGTAGCCGATGGGGGTATAGCCGCCGTTGCCGATCATCCCGATCTTGTCCGACCCGGGCTCTATTTCCTCGTCGTTCTCGTCGAACACCCGGGTGGTCTCATTGAGCTGGAACCGCGCGGTCTCGCTGGGCGGCAGGGTGCGCGAGACGACCGACTTGCCCATCGAGCCCTCGGTCGATCCGAAGGCGTCGGTGATCTCCATGTCGGCATATTCGAGCAGGCCCAGCTTGACGTCGGTCGAGAACATCAGCCCGGAAGAGGCCATCGCCATCAGCGAAGAGAGATCATAGCGCCGCCCCTCCGCGTCGGCCTCGCGCAGTGCGGCGAGCATCGGTTTGGCGAAGGCATCGCCGACGATCACCACTGCATTGACCTTCTCGCGCTCGACGAACCGCCAGATCCCGTGGGGATCGAACTTCTCGTCGCGCATCGTCGCGATCGCGCCGCCCATGTAGTGCCCGGCAAAGGCGCCGACCCACATGCCGGTGCCATGCATCAGCGGGCAGGCTGGCAGCACCACCGGCGCCGCGCCCATTGCCTTCACCCCCTCGACCAGGGCGATGAGGTTCTCGGGCGTCGGCTCGACCTCGGGGCCGAGCCGGAATGCGGCGAGCGCCTGGGCCAGGTCACCGTGGCGGTACATCACGCCCTTGGGCATGCCGGTCGTCCCGCCGGTGTAGAGCATGTAGATGTCGTCTTCGCTGTAATCGAGCCGGGGCAGCGGATCGTGCGCGGCGACCAGCGCCTCGTAGGCTTCGGCACCGGGCAGGGACTCGCCGCTGCCGTCGTCGATCTGGATGAAGGTCTTCAAGCCCGGCAGACGATCACGGATCGCGGCGAGGCGCGGGGCAAAGCGGGCGTCGAAGAAGACTGCTTCGACATCGGCATTGTCGAACAGGTAGACCAGCTCTTCCTCGACATAGCGGTAGTTGACGTTGATCGGCACCGCCCGCGCCTTGAAGCTGGCGAATTGCGCCTCGAGGTACTCGGGCGAGTTGTAGGCGTAGATCGCGGTCTTGGCGTCCGGCGCGATCCCGCGTGCAACCAGCGCGGCGGCGAGCCGGGCGGAGCGATCCTCGTACTCGCGCCAGGTACGGCGGACACTGCCATCGGTGAGCGCCATCTGATCCGGGACGAGGCGGGCCACCGTTTCGAATACGTCGGCCAAGTGCCAGATCATCGCTGCTCTCCCTGTTTGGTTGCCGCCATTATGGCTGGCCCGCGTGAGATTGTCATCAATCGCCGTAGGCAGCGGCTCCGCCTGAATTCTTGACGTGGACTTGTTTTGTTCTATTCATGTTCACTCCGATTCGGAGGGAACACCCATGCCACAGGCCAATTTCGCCTATAGTTCGCCCGCCAATGATGCCGCCGGGCTGCCGCTGGCGCTGTCGATCTTTGCCGATCGCAGCCATGTCCGCGACCTGCTGCGCGAAGATGCCGAGGCGGCGGGGTTCCGCATTGCCGAGGCGGGCGATGTGGCAGCGCTGCTCGAAGGCGATGCACGGCCGCTGGGTGAAGTGGTGCTGCTCGATTGCCCGGCGGTTGATGGTGCCGGTCTGGCGGCATTGGCCCGGCTCGATCTGCGCGCCGCCAACTGCGGGGCGCACCTGATCGTTTCGACCACGGTTGCAGCGCTCGATGACGTGTTCGGCTGTCTTGACCAGTCGAGCCCCCAGATCCTGGTCGAGCCGAGCCGGGCCGAGCGGGTGATTGCGCTGGGCCGGGTCCTGGCCCGGTTCCCCAACCTGCGGCTGCGCGAACTGTCAGAGGAAGACCGGCTGGTCTTGCTGCGGCTGACCGAGCAGGTTGGCCAGATCGCCCAGCGGCTGGAGCGACTCGAAGGTCCCGAGCGCAGCCGGGCCGATGGCCGCGACTCGGTGTTCCGGTTTGAAAGCCCCAGCACGGCCTTTGCCCCGCCCAGCGGTGATGGCAGCGAACGACTGGTCCGCGCGGCGCGTCCGCCGCTCCCCGATCCGCGGCTGGTGCGGCGCATCATTCGCCAGCGCCAGCTGCGCGCACGCTTCTTTGATGGTGACCTTTTCGCCGATCCGGCCTGGGACATGCTGCTCGACCTTACGGCCGCGCGGGCCGAGCATGCGCGGGTTTCGGTCACGTCGCTCTGCATTGCCTCGGGCGTGCCGCCAACCACGGCGCTGCGCTGGATCGGGCAGATGACCGATGCCGGCATTCTTCAGCGCGTAGAGGATGAAACCGATCGCCGCCGCGCCTTCATCACCCTGTCGGATCAGGCGGCGGACGGCATGGCGCGCTACTTTGCCGAACTGGGTTCGCAGGCCGCGGCGCTGGTATAGGCTTCACAGCCTCGTCATGTTGCGCTAGGCGCGCGGCTCTTGACCATCAGGTCGGGCGCTTAGCTCAGTTGGTAGAGCATCTCGTTTACACCGAGAGGGTCAGCGGTTCGAGCCCGTTAGCGCCCACCAGTTTTCCCGATAGGGTAAGGCTGGCCGACCCGGGTCACTTCTCGTCCAGCATCTTCGCCGTCTCGGCATTGCTCCAGTCATGTCCGCCGACATAGCGCCAGACTTCGCGGCCCTCGGCGTTGTAGTAGATCGTCGTCGGCAGGACGGTGACCTTGTACTGCACGGTCAGTTCGCCATCCGGATCAAGCCAGGGCTCCAGCTTGTCCGCGCCGCGCGCCTTCAGGAAGCCGGCCACCTTGTCGGCCGGCGGCATATCCTGCGAGACGGTCAGGACTTTCAGGCTGCCTTCACGGTCCTTGGCAAGCTGGTTCAGGGTCGGCAGCTCGGCCACGCAGGGCGCGCACCAGGTGGCCCACAGGTTGATCAGCAGCGGCTTGCCCTTGAAGCTCGCTAGCTCGACCGACTTGCCGCTGGCATCGCGCAGGGTGAAGTCGGGCAGCTCGCTGCCCTTGCGGCTGCGGTCGATCGTGCCAGACAGCTCTCCGCCAGCCGGTGAAGCGGCAGGTTGCGCCGGAGCCTTGCTTTCCCTATCGCACCCCCCGACCAGCAAGGCACAGCCAAGGACGGCGATCTTGAGCGAGCGGGACGATAGCAAGAGCAGCTCCAATGCGATGTGGGGCGGACGGTTCGCCGAGGGGCCCTCGGCGATCATGCGCGAGATAAACGCGTCGATTCCCTTCGACAAGGCGCTGTGGCGGCAAGACGTGGCTGCAAGCAAGGCCCATGTTGCCATGCTCGGCGCGCGGGGCATTGTCAGCGCCGTAGATGCCGCCGCGATTGCCGCCGGGCTCGATCAGGTTGCAGCAGAATACGAAGCGAACGGGGTGCCGGAGAACTGGGACCTTGAAGACATCCACATGACCACCGAAAGCCGCCTGGCCGAGCTGATCGGCCCGGTAGCCGGCCGGCTCCACACCGCGCGCAGCCGCAATGATCAGGTGGCGACCGACTTCCGGCTGTGGGTGCGCGATGCGATTGACCAGGCTGATGCCGGGCTGCGGGCGCTCCAGGTCGCGCTGGTCACCCGCGCCGGCGAACATGCCGCCAGCATCATGCCCGGCTTCACTCATCTCCAGACCGCGCAGCCCGTCACGCTCGGCCACCACCTGATGGCCTATTACGAGATGGCGGCACGCGACCGGTCGCGGCTGGCCGATGCAAGGGCCCGGCTGAACCAGTGTCCGCTGGGTTCGGCGGCACTGGCTGGCACGGGCTTTCCGATCGACCGGCAGGCTACCGCCCAGGCACTCGGGTTCAGCGAACCGACCCGCAACAGCCTCGATGCCGTGTCGGATCGTGATTTCGCGCTCGATTACCTGATGGCGGCGGCGCAGATCGCGCTGCACCTCTCGCGCCTGGCGGAAGAGTTCATCATCTGGGCCAGCCAGCCGTTCGGCTTTGCCAGCCTGCCCGATGCGCTGTCCACCGGCAGCTCGATCATGCCGCAAAAGAAGAACCCCGATGCGGCCGAGCTGGTGCGCGGCCATGCCGGGCGGATCATCGGCAGCCTGACTGCGCTGATGATCACCATGAAGGGCCTGCCGCTGGCCTATTCGAAGGACATGCAGGACGACAAGCCGCCGGTGTTCGAGGCCGCCAGCCTGCTGACACTGTGCCTGGCCGCGATGGAAGGCATGGTCGCCGGCACGACTTTCCGGACCGAGCGGATGCGCGCGGCGGCGGAACTGGGCTATGCCACCGCGACTGACCTCGCCGATTGGCTGGTCCGCCAGGCGAACATCCCGTTCCGTGAAGCGCACCACATCACCGGCGCCGCCGTAAAGCTGGCCGAGAGCCGCGGCGTGGCGCTCGATGCGCTGCCGCTGGCCGATCTTCAGGCCATCGATGCGCGGATCGACGAGCGGGTCTTTGCCGCGCTGTCAGTCGATGCCTCGGTCGCCTCGCGTGCCAGCTATGGCGGAACCGCGCCCGAACAGGTAAGGCAGCGCGTGGCTGAAGCGCGCCTCGCGCTGGGCCTGGAGTAATCACAATGCGCCGCCTGGTCCTTCCCGCTGTCCTCATGCTTGCGCTGGGCGCCTGCGGTCAGCGTGCGGACCTCAAACCCAGGGCCGGACAGGATCTGCCGCCGCCGCCCTATGGCAGCGAGAGCCGCTCCAAGGCTGACGCCTTGCTGCAGATCACGCCCCAGGCCGCCCCGGAACGCAGCGTGGAGCTGCGAAAAAAATCGGAAGAACGCACTGACGATCCGTTCGACCTGCCACCTTCCGACTGAGTACAAATTCATGGACCACTTTCAGATCATCAACGGCGAACTCCACGCCGAGCGCGTACCGCTGAGCCGCATTGCCGAGGAAATCGGCACCCCCGTCTACGTCTATTCGCGCGCCACGCTGGAACGCCATGCCCGCGTCTTCAACGAGGCGCTGAGCGCACTGCCGAAGAAGCACGTCGCCTTCGCGATCAAGGCCAACCCTAATCTGGCCGTCTTGCGGGTGATGCAACGCGAAGGGTTTGGCGCCGATGTTGTCTCGGGCGGCGAACTGGCGCGCGCATTGGCTGCCGGGATGCCGGGCCACGACATCGTCTTTTCGGGCGTCGGCAAGCTCCACCGCGAGATGGTCATGGGGCTTGAGGCCGGGATCGGCCAGTTCAACATCGAGAGCGAAGAAGAGGGCATCGAGCTCGCAGAGATCGCCGCTGCCCGGGGCCAGCGCGCTGCCTGTGCGCTGCGGGTCAATCCCGATGTCGATGCGCGCACGCACGAGAAGATCTCGACCGGCAAGGCCGAGAACAAGTTCGGCGTGCCGATCGATCGCGCTGCCGGGATCTATGCCCGCCTCGCCGCGCTGCCTGGCCTCGATATGCGGGGGGTCGCTGTCCACATCGGCAGCCAGTTGCAGCACCTGCAGCCGCTGGAAGATGCCTTCATCAAGCTGGGTGCCCTGATCGCCGAGCTGCGCGCGGGTGGCCAGATCGTGACCCATGTCGACCTCGGCGGCGGGCTGGGCGTGACCTACAAGGCCGGTGAGGTCTATCCGACTCCGGCGGAGTACGGTGCCATGGTCGCCCGCGTTTGCGGCGGATGGGACGTGACGCTGATGTTCGAGCCCGGCCGGGTGATCGTCGGCAATGCCGGCGTGCTGCTGACACGCGCGATCCGCGTGAAGCGCAGTTCCAACAACACGCCCTTCGTGATCGTCGATGCAGCGATGAACGATCTGGCTCGTCCCGCCATGTACGGCGCCTGGCACGATTTCGAGGCGGTACGGCCAACTGGCCAGCGCATGACCGCGCATATTGTCGGCCCGATCTGCGAAACCGGCGACACCTTTGCCATGGACCGTGAGATTGATGCACTGGTTGCCGGAGACTTGGCCGTGTTCCGCACTGCCGGGGCTTACGGAGCGACCATGGCCTCGTCCTACAACAGCCGCGGCTTCGTGGCCGAAGTGATGGTCGATGGGGACCAGTTTGCCGTAGTGGCCGACCGGATCCTGCCCGAAGCGATTACCTCGGCCGAGCGGGTCCCGGCCTGGCTCGACTGATGCTGCACAGCCTGCCCCTGTTCCACCGCCTCGCCGGCCAACCGGTGATCGTGCTGGGCGAGGGGGAGGCAGCCGAAGCCAAGCGCCGCCTGCTGGAGCGCGCCGGGGCCCTTGTCGTGGGGGCGGATAACCAGCAAGCCCGTTTGGCCTTTGTGGCGCTGGACGAACCGGAAGCGGCAGCAGCTGCGCTCAAGGCGCGCGGCCTGCTGGTCAACGTGGTCGATCGGCCCGAGCTGTGCGATTTCACGACCCCCAGCCTGCTTGAGCGCGGCCCCGTGCTGGTGGCGGTTTCGACGGGCGGGGTCTCGGCGGGCCTCGCCAAGGCGCTGCGCCTGCGGCTTGAAGGCCTGCTGCCCGCTTCGCTCGGAACGCTGGCCGAAGGATTGAACGCCGCCCGCGCCGCGATGAAGGCGCGCTGGCCCGATGGCCGCGAGCGGCGGCGGGTGATGGATGCCGCACTGGCCCCCGGCGGGGCGCTCGATCCCCTCGCCGAAGGGCGCGATGTGGCCGCCTGGCTTGGCGGCGCGGCGGGCAGCGCTGGCGGGACACACGAGATCGTGCTGCGTTCCAGCGACCCGGACGATCTGACCCTGCGTGAGGCGCGCTGGCTCGGCAGTGCGGACCTGGTGGCTTATGAGGCGGGCGTGCCGGCAGCGATTTTGACCCGCGCCCGCGCTGATGCGGAGCAGTGCGAGCTAGAAGCCGGAGCCGCAGCGCCGGACCAGACCGGCCTGACCGTGGTCATTCGGCGGGGATCAGCAGCACCTTGATCTGGGCCAGCGCGATCGGCTTTGCCCGGTCGTCTTGCCAGGCTTCGGCATTGACCAGCGCAACGCGGCGGCCGGCGCGGGTGACAGTGCCTTTGGCATAGGTCACCTGCTCGGTACCGCCGCGCATGAATTCGACTTGGATGTTGACCGGCTTGAGCCGCATCGTCTCGCCCCGGCGATCCAGTTCGGCCTGAAGTGCGGCAAAGCCGGCCATCTCCATCAGGCCGGACATGGCCCCGCCGTGCAAGAAGCCTGGCCGCCCAGCGACGCGGTTGGAATAGTCGACCCGCAGCACCGGCTCGCCCGCCTCGTCGTGGTCGATCTCGATGCCCAGCGCCTGGGCATAGGGGGTTAGCGCCCTGGTCACAGGTAGGGTCCGTGGGTGGCCATGAAAGTGCCGATTACGTGGGCGACCGGATCAGCCGGATCGCCATCGTGCGCAACGCCCCGGATGAACGAGATCGTGCGCGTCAGCTTGTAGCATTCGCCCCGCCCGATCACGGTTTGCCCGGGCGTTGCCGCGCGCATGTAATCGACTCGCAGGTCCAGCGTGGCATGCGGCACGAAATTGCCCGACTTGGTCCAGACGCTCATCGAAGTGGCATTGTCCATCAGGCTGATGATCGGGCCCGAAGCGAGCACCCCCATGTCCCCGGTGCCGGCCCCGATCCCGACCAGATCCTCGCGCCAGGGCAGGGCCAGTTCAACCCAATCCTCACCGTGATCATGGTAGCGGATGCCCAACCAACCACCGTGGCCGTGGCGCGTCATCATCCGCGCCGCAAGCGACGGATCGAACCGGGTGCCGGGTGGCAGGATGCTGGGCGGACGATCGCTCATCGGCGTTTCTCTGCTGGTCTGCCGGTCCGATTACAATCTTTTAATTTCACCAGCGGCGGCACCTTCGGCGAGGCTTGTTGGGCAAGGCACGTCCGCCTTGCGGCCAATCCAGGGGATGAGAGATGAACCTGCCCAAGATCGATGTAACCGCGCTGCCCGATCTCGAAACGCTTACGGGCGTGTTCGGCAGCCTGTCCAACCCTGCCCAGGGTCTGCAGTCCAACGACCTGCTGATCATGATCATGACCTTCGTCTACGACGTCGTCACGCCCTGAGCTGGACTGCGTCCGGATGCTGATCCGACCGGAACTGACGGCGCTGCGGGCGGATGATACCCCGCAGCGCCGGATCCAGCGGCGCCTGGTGGCGCAGTCCGCCGCCTGGCGTCAGTCCGCGGCCGGGGCGCAGCTCGAAGCGGAACTGCTGGCCCTGGCCAGCGGGGAGGCGCTGGACGAACTGCCCGCGCTGGCCGCGCTGTTCACGCTTGGCGAGCCGGACGCCGACGATCTGGTCGGCGGGGTCGCAGACTGGCTGCTGGGTGAACTGGCCGCCGACCCGATTGGCCAGGTGCCGCTGCGCCACCAGTGCGACCGCGCGCTGGCGACACTGGTGCTGGCGCGGTGCCACGGGGCCAGCCTGGCGCTGCAGGCGATTGACGGGGCGGGGCTGGCGCTCAAGCCAGCCGCACAGTCGGTCACCTTTGCTGCCAATGAGCATTGGGAGCGCGTACTGTCTGGCAGTGCCATGGTTGACCAGGTGCGTATCACTGCCCGCCGACCGGGCGGGGTTGAGCTGGAGCGTGTCAGCGTGCGCTTGGCCCAGGGCATGATCGAGCACCGCCAAGGGCGCGAGGCGGCCCAGATCTTCGTCGGCGTGCCGGGGATCGTGGTGCTGCTCAAACTGCAGCGGTTCGATGGCTCGGCCGCTCCCAGCTGTGAATATGCGCTTGAAGACGGACGCCTGCTGCACCAGGCCGCCGGCAGTCCGCGTGACAGCCGGCTGGAGTTGACGGCCGCGCTGCTGGGCCGAATGGGCCGGGCCGACGCCGCGCCGCTGCTGGCCGCCATGGCCGAAGAGGAAGGCAGCGCGCACCTGCGCTGGCAGGCGCTGCGTGAATGCCTGGGGCTGGATAGCGCTGTTGGCTTTGCCGCGCTGACAGGGCTGGCCCAGCGTAGTGACGATCCCCTGGCCGTGCCGGCCGGAGCGCTGCGGGCCCAGTTGCTCGAAACCTATCCCCAACTCGCCGGAGTAGCCGGATGCCCCGCATAATCGATCTGATTGACGAAAACAGCGCCAGCCTGGCCGAGGCCTGTGACGGGCTGGCCGCGGTCGGGGTTGATTTCGACGATCCGGTCCGGCTCGATAATGCCGCCCGCTGGCTGCGCCGGCTGGGTAATGACAAGCAGTTCCTTGGCGATGTCCTGATCGCCGAGCTGGGCCAGCGCCACCGCGAGGATGTGCTCGATAGTTCCTATGGCCCGCAGGTGGTGATGCTGGCTCCTCCCAACGGCAACTTCTTCATCCGCGCCAACCTCTGGCCCTCGACCGATGAACATATGCTGCGGGCCTCTGGTGGCACCTCGTTCGTCTATGGGCTGCCGCACGATCACAATTTCAGCTTCCTGACGCTGGGCTATTTCGGGCCGGGCTATTGGAGCGACTATTACGAGTACGATTACGGCGAGGTTGTCGGCGCGTCTGGTGAGGCGGTGCCCAGCCTGCGCTTTGTCGAACGTTCGCGGCTCGATGAGGGCAAGCTGATGCTCTACCGCGCCCACCGCGATGTCCATGCGCAGCATCCGGCCGATGCGCTGTCGGTCTCGCTCAACGTGATGCACACCACGGGCGCGCAGGGCTGGCTTGACCAGTACCGCTTTGATCTGGACCAGCGGCGGATCGGCGCAATCGTTTCGGGCGGGCCGAGCGAGGCTTTCATCCGGATCGCAGTCGGGCTGGGCGGGGCCGAGGCGCTCGACCTTGCCGAGCGCTTTGCCCGCCATCATCCGAGCGACCGGATGCGGCTGGCCTGCTGGGATGCCCTGGCCGGCGTGGCCGAAGACCGGGACGCGCTATGGCGGGAGGCCGAGCTGGCGGGAAGCCGATTGGTCGCGCAAGAAGCGAAGGCGCGCCGCGCCGAACTGGCTTTCTAGGCGAAGCCGCCTGCCAGGGCATCGATCGCGGCCTGCAGGATTACCGCCGCCGCAGCAGCGTCAATCCGATCAGCGCGTTTGGCGCGGCTCATGTCCTGGGCGATCAGTGCGCTTTCGGCGCTGGCGGTGGACCAGCGTTCGTCCCACAGCAGCACCGGCAGGCTGAGCGCCTCGGCCAGGTTGCGGGCATAGGCCCGGCTTGACTGACTGCGCGGCCCTTCGGTGCCGTCCATGTTCAGCGGCAAGCCGATCACCACGCCCTTGATCCCACGTTCTGCCACCAAGGCCGCCAGCGCCTGGCGATCCGCGCCGAACTTGCCGCGCTTCAAGGTCTTGCCGGGAGAAGCAAAGCGCCAGCCGGCATCGCAAAAGGCCGTACCGATCGTCTGGGTGCCGAGATCGAGTCCGAGCAGCGCCCCGCCGCCGGGCAGTGCGGCCCGAAAATCGGGGGCAAAGGTGGTGATCAGCGCGGGCGCCATGCCTTGGCCCGGCGCACGAAATCGGCGCGCAGGTTGGCCCAGAACAGCGGCACATCATAGACGTGGTAATTGCCCTCGGGCAGCACGAAGGGCCCCATGTCCGGACCCGGGCCAATCCGCAGGATACCTTGCGCATCGCAGCGCGCGCCGACCAGGGCCGGCTTGATCGAACCGTTTTCAAGCTTGGCGTCGGGCACCATCGCACCCAGGTTGGCGCTGGCCGGGGCCGAGCCACCGGTCTTGCCGGTCAGCGGGTTGGTGCAGAGATAGTTAGGCGGCGGGCTGCCGGGCGCACGTTTGCCAGCAAAGCGCTGATAGGCATCGATCATCATCGCCGCATTGCCATCATCGGTATAACTCAGCCATGAGCTCACGCAGCCCGTCTGATCCGGTGCGGTGCACGCCGGCACGCCCATGACCGGCAGGTCGGCGGTCTGATCGACCAGCCAGCCGATCGGGTAGGCTGCCACCAGCCGCGCGGCGAGCGGGGTGCCTTTGACCTTGTCCGCCAGCAGCCGCTTGAGGTGATAGCCGCCCTGGCTGTGGCCGGCGATTACGAAGGGACTGTCAGCGGGAATGCTGGCAATGAACTGGTCGAAGGCGGCGGAAATATCGCCATAGGCCAGGTCCAGCGCCTGCTGCGCTTCGGGCTTGTCGGTAACAAAGGCGCCGAAGGTCGCCTGCCGGTAGCGCGGGATCCACATTTGATTGGAAACGTTGAACGGCGTCGCGGCCGCGCGGACCATCATCCCGGCGATCCGGTTGGCATCTGCATCGTCCAGCGGCGCGTTCCAGTGCGCGCGCTTCAGATAGCTGGTCGGGTGAATGAAGAAGACCGGGACGCTGAGTGCCTCAGCATCCTTGGCCATCCCGGCAGGCCGCCATTGCGCGGGGCCGGCTTCCTTAAGGTCGGGCCGGGCGATCCAGCGCTGCGGATCGGCATAGGCATTGGCCGGGACGGTCGGCTGCGCTTCGAAAGCCGTGCCGGGGGTAAAGGCGATCCGGGTCAGCTGCTCGGGATAGAAGGTCAGCGCCAGCCGACCTGCCAAGAACAGGACGATCAGGACGGCAATCACATAAAGGAACTTGCGCGCCATCGGCTATCCTCGGACCTCGGCTTCGTGGTCTTCATTGCGCTGCGATTGGCGCTCCAGCGCCACCTTGAGCATGGCGACCAGCGGATCGGCCAGCAGCAGGCCGATAATGCCGAACAACGCCCCCATGATCAGCTGCGCACCCAGCACCAGAGCCGGGGCGAGGTCGGCAGTCTTCTTCGCAATCATCGGCACGATGATGTTGCCGTCCACCGTCTGCACCACGACATAGACGAAGACGCAGTAGAGCCCCATCTCCCAGCCGCCCGAAAAGCCGACCAGGACCATCAGCAGGCCCGAAATCGGCGCGCCGATATTGGGCAGGAAGGCCAGCAGGCCCGTCAACAGGCCCAGCAGTCCGGCCATGGGCACGCCGTAGAGCGCCAGCATGATCCAGGTGCCGACACCCTCCACCAGCATGCCCAGCAGCCGGCCGAACATCAGCATCCGCAGCGTCCGGCCCATCTGGGCGGCCGTCACGTCGAACGAATCGCGCTCCTCGCGCGGCAGCATCCAGGCAAAGCCGCGGCGGTAGAGCTGCGGTTCGGCGGCGAAATAGATGCCCAGGACCACGATCAGGAAGGCCGTGGTCAGCCCGCCGATCACGCCGCCGACCGCTGATGTGACCTGGCGCACGCCGCCGATCGCCTGTTCGATCAACCCCTGGACATTGCCCATGTTGATCCGGAAGCCGTGGCTTTCCAGCCAGGCGGCAGCCTTGAGCGTCTGGGCCTGGACAATGGCCGGCAGTTCAGAGGCCTGGGCGGCGATCTGGCTGCCGGCAAACATTGCGGTCCAGGTCAGGAAGGCAACCGCACCCAGCAGGACCAGGGTGACGCGGATGCCCCGATGGATCGGCAGTACTCGGCCCATTAACCGCGCACCGCCGTCGATCATCGCGGCAAAGACCATGCCTCCGAAGATCACCAGCAGCGGCTGGGCCAGAACGACAGCCAACGCAACCAGACCGACCATGCCGATCCAGACGAAGGCGCGTTTGGCCTCATGCCGCAGCAGCGGGTCCGAGATATCGGTCGGCCCGACCGCCGCCGGGTCCTTTGCCACAGGCTTGCGGGTGCGGCGGCTCTTGACCGGGGCAGTGCTGACAGCGTCGTTCATAGCGGCGGCTCCGCCTTACTTGCCCTTGGGCTCATGGACCGGGCGCAGGCTGCGCCAGGCGCGGTCGCCGCGCAATGCGCCCCACCAGCTTAGCGGGTTCCAGGTCTCACTGCCGTTTAGGCTGAATGTGGTGAACTCGGCCCGCCCGCCAACGTCATAAAGCGGCACCGGCCCACCGAGACCATTTTCCCAAAGCGCAGCGCGGCTGTCGGCCGAATGGTCGCGGTTGTCGCCCATCAGGAAGACATGGCCTTCTGGTACGGTGATCTCGTCCATGTTGTCGAGGCTCTGCTGCATGTGGTCGATCACGATGTAGCTCGCCCCGTTGGGCAGCGTCTCGCGGAAAGCGGGGATTTCGTAAACCACCCGGCCCGATGGCAGGCGGACGCGGTAGTTCTGGAAATAGGTATAGCACGAACCGCCATCACAGGTCAGTTCCGGGTCTTCTGGCAGCTGCACCGACGGCTCGACCGCGCGCGGCACCGGCTTGCCATTCAGGATGATGATGCCGTCCTTCACCGCGATCCGGTCACCCGGGCGGGCAACTACGCGCTTGATCAGGTCTTCCTCGCGGTTGGCGGGGACGACGATAACGATATCGCCATAGTCCGGCGTGCCGCCGAGCACCCGCCATTGGCCGCGCGGCAGCAGATGGAAGCTGACCGAGGACCAGTTGAAGCCATAGGGGAACTTGGAGACGACTAGCCGGTCACCCACCAGCAGGTTGGGCATCATCGAGATCGAGGGGATGTAGAAGGGCTTGGCCACGAAGCTGTGGAAGGCCAGCACGGCCAGCAGCATCAGGCCAAGGCTACGGATCTCGGCCAGCCAGTTGACCTGCTCGGGCTTGGCGGCGGCATCGGGGGCAGGGGTGGTTTCAGTCATGGGTACCGTCATTTAGGGCGCGCCTCGATGATTACAAAGGCCTGGGCCCAGGGATGGTCGTCAGTAAGGGTCAGATGTACCACGGCTTCATGGCCGTCCGGGGTGATCTCTGCAAGCCGTGCCGCCGCACCGCCGGTCAGTGCCAGGGTCGGTGCGCCCGAGCGCATGTTGACCACGCCGATGTCCTTCATGAACACCCCGCGCTTGAACCCGGTGCCGACCGCCTTGGAAAAGGCTTCCTTGGCGGCAAAGCGCTTGGCCAGGGTACCGGCCTTGGTAAAGGGGCGCGAATTGCCCTTGGCCTGCTCGATATCGGTGAACACGCGGCGCTCGAACTTCTCGCCAAAGCGGTTCAGCGAATTCTGGATCCGCTCAATGTTGCACAGGTCAGAGCCGATGGCGATGATCATGTATTCAGCCAGTATGTGAACGCGAAGCTTGCTAGCGCCATGGCGACAATCACCCGCAATGACTGGACACTTCGCTCAGGATATTTGGAAGAAATGACGACTAGCCAGATTGAGCTCACGAGTATCGCAATGCTTGCCAAGCGAACGGCGAGGAAGGCACCAGTCCAAGGTCCCCAGACCATTAGATGGAGAATCCCGAGGTAAAAATTCCATAGGAAAGCTAAAGCCGCACCTAAGCGTAGCATCCTGCTTGGTCGTGCGATCACCGCGCCGCATCCATCAGTTCACGCATCCGCCGAACGCTGGCTTCAAGGCCGACGAAAACCGCCTCGCCGATCAGGTAATGCCCGATATTGAGCTCGGCGATCTGGGGGATCGCGGCGACGGGCTGGACGTTGTCGTAAGTCAGGCCATGCCCGGCGTGCGGCTCGATCCCGTTCTTGGCGGCAAGGGCGGCCATGTCAGCGAGTTTCTTCAGTTCCACCGCGCGCGCTTCGCCTTCGGCATGGGCATAGTCGCCGGTGTGCAGCTCCACCACCGGCGCGCCGAGCCGCATGGCGGCCTCGATCTGGCGCTCGTCCGGGCCGATGAACAGGCTGACGCGGATGCCGGCATCGCGCAGGCGGCTGACGATCGGGACCAGGCGGTTGTGCTGGCCGGCGGCGTCAAGCCCGCCCTCCGTCGTCCGCTCCTCGCGCCGCTCGGGGACGATGCAGGCGGCGTGCGGTTTGTGGCGCAGGGCAATCGCCAGCATCTCGTCGGTCGCGGCCATCTCGAGGTTGAGCGGCAGGCCGGTCGCACCATGGATCCGGGCGAGGTCATCGTCGCGGATATGGCGCCGGTCTTCGCGCAGGTGAACGGTGATCCCGTCTCCGCCGCAGGCCGCAACGATTTCAGCAGCGCGAACGGGATCGGGATGATCCCCGCCGCGCGCGTTGCGGATGGTCGCAACGTGATCGATGTTCACGCCCAGTCGCAGTCGGTGCGGTATCACGGCTTCGCGCGGCTCCCCGGCTTGATCGCCTGCGTGGCTGCCAGCTCAGGCGGCAGCTCGTCAGGCGCATAGGTCGGGAAGTTAATGGCAATCAACGGGAAAAACGGCACGCCAAGATCGACCGACCCCGCCGAGCGGTCGACGAGTGCAGCAGCGGCGATCACTTCACCGCCGGCCTCGCGCACGCAATCCATGGCCTCGCGGCTGGAGAGGCCGGTGGTCACCACGTCTTCGACCATCAGAACCTTTTCGCCCGGTTCAATGGTGAAGCCGCGCCGCACTTCGAAGGTGCCGGTGGGGCGCTCGACAAAGATCGCCTCAACCTCGAGCGCGCGGCCCATTTCGTGGCCGATGATCACCCCGCCCATTGCCGGCGAGACGACTTTGGTAATGTCCTTGCGCAGCTCGCGCGGGATTCGCTGGGCCAGGGCAATGGCCAGGCGCGCGGCCCGCGCCGGGTCCATCAAAACACGCGCGCATTGCAGGTAATGGGCGCTGTGGCGGCCCGAAGAGAGCAGGAAATGCCCTTCGAGCAGTGCCTTGCTGGCGCGGAACTCTGCCAGAACCTCTTCATCCTGCATGGGAAATCATATCCTTGTCCGGTACTGCCCCTACGGCATTGCCCGAAGTGCCGGGTTGGCTGCGGGCATCATCAAAAATATCCCCTAGAGGCGCTTGAGGTGCCCCGCAAGCGCGCGTATAGGCCCCAGCAAATCTGGACTCCCTCGGGGCGGGAGACGGGCTTGGCCCTGCTCTTGCCGTCAATGAGAAAGCGAAAGTAGCGCTACGATGACACTGGTTCGAACCGCCCGCGCCGCGGGACACGCGATCAAGGCAATCGGTCTCTCCCTGGCCCTCGCCGCGCTGCCACAAGCTGCTCTGGCCGCCCCGGCGGCCGCTGCCGCTCCGGCAGCCGAAGCGGCTGCCAGCCCGGCAGCTGCTGCCCCGGTTGCTGCCGCTCCGGCCCCGGCCGCTGCGGTTGCTGCCGCTACCCCGGCGGCACCCGCCGCTCCGGCGGTCGATCCCAACGATCCGCGCTTCCAGATCGCTCCGGGTGGCTACACCCCGATGGCGCCGACTCCGGGCAAGGGCATGCCGGTCGCCAAGGGCATCCACCTGCAGGACCAGTATTCGCCGACCGGTGAATATGCCCGCTGGATGCACGATGCCTTCCTGATGCCAATCATCACCGTGATCTCGCTGTTCGTGCTGGGTCTGCTGCTGTGGGTGGTCGCTCGCTTCAACAAGCGTCGCAACCCGGTCGCCTCGAAGACCAGCCACAACACCATGCTCGAAGTGATCTGGACCGGCCTGCCGATCCTGATCCTGGTCGCGATCGCCGTGCCCTCGGTCACCCTGATCGCCAAGCAGTATAAGCCGGCTCCGGCCAAGGCTGTCACGATCAAGGCCACCGGCAACCAGTGGTTCTGGACCTATTCCTACCCGGACAACGGCGGGTTCGAAGTGATTTCGAACATGCTGCCGGAAGAAGAAGCCAAGAAGCGCGGCGAACCAACCCATCTCGCGGCCGATTTCCGTATGGTCGTTCCGGCTGGCGAGCCGATCCGGCTGCAGGTAACCGCCGCCGACGTGATCCACGCCTTCGCGGTGCCCTCGCTGTGGTCGAAGCTCGACGCTGTACCGGGCCGGATCAACGAGAAGGTGCTCTTCGTGAAGGAGCCGGGCGTCTATTACGGCCAGTGCTCGGAACTGTGCGGGGCGCGTCACGGCTACATGCCGATCGTGGTCGAAGCCCTGCCGCGGCCCCAGTACAACGCCTGGGTCATGACCCAGGCTGGCGGCAAGATCGACGGTCTGCCCGAAGCGCCGGCTGCTGCCGCTCCGGCCGCTGCGCCCGCCGCTGCTCCCGCTGCCGCCGCTCCTGCTGCTGCTCCCGCCGCCGCGCCGGCCCCGGCCGCCTAAGCCAGAATTAGAAGGACAAGGGTTCCATCATGGCTACTACCGCCGAACACTTCCAGGCCCACGACGACGCGGCCCATCACGACGCTGACCACAAGCCGGGCTTCTTCGCCCGCTGGTTCATGTCGACCAACCACAAGGACATCGGGACGCTGTACCTGATCTTCGCGATTTTCGCGGGGCTGATCGGCGGCGCCTTCTCGGGCATGATGCGCCTGGAACTGGCTGCTCCGGGCATCCAGTATCTCGATACCTTTGCCCGCTGGTTCGGCGAGGCCAACCCCAGCTTTGACCAGGCGCTCCACATGTGGAACGTGCTGATCACCGCGCACGGCCTGATCATGGTGTTCTTCATGGTCATGCCGGCGATCATCGGCGGTTTTGGCAACTGGTTCGTGCCGATCATGATCGGCGCGCCGGACATGGCCTTCCCGCGGATGAACAACATCTCGTTCTGGCTGACCGTGGCGGGCTTCGTCTCGCTGATGCTCTCGGCCTTCGTGCCGGGCGGTACGGGGCTGGGCGCCGGGATCGGCTGGACCGCCTACGCTCCGCTCTCGACCTATGGCGCGACCGGGCCGTCGGTGGACTTCGCGATCTTCTCGCTGCACCTCGCTGGTGCCGCCTCGATCATGGGCGCGATCAACTTCATCACCACCATCTTCAACATGCGCGCGCCAGGCATGACCCTGCACAAGATGCCGCTGTTTGTCTGGTCGGTGCTGGTTACCGCCTTCCTGCTGCTGCTGGCCCTGCCGGTCCTTGCCGCGGCGATCACCATGCTGATCACCGACCGCAACTTCGGCACGACCTTCTTCGATCCGGCCGGCGGTGGCGATCCGGTGCTTTACCAGCACCTGTTCTGGTTCTTCGGCCACCCCGAAGTGTACATCATGATTCTGCCGGGCTTCGGCATCATCAGCCAGATCGTCTCGACCTTCTCGAAGAAGCCGGTGTTCGGCTACCTCGGCATGGCCTACGCCATGGTCGCGATTGGTGTGGTCGGGTTCGTCGTCTGGGCGCACCACATGTACACCACCGGCATGAGCGTGAACACGAAGCTCTACTTCACCCTGGCCACCATGGTGATCGCGGTGCCGACGGGCATCAAGATCTTCAGCTGGATCGCCACGATGTGGGGCGGCAGCCTTGAATTCAAGTCGCCGCTGGTCTGGGCGATGGGCTTCATCTTCCTGTTCACCGTTGGCGGCGTGACCGGCGTGGTCCTGGCCAACGGCGGCGTGGACGACGTGCTGCATGACACCTACTACGTGGTGGCGCACTTCCACTACGTGCTGTCGCTCGGTGCTGTCACCGCGCTCTTCGCCGGGTTCTATTACTGGTTCCCGAAGATGAGCGGCCGGATGCACTCCGAGTTCCTCAGCCACCTGCACTTCTGGGTGTTCTTCGTCGGCGTGAACACCATCTTCTTCCCGCAGCACTTCCTGGGTCTGCAGGGGATGCCGCGCCGCTATCCGGACTACACCGAAGCCTATGCCTACTGGAACGAGATCTCCTCGATCGGCTACGTCATCATGGCGAGCTCGCTGGTGATCTGGTTCGTCAACATCATCTATGCCTACACCATGGGCAAGAAGGCGGAAGACAACTACTGGGGTGAGGGTGCGACGACGCTGGAATGGACCCTGTCCAGCCCGCCGCCGTTCCACCAGTTCGAAACCCTGCCGGTGATCGAGGACAAGGGTCACCACTAAGACCCGGTCCGTCCGAACCGACTGGACAGAATCCGCCCCGGCCCGCAAGGTCCGGGGCGTTTTCTTTGGAGCGATACCGATGCCTGAATTCCGGATGGTCGATTGCGGTGACGTCACCCTGCGCTGTGCCATCGAAGGTCCCGCTCCCGGCACCGCGCCGCTGGCGATCATGGTCCATGGCTTTCCGGAAAGCTGGTATTCGTGGCGGCATCAGCTGGGGCCGGTTGCCGCGGCCGGTTACACTGCCTGCGCCATCGACGTGCGCGGCTATGGCGGTTCGGATAAGCCGCAGCCGGTCGAGGCCTATACCTTGCAGAAGATCGCTGGCGACCTGACCGGCCTGGCTGATGCCCTTGCGCCGGATAGCCGCGTGGTCCTCATCGGGCACGATTGGGGCGCGCCGATTGTCTGGAATACGGCCTTTACCAATCCGCAGCGGATCAGCGCCGTCGCCGGACTCTCGGTGCCTTTCGCCGGTGCGCCGCTGCGCCCGTTTACCGAGGTGTTCCGCGAACATTTCACCAGCCATGGCCGGTTCTTCTACCAGGAGTTCTTCCAGGAACCTGGCGTGGCCGAGGCCGAGGCCGAGGCCGATCCGCGCGATTTCGTGGCGCGGATGATGTACTCGATCTCGGGCGATGTGCCGCCGGGGGATTACTGGTCAAAGCCGCTCGGCGCGACCTTCCTGGAGGGCCTGCCCGATCCGCAGCCGGTGCCCTGGCTCTCTGAAGCTGACCTCGATTATTACGAGGGCGAGTTCAAGGCCTCAGGCTTCCGCGGCCCGCTCAACCGCTATCGCAACCATGAACGCGATTACGAATGGTTGAAGCCCTGGCAAGGCAAGCAGCTCGAGCAGCCCTGTCTGTTCATCGGCGGCAGCCGCGATCCGGCCACCAGCCTGTTCGGCGCTGTTGCAGACCCTGTAGCCATGATGCGGATGTTCGCACCGAAGGTTGAAGGGCATGTCCTCGACGGCGTAGGCCACTGGACCCAGCAGGAGCAGCCGGAAGAAGTGAACGCCCTGCTCATCGATTGGTTGAAGCGACTCTAAGGCGCGACTATAGGCCCATCCAACCATGACCGCTGCCAGCCAATCTGCCCCGGCCCTGCCGACCGACTGGCGCGACTTTTTCGCGCTGACCAAGCCGCGCGTGATGAGCCTGGTGATCTTCACCGGCCTGTGCGGTCTGCTCGCTGCGCCGGTGCCGGTGAACCCGGTGCTGGGCTTTACCGCCATTCTCTGCATCGCGGTGGGCGCTGGCGGTTCGGCCGCGCTCAACATGTGGTGGGAAGCGGACCTTGACGCCCAGATGAAACGCACCGCCGCGCGGCCGCTGCCAGCCGGGCGGATGGCTCCCGAATCGGCGCGCGATTTCGGGCTGGTGCTGTCGTTCTTCTCGGTGCTGATGATGGCGGTCGGGGTGGGCTACCTGGCCGCAGCGGTCCTTGCCTTCTCGATCTTCTACTATGCCGTGATCTATACGATCTGGCTCAAGCCGCGCACGCCGCAGAACATCGTGATTGGCGGCGGGGCGGGGGCCTTTCCGCCAATGATCGGCTGGATCGCCGCCACAGGCGACATCACGCTGATGCCGATCCTGCTCTTCGCAATCATCTTCTTCTGGACCCCGCCGCATTTCTGGGCGCTCGCGCTGTTTGTCGAAACCGACTACGCGAAGGCGGGGATCCCGATGATGCCGGTGGTGGCCGGCCGTCATTCGACCCGGCGTCAGATCCTGGTCTATGCGGTCCTGCTGTTGCCGCTTGCCATGCTGCCCTTCTGGATCGCCGGGGCGGGCGTGGTCTACGGGGCTTCGGCCCTCTTGCTTTCGGCGATCTTCCTGGTGCTGGCGCTGCGCGTTGCGGTGTTTCGGCAAGGGGTGGGGGAAACCGACATGGGACCCGAAAAGCGTCTGTTCGCCTTTTCGGTGTTCTACCTTTTCGCCCTGTTCGCTGCCCTGGTGGCGGACCGCTGGATCATGGGACCATACGCGTGACCAAGTTCCCCGAAGACCCCGAAACCGAACGCAAGCGCATCATCAAGCAGCGTAACCTGATCCTGGGTGGCCTGCTCGGCGCGATGGTCGTGCTGTTCTACTTCATCAGCATCGCCCGGATCGGAGGATAGCGCCATGGCTGTCCTGACCCTGCCCAAGGATCCGAATGCCCGCACCGGTGTCCTGGCCCTGCTGGGCGCGGCGGCGATGCTTGCACTGGGCTTTGCCTCGGTCCCGCTCTACCGGATCTTCTGCCAGGTGACCGGCTTTGGCGGCACGACCATGCGCGCGACCGAGGCTGAGGCTTCGGCGATCAAGGTCAGCAACAAGCTGATCTCGGTGCGCTTCGATGCCAATGTCGATCGCCAGCTGCCCTGGCAGTTCGCCATGGAGCAGACCACGCAGGAACTGCGGATCGGCTCGCGCAAGATGGCCTACTATTCGGCCAAGAACCTGTCGGACCAGCCAGTTACGGGGATCGCCTCGTTCAATGTCGAGCCGGAGCTGGCGGGCAAGTATTTCCACAAGATCCAGTGCTTCTGCTTCAACGAGCAGACGCTCCAGCCGGGCCAGTCGGTTAACATGCCGGTGATCTATTACGTCGATCCGAAGATCCTTCAGGATCCGGAGACCAAGGACATCGAGCAGATCACGCTCAGCTACACTTTCCACAAGGCGGTAAATCAGCCCGTAAAGGCACTGGACCCGGCGCTAGCCGCGCGATAAGGGCGAGGCGAAATCATGCGTCGCGGGTCCGCCCACCGGCGCTTCAGGGGATCAATTGGGAACCACGCACATGGCCGGCACCAAGAACCACGATTATCACATTCTCGAGCCCGATATCCTGCCGCTCCTCGGCTCGGTCTCGGCGCTGCTGGCCACCAGCGGCGGCGTGCTGACCATGCACGACATGGCTGCCGGCAAGTATGTCCTGCTGGTCGGGTTCTTCGGCATCCTCTTCACTATGTTCCAGTGGTGGACCAAGGTTGTCCGCGAAGCCCATGAAGGGCACCACACACCGGTCGTGCAGCTGCACCTGCGCTATGGCATGATCACCTTCATCGCTTCGGAAGTGATGTTCTTCGTCGGCTGGTTCTGGGCCTTCTTCGACTTCTCGCTGTTCCCCAGCGAGATCGCTGAAGTAGTTGGCGGACAGTGGCCGCCCAAGGCGATCGAAGCAGTGCTCGATCCCTTCGACCTGCCGCTGCTCAACACGCTGATCCTGCTGTGCTCGGGTACCACGGTCACCTGGGCGCACCATTCGCTGATCCACGGGGACCGCGATGGGCTGAAGAAGGGTCTGTGGGCCACCATTCTGCTTGGCATGCTGTTCACCAGCATCCAGGCCTACGAATATGCGGCCGCGCCGTTTGCCTTTGGTCAGAACACCTATGGTTCGGCCTTCTACATGGCGACCGGTTTCCACGGCTTCCACGTGCTGATCGGCACGATCTTCCTGATCGTCTGCCTGAAGCGCGCCTACAACGGTGACTTTACCCCCAAGCAGCACTTCGGGTTCGAAGCTGCCGCCTGGTACTGGCACTTCGTTGACGTGGTCTGGCTGTTCCTGTTTGTGGCCGTTTACGTCTGGGGTGGCTGGGGCGCGCCGATCCACTGATGGACCACGGCACAAGCCAACCAACGAAAGGGCAGCCCGGCATCCCCGCGGCTGCCCTTTTCGGTCTCTGCCCGGAATGCGGCAGCCGCTCGCTGTTTGACGGCCCGGCCCGCTTCGCGCCGCGCTGCCGCGTGTGCGGGCTGGACTATGCGCAGTTCAATGTCGGCGATGGCCCCGCAGCCTTCCTGACCATGATTGTCGGTGCCTTGGTTGTCGGTCTGGCGGTCTGGATGGAATTTGCCGTGCAGCCGCCGTTCTGGGTCCACATCGTGCTGTGGGTGCCGCTGGTGGCGGGCTTGACGCTGTTGGGCCTCAGAGTCAGCAAGGCTGCCCTGCTGGTGGCCGAATACCGGCGCAAGGCGATCGAGGCGACCAGCAGCGATTTGCGCCAGCCATGATCCGCCGCCTGCCGCTGATCCCGACGGTCTTCGTCCTCGCCGCGGTCGGCGTAATGATCGCGCTCGGCTTCTGGCAGCTCGATCGCCGCGCCCAGAAGGAAGCCATGCTGGCGCGCTATGCCGCGGCCCAGACCTTGAGTGCAGAGGTTTCCTGGCCGGCTGACCCTGCCGCGCAGGAAGCCCTGCTGTTTCGCCGCACTACCTTCGATTGCCAGGTTGAGGGTAAGGACCGGCCGATTGCCGGCTACGACCAAAAGGGCACGGTCGGCTGGGCCCACAGCGTCACCTGCGTGCTGCAGGGCGGTGCCCGTGCCGAGGTCGTGCTGGGCTGGGCCAATGACCTGGCCGAACGCCAATGGAGCGGCGGCACGGTGCGCGGTGTAATCGCTCCCGGCGCTGGCAATGCGGTGCGCCTGATCGCCGATCCGCCGCTTGCTGGCCTCGCTGCCAGTGCGCTGCCCGATCCCAAGACCATCCCCAACAACCACTGGTCCTATGCGATCCAGTGGTTCCTGTTCGCCGGGGTGGCACTGCTGATCTATGGCCTTGCCTTGCGCAAGCGCCTTGCCGCGCGGGGCGACGAGGGCTAACGGCCCCGCTTGATGGACTACATTTCGACCCGTGGCAGCGCGCCCGCGCTGGACTTCGCCGGAGCGACGCTGGCTGGCCTGGCCAGCGACGGCGGCCTCTATGTGCCCCGCGAATGGCCCCGCTTCAGTGAGGACGAGATCGCGGCCATGGCCGGCCTGCCCTATGCCGAGCTCGCCGCGCGGGTGATGCAGCCCTTTGTCGGAGACAGCCTGACGCCGGAGCGGCTGCTGGAACTGACTACCCAGGCCTATGGCCGCTTCGCCCACAAGGCGGTCACGCCGCTCAAGCAGCTTGATGAGCAGCACTGGCTGCTCGAGCTGTTCCACGGGCCGACCCTGGCTTTCAAGGACGTGGCGCTGCAACTGCTCGGCCTGCTGTTCGAGGAATTCCTGAGCCGAGGCGGTGATCCGCTAACGATTGTCGGCGCGACCTCGGGTGATACCGGCTCGGCCGCGATCGATGCCGTGGCGGGCCGCGCGCGGGTCGAGATCTTCATGCTCCACCCCAAGGGCCGGGTCAGCGAGGTCCAGCGCCGGCAGATGACCACGGTGCTGGCCCCCAACGTCCACAACATCGCGATCGAGGGCACGTTTGACGATGCCCAGGCCATGGTGAAGCGGATGTTCAACGATGCGGCGATGACCGATCGCTTCGCCATCGGTGCGGTCAACTCGATCAACTGGGCGCGGCTGATGGCCCAGGTTGTCTATTACTTTGCTGCCGCGCTCCAGCTCGGTGCGCCGCACCGCAAGGTCGCCTTCTCGGTCCCGACCGGCAACTTCGGCGATGTCTTTGCCGGCTATGTGGCCGCGCAGATGGGCCTGCCGGTGGAGCGGCTGATCGTTGCCACCAACGTCAACGACATTCTCCACCGCGCGCTGACCACTGGTGACTATTCGCAAGGGACAGTCACGCCGACGGCGGCGCCGTCGATGGACATCCAGGTCTCGTCCAACTTTGAACGGCTGCTGTTCGATCTGGGCGGCCGCGATGGCAAGGCTCTGGCTGAGCAGATGGCCGGGTTCGAAGCCAGCAAGGCGATGCAGCTGACCAACGCCCAGCGTGAAGGCGCGGCCGCCCTGTTCTCCAGCGCCCGCGCCGATGCCGATGACATGGCCCGCGCGCTGCGCTGGGCCTGGGATGCGGCCGGCGAACTGCTCGACCCGCATACCGCGATTGGCCTCCATGCCGCGCAGCAGGCCGGGATTGATCCGGCTGTACCGGTGGTGACGCTCGCGACTGCCCACCCGGCAAAGTTCCGCGAGGCGGTTGAGCGGGCAACCGGTCATCGGCCCAGTCTGCCGGCGCGAATCGGTGACCTGTTCGAGCGCGAGGAACGGCTGGTCGAACTGTCGGGCGACTATGCGGCGATTGCCGAATATGTCGCCCCCCGCGCGGTGCCGCGTGGCTGAGCTCATCGAGACGCCGGTCGTCATGACCGGTGCGGGCTGGCCTGACTATGGCCTGCTCGACAGTGGCCATGGCCGCAAGCTCGAAAGCTATGGGCCCTATCGCTTCATCCGGCCGGAGCAGCAGGCGCTGTGGCCGCCGCGTATGGAGCGCTGGGCATCGGACGGCGAATTCGTGCCCGCATCGGACGAGGATGGCGGCGGCCGCTGGTCCTATGCCAATCCGGTCCCGCGCGAAGGCTGGCCGCTGGCGCGCGGTGACGTGAAGTTCACCGCGCAGTGTACACCTTTCCGCCACCTTGGCTTTTTCCCGGACATGGCCCCGGTCTGGGACTGGATGGGGGAGCAGCTGGCCGGGCGGACCGATGCCCAGATGATGAACCTGTTCGGCTATACCGGCGTCGGCACCCTTTCACTCTCGCAGTACGGTCCGGTCACTCACGTCGATGCCAGCAAGAAGTCGGTGGCCCAGGCGCGTGAGAATGCGGCGTTGTCGGGCATGGCCGAACGACCGATCCGCTGGATCATCGACGATGCCGCCAAGTTCGCCGCGCGCGAGGTCCGGCGGGGTAAGCGCTATGACGGGATCATCCTCGATCCGCCCAAGTTCGGGCGTGGCCCGGAAGGTGAAGTCTGGCGGCTGGAGGAGCATCTCGCGCCGCTGGTGGGCGATTGCCGCCGGCTGCTTGATGCCGACAGCCGCTTCCTGTTCCTGACGGTCTATGCCGTGCGGATGAGCAGCCTGGCCCTGGCCGGCCTGCTCGACGAGGTCTTTGCCGACCTGCCGGGCAAGATCGAGCATGGGGATCTGGCCGTGCGCGAAGTCGGCGATGATGGCCGCCTGCTACCCACCGCGATCTTCGCGCGCTGGTCGCGCTGAGGTTCATTCCTTGCCGGGATCCTGTCCCGCAGCTTGCTTCAACGACTGCATGATCGCCAGGGTCAGCATCGTTGCCGCGGAAAGCATGATGGCTACGTCAAGGCTGCCCAGGCCAACGGCCACGCCGATTGCTCCCGTCACCCACAGGCTGGCCGCCGTCGCTGTGCCGTGGACCGAATCCTCGCGCCGCAGGATTGCCCCGCCGCCAATGAAACCCATACCGGTTATCAGCCCCTCGATGATCCGGGCCATAGCCTCCGGGGCATTTACCACCAGCAGCTCGGTCGCCTGGACGAAACCGCAAGTGGCAACGGCGACCAGCGGAAAAGTGCGCAGGCCGGCGCTGCGCTCTTCCTTCTCGCGGTTCCAGCCGATCGGCAGGGCCAGCAGATAGGCCAGGGCCAGGGCCACGAAGTGGGGCCAGATCTCGAACCGGTGGATCCCCGGCAGGTATTCCATCATTGCTGCTCTCCATCCGGCAAACCCCTGAAGGCGGGTGGAAGTGCCGCAGATGGTGGACAGTCGCGCGCCGCCGTGCCATCGGCGCGGCCATGGCAGATGCCCTGATCCTGGAAGTGGCCGATTTCGAGCACGATGTACTGACCGGCATCTATTCGGAGGAGACCGGCCGCCCACAGCCGCTGCGCTTTACCATCCAGGTGAAGCTGAAAGTGGCGGAGCGCTACGCGCCTGATACGCCGCTCAGCGCCAGCAAGAACTACATGGACCTGAAGTTCGCAGCTTCGGAAGCGCTGCCCAAGGGTGTGCACTTCACCTTGATCGAGGCCGTGGCCGATCATGTCTGCGATACGCTGTTTGTCCAGGACGAGCGAGTCGAGGCGGTCACCGTCAAGATCGTCAAGCTGGCGATCAGCGAGGCGGGCGAGAAGATCGGCATCACCCTGACGCGCGAGCGGCGCTGATGGAACGGGTAGCGATCGCAGGCTTGCCGGGCGATCCGCTGGAGGCTGCGGCCGCGTTTCACAGCCAACACGTCGCGGGAATTCGGGCTGCAACCTCTGACTTGCTGCTGGTCTTCCCTGCCGTCGATCACACCCATCGCGGCTGGCGGCGGGCGGCTGTGCAGATGCTGGCCCGGGCCAAGGCGCCGCTGCGCGTCAATGCCGTCGCGGGCGGCAGCGAGGCATCGGTTGCTGCAGCGGCCGAATATCTCGCCCGCGCACCCGGCCTCACCGGCCAGTTGATTTCGCTAGATGACGAAGGTGCCGGGGCAGTGATAGCATCGCGCTCATGACCCTAGTCGATCAGTTCCAACGGCGGATTTCGTACCTGCGCCTCTCGGTCACCGACCGCTGCGACCTGCGCTGCGCCTATTGCATGCCTGAACGGCAGGTCTTCCTGCCGCGCAAGGACGTGCTGAGCCTGGAAGAGCTGCACAAGCTGGCACTGGGCTTTATTGGCCGTGGCATTACCAAGCTGCGGCTGACCGGCGGTGAGCCGCTGGTGCGGCGCGATATGTTCGAACTGGTCCAGGCGCTCGGCCGCAAGCTTGGGGACGGGCTGGACGAGCTGACCATGACGACCAATGGCACGCGGCTGGCCGAGTTTGCTGAGGACCTGTTCGCGGCGGGGATGCGCCGCGTCAATGTCTCGCTCGACACGCTCGACCGGCAGGGCTTTGCCCGACTGGCCCGGCGTGACAGCCTGCCGCAGGTCCTCGAAGGGATCGCGGCGGCGCAGGCAGCCGGGCTGAAGGTCAAGCTCAACACCGTGGCGCTGAAGGGCACCAATGAGGACGAGATCCCGGCGCTGATCGAATGGGCTCACGCGCGCGGGCTGGAGCTGACCCTGATCGAGGTCATGCCGCTGGGCGAGGTCGAGGAGGACCGGTTCGATCAGCATCTGTCGCTGGGCGAAGTGCGCCAGGCGCTGGAGCAGCGCTGGACCCTGACGCCCAGCGAGCACCGCACCGGCGGCCCGGCGCGCTATTTCGATGTGGCGGAAACGGGCGGGCGGATCGGCCTGATCACGCCGCTCACCAACAATTTCTGCGAAGGCTGCAACCGCGTGCGGGTGACGGCCACGGGCCAGCTCTATCCCTGCCTTGGTGGGGGCGAACGGGTCGATCTGCGGGCTGCGCTCCGCTCCGACGATCCCGATGTGGCGCTGGCCGAGGCGCTGGATGTGGCGATGAAGATCAAGCCGCTGCGCCACAACTTCCGGATCGATGCGCACGGCCAGGCCCCGGCGCTGCCCCGCCACATGTCGATGACGGGGGGCTGACTTGGCCAGGCTGGTATTTCTGGGCCGGCTGGCGGACCTGGCCGGTCAGGCGGAGCGCGAGGTGGAGCCGGGTGCGCTGGAAACAATCCTGGCGGGCCTTCCCGCCGGTCTTGCGGTTGCCTTGCTTGACGAGAAGGTCCGCATCGCCCGCAATGGAGAGCTTTTGATCAATCCCGGCAGCATCGTGGTTGCAGCAGGGGATGAGATCGCCTTTCTCCCCCCCGTCAGTGGAGGCTGAGCCATGCTCGACGTTCGCCTCCTGACCGAGCCGTTCATTCCCGGTGCCTTCATCGGCCCCTTCACCAATGCCCATCCGGGGCTCGGCGGAGTCTGCACCTTCGTTGGGGAGGTGCGCGGCGGTGGCGGCGTCGAGGCGCTGGAGCTGTCGCATTACGAGCCCCTGACCCTCCCGGGGATGCAGGCCCTCGCGGAGGCGGCGGCAAACCGATTCGGCCTGATGGGAATGCTGATGCTCCATCGGATCGGGAAGATGTATCCGGGTGAGCCGATCGTCTGCGTCAGCGCTGCCGCCGAGCATCGCCGGGCCGCGATCGACGCGGTCGACTTCGCGATGGATCACCTCAAAAGTGATTCGTGGTTCTGGAAGCGCGAACTGCGCGGCGGGGTCTGGACATGGATTGAGCCGCGCGAGCAGGATCACGCGGACCTGGCGCGCTGGGGTTAGGGCGCCAGTTGTGCCTGCAGGCCGGCGATGACCCTGTCCTGCGCCGCGACCAGCGCATTCGCGGCATCGCGTGCCGCCTTGGCTTCGGCAGCAGGCTCGCCCTCGATTCGGCTGGCAGCATAGATCGCGTCGATATCGGCGAGTGCGACCATCCCTTCACTGCGCGCGGCGTCGAGATCGGCCAGCGCAACCATGGCAACTGACCAGGCTTCACTTGCTTTGGCGGCTCCGGCAGCGGCGCCGACCACTTGGCGGACGCGGCCCTCGCGCGCCTGGAACTTGGCATCGGCCGCGCGCACCCGGTCCAGCAGCGAATCGATCTGCCGGGCGACCGCCGGATCGACTGGCGCCGGGGCCGGCGGTGGGGGTGGCGGGGTCAAAGTGCCGGTCACACGCTCGATCGGCCGGCGCGCCAGCGAGGGGTACTCACCTGGCGTTGAGGCGCAGGCGCCCAGCAGGAATACTGGGATCAGGCCTAAGACCAGGCTGGCGGGCAAGCGATTCATCGCCTGTGCCATAGCACGCCCGGCAATCTGCGCCAGCGGCCAAGAATCCTTGGCCCGGTTGGTTGACAGCGCGGGGACCTTGGACTAGTGGCCCACCTTCTTGTGGCCCCCTGCACAACGCGGGGCGGCCCATATGCTTTATATACGGAATAGGTCACATGTTCGCTGTAGTGCGCACTGGCGGCAAGCAATACCGGGTTGCCGCCGGAGACAAGATCGCGGTTGAGAAGCTGGCTGGTGAAGCCGGTGAAACCATCACGCTCGCCGATGTCCTGCTGGCCGGTGACGGCGGCGAAGTGAAGGATGCCAAGGGCGTCGTCGTTTCGGCCGAGATCATTGCCCAGGCGAAGAGCGAGAAGGTGATCGTTTTCAAGAAGCGTCGCCGGCACAACTATCGCCGCAAGAACGGCCATCGTCAGCAGATGACCCTGCTGCGCATCGTGTCGGTCGGTGGCGAAGCCCCGGCTAAGAAGGCTGCCAAGAAGGCCGCCCCCAAGGCCGAAGCGGCCGCTGAATAAGAATCCGGAGTAGTTCGAGATGGCACACAAGAAAGCAGGCGGTTCGTCGCGTAACGGTCGTGATTCGGCCGGCCGCCGCCTTGGCGTGAAGAAGTTCGGCGGTCAGGAAGTGATCGGCGGCAACATCATCATCCGCCAGCGCGGTACCCGCGTGTACCCGGGCGCCAACGTTGGCATGGGCAAGGATCATACCCTGTTCGCGCTGACCGAAGGCCGCGTCCGCTTCCACGATGGCAAGCTTGGTCGCAAGTACGTGTCGGTCGACATGGCAATTGCCGCCGAATAACCGGACAGTCGATCATGGGCTGTCCTGACGGGCAGCCCCGCCGAAGCCAGTCTTCGGCCGAATGAGGGAGAGGGGCCCGCCCGTCTCCCTCTTTTTGCATCTCCCTCTGCCGCCACGGGAACTTCCCGGGCCAGGTGTAACTTGAGCGTCACGGGATCGCGCTAGCGCGGACCGGCGGGGCCGGACGAGTGGAGAGTTTGAAATGTTCATGCGCAGCGAACGGCTGTTCCTGCGGCCTGGCTGGCCGGAGGACTGGGAAGAACTGCTGGGCCGGGTGGCGGATGAGGCGGTGGTGAAGAACCTCGCCAAGGCGCCCTGGCCCTATACGGCCGACGATGCCCGCTGGTTTGCCAGCCAGCCGCAGGACCAGCGCCTGCCGCATTTCTTCATCACCCTGCCGACCAGCGCCGAACCGGCGCGGCTGATCGGCTGCATCGGCCTGGCCCAGGATGGCGATGCGGTGGAGCTGGGTTACTGGCTGAGCCGCGAGCACTGGGGCAAGGGCTATGCCAGTGAAGCCGCCGCCGCCGTGATCAGCGTTGCGCGGGTGTTGGGCCACAAGCGCCTGGCCGCCGGACACTTCATCGACAACCCGGCTTCGGGCCGGGTGCTGCGCAAGGTTGGCTTCCGACCCACGGGCCAGATCCGCCAGCGCTTCAGCCGGGCGCGGGGGACGGAAGTGGCCTCGGTCGAGCATGAGCTCGACCTGGGTGAGCCCTGCCTTTGTGACGATGATCCGGCCATGCGCCGCGCTGCCTGATCGCGGCCCAAGAAAAAACCTCCCCAGGTCAGCCCCGGGGAGGTTTCTTCGCTTGAGCCGGTTGGCTTAGGCCAGGACCGCATCCTTGAACTCGCTGTCGTGCTTGCCGATCAGCGCGCGGTCATCGTGGTTCCAGGGGTGGAAGCCGGGCAGGAAATAGCTGACCCAAGCCGGGAAGATCCGACGCAGTACGCCCGGCGTGCCGACCAGATACCAGGCCAGCTTGGCCTTGACCTTCCAGCCGCTCAGCCCGTCCTGCTTGAGCAGTTCCAGCGTATCCTGCCAGCGGTTGCGGATGAAGTTGGTGGTGACGATCAGCATCATCAGGCTCTTCACCTTCCAACGCTTGTAACGGGTCCAGTCCTTCGTGGCATGGAGCCAGGTGTCATAGGCGACGCCCTTGTGCTCGATCTCTTCGATCGCGTGCCAGCGCCACATTGCGGCGGTTTCCGGTTCGGCCCCGGCGAAGTGCTGCGGGTTGGCGAGGAATTCCTGCGCCATCATCGCGGTGTAGTGTTCCAGCGCCATGGTCACGGCTAGATTGAGGATCGCCGGGCGGTCCTTGGTCAGTTCAAGGTTCTCGGCAACGCGCTGGTCGATCGCGTCCAGGTCATAGCCGGCATCAACCGCAGCGCGGTTGAAGGCGATGTGTTCGCGGGTGTGGTTGATCTCCTGCTTCACGAAAGCGCGGATCTCGGCCTCCAGCTTCGGGCCGGCGCCTTCGCGGTGCGCCTTCACGGCTTCGATGAAGAAGGCTTCACCGCGCGGGAAGGTGGCCGACAGGGCATTGTGCCAGCCGGTGGCGATCGGATCATTGTTCAGCCACCAGCGGCCAGGCTTGTTCTGCCGGCCAAAACGCTGGTCGCGCACCGTGATGGTGAGGTCTGCAGGGGTAGGACCGGCCTTGCTCATCGTGGCGGCGGGTTCTACGTCGAGGGGGAACTTGGTGGGGGCGTTCATGGCGCCTTATTAGGATTAACTGACACTCATGTCAATAAGGAAACGCCTGAGTCAGGAAGAAAGCCGCACCGTGGCGCTGGAAGCCGCGCGCGCCCTGCTTATCGAGCTGGGCCCGCAGGCCGTGACGCTGAAGGCCGTTGCCTCGCGAATCGGCCGCACCCACGCCAACCTGCTGCACCATTTCGGTTCAGCCGCAGGGCTGCAAAAGGCACTGGCGGAGCACCTGGCGATCACGATCTGCGCGACAATCGAGGAAGCCGTCCTCGCCAGTCGCAAGGGCGAGGGCAGCCCGCGCGACGTGGTCGACTTGACCTTCGACGCCTTCGACAAGGAAGGTGGCGGCGCGCTGGCCACCTGGATGCTGATGAATGGCAACGAGGATGCGCTTGATCCGCTGCTCGAGGTGATTCACGAGCTGGTCGATGACCTGGGCGAGCATGAGGGCGGCAAGATGCATGATGTCACCCATGCCCTGTGCCTCATGGCGCTGGGCGATGCCTTGATGGGCGGGCCGCTGGCCCATTCGCTGGGCCTGAAGCGCACCGCCGCGCGGGACATCGCCGAAAAGATGCTGATCGACGGGGCAATTGCCGCCGGGATCACGGTGCCAAGTCAGCCCGCCGGTTGAAGCCAGCCGCGCAGTCGCTCGGCCGGAATATCCTCAACCCGGCGGTGGTCTACTGCCAGCCCCAGTTCCGGATAGGCCGCGCGCTGCCGCACCGGGTCGCTTTCCGCCAGAGGCACTACCACCAGCCGGCGATTGACCTTCTGCCGCCAGTTCATCCGCGCGGTGTTCTCCTGCCCGACGTAGCAACCCTTGGTGAAGGACACGCCGTTCAGTTCGGCGGCATTGCATTCCAGCCACAGCAGGTCGGCCAGCTCGGCATGGCCTTCGGTCACGCCCAGCGTCAGCCGGTGCGCGCGCCATTGCGGTGCGGCGTCATCGCCCTTGCGGTCACCAATCCAGCGCTGGCCAAGGCCAGACAGGCGCGGATCGGGCGAAGAGCCTTCGCCAGCTTGCCAGTGCACGCCGAGTTCGGGATCAACAGCAATGCCGATCTTGCGGCGCAGGCGATAGATCGACAGCCGCTTGCCCAGGGCTTCAGCCTGGTCCGCCTCGCAGTCGATCAGCAGATCATCTGCATCGGCCCAGACCACAAAGTCAAACAGGACCTTGCCCTGCGGCGTCAGCAGCGCGGCCCAGACCGGCAGCGGGCCTGACACGTCATTGGTCACCAGGCCATTCAGGAACCCGCGCAGGTCTTCGCCCGGTTCGGTTGCGGTCAGGCGGATTACCGCGCGGTCGGCCAGCAGCGTTGCAGTCATACGTGACAGATAGGGCGGCGCTTGCCTAAGGGAAAGGGATGACCGACGCCCCGAATCGCCTCACCATCCGCCGCCCCGACGATTGGCACGTTCACCTGCGCGATGGCGCGGTGCTGGAAGGCGTCGCGCGGCACACTGCGCACCAGTTTTCCCGCGCGATCGTAATGCCCAACCTGTCGCCGCCTGTGACGACGGTGGAAGCAGCAGCGGCCTATCGCGAACGGATTGTCGCTGCCGCTGGACCGGGCTTTACCCCGCTGATGACGGCCTATCTCACCGACACGATCGAAGCCGGTGAGATCGAGCGCGGTTTTGGCGAAGGCGTGTTCACCGCCGCCAAGCTCTATCCTGCGCACGCTACTACCGGTTCGGCCCATGGCGTGACCGATGTGGCGAACATTCGCCCCGTGCTGGAGCGGATGGAGGCGATCGGGATGCCGCTGCTGATCCACGGCGAAGTAACCGACAGCCATGTCGACATCTTCGACCGCGAGGCCGTGTTCATCGAACGCACCCTGTCAGGCCTGGTTCGCGACCTGCCCGGGCTGAAGGTGGTGTTCGAACATATCACCACCGCCGACGCGGTCGCCTTTGTGGAGAGTGCGGGGCCGAATGTCGCCGCGACGATCACGCCGCAGCACCTGCACATCAACCGCAACGCCATGTTCACCGGTGGGATCCGTCCGCACATGTATTGCCTGCCGGTGGCCAAGCGCGAAGTGCACCGCCTCGCCCTGCGCAAGGCGGCGACTTCGGGCAGTGCCAAGTTCTTCCTCGGGACGGACAGTGCACCGCACGCGGTTGGCGCCAAGGAATCGTCCTGCGGCTGTGCCGGCATTTTCAACGCGCCCTATGCGCTGGAAAGCTATCTGGCGGTGTTCGAGGAGGAAGGCGCGATTGACAAGTTCGAGGGCTTTGCCAGCGAACATGGGCCGCGCTTCTATGGCCTGCCGCTCAATGAAGGCACGGTCACGCTGGAGCGCAGCGGCACCCCGGTGCCCGAGCTGATCGATGCGAATGGCACCCCGATCGTGCCGTTCCATGCCGGTGAGACGCTGGTCTGGCGCTACCTGGGCTAGGCTTTCCGGCTCCGCGCGAGCAGGTCGACGATAAACAGCGCAATCGCGATCCAGATCAGCGCAAAGCTGGCCAGTTGCGCCGTGCCGAGCGGCTTGCCGAAGAAAAGCAGCCCGACCAGGAAGACCATCGAGGGGGAGAGGAACTGGATCATCCCCATCGTCGAATAGGCCAGCCGCTGCGCCGCCATGGCGAACAGCACCAGCGGCGCGGCGGTGACGACGCCTGACAGCACGATCAGTCCGGCATCCTTCCAGCCCCACAAGATTGCGCTGCCGGCCGGCCCCTGCGCGTACCAGCCCGCAATGGCCAGCGCGGGCAGGAACAGTACGATCACCTCGACCGTCAGCCCAGTCAGCGCCCCCACCGGCGCCAGCTTGCGGACAAAGCCATAGGCCGTCCACGACAGCGCCAGCACGAGACTGATCCCGAGCGAGGCCAGGGCCTCCCAAGCCATCAGCAGGACACCAATGGTCGAGATCGCAACGGCCAGCCATTGCCGCCGGGTCAGCTTTTCGTTCAGGAACAGGGTTCCGGCGGCAACGCTCAGCAAGGGTGTAACGTAATAGCCGATGCTGGCGGCATAGACCTCACCCGCCTGGATCGCGGCAACATAGACCAGCCAATTGATGCCGATCAGTACGGAGGAAGCCAGCAGCATCCAGCGGGTCTTTGGCCCGGCCAGGGCGGCATTAACTTCGCCCAGTTGCCCCCGCCAGGCGAGGATCGCCAGGCACAGCGGCAGCGAGGAAATCACCCGCCAGCCAACGAATTCGAAGGCAGGGATATGCGAAACCAACCACAGGTAGAGCGGCAGCAGGCCCCAGATCAGGTGCGCCCCCAGCGCAAGTGAAAGGCCGCCGGAGCGGGTCGGGGGCGCGGGCGAATGCATCGCCGGGTGGGTAGACCCGGAGCCGCACTCCGGCAAGCCAGCACGCACCTCTCAAAATAGTTGCATTCCTGACAGCCCGGTTGCCGCTCGTTCAGTTTCAGAGGTGTAAAGCTGAACGCAACGGATCAAGGAGACTGACCATGCCGAAGACCTTCAAGAGCGCTACCCTGGCCCTGCTGGCCCCGGTTATGGTGCTGACCGCCAGCCCGGCCCTGGCCGACGACGACTATTACGGCCGCCACGACAATGGCTGGCACCACGGCGAGCGCAAGCGCGACCGCTGGGAAGATCGTCGCGGCGATCGCTATCGCGGCGAATACCGCGGCGATTACCGGGATGACTATCGGGGCGATTACCGCACCAGCTATCGCAATGACTACCGCAACGGCGGCTACTATGGCGAGCCGGTCTATCACAACACCCGGACCTGGCGCGGGGATGATGGCCGCTATTACTGCCGCCGCAGCGACGGGACGACGGGCCTGATCGTCGGCGGTGTGGCCGGGGCGCTGATCGGCCGCGAAGTGGCCGGACGCCGCGGCGACCGCACGGTTGGCGCGATCCTGGGCGCGGCGGGCGGTGCCCTGCTGGGCCGGGCGATCGACAAGAACAGCAGCAACAACGGCTACCAGTGCCGCTAAAGTGACCTTAACCATCGCGCGGGTAACGCTACCCGCGCGATGGACCGTTTCCCGCCCCTGCTGGCCGCCCAACTGCTTGGACTATGCCTGCTGACCGCCTGCGGCGATGCCGCAGCGCCGGAAACGACACCCTTGCGCGACCCGGCCATCATGGGCGTCCTGTCCGAACCCTTGCTGAGCGATCCCGACCTGGTCGGCGCCAGCCGCAACGCCACCATGCTGGCGGGCGGTGGTCCGGCTGAAGGCGGCGTGCCGATGTTCGGCCCCGACGACAAGGAAGCCGCCCGCGCCCGCGCTGAAGCTGCCCGGCTGCTCGGCGGGCAAGTGCCCTCAGCCCCACTGCCCGGAGGCGGAACCGAGCGATCAGCCATGGCGGCCGCAGCGACGGCGGGCAGTGCCGCAGCCGCTCTGCCCTTCGCCGCGAAATGTGCGCCGGCACTCAACTACTCATTCACCTGGGCTGCAAAGCTGCCAGCTGCCCTGCCGGTCTATCCTCGCGCCCATGCCCAGGAAGCCGGCGGCAACGATGCGGCGGGCTGCAAGCTGCGCGTGGTCAACTTCCGCACCCCGGTGGCAGTCAACGATGTGATCGATTTCTACCATGCCAGCGCGGCCCGCATCGGACTGGTGCCGCGCCTGTCAAAGGCCGGTGACGATCTGGTGGTCAGCGGAGAGAAGGGCAGCCTGGCCTTTGCGGTTCATGCCCGCCGGATGGCCGACGGGATGACCGAAGTCGATCTGGTCACCAACGGCTGATCAGCCCTCGCGCAGGCCGACGCCGATCATCGCGCGCGGCTGCTCCATCTCGGTCGAGGCGACCGGATAGGCGCAATAGTCTGCCGCGTAATAAGCGCTAGGGCGATGGTTGCCCGACAGGCCGACGCCGCCAAAGGGCGCGGCAGAGCTGGCACCATTGGTCGGGCGGTTCCAGTTGATCACCCCGGCGCGGACATTGGCCCAGAAGCGGTTGTATTCTTGCGGCGTCCCGCCGATCAGCGAGGCGGACAGGCCGAAGCGGGTGTTGTTCGCCTCGGCAATCGCCTCGTCCAGATCACTCGCCTGGCTGACCTGCAGCAGCGGGCCGAATAGCTCGACATCCGGCTTGTCCTTCACCCCGCTGACATCGATGATCGCGGGCGAGAGGAAGGGCAGGTCGTCGCGCGGGCGGATCAGGTGCTTGATCGCCCTGCCGCCGTGGCTCAGCAGGTAAAGGAAGCTTTCGGTCAGGCCATCGGCGGCCTGATTGTCGATCACCGGACCCATGAAGGGAGATGGCTCATCGAACGGTGCGCCAAAAATGATCCGGTCCGCCAGCCGTTTCACTTCGGCCATCAGCGGTTCGTACATCGAAGTCTTGATGATCAGCCGCCGCGCGGCCGTGCAGCGCTGCCCGGCCGAGGTGAAAGCCGATTGCACGACGATTGCCGCGGCATCGGTGATCTTGGGCGTGTCCCAGACCACGATCGGATTGTTGCCGCCCATCTCGAGCGCCAGGATCTTGTCCGGACGGGTCGCCAGCTTGCGGTTGATCGCGATGCCGGTGTGGGCAGAGCCGGTGAACAGGACGCCGTCGATCCCCTCATGCGCGACCAGTGCCTGGCCCTCGGCCGGGCCGCCGATCAGCAGTTGGACAACGGCGGCCGAAATCCCGGCGCGGTGGAAACACTGGACCAGCAGTTCGGCCGTCGCCGGGGTCTTTTCGCTGGGCTTGAAGACGATCGCATTGCCCGCGATCAGCGCCGGCACGATGTGCCCGTTGGGCAGGTGCGCGGGGAAATTGTAGGGGCCCAGCACCGCCATCACGCCGTGCGGCTTGTGGCGCAGCGCCGCAGTGCCCTGCATCGCGTTGTCCAGCTTGCGCTGGCTGGTCCGCTCGGCATAGGCTCGGATCGAGATCTCGACCTTGTTGATCACGCTTTCGACTTCGGTGCGGGCTTCCCACAGCGGCTTGCCGGTTTCGCGCGCGATCATCGTCGCCAGCTTGTCGGAATCCTTGCGCACTTCGTTGGCAAAGCGGCGGACCAGTTCCATCCGGGTAGAGAGCGGCTGGGCAGCCCAGGCCGGCCAGGCCCGCCGCGCGCGTCCGACTATGTCATCGACATTGCCATGCTTGCCACGCCAGAGTTCGGCACCCGTGGCCGGTTCATAGGAGATCAGTTCTGCTGTGCTCACGCTTCCACCCCAACCAGCCTGCGACCTGCCGGTGTCGAGCGGCCTTAGCTGACGAGCGACGCTCTGAAAAGCTTTCGCTTTCGGGTTAGGTGATTGCGCTTAGCCTGGTCGGGGCGGCGGGCCCAGTGCCTCGCCCAGTCGCCGGATCGCGGCCACCGCGTCGCCCAGCGGGGCCCAGTCGTCGTGCTGATCGATTGCCGCCCAGATCGCCTCGACCTGATCGATAACCAGGCTGGGCGGGACATCCTCCTGCCAGAGGGTGTGATCCTCGCCAGCCGGCGCAAACTCCTGCAGCGCTGCCGCGAAATCGCCCTCGGCATTGCGGCCAAAGCGATAGCGGTGGAAGAAGGCATCGGGTGAAAGCCCGCCTTCGCGCATGGTCTGCTCGGCCTGGGCGATCAGGGCATAGTCGGCCTCGAACCCGCGCGACTGCACCCCCAGCCGCCATAGGAACTGCCGGGCCAGCGCCACCTGGTAAAGCGGCCCGAACCGCTCCAGCGCGGCGATCAGGGGCGGCGCCTCGGCCACCAGCCGCAGCGCCACGGCCAGCTGTCCGCAGTTCCAGTGCAGTGCCTCGGGCTGACGGCCGAAGGCATAGAGCCCGCCGTGGTCGAAATAGGCGGCGGTGAAGCTGGGATCCCAGGCCGGCAGCCAGCGCCATGGGCCATAGTCGAAACTCTCGCCCGAAACGTTCATGTTGTCGGTGTTGAGCACGCCGTGGACAAAGCCGGCCGCCATCCATTCGGCGGCCAGCTGTGCCAGCCGCTCGACCACCTGGTGCAGCAGGATCACCGCCGGCTCGTCGCGGCCCGGAGCACCTTCGGGCGGCGGAGGGCCGGGGAACTGGGCCAGGCAATAGTCGATCAGCGCGGTCATTTCTTCGCGCGATTCCAGATAGGCCAGGCGCTGGAAGCTGCCGATGCGGATGTGCCCATGGCTCAGCCGGACCATCACCGCCGAACGGGTGGGGGACGGTTCGTCCGAGCGGTAGAGGTCCTCGCCGGTCTCGATCACCGAGAAGGTCTTGCTGGTATTGACCCCCAGCGCCTCGAGCATTTCGGTCGCCAGGATCTCGCGCACCGCGCCCTTCAGCGTCAGCCGCCCGTCGCCCTCGCGGCTCCATGGAGTCTGGCCCGAGCCCTTGGTCCCCAGGTCCAGCAAACGGTCCGCGCCATCGCGCAGCTGGGCGAACAGGAACCCGCGCCCGTCACCCAGGTCCGGGTTGTAGACGCGAAACTGGTGGCCGTGATAGCGCAGCGCCAGCGGCTGGGGCAGGTTCTCGGGCAGGGGGGCAAACCGCCCGAAGTGCTGGACCCAGGCTTCGTCACTCAGTCCTGCCAGGCCCACGGCGCTATCCCAGCGGTGGTTGCGAAAGCGCAAGGTGGTTTGCGGAAAGTCGGCGGCGTGTACAGGATCGGCCAGCCAAGGGGCGAGCTGGGCGATCGGCGTATCGGCACGATAGGGGGCGGCTTGCGGTTCGGCGCGCATCCGGCAATAGTGGGGCCAAGCGCCGCGCGGCACAAGCGCCGCAACGCGTTCCGCCAAGCATTTACCCGAAGGTCCGGCCAGAAATGAACGACTTTACCGACGGCTACTGGACCAGCCGCGATGGCCTGCAACTGCATTATCGCGATTATCCCGGCCGCGCCGACCGTCCGCCGGTGCTCTGCCTGCCGGGCCTGACCCGCAACGCCCGCGATTTCGAGGAACTGGCCGAGCGGCTGGCCGGCGACTGGCGGGTGATCTGCGTCGAGCTGCGCGGCCGCGGTGACAGCGGCTATGCCAAGGATTCGGCAACCTACAATCCGCTCCAGTACTTGGAAGATCTGGGCGAACTGTTCGACCAGGCCGGGCTGACCCGGGTGGTGGCGATCGGTACTTCGCTGGGCGGCCTGCTGACCATGCTGCTGGCGGCCACCGCGCCGCAGCGGCTGGCCGGGGCCCTGCTCAATGACATCGGCCCCGAAGTGAATCCCGAGGGGATCGAGCGGATCCGCAATTACGTTGGCCAGGCGCGCAACTTCCCGACCTGGATGCACGCTGCCCGCGCTCTGGCGGAATCGCAGGGGCCGACTTTTCCGAACGCGTCGCTGACCGATTGGTTGGCCATGGCCAAGCGCTGCATGGTGGTGGGCAGCAATGGCCGGATCCATTTCGATTACGACATGAAGATCGCCGAGCCCTTTGCCCAGGCCGACGGGGCCAGCAATGTCGACATGTGGCCGGCCTTCGAGGCGCTGGCCGGCCGGCCGGTCACCCTGCTGCGCGGCGCTCTGTCCGATGTGCTGACCGCTGCCACCTTCAAGCAGATGGCCAAGCGCCTGCCCGAGGCAGACACCGTGACCGTGCCCAAGGTCGGCCATGCCCCGACGCTGAGCGAACCGGCGGCCGTGACGGCGATCAACCAGCTGCTGGCCAGGATCGCATGAAGAAGCGCGCCCCGGCCCCGCGGCTGCGGGTGCTGCATCTGCATTCCAGCTTCGATCCCGGCGGCAAGGAAATGCGCGCCGTGCAGCTGATGAACGCCTTTGGGCCGGAAGTGGCGCACAGCATTGTCTCGGCCGTGCCGGAGGCGCTGGGTGCCGCGCGGGCGATCGATCCGGCGATCCCGGTCGACTATCCTGAATTCCCGGCGCTCACCGGCAAGCCTTTTCCCCGGCGGTTGCAGCAACTTGCCCGGGCGATGGCCGGTTACGATCTGGTCCTGACCTATAACTGGGGCGCGATGGATGCCGTGCTGGCGCACACCGCCTTTTCCGAAGTGCTGCAGCTGCCGCCGCTGATTCATCACGAGGACGGCTTCAACCAGGATGAGGCGGTGCGGCTGAAATGGCGCCGCAATGTTTTCCGCCGCATCGCCCTGTTTCGCGCGCAGGGGCTGGTCGTTCCCTCGCAGCGGCTCGAGCATATCGGCCGCACCGTCTGGAAGCAGCCGGCGGCCATGGTGAAGCGTATTCCCAACGGCATCCCGGTCTTCGCCTATGGCCGCAAGCCCAAGCGCGATGCCTTGCCGCGCGTGATCAAGCATCCGGGCGAGTTGTGGCTCGGTACGCTGGCCGGGCTGCGCGCGGTCAAGAACCTGCCCCGCCTGGTCCGCGCCTTTGCGCCGCTGCCCGAGCAATGGCAGCTGGTGATCCTGGGTGAGGGACCGGAGCGCGATGCGATCCGCACTGAGGCCTTGCGGTTGGGGGTCGGGCACCGGGTCCACTTGCCCGGCCACGTGGCGCATCCATCCGAGGTGATGGGCCTGTTCGACCTGTTTGCCTTGTCATCCGACAGCGAGCAATTCCCGATCTCGGTGGTCGAGGCGATGGCCGCGAAGCTGGCCATCGCGGCTCCGCGCGTCGGCGATGTCGAGGCAATGGTCGCGGGCGAAAACCGCCGCTTTCTCGCTCCGCCGGGCGATGAAGCTGCGCTGGCTGCCGCGTTGGCAGCCCTGGCCGAAGATGCCGAATTGCGCGCCGAAATCGGCCGCGCCAACCGCGCACGGGCCGAGGCCGAATATGACGAGGCCCGGATGATCGCCGCCTACCGCAATCTCTATGCCGGGGCGCTGTGCCGGACCAGCTTCCCGTGATTTGCCGTTCACCCGTGCTTCACGGGGGACAGCGCAGAGATCGGGCGTTGAAAAGGCCCGCTCATCGGCTAAACAGCCCGCACATCTGACCCTGTTTGCGATTGAAAGTTCCCGCCTTGGCCCTGCCACCGTCCGACCGCCCCGCTCCCGCCAAGCCCGGTGATAAGGCTGCTGCCCAGCAGGACGTGTTCCTGCGCGAAGTCGATGATGCTCTGCGCGAGGATGAGCTCAAGTCGATCCTGACCCGCTATGGCAAGCCGATCGGCGGCGCCATTCTGGCCGGCCTGCTGGGGCTGGCCGGCTATCTGTGGTGGGACAATTCGAACAAGCAGGCCGCCGGTGAACGCAGCGAGCAGGCGATCATCGCGCTCGACAAGCTCGAAGCCGGCAATGCCGCCGCGGCTCTCGCCGATCTGGAACCGCTCACCAAGGAAGGCGGCGATGGCAACATGGCGGCTGCTGCGATGACCCGCGCCGCGATCCTGGTCCAGCAAGGCAAGACCGAAGATGGGGCCAAGGCCTTTGCCGCCATCGCGGCCGATACGGGCGTGCCGCAGGCCTACCGCGATCTGGCCACGATCCGCGAAGTGTCGATCCGCTTCGATGCCATGCCGCCGCAGCAGGTGATTGACCGGTTGAAGCCGCTGGCCGTGCCGGGCAATGCCTGGTTCGGCAGCGCGGGCGAACTGGTTGGCATGGCCTATCTCAAGCTGGGCAAGCCCGACCAGGCCGGCCCGCTGTTTGCCGCGATCGGCAAGAATACCGATGTTCCCCAAACGCTGCGCAGCCGGATGCGCCAGGTGGCCGGCCAGCTCGGCTATGATGCCGGGACGGACGACGTGCCCAGCCTCGCGCCCGCGCAGCAATAAGTTCAGTCAAGGATAGCCCATGCAAGCCCCGTCGAACTCCCGCCGTCCGATTTCCCGCCGCCTGGCTGCCCCGCTGGTAGTTGTCCTGGCCGTCTCGCTGGCCGGGTGCGGCGTGTTTGGGGGCAAGGATAAGCCCAAGACTCCGACGCTCGGCAACCGCATCCCGATCCTCTCGCGTGTCGATACCGGGGCCAAGGTCGATCCGTTGCTGGCCAGCGTTTCGGTGATTGTTCCGCCCGCGGCGGCCAATCCGGACTGGCCGCAGGCCGGCGGCACGGCCAGCAAGTCCTATGGCAACCTTGAACTGGCGGCCAATCCGGGCCGTTCGTGGACCGCGCAGGTCGCCGGTTCGGACAACAAGCAGCGCCTCGCCGCATCGCCGGTGGTCGGCGGCGGCCAGCTGTTCGTGATGGACACCGCCGGTACGGTTCATGCCTTTGATGCCCAGACCGGCGCGCGCCGCTGGAGCACCGCCTTCTCGATCAAGGGCGATGGCCAGTCATCGATCTATGGCGGCGGGGCCAGCTATGCCGACGGCCGCGTCTATATCACCACCGGCCTGGGTGAAGTCGCCGCGCTCGAAGCGAGCAACGGCTCGATCGTCTGGAAGGTGAAGCCGGCCGGCCCGCTGCGCGGATCGCCGACCATCGCCTTCAATTCGATCTTCGTGATGACCATGGACAACCAGGTTTACTCGCTCAACGCCGCCGATGGCGCGGCGCTGTGGAACGAGGCGGCGTCCAGCGGCCAGACCGGCGTGTTCGGCGTGGCGGCTCCGGCCGCCGGGCAGGGCACGATCGTGTCAGGCTTCAGCACCGGCGAACTTGTCGCCTACCGTTATGAGAACGGCCGCCAGCTGTGGTCCGATGCTCTCGCGCGCACCTCGCTTTCGACCACGGTGGGCGTGTTGACTGACATCGACGCCGATCCGATCATCGATCGCGGCCGCGTCTTCGCGCTGGGCCAGGGCGGGCGCATGGCCGCCTATGAACTGGTCACAGGCCAGCGCATCTGGGAGCTTAACCTGGCGGGCATTTCCACCCCGGCGATCGCCGGCGACTGGATCTTCACCCTGACCGACGATGGCAAGCTGCTGTGCATTCAGCGCGCCACCGGCAAGGTCCGCTGGATGACGCAGCTGGCGCGGTTCGAGAACGAGGAAAAGAAGAAGAACCCGATTTTCTGGACCGGTCCGGTGCTGGCCGGCGGCCGGCTCTGGTTCGCCAATACCAACGGTCAGGTCTATTCAGCCGGGGTCGAGGATGGCGCACCGGTGCTGCTCAGCGATCTCAACGAGCCGGTGACGCTGGCTCCGATCGTGGCGGGCGGCACGCTCTATATCCTCGATGACAGCGGCCGGATCAGCGCCTTCCGCTAAGGTTTTCGTCGCGTTACCATGCCATTAACCATTCGCTGCTAGGGCGAAGGTGATGAGCGCGTCCAAGCCCCAGGTGCCCCAGCGGCCCGCCAGCGACGTCTCCGCCGCCGTGGGGCTGTGGGGCGTGACCGGCTTGGCGCTGTGGATCTGCTTCTGCCATTTCTGGCCGGAAATCAGCACCACGCTGGGCGCGGAGGTGCCGCAGGAGCGCCTCTCCGGACCTTACGCGGGCCTTGCTGGCCTGGTCGCTGCGGCCCTGCCGATGGTCCTGGTCTCGCTGATCAAGGACAAGGTCCACCGTCGTCCATCGACCGGGATTGACTGGAGTAAGCCCCGGCCGGTTTCGGCGATTATCGACATCTCGATTACCAAGCTGGCCGGCCTGTGGGCCACCTGGGCGGTGATCGGCGGGCTTTACTGCATTGCCCGATGGTACTGGGACGGGCCCTACCTGCTCTCGATGCAGGTGCTCGGCACGCTCGCCGGTCCGCTGTTCGTCATCTCGATCCCCTATGTCATCTGGCTTGACCGCGTCCTGGTCGAGCCGCGCGACGGGGCCTGGCATTTCGGCGCGCTGCTGATCGGGCGTGAGCCGTTCGATCCGGAGCAGGTCTGGCACCATGCCCGGGCCTGGGCGGTGAAGGGCTTCTTCACCGCTTTCATGATCTCGATCGTACCCGGCGGCTTCGGCATCCTGGTCGAGAATGACTGGGCGCCGCAGCTGTCCAACCCGGTTGCGCTGGCGGGCCTGCTGATCACCGCCATGTTCGTGCTCGATGCGCAGATCGGCACGGTTGGTTACATCATGACGATGAAGCCGCTCGACGCCCAGATCCGCAGCGCCAATCCCTTCCTGGCGGGCTGGCTGGCGGCGCTGGTCTGCTATCCGCCGTTCCAGCTGATGCAGGGCAATGGCCCGCTGTACTATCAGACCAACACCCAGAACTGGGCCTATTGGCTCGAAGGATACAACGCCGTGCGGTGGGTCTGGGCGGCAGTCCTGGTGTTCCTGGCTGCGATCTACGCCTGGGCGACGGTGGCTTTCGGGCTGCGCTTTTCCAACCTCACCTATCGCGGCGTGCTGACCAACGGGCCCTACCGCTTCACCAAGCATCCGGCCTATCTCGCCAAGAACGCCTTCTGGTGGCTTGAGGTCTTGCCGTTCCTGGTCGTCAGCCATTCGTTCACGGACATGGTGCGCAACACTTTCTTCCTCGCCTGTGTCAGCGCGATCTATTTCTGGCGCGCCAAGACCGAGGAAGCGCATCTGCTGGCCGAGGATCCCAAGTACCGCGCCTATGCCGACTGGATGGCGCAGCACGGGCTGATCACGCGGCTGTTCCACCGCGCCGGCATTGCGCTGCGCGGCCGGCGGCAAGTGCTGCAACCAGCGGAATGATCAGAGCGGTTCGCCGCGCTCCGCCGCAAACCCGGTGACTTGGCGTCCGCTCAACCCCAGATCTGCCCGTTCGGCGATCCAGCGTTGCATATGCGCCGACTTGAAATGCGCCGCCAGGTGCTCGCGGCTTTCCCAGACCTCGCTGACCCGGATCAGGCCTGGATCGGCCAGGTCCTCGGCATAGTTGTATTCGATGCAGCCCTGCTCGGCGCGGCTGGCCTGCATCACCGCAACCATCAGCGGACGCGCCGCCGCGAGGTTCTCAACCGGTATCCGGAACTGGCCGACGATCGCGATCGGCATCAGAAGCTCAGCTCGTAAACGCGGCTGATATCGCCGCCCCATTCGCCGTGGAACTTGTCGAGCAGGCGCTGGGCCGGAACCTTGCCGCTGGAAACGATCTCGTCGAGCGGGTTGAGAAAGCCGGCTTCGGTATCGCCCATCGAGTTGAGCCGGTTGCGGGCATTGAGGCCGGCGCGGCTGATCGCCAGCACTTCGGCGGCGATGTCCTTCAACGTGCCGCCGCCCGGCAGCGGGGCATCGAGGCCCAGCTTGGGCACTTCGGCGCGCAGCCGTTCGCGGCCTTCCATATCCCAGTCCTTGACCAGGTCCCAGGCCGCGTCGAGCGCGGTCTGATCATAGAGCAGGCCGACCCAGAAGGCAGGCAGCGCGCAGATCTTGTTCCACGGCCCGCCATCGGCGCCGCGCATCTCGAGGAACGACTTCAGCCGCACTTCGGGGAAGGCAGTGGAGAGGTGATCGACCCAGTCACTCGCCAGGGGCCGCTCACCCGGCAGGACCGACAGCTTGCCGTCAAGGAAATCGCGGAATGAGAGGCCGGCGGCATCGATGTACTTCCCGTCGCGGAAGACGAAGTACATCGGCACGTCGAGCATGTACTCGACATAGCGGTCATAGCCGAAGCCTTGCTCGAACACGAAGCTGGCCATGCCGGTGCGGGCCGGATCGGTATCGGTCCAGATATAGCTGCGGTAGGAGAGGAAGCCGTTGGGCTTGCCTTCGGTGAACGGGGAATTGGCGAACAGCGCCGTGGCGAGCGGCTGCAGGGCCAGGCTGGTGCGGAACTTCTGCACCATGTCGGCCTCGCTCGAATAGTCGAGGTTGACCTGGATCGTGCAGGTCCGCAGCATCATGTCGAGGCCCAGGTTGCCGACGCGCGGCATGTGCCGGAGCATGATCGCATAGCGCCCCTTGGGCATGATCGGCAGTTCGGCGCGGGTCTTGTCGGGCCACATGCCCAGGCCCAGAAAGCCCTTGCCGGTCTTGCTACCGATCGCCTTGACCTGATCGAGGTGGCGCCCGGTTTCTGCGCAGGTCTGGTGCAGCGTTTCGAGCGGCGCGCCTGACAGTTCAAGCTGCCCGGCCGGCTCCAGGCTGACCGCGCCATCGCTGCCGGACAGGGCAATGATGTTGCTCGCCCCAGAATCATCAGACTCTGTCACCGGCTCCCAGCCATATTGCTGCATGGCGACCAGCAGGTCGCGGATCCCGCCGGGCTCGTCATAGGACGGGGCGTGGTGATCCGTGGTGCAATAGACCAGTTTCTCGTGCTCAGTGCCGATCCGCCAGCGCTCGCGCGGCTTCTCGCCCTTGATCATCGGGGCGAGCAATTGCTCGCGGCTTTCGATCACAGGATCGTTGCGATCTGAAACCTGTCTGGTGCTCATGGCGCGGAGTTAGTGCGAACAATTGCGTCGCGCCAGCAAATTTATGTACCGGGCTGCCAATCTCCGACCGTGCCCATCCACAGCGCCATTGCGGCGATTGCCGCAGTCTCGCCGCGCAGGATGCGAGGGCCAAGGGTGATCGCCCGGGCCTGGGGCAGGGCGCGGATCGCGGTCCGCTCTGCCTCGTCAAAGCCGCCTTCGGGGCCGGTCAGCAGGGCGGCAGGGCCACTACTCGCGGCAAAGGCGGCAGCTGCAGGATTGCCGCCATTCTCGTCGGCAAAGAACAGGGTGCGATCAGCTTTCCAGGTTTTGAGCAGCGCATCGAGCTTCACCGGGGCGAGCAGCTCTGGCAGCGCGGTGCGGGCACATTGCTCGGCCGCTTCAGTCAGGATGGTGCGGGCCCGCTCAAGGTTCAGCTTGTCCGCCACGCAGCGCCGGGTCAGCACCGGCTGAATTCGCGCGACGCCCAGTTCGCAAGCCTTCTCCAGCATCAGGTCGAACCGGTCCTTCTTCAGTAGCGCGGCGCAGAGCGTGAAATCCGGCACCGACTCGCGCGGGCGGAGCAGGCTCTCGGCGGTAAGCAGAACATCGCGCTTGCCTGCTTCAGCTACGCGGGCCGCCCATTCACCGGTGACGTTGTCGCACAGGACCACGGCATCGCCCCGCCCGACCCGCATGACCCGCGACAGGTAGTGCGCCTGCGGACCATCGATGCTCACTTGCGTGCCCGTTTCCAGCACCTGTTCGACGAACAGGCGCGGCGCGGATTTCGGAGGCCAGGCGGGAGTGGCAGGCATCAGCCGCCTCTAACCCATCCGTCATCCCTGCGAAAGCGGGGACCCATCTCCGGAGATGGCAGGGGGTGCAGCAGTGGCAAGGGCAGGTGGTGGGTCCCCGCTTTCGCGGGGATGACGATGGTTGTAGGGGAGGGGCATGTCGACCCCGGCCGAAATCGTCCCCGATACCCAGCACCGCGGGCTGGTGGCCGCGCTGCCGCAGCCGCTGCGTGATTACGCCCAGCTTGCGCGGTTTGATCGGCCGATCGGCTGGTGGCTGCTGTTCTGGCCTTGTGCCTGGGGGCTGCTGCTGGCCGGCGGGGAGAGCCGGTGGGATCTGCTGCTGTGGTTCCTGCTCGGCTCGATCGCCATGCGCGGGGCGGGCTGTGTCTATAACGACATTGTCGATGCCGATCTGGACCGGCAGGTGGCCCGCACTGCGGCGCGGCCCGTGGCGAGCGGGCGGGTCAGCAAGGGTGCGGCCTGGGTCTGGCTGCTGGCCTTGTGCGGGGTAGGGCTGATCGTGCTGCTGCAATTGCGCTGGGAGGCGCAGCTAGTCGCGCTCGGCAGCCTGGCGCTCGTCGCGGCCTATCCCTTCATGAAGCGGATCACCGGCTTTCCGCAGGCCTGGCTGGGGCTGGTCTTCACCTGGGGCGTGCCGGTGGGCTGGATCGCGGTGAGCGAGTGGAACCTGGGGGGCATGGCGGCGCTCTATGCCGGGGCCGTGCTGTGGTGCGTGGGCTATGATACGATCTACGCCTGCCAGGACCGCGAGGATGATGCGCTGGTCGGGATCGGCTCCAGCGCGCTGACGCTCGGCAAGCATGTTCAGGCGGGCGTGGCCGGGTTTTATGCTGGCGCGGTCCTGATCTGGGCGCTGGCCTTCTGGCTGCTGCGGCCGGATTGGCTGGCCTTGCTGGCTCTGGCACCGGCGGCATTGCACCTTGGATGGCAAGTGTTGACGCTCGATGACAAGAACGCCGAGAACGCCCTCGCCCGGTTCCGCGCCAACCGCACCACCGGGTTGCTGGTGGCCTTGGCTTGTTGGGTCGTGGGCAACGCCTGATGTGCAACCTTTACCGCATGACCAAGGGCACGGCCGAGGTCGCCGCGCTGTTTGCGGTGAAGGACGCGTCAGCCGGAACCAACTTCGTGACCGAGCTTTACCCGGGCTATCCCGGCCTGGTGGTAGAGGGTGGACGGCTGCGGGCGATGAACTGGGGCCTGCCGGTCGTGCTGACCGGCAAGCAGGGGCAGAAGCTGAAGCCCAAGCCGGTCACCAACGCCCGCGATGACAAGCTGCTCACCCCCTTCTGGCGTGACAGCTTTGCCCGCCGCCGCTGCCTTATCCCGGTGACCCAGTGGGCCGAGCCGCAAGGGCCGAGCGGGCGCATGACCCGAAGCTGGTACTCGCTCCCAGGCGTCGAAGTGATGGCCGTCGCCGGGCTGTGGCGGCCGACTGCCGAATGGGGCGATTGCTATGCCATGGTCATGGCCGACAGTTCGCCGGCCATGGCCGAGGTGCATGACCGGATGCCGGTGATCCTGGCGCCCGAAAATTGGGCAGCCTGGATCACCGGTTCGCTCGATCAAGCGCTCGATCTTTGCCAGACCTGGCGCGGGCCTTTGCAGGCCGATCATACCGGCGACCGCTGGGTGGACGGCAAGCCGATTGGCACCCAGCCTCCGCTGCTTTAATGGGTCACAGCGGCCACTCCTGCTGCTGAAGCACCACCCGGTACCCTTCCGGATCCTGATAGGTGCGTCCCTGCCGGTCCCAATAGGGGTTGAACGAAGCGACCGGCACATGGCCCGCCGCTTCCATTCGTGCGCAGGCGGCTTGCCAGTCGGCGACTTCGGGAAGGTAGAGCACCAGCAGGTGATCCTCGCTCGGGGCAGTCGGTGCGATGTGGCCTGGGGCGCGGGTGAACTCGACGTGCCAAGGCGCGCCGGGTAGACCCAGCATGATCCCGTCGAATCCGCCATGGTCCGCGAAACTGGTCAGTACGGTCATGCCCAGTCCGTCGCGATAGAACGGCAAGAGTGAGTCGATGTCATTGGTCGGTCGTGCGACTCGCAGCTTGGGAGCCACCTTACGCATAGCTGACCACCTCAAACTCGATCCCATCCCAGTCGAAGAAATAGAAGCGGCGGCCGGGTTCGTAATCGGCGTGGTTGAAGGGGACGAGGCCCGCTTCCTTGACCACCGCTTCGGCCGCGTCGAGATCGTCGACCACCAATCCGACATGGTTCAGCGGCTGGCCCTTGGCGAAGCGCTGCACCGGGCTTGAGTGTGCGTAGACCGCCAGGTAATCGCGCGCATTGCCGACATGGATCGTCCACCCGCCGAGCTGCGAAGGACCGCGCCAACGCTCGTGCCAGCCGCACAGTTGTTGAAGCAGGGCCGATGACCGCTCGGGATCGCTGACCGTGATGTTCGCGTGTTCGAGAAAACCGCTGGGCATGATTCGTTGTCCTTTTCAGCACCTTCATCCGCACTCTGCGAATAGGGCTTTACCCTGATGCAACCTCAAGCTAACTTGAGGTCAAGCGATTTCGGCCAGATCGGGGTGTGCGGATGGACAAGAATGACCTGTTGCCGATCGGCGAACTGGCGCGGCGCACCGGCCTCGCCGTCTCGGCGATCCGGTTCTACGAGGACAAGGGCCTGATCCAGGCGATGCGGACCATGGGCAACCAGCGGCGCTTTCTGCGCAGCGACATCCGCCGCCTCAGCTTCATCCTGATCGCGCAGAAGCTGGGGCTGGGCCTGGCCGAGATCGAGGCGGAACTGGCGACCCTGCCGCAAGGCCGCACGCCAACCCTGTCGGACTGGCAGAAGCTCAGCCGCTCGGTTCGCGTGGCGCTCGATGCCAAAATCCAGCTCCTCACCCGCACCCGCGCCAAGCTCGACGAATGCATCGGTTGCGGTTGCCTCAGCCTCCAGCGCTGCCAGCTTTACAACAGGGATGATCGCGCCGGGGCCGGCGGGGGCACGGGGCCAAGGTACGTGCTGGATTGACTATTCCGCCGCCAGCAGCTCTTCCGCGCCTTCAAGGTCGACGCTGACCAGGCGGCTGACCCCGCGTTCGACCATGGTCACGCCGAACAGGCGGTGCATGCGGCTCATCGTCACGGCGTTGTGGGTGACGATCAGGTAGCGGGTGTCGGTTTCCTTCACCATCGCGTCGAGCAGGTCGCAGAAGCGCTCGATGTTGGCATCGTCGAGCGGCGCGTCGACTTCGTCGAGCACGCAGATCGGGGCCGGGTTGGTGAGGAACAGGGCAAAGATCAGCGCAACCGCCGTCAGCGCCTGTTCGCCGCCCGAGAGCAGGGTCAGCGAGGTGAGGCGCTTGCCCGGCGGCTGGGCATAAATTTCCAGGCCAGCCTCCAGCGGGTCATCGCTGTCGACTAGTGCGAGGTGCGCCTGGCCGCCTTCGAACAGCTTGGAGAACAGCCGCTGGAAGTGCGTGTTCACGGCTTCGAATGCGGCACGCAGGCGCTCGCGGCCTTCGCGGTTGAGGTTGCCGATCGAGCCGCGCAGGCGGTGCACGGCTTCGGTCAGTTCGGCCTGTTCGGCGATGCTGGCACCGTGCCGCGCTTCGACCTCGGCCAGTTCCTCGGCCGCGACCAGATTGACCGGGCCGAGCCGCTCGCGGTCGGCCACCAGCTTGTCATGCTCGGTGCTTTCCTGACCGGAGGGGCCGACTTCGGCCGCAACGAACTCGAACCGTTCGGGTAGCAGCGGCGGCGGGCACTGGAAGCGTTCGCCCGAGATACCGGCCATTTCGGCGCGGCGGGCTTCCTCGTTCTCGGCGCGGGCGGCAGCCCCGGCGCGGGCTTCGCGGGCCGAAGCGAGCGCTTCGTTGGCCTCGGCAAAGCCGCTCTCAATCCGGCGGGCGGCATCGCCCAGTTCGCTGACCTTGGCCTCGGCGCTGGCGAGCTCGGCAGTCAGGCGGGCCCGGACTTCGTCGCCGGCCTCGATCTCGCGGATCAGGCTGGCGGGCTTGGCGGCAATGACGGCGCGCTCCTCGGCGATCTCCTCGGCGCGGCGGCTCATTTCGCTCAGACGGCTGGCGGCATCGCCGGCGCGGGCCTGCCAGCCCTTGATATCGGCGCGCTGGGCGTTGCAGCGCTCGCGCGCCACGGCCAGGCCCTGATCGTGCGAGGCCAGCGCCGCGGTCGCCGCTTGCAGCCCCTGCCGCGAGGCATCGTGGCGGGCCTGAGCCGCCGCAAGCTGGGCGCGGCCGGTGGCCGGATCGGGCAACTCGTTGCGGCGGGCTTCAGCGGCAGCCTGTTCAGCCTCGGCGGCATTGCGCTGTTCGGCGAGGTCCCCGGCGGCCTCAGCCAGCTCGGCGCGGCGCGCTTCGAGCCGGGCCTTGGCAGCCTCAGCCTGGTCAACCGCGCGCAAGGCAGCGCGCTCGGCTTCGGAAGCCGCTGCTACAGCCCGCTCGGAGGCGACCACTGCCAGTTGCAGTTCGGACAGTTCGGACTGGACGGCGGCGGCGCTGGCCTCCGCCGCTTCAACCGCTGCGCGCTTGCCGGGCAGTTCAGCTTCCAGCGCAGCCAGCCGGTTCTCGGCTTCAAGTCGCGCAGCTTCGGCGGCGCCTTCGCCCTGGCTGACGAAGCCATCCCAGCGGCGGATCCGGCCAGCGCGGGTGACCAGCCATTCGCCCGGACCCAGCGCGCGGCCATCGTCCTCATCGGCGACATGAACCAGCGCGAGGCGGGCCTTGAGCTGCTCCGGGCAATGGGTGACATGGGCGGCAAGGCTGTCCGCCACCGGCTTGGGCGAGGGGGCACCAGTCCAGAAGCGGCCATCTTCTCCGGCCGGAGCCTGGCCAAGCGGGGCCTTGGCATCGCGGCCCAGCACGGCGGCGATTGCGCGCTCGTAACCGGGTGCGGCGCGAACCTGATCGAGTGCGACCGGCAGGCCGTGTTTGCCGCTGGCCTGTTTGGCGCGGGCATCACGATCACGCACCAGCGCCTGCCATTCGCGCTCTACCCCGGCGAGTTCGGCCCTGGCCGAAGCGAGGGCCGAGGATGCAGTATCGCGGGCGGACTGCAGTTCGCTTTTGCGGGCCTGCTGCCGTTCAAGCCCGGCGCGGGCGGCGGCCAGTTGCTCCGCGGCCGTATCGCGGGCCTGCTCGGCTTCGGCCAGCGCGGCGAGCGGATCGCCCTCGCGGGCCAGCGCGGCTTTCAGGTCTTCCTGGCGGCGGGCTTCGGCATCGAGCCGCGCGAGGCGCTGCTGGGCGGCGGCAACTTCGGCCTCGGCCACGCGCCATTCGGCTTCAACCCCGGCCTGGTCGGCCGTAGCCTTGGCCAGCGCCAGTTCCGCTGCGCGCAGGTTTCGGTCGGCATCGTCGAGCGCGGCGGCGACGACCGGGCGGCGTTTTTCCTCCGCCTCCAGCCGTTCCTCGCCCTCGGCCAGCTCGCGCTCCAGCTTGGCGAGGGCTGCGGCAGCATCGCGGGTCAGCCGGTCAGCATCGCCCTTGTCGGCCTCAAGCCGCGCTGCCTGGCGATCAAGGTCCTTGAGCCGCTCCTCGGCCGCTTCGAGCTGGGTGGAGAGCGAAGCCATGCGGTGGCCGTGGGCCGTGGCATCGTCTTCGATGGTCGGCCAGTTCATCGCGCGCTTCGGCAAGGGCAGAGGCAGCTTCGTGCTGGGCTTTCTGCGCCTCGGCCATGGCGGTCTGGGCGGCAGCCACGCGGGCTTCGGCGGCCTGGGCTTCACCGCGCGCCGCTTCGGCAGCCGCAGCGGCATCGCGCCAGCGGGCATAGACCAGTCGCGCTTCGGCCAGCCGGATCTTGTCAGACAGCGCCTTGTAGCGTTCCGCCGCGCGGGCCTGGCGGCGCAAGCTGCCAATCTGGGCATCAAGCTGACCCATCAGGTCTTCCAGCCGCGCCAGGTTGGCCTCGGTCGCGCGCAGCTTCTGCTCGGCATCCTTGCGGCGGACGTGCAGGCCGGCGATCCCGGCCGCCTCTTCCAGCATCATCCGCCGCTCGGCCGGCTTGGCAGCGATTACCGCAGCGATCTTGCCCTGGCTGACGAGGGCAGGAGAGTGCGCGCCGGTGGCCGCATCGGCGAAGACCAGCGCCACGTCCTTGGCCCGGACATCGCGGCCATTGACGCGGTAGGCGGAGCCGGCGCCGCGCTCGATCCGGCGGACAACTTCCAGATCGCTGTCATTGTCGCCCGCATCGGCCAGCAGGACGACTTCGGCGAAATCGCGCGGCGGGCGCTGGGCCGTGCCGGCGAAAATCACGTCTTCCATCCCGCCGCCGCGCATCGACTTGGGCGAGCTTTCGCCCATCACCCAGCGGATCGCTTCGAGCAGGTTGGACTTGCCGCAGCCGTTAGGGCCGACCACGCCGGTCAGCCCCGGCTCGATATGCAGCTCAGCCGGCTCTACGAAGCTTTTGAAGCCCGACAGTTTGAGCCGCTTGATCCGCATCGTCTGGCCGGTCCCCCTCCTGGTCCCGGCTTAGCGGGCCCCGGCCTTTTCAAGCAGGACCTTCACGCCTTCCCAGGTGTTGGTGTCCAGTTTGGCACCGTTGAGCAAGAAGGTCGGCGTGCCGGTGATGTTCAGTTCCTGACTGGCCTTGTTGGTCGCTTCGACCAGCTTGGTGGCCTTGGCAGTGTCGGCCAGGCAGGCCTTGGCCTGATCGGCAGCGACCCCGCGCGAGGCGAAGAAGGTGTCCATGCCGCCAGCCCGGGCAATCGCGGCAAAGCGTTGCTCCGGCGGCAGCTGGCCGGCAGTGTTCAGCGCGGCCTCGTTGGCCTGGAGGTTGGTGAACATGTCGCGCTGCCAACCCCAGAATTGCTTGGCGAGCGGGAGTGCCGCTTCAGGCGAGCTGCAGGTTGCGAGCAGCGTGGCGGGCACATCAAGCGCGTTCAGCATGAAGAAGCGCACCTCGAAGCTGACCCGGCCGCTGGCGACGAAATTGTCGCGCAGCTCGGCGGCGCTGGCTTCCGAGAATTCCGCGCAGTGCGAGCAGCTCAATGCGCCATATTCGACCAGCTTGATCGGGGCATCGGGATTGCCCATGCGGTAGCCGCCTTCGGGCGTGGCGGTATAGGTATCGGCCCAGTTCTGGCCGGCGGGCGGGGCGATCTTGGCGATCGGCTCCCCGCTGGTCGGCGCAGCGGCGGAACCTTCATCCTTCTTGCCGCAGGCGACCAGCGCCAGGGCCATGGTGGCAGCGACCAGCGCCTTGGGCGCGAAACCGAATTTTGCAGCAGTCATGATTCGCAAAAATCCTCTGGATTTGAGCCGCCAAAACTAGCCTAGCGGCCGGGGAGCGGGAAGGAGCGCCTGCGGGGCCCGCAAGCTTCTCCACAGGAGTCTCAGACAAAACCTTTCATCGCGCGGGCCAGCACTTCGCGGATGCCGGGCCAGGTGTTGACCGGCAGCAGCTGGCCGTTGAGCTGGAAGGCTGGCGTCCCGCGCACACCGCCCTTGTAATAGGCGTTCTCGGTGCCCTTCTGCAGCTCCGCGACCAAGGCTTCGTCGGCCAGACACTTGTCGAGCTCGGCGCGCTTGTAGCCGCGCTTTTCCATCATGGCGTAGAGGCCCAGGTCCTCGGCCATCGCCTGGACGCGCTTGTTCCAGTCCGGATCGGACCAGCGCTGTACCTGGGCCCGCGTGGGGGTGCGCAGCCATTCGTGCTGATATTTGAGCAGCTGGGTGTTGTTGCCGAAGAACTTGGCCGGCGGCCCGCAATAGGCGATCAGCGACAGGGTCTTGTCGATCTCGTTGAGGAAGAACGGGCGGATTTCATAGGCGACCGAGCCGGGTTTGATGAAGCGTTCGGTCAGTTCCTCGCCGCCCTGCATCTCGAAGATCCCGCAATGGGGACAGGAGTAGGAGGCATATTCGATCAGCCGGATCGCGGCGTGAGGATTGCCGCGGACATGGTAACCCTCCTTGCTGATGGTCACGGTGGCCGACCAGTCCTTTTCCTTCGGCTTCCCGGCGCCGGTCAACAGCGTGACGGCCGCCAGTGCGAGGATGCCCGAAAACAGCCCGCGCCGCCGCATTACATCCGCGCCTCGATCTGCGGCTGCAGCAGGTCCCATCCTCCCGTGCCGTAGAGGAGGGCACCGTCGAGGGCGAAGCTGGGGGTGTGATCGACGCCGAGCTTGGAAGCAGCCTCGGTCCCAGCCGCAAGCCGCTGCGCCATGCTGACATCGGCAAGGCAGCGATCAACCGCGACCCGATCATAGCCGCGCGTCGCCATGATCTGGTAGAACTTGAAATCACTGGCGATGGCCCGCGCCCGGGTCGGGAGGTCGCCGGTGCTCCAGCGCGCCTGCTGCACCTTGCTGCTGCGTGCCAAGGTCTGGATCCAGACGGGCTGGCTGCGCATGAAGGCGCTGTGATTAAGCGGAAACTTGTCCTTCGACCCGCAATTGGTCAGCATCGCCACGGTCAGGTCGATCGGATCACGAACAAAGTGCCTGATCTCGACCGAGACCTTGCCGCTGCGGATGTACTTGAGCTTGATGCCGGCATCGGATTCCTGCTCGAACCGGGCGCAAGCCGGGCAGGTGTAGCTGACCCAGGTGGCCAGTTTTACCTTGGCGGCCGGGTTGCCAAGCACGTGACTCTGCTGGGCGGTGCGGGTCACCGCACGGTTCCAGTCCTGCGGAGGGCTCGCGCCAAGGGTCAGCGCGGCCGCGGCGGCCAGCAGGGCGGGACGGAGCAGATGCTTCAGGTTCATGTGTCCTCGTTCTTGTCGCCCAGGCTGCGGGCCAGTGATTCGAGCACGGCGCGCAGTTCGGGATCGCCGATATCGCGCAAGGAATCGCCCAATTCCACCGGAATCGGCTTGAGCGAGGGCGGGGCGGTCGGGCGGCGTTCCTCGACCGGCGGTTTGACGACCCCCTGGCGCAGCTTGACCCGCGCGACCGCGCTGTAACCGAAGAAGCGGTTGACCCTCTCGATGATCTCACCGGTCACGTGGCTGATAAGCGGGGCGTGGGCGGGGACGACGACGAGTTCCAGGATGCCATTGCTCTTCTCGCCCGGCGGGAAGCGGATCGCCTCGGGGCTGCAGACGCGGGCATGTTTGGCGCCGACGATCTCTGGCCAGCGGGTCACCACGCTTGACTGGATGAAACCAAAGCGGCGGAAGGCCGTGCGGCCCACCTCGGGCATCAGTTCGGCCACGCTGCGCGCCGCCCCGCCACGCGGCCGCTCATACTGGCGCGGCTTTGCGGCGGCCCCGGCTACGGGCTTTGTGCCTGGCTTCTTCGGGTCCCGTTCCATTGCGCCCCCGGCAATGCCATAGCACGGGAATGGATGCCAGCGCCGACACGATCCCAGCCAACCTGCTGACCTGGTATGACAGCCAGGCCCGCGCGCTGCCGTGGCGCAGCCCGCCGGGTACGCCGCCGCCCGACCCATACCGCGTGTGGCTGTCAGAGGTGATGCTGCAGCAGACCACCGTGGCGGCGGTCGGCCCCTATTTCGCCAGGTTCCTGGTAAGGTGGCCAACCGTGACGGACCTGGCGGCGGCCGACGATGCCGAGGTGATGGCCGCCTGGGCAGGGCTTGGCTACTATGCCCGCGCCCGCAATCTGCTGGCCTGCGCGCGAGCGGTGGCGGCGCGGGGCGGGGCCTTTCCCGGCACCGAGGCAGAGCTGCGCGAACTGCCGGGACTGGGCGCCTATACCGCCGCTGCGGTCGCCGCGATTGCCTTTGGCGAACGCGCCACTGTGGTCGATGCCAATGTCGAGCGGGTGGTGGCGCGGCTGTTCGCGATCGAAGAGCCGCTGCCGGCCGCGCGCAAGGCAATCCGGGCGCGGGCCGAGGGACTCGCCCCGGCCGCACGGCCCGGTGACTTTGCCCAGGCGATGATGGACCTGGGGGCAACGGTCTGCACCAATCGCAACCCGCGCTGCCTGCTTTGTCCTCTATCCGCGCAGTGTGAAGGGCGCAGGCTTGGGGCAGAGCGTTTCCCGGTCAAGCCGCCCAAGGCCGCCAAGCCGCAGCGCCGGGGGCGCGCCTTCTGGATCGAGCGCGATGGTGCCGTGTGGCTGGTCCAGCGGCCCGGCACGGGCATGCTGGGCGGGATGCGCGCCCTGCCCGACGATGGCTGGTCGGCGCGCGGCGATGGCGCTGGCGAAGGGCCGCTGGCGGGCGATTGGCGAGCTGGCGGCGTGGTCCGCCATGGCTTCACCCATTTCGATCTCGATTTGCAATTGATGCTTTATTCGGGCGGCGATTTGGATAGGCTGGCAACACAAAGTGGCGAATGGTGGCCGCTGGACCGGATCGATGAGGCCGGCCTGCCCACCCTGTTCGCCAAGGCAGCGCGGCTGGCGCTGGCTGAACGAGAGATGGGAGAATGACCTTGCACCACCACGACGCCATCGCGCTTTCGCGCCGCAACCTGCTGCGCTCCAGCGTGCTGTTTGGGGCGGGCGCTGCCGTCGGCGCCCTGCCGTTTGGCAGCCAGTTGGCCCATGCCGCCATGGCCGTCGGCTTCGAAGCGCGCTGGCCCAAGGTTACGGCGATGCTCGACAAGTATGTCAGCCAGAAGAAGGTGGCGGGCATGGTCGCGGCGCTGGGCTGGGGGAACAAGGATCCCGGCTTTATCGTCCGCGGCAAGGAAGCTTTCGACGATCCCGATAGCGCCGGTGAGAACAGCCTGTTCCGTGCCTATTCGCAGACCAAGCCGGTCACCGGCATGGCCGCAATGATGCTGATCGACGACCGCAAGCTGAAGCTGGACCAGCCGGTCGCCGATTTCATCCCCGAATTTGCCAATATGCGGGTCGCCATCGATCCGAAGAACAGCCTGGAATCGCGGCCCGCGCAGAACCAGATCACCGTCCGGCACCTCCTCACTCACACGGCAGGCCTGGGCTATGCCGGGGTCGGCAAGGAGAAGGTCAGCGCCGAACTGCTGCGGCTGGGCGTGACCCCGGCAGTGCTGACGCGGATGAAGATCCCTGGCCTGCCGGTCAGCCCGCCGACGCCCGGCCCCGACGAGTTCGTCAAGCTGGCGGCGAGCGTGCCGCTGGTCTCCGAACCGGGCACCGAATGGCACTATTCGATGTCCCTCGATGTGCTGGGCGTGGTGATCCAGCGCGCTGCGGGGGCCAAGAGCTTTGAAGCCTTCCTGCAGGAACGGATGTTCGATCCGATCGGCATGAAGAGCAGCTATTTCCGGGTGCCCGCCAGTGAAGTGCACCGCCTGACCGCCAATTACGGGTTGATGGGCGGCTTCCCGCTGCCGATCGATCCCAGCAAGAGCTCGATCTACCTTGATCAGCCGGCCTTTGCCTTTGGCGGCTCTGGCCTGGTCTGCTCACCGGCGGACTATGACCGGTTCCTCAAGATGATCGCCAACGGCGGCCTGGTCGGCAACCGGCGGGTGATGGGCGCGGCGGCCGTGGCGCTGGGCGTCAGCAACCTGCTGCCGGACGGGGTGAGTACCAAGGGCACCTTTATCGACGGTGCCGGTAACGGCGCGGGTGGCCGTTCGGGCCTGGGCCGCGATGCCGGAACCTTCGGCTGGGGCGGCGCAGCCGGCACTGTTGCCTTCGTCAATGTCCGGCTGGGCCTGCGCGCCGGGATCTATACCCAGTACATGCCGTCCGAAGCCCTGCCGGTCCACGCCGAGTTTCCGCAAAAGGTGCTGGCCGACATCGCCGGGATGCGCGGCGCATGAAGGCGCCGATCGCCTTCGCCGGCTCGCCGATCGACCGGGCCGACCACATCCGTGCCAATCCCGATGAGCTGGCCGCCCTGATGAATTGGCGGGCCCGGCTGCTGAAGCTGGATGGCCTCTCGCCGGTCTATACCGATGACGGGTCGCTCGAATGGGGCACGCTGGCCGATGCCGATCCGGAGGCGGAGCTGGTCTTCCTGGGGCTGATGGATGACAAGGCCTGCTTTGCCGCCGTGCCCGATGAAGGCGCGACTGGCCCGGCCTATGCCAACCCGTCGATCTGGGCGGCTATGTCGGCGCTCGATCCCGGCGAACTGGCGCTCTATGGCGGTGCCCGCAGCCTGGTGGACTGGCACGCCCGGCACCGCTTCTGCGCGCGCTGCGGCGGGCCGACCAAGGTCAGCAAGGGCGGCTGGCAGCGCAATTGCGATAGCTGCAAGGCCCAGCACTTCCCCCGCACCGATCCGGTCACAATCATGCTGATCGAGCACAAGGGCCACCTGCTGATGGGCCGCCAGCCGCGCTTTCCGGCGCGGATCTATTCGGCGCTGGCCGGGTTCGTCGAACCGGGCGAGACGATCGAGGAAGCCGTGGCGCGTGAAAGCTTCGAGGAAGCCGGGGTGCGGGTGCGCGATGTGACCTATGTCGCCAGCCAGCCCTGGCCGTTTCCCTCGCAGCTGATGATTGGCTGCCATGGCTTTACCGACGATCCCGAACTGGCAGTCGATTTCACCGAGCTGGAGGAGGCGCGCTGGTTTACGCGTGAGGAACTGGAAGCGGCGCGCGCTGCCGGTCCGGATGGCACCGACACCCTGATCTTCCCGCGACCCTTCGCGATTGCCCACAACCTGCTGACATGGTGGCTCGACAAATGACCCAGCTTGCGAAAGTCACGATCGATATCTGGTCCGATGTGATGTGCCCCTGGTGCATCATCGGCTATTCGCAACTCAAGAAGGGCCTGGCGACGCTGGAGGGTGAGATCGAGGCCGAGGTGCGCTGGCACGCCTTCCAGCTTAACCCCGACATGCCGCAAGAGGGCGAGGAGCAGCAGGCTCACCTCGCCCGCAAATATGGCCGCACGCCCGACCAGATGGCCGCGGCGCGCGGGCAGATGCGGGAAATCGGCGCGCGGGCGGGCTATTCCTTCGACTATACCGGCGAGGGCGAGGCGCCCCAGGCGCGGCTATGGAACACGGCCAAGGCGCACCAGTTGCTGCTCTGGACCCTGGCTCAGCACGGGCCGGAGAAGCAGACCGAGCTCAAGCTGGCGCTGTTCGATGCCCACTTCCAGCAACGCCGCAATGTCTCCGACCCGGCGGTGCTCAGCGAGATCGCGGAAAGCGTGGGGATCGACCGCGCCGGGGCCGAGGCCGCGCTTGGCAGCGCCGTGCTGGCCCAGCAGGCGCAGGAAGAACAGCGCATGGCCTATGACATGAACGTCACCGGCGTACCGGCCATGCTGGTCAATGGCCGCTTCATGATCCCGGGCGCGCAGGAGCCGGAAACCTATGCCGATGCCCTGCGCCGCGTGGTCGCGCGTGAGGCCGAACTGGCGGCGCGCTCGGCATGACGCCGGATTATACTGGCCAGGTCGCCGTGATCACCGGCGGCGCCGGCGGGATCGGCGGCGCGCTTGGCAAGTCGCTGGAGGCGGCCGGTGCGCAGGTCCTGCTGGCTGACCGCGAAGCGGGCGACGGGGTTGTCGCCTGCGATGTCGCCAATCCGGACGAGGTCGAAGCCCTGGCCGAGCTGGCCTGGCAGCGGTTCGGGCGGGTCGATCTGCTGGTCAACAATGCGGGAATCTCTGGCGGCGGAGGCCGGTTGTGGAAGGCGGACGTGGCCGCCGCGCGCAGGGTGTTCGAGGTGAACTTCTGGGGCGTCTGGCATGGCTGTGCCGCCTTTGCCCCGCGCATGGTGGCACAGTATCATCCCAGCGCGATCTACAATGTCGCCTCGGAAAACGCCTTGTTCTGCGCCGTCCCGCGAAATGCGGCCTATATCGCCTCGAAGCACGCGGTGCTGGGCATGACCGAAAGCCTGCGCGAGGACCTGCCCGAGCATGTCCATGCCGGGACAATCATCCCCGGCTGGGTCCTCTCGGGCCTGACCAGCGAGGGCGGGCGCGATGTCGCCATGCCGGCTGAGCGCTATGCCGAGATCATCCTGCCGCAGCTCGCCGCGCGCGAGCGGTTCGTGGTCAGCCATGCCTACAACGTGGTGCCGATGCGGGAGCGGACTGATGCGCTCGAAGCGGCCTTCGCCCGCTCCGCCCCGCGCTATGACGGCGATGAGGAGCACGACGTGCGCGCCTATATCGCCCGCCTGCGGGGTGAGGGCTAGACCAGCCCGAGCCTGGCGAGATCGGCGGCGATGTGGCCGGGCAGTACTTCGCCTGCTTCCTCATCACTGCCCAGATCGCGCGGCGCGTCGGCGTCTTCGAGATAGCGCCAGCCCTGATGCGCACGCTTGGGCTGGGGCATTACCTCGATCAGGCGCGGCGAAATGACGATATTGGTCCGCCCGCCCTCGGCTTCTTCAAACCGCAGGATCAGGCTGCGCATCACCAGCTGGTGCTTGAAGATCCAGAACAGCGAGCCGCCCGGGACGATTTCCGCGTGTCGCTTGGGCAGGTACCGCGTGGTCAGCCGCGCTTCGGCACCGCGCGTGGCGAACCAGCTGCGCATTTCCTCAAGCGATTGGGCTCCGTAGGCTACCTTGGTCAGATGCAGCGGCATGGCTCAGCCCACCAGACCCGAGGCCACGGCGAGGCCGAGGAAGGCGAAGAAGCCCATCGAATCGGTGATCATGGTGACAAAGACCGAGCTGGCCACGGCCGGGTCCTGACCCAGCCGGTCGAGCGTCACCGGCACGATCACGCCAGCCAGGCCCGCGGTGATGATGTTGACCACCACGGCCGTGCCGATCACCGCGCCGAGCAGCGGGTTTGAGAAGACCAGCGCGGTCGCGACGCCGATCAGCGTCGCGACGGTCACGCCGTTGAGCAAGGCGACGCGGAACTCGCGCAGCAGGATGCGGGTGGTGTTGGTGCGGGTCAGCTGGTTGGTCGCCAGCGCGCGCACAGCAACGGCCATGGTCTGCGTCCCGGCATTGCCGCCGATCGAGGCGACCATCGGCGATAGCGCGGCCAGCGCCACCAGCTTTTCGATCGCGCCGCCGAAGTTGCTGATGATCGTCGCGCCGAGCAGCGCGGTGGCCAGGTTGGCAATGAGCCAGCGGACGCGCGCGATATAGGAATCGCGAATCGGCTCGTTGATGTCGCCTTCACCGGCACCGGACAGCAGCAGCACGTCCTCGCCGGCTTCTTCCTGGATGATGTGGACCACGTCATCGACCGTGATCTGCCCCACCAGCCGCCCGTCGGCATCGACCACGGCGGCCGAGATCAGGGCGTATTTCTGGAAGCGCAGCGCCACTTCTTCCTGGTCCATCGTCACCGGGATCAGGGTCTGGTCGCGCTGCATCACGTCGGTCAGGGCGATTGCGCGCGGGGTGCGCAGGATCCAGCTCAGCGCGCAGGTGCCAACTGGGTGGAATCGGGCATCGACGATGAACACTTCCCAGAATTCGTTCGCCAGCTCGCCGCTCTCGCGCAGGAAATCGATCAGGTCGCCCACGGTCATGTGTTCCGGGACGGCCACGAAATCGCGGCTCATCAGGCGGCCGGCGGATTCTTCCGGATAGGACAGCGCGGTTTCGATCGCCGCGCGGTCCTCGGGCTCCATCTCGGCGAGGACCGCCTGCTGGTCTTCCTCGTCGAGGTCTTCCAGCATGGCGACGGCATCGTCGGTATCGAGCTGTTCGGCGATGTCGGCAACGGCTTCGGCGGGGAGCTGTTCGACGATATCCTCGCGGACATAGTCGTTGAGCTCGGCATAGACCTCGCTGCCCATCAGGTCGCTGATGGCGAGCGCCAGCGCCGGGCGCTCGTCGGAATCGAGCAGTTCGAACAGGTCGGCAATGTCGGCCGGGTGGAGCACTTCGACCATGCCATAGACCGCGTCGTTCTCGCCCGCTTCCAGCCCGTCGCGGACGCGGCGGACGAATTCGGGCTTCAGCGTGTTTTCGGCGTCCAGGCTCTCGCTCTCATGCGCCGGCTCGGCCGCCGGAGCGGCACTTTCGAGCAGGTCGGGATCGAGCTTGTCGGCGGTCATGGTCCGGTGGTCTAGGCGGGTCGCCGGCTTTTGCAACCCGGGTTCCGGCTTGGTGCGTGACTTTGTCCCGCGCCGCCCTATATCGGCCCGGTCATCTAACGGAGAATACCATGGCCGAAACCCTCACCCTCAGCCTCGACAGCGGCGATGTCGTCATCAAGCTGCGTCCCGACCTGGCCCCGGGCCACGTCGAACGGATCGTCGAGCTGGCCAACGAAGGCTTCTATGACGGGGTCAAGTTCCACCGCGTGATCCCGGGGTTCATGGCCCAGGGCGGCTGCCCCCAGGGCACCGGCATGGGCGGTTCGGACAAGCCCGACCTGCAGGCCGAATTCAACGCCGAGCCGCACGTCCGCGGCGTCTGCTCGATGGCCCGCACCAGCTATCCGCACTCGGCCAACAGCCAGTTCTTCATCTGCTTTGACGATGCGACCTTCCTTGACAAGCAGTACACTGTCTGGGGTCAGGTGATCGAAGGCATGGAACACGTCGATGCCCTGCCCAAGGGCGAACCGCCGGCCCAGCCCGGCGTGATCCGCAAGGCGACTGTTGCCTAAGACGCGGGCTTTGGCGCCGGCGGATCAGCGATCCGCCGCGCGCTGAGGATCTTTACCGGCGGCTCAAGCATCTGCCCCTTGAGCGGCCCTTCGCCCTTGGTCGGCGATAGCGGCGCGTCCCAGATCTTGCGCACCACATCCATCCCCTGCGTGACCCGGCCAAAGGCGGCAAAACCAGCCTGGGGTTCGGGCTCGGTTGCCTTGGGATCGGCATCAAGGCTGGGCAGGTCAGACAGCAGGATTGACCAGTCCGCCGTCGCCGTGCCCGGCGCGTGGCGGGCCATGGAGATCGTGCCGGTCTTGTGACTTATGCCGGTGAGGCTGGTCGGCTCATGCGCGATGGGCTTTAGCACCTTCAGCGGATGGCCCTGCAGGCCGCCCTGGATCAGGCCATTGGGCTGCTCGCCCCACGGCAGCCGCATCGAGCGGTAGAATATGATCCCGTCGAACTTCCTTTGATCGACATAGCGCACGAAGTTCTGCGTCGTGATCGGCGCGCGCTTGTTGTCCAGCTCCAGCTCGATCGTGCCCAGTTCGGTGACCAGCGCGACCTTGACCGTATCGCCCAGCGGCGGAGCGGGCTTGGTGGCGACGGGGCGCTTAGCCGGGGCCTTCTTCGGCGGCGCGGCCGCGGCCAGCACAAACAGGGCGGGAATGGCGAGCAGGGCGAATCGGCGGTTCATGTGCCGATGGTGCCTGATCACAGACCGGTTTTCACCACCCAGTCGTGGAAGATCCGCACCGCCCGCACGTCCAGCGCGTGGGGTTTGCAGATGAACCAGTAGGAATAGGGGCTTTTTACCTCGATATCGTAGAGGTTGGCCAGGCGGCCATCCTGGGCGCGGTCGAAGTGGGCATCGTGCATGATCGCGATGCCCAGACCTTGCGCTGCGGCCTCCAGGATCAGCTGGCCCGAATCGTAATGGTCGATCGCCGCCGGCTCCAGATCGGGCAGGCCGATCGCCTGTTTCCAGGCAACGAAGCTGTCGGGCAGCTCGTTGTGGATCAGGAAGGTCTGGCGCGACAGCGCTTCGCGGTCTGGCGTGGGGCCAATCTCCTCGGCCAGGGCCTTGGAGGTGATTGCATAGACCTTGTTGTGATCAAGCTGGACCGCGTGGAACGAGGGGTCCGGCTGCGGTGACAGGATGAAAGCGGCATCCAGCGTATCGCCGACCCGGTGATCGAGATGCGGGCTGGTGTCGAAATCGATATGCAGGCGCGGCTGGGCCTTGCGCAGTTCGGGCAGACGCGGGAACAGCCGCTGGCTGCCGAACAGTGGCAGCACGCCCAGGCGCAGGCGCAGCACGCGGCTGTCCTCAACCTGGCCCTCAACCGCGGCGGCCAGCTCGTCGAACTTGGGCGCGACGGCATTGTAGAAGGTGCTGCCATCGTCGGTCAGCTTCATCGCCTGGTGCTGGCGGGTGAACAGCCGCTTGCCGATGAAGTCTTCCAGCGCGGAAACCCGGCGCGACAGGGCCGACGGGCTCAGTCCCAGCTCGTCCGCCGCCGCGCGGGCTGAGCCCAGCCGGACGATCCGCACAAACGCTTCAATCGCGCGCAGAGGGGGGAGACGGCGAATGGCCACAGGTTAATCTTCGGATTCGTCCCGGGGAGAGGGCGGATGCAGACGCAGACGGGTAACATGCTTTTCGTTGCCCGCAATCACTTCCAGTCGCCAGCCGCTGGGATGATCGAGAATGGCCCCGACCGGCGGCACGGCCTCGGCCAGCAGGAAGGCCAGGCCGCCCAGCGTATCGACGTCTTCCTCAACCTCGGCCAGGCGGCGGTCGATCGCATCAGCCACATCGTCCAGCTCGGCCCGGGCATCGGCTTCCCACACCCCGTTTTCGAGGCGAGTCAGCAGTTCCGTGGGCGCGTCGTCGTGCTCATCCTCGATCTCGCCGACGATTTCCTCGACCAGATCTTCGAAAGTGATGATCCCGTCGGTGCCGGAATATTCGTCGATCACCACGGCCAGGTGGACGCGGCTGGCGCGCATGTCGTTCAGCACGTCGAGCGCGCCGCGCGCCTGCGGCACATAGAGCGGCTGGCGCAGCAGGCTGGTCCAGTCCTTCGGCGGCTTGCCGCTGGCCAGGTGCTTGAACACATCCTTGATCAGCACCATGCCGACAATCTCGTCGAGCGTGTCGCGGTAGACTGGCATGCGCGAATGGCCGTGCTCGGCAAAAGCGCTGACCACGTCATCCCAGCTGGCGGTTTCCGGCACGGCCACGATCTCGCCGCGCGGGATCGCCACGTCATCGGCATCATGCTCGCTGAAATGCAGCAGGTTGCGCAGCATCTCGCGCTCCAGCGCGGAGAGGTCGCCGTTGCCGGATGTGCCGCCGTCGCCCTCGTGGTCGTCGATCGCTTCTTCAAGCTGGGCGCGCAGCGATTGTTCGCCGCCGCCGTCGACCCGGTCGAACCAGCGTTTGATCGCGCGCCAGGTGGAGCGCCTACTCTCTCCGTCTCCGGATGGGCCGTCGGCCATGGTACTCGTCAGTCCCCTATTGGCGATCCGGTCACTGGATCGCGATCGCCATATGGGTCGGCAATGCCCATCAGCGCAAGAGCCTTGATTTCGAGCGCTTCCATTGCGGCGGCTTCTTCGTCCGAGTGAACGTGGTCATGGCCCGCCAGGTGGAGCAGGCCGTGGATGATCAGATGGGCCGCGTGGTGTTCCAGCGGCACGCCCTTGTCGGCCGCCTCGCGGGTGCAGGTTTCGAGCGCGAGGGCGATGTCGCCCAGCAGTTCCGGCGGGCCATCCGGGCCGAGCGCCAGCAGCTCGTCGCGCTCCAGCATCGGAAACGACAGGACGTTGGTCGGCTTGTCCTTGCCGCGCCATTCGCGGTTGAGTTCGCGGACTTCGGTATCGTCAACGAACAGCAAGCTGGCAGAGAGGCGCGGGTTGGCGAGTTCGGGCGCGACTTGGCTAAGCGCAGCGAGGGCGCGCTCGGCCAGGGCGTCCCAGACCGGGGGCGAGGGCCAATCGGCTTCGATCGCGATTTCGAGTTCCAAACCAGTCTCCGTCACCCCGGACCTGATCCAGGGTCCCGCTTTGACAGCGCGACATCAAGGGTAAGCGGGACCCCGGGTCAAGCCCGGGGTGACGATTGAACGGCAGATGCTACCCGTGCTGCCCCTCATAGGCATCGACGATCCGCCCGACGATCGGGTGGCGGACCACGTCGGCGCTGGTGAAGCGGGTGACGGCGATGCCCTCGATCCCCTCGAGCCGGGCGACGGCGTCGTTGAGGCCGCTCATTTGCGGGCCGCCGGGGATGTCGACCTGGTTGGGGTCACCGCAGATCACCATGCGGCTGTTCTGGCCGAACCGGGTCAGGAACATTTTCATCTGCGCCGGCGTGGTGTTCTGCGCTTCGTCGAGGATGATGAAGCTTTCCGCCAGGGTCCGGCCGCGCATGAAGGCGATCGGGGCGATCTCGATTTCGCCCGACGCCAGGCGGCGCTCGACCTGTTCGGGCGGCATGCAATCGTAGAGCGCATCGTAAAGCGGCCGCAGATAGGGATCGACCTTGTCCTTCATGTCACCGGGCAGGAAGCCGAGCCGTTCCCCGGCCTCGACCGCCGGGCGGCTGAGGATCAGGCGCTGGACCGAGCCGGTGATCAGCTGCGAAACGGCCTGGGCCACGGCGACATAGGTCTTGCCGGTGCCGGCTGGTCCCAGCGCGAAGATGATGTCGCGGCTGGCCAGCGCGCGCATATATTCGATCTGGGTCGCGCTGCGCGGGACGATCGTTTTCTTCCGAGTCCGGATCATGATCGAAGGGGCGCCGTCGTCGCCCGAGACGATTCCTTCCAGCGTCGGTTCCGCCGACATCATGATGATCGATTCGACTGCGCCGGGATCAAGCTCCTGCCCGCTCATCAGCCGCTGGTGCATGGTTTTCAGCACGTCGCGGGCGCGGGCCACGCTGTCTTCCGGGCCTTCGATCTGGGCGCGGTTGCCGCGCGCGGAGATGAATACGCCCAGGCGGTTCTCGATCTGCACCAGGTTGGCGTCGAACTGCCCGAACAGCGCCCCCAGGATTGTCGCTTCCTCAAATTCCAGCTCGGCGCGAGCGCGGCGGGGCTGGATGCGGGCTTGCCCGAAGACTTCGCGGTCTTCGTGGGCGCGGGCAGGTTTGCGAGCCATAAAGTGGGCAGGGCGCTCCTTTCAATGCAGTCGGGCTGGGCAGCCGGACTGGCTGATTCGAAGCTTAGGCGCAGCCATGCCGTGCGCAAGGGCCATGCGGTGCGGCGTTGTGGATGGGCGGTATGCGCTCGTCGTCCGGCCGGGTAGGGTGTTCGTCGACAAAACCATGCTGCGCCATGCATTTGGCCGTGGCCAGCACTACCATCGTCGATAGTTACTGGTTGGTCTGGGCCGCGTGATTCAGGGTTTGCCAGAGCACTCAACATCATGCCGAGGGGACTTACGTGAACGGGATGCTAGCATTCATGGCCGCAGTCAGCCTGTCACTGCCCCTCGCAGCACCGGCCCTGGCGCAAGCGCGGCCCGTGGTGGACTCCGCACCGGAGCCGATTGTCGTCACCGGTGAGCGGGCCGAGCAAGCCAAGGCTGCAGGCAAGCAGGGCCAGGCGATCACCCAGCGTCCGCTGGAAGATTATCCGCTCGCGCGGCGCTATGCCCCGCTGTGCCTCCATATCTTTGGGATCAACCGCGAAGGGGGTGAGGTGCTGGCCGAGCGGATTACGGCCAATGCCCAGATCCTGGGTCTGCGGACCGGCGACAAAGGGTGCAAGCCCAACGCCTGGATCGGTTTCGTTCGCAACAGCAAGGCAGCCGTGGCGCAGCTGCGCAAGACCCAGCCGGAAATGTTCGGGACGCTGCCGAAGACCGAGATTGACCGGATCTTCGCCGGGTCTGGCGCGGCGCAGGTCTGGCACACGACCGAGCAGCGCACGATCGACGGGCGGGCGCTGACCAACCTGCAACTGGGTGACACAACCGTCAAATCGACCTCGCTTTACCAACCGGGCCGGCTGGGCTCGCCGATCCGTTCCGACCTGCTTGGCTCGATCGTGATCTTCGACATGGCCCGGGTTGGCGGCAAAAGTCTGCTGCAATTGGCGGACTATGCAACCTTCCGCATCCTGGCGCAGGTTCAGGACCTGCCGCAGGTTGAACCGCAGACCTTGCCGACGATCCTGTCACTGTTTGCCCAGGGCGATGCCCCACCTGACAGCCTGACCGAGTTTGACTGGGCCTATCTGTCGGGCTTCTATCGGATGGATCGCGGCGCGAAGCTGTTGGCGACTGCGAACTCGACCGAGCGGGCCATGCTGGATGGCACCGCCACCCGGCTCAGCAACAGAGCACGGCCTGACTAGGCCAGCAGGGCGCTTAGCGAGTTCGGCCCGGCTTCGACCAGCTCAACCTCGACCAGATCGCCGATCGCCGCTTCGCCAGTAAAATGGACCGATTGGAGCCAGGGTGACTTGCCGAGCCACTGGCCCGGGTGCTTGCCCTTGCGCTCGACCAGCACGGTGCAACGTTTCCCAAGCGAGGCCTGGTTGAAGGCGAGCTGACTGGCGTTGAGCGCGGCCTGGAGCCGCTGGAGCCGCTCATCCATGACGGCTGCGGGAACCTGCCCGTCCATCGTCGCGGCCGGCGTGCCAGGGCGGGCCGAGTACTTGAAACTGAAGCACTGGGCATAGCCGACCTGTTCGACCAGCCGCAGCGTGTCCTCGAACTCGGCATCGGTCTCGCCCGGGAAGCCAACGATGAAATCGCCGGACAGGGCAATGTCGGGCCGGGCGGCGCGGACCTGGTCGAGCACGCGCAGGTAGCTTTCGGCGGTGTGGCTGCGGTTCATCGCCTTCAGCACGCGGTCATTCCCGGCCTGGACCGGCAGGTGCAGGAAGGGCATCAGCTGCGGAATGTCGCGGTGGGCGGCGATCAGCCCATCGGTCATGTCATTGGGATGGCTGGTGGTATAGCGGATCCGCGCCAGACCGGGGATTGTCGCCAGAACTTCAACCAGTTTCTCAAGTCCGCGGCCATCACTATCGCGCCAGGCGTTGACGTTCTGCCCAAGCAGCGTGATTTCGCGCGCGCCGGCATCAACCAGCTTCTTCGCTTCCTCAACCAGATCCTTGAATGGGCGGGAAACTTCGGCGCCGCGGGTATAGGGCACCACGCAATAGGTGCAGAACTTGTCGCAACCTTCCTGCACGGTCAGGAAGGCACTGGGGCCAACCTTGCGGCGTGCTGGCAGCACGTCGAACTTGGTCTCGGCCGGCATGTCGACATCGACCGCGCGGCGCCCTTCGATGGCTTCGGCGATCATGCCCGGCAAGCGGTGATAGGCCTGCGGGCCTACCACCATGCTGACCGCCGGCGCGCGCTTCATGATTTCCTCGCCCTCGGCCTGGGCGACGCAGCCGGCCACCGCGATCAGCGGACTGGTACCATCCTCACGGCGCAAGCGGCCGATGTCGGAATAGACCTTCTCGGCCGCCTTCTCGCGGATGTGGCAGGTGTTGAGGACGACCAGGTCCGCTTCCTCACCCTCCGGAGCAGGCATGATGCCCTGCTCGCCCAGCAGCTCGGTCATGCGTTCGCCATCATAGACGTTCATCTGGCAGCCGAAGCTTTTGACCCGGTAGGTCCTGGGGGGCGGAGTGGGGCGCATGGGCCGCGCCGATACGCCAATTGGCGCAGCTTTTGAAGCGCTATCCGCTGAGCCGTGCCAGCATTGCCTCGCGCGCGGCCTGGGCGATGGTCTTGCGGCTGGCCAGTTCCGCGCCGGTCAGCACCGGCAGGAAGTGGACGGTCAGCTCGATCGGCCGGCGGCGGGCGAGCAGGCGCAGGAAATTGTCCACCCCGTGTTCCTCACCCACCCAGGCGATATCGGCGGCCTCGGGCCCGAAGTGCAGCAGCACCGGCTGGACTGCGATGCCGCCCGGCAGCGGCTCCAACGCCGAGAGCAGCGAGCTCTTGAACGGCAGCAGTCCGGTGCCATCGCTGGTCGTGCCTTCGGGGAAGATCGTCAGCGCGCCGGTATCGCGGATCGCGGTGCGCACGGCGGCGACCTGCGCGGCGACGCTCTTGCGGTCATGCCGGGCGACGAAGACCGTGTCGTTCATCTTGCACAGCCACTTCAGCAGCGGCATCGAGGCGAGGCCATCGTGTCCGACAAAGGCGCTGCCGGTGGTTGCTGCAAGTGCCGGGATATCCAGCCAGGAAACATGGTTCGCCAGCAGGAAGGCGCCGCGGTGAACCTTTTCTCCGCGGGTGCGCAGCCGCATCCCGGCAATCGCGCCGATCCCGCCCAGGAAGAAGCGCGGCACCGGGTTGTGGTGGGTAAAGGGCCGGGCGAGGTAATAGGCTGGCAGGCAGAGCAGCAGGAGCAGCAGCATCGCCGTCAGCCGCAGTGTGACGCGAATCCAACCAAGGATCGAGAGGCGGCGCGGCTGGCTGAGCGCGATCGCCACGGGGCTTTACTGGCCCTCGCGGCCGAGCCGCACCCCGTAAAGCTCCATCCGGTGATCGACCAGGCGGTAGCCCAGCTTCTCCGCGATCTGGCGCTGCAGCGCCTCAAGCTCGGGGTCGACGAATTCGATCACCTTGCCAGTTTCGACATCGATCAGGTGGTCATGGTGGGCTTCAGGCGCCGCTTCATAGCGGGCGCGGCCATCGCCGAAATCGTGGCGATCGAGAATCCCGGCCTCTTCGAACAGCCGCACGGTGCGATAGACCGTGGCGATCGAAATCCGCGGATCGACGGCAACCGCACGCTCATGCAGCTTCTCGACATCCGGGTGGTCGGTGCTCTCGGACAGCACCTTGGCGATCACGCGCCGCTGCTCCGTGATGCGCAGGCCGCGCTCGGCGCACAGGGCTTCGATGTCGATCTGCTGGTGCACGAAGGGGTTCCGTAAATGAAACGTCCCGCCGGATATGAACCCGGCGGGACGATTCTTCAACCGCGCGTGGCGGAGTTATCCGGCTTCAGGCTTTTGCCTTGGGCTTGCGGCCACGCTTCTGGCCAGGCTTGCGGCCCAGGCCGATCTTCTTGGCGAGTTCGCGGCGCTTTTCGGCATAGTCCGGTGCCACCATCGGATAGTCGGCGGGCAGGTTCCAGCGCGCGCGGTACTGATCCGGGGTCATGTTGTAATGCGTCATCAGGTGGCGCTTCAGCATCTTCAGCTTCACGCCGTCTTCCAGGCAGACGATGTGATCAGGCTTGACCGAGGAGCGGATCGACACGGCCGGCTTGGGCGCTTCTTCCGCGACCGGAGCGGGAGCCTGGCCAAGGCCGGCGAGCGCGCCATAGACCTTGCTGATCAGCGACGGAACATCATCAACTGAAACGGAATTGTTGCTGACGTGGGCGGCAACAATATCCGACGTCAGAGTGATGAGAGTTTCATTCATATCGGACTGCGGAGTTTCCATGACCCGCCACCTTTCCTGCTTATGCGACCATTTTGTTTTGTTTTGCAGCGAGTCCTCCAACCAGCCGCACTCTTCGCTTAAGACGATTAAGGGGCTATCGCAAGATAAATATTGCCGAATCCGTTGGAAAGGCAACGCTTTGTAAGACTGGTATTAACTATAGCGGGCAAGAGAAAGTAATCGCATTAAGTCGATTTCCGCCCGGCGTGCGGTAGTAGTCTTTGCGCATGCCGATCTGCACAAAGCCATTCCGGCGATAGAGGTGGATGGCCGGATTATCGCTACGCATCTCCAGCAGCAGCTGTCTGGCCCCGCGGGCCCGGGCATCGGCCTTGCATTGAACCAGCAGTTTCTCGCCGATCCGGCGACGACGAAAATCGGGTGAAACTGCAATCAGCAGCAGTTCTTCTTCCTCGAAACCATGTCGCGACAGACTAAATCCGGCTGGTTCGCCAAGAACTTCGGCGATCTGATAGTAACAATTGCCGATCAGCAGCGCGTCTTCCACTTGGCGGCGTGACCAGGCTTCGCCATAGGCGGGATCAAACGCGGCTTGCATCACCGCCATGATCCGGTCGATATCGTCAGCCGGGGTTATCATGCGGCCGGCAGGCGAGCGTCCGGAGCCCGGCCATAAAGCGGGTGTTCGGCCGGCCCGAGCAAGACTGGCGGCAACAGGGCAAAGCTGCGCGCATCGGGCCAGAGCGGCAGGGCCGTACCCGACCCGCGCTGCGCCACCAGCGCTTCGGCCTGGCTGCCGGCGACGAATTCGCTGGCCGCCGCAGCCGCTGCGGCCGGGGTCAGCGAGGCCAGCTCGCCGACTGGCAGGCCGTCCGCGCCAAACGACTGGACGAACCATTCGCCATGACCGCCGGTCATGGCCACGGTGCAGGGCTTCGTTCCGGCTTCAGCCCGGGCCATGGCGGCGACGAGCGCGAGCGTGGGATAGCCGACCAGCGCGCATTGCCAGGCCAGCGCCAGCGCTCGTGCCGCAGCCAGCCCTACGCGTACCCCGGTAAAGCTGCCCGGCCCCAGCGCCACGGCGATCCGGTCAGCCCGGCCTTTACCAGGCAGGGCAGCAATCATCGGCACCAGCGCCTCGGCATGGCCGCGGCCCAGCACGCGGCATTCGCCGGCGATAAGCGCATCGCCGTCAAACAGGGCGACCGAGCAGGCTTCGGTCGCGCAATCGATCACCAGAGTTCGCATCACGCGCCTGTTAGCGCGTCAGGCGATCCGATTGAAAGTATCGAAATCGGGGCGCGGGCTGCGATCGAAGATGGTGGAGGGGTCGCCATAACCCAAAGTCGAGATGAAGTTGCTCTTCACCCGCGGGGTGTCGGCGAAGAAGGCAGCATCGACCGCATCGTTCGAAAAGCCCGACATTGCGCCGGTATCCAGCCCCAGCGCGCGCGCGGCGAGGATGAAATAGGCGCCCTGCAGGCTCGAATTGCGCATGGCCGAAACCTCGCGCAGCGGCTCGTTGCCGTCGAACCAGGCCTTGGCATCGGTGTGCGGGAACAGCCACGGCAGCTGCTCGTGATAGTCGAGGTCCATGCCGATGATGACAGTGACGGGCGCCTTCAGCACCTTTTCGGCATTAGCCGGCAGGCAGAACTGCGCCAGCTTGGCCTTGGCCTCATCCGTGGTGCACCAGACCAGGCGCGCGGGGAGCATGTTGGCGCTGGTCGGGCCGAACTTCATCAAGTCCCAGATCGCGTGGAGCTGCTCGGTTGTTACCGGCTTGTCGAGATAGCCGTTATAGGTCCGCGCGGTGCGGAACAGCTGGTCGAGCGCAGCATCGCTGAGCGGTTGTGACATGGTTTTGATCCCCTGACAGTGAAGTTCGTCATTGCGAGCGTAGCGAAGCAATCCAGGGATTTGCAATGACGCTCTGGATTGCTTCGTTACGCTCGCAATGACGATAAATGGTGATGCGAGCCCAGTTCAGGCCGCGCGGACTTCGCTGACTTCCGGCACGTAGTGCTTCAGCAGCCCTTCGATCCCCTGCTTGAGCGTCGCGGTCGACGAGGGGCAGCCCGAACAGGCGCCCTGCATCGAGAGGTAGACCACCCCTTCGCGGAAACCGCGATAGGCGATGTCGCCGCCGTCATTGGCGACGGCCGGGCGGATCCGGGTTTCCAGCAGTTCCTTGATCTGGGCGACCACATCGGCATCGGCCGGATCATCGCCATAATCGGCGTCTTCCTCAGCCGGCACGGCGATGCCGTCGGCGCTCGGGGCGTGGAACAGCGGTGCCTGGCTGACGAAGTGATCGAGCAGGATCGCCACGACCTGTGGCTTGAGCGCCGACCAGTCCGACCCTTCGCCGGCGGTGACCGAGACGAAGTTGGAGCCGAAAAACACGCCGGTCACGTCGCCCAGGCTGAACAGTGCCTCGGCAAGGGGAGAGGCGGCGGCCTCTGTCTCGTCACGGAAGTCGCGGGTGCCGGACGGCATCACTGCCTGCCCGGGCAGGAACTTCAGCGTGGACGGATTCGGGGTGGTTTCGGTTTCAATAAACATGAGGGGGATGTAGGCCTTTGGCTGGCTGGTTCAAGCTGGCAAATCAAAGCTCGCGCGCTTTAAAGTTCCCTCAGGGCCTGCGCCGGTTTGGCCCGCAGCAGCGGCAGGGAGCCAGCGAGTGCGAAGGCAACGGTCATGCCCAGCCCCGCGCCCAGCACGGCCAGAACTTGCGGCCAGTTGGGCAGCCAGTCGAATTCGAACAGCTGAACGATCACCAGCCAGCCAATCGCCGAGCCCAGCACCAGCGCCACGCCGGCCAGCAGCAGCGCCAGCAGGCCATATTCGGCCAGCTGGAGCAGCAGCAATTGCTTGCGGCTCGCTCCCAGCACCCGCAGGATGACGTTGTCGTAAAGCCGGCTGGCCCGTGCCGCCGCAATCGCGCCGAGCAGCACGGCAATGCCCGCCAGCACCGCGACCGAGGCGGCGGCGAGGATCGCGGTCGAAACCTGGGTCAGCAATTCCCGCGCCTGCTTGAGCACACCGCCCACCTCGATCACAGAGCTGGCCGGGAAAGCCTTGAGCAATTGCGGCAGGAGCTGGCTGCGGTCGGCCCCGGCGGGCAGGTCAATCGTCGCGGCCAGGTTGTGCGGGGCATCGGCCAGCGTGTTGGGCGAGAACACCAGCACATAGTTGAAGCCCATCGTATCCCAGTCGATCCGCCGGAACGAGGCGATCCGCGCGGTGCGCTCTACCCCCAGCACCCCGATGGTGATCTTGTCGCCCAGCTTGAGGTCGATGGCCTTGGCCAGTTCCTCGTCGACCGAGACCAGGGGCTCACCGGTATAGTCCTTGGGCCACCACTGGCCGGCGGTCAGCGAATTGCCCTCGGGCAGGGTGGGAGAATAGGTCAGCCCGCGTTCGCCCCGCAGCGGCCAGGCGTTCTCGGGGATTTCCTTGAGATCGGCGACGCGGGTCATCGCGTTTTCGGGACCATAGGCCAGGATCGCACCGCGCAGCGCCGGAACCTGGCGGACCTTGGCCTGCGGCGCCGCCTTGCTCACGATCCGCTCCATCTCGACCGCGCGCTCACGCGGCAGGTCGAGCATGAAATAGTCGGGCGCGCGCTGCGGCACCTGGCTGGCGATATTGGCTTCCAGGCTGGTCTGGACCACGGCGAGCAGAACAAAGGCCGAAAGGCCAAAGCCCAGCGCCGTGACCAGCGCGCCGGTCTGGGCGCCAGGGCGGTGCAGGTTGGACAGCGCAAGGCGCAGCAGCGGATGCTGCGGGCGCGGCAGGCGCGCGGCCAGGTGGCGCAGGCCCCAGCCAAGCAGGCCGAGCAGGCCGAGGACGACGATCGCCCCCGCCAGGAACCCGGCGGTCACGGGCAGTTGCGCCGCGCTCGCCAGGGTCAGGCCGATGATCGCGGCGAAGCCCAGTCCAACCGGCCAGACCGCCTCACGCCATTGGCCCGAGAGCGGCGAAACCCGCGCCCGCATCAGCGCCAGCGCCGGGAAGCGCCGGGCGGCGAACAGCGGCGGGGCAGCAAAGACCAGCCCGACCAGCAGGCCATAGGCGGTGGCCCGCGACAGCGCGGCCCAATCGAACACCAGGCCCGGAGCGACCGGCAGCAAGGCGCCCAAGGCCGTGCCCAGCGCAGGCATGACGAGGATCCCTGCCAGCAGCCCGGCCAGGCTTCCGACCACGGCAGCTGCCAGCAATTGCAGCAGATAGATCCGGGTAATGTCCTGGCTCGTCGCGCCCAGCACCTTGAGCGTGGCAATGCCGTTGCGGCGGGCCTCGAGATAGGAGGAGACTCCGCCGCCGATCCCGATCCCGGCTATCGCCATGGCAGTCAGGCCGACAAGGACGAGGAATTCGCCCATTCGCGAGACAAACCGGTCTGCCCCCGGCGCGGCGCGGTCGCGCTGGCGGTAGGTGAAGCCAGAGGTCGGGAATTTGGCCTTGAGCTCGTCGATCGTCGCTACCGGATCGCGCTCCTGCGGCAGCAGCAGGCGATACTTGCTGCGGAACATCGCGCCCGGGCTGGTCAGTCCGGCGGCTTCGGGGAAACCATCGGCGACGATTACCGTCGGGCCGAGGGCAAAGCCTTCGCTGAGCCGATCAGGCTCATCGGCAATGACACCGGCGATCTTCAAGGTCTGGCCGGCCAGGGTGAAGCTGTCCCCCGCCTTCAGTTCCAGCCGGGCAAGGGCATCGGGTGAAACCCAGGCTTCGCCAGCCGCGGGTTGGCCGACCTTGCGGCCATCACTGAGCGTCAGCCGCCCGACCAGCGGCCACTTGGCGTCGACTGCCTTGAGCTCAATCGGCACGACAGTCTCGCCGCTGGAGGCCATCGCCTGCAGCCGGACCCCGCCAGAAACCTGCCCGAATTTTTCCAGCTCGGTCCGCTCGGCGGCGGTCGCGCCGCGCTGCCAGACTTCCACCTGGACGTCGCCGCCCAGGATCGTCTGCCCGCGCGACTTGAGCTCACCCTCGATCGCGCCGGTCAGCGTGCCGATCGCGGCTAGCGCACCGACGCCCAGGAACAGGCAGGCCAACAGCAGCCGCAGGCCGCGGAAGCGGGCCGAAAGATCGCGCCGGGCAATCGTCCAGGCGGTGGTCCAGGAAAGGGCGCTATGGCTCACGCGCCGGTATCGCTCGCAATGCGGCCATCGGCCAGGGTGACGACGCGCTCGCAGCGGGTTGCCAGGCTGGCATCGTGGGTGATGATCACCAGCGTCGCTCCGGCTTCGGCGCGGCGGGCGAACAGCAGATCGACGATCCCGCTGCCGGTCGCGGCATCAAGGTTGCCGGTCGGCTCGTCGGCAAAGACCAGCGCCGGACGCGGAGCGAGGGCGCGGGCAATGGCGACGCGCTGCTGCTCGCCGCCTGACAGCTGCGAGGGATAGTGGTGCAGACGGTGACCCAGGCCCACGGCGGTCAGCTCTGCCTCGGCGCGGGGTCGGGCAACGTCCATCCCGGCCAGCTCCATTGGCGTCATGACGTTTTCCAGCGCGGTCATGGTCGGCAGCAGGTGGAAGGCCTGCAGCACGATCCCGATCCGCCCACGCCTGGCGGCGGCCAGGGCATCTTCGTCCAGCGCGGCAAAGTTCTCTCCCGCCACGTGCAGCGCGCCGCCGCCGGCCCGTTCAAGCCCGGAGAGGACCGCCATCAGCGAGCTTTTGCCCGAGCCGGACGGACCGAGCAGCGCCAGGGTCTGGCCTTGCGGCACGGTCAGGTCGATTCCGCGCAGGATTTCGACCGCCGCTTCGCCAGAGCCAAGGGTGAGCGTCAGGTTCGAGGCGGCAATTGCCAACTTTGGCGCCGATTGGGGGCTTGTCACGTCAGCGAATGGCCATAGCTAGGGGGAAACGAATTGAAGGAACCTTCCGGCATGAAATGGAAATCGGCAGCGCGAGTTGCAAGCCCCCTCGCGCTAGCCTTTGTGCTGGGTGCCTGCGGATCGAATGAAGCCGCCGCCCCCGCACCCACCCAAAGCGCCACTGCCGTGCCGGACCTGCCGGTGATGGGTGAGGAACTGCGGATCGTCGCGCTGGGGGACAGCCTGTTCACCGGCTACGGGCTGGAGCCTGGCCAGTCCTATCCGGCCCGGCTCGAAGCGGCACTGCGCGCGCGCGGTCTCAATGCGCGGATCACCAATGCCGGGGTTTCGGGTGATACCACCGCTGGCGGTCTGGGCCGGCTCGATTTCACGCTGAACAGCCTGCAGAAGCCCCCGGCGCTGGTGATCATCAGCCTGGGCGGGAACGACATGCTGCGCGGCCTGCCGCCCGAAGCCACGCGCAAGAACCTCGACGAGATGCTGGGCAAGCTCAAGGCGCGCGGCATTCCGGTGGTCCTGCTGGGGATGCTGTCGGCGCCCAACCTGGGGGCGGACTATCGCGGCCAGTTTGATCCGATCTATCCGGCCCTGGCGAAAAAGCACGGCGCGACGCTGGTGCCGTTCTTCCTGCAACCGCTGGTCGGGCGGCCGGACCTGATCCAGGCTGACCGGATCCACCCGACTCTGACGGGGATCGATCTGATGGTCGAGGCGACGGTCGATACGGTGGCTGGAACGCTGCCGAAGACGGCTAACCCAGCCGCTCCACCGTCCCATCCCTGACGCGCCAGATTGCCGCTTCATCAGTGATTGCTTCGAACGGAGCCAGTTCGGTGCCGGTCAGCCAGACTTGCGCCTTACCGGCCCGCAGCCGACCGAACAGCGCCGTGCGGCGCAGCGGGTCAAGGTGGGCGGCGACCTCGTCAAGCAGTAGCAAGGCCGGGCGGCTGTCATGCAGCAAGTCGGCATGGGCCAGCGTGATCGCGATCAGCAGGGCCTTCTGCTCACCCGTGGAACAGGCGCTGGCGGGCTGGTCCTTGCCGGCCATGGTTACGACCAGCTCGTCGCGGTGCGGCCCGGTCAGGGTGCGCTGCGCGGCCCGGTCGCGGCGGCGGGTCGCGGCCAGTTCTGCAGCCAGAGTAGCGGCATCGAGCGGACCGCCGGGCTGATAGGCCAGTTCGGGCCGGGCGAAGGGTGCTTCGGGCAGCAGCGCCAGCCGCTCTGACAGCGCCAAGACCAGCCGCGCCCGCGCCTGGGCCACCAGAGCTCCCGCTTCCGCCAGTTGGCCTTCCAGGGCATCGAGCCAGGCCGGGTCTGGCTCCATTTGCTCACCCAGCAGGCGATTGCGTTCGCGCAAGGCGGTTTCCATCCGGGCGGCATTCTTCGCGTGGCCCGGTTCCAGCGCCAGGACCTGCCGGTCCAGAAACCGCCGCCGTGCGCCCGCGCCTTCGCTGAACAGGCGGTCCATTGCCGGGGTAAGCCAACCGATCGAGAGCCATTCGGACAGCCCCAGCGCCGGGATTTCGGCCCCGTTGGCCTGGGCGACCCGGCGGCCCGGGCGCTCGGCTCGGATGCCGGTGCCAAGCTGGACCCCGCCGTCCAGTTCGGCACTGACCGCGCAGCCGCCATCGCCGCCTTGGCTCGGCAGTTCGGTCAGAGCGGCGCGGCGCAGGCCGCGGCCCGGGGCGAGCAGCGAGAGCGCTTCCAGAATGTTGGTCTTGCCCGCCCCGTTCTCGCCAATCAGCAGGTTGAACTGCGCCGTCCCGGACAGGCGTGTCTCCGGATGATTGCGGAAATGGGTCAGGGTGATGCGATCAAGCGCCATTGCCGGTGCGATAGAGGGCTAGCGTCAAGCTGTCACCTTGGCACGTCATCCCCGCGAAAGCGGGGACCCATCTCCAAGGATTGCAGATGGCGCGGCGGTGGCGATGTCTGGTGATGGGTCCCCGCGTTCGCGGGGATGACGAAGCTGGTGGCTTGCGCACAGGCCCAATCCGCACAGTTGGTGAATTTTCCCAAAACATGGCATTCATCCTGCAGAAAGTTTCGCTGCAAAATTTGAAAACCACGCACTTCCGCCATTTTTCGAAATTGGCACGGCCCCTGCAATCATTGTGGCATCCGCAGGGATGGTCCCTCGGAAGGTTTAAATGGAATAGGGAATGACAATGTTTGGTTTCTCGCAAGTGCCCGCCCGCTTCACTGCCGCCGTATCGGCCTTCGCGCTTTCGCTCGCGCTGATCGGCGCCACTGTCTCGATGCCGAGCCAGGCCCAGGCCCAGACGGTCGGTGCCTATGTCGGAGTTGTCGCGTAATGAACTCGGTCGATCGCTCGCGCTCTGACAGCGCACCCGCCGGTTTCCGCCTCAACAAGACGAATGGCAAGTTCATGGGCGTCAGCGCCGGGATTGCCGACTACTTCAACGTCGATGTCACGCTGGTCCGCCTGGGCTGGGTGCTCGGCACGATCCTGGGCTTCGGTAGCCTCGTGCTCGTCTACCTCGCAATCGGCCTCATCGCCGATTGATGGATCGCCGGTGAGGCCCCGTTCCTGAGCGAACGGGGCCGCCCACCGGGAAGTTTCAGACCGATTTGGCCTTGGCAAAGGGTGAGAAATCGGTCCCCTCGTCGAAGACCTCCACCCCCTCGCGGCGCTTCAGCCAGCCGACCACCGCATAGGTCACCGGGGTGAGCAGTGCTTCCCACAATACCTTCAGCAGCCAGTTGGTGACCATCACGGTCAGCACCTGCTCGGTCGTCCAGATCCCCAGGAAGGCGATCGGATAGAAGATCAGGCTATCGACCGCCTGGCCGAAGAAGGTTGACCCGATCGTGCGGCTCCACAGCGCCTTGCCCTTGGTCCAGATCTTCATCTTGGCCAGCACGAAGCTGTTGACGAACTCCCCTGCCCAGAAGGCGATCACCGAAGCGGCGACGATCCGCCAGGTGCTGCCGAACACGCTTTCGTAAGCGGCCTGACCCTCCCAGCCCGCGGCCGGCGGCATGGCCACCACGACATAGCTCATGAAGGCCATGAACAGCATGGCGGCAAAGCCCATCCACACGCAGCGGCGGGCATTGGCATAGCCATAGACCTCGGTCAGCACGTCGCCGATCACGTAGGATACGGGGAAGAACAGGATCCCCGCCCCAAAGGTAAATCCGCCCAGCGTGGCCAGCTTGCTCGCCCCGATCAGGTTCGAAAGCAGCAGGATCGCGACAAAGGCCGCCATCACATAGTCGAAATAGCGGAAGTGGCGGCGCGCGCCGGCCGCTCCGTCCAGCTGGGCAAGGTTCGTGCTCATGGCGCTGACTAACCCGGTTTGCGCGCAAGGCAAACCCCGCCTATGGGATGCACGGCGCGCGCCCGTAGCTCATCTGGATAGAGCGCGAGACTTCTAATCTTGAGGCAGCAGGTTCGAGTCCTGCCGGGCGCGCCAGCTCTATTCAGGTGGCCAGCTCCCGCTCGCACGCTTGACGAAGTGAACGTTATCATTTAGGTGAACGTTCACATTTGGGATAGTGTGCGCATTAAAGCACGCATTTCTGGGGAGGAAGCTCTGATGAATGATTCGCGGAAGTTCGCGTCGAGGCACCTGCTGATTGGTGCGTCGGTGCTGGCGCTGGGCCTGACCAGCCAGGTGGCGCAGGCGCAGGAAGCATCGAATGATGCGGCGGAAGACGAAATCGTCGTTTCCGGGATCCGCGCCAGCTTGAAGGCCTCGATGGACCTCAAGCGCGATGCCCAGGGCGTGGTCGATGCGATCTCGGCTGAAGACATTGGCAAGTTCCCCGATACCAACCTGGCGGAATCGCTGCAGCGCATCACCGGCGTTTCGATCGATCGCAGCAGCGGTGAAGGTTCCAAGGTCACCGTCCGCGGCTTCGGACCGGACTTCAATCTGGTGCTGCTGAACGGCCGCCAGATGCCGGCTTCGGGCCTGGGCAGCTGCTGCGAAGCCCCCGCTTCGCGCAGCTTCGATTTTGCCAACCTGGCGGCTGAAGGCATTGCCTCGGTCGAGGTCTACAAGTCGGGCCGCGCTTCGCTGCCGACGGGCGGCATCGGCTCGGTCATCAATATCCGCACCCCGCGCCCGCTCGATCGCCCCGGCTTCCAGGGCAGCGTCGCGGTCAAGGGTGTCTATGATCACACCTTCGAAGGCACCGAGATCACCCCGGAAGTCTCGGGCATCGTCAGCCAGACCTTTGCCGACGACAAGATCGGCATCCTGCTGAGCGGCTCTTACCAGAAGCGCAAGGCCAGTCTGGCCCAGTTCAACGCTGGCTGGCGCGAAGGCTATCTGGGTAACGAAAACAACTGGGGCTCGCTCCCGGTTGACGCCAACGACTGGCGCGGCAACTTCGCCCAGACCCAGAACCGCCCGAACGCGACCACCGTTTACCAGGTTACGCAGAACGCCGGTTACGATTTTACCGACATCGAGCGTGAGCGGATCAACGGCCAGGTCGTGCTGCAGGTGAAGCCAACCGACACCCTCTCGGCGGTGATCGATTACACCTATTCGCAGAACACCATCGATGCCCGCACCAACAGCATTGGCGTGTGGTTCAACCACAACCAGACCTCCAGCAGCTGGACCGACGGTCCGGCCGCCGGCCCGAACTTCTACGCCGAAGCCTTCGGCGCGGGCGAGGGCAAGGACCTGGCGATCACCGGGGCGCTGGCTGCGAACCGCAACGTCAACCAGTCGATCGGCGGCAACCTCAAGTGGGACGGCCCTGGCGGCCTGCGGCTTGAGCTTGATGGCCACCACTCTACCGCGGAAAGCAAGCCGACCTCGCCCTATGGCAGCAACATTGCCATCGGCAGCGCGATCTTCGGCGTGCGCAACCAGCGCGTTGATTTCACGACCGAAATGCCGGTGATCTCGGTCAACATGTACCCGGGCGCGGAAATCAATGCGGCCAACATACGTCCGGCTGGCAACGCCCTGCGCAATGCCTACATGAAGGACACGATCAACGAAGTGTCGTTCCGTGGCGGCTGGGACTTTGATGCCTCGCTGATCGACAGCCTCGATTTCGGGGTGACTTACACCGAGAACAAGGTGGTGTCGCAGTATGGCTTCCTGCAGAGCGACAGCTGGGGCGGGACGCTGAGCGCCGCACAGACTCCGGACGATATCTATACGCTGACCGGCCTGCCGGACCGGCTTGCCGGGATGGACGGTTCGCAGGGCGCGAACATCATCCAGAACTACTTCCAGGTCGATACGGCGCGCCTGATCTCGCTGCTTGACCAGCAGGTCGGGATCTGCCGCACGCCCTGGACCGGCAAGCCGATCCCCGGCACCTGTCTGGCGCAGTTCACCACCGATCGCCGCATCAAGGAAACGACCTGGTCGCCGTTCCTCCAGTCCAAGCACAGCTTCGATCTGGGCACTGCGCGGGCCAACCTGCGGCTTGGGGTGCGGTACGAAAAGACCAAGATCTCGTCCTCGGCGCTCGTGCCGGTGCCCACCGGCACCAGCTGGGTGGCGGACAATGAAATCGGCCTGATCCTTGGCGGCCAGTCGGACTACACCACACTGACCGGCGAATACGAAAACTGGCTGCCGGCCTTCGACTTCGACGTCGCAGTCGGTTCGGACATCAAGCTGCGCGCATCGTACAGCCACACGATCACGCGTCCGGATTACACCAGCATGCAGGGTGGCATCACTGTCAACCAGCCGCTGCGTCCGGGTGGCGGGAGCACTGCCGGCAGCGGTAACCCGGGCCTGTTCCCCTACAAGTCGAAGAACATCGATCTCTCGGCTGAGTGGTACTACGGCAACGACAGCTATGTGTCGGTTGGCTACTTCAACAAGAAGGTCAGCAACTTCATTGCCAATACCACGGTCCAGGGACCGCTGTTCAACCTGACCAACCCGGCCACCGGCGCTGCGGTCCAGGCGGCTCGCACCGCGCTGGGCGGTAACCCGGGCTTTGCTGCGATCCTCGCCTATCTGGCGGTGAACAACCCCAGCGTGGTCGAGTTCAGCAACGGCGTGCCGCGTGGCGTGCTGGGTCGACCGACCGACCCGGCGGTGCAGTTCACCATCACCCGCCCGGGCAACAGCACCCAAGTTGCCAATCTCAATGGCTGGGAATTCGCCGTCCAGCACAGCTTCTGGGAAACCGGCTTCGGGGCGCAGCTGAACTACACGATCGTCAACAGCGACACGAAGTTCGACAATACGCTGCGTTACACCGCCACCCAGTTCGCGGTAAACGGGGTTTCGGACAGTGCCAACGCCGTGCTCTACTATGACAAGAACGGCTTCCAGGCCCGCGTTGCCTACAACTGGCGCGACGGCTTCCTGGGTGGTTACGGCTTCGATCCGTTCTACATCGATGCCTATGGCCAGTTCGACGTCAGCGCGAGCTGGGAGTTCAAGAAGGGGATGACGGCCTTCGTCGAAGGTATCAACATCACCAAGGCGGACCGCCGTGGCCACATGCGCAATGACCAGACCGTGTTCTTCGCGGCACCGGGTTATGCCCGCTACTCCGCGGGTCTGCGCGTCAACTTCTGATGACGGGCGGATAATCCTGCCTGGCTGAAACAAGGAGAGCCGCACTGCTTGCCGGTGCGGCTCTCTTTCGTCATGGTCCGGCCAGAAATGATAATGGTGCGCAGGGAATGGATGGTCCGATCCGGCAGGTTGTGATCGTGGGTGGCGGAACGGCTGGCTGGCTGGCCGCCTGCCTGCTGGCCGCGCGCCTGCCCGAACTGTCAGTGACCCTGGTCGAGAGTCCCAATATCCCGACCATCGGCGTCGGTGAGGGGACCTGGCCGACCATGCGCGAAACGCTGGCATCGATCGGCATCCCGGAGGCCGAGTTCCTGCGCGAATGCGATGCCGCCTTCAAGCAGGGCTCACGCTTCGATGGCTGGGTCAGCGGCGCGGCCGATGACAGCTATCTCCATCCCTTCACCTTGCCCCCGGCGGGCGACCTGCGCGAGCTGCTCGCCGCCTGGCAACAGTCGGCACCCGATCAGGCCTTTGCCGCCGCCATGACGCCGCAAGGCGCGGTCTGTGCGGCAGGCCTCGCGCCGCGTCAGCGGGCCATGCCGGACTACGCCGGGGCGCTCAACTATGCCTACCACCTCGATGCCGGGAAGTTCGCTGCGTTGCTGATGCGCCACGCAACCGGCCGGCTCGGCGTGCGCCACGTCAGCGCCGAAGTCTGCGGAACCCGCGCGGCTGCCAATGGCGATATTGCCGCGTTGCAGCTGCGCGATGCGGGGGAACTCGCCGGCGATCTGTACCTCGATTGCACTGGCCAGGCTGCGCTGCTGATCGGTGGCCATTGCCAGGTCGAATGGATCGATCGCTCGGACGTCTCGTTCAACGACCGCGCGCTGGCGGCGCAGGTGCCAGTCGAGCCGGGCAGCGCGATTGCCGCGCAAACCATCGGCACAGCCCACCGTGCCGGTTGGATCTGGGACATTGCCTTGCCGACGCGGCGCGGGATTGGCTGCGTCTATGCCTCGCGCTTTCTGGATGACGATGCTGCCGAAGCCATCCTGCGCGAATATATCGCTGCCAAGGTGCCGGGCGCCGATGCGGCCGCGATCCAGCCGCGTCGCCTCGCCTTCCAGACTGGCCACCGTGCCCGGTTCTGGCAGGGCAATTGCCTCGCCGTCGGTCTCTCGGCCGGGTTCATCGAGCCGCTTGAGGCTTCGGCCATTGTCCTGATCGAGCTGTCGCTGCGGCGGCTGATCGAAGCCTTTCCGGCTGACCGCGCGGCGATGGATCCGCTCGCCCGCCGCTTCAACGACCTGTTCCGCCGGCGCTGGGACCGGATCGTTGAGTTCCTGAAGCTGCACTATGTCCTTAGCCGCCGGACCGAGCCCTATTGGCTCGCCCAGCGCGATCCAGCGACGATCCCAGAGCGGTTGGCCGAGAGCCTCGAAGTTTGGCGCCACCTCCCGCCATCGCCGCGCGATTTCCCCGATTTCGAGGAGATCTTCCCGGCCGCCAGCCAGCAATATGTGCTCTACGGTATGGGCTTCCCGCTGCCTCCGCGCCTGCCGGAGCCGAGTGGGCAAGCGCTGGCCCGGATCGCCGAGGTGCGCGACCGGGCGCGGGCCATGCAGGCCGGACTGCCCGACAATCGCAGCTATTTCGCGGCGCTTGCCGCTGCCACTCCAGAAAGGCCCGCCGCCGTATCATGAGCAACCACCAGATCCTGAACCCGGCCGATCATGGCGCGTTGCGCGTCCGGGCCGATGCCGCGCCCGAACTGGGCGATGGCGTCATGTCTTGCCTGGTGGTGCCCAGCGAGTTCCGCCGGCTGGCCTGCGAATATCCCATCTTCTTCCGCTTCGACGGCGAAAGCCGCAGCTTTTCCGCGCTGGCGCTGTTCGGGTTTGAGGGCGGGGAGAACCTGTTCCTTGAGGGCGGACGCTGGGATGCCGCCAGCCGACCGTTCGCCATGGCCGTCCAGCCGTTTCTGGTGGGCCGTCCGCAAGGCGGGCAGGGCGCCGGGCAGGTCCATATCGACATGAACCACCCGCGCGTGACCCTGGCTGGCGGCGAAGGCGTGCGGGTGTTTGACGATGCCGGCGCGCCCAGCCCCTGGCTGGAGGAGGTCGCCGGGATGCTCGGCGCGCTCGACGAGGGCTACCGCGCCAGCGGCGAATTCTATGCCGCGCTCGACCGGCATGACCTGCTCGAACCGTTCTCGATGGACGTGACGCTGGACAATGGCGCGAGCCACCGGCTGGTCGGCTATCACCTGGTCAACGAGGAAAAGCTGCGCGCGCTGGATGCGGCTGCCCTGGGTGAGCTGCACAGTGCCGGCCACCTCGAGCCGATCTACATGGCGCTCGCCTCGCTCGGCAATCTGGGCAAGCTGGTGCGGCGCAAGAACCGGCGGGTCGATGGCTGAAGCAGCCGACATCCTGGCCGATCTGCCGCGCGTTGCCGAGGAGGCTCTGTCTCCTGCGGACCTCGACGCACGGCTGGCCGGGGCGGATCAACCCTTTGTGGTGCGCGGGCTGGCGGCAGACTGGCCGCTGGTCAGGGCAGGTCTCGAAAGCGCGGATGCAGCGCGTGCCTACCTCGTCGCGCTGGGGCGTGAAGCCAAGCTGACCGGCACAATCGGTCAGCCGGGTGGCGGCGAGCGGCTGTTCTACAATGCGGAAATGGGGATGAATTTCCGCTCGGCCCAGGGGCCGCTCGATGGGTTTCTGAAGCTGATGGCGCGGGCCGAAACCGATCCCGCGGCGCAGACGATCTACCTCTCCTCGATCGATATGCGGCACTATTTCAACGGCCTGGCCGAAGCGAACAACCTGCCGCTGGGCGAGCGCCGCCCGCTTGAATCGATCTGGATCGGCACCCCCACCCGGATCGCGGCACACAATGACGTGCCGGATAACCTGGCCGTCTGCGCGGTGGGCAAGCGCCGCTTCACCCTGTTCCCGCCGGAGCAGTTCGCCAATCTCTATCCGGGGCCGCTAGAAAATACCCCGGCGGGCCGCCCGGTCTCGATGGTCGACCTGCGTCAGCCCGATTTCGAAGCCTATCCGAGCTTCCGCGAGGCGCTGGCTCATGCCCAGGTGGCGGAACTGGAGCCCGGCGATGCCGTGTTCATTCCATCGCTGTGGTGGCACCATGTCGAAGGCCTCGCGCCGTTCAACGTGCTGGTGAACTATTGGTGGCGCGATGCCCCGCATTTCCTGGGCAAGCCGGAAGATGCCCTGTTCCACGCAATCCTGGCGCTGCGCGACCTGCCCGAGGCGGACAAGGCGCGCTGGCGCGAGCTGTTTGATCACTATGTCTTTGTGGGTGGCGATGCTGTGACCCATCACCTGCCACCCGAAGCGCGCGGCATTCTGGCCCCGCTGACCGCCGAAACTGCGGGCCAGATCAAGGCCCACCTATTGCGGAGTCTCTCGCGATGAACCCCACCAAGAAATTGCGCGTCGTTGTTGCCGGGGGCGGCACAGCCGGCTGGATGACCGCTGCGGCGCTGGCCGGAACACTGGGCGATTGCATCGAGATGACCCTGGTCGAATCCGATGCGATCGGCACGATCGGGGTGGGGGAAAGCACGATCCCGCCGATGGTCCTGTTCAACCGTCTGCTTGGCATCGGCGAGGCGGAATTCATGGCCGCCACCCAGGCGACCTTCAAGCTGGGGATCAAGTTCGAAAACTGGAAGGACGTAGGGGAGAGCTATTTCCATTCCTTCGGCACCACCGGCAAGGATCACTGGTCGGCCGGCTTCCAGCATTTCTGGCTCCACGGCCTGACCCAGGGGATCACCCACAGCTATGACGATTACTGCCTGGAGCTGAAGGCGGCGCTGGAAACCAAGTTCGCGCATCTGCCCGATGACAAGATGAACTATGCCTACCAGCTCGATTCCTCGCTCTACGCCGCCTTTCTGCGCAAGCGCGCCGAGCGTGACGGGGTGACGCGGATCGAGGGGCGGATCGCGGAGGTCGAGCTTGACGGTGCCAGCGGCAACATTGCCGCACTGCGGCTGGATGGCGACCGGCGGATCGAGGGCGATCTGTTCATCGACTGCACCGGCTTCCGCGCCCTGCTGATCGAAGGTGCGCTGCACGCCGGGTTCGATGACTGGACGCATTATCTGCCGTGCGATTCCGCCATCGCGGTGCAAACCGCCAGCGTCCGTCCACCGGTGCCCTATACCCGCGCGATTGCGCACGATGCCGGCTGGCAGTGGCGCATTCCGCTGCAGCACCGCCAGGGCAACGGGATCGTTTACTGCAGCCGCTATCTCGACAAGGATGCAGCGCTGGAACGGCTGCTCGGGTCAGTCGAGGGGCAGGTCCTGACCCAGCCCAACGTCATTCGCTACACCACCGGCGCGCGGCGCAAGCAGTGGCACCGCAACTGCGTAGCGATTGGCCTGTCCGGCGGGTTCATGGAGCCGCTGGAATCGACCTCGATCCACCTGATCCAGCGCGCCGTGCTGCGGTTGATCCGGATGCTGCCGGGCGGCCCGGTGAGCGAACGCGACATTGCCGAATTCAATGACCAGCAGCTGACCGACATGGATCAGATCCGCGACTTCCTGATCCTGCACTACAAGGTGACCGAGCGGCGCGATTCCCCGTTTTGGCGGCACTGCGCGGCGCTGCCGATGCCGGACAGCCTGGAGCAGAAGATCGAACTGTTCCGCGAGACCGGCCGGGTCTTCCGCAAGAACGAGGAGCTGTTTGTCGAGAACAGCTGGGTCCAGGTGATGATGGGGCAGGGGATCATGCCGCAAAGCTATCACCCGATTGCGGCCAAGCTGCGGCGCGAGGAGCTCGACAAGTTCCTTGCCATGCTGCGGGATTCGGTGGCGAAGACTGTCGCCGGCCTGCCCGATCACCAGACCTATATCGCCCGCTATTGCGCGGCGCAGGATGCGGAGGCGGCCTGATGCGCGCTCTTGTGCTGGCCCTGGCCGCCTTGGCGGCACCTGCCGCTGCGGCCGACAACTGGACCATGGTCTGGTCGGACGAGTTCGATGGCGCCAAGATCGACCGGTCGAAGTGGGGCTTCGATGTCGATTGCTGGGGCGGCGGTAACGACGAGCACCAGTGCTATACCAAGAGCGCGCGCAACGCCGCGATCGAGGATGGCAAGCTGGTCATCACCGCCCGCCATGAACGCGTGACCGGCCCGGCGCTGCCCGAACACCTGCGCCGCACCTCGGCCACGCCCGAGGCCGAGGCGACCCGCGAATTCAGCTCGGCCCGTCTTTCCACGCGCGGGAAGGCGTCCTGGCGCTATGGCAAGGTCGAGGTGCGCGCCAAGCTGCCGCAGGGGCAGGGGACCTGGCCGGCGATCTGGATGCTGCCCGAAAAGGACCGTTATGGCACCTGGGCGGCATCGGGCGAGATCGACATTCTGGAGGCGGTGAACCTGGGCGTGCCCTGCGCCAAGTGCCCCGGCGGACGCGAGAACACGATCCTGGGCACGCTGCACTTCGGCGGCAAGTGGCCGAACAACAAGCACAAGGGTGAGGAAGTGCCTTTCCCCGCAGTGCTCGACGGCGGTTTCCACACCTATGCCATCGAATGGGGCCCGGAGAAGATCACCTGGCAGGTTGACGGCAAGACCTATGCGGTCCGCATAGCCGACGAATGGTCGACCACCGGCTCCACGGTGCGCGGCGCGCCGTTTGACCAGCCGTTCCACCTGATCCTCAACCTGGCGATCGGCGGCAAGCTGGCTGAAACACGCGGGCTTGGCGGGGTGCAACTTGACGGCTATCCGAAGCGGATGGAGATCGATTGGGTTCGCGTCTGGCAAGCGCCTGATGCAAAGGGGATCTCCGCCGGAACCGGTCCGGCGCAAGGGGGCAAGTAAGCGATGGCGCGACGCCGTCAGGCTGTAACGATCAAGCACGTGGCTGCCGATGCAGGGGTTTCGCTGCAGACGGTCAGCCGCGTCATCAACAACGAGCCGAACGTTCGCCCGGAGATGAAGGAGCGGGTCCAGGCTTCGATCGACAAGCTGGGCTATGTCCCCTCGATCGCGGCCCAGCGGATGAGCGGATCGCGCTCTTACCTGATCCTGGCGATCAATGACCGCGATCGGACGATTGAGGACTGGCGCGCCCGGCAGGGCACCGACTGGGTCGACCAGATGCTGCTGGGCGGCATGCTGAAGTGCGCCGAGCATGGTTACCGGATGATCTTCGAGCTGGTCGATACGCATTCCGACCATGTCGAGCGCGAACTGCTGGCCGCGATTGCCGCGCTCCAGCCCGACGGGATCATTCTGACCCCGCCGCATTCCGACAGCCCGCAGATCGTCAATTTCCTGGCTGAACAGAAGATCCCGTTCGTGCGGATCGGCTCGATCCAGAACGGGGCGGGCATCCCGGTATCGATGGACGATGAAGGATCGGCCCACCAGGCAACCCTGTATCTGCTGGAGCGCGGGCACCGGAAGATCGGGTTCATTTCCGGCTCAAGCGAATATGCGCTGAGCGGCTGGCGCGTCGATGGCTGGCGCCGGGCGATGCAGGAAGCGGGCCTGCCTTGCGACGGCCTGCTGGCCGAAGGTGATTTCAGCTATGCCTCTGGCGTCGAAGCGGCGGGCAAGCTGCTGTCCGGGCCAGAGCGGCCGACGGCGATAATCGCCAGCAATGACCAGATGGCGCTCGCCACGCTGGAGGTCGCGCGGCTGATGGGGCTGAGCGTACCGCAAGACCTGTCGCTGATCAGCTTTGACAACACCCCGCTGGTCCACTTCACCCAGCCGCCGCTGACCGCGGTTGACCAGCCGATCGCGGCGACGACGTCCAAGGCGGTCGAGCTGCTGATCGCCGCGCAAAAGGGCGATGCCGCGCCCAAGGAGCTGACGGTGGTGCAGGCCAGTATCTTCGTGCGGGAATCGGTCGCGCCGCTGACAGATGCGCCGGGTGCCTGATCCGCGCACGCCGCTTGACCGGTTCATCCTGCTCTATGCGCTGGCCTGGGCTGGCGGAACGATCGGCTATGTCCCGCTGCTCTCGATCCTGCTGCCGGTCCAGGTTGCGGGCCTGGCCGGCAAGGAAGCGGGGGTGGACTGGCTGGCCTATATCGCCCTGGTCGGCGCAATCGCGGCTAGCCTTGGCGGGATCCTGTTTGGTTATCTGAGTGACATCACCCGCAACCGGCGCGGCTGGATTGCCGCCGGATTGGTGCTGTCCAGCGCCATGTTGCTGGTGATCGGCCAGCTGACCAGTCTGCCGCAATTGGTCGCGGGAATCGTGGTCTGGCAGCTTGGGCTCAACATGATGCTGGGGCCGCTGGCGGCCTGGGCCGGGGACGTTGTGCCCGACGACCACAAGGGCCTGCTGGGCGGGTTGATGGCCTTCGCGCCGGGGCTGGGCGCTCTCTCCGGGGCGCTGGTGACGATCCCGGGCCTGGCCGATGGACCGATGCGGCTGGCCCTGGTGGCGACGCTGATTGCCCTGTGTGTCGTGCCGGTGCTGCTGCACGGAGCGCCAGGATCCATGCCGGCGCAGATCCCGGCCCAGACCGAACCGCGCCGCAAGCAGGGTCTTGCGCTGCGGATGTGGCTGGCCCGGCTGGCCGTTCAGGTGGCCGAGGCGACGCTGTTTGCCTATCTGTTCTTCTGGCTGCTGAGCCTTGATCCGACCGTCAGCGACAACCAGACCGCGCGGCTGTTCAGTCTCATCCTGCTGGTCTCTGCGCCCCTGGCCTTGCTGGTCGGCCGCTGGTCAGACCGGACGGACCGGCCGATCATGCCACTCCAGGCCTGCGCGCTGATCTCGGCGCTGGGGTTGATCGGCATGGCGCTGGCGCCGGACGTGCCTGGGGCGATGCTGTCCTATGGCCTGTTCGGGGTGTCGAGCGCGGTGTTCCTGGCGCTCCATTCGGCCCAGACGCTGCGGATCCTGCCGCGGCCGGACCGGCGCGGGCGGGATCTCGGATTGTTCAATCTTGCCAATACGGTGCCCTCGCTGGTCATGCCTTGGCTGACCATGGCGATCGTCCCGGTGGCGGGTTATCCCGCGCTCTTCGCGCTGCTGGCCGGACTGGCGGCATTGTCCGGACTACTTCTGCGGAACATGGCACCGGCTAACTAAGTCTGCTGCTTGACTTTACCCCTCGGCTCATGCGAATGAGAACGTTCACAAGATAAATTTGGGGTGAGAGAGTTCGATGCGCATTGGGATGCTGACGGTCGCGTGTCTGGCGCTGGTCGCGGGCTGTGCACAGGGACCAGCCGCTTCGACCACACCGGTCGCGTTGGTCAAGCCTGCAGCGCAGAGCGAGGACGCGCGCATTGCCGACCTGCTCGCGCGGATGAGCCTGGAGCGCAAGATCGCGCAGTTGATCCAGCCGCAGATCAATTCGTTCACCGCCGCCGACATGGAGCGGTACCGCTTCGGCAGCTACCTCAACGGCGGTAACGGCGGCCCCTATGGCGATGAATTCGCGCCGGCCGCACAGTGGCTCAAGCTGGCGGACGAGATGTGGGATGCCTCGACCAGGCCGCTGCCGAATGGCGAGCCCGCCATTCCGGCGATCTGGGGGACCGACGCGGTCCACGGCCACACCAATGTCATCGGCGCCACGATCTTCCCGCACAATGTTGGTCTGGGCGCCACCCGCGATGCCGACCTGGTCCGCCGGATCGGCGCGGCGACCGCGCTGGAAATGCGCGCCACCGGGATCGAGTGGGACTTTTCGCCGACCGTCGCCGTGGCCCGCGATCGCCGCTGGGGCCGTTCCTATGAAAGCTATTCGCAGGACCCTGATATCGTCGCCCCGCTGGGCGCGGCGCTGATCGAGGGGCTGCAAGGCAAGGTCGGCACGCCCGAACACCTCAGCGCGGACCGGGTCATCGCCACGGCCAAGCACTTCTTTGCCGATGGCGGCACGGCCCAGGGCGTCGATCAGGGCGATGTCAGCGGCGATATCGCGGAACTCAAGGCGATCCATGCCAAGCCTTATCCCGCCGCGATTGCCGCAGGCGTGGAAAGCGTGATGGCCAGCTTCAACTCGGTCAACGGGGTGAAGATGCACGGCAACCGCGACCTGCTGACCGGCGTGCTGCGCGACGAATTCGGCTTCAAGGGCATGGTCGTGGGGGACTGGAACGCCCATGGCCAGATCGCCGGGTGCAAGGTGGACGATTGTGCGCAATCGCTGCTCGCTGGGCTCGATATGTACATGGTGCCAGACGATTGGCGCGCGCTCCATGCCAACCTGATACGCGATGTGCAGAACGGTACGATCCCCATGGCGCGGGTCGATGAGGCCGTGGCCCGCGTGCTGCGGATGAAGCTGCGGCTGAGCCTGCTTGATGCCGGTGCGGTCAAGCCGTCGCTGCGGCCCAATGGCGGAAACTTTGCGCTGCTTGGTTCGCCGCAGCACCGCGCCGTCGCGCGCGAAGCGGTCGCCAAGTCGCAGGTTCTGCTCAAGAACGATGGCGTGCTGCCGCTGGCCGCTGGCGCCAAGATCCTGGTTGCCGGCCGCGGGGCAGACAGCGTCGCCCAGGCCTCCGGCGGCTGGACCCTGACCTGGCAGGGTGGGCTGGAACTGACCAACGAGAAGTATTTCCCCGGTGCCACCTCGATCTGGGCCGGGCTCAAGCAAGCGGCCGAGGCGGCGGGCGGATCGGCCACGCTGTCGGTTGACGGCAGCTTCGCCGCCAAGCCCGATGTCGCCGTGGTGGTGTTCGGCGAGGAACCCTACGCCGAGTTTGAAGGTGACCGCAAGAATGCCGTCTTTACCGACGAGGAAGGCCTGAACCTGCTGCGCAAGTTCAAGGCGGCGGGCGTGCGCACCGTGGCCGTGTTCCTCTCGGGCCGGCCGCTGTGGATGAACCGCGAAATCAACGCTGCCGATGCCTTTGTCGCCGCCTGGCTCCCGGGCAGCGAAGGGGCGGGGGTGGCCGACGTTCTGTTCGGCAAGCGTCCGGCAACCGGTCGTCTGTCGTTCAGCTGGCCCGCCCATTGTGATGGCAAACCGGTCAACGGACCGGAAGGCGCGCTGTTCAATCTCGGTTACGGACTGAGCCTGGGTGAACGCAGCACGATCGGCAAGCTCGATGAAACCTGTGCCTACCTCAATGCCGGCCCTGCCGCTGACTGGTTCGTCGACGGCAAGCTGGCCCCGGGCACGGTGATCACCGGCGATGGTGCCCCGCTGCCGAACCTGCGCGGCCAGGCCGGCGGGATTGCCGCGCGCGGGATTGACCGCAAGCGGCAGGAAGATGCTCGCGAGATCACCTTTGCCCCCGGCGCGACGCTGTCCTTTGCGCAGCGGCAGGCCGGTTCGGGCGCGTTCCGGATCAGCTACTTCCTGCCGGATCAGCCGGAGGCGCCAGTCAAGCTGACCCTGGGCAAGACCACGCTTGATATCACCCGGCAGCTGGCGCTGAGCGCCGGCAAGGGCTGGCGTGAAATGATCATCACCGATGCCTGTGCCCCCGGGCTGGGCCAGTCGCTGGCGATTACCGCCAGCGGACCGCTGAAACTCCAGATCGCGGCGGTGTCGCGCCAGGCCATGCCGGCCGGAGCAGACTGCTCGTTCTGAACTTACGGCCCAGCGCCGGACCATAACGTGAGAGGATAACTGGGGTGGCAATCACAACCGAAAGCGGCGCACCGGCGCAGGGTGACTATATCGATGCACCGCAGCTGCAGCTGTTCGTGATGGGGCTGTTCTTCATCTTCGGCGGGATCACCAGTCTGAATGACGTGATCATCCCGAAGCTGAAGGAGCTGTTCACGCTCAACTACACCCAGGCGATGCTGGTGCAGTTCTGCTTCTTCACCGCCTATCTGGTGATCGGCATTCCCGGCGCGCGGCTGGTCAAGAAGATCGGCTACATGCGCGGGGCGGTGGCCGGGCTGGTGACGATGATGGCGGGCTGCCTGCTGTTCATTCCGGCCAGCCAGACCGCGACCTATGCCTTGTTCCTCTTTGCGCTGTTCGTGCTGGCGAGCGGCGTGGTGATCGTCCAGGTCGTCGCCAACCCGCTGATCTCGCTCTTGGGCAAGCCCGCGACGGTCCACAGCCGGCTGACCTTTGCCCAGGCCTTCAACTCGGTCGGCACGACCGTCTTTCCCTATTTCGGCTCGATCCTGATCCTCGGGAGTCTCGCCACGGTCACGGCTGACCAGCTCTCGGGCGTCGAGCTTGATGCCTATCGCACGGCCGAGAGCCAGGCGATCGTCCACGGCTACCTTGGCATTGCGGCGGCCCTCGCCGTGGTCGCGGGCGTGGTCTGGCTGTTCCGCAATGCGCTGAAGGGCGAGAGCCACGAGGAAAGCTCGGGCCTGGCCGGGCTTGATCTGCTTAAGCGCAAGCGCTTCGGCTTCGGGGCGCTGTGCATCTTTCTCTATGTCGGGGCGGAAGTGTCGATCGGCTCGCTGATCGTCAACTACCTGATGCAGGACCACGTCATGGGCCTGGAAGAGCAGCAGGCGGGCAAGCTGATCGCCTATTACTGGGGCGGGGCGATGGTCGGGCGGTTCATCGGCTCGGCCGTGCTGCGGGTGGTCAGCCCGGGCAAGGTGCTGGCCGCCGTCGCGATCGGCGCGATCACGCTGATCGCCGTGTCGACCCAGACCAGCGGCGCAGTCTCGGGCTACAGCCTGCTGGCCGTCGGGCTCACCAATGCGATCATGTTCCCGACGATCTTCACGCTGGCCTGCGAAAAGCTTGGGCCCCGCGCCGCAGACGGTTCGGGCATAATCAACGTCGCGATCTTCGGCGGCGCGGTGATCCCGCTCCTCACCGGCATGATTGCGGACGCCACCGGCAGCCTGGCCCTGGCCTTCGTGCTCCCCGCCGCCTGCTATGCCGTGATCGCCGGGTTTGGCTGGTACGCCCGGCGGCCGGCCTAGAGCGTCTTGATGATCCCGGAGAAGTCGACCCCGCCGTTGCCGGCTGCGGCGAACTCTTCGTAAAGCTCCTCGGCGCGGGTGCCCATCGGGACATTGGCGCCGACGCTCTGCGCCGCTTCGAGCGCGAGCTTGAGGTCCTTGAGCATCAATGCGGCGGCGAACCCGCCCTGGTAGCCGTTGTCGGCCGGACTTTGCGGGCCGACGCCGGGGACCGGGCAATAGGAGGTCATCGACCACGACTGGCCTGAAGCCTTTGACGAGATGTCAAAGAAGGTCTGGAGGTCCAGACCCAGCTTGTCGGCCAGGGCAAAGGCCTCGCAGGTGGCGATCATCGTCGCGCCCAGGATCATGTTGTTACAGATCTTGGCGGCCTGGCCCGCGCCCGAAGCACCGGCGTGGATCACGGCCTTGCCCATCGCGGCCAGGATCGGTTCAGCCCGCTTGAAGGCATCGTCCGTACCGCCAACCATGAAGGTCAGCGTGCCGCCATTGGCCGCAGCGATCCCGCCCGAAACCGGGGCATCGACCATGGCATAGCCGGCGGCTTCGGCGGCCGAGGCGACCTTGCGCGCGGTATCGACATCGATGGTCGAGCAATCGAGCAGCAGCGCGCCAGCCGGAGCTTGGCCGATCACGTCAGTGGTATAGACGCTCTCGACGATCTTGCCGTTGGGCAGCATCGAAACCACGGCATCGACGCCCTGCACGGCCTCGGCCACGGCCGGGAAGACGGCGCAGCCATTGCCGGTGGCGCGCTCGGTCGCTTCAGCGCTGAGGTCGAAAGCGTGGACCGTATGCCCGGCCTTGACCAGGTTCGCGGCCATCCCGCCGCCCATGTTGCCGAGGCCGATGAAGGCGATTTTCATTTTGGTCGTCCTATCCTGCGTAAGCGATCGCGAACCCGAGGCCGGCTGCTGCCAGTCCCAGCAAAACATTGCCAATCATGCCCGCCGCTTCGGTCAGGCGGTTCAATTCCGTACGCGGCGCGTCGGTCACGACCCAGCCGTGCCATGGCAGACGGGCTGGCTTACCGGCGCGCCAGCGCCGCCATTCGATCAGGTGCAAGGTGGCCCAGAGCAGGCCGCCCAGAAGAAGGGCCAGGCCCTTCAGCACCTAGCGACCCTTCCACACCCCAGGGCGCTTCTCGATGAAGGCGCCCATGCCTTCAACCTTGTCCTCGGTCGCGGTCAGGACCTGGAAGATCCGGCGCTCCATGATCAGGCCCTGTTCCAGCGTCATTTCGTAGGCGGCGTTGACCGCTTCCTTGTTGGCGATGACGGCCAGCGGCGGCATGGCGGCAATCTCGGCGGCCAGCTTGACCGCCTCGTCGACCAGGTTGGCGAGCGGCACGACGCGCGAGACCAGGCCCGAACGCTCCGCTTCCTCCGCGCCCATCATCCGCCCGGTCAGGCACATTTCCATCGCCTTGGACTTGCCGATGGCGCGCGTCAGCCGCTGGCTGCCGCCCATGCCGGGGCCGACGCCCAGCTTGATTTCCGGCTGGCCGAACTTGGCGTTCTCGCTCGCGATGATGATGTCGGCCATCATGGCGAGCTCACACCCACCACCCAGGGCAAAGCCGTTGACCGCGGCAATCCACGGCTTGCGCGTGGTCTTGACCAGGTGGCTGGTCCAGCGGCTGAAGAAGTCCTGCGCGAAGAATTCGGCGGCTGGCTTTTCGAACATTTCCTTGATGTCGGCGCCGGCGGCAAAGGCCTTTTCACCCGCGCCAGTGAGGATAGCGCAGCCCTGCGAGTTATCGGCCTCGAACTTGGCGAAGGCGTCGATCAGTTCTTCCAGCACCGACGAATTGAGCGCGTTCAGCGCCTGCGGCCGGTTGAGCGTGACCAGCGTGACCGCGCCGCGCTGTTCGACCAGGATGTTTTCATAGCTCATAGTGGTTTCCATTCCTCATCGGCGGGGAGGGGGGCGAAGATGCTGTCGATCAGCGCATCGCTCACGCCCTCGGGGGTGGCGGGATCCCACTGGGGGGCATTGTCCTTGTCGACGATTACCGCGCGGACGCCCTCGGCAAAATCGGGGCGGGTCAGGACGCGCGAAGCAATGCGGTATTCCATCGCCATGTTGGCGGCAAAGTCTGCGCACTCCAGGCTGTCATGCAGCTGGCGCAGCGCGACCTTGCAGGTCTGGGGCGACTTGGTGCGCAGCGTGGCGAGTTCCTTGGCGGCCCATTCGCTGTCGTCTGCTTCAAGGCTGGCGATCACATCCTCATAGCGATCGGATGCAAAATGCTTGGCAATCGCGGCCGCATTGGCCTCGATCTTGGCCGGGGGCGGGGTTACGGCGAGGGCGGAGAGGACCTGGCCGGGCTCGTGCCCGTGGGCAATCCGCTCCTTGGCTGCGGCCAGGGCATCGTGCGGCAGGTAGTGCGTTGCAAGACCGGCCCACTTGCACTCGGCCCCGTCGAGCCGCGCGCCGGTCAGCGCCAGGAACTGGCCGATCCGGCCCGGCAGGCGCGAAAGGTACCAGCCGCCGCCGACATCGGGGAACAGGCCGATGCCGGTTTCGGGCATGGCATAGCGGGTGTTCTCGGTCGCCACATGGAACCGCGCCGGCTGCGAAATGCCGACACCGCCGCCCATGGTGATCCCGTCCATGAAGGCTACCACCGGCTTCTCATAGGTGAAGATCAGGTGGTTGAGCTGGTACTCGTCATGGAAGAACTTGCGGCCCGACGTGCCGCCATCGTTCAGCGCCGAATTGCGCAGAAAGGCGATGTCCCCGCCCGAACAGAACCCGCGGCCCTCGGCATGATCGATGATCACTGCCTTGACCTCTGGATCGTCACGCCATTCGAGCAGCGCGGCCGTCATGGCGTGAACCATCGGCAGGGTCAGCGCGTGGATTGCGCCAGGGCGGTTGAGCGAGAGGAACCCGGCGGAGCCTTCGCGGCGGATGATCACTTCGTCAGTCATTGGCGGAGCAGGTCCCGGCCGACGATCATCCGCATCACCTGGTTGGTCCCTTCAAGGATCGAATGGACGCGCAGGTCGCGCCAGAAGCGTTCGATCGGATAGTCCTTGAGGTAGCCATAGCCGCCGAACAGCTGCAGCGCGTCGTTGACGATCTTGCTGCCGTTGTCGGTCGCAAGGCGCTTGGCCATGGCGGAGAAGCGGCTCTTGTCCGGGGCATTGGCGGCAACCTTGCAAGCGGCGAGATAGAGCAGCGCGCGCGAGGCTTCGAGGTCGGTCGCCATGTCAGCCAGCATGAACTGGGTGTTCTGGAAATCGGCGACGGGCTGGCCGAACTGCTGGCGTTCCTTGGTGTACTTGATCGCCTCGTCCAGGCAACGCTGCGCCCCGCCGAGCGAGCAGGCACCGATGTTGAGGCGGCCGCCATCGAGGCCCGCCATGGCAAAGCGGAAGCCTTCGCCCTCGGCCCCGACGCGGTTGGCGACGGGTACGCGGCAGTCTTCGAACACCACCTGCGCGGTCGGGGAGGCGTTCCAGCCAAGCTTCTTTTCCGGCGCGCCGAACGACAGGCCCGGCGTGTCCTTTTCGACCACCAGGCAGGAAATGCCCTTGGCGCCGTTATCGCTGGTGCGGACCATGCAGACGTAGATGTCATTCACCCCGCCGCCGGAGATGAACTGCTTGGTGCCGTTGAGGACGTAGTGATCGCCGTCCAGCACGGCGCTGGTCTTGAGCGCCGCGGCGTCAGAGCCCGAACCGGGTTCGGTCAGGCAGTAGGAGGCGATCTGCTCCATGCTCACCAGCCCCGGCAGGTACCGCGCCTTGAGCTCGGCGCTGCCGAAGCAGTCGATCATCCAGGCAGCCATGTTGTGGATGGAGATATAGGCGCTGGTCGCCGGGCAGCCATAGGCCATGGCCTCCATGATCAGCGCCGCTTCCAGCCGCCCCAGACCAATCCCGCCGCTCTCTTCCGAGACATAGATCGCGCCAAAGCCGAGCTCACCTGCAGCCTTCCACACGTCGACCGGATAGTGATGCTCCTCGTCCCATTGGGCCGCGAAGGGCGTGATCCGGTCAGCCGTGAACTTCTGCGCCATGTCCTGGATGGCGATCTGGTCTTCGGTCAGTGCGAACTGGTCGGTCATCAATCAACCCATGGTAGGAATGACGAAGGCATTGCCCCCATCGGGCGAGCCATCGGGCCAGCGGGCGGTGACGGTCTTGACCTTGGTCCAGAACTTCACGCCTTCCATGCCGTGCTGGTTGGTATCGCCAAAGGCGCTGCGCTTCCACCCGCCAAATGTGTGGTAGGCGACCGGCACCGGGATCGGCACGTTGATGCCGACCATGCCGACGTTGACGCGCGCCGCAAATTCGCGCGCCGCATGGCCGTTGCGGGTGAAGATGGCGACGCCGTTGCCATACTGGTGCTTGCTCGGCAGGCTCAGCGCTTCCTCGAAGTCCTTGGCGCGGACCATCTGCAGGACGGGGCCGAAGATCTCGTTGTGATAGCTGCTCATGCCCGGGGTCACCCGATCGAACAGCGTCGGGCCGACGAAGAAGCCGTTCTCATGGCCCTGCAAGGTAAAGCCGCGGCCATCGACCACCAGTTCGCCGCCTTCATCGACGCAGGTCTGGATCCAGCGTTCGATGTTGGCCTTGTGCTGCGCGGTCACGACCGGGCCGTAATGCGCCTCGGGATCGGTCGAAATGCCGATCTTCAGTGCCTCGATCGCCGGGATTAGCTTGGCCTTGAGGCGTTCGGCCGTCTCATCGCCCACCGGCACCACGACCGGCAGCGCCATGCAGCGTTCACCGGCCGAGCCAAAGGCCGCGCCGGCCAGATCGTTCACCACCTGGTCGAGGTCCGCGTCCGGCATGACGATGCCGTGGTTCTTGGCCCCGCCCATCGCCTGGACGCGCTTACCGGCGGCAACGCCGCGGTTGTAGACATAGTGGGCGATGTCGGACGAACCGACAAAGCTCACAGCCGAAATCGCCGAGTGATCGAGGATCGCGTCGACCATTTCCTTGTCGCCGTGGACAACCTGGAAGATGCCCTCGGGCAGGCCGGCCTCGAGCCACAGTTCGGCCAGGCGCATCGGCACCGAGGGATCGCGCTCGGACGGCTTCAGGATAAAGGCATTGCCCGTCGCCATGGCAACCGCGCCCATCCACAGCGGGATCATCGCCGGGAAGTTGAACGGGGTGATGCCCGCGCCGATCCCCAGCGGCTGGCGCATCGAATAGACGTCGATGCCGGGGCCGGCTCCTTGCGTATATTCGCCCTTGAGCGCGTGGGGGATGCCGCAGCAGAATTCGACTACTTCCAGCCCACGCTGAATATCGCCCTTGCTGTCGGCAATCACCTTGCCATGCTCGCTGGAGAGGAGCAGCGCCAGCTCGTCGATATTGGCTTCGACCAGCGCCTTGAAGTTGAACATCACGCGGGCGCGGCGCTGCGGGTTGGTGGCGGCCCAGGCGGGCTGGGCGGCCTGGGCGGCAGCCACGGCGCGATCGAGCGCGTCCTGCCCGCCCAGCGTCACTTCGGCCTGAATTTCGCCGCTGTTGGGGTCATAGACCGGGGCCTTGCGAGCGGCGGCGAGGCCGCCGGTGCCACCGGCGATGAAGTGGTCGATCTGGCGCATGATTGGTGATCCCTCTCGAATCTTTATGGTGCTGCCATGCGCCCCCACTTCGATGCAGACAACACCCAATTTTGCGGATAGAACCTGCAAATATGCAGGGCATGGACTGGAGCGACTTGCAGGTATTCCTGGCGATCGCCCGCGCGGGCCAGATGGGCCGCGCCGGGGCGGCGCTGGGCATGGATCCGACCACCACCAGCCGCCGCCTGCGCCGTCTTGAAGCCGCGCTGGGCGAGACCCTGTTCGAGCAGACCCGCGAGGGCCAGGTGCTGACCGAAGCGGGTGAACGGCTGCTCGCCAAGGTGGAGGCTATGGCCCAGGCTGCCACCGCGATTGGCGAGGGCGGCCCCGCCAGCGCCAGCGGGCTGCTGTCCGGCACGCTGCGGATCAGCGCCTCGGAAGGCTTCGGCTCGTGGTTCCTCGCCGCCCACGTGCCCGATTTCGTCCGCGCCCATCCGGCATTGACGCTGGACCTCGTCGCCAACAGCGGCTTCCTGAGTCTCTCCAAGCGCGAGGCCGACATCGCCGTCATGCTCTCGCGCCCCAAGGCCGGGCCGGTGATCGCCCGCAAGCTCAGCGATTACAGCCTGCGGCTCTATGCCAGCCAGGGCTACCTCGCCCTCAGCGGCATGCCGCAGGCGCCCGCCGATCTGCTCAAGCGGCACAGCCTGGTCGGCTATATCCCCGACCTGCTCTACGCCCCGGAACTGCGCTATCTCGATGAACTCCAGCCCGGCCTCGCCCCCACGCTGCGCTCCTCCAGCATCAATGCCCAGCACCATCTGATCGCCGCCGGAGCGGGGATCGGTGTGCTGCCGTGCTTCATGGGCGATGCGGACCCGGCGCTTGTGCCGGTCCTGCCGGACCGCCGCATCACCCGCTCATTCTGGCTGGTCACCCACAAGGACACGCATCAGCTGGCCCGGATCAGGGCCGGCCGCGACTGGATTCTGGGTGTGGTCCAGCGCCACCGGGCGGCGTTGCTGCCGGACTAGGGGCCGTTCAGTCCTGCAGCCCGGCCAATCCCGCCGCGATACCTTCCTCCGCTGCCGTCGCCTCGGCGATCATGATCCTCAGCGCTGCGGCGGTATCCTGCAGCAGCCGAGCGCTGAGCGGGCGTTCGCCGTTCACGAAGCGGCGGATGGCGCGTTCGTCGATGCCCAGCCGGCGCGATGCGGCGGTGACCCCGCCCAGCACCTGGATGCAGTGCGCAAAGTGATCGCGCAGGTCCTCAAGTGTTGCTGGTGCTGTCATGATTCCCGCTCTCCTTCCTCAGGCTCCTGCGCCTAGGCCTCCAGCGGCTCGGTCGCCAGTCCCAGTTCCGGGATCGAGACCGAGCGGCGGCCGCTGAAATCGGTGCGGACGACGATCAGGCCGGTCTTCTCGTAATGGTCGAGCAGGCGCCGCAGGCGGCCCGGTGAGCTGGTGCCATAGACCACGGCCAGCTCGTCGTCATCGGGGCAGGGGCGGCCGGCCTGGGCCGCGCGGGCGATGGCGAGGAACGGGGCGAGGAGGTCGTCGGGCAGGACACTGCCGATCCGCAGGATTTCCTTGGCCTCGGCACTGCTGGAATCGGCGATCCCGGCCACGGCCATGGCAAAGCGGCGCTGGAAGCCCGCCATGTCGAGCTGTCCCGCCGTCAGCCGCTGCATCCGGCAGCGGACGGTGAAGTCCTGGTAGAGCTTTGCCGGGGCCTGGTAGGTGCAGCCATCCTCCGCCGCCATCTCGCGCAGGATCGCATCGATCGCGGCATCGACTTCGGCGGCGGACTTGCCGGGGACTGACGGCTGCTGCGGGGCTGGCGGCGGCGCGTCCGGGCCGATCTGCCCGATCAGCTCGTCGATTGCCGGGGCAGCCGGGACCGGCTCGGGCGCGCGGACCGGTGCCTCGTCCAGATGCAGCCCGGCATGGAGCAGAGCGTGGAGATCGTCGGGCGAGGCGGCTGGCGGCGGGGCGAGCTTCTGGACCAGCGACTTCGGTCCGGTCCGCACCGGGCCGATCTGGACCGAGACCGGCCGGCGGCTGATCGCCGGGCCGAGGCCGAGGAACTGCCCGCGCCCCAGATCGCGGATCTGCTCGGCCTGGCGCCGCTCCATGCCGAGCAGGTCAGCAGCGCGCGCCATGTCGATATCGAGGAAGGTCCGCCCCATCAGGAAGTTCGAGGCTTCGGCGGCGACATTCTTGGCCAGCTTGGCGAGGCGCTGCGTCGCGACCACGCCGGCCAGACCGCGCTTGCGCCCGCGGCACATCAGGTTGGTCATGGCGGCAAGGCTGAGGCGGCGGGCCTCGTCGCTGACCTCACCGGCGACGGCGGGGGCGAAGACCTGGGCCTCGTCCACCACGACCAGCGCGGGGTACCATTGCTCACGCGGGGCATCGAACAGGGCTGAGAGGAACAGCGCGGCGCAGCGCATCTGCGCCTCGACCTCCAGCCCGTCGAGCGCGAGGACGACCGAGGCGCGATGCTCGCGAATGCGGGCGGCGAGGCGCGTCAGCTCCTGGGTCGAATAGGCCGCGCCATCGACGACGATGTGCGGAAACAGCTCGGCCAGCGAGACGAAATCGCCTTCCGGATCGATCACGATCTGCTGCACGATCCCGGCACTTTCCTCCAGCAGCCGGCGCAGCAAGTGTGACTTGCCCGAACCGCTGTTGCCCTGGACGAGCAGGCGCGTGGCCAGCAGTTCCTCGATATCGAGGCTGATGGCCTGGCCGTGCTGGTCGGTTCCGATCTGGATGGGTGCACTCACGTCGGCGGGCCTAGAGCCCGCAGGAGATTCGGACCAACACCGCCCATGCGTTTTCCAGAGGTTTGGTGGCAGCAGCACGGCCGCTCCCCTGAAAATCCGGCGAAGCGTGATCTCCGTCACGGTCCGCTTCCGGCGAATCCCCTAGACCCGTCCTGCGACCCACCGGCGCGAGCCTTTCCGCCGGCAACTTTGCCCCCGTGCCACCCTCGGCGCGGGGGCTTTTTATTGGGCCTCAGCGTTCAGCCGCGCGCGGCGCTTTCCAGCACTTCGCCGGTCACCGGATAGCCGGCGTCGGCCGGGATCCGAAGCCACCTCTGCCCGTCTTCCTCGGTCACAAAGGGCGTGATCATCTGGCTGGGGTACTGCTCGACGTGGGCCACGGCCTCGTCAAAGCTGCCGAACTGGGCGAGCCGCTCCAGGTTGCGGCGGGTCGGGAAGATCACGCTGATCCGCCCGGCCTCGGCATGGTCGAGCGCTTCGGCCGCGCCGGTCCAGAACAGACGGGTGTTCTCGGTTTCATCGACCAGCAGGTCGACCGCGCCCGTGCCCAGGTCGGCCAGATAGAAGCGGGTGTCATAGATCCGCATATGCCGGTGCTTGGGCCGCCAGCGCGCGAAGGGCACCAGGGCATCAAGATCAAGCTCCCAGCCCATCGCCGCCAGGGTCGGTGCCAGAGTGCCTTCGGCCAGCAGGATCGCCCGCGCGCGCCGCGCTTCCTCCAGCGAGGGCCGCTGGCGCATGCCGACGACCAGCCCTGTTTCCTCCAGCGTCTCGCGGACCGCAGCGATCCGGGCAGCCAGTTCGTGAACGGCTTCTTCGTCATCCGCGCCAAGTGCCTGGGCAAGTTCGCGATCGGCATCGTCGACCCGGCCGCCTGGGAACACAGCCGCGCCGCCGGCGAATTTCATGTTGGCCGAGCGTTCGACCATCAGGATCTGCGGGGCACCGCCAGCAGCATCGCGGCGGAAGATCACCAGCGTGGCGGCGGGGGTGGCGGGCGGCTCTTCGCCGCTCTCGTCATATTCAAGGTCCAGACTCATCGCGGCGAAACGTGCCTGCCCGTTCCGGCTTTGCCAAGCCGCTTTTGTATCAGGCCGGAGATTGTCGGGAGACTTTACACAGCTTCGGGGCGTTAACCTTTTGCTGACCATCGTCTGGCTTGGAAATCCGCCATTGCGCAAAACTGGCACAGGGGCTGCATAGTAGCTGGCACCCCCAAAGCAGTCTCGATAGAGGCGGGGCCGCACGGTCTCCGCGGCCCCGCCTCCCCGAGAACCCCCGACCAGATCAGCACTTCCAGCCCGGCCCGCGAGCCGCGCCGAATTGGTAAACCTGCCCCTAACCCTGGCGTAAGCCTTGCTTGACCTTTCATGGTTAGGACTTGCCCTCGCGCGCGCTGCATGCGGCGCGCACGACCGGGGTGGAGCAGGCGATTGTCGCAGCCGAGTGCCGATTACGAGACCAAGCCAAGGTCCTGGCTGTTCGGCCCGATGGCAGGGCTGACTGCGGGCGCGCTTGGTCTGCTGGTGCTCCTGTCGGTCTTCCTGATCCAGCGCTTTGACCGCGCCGCAACCGAGCGCGAAGAGCACATGGTCGAGAACGGCTTTGCCGTGCTGACGGACGAGCTCAACCGTGTGGTGGCAACCCAGGTCGAATGGGATGGCGCGATCGCCAATCTCGATAATCGCTTCGATCCGAACTGGGCCGATTTCAACATCGGCAATTACCTGCACGTCTTCCATGGGTTCAGCCAGGCCTATGTGCTGGATCCGAAAAACCGTGTGATCTACGCCTCGGCGGCAGGCGAACGCGCCGATCTGGTGAGCTATACCCCGTTCCGGGCGGCGGCTGAAAGTCTGGTGCCCCATGTGCGGGCGCGGGAGCATGATCGCCCGGCTCCGGGCCAGCGGCCCGGCAAGAACAACATCGAAATCCCCTCGATCCAGGCCAGCCGAATCGCGCTGGTCGATGGTCAACCGTTCCTGGTTTCGGCCACGCTCGTCCAGCCCGATTTCGGCGTCGAACTGCCCAAGGGGCCGCGCGCGCCGATCGCGATTGCCGTCAAGCCGATCGATCAGGCCATGCTCAAGTCCTTTGCCGATCGCTACATGCTGGACGATCTGGCCGTGCAGCAGCCAGACGCGGTTTCATCGGCCAGTGGTCAGCTCATGCTCAACGATCGCTCCGGGCAGCCCATCGCTGCGCTGAGCTGGACACCGCAGCGCCCGGGAACCATGTTGCTTGGTCAGCTGGCCGTGCCACTGATCTTGCTGCTGATCCTGCTGGCGGCGCTGGCCGGGCGCGTGATCCAGCGCGGATCGACGATTGCTTCGGACCTGATCGCCAGCGAGGCGCGGGCCAAGCATGCCGCCTATCACGACAGCCTGACCAAGCTGGCAAACCGGGCCTACCTGTTCGATCGGCTTTACCACATGCTGCGCCGGATCGAAGGACCGGACAATGCGCTGGCGGTGCTGTGCGTCGATCTCGACCGGTTCAAGGAAGTCAACGATACGTTGGGCCACAATGCCGGCGATGCCCTGATCGAGGCCATGGCCGAGCGGCTCCGCCAGACCTGCACTGGCGCCGCCTGTGTCGCGCGGCTGGGGGGTGACGAATTCGTTGTCCTGCTGGACGACTGTGATGAGGCGACGGCGCTGATGCTGGGGCGGCGGATCATCAAGGCCGTGACCGAGAAGGTGGTCAGCGAATATGGCCAGATGGAAGTTTCCTGCTCGATCGGCGTGGCCTTCATCGACCAGCCCGGGATCGAACCGAGCGAGGCGCTGCGCTGGGCCGATGTGGCGATGTATCGGTCCAAGCAGGCCGGGGGCAAGCGGGTCAGCCGCTTCAATCCGGAAATGGATCTGGCGCTGCGGCACCGCCTGCAACTCGAAGGCGAGCTGCGCCAGGCGATCGGGTCCAATCAGTTCAGCATGGTGTACCAGCCGCACTTCGATCGCCGCCGCACCCTGAAGGGCTATGAGGCGCTGCTGCGCTGGGAGCACCCGGAGCGCGGCGCGATCTCGCCCAGCGTCTTCGTGCCCCTGGCCGAGGATTGCGGGCTGATCATGGCCCTGGGCGAACATGTCCTGCGCCAGGTCTTTGCCGAAACCCGGCACTGGCGCGGAGTGCGGGTGGCGATCAACGTTTCGGCCGTGCAGCTGCGCAGTCGCGGCTTTGCCGCCCAGGTGATGCGGATGCTGGCCGAAGCCGGGGCCGACGCGCGCAGCTATGAAATTGAAGTGACCGAGACCGCCCTGCTCGGCGACGAGCAGCATTGCATCAGCAATATCGAGGCGCTCAAGCGGATGGGCTTCACGATCGCGCTCGATGACTTCGGGACCGGCTTCTCCAGCCTCAACGTGCTGCAGCGCTTCTCGGTCGACAAGATCAAGATCGATTGCTCATTCGTCGCTGCGCTGGGTACCGGGCGAGGGGCGGAGGCTCTGATCGAAGCAATCGTCAACCTGGCGCGCGGCCTCAACATGACCGTCGTCGCCGAAGGCGTTGAAACCGAGGCTCAGTGGGACGAGCTGGTGAAGATGGGCTGCCGGCAGTTCCAGGGCCACCTGCTCGGCCGGCCACAACCGGCCGCCGCCGTCAATCGCGCCCTGCCGGGTCTGCGCCGGGCCAACGCGGCCTGACAGGTCAGCCCTGCGGCGCGATCCCGGCGTCCGCCACCAGCTGCTGCAGCTCGCCGGCTTCGTACATTTCCATCATGATGTCGCTGCCGCCGACGAATTCGCCCTTCACGTAGAGCTGCGGGATCGTCGGCCAGTCCGAAAAGGCCTTGATGCCCTGGCGGATTTCCATGTCCTGCAGCACGTCTACGCCCTCGAAAGGAACGCCCAGCCGCTCCAGGATCGCCACCGCCCGGCTCGAAAAGCCGCACTGCGGGAACAGTGGCGTGCCCTTCATGAACAGCACGACGTCGTTGGAATTGACGATCTCGGCGAGACGGGCATTGGTATCGGACATGGTATGAAAACTCCTCGCCGTGTCAGTTGGGAACGGCGGTGGTCAGTTGCAAGGCGTGAAGTTCACCGCCCATGCGGCCGCCGAAGGCAGCATAGACCAGCTTGTGCTGAGCGACGCGCGGCTTGCCGATAAAGGCGGCGGAAACGACGTGCGCGGCCCAGTGATCGTTGTCACCGGCCAGGTCCGTCAGCGTGATCTGCGCATCGGGCAGCGCGGCGCGGATAATCGCCTCGATCTCGGCGGCGGGCATGGGCATGGCGTGTGCCTCAGCCCATCAGCGCGCGGCGGGCTTCGACCAGCTTGGCTTCCAGCGCGGCGCGGATATCGCCTTCCGACACGTCGACGCCGGCGCTGGTCAGGTCGCCCAGCAGCTTGCGGATCACGTCCTCGTCACCGGTTTCCTCGAAGTCGGCCTGGACCACGGCCTTGGCATAGGCTTCGGCTTCAACGGCAGAGAGGCCCATCTGTTCGGCCGCCCACTGGCCGAGCAGGCGGTTGCGCCGCGCGGTCACGCGGAACTGGGTGTCCTCGTCCATCGCAAACTTGGCCTCTTCGGCGCGCTCGCGGTCGTTGAAATTGGTCATGTCGGCTCCTGTCGGTTCGGTCTGGCGCCCCGCTCAGCCGGCCTTGGCGGCGGGCGGAGGTGCCTGGAAAGCGTCGTGGCAGCCCTTGCACGATGCTTGGGTGCTGGCAAGGGCGGCGGTGAAGGCCTCCTTGTCATCGGCCTTGGCGGCGGCGGCGAGCGCCGCAGTTGCATCAGCGAAATCCTTGGCCTTGGCAGCGAAGCCGGCCTGATCTGTCCAGATCTCGGCCTTGGCGCGGCTTGGCACCTTGGCGGTGCTAGGCGCGAACATCGCGGGCAGGGCGGTGCCCCACTTGGCGACCCCGCTGGCGACAAAGGCCAGGTTCTTGACCGGCGTGCCATTGGCCGCGGCCGAACGCATCGCGCTGGTCGCGCCGACCGACATTACCATGGCGGCCTGGCGCGCGGCGACGATTTCCTCAGGCGAGGGGGCGGCAACAACGGCTGGTTTGGCGGCCTTCGGCTTGGTCTGGGCCTGGACGGCAAAGGCCGTGGTGGCAAGCGCGGCAAGGGCAATGATCCGGGCAGTCTTCATGATCCGTCTCCCAATCCTGGCCGCTCCGCCGGCCTTCAGTCCATCGTTACCACGACCTTGCCGATTGCTGCACGCGATTCGAGCAGGCTGATCGCCTCACCGCCACGCTCAAGCGGGAAGGTCGCGGAAACGCGCGGATTGATCTTGCCGTCCTTGAGCAGCTCGAACAGCTTGGCGATGTGGGCCGCGTTGGCCTTGGGATCGCGGGCGGTGAAGGCGCCCCAGAACACGCCGCAGACGTCGCAGCTTTTAAGCAGGGTCAGGTTGAGCGGCAGGCGCGCGATCCCGGCCGGGAAGCCGACCACGCAGAACCGGCCTTCCCAGGCGATCGAGCGCAGCGCCGGCTCCGAATAGTCGCCGCCGACGATGTCATAGATCACATTGGCGCCTTCGGGGCCGCAGGCGGCCTTGAAGGCTTCGGCGAGCGCCTTGGACTGGTCCTTGTCAAACGGCGCGCGGGGATAGATCACCACGTCATCAGCGCCGTGTTCACGCGCGACCTGGGCCTTTTCCTCGGTCGAGACGGCGGCGATCACCTTCGCGCCATAGGCCTTGCCGAGTTCGACGGCGGAGAGGCCGACGCCGCCGGCCGCACCCAGCACCAGCAGGGTATCACCCGCCTGCAGATGCCCGCGATCGAGCAGGCCGTGCATGTTGGTGCCATAGGTCATCAGCAGCGAAGCGCCGGTTTCGAACGAGACGCCATCGGGCAGCGGGAACAGCCGCGCCGCATCGGCCAGCACTTCGGTGGCGAGGCCGCCGTTGCCCATCATCGCGATCACGCGGTCGCCGGCCTTCCACTGGGTCACGCCTTCGCCCACGGCATCGACCACGCCGGCAAGCTCACCGCCCGGGGCGAACGGCCGGGCCGGCTTGAACTGGTACATGTCCTTGATGATCAGGACGTCGGGATAGTTGATCGAGCAGGCCTTGACCTTGATCCGCACCTGGCCGGGGCCGGGGACCGGGCTTTCCAGCTCGTCAAGGGTCAGGGATTCCGGTCCGCCAATGGCGTGGCTGCGAAGGGCCTTCATGCTGCTACTCCCGTTCCCGCGGCGAGCCAGGGCAGCTCCGCGCGGTGTTTTTGTTCATAAGTGCTGATCGCCGCATCGCGCGCCAGGGTCAGGCCGACCTCATCGAGGCCGTTCAAGAGGCAGTGCTTGCGGAAGGGATCGATTTCAAAAGTGAAACGATCCTGGAAAGGCGTGGTGACGGTCTGGGTTTCGAGATCGATCGCGATCGGATCGGTCTGCGCCACTTCGAGCAGCCGGTCGACCTGGTCCTGCGGCAGGACCACGGTGAGGATGCCGTTCTTGAAGGCATTGCCCGAGAAGATGTCCGAAAAGCTTGGCGCGATCACGCAGGTAATGCCCAGGTCCAGTAAGGCCCAGGCGGCGTGCTCACGGCTGGAGCCGCAGCCGAAGTTGTCGCCTGCGATCAGGATGGGTGAGCCCTTGAACTCGGCGCAATCAAACAGGTTGTCCGGATCCTGGCGCAGCGATTCAAATGCCCCGCGGCCCAGCCCCTCGCGGGTAATCGTCTTGAGCCACTTCGACGGCACGATCACGTCGGTATCGACATTCTTGCGCCCGAAGGGAATTGCGCGCCCTTCCACCTGCTTGATCGGTTCCATCAGTCGGTCTCCGGCGCGTCCTTGGGGGTGGGCTGGTCCTTTTCGGCCCGCTCCTTGCGGCGCGAGGCATAGAGGAGGGCTGCGGCGATGGCGGCCGAGCCGATGGCAGCGCCGGCCAGGGCAGCCTTGCCGGTCCAGCTCTTTTCGGGCTTGTCGTTCTTGTCGCTCATGACTTTCCTATGTCCATCGCGGGCGGAGGGTTCAAGTGCGGAGCGCGGATTTTTCGCGCAGCCGGTCGCGGCGATTGCCTGATCTCCGCCACGCGATAGACTGGCGGACGAGGAGCAGGAGGGGATTATGGGTATCACGCGCAGGCAGGCCGTAGCGGCAACCGGGGCAAGCCTGCTGGCCGGAGCACTGGCGGGGGGCAAGGCGCAGGCGGGGGACGGGCGGACCATCGCCGATGTTGCCGTGGTCGGCGCAGGCGCATTCGGCGCCTGGACCGCCTGGCACCTCAAGCAGCGCGGGCTCAAGGTGGCGCTGCTGGAAGCCTATGCGCCCGGAAATGCCCGTTCGTCGTCCGGCGGGGAGAGCCGGGTTATCCGCGTCTCCTATGGCGGCGATCCGCTCTATTCCGGAATGGCGCGGGATTCGCTGGCGGCCTGGGCTGCGCTGTCCGCTAAGCAGACGCTGCCATTGCTGCACCGCACCGGGGTGCTGTGGTTCTCCCCTGCGGGCGATGAATACATGGCACGGTCGATGGCATGGCTGAAGGCCAACGGCATCGCCCATCTGGCCGGCGACACCGCCTGGCTGCGCGCCCGCTATCCGCAAATTACCTTCAAGGATGGCGAGAGCGGGTTTCTGGAAGAAGCCAGCGGCGCGCTGATCGCGGGGCGCGGGGTGCAGACCGTGGTCGCCGATGCTGGCCTCACGCCGCAGCGCGTGCAGGCCGGAATGCCGGAGCGCCTGTCGGATGGCACACTGCGGGTCGGCGGCGTGCTGGCGCGTTCGGTGGTCTATGCCTGCGGGCCGTGGCTGCCCAAGCTGTTCCCGGACCTCTTGGGCGGACGGATCGTGGCGACGCGGCAGGAGGTCTACCACTTTGGCCCGGCGGCGGGCGATGGACGCTTCTCGCCACCCGCGCTGCCGGTCTGGGCCGATTTCAACGCCGGGGACATCGTCTATGGCTTTCCGGGGCTGGAAGGGCAGGGCTTCAAGATTGCCTTTGATCGCCACGGGGCAGAGGTGGATCCCGATACGCAGGACCGCCGCGTTTCGAACGAAGGTGTCGAGGGAGCCCGAGCTTATCTCGCGCAGCGCTTTCCGGGCCTGGCCAGCGCGCCGCTGGTCCACAGCCGGGTGTGCCAGTACGAAAACAGCTCCAACGGCGATTTCCTGATCGACCGGCTGCCAGGCTTTGACCGGGTCTGGCTGGTTGGCGGCGGCTCGGGCCATGGCTTCAAGCACGGCCCGGCGGTCGGCGCGCTGGTGGCGCGGCACGTCGTCGATAATTCGCTGCCGGTGGAGCCGCGCTTCAGCCTGGCAGCCAAGCAGGCCGTGCAGAAGCGGACCGTTTATTAGAGCTTGCGCACGTCCGTCAGCCGTCCCGTCACCGCAGCCGCGGCAGCCATTGCCGGCGAGACAAGGTGCGTCCGCGCTCCTGGGCCCTGGCGGCCGACGAAGTTGCGGTTGCTGGTGGATGCGCAGCGTTCGCCGGCCGGGATCTTGTCCGGGTTCATGCCAAGGCAGGCCGAGCACCCCGGTTCGCGCCATTCAAGGCCCGCGGCGGTAAAGATCTTGTCGAGACCCTCTTCCTCGGCCTGGCGCTTGACCAGGCCCGAGCCGGGGACGACGATCCCCCAGCGCACGTTTGGCGCCTTGGTCTTGCCCTTCAGCACGGCGGCGGCGGCGCGCAGGTCTTCGATCCGGCTGTTGGTGCACGAACCGATGAAGACGTTCTGGATCTCGATCTCGTCCATCCGCTGGCCGGGTTCGAGCCCCATATATTCCAGACTGGCGCGCGCGGCATCCTGCTTGGACGGTTCGGCAAAGCTCGACGGATCGGGCACCACGCCGCCAATCGCGACCACGTCTTCGGGGCTGGTGCCCCAGGTGACAGTCGGCTGAACATCGGCGGCATTGATCGTGACTGACTTGTCGTAAGTCGCACCCGGATCGGTCGCCAAGCTCTTCCACCAGGCGACGGCAGCGTCCCAGTCGGCGCCCTTGGGGGCATAGGGACGGCCCTTCAAAAAGGCGAAGGTCTTCTCGTCCGGGGCGATCAGGCCGGCGCGGGCACCGGCCTCGATGCTCATGTTGCAGACGGTCAGGCGGCCTTCGATGCTCATCTCCTCGAACACCTTGCCGCGGTATTCCATCACGTGCCCGGTGCCGCCGGCCGTGCCGACCACACCGATGATGTGCAGGATCAGGTCCTTGGGGCTGACGCCGGGGGCAAGATCGCCCTCAACCCGCACTTCCATGGTCTTCGATTGCTTGAGCAGCAGGGTCTGCGTGGCGAGCACATGTTCGACCTCGCTGGTGCCGATGCCAAAGGCCAGCGCGCCAAGGCCGCCGTGGCAGGCGGTGTGGCTATCGCCGCAGACAATCGTCGCGCCGGGGAGCGAAAAGCCCTGTTCCGGGCCGACCACGTGGACGATGCCCTGCTCGACATCGGCATCGCCGATATAGCGGATGCCGAAAGCGGGGGCGTTCTTTTCCAGCGCTTCAAGCTGGGCCGCGCTTTCCAGATCAGCAATCGGCACGCGCGCGCCGCTGGCGGTGCGGCGGGCGGTGGTGGGCAAGTTGTGATCGGGCACCGCCAGAGTCAGGTCCGGGCGGCGCACCTTCCGGCCGGCCACGCGCAGCGCTTCAAACGCCTGGGGGCTGGTCACTTCGTGGACGAGGTGGCGATCGATGAAGATCAGCGCCGTGCCATCGTCACGGGTTTCAACAGTGTGGGCGTCCCAGATCTTCTGGTAAAGGGTGCGGGGCTGGCTGGTCATGACAAGCACAGGCCCTTACGCCTAGCCTCGGGTTTTGCAAGGCAGGGGCTGTCAATTCCTCCGCCGAGCGACTATTTGGCAGGCATGAACCCGCTTGCCGCCATTGCCATTGTGATCGCCACGGTCTTCGCCATGGAGTGGGTCGCCTGGGCCAGCCACAAGTACATCATGCACGGCTGGGGCTGGGGCTGGCACCGCGACCATCATGAGCCGCACGACAAGGTGCTGGAGAAGAACGACCTTTACGCCATCGTCGGCGCGGCCATGTCGATCTCGATGTTCGCGGTCGGCAGCCCGCTGATCATGGGTGCCGAGGCATGGGAGCCCGGGACCTGGATCGGCCTGGGGATCCTGTTCTACGGCATCATCTATACCCTGGTGCACGATGGTCTGGTCCACCAGCGCTATTTCCGCTGGGTGCCCAAGCGCGGCTATGCCAAGCGGCTGGTCCAGGCGCACAAGCTGCACCATGCGACCATCGGCAAGGAAGGCGGGGTGAGCTTCGGCTTCGTGCTGGCGCGTGATCCCGCCAAGTTGAAGCAGGAGCTGAAGGCACAGCGCGCGGGGGGGCTTGCGATTGTGCGCGATGCGCTGGTGGATTGATCCGCGCCGCCTCTGAATCTCGTCATCCCCGCGAAAGCGGGGACCCATCACCCTCCATTGCCGCTGTCGCACCATTTGCCATCTTGGGAGATGGGTCCCCGCTTTCGCGGGGATGACGGATTATTGGTTGTCCATCTTGACAAAAATAACCAAATCAGTTACAAGCAGCGCCAGCAACGGGTGCGGGATCGGTAACGCGTGCCGCCCGAACCCGGCAAGGGCCGGTGCGGCAGGCACCACCCCGGATCGCGGAAATCAAGCAAGGCGGCAGGGGAGCGAGCCCGGCCCGCCAGCTCCGCTGACCGCAGGGCCGCGCAGTCGGGTTTCAGGATGTCCCCCCGCTGCCGTTCGCATTGAATAGACACCGGCCTCAGCCCGATCAGGCCAGACGGGTTCAGCGCACCGGCCGCACCCGTTGTCTGATTTCGCGCGCCCAGGCCGGCAAATCCAACAGGCTACTCGGCGCGCGTCGAGATCCAGGTGCCGGCAATGGTCAGCACGGCCAGCGAAAGCCAGACCCACGGGAAGCCGACGGTAAACCAGGTGAAGCCAACCCCGGCGCTCATCGCCAGGATTGCCGAGACCTTGGCCTTGCGGCTGATCGCGCGGCGATCGCGCCAGTCGCGCAGACCCGGGCCGTAGGTGGGATGGTCATAGAGCCGCCGGGCCCATTCGGGATGGCTCCGCGCAAAGCAGAAGGCCGCCAGCAGCAGGAACGGCACGGTCGGCATGATCGGCAGGGCCACCCCGATCAGCCCGAGGCCGAGCGCGATGAGCCCGCCGGTCAGGTACAGCGGACGGGCGATCACGCGGCGTCCGTATAGCGGCTGGCGGTATCCTGAATCAGCGCGATCATGTTGGGGATCCCTTGCGTCCGGTTGGAACTCAGCTGGTTCCTCAGATCAAAGGGTTCAAGCGCCGCGGCCATGTCCATCGCCGCGACTGCGGCGGGCGGTTGGTCCTGCACGGCCGACAGCACCAGGGCGATGATCCCCTTGGTGATCGCGGCATTGCTGTCAGCCAGAAAGTGCAGGCGGCCATCGTCTGCGCGGGTCGGATAGACCCAGACCGAGGCCGAGCAACCGCGCACCAGCGTGGCATCGGTCTTCAGCGCATCGGGCATCGGCTCCAGCTCGCGGCCCAGCTCGATCAACAGGCGATAGCGTTCATCGCCTTCGAGGAACTCATATTCGTCAAGGATGTCGGTAAGGCTGCGCATGTGGGGCATTTAGGGGCTGGGGTGCGGAGCGCAAGGCAGGCTTTATGACGGTTCGTCAGGCAATGCCTTCTCGTACCGTCCTGTGTCATTCCCGCGAAAGCGGGAACCCATGGTTTGTCTTCGCCAGCTTCGCGCCATCTGCCAGCCTGGACCATGGGTCCCCGCCTTCGCGGGGATGACGAGATAGGTAGGGGGGACTAATCTAGCCGGCAATCCCGCCCGGCCGGGTGAGGGCGTAATAGACCACATAGAACCAGCCGAAGAAGCCGTGGATGATCGCCCAGTGCAGCGACTTGTGGAGGCTCCACGACACCGCGACGGCGATGGCGCTGCCCAGGCCGATCCCGGCGCGGGCGGCGTGGCCCTTTACTTCACTCACAGGTCAACTCCTGCCGCAATTGCTTCAAGCTTGCGGATCCGTTCCTTCAGATCGGCAATCTCGATCCGGGCCATGCCGGCAGGATTGCCCTGGTCAGGCCCGCCGCGCTGGGCTTCCAGCTCGCGGGCCTTGAAGGCCAGCCAGCCCTGCCAGCCTTTCAGCGCGGCAGCAGTCATCATGGCGATCGCGGCCAGCAGGCTGAGCGCAATCATGAGGTTTTCGGTGAACATGGCGGTTCTCCTCGGCTTATCTCTCAATCCTGCGGGCCGCGCAGGCTTTCGATTTCATTGGCCAGAGCGGCTGCGCCGCGGCCATCTGTGGCAATGCGTTCCAGCACCTTGATCCGTTCGCGCAGGTCACTCACCTCGCGCAGCAGCTCTTCCTCGCGCTGGCTGGGCAGCGCTGCATTCGGCAGCGGCGAACCATCGCTCATCATCCCGTACTTGCGCATCTTGCGGGCTTCGCGCCACGCGCTGCGATCCAGCCCGTGCTTGGAGCGATAGATGCCCGCGACCACGACAATCAGCACGATCAGGACCACCATGATTTGGCCGCCGTTCATCAAACTTCCCCTTCCCGTATCCGCAATCAGTTCTTCGCGCCGTCCGGCAATTGCCGCAGCGCCTCGATCTGGCTGGTCAGGCCATAGCCGCCGTCGGTGACGATCCGTTCGACATTGGCGAGCCGGTCCTTGATCGAACCAAGCTCGGCCCGCAGCTGGGCGTTTTCCTGGCTGAGCAGCTTGATCCGCTCGACTTCCTCGCTCGAGGTCTTGGGATAGACCGCCTGGCCCCAGGCCCCGTCGAGCGGGTAGCCGTTCTTTACCCGCATCCAGGTGGTGATCACCCAGCCGGCGGTGATGGCGATCACCGGCACTGAAATAAACGAACCGATCGTGCGGATCAGCTCAATCTTGTCGGGATCCATCAGGCGGGCTCCTTCGCAATGCTGGTCAGGGCGGGCTTGGCGCGTTCGTCGCGCAGCGCCTCGATCTGGGCGGCGACGTTCTCGCTCTTGTCTGTAGCGATCCGCTCCAGGACGCGGATGCGGTGCTCCAGCCGCTCGATCAGATCGCTGCGGTCCGGCGTGCCGGGTGCAGCAGTCTGGGCGCGGATTTCGGCAATCCGTTCCTTGTGCTCCAGCCGGCGCAGATAAGTCTTGGTGAGAATGCTGATCACAGCGACAATGCTACCCATTGCCACTGCCAGTCCCATGAACTCCCCGAATTCCATCAGTTGTTTTCCTTGGTATCAGGATCGCGCAGCGCCTCGATCTGGGCGGCGACGGTGACGCTCTTGTCGGTAACAATCCGCTCCAGCACCTTCACCCGGTCGGTGAAGTGGGCCAGCTGCTCGCGCAGCTTGGCGTTTTCCGCCTTCAGCGCTTCGGTCGCCGTGGTATCGGCGCGCGCAGTCTTGCCGCCCCATTCGTCTTCCAGCGCATAGCCGTGCTTGGCGCGGATCCAGTTGTTGATCAGCCAGCCGCCGGTCGTGATCGCGACGATCAGGACGATAAAGCTCGGGCCCTCGAACATCAGCGGACCTCCTTTTCGCGGCTGTCGAGCAGGGCCTCGACCTTGCGAGCATCGCGCAGCGCTTCGATCTGGCTGGCGACATCATAGCCCTTTTCGGTGACGATCCGCTCCAGCACCCGCACCCGCTCTTCCAGCTCGGTATTGCTGGTGGCGTACTGGGCGGCCTTTTCGGCGGTGGCCTGGGCGTTGATTTCGGCAACCTTCTGCAAGTGCTTGGTCCAGATCGCGATAATCGGGATACAAAGCGCCACGATCGGGATCATGACTGCTATCTGTGCAGGATCCATTGGTATTCTCCCCCATCCAGGAAACGGTTAGCGCAGGCGTTCGATTTCCTCGGACAGGCGCGGGTTGGACGAAACGTAGTGCAGCTCGATGTCGGCCAGCCGGCGGTCAAGCTCGCGGAAGCTGGCGCGCACTTCACGGGCGGTGCGGGCGGGCGACTGGCGCACCCCCTGCCAGAAGCGCTGCTCCTGCCGGTCGGTGTAATAGAGGTGCTGGGGCTTGCGTTCAGAGAACATGCCCAGGCCCAGGTAGACCAGCGGAATGATCCCAACGCCCATCAGGGTCAGAGCAACCGCGCCCAGGCGGACCCACAGCACGTCGACCCCGGTGTAATCGGCGATCCCGGCGCAGACGCCCATGATCTTGCCATTGATCTTGTCGCGATAGAATTTGGTGCGCGGCGTGTTCACTTGCCGGTCCTCCCCTTGCTGGCAATCATGCGGTCGAAATCGCGCTGGCTGCGATCGCTCAGCTGGCCGCCGAATTCGCGTTCATCGGCCAGGCGCTGCGGCTGGAAGCCAGGGTTATCGGCGGCGACCAGGCGCTCGACCGTTTCGACCCGGTCCTGCAGCCGGCGGGCCAGGCTGTAGAGTTCCTCCAGCATGGCTTCATCGTCGGTGGTCAGGGTGGCGGCGGTCTTCCAGCGGGTGACATAGTGCAGGATCACCCAGGGCAGGCCGACGAAGATCGACAGGATTGCGACTAGCGGAATAAGATCGTCCATGGCTCAGGCCTCCTTGCTGTTGTCAGCGTTGCCCGACAGAGCCCGCTTCATCGCTTCCAGCTCCTCGTCGATCTTGTCCTGACCGGCGAGTGCCGAGATTTCATCGGCCAGGCTCGGCTGGCTGCGACCATCGGCCAGACTCAGCGCATCGGCGCGGCCTTCGGCATAGTCGACCCGGCGTTCCAGCTGGTCGAAGCGGGCCAGCGCTTCGTCGACCCGCTCGCTGGCGAGCAAGGTGCGCAGCTTGACGCGGTTCTCGGCGCTTTCCAGGCGGGCCTGGATCGCGGTCTGGCGGCTGCGGGCTTCGCGCAGGCGGGTCTGCAGCTTTTCGATGTCGAGCTCATAGGCCCGCAGAGCATCGTCGAGCACGGCGATCTCGGCCTTGAGCTGGTCGGCCATGTCGCCGGCCTTCTTCTTTTCAACCAGCGCGGCGCGGGCGAGGTCCTCGCGGTCCTTCGACAGCGCGAGCTGGGCCTTCTCGCCCCAGTCGGCCTGCAGTCGGTCCAGCTTGACCGTGTGGCGGTGCATTTCCTTCTGGTCGGCGATGGTGCGGGCGGCGCTGGCACGCACTTCGACCAGGGTTTCCTCCATCTCGAAGATGATCATGCGGATCATCTTTTCCGGATCGTCCGCCTTATCCAGCAGGTCGGTGAAATTGGCGGCAATGATGTCACGGGTGCGGCTGAAAATGCCCATCCAGGGAACTCCGGTGGAAGAAGAGGAAGATGCGGTCGGGGTCGGCGAACGGCGCATGCGCTCCACTTCGCTGTCAAAGCGGGAGGCGCGGTGCGCCGCGGTGAACAGGGTTTGGGCCGGAGCTTCGCGGCGGGGGGACTGGGAACCGCCGGCGGGGGGTTCGGAAGCATCCGGCCCAAGGGGGGAAAGGGGATCGTCCACGCGCTTGTTCACCGCGTCAGGCCTGCTGCGCCGCAGCCGACTGGTCGGCGGCGGCCAGGACCGGGGCGCGGTCCATCTGCTGGGCCATGACAAAGACGTTCATCGCCAGCATGGCTGCAACCGAAGCCAGGACGGCCTTGTCGAGCTTGGAACGCTGGGAGAGGGGCTTGGCGAACATGGTAGGTGTCCTTCGTTGGTGTTGTTCACCTATCAGCAAGCAGTGTGCCAATTTGTCCGAGTGGCTGTTTTCTGGGCCTTTCCCGGCAATTCGACGAACGACGTGTAGCGGATATTGCGCGATGTTGGGAAAATCCGCTATCTGTTGGGAATGGAGCGCGACACCCAGTTCATTGGCCAGTCCGGAGCCTTCCTCGATGCGGTCGAACGGACCAGCCGCGCCGCGCCGCTGCGCCGCCCGGTCCTGGTGATCGGGGAACGCGGAACCGGCAAGGAACTGATCGCCGAACGCCTCCACCAGCTCAGCAAACGCTGGGCCGAGCCGCTGATCACGCTGAACTGCGCGGCGCTGCCGGAGACATTGATCGAGGCGGAGCTGTTTGGTCATGAGGCGGGTGCTTTCACTGGTGCTACCAGAGCGCGGGCCGGGCGGTTCGAGGAAGCCGACAAAGGCACGCTATTCCTCGACGAACTGGCAACCCTTAGCATGGGGGCGCAGGAACGGCTGCTGCGCGCGGTCGAATATGGTGAGGTGACGCGGATCGGGGCGTCGAAGCCGGTGCGGGTCGATGTCAGAATTGTCGCCGCCACCAACGAAGACCTGCCGCGCCTGGCCGAAGAGGGCAAGTTCCGCTCTGACCTGCTCGACCGGCTGAGCTTCGAGGTGATCACCCTGCCGCCGCTGCGGGTGCGCGAAGGGGACATCCGGGTCCTCGCCGAATACTTCGGCCGCCGCATGGCCAGCGAACTGCGCTGGGAAGACTGGCCCGGCTTTTCCGACGCAGCGATGCAGCAGCTGGAAGATTACCAGTGGCCCGGCAACGTGCGCGAACTGCGCAACGTGATCGAACGCGCGGTCTATCGCTGGGACGATTGGGGCACCCCGGTCTCGCACATCGTGTTCGATCCGTTCGACAGCCCGTGGAAGCCATCGCCGATGATGACGGCGGACAGCGGCCGGCCAACGGGTGCGTCTTCATCCGCTCCTGCGGCGCCAGCGCCCTCGGTCCAGCTGGATGCGATCAGCGATCTCAAGGCTGCCGTCGATGCCCACGAAAAGGCAATCGTCGAACAGGCGCTCGCCCGGCATCGCTACAACCAGCGCCAGACCGCCAAGGCGCTGGGTCTCAGCTATGACCAGCTTCGCCACTGCATGAAGAAGCACGGGCTGATGGAGCGCGGCGGATAGCCCTTGCATTTGGCAGGGACTCAGCCTAATTGGCCGCCATCCCGAAATTGTGAAGCGATCGAGGGGCTGGCGCCGCAAGGGGCCGGCGCCGAACCGCTTTGCATGACCGGTCACACACGGAGAACCCCGCTTGGCGGATATCGCGCGCCTGATCGAGATTGTTGAGCCCGAGGCCCAGGCCCTGGGCTTCGATCTCGTGCGCGTGATCGTGTTCGGCAAGAGCGAGGTGGGTGACGAGGAAGTCACGCTCCAGATCATGGCCGAACGGCCCGACACCGGCCAGCTGGTGATCGAAGATTGCGCCGAACTCTCGCGCCGCGTCTCCGATGCGCTTGATGCCCTGGAAGAAGCCGGGGAAGTGCTGATCGAGGAGGCCTACCGCCTTGAAGTCAGCTCGCCCGGGATCGACCGTCCGCTGACCCGCGCCAAGGACTTCAGCAACTGGGCCGGGCATGAAGCCCGCATCAGCCTGAAGAATCCCGTGGATGGCAACCGCAAGAGCCTCCAGGGCGAACTGATCGGCATCGAAGGCGATGTCGTGACGATTGAAGACAAGAAGTCGGGCCGGGTTTCCTTCCCGCGCGCCGATATCCATTCCGCCAAGCTGGTCCTGACGGACAAGCTGATTGCCGCCACTCGCCCGCTGGACACCAGCGGTGCCGATGAAATTGTCGAAGAACAGGAAGACTGAACATGGCCAGTCCGATTTCCGCCAACCGCGCCGAACTGCTGGCGATCGCCACCTCGGTCGCCAACGAGAAGCTGATCGACAAGTCGATCGTCATCGAGGCGATGGAAGAAGCGATCCAGAAGTCTGCGCGCAACCGCTATGGTGCCGAAAACGACATCCGCGCCAAGCTCGATCCGCGCACCGGCGATCTGCGCCTGTGGCGCGTGGTCGAAGTGGTCGAGGTGGTTGAGGACTACTTCAAGCAGGTTGACCTGAAGCAGGCCGAAAAGCTGCAGCCGGGCGCCCAGATCGGTGACTTCATCGTCGATCCGCTGCCGCCGGTGGACCTGGGCCGCATCGACGCCCAGTCGGCCAAGCAGGTGATCTTCCAGAAGGTCCGCGATGCCGAGCGCGAGCGTCAGTACGAGGAATTCAAGGACCGCGCCGGTGAACTGGTGACGGGCGTGATCAAGTCGGTCGAATTCGGCCACGTGATCGTCAACCTGGGCCGCGCCGAGGGCGTGATCCGCCGCGATCAGCAGATCCCGCGCGAAGTCGCCCGTGTTGGCGAACGCGTCCGCGCCTGGATCATGAAGGTGGAGCGCCAGAACCGCGGTCCGCAGATCTTCCTCAGCCGCGCGCACCCCGAATTCATGAAGAAGCTGTTCGCGCAGGAAGTGCCCGAAATCTACGATGGCATCATCGAGATCAAGGCCGCCGCCCGCGATCCGGGCAGCCGCGCCAAGATCGGCGTGATCAGCCGCGACAGCAGCATTGACCCGGTCGGCGCCTGCGTCGGCATGAAGGGCAGCCGCGTCCAGGCGGTCGTCCAGGAAATGCAGGGCGAAAAGATCGATATCATCCCCTGGAGCGAAGACACCGCGACCTTCGTGGTCAACGCGCTGCAGCCGGCCACGGTCAGCCGCGTGGTGATCGACGAGGAAGAAAGCCGCATCGAAGTGGTGGTGCCTGACGATCAGCTCAGCCTCGCGATCGGTCGCCGCGGCCAGAACGTCCGTCTCGCCAGCCAGCTGACCGGTTCGCAGATCGACATCATGACCGAGCAGGAAGCTTCGGAAAAGCGCCAGAAGGAATTCGCCGAGCGCTCGAAGATGTTCGAGGAAGAGCTCGACGTCGATGAAACCCTCTCGCAGCTGCTGGTGGCCGAAGGCTTCAGCGAGCTGGAAGAAGTGGCCTATATCGAACTGGCCGAACTCGCCACGATCGAAGGCTTCGACGAGGAACTGGCCGAGGAGCTGCAGAGCCGCGCCACCGAAGCGCTGGAACGCCGCGAGGAAGCCTCGCGTGCGGCCCGCCGCGAACTGGGCGTCGAGGACGCCTTGGCCGAGCTGCCGCACCTGACCGAAGCCATGCTGGTCACGCTCGGCAAGGCCGGGATCAAGACGCTCGACGATCTGGCTGACCTGGCCACCGACGAACTCATTGCCAAGAAGCGCACCGAACAGCGCCGCCGCGATGGCAGCGCCCCGCGCCGCTCCGCGCGCGACGAGGACAAGGGCGGCGTGCTGGGCGATTATGGCCTGACCGAGGAACAGGGCAACGAGATCATCATGGCGGCCCGCGCCCACTGGTTCGAAGAGGATGACGCCTCTGGGCCAGCCGCAGAGGAGGCCGCTGATGCGGATTCCTCACAATGAGCCGCTAGGTTCCGACACCTCTGGGCAGCCGGCCAGGAACGATCCTGAGCGGCGCTGCATCCTGACCGGGGACCACGGTTCCCGCGATGATCTGCTGCGCCTGGCGATCTCGCCCGATGGCCTCGTGCTCCCTGATGCCCTGGCGCGTGCGCCGGGGCGGGGCGCCTGGATCGGCGTCAGCCGCGAGCAGCTGCAGGAAGCGATCACCAAGGGCAAGCTGAAGGGCGCGCTCGCCCGGGCCTTCAAGGGCGCGGCGCTGGATATCCCGGCTGACCTGCCTGCCAAGATCGAAGCCGCACTGATCCGTGCGCTGACCGACCGGCTGGGGCTGGAATACAAGGCCGGGCGCCTGCTGGTCGGCTCTGACAGGATCGCCGAGAACGCGCGGGCAGGCAAGGTTACCCTGCTGGCCCATGCGGCCGACGCCAGCGCCGATGGCTCGCGCAAGCTCGATCAGGCCTGGCGTGTGGGCGAAGAGCGCGAGGGGTCCGGCATGGCCGGGATCACCTTGCCACTGGACCGGGCGGCGCTGTCTGTGGCATTGGGCCGCGACAACGTCGTCCATCTGGCACTGACCGATCACGCCGCGGCCGAGCGGATTGGCGCACCCTTGCGCCGTCTGCTCCGTTTTCTGGGCCGCGCGGAACAGACTGGTGAACAAGACACGCTGCCGGATGCCGGCCTTGCTGGCCCGTCCGCAGTCGACGACGAATTGAACGAAGGGTATTGAGACGATCATGAGCGATAGCGACAACAAACCGACTCTGGGCCGCAAGCCGCTGGGCCTCAAGAAGTCGGTCGAAGCGGGCCAGGTCCAGCAGACCTTCAGCCACGGCCGCACCAACAAGGTGGTGGTCGAGGTGAAGAGCCGCAAGCTCATCCGCAAGCCGGGTGAAGCCCCGGTTGCTGCCCCGCCGCCCGCCCCGGCTCCGGCCGCTGCGCCCGCCCCGGCGCCGGTCGCTCCGCCGCCGCCACCGCGTCCGGCTGCCTCGAACGAAACCCCGCAGGAACGCGTTGCCCGCCTCCAGCGCGAGGCCGAGGAAGCCCGCCTGGCGATGCTCGAAGAGCAGACCCGCCGCGAAGCCGAAGCGCGCCAGAAGGCGCTAGAGGAAGAACGTCAGCGCGCCGAGCAGAACCGCAAGGCCGAAGCGGAAGCCGCAGCTGTCGAAGCGCAGCCCGCTCAGCCGGCCGAGCCCGAACCCGAGGCCGCTGACGACAGCGCTGCCGAGGCCCCGCGTGATGGCGGCAATGAAGCACCGGCCCCGCGCCGGTTTACCCCGGTTGCCGCGCCCAAGCGCCCCGAACCGGCCAAGAAGCCGGCCCACCCGGCCCGCGACCGCAAGGGCGGGGACGAGCGCCGCAGCGGCAAGCTGACCGTTACCCGCGCTCTTAACGAGGACGAAGGCGCCCGCGCCCGCAGCCTCGCCGCGCTGAAGCGCGCCCGCGAAAAGGAAAAGCGCGCGCACTTTGCCGGCCAGTCGGCCCCGCGCGAAAAGCAGGTCCGCGATGTCGTGGTGCCCGAGGCGATCACTGTCCAGGAACTGGCCAACCGCATGGCGGAAAAGGGCGCGGACCTGGTCAAGGCGCTGTTCAAGATGGGCATGATGGTCACCGTCAACCAGACGATCGACCAGGACACCGCCGAGCTGCTGGTCGAGGAATTCGGCCACAACATCCAGCGCGTTTCGGAAAGCGATGTCGATATCGACACCAGCGAGGACGTCGATCCGCCCGAAACGCTCAAGACCCGTCCGCCGGTCGTCACGATCATGGGCCACGTCGATCACGGCAAGACCAGCCTGCTCGATGCCCTGCGCGGCACCGACGTGGTCAAGGGTGAAGCCGGCGGCATCACGCAGCACATCGGCGCCTACCAGATCAAGACCAAGGGCGGTGAGCTGATCACTTTCCTTGATACCCCGGGCCACGAAGCCTTCACCGAAATGCGCATGCGCGGGGCCAATGTCACCGACATCGTCATTCTGGTGGTGGCCGGCGATGACGGGATCATGCCGCAGACGATCGAGGCGATCAATCACACCAAGGCGGCCGGCGTGCCGATGATCGTGGCGATCACCAAGGCTGACCGCAACGAATACAACGCGCAGAAGATCCGCGAACGCCTGCTCGAACACGAAGTCGTGGTCGAGGCGATGTCGGGTGACGTTCAGGACGTGGAAGTCTCGGCCAAGACCGGTGCTGGCCTTGATCAGCTGATCGAGAAGATCCTGCTCCAGGCCGAACTGCTCGAGCTCAAGGCCAATCCGGACCGTGCCGCCGAAGCCACCGTGATCGAAGCCAAGCTCGATAAGGGCAAGGGTCCGCTCGCCTCGGTGCTGATCACGCGCGGCACGCTGAAGGTCGGCGATATCCTGGTGGTCGGCGTCCATTCGGGCCGCGTTCGTGCCATGCTCGATGACAAGGGCCGCCAGATCAAGGAAGCCCCGCCGGCCCTGCCGGTCGAGGTCCTGGGCATCGGCGGCGTGCCGATGGCGGGCGATACCCTGACCGTGGTCGAAAGCGAGGCCCGCGCCCGCGAGGTTGCCGCCTTCCGCCATGAAAAGGCGACGGCGAAGCGCACCACTTCGGCTCCGGCCAGCCTCGAGAACATGTTCTCGGCGCTTTCGGCCAAGCAGACCGTGATCGAGTACCCGGTGGTCATCAAGGCCGACGTCCAGGGCTCGACCGAGGCGATCGTCAATGCGCTCAACCGCCTTTCGAACGACGAGATCAAGGTCAAGGTGCTGAGCGCTGGCGTCGGGGCGATCACCGAAGGCGACGTTTCGCTGGCTTCGGCATCGAACGCGCCGATCATCGGCTTCAACGTCCGTCCCAATGCCAAGGCCCGCGAACTGGTTGAACGCAACAAGACGCGGATGAAGTACTTCGACGTGATCTATCACCTGACCGAGGACGTCGCCAAGGAAATGGCCGGCATCTGGGGTCCGGAGCGGATCGAAAACGTCGTCGGCCGCGCCGAGGTCAAGGAAGTGTTCCCGGCCGGCAAGCGCGACAAGGCGGCTGGTCTGCTGGTGCTCGAAGGCGGGATCCGCAAGGGCCTGTTCGCGCGCCTCACCCGCCAGGACGTCATCGTTTCGAAGACCGTCATCGCCTCGCTGCGCCGCTTCAAGGACGATGTCCCCGAAGTCCGCGCCGGTCTGGAGTGCGGCGTGGTGCTGCAGGATACCAACGACATCAAGCCGGGCGATATGCTCGAAGTGTTTGAGGTCGAGGAGCGTGAACGGACGCTGTAATGGCAGACGCCGCGCCGCAGCCGAACTACTATGACCTGATGGGATCGGAGATCATCGACTTCGATCCCATCAGCGAAACCGTGACCATGCGCTTCGTCGCGCCCGATTGCTTCATCACCGGGCGGGGCGGCGTGCAGGGCGGGCTGGTGGCCGGTTTCCTGGACGAAGTGATGGGCCGCGCCCATGTCCAGGCGACCAATGGTGCCGAAGCCCCGCTCAACCTCGATATTTCGATGAGCCTGCTTAAGCTGGTGCCGCCGGGGCCAATGCTGGCCAAGGGGCGCGTCCTGCGCCGCGGCAAGCGTGCGATCTTCCTGGAAGGCGAGCTTTACGATCCGAGCGGCGAGGTAATCTACGCCCGCGCCACTTCGACCGCGATTCCCACCCCGGTTCCGCCGCAGGTGGCATGATGGCCCGCGCTCCCGCCACGCCTGAAACCCGCTCGGTCCGCCTGCTCAAGGTGGGCGAACAGGTGCGCCACGTGATCAGCGATCTGCTGACCCGGCAGATGGTGCATGACGAAGTGCTGACCGCGCACTCGGTCTCGGTTACCGAAGTGCGGATGAGCCCGGACCTGCGCCACGCGGTGGTCTTCGTGAAGCCGCTGCTGGGCGCGGACGAGGAACTGGTGCTGAAGGCGCTGCGCACCCACACCGCCTTCTTCCAGAAGGAAGTGGCCGGCAAGCTGCGGCTGAAATACGCCGCCAAGATCCGCTTTCAGGGCGATGAGAGCTTTGACGTTGCCAGCAAGATCGATGCCCTGCTGGCCGACCCCAAGGTCAAGCGCGACCTGGGTGAGGATAAGGCGGGCGATTAGCCCGGCGTCATCCGCGCCTGGATGGTAATCGTCACCTTCTTGCCGACAATCGCACTGTAGGCAGTCATCCCGAAGTCGCGGCGGTCGATCACGGTGCGGGCCGATAGCTCGACCGGATCGCGGCCGGTTACCCTCGCGGGCGGATCGCGGAAGGTCACGGCCAGCACGGCCGGCCGGGTCACTCCGCGCGCGGTCACTTCGCCTGCAACCGTGGCGGTGGTCGGCCCGGTCATCTGCATCCGCTGACCAGCAAAGCGCACCGTGGGGTAACGCTCGACATCGAAGAAGTCCTTTCCGCGCAGCCGGTTAAGGGTGACCTGGTCCCCCGCAGTCAGCCGCCGCGTGTCGATCTCGACATCGAGGTCGATCGTGTCGAGCCGCTCGGGCGACAGGGCGATCCGCCCGTTCATCTGCGGGAACCGGGCGGTCTTGCTGGCGATGCCCATAAAGCCGACCTTGGCACTGACCAGTGAGCGCGTGGTATCGATCTGGTAGCGATAGCTGGGCTGCGCGGCCCCCAAAAGCAGCGGGGCCAGGGCCGCGAGTGGCAGGCACATCAACAGGCGCAAACGCGCTCTCCTCTCATCCCCTGCCATGGCTGACCCTGCGCGCCAGTGGCCGCGAAGTCAACGTCGTGTCCGTTCGCTCTGGCCTTTGGCGGGAAAGACCCTATCTCTCCGGCGATGGCCAAGCTCTATTTCTACTATGCCTCGATGAATGCGGGCAAATCGACCACGCTGCTCCAGGCGGATTTCAATTACCGCGAACGCGGGATGACCACCATGCTGTGGACCGCGGCGCTGGATGACCGCGGCGGCGACCGCGCGATCGAAAGCCGGATCGGGCTGCACGCCGAAGCCCATCGCTTTGCTGCCGGGACCGACCTGTGGGAGCGGGTGATGGCCGCCCACCGGGTCGAGCCGCTGGCCTGCGTGTTGGTCGATGAGGCGCAGTTTCTGACCAAGGAGCAGGTCTGGCAGCTGGCGCGGCTGGCCGACGAGGGCGGCATTCCGGTGGTCTGCTATGGCCTGCGGACCGATTTCCAGGGTGAGCTGTTCCCGGGGTCGGCCGCGCTGCTGGGCATTGCGGACTCGCTGGTTGAACTCAAGGGCGTCTGCCACTGCGGCCGCAAGGCGACAATGAACCTGCGGGTCGATGAAAGCGGCGCGGCGGTCAAGCAGGGGGCGCAGACTGAGATCGGCGGCAATGACCGCTATGTGGCGCTGTGCCGCAAGCATTTCAGCGAGGCACTCAGCGCATGAACGAAACCCTCTTCCAGGCGGCGGCGCTGATCGTGCCGCTGGTTATCGCCATTGTCTTTCATGAGGTGGCGCATGGCTGGACCGCCCGCGCTCTGGGCGATCCGACGGCGGCGCAGATGAAGCGGCTCAGCCTCAATCCCTTCCGCCACGTCGATCCGGTCGGCACGATCCTGGTCCCCGGCGCGCTGGCGCTGGCCAAGGGGCCGATCATGGGCTGGGCCAAGCCGGTGCCAGTGGTCAAGAGCCGCCTGCGCAACCCGCGTTTCGGGATGATGGCCGTCGCGGCTGCCGGTCCGGGCAGCAACCTGGTGCTCGCTGCGGTCGGCGCGATCCTGCTGGGTCTGGTGATGGGCGGCTATCAGACGCTGCAGGAGCCGTCGCTGGTGGCGCGGTTCGTGGCGCTGAACCTGTTCAACTTCATCACCATCAACGTCTTCCTGGCGCTGTTCAACCTGCTGCCGATCCCGCCCTTCGATGGTTCGCACATCGTCGAAGGCCTGCTGCCCGAACGCGCCGCCGCGCAGTATGAGCGGCTGCGACCGCTGGGCTTTCCGATCATCCTGCTGCTGATCGTGGTCCTGCCCTGGCTGGTCCCCGGCTTCGATCCGGTCGGCAAGCTGGTAGTGCCGCCGGTCCAATGGCTGACCGGCAAATACATGGCCCTGGCCGCCGTCTTCGCCGCCGGCTGAGCCCGTGCCGCACGGCTGGATCATTCTCGACAAGCCGCTTGGGCTAGGCAGCACGCAGGCGGTCGGCGCGGTCAAGCGCGTCTGCCGCGAGGCGGGCCTTGGCAAGGTCAAGGTCGGCCACGGCGGCACGCTCGATCCGCTGGCGACCGGCGTCCTGCCGATTGCGCTGGGCGAGGCGACCAAGCTGTGCGGGCGGATGCTCGATGCCACCAAGACCTATGCCTTCACGGTGCAGTTCGGGACTGAGACCGACACACTGGACCTGGAAGGCAAGGTAATCGCCGAAAGCCCGGTGCGCCCAACCCTGGCCGAGATCGAAGCGGTCCTGCCGCGCTTCACTGGACCAATCGCGCAGGTTCCGCCGGCCTATTCGGCACTGAAGGTCGACGGGATGCGCGCCTATGACCTCGCGCGCAAGGGTGAGGCCGTGGAGCTGAAATCGCGCAGCGTGACGATCCACGACCTGACAATCGGCGCGGCCGATGCCGATAGCGTCACCCTGATCGCCGGCGTCTCCAAGGGAACCTATATCCGCTCCCTCGCCCGTGACATCGCATTGGCGCTCGGCACGGTAGGTCATGTCACCATGCTGCGACGGCTGAAAGCCGGGCCGTTCGGGATCGATCAGGCGATTTCACTGGACAAATTGAACGAAGTGGGTAAGGGCGCGCCACTTGAGAACGTACTCTTGCCGCTGGAGGCAGGGCTGGTCGACATCCCGGCTCTCAACCTCGGTCCGGAACAGGCAAGCATGGTCCGACAGGGCCGGGTTCTGACCGGACTGCCCCACACCGACGGGCTACATTGGGCGAAGGCGGGACCTGTTCCCGTTGCGCTGGTGGAGCTTTCCGGTGGCACCGCCACGGTGGTGCGGGGGTTCAACCTTTCCGATGTCGCGGAGTGAATGACATGTCGGTTACTGCCGAAAAGAAGCAAGAAATCATCAATGACAATGCCCGCGCCAAGGGTGACACCGGTTCGCCGGAAGTCCAGGTGGCCATCCTGACCAGCCGCATCAACACGCTGCAGGGTCACTTCAAGGATCACCACAAGGACAACCACTCGCGCCGCGGCCTGCTGATGATGGTCAACAAGCGCCGTTCGCTGCTCGACTACCTGAAGAAGAAGGATGTCGACCGGTACAACGCGCTCATCGCCAAGCTTGGTCTGCGCAAGTAACCAGCGGAGCGGCCCCTAGCGGGCCGCTTTTGCTATCAGCGCCATTCGCAATCCGGCGAAGGGCGCCCCGGGGCCCAAGATGCCCCACACCGGACCGGGACGGAATCCCCGGCAGCAAAACCCGCGCGAAAGCATTTTTGGCAATAGGGCCAGCGGGCAAAGGAAAATCGAATGTTCGACGTCAAAACCGTAAGCATGGAGTGGGGCGGAAAGACCCTCACCCTGGAAACCGGCCGCATTGCCCGTCAGGCTGACGGGGCGGTCCTCGCCACCTATGGCGAAACTGTCGTGCTCTGCGCCGTCACGGCCGCCAAGAGCGTCAAGGAAGGGCAGGATTTCTTCCCGCTCACCGTCCACTACCAGGAAAAGTATTTCGCAGCCGGCCGCATCCCGGGCGGCTTCTTCAAGCGCGAACGCGGCGCCACGGAAAAGGAAACGCTGGTTTCCCGCCTGATCGACCGTCCGGTCCGTCCGCTGTTCCCCGAAGGCTTCTACAACGAGATCAACGTCATCGCCCAGGTGCTGTCCTATGACGGCGAGTGCGAACCCGATGTGCTGGCGATGATCGCCGCCTCGGCCGCCCTCACCATCTCGGGCGTGCCCTTCATGGGTCCGATCGGCGCGGTTCGCGTGGGCTACAAGGACGGTGAATACCTCCTCAACCCCAAGCAAGAAGCTGCGATCAAGGAAGGCGAGCTCGATCTCGTCGTCGCCGCCACCGGCAATGCCGTGATGATGGTCGAATCCGAAGCCAAGGAGCTGTCGGAAGAGATCATGCTCGGCGCCGTGATGTTCGCGCACGAAGAGTGTAAGAAGGTTGCGGGCCTGATCATCGACCTGGCCGAGAAGGCTGCGAAGGATCCGTGGGAAATCGCGATCTCCGACAATTCGGCGATCAAGGCGAAGCTCAAGGACCTGATCGGCAAGGACATCGCCGCCGCCTATAAGCTGACCGACAAGTCGGCCCGCTCGGCTGCGCTGAACGCCGCTCGCGACAAGGCCAAGGAAGCCTTCGCGAACGAAGACGCGCAGACCCAGATGGTCGCGATCAAGTCGGTCAAGAAGGTCGAAGCCGACATCGTGCGCGGCGCGATCCTCAAGGACGGCACCCGCATCGATGGCCGCAAGGTCGATCAGGTTCGCCCGATCGAATCGATCGTCGGCTTCCTGCCGCGAACCCACGGTTCGGCGCTGTTCACCCGCGGTGAAACGCAGGCGATCTGCACCACCACCCTGGGCACCAAGGACGCCGAGCAGATGGTCGACGGGCTGGAAGGCCTCTCGTACCACAACTTCATGCTGCACTATAACTTCCCGCCCTATTCGGTCGGTGAAGTGGGCCGCTTCGGGGCGCCGTCGCGCCGCGACACCGGCCACGGCAAGCTCGCCTGGCGCGCGCTGCAGGCCGTGCTGCCCAGCAAGGAAGAGTTCCCCTATACGATCCGCGTGGTCTCGGACATCACCGAGTCCAACGGTTCGTCGTCGATGGCCACCGTCTGCGGCGGTGCGCTCTCGATGATGGACGCCGGCGTGCCGCTGAAGCGCCCGGTTTCGGGCATCGCGATGGGCCTGATCCTCGAAGGCGACGAGTTCACCGTGCTGTCCGACATCCTGGGTGACGAAGATCACCTGGGCGACATGGACTTCAAGGTGGCCGGCACCAGCGAAGGCATCACCACGATGCAGATGGACATCAAGGTAGCCGGCATCACGAAGGAAATCTTCGAAGCCGCGCTGAACCAGGCCAAGGGCGGCCGCGCCCACATCCTGGGTGAGATGACCAAGGCGCTCGGCAGCTCGCGCACCGAACTGTCAGCTCACGCCCCGCGCATCGAAACGATCCAGATCGACAAGTCGAAGATCCGTGACGTGATCGGCACCGGCGGCAAGGTGATCCGCGAGATCGTCGCCACCACCGGCGCCAAGGTCGACATCGACGATGAAGGCCTGATCAAGGTTTCCTCGTCCGACCTGTCGCAGATCGAAGCTGCCAAGCAGTGGATCCTCGGCATCGTCGAGGAACCCGAAGTGGGCAAGATCTACGACGGCAAGGTCGTGACGATCGTCGACTTTGGCGCCTTCGTGAACTTCATGGGCGGCAAGGACGGCCTCGTCCACGTTTCCGAAATGAAGAACGAGCGCGTCGAAAAGCCGACTGACGTGGTTTCGGAAGGCCAGGCCGTGAAGGTCAAGGTCCTCGAGATCGATCCGCGCGGCAAGGTCCGCCTGTCGATGCGCGTCGTCGACCAGGAAACCGGCGCCGAGCTGGAAGACACCCGCCCGCCGCGCGAACCGCGCGAACCGCGGGGCGATCGCGGTGACCGTGGCGGCGATCGTCGCCCGCGCCGTGATGGTGATCGCGGTGGCCGCGGTGGCGATCGCGGTGGCCGCAGTGGCGACCGTGATCGCGGTCCGCGTCGTGACCGGGAAGAGGGCGGCAACCCCGACCACATCCCGGCCTTCCTGAAGGGCGACGACTAAGTCATCGCCGTTCACGGTTGAACGAAATTGGGGGATCGCGTTCGCGCGGTCCCCTTTTTCGTTGCGGCTCAGGCGGCCAATTGGGCCGGCTTCAGTTCGCCCGGCTCGGCAATGATCACGCGGTTACGGCCGTCGAGCTTGGCCCGGTAGAGCGCCGCATCGGCCGCCCGCAGCGCGGCCCGGCGTTCCCCGGTGGCGAACACGTCGGCGATCCCGGCCGAGAAGGTCACTTGCCCGATCGGCACTTCGGTGGCGCGGTTGACCAGGTGCCGGTCGGCCAGCTGGGCGCGCAGCCGGTCGAGCTTTTCGAAGGCCTCGGCCACGGTCGTGTCGCGGAACAGCACCACGAATTCCTCGCCGCCATGGCGCGCGACATGGCAGCGCTCGTCTGAAATCCGGGCCAGGTTCTCGGCCACCAGCTTCAGCACCCGGTCCCCGGCATCGTGGCCATGGGTATCGTTGACCCGCTTGAAGTGATCGATATCGCAGAACGCCACGCAGAGCGGTTCGGCCGCCTCACGGGCGGCGCGATATTCCGCCTCATAGCGGGCTTCGAAAGCGCGGCGGTTGGGCAGGCCGGTCAGGTGGTCTTCCTCGGCGCTGCGGCGGGTTTCCTCCAGCTTGTGCTTGAGGCTGCGGGTCTGCTCCTCGCTGCGGTGCATCGCCTTTTCGATCTCGACCGTGCGCTTGAGCATGGCCTTGGTAATGCTGGCGAGCTCGGTGATCACTGCCCCGGTGCTGGGCACGGCATCCAGCTTTCCCGCTTCCTTCGACAGTTCGCTGTGATAGGCGCTGGTCGCCTCGCGCGCGGCGCGGCTGGTCTTGCCGAACTCCTCGACCCCCTGCTCCAGCCGCTGCACTAGCCGTTCGAGCATTTCGGCCTCTTCACCCATGCCTTCCTCGGCCAGGGCATCTTCCAGCCAGTCGAGCGTCACCGGCTCGCGCGCCTGGACGCGGCGATCGATCAGGCGGACGATCTGAGGATCGTTGCCAGTCAGGTAATTGCTGGCGACGACCAGGGTCTGGGCATTCACCTCAAGCTGGTGATAGCTGAGGAAGGCCCCGATCTCGTCAAGGTGGCGGTCGCGGACCGATTGGCGGCGGTCGGTGCCGGACGGGGGCGTGTGATGGGGCGAAGCCGCGTCATCGCGCTGGCCAAGGCCTAGCCAGCCGAGCAGGCCGGCGCGCCGGCTTAGGGAAGGGTCATGTGCAGTCATGCCATGGTTAACGGCATGACCTCGCGCAATTTAAGGGGAGAAGTTCAGGCCGGACAGGCGGCGCGGGTGGCCGCAGCCTGATCCACCGCCGTGGCTAGCAGGTCGGCGATCCGGTAACCGGCGGTCGCAACCCGCCGTCCCGCCAGGGCCAGAGCAAAGGCGTTTTCGCCGGTGGTCATCACTGGGGCGCTCTGCCCCTCGGGCACGGCCTCGGCAAAGGTGCCGCGATAGGCCACCAGCTGGGCCAGATCGCGGGTCTCTTCAACCTGCAGTGCAAACCGGTGGAAGGCGGAACCCTGGCGGCCAAGACCGGCGATCTGCTGGCGCGGCCAGGCCGTGGCCAGAGCTGTCGCCCAATCGCCACCGGGCGCGGCCACGCGCGATTGCTGGAACATCTTGTCCCAGTACTGATGGAGATTGACCGGCGTGCTTTCGGCAAAGCGCCGGACGAAGGCCAGCTCGCCTGCCCGGTCGGTGGCGGGGAAGGCCATGGTCATCTGGTGGCCGGCGTGCATCGGCTGCTGCATGTCGCCCACGATATGGATCAGCCAGCCGATCGCCTTGGCCCGGTTAGCCTTGGGCGCACAGGGATTGGCGAGGGCGGCATAGTTGACTGCGAAGCCCTGCTTGGCCGTGCCATTGCGGACCGGCCAGAGCCAGGTTCGGCCATGGACTACGCGCAGGGCATAGTGCCACTTCGGGTTATCTTCCGGACCGGTGCGGATATCGTCCGGCCAGCGCGCCAGCCATTCAAACAGCGCGCGTTGGCGCACCGGTTCGGGCAGTGCTGCGGCATGGCGCTCGAACAGTGGATAGTCGGGATGGGCCTGGGCAATCGTCAGCAACTGCGCCAGCGCTTCGGGCCGGCTGGTTGCCAGGTCCGCCCAGGCGATCGCCCCGGTGGTCTGGTGGGTTTCTTCCGACCAGGCTCCCGCTGGGCTGGCCAACGACAGCAGTGCCAGCGCCGGAACCAGTCCCGCCAGTGCCCCCCGCATCACGGCGCCTAACGGACGCGCGGACCGCCGAACGGCAGCGGCGGCGGCGGGCGGCGATGGCCGCGCGGCAGCTGCGCCTGGAAGGCGCGGCCGCAATGCTCGACGCAATAGGGGAAGCCGGGGTTCACCTTTTCCCCGCAGAAGTGGAAGTCCGGCTCACCGGGGTGGCCCATCGGCCAGCGGCAAATGCGGTCATTGAGATCGAGCAGGCTGGTCTTGTCGGCCATCTCCGGGCTGGGCTTGGCCGGAACCAGGCGGCGCGGCGGCGCCGGCGGGATCGGGGCCTGCTGGTCACCGGGTCCCTGACGCAGGAAGCCGCCGGGGCCAACCGAGACGATCCGCGGACCGGGTGCCGGTGCAGCGGGGGCATCGCCTGGAGCAGCTACTGCCGGTGCAGGTGCCGGCGCACGCGGTGCGGCCTGCGGAGCCGGGCGCGGTGCGGGAGCAGGGCGGGGCGCGGCCTCAGCCTTGGGCGCGCGCGGCGCCGGAGCAGGGGCGGCTTCCTTTTCATTCGGCTTGACCGGGCTGGGGCGAGCCTTCAGCCCCAGGCGGTGCGCCTTGCCGATCACGGCATTGCGGCTGACCCCGCCAAGTTCCTCAGCGATCTGGCTGGCGGTCGCGCCGCCTTCCCACATCTTGGTCAGTCTTTCGATCCGTTCTTCGGTCCAGCTCATGCCCGTGTCACTTCCCTGTCACCCCTTCTGAGGGGCCTTGCGCTTGCCATTCGTGCGACCTGCCGATAGTCGCCAAGACATGGTCGATCAACCTGTATCCCCAAGCGTGAACGCCACCCCCCAGATGCCCGTAGCGGGTCTGGGGCAAAGCACATTTCCGGCCCAGGGAGTGCCCGTTTTCCACCGGTTCAACCGGCTTGGGCTGTGGACCCTCTATATGAAGGAAGTCCGCCGGTTTTTCAAGGTGCAGACCCAGACGATCTGGGCCCCGGCGATTACCACCCTGCTGTTCCTGGTGATCTTCACCGTCGCCATGGGCCGTGAAGGCCGCACGGTGCTGGGGGTCAACTTCGCCACCTTCATTGCGCCTGGCCTGATCGTGATGGGCATGATGCAGAATGCCTTTGCCAATTCCAGCTTCAGTTTCCTTGCCGGGAAGATCCAGGGCACGATCATCGATTACCTGATGCCGCCGCTATCCAATGCTGAACTGATGCTGGCACTGATCGGCGCGGCGGTGACCCGGGCGGTGCTGGTCGGCCTGGCGCTCTATGCCGCGATGCTGCTCTGGCCGGGCGTCCACCTGACCTTCGCCCATCCCTGGGCAATCGCCTGGTTCGGGCTGATGGGGGCGATCATGCTGGCGACGGTCGGCCTGCTGACCTCGCTCTGGGCGGAAAAGTTCGATCACAACGCCGCCGTCACCAACTTCGTGATCGCGCCGCTCTCGCTGCTCTCGGGCACGTTCTACGTGATCGACAACCTCGCCCCGCTGTTCCAGACGATCAGCCGACTGAACCCGTTCTTCTACGTGATCTCGGGCTTCCGCTTTGGCTTCCTGGGGCAGAGCGATATCGGCGATACCAATCTGGCGGTGCTGCATGGCGCAATCGGGCTGGGGGTGCTGAACATTGCCCTGGCCGGCCTGGTCTATGGCCTGCTGCGCAGCGGCTGGAAACTGAAGGGCTGATGCCGGCGAGCCGTGAGGGCTGGGCCCGGCTGACCGCCGCCTTGATTGCGGCAGCGACTCTGCTGGCGATGATCCCGCCGGTCCTAGGCAATCTCGACAAGCAGGGCGGCCTGCTGGGCGCGCTGTGGTGGCTCGGCCGGTTCTTCACGATTCTGACCAACCTGGCGATCGGCGGGGTCTTCGCCCGGATCGCCTGGCGCGGTTCGCGGTCGGTCTCGCCGCTGGTGCAGGGCGGGGTGATGCTGGCGATCATGCTGGTCGGGCTGGTCTTCAACCTGCTCCTGCCTGGGCTGCAGCACGCGACCTGGGCCGACTATCTGGGTGGCAAGGTCCACCATGTGATCGTGCCGCTGGCCGTGCCGCTGTGGTGGCTGGCGTTTGCACCGCATGGCCGGCTCGGCTGGCGCGCGCCACTGGCCTGGGCACTCTATCCGCTGGTCTACGCCGCCTATGTGATGACCCGCGCACAGTTTGAGCCCGCCGGGACTCCAGCGCGCTACCCCTATTTCTTCATGGATGTCGACAGGTTCGGCTGGGCCGCCGCCATCGGCAATATGGCGGCGATTGCCCTGGGCTTCGTGCTGGTCGGCTGGCTGGCGGTCTGGTTTGACCGGCGGATCGGTTGACGAGTGCTCAGTGCGTCATCGAACGGCGCAGGCGATAGCGCCCGTTCCGGAAATCCTCGAACAGCTCGTCCAGCGAAGGGTGGTCGACCGGGCCGCCATCGCCATCGGCCAGCAGGTTCTGCTGGCTGACATAGGCGACATAGCTGCTGTCACCATTCTCGGCGAGCAGGTGATAGAACGGCTGTTCGCGGTGCGGACGCACTTCCTTGGGGATCGATTCGTACCATTCTTCGCTGTTGGCGAAGACCGGATCGATATCGAACACCACGCCGCGGAAATCGAACACGCGGTGGCGCACCACGTCGCCGATCCCGAACCGCGCCTGGGCGCGCTGCGGGGCATCGACATGCTTGCCGGCCTGCGGAGAAAAGAAGGTCGCCCGTTCCATCATGGGCAATATAGGCGTTGTGCAGCTGCGAAACAACGCCGGGTTGCCTGCGATCCCCCATTTTCCCGCCGCAGGGGCTTGGCAAGCCCCGGTTCATCGGCTAACCGCGCGCTTCCCGACCGGGGGGTCGGCCCTTGCGCCCGCCCCGATCACTTCTGCGGAGAGGTGGCAGAGAGGTCGAATGCGCCGCACTCGAAATGCGGTTTACGGGTAACCGTAACGTGGGTTCGAATCCCACCCTCTCCGCCAATATCCGTTGAAATACTGATATTTTTATCTGAATTTATGCGATGTTACCAAAAACGCTCCCTAATAGAGCGTTTGATTGGACTGCAATCCTAGGTCAGGCTCATATAATCCGGGCTCCTCGATGTGAAGTATAATGGCGGGGGGGAAGCCGCGTTAGGGTCCCGAGGGTCTCATGCCGTTATCCCTACCCCATCGCACGAAATCTGTGCTCAGGAGGGCAAAAGCGCCTGACGATATGGATGAGGCGTTACCCTGGGTTTTTGGGGCGAGCACCAAGCTCACAATGTAAATTTTCCTCAGCTTTATCATTTCATCAAGTTTGCGCCATCGAACACTAGCGGTCGCGTGCGCTCTACCGAGAACTTCTTTTCAAATCGAAGTCGCGGTTAAGTTTATGCCCTCATCAATAGGGGGTGGGCGTCAACATTCTGCGCCCCAACATCTACTAACGGAACGCGGCGGCCCCCAAGGCCGCGCCCGCGTTACGTTAGTAAGTGGGGGAGGTCGCCGCACCTTCGCCGCACCTTCGCCGCGCGGATTGCCGAGGGGGAAAGCGATAGGGTCGCCGCGTTTGCCGCAAGGGGTCGCCGCAAGGGGGTTGCCGCACTTTCCGGAGGGTCGTCGCACTCATTCGCCGCCCCCCACCAGCCGGATACCGCGCCGGGTCTTTCGATCATCGCCGCGCCACAACTCGGCATCGCATTCGATTGCCTTGAGGCCCAGCAGGCGCTCCATTGCTGCTTCAAACTCATGTTTCTTCATGCCCTTGGCCGCAGGCATGCCGGCAAAAATCTTCGGCGCGTAATTGCTTCCGGGCTTGTGCGAGACGTTCCGGCGCTGCTCCGTGCAAAGCGCAAGGCACCTGAGGAAAGCATCATTCCCCGCGTGAGCCTTCGCGGTTTCGGCCAGTTTGCGCGCCGTGTCCGGGGGCAGGTCATCCTCCAGCACGAAGGCCCAATTCACCCAAGCGAAGCGCAGTTGTTCGCCCTTGCGCGAATAGTTGGCCTTGCCGACCGTGAGCGCCCGCATATCGGATTGCAGATCGTGCTCGATCACGATTTGCGACCGGACCGCGTTGAGCCATGCGGTAGAGCCTGAGTAGTCATCGCCTGATTTATTGGGATGGCCTAACAGGATGATGGCTGCGCCGCTCTCACCTGCCAGCCGGTTGAGCGCGTTGACGAAGCACGTCACCTCGCCCCGGTCGTTTTCGTTACCGGGGAACAGGTGTGCCACGTTATCGAGCACCACCAGCTTGGCCCCGGTCCGCCGGATCATGGCGGTGAGGCGATGATACGCGGGGGACAACACAAACTCCCCGTCCGGCCCCTCAGTGAGCAGCGCATTGTCGAGCGCCCCCCTTATGCTCGCCACGTGCAGCTTTCCCGCAAGGTTGGCCATCGGCACGCCCAGCGCCTCGCAGATATGCGCCTGCCGCCAGTGCAGTTGCCCGTCATCATCCTCGCACGTGAGGTAGATCGCCGGGGCTTGACCCATATCGAGACGAAGCGTCGGCACCCCAGCCGCAAGCGCGGTTGCCAGCTGTTGCGCCAGCAGCGATTTGCCTGCGCCCCCCGCCCCGGTGAACAGCGTTACCTCCCCGGCTGGTGCAAGCAGGGGAATGACGAAGGCCTTGGGCGCGGGTTTGACCTTGGCCAGCGCCGCCCAATCGAGCGTTGCGATATCCGCCGCCGCGATGGCCTCGCTCGCCTCGACGGGATCAATGTCCGCCCAATCCATAGGCGCGGTTGCTGTCCGTTCCATGGCTAGGCCTTCCCTCGCAGGGTTGCCGCGATGATCGCCGCCGCCTCGGCCCGCGTGAGGTCCGCAAAATCGGCCCCAGAATTGCCTCGGGACGTTTCAGGCCTTGGGATCGCCAAAAGCCCGCCAATCGACTCAGCGGCCTTCCCAGCGAGTCCTAGGCCCATATTCTCGGCAAGGTGACAGTCATTGTCCGCCGCGATGATGATTTGCCGCGCCGGGAACAGCCCGCGCATGGCCTGTGCGACCGACTCCAAGTTGCGGGCGGACATTGCGGCGGCAACCGCGTATCCGGTCGCCTCATGAATTGCCGCGACGGTCGCAAAGCCCTCGCCGATCACCAGCGGACAGGGCGAAGCCCTGCCATCGGCAAGGTGCAACGCATGGGACCAGAAGAGCCCGTCAATGCGCCCGCCGGGGAGGAACCGCTTGGTGCCATCGGGCGCGATGCGCTGGAGGTTCCAAAGTCTGAATGTCGGATCGAACATTGGCACTAGCAGCGCCGCGCCAGATTGCCGGATACTGAAAGGGGCCAGGTCTTTTGCGGAAAGGTATCCATGCGAGGGCTGCGCGCTTATCGCTGCATTCCAAAGCGCCTGAGCCTGCTTCATCGCCGCGTCCTGCTTGGCCTTCGTTTCCGCCTTGCGCCGTGCCTCGGCCTCTTGTGCCTTTGCTATAATCGCCCACCGCTCGGTTGGTGAGAGCGTGCGGGGATCGCTCCCCGCGCGCCAAATCGATCGAATGCCCAGCCGGTAATGGCGGAACACTCCGGCTGGCACCCCGTCCAAGTGAAGCACCGCCCAGCCGTTGCGCCGCCCCGGCCTGTCCCCCTCGGCCCGGAATCGGACAGGCTGCCCCGCCGCCAATTTGTCCGCGATAGGCTCTAGCGGGCGAATGCCAGCGGCGTGCATGGCATCAATGAAGGTTGATACAACAACGCCGCTCATTGCGTGGTCCTTTCCCATGTGGCCAGGAAATCAGCACCGACATGGCGACTGATCACCGAAGGGATGACTTGTCTGTCTAATGATGCGGGGCTATCCGGTTCGCGCAACCAGCCGCCAAGTTGATTGCACCAGGCCACGGCATGCGACCCAGCCGGGGTTTCGCTCTTTTGGGGCATGAGTTAGGCCTCCCCACCGAGCAGTTTCAATAATTCCTCGGTCGGAATGACTGTGCGCCCTCCCACTCGAACCGCACGCAGCTCATTAGCGGCGATTTTGGCGTAAAGGGTCGTCTTGCTGAGGCTGGTGGCGGTAACTGCCTCGCGGATCGAATACGCGAGCTTTGCAGGGTGTGTTTTGAGCCCGTCCATGACGATTCTCCCCTTGACCCTCTCGGACTTGAGCGGGCTTCAGGGGAAAATCAGCTATGCCTGATCACTCGTGGGTGGAAGGGAACTTAATTGGACGGTATTTGTGTACCTATCGATCGTCGGCACCGCTGCCACTGTCCTCTCGAACCTTACCTTCTTCAGCTAATCGATTGAGAGCCATAAGCAGTTTCTGCTCATTTGAGGCTTCATGAAACTCGCTTAGCGGACCAAACGAAAATGCATTCGTTTTCCCGATTTCGTTGATCGACAAGGATTGCGGAGCGGCTAGGCCATACTTAGAGCGGTTTTCGACCGTTTTGAATCGCGAGGGGATTCCCGCCGGGCGCGATTTCTGATTCTGAATCCGTGCTGGTGAAGGAGGCCGGCATGGATGGCTCAACCTCTTTCGATGGATTTGCGTTCCCGGCTTCTGGCGGCGGTTGACGGCGGGCTGAGCTGCCGTGCTGCGGCAAGCCGGTTTGGTGTTGCGCCTTCGACGGCGATCCGTTGGCAAGCGCAGCGGCGCGAGACGGGTGACTTCGCCCCGAAGCCGCAGGGTGGCGACATGCGATCCCGCCGGATCGAGGATCGCGCGGCGGACATCCTCGCCCTGTGGGAGGCGCGCAAGGACATCTCGCTTGAGGAGCTGCGCGCAGGTCTGGCCGGGATCGGCCTGATCGTCTCTGTTGCCGGGTTGCATCGCTTCTTCGTGCGCCGGGGCATGACGCGCAAAAAAAGACTGGCCATGCAATCGAGCAAGACCGCCCCGACATCCTGAAACAGCGCCAGGAATGGTTCGAAGGCCAGATCGATCTGGAACCCGAACGGCTCGTGTTCATCGATGAAACCTGGACCGCCACCAACATGACCCGCAGTCATGGCCGCTGCCCGAAAGGCGAACGGCTGCGGATGGGCTTCCCGCATGGTCACCGCAAGACCACCACGCTGGTCGCAGGTCTTCGCATGAGCGGGATGGTCGCGCCGATGGTGCTGGACGGGCCGATCAACGGCGACTGGTTCGAAGCCTATGTCACCCAGGTGCTCATCCCTGAGCTACGTCCCGGCGACATTGTCGTCATGGACAACCTGTCGAGCCACAAACGTGCGGCGGTGCGGAAAAAGATCGAGGCGGCAGGCGCGACACTGCGCTTCCTCCCGCCCTACAGCCCGGACTTCAATCCGATCGAGAAGGCCTTCTCACGCCTCAAAGCCATGCTCCGCAAAATCGGCGAACGAACCGTCAGCGGCCTCTGGGACTTGATCGGCAAACTCGTCGATATCTTCCAGCCCAACGAATGCGCCAACTACTTCAGCTCGTGCGGATATGACCCGGAGTGATCGAAAAACGCTCTAATCTCGAAGTTTGCTAGCAGCTGGCGAGCCTTTTCTAGTCGGGCATCAAAAGCGAGCTCTGGAACAGTCTCGCGCCATCTCTCAAGCATACGCAGGTAAGCATGGTGAGGGCTAATCTCTGAGCCTATCGAAGCCGCGTCCGCCAAGGCGAGCGGTTTTCGATACTTCCGCAATTTGCGCTCAATGCGTTCGACGGTGGCGGTGTGACTATGTCCCGTCTCCTTGGCAGCGTATTCGGAGGCGATTGCATAGTTCGTTCTTGCGGAAAACGGATCTCTGCCATCAAGCAGCTGCCGTGCGTCATCTGCGATGATCGGCCAAAGAATGTGCCAATCCTTGCGCGGCCTGGGACCGCGTTTCGCTTTGGTTTGACGTAGGATCGCCTCTCTAACGCGCTCTCGGCCGTACCGAGCGACGAGTTCCCGAACTCCCTTCTCGAGTGCGATCTCGATCGGGTCAGATGCTCCTGGGGTGGGCGATTTCGCGGGCATTTGTGCGACTGTACCCTTCTCGACGAGACCTCTGGCCTTGAGGCTAGAATGGGCCACGGCAACCCCGCATCTGGCTAATTCCAGCCTGCCAGTAATGCTGGTCCGTGACCTATCAGACGTCTTTCGGAACGCACTGCATCGGTCTGATGCGGTCAAGATAACACGGACGCAAACCCTCACAACCCCTTGTCGACAGGGGATATGCTCGGTAGCCATCACCCATGTTCGAAAACGCTTTCAATAACATCGACCGGGCCATGCGTAACGACGAGGGCCTCGCGTCCGAGCTCGATTACGCCGAGCAGACCAGCTGGCTTCTGTTCCTGAAATACCTCGACGACTTCGAGGCCGCGCAGGAGGACGAGGCGGAACTCGAAGGCCGCGAATACCAGCCGATCCTCGATCCCGAATACCGCTGGGACGTTTGGGCTGCGCCCAAGAAGGACAATGGCGAGATCGATCACCAGATCGCCATGACTGGGCAGGACCTGATCGACTTCGTAAACGGCGATCTGTTCCCCTACCTCAAGGGTTTCGCCGCTGAGGCCAGCGATGCCGATACCATCGAATACAAGATCGGCGAGATCTTCAACGAGATCATCAACCGCTTCCGCTCCGGCTACTCCCTGCGTGAGGTGATCGACATCGTCGACACGCTCGATTTCGGCAGCAGTAAGGCCAAGCACGAGCTGTCCGACCTCTACGAAACCCGCATCAAGCGCATGGGCAACGCCGGGCGCAATGGCGGCGAATACTACACCCCGCGCCCGCTCATCCGCGCCATGATCAAGGTGGTCGACCCCAAGATCGGCGAGACCATCTACGACGGCGCGGCAGGCTCGGCGGGCTTCCTGTGCGAGGCGTTCGAATACCTGCGCCGGCCGGACCTGTCCGCCGCCGAGTGGGACATTCTCCAGCGCAAGACTTTCTACGGGCAGGAGAAGAAGTCGCTCGCCTACGTGCTGGGCGTCATGAACATGATCCTGCACGGGATCGAGGCGCCGCAGATCCGGCACACCAACACGCTCACCGAGAACGTGATGGATATCCAGCAGGCTGACCGTCACGACATCGTGCTGGCCAACCCGCCCTTCGGCGGGGGTGAGCGCAAGGAGGTGCAGCAGAACTTCCCGATCAAGTCGGGGGAAACCGCCTACCTCTTCATGCAGCACTTCATCCGCAAGCTGAAGGCCAATGGTCGTTTTGGGCCTGGGCGCGGGGCGGTTGTGATCAAGAACACCTTCCTCAGCAACACCGACAACGCCAGCGTCGAGCTGCGCAAGGAACTGCTGACCAGCTGCAACCTGCACACCGTGCTCGATTGCCCGCAGGGCACGTTTCAGGGCGCCGGCGTTAAGACGGTGGTGTTGTTCTTCGAGAAGGGCGCGCCCACCCGTCAGCTCTGGTATTACCAGCTCGATCCGGGTCGCTCGCTCGGCAAGACCAATCCGCTGAACGACGCTGACCTTGCTGAGTTCGTAGCGCTCCAGCCGGACAAGGCGGGAAGTGCGAAGAGCTGGACGGTTAATGTCGACGATCTCGACAAGGCGACATGGGATCTATCGGTCCGCAACCCCACCGCGCCCGAGGAAGCGCCGCTGCGCGCGCCTGAGCAGATCATCGCTGACATGCTCGCTCGCGACGAGGAGACGCGGCAGATTCTCGAAGAAATCCGGGGGATGCTGTGAGCACAGCAATGGCTTGGCCACGCGTTCCCATCTCCAAGGTCGCGCACATTGTGAGCGGCAACAGCATTCCTGCCGCCGATAGGCGCGGGAAGTTCTCATCGGCAAATGTGGTTGGCAGACCCTTTATTTCGACCAAGGACGTTAGCCTCGACGGCCTGGTAGAGATGAACACTGAAGTGGCGATTCCGGAAACGCATTCTGCGTCGTTTCGGTTGGCATCAGCAGGTTCAACATTGGTCTGCGCGGAAGGCGGCAGCGCAGGTCGAAAAGTTGGCTGGTTGCCTGAGTCAGCTCACTTTGGGAACAAGCTCTTCGCAGTGTCCGCATCTAGAGATCTAGACCCTCGCTTTCTGTTCTACTTCCATCAGACGGATGACTTCGCGGGGCAGTTTGCGGGACACTTAGCCGGGCTAATTGGTGGCGTCTCTTTGAACAAGTTCAAGACGATAGAAATTCCTGTCCCCCCACTGGATGAGCAGAGACGTATTGTTGCGGTGCTGGATCAGGCCTTTGTCGCGCTCGACCGTGCCCGCTCCCTCGCCGATGAGAATGTTTCAGACGCAGAACGCCTGTGGGAACACATGCAGGCGCTTTTCGCTAGGGGCCATTTTGTCTCATCACACAGCAACAGTGCCCAGACCGCCGATGCATTCCTCGACGAGGTCGGTCGACAGAGGCAGAAGAAAGCGAGGGTGAAGAACTACGAGATCGATGACGATTTCGAACCGCCATTTACCCTTAGAAAGGGCTGGAAGTGGGTTCCATTGGGCAACCTCTGCGACGCTATCTCCGATGGAGTCCACAAGACCCCCTCTTACGTCTCTGAGGGGATTCCATTCGTCACAGTGAAGAATCTGACCGCCGGAGACGGTATATGTTTCGGTGATACGAAGTTTATCACCAAAGATGACCATCTCGATTTTATAAAAAGAACACACCCTGAACGAGATGATATCTTGATCACGAAGGATGGCACAATTGGAGTTGTAAGAAGGATTGAAACCGAAATAGTCTTTTCGATTTTTGTTTCAGTAGCATTAGTCAAGCCAACGCAACGAAACTTGAGTGAGTATCTTACTGAGATATTGTCAGCACCTGACATTCAACGAGCTATAGTGCCGAAGGGGTCAGCACTTAAGCACCTATATCTGGCCGATCTGCGTCGGCTGCCTGTGCCAATTGGTCCGACAAGCGAAATGCAGGAGTCAGTTGCGAGACTAAAGCAGTTGAAGCAACTTACGGCTTCGTTAAGAAAGCATACGACTGGAAAATTTGATGAATTTTCGCGCCTGCGGTCGTCGTTACTTCAGAAAGCCTTCGCCGGGGAGCTGACCTGAACCGATGCAGGAAACCGAAGCCGATACCCGCGCCAATCGCATCGATCCCGTGCTGCGCGCGGCCGGCTGGGGCGTGATCGAGGGCGCGCATATCCGGCGGGAGGCGATCTGCCCCGGCCGCATCATGCCGGGCGGTCAGCGCGGTGCTCCGCTCTCGGCAGACTACGTCTTCGAGTATCGCGGCCACAAGCTCGCGACGATGGAAGCCAAGCGCCATGGCAAGGGCGCAGGCGCGGGCGTCGGTCAGGCCAAGGATTACTCGACCCGGCTGAAGGCGCGCTTTGCCTACGCCTCCGACGGGGCCGAGTGGTATGAGGTCGACATGCACACGGGCAAGGAAGGGGCCATTGCCCCGCCTTTCCCGACGCCCGACGAACTGTGGCAGCGCTGCTTCCCGACGGGCAATGTCTGGCGCGAACGCTTCAGCGCGGTTCCTTTCGAGACCGGCGGCGGCAAGTGGCAACCACGCTACTACCAACACAACGCCATCACGGCCGTGCTCGAGGCGATTGCCAAGGATCAGCAGCGCATCCTGCTGACGCTCGCCACCGGCACCGGCAAGACCTCCATCGCGTTCCAGATCGCCTGGAAGCTGTTCCAGTCACGCTGGAACCTCACTAGGGAGCCGGTGCGACGTCCACGCATCCTGTTCCTGGCCGACCGGAACATCCTTGCCGACCAAGCTTACAACGCCTTCAGCGCCTTCCCACCCGATGCGCTTTGCCGGATCAGCCCGGAGGAGATCCGCAAGCAGGGCAAGGTGCCCACCAATGCCAGCGTGTTCTTCACGATCTTCCAGACCTTCATGACCGGCGAGGACGAGTTCCGGTTTGAAGGGTATGAGCCGGACTTCTTCGACTTCATCGTCATCGATGAATGCCATCGCGGTGGCGCGCGGGACGAAAGCACGTGGCGCGGGATCCTCGAATACTTCTCGCCCGCCGTGCAGCTGGGCCTGACCGCCACCCCCAAGCGCGACGTGAACGCGGATACCTACCGCTATTTTGGCGACCCGGTTTACACCTATGCGCTTAAGGAGGGGATCGGCGACGGCTTCCTCACCCCGTTCAAGGTGCGCCAGATGGCTAGCACGATGGACACCTACACCTTCAGCGACGAGGACGAGGTGGTGAGCGGGGAGATCGACCCCGACAAGGAATACACCGAGGCGGACTTCAACACGAAGCTGATCATCGATGAGCGCGAGATGAGCCGCGTATGCGAGTTCATGGACCAGATCGATCAGCGCCAGAAGACGCTGGTGTTCTGCGCGACGCAGGATCACGCCGCCCGGGTGCGCAACTTCATCAACCAGGTGAAGACCAACCCCGACCCGCACTACTGCGAGCGGGTGACGGCTGACGACGGCAAACTGGGCGAGCAGCACCTGCGCGAGTTCCAGGACAACGAAAAGACCCTGCCGACGATCCTCACGACCTCGCAGAAACTCTCGACCGGGGTGGACGCGCGCAACGTGCGGAACATCGTGCTGCTGCGGCCGGTGAAGTCCATGATTGAGTTCAAGCAGATCATCGGCCGCGGCACGCGGACTTTCGACGGGAAGGACTTCTTCACGATCTATGACTTCGTGAGAGCCTATGAGCACTTCAAGGATCCGGCGTGGGATGGCGAGCCGGAAGATCCGGTGACCGGACCGGGCGGCGGCACAGGCGGCGGCGACCCCGGTGACGGCGAAGATGGCGGCGACGAGGGTGGAGGCGACCCAAAGGAGCCCGTCGAGCGCGTGGTGGTCAAGCTAGCGGACGGGAAAGAGCGTAAGATCCAGTATGTCGCCGAGACTACCTACTGGTTCAATGGGAAGCAGATCACCGCCAGGGAGTTCATGGAGCAGCTGTTCGGCGACCTGGGAACAATGATCGAAAGTGCCGACGAATTGCGCGACATCTGGACCGATCCAGACCGCCGTTCGACCTTCATCCAGCGGCTGGAGGAGCTAGGCTACGACCGCGATCGCATGGACGACATGCGCCGCCTGATCGATGCGCCAAAGAGCGACATCTTCGACGTCCTGGCCTACGTGCGGTTCACGCTCGCCCCACTTTCTCGCTCCGAGCGGGTCGAAACCGCAAAGGCGACCGGACTCGACGGATACGAAGAGGAGATGCGCGCGTTCCTCAGCTACATTCTGCAGGCCTACGAACTGCAGGGCATCGAAGAGCTGGCCCCCACCAAGATTAGCGACTTCCTCCAGATACGCTACGGCGGGACCAACGATGCGAAACGCAAGCTCGGGTCGATAGCCGACATCCGGGGCGCGTTCCTGGATATTCAGAAGCACCTGTTTTCGTGAATTACTGCTTTGCGCCCTATTTCGTCGAATAGGCGCCGGGAAGCGAGTTTCGCCATCTATTATGCACAATTGTCTCGCTCCCGTCGCAGACCTTTAACGCTGGCTTCGTGGCACGACGAAGGTGAACGGAACCTACGGGCACACACTGCTTGAGCAGACACTCGTGCCGGACGCCCAACTTAGCGATACCCTGCGACCATATTTCGAATCCGCACACGCCGATGCGCGTGAAGTCTTCAACGCGACCGCGCGGATCGATTTGCATCCCGACGCGGACCCACCCGGCGCGCATACCTAATACCTCATCCAAACGAGTTTCTGACTGGCAGCTATCGCAGGCGGGTAACACGAATCCTTCCGGACCTTGCCGGCCTGGAAAGCATGCCCGGTTCGGAACGTGATCAATGGTTGTGGCGACCTCTGAGCCTCCGCAGAAGCAGCACATAGGGCGCTGCTTCAAGATGCGCTCACGCTTCCTACAATTTTGCCCCACTCTGAATTAATCGACAATCGCCTTAACAATTGATGGCCTAGCCATTGAAGGAAAACTGCTTGATCTGGGCGTCTACCGACTGATTAGTTCACCGCTGCTCCCAATAGACTCTTGATTCCCATGCTGGTGCGACTTGCTGCCATGAGCCGCCGCGAGACACCCACTCGCCGTCCGCTCTAGTTCGTACCATTGTCATCCTGCCCAAGTAAGTGCGGGCTTCTCCAGCGGAGATTGGCGACCTGCTCGTTTGCATCATATTCGAATCAATATGTTGACAACCCCAAGGTGCGCTTGGGCCAATGCACTGAGCCAGCCACCCATTAGGAAATCGAAGTGTCACCGAAATGGTAGCTTCATAATGCATCCCGGTCTGACCGATCTTTCGAATTCTCTCATTCTGGTAGGTGATATTGGCGATGTCGTAGGGTGTCCGGCGCCAAATCCCTCTGATGGAACTGTCGATGGCAGCTCTCCGGTCAGAGAGTCCGGGAGGAGTGGGAGCCGATGAACCAGCACGTTTGGGCTGCTTATTTGCTGCCAAGCCGACCGCATCACGAACAACATCACTGTAACCTCTAGTATCAGAGATTAAATAACCTGACTTGGATATTGAATTATGGTAATTTTGACCAAGAGAAATATCTAAATGCGCAGGACCATCACTACTCGTATTATCATATAGCGCATCATGATTAAGCAAGACGAGTGCAGTTCCAATAATAATGTGAATCTCACGCATCATTACTCTCCTAATAAATTACCGTTTCTCTATTCTGCCCATCGCCAATTGTAGTACGAATCTAGATTGTAGGTGCGAATACGCCCATCCTCAAAATAGGCTTCGCTTCCATCGAACCGGTGGAATTGTGCCATGGCATAATCATCAAGTCGATAAAGTTGGAGGTTGAGGGCTGACTTGATGGCACCCGGCTTGCCATATCTCGTCAGCGTGCCGACGAGCCTTATACTCTTCCAAGGGTAAAACTCTCCAGTGGCACGACCATACCGGCCGGAAAAGTCGGATGGTGTGCCGCGAAACACCACTGACCCTTCAACAGATATCTGCGCCCCCTTGCCATTGGATGCAGGGGCCCTCGCGATTGGTGCGTTAGCAGTAAATGTTACGGAAAACGGCTTATTATTGTGGATCGCAAAACCGGGCTTATCGACCTGCCAAAAACGTATGGTTACCGGCTTTCCACTGGTGAACTTCATCTCGAAGGATGCCAGGACCTTTTCGTCCGCTACTGAAATTTCCTTCGACAGCGCCAGTACCTGCTGAACTTCAGGCGATGAATTACTGTCCATCACCGCCGCGTCGGGAGTATATGTGCGACGTGGCGAACCTGGCATCGACACACCAGCGACCTCAACTAAGCCTTGCTCGGCGGAAAGAGACCAACCTTCGGCGACCTTTCGCGCCTGCACCTCGAGTGTGAAAGGAAAGCGGGCCCCTTGGGCTATTGTGCGACGAATATACATCGGCTCGGGCAGGAGCGAGCGGATATATTCGAGATGGTCTATTGGCACACCCAGCGCCGCGAAAGCATCAGTCACCTCCTGCTTGCTGAGCGCCACATACAGATCTTCCTTGGCTACCAGCGCACCCGCAATACTGACACGACCCGCACCCGTTTCACTATCAATAAACGGTTCCGCCTGTTTTATCGAAATTTCAAACTGCCCTTGTACCTGCGAGGCAATAAACGCCTCTAATGCGGCATCATCTGGAGCTGACGGCGTGCCACAAGCTGCAACGCAAAAAAGCGCCAATGTCATCAAAGTGCGTGTGGTCCGCTTCGTGAACATTATCGCGCGCGCCCAGCATCTTACCATCTCGAGCTTCAGGCTATTAGCCTCACCTTCAAGCTTCTCGCGATTGGCGGAATAATGGCCACCAAAAGCTCCGACCTGCGCCCTGCGCAAACAAACCTTCATTCGCCCCCCATTCACCACGAATTTCATTTGCCGAATTCAGCGTGCCGCGCACCGACTGGACTGGCCCTCTTTTGAATATCGCCGTCCTCTATTTTTCCAAGCCAAATTTGACTATAGAGCGGTTTTCGACCGTTTTGAATCGCGAGGGGATTCCCGCCGGGCGCGATTTCTGATTCTGAATCCGTGCTGGTGAAGGAGGCCGGCATGGATGGCTCAACCTCTTTCGATGGATTTGCGTTCCCGGCTTCTGGCGGCGGTTGACGGCGGGCTGAGCTGCCGTGCTGCGGCAAGCCGGTTTGGTGTTGCGCCTTCGACGGCGATCCGTTGGCAAGCGCAGCGGCGCGAGACGGGTGACTTCGCCCCGAAGCCGCAGGGTGGCGACATGCGATCCCGCCGGATCGAGGATCGCGCGGCGGACATCCTCGCCCTGTGGGAGGCGCGCAAGGACATCTCGCTTGAGGAGCTGCGCGCAGGTCTGGCCGGGATCGGCCTGATCGTCTCTGTTGCCGGGTTGCATCGCTTCTTCGTGCGCCGGGGCATGACGCGCAAAAAAAGACTGGCCATGCAATCGAGCAAGACCGCCCCGACATCCTGAAACAGCGCCAGGAATGGTTCGAAGGCCAGATCGATCTGGAACCCGAACGGCTCGTGTTCATCGATGAAACCTGGACCGCCACCAACATGACCCGCAGTCATGGCCGCTGCCCGAAAGGCGAACGGCTGCGGATGGGCTTCCCGCATGGTCACCGCAAGACCACCACGCTGGTCGCAGGTCTTCGCATGAGCGGGATGGTCGCGCCGATGGTGCTGGACGGGCCGATCAACGGCGACTGGTTCGAAGCCTATGTCACCCAGGTGCTCATCCCTGAGCTACGTCCCGGCGACATTGTCGTCATGGACAACCTGTCGAGCCACAAACGTGCGGCGGTGCGGAAAAAGATCGAGGCGGCAGGCGCGACACTGCGCTTCCTCCCGCCCTACAGCCCGGACTTCAATCCGATCGAGAAGGCCTTCTCACGCCTCAAAGCCATGCTCCGCAAAATCGGCGAACGAACCGTCAGCGGCCTCTGGGACTTGATCGGCAAACTCGTCGATATCTTCCAGCCCAACGAATGCGCCAACTACTTCAGCTCGTGCGGATATGACCCGGAGTGATCGAAAAACGCTCTAAACCAAACATTAGCAGTAAAGCTGGAGCCCCTTGCATGGCCTGGAAAGATATGGGCATGATCGTTGCAAACGATGTAGCCGCCCCCAGGATGCTACAACTTGGCTAGGGATCGCGAGTTTGATTGGCACTGCATCAGACTGGGGCCACCAATTCACGGAATCCAAGTACGGGACACACAAAGTCCCAAGGCGGCACGGACTGTCTAACCGCCTCCTGATTTTACATTGGTAATCTTCGAGGATCAGACACGCTAGAAAGCTTTTGGAGAATCAAAGTTCAAAGGTAACAATACCTTAACTCTGCTTTTTCAGTCAATTTGAGACAACCTTGACAATCGAGGTGGCATTCGCGACCAATTAGATGCGCCGACAAGGCTTAAATTTAATTTGTGTCGAAGTTGGTCAGGAGATGGGTTGGATATGCTAAGGATACTGGCTGCACTTGCCTTTGGTGCGTTGATCACGGCGAACGCTCACGCAAATGACAGCAATTTCTCGCGCGAAGTGAAACTGAGCAAGGGCAAAGCAAAGGTCAAATTTACCGCGATGCCTGCGGAGGGCAGCGCCGCAGTTGTTTCTAAACAGCCGAGGCTGGGGATAGCCCCATCACAGAATCCTTCATTTGTGAGCTTCATTGCCAAGCAAATGGACGAACGAAGAAAGGTCGTTGTAGTTCCGCCCTCTAAACTTGGTTCCGGGGGGGCATTTGGGACAGGTTTTGACCAAATGATGAGTTCGGAGTTGTCTGAGGCTGTGGGATCAAGCTGTAAGTCAGCCAAGCTGGATTATCTGCTTCTGCTCGGATCACCCCAGATGTCGCATAAGACAGATGTTACTGCATTTATGTTTGGACTCGGGCGCACGCGCCTTAGAAATACTGTCGAGGCAAGGCTTTATGACTGCCGAACGGCAAAGTCGGTTTGGAGGCAGAGTGTTCTTTTGGAAACGTCGCAAAGTGCGATGGGAATGGCTTTCAATGGAACGGGCCCTGTCTTTGGGGGGCCCGAAGCGGAACAGGCGATGGCGGGGGTCTTCGCCGATAAATTGACATTTGATATGAAGTGGTAGTTCACAACACTGAATATGTCTGGCGCGCGCCTAGTTTTTTAGGATTGCTGGCGACGTCAACATTTTCCACTTCGTGAATCGTTGAGCGAGCAAGGCAACCTGAAGATGGCGTCCATCTCATAAGGGCTAAGCGTTTCGGGATCGGTCAACTGCACAGCCTGTCGCAGGCCTTGATCCCGGCGATGTTTTTGCCTGATCTGGGAGCTATCGATCGGCTTCTGGAAGACGATCCCCGGCCTATTTTTTAATCCTTGGCACGATCAGGTTCTCCGTTCAGTCACGCGGCTGGGATCGCCGGCGAGGAAGTTGAAGCCTTCCTCTTGCGTCTGTCGCGGCGGATCAGGTTGTGTTCGGCTGGGATGATCTTCGAAGAAGTCGAAGTCCGGAAAGCCACGGAACTTGTCACAGGCGCCCTTTGCTTTTTCCGGCTTTGCCGTTGCTCGCTCCCAAACCGCCCTTTCCTCCGCGTCAAGGGGCTCCAAATGCTACACGGGCGGTCCATCGCAGTCTATAACCGGGTCCATCGGGTGGACTGCCCCGGCACAGGCCACCGGGACAAGGCAGCGGTGCAATCTCACGCGGCCGCCTCAACCTCAGGCGCAAAAGGCCATCGCAACGGTCACGAAGCGCCGCGCCAAGCCGTGCTCGCTAACTAGGAAGGGGTGATGGGCTGGTGGATGCTGCGATCGAGCGCGGTGTTACCCAAACCGGAACGGCTTCGCGCCCGGCAGCGCTTCGTTACCGAGAATCTAGAATTCCGGTTGGCAGTAGCAGTCGGCGCCGCGATGAAAAGTCCGCTGCGCTGAAGTCGACGCTCGACAACCTGCCGATCGGCTTTCAGCCGGTTAGCCTACTTGAGCAGGCCTTATAGGTGTTATCAGGCTACCCGATGGAGCTCCGCTCGCGCAATAGGTTGCCCAATCGGCCATAAGTCGCCGCCGCTTGTCGAATAGATCGCCGCGCCGATAGGCCCGCTCCACCGCGTTGCCGATTGTGTGCGCTAGCGCCATTTCGGCGACCTCATGCGAATAACCGGTGCATTCCGCCGCCCAATCACGGAACGCGGACCGGAAGCCGTGAACAGTAACGACCTGCTTCATTCGGCGAAGCAGCATCGCCATGGCCATGCCGGACAGCTTGGAGCGTTGCGCGCCGGGGAACAGGTATTTGCCACCCAGCTGCTTCGTTTCCTCCAGTATTGCCACCGCGCGCGGCGAGAGTGGAACGCGGTGTTCCTTGCCCGCCTTCATGCGTTTGGCTGGCACCGTCCAAACCGCCTTGGCCAGATCGACCTCGCTCCATTCGGCGGCGATAACCTCGCCGGTCCGCGCGGCGGTGAGAACGACAAACTCCAGCGCCAGCGCGGCAACCGCCTCGCGCCCTTGCAGCTGCTCCATGAATGCGGGGATCGCATCATAGGACATCGCCTTGTGATGGCCGCGTGACAGTTTCGTGCGGGCGGGGAGGATTTGCGCCAAGTGTCCGCGCCAGCGGGCGGGGTTTTCGCCTTGTCGGTATCCGCGCGCCTTGGCGCTATCGAGCACGGTTTCAATTCGGCCCCGCAACCGGCTGGCAGTCTCGGGAACCTCGCGCCAGATTGGCTCCAGCACCCTGAGCACGTGCGGGGTATCGACCTCGGCAACCGGCAAATCGCCGATAACCGGATAGGCATAGGTCTTGAGGGTGTTTTCCCATTGCTGCTTGTGCTTGGCATTGCGCCAGCTGTCGCGGTTGCCCGCAATATGGGTTTCGGCCATTGCCTTGAAGGTAATTCCGGCGACCTTCGCCGCCTGTTCTGCCGCCTTGGCCTCCGCCTCGGAGCGTTGCCGTTCCTCCAGCGGATCAATGCCCGCCTTGACCTTGAGGCGTAGCGCGGTCGCCAGATCGCGGGCATCGGCGAGCGAAATACCGCCGGGACCAGCCGGACCTAGGCCAATGTCGCGGGACTTGCCCTTGAGCATGAAACGATAGACCCAGGAACGCGCCCCGCTTTCCTTCACCAGCAGTTGTAGCCCGCCACCATCGGCATGGCGACCGGGCTTCGCAGTCTTAACTTCCACAGCTGTGAGCGCGTAGTGCAGTTTGCGCGGCATGGGTTTTCGCCCCTGTTCCCACAACCGTTCCCCTATGGAACGCTTGTTTTATGGGAACCGTATCGGCGAGCATCGGAAGGAATGCAAGACGGAACCGCCAGAAACCAAGGTATAGCAGGAGTTTCGATTGCACCTATAGGTCTTCATTTGCCGGTAGTTTGGGGGACACCCTCTCCGCCAGCCAGTCTGCCTCATTAGAGATTAGTCACAGCTACTCGGCTGGTAGTGGCGCAGTTCTGCGCCTTTTAGGCGACGCACCGGTAGCGGAGAGACCGTCTAGGCAACCACTTTTGGCCGAAGTTCCGACCTGTTTCTCTGCAGGCCATTGAGCCAGTACGGTTTGGCCAGAATTCCCTGCTCGCAGGGAATTTGCAGGGAATTTTCCGGTTTTGCGCCATCAGGAGCTTAAATTCCAAGTCTTAAATACCTATTTTTAGCGCTTTTTTCGCTGAATTCCCTGTGCCGGGAAGCAGGGAAATTGCGGCCTCCGAACAGGGAATTTGCTTTGCGATCGCAGGGAAACATTCTCGGCCTGCAATGAGCCCTCGCCCGAGCGATGTGGAAGCGATCTCCGGCCTGGACATCATCCTCAGGGGTTAACCAAGGGCTCACCCTGCGGAAATTTAATGGCACTTAAAACAACAGTTTGATCCGATTTTTCGGTGTCAGCGCGCACTTGCTGTAAATTGCCGCTTGCAATCAAAATCGAACGCAAATTTATTATGGGTATCGCCGCAACGGCGGGTGCTGAACATAAGGCGTCAAGTAAAACGCCTTTGGCGTTTAGCATCGCAGGAGCTGTTGCGTATCCAAGGAAGGTGCGTGTTGATTACCGACTCGCGGAGCGTGCTCCGCGGGCAGGGTGATTGCATCGCCTTTCACCCGGGCAATCAACACGCACCTTCCGGTCGCCAGCTTAATGCTGGCAAAACTGGAGGTGTTTGGGATGGGGTTCATAATCAAACCGAAGCTCAAGGCCGAGCTCCACAGGAAGAGCAAGTCGGCCAAGAAGCATCACGAGCAAGAGGTTTCGCTCGCGGCGGTTACGTCGAGCGTGTCGACCGATCTTCTGCCGGCGATGAAGCTCGAGCGGCGATCCTTAAGCTCTCTGAAGGGGCTCAAACGCCGAGTACGCAAGTCTGAGGCTGAGCAGATCGAGCGCGTCTGCCGGAGCATCAAGAACCTGAAGCAGTCAGCTCCCATCCTCATCAACGAAGATGGCGAGATCCTTAATGGTCATATCGTCGCCGAAGCTATGCGGCGCCTTGGATCGCCGGAGGTTTGGTGCGCGGTCGTGGATCACCTGGACGAGCACGAGTGCGAGCTACTCCACATTGCACTCAACCGCATCGCTGAGACTGGTGATTGGGATCTTGCTGCCCTTCAGCCCTTGCTGATTGAGTTTGAGGAGCTCGGCTTTGACCTGGGAGCAACCGGGTTCTCGCTCCCCGAGCTCGACATCATCATGTCTGGAAATCCAGCGGATACGAAGAAGCTGCATGAAGAGAAGCCGATCGAAGTCCCGCTAGAGCCTGTCAGCCAGCTCGGCGACTTGTGGCTTATGGACAAGCACCGGCTGTATTGCGGCGACTCCACCAATCCGGAGAGTTACGCTCTGGTACTGAGCGGCGACCGCGCTGACTGCGTGTTCACCGACTGCCCGTGGAATATCAAGATCGAAGGCTTTGTCAGCTCGGGCAAGCACAAGGATTTCAAGATGGGTGTCGGCGAGATGTCCGACACCGAGTTTGGCGAGTTCTGCAAGACCTTCCACAAAATCACTGCGGAACACCTGAAAGACGGGAGCAGCTTCTACTCCTGCATAGACTGGCGTTCGGTCGATGTGATTATGGCGGCCGGGCGGTATGCGGGGCTTGATCACATTCAGACAGCGGTCTGGAACAAGGGCTCAGGAGGCATGGGGACGCCCTACCGCTCGGCACACGAGTTCGTGGTGATCTTCCGCAAAGGCGAGAAGCTAGCTGTCAATAATATCCAGCTGGGCAAACACGGGCGCGACCGAACCAGCGTCTGGTCTTACCCTGGCGCCAATCAGCCGGGCTCGTCGGCCAACAAGGCGCTCGCGCATCATCCAACGCCAAAGCCCATCGAGCTTGTGCAGGACGCACTTCTCGACGTCACCAACCGGGGCGCGCTCGTGCTCGACCCATTCATGGGCTCGGGGACGACGCTACTTGCCGCGCAGAAAAGCGGCCGGCGCGCATTCGGCATCGAACTGGACCCGAAATATGTCGATGTCGCCATTCGCCGATGGGAGGAGATGACCGGACGGCAAGCGCTCCACGAACAGACCGGTCTGACGTTCCGGCAGCTGGCTGAGAACCGTTCTGAAGCTAGCAATTCGTCGCTGGCGGCGTAACAAGGGGGGCACAAGCATGGCCAAGAATTACGAAGTGGGCTTCGGCAAGCCGCCGAAGGGGTCGCAATGGAAGCCTGGGCAAAGCGGTAATCCCAAGGGGGGAAAATCCTCCAGAAAGCACCTGGCGCTTCTTGAGTGCCTCGCTGACCAACTCAATACGTCGGTTCCAATCAAGGCCGGCGGTAAGAGCAAGACCATGCCTATGAGCGAAGCCCTGGCCATAACGCTAATAAGGGAGCTGATAACGGCACACATCAAGACGAAGCTTGAAGGCGTTCGGGTTCTTGCGAAGCTTGGCGTGTTCAATCTGCAAGCCCAATCCTTGGCTGCCAATGATCCGAGCGACAGGGATTTCACGGAAGAAGAACGGCGTTTGATCGAATTGGCCCGCAAGGACTTCGGTCTCGACGAATATCCCGAACCGCCGATGATCCACTCCAAGGCCAAGAAGGGCAAGGCTTGACGTGCGCCAGTTAAGCGCTGGTTTGATCCAGCTTTGCCGCAGCTGCGATGAGAATGCTCGCAGTGCTGGCTTTCGATACTAGCGCTTCGAGGATCTTGGCCCGATCGACAGCATTTTGAGGAAGCCTCATCGCCAACATGTCCGATAAGGCCTCGGTCAGAAGCCCTGCTTCAAGCAGCAGCCCGGAGACCAGGCCGGGTGTCTCGTCGAAATCGTCGTGTTCCATGTCGCGACCAATGCTTGGATACCCGAGCAAGTCGAGACGGAGCTTTCAGCGCATTGGTGAGCAGGGACTAGCCGAAGCTTTCCTCGCCTGCGACCGGCTTATCACCTGGGCGGCGCGCTGAAAATCTCACGATCGACTGGCGCACCGCGTTTATCGAACATGCGGCTACTATCGATCCGTGGGAAGAACGTTTCCATCCACTTCCGGGTGAGGGGAACGAACACGTAGGTCCTTTCGGAATGTTCTTTCGCGAAGCACACCTGGTAGTCGGCAGTTCCCCTCGCAACCTCGAACTCGACGGAGAAATTCTGCACCCCTTGCGCATATGCGAGGTTCACGAAATCGAGGCAAAAGGTGTCGTCGAGCAGACTGAAGCCTTCCATGTGGATTGGAGAATGATAGGGCGCCCCGCCGTAACCGGGATACATGGACATTCCGAACCACCGCGAGCTCTGGAGCCAGAAATCAAGGTGTACCGGCGTAAGCTCGTTCATGACTGGGTCGCCTCGTGGGCTTGCCAGATGGCCTTATCGATCGCCGCAACCCACGCGGCATGATGAATGGGTAGCAGGTCGGTGATCCGGGGAGCAGATCTGCCGCTGATCGCCACAAACTGATTCCCGGGCTCGTCGATCACATGACCGCCAATCATCGCTGCGAGCGCCTCAAAGTAGGGTCGCCAGATCGTGTCGGGCAAATTCCACGACGCGGGGTTGGCCCAGTACTTACCTTGCTTGTCGATGTAGCCGAAGTTCACGGGTCGATCGAAGCCTGGCAGATCAACCTTCAGGTTCAGTGTGGCCTTTAGCTCCGGATAGACGCCGAGCGGCTCAAGTGCATCGAGGAAGGCGTAGATCACAACGGGAAGCTCAGGATCCCGTTCAGCCATCTTTGCCATGAAGTCTGCCATGCTGATCGATTGAGCTCGTGGCTTGGCTTCAGGGGGCAACGGTTCGACCCGAACTCCTGTTCCTTCAATGCGGACGATCCCCCGCTCAATCATCACCGTCTTGGCGAGCGTGCTGGGGATCGCAAGGATGCTGCCGTCGCTCTTTTGCCAGGTTGCGACCTCAACCAATGCGAAGGTGAAGTGCGCTCCGGCATGGCTTTGCAGCAAGGCAGCGAGTGCCTCGGTCTCGGAGCGGATCCCGTCTCCGAGTACCATCGCCAGCATTCGTCCCCGCCGTAGGTTGTTCGAGACCGCGTCGATGAACTCTGCCTCAGGCAAGGCCTCTGGGTTATCGGCGACCAGGTCATAGAGCCGTTTTGGCGCTCTCTCGCCCTTCGAGACTAAGGCCTGGAACTCGTCATATGACATCGCGGTAAGCGCTGAGACGTAGTCGAGCACCTGTGCCACGACTTCGCGCCGCATCTCGGTATTACGCCACAGCTTGGTCTCGACGAACACGATGTCACCCGAAGGTGTGAGGAACAGGTTGTCGATCCTGCCGTGGGCGCAGGACACCTCTAGCGCGGTTGGGATCAGAGACCCGAAACCGGGCTCGATCTCGGACACCGGCAGTATGTTCGGGTGCGCGTGGATGAGCTCCTGGAGCCATTTCTCCTTGTGATTGCCGCTCCCCAGATAGATCCGCTGAAGAGGCGCCTGACTGCCGACATTGTCGATCAGGACTGGAATTCCACGTGCTTTTGCCATGTGGTCGGTGTGCTCGAAGCGTCAGTGCTAGTCCAGCGAAATGAGACTTATAAGTCGTGGGTGTATCAGTCGCATCGACTGACTGTGCCGTGCGATGGACATTCGCAAGCGCATCGGCTGGAACATACGGCGCCTTCGTGCTGCGCGCGAACTGACGCAGGAAGACTTTGCCACCGATAGCGGCTTTGATCGAGGCTACATCAGCGGGCTGGAGCGAGGTGTCCGCAACCCCTCAGTCCTCGTTTTGCAGCGAATTGCGACAGCGCTAGATGTCGATGTCGCTGATTTGCTTGACGCTGATAAGGCTGACGGGTTCTCTAAACTCCGAAGCTGAGAGCGTCTGTTTTCGCTGACATATCCGTCATTCGATGCTCAAAGCTTGATCGTCGAAACCAGCCATTCGTTCAGCGACGTGCACGCCTACGCCTCTTAGATTTTCGTCGAGATCGAAGGCTGCCGCTGGAGCGTTGCCAGAATAGTTCCCCTTAAGCTTTCGCGTTAGGAAGCGAGCTCGAATGATGGCGGTTCGTTGATCACAAGCCCTGGTGGGATACCAAAACACTAACTCCTTTTGACAAATGAGTTGTTTGGATCAAAAATTACCCAACGCTAGCCCAGCCAGCCAACGTGGCTTCGTAAAGATGTATAGAGGTAGCCGAAATGCCCAGTTCTGCTAATTTCATTGACTACTATAGCATTTTGCGGGTCAATCCGAATTGTAATGCGCGGTCGTTGGAATCGGCCTATCATGTGCTCGCAAAGCAATATCACCCCGACCACGCAGAGCGCCCTGACGTTGCAAAACTGACTGAAGTCATAAACGCCTACAAGGCGCTGAAAGACCCCCAGGACCGGTCCGACTATGATGAGGTTTACTCTCGCACCACTGGATTCGTATTCTCTAAACAAGAAGGCCTGTTCGAAGAGCGGTCAGCGCTTTCCGATGCAGACGCGCACACCAGGATTCTGATGCTCCTTTACCGCAAAAGGCGTGAACAGGCTCAGGACGCCGGGGTCGGTCAGTATTTCATTCATGAGATGCTAGGCTGCTCTGAGGAAATCTTCGACTTCCATCTTTGGTACCTGAAGGAAAAAGGGTTCATTATGGCTACTGACCAAGGGACTTTGGCCATAACGATCGAGGGTGTGGATCACGTCATTGCGATGTCCCGCACGACCATGCGGGAGAAACTCCTGCTGGCCCAGCCGAAAGACGAGCACGAGGTGTGAGACTTTCCCCAGCGCCTTCACGCTAGGATCAGCGTAGCAACGTGATGATAGCGCCGCCGCCGATAGCAATGCCATAGGGGACGGAGAATTTTAGAACTCCAATCTCATGTCCCATGGCTGTTTTCCTGATGATCCTGAATGTAATCATGGCCAGGACCAGAAGCAGGCCCACCAGCGAAGTCCAGCCGAGGAACGGCAGGGCAACCCCAATTGGAAATGCAATGGCGAGCGCCGCATAAAATTTTGCATCACCGCCGCCGACAAATCCGATGCGGAACAGGCCCATTCCAACAACCAGGGCCAACCAGCAATGCAGCAGGGCGCTGATCAGGCCATCAACACCGTTGACAAGCGCAGTATGGGTGCCGGCGACTATGGCACTCAGCAAAGACAGCCAGTTCGGTAGGCGCTGCTCTTTGAGGTCGATTGCCGCACCAAGGAGAGCGCAGGCTATGATCGGCCACACCAGAAGCTCAGCATTCATCGCGTCAGATCAACCACGATCGGGTAAGCGGCAATCTTGGCTCGGTTCTGCAGCTCTTGGGCGGCTTTTGCCACAGGCCTCTTGAAGGCAGCGGATCGCGCGGACGGCATAAGGGTCATCGCTATTGGTCGGTGCTCGGCTCGCGCTTGAGCAAGGCCGGGGATCTGGTCCAGTTTGACAACCAACGGATAAGTGGGCCGTGCACGGCGGGGGCCGGTCACGGTAATGATTGCTGCTTCGTCATTTGCCGCCAGCTTCGCTGGAACTGCGGCTTCCTTATCCGTGGACCTGGGATGTCCAATGTGAACTTCGCCTCGGGATATCCGAACCAAACGGAAGCTTGGCTTTGCCGCAGTTTGATGGAGTGTTTCAGCCTTGGCTGGAGCTAGCGCCTGCGCGGGAAGGACTGCGAGAGCAGGTTGCGCCCCTCGCAGCATAGCCAAATTGCGCGCATATCTCTCGCTGCCGGGCTCAGCCGCAAGGGCTTCGGCAAAGTAACGCTCGGCAAGATCATGGCGGTCAAGTCGAGCATAGGCTACACCCAGCCCGTTGCTGGCGGCCGCATGTGTCTGCGGATCCTGCTGCGCAAGCCTGAACTGACCAATTGCAAGTGTCGTAAGCTCAGCGTCGAGATAAGCACGCCCGCGAGCCAGTTGCAGCTCGCCAAGTGTGAGCTGCTGAGTAGGCATCTTCCCGGCCTGTACAGCAAGGTTGCGGCTCTGATTGCCAATGCTTTGACAGCCACTAGCCCCAAGCGCTGCAAAAAGACCCGTCAGCAAGATTGCTTTCGTATGCATTGTTACCCTCCCAAAGCTGGCAGAAGTTCGCGAACGACCCGGACCATACCGGGCAACATCAGGACACCGATCATGGTCGGCAGCATGCAGATCACTAGCGGTATCGAAATCACCACAGGCAGCCGATGCGCCTTTTCCTCGGCGCGCATCTGACGCTTTTCGCGCATCTCGGATGCGTAAACACGCAGTGTCTGCGAAATAGATGTGCCCAGCCGGTCAGACTGAATAAGCAGCGTCGCAAAGCTGCGCACTTCATCGACACCACTCTGCTCACCCATGGCCCGAATGGCGACCTCACGGGGGGCACCCGCCCGCAACTGCAGTGTCGCCGTAGAAAGAAGTCTCGCCACGAGCGGATGGCTGTCGATCATTTCGCGGCCCACCCGGTCGAGAGCCGCCTCAAGCCCCAATCCCGCTTCTACACAGATCAGGATCAGGTCGAGGCTGTCGGGAAAGCCATTGCGTATCGCCTCGCTTCGCCGATCGGCCTTCGCGGTGATGAACAGGCTGGGAAGGATCATCCCAAGTAAGGCAGCAAATGCGCCTACAACGTAGATTTTCAGGTAATTCGGAGCGGGTTCGTTCACGACGAAAAGGAAGACATAAATGCTCGGCAAGAACAGGATCATGAGGACCTTGGTGAGTGTAAATATGCGCGGTGCAGCCGGCGATTCGAAACCCGCAGCAATAAGCTTCGCACGAAGTTCATCGCCCTTGGTGTCGGAAAGATTCAGTCCGGCCTTCTCGATCTGGTCAGCAAGCCGAGACCAAGCGTTCTCGTTCTGCTTCCGCAGTCGGCCGAGCGAGACCACGGCGCGACTTCCCTCCAGATCTCGCAGGCCGGCACGAACTTCGGCGTATCGGGCCAGCCACCGCGATGCGGTAACGGCGGCGAAGGTGGCGAGCAGGAAGATCGCCAGCAAGCTAGCGCTTCGGGCATAGACATTCGAGGCAAGGAATTCGATCATATCAGACCTTAAGGTTGACCATCTTGCGGATCGAAAAGACCCCTACGAAGTACCAGGCGATCATTAGCGGGAAGCCGATATAGAAAATCGGGTCCTTGGCCACGTCGAGATAGAAGCGGGGATTGCTCAAGAACAGCATCACGAAAGTGAAGACCGGCAGTGCAGTGAGAAGCCAGCCAGTCATCCTGCCTTCGGAACTGAGCGATCGTACTTTCATGTACATTGCTGCCCGGGCGCGGATAACGCTGGCAAGGTTTTCGAGGATTTCGGCGAGATTGCCTCCCGTTTCCTGCTGCACGGAGAGTGATACGACGAACATCCGGATATCGTCGAGATCCCAACGTTCCGCCATCGCATGCAGAGCGTCTGCGAGTTCCGCGCCATAAGTCACCTCATCGGACACAAGTCCGAATTCTGATCCGACCGGGTCTTCCATTTCAGTCGTCAGCAACTCTATCGCAGCCGCCACTGGGTGGCCCGAGCGAAGCGCACGGACAAAGATGTCGAGAGCGACCGGAAACTGTTCCTGCATCCGCTTGCGACGCCGCTGGGCCAGGAAGCTGATAATCATGACCGGAATGGCGATGGTCGCCGCCGCCGTTACAGTTAGCAGAAGTAGGATTATGCCAGAGGTAAGCTGGTAGCCGGCCACCCACGTCAAAGTGAAGACCAAGGCGAGAACAGCAAAAAGCGCGACTGCGACCGTAAGGAGAAACTGGCCCAATGTCATCGGGACCATAGCCATCAGTAACATCCGGCGGATGGTCAGAAGCATCGCGTTCGCAAAGCCGGGCAGTCCGACCAAGTCGGTCGGGTCGTTCTTGCGCAGACTGGCGATTACCTTGTCATGATGGATACCGCCCTGGAGCATTCTGAGCCGGCGGTTCACCGCCCTTATCCTGGTGCGCGAATCCGCAGTCATCCTGATCAGTACCTGCGAAAGCAAGAAGACCGCCGCGAAAACTGCGAGCAGTAGGAAGAATCTGACGAGTTGATTGTCCCCCATGGTCCTATCCCAACTTCACATTAGGACGAAACAGTTCGGCCGGCATCTCAATCCCATGAGCCGCCGCCTCTGAGAGGAACTTGGGTCTGATGCCTGTCGCTTCAAACTGGCCCAGCACTGCTCCGCTGTCATCGCGTCCCATCATGCGGAAGCGGAAGATCTCCTGCATCGAAATGGTGTCACCCTCCATGCCGGTAATTTCCGACAAGCTCAGCACACGGCGCCGCCCGTCTGAAAGCCGTCCAACCTGGATCACGACGTGGATGGCTGACGCAATCTGCGCCCGGGCTGAACGTGGCGAGACCTCAATCCCGCTCATGCCGATCATCTGCTCGACCCGCGCCAAGGCATCGCGGGGTGTATTGGCGTGAACGGTTGTCATTGAGCCATCATGGCCGGTGTTCATAGCCTGGAGCATGTCGAAGGCTTCACCGGCGCGGACTTCACCAAGGATGATTCGGTCAGGCCGCATGCGCAGCGCATTCTTGACCAAGTCGCGCTGTGTTACTTCGCCTTTGCCTTCGATGTTCGGCGGCCTGGTTTCCAGCCGGGCGACATGCTCTTGCTGGAGTTGAAGTTCGGCCGAGTCCTCGATCGTCACGATTCTTTCGCGCGGGTCGATGAAGCTGGACAAAGCATTCAACAACGTTGTCTTGCCTGAGCCGGTACCCCCGGAAATCAGAACGTTGCGGCGCGTCTTGACGATTCCTTCCATCACCTCGGCCAGTTCCTTTGGAACGCTGCCGAGTTCGATCAGGCGCTCCATTCGGATGGGCACCTTGGCAAACTTGCGGATGGAAAGCAGTGAGCCATCAATAGCCAACGGGGCAATAATCGCATTGACCCGCGATCCATCAGCGAGGCGCGCGTCAACGAACGGAGAGGATTCGTCAATTCGGCGCCCGACGGCGCTGACGATCTTCTGGATGATGCGCAACAGATGCCGTTCGTCCTGGAAACGTGTGCCAACCCGTTCGAGAAGGCCGCGCCGCTCCACGAAAACGGTCTCATGTCCATTCACCAGGATATCGGTTATAGTTTCGTCCTTGAGCAGCGGCTCGAGAGGCCCAAGGCCGAGCAGTTCGTCGAGAACGTCGCTGACCAGCTTGGTCCGTTCCTTTGAGTTGAGCGCTGCATCTTCCTGGTTAAGCAGTTCAAGAACGATATCGCCGGCCTCTGCTTCGATCTGATCACGCGAAAGCTTGTCAAGCATGGCCAAGTTGATCCGATCCAGCAGCTTCTGGTGAATCGATACCTTTAGGGTGAGCAACTTGTCGCTGGGGACCTCGGGAACGACGGTCTGGATAGGTCCAGTGGCAATAGCAAGCGGCTCATCAACGGCTTCCTTTGGTTTACGAAGCTGCCACATCAACCGTGCCCTCCGAAAGAAGCCTTCAGGTCGGTCGCTAGTTTGACAATGTCCGAGTTGAACCGGCTTCGCCGCGCCACCTGACCGGCTAGGAGTCCCTGGTCCTGGGCCGCTGATACGGCATCCCCCTCCGCATGGATGCCGGATAGAACCGTACAGCCAAGTGATGCCTCCACGTCAGAAAGGCTGATGGTCTTGAACAAGCGCTTTTCCAGCCGATTGACGACAATCTCAACTGCATCGGGCCTAACACCGACAGATGCGAATAATTGGAGCCTGCGCTTGGCCTGCCGCAAGCTGGGAATATTCATCTCCACGACCATCAGGACCTTGCTGGCGGCCAGGACAGTTGAGAGGTTCCAGCTCGTCCAGTTTGATGGAAGGTCGAGCACAACCCAGTCGTATTCGCGACGTGCGAGGTCGAGGATACGAAGCAGTTGGTCCGGATTGATAGTCTCAAGTGGCATAATGTCTTCGGGAGCCGCTACCACAGTGAGACCAGATTGGTGCGTTGTGACTACCGAATGGAAAAGTTCACGATCCACCCGGTCTTCCGCTTCGAGGAGATCTGCGATTGTTCGGCGCGGTCGAATTGCCAGATAGTCAGCTACGGTCCCGTTCTGGATGTCCAGGTCGATCAGGCAACAGTCGCGTGATGACGTGGTGGCCAGTTCACCCGCAAGATGCGTTGCGATAGTCGTGGCACCACTACCGCCAGTCGCTCGAACAACCGCAATCAGAGGGGCAAGGGTCGTCGGCGCCAAAACAGCGCGCCCCTGATTGACCGCTGCATTGACACATGCCTGGACAAGCTCGGTGACAACGAATGGCAATGCCACCACATCTGCGACCCCATGGCGGACAATGGCCTGAACAACCGAAAGCGTTGGGCTTGAAAGCGCCGCGATGACTGGAAGGTCGGGTCGCTTCTCACGCAGCTTCGTCAACCTGTTCAGCGAAGTCGGGTTCGAGGGCTCAACTTCAAGTACGACAAGGCTTGCGCTGGATAGCCGCTCATCATCCAGATCGGGCGAGTCATAAAGCGGGACTTGGGCGACTCCAGCCAGGAGAGCTGCCGAAGCCTCGGCACGCAAGTCGACCAGCCGTTCTGGTGATGCAGCAATCACAAGCCGCTCGGGAAATCGCAACGTATGCTCCTCTGACAGGTCGAAGATATGATCGTGGCTGCCCATGCTCGTCCTCTAATTTGACTGCGTTCCCCGAAGATCTTCAGCGGTTACTGTGTAACTGAAGTCAGGGAGGCCAACATTTGTTGAAAACAGCACCAGTAGCATAGGACTGAATGTAAGATTCTGGAGCTTGACGGTTACCAGCGGAGACACATCTGCGCCGGTTGGATCTCCGGCAAAGCCAATTCCCGAATAGCCGTAGTCCACCGCTACCTGATTGGCTGTGATGTCCGGCTTGATTTGCTGCATCCGAGTGACAAGACGGTTGAAGGCGGTTGTGTCCGCGGTCAGGCCAAAGCTGCAAGTTCCGCCGGTGGCGCAGCTGCAGCTCGGCGCCCCGCCGCCGCTCTTGGTACAGGAGACACCCGGGAAAGCAGTGCTTGAAACAGCATCGCCTGCAGTCAAGCCGCCCGTCCCAGCGAAATTGTATGTATTGAGGTCACTCGCGATGCTGTTGGTCGCCGCTGCCCAACGTGCGCCGATCTGGGTCGCTTTTTCGGCACGGTTCACTTCCCACATGTATCGACCCACATCGATCATGCCGAGCAGGAACAGCAAGGTCAGCGGCAAGAGCAATGCGAACTCGGCCGCCGTAGAGCCCCGGCAATTGCGGTGAAGGGCAGACCACATGGTCATATGCCCATCACCGGCGCCTTGGCCTCGGCCCGGAGCTTGCCGCCAACACTGAACAGGCCAAGCTGGCCCAGCAACGAACGATAACTTGGGCTGGCAGCGACTGTCACAACCGGTGCGCCGCCAGCAAGGGTTGAATAGATGCCAGCTGAATAGCTGGCGTTACAGGCAACAGTCACCGTTACTGCAGCATCGGTCCAACCCACAATCTTCGGAGTTGCCGTCGTGCTTGCAAGCTGTCCTGTCCGGGTCAGCAGCTTGATTTTCGATTCTACAGTGGGGTCCTTGGTGGTGCAGTTCAGCAGCGCGATATTTTGCCGGGCCGCATAGCGAGCGCCATCGCGCACGGCCTTCGTGACCTTGTGCTGGCTCCACATCAGATTGCCGGCTTCAAGCGTTCCAAGCACCAGCATCAGCAATAATGGCAGGATCAATGCCATTTCCGCCGCGGCGCTGCCGGACATGTCCTGGCGCAGACCGCGGATCATTTGTAGAGCCTCGGCTGCTGACGCTGATAGTACTGGAAGGCAGAGCCACCTCCGGGCCGTTCGGCCGGGCCGATCACCTCGGCATAGATCTGGTCCTTGTTGGTGTAAGTCCGATCAATTGAAGGTTCGACCAGGAAGAAATCTGCCCAGCCGATGATCTTACCACTGAGCGACGTCGAGCCCTGGACGCTATTTGCCTGACAGTTGACTACGGCAACAGTCAGCACTCGGCGGTCCTTCTGTGTAGAGCTTTCGCCCACACCGGCGGCGCATTTCGGGGCGGAATAGGAATAGTAGTCAACCGCCTGGCCGATTTCCTTGCCCTGGGCGTTCAACCGCTTGCGGTTGGCCACGACTCTTGGGTCGAGACGGCCCGCTGTGGCCATTTCCCACTTGTAGACATCGTAGCGTGAAAGCTCGGCAAGGGTCGCCCGGCCAGCCCAAGTCTGCACTACTGATGCCGACAAACCGCCGTGGTTGACGTTGAAGTAGAGCTGGCGATGCCAGTCGCCATTACCAAAGCGGCCACCGCTGCAAGTTCCATCGCTGCTAACCGCGTGGCAAACGTCGCGCGGCAGCCCCATGTTTTCAGGGACGGGAGACGTAAGGCCGACGTACTGGCTTGCAGGCAACATCCACGGATCGGTGCCCCACCCGTTGCCAACACCGCAACTGTCCTTGGGGTCCCAGACCTTGCGGATCAGGTCCTTGCGCGTATTCAAGGCGGGGCTGCACGTGGTACCAGTGCAATATCCGGTCAAGCCGTTGTCATAGATGTCGAACCGAGTGTTGAGCGCCACTGTCGCGCTTGCCGTGTTGCCTGGCTTGGTGCTGATCGCCGATTGATCGAGGCAATTGTCGACACTACTGTTCGCGCCGAGCGCTTCCTGCAGATCCTTTGCCCCACTGCCGAAATCAAGGTAGCCATAGTTGCCAGGCCCCCAGGTGCCGCTGCCACCACCCGCCTCAAGTTTCACGCCTTTTCCGCGATCCGATGGTAGGGGAAAGTTGAGGCTGCTGCTTTCGTTTGGATTGCAGATCATCAATGGGGGAATCTTGCAGATCGAGCTGCCCAGTCCCGCCACTGCTTCTGCGTTTATGTCGCCGGAATTGAACAGACCGATCACTGGCGTGAGTGCGTAGAATGCCTTTCGGGCAACGACCGCGACCTTGACTACACTGGCTTCCGAATCGACCGTCGTCGTCGCGCCAAAGGTGTCGGTGTCACTATTGTAGGACTGGTAGAAGGTGGGGGCAGCAATCGCGACCGCGCTGCCCCCATTTTCACCGAAGATGGTCTTGTTGGTGACTAGTCCGCTGGCAGCATTTGTTGCCCGGGTGATTGCGCCGGATTTGCCGTCAAGCTGACTGGCGGCAGCGAGCGCGGCCTGGTCTGCGGCAGTCTGGAGTTCGGTGTCAAGCGTCGCAAGGCGGGCGTAATCGAACGAAATCCCGGCCATGGCAACGAGCACGAACAACCCGATCGCAAAGGTAGGCGCAATCGCGCCACCTTCTTCAGCGATAAAACCTCGTCTTGAGGAGCCGGGCATCGAACCAGTCCATCCTTTCGATCTTCAGTTGCTACCTGAACTGCCACCGCCAGCGCCGACATTGCTGGTGCGAATTCGGTCGGGCTTCTTCACCGCACCCTTGCGATAGCGTTCAACGGCTGCTGCTGCCTGTTCGCCGCTCCCTTTCGGCGCTGCTTCGGCGTATTGCGGATCGGGATCGATCACCTGGGCCATCATTGTCTGACGATTGGCTTCGCCAAAGCTGGCACTGGCGATCGACTTCTGACCATCGGTGCTGCAGGCGGAGAGCATGATGACCGCTGTCATTGCAGCAAAGATGCGGCGATCAATATTCATAGCCATCATCCTTCTTCTTTGCAGGACCCGGCTTTTCGCCGCCCGGTGTCAATGATTGGGGCGTATAGGGTTCGCCCTTCAGGAACACGTCAACGTCATTGGGGTCCTTGACCCGGTCGGTGGGAAGCTTGACCTGATCGGGACGGATTGGCGCCACCAGCCGAGGTGTAACGACGATCAGCAGCTCGGTTTCGCCCTTCTGGAACTGTGCCGACCGAAAGAGCGCGCCAAGGATCGGAATCGAGCCAAGCAACGGCAGCTGACGGGCATTGGTCTTGAAGTCCCGTTGCAGCAGGCCGGCGATGGCGAAGCTCTCCCCATCCCGCAGTTCCAGGGTCGTGCTGGCCCGGCGCGTCTGCAAGCCGGGTATGGTGATGCCATTGAGCGTGATTGACGCTGTGGGGTCAATTGAACTCACTTCCGGCTCCACGACCAGGTTTATTGTCTTGTCGCCCAGTACAGTCGGAGTAAAGGCCAGGCTCACCCCAAACGGCTTGAACTCGACCGTGATCGCCTGGCCGTTGCCGCTGCCACTACCGCTGCCGGACTGGACCACGGGGATCGGAAATTCGCCACCAGCGAGGAACGAGGCTTTCTCGCCCGAGAGCGCAACGAGTGTCGGTTCGGCCAGAGTCTTGGCCATGCCTTTGTTTTCAAGTGCGTTGAGGATGCCTTCGATCGACAGGCTACCAATATTGAAATTACTGCGGAAAACCCCGAAAGTGTTGTTGATCGAATTGAGCTTCATCACGCCCATGCCGGTCGTCGTATCCGGCACAAGCTGCGCCCCGGTACCGGTGACCATGTCGAAGCGGGATCCTGCCCCAAAGGCACTGACGCCGATATCCTTGCCGACGGAGCGGCTGACTTCAGCAAATTTGACCTCGAGCATAATCTGCTCGCTCGATCGGACGCCAAGCATGTTGACGACCTTGTCACCGGCGAAAGTCTTGGCGAGCTGGACTGCACGATCTGCGGCAGCCCCTCCTGAAACGAGGCCGGTGAGAACCATTGAATCCCCGGAGAGCCGCGCATTTACTTCCTCGCCGGGCAACAATTCCACCACCTGGTCGCGGAACGACTGCACGTCGGGTCCAACGGCAATATCCAAGATGGAAAGGACGCGCCCGCCTGCATCGTAGAGCGTGAGGCTAGTGGTGCCGACAGCCTTGCCCAGTACATAAACCGAACGATCAGTAACGGGCAGTACGTCAGCGATGGCGGCATTGCCGATCATTGCTTTCGCGATCGGACGATCAGCCGAGACGACCTGGCTTTTGTTAAGCGGCACCTCAAGGGCGCCTGCGTGGAGCTGGTCGCCGCTCTGAGCCTGGGCAGGCGTGACTGCCATCGGGGCCTGAAGCGCAATCAGAGCCGCCCCAGCCAGGATAGACCGAATCGCGCGCCCGGATAGGGGAGTGCGAAGCTTACCGGGTTCCATAGCGCTTGACCTCGTACTGGGTGGGCTCAGTGCCACGAATGATCGTCATGGCGGGGCCGCCGCTGACGGCAGGAATAATGGCCGGTGCGCGACCGCCGCGCGAGCTGCCAGAGGGGGCCAGCGCCATTGCTGGAGCCGGTTGCGAGGGTGGACGCCGGACACCAATGGAGCGCCCCCGACCGCCAAGGTCAGCAGTGGTAACGACGGTACGGGCGGATTCGAACTGGCTCTGCACGTTGCGCAGGGCCAAACTTAGCGTCCCTACCTGGGTGGCTAGTGCCAGTTTCTGGGCATCGACGGGCGTGACCTGCAGGGTGGCAGTCTTGCCAACCTTGGGTTCGGTTTTGGAATCGTCAGCCTGCTGGTCGATCGCGAGAACCTGAACGTTTTCGACCACAACGGTGGTTATCTTGTCCTGGCCATTGGCGCCGTCACTACCGACCTGGCGGGTGACGAGAACATCAACCACATCGCCCGCCAAGGCAAAGCCGCCCACGCCAGACACCTCGTTGATCGGTACGGCGACAGCGCGGAAGCCTTCCGGCAGGTTGGCAGAAATGGTTGCGCGGCCATTGAGGCCGGAAACCTTGGATGCAAGGATAGGCTCACCCGGCACGAGCGGGCGAAGCACAACACGGCCATTGCCGATGAGCTTGGAGAGGTCCGTGAACGCGCCGGCCGGGACCGAGTCCGCCGGCCAATTGGCCAATTTGACCGTTTCTGGCGTCAACTGCGCCCCAAAGCCGAGGTTCTGGTTGGCTACGGCAACGCGGACGAGTTGCTGCTGCCTGGCTTGCCGCTCCTGCTTGACCTCGACACCGGAAAACCAGCTGTTTGCAATCAGCACGGCCAATAGACCAAATGCTACGGCAATAGCGGCGATAATTAGATTGCGTCTCGGCACAAGTTACCCCCTGGCGTGCAAGGCCCTTAATGAGCAATCTCCCCCTTCCGCGAGGGAAGGGGGAGTTGGGTCACTTAGCAGGAAGCGGTCGTGCCGTTGTCGATGCAGCTTGCCGCATCGCTCATCGCGCCGCCGATCGAGTCAGCCAGCGTGATGCCGCCGGCAACGATCGCCAGGCCCACCACAACCAGGATCAGCGCATATTCGGCTGCCGAAGCACCCGATTCGTCCTTGGCGAAGGTCTTGAGAAAATTGGTCATCGTATACACCCCTATTCAACCACATCCGGTAACAAACACCGCCGGATCGGACTGCTAAAGAAAGGTTCCGGCCTCTATTTCCGGCTGACCTTTCCAGAAGGGGGTTGGACCAACGCGACCCGTTTAAGTTCTTATAAGAGCAGCGTGTCGCGCCAACCCTACGCGTGGATCCCTTCTGGATGCTCGGAGGATCACGCTGATATCGATACGAGTCAACGTACTTTTGCTAAAAGAATTTTAACTAGCTTCTGCAATATCTTATATGCCGCACGAATTAATAACTGGGGTTAACACGGAGTCAGAGTTCTCAGTTGCAACGGCATGATTCGGCGGCTTTTTTGAAATAGAGCGTAACTCTTGTTGTGAGATCGACCGTCATGGGGAAGCGAGTTCCTGCGCAATTTCGGCTTGCACAGTTAGCTGTGTGGCTAACACGCCGAAGGGACGTGCTTTCGGCGCGCAGTCGCTGGCTGGTGGCGGCGCTCGACGTCAGGATGGAGCTCCTGATCCCGATATGGATCGCCGTGTTCGCGCTAGCCGCCATACCTCGCATGGTATTTGCGCTGACCCCGGTCCGCACCCCGATTGATCTGATCCAGATCGTCTTTCCTTATGCCCTGATCGCGCTTGCGCCGATCCTTGGCTATCGGCTGGCGGCTGGCAGTTTCCCGAAGGGGCTGGTTTCGAGCCAGCCAGTCTTCCGGATTGCCAATCTGGGCAACTGGCGATCCGTCGATCCGCTGTCCGCCCGCGCTCATCCTGAGTTCGGCCCCTGGGGCTTCATGGCGTCGCTACTCATCGGCCTGATGCTAAACGTGCCAGTCCGCAGCTTTGAATTCCTGCTAAGCGTTCCCGCGATGAATCACTATGCGCCACAATGGGGTGAAACGATCTTTCGTGTGATGGCTTTCGACGTTATCGCCATGAACTTCCTCTACATGGTCTGCTTCGTGATGGCGCTCCGTTCGATCCCGCTGTTCCCGCGAATGCTGGCGCTGACCTGGGCCTTCGACCTTTTCTCACAACTTGCCATCGCCCGCGCCGTGGCCGCCAGCCCCCACGTGCCGCCGCTGGTTGCGCAATCGTTGCAAGATTTGCTGATGAGCAACATCCAGAAGGTGCTGATCAGCGTATTTGTCTGGCTGCCCTATCTGCTGCTGTCCAATCGGGTCAACGTGACGTATCGCTGGCGCCTGCGTTCAGTCTGAAGAGGAAGGGCCAGGCAGGACCAATGGGGGGCGAACTGAAGGATACCCTGCTCTCAAGCTTGCGCCGGGATCGCGAAGTCCTGGGGCTGGCGGCGCTGATGTTCTTGATTGTGGCAGCGATCATGACCGCGAAGGGGATCGACCTTAATTTCTTTAGCATTCGCGCAAATGCGCAGGTCATGGCTTCCAGCGTTCTTGTCCTGGTGGTCATTGATCTGCTGACCGGCCTGGCGATCGCTCGGCCCGAGTGGCCTATCGCGTTCCTCCGTCAGCGTTATCTTTCAGCCAGCACAATCCGTTTCGTGATTGGCGGCCTACCTGTTCTGGCGGTATTGATCGTATTCCTGCCCTTCTACTCAAAGATGAAGAGCATGATCCCCCTGCTGAATGAGTATGACTGGGATCCGGTTTTCATCACGTGGGATCGCTGGCTGCTCGGGCAGGATGCCTGGCTGCTGCTGCAGCCGGTCTTGGGCTATCCCATCCTTACTTCAGCGATCTCGGCTTGCTACCAGATCTGGATATTGTTGCTTTACTTCGGCTGTCTGCTGATGTGCTATCATCCTGATGCTGCAGATGTGCGCCAGCGCTTCTTCCTGGTCTACCTGGCTTCATGGGGCGTTATCGGCGCAGGCCTCGCCACTGCTTTTGCTTCTGTTGGCCCCTGTTTCCTTGAGCCTCTTACGGGTAATCCAACCTTCGCGGTTCAAATGGAATACCTGAGATCTGCAAATGAGCAGTTTCCTGTCTTTTCGCTGAAGGTGCAGGATTTGCTGCTCACGTGGTTCAGCCGCGACGATCGCGGCCTTGGCAGCGGGATTACTGCGATGCCATCGATGCATGTCGCGGTGGCGTTTCTTTACGTGTTGGCTTGCTGGAATATTTCGATGCGGCTCAGAGTTGCAACAACAGCCTTCTGCGTGGTGATCCTGCTCGGTTCGGTTCACCTAGCCTACCATTACCTGGTCGATGGACTCGTCTCGATAGTTGTCGTTTCCGTGCTCTGGTGGCTTGCAGGAAGGCTGCCAGTTCGCTCCGGATAACTTGAGAAAGTCTTTAGCACCCCGTCCGTGGCCGCCCAGATGACCATCACTCCAATCGTTCCGATCACGCCATCGGCAAGATAATGGTAACCCAGGTGGACAGAACCAATGAGAACGGCGCAGTAATGGAGAAGGGCTAGCAACAGCGGGACATTACGGCGTGGCCATAGCTCTCTGACCAGCAGCACAACAAACGCTGCAAGCGCCACATGCAGAGAAGGCATGGCTGAAATCCCGCCCCCGATCGCGTTAGTACCTTGGGTCGCAAGCAGATATTTCATCGCAGCAACCGCATGGAGGCCCTCTTCCCCGCCGGCAATCGCGAGCTTTTCCATCAACGGTCGAAATCTTGGATCACCTGTAAAGTGTTCAAAGAAGCAAGGGCCGGCCGACGAAAACGCAATGGCCATACCAGCTCCCATGACAAGCCAGACGAGTTGATAGCAAATAGCGGCCTTAATTTTGATCAGGCCTTCACGGGATAGTACAATCCAGACCAGTGCGCCGATATTCACGGCATGCCACAAGCCATAGATCACGTCGATTGCGCGCGTTGTTGCTGGCCCAAACAAGGCATGTGTGTATTGCCAAGCGTCTTTTCCGAGTAACTGCCGCTCCATATCCGCCAGAAACGGATCGGCGTAGAACGGGTTGAGCTGCGGAATGATTTTCTTGAACCGGGTCGCAGTATCCAGCGTCTCGGGAAGCGTAACCACCATAAAGGCGACCAACACGATCCACCCGCGGTTCGACCTGATATCAGAGACTAGCTGTCGTGTCGGCGCAGGATGTCTCGTGATGACAAGGTGCAATGGGCGCAAGACCGCGATGATAGCCAGAATGCTCAGCGCGAAAACGACAAACGGGTAATCACCCTGGCCGACTGGAGGTAACTTGTAGGCTCCAGAGAGACACTCGAGCAGTATTCGAGGGAGAATAGCAAGACCGGCGACGATAAGGCATCCAGCCAGTTCCGCATCAGATAGTCCAAGGACGCGCGCGGCATCGCGCCAAAATCTGCTGAAATTTAAACTCAGCTGCATCCAGCCCAAATCGCCCGGCAGCCCCGTCCAATCAAGTCAATTAACCTTGACCAAGCCGACTATGTCCAATTGTGAGAATTCACGCCAACCTCGCAACATTGACTCATTCCGCTGTCGGGGGCAGTTTCCTTCGCTATGTCATGGGGGGCGTCAACTTTGCTGGAGTGGTCCAATCGCGCGCATCATGCCTTATTGGCAGTTGCCTGCTCGGCCAGCATGACGGGGGCGCCTGCAAATGCATCGACTGAGCCCCCGCTCGGCAAAGTGACCAACGCTTCGGCCGAAATCGATGGGCCGGTACAGATTACCGTCAGCCGAGCAATTGACCTTGTCGGCGCGCCGGTTCCTGCCCGGCGAGCGAATGTTTCCGGCGCAGTGATTGTCGATCTTACCGGACGTCGAGCCATCCGGATACTCTCTCGCCCGGATTCGGATCTTGTCGATGCTGGGCTCGGCTCTCTTGGTCGACAACCGATAAACGGAGTCTTGACCAGCGGGTTTGGACTGCGCTGGCATCCCGTCTTGGGTGGTTATCGGAAGCATTCTGGCGTTGACCTCGCAGCCCCGTCTGGCACACCGGTCCGAGCAACCTCAGGTGGCCAGATCACGAAGGCCGGCTGGCAAGGCGGATATGGACTGCTTGTTGCTGTCGACCACGGCAAGAACACCCAGACACGTTACGGCCACCTGTCGCGTCTCGCGGTGTCACCCGGTCAGGAGGTAAAGTCCGGAGACGTGATCGGTTATGTCGGGACCACAGGCCTCTCGACCGGCCCTCATCTTCATTACGAAGTTCGGGTCGATGGCGTACCAGTCGATCCTCCTCGTTTGCGTACCGATATTTCGGCTGATCTGAACTCAAATCCCGAGACCATTCGCCAACAGTGACGTCCGTAGGCCACGCGCTGGCTGTGTGAGATGGCAGCAAGTCGCCTGTCCCGCCCTGAAAGCGGACTTTCAGGATTGTTGTCTAATTGATTCTCTCATGGTCATTCCTTTTCCCGGTGCCAATGGTTGTCTTCGAAGTCATCGGACGGCGTCTGGTAGCGTTGTGTCCGAGCCTTCATGATCGCGGCCGAGCGAAAAGGGGTGGGTGTCTCTGGGTCCAACTCGAGGTCGTTGCCTCTACAGTCCGGGCGAGATCACCCTGGCATGGCTGACCGGGAAGAAGGCCGCTGGGGTCATGCCCAGCGGAACTCCGTCTCGTTCAGCCACAACGAATGAAGCAGAACGGCGAGCTTGCGTGCGACCGCGATCCTCGCTCGCTTGCTGCCTTTTGATACAGCGATCCGCTGGCCCCATTGCTGCAGCGCGAACGGTCGTTGAACACGGCACAGCATACAATTGGCGGCCTCGTAAAGTGATCGGCGCAACATAGGATCGCCCGCCTTGGAGATGTTGCCGCGCACATCGCGTTCGCCAGACTGACTTCGCCGAGGGGCTAGTCCGGAATAGGCTCCGACATCTTCACTACGGGAGAAGCGGCGGGGATCTTCGATGGTGGCAGTAAAGGTCAAGGCGGTGATCGCCCCGACACCAGGAACAGTCATGAGCCGGCTGCACACCGGATCGTCAGCTGCGCGGCTTTCCAGCAGCCGGTTGGACGCGCGCAATTGGTCTTCGATGACCTCCATGGATGCAACGAGCGGTGCGAACAATGGCTCAAGATCGGGCCTTTGCTGATACAAGGCAATGAGTCGTTCGCGACGCTTGCCCGGTGTGTGGGCGGCGCCCAGGCGCAACCCGAACTGTCCGTCGTCACAACATTTGGCACAACTCGCGGCGTAGATTAGCGGAGTGCGGGCCTCGTCTGGAGTTTAATGTTAGGCGGCGAGCTTGCGGTGTTGCAAGCGCCGATGTTCGATGGTCTGTCGTGTCCCCCGTCAGCATCCATGGCACAGATTTGAGGTTGTGATTTAAGGAGGGTTGGGTCTTCGTCGCAGTGACGAAGGAACGAAGATGAAGACCCAACCCTCCTCGAAAAAATCACCGGCGAAGGCTCCTGCTGAGCGGGTCGTGAAGGACATTCGGCGCCAGACCCGTCGCCATTTCTCGGCCGAGGACAAGATCCGGATCGTGCTCGATGGGCTGCGCGGCGAGGACAGCATTGCTGAGCTGTGCCGCAAGGAAGGCATTGCCCAGAGCCTGTATTACTCCTGGTCGAAGGAGTTCATGGAGGCCGGCAAGCGCCGCCTGGCGGGCGACACTGCCCGTGCGGCGACCACTGGTGAAGTGCAGGATCTTCGCCGCGAGGCGCGTGCCTTGAAGGAATGCGTGGCCGACCTGACGCTTGAGAACCGCCTGCTGAAAAAAAGCATGATCGCGGATGGGGGCGACGACGAATGAGGTATCCGGCATCCGAGAAGCTCGAGATCATCAGGATCGTCGAGCAGTCGCACCTGCCTGCCAAGCGGACGCTGGATCAACTCGGCATCGCTCGTCGGACGTTCTACCGTTGGTATGACAGGTACCTTGAGGGTGGGCCGGAGGCGTTGGCGGATCGGCCATCTGCGCCGAGCCGGGTGTGGAACCGCATCGCGCCTGAGGTGCAGGATCAGATCGTCGAGATGGCATTGGATTACAGCGAGCTGTCCCCACGCGAACTGGCGGTGCGCTTCACCGACGAGAAGCGCTACTTCGTATCCGAAGCCACGGTTTACCGGCTGCTCAAGGCCCATGATCTGATCACCAGCCCGGCCTATGTCGTGGTGAAAGCGGCTGATGCGTTCCATACCAAGACCACCCGGCCAAACGAGATGTGGCAGACCGATTTTACCTACTTCAAGATCATCGGATGGGGCTGGATGTACCTGTCGACCGTGCTTGACGACTTCTCGCGCTACATCATCGCCTGGAAGTTGTGCACCAACATGCGGGCCGAGGATGTGACCGACACGCTGGACCTCGCGCTTGCGGCCTCAGGCTGCGACAGCGCGACGGTGCTGCATAAGCCCAGGCTGCTCAGCGACAACGGCCCCAGCTACATCGCTGGCGAACTGGCGGAATACATCGAGGCCAACCAGATGAGTCACGTGCGCGGTGCCCCGATGCACCCGCAGACTCAGGGCAAGATCGAGCGCTGGCACCAGACCCTGAAGAACCGCATCTTGCTGGAAAATTACTTCCTGCCCGGCGACCTCGAGGCCCAGATCGAGGCCTTCGTCGAGCACTACAACCACCAGCGCTACCATGAGAGCCTGAACAATGTGACGCCCGCTGACGCCTACTTCGGCAGAGCCTCAGCCATCATCAAACAGCGTGAAAGGATCAAACGACAGACCATCGAACATCGGCGCTTGCAACACCGCAAGCTCGCCGCCTAACATTAAACTCCAGACGAGGCCCGCACTCCGCTAATCTACGCCGCGAGTTGTGCCAAATGTTGTGACGACGGACAGCTTGTTCCATCTTCTTAAGAACCCAGTTTACCGGGGTAGGATCGTCCACAAGGGCAAGGTCTATGACGGCGAGCACGAGGCGATCGTGGATGAGACCCTGTGGAGCGCAGTCCAGGTCCAGCTCAAGGAGAAGGCACCGCCGAGGAAGCGCTCAACCAACGAGCCCCAGAAAGCCATGCTACGGGGCCTGGTTACTGAGCCGCACGGCCGTCCGATGGTCCCGACCTACGGCTCGAGCAAGGTGAAGCGCTACGCCTACTACGAGACCCGCAAGGACTTGGCTCGGCCAGGTGATCCGCCGGGCATCAGGTTCCAGCGCGGCCAGTTCGAGCAGCATCTCATTGGCCATCTTGAGGAGCTGCTGGGTGACGAGCATGCCCTCCGGCACCTATCAGGCATCGAGGAAGCTGGATCGCTGCGGACGATGTTTGCGACTGCGCATCTGCTCGCGGTCGACCTGCGCGAGATTGGCAAGGTCGAAACCGTGCTGCGTTCGCTGATCGCTGGCATCTCGATCCGAACGGATTGCATGGAGATCAGGCTGAAGCATGGCGCACTTGGCATCGACGAAGAATCCAACTGGACCTGGACCGTGCCTCTACCGGCGCGGCGGCCCTTACGAGAGGCTCGGATCAGGATCGACAGCGATGCAACTGAAGCGAGAGCATCAAACGACCTGCTGGTTCTGATGGCTGATGCCATGGAGGCTCAACGCCTGGTGCTTGCATCACCCGAACTCAGCCTGGCCCAACTAGCCAAGCGAGAAGGGCGGTGCCGAACGCAGTTGACCAGGCTGCTGCGGCTCTCATGGCTTAGCCCAAAGATTATCGATGCCATCGCTGGCGGTACCCAGCCCAAGGGACTGACGCGCCGCGCTCTCCTGATCTGCAGCATGCCGATCGACTGGGCCGAGCAGGAACGCCAGTTCGGGTTCGGGGCCTGAGCGACAACCAAGCCAACAAATCGAGGTGAAGCCGGGTTCTTTGGGACAGAGAATTCGGCATATCTTTGGCCTCAGCGGCAGGCCAGTCGAGAGTCTCTGGCTTCAACCCTATTAGACCCAGCCCTTAAACCGCGCGGAACTGCGCCGTTCTTCGGGCATGCGATGCCCGAAGGCCAAACTTAGTTACCTTGAGAGACTGATTGGTGCGGTCGAGAAGACTCGAACTTCCACGGGCTTTCGCCCACAACGACCTCAACGTTGCGCGTCTACCAATTCCGCCACGACCGCTAAATCATCGGGGCGAAACGTGTCGTCCCGGGGGGGTAGGAGCGGGCCATTAGCAAAGGGCTCCGGGGGGTGCAAGCGCGGAAAGGGCATGGGCAGGCTGGCCGTTCTGTGCCGGGCCGGGACGTCCCATTCTGGGCGATTGCAGGCATGGTGAATCCGCCGTTTACCTTTGGCGATGATCCACGCCGCCCTGGTCTTTGCCATCGCCGTTAGCGCGCCTCCGCCCGCGCCGGAGGCGCCGCGCGGGGTCCAGGCCGTGGCCATGGCAACGGTCGAGATCGTGGCCGCTGCGCGCGGGACGGTTGAACCCGGGCCGCAAGAGCCGCGCCGCCAGGTCCGGCGCAGCAGTACCGGCCAGACGGTCGTCGAATTCGAATAATCGCTAGCTCGGCTTCCAGCCGAATTCGGCGCGCACGCCCGATTTGGGCACCGGTACCAGCGCCTCGCGGATCTCGGCGGTTTCGCCCGGAGCCAGCACGCGCTTGGGCGAGCGGACTTCGGCGCTGTGGACGATCCGGCCGCGCGAATCGCGCAGCACGATCAGGATCCCCGGCACGCTGCGCGCGCTTTGCGAGGTATTGGTGACCTTGCCGTTGGCGCCGAAATACCAGGTCCCGTTGGGCAGCTGATAGCGGTCCTGCTCGCGTGCCGGGAATTCCAGCTTGAGGCCCGGTTGCTCCTCGGCGAAGACGGGTTTGGCAAACGGCATCCAGTCAGGCAGGCCATACCACGCCGTTGCTCCGACCGCCGCGATCGAGACCGTGGCGAACAGCACCGCAGCCATCATCCACATCTTCGCCGGGTTGCGGCGCGGGGCCAGCAGCGGCTGGTGATCGAATTGCGAGGTCCCGTCATATTCGCCGTAGGCGCTGTGATAGACCGGCTCGCTGTAGACCGGCGGCACCGGCACCTCGTCCTCGCGGGTATCGGCGGCGAAGCGGTAGTCCGGCGCTGCGGCGGCCGGTTCGGGCGCGGGGTCAGGCTCCGGCTCGGGGGCGGCTTCAGGTTCGGGTTCCGGTTCGGGCTCGGCCGCAGCCGGCTGTTCCGCTGCGGGTTCTGGCACTGGCGGTTCGGCCCAGTTCCAACCGCTGGATGCCGTGCTGGCGGGGGTCACAGCCGGCGGCGCTGCTACCTCTGGCTCAGGCTCGGGCGCAGCGACGGGAGCTGGCGGAGGGGGCGGCGGTGCGGGTGCTGGCGCGGCCGGGGGCGGTGTGATCTGCGGCCCGTCCTGGAACCAGTTGTGCTTGCACTTGGCGCAGCGCACGGTCCGCCCGTCCACACCGATCGCGCTGTCGGGAACGACATAGCGCGTTGAGCAGGCGGGGCAGGCGATGATCATCGTGCCACCGTAAAGCATGGTGTGCCGCAAGGGGGCAAGCGCAAGCACGGGGAAGCTGCGCCGCATTGCCCTTTTTTCCACATTGAATGGTCGCTATAGCCGCCCGCGAAGCACCCTCTTGCCGGATAGACCTTGCCCGCGATGACCCCCGGAACATTCCGATGACTGCCAACGGCACCGGGGAAATCGTGCATTTCGACAATGTCGGGCTGCGCTATGGCACCGATCGCGAGGTGCTGAGCGACGTTTCCTTCACACTGTTTCCCGGCAGCTTCTATTTCCTGACCGGCGCCAGCGGCGCGGGCAAGACCTCGCTGCTCAAGCTGCTGTACCTGGCCCAACGCCCTTCGCGCGGGATGATCCGGATGTTCGGCACCGATGCGATCACCCTGCCGCGCGACCGGCTGCCGGGCTTTCGCCGCCGGCTGGGCGTGGTGTTCCAGAACTTCCGGCTGGTCGAGCACCTCTCGGCCTTTGACAATGTCGCCCTGCCGCTGCGGGTCGCTGGCGTGGCGGAGCGTGAGCTGACCAAGCCGGTGACCGACATGCTGGAATGGGTCGGCCTGGCCGACCGGATGCACGCCCGCCCGGCGCAGCTTTCCGGCGGTGAGCAGCAGCGCGTGGCGATTGCCCGGGCGGTGATCGGCCGGCCCGAACTGCTGGTGGCCGACGAGCCGACCGGCAACGTCGATCCCGACATGGCGGTCAAGCTGCTGCGGTTGTTCGAGGCCTTGAACCGGCTGGGCACGACTGTGGTGGTCGCCACCCACGATGTCCACCTGCTCAAGAAGGTGCCGGATTCGCTGATCATGCGGCTCGACAAGGGGCGGCTGTCCGATCCGACCGGCGCATTGCGCTATCCGCCGCGCTCCCGGCCGGTCCAGGGCTGAGCGGGATGGCGCTCAAACTTCCTCCCATGCCCGGCAGCTCGCTGGTGCGCGGCCTGCGCTCGCTGTCGAGCCTGAGCGAGACCGAGCTGGTTCCACAGGCGCGGCTGGCCGGGCCGATGCCCTGGGTGATCGCGATCATGGTCGCGCTGACGGTGATCGCCGCCGCGGCTGGCCTGGCGTCCAGCAATGTCGCGCGCAATGCCGCCGATACCCTGTCCGGCGGGGTGACCGTCCAGATCGTCGAGGCCGATCCCACCGCGCGTTTGCGCCAGGCCGAGGCAGCGGCGCAGCGGCTTAATGCCATGCCGGGGATCGATGCGGCCACGGTGGTCAGCCAGGAAGAGGTGGAGCGCCTGATCGAGCCATGGCTGGGCGGCCTCGCGATCGATGGGCAGGCCATTCCGGTGCCGGCCATCGTCGATGTGCGGCTGCGCGACGAGGTGACGGGCGAGAAATTGGGCGCGCTGCGCCGGACGGTCCGCGAAGTGGCGCCCAGCGCGCGGGTCGATGCCCAGTCAACCTGGCTGAAGCCGGTCTTCGGCGCGATCGATTCGCTGCGGTTGCTGGCGCTGGCGCTGGTTGGCCTCCTGGCCGGGGCCCTGGCTGCCGTGGTGCTGCTGGCGGTGCGCAATGCGCTGGGCACCAACCGCGAGACGATCGAGATCGTTCACCTGCTGGGCGGCACCGATCAGCAGATCGCACGGCTGTTCCAGCGCTCGGTCGGGTTCGATGCGGCCGGGGGCGGCGCGATCGGGCTGGGGCTGGGGTTGGTCGCCGTGCTGCTGCTCGGCCAGCAGTTTGCGGGCCTCGACGCTGGGCTGGTCAGCGGCGGCGCGCTCGGCTGGCTTGACTGGCTGCTATTGGCGCTGGTTCCGGTCGGCGGGGTGGGCCTGGCCATGCTGACCGCGCGCTGGACCGTGCTGCGCGCCCTGCGGCGGATGCTGTAGCATGGGCGCAACCATCGGCCGTCTGCTGGGGTTCTTGGTGCTCATGTGGGCGCTTGGCTTCATCCTGTTCACCGTCACCCTGCCGCAGCCGGCCGGGGAACAGCGGACCGACGCCGTGGTAGTCCTGACTGGTGGGGCCGGGCGGATCGAACGCGGGTTGGACGCATTGAAGCGCGGCTGGTCGGAGCGGCTCTTGGTTTCAGGGGTTGATCGCAGCGTCAAACCCTATGAATTCGCGATCCAGTACCGCGTGCGGCCGCGGCGGATGGCCTGCTGCGTGACCCTGGGTTACCAGGCGATGGATACCCAGTCGAATGCGCTGGAGACGGCTGAATGGCTGCGGCGCGAGCGCGTCGAATCTGTGCGGCTGGTCACCAGCGACTGGCACATGCGCCGGGCCAAGCTGGAGCTGGACCGGATGGCTCCCGAAGGGGTGACGATCATTGCCGATGCCGTGCCGACCCGCCCCAGCCTGGGTGCCCTGCTGCGGGAGTACAACAAGTATCTGGCGCGCAGCCTGGCCTCTGCGCTACGGCCGCAGTGAACCGTCATGATCCTGCTGCGCAATCTCCTTTTCTACCTGGCCTTCTATTTGGGCAGCCCGTTCTATGTGCTGCTGGCGGCGGCGCAGTACGCGCTGGGCTTCGACAACGCCTTTCGCAACACGGTTGAGGACTGGTCGCGCTTTCACGTCACCTGCGCGCGGATCTTCCTTGGGATTCGGTTGGTAGTCGAAGGCCAATTGCCCAGCGGCCCGATCCTGATCGCGATGAAGCACCAGTCGTTCTACGAAGCGATCAATGCACCCGGCTTCTTTCAGCGCCCGGCAGTCTTCGCCAAGGCGGAGCTCACCCGCATCCCGGTCTGGGGTAGGGTCGGCCAGCGTTATGGGCTGATCGCCGTGCGGCGCGATCAGGGCGCATCGGCGCTGCGCAAGATGCTCAGCGCTGCCAAGGCCTATAGCGCGGAAGGGCGGCCGCTGGTGATCTTTCCCGAAGGCACCCGGGTGCCCTATGGCCAGCGGCGCGAGTTGCAGGCCGGCTTTGCCGGGCTTTACAAGCTGCTCGGCCTGCCGGTCGTTCCGGTCGCGGCTAACAGCGGGCCGCTTTATCACCGCGGACTCAAGCGGCCTGGCACGGTGATCTACCGGATCGGCGAGACGATCCCGCCCGGGCTGGAGCGCGAAGAGATCGAGGCCCGCGTCCAGGATGCAATCAACGCGCTGAACGGTCCGGCGGCATGACCGATCAGGCCCCGCGATCCCCGCTTGAGGTGCTGGGGCCGGGGCTGGTGACGGGGGCGGCGGACGACGATCCCTCGGGCGTCGGCACCTACAGCCAGGTCGGCGCGCAGTTCGGCTATGGCATGGGCTGGACGCTGGTCTTCGGTTTTCCGCTGCTCGCTGCCATCCAGGCGATCTGTGCACGGATCGGAGCGACCACCGGGCGCGGCATCGCCCAGAACCTGCGCAAGCATTATTCCCCGGTCTTGCTGCGGGTGGTGGTGGTCCTGCTGCTGGTGGCCAATGTCATCAACCTTGGCGCCGATCTTGGCGCGATGGGGGCAGTGCTGGCGCTGCTGATCCCGGGGCCGGTGCTGGCCTATACCGTGGCCTTCGGCGTGATCAGCGTGCTGCTGGAAGTGTTCCTGAGTTACAATAGCTATGCCCGCATTCTCAAATGGGCGACGCTTTCGCTGTTCGCCTATGTCGGGGTGGTGCTGGTGGCCGATGTCCCGCTGGGCGAGATGGCGCGGGGCCTGCTGGTGCCGCAGTTCACCCTGGACCGCGATCATGCCATGGCCCTTGTCGCCATCTTCGGGACCACGATCAGCCCCTACCTGTTCTTCTGGCAGGCCGGGCAGGAGGTGGAGGAACAGCACCGCCGCCACATCAAGCCGCTCCACGTCAGCCCGCTCAAGACCGCCGGGGCAGAGCTGCGCCGGATCCGGCTCGATACGCTGGTCGGCATGGGCTTTTCGCACCTTGTGGCGCTGTGCATCGTGATTGCCACGGCGGCGACGCTGCACGTCAATGGCGTGCGCGAGATCGAGAGCGCGGCGCAGGCCGCCGAAGCGCTGCGGCCGATTGCCGGGGACCTGGCCTTTGCGCTGTTCGCTGCGGGGATCATCGGTACCGGCCTGCTGGCCGTTCCGGTCCTGGCCGGCAGCGCCGCCTATGCCGTCAGCGAAACCTTTGGCTGGACCGAAGGTTTGAACCGCAAGCCCAAGGAAGCAAAGGCTTTCTATGGCGTCATTGTGCTGGCCACGGCAGGCGGGATCGCGCTCAACTTCATCGGGATCGATCCGATGAAGGCGCTATACTGGGCGGCCGTGGTCAACGGCCTGCTCGCCCCGCCGCTGATGACAGTCACCATGTTCATCGCGACCAACCCTAAGGTGATGGGCAAGCTGGTGCTGTCGCGCCGGCTGAAATTTGTCGGCTGGCTGGCAACGGCTGTGATGTGGCTGATCGCCGCAGTCTTCCTGCTGGTCTAGCCCGCCCGCTTAACCGGCGTGGTCGCTGCGGCCGAAGTCGGGCCGAGCATCGTCTTGCCCTTCGGCGATGATCGAGCGGCGGATCGCGCGGGTGCGGGTGAACAGGTCAAACAACGTATCGCCATCGCCCCAGCGGATCGCGCGCTGCAGCGCGGTCAGGTCCTCGCTGAAGCGCTGGAGCATTTCCAGCACGGCGTCCTTGTTGGTCAGGAACACGTCGCGCCACATCGTCGGGTCAGACGCGGCGATGCGGGTGAAGTCGCGGAAACCGCCGGCGGAGTACTTGATGACCTCGCTCTGCGTCACGCCCTCAAGGTCCGATGCCGTGCCGACGATGGTATAGGCGATCAGGTGCGGCAGGTGGCTGGTGACGGCCAGGACCAGATCATGGTGCTGGGCATCCATCAGTTCGACCTTGGCGCCCAGGCCCTCCCAGAAGGAGGATAGCGCCGCGACCTTGGCCTCGTCCGCGCCCTCGGGCGGGGTGATGATGCACCAGCGATTGTGGAAGAGGCTGGAAAAGCCCGCATCCGGCCCGGAACGCTCGGTCCCCGCCACCGGGTGGGCCGGAATAACGGCATGGCCGGGTAGGGCCTTCGCCAGCGCCTCGGCGACGCTCTGTTTGGACGAGCCGACATCGCTGATCACCGCGCCAGCCGGGATGGCGCTGGCCAGTTCGGTCGCCACTTCGCCGATCGCGCCGACGGGGACGCAGAAGATCACGAGATCAGCCTGCGCAACCGCCTCGGCCCCGGTTTCGCAAACCGTGCCGACCAGGCCGCGTTCGGCGGCGCGGGCGCGGGTGGCGGGATCGCGGTCCCAGCCCGTGGTCGCCACGCCCGGCAGGCTTTCCTGCACTGCCAGGCCGATTGACCCGCCCAGCAGGCCCAGGCCGATGATCGCGACGCGCTCAAAGCTCATCGGGCCGCCTCCGCCATCTCGCGCAGGGCGGCGGCAATGGCATCCATCTGCTCGCCCGTGCCGATCGTGATGCGCAGCGCGTGGCCCAGCCCCTGGTTGGGCAGCCAGCGGACGATATAGCCGCGCTCGGCCAGCCCGTTGTAGGCCGTCTCGGCGCTCAGTGCGCCTTCGAACAGGACCAGCAGGAAATTCGCCTCGCTTGGCACGGCGCGCAGACCGTGGTTGCCGAGCGCCTCGACCGCCGCGGCAAAGCGCGCCCGCTCGGCCCGGTTGTGGTCGCGCGACGCGGCCACGAAGGCCTGGTCGGCCACTGCGGCCAGCGCCATGGCCTGGCCGCTGTTGGTGACGTTGAACGGGCCGCGAATGCGGTTGAGCGTATCGATCAGCCCCGGCGCGCCGGTGGCCCAGCCGATCCGCTCACCCGCCAGGCCATAGATCTTGGAGAAGGTGCGCGTAACCAGCACGTTGGCGTGCGCCGCAGCCAGTTCCAGCCCGTGATCGTCCTGCTCTGGCATCAGGTATTCGGCATAGGCCTGGTCGAGCACGAACAGCACGTCGGCGGGCAGGCCAGCATGCAGCCGCGCCACTTCGCTGGCCGGCAGGTAGGTTCCGGTCGGGTTGTTCGGGTTGGCCAGGAAGACCACCCGCGTCCGCTCGGTCACGGCGGCCAGCAGGGCATCGACGTCGCTGCCGTAATCCTTGTCCGCCGCCTCGACCGGAACCGCGCCACAGCGCCGTGCGGCGATATCGTAAACCGCAAAGCTGAAGCGCGAGAACAGCACTTCATCGCCCTGGCCGGCATAGCCCTGCGCGGCGAGGTTGAGCAGTTCGTCCGAGCCGGTGCCCAGCACGATCCGCGCCGGGTCGATCCCATGCAGCGCGCCCAGGGCTTCGCGCAGATCGCTGCTGCCGGGATCGGGATAGAGGCTGGGAACCTGCGCACCGGCCCGCGCGGCGAGGGCAGCCGCACTGGTGCCCAGCGGGTTCTCGTTGGCAGAAAGCTTGACCAGCGGCCGCCCGTCCGCACCGCTCGCCTTGCCGGGGACATAGGCGTGGATGGCATCGATCCAGGGCTTGGGGGCAGGGGCGTTAGTCATGATGGACGGGCCCTTAGCAGGCTTGCGGGCAATTGACAGCCTGCTCGCGCTCCCCCAATCCCGCCCCCATGGCCGATACCGAAGCCTTGCTGGCCCAGAGCCACGTGCTGGAGCACGCTGCGCCGCTCGCCCTCGATGGCGGGCAGGCGCTGACCGGCGTGCGCGTGGCCTATGAGACTTACGGCACGCTCAATGCTGACAAGTCCAACGCGGTCATCATCTTCCATGCCTTGACCGGCGATCAGTGCGTGGCGAGCCCGCATCCGATCACCGGCAAGCCCGGCTGGTGGGTGCGGATGGTCGGTCCCGGCAAGCCGATCGATACCGACCGCTTCTTCATCATCTGCGCCAATGTGCTGGGTGGCTGCTATGGCACCACTGGCCCCGCCAGCCCCGGCCCGGATGGTGAGCCCTATGCCATGCGCTTTCCGGTCATCACGATCCGCGACATGGTCCGCGCCCAGGTCGGCATTCTCGATGCCTTGGGGATCGAGCAGCTCCATGCCGTGGTCGGCGGATCGATGGGTGGGATGCAGGCGCTATCCTTTGCCGCCAACTGGCCCGAGCGGACCCGCGCTGCACTGGTGATCGCCAGCACCGCGCGTCACACCGCGCAGAACATCGCCTTTCACGAGGTCGGCCGGCAGGCAATCATGGCCGACCCGAAATGGAAGAACGGCGATTACTACGGCGGCGGCAAAGGCCCGGACAATGGCCTTGCCGTCGCCCGCATGGCCGCGCACATCACCTACCTCTCCGAAGAGGGGATGCACGAGAAGTTCGGGCGCAAGCTGCAGGACCGGACCGAGAAGACCTTCGGCTTCGACGCCGATTTCCAGGTCGAAAGCTACCTGCGCCACCAGGGGCTGAGCTTTACCGACCGGTTCGATGCCAATTCCTATCTCTATATCACCCGGGCGATGGACTATTTCGACCTGGCGGAGGAGCACGGCGGCCGGCTGGCCGATGCCTTCCGTGCCAGCAAGGCGCGGTTCTGCCTGGTCAGCTTCGATACCGACTGGCTCTATCCCACGGCCGAAAGCCGGACGATTGCCCATGCGCTCAACGCCGCCGGGGCGCCGGTCAGCTTTGTCGAGCTGTCGGCCCCGTTCGGGCATGACAGCTTCCTGCTCGATGTCCCGGCACTGGACCGGGTGATTGCCGGGTTCCTCAAGCAATGAGCCAGCTTCGCCCCGATCTTGCGGTGATCGCCGCCAACGTCGCGCCGGGCAGCCGGGTGCTCGATATCGGCTGCGGCGATGGCGCGCTGATGGCGGCGCTGCGTGATGAGAAGCAGGTCGATGCGCGCGGCATGGAACTCGATCCGCACGACGTGGCCGAATGCGTCGCCAAGGGCCTCTCGGTGATGCAGGGCGATGCCGATAGCGACCTGGTCGACTATCCCGACGCCGCGTTTGACTATGCGATCCTCAGCCAGACGCTGCAGACCACCAAGCGGCCGGATAAGGTGCTGGACGAGCTGCTGCGCGTGGGGCGCAAGGCCTTTGTCAGCTTCCCCAACTTCGGCCACTGGCGGGTGCGCGCCAGCCTGCTGTGGAACGGGCGGATGCCGGTGACGCGGCTGCTGCCGATCGCCTGGTACGAGACGCCGAATATCCACCACGTGACGGTCAGCGATTTCCGCGATCTGGTGGAGGCCAAGCATCTGACCGTGGAGGGCGCCTGGTTCCTTTCCGGCGACAAGCGGATCAGCGATGCGGCCGCCAGCTGGCGCGCCGAACACGCGGTTTTCCTACTCTCGCGCTAGCAGACCTGCAGCACGCTATCCTCGCGAGCGAGCGCCCATAGGCTGAGGCCGGCATCCGTCGCCCGCTCCACTGCCAGGGACGTGGGCAGCGAGATGCAGACCAGCGTGGTCGCACCGGCTCGGACGGCCTTCTCGACAATTTCGTAACTGCATCGCGCCGTAGAGAGGATGAAGCCAGCCGAGAGCTGCACCCCCTTGCGGGCCATGGCGCCGATCAGCTTGTCCATCGCGTTGTGGCGGCCGACATCCTCGCGCAGGGCGGTCACGGTGCCATCCGGCCGGCAGTGTGCGGCGGCATGGGCCGCGCCAGTCGCCGCGCCCAAAGGCTGGCAATCGCGCAAGGCAGCAAGTGCGGCAAAGATCGCGGCGGGATCGATCGGATCGTGCGGGGGCACCGGGGGCAGGGGCCGGGCCACTTCGGCCAGGTTCTCGATCCCGCACAGGCCGCAGCTCGATTCCGCGACGCGGCGGCGGACGCGGTCTTCCAGCTTGTCGATGCCAAGGCCCGCGAGCTGAGCGCGGACGATCCAGCCCTGTTCGACCTCGGCAATCGCGATATCGGAAATGTCGCTGGCTTGGGTGGCCAACCCTTCGCTGAGTGCAAAGCCGGTGGCGAAATCTTCCAGGTCCTGCGGGCTCGCCATCATCACCGCATAGGACAGGCCGTTGAATTCCAGCGCAACGGGCGCTTCCGGCACCCAGGCGCGGGAAACCGCGCGCCTGGTGCCGTCAGGCTTTACTTCGGTTACATCCGGTGCAGCGCGCACAGCTTGTTGCCATCGGGATCGCGCAGGTAGGCGAGATACAGCTTCATCCCGCCATCGCGCACGCCCGGCGGATCTTCGATCGCCTTGCCGCCAGCGGCAACGCCTGCGGCGTGCCAGGTGTCGCACTCTTCCGGCGAGTTCATCGCAAAGCCGATGGTCATGCCGTTGCCGGGGGTGGCGCCTTCACCGTCGATCGGCTTGGTGACGAGGAACATGCCGCCGTTGTGCATGTAGATGATCCGGCCCTTGGGATCGACGATGCCGGGCTTGCCGCCCACTGACGCAAACAGCGCGTCGTAAAATGCCTTCGAACGATCAATGTCGTTCGAACCTACCATCATGTGGCTGTACATGGCCCTGGTTCCTCTCCTTGGGTTGCGGGAAGCAACCAGTTTAAGCGTGCGGTTAAGGACGTCAATCGTTTCGCGCGCCCAGTCGCGCCAGCGTGGCAAAGCGGGCGGCATTGGCGAAGGCAGCAGCGCGGCGGCCGCGGCGTTCCTCGGCCTCGGCATCGCGGCCCCATTGTTCGGCCTGCCATTCCTCTTCCAGTTCGGCTGCGATCCACAGTGCGCCAGAGTCGGCGCCGGGTTCCAGCGCGGCCAGCCCGATCACCAGCGAGGCGGCAAGCGAGGTCAGCGTGTTCAGCGCGGCCAGGGTGAAGGGATCGAGCGTGGCGAGGTGCTCACCCAGCCGGGCCAGCGTTGCCGGCGGCTGCGGCTGGTGGATGATCCCACTGATCCGGTTGAACTGCACCCCGTGGCGCGCCTCGGCAGCGGCCAGCAGCGGCTCCCACCGCTCCAGCTGGCGGCGGTAGAGCGCCTCGCCCGGATCGGCACGGTAGCAGAGCGTGTCGGTCTCGCCATAGCGCAACAGGCTGGTGCGCAGCGCGGCCGGATCGGGCGCGACGACATCGATCGCATAGTCCGCCAGGTCGCGCAGGACGAAGCTGGCGGGGACGATGGTCTCTTCCTGCGCGGCCCATTCGGCGGCGAGGGCGGCAGCAAGGGCCTCGCTCGGCACGACCTGCTGGTTGCCACCCGCCGTCTTTACTCCGCGCCCGTCAAGCTGGACCTGCCAGCCGCCGGCAACCGCCGCGGCTTTCGCTTCCTTGTAGAACCGCTTCATTCGGACGGGGTCTTCCACTTGCGCGAGAGCAGCAGCGGCGCGAGCAGTGCCTCGAACAGGCCGGCGGCAGCGAGGACGAACCCGGCCTCGCGCGGCCAGTCGATCCGCCCGGTCATCACCAGCAGCCCGACCAGAACCATGGCCACGCCGCTCAGCCGGACGATCTGGATGACGATGAAGCGGTTGCGGGCCTGGGTATCGTTATCGCTCATGACAGCAACTCCAGCAGGTGGCGGGGATCGCGGGCGACGGCCTCGGCCCCGGCCTCGGTCAATTCGGCGGGGGTGTGATAGCCCCAGTCCACTCCCAGCGCCCGGACCCCGCCATTGACTGCCATGACCATGTCATAGGCCGTATCGCCGATCATCACGGCGGCCTGGGGCAGGGTGCCCGCCTCGAACAGTGCAGCCTCCAGCATGGCGGGGTGCGGCTTCGAGGGGTGCCGGTCGGCCGTTTGCAGCGTCACGAAATGGCGGCTGAGGCCGTGAGTGGCGAGGCAGTGCTCCAGCCCCCGGTCAGACTTGCCAGTGGCCACACCCAGCAGCCAGCCATCGTCGCGCAGCGCATCAAGCAGCTCACGCACCCCGGCATAAAGCGGCTCAACCAGTTGCCCGGCCTCACGCGCGGTGCGGAAGGCCGTGCGGTAGGCGTGGTCGAGCCCTTGCTGCAAGGCCTCGTCCGCATCGGGGAGCAGCGCCCGCACCGCCTGCGGCAGGCTGAGGCCGACGCTGCGGCGGACCAGGTGGCGATCGGGGGCCGGCAGGCCGTGCGCCGCAAAGGCCGCGTCCATCGCATCACAGACCGCCGCCTGGCCATCGACCAGGGTGCCATCGCAGTCGAACACGGCGAGACGGACAGTCAACCGGCCAGGCTCCGCATCAGCGCGGCAATCGCGGCTGAGCCATTGGCTTCCAGCGCCGCAGCAACGCGCTCGCGCTCTTCAGCAGGCTTGTTCTGGCTCAACTTCAACGTCTCGCGCCAGCCGAGCACTTCCAGCTCGAACCCGACGATCCCAGCCAGCAGCTTGCGCAGATAGTCGGGCGGGCTCTTGTCCATGGTCCAGGGCTCGCCCGCCAGCCGCGCTTCCTCACGCGCCGAAAGTGCTTCGAGGTGGCCCAGCAGGCCATCCGCATCCATCCGGCGGACACGACCCTCAAGTTCCAGGCTGATATAGTTCCAGGTCGGGACCTGGCTCTGGTCCTCATACCAGCGCGGGCTGACATAGCCGTCCGGCCCGTTGATCACGGCCAGCACGGTCATCCCGTCGAGGTGCTTGGCCAGCGCATTGCCACGCGCGATATGGAATTGCAGCGCGCCATCACCCGTCGAGACCAGCGGGACATGGGCGACCCGCGGGCCCTCGGGCGTTGTGGCAAAGACCATGCCGAAGCCGATCTCTTCGATCAGCGTCTCCAGCAGCGCACGATCATCGCGGCGGAAGGCAGGATTTGGATGCATCAGCGCTTCCCTGGCGGCTTCGGTCCAGATTTTGGCCCCGGCCGCCGGGCGGCGGGTGCCTTCGCGGCGGGCTTGGCCGCCACCGGCTTGGGCGAGCCCTTGCCCTTGGTCGGCCCGCGCTTGGTCGGCGGTTTGCGCGTGGCGACCCGGCCTTCGGCGCGGCCGCGCCGTTCGCCGCGGCGCTCCTTGCGGACCTGCTTGGCATGGGCCTTGGCCGCCTGCTTCTCGTCCGCCTTGCCGGGCTTGTAGGGCTCGGGCAGGGCGTCGCCGTCGTCCTCGTCAAAGCCCAGGCTGGCCATGGTGTTGGCGAAGTGTTCGGGCAACTCGGCGGTCACGTCGATCTGGTCGCCATCGGGGTGATCGATGATCAGGCGGCGCGCATGGAGGTGCATCTTGCGGCTGATCGAGCCGGAAAGGAACGCATCGGGCCCGCCATACTTGCCATCGCCCACGATCGGGTGGCCGATCGCCGCCATGTGAACGCGCAGCTGGTGGGTGCGGCCGGTCAGTGGCTGCAGTTCAACCCAGGCGGCGCGGTTGCCCGCCCGGTCTAGCACGCGGTAGCGGGTGCGGGCGGACTGCCCTTCGCCCGACTTGTCGACCATCATCTTCTCACCGCCGGTGCCCGGCTGCTTGGCCAGCGGCAGTTCGATCAGGCCATCGGCGATGTCCGGCACGCCGGTGATGATCGCCCAATAGATCTTGCGCGCGGTGCGGCCGGAAAACCGCTTGGAGAAATAGGCTGCGCTGCCCGGGGTGCGGGCGATCAGCAGGACGCCTGACGTATCCTTGTCGAGCCGGTGGACCAGCCGCGGGCGCGGGCCGGTTTCGGCAAAGGCATCAAGCAGCCCGTCGACATGTTCCTTGGTCCCGGTGCCGCCCTGGGTTGCCAGGCCCGGCGGCTTGTTCAGCACGATCGCGGCGCGATCCTGGGTGATGACCATGGCTTCGGCCCGGGCGATCTCTTCCTCGGACAGCTCGCGGCGCGGCTTGGCACCGCCCTTGGCCGGGGCATCGCCGCCCGGCGGCACGCGCACGACCTGGCCCTTGCTGAGCCGGTCGGCCGGATCGGCGCGCTTGCCATCAACGCGGATCTGCCCGGTGCGGGCCCAGCGGCTGATCATGGCAAAGCCGATCTGCGGCAGGTGGCGCTTGAACCAGCGGTCCAGCCGCACGCCATCGTCGTCGTGCTGGACAGTGAACTGGCGGACTTCGGTACTCATGCAATTCCTCGCGCCAGGGCCAGCCCGGCAAACAGTCCGCCCACACCCAGGGCCAGCGACAGACCGACATATAGCGCCGCCTGGCCGAGCGCGCCGCGCTCCAGCAGCAGCGCGATCTCCAGGCTGAAGGTGGAAAAGGTGGTAAAGCCGCCCAGCACGCCAACGCCCAGCAGCAGGCGCCACTGCTCGCCGCCGGTCCCGTGGCGGGCCAGCCAGCCGGCGAGCAGGCCCATCGCTAGGCTGCCCAGCACGTTGACGGTCAGCGTGGCATAGGGAAAGGCCTGCCCCCCGATCAGCCGCCCCGCAGCAAAGCGCAGCCAAGCCCCCACCGCGCCGCCAGCGGCGACGGACAGCGATGCGGCCAGGAAGGAGGGCTGTGCAGTCATTGCCGGTGCCTTAGCTGGGGTTTCGCCAAACCGCCACCCTTGCGCGCCAAGCGTAACCTCTCCTTCCGTCGCCCCGGACTTGATCCGGGGTCCCGCTGCCTTCTGCGACATATCGAGCCAGCGCCCTGCAAGCAGTGGAAAGCGGGACCCCGGGTCAAGCCCGGGGTGACGGCGTTGGTGGGGGTGGGGAGTTAGACCTGCTTGCCCGGTGCCACCAGACACACCAGCGCCGCCACGACCGTCCCCAGGCACAGGTGCCACGGGAAGGCCACGGCCTTGAGCGCCAGCGGCAGTCCCAACGCATCGATCACATAGGGCTGGAAGGCCAGCACGGTCAGGAACCCGGCGGCAAAGGCGGCCAGGACGCTGGCCGAAGAGCCCCGGCGCGAGAACAGCGCCACGCCGTAAACCCCCAACAGCCCGGAATAGGCAAAGGCCATCACCCCCAGCACGAAGTCCAGCAGCGCCGTATCGGCATAGCGCTGCCAATAGTAGGACAGAACTGCCATGGCGAAGAGCGCGAGGCCGAGTACGACCGTGGCGATCCGCCCCATCCGCACGAAATGGGCTTCGCTGCGCTCCCCCGCAAAGGGCCGGTAGAGATCGTTGACCAGCACGGCGGACATCGAGATCAGCCCCGAATTGATCGCCGCCGCCGCGATCACGCCCACGGTGACCAGGCCGCGCAGCCCGGGCGGCAGCTCGGTCAGGATGTAATGCATGAACACGGTGACCTTCTCACCGTTGAAGGTGCCCGCTGCCGCGCCCTGATAATGCAGCCACAGCAGCGCGCCGATGGTCAGGAACAGCAGGATCACCGGTAGCGATGCCCAGGCCGAAACGAACAGCGCCCGCGTGCCCTGCTTGGCATCGCGGCAGGCCAGCACGCGCTGGGTCGTGTCCTGATCCAGCCCGGCATTGGCGAAGTTCAGCAGGACCACCCCGGTCAGCACCGCCCACAGGCCGAACGGGGCGGAGAGGTCAAACGAAGGGTCGATCAGCGCCAGCTTGTCGGTGCCGTCAGGCGCATGGCGCAGCGCGTCGATCGCCTCTGGCAGGGTTAGCGGCAGGCTGGTCCACAGGAACCAGACCACCACCAGCGCAGCGCCGACATAAAGCACCACCTGCACCAGGTCGCTCCAGATCACCGAATTGAGCCCGCCCATGAAGGTAAAGGCCAGACCGAACACCAGCAGGATCAGCATGGCCACTAGCATGTGGCCCGGCGCGACATCCAGGAACAGGATCATCGAGACGGCAATCGCGGCAAGGTACAGCCGCGCCCCGCTGGCGAGGATCCGGCCAACCAGATACATCGCCGCCGCCGCCCGCCGCGCCGTGGCATCGAACCGCGCCTCCAGCAGCTCGTAAACCGTGGTCACGCCCGCGGCATAGAAGCGCGGCATCAGCCAGTGCCCCACCAGCCAGGCCGCCACCAGCGTCGAGAAGACCCCGCCGATATAGGTAAAGTTGCCGCGATAGGCGAAATCCGGCACCCCCAGAAACGTCGCCGCCGATTGCACGGTGGACAGGACCGAAATCGCCACCAGCCAGGTCGGCGCATGGTGCCCGGCCAGGAAATAGTCCTCGGACTTCATGCCCCGCCGCGTGGTCAGCCATCCGGCAGTGGCGAGTAGTGCGACGTAAAGCCCCAGCACGGCCCAGTCGGCCAAGGTGAAAGTGGTGTTCATTCGTCCCCCTGGGGAGGGTTTAGCCCGACTTCACCATTCCCGTCACCCCGCACTTGATGCGGGGTCAGGCTTGTTCTGGCGAGCGAACGCAAGGCCGCATGAAGAAAAGCCCAGCCCCGGATCAAGTCCGGGGTGACGAAGGAGGAGAGCGCGCATTCTAAGGGCACCACTCATTTTCCTACACTCCCGCCGCCTGCTACAGACTGCACGGCTCTTTCCCATCGTCGATCCCCTACTTCGCCCCGCCAGCGCGCAGACCCACTGCACGCGGCCGCTCGATTTTTTTATTCTCCAACGGGCGTAACGCCGCCCAAACAGGCCCGAAAACCAGCAAATCCGCCAATTCCGGCCTGTTGGAAGAAGCGGACTCGGTGTCAACTATGTCAACTTGAGCGTAACGCTGCCCGAATCCTTGTGGCTCTGTCATGATCGGCGTCCTCGCCCGCAGGAGCGCGCAAAAGCTTGCCTTACGGGCGACTCCTTGCTAACGGCGCCCCACTTCGAGCCGGTCCAGACGGGATTCGGCGCAGTTTTTCGTTGCTTTCCGTCAGGTGCAACCCCGCTGGAAGATTCGCGTGGGGCTCTGTCCTTTCGTTTGTGAGGTGTGTCGGTTTATGCAAATTCTCGTCCGGGACAATAATGTCGAACAGGCTCTGCGCGCGCTTAAGAAGAAGCTGCAGCGTGAGGGCGTGTACCGCGAGATGAAGCTGCGCCGTCACTTCGAAAAGCCCTCGGAAAAGCGCGCCCGTGAAAAGGCCGCCGCTGTCCGCCGCGCCCGCAAGATGGAGCGCAAGCGGATGGAGCGTGACGGCGTCAAGTAAGCTTGCGCGCGTTTTGCCGATAAGCCATGAGGGCGCGGAGCAATCCGCGCCCTTCGCTTATGGCGCATAGCAGGAAGACCATTCATGACCGAGATTACCCGCGTTCCGCTGCAACCGATCGCCAAGGGCGCGCTGGGCAAGCTGTGGCTGGCCGTGGCCGCGGCGGCGCTGGCGGCTGGCGGCCTGGCCTGGGCAACGCTGCCCAAGGGCGTTGAGGTTGACGTGATCAAGGCCGGCACCGGCCCTTCGCCGACGGTCGCCGACGTGGTCCAGATCAATTACAAGGGCATGCTGGAAAACGGCAAGGTGTTCGACCAGGGCGAGCGCGCGGTCTTCCCGGTCGAAGGCGTGATCCCCGGCTTCACCCAGGCGCTCGAAAAGATGCAGAAGGGCGGCAAGTACAAGGTCGAGATCCCGTCCGAGCTGGCTTACGGCCCGCAGGAGCAACGCAATCCGCAGACCGGCACGGTCGAAATTCCGGCCAATTCGGACCTGGTTTTCGAGATCGAGCTGCTCGACTTCAAGAGCCGCGCCGAGGTTGAGGCCCAGATGCGGATGATGCAGCAGCTGCAACAGCAGATGCAGGCCCAAGGCGGCGGCGCTGCCAAGGGTGCACCGCAGGGCGGCATGCCCCAGGCCATGCCTCCGCAGCCGCAGTAAGCGCAGCGCTCTCCCTGCCTTGAAGCGCGCGCTGGCGGGTGCTAGCGCGCTGACAACCATTTCTAATCAAGGGAACGCCATGTCGGTCGATACCGCTACCGTGGCCAAGATCGCCGCGCTGGCCCGGATCAAGCTGTCCGAGGGTGAAGTTGCGGCGATGGTGCCGGAACTGAACGGAATTCTCGCCTGGGTCGAACAGCTCGGTGAAGTCGATGTCACCGGCGTTGAGCCGATGACCGCGGTGATCGAAAACAAGCTGCGGCTGCGCGATGACGTGGTCAATGCCGATCCGTTGACCGGCGGCGACAACCGCGACGGCGTGCTCGCCAATGCCCCGGCGGCCGAGCACGGCTTCTTCGGCGTGCCCAAGGTGATCGAATAATATGACCGACCTGACTAAACTGGGCGTCGCGGCGATCCGCGATGGTGTCGCCAAGGGTGATTTCACCGCGGTCGAAGTGGCCGAGGCGTTCAACGCCAATGTCGCCGCCGCGCAGGCCGCGCTCAACGCCTTCATCGTCGCCACGCCGGAAAAGGCGCTGGAAGCGGCCAGGGCCACCGATGCCAAGCGCGCCAAGGGTGAGCCGCTCGGCAAGATGGGCGGCGTGCCGATCGGCATGAAGGACCTGTTCGCCACCAGGGGCGTGCAGACCACGGCGGCCAGCCACATCCTGGAAGGCTTCACGCCCGAGTATGAAAGCACCGTTTCCCAGAAGCTGTGGGATGCCGGGGCGGGGATGCTGGGCAAGCTCAACCTTGACCAGTTCGCGATGGGTTCGTCGAACGAGACGTCCTATTTCGGCAATGTCATCTCGCCCTGGCGGCGCAATGACGGCGGCAATGCCGCGCTCGCTCCGGGTGGCTCCTCGGGCGGCAGCTCGGCGGCGGTTTCGGCCCGGCTTGCACCTGCGGCCACCGGTACCGACACCGGCGGCTCGATCCGCCAGCCGGCCGCCTTCACCGGCATCTCGGGCATCAAGCCGACTTACGGGCGCTGCAGCCGCTGGGGCATCGTCGCCTTCGCCTCCTCGCTTGACCAGGCCGGCCCGATGGCCCGCGACGTGCGCGACTGCGCGATCATGCTCGAAGCCATGGCCGGGTTCGATCCCAAGGATTCGACCAGCCTTGATATGCCGGTGCCTGAATGGGAAGCGGGCCTGTCGGGCGATCTTAAGGGCAAGAAAGTCGGCATCCCGCGCGAATACCGCATGGACGGGATGGACGCCGATGTCGCCGCCAGCTGGGATGCCGGGATCGCCTGGCTGAAGGACGCGGGCGCCGAGATCGTCGACGTGTCGCTGCCGCACACCAAGTACGCCCTTCCGGCCTACTACATCATCGCCCCGGCCGAAGCCTCGTCGAACCTCGCGCGCTATGATGGCGTCCGCTATGGCCTGCGCGACCTGCCCGACGGAGCCGGCCTGCAGGACATGTACGCCGCCACCCGCGCGGCGGGCTTTGGCGCAGAGGTGAAGCGCCGCATCCTGATCGGCACCTATGTGCTCTCGGCCGGCTTCTATGACGCCTATTACACCCAGGCGCAGAAGGTCCGCACCCTGATCGCGCAGGACTTCAAGAACGCCTTTACCCAGTGCGACGTGATCCTCGCGCCCACCGCGCCGACCGCCGCCTTCGGCCTGGGCGAGAAGAGCGACGATCCGCTGAGCATGTATCTCAATGACGTCTTCGCCGTTCCGGCCTCGCTGGCGGGCCTGCCGGCCATGTCGGTCCCCGCCGGCCTCAACCGCGAGGGTCTGCCGCTTGGCCTGCAGATTGTCGGCAAGCCGTTTGACGAGAAGGGCGTGCTCAACGCCGGCCTCGCGATCGAGAGCCGGGCCCAGTTTTCAGCTAAGCCGGAGAAGTGGTGGTGACCGCTTATCGCATTCAGGGCGCCACGGGCGAATGGGAAGTCGTGATCGGGCTGGAAGTCCACGCCCAGGTCATGACCCAGTCCAAGCTGTTTTCGGGCGCGGCCACGGCCTTTGGTGCCGAGCCGAATACTCAGGTCAGTCTGGTCGATGCGGCCATGCCGGGCATGCTGCCGGTCCCGAACCGCGAGTGCATTCGCCAGGCGGTGCGCACCGGTCTCGCGATCCAGGCGCAGATCAACAAGTGGTCGCGGTTTGACCGCAAGAACTACTTCTATGCTGACCTGCCGCAGGGCTATCAGATCAGCCAGCTCTACCACCCGCTGGTGGGCGAGGGCGCGATCGAGGTGATCCTGGATGACAAGGACCCCGAAGGTTCGACCAAGACCATCGGGATCGAGCGCATCCATGTCGAGCAGGACGCCGGCAAGCTGATGCACGATCAGCACCCGACCATGTCCTATGTCGACCTGAACCGTTCGGGCGTGGCGCTGATGGAAATCGTCAGCCGGCCGGACATGCGCAGCCCGGCCGAGGCCGGCGCCTATGTCGCCAAGCTGCGCCAGATCCTGCGCTATGTCGGCTCGTGCGACGGCAACATGGACCAGGGCTCGATGCGCGCCGACGTCAACGTCTCGGTCCGCCGCCCGGGCGAGCCGTTCGGCACCCGGACCGAGACCAAGAACGTCAACTCGGTCCGCTTTGTCATGGCCGTGGTCGAGCAGGAAGCCCGCCGCCAGGTTGCCGTGATCGAGGATGGCGGCACGGTCGTGCAGGAAACCCGGCTTTACGATCCGGACAAGAACGAAACCCGCTCGATGCGCAGCAAGGAAGACGCGCACGATTACCGCTATTTCCCCGATCCGGACCTGCTGCCGCTCGAACTCGACGATGCCTTTGTCGAGGAATGCCGCGCCAGTCTGCCCGAACTGCCCGATGCCAAGCGCCACCGCTATGAAACCGCGCTGGGCCTCTCAGCCTACGACGCGGCGCAGCTGACGCTGGAGGTTGAGACCTATCAGCAGTTCGAGGAAATGCTCGCCGCCGTCGTCAAGGCCAGCGGCAAGGGCGAGCGCGACCTCGCCAAACGCGTTGCCAACTGGCTGCTGTCCGAACGGGCCGGCGTGCTGAAGGCGATCCCCGAAGGTGCAGCGCACCCGAAGAACACGGTCGAGGCCAACACCGCGCTGATCATTGCGGCGAACGAGGGCACGATCTCGGGCGGCAAGGCCAAGGAAATCTTCGCGGCCTACCTCACCAGCGACATCGACCTTGCAGCCGAGATCGACGCCAACAAGCAGACCAGCGACACCGGCGCAATCGAAGCGGCGATCGCCAGGATCCTGGCCGACAACGCCGACAAGGTCGCCGAATACAAGGGCGGCAAGGAAGCGCTGTTCGGCTTCTTCGTCGGCCAGACGATGAAGGCAATGCAGGGCAAGGCCAATCCGCAGGTAGTCAACGAGCTGCTGCGCAAGGCGCTTGCTAACTAATTGACACTGTCGCAAAACCCCTCTGTTCGCACAATGAACGGAGGGGATTTCGATGAAGAGGGTCGCGCTGGCCGCAGCACTTGCTGTGGCAACAATTTCCATGCCCGCTGCGGCGGAAACGCTGGACAATGCCAAGGTCACCGAGCTGCTCAAGGTCGGCTTGGGTGATGAAGCGGTCATTGCCAAGATCAAGAGCAGCGAAGCCAAGTACGATACCTCGACCGATGCCCTGATTGCGCTGAAGACTGCCGGAGTTTCGAGCCCGGTCATCGCCGCGATGATCGAGGCGTCGAACAAGCAGACCACAGCTGCCAGTGTCGCGCTGTCGAGTGATGCACCCGATCCAAAGGTACCACACCCGACCGGTATCTACCTGCTGGCCGACTGGCTGCCCGAACCGAAGATGCAGAGCATCGACGTGACGACGACCAGCCAGACCAAGACCGGTGGGTTCTTCGGCTATGCGCTGACTGGCGGTCTCGCTTCGATGAGCTTCAAGACCATCGTGCCGCGTTCGTCGGCCCGCGTCGTTTCGGCCAAGAACCGGCCGACCTTCTATTTCTACTTCGATCAGGCGCAGTCCGGCGGCAACTCAGCAGTGTGGAACGCCGGGACCGTGACCTCGCCTAACGAGTTCAGCCTGGTCCGTTTCGAAGTGAAGAAGGACCAGCGCCAGGCCAAGGTCGGCAAGTTCAACATCGGCGGCGCGAAGGCTGGTGTGATGGACGAGGATCGCATTCCGTTCAGCTATACCCAGGTCATGCCAGGCGTGTTCGAGGTCAAGCCCGACGCCGACCTGCCAGGCGGCGAATATGGTTTCATCGTCCAGGTTTCGACTGGCGGCGGCTCGGGTATGGCGGGCATGGGCGCGATGTCGTCGAAGATCTTCGACTTCTCGGTGCCAGTCCCGCCGGTGGTCCCCAAGAAGAAGCGTTGAGGGGCTGAGTCTTTGACTAAGCGCTGATGTTCACCCATACGAAAGGGCGCCGGAGGGAGCCCCTCCGGCGCCCTTGCTGTTTCGGTCCGTGGCGGCTCAGCCCTTGCGGGTGCCGCTCATCGCGAAGGTGCCGAAAGCGCCGGCCTTGACGCCGCCGGTGATGGTGTCGCCATCGACGGTCGCTTCGCCTTCCAGCGTCATCGGCATCGGTACGGTCATCTTCATCGACCAGGTCAGCTTGTTGCCGTCGATCTTGCCGTTCTCGAGGTCCATCGAACCCATCGCGCCGGTATTCTTGCCGGTGAAGGTGTCACCATCGACCACGATCGTGAACTCGCTCTTCTGATCGCCCATCGGGGTCTTCGTGATGCATTCGTAAGTGCCTGCAATCGACATCGATTCTCTCCTCAACTTACAGGGGGGTAAGTAGCCTCTTCCTTGCCCGCCCGCGCGCCGCTGTCAATCGGGCACGCGCGGGCTGGATCAGGGTTACTTCGCGGCTGGAATTACCTCAACCGGCAGGCCAAGCTGCTTGAGCTGCGGTTCTACCACCTTGGCATCACCGACGACGACATAGACCAGGCCTTCACCCAGCTTCATCTCGCGGGCTCGGGCGTCAAGCTCGGCCGCAGTCATCTTCTTGTAGCGATCGGCCAGGGTTTCGTACCAGGTGTCCGGACGCTTGAAGTTGACGATGTTGACGAGGCCGCCCAGCACGTCGCCCGAAGTCTCGAACGAGCCCGGCAGTTCGCGCGCGCTGCCGGTGGTCGACCAGCCCAGTTCCTCGGCGCTGACGCCCTGCGTGGTCAGGAAGCTGGTCAGGTCCTTGCGGATTTCGGCGATCGAATCCCCGGTGCGGTCGGCCTGGACCGGGGCCTGAACGCGGAAGGACACGCGGTCCTGGGTGTTGCCGACACCGCTGCCGGCGCCATAGGACCAGCCCTTGGTCTCGCGCAGGTTCATGTTGATCCGCGAGAGGAAGTTGCCGCCCAGGATATCGTTGGCCGAGCGCAGCGTCAGCAGGTCATCCGTGCCCTTCACCGGCAGGACCTTGCCCGCCAGGATCAGCGACTGCGGCGAGGCCGGCCGGTCAACCAGCACGATCCGTTCGGCCTGGCTGGGGATTGCAACGTTGAAGTTCTTGGTCGGCGCCGGGGTGGCCGGGGCCTTCCAGTCGGCGAAGCTGGCTTCGAGCAGCTTGGTCACTTCCGCCAGGGTGGTGTTGCCACTGATGAAGATCTTCGCCGTATCCGGGCGAAACCACTGGTCGTGGAAGCCCTTGAGCTGGTCGCGTGTCAGCTTGGCAACAACCGCCGGATCGCCGGTCCCCGTCGGCGGGATGCCATAGGGGTGGTCCTTGCCATAGAGCAGCGGCTGGAGCACGCGGTTGCCGATCGGGCCGGGGTTCTTGAGCTCGGCCTGGATCGCCGCGAGCTGCTGGACGCGGACGCGCTCCAGCTCGGCCGGGGCGAGAGCCGGGCGGCGGATGAAGTCCGAAAACAGCTTGAGCGACGGGGCCAGATTGGGCGTGACCGTATCGAGCTGGAACGAGGTGCTGTCGGTATCGGCAAAGCCGCGGATGTTGGCGCCAAGGCGCTCGCGGGCGCGGGCAAGTTCGGTTGAATCCAGCTTCTCCGTGCCTTCGTTCATCAACCGCAGCAGCAGCGCCTGAGTGCCAAGCGCCGACTTGGGATCGGCGGCAAAGCCGGCGTCGAACGAGACGCGGACCGAAACCACCGGCACGGCGGCGCGGCGGGTGAAGTACACCTGCATGCCGTTAGAGAGCTTGGCGCGCTCGATCGTCGGGAAGTCGAGCGGGGTGAGCTCACCCACTTCGGGCAGCTTCGAACGATCGGCCTGCGTGGCGGTTGCGGCGCCAGCGGCACCGGCAACCGGGAACAGCGGATCGCGGAAGAAGGCCGGACGCGAGCCCAGGCCATCGGGCGAAACGACATAGCCGCCACGGTTCTCGCCGCCCTCGGTGCGGGTCCCGGGCTCGACCGTAAGCGCAAAGACCGGGCGCGAGAGCCACTTCTGCATGGTCGAACGGACCGCCGCCGGGGTCAGCTTTGCCATCCGGTCGAGCGCAATCCGGTAGTGATCGGGCGTGCCGTTGTAGAGCAGGCCTTCGGCCAGCGTCGGTGCCTTGCCGCTGAATCCACCGACCGATTCAAGCCCGCGGATTTCGTTGGCGGCATAGGTCGTGCTCGCCCGGCGCAGCTCATCAGGCGTGGGGCCTTCGCGCAGGAACCTGGCCACTTCGGCATCTAGCGCGGCAGCGACGGCGGCTGGATCGCCGCCCGGCTTTACGTCGGCATAGATCACGAACTGGCCGCCCTGGGCAAAGATCTGGGCATCGGCGGTGACGCCGACGGCTACCTTCTGCTGGCGGACCAACGCATCATCGAGCCGCGAGCTGGCGAGGCCGCCGAGGACGGAGGCGCCCGCTTCCAGCGCGAGATAGTCAGGGTTGTCGAGGCCGGGGATCGCCCACATCCGGTAGATCCGGGTGGTCGCGACCTGATCCTTGATGGTCTTGCTGAGCGGGGCGGGCAAATCGGGCACCGGTACGCTGACCGGCTTGATCTTCGGCCCGGCCGGGATCGGGCCGAACCACTTGGTCACCTGCGCCTGGGCGGTCGGCAGATCGATATCGCCGGCCAGCACCAGAATAGCGTTGTTGGGGCCATAATTGTCACGGAACCACTGTTTCACGTCTTCGAGGCTGGCCCCGCTGAGGTCTGCCATCGAGCCGATGGTCGAGTGGTGATAGGGGTGGCCCGAGGGGTAGAGGTTCTCAAGCTGCTCGTACTCGACCAGGCCAAACGGCTGGTTGTCACCCTGGCGCTTCTCGTTCTGGACCACGCCGATCTGGTTGGTCAGCTTTTCCTGCGTCACCGCGCCCAGCAGATAGCCCATGCGGTCGCTTTCCAGCATCAGCGCCCGGTCCAGCGCGCCGGTCGGCACGGTCTGGAAATAGTTGGTCCGGTCAAACCAGGTGGTGCCGTTGAAATCGGTCGCACCCACTTCCTGCAGCGGCTTGAAGAAATCGCCCGGCGAATTTTCCGAGCCGTTGAACATCAGGTGTTCGAACAGGTGGGCAAAGCCGGTCTTGCCCTTGGGTTCGTGCTTCGAACCGACCCCGTACCACACCGAAACAGCAACGACCGGGGCCTTGCGATCGGTATGGACCAGCACTTGCAGGCCGTTAGGCAGGGTGAACTGCTGGTAGGGAATCTTGACCGACTTCACGAGCGCGGACAGCGGTGCCGGCTGGGGCTCCTTGGCCTTGTCCTTGGCCAGGGCAGGCGTACCGGCGATGGCCAGCGCAATGATCGAAGCAGTGAAGAATCTTGGCATGACAGGCCCCTTTGAGAAGATGGCGCACTAGCTAGCAGAGCCGAGTGCAGGCGCCAGCGCGTGGGCGCTCTTTTCGACCAACAGCAAACCCGGCTGGACCTGCGGTTTTGACCAGCGTTCTAATCGCCAGGCTGCCGTACTTCTGTGCTGCGATAGCGGATTTGCTGTTCGCTATTGGCGGGGACGGCTAGGACCAGCACCTGCTTGCCCGGTTTGCGCTCCATCCGTCCGGAAAGCCGGGAAAAACGCATATCGGCGCCGGTCGGGAATTCCAGCTCGAAGCGGATTGGGAAGGGGTTGGCGTTCTTGACCGTGACCAGGTGATCGGCCCACTTGCCTTTGGCATCGCTGGCCTCTTCGTCATGCTCCAGCGTTACTTCCTCGCTTGCGCCGATCTCCAGCTCGACCTCCTCGTCCACCGCCTTGTCGGGCAGGGTGCTCTCACCCATCACCATCGTGCCGTGATCGCCATCCTGGTAGAACACCAGACGGCCAGCGGGGAGGGGTTTGCCCAGTCCCTCTTTGTCGCTGTTCTTGAAACGGAACAGGATCTGCGGATCGCTTGGTTCGCTCCAGTCAATCTTGCTGCGATAGGCCAGCACGCCCTTGATCTCGTCCTTGGCCAGGAAGGCCACCTGCTTTTGCGATTGTGCAGCGACGGTCACCGGGATCGGCACGCGATAGAGCTTGAGATCGCCCAGGCCTTCCATCACGGCTGTGACAGCGACCGGCGCTGCCATCATCGGCGCAGAAGTGCGCTGAGCCGTGACGATGATGTCGGCACCTTCAGCCATCTCCATCATCATCGGTGCTGGCGCGGGCGGCGGTGGGGGAGGAGGCGGGCCGCGCAGGTCGCCCGAGGTCGTCCCGGCCGGCCAGCAGCCCCAGCTTCGATTGAGCGAGCTGGCGGCCCAGCGGGCGTTTTCGCCGGTATCGTCGCTGGTCTCATCGGAGCGCTGGATCCGGCCCGCAACTGCGGCCAGCGTGGCATCGGGAAAGCTGGTCTCGTCGCCGCTGGCCATGGTCAACCAGCCGAGCAGGCCGACCGACTGGCCGTCGGGCGCGATCGTGACGACGTAGTTGGCATCCCAGTCAAAGCCTGTCGCGAGGTAGGCCAGCGTGATCGTCACCTTGCCGCCCGGCTGGTCGCGCGTGGTCATCGACAGCACCGGCTTGGCTGATAGCGTGGCCGGGACATCGGGATAGAGCACGGTCTGGTTGAGGCCCGTGCAATAGAGCGCCTCGATCCCGCGCGGGGTGGTCACCACCAGCCGGTCGGCGGCGGAACGGATCGTGGCGCTTTCCTCCACGGTCTTGCCGGTGGCCGGATCGGTGCGGCGCAAGGTCACCCGCTGGCCGTTAAAGGCATCGACCAGCCCGCCCTGCGAAAGCAGCGCCGCATCGCGATTGCGCTCGCGCGGGGCGGCGCTGAACATGATCGCGGTTTGCGGGACGATCCCGCCTGCCACGCCTTCGAACCGCACCGTAGCCACCCCGGCCGGCAGGGTGACGGTGCGGGTCTCGACGATCAGCGCCAGCGAGCTGGGGTTATCCGCATCGATCGGATCCTCGCCCCGGTCAGGATCGCGGTAGAGCGTGACCGCGACCTTGTCCGGCGCGGAGGAGACCACGACCGGTGCGCGATCCTGCCCCGCCAGCGGCGCGGCGATCAACAGGAGCAGGGCGGCGAAGCGGCGCAAGGCCTTACCAGGGGGTCAGGAAGGTAACGGTCAGTTCGACCTTGCCGTTCGCTGGAACGGCCACTTCCCAGCGCCGTTCGTCGGCATTCTCCTGCACGCCCTTGATGCTTTCCTGCGGCACACGCACATCGCGCCACCACCACCATTGGCCAAGACCGCCCTGGACCACGTCGACCGTCACCGGCTCGGGCTTGGCGTTGGTGACGATGTACTTCATCTGGGTGCGCCAGAACTGCTTGGGCCGCTCGACCGAGGTTTCGCGGACCGAGCCATCGGGCATGGTCACTCGCCAGCGTTCGAACTTCTCCCACTCGTCAGTGGTGATGCTCTCGCGCTTTTCGACCACCGGCTGGACCTTTACGTCGAAGGCATCGCCGGTGCGCAGTGCCAGCGAGGAGCCGGCGGGCGTGTGCGGGATGTCACTCTCACCAATAAACTGCGCCTGGCCGCGGCTGTCACGCATGTAGACGCGAACGACCCCGGCGGGCAGGGCCTCGCCGATCCCGCCCTGGCGAGCGGAGGAGAACTTCAGGATCGAGGCGGCGCTTTCGGCTTCATCCGCGCTTGCCAGCCAGCCGCTGCGGAACTCATAGCCGCGCCGTGCCGGCACGCCGACTGCATCGAGGAAGCTGACCTGCTTGGTCTGGGCATTGGCGATCGTGGTGCGGCCGGTGATCGGGTAGACATGGAAATCGCCGAGCCGCTGGCTGCTGCCGCTTTCGGTCCCTGCCACGTTGCCGCGCGGGCGGGTGCCCCGGCCGCGGTAATAGGCGGGCGACTGGTTGATCCGTCCCACACTGCCTGCCACCAGCAAGGCACGGGCATTGCTGAAGGTCGTGCCGGTGCTGTTGGTCAGGGTGATCCAGCCCTGGACGTCGATCTTGCCGGCCTTCTCGTCAAACAGCGCGACATAGCCCGCTTTCCACCCCAGGCCGGGCGTCAGATAGCTGAGCGAAAGCGGGCGTGGCCCCGCCTTGGCGGCATCGACTGTCACGCTCAGCGTCGGACGGGCGCGCAGACCCGGCGGGATGGCATCGAAGATCACCCGCACCGGCAGGCCATCGTCGCGCAGCACTTCGATCCGCTCACCGATCCTGAGGACCACGCCGCCATTCACCGCCAGCACGGTCGCCCGCTCGCGCGTTTCGGCGCCGGTTGCCGGATTGGTCCGCAACAGGGTTACAGTCTGGCCCACCGCCTTTTCCATCAGCGCGGCGGGGGAGAGCAGGTCGTAATCGAAGTTCTGCTCGACGATCCCGAAGCCTTCGCCGCCCAGCGTCACCGTTTCGGAGCGGATCTGCGCCGAGACATCGGGAAACTCCTGCCGTGACTTGCCGGCTGGCAGGTTCACTTGCCGCACGTCCTGCACCAGCGCCTGGCCGTTGTTGTAGATCGTGACCGAAAGGTCGCCCTGCGCCGTGCGCTCCTGCGCCAGCCCGCTTCCTGCCAGCACGGCCAGACCCGCGCCCATCAAGATCCGCCGCATTGCCCTGCTCCTCTTCCCGTTTACCCTGAAAGATTACGCCGTCTCAGCATTTTGTCACCACCTTGCGACGGGCTGGTGGCCAAGTTCCGGCCGCCCCTTGCGAATCGTACCAAGCCGATTACGCTTTGCTGAACGCCTGCTATTTTGCCGGCTTGGAGGGTGGGGTTTGCTGAAGTTTCCCAAGCGCCTGCTGGCAATCGCGCTGGCCGTGGTCGGAGCGGTGCTGATTGCAGGGCCGTCCGCTCCGCTGCTGGCGCAAGGGGCACCAATCCCTTCCGTGCTGGAAGAGATCAAGCTGGTGACAGCTGATGAGGGGCAGGCAGGCTTTATCGCGCGGTTCTCGCCGCAAGAGCCTCGCCTCGAACCGCTTAACTCCAACCCGGAAAGTCCGGCCTTGATCGTGCGCAACACGTTAAGGGTCAATTCCATTCCGGTGCGCACCGCGCAGAAGGGGCTTGTCCGGCTGATGTCCTTTGAGACCCGTGGAGCCGATCTGGTGATCCGGTTTGACACGGTGCGGCCGGCGACGGTTTCGATTGAACCTGCTGGACCAGCCACGGTCCAGATCAAGATCCGCCCGGTCAGTGAGGAAGAAGCGACCGGAAGCCGTCCGCTGGGTTCGCAAAGCGAGCCGGTTGCCAAGGCCAGCCAGCTCAGCCCGAGAGGGGCGCTCGACCCCGGGAATCGTTACGAACTGGTGCCGCTCAAATATGCCGATGTCAGCGAAGTGATCGGCTTGCTGGGCGATGGCACCACCATTGAACCGAACAACGTATTCATTCGCCGCGAGCCCGGGTTTGGTTCGCCGGCAGCCGGAAACCAGCCCAGCTATTACCAAAACCAGAGCGCAGCCCAGGCCCCGGCCAAGCCGCTTGGCCAGGCCTTTGGCAATGGACTGGGGATCAATCGGCGGCTCAACGCGATCTGGATCACCGGCAGTCAGGACTACATTGCGCGGATCAAGGATCAGATCGAACTGATCGACGTGCCGGTGGACAGTGTCATCCTGGAAACCCAGTTTGTTGAGCTGACTGAATCTGGTGCAAAGAACCTGGGCATCGATTTCAACAATGGCGCCGGCCAGATTGCTGTCGGCCGGATCGAAACAGGATCATTCCTGCCGAACAGCATCAGCCTTAATCCGCGCGACGTGCTGCCATCGGGCGTACTTCAGGCGGCGATCTATGCGCAGATCGAGAAGGGCGAAGGCCGGATCCTCTCGCGCCCGCGGATAGCGGCGCAATCCGGTTCGACCGCCAAGATCATTACCGGGGATGCTCTGCCGATCCTGACCTCGATCGCTCTCTCTGGCGTGAATGCCGTTTCCCAGCAGGTGCAATACGTGAATGTCGGGGTGACCTTGCAGATCGCGCCGCGTGTCAGCCCGGATGGCTATGTGACCTCGCAGATTTACGGTGTGGTCTCCTCGGTGACTGGCTTTTCGCAGGGCTATCCGACGATCAGCCAGCGCGAGGCCGAGACGTCGGCATCGGTGCGCGATGGGGAAACCTTTGTGATCGGCGGCCTGACGCAGGAAAACGTGCTGCGCCGCAAGGGCAAGGTGCCTATCCTGGGTGACATCCCGCTTGCCGGTGAATTGTTCAAGATCGAGCGCTCGACCCGCTCCAAGACCGAACTCTACATCGTCATCACGCCGCATATCGTGCGGCACAGGCGGTTTGAGGAGAGCTCCACTGGTGCGGCAACCGCCCCGGATGGAACACCGCCCAGCGTCCAAGTTCCAAAAGACTGAGCACCATTTCGTCACGCGGCCAAGTGTTGAAACAATGTTTCGTTCACAGTCGTTAGCTAACAATAAATGATTGTTAAATTGTGCTAAATCGGGAGATTCCCGGACTGGACTAATGTGATCAGAGCGTTAGTCTCGACCATCGCTCCGTGATTTTGCGGAGTCGGTAGCACCAAATCTATTCGCTGGGAGAATGGGGATTATGACCAAGTCTATCAAATTGGCTCTTGCTGCACTGCCGATCGCCGCCTTGGCGGTTCCGGCCCAGGCTCAGGTGGCCGGGGAAAAGATCCCCAATGCCTATATCTGCGTGTTCAAGGCCGGCGCGGTCGGACGCGGTCAGGCCGAAGCCGAAGCACGTGGTGCGGTCCAAGCCCATGGCGGGCAGATTGGCCACGTTTATCGCAACACGATCCGCGGCTTTTCGGCCAATATGCCCGCGGCCGCGCTTGAACGCATGCAGGCGGCCAATCCGAACATCGCCTATTGCGAGCAGGACCAGATCATGGCTACCCCGCCGATCCGGATCGAAGCCCGACCGGGCGGTGGTGGCGGCACCCCTCCGCCGCAGGAAACGCCGTGGGGTATCGTCCGCGTGGGCGGCCCGGCAACTGGCACGTTCAACACCGCATGGGTCATCGACACCGGCATCGTCCAGAGTCATCCCGATCTTAATGTCGATACAGCCCGCAGCCGCAGCTTCCTGGGCGGGACGACCCTGCCGTGGGATGAGAACGGCCATGGCACCCACGTTGCAGGCACGATCGCCGCGCTCAACAACACTATCGGTGTGGTCGGTGTCGCTGCGGGTGCTCCGGTCGTCGCGGTGCGCGTGCTTAACCGGCGCGGCAGTGGCACCAATTCGGGCGTGATCGCCGGGGTCGACTATGTTGGCCAGGTCGGACAAGCTGGCGATGTCGCCAACATGAGCCTTGGCGGAGGTATCAGCCAAGCGCTGGACGATGCGGTGATCGCCGCTTCGAATGTCCGCGGCGTCAAGTTCGCGCTCGCTGCCGGCAATGAAAGCACAAACGCCATGAACAGCTCGCCGGCTCGCGCCGAAGGGGCGAACCTGTTCACCGTTTCGGCTTTCGCGCAGGGCGATACCTGGGCAAGCTTTTCTAACTACGGCAACCCGCCAATCGAATATGCTGAGCCGGGCGTAGCGATCAAGTCGACCTGGCTTTCGGGCGGCTACAACACGATCAGCGGCACTTCGATGGCCACCCCGCACCTTGCAGGCATTCTGCTGACTCGAGCGACTCCGGCCAATGGCGGCACGGTGAGCGGTGACCCAGCTGCTCCGGCGGACACGATCGGTACCCGCTGAACGATCGACTGACCACAAGCGAAGGGGTCCGGGCAACCGGGCCCCTTTTGCTTTGCGCTCAGTTCGTCACCACCTCGCGGCTACGGGCGTGGGCTTGAATGCTGGCGCGGTCGAAATGCACCGGCTTCATCCGCTTGGCGGCGAACAGCGGCGCCTGATCGGCATAGTGCGGGCTGCTGGGGCGGGTGGTCGCCGCGCCATAGGGCTGGATGGATTCCGAGCGGGCCTGGCCCGCCTTATCCCATTCGATCAGCATCACGAAGCTGTCACCATGCTTGATCGAAAGGCGGCCGTCGGGATCGGCATCCCAGTCGGTCGCGGCGCGCAACGTATCGCCGCCGCCGTCCATTGGCAGATCGACCTTGCCCTGGCGTATCCGCAGGACCTCACCCAGCGGCGGGTCGATCCGGCCGAAATGGGTCTTCAGATGGGTGACGGTCTCGGCCAGCACGGTTTGCGGGTCGGGTGGGCTCTTGAGCCCGTAACTGGCCTTCATCGCGGGGCCCAGCACCATCACCGCCAGCGCATCGGCGCCATTGCCGCGCCCGTCGGCGGTCATGTCCCACCCGGCCAGCAGGCGCTGCGCCTCGGCCAGTTCGCCCTTGAGCTTCAGTCCTGCAATCCAGTCGAGCATCCAGGCGACATAGCCGGCGCGTTCGTATCCGGTATCATACTTGATCCGCAGCAGTTCTTCCCGCCCGATGCGGGGCGTCTCGGCCAGCAGCTTGGCGGCGCGCAGGGTGCGGTTGGTGAGGTCCGTTTCCACGCCCCAGATCGCCGGGACCCTGGCCGGATCCAGCTCGCTGCCCGGCCCCGCCGCGAGGAACGGCGTGTTGTTCGAGTTATAGACATAGCCTGAGGCCGGATTGACCAGCTTCGGCACTTGGTTCCAGGCAATCGGGCCGGGCCAGATCAGGTCGGAACGATCGCCCGGCACCACGCTGCGCCAGTTCGGTCCGGCTGTTCGATCGGGCAGGGCAGCGTTGTAGAGGTAGGCAATGTTGCCGGCCTTGTCGGCATAAATGAAGTTGGTCGCCGGCACCGCCTGCATGGCCATCGCCGCCTGCCACTGCGCGAAGTCCTGCGCCTTGGTGATGCGGTAATACTGGGTAACACTGTCGACCCGGCCCATCCCGGCATAGCGCACGGCAAAGGCACCGCGGGCGTTGACCAGCGCCGGTCCATGGGCCGTACGCCAGACAGTACGCGGCACTGGCAGCACGAAGGGCCCGAACCGCACTGGCAGCCAGACCCGCTTGCCCTGCAGCTTCTCCCACTTGCCATCGAGGCGGTAACGGGTGCCGATCTTGTCGAGCTCAAGCTGGTAGATGTCGATCAAATCGGGCCGGTTGACGGTGTTGGTCCAGCCCAGGTTGGCGTTGTGGCCCATGAAGGGGAAGGGCGAACCGGGGAAAGTTGCCCCGGCAAAGTTCCAGCCCTGGTCGCTCGCGATCCGCAGTTCGTACCAGGCCACCCCGCCGCGCCACGGCTGATGGCTGTTGGAGAACAGCCGCGTCACCCCGTCGCCCGAGCGCCTGGGGGCAATGGCGAAGGCGTTGGAGCCGGCATTCTCCGCAGTCTCACCCATCGGCAGCGGCATTGGCCGCGCGGTGACAAGCTGATCGCCGCCGCCCTGACCGAACAGCGGCGTGGGCTTGCCGTCCAGTCGGGGGCCGTGTTCGGGGCGGAACTCCGTCCCTTCGCTCAAGGGCCGCAGCACCCGGTCGAGCCCGAAGAAAAACGGCAGGCGCAGGGCAAAACCAGTGGCGATGTCCTTGCCGTTCACCGGGAACAGTCGCGCCAGCCGCACTTCGCTGCGGTGCCGCGCAGCATAGCGGTTGAGGCCAGCGGCATAGGCTTCCAGCACCGCGCGAACATCGGCGGGAAGCTGGACATAGCCGCGATCGGCTGCACCGCGGGCATCGACGAAGTGATAGGCAAAATCGACGCCAGCCCCATCCGGCCCGGCAATCGCGCCATATCGCCCCCGGGTCATGGCGACGACTTCCTGCAGCGTGCTGAAATCGTCCTCGGCATGGGCCCAGGCAGTGCCGAAGGCGACATCGGCGTCAGTCTTGCCCAGGATATGCGGCACGCCCCACTCGTCGCGGATGACCTCGGCGCGATAGGCGCGGTCCGGCGGGGGCGGACCGGGTTGCTCGGCGAAATAGGGCTCCCAGGTTGCCAGCGCGGCGGCGCTGGCGAGCGTGACGCCCAGTGCGGCCCAGCCGGCGCGCTTGATGAACTTGCCCATGTCTGTCCTTCTCCCCCGAACCGGCTTGCTAACCCGACGCGGCGAAGCGGAGCAAGTGCTCGGCCCGCACAACTGGGGATGTTACGCGGGATCGGCTTGCCAGCGCCAAAGCGGCCCGCCAAGCCTGCGGCGGCAAGGCAGGGTATGAGGCAACAGGTGCAGCAGCAAGCTCCGCAATCAAGCGAGAACCCGCGCGGCCTCGATCGTCTGATCCGCGACTGCATGGTGGTGCTGGTCCCCGCACTGGTGCTCTACTGTTTCGCCTTGCTGCGGTTGCAACTGCTAGAGGACGGCGACAGCGGCTGGCATATTGCCGCAGGCAAATGGATGATCGCCCAGCGCGATGTCCCGCATGTCGATATCCTGTCCTATTCCGCCAAGGGCCAGCCCTGGGTTGCGCATGAATGGCTGGCCGATGTCTTCATGGGCGCTGCACACAGCCTCGCCGGATGGACCGGTGTCCTGATCTTTTACGGGCTGGTCGTGGCTGCGTTCATGGGCGTGGTGGCATCATACCTGCGGCGCTGGCTCGAACCTGGCGCGGTGACGGCGATCGTCATCGCGCTGATGCTGGCGCTCTATCCGTTCCTGCTCGCCCGTCCGCACGTCACGGCCTGGCCAGTCATGGCGGCCTGGGTCGTGCTGCTGCTGCGGGCCCGCGAGGAAGACCGACTGCCGCCATGGTGGAGCGTGCTGCTGATCACCTTGTGGGCCAACCTTCACGGCAGCTTTGTCCTGGGCATCGGACTGATTGGCCCCTTCGCGGCCGAAGCGCTGTTCGCTGCCACGCCGGCCAAGCGGTTGGCGGTATTCCGCCAGTGGGCGCTGTTCGGGATCGCTGCGGTGCTGGCAGCGGGGGCGACGCCCTATGGCATCCACGGCCTGCTGTTTCCGTTCCAGCTCAACGCGATGCCCACGCTGGCGCTGATCGATGAATGGAAGCCCACCAGCTTTGCCGAGATCAAACCATTCGAGATGGTCTTCCTCGCCGGGCTCGGCGCCTGCCTGTGGTTGGGCGTGAAAGTGCCGCCGTGGCGGCTGGCGATCATCCTCTTGCTGCTGCACATGGCGCTGGCCCATATCCGACACCAGACCGTTTTCGTGATCAACACCGCCCTGATCCTGGCAGCTCCGCTGGCTGCCGCATTGGGGAATGACAGACCCCGGTTTGCGCTCCGGCCTGCGCTGTCCGGCACGAGGCGCGACCTGGCCCCGCTTGTCGCCATCCTGCTGCTGCTGGCTCTTGGCACAACCGGCTGGCGCCTCGCCAACCCGGCCCGCCCGCTCGATAGTGCGACCGTTCCGACGACTGCGGTTGAGCAATTGCCGGCAGAGCTCAAAGCCAAGCGTGTGCTCAACGACTACAGCTTCGGCGGTTCGCTCGCCCTGATCGGGATCCCGGTCTACATCGACGGCCGGGCCGACATGTATGGCGATGCAGCGATGCGGCACTATCGCGACCTGGTTACCGCGCCCAGCGCCGCCAAGTGGCAACCAGTGGTCGACCGTTGGGGGATCGAGTGGACGATCCTCTCACCGCAAACTCCGCTGACCCGATTTCTTGATTCCCAGCCAGGCTGGCGGCGGGCCTATGCAGATGACTGGGCGGTGATCCATGTCCGCGAAAATGGCCCGCAGGTAACCGCGACTGCGCGCTAAGCCAGGCAAGTTCCGGATCCAATGATGCGACTAGTGCTTAAGCCAGCCTTGCAAACCGCGGCGAACTTGGTCAATTGCGCGGCATCGGGCTGGGGGGCTTGTCTTGGGAGATTCCACCATGCGCCTGCTCCTGGCTGCTACCTGTCTTGCTGCTTTTGCCGTTCCGGCCGCTCCGGCCTTGGCCCAGACCGTGATCGGTTCAGCCATCCCCGCTTCGACTGCGAAGAACAGCGCTGAACGGCCGATCGCTTTTGCCTCCTCGGCTCCAGCCGATGCCGCCCTGGTCATCATGCTGGCCGACAAGGCGCTGCCCGCCGACGCCCCGCTTGCAGCCGACGAGCGCAAGGCGGTTGAAGCTGCGCTGGCTGCTTCCGGCTTTGTCGCCAAGGCCAATGAAGTGCTCTCGCTGCGCGGGATTGGCACGCGACCGCGCATTCACCTGGTCGGCTTGGGCAAGGAACCGGGTGCCAAGGCGGTGATGGAAGCTGCCGGCAAGGCCGCGCAGGACCTGCGGGGCGAGAAGGCGGCCATTGCGCTGTTTGGTGCTGGCGATGCCGCGCGCATGGCCGATGCTGCGCTGGGCTACTCGCTCGGCCAGTACCGCTTTGACAAGTACAAGTCCTCCGCCACGCCGCCACCGGTCGCTCCCGTCACGGTGCTGGGCAGCGATGCGGCCGGCGCCAAGGCCGCCTGGGAAGCGCGCCATGCCGGCCTGGCCGAAGGTGTTCGTTTCACCCGCGACATGGCCACCGAGCCGGCCAGCACAATCTATCCCGAAAGCTTCGTGGCCCGTACGCGCGAAGCATTTGCCGGGCTCGCCGGCGTCTCGATCGAGGTGCTGGACGAGGCCGCGATGCGCAAGCTCGGCATGGGCTCGATTGTTGGCGTCGGACAGGGCAGCCCGCGCGGGTCGCGCCTGCTGCTGGTGACCTACAAGGGCGCAGACGGCGCGCCGCTGGCCATGGCCGGCAAGGGCATCACCTTTGACAGCGGCGGGGTCTCGATCAAGCCAGGTGCCAACATGTGGCAGATGAAGGCCGACATGTCGGGCGCGGCGGCTGTGGTTGGCGCGGCGCTCAGCCTGGCGCGCAGCAAGGCCCCGGTTCACGTGGTGGCTGTCGCCGCGCTGGCCGAGAACATGCCCGATGGCAACGCCCAGCGCCCTGGCGACGTGGTCCGCACCATGAGCGGCAAGACGATCGAGATCCTCAACACCGATGCCGAGGGCCGCCTGGTGCTGGCCGATGCGGTCGAATATGTCGCCGCCACGCGCAAGCCCTCGGCGATTGTCGATATTGCCACGCTGACCGGCTCGGCCTCGGCCGCGCTGGGCGATGAATATGCCGCGCTGTTCTCGCGCGGGGATGCGATCACGGCCGCCGTGCAGAAGGCCGGCGATGCCAGCGGCGAGCCGGTCTGGCGCCTGCCGCTGCATCCCAACTATGCCGACGACATGAAGAGCGACATCGCCGACATCAAGAACGTGGTCGAAAGCGGCTCGCCCGGCGCCGGGTTTGGCGCGCACTTCATCGGCCACTTTATCGATCCGGCCATGCCCTGGGCACATATCGACATGGCCGGGACCATGTGGGCCAGCAGCGCGCAGCCGCTGACCCCCAAGGGTTCGACCGGCTATGGCGTGCGCCTGCTCGATGAACTGGCGCGCACCTGGAAGCCTTGATCGCCGGCTAAATCGATGAAACCATGCGATCCTCTTGATGGGAGAGGTCGCATGGTCGAATTGGAACACAACTGGGATCGCCGCCGCCTGCTGGCCGGTTTGGGTGCGGGCGGGGCGATGCTCTGGCTTGGCGCGCCGGTCCAGGCGCAATTGCTCGGCGCGGGGCTGAACGAGCTGCTGGGAAAGGCGTCCGACAGCGCGCTCGACAAGCTGGCCGTGCCAGGGGCGTTCTATGCCGATCCGCAGGTGCGGATTGCCGTGCCCTTGTTGGGCCGGGGCGCGGGCAAGACGCTCGGCAGCCTGCTCGCGCGCGGGCAGTCGGCCGGGCTGACCGATGGCCTGACCCGCAAGCTGAACGATGCCGCAGGCCTAGCCGCGAAAGAGGCCAAGCCGATCTTTCGCGCCGCGATCGCTCGTCTGTCGCTCAAGGACGTGCCTGGCATCGTTCAGCAGAGCGACGGGGCCAGCCAATACCTGCGCACCAGCGCCGCGCCGGAACTGAACGGCAAGCTGCGCCCGCTGATCGATTCTGCGCTGGGGCACGTGGGGGCGTTCAAGCTGCTTGATGATCTGACCCGCAGCGTGAAGTTGACCAGCGTCGCGGGCCTCAGCCGTGACAAGCTGGGGGCCTCGGTAACCGACCAGGCGCTTAACGGCATCTTCAAGTATATCGGCACCGAAGAAGGCAAGCTGCGGGCTGATCCGCTCAAGCCGGCGGGCAGTCTGCTCAAGGGAATCCTCGGCAACTGATCTTTTCTGATACCACCCTCTTGTGTTGCCGATAAGCAACACTACCTTCGGTGTCACAGGAGGGTGATACACCGATGAACCTCGAGAAATTTACCGACCGCGCCAAGGGCTTCCTGCAGTCCGCGCAGACCGTCGCAATCCGCCTCAATCACCAGCGGATCACGCCCGAGCACATCCTGAAGGCGCTGCTCGAAGACAATGAAGGCATGGCCGTTGGTTTGATCCAGCGTGCCGGCGGCAATGTCGGGATTGCCCAGGCCAAGGTTGACGAAGCGCTGGGCAAGATCCCGGCCGTTTCGGGCAGCGGCGCTCAGGCTGCGCCGGGACTGGAAAATGATTCCGTCCGGCTGCTCGATGCGGCCGAACAGCTCTCGGCCAAGGCGGGGGACAGCTTCGTCTCGGTGCAACGGATGCTCCAGGCGCTGGCGCTCGGCACGACCAATCCGGCCGGCCAGGCTCTGAAGGCCGCCGGTGTTGATGCGCAGAAGCTGGAAACGGCCATTCAGGAGCTGACCGGCGGGCGCACGGCCGATAATGCCAGTGCTGAGAACGCCTATGACGCCATGAAGAAGTACGCCCGCGACCTCACGCAAGCGGCGCGCGACGGCAAGCTCGATCCGGTGATCGGCCGTGATGAGGAAATCCGCCGCACGGTGCAGATCCTGGCGCGCCGGACCAAGAACAACCCGGCGCTGATCGGTGAGCCGGGCGTGGGCAAGACCGCGATTGCCGAAGGCCTCGCGCTGCGCATCGCCAATGGTGACGTGCCCGACAGCCTCAAGGATCGCCGCCTGATGTCGCTCGACATGGGCAGCCTGATCGCCGGCGCGAAGTACCGCGGTGAATTCGAGGAGCGGCTCAAGGCCGTGCTGGATGAGGTCAAGGGTGCCGAGGGCGAGATCATCCTGTTCATCGACGAGATGCACACCCTGATCGGGGCGGGCAAGGGCGAGGGGGCGATGGATGCCTCCAACCTGCTGAAGCCTGCGCTGGCCCGCGGCGAGTTGCACTGCATCGGCGCGACTACGCTCGATGAGTACCAGAAGTACGTCGAGAAGGACCCGGCGCTGCAACGCCGCTTCCAGCCGGTCTTCGTGGGTGAGCCGACGGTTGAGGACACGATCTCGATCCTGCGCGGCCTCAAGGAGAAGTACGAGCTGCACCACGGCGTGCGGATTGCCGACAACGCGATCGTTGCTGCGGCGACGCTGTCCAACCGCTACATCGCCGACCGCTTCCTGCCCGACAAGGCGATCGATCTGATGGACGAGGCTGCCAGCCGGATCCGGATGGAAGTGGAAAGCAAGCCCGAGGAAATCGAGGTGCTCGACCGGCGGATCATCCAGCTCAAGATCGAGGAACTGGCGCTCGCCAAGGAGAGCGATCAGCCTTCGAAGGATCGGCTCGCCGTATTGAAGGAAGAGCTGGCCAATCTTGAGCAGCAATCGGCCGAACTGACCACCCGGTGGCAGAACGAACGCGACAAGATCGCAGCCGAAGGCAAGATCAAGGAAGCGCTCGACCACGCCCGGCTGGAGCTGGAGCAGGCGCAGCGCAATGGTGACCTCGCGAAGGCGGGGGAGCTGTCGTACGGCCGCATCCCCGAGCTCGAAAAGCAGCTCGCCGAGGCGCAAGGCGCTTCTGAGAACGCCCTGCTGCGCGAGGAAGTGACCGCCGATGATATCGCCGCCGTGGTCAGCCGCTGGACCGGGATCCCGGTCGACCGGATGATGGAAGGTGAGCGCGAAAAGCTGCTCAAGATGGAAGAAGTGATCGGCCAGCGCGTGATCGGCCAGCAGGATGCGGTGATCGCCGTGTCAAAAGCTGTCCGCCGCGCCCGCGCCGGCCTGCAGGATCCGAACCGGCCGCTGGGCTCGTTCCTGTTCCTCGGCCCGACGGGTGTCGGCAAGACCGAGCTGACCAAGGCGCTGGCCGGCTTCCTGTTCGATGATGACACGGCGATGGTCCGCATCGACATGTCGGAGTTCATGGAAAAGCATTCGGTCGCCCGCCTGATCGGCGCGCCTCCGGGCTATGTCGGCTATGAGGAAGGCGGCGTGCTGACCGAAGCCGTGCGGCGGCGTCCTTACCAGGTCGTGCTGTTCGACGAGGTTGAGAAGGCGCATTCGGACGTGTTCAACGTCCTGCTCCAGGTGCTCGATGACGGGCGCCTGACCGACGGGCAGGGCCGCCAGGTCGATTTCACCAACACGCTGATCATCCTGACCAGCAACCTGGGCAGCCAGTACCTGGCCAACCTGGAAGACGGGCAGGACGTTGAAAGCGTCGAGCCGCAGGTGATGGAAGTGGTGCGCGGGCATTTCCGCCCCGAATTCCTGAACCGGCTGGACGAGATCATCCTGTTCCACCGCCTGGGCGTGGAGCACATGGCTCCGATCGTCGAGATCCAGGTCGGCCGGGTGGCCAAGCTGCTCAAGGATCGCAAGATCGTGCTCGAGCTGACCGATGCCGCCAAGCGCTGGCTGGGCCGGGTCGGCTACGATCCGGTCTATGGCGCGCGGCCACTGAAGCGGGCGGTGCAGCGCTATCTGCAGGACCCACTGGCCGAGAAGCTGCTGGGCGGGGAGATCCCCGATGGCAGCACGGTGAAGATCGACGAGGGCGATGGCGCGCTGACCATCACCGTCTGAGCCAGCCCAGTCTGCAACATAAAGAAGGGGGCCGGAACTCGCGTTCCGGCCCCCGAACTTTTGCCGTGGTCAGGACGATCAGAAGCGGGCGCGGGCGCCAGCGAAGAAGGTCCGGCCGCGGAACGAGTAGATCGCGCTACCCGCACCGGTGGCAGTGGTCGCACCCTTCGGCACGCCCTTGTTCATGAAGTTGTCCACGCCCATGTAGAGCAGCAGCGAGTTGCCGCTGGCGTCCTTCTTCACGTCGATGTCGACGCGCAGATCGTGGTACCACACCCGCGGGAACTTGGTGACCGGGAACGCGTCAACGTCTGACGGATCCAAACCGTTCAGCGGGAACAGCGTATTGTAGCCGTTCAGGAACATCGGGCCGATGTAACGGGTACGGTAGCCCAGGGTAACCGGACCAACGCCGAAGTTGAAGTCCCAGCGGAACTCGTCCTTCGGATCGCCCAACTGACCCAGAATGCGGGTTTCAAAGGTCGGACGGGTCGGGTCCTGATAGTTGCTGTTGATCAGGCTGTGCGTGTAGATCGCATCGGTGCTGAAATCCAACCAGCCGAAATCGTGGCGATAGTTGAAGTTCACGTCGATCCCGCGGCGGACGCGCTTGGCGAAGTTGACCGGCGCATTGATCAGCGAGTTGCCGAGGATGCGGCCCGGCTGTTCACCCAGCGGACCCGTGCCCGGACCAGCCCAACGGGTGAACTGGCCGCAGAAGATGTTCGGGCGCGGCGTGTCGTAGCACAGGTTGACCAGCGTGTTCGGAGCGATGCTGGCGATCACGTTCTTCACCGTGATGTCGTAGAAGTCTATCGACAGGCTGAAACCCGGGACCCAGCGCGGCTGGATCACGGCACCAACCGTGTACGAATCCGACACTTCCGAGATCAGGTTCGGGTTCGAACCGCTGACGATCGGCAGCGACTGGGTGATGTTGGTGAAACCAGCCAGGTTGGTGGCACCAATATCCGCCAGGCAGTTCTGCTGGCGCAGACCGGTGCCGATGTTGGCCGGGTTGCACGGATCGACGAAGCCGTTCGAGAAGTTCGGCACCAGCGGGAAGCCGGTTTCCGAGACGTTCGGCGCACGGACGGCGCGGCTGTAGTTGGCGCGGAAGCGGATGTCCGACACCGGGGTCCAGTCAACCCCGGCGTTGTACGACCACTGCGTGCCGACCTTGCCCTGATACTGCGCAACGCGCGCCGCGCCGCTCAGCGTCAGTTCCTGGATCAGCGGGATGTCCTTCAGCAGCGGCAGACGGATTTCCGCGTAGCCTTCCTTCACTTCGAACGGGGTCGGCTTGAAGGTCGGGATCGAAACGCCATTGGTGAAGCCGTCGGTGACGAACTTGTCCTGTTCGTAGAACGCAGTTTCACGGCGGTATTCACCACCCAGCGCGAAGCTGACCGGGCCGCCCGGCAGGTTGAAGAACCCGCTGGTGTCACCCGACATGAAGGCCGAACCGACGAACTGCGACAGGCCCGACTTCGCCGTGAAGGTCCGGGCGAAGTAAGCGACCGAGGCGCTGTTGTCAGGCGAGCCAAACGGATTGTAGGGGACGCAGGCGGCGATATCGGCAGCCAAGCGGCCAGCGTTGACCGTCGCCGAACCGGCAAAGCCGACCAGCGGCACGGCCGCGGCCGGATCGAACTGCGAACGGCACTGGATCTGGCCGGTGACCGGGTTGCGGCCGGCATCCATGGCCAGCGCGAAACGCTGACGATCGATGAAGCCATTGGTGGTCACGTCCTCACGGAACTGGCCGTAGTTGGCCGAGATTTCGTAAGTCCAGTCGGTGTTGAAGGTGCCGCGCACGCCCAGCACGGCGCGCCAGGTGTCACGCTGGAACCGCTCGTCGCGCAGACCGACGTCGAGCAGGTTGCGGGCGACCACGAAGCGATAGCTGCCGTTGGCGATGTTGGCGATGTCAGTCGCGGTCAGGTTGCCGCCAGCCGGACAGGTAACCAGCAGGTCCGAACGGCAGCCCGCAGCCAGGATCGCATTGGCGAGCGTGGTGCGGTCAGCCGGGTTCAGGAACGGATTGTCGATACGCGGACGTTCGCGGAAGTCGGTCGTGCCGCCGGTGCCCTGGACAAACGACGGGCCGGCGTTGTTACCGAGTGCGTTCACCCGGTTCCACTTGGCTTCGAGGAACACTTCAGCAGCCGGCGAGAACTCGTGCCGTGCCAGCAGGTTGAAGTTCATGCGTTCGGTGAACGGCAGAACCGAGACGGTATTGCCTTCACGGCCGGTCTGGCCGTTGCTGTTATAGATACCGCTGTTGATGCCGGTGCCGAAGCGGGTGCCGGTCTGCGGGATCAGGCGACCTTCGGGGGTAAAGATGTAAGTGCAGTTGAAGGCCGCGCCGAGGTTGTTCGGCCCACCGTTGTTCGGGGTGGTGGCGTTGCCGCATGGCCCGGCGCCCGGGATGTTGCGCTGGTTGACCGGGATCAGGCCAGCGTAGTGAATCGTCGTGCTGCTGAGGTTGGTGAAGAACTGACGATCAGGAAAACCGTCGCCACCGAACACGATGCCGGTGCCGCCGTCGGAGTCTACAACGCCATAGTTGTCGTTACTGCGGAACGCCGGAACGTCCGAAGCGAAGACCCGGTCCGAGCGCGCATATTCACCGTGCAGGGTGATGTTGCTGGCGCCATCGTTGAAGTTCTTGCCCCACATGCCGGAGACATACTGGTTGCCGCCGAACCCGGCTTCGGTGATGCCGGCCGAAGCGCGCAGCTGGATGCCTTCGTAGCTGCGGCGCAGCACGAAGTTGACCACACCCGCGATTGCGTCCGAACCGTAGATCGCCGAGTTGCCGCCGGTAACGATGTCAACGCGCTCGATCAGATCGTTCGGGATGGTGTTGACGTCAGGCGAAACGGCGTTGTTGAGAATGTCGGCCGCAACGTGACGGCGACCGTTGACCAGCACCAAGGTGCGCTGTGTGCCAAGGCCGCGAAGGTCAAGCAGGTTAAGGCCGGCGATGCCGATGCCCAGACCCGGGTTCTGCTGGGCAAAAGTGCTGCGCAACTGGGGCAGGTCGTTCAGGGTGTCACCGATGTTGGTCTGACCCTGCTTCAGGAAGGTTTCACCGCCGATCGAGGTGATTGGAACCGTCGAGCTCAGGTTCGGGCGCGGAATGCGCGAACCGGTGACCACGATGGTGTTGGTTTCTTCAGTATCACAGACACTGTTGTTGTTTTCATCGGCACATTCCGCGGCCTGCGGCAGAGCATCCTGCGCGGCGGCGGGGGTGGCGATGGTGGCCACACCCAGGACAGCAACCGCCAACGCGGCGCTTTCAAGGCTGGTCGCGCGAAGCAGCGCGGACTTGCTGAAGAACTTCATTGATATAGCCCCTTGATCTTTACCCGGCTGGTGGCCGGATAAGCATTTGATGAGCGCCCTTGGAGAGGGAATCACCCTTCTGGCCCCAGAGAGCCGGATGAGTCTTCCTGAAATAAGACTATTCGCGGCGCAATTGGAATTAAGGCTAGGTACCCGATTCCATGCCGCTGTTGTCATTTTACAACACGGCTGGCGCTGGACATCGCTTGCGGAAGGCCGGGCAGCCCGCGATGGGCGCTTGACGCTCTGCTGACAGCCCCTTAATCGATCGATTAAACAGACCTTGCAGGAAGAAGGAATCGGATCGATGGCTACTGCCTATCTCGTTGACGCCGTACGTACCGCTGGCGGCCGCCGCGGCGGGCGTCTGGCCGGGGTCCACCCGGTCGATCTCGCCGCCGCCGCGCTCGATGCGCTGGTTGCGCGCACCGGGATTGACCCGAACGGCGTTGATGATGTCGTGATGGGCTGCGTCAGCCAGGGTGGCCAGCAGGCCGGCCAGGTTGGCCGCAACGCCGTGCTTGCCTCGAAGCTGCTGCCGCAGTCGACTCCGGCGGTGACGATTGACCGCCAGTGCGGTTCCTCGCAGCAGGCAATCCAGTTTGCCGCCCAGGCCGTGATGAGCGGCACGCAGGACGTGGTTATCGCCGCCGGCATCGAAAGCATGACCCGTGTGCCGATGGGCTCGACCGCGATCTTCCACATGAAGGAGGGTCTGGGGAACTACAAGTCGCCCGGTCTTGAGGAGAAGTATCCGGGCGTCTCCTGGTCGCAGTTCATGGGCGCCGAGATGATCGTCAAGAAGCACGGCTTCACCAAGGACCAGCTCGACCAGTTTGCCTATACCAGCCACCTGCGTGCCAAGGCCGCAACCGAGGCCGGGGCCTTCACGAACGAGATCGTGCCGATCGAGATCGAAACGCCTGAGGGCAAGCAGTGGCACACTGTGGACGAGGGCATCCGTTTTGACGCCACGCTGGAAGGCATCGCCGGCGTCAAGCTGCTGCAGGAAGGCGGCGCACTGACCGCCGCCACGTCCAGCCAGATCTGCGACGGATCATCTGCCGCGCTGGTCGTCTCGGAAGAAGCGCTGAAGCGCTACAACCTGACCCCGCTGGCGCGCATCCACACCCTGACCGTGACTGCCGGCGACCCGGTGATCATGCTGGAAGAGCCGCTGTTCGCGACCGACAAGGCGCTGGCCAAGGCCGGCCTGAAGATTGGCGATATCGACCTCTACGAAGTCAACGAAGCCTTCGCTTCGGTGCCGATGGCCTGGCTCAAGCACACTGGTGCCGATCCTGAAAAGCTTAACGTCAATGGCGGCGCGATCGCGCTGGGTCACCCGCTGGGCGCTTCGGGTACCAAGCTGATGTCGACGCTGCTGAACGCGCTCAAGGCGCGCGGCGGCAAGTATGGCCTGCAAACCATGTGCGAAGGCGGCGGCGTCGCCAATGTCACGATCGTGGAAATGGTCTGAAATTCAACTGAACCGGAGTTATTGAAATGAAACTCGACAACACTGTTGCTGCGGTCGTCACCGGCGGCGCTTCGGGCCTTGGTGCCGCCACCGCCCGTGCGCTGGCTGCCAAGGGCGTGAAGGTCGCGATTTTCGACCTGCAGGAAGAGAAGGGCAAGGCTATTGCCGCCGAACTGGGCGGCATCTTCTGCGAATGTAACGTGACCGACGATGCCTCGGTCGATGCCGCCTTCGCCAAGGCCCGCGAAGCCCATGGACAGGAGCGGATCCTGGTCAACTGCGCCGGCACCGGCAACGCGATCAAGACCGCCAGCCGCAGCAAGGAAGATGGTTCGATCAAGCACTTCCCGCTCGATGCCTTCAACTGGATCATTCAGATCAACCTGGTTGGCACCTTCCGCTGCATCGCCAAGTCGGCGGCCGGCATGATGACGCTTGAGCCGCAGGAAGACGGTGATCGCGGTGCGATCGTCAACACCGCCTCGGTCGCTGCCGAGGACGGCCAGATCGGCCAGGCAGCCTATTCGGCTTCCAAGGCCGGCGTGGTTGGCATGACCCTGCCGATCGCCCGCGACCTTTCGGGTGAGGGCATCCGTGTCAACACGATCCTGCCCGGTATCTTCAACACGCCGCTGCTGGCCGCCGCGCCGCAGCCGGTGAAGGATGCGCTCGGAGCCTCGGTGCCCTATCCGAAGCGCCTCGGCGATCCGGTGGAATATGCCCACCTGGCGCTGACCATGATCGAGAACGGCTACTTCAACGGCGAAGACGTCCGCCTTGACGGTGCCATCCGCATGGCGCCGCGCTAAGCAACGGGAAACTGGCCGGGCGTCGCTGGTTGGCGCCCGGCCGCACCCTCCCCGGGAGAGAGATATGGGCTATTCGCAGATCGACCTTCACATTGGCGAAGGCATCGCCACCCTGACGCTCAATCGGCCGGAGAAGATGAATGCCTTCACCCGCACGATGATGGACGAGATCATCGATGCGATGGACCGTACCGACGCCGATGACAGCGTCCGGGCGGTGATCTTTACAGGCGCGGGCGAACGCGCCTTCTGCGCCGGGGCCGACCTGACGCCCGATGATGGCCGCGCGGTCTTTTCGGACTCCACGCCAGTCGAAGACCTGTCCGATCCGCGTGTGCGCGATGGCGGCGGGTTGCTGACGCTGCGGCTGTTCCAATCGAAGAAGCCGCTGATCTCGGCCTGCAATGGCGCGGCCGTGGGCGTGGGCGTGACCATGCAGCTGCCGATGGATATCCGCCTCGCCAGCGACAATGCCCGCTATGGCTTTGTCTTTGCACGCCGCGGGATCGTGCCCGAAGCCTGCTCCAGCTGGTTCCTGCCCAAGATCGTCGGGATCAACCAGGCGCTCGAATGGTGCATGACCGGGCGCATCTTCGGGGCGGAGGAAGCGCTCAAGGGCGGGTTGGTCCGTTCGGTTCATGCGCCCGGCGAACTCATCGATGCGGCGCGCGGCCTGGCGCGCGAGATTGCCGATAACACCTCTGCCGTCTCGGTCGCCATGACCCGCGCCATGCTCTGGCGAATCCCCTCGGGCGATCATCCGATGGCGGCCCACAAGGTCGATAGCCGGGCGATCTACCGCCTGTCCAAGGGTGCCGATGCGAAGGAAGGTGTGCAAAGCTTCCTTGAAAAGCGTCCCCCCGCCTTTCCGCTACGGGTTTCGAGCGATATGCCTGACTTCTATCCTTGGTGGGGAGAGGAGCCGCCCTTCGCATGAGCCAACTGGCCGTTGATCAGAACGAAGCCCCGGAGGGCGCGCGCGAACTGCTGCTGCATACCGCTTCGACGATCATGCGCGAAGGCGACATCGTCGATATCTCGCTGTCCGAACTATCGCTCCGCTCGGGGCTGAACTCGGCGTTGGTGAAATACTATTTCGGCAACAAGGCCGGGCTGATGAAGGCCCTGCTCGATCGCGACATGCAGGGCATTGTCCACGCGGTCGACGCGCTGATGTCGAAGGAGTGGGATCCTGAAGCGCGCCTGCGCCATCACATCGGCAAGATGGTCGACACCTATTACGAGACGCCCTATCTCAACCGCCTGCTGATGCGGCTGGTGCGGGAGAGCGATCCCGAGGAAGCGCACCGGATCGCCGACCATTATCTCACTCCGCTCAGCCGGGCCTATGACCGGCTGATCAAGGATGGGGTCAAGCAGGGCGTCTTCCGCAAGGTCGATCCGCAGCTGTTCTATTTCACCGCGACCGGCGCCTGTGACCGGTTCTTCTCCTCGCGCCTGGTGCTCAAGCACTGCTACGATACCGAGGCGCTGACCGAGGAACTGCGCGATCGCTATCGCGAGCACTGCATCGATTTCATCATGGCGGGGGTCCTCGCACATTAGCGCGCGGAGATCTGACATGAGTACCTGGCATATCGGCGTCATCGGCGGCTCAGGCCTGGCCGGCGGGGTTGGGCTTGAGAACGCGCAGGAAATTGCGGTCGAAAGCCCGTTTGGTGAACCTTCGGCGGCAGTGACCACGGGCACTCTGGCAGGGGTGCGCGTGACCTTCCTGCCGCGCCACGGGATTGGTCATTCGATCCCACCCGCATCGGTCAACTACCGTGCCAATGTGGATGTGCTGAAGCGCTGCGGGGTGACCGATGTAATCGCCCTGTCGGCCATCGGTTCCCTGCGCGCGGACATGGCGCCGGGGCAGATGGTTGCCGTGAACCAGTTCATTGACCGCACGGTCAGCCGCCCGGCCAGCTTCTTCGGACCCGGCCTGGTCGCCCATGTCAGTCTGGCCGATCCGGTCTGTCCTCGGCTGGCAGCCGCTCTGGCCGACGCGGTCGAGGGTGAGGGCGGCACGGTCCATCGCGGCGCGACCTATGTCGCCATCGAAGGCCCGCAGTTCTCGACCCGCGCCGAAAGCCTGCTCTACCGCAAATGGGGCGGAGACGTGATCGGGATGACCGCCATGCCCGAGGCGCGCCTCGTTCGTGAGGCCGAGCTGCCCTATGCCCTGCTGGGCATGGTCACCGACTATGACAGCTGGCGTAGCGGCGAAGCCGGTGTCGAGGCGGGCGAAGTCCTGGCCGTGATGCACGCCAATGTTGCACTGGCCGGCAACGTGCTGCGGCGGTTCCTCGCAACCTTGCCCCATGAGCGCGAACCGAGCCCGATCGACCTGGCGCTCGAGCACGCGATCATGACGGCCAAGGCGCAGCGCGATCCTGTGCTGGTCGCCAAGCTGGATGCGATAGCGGGAAGGGTGCTGCGATGAGCGAGCTGGTTCTCTACGACTACTGGCGCTCTTCCGCAGCCTATCGCGTGCGGATCGCGATGAACCTGAAAGGCCTGTCCTGGACTTCGCACCAGGTCGATCTGGTCACCGGTGAGCAGAGCGGGGATGCGCACCGCGCGCGCAATCCGCTGGGGCTCGTTCCGGTGCTTGAAGTTGACGGCGAGGCGATCGCCCAGTCACTGGCAATCATCGACTATCTCGATGCGCGCTGGCCGGAGCCGCGCTTGCTCCCGGCGGATCCGATGGCCCGGGCCCATGTGCTGGGCCGGGCAATGACGATCGTTTCCGAGGTCCATCCGCTCCAGAACCTGCGTGTCCAGAATTTCCTGCGCGATGACCTGGGCGTCGATGCTGACGGGATCACCCGTTGGCTGCACCGCTGGCTGGGCGATGGCTTGGCCGCGCTGGAAGCCGATGCGCCGGACCAGGGCCTGTTTGGCGGCAAGGAGCCGAACCTGATCGACCTCTGCCTGGTTCCGCAGATGTACAGCGCGCGCCGCTTTGCCGTGCCGCTGGAGAGTTTGCCCCGCCTGGTGCGGATCGATGAGGCGCTGCGGGCGATTCCGAGCGTAGCGGCTTCGGCACCTGAAGCGGTCAAACCGGCCTGACTGTGCTTGGCGCAGCAAACCGGTTGCACTAGAAACCGATTCGATGACCCAAGACACTTCCCGCCTGGCGGATTTCCTGCCCTACCTGATGTCAGTCACCACCAATGCGGTGAGTGACATGATCGCCAGCGAATATCGCGCGCGGTTCGGGCTCAAGATTCCCGAATGGCGGGTCATGGCCGTGCTCGGCGATGCGGGGCCGCAGACCCAGCGCAGCCTGGTCGGCGCCACGCGGATGGACAAGGTGGCGGTCAACCGCGCCTGCAAGGTGCTGGTCGACCGCGGACTGGTAACGCGCAGTCCCAACGCCGATGACGGCCGTTCGCATCACATCGAGCTGACTGCTGCGGGCCGGGCCGTGCATGGCGAGATCATGCCGCTGGCGCTGGAGATGGAGCGCCGGCTGTTTGCCTCGCTTTCGGCCGCCGAACGCAAGGACTTCAAGGCGCTGCTGGCGCGGATCACCGCGCGGGTGGCCGAACTGGAAGGCACCGCCGAGCCCAAGGAGCTGACCCGATGAAACTCGCAAGCCTCCCCGGAGGGCGCGACGGGCGCCTTGCCGTGGTCAGCACCGATCTGGCCTGGTGCGCCGATGCGTCGCACCTGGTGCCGACGCTGCAGGCCGCGCTGGACGACTGGGACCGGCATTTGCCGGTGCTGCAGGCCCTGGCGACCGAGCTGGAACACGGCGCGATCCCGCGTGATCGGTTTCACGAGCGCGAGGCGCTCGCCCCGCTGCCGCGCGCCTATCAGTGGGCTGATGGCTCGGCCTACGTCAATCACGTCGAACTGGTCCGCAAGGCCCGCGGGGCAGAGCTGCCGGAGAGCTTCTGGCACGATCCCTTGATGTACCAGGGCGGCAGCGACGACCTGCGCGGTGCTAGAGCGCCGATCACTTTGGCCGATGAGGCCTGGGGCTGCGACATGGAAGCCGAGATCTGCGTCGTCACTGGCGACGTACCGCAGGGCGTCTCGCCCGAGGCGGCGCTCGATCATGTCCGCCTGGTCGGGCTGGTGAACGACGTGTCCTTGCGCAACCTCATTCCGGACGAGCTGGCCAAGGGCTTTGGCTTTGTCCAGTCGAAGCCGGCCAGCCATTTCTCGCCGGTCTTTGTCACGCCGGACGAACTCGGTGATGCCTGGGTAGGCGGGCGGCTCAATCAGGTGCTGCGCGTCGATCTGAACGGCGAGGCATTCGGCCGGGCCGAAGCGGGCGAGGAATGCACTTTCGATTTCGGCACGCTGATCGCCCATCTGGCCAAGACCCGGCGCGTCATGGCCGGATCGATTATCGGTTCGGGCACGGTATCCAACCGCGATCCCGATGGTTCACCCGGGCGGCCGTGCAAGGATGGCGGGCGCGGCTATTCGTGCATTGCCGAGCAGCGGATGATCGAGACTATCGCCACCGGTAAGCCGGTCACGCCGTTTCTGCGCTATGGCGATACGGTCCGGATCGAAATGCGCGACCGGGCCGGCCATTCGATCTTTGGCGCGATTGACCACGCGGTCGTGAAACCCTGAGACTAACGAAATCGGGCCGGTTCTCCCCTTTTGGAGAACCGGCCCGATACGGGTATCCCACCCTGAATGTAGGTCCTATTCGGAGCCCTTGGCCGGACCGCCGCCAGAGAAGGCATCGGCGATCGAGCAGGCCGCCGGGCCAAGGATGACCACGAACAGCACCGGCAGAATGAACAGAATCAGCGGCACAGTCATGATCGCCGGCAGACGCGCGGCCTTTTCTTCGGCGCGCATCATGCGCTCGTTGCGGAATTCGGCGGAGAGCACGCGCAGCGCGGAGGCAAGAGGCGTACCATAGCGTTCGGTCTGGACCATAGTGGTGGTCACGCCTTTGACCGCTTCCAGGTTGACGCGCCAGGCCAGGTTTTCGAAGGCCTGGCGGCGTTCGGACAGGAACGACAGTTCGATCGCGGTCAGGGCAAATTCGTCGCCCAGTTCCGGATAGGCCCGGCCCAGTTCGCGCGCCACGCGGTTGAACGAGGCGTCGACGGTCAGACCTGCTTCGGCGCAGATCACCAGCAGATCGAGCGCATCGGGCAGGCCCTTGCGGATCGCATCGGTGCGCTTCGAGATCAGGTTGGCCAGATAGATTTCCGGACCCTTGTAGCCCAGGCCAACCGCTGCGGCGAAAGCCATCAGTCGCTTCATCCCGCCCCATTCGGGGAAGAAGTTGATGCCATAGACCACGAAGCCAACGATCCCGCCGAGCACGATCGGCAGCACCATCCGCGCGAAGATGACGACAATGCCGAGTTCCTTCTTGCGGATCCCGGCCTGGGCCAGTTTCTGCTGAATGACCTCAAGCTGACTCTGCTGCAGCACCTTCAGGGCCGACAGCGTGTCCTTCATCCTGTCGGCGGTCTCGTTCTTGCGGACAAGCGAGGCGCGCTTCTTGGCAGTCTGGGTGATGATCCCGCTCTTCAGCTGGTCGCGGCGCTCGTTGAGCGCCTTGACCCGCTTGGCCATCGGATCGCGGATCGTGACCGCAGTGTAGATCGCGAACATGACAGCCATCGCCGCCAGACCCGCGAGGATCGAGCCAACCCAGATTACGTCGACGCCGAGCAGCGTGGGACCGGGAGGGGTATTCATCATGTCCTGTTCCTGTCCCTGCTCAGATTTCGAAGCTGACCATCTTGGCCATGATGAAGGCGCCGATCGACATCCAGGTCAGGCCGCCAAGGCCCGTCACGATCAGGCGATCGTCGGTGAAGAATCCGCCCAGGTAGCCCGGGTTGATCATGTAGATCATGGCAAACACGATGAATGGCAGCGCACCCACGATGTAGGCGGAAGCCTTCGATTCAGAGCTCATCGCCTTGATCTTGAGCTTCATCTGGGCGCGCTTGCGCAGCACGTCGGCCAGGTTTGAGAGCGTCTCTGCCAGGTTGCCGCCGGTTTCGCGCTGGATTGCCAGCGTGATGCAGAAGAAGCTGAATTCGGGCGTGTTCAGGCGATCAGCGGTTTCCTGGAGGGCGTCCTCCATGGTCTTGCCGATCTTGATCCGCTCGGTCACCATCTTGAATTCCTCGCCCACCGGGCCAGGAACTTCGGTGGAAACCACGCCAAGTGTTTCCGTCACGGGCAGGCCCGATCGCAGGCCGCGAACCAGCAGTTCGATGGCATCCGGGAACTTGGCGGTAAACGCGCTGGTGCGCCGGCTGATGAAGAAGCTGACCACGCCATGCGGCAAGCCCGCACCGACCATCAGGCCCACACCAAGCGACAGCGCGGCGGCTCCGGTCTTGAGGAACATCAGCAGCGCCACCACCAGGGCCAGACCGCCCGAGGCATAGAGATACTGGCTGAGCGTCCAGCCCTTGCCGGTGCGATGCAGCCGCATCATCAATGCCGCGACCCGGCTTTCGGAGCCGGCGATCTGGTGCATCTTGGGCTTGCGCGCCGCAACCGCCTTCTTGAGCTGGGCTTCAACCTTGTCGATCGTGCTATCGGAATGCCGATAGCGCAGCCCCTGGAGGCGGCGAGCCGCTTCCTTGGCCGGCGAGGGGCCGGCGAAGCCCAGGTAGCCCAGAACCATGAACGCCATCAGGCCCACGGCAATCAGCAGCAGTTGGGTGATGTCCATTGACTGGTCAGGCCTTCTTCAAAAGTGTTCCCGGTTCCGGCTTCAGGCCGAAGCTTCAGCCGGCGATTTGGCCGCCTTCTTGGGCAGCAGCGACTTGAGGTCGAACTTGCCCAGCAGCGAGGCCTTCGGCTTAACCGCATCATCGACCGTCTCGCCATCGCCCACGCCGTGGACCGACTTGGCGATATCGCGGATTACCGCGCCGGCCTTGGCCGAACGGTTGGCGTCGGCAAAGGTCTGGCCCAGCTTGGCGGCATTGGCCGCAGCCTTGGCGTCATAGGGAATGGTGAAGCCGATCTTGCGCTCGATCGAGGCCTCGAAATCGGCCTTGCTGATCTCGCCAGTGCCGGGCAGCACCTTGTTGGCGACCACGATCGTCTGAACGTGCGGCGCATTGCTCTTCATCCAGGACAGTACGCGGATCGCATCGCGCGCGCCGGCCAGGGTCATTTCCGTGACCAGCAGCACGACATTCACGTCGTTGAGCAGGTGCGGGAAGTTGATCAGCATGTTGCGTGGCAGGTCGATCACCGTCATCTCGAAGGCTTGCCGGAATTCTTCCTGCAGCTGGATGAAGGCGGCGCCATCGGTCATGAGCGGCGAGTTGATCGGCGCTTCGGCCGACAGGATCGCCAGGTGATCGTTGGCGCGGATCATCGCGCGTTCGATGAACAGGCCGTCGATGCGGCTGGGGTTCTCGATCGCGTCGGTCAGACCGCGGCCCGGTTCCAGATCAAGCGCCAGGGCGCCCGTCCCGAAATGGATGTCGAGATCCAGCAGCGCGGTCGGCAGCTTCTCGTCGCCGCTGTACAGCCAGGCGAGCGAGGTCGCGATGGTCGAAGCACCGACGCCGCCGCGGGTACCGAGGACGGCGACCGAGACATGCTTTTTGGCCGCCGACGGATCGTGCGACTTGGGCGAGGCAAAGACCGTCTGGGCATTGACCAGGGCATCGCGGACCTGACCCGGCGAGAGCGGCTTCAGGAGATAGTCCTGGATCCCGCTGCCAAGGAGGTCGCGATAGAGCCGAACGTCGTTGACCTGGCCGATCGCAATCACCACCGTGCCGGGTTCGCAAACCTCGGCCAGGGCGTTAATGTCGCTCAGCGGGTCGCCGCTTTCCGACAGGTCGACCATCAGGATGTTCGGGCTGGCCGAGATCGACAGCGACTGGACCGCATTGCGCAGGCCACCCTTGTTGCACTTCTCGGGCTGCCAGCCCATTTCGATCACGACGGGGCGCAGCACATCAAGCGCGGCATCGTCGCAGATATAGGCGCTAAAGGCGTCGCGGCTGCCGGCTGCGCCGGGCTTCCAAGGAGCATTCATGGCTTACTTCCCGCTCTGGGTGGAGTTCTGCTTGAGACCGCCTTCGCCCGTGGGCTTGGCGTCGCGATAGACGTCGATTGCCTTGTTGCTGCTCATCACCACGGTCCGACCAGTGGTGTTGGCGCCCTTCAGCAGGTGCTCCGGATCGGCCACCATCGCCGCCAGATTGGCGTTCGAGGCGCAGCCGTAATTGGTGCTGGTGGCGTTCTTGAAGTTGGTGTCCGACTTGGCCGACCAGTCCGGGCAACCCGGAACAGTAGCGCTGCTGCGGGTCACCACTACGCGCGCCGTGCCAGGATTGACTGCACCTGGGGTCACCGGGGCGGTATCGCTGACCAGCAGGCCGAACCGTCCGGCAACCGCTTCGACGGCAGCGCGGGTGGCGCCGCTCGACAGCGGGTCGTCGATCGAGATCCGGTCACCATAACGCAGGTCCATCGCTTCGAACCAGCCGGCCAGGCGACGGGATTCGGGCAGCGAAAGGCCGCCGGGATTGGTCGTCACATCCAGCGTATAGTTGGTCCGGCTGACCACCGGCTGGTGGACGCTTTCGAGCTGGGTGTTCTGAGCCATGCCGCCGCAGCCGGCAAGCAAAGTTCCCAGAGAGAGAGCGAGAGCGGCGCCAAGCGCCTTGCGGGTCTGGAAGCTACGCATTGTCATCACCTCTCTCAGTTCATGCTGAAGCCGGGCGTCGCTGCTTCGGCAGCAGCGGTGCGCGACTTCTTCTTTGAACGCTTGTCTTCGACCGGACGGACTGCCGGCGGCGTGTCGAGCTCACCCACCTTGGGGACGGGCGCACTGGCCGGGGCAGCGGATGGCAGCGGGCGGCTGGCGCCCGACTTGCCGTTGTTTTCCATGTTGCCGAAAACGCGCTGGATGTCGTTGGGGCTCTGATAGCCATCGGTCGGCAGCTTGATCTCGCTCGCATCGACCGGGTTGACCAGGTACGGGGTCACCACGATCACCAGCTCGGTTTCGCCGCGCTGGAAATTGGTCGAACGGAACAGCGAACCCAGAATCGGGATATCGCCGGCGCCGGGCATCTTCTTCACCGTGTTCTGGGCGCTGTTGCCCATCAGACCGGCGATCATGAAGCTCTGACCCGAACCCAGTTCGATGGTGGTTTCGGCGCGGCGCACGGTCAGGGCCGGAACGTTGAAGCCGTTGAGCTGGATCGAACCCTGGCTCGACAGTTCCGACACTTCCGGGCGAACCCGCAGCGAGATCCGGCCATTGGCCAGCACGGTTGGGGTATAGGCCAGGCTGACGCCGAAGCGCTTGTATTCGACCGAGGTCGAACCCAGGCCCTGGCTGATCGGGATGGGATATTCACCACCGGCCAGAAAGTCGGCCGTCTCGCCCGAGAGGGCAGTCAGGTTCGGTTCCGAAAGGCTGGTGACGAGGCCGAGGGTTTCACCCAGGTCCAAGGCGCCAAGGACGTCGAGACCGAACAGTTTGCCCTGGGCGGCCATGGTCGTCAGCCCGGACACGCCGGCAATCGAGGACCCTTCCTTGGGGACCAGCCGCACTGCTGCGCCAGTGATCGGATCAACGGCAACACCTTGCGGATTGAGCACCCACTGGACCGTAGGATCGGGCACATTGGTGATGACCTTGCTGCCGATAGCCATGCCCGTGTTCGGATCGGTGCTGAAGAACGTCGGGCTGCGGCCCTGCGACAGGCCGAAGCGGAAGCCGCCGGTCCCGTCGATCGTGGTCAGGTTGGTGCCGATCTGCTTGACCAGCGAGCGGCTGACTTCGGCAAACTTGACGCGCAGATTGACCTGCAGCGGCGTCGCGGTCTTCAACCGGGTGATGACATTGGCATCCTTGCCGACAAAGGCTTCGACCAGCCGCTTGGCTTCCGAGGCATCTTCGGGCGAGGCAATGGTGCCGGTCAGCAGGAAGGTGTTGGTCCCCATGGTGGAGACGGCCACCTTGGCATCGGGCATGGCCATCCGCAGCATCGTATCGACGCTGTCGATGTTAGAGCCGACGCGGATATTAGCGGACCAGATGATGTCACCGGCAGCATTGCTGGCATAGACGGTGGTCTCGCCACCGGCCTTGCCGAAGACATAGAGCTGGCGCTGCGACTTGACCTGGACATCGGCGATCGCGTCGTTGGCGACGAAGACGTCCGCCATGTTTCCGCCAATCGTGACCAGCTGGCCGCGACCGATTGACAGCACGAGATCATTGGCCGGGCGGGTCATCGACTGGGCCTGGGCCGCCTGGGCGGGGAGCAGGGCCAGCGGGGCCAGCATGCAGCCTGCGCTGAGCAGAGTGGTTACGAGGCGCTTCATCGGGTTGCCTTTCTTGAGGGCGATCGCGGCGGGATTCATGGAACGGCTCATCTCAGCGCCTCCCGACCTGTTCGACGACAGTATTCTTGCCGCGGGTTACCCGGACCACCGGCCCCTGCGGAGCAGCGGCAAAGCCGGGGGAAGCAGACGGTCCAGCCGGCCCGGCCATGCGCGGAGCGGCAGGCGCGACCGGGACAGAGCGGCGCTGGAAGCGCGACACATCACCACCGGTCACGAAAGTCGTGCCACCATCGACCGGCCGGTTCATGGCCTGGCCCAGCAGCTTTTCTTCCTGTTCCTTGGTCGCACCGGCCGGCACCTTGACCGTGCCGCTGGCAATCGCCTGATCCAGCTCGGCCTGATTGTCGGCCAGGCTGCGCAGTGCCAGGCTGATCGTGCCGATGGTCTGCGCAACAGCAACCTTTTCGGCGATCTTTGGCGTAACTTCGACCGTGATCGTGCTGAAGCCGCGGACCACGGTCTTGCCTTCGACGATTTCGGTTTCAGTCGACTGGTCGGTCGCCAGCACGCGAACATTGCGCAGGATGGTTTCGGCAGCCTTGAGCGATTCACCGCTGGCACCTTCACCGCGCACGGACTGGGTCAAGACCAGGTCGATATGGTCACCCGGGAAGACGAAGCCGGCGACGCCGGTTTTCTGCGAAACCGGGATAGTCACGGCGCGCATGCCGGGGCCAAGCGCCGCAGCGAGGAAGCCGCGGTCACCCGGCGAGACGAGCGCGCCCTGGGTAACCGGCTGGCCGGCGGTAACCGGATAGCGAACCACCGTGCCGAGCAGCTTGTTCATGTCTGCTTCGCCGTCGATGAAATAGGCGTCCTGCACCATTTCCTTCGGCCAGGCCTGGAACGAGATCGAGTCGGCCGTGATGATCGTGCCGACTGGGAGGGCGCGCTGGGCCACGAGGACCTTCGGTCCCTGGGGCACCTGCTGGGCCGCTTCGGCCTGAGGCGCAGAGGCCCCGGCAAACAGGCTCCTTGCAGCCATGGCCGTGCCGATCGCAACGACCAGCGCGCCAAGCAGCAACATCAGCTTCTTTTTATCCATGGCTCTGCAAGCCCCCTAGAAAAACACCAAGATCGAAAGCGTTATCGGTGCAAAATGGTTAAAATCCGGTTCAGCCCATCCCGCCGACTGCGGCCGTAGCTTGGGCAGCGGGAAGAAACTGGCTGGCCAGGGCCCAGAGCCCGGCCGACGAAATCGCGACGCCGTAAGGAATGGCCAGACGCTCGCGGCGGCTGCGCATGCCGTGCCAGACGGCCATGACGATCGTCAGGACGCCGCCCAGCAGCGCCATCATGATGACAAGCTTCAGGAACCAGGCCGGGGTGATCCACAGCGCCAGTGCGGCCAGCAGCTTGACGTCGCCGCCGCCCATCGCGCGCAGCGCGAACAGACCGGCGCAGATGGCAAAGGTCACAAGCGAGATGCCGAGCTGCCAGGCGACGCCCGGCCACAGGCTCAGCCCGCTGGCCCACCAGTAGAGCGGAGCACCCAGCGCGATGGCGGCATTGAGCCAATTGTCGATCTGACGACGGCGAATATCGGTAAAGGCGGCAACCACCAGCGCGATTGCCAAGGCCCCCAGCAGTACGTATTGAAAATCGACGTTCGGCATTGCCCGCCCCCTTGTATCGGGAGCATGGATACAGGGCAGGGCTTACCAAAAAGTAACCAAGGTAAAGAGGCTCGAATTAGCCACATGTCCGCTGCGTTCGATCGCCGGGTAATTCCCGCCGAAGCCATTGAAAGTCATTGGTTGGCGCCGGATGGACAGGTCATCCGCCGGATCGATTGGCCCCATCCGAATCCGCGCGGCGCGATCCTGTTCATGGGCGGGCGCGGGGACTTCTACGAGAAATACCTTGAGGCACTGGCGCACTGGCACCAGCAGGGCTGGGCGGTTACCGCCTTTGACTGGCGCGGGCAGGGCGGTTCGGGCCGGCTCGGCAAGGACCCCTTCACCGGCCATATTGACGATTACGCGACCTGGGTTGGCGATCTGCGGGCCTTCTGGCGCGACTGGTCGGCAACCGTTTCGGGCCCGCGGATCGCAATCGGTCATTCGATGGGCGGCCACCTGGCGTTGCGCGCGGCGGCCGAAACGGCGATTGATCCCGCCGCGCTGGTGCTCTGCGCGCCGATGCTGGGGCTGCGCGATGGCAATATGCCCGATTGGCTGATGCACACCGTCGCGCGGTTGATGTGCCACATCGGCGATCCGGCCCGCCCGGCCTGGAAATGGAGCGAGAAGCCCGGCCAGCCGCCGGACAGCCGCGGCGACCTGCTGACGCATGATCCCGAACGCTATGCCGACGAACTGTGGTGGCGCGCGGCGCGGCCCGAGGTGGTGATGGGGCCGGGCTCGTGGCGCTGGGTCGAGCGGGCCTATGCCTCGATGCGGTGGCTGGCCCGGCCTGATCTGCTGGCGCAGGTTCGCCAACCGGTCCTGTTGCTGGCGACCGACCAGGACGCGCTGGTCAGCTTCAAGGCCAGCGCCCGCGCTGCCGAACGGCTGCCGCAGTGCGAACTGGTCAACTTCGGTGCGCGTGCCCGGCACGAAATCCTGCGCGAGGCTGATCTGGTGCGCATCGAGGCACTGGCGCGGATCGATACCTTTCTGGCAAAGGCGCTGGCATGAGCGAGCGGTTCGATTTTGCCATCGTCGGCGCCGGGATTGCGGGAGCCTCGCTGGCCGCGGGCCTCGCGCCGCATGGCCGGGTCCTGCTGCTCGAGGCTGAGGACCGGCCAGGCTATCATTCGACCGGCCGCTCGGCGGCGTTCTGGACCGAAAGCTATGGCGGCCCGCAAGTCCAGCCGCTGACCACGGCATCGGGGCCGTTCCTGCACCAGCACGGCCTGCTAACCCCGCGCGGCGCGCTGACATTGGCACGACCGGGCGAATTGCCGGACCTGGCCGCCTTTGCATCGGAGTTCCGGGCACTGGGCGTCCGGGTTGATGACCTTGACCGGGAAGCGCTGGAACTGCGGCTGCCTGGCCTCCAGCCTGAATGGGTGGCCGGGGCCTTTGAGCCTGACTGCTGCGATATCGATGTCGCGGGCCTGCATCAGCTCTGGCTCGCCGCCGCACGGCAAGGCGGGGCTGATCTGTGGACCCGGGCACGGCTGGAACAGGCAAGCCGCGCGGGTGGTGCCTGGCAGCTCAACCTCGCCGATGGCCGCGCGGCGACAGCGACCGTGCTCGTCAACGCCGCCGGAGCCTGGGCCGATCCGGTGGCGCAGCTCGCCGGGGTCAGGCCGCTAGGCATCCAGCCCTACCGCCGCACGGTCGTGCAGTTGCGACTGCAGGATGGACCGCCGGCGGACTTGCCGCTGGTGCTGGGGATCGACGGGCTGTTCTATTTCAAGCCCGAGGCCGGCCGGCTGTGGCTCAGCCCGCACGATGAAACACCCAGCCCGCCCTGCGATGCCGCGCCCGAGGAACTGGACGTCGCTCTGGCGATTGACCGGTTCGAGCATGTGGTCGACTGGCCGATCGCGCGGATCGAGCATCGCTGGGCCGGCCTGCGCTCCTTCGCGCCCGACCGGCTGCCGGTCTATGGCTTCGATCCCGACGAATCTGGCTTCTTCTGGTTTGCGGGGCAGGGCGGGTTCGGGATCCAGACCGCACCGGCGGCGGCTGACCTGGCCTGCGCGCTGCTGCTGAGGCAGGGACCTGGCGTGGTCGACCCCGAGCCATATGACCCGGCACGGTTTCGCTAGCGAATCACGGATTTAGCGTTAGGCTGTCCCGGTCGTCGCAAACCTGGGAGGTATACCCGACATGGCACACCGTTTCGAAATCCGTAAGAACAAGGCGGGTGAGTTTGTCGCCTATTTCTGCTACAATTCGGAAACGATCTTCTGGACCGAAGGCTATAGCAGCAAGGCTAGCGCCAAGAACGCGATCGAATCGATCCTCAAGAACGGCCCGAATGCCGAAGTGGTCGACACCACGGCTGCCTAAACACTGCCTTGAGAGCGGGCCGCATCGCTCGCCAGGCGGTCGGCCCGCTCGTTCTCCGGGTGGCCATCGTGGCCCTTGACCCATATCCAGTCGATCCGGTGGCGTCGGCGCGATTCCAGTAGCTGCTGCCACAGGTCGGCGTTGAGCACGGGCTTCTTCTGGGAATTGATCCAGCCGTTCTTCTGCCAGCCGAAGATCCACTTGGTGATCCCGTCGATCACATAGCGGCTGTCGGTGTGCAGCGCGACGTGGCACGGCTCTTTCAGCGCGTCGAGCGCGCGGATCACCGCGGTCAGTTCCATCCGGTTGTTGGTGGTCTGCGCCTCGTGCCCAGAGAGTTCCTTCTCGTGCTGCCCCATGCGCAGCACGACGCCCCAGCCGCCGGGGCCGGGGTTGCCCTTGCAGGCGCCATCGGTGAAGGCCTCGATCCGCTTCATGCAGCCGCGAAGACGGCGGCATTGGCGGGATTGGCGTAGAATTCCAGCCGCCGGCCAAAGGCCAGGGGGTCCTTGCGGGTGACCAGCGCATCGGCCGGGGTGTTGACCCAGTCCCAGGCGCGGGTGAGGGCAAAGCGCAAGGCGGCGCCGCGCGCGAGCAGGGGCAGGGCCGCGCGCTCAGCCTCCGAGAGCGGGCGGACCTCCTCGTAACCCGCGATCAATGCCGCCGACAACGCCGGGCCGAAGTGCTTGCCATCATTGGAGAAACACCAGGCGGCGTGGGTGACCGCCAGGTCATAGGCAAACAGATCGGTACAGGCGAAATAGAAGTCGATCAGCCCGGTTACCTGATTACCCAGCATCAGCACATTGTCCGGGAACAGGTCGGCGTGGATCGTCCCGCGCGGCAGGCCTTCGGGCCAGTCAGCCAGCACGGCGGGGAGTTCCCGCGCCACCAGCTCCGCAAACCCGGTGTCAATCGCGGCCAGACCATCTGACCCGCATTCGCGGGCGAGCCGCTGCCATTCAGCCCGGCCCATGGCGTTTTCGCGGCTCCCCGGAAAGTCGGCCGCAGCCAGCTGCATCTGTGCCAGCGCGCGGCCGACGGCGTGAGCCTGGCCGGGTGTCGGTGCACTGACCGAAACGCCGGGCAGGAACTCGATCAGCGCCACGGCCTTGCCATCCAGCAGCCGGAAGAGCTGGCCTTGCCGATCATGGATCGTGCGCGGCACCGGGCAGCCCCGGGCCGAGAGGTGATCGAGCAGGGAGAGAAAGAACGGCAGGTCTTCCACCTCGATCCGGTATTCGTACATGGTCAGGATGAACCGCGCGCCGGTTCCGTCCCGGCCAGTTGTTTCAACCAGCCAGTTGCTGTTGGAGATACCCTCGGCAATGCCCTTGACCGAAGTCAGCTCGCCAACATCGAATTCGGCGACCAGCCCGGCCAGCACTTCCGCCCCAAGGTGGGTGTAAACCGCCACGCCCGCGCCTTAGTCCGCCAGTTGCCGCGGCAGCTTGAAGACGATTTTTTCCTCGGCATTAACAACCTGTTCGACTGCCACGGTGCGGAATTCGCCGATCCGGTCGATCACTTCCTGGACCAGCGTTTCGGGGGCAGAGGCCCCGGCGGTCAGACCCATGGTTTCGACCCCGGCAAACCAGGCCTCGTCGATCTCGCTGCCGCGCTGGATCAAGTGCGCGGTCGCGCCGCAGCGCTCGGCCACTTCGACCAGCCGCAGCGAATTGGAACTGTTGGGCGCGCCGATCACCAGCACCAGCTGGCATTCCTTGGCAATCGCCTTGACCGCTGCCTGGCGGTTGGACGTGGCATAGCAGATGTCCTCGGCCTTGGGGCCGACAATGCCGGGGAAGCGGGCGCGCAATGCGGCAACGATTTCGGCCGTGTCATCGACCGACAGCGTTGTCTGCGTCAGGAACGAGAGCGCGGCATCGGCGGGGAAATCAAGCGCCGCTACTTCTTCCAGCGTTTCCACCAGGGTAATCGTGCCTACCGGAACCTGGCCGAAAGTGCCGATCACTTCGGGATGGCCCTTGTGGCCGATGAACAGGATGTGCCGGCCGGCCTCGATCTGGCGCTCGGCCTGGCGGTGAACCTTGCTGACCAGCGGGCATGTTGCGTCGAGCCAATCCAGCCCGCGCTCGGTCGCGTTGGCCGGCACCGACTTGGGCACGCCATGTGCGCTGAACACCACGGGTGCGCCATCGGGCACTTCGTCCAGTTCCTCGACGAAAACGGCGCCTTTGGCGCGCAGGCCATCGACCACGAAGCGGTTATGCACGATCTCGTGCCGGACATAGACAGGGGCGCCATAGCGGGTCAGCGCCCGCTCGACGATCTCGATCGCGCGGTCGACCCCGGCGCAGAAGCCGCGCGGGGCGGCAAGCAGAAGGCGAAGGGCCGGCTTGACCGGCTGCGGAAAGGGCGCGTTCATGTTCGCCCCCCTAGCGTTTTGGCATTGACGCCGCTAGGGCAAGTTCTGCCCAAGGACAGGAACCTGCCAGAATGACGCCTCGCACCCGCCTCTATGCCGCCGTTGCCATCGCCGCCGCCCTTGCCGGGTGCCGCGGGACGGGGGACCTGGTGGTCGACGAAGGCGTCGGCGTTACCGCTGTGCGCAGCGCCTGCCCGGCAGTCGGCGTGGCTGACTATACCGGCGATGTGACCCTGTTCCGCGCGCCCGGCGTCACGACGGCGGACAACATCGATCTGGTCGGCGCGCTGACCAACATCCGTTCGACCTGCAACGAGGCGGGTGAGAAGGTCTACACCGCCACCACCTTTGACGTGCTGGCCCGCCGCACCGACACGCGCGGTGCCCGCCAGGTGACGCTGCCCTATTTCGTTACCGTCCTGCGCGGCGGCAGCGCGGTGATTTCGAAGCGGGTTGGCTCGGTCACGATCAACTTCGCCGATGGCCAGGAACGCGCCCAGGCGAGCGGTTCGGCCAGCGCCTATGTCGACAAGGCCGAAGCCAGCCTGCCGGCCGATATCCGCGAACAGATCACCCGGCGGCGCAAGGCCGGCGATGCCGACGCCGCGGTCGATCCGCTCTCGCGGCCCGAAGTCAAGGCAGCGGTTGCCCGCGCGACTTTTGAAGTGCTGGTTGGCTTCCAGCTCGGCCAGGACCAGCTGACTTACAACGCCACGCGCTGATCGCAGGCCTTCCGCTGCGGGAAGGTTTCATTTCCGACACAAACCGTCTAACCGGCGCGCCATGACTGCTGTCCAGACGATCCATGCCGCCTTTGTCGGCCATATTGCCGCTGCGCTCGATGCGCTTGAAGCCGCCGGTACGTTGCCGGGCGGGCTGAACCGCGCCGCCGTGACGGTGGAGCCGCCGCGCGATCCCAGCCACGGCGATCTGGCGACCAACGCGGCGATGGTGCTGGCCAAGCCGGCGGGCATGAACCCGCGTGCCCTGGCCGAGCTGCTGGTTACCGAACTGTTGAAGGTGCCGGGCGTTGCCAGTGCCGAGATTGCCGGCCCTGGCTTCATCAACCTGCGAGTCAATGCTGCTGCCTGGCTGGCTGAACTGCGGGCGATTGCCGCGCTAGGTGCGAACTATGGCCGCTCCACCATGGGGCAGGGCAGCACGGTCAACGTCGAATATGTCTCGGCCAATCCGACCGGGCCGATGCACATGGGCCACTGCCGCGGCGCCGTGGTGGGCGATGCGCTGGCGACCCTGCTCGAGTTCGCCGGGCACAAGGTGATCCGCGAATACTACGTCAACGATGCCGGGGCGCAGGTCGATGTCCTGGCCCGCTCGGCTCACGTCCGTTACCGCGAGGCGCTTGGCGAGGCCGTGGGTGACATTCCCGAAGGGCTCTATCCGGGCGAATACCTGATCCCGGTTGGCCAGGCGCTGGCGGCCGAATTCGGCGACAAGTACGCCAAGGCACCCGAAGCCGAATGGCTCGTGCTGTTCCGCAGCCGCGCGGTTACAGCCATGCTCGAGATGATCAAGGCCGACCTGGCCTTGCTGGGCATCCACCATGACCTGTTCTCCTCGGAAGCCGAGCTCCAGGCCGCCGGCAAGCCCGACGAGGCCGAGAAGTGGCTGCGCGCGCACGACCTGGTCTATGACGGGCAGCTGGAAGCCCCCAAGGGCAAGACGCCCGAGGACTGGGAGCCGGTCGAACTGCCATTGTTCCGCTCGACCAGGTTCGGCGACGACCAGGATCGCCCGATCAAGAAGAGCACTGGCGAATGGACCTATTTCGGCGCTGACCTGGCTTACCACTTCCAGAAGGCCCAGACTGCTGACGCGCTGGTCGATATCTGGGGCGCGGACCATGCCGGCACGGTCAAGCGGATCAAGGCGGCAGTTGCTGCCATGACCGGGGCCGAGGGCAAGCCGACGCCGTTCGAGGTCAAGCTGGTGCAGATGGTCCAGCTGATGAAGGGCGGCCAGCCCTTCAAGATGTCGAAGCGGGCGGGTAACTTCGTGACGCTGGCCGATGTGGTCGAGATGGTCGGCAAGGATGTGGTCCGCTTCACCATGCTGACCCGCAAGCCTGATGCGCAGATGGATTTCGATTTCGACAAGGTGGTCGAAGCATCGAAGGACAATCCGGTGTTCTACGTCCAGTATGCCCACGCCCGGATCCGCTCGACCCTGCGCAAGGCGGCGGTCGAAGGCTATGGCCCGGACCCGGCCGCGCTGGACCGGCTGGGCGAGGAAGAACTGGGGTTGATCAAGCTGGCGGCGCAGTTCCCGCGGCTCGTCGAAGCGGCGGCTGCGGCGCGCGAGCCGCACCGGGTGGCCTTCTTCCTCCACGATCTGGCGGCGGCCTTCCACGGCTACTGGAACCTGGGCAATGACAAGCCCGAAAAGCGCTTCATCGTGGCACAGGATGCCGCACTGACCGGCGCAAGGCTTTATCTCGCCACACAAATCGGGCAACTTGTCCGCAATGGCCTCGCGCTCCTTGGCGTCGAGGCGGTGGAGGAAATGTGATGGGGGCAATGGACGATCGCCACGACGGGCACGATCAGGATGGGCACGACTGGGACGAGCACGACGACGACCGGCTGGAAACCGACCAGCTTGAGCTGAACGAACCCGAAGATCGCCTGCCCTGGCTGGAAAGCGCCGAGGATGACGATGGCGGCGAGTACGAAGGCTATGACACCAGCCGTCTGCTGGTGCTGTTCCTGGGCGGTCTGGCAGTGCTGGCGGCGGTGGTCGGCGGGATCTGGTGGGCCACCAATCGCGGCACCGATCCGGAACTGGTTGCCGATGGCAGCGTGGTTGCGGCCCCGGCTGAGCCTTACAAGTCGGCGCCGGCCAACCCGGGCGGCAAGACCTTTGATGGCACGGGCGATGTCAGCTTTGCGGCCTCCGAAGGGCAGAGCCGCCCGCCGGTGATGGCCGGATCGGCCGATGCCGGAACGCCCACCGCCGCACCCGCGCCGACCGCGGCAGCAGCCGCGGCCCCGGCCCCGGCAGCGACCGGCGGCGGGGTTGGCGTGCAGGTCGGCGCCTTCTCCTCCCAGGCCACTGCCGAAGCCGGCTGGACCAAGCTGGTCGCGCAGGCAAACGGCGCGCTATCGGGCGTTTCGCACCGCGTGGTTGCTGGAACGGCCGACAATGGCACGATTTACCGGCTTCAGGCCGTTGCCCCGGACCGGGCCGCGGCGACTGCGCTGTGCAGCAAGCTCAAGGGCGCAGACATTCCCTGCCAGGTAAAGTAGGCCGATAATCCACACGATTGGGTGCGCCCCGCTTGCACGGCGGGGCACTTCCTGCGACCTTTCCCGGACCATGACTCCCGCCATTTTCGGCCTTTCCGGACTGACCCTGACCGCCGAGGAGCGGGCCTTCTTCGCTGAGGCCGATCCGGCGGGCTACATCCTGTTTGGCCGCAATATCGAAAGCCGGGAGCAGGTTCGCGCGCTGACCGATGCGCTGCGTGCAATTCACGGGCGTGAGCAGTTGCTGATTACTATCGATGAAGAAGGTGGGCGGGTGAAGCGGTTGAAACCGCCGGTCTGGGAGAACTTCCCTTCCAGCGCGGTATTCGGCGCCCTTTATGAGGTGGCACCCGCCAGCGCAATCGAAGCAGCCCGAGCCAATGCCGAAGCGCTGGGCGCCGACCTTGCTGAAGTGGGAATCACCTGCACCCATGCCCCGGTGCTTGATGTGCGACAGCATGGCGCCGATGACGTCATTGGCGATCGAGCCTTTGGCTATGAGCCGCTTCGCGTTGCCGCGCTGGGCCGCGCTATGCTCGACGGACTGGCGCGCGCCGGGGTGGTGGGAACAATCAAGCATATGCCGGGCAATGGCCGGACAAGTGTCGATACGCACAAGGCCTTGCCGACAATAACCTCCACTGACGCCGAACTGGAAATCGATCTGGCGCCTTTCAAGGCGCTCAAGGATACGCCGATCGGAATGACCGGACATCTGCTTTTCCAGGCTTGGGACCCGGTCTTGCCTTCGACCCAGTCGCCGTTCGTGATCAATGAGATTATCCGCAAACGGATCGGCTTCAGCGGGCTGCTGCTGACTGACGATCTCGACATGGAGGCCTTGTCCGGCACGGTACCCGAACGCGCCGAGGCTTCGGTCAAGGCGGGCTGCGATATTGCGCTCAATTGCTGGGCCAAACGCGCCGATATGGAAGGCATTTGCGCGCGGCTCCCGAGCATGCCCGAGATGACGGCGAACCGGCTGGAACAGGCCCTGAAGGGCATGGGCATAGCAAACCGAAGCGCGGACTACACCGAACTGGTTGCCAAGCGCGATGCTCTGCTTGCATTGCTCGATGCAGAGAGCGTCAAAGCGTGAGCGAGCCGATCGACAGCCCCGCGGTCTCGTTCAGCGAGGACGAATGGCAGGGTGTGGCCAGTGCCGCGACCGAGGATGCAGCGCTTTATCTTGAGCTGGATGGCTGGGAAGGGCCGCTCGACCTGCTACTCGACTTGGCGCGGCGGCAGAAGGTTGATCTGCGCAAGATTTCGATCCTGGCGCTGGTCGATCAATACCTGACCTATATCGAGCGGGCCGAGGCGCTGCGGTTGGAGCTGGCCGCCGATTATCTGGTGATGGCGGCCTGGCTCGCCTACCTCAAATCGGCCCTGCTGCTGCCGCGTGACGAGCAGGAAGACCCGAGCCCCGAGGAACTGGCGCTGCGCCTGCAATTGCGGCTCCAGCGCCTCGCCGCGATGCGCGATGCGGCCGCGCGGCTGATGGGGCGTGACCGGCTGGGCCGCGACGTGTTCCGGCGCGGCGCGCCCGAGGGCTTGCGGATCGATCGCAAGGCGCTGTGGCAGTGTGACTGGTTTGCGCTTGTCCAGGCCTATGGCCAGGTCAAGGCGCGCACTCAGCCAGTGGTCCACATGGTCCGCGACCGGATGGTGATGACGCTCGACAGCGCGTTGTCGCGGGTATCGGCCATGCTCGGCGTCAACCTTGACTGGATGGATCTGCGCGATTTCCTGCCGCCGCACGCCGATCCCAAACTGCGCCGCTCGGCCATGGCTTCCAGCTTCGTCGCCGCGCTGGAACTGGCGCGGCTGGGCAAGGCGGAACTGCAGCAGGAGCAGACCTTTGGCCCGCTGATGCTGCGGGGAATCAAGGCATGACCCGGCCAGACGACCTGGTCCGCGCGGTAGAGGCGACACTGTTTGCTGCCGAAGAGCCGATAACGGCCGAGGCGATCTCGACCCACCTGGGCGGGGCCGACGTCAAGGCCGCGCTGGCCGAACTGGCCGAGACTTATCGGGACCGCGGTATCCACCTGGTCGAGCGGGCCAAGCGCTGGCACTTCCAGACCGCGCCGGACCTGGCGCACCTGCTAAGGCGTGAGCGCGAGGAAGTTCGCCGCTTATCCCGCGCTGCCACCGAGGTCCTGGCGATCGTCGCCTATCACGAACCGGTCAGCCGCGCCGAGATCGAGGCGATTCGCGGCGTGCAGACCGCCAAGGGCACGCTCGACGTGCTGATGGAAGCGGGCTGGGTCCGGATCGTCGGCCGCCGCGAGGTGCCGGGCCGCCCGGTGATCTATGCCACTACGCCCGAATTCCTGACGCACTTCGGCCTCGAAAGCCGCCGCGACCTGCCGGGGCTGGACGAACTCAAGGCGGCGGGCCTGCTCGATCCGGTCGACGATGCCCTGGCCGATGCGATGGAAACGGCCGACCAGCGGAGAGAAGCGGCCGAGGCTGAAGCCGGACTGGCAAGCGAGGATGAAAGCGCCTAGATAGGCGCCGACGGGTGCGATGCGCCCGCGAGTCCCTTGGAGAATTTTGAAATGGGCGGTTTCTCTCTCGTGCACTGGATCATCGTGCTGGTGGTCGTGCTGTTGCTGTTCGGCCGTGGCCGGATTTCCGAGATCATGGGCGATTTCGGCAAGGGCATCAAAAGCTTCAAGCAGGGCATTGCCGACGAGGAAACCAAGCCGGCCCCGCCGCCAGCCCAGATCCCGGCTCCGTCGGCCGAGCCGACTGCCGCCCCAGGCGTCGAAACTGCGGCGAGCAAGACCGAACAGAAGTAAGCGGGCGAGGTCAGGCGCGTGTTCGATATTGGCGCCTCAGAGCTTTTGCTCATCGTGATCGTGGCGGTGGTGGTGATCGGTCCCAAGGACCTGCCACTGGCGCTGCGCACGGCCGGGCGCTGGATCGGCAAGGTGCGCCGCGTTTCGGGTCATTTTCGCGCCGGCGTTGAAACCATGATCCGCGAGGCGGAACTCGCCGAAATGGAAAAGAAGTGGCGTGAGCAGAACGAGGCGATCATGCGCGAGCATCCGCCCGAAAGCGCCAGCGCCGAGGCAGCGCTGATCGGTCAGGATCCGGGCACGGTGAGGGCGGAAGAGCCCGCTCCTGCCAGCCCGGAAGCCGCGCCTACCAAGCCCAAGCGCGCCAAGGCCCAGTTGAAGCAAAAGCCCGAACCGGATCAGGCCGCGTGACATGGTGCTGAAGATCAAGGACATCGATGAGAGCCAGGCCCCGCTGCTCGACCACCTGATCGAGCTGCGTACCCGGCTGATGCGGTGCATCCTGGCCCTGGTCGTGGCCTTCTTCGGCTGCCTCTATTTCGCCAACGACATCTTCGGCTTCCTGGTCCGCCCGCTGACCGAGGCCTTCCCGCCGGGACAGGGCAAGCTGATCTACACCCAGCTCTATGGCGCTTTCTTCGTCGAGGTGAAGGTGGCGCTGTTCGCAGCCTTTCTGGTCTGCTTCCCGATCATTGCCAACCAGCTCTGGGCATTTGTCGCGCCGGGGCTTTATGCCAAGGAAAAGAAGGCTTTCCTGCCCTTCCTGTTGGCCACACCGATCCTGTTCACCGCCGGGGCGTCGCTGGCCTATTTCCTGGTCATGCCGACCGCCTTCCACTTCTTCCTGGGGTTCGAAGGACAGCGCGGCGGGCTGGCCATGGAGGCGCTGCCTGAAACCGGGGCTTATCTCAGCCTGGTGATGCAGTTCATCATGGCCTTCGGGATCAGCTTCCTGCTGCCGGTGCTGCTGTTGCTGCTCAACCGGGCCGGGATCGTCAGCCGCGATGATCTGATCAAGGCGCGGCGCTATGTCATCGTGGGCATTACCGTGATCGCGGCGATCGTCACCCCGCCCGACGTGATCTCGCAGCTGATGCTCGCGATCCCGCTTTGGCTGCTTTACGAAAGTGCGCTGGCGATCATGTGGTTCACTGACCGCAGGAAGGCGGCGGAAGCCGGGACCGAACTGGTCCCGACCCCGAGCGAATCGCTGCCTTGATCCTCAGTTGGTGCGCTGATGCACCAGCCGCCCGCCAACCCAGACCTGCATGACCTGCGTTGCCCGGATTTCGGCCGGGGTTGCCAGCAGCGGATCGCGGTTGATCAGCAGGAAGTCGGCTCGCTCACCGCGTTGCAGGCGGCCGAACCGGCCTTCCGCAAAACCGGCATAGGCTCCGCCCGCCGTATAGGCATTGAGCGCCAGTTCGCGGCTGACCCGCTCCTGCGGCTGCCAGCCCCCGAACGGCTGCCCGTCCGGCCCGGTGCGACTGATCGCGGCGGCGAGGCCCGCCCAGGGATCGGCCAGCTCAACCGGCACGTCCGATCCGAAGGCCAGCTTCGCACCGCTCGCGGCCAGGCTGGCCCAGGCGTAGGCGCCGGTCAGACGGTTTGGCCCGAGCCGCGCTTCGGCCATCAGCCGGTCAGAGGTTTGGTGTACCGGCTGCATCGAGGCGATCGCGCCGGCCTTGGCAAAGCGCGGGATGTCGGCCGGATCGACGACCTGGGCATGCTCGATCCGCCAGCGCCGGTCACCGGTGTAGGTCTGGTTCATGTCCTCGATCGCGGAGAGCGCGGCGGCATTGGCCTCGTCCCCGATCGCGTGGACGGCAACCTGAAAGCGGTCGAGCGCGGCGCGGCTTATGAAATTCTTGAGCTGGGTATCGCCGGTTACCCGCAGGCCCTTGGCCGTAGGTGCATCGCTGTATGGCGCCTTCAGGCTCGCTCCGCGCGAACCGAGTGCGCCATCGGAATAGAGCTTCACCCCGTTCAGCCGCAGCTTGTCGTCATATAGCCAGGGGCTGGGGCCAGGGCCGCCGATCAGTGCCATCTGCTCTGTGCCCATGGCATAGGACATGATCCGCACCCGCAGTGAGCCAATGTCGCCAGCGCGGCGGAAAGCCTGCCAGTCCTCGATGGTCGTACCCATGTCGGCGATCGCGGTGACGCCACGCGCCAGCAGGATTTCCTGGGCCTTGGCCAGCGCCAGGTCGCGATCTTCCGGGCGCGGTGCAGGCACGGCCTTGCTTACCAGCTCCATCGCGTTGTCGATCAGCACACCCGCGGGCTTGCCGCCGGCGATCCGTTCGATCGATCCGCCAGCTGGCGCCTTGGTCAGCGCGGTGACCCCGGCCGCTGCCAGCGCGCGGGAATTCGCCCAGCCGGCATGCCCATCGACGCGTTCCAGCCAGACCGGCCGATCCCCCACAACTGCATCGAGTTCGGCGGCGGTCGGAAAGCGTTTTTCCGGCCAGAGTTCCTGATTCCAGCCGCGCCCCAGGATCCACGGCCGGTCCGGATTGGCCTTGGCATAGGCGGCAACCTTGGCCAGCGCTTCGGCCAGCGACTTAGTCTCCGAGAGATCGAGTGTCAGCGCCGAGAAGCCCAGGCCCATGACATGCCCGTGGCTGTCGATCATGCCGGGCACCACGACCTGGCCCTTGCCATCGACGAAGTAATCGACCTTGCCGGGCCGCTTGTCGCCGCGCTTCAGGACCTGGACGATGCGGCCGTCATCGCCCACCAGCAGCCCGGTGAAGCGCTCAACTCCGCCGGTCGCGTCGATGGTCAGGCCGTCGACATTGTCGATCAGGGTGTCGGCCAGGGCCGGGGCAGACAGGGCGAAGGCCGCAGTGGCTGAAAGAATTAGCCGGTGCATTATGCAGTTCCCCGCTTGGGCAGGCGGCGGATCAGCGAAGAGGTATCCTGCCGCCCCCCGCCCAGCGCCTGAACCTCGGCATAGAACTGATCGATCAGCGCGGTGACGGCGAGCGGTACGCCCAGTGAGCGGCCTTCCTCCAGCGTCAGGCCCAGGTCCTTGCGCATCCAGTCCACCGCGAAGCCGAAGTCGAACTCGTCCTTGGCCATGGTGTGCCAGCGATTGTCCATCTGCCACGATTGCGAGGCGCCGCCCGAGATCGCTTCATAGACCTTGTCGAGATCGAGGTGTGCCGCCTGGGCGAAGCGCATCGCCTCGGACAGGCTGGCGAGCACGCCGGCGAAAGCGATCTGGTTGACCATCTTGGTAGTCTGCCCGGCGCCGGCCTTGCCGACGTGGACGATCCGCTTGGTATAGGCTTCCATCACCGGACGGGCCGCCTCGATCGCCTCGTCGCGGCCGCCGCACATGACGGTCAGCGTGCCGTTCTCGGCCCCGGCCTGGCCGCCGGTGACGGGGGCATCGACGCAGTGGACCTGGAGGTCGCGCGCCTCGACCGCGATCTGGCGGGCGATCCGGGCGGAAACAGTGGTGTGGTCGATAAACACTGCGCCCTTGCGCAGCGTGGCGAAGATCCCGGTCGGGCCTAGCACCACGTCGGCCAGGTCATCATCGTTGCCGACGCAGGTCAGCACTACCTGCGCACCTTCGGCCGCCTCAGCCGGGCTCTGCGCCACGCGGACGGCCAGGCCAGGATTGGCAGCCTGCCATTTCTCCAGCCGTTCGGCGCTGCGGTTGTAGATGGTCAGCTTGTGGCCGGCGTTGCCGATATGCCGCGCGATCGCGCCGCCCATTACGCCCAGGCCCAGGAAGGAAACGTGTTTTGGTTCGCTCATGCCTGCGGTCATAGCGGCTTGAGCAGGCTTTTCCAGACGAGCTTAGTTGTATTCGAGATATACCGTGAAATCGCCCGAATAGATGCCGGGAGCCTGCCCGGTATTGATGTAGAGCCGCGCCCCGAAATTGACCACGGCCTGTCCGCCCGAGATTGAGACGACGGCTCCCGGACCGCCCGGAAACAGCGGCTCGGCCACGATCGGATCGCCGGGGCCGGTCAGCGTGAAGGTCGGATCGAAGTTGACCTGCACATTGGCGTCCGAGCCGGTCAGGCGCAGTTCCGACATGTTGAAGCCGCTGACGCAGACCAGAGCCGGATCGCAGGTGCGGGTGCCGCTGGATGGATTGAGTTCAACCACCCCGGCATTGCCTGATGTGGCGACCCGGCCGAAATTCATGTCGAGCAGCACGGCATACTGGATGGTGTCGAGCACCTGCGCCGTCGAGGCTGCGCTCTGGGCTGTGGCGGCGAGCGCCGGCGCGGGCAGGGCCAGGCCAAGGCCCGCCAGCATGATCGCAGTGCTTGTCCCGCGCAGATGGCGCATCACAGACATCCCGTACCGGTGCGACCCGATCTGACGGCTATAAGGTGGCGGCACTCTCCAAAGCACCAAGCGGCATGGTTAATTCGCCAACAATCGGGGCTTTACCGGGCGCGCGCATTTCTTGGCGCGGCGCGGTTTGCAAGGGGGGCAGGTTTCCGTTACGGCGCGGGCATCATGACCAGCCTGCTTACGTCCGATCCCGATACCGCCCTTCTGACCATCGACGATGTCCGCGCTGCCGCTGCGCGCATTGCCGGTTCGGTTGTGCGGACTGACATCGATCATTCCAAGACGCTGAGCGACATTACCGGGGCCGAGGTCTGGCTGAAGTTCGAGAACCTTCAGTTTACGGCGGCCTACAAGGAACGCGGCGCACTCAATGCCTTGCTGCTGCTCGGCGGAGCGCAGAACAATCGCGGTGTGATCACGGCATCGGCCGGTAATCATGCCCAGGGCCTGTCCTATCACGCGACGCGCCTGGGCGTGCCCGCCACGATTGTCATGCCGCGCCCGACGCCAACGGTGAAGGTGATGCAGACCGAGGCGGTTGGCGGCAAGGTGGTCCTGTTTGGCGAGACGTTTGACGAGGCCTATGCCCATGCCCGCCAGTTGGAAGGCGATCTTGGGCTGACTTTCGTCCATCCTTTTGACCATCCGCACATTGCCGCCGGACAGGGCACGGTCGCCCTCGAGATGCTCGAAGACGTGCCTGAACTCGATACGCTGGTCATCCCGATCGGCGGCGGCGGGCTGGCCTCGGGCATGGCCGTGGCGGCCAAGGCGATCAATCCGGACATCCGCCTGATCGGGGTTGAGGCGGAACTGTTCCCTTCGATGTACAACCGCCTCAAGGGTACCGACCTGCCGACCGGCGGCGATACCCTGGCCGAAGGCATCGCGGTCAAGGCCCCGGGAGAGTTTACCAGCAAGGTCCTCGCCGATCTGCTCGATGATCTGGTGCTGGTGACCGAAGGCCAGATGGAAAGCGCCTTGGCGCTGCTGGTGCAGATCGAGAAGACCGTGGTCGAAGGCGCTGGCGCCGCCGGCCTGGCCGCCGTCATGGCCTATCCGGAGCTGTTCAAGGGCCGCAAGGTCGGGATCGTGCTGACCGGCGGCAATATCGACACGCGCCTGCTCGCCAACGTGCTGCTACGCGATCTGGCCCGTTCGGGCCGTCTGGCGCGGCTGCGGCTGACGCTGCAGGACCGCCCCGGCGCGCTGTTCAAGGTGATGGAGGAGTTCAACCGGCTCTCGGTCAACATCATCGAGATCTACCACCAGCGGATCTTCACCACGCTGCCGGCCAAGGGCCTGATCACCGATATCGAGTGCGAAGCGCGCGACAAGGAGCAGCTTGATATGCTGGTCGCGGCCTTGCGCGCCAAGGGGTATGAGGTCGACCAGGTTGAGCTAGGCTGAGCGGCGCTGGACCCGGCCCACCGCAGAGCTGTGCAAAATAACGAAGCGTTTACCCTGTTTCGTGGTTAAAACTCTTTCAACGCCCAGCCCGGGCAGGCATAGTGACAGACCTTAACCCGGCAAAGGATTCTTGCGCCCCGTGAACGCCCCCGTGCGCTTTCCCCGGTTTTTCGTGACCAGCCCTGCGCCGTGCCCCTATTTGCCGGGGCGCAGCGAACGCAAGGTGTTCACGGAGCTGAAGGGCCCGCATGCGGACGCGCTGAACGATGCGCTGGGCCGGATCGGCTTTCGTCGCAGCCAAACCGTCGCCTATCGCCCGTCCTGCATCGATTGCAACGCCTGCGTTTCGGTGCGGGTGGTGGCGGATGAGTTCCGCGCCTCCTCGACCCAGCGCCGCAACCTCAAGCGTAACGGCGATCTGGTAACCACATTCTGCCGTCCCTGGTCGACTGCCGAGCAGTTCGAGCTGCTGCAGCGCTATCTGGGTGAACGCCACCCCGGCGGCGGCATGGCGAGCATGGACGAGGTCGATTTTGCCGACATGGTCGAGCACACGCCGGTCGACAGCTATCTGGTTGAATACCGGGAGCCGACCGTTGATGGCTCGCCTGGCCGGCTGGTCGGCGCCTGCCTGACCGACAAGCAGGGCGATGGGCTGTCGATGATCTACAGCTTCTACGATCCTGACCATGCCGAGCGGTCGGGCCTTGGCAACTACATCATCCTAGATCACATCCGCCGCGCCGCCGAAATGGGCCTGCCCTATGTCTACCTGGGTTACTGGGTCGAAGGTGCGCAGCGGATGCAGTACAAGGTGCGCTACCGGCCACTGGAACGGCTGACCCGTTCGGGCTGGGCCCGGATCAGCGATGCCGATCAGGACCGCCTGATCGCCGCTGCCGCAGCTGGCCGCCGCCAGGCCGCCGAGCCACTGGTGGGCGGCGGCAAGGATGGCATGCCCGGCGCGCTGGACCAGTACCGCCTGGCCGATCCGGCCTAGCCCTTCAGCAAGACTTTCCGTGCGGTCTCCAGCACCCGGTCGAAACCGGCGGCAATATCGGCTGCGCTGTTGTGGACGGCGATATCGGGCGTCACACCAGCGTCGGGCTGCGGCCATTCGGGGTAATAGCCCTTGATCGGCAGATCGAACTCCAACCCACTCTGCGGCAGCCGCACGAAGAAATAGGCCCCGCCATTGATCCCGCGCATATTGCCGCCGGTGGTCGATCCGATCAGCGTGGCGGCCCGCGCTTCCTTGATCCGCCGCGCGAAACTGAAGGTGGCAGAGCTGTTGACCGGCCCGGTCAGCACCGCGACCGGCACTGGAATGCGCGGGCCGGCCGGTTCGATCACGCTTTCGTCCTCATCTCCCGGCAGGATCAGGTGCCCGGCCGCATCGGGCACCGCGGTGCGGCCGATGGTGTGGAAGCTGTCATCCCAGGTGTCGAGCGCGGAGCGCAGATCGGCCGGTGTCTCACGGAAGGTTACTCTGTTGAGGTAGCGCAGCGGGCGGACCGGCTGGTCGATCAGCCGCTGGAGAATGAAGGTGCCGCAATCGGTCCCGCCTTCGTTGGCGCGCAGGTCGATCACCAGTCCCTTCGCGTCCTGCAGCGTGGCAAACCGCTCGGTCAACCAGGCCTGCCAGTTCCAGTTGCCGCGATAGGTCACCCAGGTCGGCATGGTCAGCACGGCAATGCCATCCGCCCTGATCGTCCAGTCCCACAAGTCCGAGTCCGTGCGTGGGTCAGAGCGCAGCGCCTTGCGCGTGGCGTGGGTGATAGCCGGCAAGGTCGCTTCATGGCGCTGGCCCGTCGGATCGCGCCAGGCCACGCGGTGCCCATCGGGACCAGGCGGGAACAGCAGGCCCTGGTAGATGTCGAAGGCCTCGATCGCCTCGTCGCCGCGCATCTCGAACTGAGCCACGCGCTTGGCGTCGTTGCTGCCATCGGCCCGGGCATAGGGCAGCAGGGTGCGCAGGATCATGGCGGGCGTGGTGCCATTGATCTGCTGGATCACCGAGCCGCGCACGATGCCGGTAACCGCCCCACTATCCCCGGTGACGACCATCTGCCCGCGAATCCAGCGGAAGGTGAAGGGCAGCCGGGTCGGGCGATCGAACAGGCTGGCGACCACGGCCTTGCTCTGGTTGTAGGGATTGCACTGGGTATGGCCGCAGCGGACCGCCGCAGTCAGTCGCGACAACGCAAGGAAGCGTTCCTCCTGGCCCGGACGGCCCTGCCACTCGCGAGCGAAGGCGGCGAACCGCCGCTCGAACACGTGCGGCGATTGATACCGATAGAGACCCGGATGCAGCAGCAGCGCGCGCCTGACGATGGTCAGGTCGTCGAGCGACGAGGCCGCGCGGAGCGGGGCGGGAAGGGCGGCGGCTGTGCCCAGCGCGGCCCCGGCGGCGATAAAAGAGCGTCTGTCCATGGCTTGCAAGCTAGCAAGCCCATCGTGCCAAGCGCCTCAAAACCCGGCAAGCGGCACTTATTCGCCTTTTGAGACGCGGCGGCGATAGGCCGACGGGGCTTCGCCCAGCGCGGCGGTGAAGGCGCGGTTGAAGCTGGCCTTGGAGCCGAAACCTTCTTCCAGCGCGATGGTGAGGAGATCGGCGGGATCGCCGCCGCGCAACCGCTCGGCCACGGCCTCGGCGCGCAGGGCGGCGATAAAGCTGGCAAAGTTGCTGCCCGCGCCCTGGTTGATCGCGCGGCTGAGGTAGCCGGTGTTGGTGCCGAGCCGCCGGGCGAGCCGCGCCAGGGTCAGGTCCGGATCGCGGGCCCAGCCTTCGGCCTGGACCTTTGCCGCCCACTCGCGCCCCAATGCCGCCCAGTCCTTGCTGTCAGGGGTCGTGGCCGGGGCGAGGTCGGCGATATGCGGAAAGGGCAGGGCGGCGTGGCGCCAGCCTTCTATGCCAAGGTAGAGTGCGCAGGCCGCCATCGCCAGGTAGAGGCCCATCAGGTTGAGATAGCCGAGCGGCGCGATCAGGTCCCACAGGCTGTAGGCTGCCCAGACGGTGAACAGCAGCCCCAGCGCCACCAGCGCCCCGGCCAGCCAGCGTGCGGCATAGCGGTGCGTATCGGCAACATGATCGGGCAAGGCCTGGCGATAGGCTGCCAGCCGCTGGGCCGAAGCGCGGCCATACCAGGCCATCTGCCCCAGCAACGCGAGCGAGGTGATCAGCTGGTAGGCGGCTGATGAGCGTTGGGCCCAGGCCATCTTGGCCTCGAACGGCAGGGCGAAGCAGGCCAGCAGATAGAGTGCCTGAGCCGCAGCCGGCAGCAAGTGCCGCCGACCTTGCACCGGCCAGGCGCCCTCGGTCAGCGCCACCAGATAGAGCCAGCCGAGCGGCGCCACCGCCAGCGTGATCTGGAACGGCGCAAATGTCAGCCACATCCACTTGTCATAGAACCCGGCAAAACCGATCAGCCACGGCATGACCATCATGGCCAGCACCCCCAGCAGCGCGGCCAGCGTGCGGTTGGCGCTGCGGTTGGGCAGGCACCGCACCAGGGCAAGCGCGAGCAAGGCAAGCTGCCCCACCGCCACGGTCAGCACCGCGGTCCGCCAGCCGAAAGTCAGCCCATCAAGCATTTCTGCACGATGCCTACGACAAAGCCCTCCCGCAAGGGGGAGGGCTTTGCAATATCACGGCAATGTGCCGATCAGATCAGGCGGGCAGGCCGCTGATCGACTTCATTTCCATGAAGTCCTTGAGGCCGGCCAGACCGCCTTCGCGGCCGTTGCCCGACTGCTTGTAGCCGCCGAACGGCGCGCCGGGGCTGGGGCCCCAGTTGTTGATCGCGACCATGCCGGCGCGCAGCTTCGGTGCCACGGCAGCGGCCTTGGCCGGATCGCCGGTGATCGCGGCCGAGAGGCCGTATTCGGTGGCATTGGCCAGTTCGATGCCCTGCTCGAGGCTGTCATAGGTCAGGATCGTGGCGACCGGACCGAAGATTTCCTCGTTGGCGATGCGCATGTCCGGGGTCACGCCCGAGAAGACGGTCGGCTGGACATAGTAGCCGCGATTGACGCCGGCCGGCAGGTCGGTCCCGCCCGTTTCCAGCTTGGCGCCTTCATCGATCGCCGACTGGATCAGGTCGCGGACCTTGTCATACTGAGCCTTGTTGACCAGCGGACCAAGGTGGTTGCCTTCGGCCATCGGATCACCAACCGGGGTGTGCGAGTACATGTTCTTGTAGAACGCGACGGCCTCGGCCTCACGATCCTTCGCCACCAGCACCTTGGTCGGGCTGATGCACGACTGGCCGGTGTTGATCAGCGGACCCATCGCCACGGGGGCGAGCTGGGTCGCGAAATCGGCGTCGGGCAGGACCAGATTGGGCGACTTGCCGCCCAGTTCCTGGTGGACGCGCTTGACGGTCGGCGCGGCGGCGATCGCCACGGCGATGCCGGCGCGGGTCGAGCCGGTGAAGCTGACCATTTCGATGTCCGGATGGCTCGAGATCGCGTTGCCGGTGGTCGGGCCATCGCCCTGGACCAGGTTGAAAACGCCCGGCGGGACCCCGGCAGCATCCAGGATCTCGGCAAAGATCGCGGCGTTGGTCGGGCACTCTTCCGAGGGCTTGAGCACCATGGTGTTGCCGGCGGCGAGGGCCGGGGCGACCTTGAGCGCGATCTGATTGAGCGGCCAGTTCCACGGGGTGATCATCCCAACCACGCCAATCGGCTCGTAAGCCACCTTGAAGCCCGGACCGTCTTCCATGAAGTCAAAGTCCTTGAGCGCGGCGATCGTGCTCATGAAGCCGCCGATCCCGGCGCCGACCTGGGCCGTGCCGGCGAAGGAGACGGGCGCGCCCATTTCCTCGGCCATAGACATGGCGAGATCCGCGCCGCGCTTCTTGTACTCGGCAACGATGCGTTCCAGCAGCGCCAGACGCTCTTCCTTCGTCGTCTGGCTGAAGGTCTTGAAGGCGCGGCGGGCGGCCGCAACGGCCTTGTCCACGTCGGCCTTGGTCCCGACCGATATGACCGCGCAGGCCTCTTCAGTCGCCGGATTGATCACTTCGCGGCGGGCGCCGCCTTCGCTGTCCACCCACTTGCCGTCGATATAGTGCTGCAGCCGCTCGCGCATCGCGAATCTCCCTTAATGGATCGATTAAACCCGGACTATGTCGGGCGCGGCGGGCAATATTTCAAGCGTCAATCTTGCCAGGGATACCTGACAAGAGTTCTTGACAGTCGAATCGATATCGGTAAAGAGTTCTTTACAGGCTGAGAAAGGGCTGCGGTGGAAAACCGGTTGAAGGAACTGCGTGAGGCGGCGGGCTGGAGCCAGGGCGAACTGGCCCGGCGGCTGGGCGTGTCGCGTCAGACGATCAATGCGGTCGAAACCGACAAGTACGATCCCAGCCTGCCGCTGGCGCTGCGCCTGGCCAAGCTGTTCGGCTGCGCAGTGCCGGAGATTTTCATTGATCGCTGGGAACCGGAGAATTGATCATGGACGCGTCGCAAGGGAATTTCGGCAAGCTGCTGGTGCGGATGGTGATCGGGGGCGTGGTCGGCTTTGCCGCGATGAAGTTCGGCCTTGGCTCCGGGCTCGGGCCGCTGCTGCGCGGCGCTTGGCCCGGCGGTGCGGCGCTAGCCGGATTTGGCCTGATGTTTGCCCTGATGGGGCTCTTCGTGGGCCTGGGCGCGGCCTTGCCGGGTCTTGGCGCGCGGGTCCTCAATGTTGGCGGACGCGAGGATATCGAGGATCAGCGTGTCATGCTGGGTGGCAGCGCCGTCAGTTGCATCGTGCTGGGAATTGGCATGACGCTGCTGGCGCTGGCCGGGCCAGCCGGACCAGTTCCTGCGGTCATGGGCCTTGCTGCCTTCGTCTTTGCCTTGTTCCTGACTGCGGCGATCACTCTGCTGCAATGGCCGCGCTACGACGAGCTGTGGCGCCGCTTGTCGCTCGAAGGTGCGGCCTGGGGCGGCTCGCTGCTGGCGATGAGCCTGCTGGTCTGGGGCGCCCTTGCCGCAGTGGGCCTGGCCGTCCTGCCCGATCCGGCCGGGCTGGTCGCGTTGATCATGGGACTGAACCTGCTGGGATGCTTCATCGCCATCGGTCAGCGCGGCATGCTCTTGCAGCCTTAACGGCTGCGATAAAGCGCAGCCTCGGCTTCGCGCCGGCGAGCAAGTCCGGCGAGGCGGCGGCCGCCGGCATGGACCCACTTGCCGAACTCGGTCGCCGCACCGGCGAAGTCTCCACCCTTGTGCAACCGGGTAAGGGTGGCGCGGGCGATCGCTCCGGTGTTGTAGTGAAAGCTGACCAGGGCATCGAACTGCTGTTGACTGGTTGGCGCGGCGCCAACCGCGCGGGCAACATCGGCGCTGTAGCGGGCCAGGTCCGTCTCCAGTCGCGCGTCGCACTGCGCCTGGGTCCAGACCGTGCCGGGGCCGATTCCCTTGCCGGTTGCGCCCCAGCCGATCGTCCACGGATCGCCTCCGGTGCCGGGATCGGGGTAGGCTTCGAACTGGCCATCGGCGCGCTTCTTGGCGCAGCCTTCAAAGCGCTTGATCAGGGCAATCCCGGCAGGGCCGATCTGGCGAAGGCCAGCCGGGGCCAGCGCGATATCGATCGCCTGGTCAAGGGCGGTGACTTCTGCAGTGCTGAAGCCGCGGCCCAGCAGCAGGCGGACGGCATCGAAAATCGGCTTGCGGTTCATGGGGGAGGGCCTTCACAGTCTCGCGAAGACCAGCCAGTTACATCACCACTGGCATTGTAGGAAAATGGTTTTCCTTACTTGCGCCGGGTTATGACCAGGGCCGTGCCGACCACCTCATCGAGTGTGGCGAAACCCTGCGGGGTGACGCGCAGGTGCGACAGCATGGGGCTGGCGGCATCCTTGTGACCCGAAACCAGACCTTGCTCCTGCAGGCCCGCCAGCCCGGCCAGCAGCATCTGCCGGCCCATCGCCTTGCCGGGACCGGATTCCAGCCCTTCAAATGCCATCCCGTCCTGACTGGCCGCCAGCTCGCTGAGCAGCGTCCACAGCGTGTCGGTCAGCGGATTGAGGCCGAATACCTTCTGGCGCGCCCGGCGCAGCGCGGCGTCAAGCTGCAGGATTGCGCTGAACGAGAGATTCTCAATTCCCGCCGGCGGGTCATACGGGGCGTGCATTGTACTGGACTTTCGCTGTAGGTTGAACGCTGCACCCACGGTCGCAGTGGAACCATTCCACCATGATGTGACCCGTTGGTGCGCCGTGCCGGCCGATCGTGCTCCGCATGAAGCCCGGTGCCCGTCACCTTGTCCTGCCAGTCAACCAGCGCTGCCGTGCCCCCACGGCGTGCTTTTCCCAAAACGGGCGGGCCCCTAGGTCGAAATCGATTGCAAGTGAAACCAATTCAGCCACCGAATACGTATGCGGTCCGGATCGCCCACCCTGCATGAAACTAACCGTCCTGCCGAAGGGGCTCGGCGCAACGGATCGCTCTGCCTGAAAACGCGAAGGGCGTCCGGATCGCTCCGGACGCCCCCTCGGTGAACTGATCTCAGGCCTGGATCAGGCGCTGTAGTACATGTCGAATTCGACGGCCGACGGCGTGGTTTCCCAGCGCATCACTTCCGGCCACTTCAGTTCGATATAGGCTTCGATCTGGTCCTTGGTGAAGACGCCGCCCTGCAGCAGGAAGTCGTGATCGGCTTCCAGGCTTTCGAGCGCTTCACGCAGCGAACCGCAAACGGTCGGCACCTGGGCCAGTTCGGCCGGCGGCAGATCGTAGAGGTTCTTGTCCATCGCTTCGCCCGGGTGGATCTTGTTCTTGATCCCGTCGAGGCCGGCCATCAGCAGCGCCGCATAGCACAGGTAGGGGTTGGCCATCGCATCGGGGAAGCGGAATTCCACGCGCTTGGCCTTGTCACCGGCGCCATAGGGGATGCGGCACGAAGCCGAACGGTTGCGGGCCGAATAGGCCAGCAGAACCGGCGCTTCGTAACCCGGCACCAGGCGCTTGTAGCTGTTGGTGGTCGGGTTGGTGAAGGCGTTCAAAGCCTTGGCGTGCTTGATCACGCCGCCGATGAAATAGAGGCACATGTCGCTGAGGCCGGCATAGCCGTTCCCAGCGAACAGCGGCTTGCCGCCATCCCAGATCGAGATGTGGGTGTGCATGCCCGAACCGTTATCGGTCTTGATCGGCTTCGGCATGAAGGTCGCGGTCTTGCCATAGGCCTGGGCGACCTGCTGCACGACATACTTGTAGACCTGCATGCGGTCAGCGGTCTGCACCAGGGTGCCGAAGGTCAGGCCAAGCTCGTGCTGGGCGCTGGCCACTTCGTGGTGGTGCTTGTCGCAGGGCAGGCCCATTTCGAGCATGGTCGAGACCATCTCGCCACGGATGTCGACGCACGAGTCGACCGGAGCGACCGGGAAGTAGCCGCCCTTGGCGCGCGGACGGTGGGCCAGGTTGCCGCCGTCATATTCGCGGTTGCCGTTGGTCGGCAGCTCGATGTCGTCGATCTTGAACCCGTTGCCGTCATAGCCGTCGTAGAAGCGGACGTCGTCGAACAGGAAGAACTCGGCTTCCGGGCCGACGTAGACTGTGTCGCCGATGCCGGTGGTCTTGAGGAAGGCTTCGGCGCGCTTGGCGGTCGAGCGCGGATCGCGGCCATAGAGGTCACCGGTCGAAGGCTCGACGATGTCGCAGGTGATGATCATCATCGGCGTGGCGCTGAACGGATCGATGAAGACCGAATCCAGGTCCGGCTTCAGGATCATGTCGGACTCGTTGATGGCCTTCCAGCCTTCGATCGACGAACCGTCGAACATCAGGCCGTCTTCCAGTTCGTCCTCACCCATCACGTGGGCGCACATCGTCAGGTGCTGCCACTTGCCCTTGGGATCGGTGAAACGCAGATCGACCCATTCGATCTCCTCTTCCTTGATCCGCTTGATGATGTCCTTGGCCTTGGTCATTGGTCTTCCCTCTTGATGTCCCCGACCAGCGGCCGCGGGCGATGGTTCCGAATGGAATGGTTGGATCAGATGGCGTCGTTGTCGCGCTCGCCAGTACGGATGCGGATCGCCTTCTCGACGGCATAGACAAAGATCTTGCCGTCACCGATCCGCCCGGTCTGCGCGGCAGCGGCGATCGCTTCGACAGTGCGGTCAGCCAGGTCGTCGCTAACCACCACCTCAAGCTTCACCTTGGGCAGAAAGTCGACGACGTATTCGGCGCCGCGATAGAGTTCGGTATGGCCCTTCTGGCGGCCAAAGCCCTTGGCCTCGGTCACGGTGATGCCGGAAACGCCAACTTCGTGGAGCGCTTCCTTCACTTCATCGAGCTTGAAGGGCTTGATGATCGCTTCGATCTTTTTCACTTCGTATTCCCCTGCGCAGCGTGCCGGTACCGTCCCAGTTGCTGGGCCGGCCCGGCCTTTTGGAATGCCACGCCCGGTTCCTATCAAGAATCGTGCCAGTGGCCTGCGAACGGGCCTAGTTGATCGCTGCGGCTGCGAAAAGAGCGGAATCGCAACATTTGAATCTTGCGAGTCGTTCGCGTGTAACTTTCGCGAAGTGATCTGGCGTCCAGACTTGCCTGATTTTTCAGCAGGGCCTGCCTAAAAAATGGGCAGACTAGAGATTGAGCCCGGCGGTTTCGGGCAGGCCGGCCATCAGGTTGAGGCTCTGTACGGCCGCTCCGCTGGCACCCTTGCCCAGGTTGTCGAGCCGCGCGACCAGCCGCGCCTGGGTGCCATCCTTGGCGCCGAATACCCACAAGTCGAGCCGGTCGCTGGGCTGCATCGAGCGGCGCAGCAGCAGTTCGTCCTTGGGCTCGTCGTGCACGGTGACCACCGCGCTACCGGCGTAGAATTCAACCAGCGCGAGGCGCAGGACTTCGGGCGATCCGGCCATCGGCATGGCGCTGAGCGGCAGCGGCACTTCAACCACCATGCCGCGATGCGCATCGATCACGGCCGGCGCGAACAGCGGCGGATGGGTGAGTGCGGCATAGCGCTGCATCTCCGGCACATGCTTGTGCCCCATGCCCAGCCCATAGGCGCGGAAGGCAATATCGCCGTCCTCGTCAAACCGCTGGATCAGCGCCTTGCCGCCGCCCGAATAGCCCGAGACGGCATTGACGGTATAGGGCCAGTCCGCCGGCAGCAGTCCGGCACGGACCAGCGGCGCGACCAGGCCGAGGAAGCCGGTGGGATAGCAGCCGGGATTGCTGACCCGGGTCGCAGCGGCCACCGCCTCGCGTCCGGTCAGTTCCGGGAAGCCATAGGTCCAGCCATCGGCCACGCGGTGCGCGCTGGAGGCATCGATGATCCGCACCTTGGAGCCTTCGGCCAGGGCCAGGGCTTCCTTGGCGGCCTCGTCCGGCAGGCAGAGCACGGCAAAGTCCGCCGCGTGATAGGCATCGCGCCGCGCGCCGGCATCCTTGCGGGCTTCCTCGTCCAGGATCAGCAGTTCGAATTCGGCGCGCGGGGCAAGGCGTTCGACGATCTCGAGCCCCGTGGTCCCGGCAGCGCCATCGATGAAGACCTTGTGCGCCACCTCAGTCGTCGAGCGCTTCGACCGGCAGGTAGCCGACAAAGCCGTCTTCGCCGACCTGGCCCCAGGCCCAGCCTCCGGTCACGTCCAGCACGTTGAACATTGCGCCTCCGGCCAGTTCCTCGCGCACATCCGCATCGGCCCGGTTGGCGGCGAGCAGGCTGGCGCCGCCTGCCACAACCTTGTGTGGCATCGGCACGGCATAGTGCGGCACAAAACAGCGCCCCGCCAAACGGATATGCGCCAGGTCCCCGCGCACCGGCCAATGCGCAGCGTCAAGCTTTTCGGCCGGACCGGACAGGCCATACTGGCCTTCGGGAATGGCGGTTACAGTCAAGTCTTCGTGCCCCGGAAACTGGAAGACCGGGCGATTAGCGCCGGAAGCCCCTGCTATCAAGCTATCCATAACGCCCCTTTAACAGTCCCCAGGCCGCGCGCAGCCCCAAGGCGTCGCCGCCCTTGGGCCGGCCGGGCTTGGCGGCAGGGCGCCAGGCGAAGGTATCGAAGTGGGCCCACTCGGTCCCGGCGGGCACGAACCGGTCAAGGAACAGCGCGCCGACCGAGGCACCGGCAAAGCCGTTGCTGCCGGAGTTGTTGAGGTCGGCAATGTCGCTCTTCAGGTACTCGCGGTAACCATCGTAGAGCGGCAGGCGCCAGCAGGGATCGCTCGCGGCTTCGCCCGCTGCCAGCATTTCCGCCGCCGTCTCGTCGCGGCGCGTGAACAGGGCGGGGAGGTCCGGGCCGACCGCGACGCGGGCCGCGCCGGTCAGGGTGGCAAAGTCGATCACCAGCTCGGGTTCTTCCTCCCCTGCGCGGGTCAGGGCATCGCCTAAAACCAATCGCCCTTCGGCATCGGTATTGCCGATCTCGACTGAGATCCCGGCGCGGCTTTTCAGCACGTCGCCGGGGCGGAAGGCGTTTCCGGCAATCGCGTTCTCCACCGCCGGGATCAGCAGGTGTAGGCGGACCTTGAGGTGATGCTGCATGACCAGCTGGGCGAGGGCGAGCGCGTGGGCCGCGCCGCCCATGTCTTTCTTCATCAGCGCCATGCCCGAGGCCGGCTTGATATCGAGCCCGCCAGAATCGAAGCACACGCCCTTGCCGACAATCGCCAGCTTGGGATGGCGCGGATCGCCCCAGGTCAGTTCGAGCAGGCGCGGGGCATGCTGGCGCGCGGCCGCACGGCCGACCGCGTGGACCATCGGATAGCCCTGTTCCAGCGCATCGCCGCTGGTCACCTTGACCTCGGCCTTATGGGCCTTGGCGACGCGGGTAACTTCGGCCTCAAGCTGGGCCGGGCCCATGTCTTCAGCCGGTGTGTTGACCATGTCGCGCACCAGCGCCGTGGCGGCCACTTCGGCCAGCGCCGGGGCGATGGCACCCGCTGCCTTGGTCAACAGCACGCGCGGACCTTCCTCCGATGGTTCGCCGCGGTAGCGGTCAAAGCGGTATTGCCCGGCCGCCCAGCCGAACAGCGCCGGGCCGCTATCGGCATTGGCCAGACGATAGGTTCCGGCCGGCAGGCCTTCCCCCAGCTTGGCAAGGCACCAGGTGCCTAGCTCGTTCGCATCGGCAACGCCGGCGACGACCGACCATTCCTCACCATGCGGCAGGATTGCGTGCTCGAACGGGCCGGCGGAAAACTTCTGCGCGGCAAGGGCGGAGCGAGCGGCGCTAGGCAAGCCTTTCAGGAAATCGTCCAGCCCCGCTTTGTCGACGACATGGATCGGCGTGGCGCTTTGGTCACGGTCAGGCTGGATCAAGGCGTGCTTATCGGTCATGGTCCCTGCCATAGCCGCGCTGCGGCGCAAGGTGCGAGAGGAAATTGGCAAATGCGGAAAGCGGCGATCCTGTTCCTGCTGCTCAGCACGGGATGTGTGCCGGAGAAGGACGAGTCCAAGGCACCGGAAACCACTGCCACTGCGAGCACAGCCGCCGCCCCGGTTGCAACGGCGACAGCGCCAGCACAGGCCCGCAAGACTGAGGAACGCACCGCCTCGTTCGAGTTCGATTACAGCTTTCCGGCCGAAGCCGCCGCGATCCCGGCGCTGGCGGCCGAACTGGAGGCAGACTTGGCCAAGCAGCGCCGCGAGCTGGCCGCCGCCGCGCGCGAAGGGCAGGTGGCCGCCAAGGAAAATGGCTTCCCGTTCAACCCCTATTCCTATTCGGCGGGCTGGTCGGTGGTGACGGAGCTGCCCGGCTGGCTCAGCTTGTCGGCCGGGGCGAGTACCTATACCGGCGGCGCCCACCCCAACCACTGGTCGCAGGCGCTGCTGTGGGACAAGTCCGCCGGACAGAGCCGCCGCGCGACGGATCTGTTCACCTCGCGTGGCGCGCTGGCCGCGGCAATCCGCGATCCGTTCTGCAAGGCGCTCAACCGCGAGCGTGCCGCACGGCGCGGCGAACCGATCGATCCGGCCAGCGAGGACATGTTCGACCAATGCATCGATCCCACGGCCTCGACCGTGATCCTTGGCTCTTCGAACCAGCAGCAGTTCGACCGCATCGGCATCCTGATCGCACCCTATGAGGCCGGACCCTATGCCGAGGGCGATTACGAGATCACCCTGCCGGTGACCAAGGCGGTGCTGGCAGCGGTCAAGCCGCAGTATCGTTCGGTCTTTGCGCTGGGTCGCTAAGGCCACCCTCGCTTTTTGGCGGCGATGCGCCTATATGGCGCGGCGATGACACAGTATCAGGTAGTAACCGGAACCGAGACCGTCCTGCGCGATGGCACGATCAAGCTCCACGGGCCGGAAGGCTTTGAGGGGATGCGCCGCGCTGGGCGGCTGGCGGCAGAGATCCTCGATGCGCTGGTGCCGATGGTTCAGCCGGGCGTTTCAACGCAGGAACTGGACGATGTCGTCCGCCAGATGACGCTCGACGGCGGGGCCGTTCCGGCAACGCTGGGCTATCGCGGCTATACCCATTCGTGCTGCATCTCGATCAACCACGTGGTCTGTCACGGCATTCCTTCGGACAAGGTCCTGAAGGATGGCGATATCGTTAATATCGATGTCACCCCGCTGCTCGATGGGTGGCACGGCGATACGAGCCGGATGTACCTGGTGGGCGACGTACCGCTCAAGGCGCGGCGGCTGGTCGATGTGACGCACGAATGCCTGATGCTGGGGATCGAAGCGGCGAGCCGCCCGGGAGCGCGGCTGGGCGATATCGGCGCGGCGATCCAGACCTATGCCGAGGCGAACCGCTATGGCGTGGTCCGCGAATTCTGCGGCCACGGCCTGGGCCGCCTGTTCCACGATGCGCCCGAAGTGGTTCACGCCGGCCGCCATGGCACCGGGCCGGAACTGAAGCCGGGCATGTTCTTCACGATCGAACCGATGATCAACCTCGGCAAGCCGGGCGTGAAGGTGCTGGAAGATGGCTGGACGGCCGTGACCCGCGACCGCTCGCTCTCCGCCCAGTTCGAACACTCGATCGGGATTACGGAGAACGGGGTGGAGATCTTCACCAAGTCGCCCAAGGGGCTGGACAAGCCGCCTTACTAACTCCGGCCGCTGCGGATAGCGGCACCTGCGGCAAACGGCGTGATCGCCACCAGCACCAGGCTGAAGGCAGCGGTCAGGGCAATCCCGGCCTCGCCGCCGGTCGATAGACTGCCGGCACCAAAGACAAGCAGCGGCACAGCCAGCGGAATTACCAGCATTCCGCCCAGCGCCGCGCCGCCGCGCAGGCCGGCGGTCAGCGCCGCAACCAGCACGCCCAGTGCGGCAAGGCCGGGCGTGCCGGCCAGCAGGCCCAGTTCGACTGTCCGCAAGGTCGCCGCATCGATCCCGACCAGCGCCGAGGCGGGAAGGGCGGCCAGCAGCAGCGCCGGGGCGAAGCTCAGCCAGTGGGCCAGCATCCGCGCGCTCATCGCCAGCTCCTCGCTGATCCCGCGCAGCGCCAGCTGATCGAACAGCCCCAGTTCCAGGTCCGGCTCGACCAACCGGTCGAGCGGCAGGATCGCCGCCAGCAGCGCTGCGATCCACAGCACGCCGCCGCCGGTCCGTGCCAGGACCGGCGCATCGGGGCCGACCGCGAAGGGATAGAGCATCGCCACGGCAAGGAAGAACAGCACCGGCAGCAGCGTCGCCCCGCGCCGCTCACCGCCGAGCAGCAGGCCAAGATCGCGCCGCAGCAGGATCAGGAAGTGCCTCATGCCGTAAAGTCCGCCAGATCGATCGCCGCGCCGCCGGGCAGGGCAATCGGCTGGTGCGAGGCGACCAGGGCAATCCCGCCCTGCGCGCAGTGCTGCGCGACCAGCGCCTCGACCAGGGCTACGCCCTTGGCATCGAGGCCGTTGAGTGGCTCGTCGAGCAGCCAGATCGGCGCCTCCTGCCCCAGCAGCCGGGCCAGCGCCGCGCGCTTCTTCTGCCCGGTGGAAAGATAGCGCACCGGCACTTCGAGCAGGCCGGATAGACCCAGTTGGGCCAGCTCCGCATCACCCGGCCCATCGAGCCGCTGCCAGAAGCCGAGCGACTTGCCGAGCGGCAGGCCGGGGTCGAGGGCAGGGCGTTCATCCAGCAGGCCGACGCTGCCTGCGCGCTCCACCGATCCGACCAGCGGGCGCAGCAGGCCGGCGAGGATGCGGATCAGGCTGGACTTGCCGATGCCGTTGGCACCCTTTACCTGCAGCGCCTCGCCGGACTTGAGCTCCAGTCCGAGACCACGGAACAGCAGCCGCTCGCCGCGCTGGCAGGCCAGGTTCGTCGCAGACAGGCGGCAGACTTGCATCGCCTTTCGCGATAGGGGAAAGCGGGCGCACTGCCAAGGAGCCGCACATGTCGATTGCCCGCCTGACCGAAACCGAACTGGCCGACCTGCTGGCGCGGCACCCCGAATGGCAGCTTCGCGCCGATGGCCTGGCGCTGGAACGCACCTTCCGCTTCGGCGATTTCAACGAGGCCTTCGGCTTCATGACCCGCGTCGCGCTCTATGCCGACAAGGCCGATCACCACCCGGAATGGTTCAACGTCTACAACCGGGTCGAGATCACGCTGACCACCCACGACGCCGGTGGCGTTTCGGTCCGCGATGCGGCGATGGTGGAGTGGCTCGCCACTTTCGCTTGATCATACTTGACAAATATAACCAAATAGGTTATAAACAGCGCCGCCTTGATCCAATCAGGGCGGCGGCGGGTGTGTGGGGCGTGTCAGCGCTTGCGCCTTGTGCCTCACGCTACAGGTCGGCGCTTTCTCCAAGCGGAAGCGTCCGCGCCCCTTGGATGCGAGGAGCGGCCGGCGATCTCCGGCGGCAGAATTTGGGGGTATGCCCCCACGGTCAGGCGGCAGGGGTGCGAATCCGACCCGCCCTGCCTCGCACGCAGGATCGCGTTGACGAGATTTCGGCACGCTGCTCGCCAGCCATTCGCATTGATTGCGTGCCAGCCAAGGCTGTCTGGTTCAGGCCCCCGCGCCGACCGCCCGTCCGCGTGTCGTCCCGGCGTTATCCCGCACTCGCCAGCGGGCGCAGACCCGCGCCTGATGTACCTGGTGTTACTTCCCCAGCGGCCGCGTGCTGGAGCGCATCTGCTTGCGCACCCGTCCGGGCAGCCAGCGGGCGGCGAAGGCGATGCGGTGGGCGGTCTTGCCGACGCGGTTGTGAAGCTGGTCGCCATGGACCGCGGCCCAGGCGGTTTCGGCCACTTCGCTGACCGAGGTAATCTCCAGCCCCGCCTCAACCACCCGTTCGCGAATGGCTTCGTTGCTGCCCTGGTTGGAGGTCATGTCAATCAGCGGGGTGTCGATGAAGCCCGGCATCAGGCTGGCGACCTTGATCCCGTCTTCGGCCCATTCACCATCGAGGCTTTCGGTGATCGCGCGCACGCCGAACTTGGTGGCGGAATAGACCGAGGCTCCCGGCGTGCCATAGATCCCGGCAGCGCTGGCGGTGTTGAGCAGGCACGAACCTGGCGCGCTGGCCTTGAGCCAGGGGTAGGCGGCCTGTGCGCCGAACAGCACGCCCTTGAGATTGATATCGAGGCACCGCTCGATCTCTTCGGGCTTGTTCTCGATCAGCGCGCCGCCCAGCGGAATGCCGGCATTGTTGAAGACAACATCGATCCGGCCGTTGGCCGCCTTGGCATAGGCTTCCAGCGCCGCATCCCAGCCAGCACGGTCGCGAACATCGAGCTTGTGTTGCGAGGAAGATTCGGCCGGCAGCAGCGCTGCCGTTTCCTTCATCCCGCTCTCGCTGATGTCGGCCAGGCCGACAAACCAGCCATTGGCGGCAAATTTCTGCGCCACGGCCCGGCCAATGCCCGAACCGCCACCGGTGATGAAGATTGCCTTCCTTACAGTCATGTCAGTAACTCCCTGCGCCCCTCTATCGCGGCGCAGGGAGTTCTGTCGAGCGGCAATTCTACTTGGCGAGCGCCTCGCTCAGCCCCTGCACGTGGACCGCGCCTTCAACGATCTTGGCGGTCGACTTCTTGACCGTATCGCCGATCGGTTCGGCCCGTCCGCCCAGGCAGGTGGCGAGGAAGTTCTCGGTCACGGCCGTGAAGGCGATGTTGTTGGCGGGCTTGGCAAAGCCGTGGCCTTCATCCGGGAACAGCACATAGCTGACCGGGATGTTGCGGGCCTTCATCGCCGCGACGATCTGGTCGCTTTCGGCCTGTTTCACGCGCGGATCGTTGGCGCCCTGGCCGATCAGCAGCGGGCGGACGATCTCGCCCGCCTTGTAGAGCGGCGAGGCGGCCTTGAGCGCGGCGAGGCCTTCGGGCGTGTTGTAATTGCCCATGCGCTGGTTGAACTGCTCGATGATCGGCGCCCAGTAGGGCGGGATCGTCTTGAGCAGCGTTTCGAGGTTCGAGGGGCCGACGATATCCACCCCGCAGGCGAACTTGGTGGGGGTGAAGGTCAGGCCGGCAAGCGTGGCATAGCCCCCATAAGACCCGCCCATGATCGCGACCTTGTCGGCAACGGCGACCTTGTTGGCCACGGCCCAGTCGACCGCGTCGATCAGGTCGTCATGCATCGCCTTGCCCCATTGCATGTTGCCGGCGTTGATGAAGTCCTTGCCGAACCCGGTCGAGGCGCGGAAGTTGACACTGAGCACGGCATAGCCGCGGTTGGCGAGGAGCTGGTGGTACCGGTTCGTGCCATAGCTGTCGCGCGCCCAGGGGCCGCCGTGAACCATCAGCACCATCGGCACCGGCTTGTTCGGCACGCCATCGGCGTCGGGATCGCTGCCGAAGGGCAGGGTCAGGTAGGAGACGAGCGTCAGCCCGTCGCGCGACTTGATTTCGCGGGCGTACATTGCCGGCAGCGGTGCGCCCACCAGATCGGGCCGCGGGTTGTAGAACTCGGTCAGTGTGCCCTTGGTGCGATCATAGAGCCAGACCTTGCCCGGCTCGGTCACCGGATCGTTGGACACGATCCAGCGATCGTCCTTGTCGGTCCGCGACTGGACATAGAAATCACCCTTCAGCCTGGACTTGAGGAAAGCCAGCGACTTGCCGATGTCCTTGTCGAGCGCGATCCATTCGTCGCGCAGGTATTCAACCGAATAGGCCTCGACCTCGCCCGTCACAGGGTCGGTCAGCGTGCCGCCGATATCGGCGCGGGCATCTTCGGCAATGACCTTGGTCGTGCCGCTGGCGACGTCCTGGGCGACGAGCGCGGCGGTATTGCGACCGCGGCTTTCCAGCCAGTAGAGCGTCTTGCCATCGGCGGTGAACCCGGCGGGCGCGGTGGTCAGCGAATCTTCCAGGCCGGTCGTGCCGAAGGGCGTTGCCTCAACCTTGTTGTCGGTCACCCGGAAATAGTCCGATCCACCCTTGGCATTGGCCTTGCTGGCCAGGCGGATCACCAGGTTGTTGTCCGCCGTGAAACCGGCATAGCCGTCGTTACGCAGCACTTCGGTCAGCTTGCCGCTCTTCAGATCAAGGCCGTAGACGTCGTGATACTGCGGGTTGCGGTTGTTGAGGCCGATCAGGATCCGGTCGCGGTGGATCGTCGAAGCGCCGATCAGCTGGACCGTGGTCTTGGTGAAGGGGGTAAAATTGCGCTCCGCCCCGGTCTTCACGTCGATGCCATAGAGCAGGAAATCCTCGTCCCCGCCCTTGTCCTGGATGTAGAGCACCGACTGGCTGTCGGGCGCCCAGAAGTATTGCCGGATCGGGCGGTCCTTGCTGGCGCTGATCGCCTTGGCGGCGGCCAGGTTGCCCGCCGGCGCTACCCAGATGTTCATCACGCCGTTCACCGGTGCCAGCCAGCTCAGCCACTGACCGTCCGGGCTGATCCGCCCGGCTGCCTTCACCGGATTGCCGAACAGCGCCTGGCGCGGGATCAAGGGGTTGGCGTTGTCCGCCTGGACCGTGGCCGGAGCGGCCAGTACGGTCGCCGCGAGCAGGGCGGCAAGCGCCGGTTTCATTCTGATCATGAGGGTCTCCCGATTAGTGTATTGCATTATTAATACACGCTAGGCGACCGTTTTCAAGCGTGCAGTGCGGCAGCTTAAAGAGCTGGATTATTATAGCAATGCCAGGTGAAGATCGCGGTCGCGCCGCGGTGCGGGCGCCAGGCTTCGGCCAGGTCGCGGGTCAGTTTTTCGCTGGGGCGTTCGGGCAGGTCCAGCAGCTTGTGCAGCCCCGCCTGGACGGCGAGATCGCCGGCTGGCCAGATATCCCCGCGCCCTTCGGCGAAGAGCAGGTAGATCTCGGCCGACCAGCGCCCGATGCCCTTAATCTGGGTGAGCTGGACGATCGCTGCCTCATCGTCCGCTGGCAGCGAATCGAAATCGAGTTCGCCGCCCACCACCAGTTCGCACAGGCTCCGCATGTAGCCCTGTTTCTGCTTGGAGAGCCCGCAGGCGCGCAGCGTGTCGAAATCGGATTCCAGCACTTTCTCGGGCGGCAATTCGGGGCCCAGATGGGCCTCGAACTTGCGCCACATCGATGCGGCAGCGGCCACGCTGACCTGCTGGCCGACGATCGTGCGCATCAGCGTGCCATAGCCGCGCGGGCGGATCCGCGGCTCGGGATAGCCGGTGCGGGCCAGCGCGCTGGCAAAGCGCGGTTCGATCTGCGCCACGCTATCCAGGCCGTGCTTCAACTGCTCTGCGGTCAATCCCACGCCATTTGTCCTGCTTGCCAAAGGAAAGCACCTTGGTTAGCAGCGCCCGCGAAGCGCCGATAGGGTGCAGTATAGAGGAACGACGCGATGCCGAAGCTGGTAGTGGTCAATCGGGCTGGTGAGGAAAAGACGGTTCAGGCTTCGGTCGGCCTGTCGGTGATGGAAGCGATCCGCGACAACGGCTTTGACGAACTGCTGGCGCTGTGCGGCGGCTGCTGCTCCTGCGCTACCTGCCACATCCATGTCGATGCCGACTGGGCGGCCAAGCTGCCGGCGATGAGCGAAGACGAAAACGACCTGCTCGACAGCTCGGACCACCGCGGTGAAACCTCGCGCCTGTCGTGCCAGATCCAGCTGACCGACGCGCTCGATGGCCTCAAGGTCACGATTGCGCCGGAAGACTGAGCTTAACAGGGGGCAAGCGCAAATGCATTGCGCCGCGCCCCCGGCAGTCCTACCTCTCGGGCGATGACCATGGCGCTCGTACAGCAGAACACGCTCGACCTGATCGGCAATACTCCGCTTGTCCTGCTCAAGGGACCGAGCGAAGCCGCGGGCTGCGAGATCTGGGGCAAGTGCGAATTCGCCAACCCCGGCGCCTCGGTCAAGGACCGCGCCGCGCTGTGGATCATCCGCGATGCCGAGGCGCGCGGTGAGCTGAAGCCCGGCGGCACGGTTGTCGAAGGCACGGCTGGCAACACCGGGATCGGCATAGCGCTGGTTGCCAATGCGCGCGGTTACAAGACCGTGATCGTCATGCCGGACAACCAGTCCAAGGAAAAGATGGACACCCTGCGCGCGCTGGGGGCCGAACTGGTGCTGGTGCCGCCGACCAAGTTCGCCGACCCGGCGCACTTCGTCCACACCTCGCGCCGGCTGGCGGAAGAAACCGAAGGCGCGGTCTGGGCCAACCAGTTCGACAATGTCGCCAACCGCAAGGCCCATATTGAAAGCACAGCGCCGGAAATCTGGCAGCAGCTGGAAGGGCGGATCGACGGCTTCACTTGCGCCGCTGGGACCGGCGGGACAATCGCCGGGGTCGGGCTGGGGCTCAAGGCGTTCGACGAGAATGTCCGCATCGCGCTGACCGATCCGCACGGCGCAGCGCTGTACAGCTATTACGCGACGGGCGAGCTCAAGGCCGAAGGCACTTCGGTGGCCGAAGGGATCGGACAGGGGCGGATCACCGCCAACCTCGAAGGCGCGCCGATCGACACTCAGTTCCGCATCTCGGACGAGGAAGGCCTTGAATGGGTCGCCCGCCTGCTCCGCGAGGAAGGGCTGTGCCTTGGCCTGTCATCGGGCATCAACGTGGCTGGGGCGGTCGAGCTGGGCAAGCAGCTGATTGCCGAAGGACGGCAGGATGTCCGGGTCGCCACGATCCTGTGCGATACTGGCTTCCGCTATCTCTCCACGCTCTACAACCCGGAGTGGCTCCGGGCGAAGAGCCTGCCGGTCTTCCCCTGGCTGGCCTGATCCGCTAGAACTGCCGCATGGCCAGTCAGCCAAACCGTCCCACGCCTCAGCATTTCGTGCCGCCAACCGCGCGGGAACTGCGCGCCCAGGCGGTGCAGCGGCTTCAGGCCGGGCTGTTCGGGCTGGCCGCGATCGTGCTGCTGGTCGGCCTTGCCAACATCATCAATGACCGCGCCCGGCAGTCCGAAAGCGCTGCCCCGGCAGCCACCGCACCGGCCAAGACCGAAGACCGCGGCGATCCGCTGGCCGATATCGGCGTGGTCCCGGCAGCCGCGCCCGAGGCTTCGGCCAGCCCCAGTGCCGCGCCCAAGAACTAGCTTTCTCATCGCCGTCCTGCTGGCCGCGGCCGCCTTGCTCGGCTGGACCGTGCTGTCGCGCCCGGCCGAGCCGCAGCGCCCGATCGGGCTGTTTACCTCGCTGCCGATCGTCTGGGGTGAGGCTGACCAGTTGGGAGAGCTGCTCAAGCAGGATCGCCCGCCGCACCGGGTCAAGGCGGCCCTGGCGGCGCTGGGGCCGGTCAAGCCGCTCGATACGCTGGAAGGTCTGGGGCCGGACCTCAAGCGGCTGGTGATCGCCCAGCCGCGCCCGCTCTCGACGGCCGAGAACGTCGCGCTCGATGCCTGGGTGCGGGGCGGAGGGCAGCTGCTGCTGGTGGCCGATCCCCTGCTGACCGAGCATTCGGCCTTTGCCCTGGGCGATCCGCGTCGCCCGCAGGATGTCGTGCTGCTCTCGCCGATCCTCTTCCGATGGGGGCTGGAATTGACCTTTGATGATCGGCAACCCGCCGGCCTGCGGACCGTGGCGGAGCTTCCGGTCGACCTGCCCGGACGCTGGCAGACCACCAGCCCGGACTGCCGGCTTGCGGCCGAGGCCCTGTTGGCAGAGTGCCGCGTGGAGCAGGGGCGCGTCCTCGCCCTGGCCGATGCCGAAATCCTGGCCGCGGATGATGCCGAAGGTCTTCGTGAGCCAGCCCTGGCCCGGCTGCTGCGCATGGCCTTCGCCCCCCGCTGAACGGGGCAGTCCGGGGAAATTACGGGAACCCTTGGCGGGACTGGGCGAGTCGCACGGTAAACCGCTGATTTTATGGAGGAACAAAGCATAAACAGATGCGTTATTGGCGCACCTTCGTGCGATTCCAGACAATTAGATTCAACAATTTACCGAGTTATCCCGTGATTTCCCGCAAAAAGCCCTTCCATCCCCGGAATTGAGTGTTAAGAAATCATTTCATCGACAGTGAAGTTCACCGCCGTGCCCCGTTCAGGGGGATCTGGTCGCCGGGGCGGGCGATTGGTGCGGAGGGAGCTTTAGGCGCCGGAAAGTCCGGCATGTGGGGCGGGATAGAGTGGAGGCGGTTCGGCCAGTCAGCTACAGCGGTCAGGGCTTTTCGCTGCTTGGCGAAAAGGGCCGCTTCGTGCTGCCGCCCGACTTCCGCAAGGCAGTCCGCGATTCTGGCCATGGTGAGCGCGTACTTTGCCTGGCCAAGCACCCCCGCTGGAAGTGCCTGATCGGCTTTGGCCTGGGCCGGGTTGCCGAATTCGAGGCCGAGCTGGACCGCGAAGAGCGGATCGCCCTCGAACGCAATCAGGATTACGATCGCGAACTGCGCGCCAACCAGCTTTACGGCTTTGCCCGCGTGCCCTTCGACGATTCCGGCCGCTTTGTTTTGCCCGAGCGCTATTTCAAGCTGGGCGGCATCGACAGCGCGGCTTTCTTCCAGGGCGGCGGCAAGTCCTTCACGATCTGGAACCCGGCCGAACTCGCCAAGATGGGCGAAGGCTGGGAAGACGCGCAGGAGGCCTGCGCTGAACTTGCGGCGCAAGCCCAGAACGGGAAGGGCCGCAAATGAGCGTCGCCCCGCACATTCCCGTCCTGCTCGACGAAGTAATCGCCGCGCTGGCGCCGGCTCCGGGCGCCGTGATCGTCGATGCCACTTTCGGGGCCGGCGGCTATACCCGCGCGCTGCTCAATGCCGGGGCGACGGTCCATGCCTTTGACCGCGATCCCGACGCTATTGCCGCCGGGCAGGCCTGGCCTGAATGCGCCGAGCAGCCGCCGCGGCTGGTTCTCCACCCGCGCCGCTTCTCGGAAATGGTCGCGGCGCTGGCCGAGGCCGGCGTGGCCCGGGTTGATGGCATTGCCATGGATATCGGCGTGTCCTCGATGCAGCTCGACCAGTCGGCGCGCGGCTTTGCCTTTGCCGCCGATGGCCCGCTTGACATGCGGATGAGCCAGGACGGCCCGAGCGCCGCCGATTTCGTCAACACTGCAGCCGAGGGCGAGATCGCCGACGTGCTGTTCAACTATGGCGAAGAGCGCCAGTCGCGCCGCGTTGCCCGGGCGATCGTCGCCGCGCGCCCGCTGGAGACCACTGGCCAGCTGGCCGCCGTGGTGCGCAAAGCGCTAGGCTATCACCCCGGCATGCCGAAAGATCCGGCGACCCGCAGCTTCCAGGCAATCCGCATCCACGTGAATGCCGAGCTCGATGAGCTCAATGCCGCACTGGATGCCTCCGAACAGCTGCTGACTTCGGGCGGACGCCTGGCCGTGGTCAGCTTCCACAGCCTGGAAGACCGGATCGTGAAGCAGTTCCTGCGCGAAGCGGGCGGCGCGATTGCCAATGCCTCGCGCCATCTGCCGCAGGTTGCCCCGGCCAATGCGCCGACCTTCGATCATATCGCCAAGGCGGTCCGTCCTTCGGCCGCCGAACTGGCCCGCAATCCCCGCGCCCGGTCAGCAACCCTGCGGTCGGCCGTGCGCACCGCTGCTCCCGCACGACACAGGAGGGCTGCATGAACCTGACCCGTGACCGGATGCGTTCGATTGGCTGGGTGGCCTTGCTGGTCACCTGTGCGGCGCTGACCCTGGTGTTGATGGTCCGCGTCAATGCGGTGAAGAGCGAGGTCCAGCTCGCCCAGCGTCAGATCAACGCGCTAAAGCAGGAGAAGCTGATCCTCGAGACGGAATTCCTGACCCGCGCCAACCAGCAGCAGCTGCGCAACCTCAACGCGATCGAGTTTGGCTATCAGGCGCCGACCGCCGGGCAGTACCTGGAAGGTGAGCGCCAGCTCGCCGCGCTGGGCAAGGCGCGCGGGCCGAATGCGCCCGAGCCGATCCGCGTGGCCAGTGCCGCGACGCTGGTTGAGGACGAGAACCCGATCCAGGCCCTGGTCTCACCGCTGACCGGCAAGGCCATGGCGGCCGAAGTGAAGATCGCCGATACCCGCGATGCCAGCGAACGGGCGACCACCCCGGCCAAGCTCAGCGCGCGCCTGACCAAGTTCGACCGGGCGGAGGCCAAGGCCGAATGAACGCCGTGGCGGTTTCCAGCATTGTTGCCTCGGGCCGGGTGGAAATCGCCAACACGCGCCGCCAGGCGCTGACCATGGCCAAGTGGCGGCTGGTCTGGGTGGCCGCCGGTTTTGCAGCGATCGCTGCAATTGCCGTGCTGCGGGTGCTCTATCTTGGCCTGGTTGAAGGCAGCCCGGCCAATGCGGCAGCCTATGGCATGACTCCGCCGCGCGGCGATATCGTCGATCGCAACGGCGTCCCGCTCGCCCGTGCCTTTCCGGCCTATGCGCTGTGGTACAACCCGGCCGCGCTGGGTGACGATGGCGCGCCGCTGGTCCGCTCGCCCAATGAGGTGGCGAATGCGCTCAACCGGATCTTCCCGGAAATGGACGTGGCCGAAACCACCGGCCGGCTCGCTTCGGGCCGGCCCGGCTACCTGCGCCGCCGGATCCTGCCCGAAGATGCCAACAAGATCCACGCGCTGGGCGAGCCGGCACTGGAATTCCCGCGCGAGACCGAGCGGTTCTATCCGCAGGGTTCGCTCGCCGCGCACGTCCTGGGCTTCGTCGGCGCCGATGGTCGCGGCCATGTCGGCATGGAAGGCGTCTTCGACAAGCGCCTGACCGATCCCGCCACGCGCAGTACTCCAGCGATGCTCTCGCTTGACAGCCGGGTCCAGGGCGCGCTGGAAGATGAGCTGCTCAAGGGCATCGCCGATACCAACGCCAAGGGCGCGGCTGGGCTGGTGCTCGATGTCGAAACCGGCGAAGTGCTCGCGCTCGCCTCGCTGCCTTCCTTCAACCCGAACCTGATCGACAATGCGGGGGCGGGTAACATCTTCAACCGCGTGACCAACCAGGTTTACGAACTCGGCTCGACCTTCAAGCCGATCACCGTTGCCGCTGCGATCGATGCTGGCACGGTGACCAGCATGGCTCGTCGCTACCAGTCCGAGCGCCCGCTCGAGATCGGTGGTTTCCGGATTCGCGACCTTCACAGCTACGGCGCTTCGATGAACGTGCCGGAAACGCTGATCCATTCGTCCAACATTGTCACCGCGCAGATCGCCGACGAATTGGGCGGCGCGCGGCTCAACGCGACGATGCGCTCGCTCGGCATGAACGAGCGGCCCTATATCGAACTGCCAGCACGTGGCTTCCCGCTATGGCCCAAGGGTGACTGGTCGCGGATCACCACCATGACCGTGTCCTATGGCCACGGCATCGCGGTTACCCCGCTGCACCTCGCCACGGCCTATGCGGCGCTGGTCAATGGCGGGATCTGGCGCCCGGCCACGCTCAAGAAGCTCGGCGCCGGTGAAGTGCCGGAAGGCCGCCGCGTATTCAAGGCCTCGACCAGCGCGCGGATGCGCCAGCTGCTGCGGATGATCGTGGTCGATGGCACCGGCAAGAAGGCCGATGCGGTCGGCTACCGCGTTGGTGGCAAGACCGGCTCGGCCGAAAAGCCAGGGGTGGGCGGCTATCGCCGTAGCTCGCTGGTTTCGACCTTCGCCGCCGCCTTCCCAATGGATCGCCCGCGCTATGTGATCATCGCCATGCTAGATGAGCCGCAGGGCACCGCCGCCACCTCGGGCCAGCGCACCGCTGGCTGGAACGCCGCGCCGATTGTCGGCCGGGTCGTGCCGCGCATCGGCCCGCTGCTGGGCATCATGCCCGATCCGACCCGCGATGTGGACATCACCGACCTTTCGCCGTTGGTGGCGAGCGGAGAAGGCGAATGAAGCTGGCGCGGCTGGCAGAGCTTGCCGGCATTCCCATCGCCAGCCCCGCCGACGCCCAGGTTACCGGCTTCGCGATTGATAACCGCAAGGTTGCGCCCGGCACCGTCTTCGGCGCCTTCCAGGGTGCGGCGGCCAATGGTGAGGACTTCATTCCCGCCGCGGTCACCGCTGGCGCGATCGCTGTCGTCGCCCGGCCAGAGGCCAAGGTCGAGGGCGCGCTTCACATTGCGGCGGATAATCCTCGGCAGGTCTTCGCCCGGCTCGCCGCACAGTTCTTCACGCCAGTTCCCGCCACACTGGTGGCGGTGACCGGCACCAACGGCAAGACCTCGACTGTCGAGATGACCCGGCAGATCTGGCGCATGGCCGGGCACCGCGCGGCCTCGATCGGCACGCTGGGTGTCACGACGTCGGACGAAAGTGTTTCGACCGGGCTGACCACGCCCGACATCGTAACCTTCCTGGCCAACATGAGCGGGCTGGCGCGCGAGGGGGTGACCCACGTCGCCTATGAAGCCTCCAGCCACGGCCTGTCGCAGTATCGCAACGAGGGGCTGGTGGTGGCGGCCGGGGGCTTCACCAACCTCAGCCGCGATCACCTCGATTACCACAAGACCATGGAAGACTACTTCGCGGCCAAGATGCGGCTGTTTGACGAAGTGGTGGCCGATGATGGCGCAGCGGTGATCTGGGCTGATGATGAATGGTCGCAGCGCGCGATGGACCATGCCAGCAAGCGCGGGCTCAGGCTGTTCACCGTGGGCGAGCAGGGCGAGGCGATCCGCCTGGTCAGCCGTGCGCCGGGCCAGCTTGGCCAGGTGCTGGAGCTGGTTCACGCTGGTCAGGCCCGCAAGGTCAACCTGCCACTGATCGGGGCCTATCAGGCGGCCAATGCGCTCGTTTCGGCCGGGCTGGTCCTGGCGACCGGCGGCGATGCGGCACAGGTGTTCGATGCCCTGTCGCGCTTGCAGCCAGTGCGAGGGCGGCTTGAGCGGGCCGCCATCACCCGCGCCGGGGCGCCGGTCTATGTCGACTATGCCCATACGCCGGACGCGCTTGAGGCGGCGATTGCCGCGCTGCGCCCGCATTGTTCCGGCCGCCTGATCGTCGTCTTTGGCGCTGGCGGCGATCGCGATCAGGGCAAGCGGCCGGAGATGGGCCGGATCGCGGCCGAGCAGGCCGATCTGGGCATCGTGACTGACGACAATCCCCGCAGCGAGGACCCGGCCGCGATCCGTGCCGCGATCCTGGCGGGCGGGGCCGGGAAGCTTGACGAAGTAGGCGATCGCCGCGCGGCGATTGCTGCGGGAATTGCTGCCGCGGGGCGCGATGACATCGTGCTGATCGCCGGCAAGGGCCATGAACAGGGGCAGATCATCGGCGCAGGGGAAACCATGCGCGTGCTGCCCTTCGATGATGTTACTGTAGCCAGGGAGTGCGCCGCATGAATGCCGTTGCCCGGATCCTTGAGTGGCCGATTGACGCCGATGATGCCCACAGCCTGGCGCTGTGGACTGCAGCCGAGATCGCTGCGGCTATCGGCGGGACGGCGAGCGGCGATTTCCTTGTCTCCGGGGTCGAGATCGACAGCCGCGACGTGATCGAAGGCGACCTGTTCTTTGCCCTGAAGGGCGAGGCGATGGATGGCCACCGTTTTGTCGAGGCCGCCTTTGCCAAGGGTGCAGCCGCTGCCGTGGTTGACCGCCCGATCGATGCCCCCCACATCCTGGTTAACAACACCTCAACTGCACTTGAGCTTCTCGCCAAGGCAGCCCGCGAACGCACCATGGCGCGGGTAATCGGTGTAACCGGTTCGGTCGGCAAGACCGGGGTCAAGGAAGCCATTTTTGCGGCGCTTGATCGCTCTAGCCGGGGCCGGGCGCACCGCTCGGTCAAGAGCTACAACAACCACGTTGGCGTGCCGCTGAGCCTTGCGCGCACCCCGGCGGCGACCAGGTTCGGCGTCTACGAAATGGGCATGAACCACGCCGGTGAAATCCGTGCCCTGACCGCCCAGGTCCGCCCGCATGTCGCGCTGATCACCACCATTGCCCCGGCGCATATCGAGAACCTCGGTTCGATCGAGGCGATCGCCGATGCCAAAGCAGAGATCTTCGAAGGGCTGGAACCCGGCGGTACTGCGATCATCCCTGCTGACGTGGCCCAATACGGCCAGTTGCGCCGCACGGCCGAGCGGCTGGGGGTCAAGATCGTCTCGTTCGGGCGCAGCGATTTTGCCGACGTCCGCCTGCTTGATGCCGTGCCGGCTCCGGGCGGTGGCTCGCTGGTCACCGCCGACATGGGCGATCGGCGCCTGTGCTACACCGTCGCCACGCCGGGTGAGCATTGGGTGGTCAACAGCCTCGCCGTGATCGCTGCTGTGCGCGAGCTTGGCGGGGACCTTGGCGCGGCCGGTCTGGCCCTGGCGGAGCTCGAAGGGCTCAAGGGGCGCGGCGCGCGTCACCGGCTGCCGGTCGAGGGCGGCATCGCCCTGCTGATCGATGAGAGCTACAACGCGAATCCCGCTTCGATGAAGGCCACGCTCGCCGATCTGGGCCACACCACGGCCGCCCGGCGCATCGCCGTGCTGGGCGCGATGAAGGAGTTGGGCGAACATGGCCCGGCCTTCCATGCCGAGCTGGCGGTTCCCCTGCGCGCGGCCGGAGTCGACCACTTGATCATGGTTGGCGATGAGATGCTCCCGCTGGCCGAGGAACTGGGGAAATCCGCCGCTACGGCGCTTGGCAAGCCTATGTCCTTCGCCCATTGCGGGTCTGTTGGGGATGCTCTGGTGGCGCTTGGGAAGCTGGGTTTGCAGGCCGATGATGCCATCCTCGTCAAAGGGTCGAATTCCGTCGGGTTGGGGGCTGTTGTCGCCGCCCTGACGCAGCACAAGGATTGAGATCAGGATGCTTTACCTGATCGCGGAATATTTCGAATTTTCGGGGCTGGCGAACCTCATTCGCTACCAGACCTTCCGCGCGGGTGCGGCATTGATGACAGCGCTGGTGATCGGTCTGATCATCGGCCCGAAGTTCATCAGCATGCTGCGCGTGCGCCAGGGCAAGGGCCAGCCAATCCGCGAGGACGGACCGCAAAGCCACCTCGCCAAGCGCGGCACGCCGACCATGGGCGGGCTGATGATCATGATCGCGCTGGTCGTCTCGATGCTGCTGTGGATGGACCTGTCGAGCCCGCTGGTCTGGGCCTGTCTGATGGTCACCACCGGGTTCGGCCTGATCGGGTTTCTGGACGATTACGACAAGGTCAAGAAGCGCAGCACCGCCGGGGTTTCCGGCCGCGTGCGGTTGCTGGCGGAATTCACTGTCGCCGGGCTCGCCGCCTGGATCATGATCGGCCACACCAGCACCAACCTCTACGTGCCGTTCCTCTCGGGCCACTATATCCCGCTCGGGCCGCTCTATTTCGTCTTTGCCGCCTTCGTGATCGTCGGCGCGGGCAATGCCGTCAACCTGACCGACGGGCTCGATGGCCTGGCGACCATGCCGGTGGTGATTGCCGCCGGCACCTTCGCGATCATCGCTTACCTGGCCGGCCGGGCCGACTTTTCGGCGTACCTCGGCATTCCACATGTGCCGCGCGCGGGCGAGCTTGCGATCCTTTGCGCCGGGATCATGGGTGCCTGTCTGGCCTTCCTGTGGTTCAACGCGCCGCCGGCTGCGGTGTTCATGGGCGATACCGGCAGTCTGGCTCTGGGCGGGGCGCTGGGTGCGATTGCCGTCGCCTCGCGGCATGAGATCGTGCTGGCGATTGTCGGCGGCCTGTTCGTGGCCGAGGCTTTGTCTGTGATCATCCAGGTTGCGGTCTACAAGCGCACCGGCAAGCGGGTGTTCAAGATGGCGCCGATCCATCACCACTTCGAACAGCTCGGCTGGAAGGAATCGACCGTGGTGATCCGCTTCTGGATCGTTTCGATCGTCCTCGCCCTCATTGGCTTGTCGACACTCAAGCTGCGATGATCACGACCCCCGCCTTTGCCGGTCAGCGCTATGCCGTCCTTGGTCTGGCCCGTTCGGGCCTGACTGCGGTCGAAAGCCTGCTGGCGGGCGGGGCAAAAGTAACAGCCTGGGATAGCCGCGAAGAACCGCGCCGCGCGCTTGAAGGCCGGGTCCAGCTCGCCGATCCACTGGCGATTGATCTGACCGGTTATTCGGGGGTGGTTGTCTCGCCCGGCGTGCCACTCAACACTCACCCGATTGCCGCCCATGCTGCTGCCGCCGGCGTGCCGGTGATCGGCGATATCGAGCTGTTCGCGATTGCCCGGCCGCACCTGCCGGCGCACCGCGTGGTGGGGATTACCGGGACCAACGGCAAATCGACCACCACCGCGCTGGTCCACCACGTGCTGCAAAGCGCCGCCCTGCCGACCCGGATGGGCGGCAATATCGGCCTACCGGTGCTGGGCCAGGCGCCGCTGCCGCCGGGCGGTGTCTATGTGCTGGAGCTGTCGAGCTATCAGATCGATCTGACGCACAGCCTTGCCTGCGATGTTGCCGCGCTGCTCAACATCACGCCTGACCATCTGGACCGCTATGACGGGTTCGAGGCCTATGCCGCCAGCAAGGCCCGGCTGTTCGAAATGCAGCATGACGACCAGGCTGCGGTGTTCGGGGTGGGCGATCCGGAAACCCGCGCCGTGGCGGAGCGTGAGCTCGGCCGCCGTCTGCCCGGCAAGGTCCATCCGGTCGATGGCTCCAACCTGGTCGGGCTTCAGCCCGGCTGGCCAACCCTGCAGGGCCCGCACAACCTCCAGAACGCGGCCGTGGCCGTTGCCATTGCCGAGGCGCTGGGGCTGACCGCCGCCCAGTGGGGGCCGGCGCTCGCCAGCTTCCGCGGCCTGCCGCACCGGATGGAGCGGGTGGCCGAAACCGACGGTGTGCTGTTCATCAATGACAGCAAGGCCACCAACCCGGCATCGGCCGCGCCCGCGCTGGGCGCTTTCCCGCCGCACCCGGACAAGCGTATTCACTGGATCGTTGGCGGCCTTCCCAAGGGCGACAATCTGGAAGAATGCGCGCCCTATTTCGGCAATGTCGCGGCCGCCTATACCATAGGTGAAGCCGGCCCCATGTTTGCCGAACTGCTGCGCCCGCACATGCCGGTGACCCGCAGCGAGATGATGTGCGATGCGATCCAGCAGGCGATGGCCGCAGCCAAGCCCGGCGATGTCGTGCTGCTTTCACCGGCCTGCGCCAGCTTTGATCAGTTCCGCGATTACGAAGCGCGCGGTGACAGCTTCCGCCAGATCGTCCAGGCCCTGATCGCCGATCAGGCCGACGCCGCAGAAGGAGCGCGCTAGTGGCCACTCATCCGCCCTTCGTGCCGCGCGCCGGCCAGGCCCCGACCGCGATGGGCCTGCCGCGCCAGCGCCGCAACCGCCGCAGCGAATTTGCGATGTGGTGGCGCGAGATTGACCGGGTGCTGCTTGGCCTAATTCTGCTGCTGATGGCGCTTGGCACCCTGGCGGTCGCCGCTGCCTCGCCCGCCAGCGCCCAGCGCCTTTCAACGGCGCGGATCAGGCTGGATGACCTGCACTTCTTCTACATTCACCTGCGCTGGCAGTTCGTGGGCCTGATGGCTCTGGCCTTTGCCGCGGCCTTGCCCAAGGACATGGCGCGGCGCTTTGGCATCCTGCTGGGCGCGGCAATGCTGGTGGGGCTGTTCCTGGTGCCGGTGTTCGGCTCGACCGTGAACGGGGCAAAGCGCTGGCTCAACCTGGGCATGTCGCTGCAACCATCGGAATTCCTGAAGCCGGCCTTCGCGATCTGCCTGGCCTGGATACTGTCATGGCGCGCGCGCGATCCCAAGCTGCCGGTCGTGGCGCTCAGCACGGCGGTAATGCTGCTGGTAGTCTGCCTGCTGATGCTGCAGCCCGACCTGGGCTCTGCGATCCTGTTCGCCGGGGTATGGTTCGTGCTGGCGCTGCTCGCCGGCATTTCGGTCCAGCGCATCGGCGTGGTGTTCGCCGGCGGGATTGGCGCGGTGACGCTGGCTTATCTGTTCTACGAGAACGGCCGTAACCGCATCGATGCCTTCCTGGGGGGCGGCACGGCCTATGACCAGGTCGACCTGGCCAGCCGCACGCTGCTGTCTGGTGGCTGGACTGGCACTGGCATCTGGCTCGGCAAGCGCAAGATGGCGCTGCCCGAGGCCCATACCGACTATATCTTCTCCGTGATCGGTGAGGAGTTTGGTCTGATCATGTGCCTGGTGATCGTGGCGCTTTATGTCGCGATTGTCCTGCGCGTGCTGTTGCGGTTGTTGAAGGAGGAAGACCTCTTCACCACGCTTGCCGCCGCTGGCCTCACCGCACAGCTCGGCGGGCAGGCTTTCATCAACATCCTGGTCAATTTGCAGCTGTTCCCTTCGAAGGGGATGACCCTGCCGCTCATTTCCTATGGCGGCTCATCCACCATTGCGCTCTGCCTGGGCGTGGGCCTGTTGCTGGCGATCACCCGGCGCAATCCGTTCATCGAGCGCGAGGCCTTCAAGATCGGCGATATGGGAGGAATGCGGCGATGAGCGGCGCAACGCGGCATTTCGTCCTGGCGGCAGGCGGCACCGGTGGCCACTTGATCCCGGCCTTTGCCCTGGCGGTGGAGCTGGAGCGGCGCGGGCACCACGTGGCGCTGGTGACCGATACGCGCGGTGCCAAACTGCCGGGCAAGCCCGACAGCCTGGTCACCCACATTTTGCCCGCCGGACGGATCGGCAAGAACCCGCTGCATTGGCCCAAGGGGATCGGCGCGATCCTGGAGGGCAAGCGGATGGCCGCGCGGCTGTTCGAAAGCTTTCAGCCGACCTGCGTGGTGGGCTTCGGCGGCTATCCGGCCTTTCCGACGCTGTGGGCGGCCACCGCCGCAGGCGTGCCGAGCGTGATCCACGAACAGAATGCCGTGCTCGGCCGGGTCAATCGTCTGCTCGCCAAGCGGGTCGACGTGATCGCCACCGCGTTCAAGCAGGTCGACCGGCTCAAGTCCAAATTCGCGCTCAAGACCCACCTGGTCGGCAATCCCGTCCGGGCCGAGGTTCTGGCCCTGCGCGACGAGCCGTTCCCGCCGTTCAGCGAAGACGGGCTGCTGCGGGTGTTGGTCACCGGCGGCAGCCAGGGCGCCAGCGTGCTCGCCCAGGTCGTGCCCGATGCGCTGGCCATGCTCCCCGCCGCGCTGCGTACCCGCTTGCAGGTAACCCAGCAGTGCCGGCCCGAGGATATCGAAGCCGTCCGCGCACGCTATGCCGGGCATGACATTCCGGCCGAGCTTGGCACCTATTTCGAGAACATGGCCGAGCGGCTGGCCGACACCCACCTGTTCATCGGCCGAGCCGGCGCCTCGACCATTGCCGAGCTGACGGCGGTTGGCCGCCCGGCGATCCTGGTCCCATTGCCGATCGCGACCGACGATCATCAGGCCGCTAACACGCGCGAGATCTGCGCCGCCGGCGGTGCGCGAATGATCCGGCAAGAGCGGTTCACCGCCGCCGAAGTGGCCAAGCAGATCCTGGCGATTGCGCAGAGCCCCGAAACGCTCGCCAATGCGGCCCACGGCGCGTGGAACTGCGGCTATCCCAAGGCGGCGAAGGACCTGGCCGATCTGGTCGAAAGCTTTGGCGGCACCCCGCTGATGGACGTGATCCGCGTGGCCGATGCCGCGATTGCCGGTGCCACCTTTGGCGGCGCGGCGGCGGCTGGTTAGGAAGAGAGTGGAATGAAGGGCGTAGGCACTGACATCGGCACGATCCATTTCGTCGGCATCGGCGGGATCGGCATGTCCGGCATTGCCGAAGTGATGCACAACCTGGGCTATACGGTCCAGGGTAGCGACATTGCCGAAGGCTATGTCGTCGAAGGCCTGCGCGCCCGCGGGATCAAGGTCATGATCGGTCACAAGGCCGAGAATCTGGGCGATGCCGCCGTGGTTGTGACTTCAACCGCCGTGAAGCGCGACAACCCCGAAGTGGTCACCGCGCTGGAACACCGCGTCCCCGTAGTGCGCCGCGCCGAGATGCTGGCCGAGCTGATGCGGCTGAAGCGCACGGTCGCCGTCGCCGGGACTCACGGCAAGACCACCACGACCAGCCTGGTCGCCGCGCTGCTCGACGCCGGCGGGGTTGATCCGACCGTGATCAACGGCGGGATCATCAACTCCTATGGTTCCAACGCGCGCCTTGGCGAGAGCGAGTGGATGGTGGTCGAGGCGGACGAAAGCGACGGCTCGTTCCTGCGGCTCGACGGGACCATTGCCGTGGTCACCAACATCGATCCCGAGCACCTCGATCACTATGGCTCGTTCGATGCGATCAAAGACGCCTTCGTCGAGTTCATCGAGAACGTGCCGTTCTATGGCTGCGCGGTGCTGTGCATCGATCACCCGGAAGTCCAGGCCGTCATTCCCAAGGTTCGCGACCGCCGCGTCGTGACCTATGGCTTCTCGGCCCAGGCCGATGTGCGCGGTGAGAATGTCACACCGATCCCAGGCGGCAACCGCTTTGACGTGGTGATCCGCCAGCGCGACGGCTCATCGCGCCGGATCGAGGGGATCGAGCTGCCGATGCCTGGCCGCCACAATGTCCAGAACGCGCTCGCCGCCGTGGGCGTCGCGGTTGAGATGGGCTGCGCCGACAGCGTGATCCAGACCGGCTTTGCCAAGTTCGGCGGGGTCAAGCGCCGCTTCACCAAGGTGGGTGAGATCGATGGCGTGACGATCATCGACGATTACGGCCACCACCCGGTCGAAATCCGCGCTGTCCTCGCCGCTGCGCGGGAAGGGGTGCAGAACCGCGTGATTGCCGTGGTCCAGCCGCACCGCTTTACCCGCCTGCGCGATCACCTGGCCGAATTCCAGGCCGCCTTCAACGATGCCGACATGGTCTATGCCGCGCCAGTATTTGCCGCCGGCGAAGCACCGATCGATGGGGTCAATTCCGCCGCCCTGGTCGAAGGGATCAAGGCCCGCGGACACCGCTCGGCCCAGCTGATCGCCAGCGCCGACTCCCTGGCCGCAGAGCTGGCCAACGTTGCCCAGCCGGGTGACATGGTGGTCTGCCTCGGGGCAGGGGACATCACCAAGTGGGCCGGCGGGCTTGAGGCCGCAATCCGCGTCTTCCGGACCGGCGGATGAGCACGGCCACGCTCCCCTCCGTCCGGGGCAAGCTGACCCCCTCGGCCCCGCTGGCTCCGCTCGTCTGGTTCAAGTCCGGCGGTACGGCCGAGTGGCTGTTTGAGCCTAAGGATCTGACCGACCTTCAGGAATTCCTGCGCGAGCTCGATCCCACCGTGCCCGTCATGGCGCTGGGGCTCGGTTCCAACATGATTGTCCGTGATGGCGGGGTTCCGGGTGTGGTCGTCCGGCTCGGCAAGGCTTTTGCCAAGGTTGAGCAGACTGCCGACCTGACGCTCAATTGCGGCGGCGGCGCCAGCGGCATTCTCGTCTCCTCGACCGCGCGCGACAAGGGCATTGCCGGCCTCGAATTCCTCCGTTCGATCCCCGGTACGGTTGGCGGCTTCGTGCGGATGAACGGCGGAGCCTATGGCGGCGAGGTCAAGGATATCCTGGTCGACTGCGATGTCGTGCTGCGCGATGGATCGCTGGTGACCCTGCCGGTCGCGGACCTGCACTACACCTATCGCCATTCCGAGCTGCCCGAAGGCGCGATTGTGGTCGCTTCGCGCTTCCGCGGCAAACCCGGCCAGCCCGAGGCGATCCAGGCCGAGATGGACCGTATTTCCGCCAGCCGCGAGGCCAGCCAGCCGCTGCGCAGCAAGACCGGCGGATCGACCTTCAAGAACCCGGCTGGGCACAAGGCCTGGCAACTGGTTGACGAGGCCGGGTGCCGGGGGCTTCAGCTGGGCGGCGCGCAGGTCAGCGAGAAGCACACCAACTTCCTCCTCAACCTGGGCGACGCGACCAGCGCCGACATTGAGGCCCTGGGCGAGGAAGTGCGGCGCCGGGTGAAGGAAAAGTCGGGCGTCGAGCTTGAGTGGGAAATCCAGCGAGTGGGGAAGAAGTGAGCCTGCCTAAGCTTCACGTCGCGGTCCTGATGGGCGGCTGGTCGAACGAGCGGCCGGTCTCGCTGATGAGCGGGGAAGGGGTGGCCAAGGCTCTGGAAGAGCGCGGTCACCAGGTCACCCGGATCGACATGGACCGGGATGTCGCGGCCAGGCTCGCCGCGACCAAGCCGGACGTGGTGTTCAACGCGCTCCACGGCACACCGGGCGAGGACGGCTCGATCCAGGGCCTGATGGACCTGATGGGGCTGACCTATACCCATTCGGGCATGGTTGCCTCGGTTATCGCGATCGACAAGGAACTGACCAAGCAGGCTCTGGTCCCTCACGGCATTCCGATGCCGGGCGGGCGGATCGTGCCGGTAGCCGAGATCTACGAGCGCGACCCGCTGGAACGCCCCTATGTGCTGAAGCCGGTCAACGAAGGCTCTTCGGTCGGGGTGGCGATCATTACCGCCGAGGGCAATTACGGCAACCCGATCAGTCCGGACACCAAGGGGCCCTGGCAGGAATTCGACCAGCTGCTGGCCGAACCCTATATCCGCGGGCGCGAGCTGACCACGGCGGTGCTGGGGAACCGCGCGCTGATGGTCACCGAGCTGCGGCCCAAGTCTGGCTTCTACGATTTCGATGCCAAGTACACCGAGGGGATGACCGAGCATGTCTGCCCGGCCGAGATCCCGGACGAGATCACCCAGGCCTGCCTCGACCTGGCACTGCGCTGCCACCAGTTGCTGGGCTGCAAGGGCTGCAGCCGCACCGACTTTCGCTGGGATGACGAGCGCGGGGTCGAAGGGCTGTTCGTGCTGGAAACCAACACCCAGCCCGGCATGACGCCGCTCAGCCTCGTGCCTGAGCAGGCCAGGCACCTTGGCATCGAATATGGCGAGCTGGTCGAGATGATCATTGCCGAGGCACTTTCGGAACGCGATCGCAAGCAAGGGGCCAAGCGATGAGCCAGACGATCAAGCGCGGCGGCAAGAGCGTCCGCAAGGCTGCTGCCGCCCAGGGCAAGGACCGTCAGGTTCGCGCCGCCAAGGCCAGGACCGGTTCGGCGATCGGCACCGCCATGGGCTGGCTGCCGATCAGCGAAGAGCAATGGCAGCGGGTGTTCCTCGCCGGCATCCTTGGCGGGGCAGCAGTGCTGGCCTGGACCGTGGCGAGCTTTGCCGGTGTTCCCGCCATGGCCGAAGCCCAGCTTGCCCAGGTCGCCAGCGATGCCGGGTTCGAGGTCCGCCGGGTCGAAGTGCGCGGGGTCAAGAACCTCAACGAGCTCAAAGTCTATGAGCGCGCGCTGGCCGAGCGCGACCGGGCGATGCCGCTGGTCGATGTCGATGCGTTGCGCGAAGAACTGCTTCAGCTTTCCTGGGTCGAGGACGCCCGCGTCTCCCGCCAGCTGCCGGACTCGCTGGTGGTCGACATCGTTGAGCGCAAGCCCGCCGCCGTGCTGCGCAAGGCTGACAAGCTGGTACTGATCGACGCCACCGGGCACGAGCTTGAAGTGGTCGGTCCGGCGCGGGCCAAGGGCAAGCTGGTCGTCTCCGGCCCGGGGGCGGGCAAGCAGGTGGTCGCGCTGCAGGAACTGATGTCCGCTGCCCCGGCGCTGAAGCCGCAGCTGCGCGAGGCAGAGTGGGTTGGCAATCGCCGCTGGAACTTCACCTTCAAGACCGGCCAGGTCCTGGCCCTGCCCGAAGGCGACGAGAAGTCGGCCAAGGCGCTGATGACCTTCGCCCGGCTCGATGGCGTGAACCGGCTGCTGGGCGGCAAGGTGGCCGCGTTCGACATGCGCGCCGGTGACCGGATCTATCTTCGCGTTCCCGGGCGGACCGATCCGGTCGAGCAGCCGGTGCCCAAGCCCGCTGCCAGCGAGACGAAGAAGGCCGAAGCTGCGCCCAAGGCGAAGGCGGAAGTCGGCGCCAAGGATAGCAAGGCAAAGGGGGACAAGGACTGATGGCCACGCCCCGGATCGTTCGTGCATTTGGCGCGGTCAACATCGGTTCGTTCCGCATCTCGGCCATGGTCGCCGGGCTGACCGAGACGGGCGAGATGGTGGTGCTCGGCTCCGGCCACCGCGCCGCCCAGGGGATCAAGCGCGGCTATGTGACTGACATGCAGGCCGCGACCTATGCCGTGCGCGATGCGGTTGAGCGGGCCGAGAAGATGGCCAATACGGCGGTCACCTCGGTCTGGATCGGCTCTTCCGGGGCGGGCCTGGCCAGCCAGGTCGCGCAGGTCGAAATCGACATTGGCGGCCGCCGGATCGAGGAAGACGATATCGAGCACCTGCTGGTCGCCGCGCAGGGCGTGATCCAGCCCGATGGCCGGATGGTGCTCCATGCCCAGCCGGCGCATTACACGCTCGACGGAGCGGACGGCGTTTCCGATCCCAAGGGGCTCCATGCCGAGCGGCTGGGGGTCGATATCCACGTCATGCTGGCGGACGGTGCGCCGATCCGCAACATCACCGAGACGGTCCAGAACGCACACCTGCAGGTTGAGGCCGTGGTCGGCTCACCCATCGCCGCGGGCTATGCCTGCCTCAATCCGGAAGAGCGCGACCTGGGCGTGGCCCTGGTCGAATTCGGAGCCGAGGTGACCAATGTCTCGGTCTATGCCTCGGGCATGCTGCTGGGGCTGGTCACGATCCCGATGGGCTCGGGCGACGTGACCGATGCGATTGCCTCTGCTTTCGGCATCCGCCGCTTCCAGGCCGAACGGCTGAAGTGCGTCCACGGCTCGGCGATTGCCAGCCCGTCGGACCACCGCGAGATGATCCCGGTCAACGCGCCGGGCGATGAAATGACCGGGCCGATCGCCCGCCACGCCGATGACAAGAACCGTATTCCCCGTGCCGAACTGATCTCGGTCATTACCGAGCAGCTTGCCCGGCTGATGGAAGAGGTTTCGCGCGCGCTCAAGTCGCTGGGCTTCACCGGCCAGCGCGGCCAGCAGATCGTGCTGACCGGGGGCGGGGCGGAATTGGCCGGCCTGGCCGACTATGCCCAGGCCGCACTTGGCAAGCCGGTGCGGATCGGGCGCCCACTTCACATTAAAGGTTTGCCGGAAGCCCATGCCACGCCTGGATTTTCCACGCTGACTGGTCTGGTTCTCTATGCCGCTGCCGATCCGATCGACATTCGCAAGGTGGGGCGTGCCAAACAGGATGTGACCCGTTTCGAGCACCTCGGCCTCGTCGGCCGGCTCTATCGTGCGGTGCGGGAGTATTTCTGAAACCTGCGCAAGTCCGCCAAATCCTTAAGGGTGACTGTGGACAACGTAGGATTACGGGTTGGAAACTTGGATTCTTGCGGTGCAGTAACCAAGATAGTTTTCAGGATTGCATCCGCTTGCCGGACAGGAGAGCGCCATGAGCATCAATATCGGACCGCCAGCCGTTGAAGAGCTGCGTCCCCGGATCACCGTGATCGGGGTGGGCGGTGCGGGCGGCAACGCCATCGCCAACATGATCGGGGCTGGAATCGAAGGCGTCGATTTCGTGGTCGCGAACACCGATGCCCAGGCGCTCAACAATTCGATCGCCGAACACCGCATCCAGCTTGGCCCGGACATCACTCAGGGCCTGGGTGCCGGCTCGCGCCCCGAAGTGGGCAAGGCCGCGGCCGAGGAAACCCTGGCCGAGATCGACCGTGCGCTCGATGGCGTGCACATGTGCTTCATCGCCGCTGGCATGGGCGGCGGCACCGGCACCGGCGCGGCCCCGGTCGTTGCCAAGGCGGCGCGTGAGAAGGGCGTGCTGACCGTCGGCGTGGTAACCAAGCCGTTCCTGTTCGAAGGCACGCGCCGGATGCGTTCGGCCGAAGCGGGGATCGAGGAACTGCAGAAGCACGTCGATACCCTGATCGTCATTCCCAACCAGAACCTGTTCCTGGTCGCGAAGGCCGAAACCACCTTCAAGGAAGCCTTCCTGCTGGCCGACGAAGTGCTGCAGCAGGGCGTCCGCTCGATCACCGACCTGATGGTCATGCCGGGCCTGATCAACCTCGACTTTGCCGACGTCCGCTCGGTCATGGCCGAGATGGGCAAGGCGATGATGGGGACGGGCGAGGGCAGTGGTGAGAACCGCGCGCTCGAGGCGGCCGAAAAGGCGATCGCCAACCCGCTGCTTGATGGCGTCTCGATGCAGGGCGCGAAGGGCGTGATCATCTCGATCATCGGCGGCGACGACATGAAGCTGCTCGAAGTGGACGAGGCTGCGAACCACATTCGCGAGCTGGTCGATCCCAACGCCAACATCATCTGGGGCAGCGCCTTCAATCCGGACCTGCAGGGCAAGATCCGCGTCTCGGTGGTCGCCACCGGGATCGAACAGAGCGCCAGCCAGGCCGAAGAGGCCAGCCGGCCGTTCAACCTGACCGCCTCGCGCGGTCCGGTCCGTCCGCAGGCCGAAGCTGTCCAGCCCTTGTTCGGACGCAGCGCGCCTGAGTCGGCGCCCGCACCCGAACCTGAGCCTGTTGCCGAGGCCGCCCCTGCGCCCGAGCCGGAACCCGAAGTCGAAGCTGCGGCGCCGGCTCCGGTCGCCAGCTACAGCGACGATGACGATTGGGGTACGAGCCCGGCCGCACCCGAGGCGGCTGCGGAAGAGCCGCTCGAGCTGGAAATGGAAGCCGAAGAACCGGCTCCGGCCCCGGCCCCAGCGGCCGAAGCCCAGCCGGCCGACGACCTGCTCAGCGATGCCTCGCGCCTGGTCGATGAAGATCAGCCGGTGGGCGGTCTGCCCGGTCGGCGCCGCGGCCTGGTTTCGAGCGACAGTGGCGAAGCGGGCGCTTCGGCCGGAGCTGGCGATGACGATGGCGGGCCGATCCAGCCCGCGGCGAAGGCCCCGCGCGTTTCAACCGGCGGTGCCACGCTGTTCGAGCGCATGGCCAACCTTTCGCGCGGCGGCCGTTCAAAGGACGAAGACGAGGATGAGGATGATGGCGATGGTCCGTCGATCAGCATCCCGCGCTTCCTTGGCCGGCAGAACAACCAGTAGGACGTTCTGGCCGTAAGCCGAGTTGAGCCCGACGGTTCGGCGCAAAGCCGTTCCGCCGGGAACAATTTTCGACTATCCCGCTCGGGTCGCCATTTCGGCGGGAAGTCACTCCTCGCTTTCAGGGTCCCGATGTCCGCCTCCATTCCGGCCAGACTGGTCCGTTTCGCGCTGCTCACCGGAACTTCTTTCGGCCTGGCGCTGTCGCCGGCCTTTGCCCAGGCCGATGATGGCGAAATCGATTCGGTCAGCCAGCCGGTCGTCCAGCCGCTGCCGGGCGGGCCGGGGATGCAACTCAACGCCGCGCTGAATAAGCTGGCGCGCAACCCGCGCGATGTCGATGCCCTGATCGAAGCTGGCAAGGCCTCGGCCGCGATTGGCGATGCCGAAGCAGCAATGGGTTTCTATCGCCGCGCCGACCAGCTCCAGCCCGCCAATGCCAATATCAAGGCGGGCCTGGCCGGGGCGATGGTCATGGCCGAGGATCCCTATGGCGCCATCCCGCTATTCGAGGCAGCCGAGCGGATCGGTCCGGTCGATCCCCGCCTGCTGTCGGAGCGCGGCCTGGCCTATGACCTGGTTGGCGATAACGAGCTGGCCCAGCGCTATTACCGCCAGGCGTTGAGCGTCGGTCCGGATGATGAAACACTGCGCCGTCTGGCGCTGAGCCAGGCGATTTCCGGCGACCGGCGCGGCATGGAAGTCACGCTCAGCCCCTTGCTGCAAAAGCAGGACAAGGCCGCCTGGCGGACCCGTGCCTTTGCCTTTGCGATCCTGGGGCTGGCAACCGAAGCCGAATCGATCGCCCGCGCCAACCTGCCGGAAGCGGCGGCCGGGGGCATGGTTGCCTACCTGCGCTATATGCCGCGGCTGACCCCGGCGCAGCAGGCTGCAGCGGCAAACCTGGGTCATTTCCCGCGTGCTGCGGAGATTGGCCGTGACGATCCGCGCATTGCCGCTTTCGTTCGGCCCAAGGCCGTGCTGGCCGTGGCCGAAAAGCCGGTTGTGGCAGCGCCTGCCAAGAACGATCGCTCCAGCCGCTCGCGGGGACGCCAGGTCGCCAAGCAGGAATCACCAAAGGTCGAGGCGGCAAAGCCAACCCCGGTCCGGGTCGATGTTCGCCCCGTACCGCCGGAGCCAAAGCCGGTCCGCGTCGCCGTGGCACCGCCGCCCGCGCCAACACCCGCTCCCGCGCCTGCGGCAGTCGAACCGGTCCGAACGGCTCCGACCGGCACCTCGCCCGCGACTGGCCCCGGCTTTGCCGTGCTCGATAGCAAGCCGGCTGCTGCGATTCCTGTCGGATTTGATCTGGCGAAGCCGGCCGCCACGCCTGCGCCACCCCCAACGCCGGTTGCGCCGCCGCCACCGCCGCCGCCAGCACCAGCACCGGTGGTTGTCGCTCCACCGCCAGCGCCGCCGCCTGCGCCGGCTCCTGCCCCCAAGCCACGGCGTCTCGCCGATGTCTTTGCCGACCTGGCCCCGCCAAGCCGCGAGATCGAGCCGGTGGCCGGCGCAGTCGATCTGCGCAAGATCGCGGCGGCCAAACCGAAGACTGACGCTGATCCCAAGATCGATCCCAAGACGGGCAAGCCGAAGGAGCCGGCCAAGAGCCCGGCCGCGACCCAGCCCAGCCGGATCTGGATCCAGCTTGCCGCGAGCCGCGACAAGCCGGGCCTGGCGGGTGATTTCCGCCGGTTCAGCCGCAACGATCCGGAATTGTTCAAGGGTCGCAAGGGTTTCACCAGCGCCTGGGGCCAGGCAACGCGCCTGCTGACCGGGCCCTTTGCCACGGAAAAGGCAGCCACGACGTTGCTGGCGCAGCTCAAGAAAGCGGGGATTTCCGATGCTTTCGTCTGGACCAGCCCGGCCGGGCAGGTGGTCGATCCGCTGCCTGCGCCCAAGTGACGTCGCGGCGTCTTTTCCACACCTTGTAAACAGGGTTGTAAAGTTTTGCGCAGCCGCGGCAGGGCCGCCCATTGTCGGCAGGCCCATTCCCAACGCATCCAGCACCCATGATGCAGGGTAACCGCGATTATCAACGTGACGAGGATGCGGCTCCGGTCGACATGCTGGCGTCGCTATTCGAGGCGCGCGGCTGGCCCTGCGAATTCGTCGGCGAGGACGAGATCTCGGGCGAGATCAAGGGCAGCTGGGCCAGTTACACCGTGCGCGGCATCTGGCGTCGTGAGGATCATGTCCTCCAGCTGCTGTGCCTGCCCGACATCCGCGTACCCGATGACAAACGCACCGGCGTTTACGAGTTGCTGGCGCTGGTCAACGAACAGCTCTGGGTCGGTCATTTCGATATCTGGTCGAACGGCAACGTGCTGCTTTACCGCCACGGACTGCTGCTGGGCGATGAAGGCCTGCTGAGCCTGGCCCAGGCCCAGGTCGCGGTGGAAGCCGCGATCGAGGAGTGTGACCGATTCTATCCGGCCTTCCAGTTCATCCTGTGGGGTGACAAGACGCCTGAAGAAGCGCTCGCCGCCTCGCTGGTCGACGCGGCCGGGGAAGCGTAGGGCTTGCCGATGGGCAAGCTCGATTCGATCCTGATCGTCGGTTGCGGCAACATGGGCGGGGCGATGCTGCGCGGCTGGCTGGCTGCCGGCGCCGATCCTGCCCGGTTCACGATCGTCGATCCCTACCTTACTGCGGCACCGGACGGCGTAACCCTGCTGCGCGAGTTGCCGGAGCGCCACTTCGATACAGTGCTGCTGGGCGTGAAGCCGCAGGGCTTTGCCGAAGTGGCGGCGGTACTGGCACCGCGGGTCGGCCAGTCGACGCTGGTGCTGTCGATCCTTGCGGGGATCGAGCTGGCGAGCCTGGCCGCCGCGCTGCCTGATGCTGCTGGCTGGGTGCGGATCATGCCCAACCTGGCAGCGGCGCTGGGCAAGTCGCCCATGGCGCTGGCCGAGCGCGGGCTGGATCAGGCCGCGCGCGATCGGGTAGGTGCCTTGCTTGCACCGCTGGGCGCGCCGGAGTGGATTGATGAAGCGCAGTTCGATCTCGCCACCGCGCTCGTCGGTTCCGGGCCGGCCTTTGTCTATCGCTTTATCGATGCCTTTGCATCCGGCGGGGCCGCGCTGGGCTTCACCCCTGAACAGGCGCAGCGGCTGGCGCTGGCCATGGTCGAGGGCGCGGCCGAACTGGCACGTCAATCACCCCATTCGCCGGCGGACCTCGCCCGCATGGTTGCCAGTCCCGGTGGCACGACCGAAGCAGGGCTCAAAGTCCTCGATCAGGAACAAGCGCTTGAAAAGCTTATTGCGGCGACCTTGCGTGCCGCGCGCGACCGCGGGGCGGAGCTCGCTGCCTTCGCCGCCGCGCCAAAAGATGCTTAATCAGGACCAGATCATTCCGATTTCACTTGAAAGCGGGCCGGTTCTTACCGATATTCTAGTCCATGGGTGGCTATCGTGCCGCCTGCAACACGGAGTGTAAGTCATCATGGCTAACTGGAACGACCCCCAGCCCACCAAGACGGGCTTCGGCGCGTCCCCCAGCCTCAATGGCGAAGTGCTTGGTTCGGGCGTGACCTTTGACGCGGGTCTGCGCAAGCACATGCTCGCCATCTACAACTACATGGCCTCGGGCGTGCTGCTTTCGGGCATTGTCGCGCTGCTCTTCGCCAATTCGGGCCTGGCGGCATTGGCATTTAGCGGACCGCTTGGGCTCGTGCTGATCTTTGCCCCGCTCGCATTCATTTTCTTGTTCTCGCCGAACCGCGCAACGGGAACGCTTAAGACGATGTTTTGGGCGTTCTGCGTGGTGATGGGCCTTTCACTTTCTACCATTTTCTTGCGTTACACGAGCGCATCCATTGCTTCGACGTTCTTCGCCACGGCCGGTGCCTTCGCCGGTCTTAGCCTCTACGGCTACACCACGAAGAAGAACCTCTCCGGCATGGGCTCATTCATGACGATGGGTCTGATCGGGATCATCATCGCAATGGGAATCAACGTCATTGCAAGCTGGATGGGTTGGTTCTCTGCTGGAACTAGCGCATCGCTGTCGCTCGCAATCTCGATCCTCGGCGTGATCATCTTCGCGGGCCTGACCGCGTGGGACACGCAGCGGCTGAAGCAGGAATACTATGTGCTGCAGGGCACCGAATTCGCCGGCAAGGCGGTCGTGCTGGGCGCGCTGACGCTCTACCTGGACTTCATCAACATGTTCCAGTTCCTGCTGAGCTTCCTGGGGAACCGCGAGTAACCTTTCGCGGTTCATCAAACCGGGCTCTGATCGTGCCCGGCGCGCTATTCGGCGCGCCGGGCATTTTCTTTGCGGTTGCGAAGGGCTAAGGCGCGGCTTCAGCTTCGGGCAAGCTTGCCCTGGTATGGAATGCCCTTGGCGGGGTTGGAGAGGGTCGAAAATGGTACGCTACACCTTGAATACTGCACTGGGCGCTGCGGTCCTGTCGCTGCTGCTGGTGGCCAGCGCTGCCGATGCCAAGAAGAAGAAGCCGGCGCTGCCGCCGCCCCCGCCGCCCGCTCCGGTGCAGACGTGGATCTTCGTGCCGTGGAAGCCTACGCCGCCCAACAACGCTTCGCCCAATTTCGTCACCCCAGCGGTCGGGACCGATGGCCTCCGCGTCAGCGTCAATCGCAACATCTCGCCGGCCCAGACCACCTGGAATCTGCGCTCGGGCTACAATGTCGCCGCGCTGAATTGCCTCCAGCCCAAGCACGCCCAGATCGTGGTCAATTACCGCGCCTTCCTGCGCACTCATGCCAGGGCCCTGCGCGCCGCCAACCTCAAGGTCGATAGCGAATGGCGCGGCAAATATGGTGCCGGCTTCGTCAAGAACCGCGAAAAGTACATGACCGAGGTTTACAACCGCTTCGCCATGCCGCCGACGCTGCCCGCGTTCTGCGATGCTGCCCTGGCGATGAGCAACGATGCCAAGGCGGTGAAAGTGGGCCAGCTCGATCGCTTTGCTGCGGTCAGCCTGCCCAACCTCGAGATTCTGTTCGACGATTTCTACAAGCGCTATGATCAGTACAAGGCCGACCTGGCCGCCTGGGAGACGAAGTGGGCCGGTTATACCCCCGGCACCAACATCCTGGTTCCGGTCACCAGCCCGCTGGCCATGGCCGAGGTGCGCTCGACCACCCCGTAACTTTGCGCTTTCAAGCCGGGGCGCCATTCGCTAAGGGGGCGCCTCGCAACGGGCGGCCCGCCGCCTGCTCGCACTGGAACGGGGCCGTAGCTCAGATGGGAGAGCGCGTCGTTCGCAATGACGAGGTCAGGGGTTCGATCCCCCTCGGCTCCACCAGTGTACCGCTAATTGCTCCAGATCGGCCTGCGAACGGCACCGGCCTGTGCTTCCGGTGCTCACGACCCTGATGGTCGCTGCGCTCCGGTTCTCGTCCGGCACCATTCTCGGCTCGACCTGAAGCAATTATCGGCACACTGGCCGTGCTCATCCTCAAGCGCGACATTCGCGCCAAATCCCGTTAGAACCCTTTCCATGCATTTTCTCGACCAGGCCAAGATTTTCATTCGCTCGGGGCAGGGCGGCCCGGGGGCAGTCAGCTTCCGGCGGGAGAAGTATGTCGAATATGGCGGCCCCGATGGCGGCAATGGCGGCAAGGGCGGGGACATCATTTTCGAGGCAGTCGCCGGGCTCAATACCCTGATCGACTTCCGCTATGCCCAGCACTTCAAAGCGCCACGCGGGGTGCATGGTTCAGGCCAGAACCGCAATGGCGCGGCGGGCAAGGACCTGGTGATCAAGGTCCCGGTCGGTACGCAGCTTATCTCCGATGATGACCGCGAGACCGTTCTGCTTGACCTGACCGAGGCCGGTCAGCGCGTCACCTTCCTTGAAGGCGGCATGGGCGGGCGCGGCAATGCCAGTTACAAGACTAGCACCAACCGTGCCCCGCGCCAGCACCAGCCAGGCGAGATGGGTGAGGAGATGTACGTCTGGCTGCGGCTTAAGCTGCTGGCCGATGTCGGCCTGGTCGGCATGCCCAATGCTGGCAAGAGCACCTTCATCAACAAGATCACCAATACCAAGGCCAAGGTGGGCGATTACGCCTTCACCACGCTGAAGCCGCAACTGGGCGTCGTGCGCCACAAGGACCGCGAATTCGTGCTGGCCGACATCCCGGGCCTGATTGCCGGGGCGGCGGATGGCGCCGGGATCGGTGACCGCTTCCTGGGCCACATCGAGCGCTGCCGGGTGCTGATCCACCTGATTGATATCAACGGCACCGATCCGGCCGAGGCGCTGGAGATCATCGAGGAAGAACTCGAAGCCTATGGCAACGGGCTCGATGAAAAGCCGCGCCTGATCGCGCTCAACAAGGTCGACACGGTCGATGCCGAGCTGGTCAAGATGTTCATCAAGGAACTGAAGGCGGCCGGGGCGAAGAAGGTCTATCCGATCTCCGGCGCAACCGGAAAGGGCATGGACGCGCTGCTCGATGCCGTGATCGATTACCTGCCTGCCGCAACCGGCACCGAACGGCCCGCCGGTGAGCAGGAAGAGGGCGACGACAAGCCCTGGTCACCGATCTGACGAAAAGCTACAACTACCCCGTCGCCCCGTGCTTGACACGGGGTTGGGCTTTTCTGTCTGGCGCAGCGCTTTTGCAAAAGAAGCCAAGCCCCGTGTCAAGCACGGGGCGACGGTGGTGGGGAAACTCCTGCGGGACTTAAGCGCTTGGCAGGCCCTCCGCGAAGGTTGCATAAACCGCGCATTCCCGTAATCCGCAGGGCATGAAGATCAACCGCCTGTCCGATCTGGCCGATGCCGCGCTGTGCCGCCGCCTGGTGGTCAAGGTCGGCTCGTCGCTGCTGGTCGGCAAGGACGGGGTGCGCCGGGCCTGGCTCGAAGGGCTGGTGGCAGAGCTTGCCGATGCCCGGGCGCGCGGGCAGGAAGTGATCGTCGTCTCTTCCGGTGCAATTGCGCTGGGCGCAGCCAAGCTGGGTCTCGACAAGGGCGGGCGCGGCAGCCTGGCCGATGCCCAGGCCGCCGCTGCAGTCGGCCAGATTGCTCTCTCGGGACTCTGGGCCGAACTGCTGGGCGCGCACGGCGTAACTGCCGCGCAATTGCTGCTGACGCTGGAGGATCTTGAGGATCGCCGCCGCTACCTCAATGCCACCGCCACGCTGACCCGCTTGCTCGATGCTGGGGCCGTGCCGGTGATCAACGAGAACGACAGCGTCGCCACCCAGGAAATCCGTTTTGGCGACAACGACCGGCTGGCGGCCCGCGTCGCCCAGGCGGCCCAGGCCAATGCCGTGCTGCTGCTGTCCGATGTCGATGGCCTGTTCGATCGCAATCCAGCCGAACCAGGCGCGAAACTGCTGCCCGAAGTGCGCGGGGTGACGGCTGAAGTTCATGCCATGGCCACCGGCGGGTCTTCATCGGGCATGGGCTCTGGCGGCATGACGTCAAAGCTTCAGGCGGCCGAGATTGCCGAGCGCGCGGGGATTGCCCTGGCAATTGCCAGCGGGCTCCAAGATGCACCGATTGGCCGAGCCACCGCGCAGGGAATCGGCACGCTGTTCCTGCCGCGCCGCAAGGACGCCGGGCGCAAGGCCTGGCTCGGCGGGCGGCTGCGACTGAAGGGCGCGCTGGTGATCGATGCCGGGGCGGCGCGGGCGTTGGGCAAGGGATCGAGCCTGCTCGCGGCCGGGGTGATCCGGGTCGAGGGCGAGTTCCAGCGCGGCGATGCCGTCGCGATCCGCAGCGATGCGGGCGAGACGCTGGCCCACGGCCTGGCCGAATACGATGCGCCCGAATGCGCGCGGCTGATGGGCCGCAATTCGGCCGAACACGCTGCCTTGCTTGGCTATGCCCCGCGCTCGGCCGTGGTTCACCGCGATCAGATGGTGGTGCTGTGACCATTGCCGTGACCGGGGCGACCGGCTTTGTCGGCCAGGCGCTGCTCGATCGTGCCGAGAAATCCGGGATCAGGGTGCGCGCGCTGACCCGCCGCGATCAGCTGCCGCGCGACGGAGTCGAGTGGGTGCGCGGCGATCTCGATGACCATGCTGCGCTGAAACGGCTGTGCAAAGGTGCCGAAGCGGTGATTCATGTCGCTGGCGTGGTCAACGCGCCCGACCCGGAAGGGTTCGAGCGCGGCAATGTCACCGGCACGCTCAACATGATCGAGGCCGCGCGCCATGCCGGGGTGCCGCGGCTGGTCCATGTCTCCTCGCTCTCCGCGCGTGAGCCGGATCTCTCGGTCTACGGCGCCAGCAAGGCCCGCGCGGAAAAGCTGGTCCGCGCCGGGGGGATCGACTGGACGATTGTCCGCCCGCCAGGGATCTATGGCCCGCGCGACACCGAATATTTCGAGATGTTCCGGCTCGCCCGCTGGGGCTTGTTGCCCGTGCCGCCGCGCGAAGGCCGCAGCTCGATGATCCATGTCGATGATCTTGCTCGCCTGCTGCTGGCGCTGCTGCCGCGCAGCGAAGAAGTCTCGCACCGGGTTTACGAGCCCGATGATGGCCGCAAGCAGGGTTGGAGCCACTATGAACTGGCCCGCACGATCGGCTGGGCGATGGGGCGGCGGCCCTGGGTGATCCACCTCAGCCGTGCCTCGCTGGAACGGGTGGCCCGGGCTGACCGGTTCGTGCGCGGGTCCAAGGCCAAGTTGACGCTCGACCGAGTCGGCTACATGAGTCACCCCGACTGGGTGGTAACCCACGGTTCACGCCCGCCATCGGGCTTGTGGCGCCCGCTGATCCCGACGCGCGAGGGGCTGAAGGCCACGGCGCAGTGGTATCGTGATAACAACTGGCTCTAGAACGCCGGATCGTATCCCGGCGGCAGGGCCTCAGCCGCGCCATCGACGTGAATGCCGCATTCGGTTTTGTCCCAGCCTTTCCAGCGGCCCGAGCGCGGGTCTTCGCCGGGGGCGACCCGGGTGGTGCAGGGGGAGCAGCCGATCGAGGGATAGCCTTGCGCCACCAGCGGGTGGGCCGGGAGGCCCGTCGCGTCAAAGTAGGCCTTTACCTGGCCGCTTGACCACGTAGCGAGCGGGTTGATCTTGAGGCGGCCCTGGGCATCGGTCTGGTCCAGCTCGAAGGTCTGGAGCCCGGCGCGAGTCGCGCTCTGGAAGCCCTTGCGGCCAGTGAAGCTGGCATCGAAATGGGTGAGGGCCACGGCCAGCGGCTGAACCTTGCGGATCTCGCAGCAGCCATCGGGGTCATAGGACCAGCGCAAGCCGGTGCCATCGCGCGCCGCCAGGGCCTCGGTATTGGGCGTCAGGTTGACCAGGTTGGTCATGCCCAGGCGTTTCATCACGGTGTCGCGGTAGTCGAGCGTTTCGGCGAAGTGCTTGCCGGTGTCGAGGAACAGCACCGGGACCGAGCGATCTATCGTCGCGATCAGGTGCAGCAGCACGGCGCTTTCGGCGCCGAAGCTGGAAACGGCGGCAATATCGCCCACCAGCCCTTCGCGCAGCACGGCGCGGAGCATGGCGATGGTCGGCACATCGGCGAAGCGCGCGTTGAGCGCATCGACATCGGCCGCGGTGAAGCGCGGGCCGGTGTGAAGCAGGTCAATGCGCCGCGCCGGCTCAGCCATGGCGTTTCGCCCAGATCGCCGCGCGGCCATCGGTGGTCGGCTGGTAGACATCGGGATAGCGGTTGAAGGCGTTCTTTGCGTCCACCGGATCGAGCGGCACTTCGGGCGCAAAGGCATCGAAGCCGCAGCGGCGCAGGAAGGCGAGCTGATCAACCAGCACGTCACCCACGGCGCGCAGTTCGCCCTGGTAGCCGGCCTCGCGCAGGATCCGCGCGGCCGAATAGCCGCGGCCATCGCCGAACACCGGGAAGTTCACCTCGATCAGTTGCAGCCGCTCAAGGTGAGGGATCAGGTCACGCGCATCGTCACCCGGTTCAAGCCGGACAGCAGCGGCATTGGTCTGCTCGCCAAAGGCATCGACCGTGACGCCGGGATCGGCCACCGGCTCGTCATCGCGGAAGCGGAACTGGACCTCAGCCATAAAGCGCCTCCTTGAACGGGGCCATGCCAATGCGGCGATAGGTATCGAGGAAACGCTCTTTATCTGAACGGTTTGCGAGATAGACTTGCGTTGCCTTCTCAACCGCATCGACAATACCGTCCTCGTCAAAACCGGGGCCGGTGATCGTGCCGAGCGAGGTGTCAGCCGCCTCGCTGCCGCCAAGCAGGAGCTGGTAGTTCTCCACCCCCTTGCGGTCGACACCAAGGATGCCGATGTGGCCGGCGTGGTGGTGGCCGCAGGCATTGATGCAGCCAGAGATCTTGAGCTTGAGCTCGCCGATTTCCTGGCTCTTGGCCGACAGCCGCTGGCTGATCTTCTGCGCCACCGGGATCGAGCGGGCATTGGCGAGGCTGCAATAGTCGAGCCCTGGGCAGGCGATGATATCGCCGACCAGGTCCAGGTTGGCCGTCCCCAGGCCGTTGGCGTCCAGCGCCTGCCACAGCGCGTAAAGATCGGCCTTCTTCACATGCGGCAGGACGATGTTCTGGGCATGGGTCACGCGCAGTTCGTCGAACGAGTACTGCGCGGCGAGGTCGGCCATCAGCCGCATCTGCTCACCCGTCGCGTCACCCGGAATGCCGCCGACCGGCTTCAGGCTGATCGTCGCGGCGATATAGCCAGGCTGCTTGTGGGTGACGCAGTTGTTGTCGACCCACAGCGCGAAATCGGGATCGCTGCGATCCAGCTCGTCGGCAAGGCCAGTCTCAAACGGCGGGTCGGCAAACATCGCCTTGATCCGCTCGAGCTCAGCCAGCGGCGGCTCGATATTCTGGGTCAGGAGGTGCGCGAACTCGGCCTCGACCTGGCGGGTATATTCTTCCTTTCCAAGCTCATGGACCAGGATCTTGATCCGCGCCTTGTACTTGTTGTCGCGCCGGCCGTAGCGGTTGTAGACCCGCAGGCAGGCCTCGGCATAGGTGATGAACTGGTCGATCGGCACGAAGGGATTGATGCGCGGCGCGATCATCGGGGTGCGCCCCATGCCGCCGCCGACATAGAAGGCGGCCCCGATCTCACCCGCATCGTTCTTGACGATCTGGATGCCGATATCGTGCAGCTTCATCGCCGCCCGGTCGATGTCAGAGGCGATCACCGCCATCTTGAACTTGCGCGGCAGGAAGCTGAATTCCGGGTGGAATGTCGACCACTGGCGGATCAGCTCGGCATAGGGCCGCGGATCAACCACTTCGTCCGCCGCCGCGCCGGCATACTGGTCAGAGCTGGTGTTGCGGATGCAGTTGCCGCTGGTCTGGATCGCATGCATCTCGACCGAGGCGAGATCGGCCAGGATATCCGGCGCCTCTTCCAGCTTGATCCAGTTGTACTGGATGTTCTGGCGGGTGGTGAAGTGGCCATAGCCGCGGTCATACTTGTCGGCGATATCGCCCAGCATCCGCATCTGCGCGCCTGACAGCGTGCCATAGGGGATGGCGACGCGCAGCATATAGGCGTGGAGCTGCAGATAGAGACCGTTCATCAGCCGCAGCGGCTTGAACTGGTCCTCGGTGATGTGGCCTTCCAGCCGGCGGCGGACCTGGTCGCGGAATTCCTCGACGCGGGTATCGACCATCGCCTGGTCGTAAGTATCATACTTGTACATCAGATCACCCAATCGCCGGCGGTCGGATCGGCCGGCTTCAAAGTCAGGTCAGGGCGGACGGTCGGGCCAAGTGCGCGGATACGTTCCTTGATGTGGCCGGGACGCACCCCGGTCTCATCCTTCACCGCGTCGATCGCATAGGCGGCATTGACGCGGCGCGCGGCCAGTTCGCGGGCCAGGATCGTGTCGGCGTGATCGCCCACATCGACCGCGTCCTCGACATGGAGCGACCATTGCACGCCGTCCCACCAGGTAACGGCGCCGGTCTTCAAATCATTCCCGGTCAGGATCTTCACTGTGCAGCCTCCAGCGCCAGGGCGCGCAACGCTTCGGTATTTGGTTCGGCGGTCACTTCGCCGATGACGATGATCGCCGGGCTCTTGACCTTCTCGCGCAGGACCAGATCGGGCAGGCCGGCCAGATTGGCGCGCAGCACGCGCATTTGCGGTCGCGTGGCATTCTCGACCACAGCGACGGGCATGTCGGGGGCCAGCCCATCCTCGATCAGCTTGTCGGCAATCGCCTCGGCCGTGGCGAGGCCCATGTAGATCACCAGGGTTCGGCCCTGGCCAGCAAGGCCTGCCCAGTTTTGCTCGCTGAGGCCCTTGCACTGGCCCGCAACAAAGCTGACCACCGAGGCTGAGCGGCGGTGGGTCAGCGGCATCTGCGCCGCAGCGGCGGCACCGATTGCGGCGCTGATCCCGGGCACGACCTCAACCGCCACGCCAGCAGCGTGACAAGCCTCAGCCTCTTCGCCGCCACGCCCGAAAATGAAGGGATCGCCGCCCTTCAGGCGGACAACTTCCTTGCCGGCCACCGCCTCGCGCACCAGCAGGGCGTTGATCTCGTCCTGCGGCATGGTGTGGCGCGAGCGGCGCTTGGCCACCGAAACCAGCCGGGCCTCGGGTCGGGCGAGGGCGAGGATCGCGGGATCGACCAGGCCATCGTGGACGATCAGCTTGGCCCGCATGATCAGCCGCGCGGCGCGCAGCGTCAGCAGGTCAGGATCGCCGGGGCCGGCGCCGACCAGCCAGACCTTGCCTGCAGTGGGAGTAGGGTCGCTCATCCCGCCCAGTTGGGCTTTCGGGCGCGCCGCTGCCAGCCAGAATGCCTTTGCGGGGGCTAAGGTTAGCTATTGCACCCGGTTGGGTATCAGCCTTCGGGGATGACGACGCCGTGTTCCTGGAACAGCCGCCAGACATTGCGCAGGATTGCCGAACGGATCGCGCCGGTGCCAATTTCGGGCTGGCTGATCGAGACCTGGATCTCGAACTCGATGCCCTTCTCGGCAAAGTTGACGAGCCAGACTGCCGGCTTCGGCTCGGGCTGGACGCGCTCCACACCTTCGATCGCCTGGAGCATCAGTCGCTCGGCGAGGTCGAGGTCGGTGCCATAGGCAACGCGGACCGGCACCTTCATCCGCTCGTCCTTGGTGCTGGCGGTCCAGTTCTCGACCGCCGAGGTCATCAGCAACTCGTTCGGGATCAAATACTTGATGTGATCGCGGGTGGTTACGGCAACGGCGCGGATGCCGATGCGGTTGACCTTACCCACGGTCTTGTCCGCCCCGCTGCCGACCGCGATCACGTCGCCCGGCTCTATCGAGCGGTCCATCAGCAGGATGATGCCGGAAATCAGGTTGCCGAGCGTCTTCTGCAGGCCAAAGCCGATGGCGAGGCCGAAAGCGCCGGAAAAGACGGTCAAGGCGGTGAGGTTGATGCCCAGGATATCCACCCCGATCAGCACCAGCGCGGTCCAGACCACGATGTTGACCAGCTTCTCGCCGAGGACCTGCTGGGCTAGGTCGAGCCGGGTTAGCCCGCGGAACAGGCGCCGCACCAGCCGGGTCAGTGTCCAGCCGATGACCATTACCCCGATGGCGACGGTCAGCACCTTGAACCCGCCGAGCAGCGAGATGTGATAGCCGCCGAGATCGAACCCGATCGCGTCGAGCCAGCCGAGGAATTCCGGCCAGCTCATGCAGCGTGCCAGGCGGCAAGGCCGCGTTCGAGGTCGGCGATCAGGTCAGCCGGCTCTTCAAGGCCGATCGACAGCCGCACGCCAAAACGATCAGCCGCGTCCATGCCGGGTAGCGGCCACTGGGTTGCGGTGCGCAAGGAAGCCGGGTCTATCGGGGTGACCAGGCTTTCGAACCCGCCCCAGGAATAGCCGATCCCGAACAGCGTCAGGGCATCGATAAAGGCATCGCGTGCCGCACTGTCCTTGCCCTTGAAGACCAGGCTGAACAGGCCGCAGCCACCGTTGAAATCGCGGGTCCAGAGCTCGTGTCCCGGCGACCCGGGTAGCATCGGGTTGAGCACACGGGCCACTTCGGGCCGGGCATCGAGCCACTCGGCCAGCGCCAGCGCGCTCGCTGTCTCACGCTCCAATCGCAGCGCCATGGTGCGCAGGCCGCGCAAGGCGAGCGAGGCATCGTCTGGCGAGACCACCTGGCCCAGGCCCTGAGCAGTGCGGCGCAGCTTGGCGTAGAACTTCTCACCTGCAGCGGCGCTGCCCATCATCAGGTCGGAATGGCCACCAACGTGCTTGGTCAGGCTCATCACCGTGATGTCAGCGCCGCGCTCCAGCGCCGGGAAGGCCAGCGGTCCGGCCCAGGTATTGTCGAGCACCACCACGATCCCGCGCTCCCGGGCGAGGGCGGAGAGCGCCGGCACATCCTGCACTTCGAGCGTGAGGCTGCCGGGGCTTTCGAGCAGGACTGCCTTGCAACGCTCGCATGCGGCCGCGGCGAAGGCTTGCGGATCGAGCGGATCGAACCAGCGGGTCTCGATCCCCATGTCCTTCAGCAGCCCGCGCGCCATCGAGCGGGTCGGCTCATAGGCATTGTCGGTCATCAGCAGGACATCGCCCGGCCGCAGCACGGTCAGCAGCGCCCCAGCCACTGCCGCCACGCCCGAGGGGTAGAGTACGGTGCCAGCGGCGCCGGGTTCGAGCTCGGTCAGGGCATCTGCCAGCGCCCACTGCGTCGGCGAACCGCGCCGGCCGTAATAGAAATGGCCGTCTTCATTGGGCTTGCCAGCGTGAACTGCGGCGGCGTTGGGGTAGAGATGAGTCGAGGCGCGCCAGACTGGCGGGCTGACCACCGAGCCTGGCTGGCTGGGCGTGCCGGTCCATTCCGCGCTGCGGCCCGCGCCAACGAGGCGGGTTGCGGGACCGGTCTTGTCAGAAGAATGCTTGGCCAATTCCGGTCCGTTCGTCGTCGTTACTCAGGCCGCGCCGGTCGCCTTTGGCGTTGCCGGATCGGCCCCCCACTCGCTCCAGCTGCCGTCATAGAGCTTTGCGTCTTCCTTGCCCAGCAGGTGCATCGCGAAGAGCAGCACGCAGGCGGTCACGCCGCTGCCGCAGGTGGTAACGACCGGCTTGTCGAGATCGATCCCGGCCCCGGCGAAGGCTGCCTTCAGCCCCGCCTTGTCCTTGAACGTGCCGTCCGCTTCGAACAGGGCGGAATAGGGCAGGTTGCGCGATCCGGGGATGTGGCCCGAGGCGATATGCGGGCGCGGATCGGCTTCCTCGCCGGTAAAGCGGGCCGCGCCGCGCGCGTCGAGCACCTGTTCGGCCCCGCTGCTGACATTGGCCAGCATATCGCTCTTGGAGCGGACCTTGCCCTCGTCCTGCCAAGCAGTGAAGTGGCGGTGGCGCAGGGTTTCGCGGCCTTCGGCCAGCGGGCGGCCTTCGGCCTTCCACTTGGCGATCCCGCCATCGAGGATCGCGACATCGTGGGCGCCGAAAAGCTTGAGCATGAACCAGGCGCGCGCAGCCGTCTTTACCGCGCTGTCATCGTAGATCACGATGCGGCTGCCATCGCCCAGGCCGAGCGATTGCATCCGACTGGCAAATTTTTCCGGCGGGGGGAGCGTGTTGTCGACCGGCGCGTTCGTGTCGACCAGGTCCGCCAGATCCATGAAGACCGCGCCAGGAATGTGGCCCGCCAGGTACTCTTCCAGCCCATTGCGGCCCGAAGCAGGCATATGCCAGCTGGCATCGACAATGCGCAGATCGCTGGCGCCCATTTCATTGGCCAGCCATTCGGTAGTGACAAGACTATCCATATGCCCTCGCGTCCTCCTCGCGGTTGCCGAGAGCGCGCGCTGTGCACGTCACTTCCGGGCCGGTGCGCACGCTCCTCTTCGCTGCACCTGCGAAAAGAGGCTTAACCCGCCGAAAGCCTCGCGTCGAGGGGCAAATCGGCTATCCGACCGCGCGTTGGCCCAGCTTGCCGAAGGTGCGCGGACCCAGATCCAGCCGGAGCGGACGCAGCGCGCCGCCCGGTTGATCGGGCAATTCCCCGATCACGAAAGTCTGGGCCAGGACCAGCGACTCGTCCGCCGTCACGGCGGCTGCAACGCGCAGCCGGGCCAGCGGCACGAAATAGGCCGCATTGCCGGCGCGGATCGGAGTGATTGCAGTCAGGGGCAGCCGCATCTCGCCCTTGAACTCGGCGCTCGCACCGGGGGCGAGTTCGACCAGGGCGTGGCGCAGCTCCAGCTTCTGCGCGGGGCTGGCGATCTGCTGCTCGACCGGCAGCGAGGAGTGGGCGGCAACCATGTCCCCTTCGATCGCCAGGGCGCTGAGCGGTGTTGTGCCGTGGTTGGTCAGCCGCAACTGATAGCTCAGCGTCGTCGCCATCAGCGAGGCATCGAGACGGCGGGCCTCCAGCGTGATCGACAGGCCTTCGGCCTGCGCAACCGGGGCAGGCTCAGGCGAGGGTACCGGCGCGGCGGCGGGTACCGGCTCAGGCTTGGCTTCGGGCTGGGGTTCGGGCCGGGCGGCTGGCACTGCCGGCGGCTCGAAATCGACTGCCGCCGCTGCGCCCGGCTTGCGGCGCCGCCAGATCAGTCCGCCGACCAGCGCCAGCAGCGCGAGCGCCCCAACCAGCGCGCCGGTGGCAAAGGCGGTCCAGTCGGATCCGCTGCCGGGCTCGGCCGCTGGCGCGGAAGCGGCGGGGGCCGGGGCCGGGGCCAGTGTCGGGATGGCCGTCGGGAAAGTGGCCGCGGCGGGGGGTGTGGCGGTGCCGGGGATAGTCAACGCATCGCCAGCAGGCGCCGGGGTTGCCGCCGCAGTTGGAGCTGGGCGGGGTGTAGCGGAAGTCGGCCGCGGTGTCGCGCGCGTTGGCGCTGTGGTCGCGACCGGCCGTACGGCGGGGCTGGGGCTGGCGGTCGGCGTCGCGCTGGGCTGCGGGGTCGCGCTCTGGGTCGGGCGCGGGCGGACCACGGGGGCGTCGGCGTCGACCGGCCCGGCGGGACGCGCAGTTGGCGTGGATGTACCGGGGGGCAGGCTGAACACGTCCTGCGCGGCGGCTGGTGTCACCAGCCCCAGCGCCAGCAGCCCCGCCACAATTGCCCCCATCCGTTTCTTCACGTCGCGCACACCCTTCAATCGCCCGCACGGCTGGCACGGGCAGCCCTGAATAGGGAGTGAACCCGCGTGTTCAAGGCGGTGGCTTGTGTCGGCCGCACGTTCGGGGCATGGCCGTGCCATGTCGGACACACTTCAACCCCTCCACCTGGGCCAGAACAGCGCGCTGCCGGCTTCTCCAGACGCGGCCGTGCTGGACTATGTGCCCAACCCGCGCCCGAATGCGCTCTACCTCGCGCGCTTTGCCGCGCCAGAGTTCACCTCGCTCTGCCCGGTGACCGGCCAGCCCGATTTCGCGCATCTGGTGATCGATTATGCACCGGGTCAGACCATTGTTGAATCCAAGAGCCTCAAACTGTTCCTGGGTTCATTTCGCAATCACGCCGGTTTTCACGAGGACGTGACTGTCGGCATCGGCCAGCGCCTGTTTGACGAGATGCAGCCGCGCTGGCTGCGGATCGGCGGCTACTGGTATCCGCGCGGCGGGATCCCGATCGACGTATTCTGGCAAAGCGGCCCGCCGCCAGAAGGGCTGTGGGTGCCGGATCAGGGCGTCGCGGGCTACCGCGGGCGCGGCTAATCGGTCACACCTGAAACCAAAAAAGCACGCGGCTAAGATTTGCTGGTTCCGTACCGGAACCGGCTGGACTAGGCGCGCGTCCAGTCCCAACCCTCCCAATTCAAGGACCACAATGATGCGCACCAAGCTGCTGCTCAGCCTTTCGGCGATCGCTGTCGCCGCCACTTCGGCCCCGGCCTTTGCCCAGGAATCGAATGACGAAGCCCGTCTCGATGAAATCATCGTCACTGCCCAGCGCCGTGAGGAAAACCTCCAGGACGTGCCGGTTTCGGTCGCCACGCTCGGCGGTGAAACCCTGGCTGCCGTCAGCGGCGCCGGTGCCGACATCCGCGCCCTCTCGGGCCGCGTCCCCAGCCTCAACATTGAAAGCTCGTTCGGCCGCACTTTCCCGCGCTTCTACATCCGCGGTCTCGGCAATACCGACTTCGATCTCAACGCCTCGCAGCCGGTCAGCCTGGTCTATGACGATGTCGTGCTGGAAAACCCGATCCTGAAGGGCTTCCCGGTGTTCGACCTGGACCGCGTCGAAGTGCTGCGCGGGCCGCAGGGCACCCTGTTCGGCCGCAACACCCCGGCCGGGATCGTCAAGTTCGACACCGCCAAGCCGACCTCGAAGAACAACTACCTCAAGGCCAGCTACGGCAGCTTCAACACCATCAATGCCGAAGCCGGCGTCGGCGGTGAACTGGGCAATGGCATTTCGGCCCGTCTCTCGGTGCTCTACCAGCGGCGCGATGACTGGGTCGACAACCTCGACGCCCCGGGTGAGAACAACCTCGAAGGCTTCGAAGACCTGGCCGCCCGCCTGCAGGTCCAGGCTGACCTCAGCGATGCCTTCACCGTTCGCGTCGTCGGCCAGATCCGCGATTTCGACGGCACCGCCCGTCTGTTCCGCGCCAATGCCTTTGCCAAGGGCAGCAACAAGCTGATCGGCCTTGGCGGCCCGGCGACCGAGTTCAAGCGTGACCAGGTTCGCGCCGATGGCCTGAACTTCCAGCGCCTGCGCAACTACAATGTCGGTATGACCGCCGAATACGATGCCGGCCCAGTCACCGTGACCTCGGTCACCAGCTACTGGAACGGCAACCTCTACAGCCGCGGCGATATCGACGGCGGCTTCGGCAATGCCTTTGCGCCGACCATGGGCCCGGGCTTCATCCCGTTCTCGGCCCAGTCGCAGGACAACGTGCCGAGCCTTGACCAGTTCACCCAGGAACTGCGCTTTGCCAGCAACAACACCGGCGGCCTGGGTTACCAGTTCGGCCTGTTCTACCTGAACGAGAAGCTCGACATCGAAAGCTTCGACTTCGGTGCGCCGACCGACACCACCCCGGCCGCCATCGCCACCCAGCGCCAGGACAGCACTGCCTGGGGCCTGTTCGGCTCGCTCACCTATGAGTTCGAGAACGGCGTGAAGCTGCAGGGCGGCATTCGCTATAATGACGACCAGCGCAAGATGGTCGCCGCCCGTCCGGTCGATACCCGCCCGGGCTTCCTTGGTTTCGGCGGCCCGGTGCCGACCGTCACCACCGAAGTGGGTGACAACGTGCTAACCTGGGACCTGGCGGCAACCTATCCGCTGAGCGACGACGTCAACCTCTTCGCCCGCGTCGCCAAGGGCTATCGTGCGCCGTCGATTCAGGCTCGCCTGGCTTTCGGCCGCACGCCTTCGGTCGCGCGGAGTGAAACCACGATGAGCTATGAAGCCGGCGTCAAGTCGACCCTGGCCGATGGCAAGCTGCGCTTCAACCTGACGGGCTTCTACTTCAGCACCGACGATCTGCAGCTGACGGCTGTGGGCGGGGTCTCGAACTTCACCACGCTGCTCAACGCCGCGAAGGTCGATGGTTACGGCTTCGAAGCGGAGCTGGAAGCCAAGCCGGTCCAGGGCCTGAGCTTGACTGCCGGTCTCTCGTACAACCAGAACGAGATCAAGGACCCGAATGCCTTTGTCGCCGGCTGCGGCGCCAACTGCACCGTCACCAGCCCGCAGCGCGTCGGCAGCCCGGGGATCTTCTCGATCAACGGCAACCAGCTGCCGCAGAGCCCGCGCTGGATCGCCAACTGGACGGCTGGCTATGCCGCTCCGGTCGGCAATGGCGAAGCCTATATCTTCACCGACTGGGCCTATCGCTCGAAGGTGCAGTTCTTCCTCTATGACTCGGTCGAATTCAGCGACGACAAGATGCTCGAAGGCGGCCTGCGGATTGGCTACCGCACCGACAAGTTCGACATCGCGGCCTTCGCCCGCAACATCACCAACGATGTTTCGGCGGTCTCGGGGATCGACTTCAACAACCTGACCGCGATGGTCAACGAACCGCGCGTGTTCGGCGTCGAAGCCTCGATCAAGTTCTGATCGCGGTTACCGCCTGAAACGAAAGGCCCCGCCGGAGCGATCCGGCGGGGCTTTTTCGTTCAGGCTTTGAGGATGGCGAGCAGGGCGTCGACGTCGCCCGCGTCCTGATACAGCGCAAAGCCGATCCGCAGCACGTCATCGCGCAGGTCGGTGACCACACCCTTGCTGTCGAGCATGGCATAGCGCGCCGGTGCGGCCTCGCCCTTGAAGGCCAGATAGCGGGCGCGCGGGTCGGACATCAGCGTCAGGTCGGGCAGCGGAGCGGCCGCCAGGAACCTCGCCTTCAGCTGGTCGCAATGCGTGTTGATCGCGGCCGTGGTCAGACCCTCGCTCGCCAGCATCCGCTGCACGGCATTGAAGCGGTAGATGCCAGACGGGTCGAAGGTGCTGCCCAGGAACCGCGCCCCATCGGGGGCATAGCCGACACCGCCTTGCTTGGCGGCCAGATCGTCAAAGGCGGCGAACCAGCCGGTGAATTCGGGTCGCGGAGCAAAACCCGGTGGGGTGTGGAGGAAGCAGACGCCCTCGCCGGCCATGGCATATTTGTAGCCGCCGGAGAGGAAGAACACCCGGTTCGCAATCCCCGACAGGTCGGTCGGCATGGCCATGAAGCCGTGATAGCCGTCGATCACGACCCATGGTCCTTCGGGGCGGGCGAGGGCGGCGAGGCGTTCGATCCCCTCCAGCACCCGGCCGGCATTGAACTGGACCTGGCTGGCAAAGATCAGATCGAACTGGCCGCTCTCCGCGGTCTGGATCACCTGCTCTAGCGACACCGTGGTCAGTTCGATCCGCCCGGCCTCGGCCCAGCGCAGCGACTGGCGGCGGAACGAGTGAAACTCCCCGTCGCTCGCCAGCACGCGCGGGCGATCCATCGGCAGGGCCGAGACGATCCGCACCAGCAATTCGTGCGTATTGGGCGCGAAGGCGATGCTGGCCCGATCGGGCAGGGAAAGCTCGGCGGCGATGTGGCGCTGGGCCTCGGGGATCACTTCGCCGAACACCCGGTCCCACTTGTGGTCGGCCAGCACGGCGGCGTCATTCCAGGCCTCGGCGTGTCCTTCCCAGCTCGCATCGGGCCAGAGGTGGTGGCTGTGCGCGGCGAAGTGCAGACGGCCGGGCGCGGCGGCAAGCGCGCCGGTAAAGAGGTGCTTGTAGCTCACAGACTGGTCCTGAGCGTCCACAGTTCCGGGAAGGCGCGCTTGCCGAGGGTGGAGTGCAGGTAGGCCGCGCCCGCCGTGCCGCCGGTGCCGCGCTTGCCGCCGATCACCCGCTCCACCGTCAGCACGTGCTTGTGCCGCCATGTCGCCATGGCATCGTCCAGATCGACCAGTTTTTCGGCGAGCTGGTACAGCTCCCAATAGCGGTCGGTGTGGCGATAGACCTCAAGGAAGGCCGCCTCGACAGCTTCGTTGGCTTCGTAAGGTTGGGTCACATCGCGCTTCAGCACTTCAGCCGGGATCGTCAGCCCCGCTCGCGCCGCTGCGGCAATCGCATCGTCCCACAGGCTGGGCGCGGCCAGAGCCGTTTCCATCGCCGCGCGGGCCTCGGGGCGGTCCTCCTGATAGTACAGGAAGCGCTTGTCCTTGAGCCCCAGCATATATTCGACCGTGCGGAACTGGTCGGACTGGAAGCCACTCGATGGCCCCAGCACGTCGCGGAAGCGGGTGTAGTCGCTGGGCGTCATGGTCGCGAGCACGTCCCAGCTGAGCGTCATCACCGCCTGGATCCGGCTGACCCGCGCCAGCGCCTTGTAGGCCGGAACTAGCGCATCGCCTTGAACCTGCGCTTTGGCCAGCCGCAGCTCGCGGATCATCTGCTTGAGCCACAGCTCCTTGGTCTGGTGGATGACGATGAACAGCATCTCGTCATCGCAGTCAGACTGCGGGTGCTGGGCAGAGAGCAGGTCGTCGAGCGCAAGATAGCGCGCGTAGGTCATGGTCTGGTCAGTCATGGACGGACCATTCCCCGATCAGGTTACAAATGCAACCGTGTCAGCGCGTCCCCAGCCCGCGCGCGATAATTCCGCGCAGGATTTCGCGCGTGCCCCCGCGCAGTGACCAGCTCGGCGAATTGTGGACAATGTTGGCAAGGACCGAGGCATAGGCTCCGGCCGCGCGCGGATCGGGCTCGGCGTCGATCAGCTCGCGGGCAATATCGGGCAGGGCCTGCTCGAACAGCGCGCCGACATCCTTGACGATCGCCGCCTGAAGGTTGGCGTTCTGATGCTCCTGCAGCATCCCCGCGACCGAGCGTGACAGGCGGCGCAGCACGGCGAGGCGTGCGGTGACGCGGCCAACGGTGATCTGCGCAGCATCGCTGTCGCGGCCCTTCAGCACTTCGATCAGCTGGACCATGAGCTCGATCGAGGAGAGGAAGCGTTCAGGGCCCGAGCGTTCAAAGGCCAGCTCGCTCATCACCTGATCCCAGCCCTGGCCCTCTTCGCCCAGCAGCATGTCGGCGGACACTACGGCGTCCTCGAAATGCATCTCGTTGAAGTGGTGCTGACCGGCGAGGTCGATGATCGGCTTGATGGTCAGGCCGGGGGTGTTCTTGAGGTCGACCAGCAGCTGGCTGGTGCCCATGTGCCGGTCAGCCGGGGTGCCGCTGGTGCGGCAGAACAGGATCACATAGTCCGCCTCGTGCGCGAAGCTGGTCCAGACCTTGGTCCCGGTGACGCGGTAGACGTCGCCGTCCTTCACCGCCTTGGTGCGGGTCGCGGCAAGGTCCGAGCCCGAATCCGGCTCGCTCATCCCGATCCCGAACGACAGCTCGCCCGCAGCGATGCGCGGCAGGAAGGCCTGCTTCTGCGCTTCGGTGCCGAACTTGAGGATCGATGGGCCGGACTGGCGGTCGGCAATCCAGTGCGCGCCCACCGGCGCCCCGGCAGCAAGGCATTCCTCGACGATCACGGCGCGCTCAAAGGCGCTGCGTTCATGCCCGCCGTACTGCTTCGGCCAGGTCATGCCGAGGTAGCCGGCCTGGCCCATCGCCCGGCTGAAGCCGCGGTCATAGCCATACCAGTTGTCGCTGCGCTGGCGCGGGGTGCGGTCCTTCAGCTGCTCATCGAGGAAGGCGCGGAACTCGGCGCGGAGCGCAATGACTTCGGCGCTGTCGGCTGGCGGGGCGGGAAAGGGAATCGCGGTCATAGTGCAGTTACCATCGGCCAATAGCCCGGGCCGCCAGCCGCAAGCGCGGCCGAACCCAGCAGTTTCGCCCAGGATACCTGGCCACCGAATTCGTCGCGCCAGGCCCACAGCGAGGTGGTGTAAAGGTGGAGCCGGTGCTCACGGGTGAAGCCGATAGCGCCGTGCATCTGGGTGGCGATCGAGGCCCCGACGGTCGCCGCCTCGCGGGCGCGCAACGTTCCGGCGGCCACGCCCAGCACGTCGTGGCGGGCGAGCGCTTCGCCGGCGAGGTCCGCAGCGGCCGTGGCGCAGGCCAGTTCGCCGGCCAGCTTGGCCAGCTCGTGCTGCACGACCTGGTTCTTCTGGAGCGGCTTGCCGAACTGCACGCGGGTTGCGGTGTGGCTCAGCGTCATGTCGAGCGCGGCTTCGAGCGCCCCGGCGATCTGGTAAGCGCGAACCGTCGCGCCGCTCGCCAGCGGGCACCACGGCAGCGCCGCCTCGGCATCCACCGCCCAATCGATGGCGAGCGTGGGGCGCGGGTGAAAGTTGGCGGCGGTGCCGGCCTCGGCGAGCGTCCAGCCCGAGCGCGGCACGCGATAGAACTTGTCCCCCACGGCGAGGGCCAGGCAATCGAGCTGCTCGCCCCAGGCGACGCGGGTGACAGTGCCGGTCAGGCGCCCATTGCTGAGCGTGAGATCATCGGCGCGGGCCAGTCCGGCCGGCCCTTCAGCCAGGGGCAGTCCAGCTGCAGCGAACAACTGATTGGCAGCCATAGTCTCGGCGACGGGCAGCGGCATGGCATGGCTGCCGAGCAGGCGCAGCGTTTCACCCGCTTCGGCAAAGGACAGGCCGAAGCCGCCCTGGTCCTCGGTCAGCAGCGCCAGCGGCAGGCCCATTTCCTCAACCTCGGCCCACAGCGCGGGCAGCCACTGCCCCTCACGCGCGGCGGCTTGCGCGGCATCGTCGAGCGACCGCTCGAACAGCCGCGTGATCATCTCTGCAAGCATCTAACGACCGTCCCTGCGAATGTGTTTTTGGTGCCGGCTACAGGATTCGAACCCGTGGCCCCCTGATTACAAATCAGGTGCTCTACCAACTGAGCTAAGCCGGCAACGTGGTCTTTGTGCTGGTGTCCTTTGCGTCAGGCCGCGCCAAAGGTCCACCCCTCTGTTTGGGCAATTTTGGAAGTCAGGCCCGCCGGGTTCCACAGCGCCGGATCGTGTGCCGCGTTTCGCAGCCAGGCGGCGGTGATCAGGGCATCCGTGCTGTGATCGTCATAGCCTTTGAGCGGACTGTGCGGATCGGAGCCCAGGGCAGCCAGCACGGAATCAAGCGTCGCCGCGTCACGAATTTTGCTGCGTCCTTTGGGAATGCCGCCAGCCCGCGCGGCGATCGACGTGTAGATCTCTACAATGACAGGGCCGGTCGCGGGGAGAGAGTCGAACGGCCAGATTGGAACTTCGCCTGCAAGTCGATTGAGCATTCTCATGCCCGTGAGGCTCGACTTTCCGACCTGTGCCGCACCCACAAGATTAAAGCAGCTGACCGGATTGACGCCAGCCAGCCGTTGTCGGTGTTCGACGTGCCGCAGTCGTCCACCACCACTGCCAAAGGCGGAGCCGGTTTCAGTATGGTTGCGAAAGTGATCGCGAATGCCGTCGCGAAGAGGGAAGGTCGAGGCGCTGAGATGAGGCTCTGCCTTGCACAACGCATCAATCATCTGCCACAGCGCGCGGGCATCGGCCGGACTATCCGACAAGCCGGGAAAATAAGCGCCATGGTCGATGAAGGGCAGACCGGGCGAAAGGTCGAGCCCGACCAGCATCCGCGTCCGGTTCCTCGCGTGGTCCTGCAGCCACTTAAGGATGCCTTCGCGAGTCCAGCCACCGATCGGCTTCAACAGCGCGGGCGCGCGCTGTCCCGGCTCGCACCAGGCCACCGCCAAACCGGGTGGATTGGCAACGGCCGCACCCGACCAGTCGATGCAAACGAAGGCATCAAATCCCACTGCGCTCACGCCGCTTCTTGTCCCACCACTCCAGCCGCTTGAGCACCTCGCGCTCGAACCCGCGCTCCACCGGGCGGTAGTATTCCTGCGCCGCCATGCCTTCCGGCCAGTAATCGGCGCCGGAAAAGCCGTCCTCGGCCTCGTGGTCATAGGCATAGCCTGCGCCATAGCCGATGTCCTTCATCAGCTTGGTCGGGGCGTTGAGGATATGGGCTGGCGGGGCCAGGCTGCCGGTTTCCTTGGCGCTTTTCCAGGCTTCCTTCTGCGCGACATAGGCCGCATTCGATTTGGGCGCGGTGGCGAGGTAGAGGCAGGCCTGGACAATGGCCAGCTCGCCCTCCGGACTGCCGAGGAACTGGTAGGCATCCTTGGCGGCGAGACACTGGACCAGCGCCTGCGGATCGGCGAGGCCAATGTCCTCGCTGGCGAAGCGCACCAGCCGCCGCAGGACGTACAGCGGCTCCTCGCCCGCAGTCAGCATCCGCGCCATGTAGTAGAGCGAGGCCTGCGGGTCAGAGCCGCGCAGCGCCTTGTGGAGCGCGGAAATCAGGTTGTAATGCCCGTCGCGGTCCTTGTCATAGACTGCGACACGGCGCTGCAGGAAGGCGCCCAGGCCGGCCGGATCGAGCGGCTCCGGGATTGCCGCATTGTAAAGCGTTTCGGCCTGGTTGAGCAGGAAGCGCCCATCGCCATCGGCGCTGGCGACCAGGGCTTCGCGCGCATCTGGGGTGAGGGGGAGGGGGCCAGCCAGCGCCTCGGCCCGGGTCAGCAGCTCATCGAGCGCGCGGGCATCGAGCCGGTGCAGGATCAGCACCTGGGCGCGGCTCAGCAGCGCGGCGTTGAGGGCAAAGCTGGGGTTCTCGGTCGTCGCACCGACCAGGGTCACCGTGCCCTTCTCGACAAAGGGCAGGAAGCCATCCTGCTGGGCGCGGTTGAAGCGGTGGATCTCGTCCACGAACAGCAAGGTGCGCTGCCCCATCTTCGCGGCGGTCTCAGCCTCGGCGAAGGCCTTCTTGAGGTCGGCCACGCCAGAGAAGACCGCGCTGACCGACACGAACCGCATCCCCACGGCATCGGCCAGCAGCCGGGCCGTGCTGGTCTTGCCGGTGCCGGGCGGGCCCCACAGGATCATGCTGGAAAGGCGTCCGGCCGCAACCATCCGCCCGATCGCGCCCTCCGGCCCAGTCAGGTGCTCCTGCCCGATCACCTCGCTCAGATTGCGCGGTCGCAGCCGGTCGGCCAGCGGCGCATCCTCGCGCGGCTCATCCGGCGCGGCACCGGGCAGGTCTTCGGCAAAGAGGTCGGCCATCGCGCCAACATAGGGGCACGGAAAGATTTGGACGAGGGGGCTTGAACAGATGCATCTAAGATATATCTTGAGTGCATCGAAGACTCGAAAGGAATCGTCACATGTTTTTCCACTACGCCAATCACGGCTGCGGCAAGACCGCCGGTGGGCGCTGGCGCGGCTCGCGCACCTGGGGTCCGTTTGCCTTCCAGTGGGATGCCGGCAGCGAGGATGCGCCGCGCCGGACCCGCCGCCGGATGTTCGATGGCGGCGAACTGCGGCTGGTGCTGCTCAAGCTGATCGCCGACGAACCGCGCCACGGCTATGACCTGATCAAGGCGATCGAGGAGCTGACCGGCGGGGCCTATGCCCCCAGTCCCGGGGTGGTCTATCCCACGCTGACCCTGCTGGGCGACATGGGCCTGATCGCCGAAGCCCAGGGTGACGGCGCGCGCAAGCGGTTTGCCGTGACCGAAGAGGGTACGGCGCACCTGGCCGAGCGGGCCGAAGAAGTGGCGGCGCTGATGGCGCGACTGACCGAAATGGGTGAGGCGCGCAGCCGGCCCGATGCGGCCTCACTACGCCGCGCCATGGGCAACCTGCGCCAGGTGCTGATCCACAAGGTCCGCGCCGGGGAAGCGGGCCCCGAGTTGATCGACGAGATCGTCACCGCGATTGATGAGCTGGCGCGCAAGATCGAGAAGCTCTGACCGGCGACTTGGCCGATCCGGTTTCCCATGATACTTTCCCCCATCCTGAAAACGGGATGGGGGAGTAACCATGGACAATGCTGCCGTTGAAGCGCCGTCTGGCGCCTACAAGGCCATCGCCTGGCTGGGCATGGCCTGGAACACGCTGGGCGCCGGCCTTTACCTGTGGACCAAGCTCGATCCGGAAGGCGCTGCCGCCGGGGCCAGCCCGGCGATGCAGGACTATATGGCCAATATGCCGACCTATGCCCACATCGGCTGGTCGCTGGGGATCTGGGGCTCGTTCCTGGGTTCGCTGCTGATGCTGCTTGGGCGGCGGCAGGCGGTGCCAGCCTTCCTGGTCTCGCTACTTGGCGCGCTGGCCAGCTTCGGTGCGCAACTGCGGGCCGGGGTGCTTGATCCGGGGATGACAGCGTTCATCGTCGCGGTCATTGCACTGCTGCTGTGGGTCAGCCGCCGGGCCGTAGCCACCGGCTACCTGAAGTAGGCCTCAGCGCCGGACCAGCGCGGCCTTCTGGCGGATCAACCGGATATAGGTATCGGCCACGACCTGGTTGATCTGGTCCCATGAGAAGTCGCGGCTGCGCCGTTCCCCGGCCTCACCATGGGCGCGGCGTAGCGCGGGGTCTTCGATGTAGGACTGCAGCGCCTCGGCAAACTGGCTGACCGCGCCGGGGCGAATCAGCCGGCCTGAACGGCCATTGGCGACGAGGTTCTGGCTGCCAGTGGCAGCTGCGGCGACCACCGGCAGGCCGCTGGCCATGGCTTCCAGACTGACATTGCCGAAGGTCTCGGTGGTGGAAGGGAAGAACAGCACGTCCATGCTGGCCACCGCCTTGCCCAGGTCCTGACCGGCCATATAGCCGCCGAACACCGCCTGCGGCAGGCGCGCTTCCAGCCACGGTCGCGCCGGGCCATCCCCGACGATCAGCGTGCGGTGCTTGATCCCCTTGCGGCGCAGCTCGTCGATCGTGTCGGAAAAGACGTCGAGCCCCTTTTCCATCACCAGCCGGCTGTGAAAGCCGACCAGCACCTCGTCATCGCCGATCCCCAGGCTGCGCCGCCATTCGAGCGAGCGGTGCGAGGGGTCGAAAATCTCTCGGTCCACGCCGCGTGACCAAATGTCGATATCGTAGTTCATCCGCTGGTCGCGCAGTACCTGGGCCATCGATTCCGAGGGCGCGACCAGGGCATCGCAGCGGCGATAGAGCCGGCGCAGCAGGGCTTCGACCACCGGTTCCAGCCAGGCCATGTTGTAATAGCGGAAATAGGTTTCGAACCGGGTGTGGACCGAGGCGAGTACGGGGATCTTACGGTGCCGCGCCCAGGTCACCGCGCGGTGCGCGGCGAAATCGGGCGAGGAGATCTGCACCACGTTGGGATCGAAGGCCTTGAGATCGGCCCGAACGCGCGGGCTGAGCAGCAGCGGCACGCGGTATTCGCCGCGCCCGGGGAAGGCGAAAGACGGCACGCCGACCAGATCGCCGGTCGGCGGAAAGGCAGGCTCGTCCACCATCGGCGCATAGACCCGCACCGCCGCGCCCTGGCGCAGCAGATAGCCAACCAGCCGGTTGAGCGCCTGGTTGGCGCCGTCGCGGACGTAATTGTAGTTGCCGCTGAACAGGGCAATGCGCAGGTCGTTGGTTTCCATCGCAACCGCCTCTAGCCGATTGCAGCCTTGGGCGCGAGTCAGCGCCGGGCGCCTGGGAAGGTCAGCAAAAAGGTTGTCCCCACTTCGCTGGGCGCAAGTTCCAGCTGGCCATGCCCGTTCTCCGCCAGCGCGCGGGCAATCGGCAGGCCCAGGCCGGTGCCTCCAGCCGCGCGCTTGCTGGTGAAGAAGGGATCGAACACCCGCTCACGGTCGGCCTCAGGAATGCCGGGGCCGTTGTCGCTGAGGCGGATCACGATCTCGTCCTCGGACTGGCTGGCGCTGATCGCCAGCTGGCTGGCCCCGGCCTGCTGCGCATTCTCGCCAAGTGTGGTGACAATCGCTTCGAGCGCGCCAGCTTCGGCGGCCAGCGGTGGGAGCTTGTCCGGTAGATCGAGCGTGACCGCAAAGCCATCGCGCCGCAGCCCATCCGCCACCCTTGCAAGTATCGGCGTAAGGTCCGTCCGCGCCGCCGGATCGCTGCGACCCATATCAGCCTGGGCCAGTTCCATCAGCCGGCTGACCAGCCGCGAAAGTCGTCCGGCATCGGCCGCCATGTTGCCAAGAAAGCGCTGGCGCTCGTCCTTGGCCATGGTCGCGCCGTGATCCTGCAGCAACTCGATCCCGCCGGACAGACCCGCGAGCGGCGTCTTGAACTCGTGGCTCAGCGCTGCGGCAAAATCGCGCAGGTAGCGAGAGCGGCGGACAATCGCGGCCGACATGGCGGCGAAATCGTCGTAGAGACTGCCAATCTCGCGCACTTCCAGCGTCGGCCGGCGCGGCGCGGCATGGCGGCCCTGGGCCAGCGCGCGGCTGGCGCGGCTGAGCCGCTCAACCGGGCTGACAATCGCGCGGGCCAGCACCCCGGTCAGCACCAGCAGCAGCGAGAAGATCGCCGCAACGCCCAGAGCGATCTTGCCGCGATCCTCCCACATGCCCCGGAACAGAGCGCGGGGGCTGCGCGAGACCAACACCGCGCCGACGACCTCGCCCCGCACCATGATCGGGCGGGCCTGGTGCATCCGGATCGAAGTGGCGCGGCTGATCCAGTCGAGCGGGGTATCGCGCAGATAGGCGTCATTATGGCGCAGCACCGTGCGCGAGGTGCCGGAGAGGGCACTCTGCACCTCGGGCACCGCCGCCAGGCTCAACCCCCGGTCGCGCCCGCTCAGCAGCAAACCCTGCCGGTCCAGCAGCAGGATCGAGGCTAGCGTGGCGCGTTTGGTTTCGGCAATTGCCGGGGCCAGCCGCTCGGCCACTTGCTGGGCCACCGGATCGGCGCGGACGGGGCTCACGCTGGCCGCAGGCCGCTCGGGCAGGACCGGGGAGGAGCGCAGATCGACGCCGCTGGGCGCATCCTCATAGCTCTCGCGCGGGTCTTCCTGCAGCTCGGGCGGGGCGGCGGCAGCGGGGCCAGGCCAGAGCAGCGCAGCGCTGGCGGCAATCGCGGCGCTCTGTGCGGTCAGCTCGGCCTCGGTCCGGCGGATCAGCGCGTTCTCGTAAACCCGCAGGCCCAGTGCGGCGATGCCCGGGAGAGCGGCGACGAAGAGCAGCGTCCCGAACAGCAGCCAGCGCAGTCGTGGCACCGGCCAGAGCCGGAAGGCCAGGCTGCGCAGGGCAGCAATCATGCCGGCGTGCACGGCCCAAGCCGATAGCCCACGCCAGCGCGGGTTTCGACCAGGCTGTCGCACCCCGCCTCGGCGAACTTGCGGCGCAGGTTGCGGACGTGGCTGTCGATCGTGCGGTCGGTGATCGCAAAGCCCGGACCGTGGAGGCGGTCGATCAGCTCATCCCGTGTGAAGAACCGGGTCGGGGCGGCGGTAAGGGTGCGTAGCAGGGTGAACTCGGTCACGGTCAGCGCCACTTCGCTGCCCTGCCAGCTGGCCGTCCAGCCATCGAGATCGAGGGCAAGACCGCCGCGTCCGAGCGGCTCCGCTGTGGGTGGTGCATCGCGTGCAGAGCGCCGCAGGATCGCCTGCACCCGCGCCACGACCTCGCGCGGAGAAAAGGGCTTCACGACATAGTCGTCCGCGCCCAGCTCGATCCCCAACACTCGGTCAAGTTCGTCATCGCGGCTGGAGAGGAACAGGATCGGCAGATCGCTCCCCGCGCGCAGGCGGCGGCAGACTTCCAGCCCGTCCATCCGCGGCATGTTGATGTCCAGCACCACCAGGTCCGGCGGATCGCGGGCGATCAGCTCCAGCGCCTCCTCGCCATCCTCCGCTTGCGCCGTCTCGATCCCGGCCTTGGCAAGGGCGAAGACCAGCACCTCGCGGATATGCGGGTCATCGTCGGCGATCAGGACGCGGCGGGTCATGGCCTTGTCTTGTGGCGGTTTGGCGGCAGCAGTCAACTCACCGCCGCCGCTTCATAGGGCTGGCCGCTGCAATCATAGCGCGGGCTGGGCGGAACCTTGGGCAGGACCGCACCCAGGGCCGCGGCGCGGCTCAGGCGATATTCCCCCAGCAGCGTCCAGCCGCCTTCGCGCAGGACTTGCACCTGGCGGTACTGCACCTGCTCGCGCAGCATTTTGACCCGCTGCTGCAGCATGGGATCGAGCGGACGGCTCTCCAGTTCGATCAGCGGCAGCAGCGCCGAAGGGCCGAGCTCAGCCAGATAGCACAGGTCGATGCCTGCCCCGGTCCCGTCGACCTCGCGGGCTTGGCGCACGTTCCACTGCGCGGCGATTGCCCCGGTATCGACGAAGGCGTAAGCGCACAGCAGCACCGCCGCCGCCCCGCAGTTGGCATTGATCAGCCAGGCCGCAGATTTCTCCTTCAGCAAGCGCCACAGGATCAGGCCAAGGCCCAGCGCGACCAGCCCCATCCAGGCGAGTGCGGCAATCCGCAGCCGGGTCAGCGAATAGGCGTCGATGTAATCGTAGAGCCGCAACATGGCCGAGGCGACCAGCACCACGTTCTGGGCGATCCACAGCATGACCAGCCGGCGCACCAGCGGGCTCGCTGCTGTCTGCGATCCGGGCCGCAGCGTGACCAGCACGAACAGCGCGGCGAGGAGCGCGGTGGCGACCAGCGGATAGGCGCCGCGGTGGGCATAGTTGGCCAGCGTCATCCCCTGCGGCAGCGGCACGAGGCTCCACAGCCAGGCCAGGTCCATCGCATTCTGCATGGCGAACAGCAGGTTGAAGGCAATCAGGCTGAGCAGGACCGAGGTCGGGCTCACCCCCGGCAGGGCGAGGTCGCCCGAGCCGTCGAAGGTGCCGAAGAAAGGCTTGCTGCGGCGCGGACGCAGCACGCCCCAGACCACCACGGCGACAAAGGCCCAGAAGAACAGCCGCTCGAATAGGGCGTCATCGGGGAAAGGCAGCGAAAGGCTGGCGAAGAACTGCTCGATCACCGGGTTGGCCGAGGCGAACAGCAGCAGGATCACCGCCGAACCGGCCAGCGGCAGGACCAGCGCGGGCAGGGTGCGGCGCAAACCCTGGACCGACTGCGGCTTGCGCCGGTGGGCGCGGGCCAGCTTGAACAGGTCGATCAGCGGGCCGAACAGCGCCTTGAAGCCGTGCGCGACCAGCCGCTGCGCCCAGCGCCAGCCATCGTCGAACCGGGCCGCTCCCGGCAGCAGGATCGCCAGGCCCAGCGCGGTCCAGAACAGCAGAAAGGGCAGGGGTGAGGCATCCCAGGCCATGGCTCCGGCCATCGCCAGCGCCACGGCCAGCGCGACCACTGCCCGCTTGTCCCGGCGCAGGGCCGGCAGGGCCAGCCCCGCCGCAACCGCGATCGCCGCGCCAAATAGCCCAAGCCAGCCGTGACTATGCCCGCCCTGATAGAACACGCGGTCCGCCAGACCGACCAGCGCAGCGGCCAGCACCAGCTTGAACCAGAACCCGTGGCGATGAATTGCCGACATGCGAAATCTCCCCTGATTGCAGGAGAGTGTCTAACCCGGCGCAGCGCAGTCCGTGCTGGTCCAGCTTTGTGCTTGTTGTGCAGATCCGGTGCAGGCAGGCTCAATACCCCTGCGCTTGCCCGTCCTTGCGCATTTCGGTCGCGCCGGTCAGCACACCGGTCTTGGGATCGCGGGCAATGGCCTGATAGCCCCCAAACATCACGCCGTCCTTCACCACTTCCACCTTGTGGCCCATCGCCTTCAGCGCGGCGACGGTTTCGGCCGGGATGCCAGGCTCGACATAGAGCGTCCCTAGCGGGTCGATCGTTGGCCCGGTCGAAGGCTCGGTCGGCTCGCGCCCGCCTTCGTGGTTGAGGCGCGCGGCGTCCCCCGCTTCCTGCAGGTTCATGCCGTAATCGACCAGGTTGATCAGCACCTGGACATGCCCCTGGGGCTGCATAGCCCCGCCCATCAGGCCCAGTGTCATATAGGGCTGGCCATCCTTCTTCACGAAGGCCGGGATGATCGTCTGGAACGGGCGCTTGCCGGGGGCATAGGCATTGGCGTGCTTGGGATCGAGGCTGTAGAGCTCGCCCCGGTCCTGGAACATGAAGCCCAGGCCATCGGGCGTCAGCCCGCTGCCCATGCCGCGATAGTTGGACTGAATCAGGCTGACCATCAGCCCGTCCTTGTCGACCACGGTCATATAGGTCGTATCACCGGGCCCCTCCAGCTTCGGTTCGGGCTTGGGCTCACCCGGTGCGAATTCGGACGTCGCCCTGTTCGGGTCGATCAGGGCAAAGCGCTTCTTGCCGTATTCGTCTGACAGCAGGTCCAGGGGGAAGGGCGCAAAGCCCGGATCGGCATAGAACTTCGCCACGTCGGCATAGGCCAACCGCTTCGCCTCGGTGATATAGTGCAGCACCTGCGGGCTGCCGCGCTCCCACTGCGCCAGGTCGACGTTCTTGAGGATGTTGACCATCTGCAGCGCGGCGAACCCCTGCGTGTTGGGCGGCAGCTCGCACAGCTCATAGCCCTTGCGATAGGCCACGCAGGCGGGCTCAAACCAGTCGCTGCGGTGAGCGGCAAAGTCCTCAAGGCTATAGGCCGAGCCCTGCCGCTTCAGGTAATCGACCATCACCTTGGCGCTCTGCCCGCGGTAGAATTCATCGCGGCCATTCTGCCCGATCCGCTCCAGCGTATTGGCCAGGTCCGGATTGCGGAACACTTCGCCCGCCTTGGGCGCGCCGTTCGCAAACCAGGTGGCGCGGGCATTGGTGAAATCGAACTTGCCGGCATCGCGTTCAAAGGCGCGCAAGTTTCGGCGATAGTATTCGGCGATCACCGGGGCGACCGGGTGGCCCTCGCGCGCATAGCGGATCGTCGGCGCCAGCACGTCCTTCATCGCCAGCTTGCCGTAGCGTGCATGCATGGTGAACCATGCATCGACCGTGCCGGGGATGGTGACGGAGAGATGGCCCAGCGGCGGCAGGCTTTTCGCATCGCCCAGCTTGGCCTGCAATTGCTTCAGCGTCTGCCCCTTGGGGCTGCGGCCCGATCCGTTGAGGCCATGGAGCTTGCCAGACTTGGGATCATAGATGATCGCGAACAGATCGCCGCCGATGCCATTGCCGGTCGGCTCCATCAGCCCCAGCGCGGCATTGGCGGCAATCGCCGCATCAACCGCATTGCCGCCCGCCTTCAGCACATCGAGCGCGATCTGCGTCGCCAGCGGATGGGCCGTCGCCGCCATGCCATTGCGGGCATAGACCGGACTGCGCGACCACGGCGCGCCCGCCGGCCGTCCACCCGCGCCGATCTGCTCGGCAACCGGGCGGAGCTTGGCATCCTGAGGGGCGGCGGGCGAGGTGAGCGTTACCGCAAGGGCGGCAGCGAGGGCGATGACCCGGGCCATGGCATGCACTCCTGAAATGGCGTTGGTCGCTATGGACTAGGCCGGACTGACCACGCCCGCAACACGGCATAACGGCGGCCGTTGACCGAACGGAACACCGTTCGATCAGCGCAGTTTGGACCAGTTGCGCCGGATCACAGCCGCAAAGCCACCGACAATGGCAGCCAGCAGCAGGCCCGCCGCCACCCATAGGTAAAAAGGGTAAGGTCCAGTGAACACCATGGCCACACCCGCTCCGGCAATCAACGAGGCGGCAAACAGCCAGGCCCCGGTGCGCCGCCCACTTAGCAGCAACAGCCCCGCGATCAGGCCCGCCAGCTTGAGCAACAGGAAGGTGAACCACAGACCGGGTGCGTAACGAGGATCGCCCACGGCCAGGCTGAAGCCGTTCGCTGCCACGCCGATCGCATGCGATCCGACGATCAGCCATGCGATTAAACGAACCGTGCTGCATGCGGTCATTTCAATCTCATCCCCGGTCAGCGCCGCGTTAAGGGCCGGTCCCTGTCACGCGATAACAGTATAGTGCGCGGGAAGACGAAAACGGTTCATCGCTGCTACGTTTTAGTGACAGTGCCCCAAAGCAGTAAAGGGACATTGCCCAAGCCGGACACGAGGCCTATCGTCGGCGTAACAATGTTACATCGGGAGGGTTCGTCCATGTCGCCATTCGCCGCCGATTTTCTGGAGACAAACCGCAGGCTGCTGGCCATCCTTGCGATCATCATCGCTCTTGCAACCTGGGGCGTCGATCTGGCGGGATGGGTTTATCAATGCCCCTATTGCCGGGTCCAGCGCAGCGCCATCGGCCTGATCGGGGTGATCCTGTTGCTGCCTTTCTATCACCACTGGATCTTGCGGATGATTGGCAGCGCAGTCGGGGTGCTGGGGTTGGTCGTGGCCGCCAACCAGAATTTCAACCATATCCTGCGCATGCACCGGGGCACGTTCGAATGGGGCAACCAGTGGTTCATCCATCCGTGGCTGCTGTCCGGCTTTGCCCTGTTCATCCTGACCGCATTGCTGATGATGCTGTGGTCGCGGCCGCTCGGCTCGGCGACTGTCACCCAGGCCGACGCTACCTAGATCGCGGTGAGTCTTGTGCCATGGGCATGAGAGTGTCCTGGCTCACCATCTATTGATCGACTCAAACGTCGCTCTACGCCTGCCGCGGGCCTTTGCGGTGTGGCTTGGGCTTGCCCTTGAACGGCGGGCGGCCGCGCGGGGCTCCGCCGGGACCACCCGGACGCGGTCCGCGATCATTGCCCCGGTCGGTGCGGGGGCGGTTCTCACGCGCGGCGTCTCGCGGGGTTTCGGGGGAGAGGTCGATGGTGATCCCGCTCTCGTCCTCGCTGCCGGGTTGGGCGGTGCGGGCGACGGCGGCGCGGAACTTGGCTTCGAGCGCGCGGGGGATCTGGAAGAACGTCTCGTTCGCGGCGATGCGGATTGCGCCGATCTCGTTGCGAGTCACATGGCCGCGGCGGCACAGCAGCGGCAGCAGCCAGCGCGGATCGGCGTTGTGGCGACGGCCGATGTCCATGCGGAACCAGACCGTGTCGTCAAACCCTTCGCGGTGATGGACCGGACGGGCCTGACCATCGGGCTTCGTGCGGGCCGACAAGTCGATCAGCTCTTCGGGTTCGGGCAGGCGGCTGGCATGGGCGCGGACCAAGGCAAGTGCCAGGTCTTCCGGGCCCATTGTGGCGAGCAGGCGGCCGGCCAGCTCGCTTTCGGCCTCGCTAGGCTCGATCGGCTGGGTGAGCGCGGCGATCAGGCGGTCCTGGTCCTGGGCGCGGATCGCCTCGGGGCTGGGTACCTCGGTCCACTCGGCATCGATCCGGGCGCCGCGCAGCATCATCTCGACCCGGCGGCGGCGCGGGTAGGGGACGATCAGGACGGCAGTGCCCTTCTTGCCGGCCCGACCGGTGCGGCCCGAGCGGTGCTGGAGCGCTTCGGCATCGCGCGGGATCTCGACGTGGATGACGAGGCTCAAGGAGGCGATGTCGATCCCGCGGGCGGCAACGTCAGTCGCGACGCAGACGCGGGCGCGCTTGTCACGCAGCGCCTGGAGCGCGTGGTTGCGCTCGTTCTGGCTGTGCTCGCCCGAGAGGGCGACGGCCGCGAAGCCGCGCTCGACCAGGGTGGCGTGGAGGTGGCGGACATTGTCGCGCGTGGCGCAGAACAGCATCGCCGTTTCCGCCTCGTGGAAGCGCAGCAGGTTGACCACCGCGTTCTCGATGTCGGAGGGCGAGACGGTGACGACCTGATAGGCGATGTCGCCATGGCCCTGCTCGTCGCCGACGGTCGAAATGCGCAGCGCGTCGTGCTGATAGCGCTTGGCCAGCGCGACGATCGGCTTGGGCAGCGTGGCCGAGAACAGCAGGGTGCGCCGCTCCGACGGGGTCGCGTCGAGCAGTTCTTCGAGGTCTTCGCGGAAGCCCATGTCGAGCATCTCGTCCGCTTCGTCGAGGACAACGAAGCTGAGCGCGGAGAGGTCAAGCGCGCCGCGTTCAAGGTGATCGCGCAGGCGGCCCGGGGTGCCGACCACGAAATGCGCGCCCTGGTAGAGCGCGCGGCGCTCTTTCGACGGGTCCATCCCGCCGACGCAGGTCGTAACCTTGGCACCGGTGCCAGCCAGCAGCCAGTCAAGCTCACGGCTGACCTGCAGCGCGAGTTCGCGAGTGGGAGCGACGATCAGAGCGAGCGGGGCGCCGGCCGGGGGCAAGGACCCGTCCGCCAGCAGCTCCATGCCCATGGCAAGGCCAAAGGCGACGGTCTTGCCCGAGCCGGTGCGGGCCGAAACGACGAGGTCGCGGCCCTGGGCCTCGGGCTCGATCACGGCGGCCTGGACGGCGGTCAGCGCGGTATAGCCGCGACCCGAAAGGGCCTTGGCCAGTGGTGCGGGGAGAAGGGCGGCAAAAGGCGCGGCACCCGCTGCGCCAGGCAGCGTGCCTGCGTTTTCCATAACGGTTATGCCGCTTCCTTCTTGCGCGATGCCTTCTTGCGCTCGTGCGGGTCGAGAATGGCCTTGCGCAGGCGGATCGACTGCGGGGTCACTTCGACCATTTCATCGTCGTCGATATAGGCGATCGCCTGTTCCAGCGTCATGATCCGCGGCGGAGTGAGGCGGATCGCGTCATCCTTGCCGGTCGAGCGGAAGTTGGTCAGCTGCTTAGACTTCATCGGGTTGACTTCAAGATCGTCCGGTTTGGCGTTTTCGCCAATGATCATGCCTTCATAGATCTTGTCCTGCGGACGCACGAACAGCACGCCGCGATCTTCCAGGCTGTTGAGCGCATAGCCCACAGCCTCGCCGGCGCAGTTCGAGATCAGGACGCCGTTCTGGCGGCCTTCGATCTGGCCCTTGTACGGACCGTACTTTTCGAACAGGCGGTTCATGATCCCGGTGCCGCGCGTGTCGGACAGGAATTCGCCGTGATAGCCGATCAGCCCGCGGCTGGGAGCCGAGAAGGTGATGCGGGTTTTGCCGCCGCCCGAGGGGCGCATGTCGGTCATTTCCGCCTTGCGCAGCGCCATCTTGTCGATGACCGTGCCCGAGTGCTCGTCGTCCACGTCGATAACGACGGTTTCGTAAGGCTCGGTGCGCTGGCCGTCCTCTTCGCGGAACAGCACGCGCGGGCGGCTGATGCCGAGTTCGAAGCCTTCGCGGCGCATCGTTTCGATCAGCACGCCAAGCTGCAGTTCACCGCGGCCGGCAACTTCGAAGCTGTCCTTGTCGGCGCTTTCGGTGACGCGGATCGCAACGTTCGATTCGGCTTCACGCTCCAAGCGGTCGCGGATCATCCGGCTGGTAACCTTGCTGCCTTCGCGGCCGGCCATCGGGCTGTCGTTGACGGCAAAGCGCATCGACAGGGTCGGTGGGTCAATCGGCTGGGCGTAAAGCGGTTCGGTAACCGAAGGATCGCAGATCGTGTTGGCGACGGTCGCTTCGGCCAGGCCGGCGATCGAGATAATGTCACCGGCGCGGGCTTCGTCGACGGGCACGCGCTCAAGGCCGCGGAAGGCCATCAACTTGGAGGCGCGACCGGTTTCGATCACCTTGCCGTCGGCGTCGAGCGCGTGGATCGGCGAATTGACCTTGATCGTGCCCGACTGGACCTTGCCGGTCAGGATGCGGCCGAGGAAGTTGTCGCGATCGAGCAGCGTGACGAGGAATTTGAAGTCGCCATCGACATCGGCCGCCGGGGCAGGGACGTGCTCGACAATCTTCTCGAACAGGGGGGTCAGCGTGCCTTCGCGCAGGTTCGGATCTTCGTTGGCATAGCCGTTGCGGCCCGAGGCATAGAGCACCGGGAAATCGCACTGCTCGTCGCTGGCGTCGAGGCTGACGAACAGGTCGAACACTTCATCGAGCACTTCCTGGATGCGCTCATCCGGGCGGTCGACCTTGTTGACGACGACGATCGGGCGAAGGCCCAGCGCCAGCGCCTTGCCGGTGACGAACTTGGTCTGCGGCATCGCGCCTTCCGAGCTGTCGACCAGCAGGATCACGCCGTCGACCATGCTGAGGATGCGCTCCACCTCGCCGCCGAAGTCGGCGTGGCCGGGGGTGTCGACGATGTTGATGCGCGTGCCGTTCCATTCGACCGAAGTGCACTTGGCCAGGATGGTGATCCCGCGTTCCTTTTCGAGGTCGTTCGAATCCATCGCGCGCTCTTCGACACGCTGGTTGTCGCGGAAGGTGCCGGACTGGCGGAACAGCTGGTCAACCAGCGTGGTCTTGCCGTGGTCGACGTGGGCGATGATGGCGATATTGCGCAGCGGCAGCGGGGCGGACATTCGGACAGACCTTCGGTTGAGGAGTAGGCGGCGGATTTGCTGCGCCGCAACATTTGCTGGCGCGCCCCTAGCCGAAGTGGGCCTTCTCGGCAAGTGTAACGGTATCTTGTGCGGTATTGGTATTTTCTGTCGCACCCGCTAGAGGCGCCCGCCATGAGAAAGCATCTGATCCGCGCCGCACTGCTCGGCGCCGCCGCCCTTCCCGCAACCGCCTATGCTCAGGAAGCCCAGGTCGAAGAGGCCCAGCCGGCCCCTGACGCACCCGAGGCCGCCGAGGGCGAGGGCAACGAGATCGTCGTTACCGCGACCAAGCGCGAGCAGACCCTGCAGGACGTGCCGGTCGCCGTGTCGGTGACCACCGCCGAAACGATCGAGCGCGCCCAGGTCCGCGACCTGAAGGACCTGCAGACCCTGGTGCCGGCGCTGCGCGTGTCGCAGCTGCAGTCGAGCGCCAATACCAACTTCATCATCCGCGGTTTCGGCAACGGCGCCAACAACCCGGGCATCGAACCTTCGGTCGGCGTCTTCGTCGATGGCGTCTATCGCAGCCGCACCGCCGCCCAGATCGGCGACCTGCCCGATGTCCAGCGCGTCGAAGTGCTGCGGGGCCCGCAGTCGACCCTGTTCGGCAAGAACGCCAGCGCCGGCGTGATCTCGATGGTCACCCGCGAGCCGTCGTTCACCTTCAAGGGCAGCGTCGAGGCCAGCTATGGTAATTACGATGCCATGGTCCTTAAGGGCTATGTCACCGGCCCGATCACCGACACCCTTGCGGCCAGTATCGCCGGCGGGATCAACAAGCGCGACGGTTACGTCACCGACCTGGGCTACAACGGCAAGGCCAACGAACGTGACCGCTGGTTCGTCCGCGGTCAGCTGCGCTTCGAACCGACCGACGCGCTGAAGGTTCGCCTGATCGCCGATTACGACAAGATCGACGAAGTCTGCTGCGCCGTCGTCAACGTCCGCCGTTCGGCCGCGACCAGCGCGATCGAATTCCTGGGTGGCCGTGTAAACAATTCGGCGACGCCGTTTGCCGATGTGGCCTACACCAACTTCCCCTCCTCGAACCAGATCGAGAACTGGGGCCTCTCGGGCCAGATCGATTACCAGGTCGGTCCGCTCAAGGTCACGTCGATCACGGCCTATCGCAACAGCTCGAGCCTGACCAACCAGGACTCCGACTTCACCAGCGCCGACCTGATCGGCCAGAACGTTGGCGATGTGGATATCGGCACCTTCACGCAGGAACTGCGACTGAATGCCAACTTCCTCGACATGTTCGACCTCATGCTGGGCGGCTACTTCTTTGACGAGAACGTCAAGTTCAAGAACACGCTGACCTATGGCACGCAGTTCCGTCCCTATGTGAACCTGCTGTCGGGCGGTGCGGTGAACCAGCTCGAAACGCTGATTCTGGGCGTTCCCCTCAACACCTTCCAGCGCGCCGGCCAGGGCATGTTTGACAACCTGCGCATGGACAACCAGGCTTGGTCGATCTTCGGCAACTTCGACGTCAAGCTGGGTGACAAGCTGACCCTGACTCTGGGCGGCAACTACACCAAGGACCGGAAGGACGTTGTCACCAACACGGTCAGCACCGATGCCTTCTCGGCGCTGGACTTCGTGGCGATCGGTGGCGGGGTGATCCGCAACACCGCGATCGCGCAGCAGGTCGGGACCGCGCTTGGCCTGAGTGCTCCTGCCAATGCGACCCAGATCGCCGGCTTTGCCGGTGCCCAGCCGGCGATCTATAGCGCTATCGTGACCGGTGCGACTGCTTTCGCTAACACGAACGCGACCAATCCGGCTGTCAACCCGCTGCTGGGCCTGCGTCCGCTGCAGTTCCTGCCGCCGTTCCTGAACATCCCGAACGCGGTCGAGAACGGCAAGACCCGCGACGGCAAGTTCACCTGGACCGCGCGGCTGGCCTGGGAAATGACCGACACGGTCAACGCTTACTTCTCCTATGCCACCGGCTTCAAGGCGAGCTCGTTCAACCTCTCGCGCGATAGCCGTCCGGTCGCCAGCGATCTGCCGGCGCTGCGTACGGCTGGGCTGGTCGTGCCGAATCTGACGACCGGCTCGCGCTATGCCGGGCCGGAAAACGCCGAAGTGTTCGAGCTGGGCATCAAGTCCAACTGGGGCATCGCCAGCGCCAACCTGACGCTGTTCAAGCAGACGATCACCGGCTTCCAGTCGAACGTCTTCACCGGCACCGGCTTTGCCTTGGCCAATGCCGGCAAGCAGTCGACCTATGGCATCGAGTTCGATGGCTCGGTCAAGCCGACCGACGAACTCACCCTGAACCTGTCCCTGGTCTATCTCGATCCGAAGTATGACAGCTTTGTCGCTTCGGCCGTGGGTGACCTGTCGGGCACCCGCCCCGCTGGCATTCCGGGCCTGTCGACCACGATTGGCGCGCAGTGGAACAAGGAGCTGGGCAATGGCGATCGCGTGATCCTGCGCGGTGACTGGCACTACGAATCCGAAGTCCAGATCGCCGAAGGCCTGCCGGCCTTTATCCAGCGCAATGCCCTGGGCCAGGTGACCTCGTATCAGCCGGCCTTCGACGCCGCCCGTCCGTTCCAGCGCGAAGTGAGCGAGATCAACGCCTCGATCAGCTATGCGATGATGAACGGCATCGAGTTCAGCCTGTGGGGCCGCAACCTCACCAACAATCGCTACCTGGTGCAGATCTTCGACTCGGTGGCGCAGTCGGGCTCGGTTTCGGCCTATCCGAACCAGCCGCGCACCTATGGCGCGACCGTCCGCTTCAAGTGGTAGGCTGACCGCCACGGCGAACATGCGAAGGGGGCGGGAAACCGCCCCCTTCTGCTCTTGGGGCGCAGCCTATTCACTGGCCCTTCACCTTCGCCGCGCCTATAGCCGGGACATGCGTTTCCCCTTCAGCGCGCTGCGCCGCTTCGCTCTTGTTTTCCCGCTGCTGGCGCTGGGCGTCCAGCCGCTTGCCGCCCAGTCGAGCGCGGCGAAGACTCGCAAGGCTCCGCCCCCGGCCGCTGCCGCTCCGGCTAAGCCCGCAGCCACCGGCCCCTGGCTCTACCGCGGCAGCGATGTCCCGCAGGACAAGGAATGGGTCTTTGGCGAGCTGGCCAACGGCGTGCGCTATGCCGTGCGCAAGAATGGCGTGCCCCCCGGCCAGGTCGCTATCCGGGTAAGAATGGACGTCGGCTCGCTGCATGAGGAAGAGAGCGAGCGCGGCTATGCCCACTTGCTTGAACATCTGGTCTTCCGCCAGTCGCGCTACCTCGCCGAAGGCGCGGCCATCCCCACCTGGCAGCGGCTCGGGGCAACCTTTGGCAGCGATACTAATGCCGAAACCAGCCCGATCGCGACGACCTACAAGCTCGATCTGCCCAACGCGACCCCGGCCAAGCTGGATGAATCGCTGAAGCTCTTGTCCGGCATGATGATTGCCCCGGCGCTGACCGAGGCCAATGTGCGCACCGAAGTGCCAATCGTGATGGCCGAAAAGCGCGAGCGTGGCGGGCTGGCGGAGCGGGTCTCCGAGGCCACCCAGCAGACCCTGTTCGCTGGCCAGCGCCTGGCGAACCGCCCGGTCATCGGCACTTCCGAAACCTTGCAGGCGGCCAACCAGGCATCGGTCCGCGCGTTCCATGCCCGCTGGTACCGGCCCGAGAACGCCGTGATTATCGTTGTCGGCGATGTCGAGACTGCAGAGATCGAAGCCATGGTGCGCCAGCATTTTGCCGATTGGCCCGCCAGCGGCAAGCCGACCCCGGCGCCGGCCTTTGGTGATCCGGTTGCGCCCAAGGGCAGCAATCCGGCGAACCCGGTTGGCGAGACACGCGTCGTGGTCGAGCCCGACCTGCCGCGCGGCCTGACCTATGCCGTGATGCGCCCGTGGCGGCAGGTGCAGGACACGATCGCCTACAACCAGGGGATCATGCTGGATTCGCTCGCCCAGGCGATCATCAATCGCCGGTTGGAAGCGCGCGCCCGGGCTGGCGGCAGCTTCCTCTTTGCCCAGGTCAATCAGGAAAAGGTCAGCCGCTCGGCCGATGCGACCTTCGTCTCGGTAACGCCGCTGGATGAGAACTGGGCCAAGTCGCTCAAGGAAGTGCGCGGCGTGATCGCCGATGCCCTGGCGACCCCGCCGAGCGAGGACGAGATCGAGCGCGAAGTTGCCGAGTTCAACGTTGCCTTCGAAAGTTCGGTCGAGCAGCGCCGTCTGCTGGCCGGAGCCAAGCTGGCTGACGACATGGTGACCGCGCTCGACATCCGCGAGACGATTGCCTCGCCTGAAACCGTGCTGCAGATATTCAACAGCTCACGGCCCCTGTTCACGCCGCAGGCCGTGCTTGATCACACCCGCCGCCTGTTCAAGGGCGCGGTGACGCGCGCGGTCTATGTCACGCCCAAGGCCGGCGAGGCACAGTCCGCTTCGCTCGCGGCCGCGCTGGCCGCCCCGGCGGTGGCCGATCCCAAGGCCCGTCCCGGCGGTAAGCCGATCTCCTTTGCCGAAATGCCGGCCATCGGCGCGCCCGGCAAGCTGGTGGGCGAGACCCAGACCGGGATCCTCGGGATCGAGCAGCTCGAATTCGCCAATGGGGTGAAGGTCCTGCTCTGGCCGACCACGGACGAGCCCGGCCGCGTCTCGGTCAAGGTGCGGTTCGGTGCAGGTTTCCGGGCCTTTGGTGCCGGCGATGCCGCCTATATCGCGCTGGGTGACATGGCGCTGGTCGGCTCCGGCCAGGGCCAGCTTGGCCAGGAAGAGCTCGACCGAATCAGCACTGGCCGCAAGATGGGCTTTGATTTCGCGATCCAGGACGCCTCGTTCCAATTCTCTGCCGATACCCGTTCGGCTGATATGGCGGACCAGCTCTATCTCTTCGCGCAGAAGTTCGCCCAGCCGCGCTGGGACAGCGGCCCGGTGCTGCGGGCCAAGGCGGCGGCGCGGCTGCGCTATGAAAGCTTCTCGGCCTCGCCGCAGGGTGTGCTCGAACGCGATCTGGAATTCCTCCAGCGCGGCCGCGATCCGCGCTTCCGCACGCCGACCCCGAAGGAAGTTGAAGCAGCTACGCCTGACGGATTCCGCCAGGTCTGGCAGCCGATCCTCGAACAGGGCCCGATCGAAGTGCAGCTGTTTGGCGATTTCACCCGCGAACAGGCCGTCGCCGCGCTGGAGCGCAGTTTTGGCGCACTTGCATCACGCCAACCCTATGCTGCTCCGTTGCAGCCGGCGCGGGTTGCTACCTTGCCGCCGTCCAAGCGGCCTGTCGTGCTCGATCACCGCGGCGATCCGACCCAGGCTGCTGCGCTGATCAGCTGGACGACCGGTGGCGGCATGGCCGGCATCTCGGAAAGCCGCCAGCTCGAGATTCTCTCCAACCTGTTCCAGAACCGCCTGCTCGATGCGATGCGCGAGAGGCTGGGCGCGGCCTATGCCCCGCAGGTCTTCAACGATTGGCCGCAGGATCTGGAGAACGGCGGCTCGCTGACCGCCATGGCCCAGCTTGCGCCCAAGGCTGTGCCGGTGTTCTTCGCCACGGCCGAGGAAATCGCCGCCGATCTCGTCGCCCGCCCGCCCAGCGCCGACGAGCTGGAGCGCGTGATCGAACCGCTGCGCCAGCAGATCTCGCGCGCCAGCACCAGCAGTGCCTTCTTCATGTACCAGCTTGAAGGGGCGAGCAGCGAACCGGCCAAATTTGCCGGGCTGCGGACCCTGCTGCCCGATTACACCCGCGCCACGCCCGAGGCGATGCAGGCGCTGGCGCGCAAGTATCTGGTGCCGGACCGGTCGTGGCGGGCGCAGATCATGCCCCAGGGTGCCGCGTCGGCGGCTGCCGTGGCCGAAAGCGAAGCCCACGCCGCCGTCGCGGCCACGGCAACCGAAGGGCGCTAGACGACAGATTATTGCCCGATAAGACCGATCGGCTTTTCGTCTTTTGCAATTGCGAACGGACAGCGCTATGGGCCGCGCTCGCAAAGGAGCAGAAAAGTGGCAAGTAACTGGACCCCCGAAACCTGGCAATCGCGCGAAGCCCGGCACCTGCCGGTCTATCCCGACGCGGCTGCGCTGGGCAAGGTACTGGGCACGCTGACCACCTTTCCGCCGCTGGTCTTTGCCGGTGAAGCGCGCGCGCTGAAGGCCGATCTGGCCCAGGTCGCGGCCGGCAAGGGCTTCCTGCTGCAAGGCGGTGATTGCGCGGAAAGCTTCGCAGAATTCCACCCCAACAACATCCGCGACACCTTCCGCGTGCTGCTACAGATGGCGGTGGTGCTGACCTTTGCCAGCAAGCAGCCGGTGGTGAAGGTCGGTCGCCTTGCTGGCCAGTTCGCCAAGCCGCGGAGTTCGCCGATCGAAGTGATCGACGGGGTCGAGCTGCCGAGCTACCTGGGTGACAACATCAACGGGATCGAGTTCACGCCCGAGGCTCGCATCCCCGATCCGCAGCGCCTGCTGCAGGCCTATTCGCAGTCGGCCGCGACGCTAAACTTGGTGCGCGCCTTCTCGACCGGCGGTTATGCCAACCTGCGCCAGGTCCACCAGTGGACGCTCGATTTCATGGGCCGTTCGCCCTGGGCGGAAAAGTTCGCCGAGGTCAGCACCCGAATCGGCGAGGCGCTGGACTTCATGGAAGCCTGCGGGATCGATCCGCGCACCGTGCCGCAGCTCCAGGGCACCAGCTTCTACACCAGCCACGAGGCGCTCCACCTGCCTTACGAGCAGGCGATGACCCGGCAGGATTCGCTGACCGGTGACTGGTACGATACCTCGGCCCACATGCTGTGGATCGGCGACCGGACCCGCTTCGAAGGTTCGGCCCATGTCGAATACCTGCGCGGGGTCGGCAATCCGATCGGCTTCAAGTGCGGGCCCAGCCTGGCCCCCGACGAACTGCTGCGCCAGCTTGACGTGCTCAACCCGGGCCGCGAAGCCGGGCGCATCACCCTGATCAGCCGCTTTGGCGATGACAAGGTCGAAGCCGGCCTTGCCCCGCTGGTCCGCGCGGTCAAGCGCGAAGGGCATCCGGTGGTCTGGTCCTGCGATCCGATGCACGGCAACGTCATCAAGGCGAACAGCGGCTACAAGACCCGCCCGTTCGACCGGATCCTCAACGAGGTGCGTGGCTTCTTCGCGGTGCACCGCGCTGAGGGCACCCATGCCGGTGGCATCCACATCGAGATGACCGGGCAGGACGTGACCGAGTGTGTCGGCGGGGCCGTGGCGATCAGCTCTGAAACGCTGGCTGACCGCTATCACACCCACTGCGACCCGCGCCTCAACGCCGCCCAGTCGCTGGAATTGGCCTTCCTGCTGGCTGACATGCTCAACGCCGAAGCCGGCGAACGCGCCCAGCGCGCGGCGTGATCACGCGGCAGCTGCTCGGCAGCGCCCAGGTGCCAGGGGGCGAGGAGCTGAAGCTCTTCGCCCACGGCCGCGATTTCATGATCGTGATGGGCCACAACGAGCTGATGTCCACCCGGATGCGCGGCTCGGAAGAGGCGCTGGCGACGATGACCCTCGACCGGCTGAAGGGCCGCGCCGCCCCCCGCCTGCTGATCGGCGGCTATGGCATGGGCTTTACCCTGCGCGCCGCGCTGGCCCGGCTCGGCCCGCAGGGGCGGGTTACCGTGGCCGAGCTGATGCCCGAGATCATCGAGTGGGCGCGCGGGCCGATGGCCGAGGTTGCGGCCGGCTGCCTTGACGATCCCCGTGTGCGGCTGGTGATGGACGATGTCGGCGATGCGATCCTACTCGCGCCCGAACCGTTCGACGCGATCCTGCTCGATGTCGATAACGGGCCGGACGGGCTGGTCCGGCCGGAAAACAACCGGCTCTACGGCAAGGCGGGTCTGCACAACGCGCGCAAGGCGCTGGCCCCCGGCGGGGTACTGGCGATCTGGTCAGCCGAGCGCGACGACAAGTTCGTCCGGCGCATGGAAAGCGTCGGCTTCAATGTCGAGGAAGTCGAAGTGCGCGCCCGCTACGATGCCGATGGCAAGGGCAAGGGTCCCCGCCACGTCATCTGGTTTGCAACTGAAGCGGCCTAGGGCAGCAGCAGCGTCGATCCCGTGGTCTTGCGGGCTTCGAGATCGCGGTGGGCCTGGGCCGCGTCGGTCAGGGCATAGGTCTGGCCGATCGTGACGGTCAACTTGCCGCTGGCCACCATGTCCCACAGCTTGGCTGCGCCAGACAGGGCATCGGCCGGCTCGCGCCAGTAGTCGAACAGCGTCATCCGCGTTACGAACAGTGAGCCGTGCGCAGCCAGGACGCCCAGGTTCACACCGGTCACCGGACCGCTGGCATTGCCGAAGCTGACGATCATGCCGCGCCGGCGGACCGACTTGAGCGAAGCCTCCCAGGTCGCTGCACCGACGCCGTCATAGCTGACCGCGACGCCTACGCCGTCCGTGGCGGCACGGACCTTGTCCGACAGTTCCGGATCGCTGGTCAGCAGCACCATTTCGGCCCCGGCCTGCCTGGCCGGGTCGATTTTGTCGGCGCTGCCGACCGTACCGATCACGCGCACGCCGCGTGCCTTGAGCCACTGGACCAGCAGCAGTCCGACGCCGCCCGCGGCGGCCGGGACCAGCGCCCATTCGCCTGCGGCAAGCGGGGCGCAGCGCTCAGCCAAGGCCTCGACCGTCGCGCCCTTGAGCAGGACTGCCGCAGCAGTCTTGGAATCGACGCCATCGGGCACCGGGAACAGGTCTGTCTCTTTCAGGATCCGGGCGCTGGCATAGGCACCTGGGCCGGTAAAGCTGGCGACGCGCTGGCCGGGGCTGACGCGCGTGACGCCTGCACCCACGGCTTCTACCACCCCGGCTGCTTCCATGCCGAGGCCGCTCGGCATCGGCTGGGGGTAAAGCCCGGTGCGGTGATAGGTATCGATGAAGTTCAGCCCGACCGCCTCTTGCCGCACCAGCACTTCGCCGGGGCCCGGCGCGGGCAGCTCTATCGTGCGCCACTGAATCACTTCGGGGCCGCCGGTCTGCTCGAAAAAGGCCTGAACTGCTTGCATCTCTGAACTCCTTTTGGCGGTTAGGCCTGGGCTTCACGCCAGTCGCGGCGAACCTTCTTGGCGAGGCTCCATTTGTGGACCTCTGTCGGGCCGTCATAGATCCGGAAGGCGCGGACTTCGCGGAAAACCTGCTCGACCACGGTTTTATCGGTTACCCCCGTGCCACCCATCACCTGGACGCAGCGGTCGGCAATCCGCATCAGCGCTTCGGACACGGCCACCTTGGCCATCGAACTTTCGGTCGTGCCGAGGCTGCCGGTGTCAAGCACCCCGGCGCACCAGTCGATCATCAGCTCCGCCTGTTTGATGTCGATCAGGTTCTCGGCCAGCATGAAGCCGACGCCTTCGTGCTCGATCAGTGCCTTGCCGAAGGCCATGCGGCGACAGGCATAGTCGCTGGCGATTTCGTGCGCGCGGATGCAGCAGCCCAGCCAGCGCATGCAGTGCGAGAGGCGCGCCGGGGAAAGGCGGACCTGCGCATATTTGAACCCGTCACCGGGTTCGCCCAGCATCTGGCTGGCCGGCACGCGCAGGTTGTCGATCGTGACCGTGGCATGGCTGCCGGGCATGGAGCTGTCGATGGTGTTGGGCACGTCGTCGATCCGGATCGCGGGATCGGGCAGATCGACCAGGAACATGCAGGCGCCGCCATCCTCGCCCTTGGCCATCACGATCCCGACGCTGGCCCCGTCCGCCCCGGTGATGAACGTCTTGCGGCCGTTGATGACCCAGTGGTTGCCGTCCTGCCGGCAGGTGGTGAGCATCATCGACGGGTCAGACCCGGCGCCATTGTCCTCCGAAGGCTCGGTCATGAAGAAGGCGCTGCGGGCGCGACCTTCGACCAAGGGTTTCAGGAAGTGGTCCTTCTGCTCCGCAGTCGCCTTGTGGCCGAGCAGGTACATGTTGCCCTCATCCGGGGCCATGGTGTTGCAGGCCAGCGGGCCGAGCGGCGAAAGGCCCGACTTGATCAGCACCAGCGCCGTCTCGCGCTGGGTCAGGTGGCTGCCATCGGCCAGGATATGCGGGGTGAGCACGCCGGCCGCGCGGGCATGTTCGCGCATCTCGTAGACCAGCTCGTCCAGCGGCGCGCCATGATGGTCGCGGCGCGGATCGCGTTCATAGGGGACCACCACTTCGCGGACGAATTTTTCGACCCGGTTGGCGATTGCCACGGCGCGCTCTGATGGCGCGATGCTGAGTTCGATTCTGGACATATGCGGGCCCCTCTATGCGGGACGGGCAATGACGAGAACTGACATATTGTGCAAGGAATGGCTGGGGCGGAAGGATTGCCCTCGCTTCGCTCGGTCGCCTCCGCTGGCGCTCCGGCCCCGAACCTGAGTCATTTGTTTGGCAAAGGTTCGAGAGAGCTTGAAGCTATGGCTGGGGCGGAAGGATTCGAACCTTCGCATGCCGGTACCAAAAACCGGTGCCTTACCGCTTGGCTACGCCCCAGCAACCGCGCGGCCTTTAGCACGCCGCGCGGCAGAGGGAAGGGGGCTATTGCGCTTCGGTGAGTTTATCGAAATCGGCGGCCGAATGGCGCTCGATCAGACCCGTGGCGACATTGACCTTCTGCCCGCGCTTCACTGCCGGGCGGGCCAGGATCTCCTCCACCCACCGGCCGACGTTGGTGTACTCGTTCAGCGAAAGGAAGGTCGCCGCGTCGTTATAGGCGAACCCGCGATAGAGCAGGCCGAACCAGGCATATACCGCCATGTCGGCAATCGTGTACGCGTCACCCGCCAGGTAGCGCGATTCCGCCAGCCGCTTGTCGGCCACGTCGAACAGCCGCTTGGTTTCCATGGAATAGCGATCAATCGCATATTCGATCTTGATCGGGGCATAGGCATAGAAGTGACCGAACCCGCCGCCGATGAAGGGCGCGCTGCCCATCTGCCACATCAGCCAGGACAGGCATTCGGCACGCCCCTTGGCGTCAGCCGGAATGAAAGCGCCGAACTTCTCCGCCAGGTGCAGCATCATCGCGCCGCTCTCGAACAGCCGAATCGGTTCGGGGCCAGAGCGGTCGACCAGGGCGGGGATCTTGGAGTTTGGATTGATCGCGACAAAGCCTGATCCGAATTGATCGCCCTCGCCAATGTTGATCAGCCAGGCATCGTACTCGGCACCGCTGTGGCCGGCTTCAAGCAGCTCCTCGAACAGGATCGTGACCTTCTGGCCATTCGGTGTGCCCAGTGAATAGAGCTGGAAGGGATGCTCGCCGACCGGCAGCTCCTTCTCATGGGTTGCGCCCGAGATCGGCCGGTTGATCTTGGCAAACCTGCCACCGCTTTCCTTGTCCCAGGTCCAGACCTTGGGCGGGGTATATTCGGCATCGGCCATCGCGGGGCACCTTTCGTTTCAATCAGCAACGCGAAGGTGGCGGCAGCCGGTTCCAAGCGCAAGTGGGCGCGGCCAATCTTCGCGCTGCTTTTACTTTCCGTTAAGCAAGATCACCTAAACCTTGCGTCATGGCATCGCTGGCATTCAACTTCTTCCGCTCGTCGCGCCCCGCTCCGGTGGAGCCACCCGAGCTGGTCGCGGCTGATGCTTCGGCGCTGCGCGACATGTCGCTGGAAATTCCGCGCAAGTGGCGGATGCTGGACGGCCTGACCGCCGAGCTGGGCCAGATTGCCGGGGTGCCGACTATCGTGAAGCGGCCCGAACAGCAGTTTTTCCCTATTGCGGCCGAACTGGCGGGCGGCGAACTGCGCGATGCTATCGCTGCCGAGCTGACTGACCTGATCGACCTGCTTGAGCCGGCGGTGGAGATCTTCAGCCAGGCGCCCAAGCTCAGTCAGGGTGACCTCAACATGGTCCACAACCTGCTGGAACAAGTCACAGCCGTGCGCATGCGCATGCTGGCGGCCGTTCCATCGGCCGAAGCCTGAGCCGCACTTAGCCCGTTTACATTGCGGTGCAGCACGGCTAGGGGCGCCCCCATGCTGATGGCCACTACCAAGCCGATTACCATTAAACCGACTCGCGGCAGCGGGGCGGTTCGTGGTGCGCGCTGGACCAAGGCGTAAACCAAACGAACCAAGCCCCGCGCGAGATGCGGGGCTCTTCATCAGCAAGCGCCAGAACCCCGCAGCTCCCGCAAAGACTGGAGATGTGATGATGGTGCAGAGATTTCCCGAGGGACAGCAACTCAACGTCGGCGTGGTTGGCGCGACCGGGCTGGTCGGCTCGATGATGCGCGAGCTGCTGGCCGAGCGGAACTTCCCGGTCGGCACGTTGCGGCTGTTCGCCTCGGCCCGTTCGGCGGGCAAGCAGGTTAATTTCAACGGCCAGCCCGTGACCGTCGAGGATGCCGAGACTGCCGATTATGCCGGGCTGGACGTGGTCTTCTTCTCCGCCGGTGGCTCCACCTCCAAGGCGCTCGCGCCCAAGGTGGCTGCTGCGGGCGCAATCGTGATCGACAACAGCTCGGCCTGGCGCAGCGATCCCGAAGTGCCGCTGGTCGTCGCCGAAGTGAACCCCGATGCCCTTGCCAATATGCCCAAGGGTATCGTTGCCAATCCCAACTGCACCACCATGGCGGTCATGCCCGTGCTGAAGCCGCTGCATGACGAAGCGGGGCTGAAGCGGCTCGTCGCCTCGACCTATCAGGCGGTGTCGGGTGCGGGCGCGGCCGGGATCGAAATCCTTGCCAAGCAGCTCGCCCATGTCGGTGACCGCGCAGCCGAACTCGCCCGCAACGGCCAGGCCGATTTCCTGCCGGCGGCGGAAAAGTGGGCCGCGCCGATCGCGCACAACATCGCGCCACTCAACTACGTGCTGGGTGAGGACGATTACACCGAGGAAGAGCTCAAGCTGCGCGACGAGAGCCGCAAGATCTTGAACATTCCGGGCCTGCCGGTTTCGGGCACCTGCGTGCGCGTGCCCGTCTTCACCGGCCACGGCATTTCCGTGAATGCCGAGTTCGAGCGCCCGATCTCGGCCGCACGCGCACTGGAGCTGCTTGAAGCCGCGCCGGGCGTGGTGGTGACCGCCGCGCCGGATTCGCTGGCCGCGACCGGCATCGACCCGGTGCTGGTGGGCCGTGTCCGCCCCGATCGCTCGGTCGAACACGGCCTTGCGCTGTTCGTGGTGGGCGACAACCTGCGCAAGGGTGCCGCGCTCAACGCCGTGCAGATCGCCGAAGTGCTCTGCGGGCGTCCGGTTACGTGACTTTGGCGGTTATTTGACTTTGAAAGTCAGCTTGCCCGCCATCTTGTGACCATCGGCGCCAGTCGACTGCCACCGCGCCTCATAGGTGCCGGTGCGCAGCGGCTGGCGCAGGTTGAGCGTCAGCGTCTTGTTGCCATTCGACCAGGCCGGTACGAAGTTCTTGATCGGCATGATCCCGTGGTTGGCGTGCCCGGGCATCGCGGTCATCACCAGTTCCACGCCGGTCTTGGCGGGAAGAAGCGTATCCGAGAAGTTCAGCACCACGGTTTTGGGCGCAGCGGCCGTGCTCCCTTCGGCCGGGCTGGCGCTGGCGATCTTGACGTGGGCGAGCGCCGGGGCGGACAGAGTCAGCGCGGCAGCGGCAAGCAGGGTGGGGAGGCGAAACGACATTTGGATACTCCTCATCAAAACCAGAACCGGACGCCGATGACCACGCTGGTCACGCTCGGGTCCTCGCCCGCCAGGCGGGCAAAACGGGCGCTGTCGCCCAGCTTCCAGCCCTGTTCGATCCCGATGTAGGGCGCGAACTCGGGCACGATCTCATACCGCAGCCGCAGGCCGGCCTCGATCTTGTCCAGCCCGGCACCGACCTTGCGGGCCGGATTGTCCTGCGCGGCGAGGCTGACCTCTACCCGCGGCTGCAGGATCAGCGACTGCGTGATCCGCTGGTCAACCTCCGCCTCGATCCGAGCCGTCAGGTCGCCCCGCTGCGACAGGAACAGCGCGGCGTCGATCTCGAACAGATAAGGGGCGAGGCCCTGAATCCCGATCACGGCGTGGGTATCGGTCTCACCTGCCAGATCCTGCCTTACGCCAAGCTGAAGATCCCAGAACGGCGCGACTGCCTTGGACCACAGCGCCTGGACTTCTGCGTCTTCCACTCCCTCGCCCAGCGCGGCTTCGCCTTCGCTCTTGAGCCAGAGCTTGCTGGTGGGGCTGCCGTAATAGCCCTGGACATCCCACAGCAGGCCATCGTGCCCCTGCCGCGCCTGATACTCGAGCCGGTCGGCCTGAAGCCAAGTGATGACGGTGCTGCCGTGTTCGCGCTTCAGCGCGTCACGCGAAGGCGCCATGGCCTCTGCCCCCCAGATCGCATCGGCGGCGCGCGGCGGGCCGGAACCGGCTTCTTCGGGCGGCGGCAGTTCCATCGACGGGCCGGGCGAGGGGTCGAACGGTTCGGGCTGGGCCTCGCCAACGGGCTGTGGCATCTGGTGGCCGGCATGCGCATCATGGCCCTCGTGGCTCTGCGCCAGGACGGGCGCAGCCAGCGGCATGGCGGCCAGCGCGGTCAGAATCGCCAGGCGGCTCACTTCGTGCCCTCCGGACCCATCACGGTCACGATCTGCATCATCCCGCCATGCATGTGATAGAGCAGGTGGCAGTGGAAGGCCCAGTCGCCCGGTTCGTTGGCGGTCAGGTCAAACTGCGCGCTCGCGCCCGGCTGGACGGTCACCACGTTCTTGCGCGGCTGATTTGCCGGCGACTGGCCGTTGACCAGTTCGAAGAACATCCCGTGCAGATGGATCGGGTGCGCCATCATGGTGTTGTTGATCAGTTTGACCCGCACCCGCTCGTTCCAGGCAAAGCGGATCGGCACGTCGCTGACGGCGTTGAACATTCGCCCGTCGAACGACCACATGTAGCGTTCCATGTTGCCGGTCAGGTGCAGTTCGAGCAGGCGGCTCGGCTCACGCGTATCGGCGTTCGGGGTAAGCGCGGAGAGATCGCGATAGGTCAGCATGCGGTGCCCTACATCGGCGAGGCCAATCCCCGGATCGCCCAGCTTGTCGACTGGCGCCATCGAGACCATGTCGATCCCGGGGCCGATTTTCACATCCGGCGGCAGCAGGCTGATGTCGCGCATCGGCATGCCGTCCATGCTGGTGCTGGACTTGCCGCCGCCGTGATCCTGCCCGCCATCTCCGTGGTTCATGCCCATATCGGCCATGGTCAGCAGCGGGGCCTTGCGCAGCGGTGGGACGGGCGCGCGCAGGCCCGGCGTGGTGGTCAATGTCGCCAGCGCCATGCCCGAACGGTCCATCGATTCGCACACGATCGAGAATGCCGCGCCATCCGGCTCGACCAGCAGGTCATAGGTTTCGGCCACTGCGATCTGCAGTTCCTCGACCGTCACGGGCTTCACCGCTTGGCCATCGGCAGCGACGACCGTCAGTTTCAGGCCCGGAATGCGGATATTGAAGAAGGTCATGGCCGATCCGTTGATCAGCCGCAGCCGCACCCGCTCACCCCGGCGGTACAGGAATTCCGGACCTTGCGCGGCGGGCAGGCCGTTAGCGAGGTAGGTATAGGTCGGGGCGCTGACATCGGCGATGTCGGTCGCCGGCATGCGCATCTGCGCCCACATCCGCCGCTCGGTGCCAGTCATCGGGTAATCGTCGGTCCAGGTGGTTTTCTGGCGGTTGAAATAGCCTTCGCCGGTGCGCAGCCGGTCAAAGATCTGGTGCGGATGCATCGCGGTGAACTCGCTCAGCAGCAGCACGAATTCGCGGTCGGACTGGATCGGATCCGGCTCAGCCGGATCGATAATCAGCGGACCATAGTGGCCCGATTGCTCCTGCAGCCCCGAATGGCTGTGATACCAATAGGTGCCCGACTGGCGCAGCGGGAACTTGTAGGTGAAAGTCTCGCCCGGCTTGATCCCCGGAAAGCTGACGCCTGGCACGCCATCAAATTGAAACGGCAGCAGCAGCCCGTGCCAGTGGATCGAGGTGTCTTCGTGCAGGCGATTGGTGACCCGCAGGATCATCTCGTCGCCTTCCTTCAGGCGAAGGAGCGGTCCCGGCACCGTGCCGTTGACGGCCACGCCCAGCCCGCGCCGCCCGGCAACTTCGCGCAGACCATCGCCGACGGTCAGGTCGATCTCCTTGCCGGTCAGCACGCCAAAGCCGGTCGGGATCAGCGGCCCCTTCGGCATCCGGTGGCTGCCGCCGTGGCCGCCATGGCTCATGCCATGCCCCTGGGCCCAGGCGGGCAGGGGGGCGAGTGCAAGCCCGGCTCCGGTGGCAGTCAGGAAACGACGGCGGGAAAGCGACACGATGCGGCTCCGGTTGACGATCGGCCCGCGCTATCTATATACCCCCCAGGGGTATTGCAAGGGTGGGTTATGGGAAAACAGACGGAAGCCATCGTCAACCGGCTGAGGCGCATCGAGGGCCAAGTTCGCGGCGTTGCGCAGATGGTCGCAGATGAGCGCTATTGCATCGATGTCCTGCACCAGGTCCAGGCAATCAAGTCGGCCCTGGCGCGGGTGGAGAGCGAGATCCTGAAAGACCACGCCGCCTGCTGTGTGTCCGAAGCGATCGCCTCTGGCGACGCAGAGGCCCAGCGCGCCAAGTTCGGCGAACTGATCGACCTGATCGAAAAGGTGAAGCGTTAGACCTTGAGGTGTGCCCAGGGTCCGGTGATCGCCAGGGTCTTGGCCGGGCTGTAGAGATTGACGAACAGCACCCGGCCATCGGGTGAGAAGCAGGCGCCGGCCGGCTCAGTCTGGATAGCGACGCGAGCGATCGGATAGGGCTCACCGCGCCGGGTCAGTCCGCGCAGATGGTTGTCACTGACCGCGCTGTACTGGTCTTCGCAAACCACCAGTTGGCCGTCCGGCGCCACGGTCAGGTTGTCGCCATAATTGAACTGGGCTGGATCGGCCGATTCAAAGAACAGCTCCAGGTGCTCACCCCCGCGTCCCAGCTTGAGCCTGAAGACCTGCCCCAGCTTGGCTGCACCCCCCGATGTGCAGGCGAAGAACAGCTCGCCCGCACCCATGTGGATCCCTTCGCCGCGGGCAAAGAGCGCCGCGCCGAGAGTCGCCCCGCGCTGGCGCAGATCGTCGTCGGGGCTATCGGGATTGTCGAGATCGATCCAGCGGACGCGCGCCGTCTGTCCGGCGGACCAGCTGGCCGCCACCCAGTTGCGGGTATCGGCGGCGCCGCGCGGATCCTGCAGGGCCAGCGCCTGCAATTGCCCGCCGGCAGCCAGCTTGCTGCGCACTTGCGGCACGAACCGATAGAGCAGGCTGTCGTCGCGGTCCTCGGTCAGATAGACGATGCCGGTACGTGGATCCACGCAGGCGGCTTCGTGATTGAAGCGGCCCAGCGCCTTGAGCGGGACGGGGGCCACCGGGCCACTCGCGCTGGCGGGAACTTCGAACACCCAGCCGTGATCCTGCCCAACGCGCGGTCCGGCGCGCGTGACATCTTCCTCGCAGGTCAGCCAGCTGCCCCACGGAGTGATCCCGCCCGCGCAATTGCGGATCGTACCGGAGAGCGAGCGGAACTGCCGCTCGACCTTCAGGCTCGCCTGGTCGAGGATCAGCGTCGTGGTGCCGCCGGGCAGGATTGCGCCGCTGCTGTCGCGATCATAGGCCAGCCCGCTGACACCGCCGCTGTCCTTGCCGGGGCGTAATTCGTGATTGCGGATCAGCGCCAGCTTGCCGCCGGGCAGAGCGATGCAGCCCATGCCGTCGGCTGCGTCGGGCACGCGGCCGCCATCGTCCATGGTCTCGCCCAGCGCGGAAAGCACGCGATAGGAAAAGCCGGCCGGCAGATCGAGCAGGCCAGCTGGATCGGTCCGCAGCGGGCCGTACCCGGCCGCCTGGCGGACTGTTCGGGCGTGGCAGCCCGAAGCCGTCAGCGCGGCAAAGGCGGCGGCGGTGCTGCCGATGAAGTGGCGGCGATTGAATGAAAGCGACATCGGGCCAAGGTGGCCCAGAATGTCAGGCCTGAAAAGGGCCTAGAGCTTCATTACCCAGCCATGCGGGTCCGGCGCTTCGCCGCGCTGGATCGAAACCAGGCGGCTGCGCAGCTTCTGCGTCAGTTGCCCCGGACCGCCGCTGCCGATCGTGAACTCGCGATCGCGTCCCGCCACCTTGCCGACCGAAGTGACCACTGCTGCGGTTCCGCAAGCAAAGGCTTCAAGCAGCGCGCCAGAGGCGGCGTCGGCCTGCCACTGGTCAAGGCTGTAGGGCTCTTCCGAAACCTTCAGGCCTTCTTCGGCGGCGAGTTGCAGCAGGCTGTCGCGGGTCACGCCGGGCAGGATCGTGCCGGTGAGTGGCGGGGTGACGATGCGGCCATCGGCCATCACGAAGAACAGGTTCATCCCGCCCAGTTCCTCGATCCACTTGTGCTCCGCGGCATCGAGGAAAAGCACCTGGTCGTGGCCCTTGGCAAAGGCTTCGGCGGTGGGGACCAGGCTGGCGGCATAGTTGCCACCGCACTTGGCCGCGCCGGTCCCGCCGGGGGCGGCGCGGGTATAGTCCGAAACCCAGATCGATACGGCCGGGGCGCCCGACTTGAAGTAATTGCCGGCCGGGCTAGCGATGACGATGAACTTGTATTCCTTGGCCGGGCGCACGCCGAGGAAGGCCTCGGTCGCGATCATGAAGGGGCGCAGGTAGAGCGAGCCGCCCTCGATCGAGGGGAACCAGTCGGCATCAACGGCGACCAGTTGCCGGATCGCTTCGATGAACAGGTCTTCCGGCAGTTCCGGCATGGCCAGCCGCTGGGCCGAAGCGTTGAAGCGCCGCGCGTTGGCTTCGGGCCGGAACAGCGCCATGGTGCCATCGGCCAGGCGATAGGCCTTCAGCCCTTCGAAGATCTCCTGGGCATAGTGCAGCACCGATGCCGCAGGATCGAGCGCGATCGGCTGGCGGGGCCCAAGCGTGGCCGAATGCCAACCCTGGCCCTCGGTCCAGTCAATCGTCACCATGTGATCGGAAAAGATCTTGCCGAAGCCCGGATCGGCCACCAGCCCGGCGCGTACCGCGTCCGCCGTCGGGGCGGGGTGGGGCACATGGGCGAATGTGGTAGCGGCGAGCATCGGGCTTAAGTCCTTCTGGCGGTGAAGCAGGCCCTCTGAGTGAAAATTACCGTCAAGACAAGAAAAAGGTAATTATCGTGCGAGGGTCGCGACTGTCTGCTGGTCTAGGCAGATTCGGTCGAGAGGCCAAGAGCGATGACCACAAATGAGAATGGCGGCGCCGGTATCCCGACAACCGCCCCAAGCCCCGCAGGGCAAAAATGAGAAGGGCGGCGCCGGCATCCCGACAACCGCCCTTCGCATGGTCAGCGGCCGGAAGCGCCGCTCACGAAGCCTCTATCGCTTACATCGACCTCAGCGATAATGCTCCGTTTTGCGGGTTACCGACCTCCCTGCTGAACCATGAGACATCGGTCACCTCCTTTCGCGCTGTTGAGCCAAGGACCAAACCCCGCGGGGTTGGTCGGGGCCATCGGCGAAGCCCGATGGGCCTTGGCATGGAATGTGAATCATTCCGCGCTGCACAACAAGACTTGTAATGATTTTTTTCGGTGTCAGAATCCGGGGCTTCCGGCCTGCTTCGCGCCGGTTTTCCACAGCCTCGAATTCAGCGACAATCCTCGATCACGCGGCTCAGTTCGGGCCAGGCTGGCGCGATCAATTGCCCCAAGGGCGCGGTGGTCTCGACCATGAAGCGCCCGCGGCTCATCGCGATGGCATCGAGCAGCCTGTCGTCGGCAGCAAATTCCACATCGGTGAAGTAGGGCGGCTGGGCCGTCGTGCGTCCGGTGACGACGCGGCGCTGCGTGGTGGTAGTGATCGTCACCGGCTCTGCGGCGCCGGCGAACCCCTCATGCCGCAAGGTGACGATCCTGCGCGCTGGATCGCAGGAGAGGATCAGCCGAAGCTCTCCATTTGGCAAGGCGAAGCGCGCAACCGAATGATCGCCTTCGCGTCGCCAAGTCCAGTTACCTGCTATCATGCTCTGGTCCAGCCAGGCTTCCGTCGGCCTTGGCGCTGGCTTGACTGTCGGCGGCGGCAAACCGGGATTCACGGACACTTTGGGCGGCATTGGCGGCGGTGGCGGGGGTTTGGTCGCACAGGCGCCAAGCAGCAGTGCGCCAATCGACGAGGACAGCAGGACATTTGCCTTCATCGCCTCCCTATGGAATGAGGCGCGCCAAGCGACAAGCCCTGCCAGCCATGACCCAGCCCCGATCAGCCAAAATGTCCAAGGTGCGCGTTGACCAGTTGCTGGTCGAGCGCGGCTTGGCCGAAAGCCGTTCCCGCGCCCAGGCGCTGGTCCTCGCAGGCGTGGTTTTCTCGGGCGAAACCAAGCTGGCCAAGCCGGGCCACAGCCTGCCCGCCGATGCTCCGCTCGAAGTGCGTGGCCGCGACCACCCGTGGGTTTCGCGCGGCGGGATCAAGCTGGCCCATGCGATCGAACACTTTGGCCTCGACCCGGCGGGCGCGACGGCGATGGACATTGGCAGCTCGACCGGCGGCTTTACCGACGTCTTGCTGCAAAAGGGTGCGAACCACGTCTTCGCGGTCGATTCCGGCACCAACCAGCTCGCCTGGAAACTGCGGCAGGATCCGCGCGTCACGGTGCTCGAACAGACCAGTGCCCGCATTCTGACCCCCACTGAAATTGACCGGCCGTGCAACTGGGTCGTTTGCGACGCCAGTTTCATTGCGCTGTCCAAGGTATTGGAAGTGCCGCTGAAACTGGCTGCGCAGGTCTGCCAGCTGGTCGCCCTGATCAAGCCGCAGTTCGAGGTCGGCCGGGGCGAGGTTGGCAAGGGCGGAGTGGTGCGCGATCCGGCGCTGCACGCGCGTGTTTGCGATGAAGTGCGCGGCTGGATCGAAGGGCTGGGCTGGCAGGTTCAAGGGATTGTAGAAAGCCCGATCACTGGCCCGGAAGGCAATATCGAGTTCCTGATTGCGGCGCAGCGGCACGATCAGGGTTAAGGGTGATTGCCTAGTGTCGCCGGGCCAGCCATATCGTCCTGAATCTGCGCCCCATCTTCGAATCGGAGATTATTGATGTCGGCCCTTGCCTCGCCCTCGCAGCTGCGAGCCAGCTTTATCCGCTGGTCGCTGTTTCTTGTGCCGGGGATAACGCTGCTCGGATTCCTGGGCGGAACGATTGGCGGCGGTGCGAAAAGTCCATGGTTCATGTCGCTGGTCAAGCCCGCGCTGTTCCCGCCGCCCGCCACCTTTGGGATCGTCTGGGGCATTCTCTATGTCGTCATGGCCTTCGCGCTCGTCCTTATCGTCACTGCGCGCGGGGCACCGGGCCGGACTGCCGCGATCGCGGCCTTCGTGACCCAGCTTGCGCTCAACCTGGCCTGGACTCCGCTGTTCTTTGGCGCACACCAGATTACCGGGGCGCTGATCCTTTTGGGCGCGATCGATCTGGCCGTGTTGCTGACGGTTGTGCTGTTTTGGCGCGTGCGGCCGATCGCTGGGGCGATGCTGCTGCCCTATCTGGCCTGGGTCTGCTTCGCGACCCTGCTTAACTGGCAGTTCCTGGAAGCCAATCCGAATGCGGACGGTCAGGAAGTTTCGGGCGCGGTCTCCACGGTTACCTTCGAATAGGGCTTGAACCCGCCACCGCGCGGGACCATCTAGCCGGCATGCAAAGCCAGAACCCCCTGTTCGCCGACCTTGCCAAGCTGCTCAACAGCGCGGCCGGGACCGTTGCCGGTGCAGGCCGCGAGGCCCGCGAAAACGCGCGCGAGCGCTTCCGCGAGGCGATGGGCGGGCTCGACTTTGTCAGCCGCGAGGAATTCGACGCGGTCAAGGACATGGCCGCCAAGGCCCGCGAAGAGAATGAGGCCCTGGCCGAACGCGTGGCCTCGCTTGAAGCGACGCTCAAGTCGAAGTCGAAGAAGTAGTCTTTCCGATGCGCGGCGTGGCGGGCTAAGGCCGCGTCATGGATCTGCGCACCCCTGCGATAGTCTGCGCTGCCCGCACGCATGGCGAGACGGGCGTGATCCTGCGGCTGCTGAGCGAGGATCATGGGCTGGTCGCCGCCTATGTCGCCGGCGGGCGCGGTCGGAACCTGCGCCCGGTCCTGCTGCCCGGCAACCTGATCGAGGCCGAACTGCGCGCCCGGCCCGGCAGCCAGCTGCCCTCCGCGCGGGTCGAGCTGGCCGCGAGCCGCGGTCCCTGGCTGACCGAACCGCTGCCTGCGGCGGGTATCACCTGGGCGACCACGCTGGCCGCGGCCGCCTTGCCTGAGCGTCAGCCATATCCGGCGCTGTACCAGGCGCTGTCCGCGCTGCTCGATGCTGTCTGTCACGCCCCCTCGGCGCGCGGCTGGCTGCCCGGGCTGACCGGCTTTGAAGCGCTGCTGCTGCGCGAACTGGGCTATGGCGCGGTCGAGCGGCCGACCGATCCCGACTGGAATGTCCAGCTGGCGGCATTTGACAAGCTCGGCCCGCTGATGGCGCGCTATCCGCTTGCCGATCGGAGAAGCGATGTTATGGCGGCGCGCGCCATGCTGCGAGAGCGGCTTGGCCGGATTGATTAGGTTGGGAATCCCATGAAGATCGCAGTTTTTGCCGGCGATGGAATCGGCCCCGAAGTGACGCGCGAAGCCGTGCGCGTGCTCGAAGCGCTCGATCTGCCGGGCCTGGTGCTGTTCGAAGGCGACGTTGGCGGCATTGCCTACAAGCGTCACGGACATCCGCTGCCAGCCGAAACGCTGGAGATTGCCCGGTCCAGCGATGCGATCCTGTTCGGCGCGGTTGGCGATCCCGATTGCGATAACCTCGAGCGGCACCTGCGCCCCGAACAGGCGATCCTGGGCCTGCGCAAGGAGCTGGGCCTGTTCGCCAACCTGCGTCCGGCCAAGGTTTTCGCCGGGCTGGAAGACGCCTCGGCGCTGCGCCCGGAAGTAGCAAGCAAGATCGACCTGCTGATCGTGCGCGAGCTCAACGGCGATGTCTATTTCGGCGAGAAGGGCATCCGCACGCTCCCCGATGGCCGCCGCCAGGGTTGGGACATGATGTCCTATGCCGAGGATGAAGTGCGCCGCATCGCCCATGTCGGTTTCCGCGCCGCGATGGGGCGGGGCAAGAAGCTCTGCTCGGTCGACAAGGCCAATGTGCTCGAAACCTCGCAGGTCTGGCGCGACGTGATGATCGAAGTGGCCAGGGACTACCCCGAGGTTGAGCTGAGCCACATGTACGTCGACAATGCCGCGATGCAGCTGGTGCGCAATCCCGGCCAGTTCGACGTGGTCGTCACCGGCAACCTGTTTGGCGATATCCTGTCGGACCAGGCCTCGATGTGCGTGGGCTCGATCGGGCTGCTGGCCTCGGCCAGCCTGTCCGACGGCAAGATGGGGCTGTACGAGCCGATCCACGGCTCCGCGCCAGACATCGCCGGCAAGGGCCTGGCCAATCCGATGGCCACGATCCTGTCCGCCGCCATGCTGCTGCGCCACTCGCTGGGTCTGGAAGCGCAGGCTGCGCAAATTGAGGCGGCCGTGGCCAAGGCGCTGGCCGATGGCATTCGCGGCGGTGACCTGGGCGGCAGCCATGGCACTGCCGCGATCGGCGATGCGGTGCTGGAGCGGCTGTGACATGACCCTGCGGCTTGGCGTCGTCCTTCCCACGTACAATGAGCGCAAGAACCTGCGCTCGATGATCGAGCGACTGGACGCGGCGCTGACCGGGATCAGTTGGGAAGTCATCGTGGTCGATGACAACAGCCCAGACGGCACCGCCGACGAAGCGCGCGCGCTGGCCCAGGAAGATCCCCGCGTCCACGTGATCCAGCGCATCGGCCGGCGCGGCCTGTCTTCGGCCGCGATCGAGGGGATGTGCGCCACCGCCGCCCCGGTCGTCGCGGTGATGGACGCCGATCACCAGCACGATCCGGCGCTGCTGCCACAGATGCTCGCCGCCATCGAAAGCGGGGACTATGACCTGGCCTATGGCAGCCGCTTTGCCGAAGGGGCCAGCACCGAAGAATGGGGCCGGCCCGACCGGGTCAAGGCCTCGAACTTTGCCAACCGGATCGCCAACAAGGTCACCGGGGTCGAACTGACCGACCCGCTGAGCGGCTACTTCATGCTGCGCAGCGCCACGCTGCGCGCCGATGCTCACCGCCTGTCGGGTGTGGGCTTCAAGATCCTGCTCGATATTCTCGCCACGGTCGAAGAGCCGCTGCGCATCAAGGAACTGCCAATGAATTTCTCCGCCCGCGCCGAGGGTGAGAGCAAGCTCGACCGCACCGTGGTCTTCGAATTCCTGATCGGGCTTTACGACAAATGGCTCGGCCGGATCATCCCGACCCGCTTTGCCCTGTTCGGAACGGTCGGCGCGCTGGGCGTTTTCGTCCAGCTCGGCGCGCTCTGGGTGATGCTCCACCTCGTGTTCGGGGAGCGCTTTGTCTACGGCAACTGGGACGAGAGCACGACCTTCAACGTCGCCAACTCGGTCGCTGCGATCGTGGCGATGACCTTCAATTTCGTGCTGAACAACGAGCTGACCTATGCCGACAAGCGGCTGCGCGGTTTCGGTCCGCTGCTGCGCGGCTGGGCGCAGTTCGCACTGACCTGCTCACTGGGCCTGCTGACCAATGTCGGCTCGGCCGCCGTGCTCAAGACGATGGGCTTCCACGACGTGATTGCCGTGGTGGTCGGGATCGTGCTCGGCTCGGTCTGGAACTTCGCGCTGTCCAACAAGTTCGTCTGGGGCAAGTACTGAGGGTTTTTACCCCTCCACGAAGCCCTTCCAAGACGCCATATAATCGACGAAGGCCGGTCCCAGGCCCTCGGCCTGCAGGTGCGCCCGCGTCACCGGTGTAGGCGTTGCGGCAAAGGTCGGATCGGTAATCACGCGGCGGGCAAAGTCGTGGTGCAGGATCGCCCCGCGCCCGACCAGCACGAAGTCCGCCCCGGCATCGAGGCAGGCCTGGACCTTGGCGGCGTCCATGATTTTCCCCGCAACGCCCAGGCGGGTATTCCTGCGCGGCAGGGCGGTGAACAGCTTGATCAGCGGCTGGCCGGCGAAGTCCGGATCCTGCGGCTCCTTGAAGCAATCCCACAGCGACATGTCGAGGTAGTCGAGCTGGCCGCCGGCCATCACTTCCTCGGCCAGTTGCAGCGCCTCGGCGGTGCGAATGCCGAAGCGTTCGGGCGAGAGGCGCAGGCCCAGCTGGAAATCGGCGCGGGTGGCCGCGCGGATGCCGTCGATCACTTCCAGGATGATCCGCTTGCGGTGTTCGAAGCTGCCGCCATAGCCGTCATCGCGCTGGTTGTTCTCGGCATCGAGGAACTGGGCGAGGATGTAGCCGTGGGCGCCGTGAATCTCGACCCCGTCAAACCCGGCGCGTTCGGCGCGGACCGCAGCGGCGATGAAATCGTCGCGGAGCTGTTCGACTTCCGCCTTGGTCAGCGCGCGCGATCCGGTTTCGGCATCGGCAAAGGGTCCTTGCGGGGCCTCGCCAATCAGGTCGGCGGGCGAGCGGATGCCGGCATGGTGAAGCTGGACGGCGGACAGACTGCCGTGCGCCTTGATCGCGCTGGCAAGCTCGGTCAGGCGCGGGATGTGATCATCGGACCACACGCCAAGCTGGCCGGGAAAGCCCTGGCCCTGCCGCTGGACGTGGGCCGCCGCAGTCATCACCAGGCCCATGCCGCCCTCGGCCCGCTTGGTCAGCCACTTGATCTCGTCGTCAGACAGCGTCCCGTCGACCTGGCTCTGCAGGTTGGTCAGCGGGGCCAGCATCATCCGGTTGGCCATGGCCGGACCGCGCGTGAAGGTAAGCGGCGAAGCGGCATCAGTCATCTTGCGAATCTCCCTGTTCGATTCGCATTTGGCGCGTTCTGCGGCCTAGCGCCAGCTTCGCAGCCACATCCACTCTTCAAAGCTCGGCCGCCCGCAGCACAGCTTGGCTGCCGAGAGGATCGGGTAGAAGTGGATGAACATGGCCAGGCTGATCGCCAGCGCAGCGGCGGCCAGCCAGCGCCAGCGGTCGGTCCGCTGCCACAGGTCCTCCAGCGCCAGCGCCAGGCAGATCATCAGGAAGGTGCCCGGCAGCAGGTAGTGGTAATAGAACTGCACAGGCTTGGACGAGAGCGCCCAGAACAGGATTTGCACCAGGTAAAGCGCGGCGAGCACGGCCGCATCGATCCGCCCGCGCAGCGCCGCGCGGATGCACCAGCCTAGCGCTACCAACCCGGCCAGCATCGTGAAGGGATTGCCGACCAGCAGGATTCCCCGCTGCGCCCCATCGACCGGCTGGTAGAGGAACCAGATCGCGCGCCAGTTGCCCATCCACTGGTACCACCACGAGCGATAGGGGTGGGGCTTGGTCACGCTGTCCTGCAATTGCAGCATATAGACGTGCCAGCCGATCGGATCCCACGGATTGACCGGATCCTTGGCCCAGTGGAACGCCGGCCAGAAGGTCAACCAGTAAACCACCAGCGGCACGAGCCCGAGCCAGGCGCCGGCTTCGATCAGGCTGATCCCCGGCACCGGGCCACCGGCGCGCGTGTAAAGCCCGAGCAGGCCGCAATCGCGCAGTTTCCAGCCCAGGAAGACCAGCCCCGGCACGATCAGCAGCGGCGCGACTGACCACTTGGCACCCAGTGCCAGGCCCATGGCCACGCCCGCGCCGGCCAGCCGCCAGCGCGCCTGCTCGGGCAACCGGACCGCGCTCGCTGCCAGCCACAAGGCCGTCATGCCAAACAGCGCCATGAACATGTCGAGCATGGCGATCCGGCTCATCACGAACCAGACGAAATTGGTCGCCACCAGGAACATCGCAACCAGCGTGACGAGCCGCCGGCCGGTGACGAACCAGACCAGCCGGCCCAGCGCATAGAGCCCGATCGCGCCCGATATGGCCGAGGGAATCCGCCAGTTCAGCGAGGTATCGCCCAACCAGCGGATCGCCGCGGCGATGATCGTCTTGCCCAGCACCGGGTGTTCGGGGTTGAAGCGCACCCCCTCGTTCTGGTGGCGCGCGGCGGTGATATAGTGGACCTCGTCGAAATAGATCTGCGAGGGGATGCCCAGCCGCCACCACAGCAGCGCCAGGAAGAAGATCGCGATCACCGCGCACCAGTCGGCCGGGTCCTGTTCGGTGGTGAAGCGGGGCGCGGCGACCATGGCGGGGAATTACCGGCGTGGCTCCAAGGTGGCAATGCTCTTGCGGCGCTTGCGCACGGCCCTTACAGCCGCCCCATCATGAAGCGCACCACCGGAACCGACCGTTCGATCACCGCCAAGTGGCGGCCCGCCACCCGCGCCGTGCGGGGCGGCACCTGGCGCAGCGAGCAGGGGGAGACCAGCGAGGCGCTGTTCCTGACCTCGGGCTTCTCTTACGACAACGCCGAAACCGCCGCCGCGCGGTTCCGCGGCGAGGATCCGGGGATGACCTATTCCCGCCTCCAGAACCCGACCGTCGCCATGCTGGAAGAACGCATCGCGCTGCTCGACGGGGCCGAGGCGTGCCGGGTTCAGGCCTCGGGCATGGCGGCGATGACGGCGGCGCTGCTCTGCCAGCTGAGCCACGGGGATCATGTCGTCGCGGGGCGCGCCGCCTTCGGTTCGTGCCGCTGGCTGGTCGACCAGTTGTTCCCGCGCTTCGGGATCGAGGCGACGACGATCGACGCGCGTGACAATGCCCAGTGGGAAGCCGCGATCCGGCCCAACACCAAGGTGTTCTTCTTCGAAACCCCGGCCAACCCGACGATGGACATCGTCGATCTCCAGTACGTCTGCGATCTCGCCCGCAGCCGCGGGATCGTCACCGTGGTCGACAATGCCTTTGCCACCCCGGCGCTGCAGCGGCCGATCGAGTGGGGCGCCGACGTGGTGGCCTATTCGGCGACCAAGCTGATGGACGGGCAGGGTCGCGTGCTGGCCGGCGCCGTTTCGGGCAGTGCTGAATTCATCAACAACGTGCTGCTACCGTTCCAGCGCAACACCGGGCCGAACCTGGCGCCATTCAACGCCTGGGTGGTGCTCAAGGGCCTTGAAACGCTAGACCTGCGCGTGCGGCAGCAGAGCGCCAATGCGCTGAAGGTCGGCCAGTTCCTCGAAGGCCGGGTCAAGGCGATCAACCACCCGGGCCTGCCCAGCCACCCGCAGTACGACCTGGCGGTGAAGCAGATGGATGCCTGCGGCTCGATCTTCTCGTTCGAGGTTGAGGACCGCGCTCAGGCGCACGCCCTGCTCAATGCGCTGGAGCTGGTCGATATCTCCAACAACATCGGCGATGCCCGTTCGTTGATGTGCCACAACGCCTCAACCACGCACTATTCGGTCACCGCCGAGGCGCGCGAGGAAATGGGTGTGACCGAGGGCATGCTGCGCCTCAACGTCGGGCTCGAGGATCCGGACGACGTGATCGAGGACCTTGACCAGGCGCTCAAGGTGGTCGGGCTCTAGGGCTTGGATAGCCTCTCGCTGCTGCTGGTCCTGCTGGCAGCGGTCTGTCACGCCACCTGGAACCTCGCCGCCAAGCGCTCGGCCCATGCTGGCGGGGTCTTTCTGTTCTGGTCGACCCTGCTGTCGTCGATCGCCTTTGCGCCCTGGGCGCTGTGGATCATCGCGGGCGAGGACTTCCGCTGGGCCTGGCCGATGCTGGCGGCGATTGTCGCCAGCGGCTGCCTGCACCTGGCCTATAGCCACGCGCTGCAGACCGGGTACCGAAAGGCGGACCTGTCGGTGGTCTATCCCATCGCGCGCGGGACGGGGCCGCTGCTGTCCTCGCTCGGCGCCTTTCTGCTGCTGGGCGAAGTGCCGGGGCCGCTGCGCCTGCTCGGCTTGCTCGGCGTGGTTGGCGGGATCCTGCTGATCGCGACCGATGGCCGCTTCAGCACCTTTGCCCGGCCCGGCGCCATGGCCGGGCTGCGCTGGGGCCTGCTGACCGGGGGACTGATCGCGACTTACACTCTGGTCGATGGTTCGGCGGTCAAGCTGCTGCTGCTCTCGCCCGTGGTGCTCGATTGGGGCGCCAATGTGGTGCGCACCATGCTGCTCGCGCCGCAGGTGCTGCGCGACCGGGCTGCGGCAACCGAGGCGATGAAGGGGCATTGGATCAGCGCCTGGACCGTCGCCCTGCTGGCCCCGTTTGGCTACATCCTCGTGCTCTGGGCGATGCAGCGCGGCGCACCCCTGAGTGTGGTCGCGCCGATGCGCGAAATCTCGATGATGCTGGTTGCGCTGCTGGGTATGGTGCTGCTGCGCGAGCCGGTCGGCCGGGCGCGGCTGGGCGGCTGCGCACTGATGGTGGCGGGCGTGGTGCTGCTGGCGCAGAGCTGATTTGCAAACAATCGAGCGGTAAAGAGCCAAGATTGGCCGCTCGGCCCATTGTCGCCGCGCTGACCAATCGCTACCTTGCCGCCCATGAAGGAGCTGTTCCAGCACGCCGCGACCACCGACGGGATCACCGTTCGGGTGACAGTCAGCTTCCTGCCCGAGCAATCGCAGGTGGAAGCCGGCAAATGGTTCTGGGTCTATCACATCCGGATCGAGAACCACGCCGACCAGGCGGTGCAGCTGCTGACCCGCCACTGGCAGATCACCGACGGGCGCGGGATGGTCAACTTCGTCGAAGGTGAGGGCGTGGTTGGCGAACAGCCCGTGATCCAGCCCGGTGGCAGCCATGACTATGTTTCGGGCTGCCCGCTCAACACGCCGCACGGCTCGATGGAAGGCTTTTACACCTTCCGCTGCGAGGATGGCTCGCTGATGGAAGCGGCGATCCCGTTCTTCCCGCTGGCGGCTCCCGCCACCGCAGGCTAAAGCGCCAGCGCCATGAAGCGCACGCACCTGCCCCTTAACGCCCTGCGCGTCTTCGATGCCGCGGCCCGGCACCTGTCGTTCACCCGCGCCGCGGACGAGCTGGCAGTGACCCCGGCCGCCGTTGGCCAGCAGATTCGCGCGCTGGAAGACCTCCTCGGCGTTGTCCTGTTCCGCCGCACGCCCAAGGGGCTGGAGCTGACGGACGAGGCGACTGCCGGCCTCGAATCGCTGCGCACCGGCTTCCTCCATTTCGAGGATGCGGTTACGGCGATGCAGGCGGGCCAATCGAGCCACGTCTATACGATCGCTGCCCCGCGCGATTTCTTCGCCGCCTGGCTCGCGCCGCGCCTGGCCGAGTTTCGCGCAGCCAACCCGGAAGTCCGCTACAGCCTGGTCAATGACGAGACGGCCGACTTTACCGAGGCCAACATGGACCTGGCCATTCGCTGGGCCGAAGGACCGGGCGATCTCGAAGGGGTTGCACTGGGCACCGCCGAACGCGTGATCGCGGGTGAGGGGGACTGGATCGCCTGGCCGGGTGATCCCTATCCGGGCGGCGAGGAAGCCGGCGCCCCGTCGCTCCAGGCGGGCGATGCCGGGCAGGCGCTGGCTGCCGCTGCCGCCGGTATGGGCAAGGCCCGCGTTCCTGCACAACTGGCGCTGACCTGGGCCGGGGCCGGTCGCGGCGTGACCCTGACCGAACCCGAACCCTGCCGCCGCGCCTACTGGCTGGTCGCCCCGCTGCCGCAATGGCGGCAGAAGAAGGTCAAGGCGCTGGTGGCCTTTCTGACCGGGGCCTAACTCCGCTGCTGGGCAACCAGCAGTTCCAGCCGCTTCAATGCCAGTAATACGCGATTGGTCTGGATCACCGGCCACATCGCCAGCTTGATCATCAGCGATGCTAGAAGCAGCATAGCACCAGGAATGCCCCAGAACACCGCTGCATGCGCGGTTGTCGCCTGGAAGAAGTGAACAGCGCAAACCGCCCCGGCAACGAACAGCAGCAGCTGGCTCGCCATCAGAACGAAGTTCACCCAGGCGGTCCGCCCGGTGAAGATTGCGCCGAGTTGCTGGAAATAGCCGGGTTCGGCATCGATCTGCCTTAGCAGGGCCAGCTCCTCGGCGCGCAGGGCGTCGAGGTCGTGATTGTCATGGGTCATGGTTCGTGTCCTTCCAATGCGGACTTGAGTTGCAGGCGGGCGTGATGGAGCCGCGTCTTGACCGTCCCGACCGGGATTTCGAGCGCGACTGCCACTTCGGCCAGGCTCAGGCCTTCGTGGTAATGCAAGGCGAGCGCAGCGCGCTGGCCCGGCGGCAATGAGGCGAGCGCCCGGCTCAGTCCGGGGCTGGGGAGGGCGTCCGGCTCGCTCGCCTCGATCGTGATGCTGGCCAGTTCGGCCAGACCAGCGCGCTCGGTAACGATGGACCCGATCCGCTTCGCCACCTGTCGGCTGACGATGCGATAGGCCCAGGCGCGGAATGTCCCCGCCTCGCGCAGGCTGCCCAGACCGCGCAGGATTTCGATCCAGGCGGCCTGTGCGGCATCCTCTGCCGCCTCGCGCTGGCCCAGCAAGCGCCAGGCATGGGCAACGAAGCGGCGGTGATGACGGCGCACCAAATGGTTGAATGCAGTCCGGTTCCCACCCTGAGCGGCGAGTACAAGATACTCGTCAACCAGGGTCTCCATTCGGGAGCGGGGGCGTTCAGTGTCCGTCATCGTAAGCCTAGTGGCTGCGTGGCGGAAAAGGGTTCATGGCCCGGGCGAAAAATTACGGCCCGACGATCACCTCGCCGCGGGCCATCACGAACTTCATCGCCTTCAGCACCTTTACGTCAGCCAGCGGATCGCCGTTGACTGCGATGATGTCGGCGGCCTTGCCGGGTTCCAGCGTGCCGGTTTCCTTGTCGACGCCCAGCAGTGCGGCAGCGTTGACCGTGGCGGCCTTGATTGCTTCGGCGGGCGGCATGCCGAATTTTACCAGCAGCTCGAACTCATCGGCATTGCGGCCGTGCTTCGAAGGGCCAGCATCGGTGCCATAGGCAATCTTCACGCCCAGCGGATAGGCGATCTGCAGCGACTTGCCCGTAATGCCGATCCGCCAGTCAATCTGCGCGCGCACTGCGGGGGAATAGGCGTTCGGATTGGCGGCCAGTCGCTCAAGGTAGCCATTCACCGTGCTCAGCGTCGGAACGTAGTAAGTCCCGGCCTTGGCCATCATCTTTGCCGCTTCCTCGTCGATGGTGGTGCCGTGCTCGATTGAATCTGCTCCGGCACGGACCGCCAGCTTGATCCCGTCGAGCCCATGGGCGTGAACCGCGACCTTGCGGCCATAGGCATGGGCCGTCTCGACCAGAGCCTTGGCTTCGTCGTCGAACATGCGGGTGGCCAGGCCCGTGCCCGAATTGACCCCGCCGGTCGTGGCGAACTTGATCACGTCTGCCCCCCGCCCGATCTGGCGGCGGACCGCCTTGCGGCACGCATCGACCCCGTCGCACAGGTTTTCGGTCCCGACCATTTCGTGGACATCCTCGGCCAGACCAACCCGTCCATCCATGTGACCACCAGTGGTCGAGATCGATTCGCCGGCATCAAGAATCCGCGGCCCTTGCACCCAGCCACGCTTGACCGCTTCTTTCAGTGCCAGCACCTTGCCCTTGTCATCGCCCAGGTTCCGCACCGTGGTGAAACCAGCGCGCAGCGTTTTCATCCCGTTCCAATAGGTCTCATAGGCATTCAGCGGCAGGCTTTCAGTCATCGTTGCGATGAGCCGTTCATTGCCACCGCGATCACTCGCCAGATGCACGTGGCTGTCGATCAGGCCGGGCAGGATCGTCTTGTCCTTCAGGTCGATCGCCGTGGCGCCTTCGGGGGCAGCGATATAGCCGTCCTGCAGCGAGACGATCCGGCCCTGGTCCACCACAATCGTCGTCGCCCCGCGCGGCGCCTGGCCCGGTACGGCGATCACCCGCCCGGCATGGATATAGGTCGGCGCGGCGAAGGCAGCCGTGCTGGCAAGCAGTGCGGCGGTGGCGGCAAGGGTGGCAAGACGCATGGTTCGGGATCCTCTCCTGTTGGCCCCAGCCTATCGGGCCTTGCGCGATCCGGCAACGATCAGGGTAATCTTAATCGACCGATTAAAAAGATGATTGACCCGCCCCGGCCGCGCGGGCATCCCCGTCAACATGACGGGGGAAACAATCCGAATTCCGATTGCTGGCGGGCTGAGCCTGACGGCTGACGTGGCTGGCCCCAAGGGCGCGCCGACGGTTATCCTGGGTCACGGCGGCGGGCAGACCCGCCATTCCTGGGACAAGGCTGAGCAGCAACTGGCGAAGGCCGGTTACTTCGCAATCAATTACGACCTGCGCGGGCATGGGGACAGCGATTGGTCGCCCGATGGTGACTATGACTTGCTCAAGCGCGCCGAAGACCTGGCCTGTGTCGCTGCTGTCGGATCAAAGCCCCTGGCATTGGTCGGTGCCTCGCTCGGCGGGATAACGGCGTTGGCCGCAGCCTGCCGGGGGATGGATGTGGCGGCGCTGGTGCTGGTCGATATTGTCCCCAAGATGTCGATGAAGGGCGTCGCCAAGATCCGTGACTTCATGACCGCCAGTCCGCATGGCTTTGCCAGTCTGGAAGAGGCCGCCGATGCGATTTCAGCCTATTACCCGGACCGGCCGCGACCCAAGGACCTCTCGGGCCTCAATAAGAACCTGCGGCTTCATTCCGACGGGCGCTATTACTGGCACTGGGACCTCAGGATGATGACCGACCAGCGTGCCGACCCCACGCAGCTGCTGACCATGCTCGACGCGGCCGACTGGACCGACCGGGTCCCGACGCTGTTGGTGCGCGGCATGAAGAGCGACATCGTTGACGATGACGGCGTGGCCGATCTGCGCCGCCGCATTCCCAAGCTGGAAGTCACCGATATCCGCGGCGCCGGGCACATGGTCGCCGGCGACAAGAACGACGAGTTCAACGGTGCGGTGATCGAATTCCTCAGCCGGGTCATGCCGCCGGCCTAGCCCTTGTCACGGCCATAGGCGGGCAGGGCAAGGCCCGAGTGGATTGCCCAGCCGCGCAGGGCAAAGCCGGCCAGGGCCGCACCGCTGAAGGCCAGCTCGCGCGGCAGGCCCAGCACCTCGCCCAGGGCACAAAGCCCGGCCGATAGCGCGGCGGCGGTCACGTAAAGCTCGGGCCGCATCAGGATCGACGGCCGGCCCGCCAGCACATCGCGGATGATCCCGCCAACGCAGCCAGTGATCACGCCCATCAGCACGGCCGGCACCGGCGGCAAGCCATAGGCCAGCGCCTTGGCCGTGCCGAGCACGGCATAGGCCGCCAGCCCCGCCGCATCGGCCCATTCCAGCAGCGAACCTTCCCACCACTTGCGCGGGGTGAACCAGGCCAGCAGCGCTACGCCCAGGCAGACCGGCGCCACCCACGGATCGCGCACCCAGAACACCGGCGCGCCGATCAGGAGATCGCGCACCGATCCGCCGCCGACCCCGGTGATCAGCGCAAAGAAGCTCATCGTCACGAAGGTCTGCCGCAGCCGCGCGGCGAGCAGTGCCCCGGTCAGGGCGAAGACTGCCGTGCCCAGCAGGTCGAACAGCGGGGGCAGGGTGGGGATCGCGGTGCTCATCGGCCTTGGTTCTGGCAGCGCAGCGCCGCGAGCGCCAGACCAAAGCCCAGGATGGGCGCGGCGCCATAGCCGATCAGGATCGAGGGATAGGGGCCGGCGAAGGCCATCAGGCCCGCGCCAACCAGAAAAGCGGCGAGCACCGGAGCCTGCCGGAGCAGGAGCAAGGGGCAGAGCGTCGCCAGAGTCAATGCCAGCCCGGCGATCGGCGAGGCTTGCCAGGCTTCGCGCTGGACCCCCTCGACCCATTGGACCGGCGCCAGCGGGTCAGGCGCGACGAGGGCCGCACTCCCGCCGGCGATGGCAAAGATCAGGCCGACGAAGCTGGCCCGATCGCGGCGGACGTGGGCCAGCTTGGCAAGCGCTGCGACAAGGGCCATGGTCGTCGCCCGGTCGGGCTGGAGCAGCGTTGCGAGCAGCGCCAGGACGAGCGTTGCCGTGGCGGGCGTGGAGGGCAGGCGCGGGGCCAGCGCCACCAGCAAGGGCAACAGCAGATAGCCGACATGCAGGCGAACCGCGCCCAGACTGACCCAGCGCCGGACCCCATCCACTGCCGTTCCCGCCAGTGCCGCCACAAACAATCCGGCCACCAAGGTTGCCGCCAGCACTGCCATGCGACGCTCGTCCTTAGGCACGGGCAGCAGCACCGCCAGCACCAGCGCCAGCAGCAGGGCTACGCCGTTCACCGCTATCCATGCTATCGGTGCACCGGTTGCCGCGAGCCAGCCCATTCCGGCGATGACCGGCACGATCAGTGCCGCGAGGGCCGCAAGCGAGGGCAGGCGGCGGCCCACTCTCAAATCAGTCCTCGACCAGGTCCTGCAGCTTGGTCATCAGCGCCTGGATGCGCGTCGCCGCTTCGGTGAAGGTGTTCACATCGTCGCGCTTGTTGTTGGCGCGGGCTTCCTTGGCCGCTTCGACATAGCCTTCCAGATCGACCTCCAGTGCGTCGACCAGCATTTCGATCTCGTCGCTGGTCAGCTTGACGGTGAGGGTCTTGGACATGGGTATTCTCCTGATCTGGCAGAAAGCGGTTTGCTAGCCGGGATGGCGTCAGTTGGCCACCGGGCGCTTCACGGCGCGGCGGCGACGGAACAGCAGGACCGTGCCTAGCAGGCACGAAGCCAACGCCAGCGTGGCAAAGCCGATGAGCAGCGGATGGTGGGTATCCTCGCGGGTCTCGAGGTCCATGATGTGCAGACCCCACATGAAATCGAACAATCGCCACCAGCGGGTGCGAACCGCCTCGATCTCGCCCGTGTCGCGGCCAACATAGACGTGGGTATCGTCCGCCAGGGTCACCTGCCAGGCTGCCATTGGCCGGCGGAAGTCCATCGGCGCCTGGTCGGCCGCAAACAGCTGCACCGCCAGCACCTTGTTACCGCCCTTGATTCCGTGCCGCACGGCGGCGCGGGCCTCGGCTTCGTCGACTGGTGGCAGCATGGTCTGACCCGGGGCACCCAGATCGATCCGCCGCACCGAACCATCCATGAAGGTGGCGATCAGAACCGAGCGGCCGCGCTGGTCGAGGATCTTGCCTTCGCGGATCAGCGTATCGCCGCTCGCGCCGCCCAGCTGGACCCGCACCGGGGCCGGCTTGTGCTCGATATGCAGGGTGTGGCCGCGCACTTCCTCGATCGGGCGGGCCACCATCACCAGGCCTGACAGGGTCCACAGCAGCAGCGGCACACCAACCAGCCAGCCCAGCCAGATGTGCCAGCGGGCATAGTTCTGCATGAGTCTGCGGCGGGCCATGGCGAGCCTATGGCCCGCAGACTTTGCATTCGGCAAGCGTACAGTGCAAATTCGTGTGGAGCGCCTAGCGCGGCAGGACTTCGATCGCCGCCGTCCCCGTGCCCCAGACCGGCAGGTAGAGCCCGCGGCCAGCCGCCCGAAGCGGCTCGGTGCGGACATTGTCGATCCGCGCACGGATCAGCAGCCGGCCCTCGCGCTGGGTGTCGATCGCCCGCCCGATCTTGCTCAGCAACTGGTCGTAATCGCGCGAGAAGTTCTGCGAGAGGGCTTCGGCGATGGTCTGGGAGATGGCCGGGGCGTTGGCGAGTTGCAGCAACAGGTCCGTGACCTTGCCATTGGTCACGCCCGCCACCTTGAGGTCCTGGAACCGCACCTCGCGGCTATCGGGCGGATTGAACGGCAGGGCGGTGAGCCACAGGGTGCCGGTCGTCTCCGAGAACCGCCCGCCAGCATCCCGCGCGACGAAACTGGCCCCCACGGCGATCCGGTTGCCGGTGGTGCCATAGATCGTGACCTTGCCGAACTCGACGTTGACCGGGCCGATGGCGGGCAGGTCAAACGGCCGCGTGGCGCGCTTGGTCAGCGCCTTCTCCACCACCGGTTCAAGCTGGGCGTAGTCGGCGATCACCGGAATGAAGAACTGCATGGCCCCGGGCTCGACCGTCATCGGCCGGACCGTCGGCAGGGGCACGGCTGGTTGATCCTTGGGCCGCTCGCCAACGAAGGTTTCGGTGCGTGCCGCCATGCCAAGCCGCAGCACCAGCGTCCGCCCGCGCACCGCATAGCCGCCATATTGCAGCTCTTGCGGCGTGATCCGCATCCAGACCGGCGGATTGGCCTGGTTGAGGTTGAGCGAGGTGAAGGCGTGGCTCCAGGCATTGCTGACCTTTTGCCGAACGCCCAGCCTGGCCAGTTCGCGGGGGAGGGTCCGTTCCAGCCCGGCGATCACGCCTTTCAGCTTTGCGTCGGCGGGACCAGTGAACTTGATCCGTTGGCCGAGGAAATCGATCCCCGGCTCCCGCGTCCAGTTGTAGTCGATGTCGATTCGCCCGCGCGGTGACCAGTCAGACCCCATGTCGAGCCGCACGACGCCGCGCACCTGCGCGCTGGCTGTGGCGGTTTCCTGCTCGATGATCCCGGCAATCCGCTTCGCCCGCACGGTCGCGCGGATCGGCATGGTGATGACGAGATTGCGGCCTTGACCGCTCAGGCTCAAGCGTCCGCGCGTGACCTCGCCCACCAGGTCGCACTTGATCTTGGGGGTCTTGATCTTGACCACCAGCACCTTGACCTTGTCCGAGGCGATGCAGGTCTGGCCGCGCTCATCAATGGTCCAGAGTTGACGCGGCACCGCGCGTTCCAGCGCGGCGTGGAGCTGGTCGAGGCCGACCTCAACCGGCACGGCAATGACCGAGTTCTGCGCTTCCAGTTCGATCGCGTCATTCGCGCGGGGCGGGGCATCGCGCTCGGCCTCCGGCAGCCTGTCGCAGCCGCTCAGCGCGACTGCGCCAGCCAGTGCCAATCCCAACTGCCGTGGTGACCAACGCGCCATCGCCTGCCCCCTTGCCAAGGCATTGGGACATAACTGCGCATAAATGGCAATGGTTTCCGGCCGAGGCGGCGCTGCCGCTCAGATGTGGATCGGCTTGCCGGTCACCGCCATGGCCGCTTCCTTCACCGCTTCGCTGTGGGTCGGGTGAGCGTGGCAGGTATAGGCGATGTCTTCGGACGTGGCGCCGAATTCCATCGCCTGGGCGGCCTGGGCGATCATCGTGCCGGCGACCGAAGCGATCGCCCAGACGCCCAGCACCTTGTCGGTCTTGGCATCGGCGATGACCTTCACGAAGCCGTCGGGCTCGTGGTTGGTCTTGGCGCGGCTGTTGGCCATCATCGGGAACTTGCCGACCTTGATCTCACCCTGTTCGCGGGCCTGCTCTTCGGTCAGGCCGACGCCGGCGAATTCCGGGTTGGTATAGACCACGCCCGGGATCACGGCGTGGTTGACGATACCGGTCTGGCCGGCGATGTTCTCGGCCACGGCGATGCCTTCGTCCTCGGCCTTGTGGGCCAGCATCGGACCCGGAATGCAATCGCCAATGGCCCAGACGCCGTTCACCTTGGTGCGGAAATCGTGGTCGGTCTCGATCTGGCCGCGCGCGTTCAGCTCCAGCCCGATCTTGTCGAGACCCAGGCCCTCGGTATGCGGACGGCGGCCGATGGCGACCAGCACGCAATCGGCCTCGATCGTCTCAGCCGCGCCGCCCTTGGCGGGCTCGACCGTCAGCGTGGCCTTCTTGCCCTTGACCGTGGCCCCGGTGACCTTGGTGCCAAGCTTCAGTTCCATGCCCTGCTTCTTGAAGATCTTGGCGGCTTCCTTGCGAACGTCGCCGTCCATGCCGGGGAGCAGCTGGTCGAGGAATTCGACCACGGTGACCTTCGCACCCAGGCGCTTCCAGACCGAGCCCATTTCCAGGCCGATCACGCCGCCGCCGATCACCACCAGGTGGTCCGGCACCCGGCTCAGCGCCAGCGCGCCGGTGCTGTCGACGACAATGCCCTTGTCGTTATCGACTTCGACGCCGGGGAGCGGGGTGACGCTCGAACCCGTGGCAATCACCACGTTCTTGGCCGAATAGTCCTTGCCCGCGACCGAGACGGTGTGGGCATCCTTGAACGTGCCATAGCCTTTCAGCCAATCGACCTTGTTCTTCTTGAACAGGAACTCGATCCCGCCGGTCAGGCCCTTGACCGCATCGGCCTTGTCAGCCTGCAGCGCCGCGAGGTCGAGTTCGACCTTGCCCAGCTTCACGCCATAGCGGGCTAGTGTGCCATTGGCGGCCTCGGCGAACTTTTCCGAGCCGTGCAGCAGCGCCTTCGAGGGAATGCAGCCCACGTTGAGGCAGGTTCCCCCCAACGTCTCGCGCGCTTCGACGCAGGCCGTTTTCAGGCCCAGTTGCGCCGCGCGGATTGCCGCGACATAGCCGCCGGGGCCGGCACCGATGACGATAAGGTCGTAGTCGTATTCAGCCATGGTCCGGTCCTTACAGGTCGATCAGGATGCGGGTGGGATCTTCGATCGCTTCCTTGATGATCTTCAGCGCGGTCACCGCTTCGCGGCCGTCGATCAGGCGGTGGTCATAGGACAGCGCCAGGTACATCGTCGGGCGGATCACGATCTGCCCGTCGCGGACGACCGGGCGGTCCTCGATCCGGTGCAGACCCAGCACGGCTGACTGCGGCGGGTTGATGATCGGCGTCGACATCAGCGAACCGAACACGCCGCCGTTGGAGATGGTGAAAGTGCCGCCGGCCATGTCGGCCATGGTCAGCGTGCCTTCCTTGGCCTTCTTGCCATAGTCGCCGATTGCCTTTTCGATCCCGGCAAAGCTCAGGTCCTGGCAATCGCGCACCACCGGCACGACCAGGCCATTGGGGGCCGAAACCGCGACCGAGATGTCGACATAGGGGTGATAGACGATCTCGTCGCCCTCGATCCGGGCGTTGACGGCCGGAATGTCCTTCAGCGCCAGGCAGGCGGCCTTGGCAAAGAAGCCCATGAAGCCCAGGCGCACGCCGTGCTTCTTTTCGAAGGCATCCTTGTAGGAGTTGCGCGCCTCAATCACCGCCGACATGTCGCAGTCGTTGAAAGTGGTGAGCAGGGCTGCGGTGTTCTGCGCATCCTTGAGGCGGCGGGCGACGGTCTGGCGCAGGCGGGTCATCTTGACCCGTTCCTCGCCGCGATCACCCGAAGCAACTGGGGCAGGAGCCGGAGCGGCAGCAACGGCCGGGGCCGGGGCAGCACTCTTCGCGGCAGCGGCGGCCAGCACGTCTTCCTTGGTCAGGCGGCCGTCTTTGCCGGTGCCCTTGATCGCGGTCGGATCGACGCCGTGTTCCAGCACCGCGCGGCGCACGGCGGGGGAGAGCACGGCGGCATCGCCGGCCGGGGCCGCCGCCGGAGCAGCAGGGGCCGGAGTCGGAGCGGGGGCAGAGGCAGCAGCGGCGGGTACAGCAGCAGCGCCGGCGCCATCCTCAACCGTTGCGATCACCGCACCGACCGAGACGTTGTCGCCGACCTTCGCAAGGTGCTGGCCCATCACGCCGGCAACCGGCGAGGGCACCTCCACGGCGACCTTGTCGGTCTCCAGGCTGGCAATCGGCTCGTCGAGCGCGACCGCTTCACCCGGCTGCTTCAGCCATTCGCCGATAGTGGCTTCGGCCACGGATTCGCCCAGGGTCGGTACTTTGACTTCGGTTGACATGATATTGTTTCCTCAGGCTTTCTTTTGCCGGCGGATTTCAGAGCGGACCGAGGTACCCAGCGCATGGCCGATCAGGGCGCCCTGTTCGCTGGCGTGGCGGCTGGCGAGGCCCGTAGCGGGCGAGGCGCTGGCGGTGCGGCCGGCATAGCGGGCGCGGGCCACCTTGCTCTTGGCCGCAGCCAGGGCTTCCTCGATCAGCGGCTCGACAAAGAACCACGATCCGTTGTTGCGCGGCTCTTCCTGGCACCAGACCACTTCTTCCAGGTTCTTCATCCGCGACAGGCGCAGGGCCAGCGGCTCACCCGGGAAGGGATAGAGCTGCTCCAGCCGGATGATCTGGGTATCGGTGATCCCGGCCGCATCGCGGGCTTCCATCAGGTCATAGGCGACCTTGCCGGAGCACAGTATGACCTTGCGGGTCTTCGCGTCCTCGGCGCCATTGATGTCCGAGAGGATCCGCATGAAGTGGCCTTCGCCGACGAAGTCGCTCGCCTCACTCTTGGCCAGCGGGTGGCGCAGCAGCGACTTGGGCGTCATGATGATCAGCGGCTTGCGGAAGCCCCGGTGCATCTGCCGGCGCAGGACGTGGAAGTAGTTGGCCGGCGTGGTGATGTTGCAGACCTGGATGTTGTCCTGGGCGCAAAGCTGCAGGAACCGCTCAAGCCGGGCCGAGGAGTGTTCCGGACCCTGGCCTTCGTAGCCGTGCGGCAGCAGCATGACGAGGCCGTTGGCGCGCAGCCACTTCGATTCCGAAGAGGCGACGTACTGGTCGATCATGATCTGCGCGCCGTTGGCGAAATCGCCGAACTGCGCTTCCCACAGCACCAGGGTCTTCGGATCCGCGCTGGCATAGCCATACTCGAAGCCGAGCACGCCGTATTCGCTGAGCGGGCTGTCATGCACTTCGAACTTGCCATGCGGCACGGTCGAGAGCGGCACGTATTTGTGCTCGTCGGTCTGGTCGACCCAGACGGCGTGGCGCTGGCTGAAGGTGCCGCGACCCGAATCCTGGCCCGACAGACGGATGTTGTAGCCTTCCGAGGCGAGGCTGCCGAAGGCCAGCGCCTCACCGGTCGCCCAGTCGAAGCCGGTGCCGGTTGCGAACATGTCGCGCTTGGCATCTAGCACGCGGGCCAGCGTCTTGTGGATCGTCAGCCCTTCGGGAACCGTAGTCAGCGTCCGGCCCAGGCTATCGAACAGCTTCTGCTCGATCCCCGTCGCCACGTTGCGGCGCGCGGTTTCCGGATCGGCCGGCTTGTTGAGGCCGGTCCAGCGCCCGGCGAACCAGTCCGCCTCATTGGCCTTGTAGCCCTTCGATGCGTCGAACTCCTGTTCGAGCACCTGGGTGAAGCGCATCTCGTTCTCGCCGGCCCAGTCCTTGTCGATCACGCCCTGGCTGACCAGACGGTCGGCATAGAGCTTCGACACGCCCGGGTGCTGGCGGATCTTCTGGTACATCAGCGGCTGGGTAAAGCCCGGCTCGTCGCCTTCGTTGTGGCCGAAGCGGCGATAGCACCACATGTCGACCACGATGTCGCGGCCAAAGGTCTGGCGATAGTCGATGGCCAGCTTGCAGGCGAAGGTCACGGCTTCCGGATCATCGCCATTGACGTGCAGGATCGGCGCCTGGACGCCCTTGGCGACGTCCGAGGGGTAGGGCGAGCCGCGCGAGAACTGCGGGCTGGTGGTGAAGCCGATCTGGTTGTTGATGATGAAGTGGATGCAGCCGCCGGTGTTGTAACCCTTCACGCCCGAGAAGCCGAAGCACTCCCAGACGATGCCCTGGCCGGCAAAGGCGGCGTCGCCGTGGATCAGCACCGGCAGGACCTGCTTGTGCTTGCCCTGGCCGATATCGTCACGGAACACCTGCTGGGCGCGGACCTTGCCGAGCACCACCGGGTCAACCGTTTCAAGGTGGCTGGGGTTGGGGACCAGGCTCATGTGCACCTTGATCCCGTCGAACTCGCGGTCGGTGCTGGTGCCGAGGTGGTACTTCACGTCGCCCGATCCGCCGACGTCTTCCGGATTGGCCGTGCCCCCCGAGAATTCGTGGAAGATCACGCGGTAGGGCTTGGCCATCACGTTGGCGAGCACGTTGAGGCGGCCGCGGTGGGCCATGCCATAGACGATCTCGCGCACGCCGCGGCTGCCGCCATACTTGATCACGGCTTCCAGCGCCGGGATCATCGATTCCCCGCCGTCCAGGCCGAAGCGCTTGGTGCCGACATACTTCTTGCCGAGGAACTTCTCGTACTGTTCGCCGCGGATAACGGCCGCCAGGATCGCCTTCTTGCCTTCGGGGGTGAAGTCGATCGACTTGTCGCCGCCCTCGATCCTTTCCTGGATGAAGCGGCGCTCCTCCACGTCGGCGATGTGCATGTATTCGAAGCCGACCTTGCCGCAATAATTGCGCTTCAGGATCTCGACCAGCTCGCGCACCGAGGCCCATTCCAGCCCCAGCGTGCCGCCCAGGTAAACCTTGCGATCGAGCGCTGCGCCCGAAAAGCCGTGATAGGCCGGGTCAAGGTCAGCTGGCAGGTTCTGGTGGCTGAGGCCCAGCGGATCGAGGTCCGCCCCCAGATGGCCGCGCACGCGGTAAGTGCGCACCAGCATCATCGCCCGGATCGAATCCGCCGCGGCTTCCTCGATCGCGCGCGGATCCATCGCCGCGCCGGCTTTGGCCGCAGCGGCCTTGATCGCCACCTGCATTGCGGTGGGATCGAGCGCCTGAGTCAGGTCATCCTCGGCCGCGCCGCCAACCTGCGGCCAGTTCGAGCGTGCCCACGACGGACCCGGCTGCGGGTCGTCGGGAAGAAAATCGTGCAGTTCGTTACCCATGGTGGTCCATCCTGGGGAGGAGGGGTTGCAGACCGGACGCCCAAGGGCCTCCGCGCAACCCCCTAGGGATCAGGCCAGTTCCTTGAGCACCTCGGCGAGCGTTTCGCCGAGCAGGCTGGGCGAGTTCGAGACGCGGATGCCGGCGGCTTCCATCGCCGCGATCTTGCTTTCGGCATCGCCCTTGCCGCCCGATACGATCGCCCCGGCGTGGCCCATGCGGCGGCCCGGAGGCGCCGTGCGCCCGGCGATGAAGCCGGCCATCGGCTTCTTGCGACCGCGCTTGGCCTCGTCGATCAGGAACTGGGCGGCCTGCTCTTCCGCGTCGCCGCCGATTTCGCCGATCATGATGATCGACTTGGTCTCGTCGTCGGCCAGGAACAGCTCCAGCACGTCGATGAAGTTGGTGCCGTTGACCGGGTCACCGCCGATGCCGACAGCAGTGGTCTGGCCCAGGCCGATATTGGTGGTCTGGAACACGGCTTCATAGGTCAGCGTGCCCGAGCGGCTGACAACGCCGACCGAACCCTTCTTGAAGATCGAGCCGGGCATGATGCCGATCTTGCACTCATCCGGGGTCAGCACGCCGGGGCAGTTCGGGCCGATCAGGCGCGACTTGGAGCCCGAAAGCGCGCGCTTCACCTTGACCATGTCGAGCACCGGAATGCCCTCGGTGATGCAGACGATCAGTTCCATCTCGGCGTCGATAGCTTCCAGGATCGCGTCGGCCGCACCCGGCGGCGGAACGTAGATGCACGAAGCGGTAGCGCCAGTCGCGGCCTTGGCTTCATGCACGGTGTCATACTGCGGCAGGCCGATATGGGTGGTGCCGCCCTTGCCGGGGGTCACGCCCGCAACCATCTGCGTGCCATAGGCCAGCGCCTGTTCGGTGTGGAAGGTGCCGGTGGCGCCAGTCATCCCCTGGGTGATGACCTTGGTGTTCTTGTTGATGAGGATCGACATGGAATTAGCTCTCCCGGGGAGTTGTTCTTAAGCCAGCGACGGCTCAATTGCCTTGCAGGCGACCAGCAGTTCCTTGACCGCGTCGACCGAGACCTGGAAGTTGGCCTTGGCTTCGTCGTCGAGGGCGATTTCGATCACTTCCTCGGCACCGTTCGCGCCGATCACCACCGGTACGCCGACATAAAGCCCGTCGAGGCCGTACTTGCCGTCAACATGGACCGCGCAGGGCAGGATGCGCTTCTGGTCACCCAGATAGGCTTCGGCCATGGCGATGGCGCTGGTGGCCGGGGCGTAATAGGCCGAGCCGGTCTTGAGCAGGCCGACGATTTCACCGCCGCCCGAGCGGGTGCGGGCGACGATCGCGTCGAGGCGTTCCTTGGTCGACTTGCCCATCTTGACCAGGTCGGTGACGGGAATGCCGCTGATGGTCGAGTATTCGAGCACCGGCACCATGGTATCGCCGTGGCCGCCTAGCACGAAGGCATTCACGTCCTTGACCGAGACGCCGAATTCCCAGGCGAGGAAGGTGGCGAAGCGGGCAGAGTCGAGCACGCCGGCCATGCCGACCACCTTGTTGGCGGGGAGGCCCGAGAACTCGCGCAGCGCCCAGACCATCGCGTCGAGCGGGTTGGTGATGCAGATGACGAAAGCGTCGGGGGCGTGGTTCTTGATGCCTTCGCCCACGGCCTTCATCACGCCGAGGTTGATGCCCAGCAGGTCATCGCGGCTCATGCCCGGCTTGCGCGGCACGCCGGCGGTGACGATCACCACGTCGGCGCCGGCGATGTCGGCATAGTCGTTGGTGCCCTTGATATTGGCGTCGAAGCCTTCGATGGGGCCGCACTGGGCCAGGTCGAGCGCCTTGCCCTGGGGCATGCCCTCGGCGATATCGAACAGGACGATGTCGCCCATTTCCTTCTTCGCGGCGAGGTGGGCGAGCGTGCCACCGATCATGCCGGCACCGATAAGGGCGATCTTCTTGCGAGCCATCTTTGCCAAGTCCTTGTCCGTATTCGCGGGATCAGCGGCAGACGTTCGGCAGGGCCCCAACCATCCCGCAAGGCGTGAGGGGCCAACCGGCGGGTTAGCGGGTGCCCTAAGCCGGTGAAATCGTGATTGCAAGGCTGGATAAAGTGCTAGCGGCAAATATCTTTGCGAATGCTTCGCAATTGCATTTATCTAGGCAAATGCCCGTGCCGTAGCGGCAGGACCGCGCTCGGCGCTCAGCCTGTCGCGCGCTGCGGTTCGAACTTTTCGCGTTCCTGGGCGATCAGCATCGCGGCCAGGTAATCGGGCACGGCACGGCTGAAGTAATAGCCCTGGCCCAGGGTACAACCGGCCGCCTTGACCGCTTCGACCTGTTCGACCGTCTCCAGGCCTTCGGCGACGATCGCCATGTCGAGCGTGGAGGCCATACCGGAGACGGCGCGGATGATCGCGTCGCTCTTCTTGCCGGCCTGCGGGCCCGAGACGAAGCTGCGATCGACCTTGATCTTCCCGAACGGATACTTGTTGAGATAGCCGAGCGAGGAATAGCCTGTGCCGAAATCGTCGAGCGCGAAGCGCACGCCGGCGGCGGAGAGTTCGGCAATGAAGTCCTCGGTCTGCTGCGAATGGTCGAGCAGGACCGTTTCGGTGATTTCCAGCTCGAGCCGGCTGGGGTGCAGCTTGGCCTCGCGCAGCGCGTTGAGGATGCCCAGCGCGGCGCCCGGGGCCTTGATCTGCAGCGGCGAGAGGTTGACCGCGACGGTGATGTCCTCGGGCCAGGTCGCAGCGGCCTTGGCGGCCTGGGCGGTGATCCAGTTGCCAAGGGTAATGATCGCGCCGGTTTCCTCGGCCACCGGGATGAACTCGTCGGGGCGCAGTTCGCCCTTTTCCGGGTGGAACCAGCGCACCAGCGCCTCGAACGCCTTGATCCGGCCGGTGGCCAGATCGACGATCGGCTGGAAGAAGATCGACAGTTCATCACGCTGCACGGCAACGCGCAGCTCGGCCTCGATCTCGCGCCGGCGCACCAGATCGCGGCTCATCGAGCTGTCATAGAAGCTCACCTGGTTCCGGCCGTTGACCTTGGCATGATAGAGCGCCAGGTCCGCGCCCAGCATCACGCTTTCCAGATCCTCGCCATCGTCCGGCATGAGGGCCACGCCCATCGAGCAGGAGATTTCCAGCCGATCGTTCTCCAGCCGCATCGGCCGGGTGATCTCGCCCAGCACGGCAAGGGCAATCGTCTCGACCTCGCGGCGGTCCTTGACGTCGCAGGCCATGATGAATTCGTCGCCGCCGAAGCGGCCGATCACAGCATCGCCCTTGGCCTGGCTGCGCAGGCGCTGGGCCACTTCGGTCAGCACCCGGTCACCAACCTGGTGGCCGAGCACGTCGTTGACTTCCTTGAAGCGGTCGAGGTCGCACCAGAACAGCGCCAGTTTGGGCGCCTCGCGCGGGCGCGAGAGGTGTTCGACCAGATAGTGGTTGAGGCCGGCCCGGTTGTGCAGCCCGGTGACCACGTCAGTCCGGGCCAGGTGCTGCATCTTGTCGGCCAGCCTCGCGCTGGTTTCGGCCGCCGCGATCGAATCGCGGATGGTGCGGAAGATTTGCAGCGAGATCGAGACCATGCCCGCAAAGCAGATCACGATCGCGGCGGCGAGGGTGCGGGCCGCCGTATCGCCGCTTTGCCACAAGGCGATGCAGATTGGGGCGAAGGTCAACACCATCCCCGTGACCGAGATCAGCGGCCGACCGGCATTGCGCGTGGCCATACCGCCGGCATAGCCAATTGCGTAACAGGCCATCAGCATCTGCGCGACCAGTGGGATGTTGAGCCAGATGGTGAGCGCGGTGAAGATTCCGACCGTTGCGGTATAGCTGAAGGCGCCCAGTTCGTAGAGCAGTTCCAGCCGCTTGGTATCGCGCACCTTCAGCCGGGGCAGGCCGACGGCCATGACCACGCGGGTCACGCCAATGAAGGACAGCAACAGCGCCACCTGCCAGATCAGGTCATTGCCGGCATAGGCCGCCGCAACCAGGGCGGCGATGATGCCGTTGGCGGCACCGGCGGTCAGCGAGCCGGGATTTGCGTACAGGTTATCGACCAGCGTCCGCCGGACCCGATCGTCCAGCGCGTTGGTTCGGAATAGCACCCGCAGCAAGGTTCGCCAGCGCCTGATCTCTCGCTCCCTTCGTAACCTGTGCGGCCTAACGCAGAGAGATCACCGATTGGTTAACGCGGTGGTTACCCTGCGCCGAAATCAATCATTTCCTGCTTCGACACGGTTGGACAGCACGCTCGCCATGCGCCGGTCGAGCGTGCGGCAGATCCCCAGCCAGTGCAGGTACCCCTGGCGGTCGCCGCGGAAAAAGGCCTGCTCGGCATTCTGGCGCGCGACCGTGGCGGCGCCCAGGCCGTGCTCGGCAAAATGCTTGAGCGCGGCGCGCAGTTCGGCGCTGTGGCCAAGGTCGGCATTGTCATTGGCCGCGCGGCCGATCAGCCCCTTGCGGCGCCCCGGAGCAACCAGGGCGGCCAGCGGCGAACGGGCTGCGGCGAAGTGGATCGTCATGGTTTACCTTGGTCTATGGCGACGTTGCCCAGACCCTAGGCCGGGCCCGGCTAAGGTTTCGTGCGGAACTATGGTTGCTATGGCTTAACCAAGCCGCCCGGTTAGTTACCCGGCTGGCCGATCCAGCGGCCGGAATTCTGGTATTCTGGCCGAATGCCGTTGTCTTGCGGCAGGCGATCGCCGCGATAGAGCGCTTCGCCGCCGCGGTTCTGAACTTCGGGGGCATAGCTGGGGGCGGCGTGGGGGCGCTGCTGTTGCAGGCCGGTTGCCGCAGCCGGGGTCAGCGCGGAGCCCTGGGCCGATTTCAGTCCGGCCTCATAGGCCTTCTGCAAGGCCAGCGGATCAAGCGCGGTATCAGGCAGCTTGTCCGCCGCAGCGTTGCGGGCATGGGGCGCCGCCACCGGCTCGCCGCCGCGATAGGCAAAGCGGAAGGCCCCGGCCTCACCAGCTGCACCGCCAAAGCGGTAGAACCGGTGCGCGCCGACGGTAATGATGTGGCGCAGGCTGGGGGCCCAATAGGGATAGATGGCGATGGTGTGGTAATGGGTGGCCAGGCCGACTGTGCGTTCGACATAACCTGACAGCGCGGCGCGGGCGACGTTCTCGGCCCGGTACCAGAACATCCGGTTGGGCGCCTTGGCCAGTGAACCATCGCAGGTGAAGCTGAACTGGCAGCCGGTCCGACGTTCCGAGCCCTGATAGACCACGCCGCAGACCGTGCCCGGATAGCTGGGATGGGCTACGCGGTTGAGCACAACCTGGGCCACGGCGCGTTGGCCCTGGTCGCTTTCGCTGCGCGCTTCGTAATAGATCGCGGCGGTCAGGCATTCGAGCGCGCGGCTGCGGTCAACGCCCGAATTGTCGATCCGCATCGCCCGCGCAATCGGACCGGCGCGCTCGTCAACGAACAGGCGTCCGCCATCGGCATCGCTCTGCGTCTCGACCAGCGGCGGCAGGACCTCGTCCTGGGCGAGGTAGTAGAAGGCTGAGCCGGGGAAGCTTTCGCCCGGCCGCTCGAACGGCAGCGGTTCGACCTCGACGCTGGCCGAACCGGCATTGCCGATCCCGAAGGCCTGCCAGTCACCCGGCGCAGCCAGCGCAGGCACGGCAAAGGCCGCGACCAGTACCAGTGCCCGCCGGCCCATGTGCCGACGCCGCAGCCGCATGGCCAGCGTCGGCACGCGCCGACGCTTCAGCCGCGCGCCGAAATCGCGCGGGCGGGGCTCCAGGCTGGGGGCGACGGTTGAAAGCATTCGGTTCCTGCTGGTTACGCGCAGAGCGCGTAAGGCCGGGACGGGGTGCCGCGCCACAACGCAAATCGCGCCGTGCCGAAGCGGGACGAGCCTGCGCGATAGCCTTAAGCGGTTAAGAAATGGCGGAAGGCTTGCCCTCGGCGGACAGTCGGCTTAGGAGCGCGGCACGTCATCGGTTGTCCGGCGAAGGTCGGGCCTAAGAGGGAAGGGGGTTCAAATCCCCCGCTGCCCCCGCAACTGTGACCGGGGAGCCGAGCCTCCATATGCCACTGGTTTTCGGACTGGGAAGGCGGGGCAAGGCGTCGATCCGGGAGCCAGGAGACCTGCCAGTGACGGTCGTTCCGCAGCCGGGCGGGGTGTACCGGAATGCAGCAGAGGTACCGCAATCCCGCGGTCCCTTCCGCCATGAACGGCAGTTCGTTCATGATGGAAGGAATCCGTGTGAAATATCTGTTTTTACTTGCTACTTCGCTGACGATCTCCACCCCTTCGCTAGCGCAGGATGGTGAAGAAGAAGTGCTCGACACGCCATGCATTACGGGCACGCGATTGGTTCGCAGCGAAGAGATCACCGTAGTCGCCTCTGGCACTGCGCAGCCGGTCAGCCAGACCGGCCAATCGATCAGCGTCATCGGCGCTAACGAAATCATCGCGGTTCAGGGCCCGGACCTGGCCCGCGTGCTCGAACGCCTGCCCGGTGTCTCGCTCGCCCGCTCCGGTCCGCTTGGCAGCCAGACCAGCCTGTTCGTGCGCGGGGCCAACTCACAGCAGGTGGTGGTGACGCTCGACGGCGTGCGGCTGGCTGACGTTGCCGCGCCGTCCGGCGGGTTCGATTTCGGCACGCTGATGTCCGGCGGGATCGACAAGATCGAACTGCTGCGCGGCTCCAACTCGGTGGTCTGGGGTTCGGACGCGATCGGCGGCGTCCTGGCGCTTACCAGCGCCCAGATCGACGGCGTCCGCGCCGGGATCGAATATGGCGCCAATGACACGCTGACCGCCGATGCCACGCTGGGCACCCAGGGCAACGGCTATGGCCTGACCGTCAGCGGCGGCCATGTCCGTAGCGATGGCATCTCGGCCTATGCCCCGGGGACCGAGGCAGATGGCTTCCGCCAGTGGTATGGCTCGCTGCGCGGCCACGCGGACCTTAGCGATGGCCTCAAGCTCGTCGCCGCTGGTCGCTATGCCGACAGCCGGATCGAGTTCGACGGCTTCCCGCCGCCGACCTACAGCTTTGCCGACACGCCCGAATACCAGACCACGCGCCAGGGTACCGGCCGGGTCGGGCTGGACTATGATACCGGCAGCACAGTCCTGAAGCTGGGCCTCGCCTATTCCGACACGCGCCGCGACTATTTCGACAATGCCGCCAGCACGGCCCCGAACTTTGCCACCAGCGGCCGGTCGTGGCGCGCGGATTTCTCTGGGAAGGCAGACCTGACCGACAGCGTCACGCTGAACTTCGGGGCAGACAGCGAATGGACGAAGTTCTCGACCAGCTTCGATCCCGAGAACGACGCCCGCCTCTCAAGCGCGCATGTTCTGCTGGGTTATCATGCCGGCGGTCTGCACCTCTCGGCCGGGGCGCGCATCGACGATCATGATCACTTCGGCACGCACTGGACCTTCGGGGCCAACGGTTCCTTCGAACTGGCCGATGACCTGCGCCTGCGCGCCGCTTATGGTGAGGGTTTCAAGGCACCGACACTCTATCAGCTCTATGGCTTCGGCGGGAACAACCGGCTTCGCCCCGAATCCAGCCGCAGTTATGAGGCCGGGCTCGAATATGGTGAGCGCAATGGCGACTTGCATCTGGCACTGACCCTGTTCCGCCGCGACAGCACCGACCAGATCGATTTCTACACTTGCGGCATCGCCGAAATCTGCATTGCTCGCGTCTTCTACTACAACGTTAGCCGCGCCCGGACTGGAGGCGTCGAGCTGGAAGGAGCCTGGAACCTCACTTCCACACTTAGAGCGCGGGCGGCCTATAGCCATATCAAGGCGCGCGGGCGGACCTCGCTGTCTTCAAGCGGAGGGGTCGAAACCGACCTGCCCCGGCGCCCGCGCTACGCAGTCAGCGCCGGGCTCGAATGGGAGACACCGCTGGCTGGCCTCAAGCTTGGGGCCGATCTGCGGCTAGCTGGCGACAGCTATGATGATCGCGGCAACTTCACCCGGCTCGATGGCTATGGTTTGCTGACCCTGCGCGCCAGCCTGCCGCTGGGTGAGCGCTTCGAGCTCTACGGACGGGTCGAGAACGTGACCGATACCGATTACCAGACCGTCGCCGGTTACGGCACCTATGGCCGCTCGGCCTTCGTCGGGGTGCGGGCGAAATGGTAATGATCCTCCCCAAACTTGTTTGGGGAGGGGGGCAATGTGCGTCACCTGCCGCTCATTGCTCCGAAGGACGGGAGAGGGGTATGGTGCGCTGGCTTAATACCCCTCCACCATCTTCGATGGTCCCCCTCCCCAATCGGAAATTGGGGAGGACATTCAGCAGCCTTCTCGCGCTGGTGCTGGCGGGTTGCACCGCCGCCCCGGCGCGTGAGGCTGCCTCCCCAAATGCTGCAAAGGTGCTGCCGACCATTGTCAGCCTAAATCCCTGTACCGACGCGATTCTGGCCGAGGTGGCGGACCCGGCGCAGCTGCTGGCGATTTCGCATTACAGCCAGGATCCGGCCGGCTCCTCGATGGACCTCGCCAGGGCCCGGCAATTCCGCGCGACTGGCGGCTCGGTCGAGGAGGTTCTCGCGCTGAAGCCCGACCTGGTGATCGATGGCAATTTCACTCCGCCGGCCACCCGCGCTGCGCTGAAACGGTTTGGACTGAAGCTGGAGCAGATACCGATTGCCGCGACCGTGCCGGACAGCCTGGCGCAAGTGCGCCGCCTGGCCGCACTGGCCGGACATCCGGAGCGCGGCGAAGTGCTGGTCCAGCGGATCGAAGCCGCACTGGCGGCCAGCAAGGCACCCGGAAGCAGCCCGATCCCCGCCATAGTCTGGCAGGGCGGCGGAATCGTCGCAGGCGAGGGGACGCTGATCACCGCGCTGCTGGATCACACCGGCTTCACCAATGCCGCCGCTGCGCGCGGCCTCTCACAGGCCAGCCACTTGCCGCTGGAAGCCATGCTGGTGCGTCCGCCGCGCGCGATCCTGGCCGCTGGTAACAGCCATGGCGAGGAAGACCGGCTGCTGATGCATCCGGCGCTGGCAGGGCTGAAGGGGACGACCCGCGCGCCGCTGGAGCCCAAGCTGCTGTGGTGCGGCGGGCCGACCATTTCGAAAACGCTGGCACGGCTGGCTGAAGTGCGGCGGCAGGTGCAATGACCCGGCCCGTCGCCCTGCTGCTCGCCGCGCTCGCCTTGGCCCTGCCGCTCTCGCTGCTGGCGGGGCGGGTCTGGATCGACCCAACCGTGCCGCTGGGCCCGGAAACGAGCCTGATCCTGGCCGAATTGCGCCTGCCGCGTGCCGTGCTGGCGGTGCTGCTCGGCGCAGGCCTGGGTGCGAGCGGTGCGGCGATGCAGGGTTATCTGCGCAATCCGCTGGCCGATCCGGGCCTGTTCGGCATTGCTCCGGGCGCGGCGCTGGGCGCGGTGCTCAGCTTCTGGACCGGCTGGGCCAGCACCGGCTGGGCCTTGCCGGCCTTTGCCCTCGCCGGGGCGGCGGGGGCGATGTTCCTGCTGACTCTGATCGCCGGTCGGCAGGGCGGGGTGGTGCTGTTCACGCTGGCTGGCATGATGATCGCCAGCCTGGCCGGGGCGCTGATGAGCCTGGCGATCAGCTTGTCCCCCACGCCGTTTGCCATGAGTGAGATCGTCACCTGGCTGATGGGCGCGCTGACCGACCGGTCCTGGCGGGAGGTCTGGATCGCCGCGCCGCTGACGCTGGTGGGCATCGCTGTGCTGCAAATGGCCGGGCGCGGGCTTGATGCCCTGACCCTGGGCGAGGCAGCCGCGCGCTCGCTCGGCCTCGATCCGCGCCGCCTGCAATTGCTGCTGGTGCTGGGCGTGGGACTGACCGTCGGCGGCGGGGTGGCGGTGGCGGGGATCATCGGCTTTGTCGGGCTGATGGTGCCGCACTTCGTCCGCCCCTTTACCGATGGCCGGCCGAGCCGCCTGATCCTGCCCTCGGCACTGGCCGGCGCGTTGCTGGTGCTGGTCGCCGATTGCCTCTGCCGGGTCCTGCCGCTGGCGGGCGGCGAACTGCGGCTGGGGATCGCACTCAGCCTGCTTGGCGCGCCGTTCTTCCTCCACCTGCTGCTGCGCTTGCGGCGGGAGCTGGTGTGATGCTGGCGGCCGAAGCCCTGGTCCTCCCGGGCCGCCTGCGCGGCGTCTCGCTGAACCTGCGCGCGGGCGAGGTCACGGCGATCTGCGGCCCCAACGGCGCTGGCAAATCAAGCCTGCTGTCCTGTCTCGCCGGTCTGCTCGCGCCCATGTCCGGCACCATGACACTCGATGGCGCGCCGCTCGCCGCCATGCACCCCGAAGCCCGCGCCCGCGCGCTGGGCTATCTGCCACAGACGCCCGAAGTGGCCTGGGACGTGTCAGTCCAGACCCTGGCCGGACTTGGCCGTTTGCCCTGGCGCACCAGCGCCGCCGAGGATTCCGCCGCCGTCAATGCCGCACTCGAAGCGCTAGACCTGTTCGCCTTCGCCCACCGCCCAGTCTCGCAGCTCTCCGGCGGCGAGCGCGCCCGCGCGCTCCTGGCCCGGGTCCTGACCGGCACTCCGCGCTGGCTCCTGGCGGACGAGCCGCTCGCCAACCTCGATCTCGCCCATCAGCTATCCCTGCTTGGCCACCTGCGCGCCTGCGCGGGGCAGGGGATGGGGGTGGTGCTGGTGCTGCACGACCTGGCCCTGGCGATGAACCATGCTGACCGGGTGGTGGTGCTGGACCACGGCACCCTCGCCGCCGATGGCCCGCCGGAGCTGGCGCTGGCTGAAGCGGTGCTGGCCCAGGTCTGGGGCGTGCAAGCGCGCTGGCTGGGCGAACCGCGCGGGCGGGCGCTGGCGGTCTGATTAGCCTCAGTTATCGCAGTAGCCGTATTCACCCGCGCGACAGCGCCTGACCGCTTCGCGCCAGGCGGCCATCTTCTTTTCATAGGCCGCGCGTTCGCGCGCGTGGTCGGCCAGGGCGGCGCGGTATTCGGCCTGGCGGGCGGGGTGCTCGCGGTAGGCCTGCCAGCCCTGCGCCTGTTCCGCCTCCTGCGCGCGAACCCGCCGCATCTCATTGATGTTGAGCTGGCGGATGATCGCCTTGTCCTTGGCGCGCGCTTCGGCGCTCTTGCTGAGCAGAGGGTCCTTGGGGTCGTCAGCCAGGCCCGGGGTCGACACTGCGATGACGGACAGCGCCACTGCGCTTGCGACCAGACGAGCTTTCATGTGCTGCGACCCTCCCGTGGACCTGCGGCAATTGTGCCGCCAAGAGGTTAACGGGAACAATCCGATTTGCGGTAAACGGTGCGCGGATGGTCGCATGGGCGGGGCGGCTGGGCCGGGTGCGGGCCCGACTGCGACAGACCCTGGAACTGCCCGTGATGCTCGTCACGTCCGCACAGGCAAATTCGTTGCATGACCGTGCCGATGACACTTGCTGCCGGATGGCAGTCATTGCTGACGGGTGGCGAGAGAAACGTTGGGGGTGTCAATGCGCGAGCCAGCCAATCCTGGATCCACGAAGGACGTTCCAGAGAAAGCCCCGGCGCCGCCGCGCGAAACCCAGCGCAAACCTCGCAACATCGTCCTGTTCTCTGATGGCACCGGCAATTCCAGCGCCAAGCTGCAGAAGACCAATGTCTGGCGGCTCTACGAAGCCCTCGACCTGGGCTATCCAACCCCTGAAGGCCGGTCGGTGCAGATTGCCTATTACGACAACGGCGTTGGCACTTCGTCGATCAAGCTACTGGCAGCATTCGGTGGCATTTTCGGCTTCGGACTCGCGCGCAATATTCGCGATCTCTATCTGTTTTTGTGCCGCAACTACCGTCCTGGTGACCGGATCTATGCGTTCGGGTTCAGCCGTGGTGCCTTTACGACACGCCTGCTGGCCGCATTCATCGCCTCAAAGGGGGTCATTACCGGCCTGAACGAGACCCAGCTCAACCTGGCCGTCCACGATTTGTGGCGGGATTATCGCCGCGCCTTTCACACGAACAATCGCGCATCCGATTTGTTGGTTGGCGCATTGCGGGCGGCCTGGCGCAAGGTGATTGCCATCAAGCGATGGTGCGGTGGGCAGAAGATCGAATTCGCCTTGCCCCAGATCGAAACACGATCATGGTGGCGTGAATGGCGCGAATTCTGGTCGGGCCAGCACCAGCACCACAAACATCCTGCCGATGAGACAGTGCAGATCGGCAAGCACAAGGATGGTCTTCAGGCGCACTATCCGCGGATCGAATTTGTGGGCGTGTGGGACACCGTCGCAGCTTATGGCGGACCATTTATCGAGCTTACCCGCGCGGTAGACGAATGGGTCTGGCCGCTTTCGATGCCAAATTACCGGTTAGATCCCAAGATCAAGGTGGCACGCCACGCGCTTGCGATCGATGACAAGCGGGATGCCTTCCATCCGCTGTTGTGGGATGAAGTCTATGACGCTGAAATGGCCGATGCGGGTGAGCTTGACGCCACGCCCGAGGCGGCGCGACCCCGTTTGCAGCAAGTCTGGTTTGCCGGAATGCATGCCGATGTTGGCGGGGGCTATGCCGACGAGACGCTCAGCTACGTCTCGCTCGCCTGGATGATCGAACACGCCGAGTTGGCGGGACTGCGCTTGCTGCGTGAACCGCGCGAGCGCATCATGTGGATGCGCAATATCTATGGACCGCTCAATAACAGTCGCGGTGGCGGCGGCGCGCTCTACCGATACCAGCCGCGTTATATCAACGCCTGGATCGATCTTGACCCCGACCCCAAGCGACCGGAGCGGGTCTATCCAGCGACGCAGATCTACCGAGATCCAAATGTGGATAGCGGACGTTATCGGACTCGCGGTCTGCTAAAGACACCGATCAGGCTGCATGCCAGCGTTGAAGAACGATTGCGGCTGGCGACTGACGGTTATGCCCCGAACAATTTGCCGGGCCGATATCTGGTTGATGATGGCGTTCGTGGAACCAGCCGGCCGCGCGGAACCAGGGCCGCAGACAAGAGGCAATTGCTAGCGCTGGGAGACCGGATCAAGCTTCGCCGGTTCTGGTACTTTGTCACGGTCTGGCTTTTGCTGGCTCTGGCAGCACTGCCATGGTGGCCGAAGATCCCCGTGCTGCGGGGGTTCGTGGGTTCCGTCGATGCCCGGACCGATTCCTATCTTTTAGAGGCTGCTGCGAACTCAGTGCTGCCGGAAATGGTCCATCGCTGGACCCATGCGGTAGCCTCCGATCTCTTTACATCATTGATCCTGTTTGGACTGATTGCCCTGGCGATGACATTAGGGCTGGGGCACGAGCGGGTAATGGCCGATATTGCCAGGCAGGAATGGCGGCGCCGGTTCGGCCAAAAGGTCAGCCCGGTACCCCCGCCGGCTCGCTTGCTGCGGCCGTGGCATGCACTGGCGCGATGGGTACATAAGTCTGACCGGCTGCAAGGCCTGCTTGCCACCATCAAGTGGGAATTGGTGCCGTTCGTCCTTGGATTGGGGCTGTTTGCGCTGATCGGCTATGCCGCGCTGGCCGGAACGACGCAGGCCTGGCTGGCGCGAGTGGAATCGCGCAGCCTGAATTGCGCGACCGCAGTACCATTCGCAGATGATTGGTATGAGGTTTCCGCTAGCGCGATCTGCACCGACCTGCCGTTGCGGCCCAAGCCCAACACGCTGTACAAAGTCTCGATCGATATGCCCGATCGTCCGGCAGCCTTGCCGCTAGCAGAGGTCGGTCGCTATTTTCGGCGCGTTGCGGCGGCGGCGCATCAGGCGCCGGTGCTGGTTATCCGCCGCGGCGGACAGAGCGCGGTGCGCCATGCGCTTGTCGGTGAAGCGGTGCATATGCTTGTCCCTCCGCGGACAGAGGCAACGGCAACCAATGGTCGCAAGATCACCGTCGGCCGGATCACGACTCCGCGCGATCGGTCGCTGTTTGGCGAGGGCAGCTCGCCGCCAAGAATGCAGATATTCCTCAACGAGGCGGTCTTGCCTGCTGATGTGCTGGAGTCGCGCGCAGACAAGGGATGCCCGCGGATGTGGTTTGACCTGCTCAACCTCTGCGACCGCTATGGCAACAACGACTGGACATATCGCGTGCAGATCGAAGAGATTGGTCAACGCAAGGATTAAGCGCGCAACCAACTTGGGATACACCGCCTTCCGGCCCCCTTGCGGGAATCGAACAAATCTGGAACAGCGGCGCGATGTCGCTCAGTAAGATCGTCGTGCGCGGGGCGCGCGAGCACAACCTCAAGGGCTTCGATGTCGAGCTGCCGCGCGACAGCCTGATCGTGATCACCGGGCTGTCGGGTTCGGGCAAGTCGAGCCTCGCCTTCGACACGATCTATGCCGAGGGGCAACGCCGCTATGTCGAGAGTCTCTCGGCCTATGCGCGCCAGTTCCTCGAGATGATGCAGAAGCCCGATGTCGAGCATATCGACGGCCTCAGCCCCGCCATCTCGATCGAGCAGAAGACCACCAGCCGCAACCCGCGCTCGACCGTTGCCACCGTCACCGAGATCTATGACTACATGCGCCTGCTCTGGGCGCGCACCGGCGTGCCCTACAGCCCGGCGACGGGCGAGCCGATCTCTGCGCAGACCGTCAGTCAGATGGTTGACCGGGTCATGGCCCTGCCGGAGGGAACCCGCGCCTACCTGCTCGCCCCGGTGGTGCGCGGCCGCAAGGGCGAATACCGCAAGGAACTGGCCGAGTGGCAGAAGGCCGGCTACACCCGCGTGCGGATCGACGGCGAATTCTACGCGATCGAGGATGCCCCCGCGCTCGACAAGAAGTACAAGCATGACATCGAGGTCGTGGTCGATCGCATCGCGGTGCGTGAGGGGATCGAGACGCGGCTGGCCGACAGCTTCGAACAGGCGCTGAAGCTGGCCGATGGCCTGGCCTATATCGATCTGGCAGACGGCAATGTCCCGGGGCGCGAGGGCGAGAAGGGGGGCGCGATGAAGGGCGCCGGCCTGCCCGACAACCGCATCGTCTTTTCCGAAAAGTTCGCCTGCCCGGTCTCCGGCTTCACTATCGAAAGCCTCGAACCGCGGCTGTTCAGCTTCAACGCGCCGATGGGTGCCTGCCCGGCCTGCGATGGCCTGGGGGAGAAGCTGCTGTTCGATCCGCAGCTGGTCGTGCCGAACGAGGCGCTCAGCCTCAAGCAGGGCGCGGTCGTGCCCTGGGCGAAGAGCAACCCGCCGTCGCCCTATTACATGCAGGTCCTGGCCAGCCTGGCGGGCGAGTTCGGCTTCAGCCTCGATACCCCGTGGCAGGAGCTGCCGGTCGAGGTGCGGATCGTGATCCTCCACGGCACCGCCGGGCGCCCGGTCAACCTCACCTTCATCGACGGGAAAAAGAGCTACACGGTCAAGAAGCCGTTCGAAGGCGTGATCGGCAACCTCAACCGCCGGATGCTGCAAACCGAAAGCGCCTGGATGCGCGAGGAGCTGGGCAAGTTCCAGACCGCGCAGCCGTGCGAGGTGTGCGAGGGCAAGCGGCTCAAGCCCGAGGCGCTCAGCGTCAAGGTCGGCGGCGCGGACATCTCCTCGATCACCCGGCTCTCGGTATCCGACGCGGTCGAATGGTTCGCCGGGCTCGACAGCCAGCTGACCAGCCAGCAGAGCCAGATCGCCCGCGCGATCCTGAAGGAAATCAACGAGCGGCTGGGCTTCCTCAACAACGTCGGGCTCGATTACCTCAACCTCGATCGGACCAGCGGCACCCTGTCCGGCGGGGAGAGCCAGCGCATCCGCCTGGCCAGCCAGATCGGCTCGGGCCTCTCGGGCGTGCTCTACGTGCTGGATGAGCCGTCGATCGGCCTGCACCAGCGCGATAACGACATGCTGCTCGCCACGCTCAAGCGGCTGCGCGACCTGGGCAACACGGTGATCGTGGTGGAGCATGACGAGGATGCGATCCGCGCCGCCGATCACGTGGTCGATCTCGGCCCCGGCGCCGGGGTCCACGGGGGCGAGATTGTCGCCCAGGGGACGCTGAAGGATATCCTGGGGAGCAAGGACAGCCTGACCGGCCAGTACCTTTCCGGCGCGCGCAAGATCGAGGTGCCGAAGACCCGCCGCAAGGGCAACGGCCACTACGTCACCGTGCACAACGCCCGCGCCAACAACCTGCGCGGCGTCACCGCGGCGATCCCGCTCGGCACCTTCACCTGCATCACCGGCGTTTCGGGCAGCGGCAAGAGCTCGCTCACGCTCGACACGCTCTATGCCAGCGCCGCCCGCACCCTGAATGGCGCGCGGGTCATCGCCGGCCCGCATGACAAGGTGACGGGGCTGGAGATGTGCGACAAGGTGATCGAGATCGACCAGTCGCCGATCGGCCGCACCCCGCGCTCCAACCCCGCCACCTATACCGGCGCCTTCACCCAGATCCGCGACTGGTTCGCCGGCCTGCTGGAGAGCGAGGCGCGCGGCTACAAGGCCGGGCGGTTCAGCTTCAACGTCAAGGGCGGGCGGTGTGAGAAGTGCCAGGGCGATGGCCTGATCAAGATCGAGATGCACTTCCTCCCCGACGTTTACGTCACCTGCGAGGAATGCGGCGGCAAGCGCTACAACCGCGAAACGCTGGAGGTAAAGTTCAAGGGCCACTCGATCGCCGACGTGCTCGACATGACGATCGAGGACGCGGAAGAGTTCTTCAAGGCCGTACCCCCGATCCGTGACAAGATGCACATGCTGAACGAGGTGGGGCTGGGCTACGTCAAGGTCGGCCAGCAGGCCACGACCCTTTCGGGGGGTGAGGCGCAGCGGGTGAAACTCGCCAAGGAACTCAGCCGCCGTTCAACCGGGCAGACGCTCTACATCCTCGATGAACCGACCACCGGGCTGCATTTCGAGGACGTGCGGAAGCTGCTCGAAGTGCTCCACCGCCTGGTCGACCAGGGCAATTCGGTGGTGGTGATCGAACACAACCTCGATGTGATCAAGACGGCGGACTGGATTATCGACCTCGGGCCGGAGGGCGGCGTGCGGGGTGGGGAGATTGTGGCCGAAGGTACTCCGGAGCAGGTGGTAAAGGTGGAGCGGAGCTTCACCGGCCAATACCTCGCCCCGCTGCTGACCCGCTAATTCCTCCCCGAACCGGGGAGGGGGACCAGCGTAGCTGGTGGAGGGGCCTCTGCGGGAGTTTCCGCCAGCCTTTGTGCGCTTAGGGTAACACGGATGCGGGATGCTCGATCTGCAGGGCTTAGACCAACTACATTTCCATCGTAGTCCTAAGATAATGACTGTGCTGGGTCTTGCCGAATAGGTTTTTTTCGATATTCTGCAGAGATATAGCTCTTCGGCGAAATCAGAGAATACCGGGAACAACGCGCATGAAACTGTTAAGTGCCCGCATAACTAATTTCCGCAGTGTCGAAGATTCCGGCGATCTCACCTTAGATCAGGTGACTTGCCTTGTTGGCAAGAATGAGGCTGGAAAAACAGCGATATGTACAGCACTTGCTGGATTCAACCCGCATCCTTCCACGCCCATTGAGTACGACGTTGAGCGGGATTACCCTCGCCGACATCTTAACGATTATGACTCGCGGCATCCCGACAAGAAGGCCGAAATAATAACGACAAAGTGGAAACTCGAAGACGCTGAAGTCGATGAGATTGAAGAGGCGTTATGTAAGGGTGCGCTAAAAAGCAATATTTTGCGAGGAGTTAGGAAATATAATTCAAAAAATATTGAATGGACTGCGGATCTTGATTATAAAAAGGTGGTTCACCAATTTATTGATAATGCTGAACTTAACAGAGACGAGAGAAGTGAATTAGGTGGTCCTGAAACCACCGATGAACTGCGGAAGTCGCTTGAGGCATTGCCTGAGCGGACCGAGCGGCAGCAGGCCCTACTCAGCCGAATTGAAGCGCTTCCGAACAAAAATTCATATGGTCTAATCCAAGCAGTTGCGAACAAGAACTGTCCTAAGTTTATGTACTTTTCGCACTATGATCGGATGGCAGGTCAGATCCGGATCGACAATTTCAACGAAAGGAAAACTGGTCACGAGACGCCTCCTATCGATAGGGGCGAGGAGATTTTCGTCGACTTTCTTTCATATTCTGGAACTTCTATTGAAGAGATCAAATCAGCAGATACATACGAGACACTTAACGCACGGTGTGAGTCAGCGTCGATTAAGATAACAGATCAGCTGAACGAGTATTGGACGCAAAATCCAAACCTCGAAATTGATGTCCGAGTGACAAAAGCTGAACCGTCTGACGATCCTCCTTTCAATGCAGGTATAGTAGCAAGAGCCCGAGTGAAGAATAATATACATAGAATGACAGTTCCATTTTCGGAACGAAGTGCTGGTTTTATTTGGTTCTTCTCTTTTCTCGTAAAATTTGCTGAGGTGAAAAAGACGGGCGGTTCAGTGTTTATGGTTCTCGATGAGCCAGGCCTAACTCTGCATGGAAAGGCACAGGCCGATCTTCTTCGGTATTTTGATGAAAAGTTGGCTCCCCATCACCAAATTGTTTTCTCTACTCACTCGCCGTTTATGGTTCCTGCCCACGATATCAGCAAAGTCCGAATAATCGAAGATCGACTCTATCAGCCGCGTCCTGGGCAATGGTCTTCAGATGGCACGAAAGTTCGCGATGACGTACTTTCCGTTGATCGCGACACCTTGTTCCCGTTGCAAGGTGCGTTAGGCTATGACCTCACACAGTCACTTTTTGTTGGAAAGCATACTGTTCTCGTCGAAGGGACAAGTGACATTGTGTACCTTCAACTGCTGTCAGATGCTTTAGCGCAACTGGGACGTGCAAAACTTGACCCTCGTTGGACACTTTGCCCCGCTGGCGGACTAGGAAAAATTGGTTCGTTCGTCGGCTTGTTTGGTGGGCAGAATCTGCACGTGGTGGCTCTTACGGACTTTACGAAGTCTGATCGAAAGCAACTTGATAGCATCGAAGCAAGCAAGGTTTTGGAAGACGGCCATCTACTGACTTTTGCGACGTTGCTGGGCCAAGAGGAGGCGGATGTGGAGGACATCTTTGACCCAGCACTTTTCGCCGACATCTTGAATTCCGCCTATGACATCCCAGAAGCGCACAAGCTTGATGCAGCGAAGTTGATCGGCGCTAATTCGAACACGCTAAGGCTGGTTAAGAAGGCGGAATCCGCTATGCGTCTGATGCCTCCAGAAGTGGCCGAGTTTGATCATTTCGGTCCTGCCGGTTGGCTGCTCCGTAACCCCAAGGCTTTGCAAGGGAAGCAAGCAGCCGTCAAAAATACCCTCAATCGAGCAGAGCTGATTATCAAGGCGCTGAACGGTTTGCTTCCTTCGCAGTGAATAAACTAGCCGTTCCGATTCAGGGTTAGATGGATTGCGCACGTTGCTACTCTACCCACACCCCACCGCCAGCACCGCCTGCACCCGCACCGCCCGCTCCGGATGGACCCGGCTCTTGCTCATAAACCGGTACACCGCCGCGCCCTTGGTCACGTCGTAGCCGGCCTGGCAGGCGAGCCGGGCGCCGAGGCGGTCGGCGGCGAGTTCGGCTTCGCGGCGGGTGGCGGCGTCGCCTTCGCCCGTGTGGCCCAGGTACCAGTGGGCGATCTCGTGTCCGGCTAGGAGGGCGAACTCGTCCGCGGTCAGCCGGGTGGTCGCGCCGCGGGTGAAGGTGATGTGGCCGGCGCGGCTGTGGCCGTTGATGCGGCCGCTGGCGCTCAGGGCAAAGCTGGGCAGGCAGGGGCCTTCGCTGCCGTCGGCGTGGTACATCCGGCATTGCGGCAGCCCCGGCCCGGCGACGGCCTGCGCGATGGCGAGGTGATCGGGCGGCAGCATGCTCGCCCCAAGGATCGCCGCGATCAAGGATAACACCATGGTGCTGCCTGCCTGTCCTGCCTGATGGCATGACCCTGCGGGCAGACTGCTCAGCGCGCCGTGTGCGCGGCAATTCGGGGAATCCCTTAGAAATGGCGGTTTTCCTACATCGCGGCGATGCTGTAATTGGATTGGTTTTCCTGCGAACCCGCGAGGTGAACCATGTCTGATTGTCATAATCCTGCCGACGCTGCCGCGCGCTCATTAGCCCCCTCCTCTTTAGAGGGGCTAGGGGTCGTCCAGTCCCCCGGACTGGACTTGGACTGTCCGGGGGACAGTCCAACCCCGACGCCGGTTGGGGGAGGGGGACTTCAGCGCGACGAGAACGGTAGCGCGCCCCCGCCGCCCCACCCCGCTGCGACTAGGCAGCTGGCTGCCAAGTCTCACTGCCCCTCCCCTGAAGGAGAGGGGGATGGCGTTGTGCGTAATCCGTCCCACAACGAGTGGACCCGCGCCAAGATGGTAGCCTTTCTGCGCGAGCTGGCGGCGACGCAATCGGTCGCGGCGGCGGCGCGGGCGGTGGGGATGAGCCGGACCGCCGCCTATAACCTGCGCAACCGGCTGCAGGGGCAGCCCTTTGCGCTGGGCTGGGAAGTGGCGCTGGAGTGCGGGATGCACGCGCTGGCCCAGGCGGTGATGGACCGCGCGCTGAATGGCGAGGAGATCCAGCACTTCTACCACGGCGAGCTGGTCGGCACGACGCGGCGCTATGACAACCGCCTGGCGCAATGGGTGCTGGAGAACCCGTGGCGGGTCGGCCGGCACCAGGTGGCGCGCGAATACGCCGGGGGCGATTTCGACGCGCTGCTCGAACGGATCGAGTTTGCTTCGCTCACCTGGGAAAAGGGCGAGGCCATGCCGGGGCCGGGCTGGCCGTTCCGCACCAAGCGCGTGGCCGAGGAGAGCGAGGCCCAGTTCCTCAGGCAGAGCTGGTACCTGGCCGATGGCAACGAATTCATGCAGCGGCGCGGGCGGCCCGGGGGTTAGGCGGGCGGTGTTTTTTTCCGCGCCGGTGCGGTCACTGGCCGTGAAACAGGACGAAAATGGCGGAATTGCGCGTGAAACAGCCTGTTGGGAAAAGCGGACTGGGTGTCAACTGTGTCAACCGCAGCGTAACGCTGCCAGCCGCGCCGCGCTCTCCCCCGCCAGCCGGCCGAGCGTAACGGCGGTGCAGAGGCCCATGGCGGGGAGGTAGCCCCACGACGACGGTCCGGAGACCGAGCGTGCTGCGCCGCCGCCGGCGAGGAGGTTGGGGAGCGGGGTTCCGTCCGGCCGGACCACGCGGGCCCCGGCGTCGATCTGCAACCCGCCCTGGGTGTGGTAGATCGCGCCGACCACCTTGATCGCCAGCAGCTCGCCGGCGGGGGGTGGGCTGGTCCAGGTGCGGCCAAAGGCGTCGGGCTGGCCAGCGGCGTGCGCGGCACGGGCCTCGGCCAGGGGCGCGGCGAGGGCGGCCTCGGGCAGGGCGGCGGCGGCGACGGGGCGCACCGCGCCGAGGCTGGCGAGCTGGGCGTACTCGGGGATCGGCATGAGCCGCTCGGCGATGCCAGCATCGTGCAGCGCCCAGACGTGGGTGCCATCGGGTCCGGCCGGCTGGGCCAGCACGGCGTGGACCATCCCGGCGATGTCGTGGGTCTCGTCGGCGAAGCGCTGGCCCAGCGTGTTGACCAGCACGCCGCCCTCAACCAGCAGCGGCGGCGGCACGGTCACCCCGTGCGGCTCGGCCAGCATGGGATAGCCCTGGAAGGCGCCGAGGTCGCCAGCGGCCGCGCCGAGGGCCTGGCCGATGGCAAGGGCGGTGCCCTGGCTGCCCTCGTGCCCGTGGTTGCGGGCGGTCGCCATCTCGGAGATGTGGGCGGCGATCATCGCGGGGTTGGCGGCAAAGCCCCCGCAGGCGAGGACCAGCGCGCCGCAGCCGATCGCCTCGGTCGCGCCGCCGGGTCGCTCGATGGTCACGCCGTGGACATGGCCGGTGGCGTCGGCGTCGACCTTGGTCAGACGGGCCTCGGTCAGCACCGGGATCCCGGCCTCGGCCAGGCGGACGTGGAGCAGGTCGACCATGTCCTGCCCGCCGTGCCCGGCCCAGCCGTGGATGCGCCAGGTCGAGTTGCCGTAGGATGGGCGGAAGGTGCGGTCGAGTGTCCAGGGGAGGTCGAGGGCGTCCACCATCCAGTCGAGCGTCGGGCCGGACTGGTGGGCGAGGGTATGGGCGATGACCGGGTCGGCCAGGCCCCGCGTCTTGGCCATGATGTCGGCCAGGAAGCGCTCCGGGCTGTCCTCGATCCCGGCCGCGGCCTGGGCGCGGGTGCCGGCGGCGGCGATCAGGCCCTGCGACATGCCGGAGGAGCCCATCGGCCGGGCCTCGGCTTCAAGCAGGGCAACCTCGGCCCCGGCGGTATGGGCGGCAAGGGCGGCGATTGCCCCGCAAGCCCCGCCGCCAGCGACGAGGACGGGGATGGTGGTGTCGTAGTCAGCCATGGCCCGCGCTATCACGCCGGGCGGCGCGTGCTCTCACCGGCGAGGAGAGTGACCGGCACGCGGCGATCGGAGTTGGGCTCACCGGCGATGGTCGCCAGCAGCTTGTCGACCAGCATGGCTCCGGCGGCAGCGAAGTCTGGCTGGATGCTGGAAAGCGGCGGCATGGCATTGGCGCTGGCGCGGATGCCATCAAAGCCGATCAGGCCGAGCCGACCGGGGACGGCAATGCCGGCCTCGGACAGCTCGCGCAGGGTGCCGAGCGCGATCTCGTCGCAGACGGCGAAGATCGAGTCGCAGGGCAGGCCGGCTTCGATCAGCTGGCGGGCGGCGCGGCGGCCTTGCTCCTCGCGGGACAGGCCTTCCTCGATCTCGACCAGGCGCGGGGTCAGGCCGGCCTGCTGCATGGCCTCGACATAGCCATCGTAGCGCTCCTTGAACTGGCGCTGGAGCGAGCCTTCGGAGCCGATGCAGGCGGGGGCCGTGTAGCCCGCCTCGATCAGGTGGCGGGTGGCGAGGAGGGCGCCGGCGTGGTTGTCGCTGCGGATCCAGTCCAGCTCGTCAAATGGGCTGCCCCAGCAGACCATGCGGGTGCCGCCCAGGCCCAGGTCGCGATAATAGGTCCAGGCGGCGAGGTTCTGGGTCGTGCCGATCACGATCAGGCCATCGGCGCGGCGGCGGTCCTCATAGCGGCCCGAGAGGTTCTCCGGCCCATCCTGGAAGGAAACCAGCGTCTCATACCCGCGGGCCGAGGCGGCGGCGCAGACGGTGCCGAGGAGCGAGTAGGTGAAGGGGTTGAGGTCCTTGCGGTCCTCGTCCGGGCGGCAGATCACCACCACGGCCAGGGTGGCGGTGCGGCCGGAGCGCAGGCGGGCGGCATTCTCGTCGACCGCGTAGTTGAGGCGGCGGGCGGCCTCGAACACGCGGGCGCGGGTTGCCTCGCTCACCACCGGGTCGCCCGCCAGCGCGCGGCTGACAGTGGACTGGCTGACGCCCGCCTCGGCCGCCACGTCGAACGAGGTGACGCGGAAGGTGCGGGGCCTGGTGGTGGTATCGTCCGGCATCTTGGCGCGGGTTACATCGCCGAGATGCCGCCGTCGAGCTTGAGCTCGGCGCCGGTCATGAAGCGGCTCTCGTCGCTGGCGAGGTAGAGCACGCCATTGGCGATGTCGTCCGGATGGCCGACGCGCTTCAGCGGGATCTGGCGGGCCAGCTTGTCCATGATCACGTCCTTGGCCTTGCCCGAGGAAGCGACCATGCCATCGAGGATCGGGGTATCGATGAAGGTCGGGTGGACCGAGTTGCAGCGGATGTCCCAGCCCATCTTGGCGCAGTACAGCGCGACCGACTTGGACAGCATCCATACCGCCGCCTTGCTGGCGTTGTAACCGGGCATCGTGTCGCTGGCGATCAGGCCGGCGATCGAGGAGATGTTGACGATCGAGCCCGGCTGGTTGTCCTTGAGCAAGGGCAGGGCCTTCTGGCAGCCGAGGAAGACCGAATCGACGTTGACGGCAAAGCCCTTGTGCCAATCGGCCAGGGTGCAAGTCTCGATATTGCCGCGCACTCCGATCCCGGCGTTGTTGACGAGGACCGAGAGCCCGCCGAGCTGGTCCGCCGCATAGTCGACTGCGGCGATCCACTGGTCTTCGCTGGTGACGTCCAGCGCGACGGAGAAGGCGGTGCCGGCACCGAGTTCGGCGTTGATTGCATCGGCTTGAGCGGCAGCACCGGCCGCGTTTATATCGGCCAGCAGGACCTGGGCGCCTTCGCGCGCCAGCATCATCGCCTGGGCCGCGCCCAGCCCCTGTGCCGCGCCGGTGATGAGCGCCTTCTTGCCTGCAACCCGTCCTGCCATGTAGTTCTCTCCCAGTTCTTGCCGGCTGGATAGCGGCTATCAGCGGGATTGGCGAGGGGGCGTTAGGCGCTTTACCCGAGTAGCTGGGGCCCGAGCAGGAGCAGCAGCTTGACGTCCATCGCATCGCCCTTGGCGCGGCGTTCGGCGATGAAGGCGGGAAGGTCATTGCGAGGCACGCGGTGGACTAGGATCTGCTCGCTGTCGGTCCCGCCGCCGGGGCCGACCTGGACCAGGTCATGCGCGCGCAGCAGGGTGAAGCTCTCGCTGACCATGCCGGGGGAGGAGTGGAACTCGCCCAGCACCTCGATTCGCCCGGCGCGGTAGCCGGTCTCTTCTTCCAGCTCGCGGGCAGCGGCGTCGGTCGGGTCCTCTTCCTCGGTCTCGTCGCCGATCAGCCCGGCGGGCAGTTCGATGCAGGCCCGGCCCAGCGGGACGCGGTATTGCTCGACGAGGATGACATGGTCTTCCGGATCGATCGCGATGATCACGGCGGCGCGGATCCCGCGCGCGCGGCTGACATATTCCCACCGCCCGCGGGTCTTGGCGACGATGTACTTGCCTTCCCAGTGGACCTGCTCGGGTGCGTCCCGATCGTCGCTCATACCTCGATGACCCGGTCGGGCAGCTCGTTCTGGTCATCGGCGGTGCGGGGGAAGTGCTGGGCCAGGACCACGCCAACCTTTTCGACCGCGCCGACCAGCCCGCTGGCAAGGTCACCCGCACGGATGCCGACCAGCAGCGCCGCCATGGCCTCACCCCAGACCTCGGGGCTGACCTTGCTGGCGATGGCGGCGTCGGCCAGGATCTCGGCGTGCTGCTCGCGCAGGCTGACATAGATCAGGATGCCGGTGCGGCCATGGGTGCGGCGTTCCGCCCCGACCTTGAAACAGGTGATCGCGCGGGCGCGGGCCCGGCCGGCCTTGATGAACCGCGGAACCAGGAACCACTTCAGCGGCGGCCAGAACTGCAGCAGGACCATGGCAATGAACTTCACGATGGCGATCGTCGCGGCGAGCGTGGCGATGCCCTGGTGAGTCCATTCGCGGCCCCAATCGCCCAGCACCAGGTCGTAGAGATCGAGGTAGAAGTCCGTGAAGACCGAAAAGGCCGTCAGCGCGGTGAGGGCGACAAAGCCGGCCCAGGCGAGGACGATATCGGCATAGCCGTCGGATCGCTCGGTCACGATCGTCACGATCTCCCCGGCGCTGTGGCTTTCGGCCTGGGCGACGGCAGCAGATACGCGTTCGTGCTCGGCAGCGGTCAGGTGAATGGGCTTGGCCATGGCTTACCAGTCTCCTGAGGCGCCGCCGCCGTCAAAGCCGCCGCCACCACCACCGAAGCCGCCAAACCCGCCAAAGTCGCTGCCGCCACCGCCACCGCCACCGCCGCGTCCGCCAAGGGCCGCGTTGATCGCGATATTGGCGGCGATATTCGCGGCCAGGTTGCCGGCTTCCCACATGACAATCCCGGCATCGGAATGACGACGCAGGCCATGCCGGCGCCGGCCGCGACCGAACAGGAAGATCAGGAACAGGATCAGGAAGATCCAGAAGGCCACGGCGCCGATGCTGGTGCTGTCGTTTGTGCCACGACGCTGCTTGGCTGCTGCAGCGGCAGCCTCGGCCACGGCCTTGGCCTCGGCCGGATCGCGGTTGAGCTGGGCGATGATGGCATCGACCCCGGCGTTGATCCCGCCGGCCATGTCCTTGGCCTTGAAGCGCGGGGTTACTGTATCGCGGATGATCCGCCCGGCCAGCACGTCGGGGAACCGCTCCTGCACGCCGCGGGCGGTATGGATGCGGATCTTGCGCTCGGTCGGAGCGACCAGGAACAACACGCCTTGTTCGGTCTCCGCCCCGCCGATATCCCAGGCCTCAGCCAGTTGCTGGGCATAGGCATCGACCGGCTGATCATCCAGCGAAGGGACCGTCGCAACGATAATCGCGCGGCCGGTGTCCTTGTTATAGGCCCGCAGCTTGGCATCGAGCGCGGCCTCATCCGCATCCGGAATGATCCCGGCCGCGTCCAGCACCGGCCCGTTGGGGCGCGGTGGCAGCTCGGCCGCCGCGCTCGTGCCGGAGATCGCCAGGGTCAGCGATGCCAGCACGGCGCAGAGCCACAGGGTGATCTGGCGCATGGCGCCGGGCTCCGTTTGACGTTGCCGGCTTACTGCGCGGCCGTAGCGGGTGAGGCCGGGGCTGCCGCGTTATCGTTGGCCGGAGCGGCGGCCGGTGCCGGCGTGGTGCCGAAATCGACCTTCGGCGCGGCCGAAGCGCCCGGATCGGCCTTGAACGGCACCATCGGCTTGGCGCCATGGATCAGTTTGGCACCGATCGCGTCCGGGAAGGTGCGGATCGTGGTGTTATACTCCTGCACCGCCTCATTGTAGCGGGTGCGGGCCACGTTGATGCGGTTTTCGGTCCCTTCCAGCTGCACCATCAGGTCGGCAAAGCGGGCCTGGCTCTGCAGCTGCGGATAGTTTTCCACCACGGTGCGCAGCTGGCCCAGCGCCTGGGTCAGCTGGTTCTGGGCGTTCTGGAACTTCTCGAAGGTCGCGGGATCCGAAAGGTCCTCGGTCCGCACGTTGATCGAGGTGGCCGCCGCGCGGGCATTGGTCACGTTGGTCAGGATCGTGGTTTCCGAAGCGGCTGCGCCCTTGGTGGTTTCGACCAGGGCAGGGATCAGGTCGGCGCGGCGCTGATAGGCGCTTTCAACGTCGGCCCACTTGGCCTTGGCGTTTTCCTCGGCCGTCGGGACCGAATTGATCCCGCAGCCGGCCAGCGCGGCAGCGGCGGCGGCAACCAGGGCAATACGGCCGAAACGGCGGACAATGGCAGCGGTCATGCAAGACATCCCTATTCCAAGGCGGCCCACCCGGCCGCGAATGGACATGGATGTAGCGCGGCCCGGGGCGGGTTCAAGCGGTCAACGCGAAAATCGTTGCAGTGCAATTGATTGTTGTCGCTATCAGGCTTTCGTGGCAGGTTTTTGCGCACTCGTGGAAATGAGTGAAGGGGACGCATAATGCTTAGTGAATTCAAGGCCTTTATCGCGCGCGGCAACGTGCTGGATCTGGCGGTCGGTGTGATCATCGGTGCCGCGTTCGGGAAGATCGTTTCGTCGCTGACGGATGACGTGATCATGCCGGTGATCGGCTTCATTACCGGCGGGGTCGATTTCTCGAACAAGTATACCGTGCTCGCCGGTGAAGCGCCGGCAGGGGCTACGCTCGCCGCTGCCAAGGCTGCCGGGGCGACTGTGGTCGCCTGGGGCAGCTTCATCACGGCAATTATCAACTTCCTGATCCTGGCCTTCGTGATCTTCCTGATCGTGCGCCAGGCCAACAAGCTCATGCCCCCGCCGCCCGCCGCCACCGGGCCGAGCGAGGTCGACCTGCTGACAGAGATCCGCGACGCGCTCAAGAAGGGCTGATCTGCGATAAATCGCCAGATGGAAGGGCGGGAGTCAGGCTCCCGCCCTTTTCATTTGGACCGGGCTATCCTATATCGGTTCTCGCCGGGTTCGCCCGGCTATGGCGATAAAATGCGGCGTGCAATAGGCGCAGCGGACCCGGGGGCGGTACCCGGCGGCTCCACCATCACCTTCCCGTTTCGGCGGGGCTCTGTTGTCGCAGAGGTGTTGACGGGGCCGAACTAGGATCGACGTGTGTTGAAAAGCGCAGTTTTCGCCCGGGCTGAGTAACCCGTTCAAGGCTCAAAACTCACAAGTGCCAACGACAACGAAGCACTTGCTCTTGCTGCGTAATTCTAGGGCCTAGCGGCCTGAAGTTACACTACCAAGAACGGGGTCCGGGGCGTACCTTGCAACAGAAACGCCCCACTCCTTCTTTTGAGTGCGGCCGGCCCATCCGGGCCGACCTTGCATCACCAGCCCGCTCCCCCGGCCCAACCACCCGATTAGGATACCCTTGGGGCGGTTGGGCCGGGGGAGCGGGCTGGTGATGCAAAGCTATCGACGGATGTCGATAGCGCACCAAGTTAGGAATCGTTCTCCGCCAGGCGCTGCTCGTGCTTCAGGCAATCGAGAATCTTCGCGCCGGCCATGAAGACCGCGCAGGTGCAGGCGAGGAACAGCAGCTTGCCGCCAAATCCCGGGAACTTGATGAGGTAGGCCGAGCCACGCTCAACCGCGCCCAGCGCAAGGGCATAGATGATCAGGTACGCCTCGAGCGGCGTCTTGATCATAAATAGCCGGCCGATTTTCTGCAGCATGGTCCCTCGCGCGTCCTTAACAAGGATTTGAGCAACCATCATGCCAAATCAGGACAACTGCGCAAGGCACTGGTTAACGCTGTACCCGGTTGTAAGCCGGCCCGACGTCAGGCCAGTTCATCCAGATCGAGCGCTTCAAGCAGGGCAAGGCGCGCAGCGACGATCTGCGCCGCCAGGACGGGATCGCCCAGCTGGTCCGGGCTGATCGATTCGGGCCAATGTGCCGCCACGATCGTCTCGATCAGGGCGATCTTGGCTTCGTCCAGCAGGAAGCGGGGATCGACTGTCGCCGGGTCTGCCACCACGCGCAGCCGCAGGCAGGCCGGTCCGCCGCCATTGGCCATCGACTGGCGCACATCCACCGGCAGGACCCGGCGGATCGGGCCATTGCTGGCCAGCATCGCGTCAAGCCAGGTCCGGACGCGTGGGTGCTCCCAGGCTTCCAGCGGAATCACCAGGCCCATTTCACACGAGGGCAGGCTCAAAAGCTGCGCGTTGAACAGGTAGCTCTTGATCGCATCGGCCAGGCTAACGGCCTCGGCCGGAACAATCACGATCTCTGCCTCCGGCAGCTTCTCGCGGATCGCGGCATAGGTGCCGGTTGGATCGGCGAAGGCGAGTTCATGCGTGAACAGCACTCGCTCGTTGGCCACCGCCACCACGTCATTGTGGAAGGCCCCGGCGGCAATCGCCTCGGGGTTCTGCTCGACGAACAGGGTGCGGGCCGGATCAAGGCCGTGGAGCCGGGCAACGGCGCGGCTGGCCTGTTCGTGCTGGCGGGCAGGGAAAGCGCCGCCGCTCTTGCCATAAACGAAGATTTCCAGGCCCGACGCGGCATGGGTCGTCCCCATCCGCATGTGGTTGGCGGCGCCTTCGTCACCAAAGCAGGCGGGGACAGCATCGTGAACCGCGAAGTGGGCCGCATCGGCAAATGCCAGACGGAGCTGCTTGACCGTATCCGGCCATTCCTGGCTGCGGTGCGGCATGGTGACGAGGTTCGCTGCAGTCAGGTGGCAGCGTCCGTCGGTAGTGTCCGGTGCGGGTGAGACCGTTGCGGCATTGGCCGTCCACATCGAAGAGGCTGACCAGGCCGCAGCGAGCAACCGCCGGTCCTCGCTGCCATCGGCGCCGATCGCGTTCAGGAAGGTCGCGTTCGGTCGGGGGAGCGGCAACAGGAAGCCCTGCGTCAGACCGAGTGCCAGGTTGTGGCGCATCTTGCCCAGGCCTTGCAGTGCAGCAGCGCGCGGATAGCTGGTTTCTCCGGCGTTGTTGGCCGATGCGATATTGCCCAGGCTCAGCCCGGCATAGTTGTGGCTCGGCCCGACAATTCCGTCGAAGTTGATCTCAACCAGGCTCATGGTTCAGCCCCGTGCTACATGGGTGATTGTCATGCCGGGCTCGACTCCCAGCAATGCGGCCCCGCCCGGATCGAGTGCAATCCCGCCTTCGCGCTGTTCGACCCAGCCATAGGCAGTACGGAAACCGGCCAGCTTGCCCGTCGCAAGCAGTCGCTTTTCGCCGCCCTTGTGATCGCCCAGCGCCGGATCGATCGCCACGACCTGATCGTCCTGCGCCTCGCGGATCGAGCGGATCTGGTCGGTACGGACGGTCATGGTCGGTCCGCCGTCGAAGATGTCGATATAGTTCTCCCAGGCAAAGCCTTCCTCTTCCAGCATCCGCATCGCGGCGCGGCCAGAGGGGTGGGGGACACCGATCACCGCGCGCGCTGCTTCCGACAGCATGGCGATGTAAACCGGATGCTTGGGCATCAGATCGGCAATGAACTGGTTGCCGTGCTTGGCGTTGAACTCGTCCGCGTCCTGAAAATTCATCCCGAAGAATCGCCCCGCAACCCCGTCCCAGAAGGGCGAGCCGCCGGCCTCGTCGATCACGCCGCGCAGTTCGGCCAGGCACCGGTCGGCAAAGCGGGCGCGGTGATTGCGGATGAACAGATAGCGGCTGCGGGCGATCAGCAGGCCGAGGCCTCCGGCGCGCTCACCAGGGTGCAGGAACAACCCGCCGACTTCGCTCGCACCCTCAAGATCGGTCGACAGGTTGAGGATATCGGCGCGGAACGTCCGGCCCAATTCCTCGCTGTGCTGCGTCAGCGCGCCAATCCGGTAGGAATAGAATGGCCACTTCAGGCCGACGGCGGAAAAGACCTGGCAGGTGCCGCGCACTTCGCCGGTGGCGGTGTTTTCCAGCACGAAGACGAACAGGTCATCACCCACGGTATCCTCGGTCCGGGCAAAGGCCTGGGCGCCGCGCTCCAGCTTGGCGGTCAACGCCTTGCGATCGGGCGGCAGATTGGTGAAGCCGCCGCCAGTTCGCTTGGCCATCTCGTACAGGTGCTGGAGGTCGTCGGCGTTGGCCGCACGGATCACGAAAGTCACAAGGATACTCCGGTAGCAAGACGGTGCAGGACGAGGGCGGACAATTGCGCGCGCTCGGCCAGGCTGGGGACGATCAGGAACTCGTCCGATGAATGGATCGAACCGCCGCGCACGCCCATGGTATCGACCACGGGGACACCGCAGGCGGCGATATTGTTGCCATCGCAGACGCCGCCCGAGCTCTGCCAGCGGATCGATTGCCCCAGCGCCGCGCCACAACCGCGGACCAGCTCGAACAGACGTTCGGCCGGTGGATCGAGTGGCTTGGGGGGACGGCTGATTCCACCGTGGCGGTGGATCGAAACATCGTGTTCTGCCGCAACAGTGGTGATCAACTGCTTGATCTGTAATTCAAACCAGTCCGCCAGTTCGGTTTCCATCGGGCGGATGTTGAAGCGCAGCACGGCATGATCGGGCACCACATTGTTCGCGCTGCCACCGTCGATCCTGGCGGGATTGATGCTGAGGCCGGGGCGCTCCAGCGCTTTCAGTCCCAGCGCAAGCGCTGCAGCGGCGACGATTGCGTTGCGGCCATCCTGCGGGTTGCGACCGGCATGGGCCGACTTGCCCGTGATGATCAGGCTGTAATTCCCGCTGCCACTGCGCGCGCCGGCCAGGGTGCCATCGGGCAGCGCCGAAGGCTCATAGGTTAGCGCCGCGATCTTGCCCGCCGCCAACTCGGCTATCAGCGGCGCGGAGGAGAGGCTGCCGGTTTCCTCGTCCGAATTGAGCAGGACATCATAGCCCACGCCCGAGGCGGTGGCGCTGCCCTCGAAAGCTCTCAGCGCGGCAAGGATCACCGCGATCCCGCCCTTCATGTCGGCAACGCCGGGGCCGTTCAGCGTCTCGCCGTCGAGCCAGCGCGTTGCCTGGAACGCGTGATCGGCCGGAAAGACCGTGTCCATGTGGCCCGTCAGCAGGAAGCGCCGGTTGGCCGTCGGCCGGACCCGCAGCACCAGATGCTTGCCATATCCGACATCGATCTCGCGCCCGTCCGCCGCAACGGCGCGGACCGGAGCGGGATCAACCAGCGCGATTTCACCCGGCAGCGCGGCAAATGCATCGGCCAGCATGGCGACATATTGCGCCAGACCGCCAAGGTTGCCCGTGCCGGTATTGACCGCGCTCCAGGCCAGCACCTGATCCAGCATCGGTGCAGCATCGACGCTGGCAACCAGCGCGGCTTCGGCAGGGGTAAGTTGTTGCATGTGTTACCAGCTCTAGCCGAGGCGGCTGGGGGTTCCAACCCCTGGCGTTCCGGCATCCACGCCTGACCCGTTGCCATCCCTTCGCACATGCGGCATAGGCGCGTGACTTCCTCCCCGGGATCGTTGATGAACCTGTCGGCAGCACGCCTTCGTGCTGCGCGATTCAATGCGTGCGAGGAACAATGAGCGATCGGGTTGAGAAGTCGGGCCTGCAAGTCGATGCGGCGCTGGCCGCCTTCATTGAAAACGATGTTGTCAGTCCGCTGGGTCAAGATCTGGGGCAGTTCTGGGCCGGTTTCGCCGCGCTGGTGGAACGCTTCGTGCCGGTCAATCGCGCGCTGCTGGCCAAGCGCGAGGAGCTGCAGGCAAAGATCGACGCTTGGCACACGGTCCGCGCGGGCCAACCGATCAATGGCGGCGAATACCAGGCCTTCCTGCGCGAAATCGGCTACCTGGTACCCGAGCCCGCTCCATTCCAGGTCGGCACCCAAAACGTCGATCCCGAGATCGCGACCATGGCCGGCCCGCAGCTGGTGGTGCCGGTGCTCAACGCCCGCTTCCTGCTCAACGCCGCCAATGCCCGCTGGGGCAGCCTGTATGATGCCTATTACGGCACTGACGCGCTCGATGCCGCGCCGGCCCGTCCCGGCGGTTATGACGAGGTGCGCGGGGCCGCCGTGATCGCGGCGGTGCGCAAGTTCCTCAACTCGGCCATTCCCGGCTGGGAAGCGGCGCTGAGCGGTGGGGCCTGCGAACACCTCGTCGCCACCAAGCCCGGCGGCTACCTGTTCCGCCACAATGGCCTGCATATCGAAGTCGTGGTCGATCCGGCGCATCCGGTCGGCCAGACCGACCCTCTCGGCATCGCCGATGTCCTGCTCGAGAGCGCGTTGACCACGATCTGCGACCTTGAGGATTCGATTGCCGCAGTTGACGCCGAGGACAAGCTCAATGCTTATCGCAACTGGCTGGGCGTGATCCGCGGCGATCTGGCGGAAACCTTCGAAAAGGGCGGACGCCAGATGACCCGCACCCTCAATGGCGACCGCGTCTGGGGCGACCTGACCCTGCCGGGCCGCAGCCTGCTGTTCGTCCGCAATGTCGGCCACCTGATGACCAACCCGGCGATCCTGCTGGCCGATGGCAGCGAGATTCCGGAAGGGATCATGGACGCGGTCGTCACCAGTGCGATCGGCGCGCATGACCGGGCCGGGCTGTGCAAGTACGGCAATGGCCGCCACGGCAGCATCTACATCGTCAAGCCCAAGCAGCACGGGCCGGAAGAATGCGCCTTCACCAACGACCTGTTCGATGCGGTCGAAGACCTGCTCGGCCTGCCGCGCCACACCGTGAAGGTGGGCGTGATGGACGAGGAACGCCGCACCTCGGCCAACCTTGCCGCCTGCATCCACGCAGTGAAGGACCGGATCGTCTTCATCAACACCGGCTTCCTCGACCGGACCGGGGACGAAATCCATACCTCGATGAAGGCCGGGGCGATGATCCGCAAGGCCGACATGAAGGCCAGCTCGTGGATCGCGGCCTATGAAGCCCGCAACGTCCAGATCGGTCTCGCTTGTGGCCTCTCCGGCAAGGCGCAGATCGGCAAGGGCATGTGGGCCGCGCCTGATCTGATGGGCGAAATGATGGTCCAGAAGATCGGCCACCCCAAGTCTGGCGCCAACACCGCCTGGGTGCCATCGCCTACCGCCGCGACGCTCCACGCGATGCATTATCATGCGGTCGATGTGTTTGGAGTGCAGATGGAGTTAGCGGGTAAGCCGACCCCGGGCCTCGATCCGCTGCTGACCGTGCCGCTGGCCCAGGGCACCAACTGGTCGGAAGAGGAAGTGCGGGCCGAGCTTGATAACAACGCCCAAGGCCTGCTTGGCTATGTTGTGCGCTGGATCGACCAGGGTGTCGGCTGCTCCAAGGTCCCCGACATCAATGACATCGGCTTGATGGAAGACCGCGCGACACTGCGCATCTCCAGCCAGCACATGGCCAACTGGCTGCTCCACGGGGTTTGCACGCAGGAGCAGGTGATGGATTCCCTCCGCCGCATGGCCGCCAAGGTCGACGCCCAGAACGCCGGCGATCCGCTCTACGAGCCGCTGGTTGGCAACGAGGACGCCCCGGCGTTCCGCGCGGCGCTCGATCTGGTGTTCAAGGGCGTGGAACAGCCCAGCGGCTATACCGAGCCACTGCTGCACCAATGGCGGCGGGTCAACAAGGGCGGATAATCCGACCTTTTTGGTCTGGCCTTCGCGGCCCAGGCTGGTTAGGCTCCGGTCATGGCAGAGCTTGTAAGCAAAGACTAAAGCCCGGCCGCCTGTGCGGCTGCTTGATGCATCTATCGAGGGTCCAGGCACTATGCCTGCGGCCCGGATAGCTTACAGGATTCCAAGCGATGATTATCCGCGATGAATGCCCGCCTGATGTGGCGGCGATTTTTGATGTTACCAAAGCTGCCTTTGCCACCATGCGCTTCAGCGACGGCGATGAGCCTGAAATGATCGACAAACTTCGAGATAGCGGGGCTCTGACCCTTTCACTGGTTGCCGAGGAAGCTGGTGAGGTGCTGGGGCATATCGCTTTCTCACCAGTGTCGATCGCCGGTGCCGATGGCGATTGGTATGGCCTGGGTCCCGTCTCCGTGCGTCCGGACCGGCAACAGCAGGGGATCGGCGGAGCACTGATCCGGGCAGGTCTGGCGCGGTTGGAGGATATGGGTGCAGCCGGCTGCGTGCTGCTTGGTCACCGTGACTATTACCCGCGCTTCGGCTTTGCCCACGATCCCGGGCTGACCTTTGGCGGGCAGGTCAACCCGGCCTTTCAGCAACTGACCCTGCGTGGATCGACGCCGCGTGGCGAGGTGATTTACCACCCCGCCTTCTATTGACCCGGGATGCTGCGGACGCTGGCGCTGGCAGTCGCTTTGTCGCTAGTGTCCACAGCAAGCCGCCGGCATAGGAGGGAGCGTGGATCGCAAACGGTTGAAGCACTTGTTCGAAGAAGCCATGTCGCGCGCGGCAGTGGCCGAGCACCAGGGTGACTTTGCATTGGCCTTTGCCGAACTGGAAAGGGCGCACATCCTGGGCCAGCGCTGGCTGCTGCGGCACCTGCGGTCGCATTGGGCCATGCTGCAGATCGCACGCAAGACGGGCGATCGGCGCGAGGCGGCGGGCCAGATTATCCGCCTGATCGGATCGCCATTCTTCTGGCTGGTTGGCTGGCTTCCCAAGGGCAATCCTGGCGGTGCCAATATCAGCCCGGTCAAGCCGGTGCCGCTGCAAGGTGATCTGGCAACCGAGCTGGCAGACTACAACGTCTGGGTAGATGTTGCCCAAAGGTTTGCCATTGCCGCCGTGGCCATTGCGTTGATGGTCCTGTTAGGCTGAGAGCGCCCGCGCCAGGCTGACGAACTCCGCCACGCTCAGCGTCTCGGCGCGGCGGGCAGGGTCGATGCCCAGGCGTTCGAGGGCTTCCAACGCACCGGGCAGGCCCTTCAGGCTCTGGCGCAGCATCTTGCGGCGCTGGCCGAAGGCGGCCTCGGTGACACGTTCAAGCATGCGGGCCGAGACGCCCTCAGGCATATCTGCCGGGGTGACATGGACCACGGCGCTCATCACCTTGGGCGGCGGGGTGAAGGCGCTGCGGTGGACTTTCATCGCGATCTTCGCGTTCGCGCGCCATTGGGCGAGCACGGCCAGGCGGCCATAGGCATCGCTGCCGGCCTCGGCGATAATCCGCTGCGCAACTTCAAGCTGGAACATGAGCGTCAGGCTGGCCCATTGCGGCGGCCAAGCCTCACCGCTCAGCCAGCCGACAAACAGCGCGGTGCCGACATTGTAGGGCAGGTTGGCAACGACGTGGTACGGGCCTTCAAGGCCGTGATCGACCTTGGTCGCATCGCCCTCGATCACCCGGAGCTGGCCAGGGAAAGCCTCGGCCAGTTCGGCGAGCGCCGGAAGGCAGCGGCGGTCCATCTCGATCGCAGTGACCTGCGCTCCGGCCCGCAAGAGCGCGCGCGTCAGGCCGCCGGGGCCAGGGCCGACTTCCAGCACCTGTTGACCCTTGAGCTTGCCCGGGATCGCCGCGATCCGGTCAAGCAACTGCTCGTCGAACAGGAAGTTCTGGCCGAGCGCCTTGGAAGCGAACAGGCCGTGGCGGTTGATGACATCGCGCAGCGGCGGCAGGTCAGCCAAGGTCCACTCCGGCGCGGCGGGCGGCAATCTCGCCGGCCATTCGGATCGCGGCGATGGTGGCGCCGGGATCGGCAAGGTTCTTGCCGGCGATGCCGAAGGCGGTGCCGTGATCGGGGCTGGTCCGCACGATCGGCAGACCAAGCGTTACGTTGACACCCGCGTCGAAGTCCAGCGCCTTCAACGGCACCAGCGCCTGGTCGTGGTACATGCACAGCGCCGCGTCATAAGTTTTGCGGGCGCGTGGGGTGAACAGGGCATCGGCTGGGTGCGGGCCGGTCGCGACGATCCCTTCGGCTTGCAGTGCAGCAATGGCCGGGGCGATCACGGCAGCGTCCTCGTGCCCCATCCGGCCGTCCTCACCGGCATGGGGATTGAGCGCGGCGATCGCGAGGCGGGGATGGTCGATCCCGAAATCCTGGGAGAGGGCCTTGGCCACAATCCGCGCCTTGCGGACGATCAGGTCAGCGGTGATCAGCCCGGGCACGGCCGACAGGGCGACGTGGACCGTCAGCGGCACGGTGCGCAGGCTGGGCCCGGCCAGCATCATCACCGCATCCTCGGCCGCGACGCTGCAGGCTGCGGCGACGAATTCGGTCTGGCCCGGGTGGAGGAAGCCGACCTCAGCCAGTAGCGACTTGGCGATCGGGGCCGTGACCAGACCCCAGCAATCGCCGCTGCGGGCCAGCTCGGTGGCTTCGGTTAGCGAGGCAAGGGCGAGCTCCGCACCCGCCGGATCAGGCGAACCGGGGGTATAGTCGCCGTCGGCACCGGCCAGAACCGGCAGCATGAAATCAAAGCATTCGAGCGCCTCGGCGGGATGGAACACCTCGCGCACCGGGACTGACAGACTGCGGGTCTGCGCAGCGGCGGCGAGCAGTTCGGCCCCGCCCGCGACGACGAAGGGCGGCAGCAGCTCGGCTTCGCGCGCGGCCCAGGCGGCGACGATCAGCTCGGGACCGACCCCCGCCGGATCGCCCAGCGATACGACGAGTGCCCCCTCGCTCACGCCGCGATCAGTCGTAGTCGATCACGGCGTCGCGCCGCAGGTCGCGCAGGTAGGCCTGGGCGCGCTTGTTGACGCGTTCGTCCTCGATCTGGCCCTGGATCTGTTCAAAGTTCGGCGCAGTGGCGTCCTTCGGATCGTCGCGGCCACACAGCATCAGCACGCGCACGCCGTCCTGGATCGAGCCGAAGGGCGGGGTCACTTCACCCAGCGTCATGCCGAGCACCAGGTTCTGCAGCGGCCCCGGCAGGTCGCGCGCCTTGATCTGGTCATTGGTGACCACTTCGGCGCCCTGCTGCTGGGCGATTTCGTCAACCGTACCGCAGCCGCGCGCGGCGCGGACAGCATCGGCGAAGGTGCGGGCCTTGGCCGTAGCCTGGGCCTCGGTCGTGCCCGGCGGGAAGCTGATCGAAAGCTGCTTCAGGCTGAGCACGGCATCGCGCGGATCTGCGGTCAGCACCTGGCGCTTGTCGATCAGCGCGACGATCGAGAAACCGCCGCGAATCTCGATCGGACCGGCGAGCTGGCCGGTCTGCAGGCCTTGCAGCGCCGTGCCGAGTTCGGCCGGGAGCTGGCCGAGCCGGACCCAGCCAAGGTCACCACCGACCGATGCGGTCGAGGCTTCGGAGAACTGGCGGGCATAGGCGACAAAGCTGCCGCCCTGGCGCAGCTGCTCGACAATGCGGGTAGCATTGGCCAGCACGGCTTCGCGGTTTTCGGCCGTGGACGACAGGAAAATTTCGCCAACGCGGTATTCTTCGGTGCCCTTGGCATCCTGCATCCGCTTCAGCACTTCGCGCACTTCGTCGTCCGAGACGTTGACGAAGGGCTGGACATTGCGGCGCAGCAGGCGCTGCCATGACAGTTCGCCGCGGATCTGGCGCTTGAGCGAGGCGGGCGAGGAACCGATTCGGGTAAGGTAGGCGTCCATCGCCTTGGGATCCTGACCAAAGTTCTGGCCGGCAATGCGGGTATAGGTCTGGTCGATCTCTTCCTGCTCAACCTCGATCTTCTGGGCGGCGGCTTCCTGGATCTGGAGCGTTTCGTCCATCAGGTTGCGCAGCACCTGCAGCTTGACGCGCTGCAGTTCCTCGGGCTCGATCTTGTTGCCGCTGGCCGCAACCAGCAGCGCGACGCGCTGGTCGATATCCGTGCCGGTGATGATCTCACCGTTCACCACCACGGTGGCCTTGCGGTTGTTAGGATCGTTCTTGGTGAAGAAGTTGGGGTTTTCTGGCAGGGCAAAGCCGCCGCCCGTGGTCGGGGCATTCTGCGCCACGGCCCCGCCGGCCAGGACCAGCGCGGCAGCGACCAGCGTAATGTGAAGCGGGCGGCGCGAAATGGACATGCGTGTCACCGTCAATTCAATCCCCATAGCGGCGCGGAAAGGGATTTCCGCCCGAACTTGCCGGAGCCATTGCCGCCGGCTGGCTTAACCCAAGCTGATCAGGCCACCACCACTGCCGGGCCGGATAGCGCGTTTGCATCGCCCCCGCAAATGTCGCGATCATCGGAATCCAAGGTTACGCACGGCAATGCTCACCTGGAAGGTGTTGCCGCGCCGCGCGTCGCCCGTCGCCACGAAGTCACGCCGCCAGGTAAGGGCCAGTTCGAGGCAGTCATCCTGATAGGCGACGCCGAGGCGGGTACGCAGTGCCTGGAACCCGTCGGTGGTCAGCGTCGGGTCCTCGTTCTTGCTGGTCAGGTTGAACACGCCCGAGCCGAACAGCGACCAGTAGCGGGCAAAGGCCACGCGGCCGGCAACCCGCAGCTCTTCGCGGTCCTTCAGGTCCTCGGCGATCGCGGCAATGTTGCGGTTGAGCCGCAGATAGCCGATTTCGGCATAGGTCCGCTCGTTGCCGATCGCGGCGTCGATCTCGTTGCGGCGGACGGCGAAGTTGTCCTTGTCGAGCCGGAAGCGGTGCGTGAAGCGGACAAAGTCCTTGTAGCGGATCTCGGTCCGGCCAACGATGTCGGAACTGCGGCTGGACAGGCCCGTGCCATCGGGCAACAGCGTCGGCTTGCTGGTCAGGCGATAGGATTGGCCAATGGTGGTGGAGACGCGCCAGCCCGGCCGTTCCCACTGCCAGTCGAAGCCATAGGTAAAGCGCACCCCGTCCTCGATCCGGTCATAGCCGGGGAAGCGGTTGAGCGCGAAGAGGTTGGAATCTTCGAGGTCAATCGCGCGGGCATCCTCATTGGGGATCGCCAGGTTGCGCAGGTTGGGGCTGGCGACCACCTGGAAGCGCGGGGTCAGCACCTGGGTCCCGCCGAGGAACTCGCCCAGCAGCGGCCACTTCACATCGACCGCTGCCGTGGCCAGGCCGCGGGTCTGCCAGCCGGGATTGCCGCGATAGACTGCCGTGGCGGTCAGGCCGTTGTCATTCGAATTGTAGACATCGCCGCGCACCAGGGTGGTAAAGGTCACTTCCTGGCCCATGCCGGTGATCCGGCGCAGATCCCACCGGGCGGCGGCAAAGGCGCGCTGGGTGTCCTGCCCCTTGGTCCGGGTGATCGCGAGCGAATTGGCCTGCAGCTCGATCTTGCCACCCAGCACGGGATCATTGAGGCGGCGACGATAGTCGATCACCGGCAGGGCAATCGGCACCTGACCCTGGGCATCGCCCACCCGCAACGTCTGGGTCGCCCAGCCAGCGATCGAGAGGTAGGAATTGGGATCGATCCGCTCGGCCTCGATCACGCTGCGCAGCCGGTCATCGCGGCTGATGTCATAGCGGCGCAGGAAGGTGCGGTCGGAGGCGACCCGGCCCGAGGCCATGATCGACCAGTTGGGCGAAAGCTGGAACCGGCCGTTGCCGGCCAGATAGCCGCGGAAATCGCGCTGGCTGCCGGCCACAGCCCCGCCGATCGGAATGCGCGATGAGCGCGTGGCATAGCCGGTGATCTGGTAGGCGCCCTTGCTGGTCAGCTGGCGGTACTGGCCCGAGATCATCGGCAGCGCCTCGGTATAGACATAGCCGGTGATCGCCAGATCGCGGTTGTCGCCAAGTCGCTTGTAGTAAGTCTGCGAGAACTCGACCCCGTTCGAGGCAGAGAGGCGCACGTCCGGAATCAGCAGGCCCGAGATCGGCCGCCCGTCGCTTGCCAGCATAAGCCCTGGCAGGGGCAGCAGGCGGGCACCGAACAGCTCAAGCCGGGCGCCCTTGAAGCGGATAAGCTTCTTGGCATCGTCATAAGTTACCCGCTCCGCAGTGATCCGCCAGCTGGGCGTAACCGGGCAGCCGGCGCTGTCTTCGACCGCGCAGGCCGAATAGACCGCGTTTGACAGAACCACCGTGCCATCGGGTGCGCGGCTGCCACTGGCCGCGGCGAGGCGGCCACCTTCGCGCAGTGCCAGCAGCATGTTCTGCATGGCACCAGCGCGCAGCTCGTCGTCCAGCATCAGCGAATCGGCGAAGAGTTGGTTGCCGTCGGCATCGACCAGGCGGATCGAGCCGCTCGCCTCAACCTCGCCGGTCTTGCGGTTCCACACTACCTTGTCCGCGCGGACCGACTGGTTGCCGCGCCGCATCACGACGTTGCCGAAGGCCGTGACACTGTCAGAGGCATCGTCGTAGCTGACGCCATCGGCCTCAAAGCCGACCGGTGCTTCGGCCTCAGCCTCGCTGGCGGGCGGAGCGGCCAGTGTTTCCTGCGCCTGGGCGACGCTCGGCAGCGACAGCAAGGCAAGCGCGAGCGCGCCGGATTTCCAGCTGCCAAGGGCGCAAGGGGGGCAAGGCGACTGCAGCCGCACGGGAAGATGCATGGCTTGCCTATCGCACCGCCCGCGCTTAACTGCAATGCACGCTAACCAAGGTCGTCCGGCTGCGGGCACCGTCCCACCGCAAGTCCAGTTTTCCCGGAGCATTCATGCAGATCGAATTCGTCGCCGGCCCGCTCGCCGCCACTGTCTCGCCCGTTGCCCGCATTGTTGATCAGGATGCCCTGCCGGCCGATCTCGATCCGGTACTGGCCGAAAGCGCTCGCGCCGCACGCTTTACCGGCAAGGCCGGTCAGGCGCATGACGGCTTCGTCACGCGCGAAGGCGCGATCGTCCGCGTCGCACTGGCCGGCGCCGGCGATGCCAAGGCCAAGGACCGCAGCGCCGCGCTGGAACGGGCTGGCGCGGCCCTGACCGCCAAGTTCCTGACCTCGGGCGAAAGCACCCTGACGCTCGATTTCAGCGGCACCAAGCTGTCCGGTGCCGATGTTGCCGCCGTCCTGCTGGGCGCCCGGCTGCGCGCCTGGCGCTATGATATCTACCGCACCAAGCTGGCTGACGATCACAAGCCCAGCCTCAAGACCATCCGTGTCGCCAGCGCGCCTGACGGCACCGAAGCAGCCTGGGCGATTGAGGCTGCGTTGGCTGAGGGCGTCGAATTTACCCGCGAGCTGGTGACCGAGCCGGCCAACGTCATCTACCCCGCCAGCTTCGTTGAGCGCGCGCACAAGCGGCTGGACGGGACCGGCGTGAAGATCCGCGTGCTTGACCGTGACGAGATGGCCGCGCTCGGCATGGGCGCGCTGCTGGGCGTGGCTCAGGGTTCGGTGCGTGAGCCCAAGCTGCTGGTGATGGAATGGAATGGCGGTCCGGCGGGCGGCAAGCCCACGGCCTTCGTCGGCAAGGGCGTGACCTTCGACACCGGCGGGATCAGCCTCAAGCCGCCGGCCGGCATGGAAGACATGAAGTGGGACATGGGCGGGGCCGGTGCGGTTGCCGGTACCATGCTGGCGCTGGCCAAGCGCAAGGCCAAGGCCAACGTCGTTGGCATTTGCGGGCTGGTTGAGAACATGCCCGATGGCAATGCCCAGCGCCCGGGCGATGTAGTCACCACCATGTCGGGCCAGACGGTCGAGGTGATCAACACCGACGCCGAAGGCCGCCTGGTACTGTGCGATGCGATCACCTGGACGCAGAAGGAATTCAGCCCCACAGCGGTGATCGATCTGGCCACTCTCACCGGGGCGATGATCATTGCCCTGGGTCATGAATATGGCGGCCTCTTCTCGAACGACGATGGCTTGGCTGGCAAGCTGCTGGCCGCTGGCGAAGTTTCGGGTGACAAGCTGTGGCGCCAGCCGCTGGGTGCGGCTTACGACAAGCTGATCGACAGCCCGATCGCCGACATGAAGAACGTCGGTCCGCGCGAAGGCGGTTCGATCACGGCGGCGCAGTTCATCCAGCGCTACGTCGACAAGGGCACCCCCTGGGCGCACCTCGACATCGCCGGGATGGTCTGGGCCAGCAAGCCCGGCCAGACCTGGGACAAGGGCGCGACCGGCTATGGCGTGCGCGTGCTGGACCGCTACGTGCGCGACAATCTGGAAGGCTGAACCATGCCGCGGATGCGGCGCAAGGTGGACTTGCCCAGCAAGATCTGCGCCGCCTGCGGCCTCAGCTTTGCGTGGCGCAAGAAGTGGGAGCGCGATTGGGACAATGTGATCTATTGTTCCGAGCGCTGCCGCCGCAACAAGCCATCTTCCAAGGGGAGCGCATGAAGGTCGATTTCTATCAGCTGAACCGCGATCCGGCCGAAAAGGTGGTGCCGCTGCTGGCGCGCAACACCCTGAAGGCGGGCGAGCGGCTGCTGGTGGTCTCGGCCGATGACGAATTGACCGGCAAGATCAGTGCGCGGCTCTGGGATGGGCCAGAGAGCTTCCTGGCCCATGGTCTGTCCGGCGGTCCGCACGATGCCCGCCAGCCGATCCTGCTGGCTGATGTGCCCCAGCCGGCCAACGGCGCTCGCTTTGTGGTGCTGGCCGATGGGGTGTGGCAGGACGCAGCGCTGGGCTTCGAGCGCGCGTTCCTGCTGTTCGATGGCGCGACCATCGACGATGCCCGCGCGACCTGGCGCACGCTCGATGGCCGCGAGGGGGTCGAGCGGCGCTATTGGCGGCAGGATGATTCCGGCAAGTGGGAACAGGCGGCCTGAGCGGCGCGCCCGTCAATCCATCAGCACGATGTCCCAGTTGTAACGCGCCACGCCATCGGCGCGGGCCACGGTCCGGCCGGCCGCCTTGCCCATCTCCATGTAAAGCGCGTCCTTGGCGTTCGTCGCTTCTTCGTCAGAGAAGTACATTTGCGTGATCAGGCGGTGGCTGCGCCCGCTGACATCGAAATGGATGTGCGGTGTGCGGTGACCGATCGGCGATTCGTAGCCGGCGGGCTTGATCGTGGTGATCCGCCATTCGCCCTGCTTGCCGGTGGACAGCGCGGCGAAGCCCTGGAAATCGGGATCGAGCGGCGCGGTCGCGATGTCGTTGGGATGGGCATAGCGGCCGGCGGCATTGCACTGCCATAGTTCGAGCTTGGCGCCGCTGACCGGATTGCCATAGCGGTCCAGCACACGGCCGGTCACCTCGATCACCGTGCCCTTCGCGCGGTTCGCGTGCCCTTCGATTCGGGTCAGGTCGGCATCGGCCTCCGCCAGCCTTTGGATCGGATAGAACGGACCGATTGTCTGCCCTGGCGTAATCGCCTTCGTTTCCGCTGCTCCGGCGGCGCCAGCGGTCAGCAAGGTTGCAGTGGCCAGTGCCGAGCCGGCGAAGGCCCGGCGCGACATCAGGTGATCGTTGTCACGCATGTCATTCTCCCCCAGGCGACCCGTTGCCGAGGCTATACCTGCCGGAAGCGGTCGCCAAGCGAAATGCACGCGCGCGCCAGCGCCTTGCAGTGCAGCATTTTCCCGGCTAGGGGCGCGCCATTCTCCCGCATAATAATCTCGCAAGGACGAACACCATGGCGGTTACCCGCACCTTTTCGATCATCAAGCCCGACGCGACCCGCCGCAACCTGACCGGTGCGGTCACCAAGATGCTGGAAGAAGCCGGCCTGCGCGTCGTCGCTTCGAAGCGCATTCATATGACCCGCGAACAGGCCGAAGGCTTCTACGCGGTCCACAAGGAACGCCCCTTCTTCGGCGAACTGTGTGATTTCATGATGAGCGAGCCGGTCGTGGTCCAGGTCCTCGAAGGTGAAGACGCCGTGACCCGCAACCGCGACATCATGGGCGCCACCAACCCGGCTGACGCTGCCGAAGGCACCATCCGCAAGACCTATGCCCTGTCGATCGGTGAAAACACCGTCCACGGTTCGGACTCGGAAGAGAACGCCGCGATCGAGATCGCCTTCTTCTTCAAACCCGAAGAAATCGTCGGTTGAACGTGAGCTCCCGCGAAGGCGGGAGCCTCAGGCCTGAGATCCCCGCCTACGCGGGGACTCACGGAGACAAAAAAGGGCCGCCGGAGCAATCCGGCGGCCCTTTTTCTTTGGCGATTTGACCCAGCGCAAGGCGGGCCGATCTGTCGGGAGCGAAGTTACCCTCATCACGAGAGGAGACTTCATGTCCAATACCCCGCACGAACTCGCTGCCGAATTTCCCAATGATCATGCGTTGCTACATGAGCTCAAGCTGCACAATCCGCACTTCGTCACCCTGGCCGAACGCTATCACGCGATAAACGGCGAGATTCACCGGATCGAGGCCGGCATCGAAAACACCTCCGACGAATATGCCGAAACGCTCAAGAAGCGGCGTCTGGCCCTGATCGATGACATCGCGGCGATGCTGGCAAAGGCCAAGGCGGCAGTTTGATTTGCACCCTCGTCATCCCCGCTTTCGCCGGGATGACGAGGTGTGGTAGCGGTCTCTCAAAGGAGACTTGCGATGAAAGGCATGGGCGGAGACGGCGGCGAGGACTGCCCGTTCCAGTTCAACTTCGATCCCGCCACCTTCAAGGTCGGCGATACGATCAGCTACCGGGTCAGCTCGATGGAAGACTGGCCCTTCGTGGGTACCCTGCTGGAAGTGCACGATGATTTTGTCGTGATCAGCCCCGGCCCGAACGAACCTGACGCCCGCTACAAGGGCACACGCGAAAGCCGGCCGATGGTGGACGGCAGCGAGATCTAGAACGCGTCGGCGGCGTCGATCAGGCTGGTCAGCTTCTTCGGCGCCACGCTACGCCAGGAGCGCGCCAGCCATTCGCCGATCTCGTCCCAGTCGTTGCGACCCAGGTCCAGCCGCATGGCGATCCAGCCGTCGCCGAAATAGGCCGGTCGGTAATAGCGCTCGGGATCGTTCTCGATCAGCTGGGCCTGTTCGTCCGGCCCGCTGATCTTGACCAGCAGCGCGATCTTGCCGTCGCCGTGGTGGTCGAGGCTGACATAGGCGAACTTCTTGCCCTTGATGATGCCGAAGCAAGGCATGCCGTGACTGACGACCTCGTCGGCCTCGGGCAGGGCGAGGGCGCGTGCGCGGACCTGGGCCACGAGGTGCTCGGGCGAGGTCTCGCGGCTGACCAGGGCAGCAAGACAGCGCGAATAGAGCTGGTGCTCCGCGATCAGCACCCGCGCGGCGAGGCCGTCGGCGCTGTCGCCGGGCAGGATTGCAACCGGGATCTGTCCGAGCACCGGCCCGTCATCCAATTCGGCCGTGACGAGATGGACAGTGCAGCCGGCGTGGCTGTCACCCGCCTCGATCGCCCGTTCATGGGTGTGAAGGCCCTTGTACTTGGGCAGCAGGCTGGGATGGATATTGACCATCCGGCCTTCCCAGCCGCTGACGAAGTCCGGCGTCAGGATCCGCATATAGCCGGCCAGCGCCACGAACTGCGCGCCGCTCGCGCGGATCGCGGCATCCATCGCCTGATCGTGCGCGGCGCGCTCCATGCCCTTGTGGGGCAGGGCGAAGGTCGGCACGCCCTCGGCTGCGGCCAAGGCCAGCCCACCAGCCTCGGGTTTGTTTGAGGCGACCAGCACGATCTCATAGGGGCAGTCTTCAGCGCGGCTGGCATAGAGCAGCGCAGCCATATTGGTGCCGCTGCCCGAAATCAGGACGGCGACTTTCGCCCGCTCAGGCAAGGTGCACGGCTTCCCAGGGTGCACGGGCCGACCAGGCTTCGTCAGATCCTTGCACGGTGCAGCCCCGCTCACCCGGCTCGATCGCGCCGATCACGTGGACCGTCTCGCCGGCTGCTTGCAGATCGGCAATCAGGCCGGCGACGTCGTCCGCCGCGACCGCGAGGACCATGCCGATCCCGCAGTTGAAGGTCCGGGCCATCTCCTCGGGCTCGATATTGCCCTGGGCCTGGAGGAAGGCCATCAGCCGCGGCTGGACCCAGGCATCGGCATCGATCCGGGCGTGGAGGCCCTTGGGTAGGACGCGCGGTACGTTCTCGAGCAGGCCGCCGCCGGTGATGTGGGCCAGCGCGTGGATATTACCGCCACGGATCAGCGGCAGCAGGCTCTTCACATAAATGCGGGTCGGCTCGATCAGGTGATCGATCAGCAGCCGGTCGGAATCGAACAGGGCCGGGCGGTCCAGCTTCCAGCCCTTGTCTGCCGCCAGCCGCCGGACCAGCGAATAACCGTTCGAGTGGACGCCCGAGGAGGCGAGGCCCAGCAGCACATCGCCCGCCGTAACCTTGCTCCCGTCAAGCTGCTCGCCGCGCTCAACCGCGCCGACACAGAAGCCAGCGAGGTCATAATCGCCCGCGGCATACATGCCCGGCATCTCGGCCGTTTCGCCCCCGATCAGCGCGCAGCCGGCGATCTTGCAACCCTCGGCAATGCCCGCGACGACGCGTTCAGCCACGCCGTTCTCGAGCTTGCCGGTGGCGAAATAGTCGAGGAAGAATAGCGGCTCGGCGCCCTGGACGATCAGATCGTTGACGCACATCGCGACGAGATCCTCGCCGATCCGGTCATGCCGGTCATGATCGATCGCGAGCTTGACCTTGGTGCCAACGCCATCATTGGCGGCGACGAGGAGTGGATCCTTGTAGCCGGCCGCCTTGGGATCGAAGAAGCCGCCAAAGCCGCCGATCTCCGCATCGGCGCCGGGCCGCGCGGTGGCTTTCACCAGCGGACCGATCGCCTTGACCAGAGCATTGCCTGCCGCGATCGAGACGCCGGCCGTTTCGTAAGTGTAGGACTTTTCCGCCATGTGCGCCGCCTAACGCTTTCCAGCTTGGATTTCTACGAGCGATTGGGCAAAAGGCACGCGGTTTTCCCCGATGGCTGTCGCATCACTCCCTTCCCTGCCGCTTCGCTGGCGTCCCGGCCTTGCCGCCACCCTGCTTGGCGGGCTTGGCGCAGCGCTGGTCCTGGCGCTTGCCGTGATCGGGCCGGAACGGCTGATCGCGCAGATCGAGGGCGATCGCGGGATCACGCCGGTCGCCTCTTCGGCCGACATCGCGATCACCGGGATCCAGGTTGAAACCACCGGCAATTCGCCCGAGGAGGCCCGGCTCAACGGCTGGCGCGAGGCGCAGAAACTCGCCTGGGCCAAGGCTGGTGGCCCGCCGATGGCCGAGGGCGTGATCGAAAGCATGGTCGCCTCCGTAGTGGTGGAACGCGAACAGATCGGCCCGCGACGCTATATCGCCACTCTGGGCGTGGTCTTCGACCGCGCCCGCGCCGGACAATACATCGGCGGCAAGGGTATTGCCGGAGCCCACTCTGCGCCGCTGCTGGTGATCCCCGTATTGCGCTCGGGCGGGGTTGCCCAGGTGTTTGAGGTACGCGGGCCCTGGCAGGCAGCCTGGGCCGCGTTCAACGCCGGAGCCAGCCCGATCGACTATGTCCGCCCGATTGGCGCGGGCGGCGATTCGCTGCTGCTCACCGCCGGCCAGCCGCAGCGCCGCAGCCGTGCCTGGTGGCGCAACGTGCTGGATCAGTTTGGCGCGGCCGACGTGATCATTCCCGAAGCCCGGCTCGAGCGGCAGTGGCCGGGCGGCCCGGTGCGGGGCACTTTCACCGCGCGTTACGGCCCGGACAACCGGTTCCTTGAAAGCTTCACGCTCTCCGCCAATGACGAGGCCGGGGTGCCGGCCATGCTCGCTACGGCTGTGCAGCGGATCGATGCGATCTATGCCCGAGCTCTGGCCGATGGCGTGCTGAAGCCAGACGCCACGCTCAACAATTCGGGCCAGATGGACGCCGGCCTTGCCGCTCTGGTCGAAGCCGCGCGCCGGGCCGAGCAGAACGCCGCCACCTCCACGGATGCCGCAGCTGCGCCAACGCCGACCGCAACCAGCAGCGCACCGGCCGCCCTTTCGACCTTCACGGTCCAGTTCGCCTCACCCGATGCCTCGGCGGTCGATGCCGCACTGGCGGCGGTGCGCGGCGCGCCTGGGGTGCAGGGGGCTTCGACCACCAGCCTGGCGATGGGCGGCACTTCGGTGATGCGAGTGACCTATGCGGGCGAAATCTCGGGCCTGGCCGATGCCCTGCGTGCGCGCGGCTGGCGCGTGACTGTGGGGGCCGGCGCCCTGTCGATCCGGCGCTGATGAGCCAGATCGCGCTGCCACTCCAGGCCGCCGGGGCGGGGCCAAGCCGCATTGTTGTCGGCAATGCCAATGCCACCGTGCTGGAAGCCTGCGCCGTGGCTGAAACCTGGCCCTTCCGCACAGCTGTGCTGGCTGGCCCGCCACGCTGCGGCAAGTCGCTGATCGCGCGCTGGTTTGCCGAAAGCGGCCTGGGCGAGGCGATCGACGATGCCGATCGGATCGATGAGACCGAACTGTTCCACCGCTGGAACCGCGCGCAGGAAAGCGCCGTGCCGCTGCTGCTGGTGCGCAGTGCCGCGCCTGGCGGCTGGCAGATCGGCCTGCCCGACCTGCGCTCGCGCCTCGGTGCCGTGCTCCAGCTCGAGATTGGCGCGCCGGACGATGCCATGCTGGCCGAGCTGATCGCTGTCCATGCCGAGCAGCGCGGGCTGGCGCTGGGTCCCGATGCGGCGGCCTATCTTGTCCCGCGGATCGAGCGCACCCACATGGGGGTAGAGCAGGTCGTCGCCGCGATCGATCGGCTCAGCCTGGAGCGCAAGGCGTCGCCGGGCCCAGCCATCTGGCGCGCGGCGCTTGAGGCGGTGCTGGGACCGGACGAGCCGCGCTTGCTTTGAACCGGTCCCTGTGGGACAATTCGCGGCGGATGGGGAAGTTTATGCCGGGACGTTTCATTACCTATCTGGAATCGATCCGGGCCCGCGATCCGGCGGTTCGCTCGCGCTGGGAAATCCTGCTTTACCCGGGTGTCTGGGCGCTGGGCTTCCACCGTGTGGCACACCGGCTGTTCCGCGCGCGGCTCTATCTCCTGGCCCGGCTGGTCAACCATTTCAGCCGCTTCATGACCGCGATCGACATCCATCCGGGCGCGAAGATCGGGCGCAATTTCTTTATCGACCACGGCTTTGTGGTGATCGGGGAAACGGCCGAGATCGGCGATAACGTGACCATGTACCAGGGTTCGACCCTGGGCGGCACCAATCCCACCAACGGCGTGGGCGGCAAGCGCCATCCGACGATCGGTGATGGCGTGATCATCAGCCTGGGCGCGGCGATCCTCGGGCCGATTTACGTCGGCAAGGATTCGCGCATCGGGGCCAATGCCGTGGTGACCAAGGACGTGCCAGAGGGCGCGACCATGCTGGGCATCCCGGCCAAGCCGACTCCGGTTGAGGTCAAGCCCGAAACCCAGGCCTTCGTGCCCTATGGCACGCCGTGTTCCGAACGGTTCGATCCGGCCACGCAGAAGCTTGAGATCCTGCAGTGCGAGATCGAGACGCTGCAGAAGCGGGTCGCCCAGTTGCTTGAAGAGCGCGATGCGCAGGCGGCCAAGCAAAGCACCGGTCGCAAGCGGGGCGGCGCTGCTTGAGCGCAGTCGTCACGCCCTTTCCGTTCCAGGCCGCGCAGGTTGGGTTTGAGCGGGACGAACTGCAACGCATCCTCGATCTTTATGGCCGCATGGTCGCTGCCGGGCTGTGGCGCGATTATGCGATGAACTTCGACCGTGACGCCGCCAGCTTCTCTGGATTTCGCCGCGCCGCCGAGCGGCCCGAAGCACGGATCGAGAAACGCCCCGCGCTGCGCGCCAAGCAGGGGATGTGGACGCTTTACGGCGAAGGCGGCCAGGTGCTGAAGCGCGGGCACGAATTGTCCGGCGTGCTGTTTCCGTTGGAGCGGCGCCTGCTCAAGGTGGTCGAGGACTAGGCAGCACCCAGCAATGCAAACGGGGCGGCAGGACCAGCCCACCGCCCCGCAATGTTTCAGGCCATCGCCGCTCAGGCAGTAGCGGGCAGCCGTCCGCGCCACTGGTCGGGCAGGGGCGCCACCACTGCTCGCCGGATCGGGCCCCAGAAGGCCGATAGCGTCAGCAGCGCCGATCCGATCACCAGCCCGGTCAGGGCCATGTTCAGTTCGACCATGCCGAACTCGCGGAACAGCAGGGTCATGGCGGTCAGCACATAGGCCAGCGCCGAGACCAGCAGCGCGCGGCAATCGACCGCGAGGGCAACGAGGCCGAGCAGCACATAGATCACCACCACGCCCAGCGCAGCCAGGGCACCGATATTCTGCCCCTCGGTCACACCCAGGGCATGGAACAGCGGGTGGGCGATCATTGGTGCGGCGAGCAGGTGCAGCCAGAAGGCCACATCGCTGCGGCGGGTCTCGCGGCCCCGGTCCGACATGTCCCAGCGCATGGCAAAGCCGAACACGACCAGGCCGGCGCCGAACAGCAGCCACAGCAGCACGTTCTCCATTCCGTCGCGGCCGACCAGCGGCTGGATCGCCGCCATGATCAGCGCCACCACCGTGGCCGCCAGCGCGGCCGTGCCTGCGGCCACCGTGATTGGCACCATGAAGCGCCGCCAGTGGAGCAGGGCGCCGCCGCCGGCCAGCAGGGCGATTGCCGCGCCGATCAGCGCCGAAACCTGATCGCTGAATTTTGGATTGGTTGCCTCGATGATCTCGACCGGTACCGCGATCACGCCGCCAACAAAGGCCAGCAGCAGCACGATCGAGGGCAGGGCCATGCGGCGCTTGCGGGTAAAGAATTCGGCCATGGCCCAGGCTGCCCCGGCCACCAGCAGCCCGCCTGCGCCGGCCGCAACCGCCCCGCCGATCCCGGCACAGGCCACCAGCAGCAGCACTGCCGCAATGGTTACGAAGATATCGTTGAACCCGGTGATCAGCCGGAAAAGTTCTTCATCGGCCACGGGCGCATTGCGCATGCCATTGGCATGATCACGCAGCGCCTGCGCCGCTTCGCGGCTCAGCGCTCCGGCGGCGACTGCGGATTGCAGTTCGGCTTCGCTATACATGGGCATCCTCCACCTGTTGTCGGCGGAGGATGCCCTATGTGTATTACTGTGTCAATACAGTGGGGGCATTGATCAGCCCAGGCCACCGATCTTGGCGAGGGCGGCCATGACCACGGCGCTCTGTTCGCCGCCCGACTGGGGGACGATTTCGCCGGTGCGGTCGATGATCTGATCCCAGTGCGCGGCGATGCCTTCCGGCGTGCGTTCATCGGCGGGGAGGGCAACGCCCGGGGTCAGGGTGACGTAGGCGGCATGATAGGCACCGGCGCCAGCGCCGCAGATCATGTTGGTCGGGGCGTCTTCGCTGACCAGGTAGAGCGCCATCGGCGCGACGTTTTCCGGCTTCAGCGCGTTGAACAGCGCTTCAGGCATGCCCAGGTCTTCGGTCATGCGGGTACCGGCCACGGGGGCCAGGGTGTTGATGCGTACGTTGTACTTCGCGCCTTCGAGGGCGAGGGTCTTGGTAAAGCCCGCCAGACCCAGCTTGGCCGCGCCATAGTTGGCCTGGCCGAAGTTGCCGAACAGGCCGGTGCTGCTCGCGGTCATCAGAATGCGGCCATAGGTCTGTTCGCGCATCAGGTCCCACACCGCCTTGGTGCAGTTGGCGCTGCCGTTCAGGTGAACGTCGATCACCAGCTTCCAGTCTTCCATGGTCATCTTGGCGAAGCTCTTGTCGCGCAGGATGCCGGCGTTGTTGATCAGGATGTGCACGCCGCCCCAGGCTTCCTTGGCCTTGGCGACCATTTCTTCCATCTGCGCCAGTTCGGTGACCGAACCGCCGTTCGACATGGCCTCGCCGCCCATCGCCTTGATCTCTTCGACCACCTTCAGCGCGGCGTCGGAATGGCCGGTGCCATCGCGGCTGCCGCCCAGGTCATTGACGACGACCTTGGCGCCGCGCTTGGCCAGCTCGAGCGCATAGGAACGGCCCAGGCCGCCGCCGGCGCCAGTAACGATCGCAACACGGTCCTTGAATGAAATGGTCATTGGCTTAGCTCCACTAAAATCTGTTGGATCCCGCTGGGGAAGCGCTGGCTGCACTGGCACGGCTTTCCTCCGCTTTCAACAGCGTAGAAAGGTGATGCCGTTGCCGTAGCGGAAGCCGACACTGCATTGTCAAAATACTGTCACGTAGACGTCCTAAGACCGTCTGCGAATCGCAACAATTGAGTTCAGGAAGGACGATGGGGATGAAAACCGGACTGGGGATTTCGGCAGTAGCCGTGGCCGTTTCACTGGGCTGGGCCAGCCCCGCGCTGGCCGGTGCCAAGGAAGATGCGGCAATGCGCGAGGAACTCGCCGCGATGCGGGCGCAGATGCAGGCGCTTGCCGCCCGGGTCGACAGCCTCGAAGGCCAGCTCGATAGCGCCAAGGCCCGCGCCGAAAGCGCCGAAGCCCGGGCATCTGCCGCACTGGCCCAGGCCGAAGCGGTCAAGGCCGAGGCCGCCAAGCCGGTCAAGCCCACCGAACCCGCCTTTGCTGTCAACTGGAAGGGCGCGCCCGAGATTGCCGGGAAGGATGGCTGGACCTTCAAGCCGCGCGGCCGCCTGCATCTTGATTCCGGCTCGGTCTCGACCCCGGGCGCGCTGACTTCGCCGACGCTGGGCGACGTGCGCACCCGCGTCCGCCGAGCTCGCCTTGGCTTCGAAGGTACCGTGCCAGGCGGCTTCGGCTACAAGCTGGAAGCTGATTTCGCCAATTCCGGGGTCGGGTTCGGCGACGTCTGGCTGACCTACAATCCCGCGAACGCCCCGCTGATCCTGCGGATTGGCAATTTCGAGACGCTCAATTCGATGGAGCAGATCTCCAGCTCGAACTTCAACAGCTTCATCGAGCGCTCTTCATTCAACGACGCCTTCACCAATGCCCGCCGCCTTGGCGCGGCGCTGGCTTACAAGAGCAAGGACGATGACTGGCGCGCCGAAGTGGGCCTGTTCAGCGGCCACGCGATCGACTCCAGCCTGGATAACAACGGCTGGATCGGCGCGGCGCGGCTGGTCTATGCACCCAAGGCGCTGGGCGGCCAGCTGCACCTGGGCGTGAATTACCAGTACCGCGATTTCGCCTCGAACATTTCGGGTGGCACCTCGACCGGAACGGCAATGCCCTCGACCAACCAGCTCGCCCGCTATCGCGCCCGGCCCAACAGCCAGCTGACCGACGTCCGCTTTGTCGATACCGGCAACTTCGCCGCCAGCAGCGATCAGATCCTGGGCCTGGAAGGCATGGCGATCTTCAAGGGCCTGTACCTGGCCGGCGAAGCCCAGTGGGCCAAAACCAAGGCCTATCGCGCCGGGGACCGCGCTAGCGGGACCGACGCCTTCAGCAGCGGCAACCTGGCCGTGACCCCGCTCGACAATCCCGGCTTCTTCGGCGCCTATGGTGAGGTCGGCTACTTCCTGACCGGCGAAACCCGGGGTTACAAGCGCGGCGATGGCACCTGGGCGCGGACCAAGGTGCTCAATCCCGTGACCAAGGGCGGTTCGGGCGCGTTCCAGATTGCAGCGCGCTATGAGTACCTTGATCTGGCCGACGATGCGCTGGTCAATGGGCCGACCAACAACTTCACAGACGGCACCTCGGCCCTGGCGGCGCTCAACACGCGCCTTGGTCGCGGTGGGACCCAGACCAGCTATCAGCTGGGGCTGAACTGGTACCCGATGGATTACGTCCGCTTCATGGTCAATTACGGCCGGGTCGAAGTGAAGGGTGGACCGCTGGCAGCCCAGGTCGACCCCGCTTCAACCAAGCCGGTCAACCAGCGCGGTTACGGCGTCGATGTGCTCCAGACCCGGGTGCAGATCGACTTCTAAAGCGCGGCGAGCATCGGGATCAGGGCGTCGAAGTGGTCGATCACCGCTTCGGCGCCCAGTTCGTGCACGGGCTTGTCGTTGAACCCGAAGCTGACCGCCACGCAGGGCAGGCCCGCCGCCCGCGCTGCGCCGGTATCAAAAGTGGTGTCGCCCACATAAGCGGCCGCGCCGCCGCCTGAGCGTTCGACCATCGCGTGCAGCGCATCGGGCTGGGGTTTGAGCGGATAGCCGCCGCCTCCACCGATCACGCAAGCGAAGCGGTTGAGCAGGCCGAGCTCGCCCAGCAGCTTCACCGCCAGATGCTGCGGCTTGTTGGTGACCATGGCGATCTTGACGCCGCGTTCGTCAAGCGCGTCGAGCATCGCCGCCCCGCCCGGATAGAGCGCGGTGTGGACCGCGATATTGGCCTCGTAATGCGCCAGCAGCACCTGCCGCAGCGCGTCGAAATCGACGCCGTCCTCGCCGCCGGTCAGGGCCAGCGCGCGGCGCAGCATCAACCCGGATCCGCCCCCGATCAGGTTCATCACCTGGGCATCGGGCACCGCCGGGCGGTCGATGCTGGCGAGCGCATGGTTGAGCGCCACGCCCAGATCGCGCGAGGTATCGAGCAGGGTTCCATCGAGATCGAAGCCGACGGTGGCAAAGCGGATTGCAGTCATCGCCAGCCTCGTGGCGCAGCGTTCTGGAATCGGCAAGCATTTGGTGGCATGGCTGCGGCATGAGCCACGAACTAGCCGTGATAGTTCTTGCCGCAGGCAAGGGCACCCGCATGAAGAGCGACCTGCACAAGGTGCTCCACCCGATCGCCAGCCATCCGATGCTGCTGCACCTGCTCGGCTCGATCGGCGAAGTCGGCGTGGCGCGGACGGTGATCGTGGCGGGTGACCGGCGTGAGCAGATCGAGGCGGCGCTGGCGGGCACAGGCTCTGAAGTCGTGGTGCAGGAACCGCAGCTCGGCACGGCCCATGCTGCGCTGCAGGCCAAGGCGGCGCTGGCGGACTTTTCAGGGCTGGTGCTGGTCTGTTTCGGCGACGTGCCGTTCCTTGCTGCGGCAACCGTGCGGCGGCTGTGCGAAGCGCTTTCGTCTGGCGCGAAGGTGGCCGTGCTGGGCTTCCGCCCGGACGATACCGCCGCTTATGGCCGGATCATTGCCGACCATGACGGCACGGTCCGCAAGATGGTCGAGCACAAGGATGCAAGCCACGAGGAGCGTGCGGTAAACCTCTGCAATTCCGGTGTTATCGTCGCGCATAGTGCTGACATGTGGCGGCTGCTGGAAGCGGTCGGCAACGACAATGCTGCGGGCGAATACTACCTGCCCGATGTCGCCACCAACGCCATTGCCGAAGGCGCGCGGGTGGTCGTGGTCGAGACTGACGAGACCGAAGTCATGGGCATCAACAGCCGCGCCGAACTGGCCGAGGCGGAGGCCCGCTGGCAGCAGCGCCGCCGCCGCCAGGCGATGGACGATGGCGCTTCACTGGTCGCACCCGAAACGGTCTGGTTCGCCTGGGACACCAAGCTGGGCCGCGACGTGCTGGTTGAACCAAATGTGGTCTTCGGGCCGAGCGTTGTGGTGGCCGATGGGGTAAAGATTCGGGGCTTTTGTCATATCGAAGGCGCGAGCCTGGCAACCGGCGTCGAAGTCGGCCCCTATGCCCGCCTGCGCCCGGGCGCCGTGCTGGAGGAGAAGGCCAAGGTCGGCAACTTTGTTGAGGTCAAGAAAGCGACGATGGGCAAGGGTGCGAAGGCCAATCACCTGGCCTATATCGGCGATGCCGAGGTCGGGGCCGGGGCCAACATCGGCGCGGGCACGATCACCTGCAATTACGATGGCTACTTCAAGTACAAGACCGTGATCGGTGAACGCGCCTTCATCGGCTCGAACTCCGCGCTGGTCGCCCCGGTCAAGATCGGCGCCGACGCGATCGTCGCCGCCGGCAGCGCCGTGACCCGCGACGTGATGGACGGCGAACTGCGGATCGTCCGCGGCGAACAGCTGGTCAAACCGGGCTGGGCTGACCGCTTCCACGATGCGATGAAGAAGAAGAAAGCGGAGAAGCAGGGGTAGTGCGGCTAGCGGCTTGACATGATATCATGATATGATATCAGTATATCAATGACCCGAATTCTCGCCGACCTGCCCGAAGAGGACATCAAGTGGCTCGATGCCCGCGCGGCCGAGCAGGGCAAGTCGCGCGCGTCCGTGTTGCGCGATGCGGTCAGTGCCTACAAGTCGCAATCACCGGCCGACGGCAACAAGGACTGGATCACCCGCGGCGCTGGCTTGTGGAAGGATCGGCAGGATATTCCTGACGGGGTCCAGTATCAGCGCGCCATCCGCGAGGATCGCACCCCATCGGAAGACCTTTGAACCGTGTCGGACCCGTTCTTCGACACCAATATCCTGGTCGACTGGCTCAAGGATCGACCGCAAGCAGCGGCCGAACTATCGCGTTACCGTCGGCACCGGATCAGCCGGATCGTCTGGACCGAAGTGCTGGCTGGCGAAGCCCTGGAGCGTCGCGACATTATTCAGCAGGCCATCGCCCCGTTCGAGGTTGTCGAGATTGATGCGCGGATCGCCTCTGCGGCTGCTGACATCCGGCACCGGACGCGCATGAAACTGCTCGACGCTTATATCCTCGCCACGGCGCAGGTTAACGGCGCGATCCTTATTACACGAAATACCAAGGATTTCCCGGCAGAGATGCCGGGCATCCGGGTTCCCTATACCCTCTAAGCGAAAGCAAGTTTTCATGTGCGGCATTATCGGCATCGTCGGCAAGGAAGAGGTGGCAGAGCGGCTGGTCGATGGCCTGCGGCGGATGGAATACCGCGGCTATGACTCCTCGGGCGTCTGCACCATGGCCAATGGTCAGCTGATCCGCCGCCGTGCCCCGGGCAAGCTGTTCAACCTGGTCAAAGAACTGGCCCGCGATCCGGCGCCCGGCACGGTCGGCATTGCCCACACCCGCTGGGCGACCCACGGCGCGCCGACCGCCGCCAATGCTCATCCCCACGCCACTGACGTGCTCGCGCTGGTCCACAACGGGATCATCGAGAACTTCAAGCCGCTGCGCGCCGCACTGACCACGCGAGGCCGCAAGTTCGAGAGCGAGACCGATACCGAAGTCGTCGCTCACCTGCTGTCCGAAGCAGTTGAGGACGGAGCCAGTCCCGAAGAGGCGGTCCAGGCCGTGCTGCCGCAGCTGCGCGGGGCCTTTGCCCTGGCAATCGCCTTCCGCGAATACCCGGACATGCTGATCGGCGCGCGGCTCGGCTCGCCGTTGGTCGTGGGCTATGGTGATGGGGAGACCTATCTCGGCTCGGATGCACTGGCGCTCGCCCCGCTGACCCAGAAGATCGCTTATCTCGACGAAGGCGATTGGGTGGTGGTGACCCGCGACGGGGCCAAGATCTTCGACAAGGACAACAACCCCGTAACGCGCGAGATCACGACTTCTGGCGCCTCGGCCGCGGCGATCGAGAAGGGCAATTACCGCCACTTCATGCAGAAGGAGATCTTCGAGCAGCCGACCGTCGTGGCCCAGACCCTGTCGAGCTATATCCGCCAGGTCGATCAGACCGTGGCCTTGCCGCAGTTCGATTTCGATCTTTCGACCATCAAGCGCGTCACCATCGTTGCCTGCGGGACCAGCTATTACGCCGGCATGGTGGCCAAGTACTGGTTCGAGCAGTTTGCGCGGCTGCCCGTCGACATCGATTTCGCCAGCGAGTTTCGCTATCGCGATCCGGTGCTGGAGCCGGGTGGCCTCGCGCTGTTCATCTCGCAGAGCGGGGAAACCGCCGATACGCTCGCCGCGCTGCGTCATTGCAAGGAACACGGCCAGACCATCGCGGTGGTGGTAAACGTCCCGACCAGCTCGATGGCGCGAGAGGCGGACCTGCTGCTGCCGACTCACGCCGGGCCGGAGATCGGCGTGGCCAGCACCAAGGCCTTTACCTGCCAGCTTGCCGTGCTCGCCGCACTTGCCGCGCACATGGCGGTGGTGCGCGGGCGGATGACGCGGGCGGAAGAGGCCGAAGTGGTCGATCACCTGCTCCAGGCACCCGCCAGCCTCAACGCTGCGCTCAGCCACGATGACGATATCGCGGCCATGGCGCACCTGATCGCCCCGGCGCGCGACGTGCTCTACCTGGGGCGCGGCCCGGACTATCCGCTGGCGCTGGAAGGTGCGTTAAAACTGAAAGAAATCAGTTATATTCATGCCGAAGGCTATGCATCGGGCGAAATGAAGCACGGGCCGATTGCGCTGATCGACGAAGCCGTGCCGGTCATCGTACTCGCGCCTTCGGGGCCGCTGTTCGAAAAGACTGTCAGCAACATGCAGGAAGTCCGCGCCCGCGGCGGCAAGATCGTATTGGTGTCCGACCGGGAGGGGCTGGACGAGGCTGGTGAGGGCTGTCTGGCGACGATCGAGATGCCCAAGGTCCACCCGCTGATCGCACCGCTGGTCTATGCTGTGCCGGTTCAGCTGATTGCCTATCACGTTGCCTGCGTGAAGGGGACCGACGTTGATCAGCCACGGAATCTCGCCAAATCGGTCACCGTCGAATAGCCGAAAAGTGCCGCGAAACTGCCGTTAGGTTTACGAGCCGCTAAGGATTTGGCGCTAACCGGAGCGGGTGAACACCGCGACGTCTCCTGCCTCTTCCCTGCCGCGCGAACTGCCGGTGATGGCCGTGCTTGGCCTCGCCAGCCCCGGCGATGCCGACTGGACGCGGCTGCGCGGCCTGCAATATTCCAACCTGGCGCGCGTCACCAAGGCCCGCATCCTGGCTCAGGTGATTGCGGCGGTCGGGGTCTGCTGGTTCTATGCGGGCGTTGTCCATTGGGCGCTGATCCTGGCCTGGGTCGGCTTGCTGGGCTTCACGCTTTATCACGGCAGCATGGTCGACAAGACCCTGAGCGACGCCGACCGCCGCCGCATGTCGCGCGATGAAGTCGATCGCCAGTCGCGCACATCGGTGGCCAATGCCATGGCCTGGGTCGTGCCGATGGCAGCCTTCGCGCCGTTCGGCGACGGGGCCACGCACCTTGAGCTCTGGGCCATCACGGCGATGCTGCTCACCGCTTCGGCGGTGCTGCTGCCGGCGGTTCCGCTGGCCAATCTGCTGTTTGCCGGGATTGCCGGGGGCGGAGCGATTGCCAGCCTGATGTGGGCCGGCAAGTTCGAAATGGCGATCGTCACGGTGGTCTGGCTAGCCGTCATTGTCGTTGGCTCGATCGAAAACGCCCGTTCGTTCCTGATCGCCCGGATCGCCGAGGCCGGTATGGCCGAGAAGAACGAGGTCGTGTCGCTGCTGCTGCGCGAGTTCGAAGAGGGCGAGGCCGACTGGCTATGGCAGATCGATACCTCGCGCCGGGTCCGCTCGGTCAGCCCGCGCTTTGCCTTTGCGCTGGGCAAGAGCGCCGACGAGATCGACGGCAAGCCCTTCATCCAGCTGATTGCCGGGCCCGCCTGGGAAACCGGCCAGTTCCCTTCGAGCCTGCATGACCTGGCCGAACGGCTGAAGCGCCGCGAGAGCTTTTCCAACCTGATCGTGCGCGTCCATATCAACGGCCAGCTGCGCTGGTGGGAGCTTTCGGGCACGCCCAAGTTCGATGACAAGGGCGGATTCGACGGGTTCCGCGGCGTTGGTTCGGACGTCACCGCCCAGCGCGAAAGCTCGGAAAAGATCGCGCATATGGCGCGCTTCGATACCCTGACCAGCCTGCCCAACCGCATGATGGTGACCGAGGCCCTGGGCGAAGCGCTGCGCTATGCCGCGCAGTGGCGGACCAAGTGCGCCTTCCTGATGATCGATCTCGACCGGTTCAAGGCCGTCAACGATACCCTTGGTCACCTGGTCGGTGACCAGCTGCTGGCGCGCGTCTCGGAACGACTGAAATCAATCATGACCGAGAACGAGCTGTGCGGCCGCCTCGGCGGTGACGAGTTCGCTATCGTGATCCGCGATGCTTCCGATCCACGCCGGCTGGAAAAGGTTGCCGCCAGCGTGATCCACCTGCTCTCGCAGCCCTACGAGGTTGACCACCACACGCTGTACATCGGGGCCAGCGTAGGCTCGGCGATCGGTCCGCGCGACGGCAACACGGTCGAAACGCTGATGCGCAATGCCGACCTCGCGCTCTACCGCTCGAAGGAAGAGGGCGGCGGCCAGCACTTCAGCTATGAGCCCTCGCTCCACGCTCATGCTGAGGAACGCCGCAAGCTCGAATTCTCGCTCCGCCGTGCGCTGGAAAAGAACGAATTCTCGCTCAATTACCAGCCGGTGGTTGATGCCAACAAGGAAAGCATCGTCAGCTTCGAGGCACTGCTACGCTGGAACAGCGATGACCACGGCTTTGTCAGCCCGGCCAAGTTCATCCCGCTGGCTGAAGACACCCGCCTGATCGTGCCGATCGGCGAATGGGTGCTTCGCGAAGCCTGCCGCGAGGCCGTGCGCTGGCCGGGTGACGTGAAGGTTGCCGTCAACGTCTCGGGCGAGCAGTTGCTCGATTCCAGCTTTATTCCCAGCGTTGTAACGGCGCTGTCGAGCTCGGGTCTGCCGGCCCAGCGGCTGGAGATCGAAGTGACCGAGTCGATCTTTGTGCGCGATTCAAACCTGGCCCGGGCCGCGCTGGAGCAAATCATGGCGCTGGGCTGCGGGATCGCGCTCGACGATTTCGGCACCGGCTATTCAAGTCTGGCCTACATCCGCAATCTGCGCTTTTCGACCATCAAGATCGATCGCAGCTTTGTGCAGGGTGCCTCGGCCGGCAATCCGGAAAGCCTGGCGATCATCCGCGCTGTGGTAGCGATGGCCGACAGTCTCGAGATGTCGACCACGGCCGAAGGCGTCGAGACCGAACGCGAGCTGGAGATTATCCGCGGCCTCGGCTGCAAGAAGATCCAGGGTTACTACTTCGGTCGGCCGATGCCGGCGCTTGAAGCGCGTGGTCTCTTCATGAAATCCGACCTGCGCCAGGCCGTCTAACCGGCCTCAGGCCCCAACCAGGCCGCGCACGGCGCTTTCGAACAGCGCGCGGCCATCGGTGCCGCCCTGGGCCGGCTCTATCACGCGTTCGGGGTGCGGCATCATGCCCAGCACGTTGCCCGCTGCACTGAGCACACCGGCAATGTCGCGGGCCGAGCCGTTGACCGGTTCGGCATAGCGGAAAGCGACGCGGCCTTCGCCTTCCAGCCGGTCAAGCGTTTCCGCATCGGCGAAGTAATTGCCGTCGTGGTGCGCCACCGGAATGACGATTTCCTGCCCGGCCGAGTAGCCGGCGGTGAACAGGCTCTGCGTGTTCTCCACCTTCAGCTTCACTTCGCGGCAGACGAAGCGGATGCCGGCATTGCGCATCAACGCGCCCGGCAGCAGGCCGGCTTCGGTCAGGACCTGGAAGCCGTTGCAGACGCCCAGCACCGGCACGCCCTTGTTCGCCGCGGCGATCACCGCCTGCATGATCGGGCTGCGCGCCGCCATCGCCCCGGAACGCAGGTAGTCGCCATAGGAGAAGCCGCCGGGCAGGGCGATGAAGTCCAGCCCGTCAGGCAGGGCGGCATCGCCGTGCCACACCCGGTGCGGCGCGGTGCCGGAGACCTTCTCCAGCGCGTCGGCCATGTCCCGGTCACAGTTGGAGCCCGGGAAGGTGATCACGGCCGAACGGAAGCTCACGGCTGCACCCGTTCGATGCGGTAGTTTTCGATGACCGTATTGGTCAGCAGCTTGCTGGCCATCTCTTCGAGCTGGGCGTCAGTGACGCTGGCATCGACTTCCAGCTCGATCATCTTGCCGGCGCGCACGTCCTGCACGCCGTGGATGCCAAGACCCTCGATCGCATGGTGGATCGCCCGGCCCTGCGGGTCGAGCACACCGTTCTTGAGGCTGACGAATACGCGGACCTTCATCGCGGGGCCTTTCGGACAGGGGAATCGCTGGCGCGCCTATGGCGCTTCAGCGGCCCACGGACAAGCCCAGCACTGCCGAAATCCGCCATCAGGTGCAGCTGAACTTGATCGGACCGGGACTCGGACTATCGGCCCGGCGACAGGCCTCCGGCCAGCCATACTTTTCCCAGGCCCGCACCAGCCCGATCCGCGCGGCAAAGGCCGGAAAGGCCGGATCGCGGCGCAGGCGGCCATAGGGTTCGCCGGCAATCCAGACCGAAGCGATGGACGATGAGCTGCCCGAATAGGGGTGCTCGACGAATTCCTGCATGAACGCCCCCGGCGTACCGACGGCCAGATAGAGGTCCATCAGGTAGTTGTTCACCCTCGGGTCCGGTTTGGCGAAGTGGTCATGCAAGGTCGCGAACACCTGCTGGCGGGCATCGGCGTCCCCGTCGATCACGGCCCTGCCGATCTGGCTCCACGCAGCCTGCTCAACAAATGGGGGCCGATACCGCTCGGTGATCTCGTCAGGCAATTTTGCCCAACATGTTCGGGCTTCCTGCGGGTTGCCTTGTGCGTTGAGCATCAGGCAGATCGTCGCTCCGGCCGGGACAAAGCCAAGGTCCCTGCTCCTCATCGCCAGGCGCTGGGCTTCGGCAAGGTCTCCCTTGGCCAGCATGATCCGCGAAAGATTGACGATGCCGATCGCATCGGTCGGGTCGCGCCGCAGGCCTTCCTCGATCAGCTGCTCGGCCTTGTCGATCTGGCCGAGCATGGCAAAGTTTCGGCCCCTGCGGATGATCAGGTAGGGCTGGTTGGGATCGGCCGCATAGGCCCGCTCCATCGCGTCCATCGATGCCGCAAAATCGAGATCGTAATCGTGCAAGACCGCTTCCAGGAAGTGACCCATGGCCAATCCCGGGTCGATCGACTTCGCCCTGGTGACGGCAGTGCGCGCTTCTGCCACCAGGGCTCTGGATTCAGCCGCTGGCTCGGTGATCGCCAGTAGCAGCTTGGCATTGCCGAGCCAGGCCCAGGCCAGCGCAAACTGGGGATCCAGTCTGATCGCCTGTTCCAGTAACCGCATGCCGCTGCGCTTGTTTTCGCGTCCGAACCGTCGGGCCATTTCGCGGCCCTGCAGGAACAGCTCGTAAGCTTCCTTGTTGCTGGTCATCCGGGGCAGGACCCGGTCCTTGGCAGCAATGGTGACGCCCAGCTCCGCCGCGATCGAGCGGGCAATGCTCTCCTGGAATTCAAAGATCCGCCCGGTCGATCCTTCGAAAGTCTGCGACCAGACGACCCGTCCGCCGTCTGCTTCAACCAGCTGCGCGGCAACCCGCAGCCGCTCCTCGTGCTTGCGGAGCGAACCGATCAGCAAGTACCTGCTGTTGAGATCCGCCGCGACCTTGCGCGGATCGATTTCGTTGGCCTGATAGCGGAACGAGGAAGTCCGGCCGACCACCCGCAGCTCCGGAAACTTCATGATCGCATCTAGGATCTCTTCCGTCAGCCCGTCGGCCAGATACTTCTGGTCACCCGCCTGGCTAAGGTCGGTAAAGGGCAGGACGGCAATCGAGTTGCGATGATCCTTGTCATCCGGCCCAGTCCCGGTCGCAGCAAATCCTTGCGTGGTCGAGCCTGGCCACCCGGCCCTGGTCAGCGAGAGCCCGAGGACCATAGCGGCGATGATGGCCAGCACGGCAAGGCCCGCCAGCAGACGCCGCGCCCTCGGCCGGCCCGTGGACACCGCTGCGCTTGCAGCAAGGCCGGCACTCTCGTTGCCACCATTTGCCGCAGTGGCCGGATCGCATGGTGTGACCAGCAAGCGATAGCCGCGCTTGGGAATGGTCTCGACATAGCGGTTGTGGCGGGCGTCTTCGCCTAGCGCCTTGCGGAGCAGGGAGATCGCCCGCGACAGGCGCTCATCGCCGCCATAGGAGACGCCCCATACCTGATCGATCAGCGCTTCCCGCGAGACGACTTCGCCAGGCTGAGCCATCAGCGCGCGCAGCACTTCAAGGACCATGGGTTCGACGGAAAAATGCCCGGCCTCGCCTTCGATCGTCAGCCGCGAGAAGTTGACCATCGCCGTGCCGATCCGAACCTGGTCCATGCGCAGCAATTGCCCTGTTTCGAACGCGAGGATCCGCGCCGCCAACAATACAGCAATTGCCGCGAAATCCACCCCCTAAGAAAAACCTAAGACATTCCTCAATCCGTCCACAGGACTTGGCGCGGCGATCGGGTCGATCACCTGTCCATGCCAGCAGCACAAGCTGGCCGATGGAGGACAGACCATGATGTTCGACAATTCGATTACTGGCCATGTTGCAGCCAATCCCGCCTGGGATCCCGCGTTCGCAGTCAACGCCCGGCCATCGGGCAGGCGGGCAGGCAAGCCCATCATCCCGCAAGGCGCCGCAGACATTACGACCGCCTGGCTGAACGAGGTACTTGGCCCCCATCTGCAAGGGCATGCGGTGATCGGCTGCCAGACCAGGCCGCACGACGTGCCCGGGCAGACTGCCGATATCGTCGAGCTCTGGCTGCACTATGACAGCGCGCAATGCCCGCTGCCGGCGCGGATGATTGCCAAGCTGGGAGCGACCGATCCGACGACCCGTGACCTGGCCCGAACCTTCCGGCTCTATGAGCGCGAAGCCGCCTTCTACGGTTCGGTTGGCGACGATGACTTGCCGATCGCGCGATGCTTCCACGCCGCTTTCGAACCTGTATCATACGATACGGTGCTGCTGCTGGAGCACCTGGCCCCGTCCTATTGCCCATCCTTCGCGATTTCGCCCGAGCAGGTGCATCTGGCGGTCGGTGAGGCGGCGCGGCTTCATGCGCGTTACTGGAACGATGAATTCGTGCTGCACCATCCGGGCCTGATCCAGCTTTCCGATCCTGATCATTGGCCCAATGTCGCGAAGGCGACCTTTGCTGCGATCAGTACGGTCAGGGCTCTGTTCGGCAATGCGTGTCCGCAAAGCATCGCCATGGCCGAAGCCTATTCGGAGAACTTTACCGCGATCATGCGGTTCATGCAGTCACGGCCGTTCACATTGCAGCATGCTGACTTCCATCCGAAGCAGCTGTTCTTCCCGGACGCCGCTGGCGAGGGCAAATTTGCGGTGATCGACTTCCAATTTTCCGTCGCCGGGTCCGGCGCCACCGACATCATGCGGCTTCTGCACATGGCACCGACAACAGACGTTCGGATCGGGTCGCATGAACGGCTGTTCGCGCACTATCTTGCAACACTCGCGCAGCACGGTGTCCATGGTTATGGCTGGGATGACCTGGCAATCGACATCAAGCTCGGGGTCATGACGACGCAGCTGATCAACTTCATCGCGCTCGACCAGACCGATGTCTCGGTTCTGCAACGGGAGTGCGAGGACTTCGGCCTCGACTGGCGCGATATCTGGTTGCTGCGCGGCGAGAGCATGGTGCGCGAACTCGACGTGCCCGGCTTTCTTCGCTCGCTTTAGCCTGATCCAATTCGCTCAGCCCAACTGCTGGCGGCCCGGATCAGCTCCGCGTGCCGCCAGTCTTTTTTCTTCTGCAAACAGCAGCCTCGCCAATTGATGTGCCGCGAATGCCCCGGCCAGCTGCGCGGCGATGAACCCGGGCACGTCAGCGGGCGCGATCCCGGCGAAACTGTCGCTAAGGCTGCGGGCAACTGCGATCGCCGGATTGGCAAAGCTGGTCGACGAAGTGAACCAGTAGCCTGCGACGATGAACAGGGCCACGGCGGTGGGCACTGCCTCTGGCTTGTGGCGCAGGGTGCCAAGGATGGTCAGCACCAGGCCGAAGGTCGCGACAAACTCGCCCAGCCACTGGCCGGGGCCGGTGCGCGTCTTGGCGGAGACTTGCAGGATGGGCAGGTCGAACATGGCATGCGCCAGCCAGACGCCGAAGATCCCCGCGCCGATCTGCACCGCGATGACGGCCGCTGCACCTTTCCAGCAGCAGTCACCGCGCAGCCGCATCACCAGCGTCACCGCCGGGTTGAACTGCGCGCCCGAGACGGGCCCCAGCATGGTGATCAGCACATAGAGGATCGCCCCGGTCGCCAGGGTATTGCCGAGCAAGGCCACGGCTACGTTTCCGCCCGCCAGGCTCTCCGCCATGATCCCCGAGCCCACCACCGTGGCGAACAGGATCGCACTGCCCACGCCCTCGGCCAGGAGCCGCTGCGCGAAAGGGCTCATGCTGCGCCCTCCATGGCTCCAATCCGCGCCAGTTCAGCCTGGGCGGACTTGGCGTCGAGCGCCGCCAGATCGAGCGAAAAGAACGCCTCGACCCGCATGGTCAGCAGCCGCCATGTCTCTGCAAAGGCGGCATCGACAGCGGCCTCGGCACCCTCGACATTGGCCGGATCGGGCAGGCCCCAGTGGGCGCGCAACGGGCTGCCAGGGAAGACCGGGCAGGCCTCTCCGGCGGCATTGCCGCAGACGGTGATGGCTAGGTCAATTTCCGGCGCATCGGGCCCGGTGAAGTCGTTCCAGCTTTTCGAGCGGAAGCTGGCGGGATCGAACCCTTCGCGCGTCAGCCGCCGCAGCGCGCCGGGGTGAGGCAGGCCCTTGGGCTTGCTCCCGGCAGAGTATGCCGTCAGCCGGCCCGCACCGTGACGCCCGAACAGCGCTTCGCCCAGGATCGAGCGGGCGGAATTGCCGGTGCAGAGCACCAGCACCGAACGCACCTGAACCATGTCAGCAGCAGGCAGACTTCGGCGCCGCGATGGCCGGGGCGCAGCAGGCGCTCTCGGTCGCATTGGCCGAAGTGACGGCGGCCATGTCTGGCCCTGCACCGTATACCGTCGCCTCGCCGTGGGTCAGGAAGGCCTCCCAGACCACGCCGTCCGGATCGGCGATCCAGCTCTTTTCGCTTTTGGCATAGCAACAGGTCGTCGCGCCTTCTTCCAGCACAGGACGGCCGGCAGCTTCGAGCCGGCCATAGACTTCGGTCAGCTCGGCTGCGTCATCGACTTGCAGGCCAAGGTGTTCGATGCCCTTGGCGGCAGTCTGGTTGTGCGAGATCGCGAAGTTGACGCGCGGATCGTCGAGCATCCACTTGGCATAGTCCGGCTTCACGGCGCTCGGCGCTTGTCCGAACAGGCCGGAATAGAACGCGATCGAGGCATCGAGGTTCTCAACCCCGACATGGACATGAAAACGCTTCATGCGACATTCCTTTCTTCAGCGGTTGCGCCGGGCGCGCAGGAGGCGCCGCCGCAGCAGTTTTCGGTGAGGTAGCCCATCAGGGCGCCCATCGCGGCATAGTTGGCCGTGTAGATGATCGAGCGGCTCTGGCGGCGCTGGGTAACCAGGCCGGCATGGCTGAGCTGCGCGAGGTGAAAGCTCATCGACGAAGCGGGTAGGCCCACGGCCTCGGCCAGCGCGCCGGCCGCCATGCCATCGGCCCCGGCCTGGACCAGCAGGCGGAAAGTGGCGAGGCGGTGTTCCTGGGCCAGGGCGCCCAGGGCGCGGATCACGACTTCAGCCTGCATCTTATACTCCGATGATTCGATAAGTATGGAAATATCGAATCGAACGAGGTTGTCAAGGGCAGAGCTGTCGCGGGCTCAATTGGTCTCGGGTAGCGAATCCAGCACGTAGCCGGCCGAGCGCACCGTGCGGAGCGGATCGGGCGCGCCTTGCGCAACCAGCGCGCGGCGCAGGCGGCCAACCCAGACGTCAACCGTCCGCTCGTCGCTGACCTCGTCATCCTTGCCGATCCGTTCGATCAGCGCGCCGCGCGAGAATACCTGGTCAGGATGTTCAAGGAAATGCGCGAGCAGGCGCAATTCATTGGGGCGTAGTGTCAGCAGTCGGCCCTGGTAGCGGACCTGGTGTGCGGCCGGATCGAGCACCAATCCGCCATGGGTCAGCCGTCCGCGCGCGGCCGGGGCAGTGCCGGGCTTCGCCTCGTAACTGGCCAGCCGCTCAAGCAGGCGTTCGGCATTGAGGGGGCCGACCAGGTAATCGTCAGCCCCGGCGCGCAGCGCGCGGCGTTTGTCGTCCGGCTCGGCGCTTTCCAGGACCATGGTGATATGGCTGTCGCGCGTTGCCCGTGTCTCACGCAGGGTGCGGACCATTTCAAGGCCCGAGCGATCGGGCAGCAACCAGTCAACAAAGCACCAGGTCAGACCCGGCGGAACCGCTTCGGGCAGGCCCCCATCAAGCGGCGCGACCGCCAGATCGGGGCGACGCTGGCGCAGCCCGCGCAGCAGCGCTGCTGGCGGTGCGGTAATTAGGACAGTGGCATGGTGAGGCATGGCAATGCACTCGCGAGACAAGGTTCTTCGCGACAACCATGCCGCGCGCACGTGACGGATTTGTGACGTTTTGTGGGGAATTGGTGGGTGTCATACCGCTGTCGTCCAATAAGCAAACGGCTGGCCGGAAAGAGATGCTGCCATGAATACCCTGGAGGACCTACCCGTGAGGTTCACCGAAGCTGACGAACGGCCCATTTCATGATCCACCTCTTTCCGCCTGGCTTGATAATAACTGACCAGTCAGTTATAAACGATTCGTGGCCCGCCCTTCCGCCCCGATCGACCGCGACCAGCTGCTGGCGCTTGCCCGGGCAGAGTTCAACGCGCGCGGCTTTGCAGCGGCGCGGATGGAGGACATTGCCCGGGCCGGGGGCATCTCCAAGGCGGCGCTTTACCTGCGCTTCCCCTCCAAGGAAGCGATCTTTGAAGAGGCGGTGCGCGATCTGATCGCCCGCACCCTGCCGGAAATGGTCCCGTCCGATTTCGCCGATCTGCCGGCCGAACTCCTGCTCCGGCGCTTCTTGGCGCTGGCCTTTACCCGGCTGACCGAGCCCGAATTTGCCTTCGTCCCGCGCGTGATCATCGGTGAGGGTGCCCGCTTCCCGGAACTGGCCCGGTTCTATCACCAGGAGGTGATCGTGCGGGTGCTGGAGCTGATGACCAACCTGATCCGCCACGGTGTTGCGCGCGGTGAATTTGCCTGTGCCGATCCGGATCTGGCCTGCCGGACAATCGCTGGCGGGGCGATCTTTGCGGCGCTGTGGCGCGTGGTGTTCGAACCGGTCGGGGCCGAGCCGATCGATCCGGTCCAGCTGGCGCAGGTCCACGCCGATACGATCCTGGGCGGACTGTTGGCCCGCGGGGAGCAACCAAAATGATCACCATTCCCAAACCCCTGATTGGTGCCGGCATCCTTGCTCTGCTGGGCGCTGCCGCATGGTACAACTGGCCGGCGGCCGATGGTCAGAACTGGCTGGGCTATGTCGAGGCCGAGACGATCTATGTCGCCGCACCCGTCTCTGGACGGCTGGCGGCGCGGCCGGTGGAGCGCGGGGCCAGCGTGGCGGCCGGAGCACCGTTGTTCGCGCTCGATCCGGAAACCACCGATGCCGAAGCTGCTGGCGCAGCCGCCCAGGTTGCCGCCGCCTCTGCCCAGGCGGCTGACCTTTCCGATCCGCGCCAACGCGCACCCGAAATTGCCGCCGCTCGTGCTGCCGAGGCCGGCGCCGCCGCGCGCCTCACGCAGGCCAGCAATGATTTTGACCGCATCGCCGCGCTTGCCCGCAAGGGCTTTGCCAGCAAGGCCCAGCTCGATGCCGCCCGGGCCGCGCGCGATGCTGCCGCGTCAGAGCTGGCCGCCGCCCGCGCCCAGATCGTGGCGGGCGAAATGGCGGCTGGCCGCGTGGCGCAGCAACAGGCCGCCAGGGCGCAAGTTGCAGGGGCCGCCGCGAGCCTGCGCGCCCAGCGCCAGCGCCAGCGCGAGATCGCGCCGGTCGCCCCCGAGGCCGGGGTGATCGAACAGACCTATTACAATCCCGGCGAATGGGTTCCGGCCAATGCCCCGGTCGTCGCCGTGCTGCCCGATGCCCGCCGCAAGCTGCGCTTCTTTGTGCCGCAGGACCGGATTGCTCTGCTAAAGGTTGGGTCCACGGTCCACTTCAGCTGCGACGGTTGCGGCGATGCTGCGCCCGCACGGATCAGCTTCATCGCCCCCCGCGCCGAGTTCAGCCCGCCGGTGATCTATTCGGATCGCGCCCGTGCCAAGTTGGTCTTCCTGGTCGAGGCACTGTTGCCCGCCAGCGATAAGCCGCTGCCGCCGGGTCTGCCGGTTGAAGTGACTCCGCAGTGAGTGAGGCCGCCGCCATCGCGGTGCGCGGGCTGACCAAGCGGTTCGGTCCGCGCACGGTGGTCGACCATGTCGATCTGACCGTCATGCCGGGGCGGATATGCGGCTTCCTGGGGCCGAATGGTTCGGGCAAGACCACCACCTTGCGGATGATTTGCGGCCTACTGATCCCCGACGCCGGGGAGGGCGAGGTGCTGGGGCTGGACCTGGCGAGCCAGCGCCGCGCGATCAAGCACCAGATCGGCTACATGACGCAGAAGTTCGGGTTGTTTTCCGACCTCTCGATTGCCGAAAACCTGGAGTTCATCGCCCGCGTCTATCGCCTCGACCGGCGCAAGGAGCGCGTCGCCGAAACGCTCGACAAGCTCGGCCTCACCAGCCGCGCCGACCAGCTTGCGGGCAAGCTTTCGGGCGGTTGGAAACAGCGTCTCGCGCTCGCCGCAGCGGTCATGCACGAGCCGAAGATTCTGCTGCTCGACGAACCGACCGCCGGGGTCGATCCGCAGGCGCGGCGTGAGTTCTGGGACCAGATTCACGCCCTGGCGGCTGAGGGGATGACCGTGCTGGTCTCCACGCACTACATGGACGAGGCCGAGCGCTGCCACGAGATCGCCTATATCGCCTATGGCGTGATGCTGGCACGCGGCACGATCCATGAAGTAATCGCCGGATCGGGCCTATCGGCCTTGCAGGGCGAGGGACCGGGTGCGGACCGTCTGGCCGCTGAAATCGAACAGCAACCAGGCGTCGCCATGGCCGCGCCGTTCGGCACTTCGCTTCACGTCTGTGGGCCCGATCCGGCCGCCCTGCGCGCCGCGGTACAGCCCTGGGCCGATCGGATCGCTTTCACCCTGGCCGAGCCCAGCCTGGAAGACGTGTTCATCCACCTGATGCGCGGCGCGACCGACAATTCGGTGGAGGCCCGCTGAAATGTGGGAGCGGATTGGGGCGATGATCTTCAAGGAAGTGCGCCAGATGTCGCGCGATCCTTCGACCATCGCGATGATGTTCTTCTTCCCGATCATCCAGCTGGTGATCTTTGGCTATGCGATCAACAACGATCCACGCCACTTGCCACTGGTGGTTGAGGCGAATGACAATTCGCCCTTCTCGCGCTCGATTGTCAGTGCGCTACGCACCACCGGCTATTTTGACATTACCGAGGTCGCCGGCAGCTATGGCGCGGCGGACCGCCTGATTGCCGAGGGCAAGGCCCAGTTCGCGCTGACCATCCCGACCGACTTTGCCCGCCGCCTGGTGCGCGGCGAGCGCCCGCAATTGCTGCTGACCGCCGATGCCACCGATCCGGCCTCAACCGGGCCGGCCGTGGCCGCGGTGAACGAGGCCGTGGCCCAGGCCCTGGCGCGCGACCTGATCGGGCCGCTGGCCGGGCGGCAGCAAGGCCCGCCGCCGATCGACCTGGTGCTGCACCGTTCCTACAATCCTGAAGGCATCACCAGCCACAACACCGTGCCGGGGCTGCTGGCGATCATCCTGTCGATGACCATGGTGGCGCTAACCTCGATGTCGGTAACGCGCGAGACCGAGCAGGGGACGATGGAAAACCTGCTGGCCACGCCGCTGCGTCCGGTCGAGGTGATGGTCGGGAAGATCGTGCCCTACTTCCTGCTGGGCTTCGTGCAGGTCTGCGTAGTGCTGGGCTTTGCGATCGTGGTGTTCGAGGTGCCGTTTGTCGGCTCGCTCGGGCTGCTGCTGTCGGTCACGCTGCTATTCACCTTGGTCAGCCTGGCGCTGGGCTTCACCATCTCGACCCTGGTCGAAAGTCAGGTCCAGTCGATGATGGCATCGATGCTGTACCTGATGCCTTCGATCCTGCTGTCGGGCTTTGCCTTTCCCTATCGCGGGATGCCGGTCTGGGCGCAGTGGCTGGCTGAACTGCTGCCGCCAACGCACTATATCCGCCTGGTGCGCGGCATCATGCTGAAGGGCTGGGAGTGGCACCAGGCGCTGGTCGAAAGTGGCTGGCTGGTGGTGATGCTGCTGGTGCTCGGCACCGTTGCCGTGCGGCGCTATCGTGACACCGTGGCCTAAGCCAAGCCGCGCAGGATTACATAGCCGCCGATCGCGATGACCAGCACAGCAAAGCCCAGTTCCATCGCCCGCTTGCGGCTCGCCAGACGTTTGCCGAGCGGAATGCCGATCCCTGCGCCGATCACGCCGCCGACCACCATCAGGCCGACCAGCGTCCAGTCGACATAGCCGGACAAGGCATAGGAGGTCGCCGTGGTCAGGCCGAGGGCCGTGACCACGACCAGCGAGGTGCCAACCGCGATCCGCAGCGGCATTCGCGTCGCCATGATCAGGCCCGGTACGATCAGAAACCCGCCGCCGATGCCGAAGAACCCGGCGAGCAAGCCGACGCCGAATCCGGTCGGGATCAGACGCGGCAGGAGGACCGAGGCGGTGCTGCGCTCCAGCCGCACGTCGGGATTATCGGCCGTCTTGCGGGGGCGCAGCATCGACAGGCCAACCAGCACCATCAGCGCGCCAAACAGCGCGAGCAGGCGCTGTCCATCCATCGCCTTGCCAGCTTCGGCCCCCAGCGCCGCGCCGACTACGCCGGCGAGCGCGAACGTCACCGCGCAGGGCCACTTCACATTGCCGCTGCGGGCATGGCCGGCGAGGCTGCTCGCGGCATTGAGCGCGACTGCCACCGCCGCCGTGCCGATTGCTGCATGGGGCGATGCTACGCCGACCACATAGACCAGCAGCGGCACGGCCAGGATCGAGCCGCCGCCGCCCACGAGGGCCAGCACTAGGCCGATTACGGACCCGGCGGCAATGGCGGCGAGGATCGTTTCCAGGCCCACTGGTTCAGGCTGCCGCGCGCCGGTTCCAGGGCATCAGCGCGAGCAGCTTGGCCATACCGCACCAGCCGCTGACCCCGGCAAAGGTCAGTCCAGCACCGACAAAGGCGCTGAGGCCGATCCACACGGGGGCCACGGTCAGGGACAGGATCACGCCCGTCAGCACCAGCAGGCCTGCCGTAATCTGCACTTGGCGCATGATTTCCAGCGGGGCCTTGGCATCGGTGATTACCGGCAGACCAGCGGCACGCCAGGCATCGATCCCACCTTCGAGCAGGTAGGCCTCGCAGGGGCTGGCGGCCGCGAGCTGCGTGGCATTGGCATCGGTGCGCATGCCCGAGCGGCAGTGATAGATCACTGCCGGGGCATCGCCCAGGCTGAACGCTGAGCCCAGCGGCGCATTGAGCGCGCCGGGAATGCGGTTGCGGGCGTGTTCGTCTGCGGCGCGAATGTCGATCAGGGCCGCGCCTTGGGCGATCCGGGCGCGGGCTTCGGCGGGGGTGATCTTGGTCAGAGTCATGGTTTCAATCCATCTGGCAGTAGAGTTGGTGGAGCGTGACGAGCAGCGTTTCGCAGCGCGGATCGGCGATGCGGTACCAGGCCACCTGCGCCTCGCGCCGGAAGGCCAGCAGGCCTTCCTCACGCAGCACAGCGAGGTGCTGGGACAGTGCCGATTGCGAGAGGCCGACCGCCTGGGCGAGATCGCCCACGCGCATTTCGCCATGTTCGGCCAGCTGGCACAGCACCATCAGCCGGCGCTGGTTGCCCATGGCCTTGAGCAGGGCGGAAACTTCGGCCGCATTGGCGGCAAAGCGATCCAGGTCTGAGGTCAGGCTGTTCATCGCGACTCCATTCATTAGACCTTGCTAAATAAGAAGATGCTAATATATGTCAAGCATCAAGGAGTCGACGCATGACCAACCCCGCACATATCCAGGCTTTTTTTGATGAACCGACCTTCACCGTGACCTATCTGGTCGGCGATCCGGTGACGCGTCAGGCTGTGGTGATCGACTCGGTGCTCGATTTCGATCCGGCTTCCGGCAAGGTCTCGACCGGTTCGGCCGAGGCCGTTCTTGCGGCTGCCGAGGCTGGCGGCTGGACCATCACCCGCGTGCTCGAAACCCACGCCCATGCCGACCACCTCTCGGCCGCCCCGCTGATCAAGGCGCGGACAGGAGCGCGTGTGGGGATCGGCGCGCATATCGATGCCGTGCAGCAGGTCTTCGCCGGCGTGTTCAACACGCCCGACGTGTCCGGCACCGGCGCCGAGTTCGATGACCTGTTTGCCGATGGCGAAACCTTCGCGGTGGGTGAACTGACCTTCGAAGTGCTGCACACGCCCGGCCACACCGCGGCCTGTGTGTCTTACAAGGTCGGCGACGCGATCTTCGTCGGCGATACGCTGTTCATGCCGGACTATGGCACGGCGCGGACCGATTTTCCCGGCGGTAACGCGGCCGAGCTCTATCACTCGATCCGACGCATGCTGGCCTATCCGCCGGAAACGCGGCTGTTCATGTGCCACGATTACAAGGCGCCGGGCCGCGATGAATATGTCTGGGAAACCACCGTCGCCGAGCAGCGGGCCAAGAACATCCATATCCACGACGGCGTGAGCGAGGCAGACTTCGTTGCGATGCGGCTGGGCCGGGATGCCGGTCTTGCCGCGCCCCGGCTGTTGCTGCCTTCGGTCCAGGTCAATATCCGCGCCGGGCACTTGCCCCCGGCCGAAGGCAACGGCACGCGTTACCTCAAGCTGCCGCTGCGTCTGCCTGCTGGGACCGACTGGGCCTAGGGCTCGACGCCCTCGGGCAGCACCAGCACCTCAAGCCCCTGGTCCGGATCGAGATAGCGCCGGGCCAGGGCCAGCAGATCATCCGCTGTCAGTGCAGTGATGATCGCGCGCGAAGCGGCGAAGCGATCGATCCCGTCAGGCTTCGACTGCGCGCGATCGACCAGCCCCATCCAGCCGCCATTGGTCTTGAGCACGGCATCGAGGTTCTCGAGCATCGGCGCCCGCGCGCGTTGGACCACATCGGCACTGACCGGCGCCTTGCGCAGCTGTTCGAGCAGGCTGCGCATCGCCGCCCGGGTGGCGGCCACTTCCTTGACGTCGACCGAGGCGCGCAGCGTGAAGGTCCCCCAGCCGCGCCACACGCGCGGGGTGCTGGCGCCGACGCCGGGGGAATAGGTCTTGCCCAGCGCCTCGCGCAGGGTGTCGGTCAGCTCGACCTGGACCACGCGTTGCAGCAGATCGAGCGCCAGCGCCTCGCGCAGGTCCTCGCCGTCGCGGGTTGGCCAGTGGACCGTCAGCAGCGCCTGGTCCTTCGCGCCCTTGTGACGCAGCAACCGCGGCGTGCGATCCTTGGTAAAGCTGCGCTCGCGTTGGTCAGCATAGGGCAGGAAGGCCGGTTCACGCGCGGGCAGGGCGCCCAGTGTCTTGCCGACCAGCGTGATCGCCTGGGCCTCGTCGAAATCGCCGGCCAGGGCCAATTCGATCGCGCCTTTGCCCAGCCGGTCAGCCAAAGTGTCCTTGAGCTGCGCAAAGGTCAGTTTGCGATAGTCTTCAACCTTGCCCAGGGCAAAGCGGGGGTCCTGGTCGGACAGGATGCCGCCCAGCTCAGCGCCCAGTGCCGAATCCGGCGTTGCCCCCAAAGCGGCAAAGAAGTTGTTGATCGTCTGGCGGAACAGGACCTCGCCCTCGGCGCGGTAGCCCGGATCGGCCAGCTGGGCCGCCAGCACCTGCAATTGCAGCTCAAGATCGGCCGGAGTAGTGGTGGCCCCGGCAGCAAAGACTTCCGCCCCGCTACCCAGGCCAATCCCGACCGTCCGCCCGGCGAGCAGGCTGTCGAGCTCGTCGCGCGAGTGCTGGCCAAGGCCGCCCTGGCCAAATACGCTCATCATCTGGGTGGCAAGCGGCCGGTCGCGAGTTGCCAGCATATTGCCGCCATCGAGCGAGAGCCGAACCGTCACGCGGTCCTTGGCAAGATCGGTGCTCTTGAGGTTGAGCATGACCCCGTTGGCAAAGCGGACGTGGCGAATGCCATAGCGCGGCTCGGTCACATCGCTGACGACCTGTCCGGGCGGGCCGAACTGGGTATAGGCAAAGAGCGTGGCGGACTTGGTTTCGGACTTTGCCACCTTGACCTTGTTCGCCGCGTCCCAGGCCTGGCGCAGGGCCTGGGTGCCGCCCACAGGCTCGCGGCGGCCCTGGAAGCGGATCAATGGCTGATCGAGCGGGACCAGCTCGCGTTGGAGCGCGGCCAGCACGGCATCTGGCGTGATCTCCGGAATGAAGGCCTCGAGCCGTTCAAGCGAGCGGCTGGGCTTGTCGGGCACGATCTCGTCAGTCACCAGCGCGAGGACCGCGCCCAGCAGGGTGCCGTGGCTGCGGGTGCTTTCGCTGGCGGCGGCATTGCGCGCGGCGGTGCGGGAGTTGGCGATCTGCTCAGCCACTTCGGCCTGCGTAAAGCCATATTGCAGCGCGCGGCGGTATTCTTCGGTCGCGACAGTCAAGCCGCGCTTCCAGCCGCCATCGATGGTCTCGGCCACCAGGTTGGTGGAACGTCCTTCATTGAAGGAATCGGAAGTGCCCAGGCCCGCGCCGCGGAACGGTGCATTGGCCTCGCGCGTGCGGCTCAGCAGGCGGCGATTGACGATACCATAGCCAATCTGCCGCAGCAGGTTTTCGCGCCGCTGGGCGAGGCTGTCGGGCTCCTCAAGCCAGGGACCGTGGCGCGTGATCGTGACGCGTTCGGACAGGGCCTGGTCGATGAAAATGTCCTCGCGCGGCTTGGCCTTGGGATCGAATGGTCCCGCCGGTGGCTGCGGCTCGGCCGGGGCCGGGCGCCAGTCGGCAAAACGGGCCTTGATCGCGGCCTCGACTGTCTCAACCGGGAAATCCCCCACCACGAGCAGGGTGGTTTGCGCCGGCACATATTCGCGCCGCCAGAAAGCGCGGAGGCGCTCGGCGGTGGCACTGTTCAAAGTCTCTTCGGTGCCGATCGGCAAGCGGCTGGCATAGCGCGCCTGCGGATGGAGGAATTGCATCTGATCCTCGAAATTGCGCAGGGCAAAGGTGTTGCGATCGCGCTTTTCGGACAGGATCACGCCGCGCTCGCGTGCCACGGCGGCTTCGCTGATGGTCAGCTCGCTCGCCGTCTCGCGCATCAGCATCAGTGCGGTGTCGAGCAGCGCCGGGTCGTTGCGTGGCAGGTCGAGCATATAGGTCGTGCGCTCGAACCCGGTCGAAGCATTGGTATCGGCGCCGAAAGCCAACCCAAGCCGCTCGAGCAGCTTGACCATCTCGCCCTCGGGCACATTGGTGCTGCCGTTGAAGGCCATGTGTTCGACAAAGTGGGCAAAGCCGCGCTCGTCATCGCCCTCATCAAGCGAGCCGACATTGACGACCATCCGCACCAGCGCCTGCCCCTTGGGCGTGGCATTGCTGCGGATGACATAGCGCATCCCGTTGTCCAGCTGGCCGAACCGGTATGCTTCGTCGACCGGAACGTCGCTGACCTGGAAGGCCCAGGCTGGCTTGGGGGGCGGGACCGCAGCCAGCCGCGCCTGCTGCGGAGCGCAGGCGGCCAAAGCCGTGGTGGACAGGATCAGGGCGAACAGAAATTTGCGCGACAGCATCGGCACTCTCATGCCGATGCGCCCGCGCGCCCGCAAGCGCCTTACTTGCCGCGCAGCTTCCGATGGGCCGAGAGGTCGAAGACCTCGCTCGGGCCATTGTCGCTGTCGAGCAGGCCGAGCCGCCGGGCGACTTCCTGATAGGCTTCTTCCTCACCGCCGAGGTCGCGGCGGAAGCGGTCCTTGTCGAGCTTTTCGCCGGTGACCATGTCCCACAGGCGGCAGCCATCGGGGCTGATCTCGTCAGCCAGGATCACCCGGCCGTAATCGCCGTCCCAGATCCGGCCGAATTCCAGCTTGAAATCGACCAGGCGGATGTTGATCGCGGCGAACATGCCGCACATGAAATCGTTGATCCGGATCGCCATCGAAGAGATGTCCTGCATCTCTTCGTTGTTGGCCCAGCCGAAGCAGGCGATGTGCTCTTCGGCGATCAGCGGATCGCCCAGGGCATCGTCCTTGTAGTAGTATTCGATCAGGGTGTGGGGCAGCGGCTCACCCTCGGGGATGCCGAGCCGCTTCGAGATCGAGCCGGCCGCCACGTTGCGCACCACGACTTCGATCGGGATGATCTCGACCTGGCGGACCAGCTGCTCGCGCATGTTGAGCCGCTTGATGAAGTGGGTCGGGATGCCGATGTGGTTCAGCCGCGTGAAGACATGCTCGCTGATGCGGTTGTTGATCACGCCCTTGCCGTTGATCGTGCCCTTCTTCTGGGCATTGAAGGCCGTGGCATCGTCCTTGAAGTACTGGATCAGGGTGCCGGGTTCGGGACCTTCGTAAAGGATCTTGGCCTTGCCTTCGTAGATCTGGCGGCGACGGGACATGAGTGGCTTCCCTGCAAGGAAAATGACAAGCCCCGGCGGAGAGTCGCGCAAGACTGCTCTGCCGGGGCTCAACGCCTATAGGCAAACCTACGCGAAAGGCAAAGCCTAACCGGTACGGCAACGGCTGGTTTGGTGAAGATCGGCTTAACTGCGGGTGGCAAGTCCGGGTTTACCCCACCTCTGGGAGAATGCTGGCAAGCGGCGCAAGAACAGGGTCGCCCCCAGCGGAGAAACGTCATGAGCGGAATGATGCGATTGTTGCGGGACGAGGTCGGGGCGACGGCGATCGAGTATGGCTTGCTGGCTGCGCTGATCGCGGTGGCGGCGATCGGGGCGATGCAGGGCTTCGGCAACGAATTCTCCAACACCTTCAACACGGCATCGCGGTCGATGGCCCAAGGCAACAGCGGCGCGTGATGCGCCCGGGCCGGGCGAAGGGGGCCGTTGGCAGCTTGGATTTGACTGTAGCCCGATAATACGTAAGCTCCCTCCAGACGCCGCAAAAAGCGGTGCAAAGTGGGTTGAGCCATTCCAGCGGGTTACGGCCCGATGGCGGCAAGCCCGTCATGGAGGAGAGGTTATGTCTGCGCACCAGCTTCGTTTTGGTTCGGCTTCGCTTATCGCGCTCGCCGTTGCTGCCCTGTCGACCCCGGCCTATGCCCAGGATCAGTCGGCCGAGGATGCGGCGGCTGAGAATCCCAAGGAAATCGTCGTCACCGGCTCGCTGATCCGCGGCTCGCGTGAAGATGCACCCGCGCCGATCGACGTGATCGGGGCAGAGGAACTTTCGAAGCAGGGCAGCCCCTCGGCGATCGACCTGCTCAAGAACCTGCCCAATTCCGCCGGGATCATCGGCGATGCCAACCAGTTCGATGCCCGCGCCCAAGGGAACGAAGGCGTTGCCTCGGTCAACCTGCGCGGCCTGGGCCCGCAGCGCACCCTGGTGCTGCTCAACGGCAAGCGGATCGTCCAGTCGGGCGGTAGCGGCATTCCGATCGTCGACGTCAACCTGATCCCTTCGGGCGCGATCGGGCGGATCGAGGTGCTGAAGGACGGCGCCGCCGCCACCTATGGTTCCGACGCAATCGCCGGGGTGGTCAACTTCATCACCCGCACCAACCAGGACGGCTTCCGCGCTTCGGCTGACTATCGCTATATTTCGGGCTCCGACGGGGACTATGGCGGGGCGATCAGTTTCGGTCATTCCGGTGAAGGCGGGCGGATCTTCGTTTCGGCCGGTTATCAGCGCCGGTCCGAACTGCAGACGGTCGACCGCGATTTCACGATCCAGCCCTATCCCGACAACCCGCAAGGCGGCTGGACTGGCGGGGGCAATCCCGGCAACTTCGATTTCAACGCAACGGTTGGCGGGCTGGTATTCTCGGCCGATCAGGGTTGTACAGCGTTGGGCGGTTTCCGCAGCCTGGCCGGATCGACCACCGACCGCTGCTTCAACCAGTATGGCCTGTTTGGCAACCTGGTTGAGCCTGAACAGCGCTTCCAGCTGTTCCTAGATGCCGAAGTCGATATCAGCGAAAGCACCAACCTGCGCGTCAACGCGCTGTGGGGCCATTCGGAAACCCGCATCACTACTTCGCCGAGCTATCTGCCGACACTGCCACCTTCGGCCAATGCGGCCTTTGGCGGGGGCGGGGTGTTCCAGATCCCGACCTATGCCCCGGCACTGCGCGACTACTGCCGGGTCTATGGCGCGGCTGCGGGCTGCTTGACCGACGCGGGCGGCACGCCGCTTGCCCCGGCGCTGGCCTTCCCGGTGCTGTTCCGCCCGGTTCTGCTCGGCGGCAACGCGCTGTTCCCGGGCCGCGGTTCAGCCACTTCGCCGCGTATCTCGGACCAGATGATGGTTTCGGCCGAGCTCAACACCAGCCTGTCGGACAAGCTCAACTTTACCACCAGCCTGACTTACAGCCGCTATGAACGCTCGTTTGAAGGCACCGACACCTTCGGCGATCTGTTTCAGAACGCGCTGGCGGGCTTCGGCGGGGCGAACTGCGCCTATTCGTCGACCGCCTCACGCGCCGGGCTGACGCCGACGCAGCTCGCGGCGCTCGCCGGGACCAACGGTTGTACTTACTGGAACCCGTTCTCGACCGCAGTCCAGTCCAACCCGGTAACCGGCAACGTCAACCCGAACTATGCCGGATCGCGCAGCACCAACGGCCTGTCGACCAATCCGGGTGCTGGCCTGATCAATGATATCGGTACGCTGGACTGGATGTTCCAGACCCCACGCACCCAAGCCTTTACTACCCAGCTGGTGGCCGATGCCGTGATCTCGGGCCAGACCGGGCTGACCCTGCCGGGCGGCGAGGTTGGTTTCGCGCTGGGCGTACAGTACCGCCGCAACACCTATAGCCGGCGCTACAACAATGTCTCGAACCTGGATCTGGTGCCGTGCCCGGGCACGCCGCTCAACCCGGCGGCGACCTGCTCGCCGCAGACCGGGGCGCTAGGCTTCCTCGGCACCAACCGCAATGGCGATAGCAAGGGCGATGTCATTGCGACCTTTGCCGAACTGCAGCTGCCGATCACGGATGCGCTCAACGTCCAGCTCTCGGCTCGCTACGAAGACTACGGCGGCGCGGTCGGCTCGACCTTTGACCCGCAGGCGCGCGCCAAGTTCCAGCTGACCGATTGGTTGGCGATCCGCGGCGGTCTGGGTACGACCTTCCGTGGTCCGCCATCGCAGAGCCTGGAAGGCAACCTGACCTCGCTGCAGATCATCGGCAGCTCGTTCCGGGCGATCGACATCAACGGCAACCCGAACCTCGCGCCGGAAAGCGCGACGACCTACAACGCCGGCTTGCTGATCAACACCGGCGGATTCCGCGCCAGCATCGATTACTTCAAGTATGACTTCTCGGGCCCGATCGAAGGCGAGCCGGTGGCAGGGATCGTGGCGGCTATGTTCGGCGCTTCGGGCACGGCTAATTGCGGCAACCCAACCTATGCCGCGCTGCAATCACGCTTCACCTTCACCGGTGCGGGTTGCGGGATCGGAAACGTCCAGCGGCTTCGGACCTCTTACGTGAACTCGGCCGATGTCAGCACTTCGGGGATCGATTTCTCCGCCAGCTACGAACTGCCGATCGGGACTGGTTCGGTTACGGCCGGTTTCGCCGGGACCTATGTGATCGATTACAAGACCTCAGACGTGACGGTCGAAGGCGTGGTGGTCCAGCCGGCCTTCGACGGGGTCGGCCTGCTGAACTACCAGACCACCGCCTATCCGCTGCCGCAGTGGAAGGGTAACGCCTACCTCGAAGGCAACTTCGGGAACCACTCGCTGCGCGTGCAGGCCAACTACCTCGACGGCTATACCGACCAGCGCGGTGCCGCGATCTTTGGTCCTAACGCCGGGGCTCTGGCCGGGGCTTCGGTAACGACGGGCAAGAACATCGAAAGCTTCACCACTGTCGATGCGACCTATCGCCTGAAGTTGAACACCGGGACGACCATCGCAGTGTCGGCGCTGAACATCTTCGACAAGGATCCGCCGTTCGCGCGGCTCGATCAGAACTACGATCCGTTCACGGCCAGCCCGCTGGGCTTCACGGCCAAGGTCTCGATCACGCAAGACTTCTGATCGGAATCGGTTGAAGGGGGCAGGGGCGCGGAAGGTTAAACCTTCCGCGCCCCTATGCTGTTCAACCCAGATAGCGGGCAAGGGCAAGCCGATCGGCGCACGTTATGGTGCCACCACCATCGCCGGCGGCGATGGCAGCCGCCAGCCGAGCGAAACCGAACTCGAAGGCGCGCGCCACCTGGGCAAGCGCGTCGCGGATACCGCGAACAAGCTGTTCGGCTGATACGAAGCGGGGCGGATCCAAACGATCCGCCCCGCCAATTTTTCCCTAGTGTACTTCGTCACCCCGGCCTCCGAGCCGGGGTCCCGCTTGTTGCTTTGGAACAAGAAGCGGGACCCCGGATCAAGTCCGGGGCGACGAACAAGGTGGACTACTTCCCGCCCAGCAGATGCTGCTGCCAGAACTGCAGTTCGGTCCAGAACTGGTAGTCCTGGTTCTCCTTCTTCCCGAACCCGTGGCCTTCGTTAAGGCCAATCAGGTGCCAGGCAGGACGACCCTTGGCCCGCACCGCAGCGACCATCTGGTCCGCCTCGCTCTTGGGCACGCGAGGGTCATTAGCACCAGTCACCACAAGCAGCGGGATCGCCAGCTTGTCGACGCTCGTCATAGGCGAGATCTCCATCAGCTTGGCGCGCTGCTTGGGATCGCGCTCGTCGCCATATTCCACCCGGCGCAGATCGCGACGATAGGATTGGGTGTTTTCGAGGAAGGTCACGAAGTTGCTGATCGCGACGATGCAGTCCGCAGCCTTGAAGCGATCACCATAGCGGATCGCGCTGGCATAGCACATGTAGCCGCCATAGGACCCGCCGCGCACGGCCATCCGGCCCGCCTCGATCCCGGCATCGCCCTGCAGCTTGTCTAGGAACGCACCAATGTCCTTGACCGAATTCTCGCGCAGGAACGGCCCGTTATCGAGGCTGACGAAGCGCTTGCCGTAGCCAGTTGAACCGCGGACGTTGGGATAGAACACGGCGATGCCCTGTTCGTTGAGCAGGTAATTGGTCCGTCCGCGGAAGCCCGGCGTGGACTGGCCTTCCGGCCCGCCATGAATATCAAAGATCAGCGGCCGCTTGCCGGGGAACTTGGCCGGATCGGGGCGATAGAGGAAGCCCGAGACCATTTCCCCGTCGAAGCTCTTCACCTCGACCAGTTCGGGTTCGACATTGCGGGCCGGATCGAGCCCGCCGGTCTCGCTTTCGGTCCAGCGCTTGACCGCCAGGGTCTTGGGATCGACCGAGAAGGCATCGGTCGGTACCTTGGCCGATGAGACGGTCAGGCCGATTTCGCCCCACGGCGCGATGCGCAGGCCGCCGACCCCGCCAGTCGGCAGGCCCGTTACTTCACGCGACTTGCTGGTCTTGGGATCGAGCAGGCGCAGCTTGGAAATGCCCGCCTCGTTGACGACATAGGCGATGAAGCTGCCATCGGGGGCAATCTCGTAGCTGTCGACGTCCCACTTGGTTTCGGGGCTGCGCGGCGTGAACTTGCCAGTCTTGGGATCAAGCGTGCCAAGCCGCTGGAAGTCCGATCCCTCGTCGCTGGTGACCCAAAGCGTGCCGTCCGGTGCAAGCCGCGCCCCGCCGTGAGAGATCATCTTCTTGTGATCGCCGATCGGTGTCAGCTTGCCGGTCTCGAGATCGAGCGAGAACAGGTCGCTCTTCTGCACCGAGACATATTTGGCGATGATCGCCGACCTGTTGCCGGGGGCGAAATCGGCAAAGGCCCAGCCGCCGCCTTCGACCTGCAAGACCATCCGGGTGGTCGAGGGATCGCGTGGATCGACGATGTACAGGTCTGAGTCGGTGCCATTGCGGCGGGTCGAGCTATAGGCCAGCCACTTGCCGTCGGCGCTGACCGCGTTGATCGAATTGCGGCTCTTGCCATCGGTCAGCAGGTTCAGGCGCCCGTCCTTTAGCGTGTAGAGCTGCCAGAACTCGTTGCCACCGGTGTCCTTGCTGACGACCAGCGTGCCATCATTGGGCATGTAACCGCCGCGCAGCGGCTCAGCCTCGAAGCTGATCTGGCGGCGCGCCATGCCGGGCGCGGCAACCGTATGGAGTTGGGCCACGTTGCCAAAACGGGTGGTCACCAGCATCGCCCTGGTATTGGGATCCCAGTCAAGGAACCCGGCGGTGCGGAACTCCATATAGGGCCGCGTCGCCTCGACCAGCGCCATGGGCACGGCGGGTATGCCATCGGCTTCGATCGCGGCGGGCGTTGGCGCAACCGGCACGGCATTCTGCGCGGCGGCGGAGACGGGAATGAGGGCGAAGGCCGAAAGGCCAAGCAGGATCTTGCGCATGAGTGGAAGGCATCCCTGTTACGTGTGATGGCAGCAGGTTGGCCTGCGGAGCGCGCGCGTTCAACCGCGAAATCGACGAACCGCTGACAAGCGCCCGGCAATGGGTTAGGCGCGCAGCAAAAGGAGCCTTTCGTCCATGAGCCAGACCGCCGCGCTTGCCCTGCTCGACCGTTACTACACCGCCTTCAACGCGGGCGACTGGGAAGGCATGCTCGCCTGCCTGAGCCAGGACGTGGTGCACGACATCAACCAGGGTGCGCGCCAAGTCGGCAAGGACGCGTTCCGGTCGTTCTTGGCCCATATGGAACGCTGTTATGCCGAGCAGCTGAAGGACCTGGTGCTGATGACCAGCGCCGATGGCACGCGCGGCGCCGCCGAGTTCGTGGTGCATGGTGAGTACCTGGCGACCGACGAGGGCCTGCCCGAGGCAATGGGCCAGCGCTATGTCCTGCCCGCCGGCGCCTTCTTCGCCTTCAAGGATGGCCTGATCAGCCGGGTGACGGTCTATTACAACCTGGCCGACTGGGAAGCGCAGGTGATCGGGTGAGCATCGCCGTCCGCCCTCTGACCGGGACGGCATTGCAGGCCGCCTTGCCGGATCTGGCGCGGCTGCGGATCACGGTGTTTGCGGCCTGGCCATACCTCTACGCCGGGACCGAAGAGTACGAGCGCGAATACCTGGCCGAGTTCACGGCCGCGCCCGATGCAGTGATGGTCGCGGCCTATGACGGTGCGCGGATCGTGGGCGCGGCGACAGCTTCGCCGCTGGTCGCGCAGGATGCTTATATCCGCGCGCCCTTCGATGCGGCCGGGATTGATCCGGCGGGCCTATTCTATTTCGGCGAATCCGTGCTGCTGTCGGACTATCGCGGGCACGGGATCGGCCACGCCTTCTTTGACCACCGCGAAGCTGCCGCGCGCGCCTGGGGTGCTGCCCATGCCAGCTTCTGCGCGGTAGTGCGCCCGCCGGACCATCCGGCCCGCCCGGCAGACTACGTCCCGCTCGATGCCTTCTGGACCAGGCGCGGCTATGCCCCGGTGCCGGGGCTGGTCGGCAGCTTCGCCTGGCAGGACCATGGCGAGACGGAGGAGAGCGAGAAGCCAATGCAATACTGGATGCGCGCGCTATGACCCGTTTCACCATCGCCGCCGCGCAGTATCCGATCGAGGCGCTGGCAGACTGGGCGGCTTACGAAGCCAAACTGACCAGCTGGGTCGAAGCAGCCGCTGCTGGCGGCGCGGCGCTGGCAGTGTTCCCGGAATATGGCGCGATGGAACTGGCCTCGCTCGACCCGGCTATCATGGGGGACTTGGCCGGTTCGCTTGCCTCGGTCTCGGCCCGGTTGCCGCAGGTCGATGCGCTGCATGGGCGGCTGGCGGCGCGGCATGGCCTGCACATCCTGGCGGCCTCCGCGCCCTGTGAAGTCGGCGAGGGCCGCTTCGTCAACCGTGCCCGGCTGTTCGCGCCCAATGGCAAGTTCGGCGTGCAGGACAAGCTGATCATGACCCGGTTCGAGCGCGAGGAATGGGGCATCAGCGCAGGCAGTCCGCTGCGGCTGTTTGACACCGCGCTGGGCCGGATTGGCATCAATATCTGCTACGACAGCGAATTCCCGTTGCTCGCCCGGGCGCAGGTCGAGGCCGGGATGGAACTGCTGCTGGTGCCAAGCTGCACTGAAGCGCTCCACGGCTATTGGCGCGTCCGGCTGGGCGCGCAGGCCCGCGCGCTGGAGGGGCAGTGCTATGCCGTCCATAGCCCGACCGTGGGTAAGGCCGAATGGTCCCCGGCGGTCGATAGCAATCGCGGCGCAGCGGCAGTCTATGGCCCGCCAGATCGCGGCTTTCCCGATGGCGGCGTGGTTGCGCTGGGCGAGCTCGATCAGCCGCAATGGCTCTTTGCCGAGGTCGATCTTGCGCGCGTATCCGCGCTCCGCGCCGATGGCGGCGTCCTCAATGCCCGCCACTGGGCCGAACAACCGGGTGCGGACAATCTGCCGCCGGTTGAGCTGGTGGACTTGCGCTAAGCTTTTCCTGTCGGCAGCTTGTGCTTGTGCTTATGCGTTCGCTCGTCCTCGCCGCCGCCCTGGTGCTGTCCGCTCCGGCCCTTGCCCAGACCGCCGCGCCGGCCAGCCCGGCCTCAATCCTGGCGACGGCGCCGGCGGGCACCCGCTTCGGCCTGCTGGTCGTCGATGACCAAGGGCGCGAGGTCGCCGCGATCCGCGCGGATGATCGCTTTATTCCCGCCAGCAACACCAAGTTGTTCACTACGGCCGCCGCCATGGCCCTGCTGGCCGAGCAGCCCGCCAAGGGCGCGGTGATCGGACTGGTGCCCGTCAAGCGTGGGGTGCCCAGCGTGTTGATCTCCGGCAAAGGCACGCTCAGCCTTTCAACCGCACCGGAATGCCTGACGGGCTGCCTCGCGCCGCTGGTGGACCAGCTGGCCGCCAAGACACGGAACGTGGGCGATGTGATTGCCGATGACAGCGCCTTTACCGACCAGCGCTGGAGCCCGGGGATGAGCTGGAACAATATCGGCACAGATTCAGGCACTGCCACTTCGGCATTGGTGATCGACCACAACGAACTGCCGATCGTGGTGACGCCAGGCCCGGTCGGAAAGCCGCCAGTGGTGGCCGTCTCGCCCTACTACACCCTGGTGAACCAGGCTCTGACCGTTGCTGAGGGCGAGACGCGGCTGGGGATCGACCGCGCGGTCGGTGGCCGCACATTGCGGCTCTATGGCACGATAAGGGCCGGGGCCTTGTCCTGGCGCGATCTGATGGGGCTGGATGATCCGGCGCACTATGCCGGCTGGCTCGTGGCGCAGGAACTGGGCAAGCGCGGGGTCAAGGTGCGGGGGCGCGTAAAGACGGTCCATCGCCCGGTCGGCGCGGCACCGGTCGCGGCGCCTTACAACTTGACCGCTACCGCCGAAGCGCCGCCCGCGCTGCTGGCCGATGAAGTGCGGCTCATCAACAAGGTCAGCCAGAACCTCCATTCCGAATTGCTGATCCGCCGCCTGGCCTTTGCCGCACCGCCACCTGAAGCAGGCAAGGCGCCGTTGGTCGACAGCCTGGATCGAGGTCTGACTGCCGCCCGCACGGTTTATGAAAGCATGGGCCTGCCGCGCGCGGGTTACGACTTCTCGGACGGTTCGGGCATGTCGACTTACAACCGCATGTCGCCGCGCGCCGCCGTCGCCCTGCTGCGCTGGACTTCCGCTCAGCCGTGGGCCGCGGGATATCGCGCTTCCCTGCCGATTGGCGGCGTCGACGGCACTCTGCGCCGACGCTTTGTCGATACGCCGCTCGCGGGCAAGATCTTTGCCAAAACCGGGACGCTCAACGCCACCAATGCCTTGTCCGGCTGGCTGATCGCCGCCAGCGGGCGCGAGCTGACCTTCTCGATCATTGCCAACGATGTGCCCGATGGCACCAGCGCGCTGGCGGCAATGGACCAGGCGCTGCTGGCGATTGCCGCGCAAAATTGAACCAGCTTTCATGTTGCAGCGAGGCAACAGCGAAAGACCTTCCCGCGCCCTTGTGAAAAGTCCCCTTTCGCAACGCAGATAGTGCGTTAGTCTGGACAAGTTCCGCCCGGTGCGGCGGCTGATCAGGGGGTTACCATGATTGCACGGAATCTGACTCGCATTGTTCTGGCTAGCGGCGTGGCGCTGGGAGCGCTGGCGACCCCGGCCTTGGCCCAGGACGCGCCCGACATCACCAATAATGCCCAGGACAGCGCCAGCGAGAGCGGAGCGATTGTGGTCACCGGTTCGCGCATCAAGCAGGATCCGGCAAAGAGCGCGCTGCCGCTGCAGATCATCACGACTGACGATCTCAGCCGCGAAGGGATCAGCAATCCCGAACAGCTGATCTCGTTCCTCGCCTCCAATGGCAACGGGGCGGATAACCTGGCCTCGAACTCGGACGTGGTCACCGGCGCGGCCCGCGGCACCAACGGGCTTTCGGCCGCGAACCTGCGGGGGCAGGGGGCTTCATCCACCCTGGTCCTGCTTAACGGCCGCCGCGTGGCGGCCCACGGCCTGTCGGGCTCCGCGGTTGACGTGAACCAGGTGCCGCTGGCGGCGATCGAACGGGTCGAAGTGCTCAAGGACGGCGCTTCTGCCATTTACGGCACCGATGCGATCGGCGGGGTGATCAACTTCATCACCAAGAAGAACTTCCAGGGCCTCATCGCCAACGGCTTTGTCGACGTTACCGAACAGGGTGATGCGCCGATCTATCGCATTTCCGGCACCGCCGGCTGGGGCGACCTGGACGAACAGGGCTTCAACGTGATGGCCGCCGTCAGCAAGAGCTGGAACGGCGCGCTGTTTGGCAAGGACCGCGATTTCGTTAACGGCAACCAGCCCAACCGCGGTCTGTCGATCGATACGCGCGGAACGCCGATTGCAACCGCGTTCCCCATCAACCCGACCGCAGCGGGAATTGGCATTTCCCAGGGCGGGACCCTCCTGGGCAATACATCTGGCACCCTGACCAACCTGACGGTTGGCGGTGTGCGGATGAGTGGCGGGGTAAACATCCTCGATCTGCCCGGTGGGGCCGGCTGTAACACCATGGACGGCGGCATGGCCTATGACGAGGTGCTGTGGAACACGCCTGGTGCCGCAAATGCCTGCGCCTGGGATACGGGCCGCGCCGCGACGCTACAGCAGCCGATCGATACGCTGACCTATTACGGCCGGGCTACCGCCAAGCTTGGCGAGCACGAGCTATATGCTGAAGTCACCGGATCAAAGGCTCATTCGAAGAAGATCTTCTCGAGCAACCAGTACACTGGCAACAATACTTCGCTGCCGATAGCCTATCCGCTTAATTCACTGACAGCAGCGACCTATAACACCGTTTACGACCAGTTGGCGGCATACCTGCCTGGAATCGGTGCAGTGGGTGATCGGACTGTCGATGCCGTTGGCCGATATGGCTTGCCGATTGCATTCCGCTGGCGCTGCACCTCGTGTGGGCCGCGTGAGTATGAAACCGACACCAAGACCTTCCGCGCCGCTGTTGGCCTGGAAGGGCCAGTTGCCGATGGTTGGGAATACCGCATCGGTGGGTCCTATGCCGAAAGCCAGGCTACCTCGCTGCTCGGGCAGGGCTACCACTTCCGCGGGGTCCACTCGTCCAACGCCAATGCGATTGCATCGGGCACCGGGGCGACGCTGGCCGGCCAGGTCGATACGCGCGCGCCGACCGCGCCGGGTGCCAGCGCCCCGGGCATCGTCGGTCTGTTCAACAGCGGTATCATCAACCCGTTTTCGCTGATCCAGACTCCTGCCGCACTCGCAGCACTTGACGCGGTCTCGGCCAAGGGTACCCGGCTCTATGGCGGCAAGTACACGCTGTGGCAGGCCGATGCCTCGATCAGCGGCGAATTGTTCGAGCTGCCGGGCGGCATGGTTCAGGTGGCGGCCGGCGTCGACTATCGCCGCGAAGGCTATGGCTTCGATGGTTCGACTGCAGCCGATCCCACCAAGTCGCCCGATATCTTCAACGTCGCCTTTGACAACGTGAATCAGCTCAATGGCGTTCACCGCGATGTTAAGGCGGCCTATGCCGAAGTCCTGGTGCCGGTGTTCGACATGCTAGAGTTGACTGGTGCGATCCGGGTTGACGATTATACCGGCTTCGGCAGCACGGTGAATCCGAAGTTCACCGCCAAGTTCCAGCCGGTTGACTGGCTGATGGCCCGTGGGTCCTATGGCACCGGCTTCCGCGTGCCGACCTTCAACCAGATCTTCAATGGCGTCACCCAGTCGGTCAATCCGGGCAATTCGCTGACCGACCCGACTACCTGCCCTGTGGGCGGCACTGTCAACGTGACGCCGGGCTGCACTGCGATCACGCCGGATTCGCTCAGCGGCGGCAACCTCAACCTCGGGCCCGAAACCTCCGAGCAGTTCAGCGTTGGTCTGGTGCTGCGCCCGACCCCGCGAATCAGCCTGTCGGCCGATTACTGGAACATCGCGGTCGACAACGTGATCGGCACGATCACCATTCCGCAGCTGTTTGCCAATATTGCCTCATTCCCGGAGCGGATCACCCGCACGGGCGGCGTAATTACCCTGGTTGATCTGCGCACGGGCAATTTCGGTTCGCGCCGGACCAGCGGGATCGACTTCTCGGGGCGTGCAGCCTTCGATGCCATGGCCGGCACGCTTTCGGCCGGGTTCGACGGCACCCTGCTGATCGAGAAGAAGGAAAAGCTGCTGCCGAACCTGGCCTATACCAACCTGCGTGGGGTGTTCTCGCTGGCCGGTGATCTGGGCCTGAAGTGGAAGCACAATGCCTGGATCAGCTATGCAAAGGATGATTTCACTGTCACCTTCTCGCAGATCTTCCGCAACGGCTATCAGAACTTTGGCCTGCCCAATTCGCTGACCGGGCCGAACCTCAGCGCGACGCGGCCGGACTATAATCCGCAGGTCAAGGCCTACCACATCTACAACCTGTCGGTTTCGAAGAAGATCCAGGACCGTTTCATGATTACTGCGGGGATCAAGAACGTGTTCAACACCGATCCGCCGTTTGCGATCACCTATGATAGCAACACCGGCGCGGGCAGTTCGTGGGAACCACGCGTGGCCGATCCGCGCGGCCGCTCGTTCACCCTGGCGGTCGAAACCAAGTTCTGATCGCTCCCCATCAGGGGCTTTCGAAGGACGCGGATCCAGCCGGATCCGCGTCCTTTGCATGTTCAGAGCGGCGCTTCGGTTATTGTTCACCGCCATTAACGTTAACTGCCGCTTTACCTTCCTGCGGCAGGATGCAGCGGTCTAGAGCGTTTTTCGATCACTCCGGGTCATATCCGCACGAGCTGAAGTAGTTGGCGCATTCGTTGGGCTGGAAGATATCGACGAGTTTGCCGATCAAGTCCCAGAGGCCGCTGACGGTTCGTTCGCCGATTTTGCGGAGCATGGCTTTGAGGCGTGAGAAGGCCTTCTCGATCGGATTGAAGTCCGGGCTGTAGGGCGGGAGGAAGCGCAGTGTCGCGCCTGCCGCCTCGATCTTTTTCCGCACCGCCGCACGTTTGTGGCTCGACAGGTTGTCCATGACGACAATGTCGCCGGGACGTAGCTCAGGGATGAGCACCTGGGTGACATAGGCTTCGAACCAGTCGCCGTTGATCGGCCCGTCCAGCACCATCGGCGCGACCATCCCGCTCATGCGAAGACCTGCGACCAGCGTGGTGGTCTTGCGGTGACCATGCGGGAAGCCCATCCGCAGCCGTTCGCCTTTCGGGCAGCGGCCATGACTGCGGGTCATGTTGGTGGCGGTCCAGGTTTCATCGATGAACACGAGCCGTTCGGGTTCCAGATCGATCTGGCCTTCGAACCATTCCTGGCGCTGTTTCAGGATGTCGGGGCGGTCTTGCTCGATTGCATGGCCAGTCTTTTTTTGCGCGTCATGCCCCGGCGCACGAAGAAGCGATGCAACCCGGCAACAGAGACGATCAGGCCGATCCCGGCCAGACCTGCGCGCAGCTCCTCAAGCGAGATGTCCTTGCGCGCCTCCCACAGGGCGAGGATGTCCGCCGCGCGATCCTCGATCCGGCGGGATCGCATGTCGCCACCCTGCGGCTTCGGGGCGAAGTCACCCGTCTCGCGCCGCTGCGCTTGCCAACGGATCGCCGTCGAAGGCGCAACACCAAACCGGCTTGCCGCAGCACGGCAGCTCAGCCCGCCGTCAACCGCCGCCAGAAGCCGGGAACGCAAATCCATCGAAAGAGGTTGAGCCATCCATGCCGGCCTCCTTCACCAGCACGGATTCAGAATCAGAAATCGCGCCCGGCGGGAATCCCCTCGCGATTCAAAACGGTCGAAAACCGCTCTAAAGTCTCAACAGGCAAGCATCATGGACATGAGTCCGGCCTCGCAACCCAAGTTTCAGTCTACCGGCGGGCGTCGGGCGGATCGGCGCAGCTACGATGCGCAGATCCAGTTCCGCAAGGGAACCAAGCGGGCCATGGTCAAGCTGCGCGACATCTCGCAGCTTGGCGCGCGCGTGGCCGGGGTGTTCCTGGTGCACGAGGATGATCACTTCTACCTGACCCTGCCGGGGCTGGCGCCGATCGAGGCGCGCGTTGCCTGGGTCAGCCAGTTCGAATTCGGCTGCGAATTCCTGAAGCCGCTCAATCCGGTGATCCTGGAATCGATAATCGCCCGCAGCTAGGCTCCGAGCGATCCCGTTCATGCATCTGCTTTAGGTGAACCCCCGCCGGCAAACGCACGGAAGGGCCGTCGGGACTGCGCCGCGGACGGGGGCTCGGGGGGCTCGCGCGCGCCGGTCTTAGCAGACCGGACGGAAGCTCGAATCGCCGCGCCAGCGGGCCAGGATATTGTCGTGCACGATCGGCGAGAGCAGCTGCTCAAAGGCGCAGCCGGTCAGGCTGTTGTCCCACCACACCACTTCGCCCTGCAGGGCTTCCAGACCCGGCAGGGTCAGCCAGCAGACGGTGCCCGGATGGATCCGGTTGATCGCGGCGGCACAGAAACCGCTCAGCGACAGGTCATGGACCACGGTCTGGAAACCGCGTCCGCCCGAGACGCGCAGCATCGCCGGGATGGTGATGCGGGTGCGCGGCGCGCTGCGGTCTTCCTGAGCAGCGGAGAAATAGGGGTCACGCGTTTGCAGCAGGTAATCGCTCATTGCCGGGTCCTTGCTAAAGGCTGTGCTTGCCCGGAGCTTTCCGGACAGGCTTCGCAAAGTATGGACTGGCTGAGTTGCCTGGAACTTATGAGGACTGGTTAACGCGTTCTCGGTGCGGGCTGGCAAACTGTTCACCAAGCAAGGCAATTATCCGGTCAGCGACGACCGCCGGTTCCTTGTTGCGCCCCGGATCCTCGCCCGGATAGGCCTTGGCCCGCATTGCCGTGCGGGTGGCGCCGGGATCGATGATCGCGACGCGGATTGGCGTGATATTTCGCACTTCCTGCGCGTAGCAATCGACCAGAACTTCGGCGGCGGCCTTGCTGGCGGCATAGGCCCCCCACCAGGCGCGCGGTGACATGGCGACCGAAGTCGTGAGGTAGATCAGCCGCGGGTTCTTGGCCTTGCGCAGCAAGGGATCGAACCGCGCAATCAGCGCCTGGGTAGCTGAGGCGTTAATGGTCAGCGCGTTGGCCAGACTTTTAGCGTCGATATCGGTCACACCGGTCAGCTGCGGCAGGACAGCGGCGGCGTGGACCAGGATGTCGAGCGTGGGCCAGCGGCCGCCGATGGCCTGGGCGAGGCGGGCGATCCCATCGCCTTCGGCCAGGTCAACCGGCGCGATTGTCGCGCTGCCACCGGCGGCAAAGATCGCTTCCTCAACCGCTTCCAGTGCCTTGGCATCGCGCCCGGTCAGGATCACGTGGGCCCCGGCTGCGGCAAGGGCCTGGGCCGTGGCCGCACCAATGCCGCGGCTGGCGCCCGTAACGAGCGCGACCTGTCCGGTCAGGTCGGTCATGCGACTTTCCCGACCGGCAGGTTGAGCTGATCAGCCTCAGCCGCGCGGTCGGCCAGGTCGGTCAGCTTGGTCGGATAGTCACCGGTAAAGCAGGCGTCGCAGTGCTGCGGGCAGGCGTTGTTGCGGCCCTGCTCACCCACCGCGCGGTAGAGCCCGTCGATCGAGACGAAGGCCAGGCTGTCCGCGACGATGAACTTGGTCATCTCCTGCAGATCCATCCGCGCAGCCAGCAGCTTGTGCCGCTCGGGTGTATCGACGCCGTAGAAGCAGGAATTGTTGGTCGGCGGGCTGGCGACGCGGAAGTGAACCTCCTTAGCCCCGGCATCGCGCATCATCTGCACGATCTTCATCGAGGTGGTGCCGCGCACGATCGAATCGTCGATCAGCACGATCCGCTTGCCTTCAACCAGCGCACGGTTGGCATTGTGCTTGCGCTTCACATCGGCGTGGCGCGCGCCGTCCGACGGCTGGATGAAGGTCCGCCCGACATAGTGCGAACGGATGATGCCCAGACCAAAGGGAATGCCGCTTTCCTGGGCATAGCCGATCGCCGCCGGTACGCCGCTGTCAGGCACCGGCACAACCAGATCGGCTTCGACCGGGGCTTCGCGGGCCAGTTCGATCCCGATCTTGCGGCGCACTTCGTAAACCGACTGGCCGCCCGAAACCGAATCCGGCCGGCTGAAATAGACGTGTTCGAAGATGCAGGGGCGAGGCGGATGGTTGCCGAACGGACGGTGCGAAGTGATCCGGCCGTCCTGGCGGACCTCAACGATCTCGCCGGGTTCGATCTCGCGCACGAACTGCGCCCCAACCACGTCAAGCGCCACGGTTTCGCTGGCGAACACGGTCGCTTCGCCGATCTTGCCCATCACCAGCGGGCGGATGCCCAGCGGATCACGGCAGGCGATCATCCGCTTGGGCGTCTGGCAGATCAGCGAATAGGCACCTTCCACCATCCGCAGCGCATCGACAAACCGGTCAAGCAGAGTGGGATAGCGGCTGGTCGCGATCAGGTGAATGATCACCTCGGTGTCAGAGGTCGACTGGAAGATCGCCCCCTTGTCGACCAGCTCCTGCTTGAGGTGCATCGCGTTGGAAATATTGCCGTTATGGGCAATCGAAAAGCCACCGCGCGCCAGATCGGCATGGAGCGGCTGGACATTGCGCAGGCCCTGGCCGCCGGTAGTCGAATAGCGCACGTGGCCCGAGGCCATGTGGCCCGGCAGCTCGTTGAGGATCGTCTGGTCGGCAAAGACCTGGGCAACATGGCCGAGGCCCCGGCGGGCGAAGAATTCGTGGCCGTCCCAGCTGACGATGCCGCAGGCTTCCTGCCCGCGGTGCTGCAACGCGTGCAGGCCAAGCGCAGTGATGGCGGCGGCTTCCGGGCTGCCGATCACGCCGAAGATGCCGCATTCCTCGCGCAGCTTGTCGCCGTCGGCGTCCAGGAATGGGTGAGTGATGTTCATGATGGAATCGCCTGCCTGTGCGCTCGCGTTTCGCCAGCGCCTTTGGCCGCTCTTGCGCGCCAAGGCAAGCATGGGTTCGCCCCCGTCCCCAAGGGCGGTCCAAAGGCCGGGTTGTGTGAGGCACAGGGGAGGCCCAGTTCGGGACAAGCAGGGGCAGGAAGGATCGACGCGATGAACTACATGACCAGCCACCTCGATCACGACGAGGGCGAAACCAAGCTGTTCGTGCCGGACGAGGTCCAGGATGCGCTGCGCACGCTGCTGCGCTGGGCCGGCGAGGATCCATCGCGTGAAGGCCTGCTCGACACCCCGGCACGCGTCGCGCGAGCCTGGCGTGAATACTGCCAGGGCAACGAGGAAGACCCGGCGCTGCACCTCTCGCGCACTTTCGAGGAAGTGGGCGGCTATGACGCGGTCGTGCTGCTGCGGCACATCCCGTTCCAGTCGCACTGCGAACACCACATGGCGCCGATCACCGGCAAGGCTTCGATCGCCTATCTGCCGAAGAACCGGGTCGTGGGCATCTCCAAGCTGGCCCGCGTGCTGCACGGCTTTGCCCGCCGTTTGCAGATTCAGGAACGCCTGACCGCTGAGGTTGCCCAGTGCATCTGGGATCACCTTCAGCCGCACGGCGTGGCCGTTGTGATCGAAGCGCAGCACGGCTGCATGACCGGGCGCGGCGTGCGCACTCCCGGTGTCGGCATGGTGACCAGCCGGATGCTTGGCTGCTTCCTGGATGACGAGCGCAGCCGCAAGGAAGTGCTCAGCCTGATGGGCTATTGAGCCAGGCGGTCATCTTCGGGGCCAGCGGCGGGATCGGCGCTGCGCTGGTCGAGGCCGTGGTGGCCAGCGGGCGGTACGAGCGCGTCTGGGCCGGATCACGCTCGGGCCAGACCGCATCTGCTGGCGCGACGCCCTTCACATTCGACCTGACCGATGAAGCCAGTATCGCCGCTGCCGCCAGGCAGATTGGTGCAGGCGTTACGCTTGCTTTCGTGGCGACCGGCGTGCTCTCCGATGGCCCGGACCTTCAGCCCGAAAAGAGCTACAAGGCGCAGGGCCCGGCAGCCTATGCCCGCGCCTTTGCCACCAATGCCACCGGCCCCGCGCTGATCGGCAAGCACTTCCTGGCGCTGCTGCCCCGGCGCGAGCGGGCAGTCTTTGCGGCGCTCTCGGCCCGGGTCGGCTCGATTGGTGATAATCGCCTCGGCGGCTGGCACGCCTATCGCGCCAGCAAGGCGGCGCTCAACATGATCTTGCGCAATCTCGCGATCGAACTGGGCCGCAGCCATCCGCAGTCAGTCGTCGCGGCGCTGCATCCCGGCACAGTCGCAACCGACCTGTCAGCACCCTTCACCGGATCGGGCGAGGGCCGCCACCTGTTCACGCCGCAAGAGTCTGCTGCGCATCTACTTGCTGTGATCGATCGGCTGACCCCGGCCGAAAGCGGACAGGCCTTTGCCTGGGATGGGCAGCCGATCCCGTTCTGAGTGCTTGCCCTGATCGCCCGCGCACCCTAAGTCCGCCGTCACAGAATTCTCCCCACCCGAGGCGATCCTTGCTGCTCTCTCCCTTCGAAAAAGTGCTGGTGAAGCGCTACCTCCTGCCGGGGCGGAGCGAGGCGTTCATTGCCCTGGTGGCGGGGATCAGCCTGGTTGCCGTGGCGCTGGGCGTGGCCGCGCTGGTCATCGTGATGAGCGTGATGAACGGTTTCCGCGCCGAACTGTTCGACAAGATCGTGGGGCTTAACGGCCATGCGATCGTCCAGGCCTATGGCGGGCGGATCGAGAACTGGCAGAGCGTGCTGCAGGAAGTCCGCAAGACTCCTGGCGTGACCCGCGCTTCGCCACTGATCGAGCAGCCGCAGATGGGCAGCTTCAACGGCCGGGTCGACCTGGTCTTCGCCCGCGGCAACACCGCCGAGGACATCCAGCGGCTGAAGCCGAAACTTGTCGCCGGCACGCTCGACCCGTTGAAGCCCGGTGCCGGCGAAGCGGCAATTGGTTCGCAGCTCGCGGCCAACCTTGGCATCCGGGTGGGTGACACGCTGACGATCATCAATCCGCAGGGCCGCTCAACGCCCTTCGGCACGGTCCCGCGTGAAATTGCTTACCGTGTCGCCGCGATCTTCGAGATCGGGGTGTTCGATTTCGACGAGCGCTTCGTCGTCATGCCGATCGAGGATGCGCAGACCCTGCTGCTGGCCGGGGATTCGATCGGGATGATCGAGGTGCAGGTGACCGATCCCGATGCCGTGACCGAAATTCTGAAGCCCGTCTCGCAGCGGCTGGCCGGGCAAGCCGTGATCACCGACTGGCGCACGATGAACGCCAGCCTGTTCGAAGCCCTGGCGGTGGAGCGGGTGGCGATGTTCGTGGTGCTTTCGATCATCGTGCTGGTTGCCGTATTCAACATCCTCTCCTCGCTGATCATGCTGGTCCGCGCCAAGACCCGCGACATCGCGATCCTGCGCACCATGGGCGCGAGCCGGCAGAGCCTGCTCAAGGTCTTTGTCACGGTTGGTTTCGTGGTCGGCGCGCTGGGCACGGTCGTGGGCCTGTTCCTTGGCGCTACCTTCCTGTTCTTCCGCCAGTCGATTGTGCGCGTGATCGAAGTTCTTACCGGTCAGAACCTGTGGGACCCCAAGATTCGCTTCCTGACCGAGCTGCCGGCCCGCGCCGATCCAGTCGAGATCGTGCTGATCGTGATCATGGCGTTGGTGTTCAGCTTCCTCGCCACGCTCTACCCGGCCTTCAAGGCGGCGAGCACCGATCCTGTGCAGGTGCTGCGCTATGAGTGAGGCTGTCGTCCAGACCGCGGGCCTGATCCGCAGCTTCGAGCAGGGCGGGGTACGGATCGACGTGCTGCGCGGGGTCGACCTTGCGATCCAGCCGGGCGAGATCGTGGCGCTGCTCGGCCCGTCGGGCTCGGGCAAATCGACCCTGCTACAAGCTGTCGGCCTGCTCGAAGGCGGTTTCGGCGGCTCGCTGCGGATTGCGGGGGTTGAGGCCGGTTCGCTCTCGGCCGATGATCGCACTGCCTTGCGCCGCGACAAGATCGGCTTTGTCTATCAGTTCCATCACCTGCTGCCTGACTTCACCGCGCAGGAGAACGTCATCCTGCCGCAACTGGTGGCCGGGGTGGGCGAGGCCGATGCGACGGCCCGCGCCAACGAACTGCTTGGTGCGCTAGGTCTGGGTGAGCGGCTGAGCCACCGGCCGAGCCAGCTTTCCGGCGGCGAGCAGCAGCGCGTCGCGGTGGCCCGCGCGCTGGCGAACCGCCCCGCGCTGGTCCTGGCCGACGAGCCGACCGGCAACCTGGATGAAGCCACCGCAGACCGGGTGTTCGATGAATTCGTCAGCCTGGTGCGCGGCCAGGCCAGCGCCGCGCTGGTCGCCACGCACAACGAGCGACTGGCCGCGCGGATGGACCGGGTGCTGCGCCTGCACGAGGGGCGTGTCGGTTAGGCTTGGCAGGCGGTTGACGGACGGACGTCATCCCCTAGTCTCCCATCCGACCAACTCGGGGAGTTTCAACGAATGAAAACCATTGCCGATTTCACGGCCAAGCTGCCCGGCGGCGGCGAGATCAACCTGGCCGACAAGGCCGGCAAGGTGCTGCTTATCGTCAATACCGCCAGCAAGTGCGGCTTCACGCCGCAATACGAAGGGCTGGAAGCACTCTACAAGAAGTACGCCGACGAGGGATTTGAGGTGATTGCCTTCCCCTGCAACCAGTTCGGCGCGCAGGAGCCCGGCAACGCCGAGGAAATCGCCAATTTCTGCAGCCTGAAGTACGATGTGACCTTCCCGCTGATGGCCAAGATCGACGTCAATGGCGACAATGCCCCGCCGCTCTATGACTGGCTGAAGAGTGAGGCGCCGGGGCTTATGGGCAGCAAGTCGGTCAAGTGGAACTTCACCAAGTTCCTGATCGACCGCGATGGCAAGGTGGTGCGCCGCTATGCCCCGACCGACAAGCCGGAAGCACTGGAAAAGGATATTAAGGCGCTGCTGTGATGCGCCTATGCGAAGCGGGGTTCGGCGCTGTGGGTAAAGCGCGCCGTACCCCCTTCCGAATCGGCCGCGCTGGCCGCATCTAGCGGGAATGGCCCACGAACGTTTCGTCCCGCTGCGCGTCTTTTCGAGCTACACCATGCTCGACGGGACGATCGATCCTAAGGCGGCGGCCAAACTGGCCAAGGACCGCGCCTTTCCGGCGATAGCAATTACCGATCGCAACGGGCTTTATGGCGCCATGTCGTTCGCGGGGGCCTGCAAGGATGCCGGCATTCAGCCGCTGATCGGCACCTTCCTGGCGGTTGCCCGCGAAGACGGCGCCGCCGGCAAGGATCCGGTGATCGACTGGCTGGGCCTGATCGCCCAGAACGAGACTGGCTGGAACAACCTGTGCCACCTGGTCAGCCGCGCGCACCTTGGCCGGCCGATCGAGTTTGAACCTCACGTCACGATGGCCGATCTGGACGGCCACACCGATGGCCTGATCGCGCTGACCGGTGCAGGGGAGGGCGCGCTGGTCCGCCTGCTTGCCGATGGCAAGGGCGAGGCGGCGGTTGAGCTTTGTGCCCGGCTTGAGGCGCTGTTCCCTGATCGGCTCTATCTGGAAGTCGCCCGCCGCAACGATCCGGCGGAGGAAGCCGCCGAGGATGCGCTGATCGACCTCGCCTATGCGCGTGACCTGCCGCTGGTCGCGACCAACCCGGCAAACTTCGCCGATCCGGGCGGCCACGCGGCGCACGATGCCATGCTGTGCATCGCCAATTCGACCCATATCGATGCGCCCGACCGTCCGCGTAGCCCGCGCGAATCCTGGATCAAGTCCGGGCCGATGATGCGCGAGCTGTTCGCCGACCTGCCCGAGGCGCTGGCCAACACCCTGGTCATCGCCCAGCGCTGTGCCTTCTCGCCGCCGAAGCGCAAGCCGCTGCTCCCCAGTCTGGCCGGCGACAAGGAAGGCGAAGCGGCGATGCTGATCGAGCATGCCCGCGCCGGCTTGGAAAAGCGCCTCGCGCCCTATGGCGAACTCCCTGCGGAGGAACGTCAGACCTATTTCGACCGGCTCGATTTCGAGACCGACGTCATCAACCGGATGGGCTTTGCCGGCTACTTCCTGATCGTGGCCGACTTCATTCAGTGGGCCAAGGCAAACGACATTCCGGTGGGGCCGGGGCGCGGTTCGGGCGCGGGTTCGGTCGTTGCCTGGGCGCTGACGATCACCGATCTCGATCCGCTGCGGCTGGGCCTTCTGTTCGAACGCTTCCTCAACCCGGAACGCGTCTCGATGCCGGACTTCGATATCGACTTCTGCGAAACCCGCCGCGGCGAGGTGATCCGCTATGTCCAGGCGAAGTACGGCGCCGATCACGTCGCCCAGATCATCACCTTTGGTAAGTTGAAGGCCCGCGCCGTGCTGCGCGATTGCGGCCGCATCCTGCAGATGAGCTATGGCCAGGTCGACCGGCTGTGCAAGATGGTGCCCAACCATCCGACCGACCCCTGGACCCTGCCCCGCGCCCTCAATGGTGTGGCCGAGCTAAAGCGCGAATACGATAACGATCCCGAAGTGAAGCGGCTGGTTGATCTCGCCGTCCAACTCGAGGGCCAGCCGCGCAATAGTTCGACCCACGCCGCCGGCGTGGTGATCGGCGATCGCCCGCTCGACCAGCTGGTGCCGCTTTACCGCGATCCGCGCTCGGACATGCCGGTGACCCAGTTCGACATGAAATATGTCGAGGATACGGGCCTCATCAAGTTCGACTTCCTGGGCCTCAAAACGCTGTCGGTGCTCAAGAAGGCGGTCGAATTGCTCAAGCGGCGCGAGATCGCGATCGACCTTGAAGCGCTGCCCTGGGACGATGCCGAGGTTTACGAGCTGCTCCAGCGCGGCGACACGGTCGGCGTGTTCCAGCTGGAATCGGAAGGGATGCGGCGGACCCTGGCGGCGGTGAAACCGACCAACTTCGGCGACATTATCGCGCTCGTTTCGCTCTACCGACCAGGGCCAATGGACAACATCCCGCTGTTCGGCCGCCGCAAGAACGGCAGCGAGTCGATCGAATATCCGCATCCCAAGCTCGAAGGCATCCTGTCCGAGACTTACGGGATCTTCGTCTACCAGGAACAGGTCATGCAGGCCGCGCAGATCCTGGCCGGCTATTCGCTTGGGGATGCCGATCTCTTGCGCCGCGCCATGGGCAAGAAGGTCCAGGCGGAGATGGACGCCCAGCGCTCGCGCTTCGTCTCCGGCTGCAAGGAGCATTCGGAGATCGAGTCGGCCAAGGCCAACGAACTGTTCGACTTGATCGACAAGTTCGCCGGCTATGGCTTCAACAAGAGCCATGCTGCGGCTTATGCCCTGCTGGCTTATCAGACCGCCTGGCTGAAGACCCATTACCCGCACGAATTCTATGCTGCGTCGATGTGCTTCGATATGCATCAGTCGGAAAAGCTGGCGATCTTTGTCGATGACATGCGCCGCAACGGCGTTGCGCTCGAAGGGCCCGACATCAACCGCTCCGAGGCGGAGTTCTCGGTTGAGCAGACCGATGAGGGCCACGCGGTGCGTTATGCTCTGGCGGGGATCCGCAACGTCGGCGAAAAGGCGATGGATGCGATCGTGGCCGAGCGCGAGACCAATGGCCGCTTTGCCAGCCTGGAAGACATGTTCCGCCGCGTGCCGCCCGGCTCGATGAACCGCCGTCAGCTGGAAGGGCTGGCCGGGGCCGGGGCCTTTGACAGCCTGGAGCCCAACCGGGCCAAGGTGCTGGCCAACGCCGACATGCTGCTGGCCGTGGCCGACGAGGCCGAGCGGACCCGTTCCAGCGGGCAGGCGGGGCTGTTTGGCGGCGAGGATCATGCCGCGCCTTCGCTGCGGCTGGCCGATTGCCCGGCCTGGCCGCGCGCCGAGCAGATGGCCAAGGAGCGCGAGAATTTCGGCTTTTACTTTGCCGCCCACCCGGTCGAACAATGGCGTGCCGTCGCCACGGCCAACGGCGCGCGGACCTATGCCGCGCTGATGGAAACCGGAGTACCCGGGGGCGGGCGGATGCAGGCGATGATGGCCGTAATGGTCGAAGGCGTCAGCAAGGGTCGCACCCGCAGGGGTGGCGATTTCGTCCGTGCCGATTTTTCAGACAGCTCGGGCCAGTTCAGCGCCGCCTGCTTTGAGGAAGCGCTGGTCGAGCCGATGCAGGCCTGGGCCAAGGACGGCACCTGCCTGCTGCTGACGGTCGAGCTTGACGCGCCCAGCCCCGAAGAGCCGCCGCGCGTGACTGTACGCGGGGCGAAGCCGCTGGAAGAGGTCAAGGGCTCGGCCCAGATGCAGTTGCGGCTCGACGTGCTCCAGCCGCAAGCGCTGAATGACCTGGCCGCGCTGCTCGGTCCGGATGGTGCGGGGACCGGGGAAGTGCTGGTGCGGCTGCGCACCGGGCATGGCCAGGAGCCGGTGCTGCGGCTCGGCCGCCAGTATCATCTCGACAGCGATGTCGCCGAACGCTTGGCAAGTGTCGAAGGACTTGCCAATGTGGCCTTAACCGCAAGGCGAGGAGCAGGGCACCTGAGACTCGTCGCCTAGAACAACAATCGGGTGGGGGGATTTGGAGAGCCTGATGCTGGGAGCAATGCAAGATTTTGACCTGCGGGTCACGCACCTGATCGACCACGCTGCGCGCGAAACGGGATCGCGCGAAATCGTCACGCGCTGGGCCGATGGCAGCGAAAGCCGTACGACCTGGGCCGGGATCCGCCACGATGCCTTGCGGATGACCCAGGCACTGCGCAAGTTGGGGGTCCAGAAAGGCGACCGGATCGCCACCCTGGCGATGAACCACAGCCGCCACCTTGTTTCCTGGTACGGCGCGGTCGGTGTTGGCGGGGTGCTCCACACGATCAACCCGCGGCTGTTCGACGATCAGCTGGAATATATCGCCAATCACGCCGAAGACGTGGTCCTGCTTTATGATGCCGCATTCGCCCCGATCATCGAGCGGATGAAGCCCAAGTGGACCACGATCCGCAACTACATCTGCTACGATAACGGCGAGTTCGAAGCCTGGATTGGCGCCGAGGACGGGAATACCACCTGGGCCACGGGCGACGAGCGCGATCCCTGCATGCTCTGCTACACCAGCGGCACCACCGGGAACCCCAAGGGCGTGCTTTATGAGCACCGCTCGACCTTCCTGCACGCGATCACCGGGCTACAGCCGGCGATCTTCGATTTCGATGCGCGCTCGGTGATGCTGCCGGTCGTGCCGATGTTCCATGCGGCCAGCTGGGGCCTGCCCTGGGCCGGCGCGGCGGCGGGTATCAAGTTCGTCTTTTCGGCGGTCAACGATCCCGCCGTGCTGTGCGAGCTGATGAACCGCGAGAAGGTGACCCACTCGGCCGGGGTGCCGACCGTCTGGCTCGCCACCTTCCAGCATATGGACGCGACCGGCACCACGCTGCCGACGCTGCGCCATGCGATCATTGGCGGCTCAGCCGCGCCGCGCTTCATGATCGAGCGGCTGATGAAGGCTGGCGTCAACGTTGCCCACGCCTGGGGCATGACCGAGACCAGCCCGATCGGCACGACCGGGGCCAAGACCTGGGACTGGGACGACCTCTCGTTCGACGAGCAGGTCACGATCAAGCAGATGCAGGGCCGGGTGCCCTTCGGCGTCGAGCTGCGCACGGTTGACCTGGGCGATCCGACCAAGGTCCTGCCGCGCGACGGCCAGACGAGCGGTGCGCTGCAGGTGCGCGGGCCGTGGGTGATCAAGCGCTACTTCAAGGCCGAGGCCGATGCGACCGATGCCGACCAGTGGTTTGACACCGGCGACGTCGCGATCCTGCACCCGGACGGGACGCTGCAACTGACCGATCGCACCAAGGATGTGATCAAGTCTGGCGGTGAGTGGATCAGCTCGGTCGAGCTGGAAAACGCGGCCATGAGCCACCCGGCGGTGGCCGAGGCGGCAGCAATCGGGATCTACCATCCAAAGTGGGACGAGCGCCCGATCCTGATCGTGGTCAAGAAGGCCAATGCCGAAGTCTCTGGCGACGAGATCAAGGCGCACCTCGCCAAGAGCGTCGCCAAATGGTGGTTGCCGGACGCGGTCGAGTTCGTCGACTCGATCCCGCACGGCGGGACCGGCAAAGTCAGCAAGAAGGACCTGCGCGACCAGTTCCGCGACTACAAGCTGGCGGACGCCTGACCATGACGGGCTATGTGGATCCGAGCCGGGAGAACTGGCAGGCATTCAAGGATCTGCCGCGCGACCGGCCGATCCACATGCTCAACCTGATCAAGTTCCGCGACCTGGCGGAGTACCCGGAAGGCCACCCGATGCATGGCAAGGGCCTGACTGGGCGCGAGGCCTATGACATCTACGAGAAGCGCTTTCAGGAACTGGTCGCCGATGATGGCGCGGCGATGGTCTGGGAAGCGCCGCTCGAATGCGCGGTGACAGGTCCGGCGGACGAGTGGGACAAGGCTTTCGTCATGGGCTATCCCAATTCCGGCGTCTTCATGGCGATGGTCAAGAACGAGGAATACGTGCGCGACGCCTTGCCGCACCGCACGGCGGCCGTGGCGGACAGCCGGTTGATCCGGTTCAGAGGGTAGTCGCGGCTGATCAATTGCTCGGTTCGCCGACCCGCTTCAGGTAGGCATAGACCGCCTTTCGCTCCGCATCAGTCATCAGCGCAAAGCGGCGGCGGGCAACGCCGCTCATCATGGGCAGTTCGCGATTGCCGGCGGCCTTGCCGGTGATCATGAAGTTCAGGAAATCCGGCTCGCTGTAGGACGCCACGATCCGCAGGTTCGGATTTGGCGGCTCGCCCGGATAGGCCGGCTTGCCGTCCAGCTCGATCCGGTGGCACTCTGCACAGCTTGCCCGCACGATCTGCCGGCCGCGTTCGAACTGAGGCCCAGCATCCGGCCCGCGATTGTCGAACTGCTGCTTCGCCTCCACCGCGGAGGAGTGGTAGATGCCTTTGGCCATCTCAGCGCGGGCGGCGGGGTAGAACACCGGATCGGGCGTGGCATTGCCGGTGGGTTTCAGCGTCTTGAGGTAGCGGGCAACCGCATCCAGGTCGTCGTCCGGCAAGCGGGTGAACAGGAACGATGGCATGTCCCACAACTCACGCCCGCCGGGGCGCTGGCCGTGGGCGATCATCGTCTTCAGGTCCTCGACCGAGTATTTCTGCGCCGAGACCGTTAGGTTGGACGTCGTCATGTCGACGAAATCGGGTGCGCTCCAGTCCTGGCCGGTCAGGTCCTTGCCGTGGCAACCCTTGCAGCCGAGCACCGCCGCCAGTCGCTCGCCGTGCTTGACTGGGTCAGCCGCAAGGCGATCGAAGGGCGACTTTTCAGTCGGGGCAGAACAAGCGGCGAGTGCTGCAACGGCCAGGATGATCGGGAACCGCATAGCCATTGCTCCAGGCCGTGGTGGCATCAGGCTAACAGCATGGAGGTTCAAAGCAAGGACAGCTGCCCATCGCTGCGCGGCGCGACAAACTTCCCGCAATCGAGCTGCGGCGGTTCGCGGTTGAGGCCGAGCCGCTTGCAGGCAATCCGGAAGCGGGTGCGGAACACGTCGGCCCAGACGCCCTTCGGCTTCATCCGCTCGAAGAAGCGACTGTCATAGTCCTTCCCGCCGCGCACCGCCTGGACGATGGCCATGACCTTGGCGGCACGATCAGGGTAGTGAACGTCAAGCCATTCGCGCATCAGCGGCGCGACCTCGTGCGGCAGACGCAGCATGATCCAACTGGCGGTCCTTACGCCGCGACCAGCGGCCTCGTCGAGGATGCGCTCGATGAATTCGTCGGTGATCGCCGGAACTACCGGGGCGACGGAGACATGGGCCGGCACGCCGGCGACGGCCAATTTCTCCAGTGCATCGAGACGTTTCGCCGGTGAAGAAGCGCGCGGCTCGAGCAAGCCCGAGAGCTTGGGCTCTAGGCTGGTGACCGAGATCGACACTGCCGTCAGTTTCAGCTTCGCCAATTCCGCCAGCAGATCGAGGTCGCGCACAACTCGCGCGCTCTTGGTGGTGATCGTCACCGGGTGACGCGTTTCCAGGCAGACTTCGAGGACTTGCCGGGTCAGCCGATAGGTCGCCTCGATCGGCTGATAAGGATCGGTATTGGTCCCCATCGCGATCGGGGCCGGGCTGTAGCCGCGCTTGCCCAGTTCGGCGCGGAGCAGGGCGGGGGCATCAGGCTTGGCAAACAGCTTCGTCTCGAAATCGAGCCCCGGCGAAAGATCGTGGAAGGCATGGGTTGGCCGGGCATAGCAATAGACGCAGCCATGCTCGCAGCCGCGATAGGCGTTTATCGAGCGGTCAAACGGGATGTCGGGCGAGGTATTGCGGCTGATGATCCGCTTGGCTTTCTCCTCCGTTACCGTGGTCCGCAGTTTCGGGCCCGGCCCATCGATCTCGTCGCGTGCGTCCAGCCAGTCGCCGTCCGCCTCGCGTGCAGCAAGGCCAAAGCGTTGTGGGGCAGCACCGGATTGCGCGCCGCGGCCGTGGATGGGATAGGGACTCGGCATCCGCATATTAGAACATATGCGGAACAAATCGGCAAGATGCTCAGACTTCCTTGAGCCTCGGCATCAGTTCAACGAAGTTGCAGGGCCGGTTGCGGCTGTCGAGCTGCTCGGCGAGGATTCCGTCCCAGCCGTCCTTCACCGCGCCGTTCGAGCCGGGCAGGGCAAAGATATAGGTCCCGCGCGCGACCACGGCGCAGGCGCGGCTCTGGATCGTGCTGGTGCCGATGGTCTGGAAGCTGATCCAGCGGAACAGCTCGCCAAAGCCGGGGATGTCGCGCGTCTTGATCCGGTCGAGCGCTTCGGGCGTCACGTCGCGTCCCGTAAGGCCCGTTCCGCCGGTCGAGACGACGGCATCGATGTTGGGATCGTCGATCCAGTCGTTCAGCTTGCTGACTATCAGGCTGGGATCATCGCGCACGATTGCCCGGGCGGCGAGCTTGTGGCCCGAGGCCTTGACCCGCTCGGCCAGAATATCGCCCGAGGTGTCATCAGCCGCAGTGCGCGTGTCCGAAACAGTCAGGACCGCGATGTTGATCGGTTTGAAGGTCCGGCTGGGATCAACGGCCACGCTGGATCACTCCGTTGGCGGACATCCGCACCGCACTCGCGCCCGAAATGCCGGGGAAGGTCGGCCACAGGCCCTGAGCGAGCGCAATCCGGCTGTCCGAAGGGCCGCCGGCCTGGCGTTCGTACATCCAGTAATTGCGCATCACGATGTTCACATAGCCGCGCGTCTCCCAATAGGGAACGCTTTCGATCCACAGCAGCGGATCGCCCTGATCCTTGATCTCGTACTGCCAGCGCGCGATCGGGGTGAGGCCGGCGTTATAGGCCGCCATCACCTTGGGCAGCAGGCCTTGCGTGCCCTGCGCATCGCGCAGCATCTGCAAGTGGCGCTGACCGAAGGCCAGGTTGACCTCGGGCTTGTGGAGATCGGTGGCATTGCCGGAGACGCCCAGCGCACCGGCATGGTCACGCGCGGCGGCCGGCATGATCTGCATCAGGCCGCGTGCGCCGGCTGGGCTGACCGCCTTGGTGCGGAACACCGATTCCTGCAGGGCATGGGCATAGACCAGCGCCGGATCGACCTGCCAGTTGTTGGCCGGAGTCCACTTTGGCGTCGGGAAACGCGCGGCCGGCTCGGCCCGGCCGCCAACCGGCGCGTTATAGGCCATCCACAGCTGGGTCGAGGGCAAGCCAAGATCGCGCGCAAGGCGGGTCAGCGGCTGGTATTCATTGGCCGGGCCAAGCCGCGCCTGATGGCGCAGCACTTCATCGGCCAGCCCGTCGCGGCCGATCTCAGCCAGGCCCACGGCGGTGCGGATGTTGCTTTCATCGCGCAGCTTCTGCCAGTCGTTCTGGGTGAAGTCCGGCGCGGTGTGGGTCTGCGGCAGAGCCAGGCCGAGCTGTTCGACGGCGAGCATGCCGTAAAGCGTCTCGTCCATCTTCGCCGCAGCCTTTAGCGTCGCGGAAGCCTTTTCCGGCTGGCGGCAGCGCACGGCAGCGCGGCTTTGCCAATAGAGCGCAGCGGCGGTCAGCTCGCTGTTCTGCGAGGCACCGGCGGTGCGGGCAAAGGCATCGCCCGCACCCATGCAATCGCCGATCCGCCATGCGGCAAGGCCGGCGGTCCACCAGCCTTCGGCGACCCACGGGCCGGCACCGTCCTGCACGGTCTGGGCCAGGGCATAGGCCGAGGCGTCGTCGTTCTCGATATAGAATGACCAGGCGATCTTGGCGCGCCATTCGGCCCGCGCGGCTGCCGAGAGCTGGGTGTCGATTCCGTCGAGCAGGGCCTTGGCCCCGGCGGGGTTATCGTCCTTGATGCTCGAATTGATCGCCGCGGCGACGGCGGCGGGCATAGTTCCGTCGTTGGTTTCACGCGGACGAATGCGCTTGGCGCGGTTCGGCTGGCTGACCAGCGATCCGGCCTGGGGCAGCGGCGGCAGGGCCGTCGCCCCGCGCTTCTGCGCCAGCAGGGCGACCTGCTCGGCCTGGGGCAGGTCGGTGCCCTTGGCCAGCCAGGCATTCAGCGCATCGAGCTCGATCTTGGGCGAGGTGGGGGCGAGGTAATATTCCGCCAGCGCCACCTGATGCAGCGGTCCGTCCTGGCGCTTGGCGAACATGTCCTGGACCTTGGCCCAGTCACTCCGCTCGATCGCGCCAAACAGGTCACGGTAATAGGCGCGGTCATCCTGGGTCAGCAGGGTGGGAACATTGCTGCGGTCCGCGCGGCCACGGAAGTAATCGACGGCCGCGCTGTTGGCCTGCGCGGGCACGGCAAAGCCCGCCAGGCTGCTCGCCAGGCCAAGCGCCAGAAATGTCTTTGCAGTAAAGCGCTTCACGCCAGTTTCTATCCCGTCCAGTCCAGCCAGGCCTGCCACAGCCCGGCCTTGCTCCGCGGCCGGCCAGCCAGATTGGCCAGGCCCGGCGCCATCAACAGCGGAATGCTTTGGCCCTCATGGTTAAAAATCCGCAAAGGTTCAGCGCTTTTCGCTGGATCGTGGCCAAGCAGCGGCGAGATGTGCCGTCCGAACACCAGCAGGCGCTGCGGACGGGCCAAAACGATGTGGTGGCGCACTACCTGGCCCAGGCCAGCGGCATCGAGCGCCGCCCAGTCCGGCAGCGGCATATGGCGCGGCAGGCAGGCCGCAATATAGGCCTGTTCCGGCCCGATCCCCATGGCGGCGAACATCGCCTGAAGCAGGCGTCCTTGGGGGCCGGAGAGCAGGACATCGCGGTCCTCGACCTCCGGGTGATCGACCAGCACCATCAGCGCTGCGCCCTCGACCCCGCGCGGCGGAACCCGGCCAGCCAATTGTCCGTCATCGAGCGATGGTTCGGCCAGCCACCAGGCCTGGAACTCCGCCAGCGTTGCGGGAAGGGCATCGAGCCCGGCCACCGGCGCTGCGGCGAGCGGGCCGGGAGCGGGGTTGGCCGGCATCGGTGGCGGAGTGTAGCTGCGCTCCGGCTCAGGCTCTGGCGCGGCCGGCTCGGCTAGCCAGGTGCGCGGATCGTCGGAAAAGGCGTGATCGACCCCCGCTTCGCGCCACCAGTCAAGCACGGCCGCCAGCGCGGCAGCGGGATCGGTTTGCGGGTCAGTTTGTGCGGGGGTGTTCACATTTGCGGTCTTGACCTGCCGCAAGCCAGCTTTCAAGGCTCAACCGCACGATTAAGCACGAACAGGTGGACCATGAGCGAACGCGAATCCATGCCCTATGACGTCGTTATCGTCGGCGGCGGCCCGGCCGGCCTTGCTGCGGCGATCCGGCTGAAACAGGTAAATGCAGAGCTTTCGGTCTGCATCCTGGAAAAGGGTTCGGAAGTCGGCGCGCACATCCTGTCGGGCGCGGTGGTCGATCCCAAGGCGCTGGACGAGCTGCTGCCGAACTGGCGCGAAGACGGCTGCCCGATGGCCGAAACCCCGGTGACCGACAACTGGCACTGGGTGCTTTCCCCCACTGGCAAGCTCGACGTGCCGCACTGGCCGATGCCCCCGTTCATGTCGAACAACGGCAATTACACCGGGTCGCTCGGCAACCTGTGCCGCTGGCTGGCCGGCAAGGCCGAAGAGCTGGGCGTGGAGATCTTCCCCGGCTTCCCGGCCTCGGAAGTGCTGTACAACGAAGATGGCTCGGTCAAGGGCGTCGCCACCCAGGACATGGGCGTGGCCAAGGACGGCAGCCACAAGGGTGAATACCAGCCCGGCATGGAACTCCATGCCAAGTATACCTTCTTTGCCGAAGGCGCGCGTGGCCATCTGACCAAGACGCTCAAGGCCCAGTTCGATCTGGAAGCCAATTGCGAGCCGCAGGTTTACGGCCTGGGCATCAAGGAACTGTGGGACATCGATCCGGCCAAGCACGTGCCGGGCCGCGTGCTCCACACCCAGGGCTGGCCGCTGACCGAAAGCGACAGCTGGGGCGGCGGATTCCTCTACCACCAGGCCAATAACCAGGTGGCGCTCGGCTTCGTGACTGCGCTCGATTACAAGAACCCCTACGTCTACCCGTTCGAGGAATTCCAGCGCTGGAAGCAGCACCCGGAAATCCGCGCGATCCTGGAAGGCGGCCGCCGCGTTTCCTATGGTGCGCGCGCGATCAACGAGGGCGGCTGGCAATCGGTGCCCAAGCTCGATTTCCCGGGCGGCGCGCTGATCGGCTGCTCGGCTGGCTTCGTCAACGTGCCGCGCATCAAGGGCAGTCACACCGCGATGAAGAGCGGGATGCTCGCCGCCGAAGCTGCAGCGGCTGCGATCGCTGCGGGCCGTGAGCATGACTCGATGATCGAATACGACGCTGCCGTGCGGGAAAGCTGGATCGCCAAGGAACTGAAGCTGGTCCAGAACGCCGAGCCGATGGTCGCCAAGTTCGGCGGCGATATCGGCACGGTCTTCGCCGGGGTGGACATGTGGCTGCGCTATCTCAAGCTGCCGATCCTGCCGGTAATGGGTCACCACCGCGATTGCGAGGGCACCCAGCGCGCCGATCTGTACAAGCCGATCGCCTATCCCAAGCCCGATGGCGTGATCAGCTTCGATCGCCTGTCCAGCGTGGCGCTGTCCTTCACCAACCACGAGGAAGACCAGCCCTGCCACCTGCAGCTGAAGGATCCGGCGGTTCCGGTGGAGATCAACCTCAAGCTCTATGCCGGGCCTGAGGCGCGGTACTGCCCGGCCGGCGTCTATGAGTTCCTGGGGGTCGAGGAAGGCAATCCGCGCCTCCAGATCAACGCCCAGAACTGCGTCCACTGCAAGACCTGCGACATCAAGGATAAGACCCAGAACATCAACTGGGTCACGCCCGAAGGCGGCGGCGGGCCGAACTATCCGAATATGTGATCTGCCCGCCCGGTGATCGAAACCGCCTTTGCCAAGATCAACCTCGCGCTGCACGTTCGGCGGCGGCGCGAGGATGGCTATCATGAGCTGGAAACGCTGTTCGCCTTCGTCGATGCGGGCGACAGGCTGAGCGTTGCGCCGGCCGAGCGCGACAGTCTGCGGGTGCTGGGCGAATTTGCCGGTACGCTCGACAACCCCTTCGACAATATCGTGATGCAGGCCCTCACCGCGCTGCCGCGCCAGCAGGGCTGGGCGGTGACGCTGGAAAAGAACCTGCCCGTTGCCGCCGGGCTGGGCGGCGGCTCGGCCGATGCCGGGGCGCTGTTCAGGCTGGTCGAGCGCAGCCAGGGGCTACCCGATGACTGGCAGGCTCGGGCGGCCAAGCTCGGCGCTGATGTGCCAGCCTGCGTCCTCTCGCGCGCCTGCATCGGGCGGGGGACGGGAACCGAACTTACCGAAGTGGCGAATGACCTGGCCGGCATGGCCTGTCTGCTGGTCAACCCGCGCGTGCCGCTCAGCACCGGGCCGGTATTCAAGGCCTGGGACGGGGTCGACCGTGGCCCGCTGCCGGAGGGCGATCTGCGGACGATCATGCTGGCTGGGCGCAACGATCTGGAGGCCCCGGCGCTGGGCCTTTGCCCGGTTATCGGCGATGTCCTCGCGGCGCTTCGGGAGACCGATCCGATTTTGGCGCGGATGTCCGGATCGGGCGCGACCTGCTTTGCGGTCTATGCGGGCGCGGCCCAGCGCGATGCGGCGCAGGCGGCGATGCCGAGCGGCTGGTGGACGCTGGCGGGAGCGCTGCGGTGACTCCGCACGAAGCCATCCGCCTGCTCGGCACGCCGCGCTTTGGCGGGATCTTGGTCGTCTCCGACCATGCCTCCAATCGCGTGCCGGAGGACATCGACCTCGGCATCGACCCGGCGCTGCTGTCCCAGCACATCGCGGTTGACCTGGGTGTGGCGGAAGTCGGCGCGCTGCTGGCCGAGCGCCCCGGCATCGCCGCCTTCCAGGGCCATGTCAGCCGCTTGGTCTGCGATCTCAACCGCGAGCCGCATGCGCCTGCCGTGATCCCGATTGCCAGCGATGGTCACGCGATCCCCGGCAATGCGCTGGACCATGCTGCGCACCAGGCGCGGCTGGAGCGGTTCCACACGCCCTACCATACCGCGCTGGCGTCTCTACTCGACGAGAGCCCGCCCGCGCTGGTCCTGTCGCTCCACAGCTTCACCCCGCAATTGGCGACCAGCGACGAGGCGCGGCCGTGGCAGGTGGGTGTGCTTTACAACGAAGATGACCGCGCCGCGCGCCTCGCCATTCCGCTGCTTGAGGCAGAGGGGCTCTGTGTCGGCGACCAGTTGCCCTATTCGGGCAAGCTGCTGAATTACACCATGAACCGGCATTGCGAGGCCGAGGGGCGCCCATATCTTGGAATCGAACTGCGCCAGGATCAGGTCGCAAATCCAAAACAGCAGGCAGAATGGGCCGAGCGACTGGCGAAACTCTGTAATGAAGTGGCGTTGAAGCTCGGCTGAATGCCGTGTAGGGCTTCGCCAATCGCCCGGTTCGGGTAACTTTATTGCCGGAGTAACTCCATGCCTGCCCTTCGTTCGCGTACGACCACCCATGGCCGCAACATGGCCGGCGCGCGCGGGCTGTGGCGGGCCACCGGCATGAAGGACAGCGATTTCGGCAAGCCGATTATCGCCGTGGTCAACAGCTTCACGCAGTTTGTGCCGGGCCACGTCCACCTCAAGGACCTGGGCCAGATGGTCGCGCGCGAGATCGAGGCGGCCGGCGGCGTGGCCAAGGAATTCAACACCATCGCGGTCGATGATGGCATCGCCATGGGCCACGACGGGATGCTCTATTCGCTGCCGAGCCGCGACCTGATCGCCGACTCTGTCGAATATATGGTCAACGCGCACTGCGCCGATGCGATGGTCTGCATTTCCAACTGCGACAAGATCACGCCCGGCATGCTGATGGCGGCGATGCGGATCAATATCCCCGCCGTCTTCGTCTCGGGCGGGCCGATGGAAGCCGGCAAGGTGGTGCTCAAGGGCAAGGAAGTGGCGCTGGACCTGGTCGATGCCATGGTTGCGGCCGCAGACGAGAGCTATACCGACGAGGAAGTGCAGACGATCGAACGTTCGGCTTGTCCGACTTGTGGTTCGTGCTCGGGCATGTTCACCGCCAATTCGATGAACTGCCTCACCGAGGCTTTGGGGCTGTCGCTGCCGGGCAATGGTTCGGTCCTGGCGACCCATGCCGACCGCCAGCAACTGTTCCTGCGCGCCGGGCGGCTCGCGGTGGACCTGTGCCGCCGCTATTATGAGGAAGAGGATGCCTCGGTCCTGCCGCGCTCGATTGGCAGCTTCCGCGCGTTCGAGAATGCGGTGGCGCTGGACATCGCGATGGGCGGGTCAACCAATACCGTTCTGCACCTGCTGGCCGCCGCGCATGAGGCCGGGGTCGATTTCAGCATGGCCGATATCGACCGGCTGAGCCGCAAGGTTCCCTGCCTGTCCAAGGTCGCCCCGGCCAAGAGCGACGTCCACATGGAAGATGTTCACCGGGCTGGCGGGATCATGGCGATCCTGGGTGAGCTGGACCGCGCCGGGCTGCTCCACACCGATCTTCCGACCGTCCATAGCGCCACGATGGGCCTCGCGCTCGACACCTGGGACATCAAGCGCACCGACGATCCCGGGGTGCACGAATTCTACCGCGCCGCGCCGGGCGGGGTGCCCACCCAGGTCGCCTTCAGCCAGTCGCGCCGCTGGGACGAACTCGATTCCGATCGCGAAAAGGGCGTGATCCGTTCGAAGGAACATGCCTTCTCGCAAGACGGTGGCCTCGCCGTGCTTTATGGCAATATCGCGCGCGATGGCTGCATCGTGAAGACCGCCGGGGTGGACGAAAGTATCCTCAAGTTCTCCGGTCCGGCCAAGGTCTTCGAAAGCCAGGATGCCGCCGTAACCGGGATCCTAACCGGACAGGTTGAGGCCGGTGACGTGGTGGTGATCCGTTATGAAGGGCCCAAGGGGGGCCCGGGGATGCAGGAAATGCTCTATCCCACCAGCTACCTCAAATCGAAGGGGCTGGGGGCGGCCTGCGCGCTGCTGACCGACGGGCGCTTTTCCGGCGGCACCTCGGGCCTGTCGATTGGCCACGTCTCGCCTGAAGCGGCCGAAGGTGGGGAGATCGGGTTGGTCGAACCGGGTGACCGGATCGAGATCGACATTCCCAACCGGACGATAAATCTGGCCGTCTCGGACGAGGAACTGTCCCGCCGCCGTGTGGCGCAGGAAGCCAAGGGCTGGAAGCCGGCGCAGGAGCGGCCCCGCAAGCTGACCACGGCGCTCAAGGCCTATGCCGCGATGACTACGAGCGCCGCGCGCGGGGCGGTGCGCGATCTGTCGCAGCTCAACCTGAAATGATCCGGCCGGCGCTTGCCCTGCTGCCGCTCGCTGCCCTTGCCGGGTGCAGCGATCCGGCGCCGGGCGAGGGCGTGGCGACCAAGAGCGAGACGATCTGGTGCGGCCTGGGCGGCGCGACCGAGCTTGCGCAGGATTGCACGCTGGAGCGTGGCACCGAGAAGGGCCGCCCGGCCTTCGTCGTGCGCCATCCCGATGGCAAGTTCCGGCGGCTGGTTGCCAGTGCGGATAGCCAGAACCTGCTGGCAGCCGACGGCGCTGACCAGAGCCAGTCGGCGCTCAAGGGAGACCGCTGGGAAGTGATCCTGGATGATGATCGCTATGTCGTGCCGGTGAAGGCCGATGCGCCCAAGCCCTGACCAGGTGCTGACCGCCGCGCAGATGCGCGATGCGGAAGCGGCGCTGATCGATGGCGGCACTTCGGTTGATGAACTGATGCAGCGCGCCGGGCGCGGCGCGGCGGAATGGGTCTGGCGGATGAGCGGAGGCAGAGCCGTGACCGTGCTGTGCGGCCCCGGCAACAATGGCGGCGATGGCTATGTCATTGCCGAGGCGATCCGCGAGCGGGGCGGGGCTGTGACTGTTATCGCGACCAGCGAATCCAAGACAGAAGCGTCCCGCACCGCGCGCGGGCTCTTTCACGGCCAGGTGCTGGGCCGCGATGCCGCGCCGCAAGGCGAAGTGCTGGTCGATTGCCTGTTCGGGACCGGGCTGACCCGGCCGTTGGAGGCGGATGACCTGGCTCTGCTCAATCGCGTGGCAGCCAGCCACGCTAGGCGGGTGGCCGTCGATCTGCCCAGCGGCATCCATGCCGACAATGGCATGACGCTCAATATTGGTCTCCCCGACTGGCACCTGACCCTGGCGCTCGGTGCCTGGAAGCCGGCGCATTTCCTGCTGCCCGCTGCGCCATCGATGGGTGAACTGCGACTGGTGCCGATCGGCGTGGCAGACCTGCCCGAGGCGGCGCGGCTGATCATGCGGCCGCAGCTGGTTGCGCCAGGCAGCAATGCGCACAAGTACACCCGCGGCCTGCTGGGCGTGGTGAGCGGGGCCATGCCCGGTGCGGCGCTGCTGGCGGCGCGCGCGGCACAAGGCGCGGGTGCCGGCTACGTCAAGGTGCTGGGCGCAACTGTGGGCGCGCCGCCCGATCTGGTAGTCGATGGCCAGCCGCTGGCCGAAGTGCTGACCGACAACCGCTATGCCGCGTTGCTGGTTGGGCCGGGGCTGGGGCGCGATGCCGTAGCGCGCGAACGGCTGGCCGTGGCGCTGTCCGAGCCGATCCCTGCGGTGGTCGATGCCGACGGCCTGATCCTGCTCAGCCCGCGCAACCTGACGGAGCGCGAGGCACCGGTCATTGCCACGCCGCACGAAGGCGAGCTGTTTGCGCTGGAACGGGCCTTCGGTCTCGATGGGTCGGGTAGCAAGCTGGAGCGGGCCGAGGCGCTGGCCCGCACCGCCGGCATGGTCGTCGTGGCAAAGGGAGCGGATACCGTGGTCGCGGCGCCTGACGGCCGGGTCGCTTTTGCGCCGCGCGCCTCAAGCTGGCTTTCGACCGCGGGGACCGGCGATGTCCTGGCCGGTGCCATCGCCAGCCGGCTGGCCAATGGCGCGGAAGCCTTTGCCGCCGCCTGTGAGGGCGTCTGGCTGCACGGCGAGGCGGCGCGGCATGCCGCCGCACCCTTTACCGCCGGAGAGCTTGCGGCGCAGGTAGCAAGGGCCTACGCGGCCTGCCTGTGACCGATAGCGACGAAAAGATCATCCGCATTGCCGCCAAGGGCGACGGCATCACCGCCTCGGGCCGCTATGCCTGGGGTGCGGCGCCGGGTGATACCTTGCGCGCCGATGGTACGCTGGAGCCGGGACCGCACCACGTGACACCGCCCTGCCGGCACTTCGGTCAGTGCGGGGGCTGCCAATTGCAGCAGCTTGACGAGGAGAGCCTGGCCGACTTCGTCGCCGCGCGGGTCAGCAATGCCTCGTCCTCGCTAGAGCTTGGCGCGGAGCACATCGCCCCGCCGCATCTTTCGCTGCCGGGAAGTCGCCGCCGCGCCTCGCTGCGGGCCGAAAGCAGCCAGGGCCGCGTGGTGATCGGCTTTCGCGAGGCGCGCTCGCACCGGCTGGTCGAGCTCAGCGAATGTCCGGTGCTGCGGCCCGAGATTGTTGCCGTGCTGCCGAACCTGCGCAAGCTGCTGATCAAGCTGGGGCAGGGGCAGCAGCCAAGGAAGGGCAAGGGCAAGCCCGGCAAGCACGCCCATGCCAGGCTGGCCGCCGATATCGAAGTGACTGTTACCGATCAGGGGCTGGACCTGGGCATCAAGGGGCTCAGCGCAGAGGGGCTGGCGCTGACCGAACTGCTGCTCGATTTCGCCCGCGATCATGCCCTGGCGCGGCTGACGCTGGATGCCGGATATGGCCCCGATACCGTGTGGGAGCCCGAGCCGGTGACGATCACGCTGTCCGGCGTGGCCGTGCCGTTCCCGCCGGGAGCCTTCCTTCAGGCGACGGCGGATGGCGAGGCCGTGCTGGTCGCTGCGGCGCAGGAATGGCTGAAAGGCTGCGCGACCGTGGCAGACCTGTTCTCCGGCCTGGGCACCTTTGCCTTTGCGCTGGCCGGCCCCGAAACCAAAGTCCTCGCCGCCGAAGCCGAGCGCGCGGCGCACCTAGCCTGCAAGGCGGCTGCAGCGCGCACCGGTCTGCCGGTCCACTGCGACCACCGCGACCTGTTCCGCAACCCGCTGCTGCCGGACGAGCTGAACCGCTTCAGCGCCGTCCTGCTCGATCCGCCGCGCGCCGGCGCGCGCGATCAGGTGGAGCGGATCGCCGAGAGCACAGTGCAGCGGGTGGTCTATATCAGCTGCAACCCCGCCAGTTGGGCCAAGGATGCCGCCACGCTGGTCGAGGCTGGCTTCGCGCTCAAGGAACTGCGCCCGGTCGGCCAGTTCCGCTGGTCGACGCATGTCGAGCTGGCGAGCTTGTTTGTGCGATGAGCGCTGCCGACAGGTCTTGAAGCCTGCACCCGTTCGAAGGGCCTGTTGTGACAGGGCGTCTACCATTCCGCTACGGCAGCAGCGGACAGTTAACATGACCGGATACCAAAGCAAATGGGGCCGGTGTCGCCACCAGCCCCACGCTACGCCTTCTATTCTTCCGGCCGAGTTGGGCGATCGCCGTTCCGGGGTTGTCCTGGACAGTTCAGCCGCGGTGATGCGTTTTCGACCACCTCGCGTGCCATCGCACCGTGAGTGCTCTTGCCCACTGAAGGGCTAGCATCGTGATGCTCGTCGCATCGGGCCTGTTCCACCTTGCCGAAGCCTGGCTTCACACACTGTCTCGCACATTCCGGCTGGCTCGTGAGAGCCGGCGTTCATCGTCCGGTTTCGCTTCCGGCGTCCCGGTCCCGTCAGGCGGCGGTTCCGGCCCGAAAGCCTTTCCCGTATCGCCTGGCGGTTCCGTAGCCGCTTCCCGCCCGCCGTTCCGGCTTTCCGTCTGCCTGGCCGAAGCCACGCTTTCCGTCCGCCTTTCCGGCTGCTCGGAAGCAGCCTCCTGACTGCGCGCCGCTCGCTGCATCTGCGGTTCGCGTGAGCCGCTCCGAAGAGCCATTCCCGCGTGTTTTCCGACACTGCTGCGGGCATCGCTGCCAGCATCTTGAGGTTGTGCTTTCCCCTTTCCTTTCAGCGGTTTCCCGCTGGAATTTCAGGTTCGGTCTAGCCTCTCGACACCTGAAAGCTGCGCCTGATTCCTGAGTCGCACAAGCGGAAAAATGCAGAGTTATCCACAGATGCCCTGTTTGGCGGTGGATAACCCGGCGCATGCGGTGGACAGAATCGAGTCGCCCCTATTTGGGGCACGCTTTTTTATCGATCGCGCTGCGCCAAGAGCCTCAGCCGGAGCGCGTTGAGCTTGATAAAGCCCGCCGCGTCCTTCTGGTCATAGGCGCCGGCATCGTCCTCAAAGGTCACGTGGCGTTCGCTGTAGAGCGAGTTGAGGCTCTTGCGGCCAACGACGCTGGCATTGCCCTTGTAGAGCTTCAGCCGGACCGTACCCGAAACCTTGGCCTGGCTGTGGTCGATCGCCGCCTGCAGCATCTCGCGCTCGGGTGCGAACCAGAAGCCGTTGTAGATCAGCTCGGCATACTTCGGCATCAGCTCGTCCTTGAGATGCGCCGCGCCGCGATCAAGCGTGATCGATTCGATCCCGCGGTGGGCGCGGGCATAGATTTCGCCGCCCGGCGTCTCGTACATCCCGCGGCTCTTCATCCCGACAAAGCGGTTTTCGACCAGATCGAGCCGGCCGATGCCGTGCTTGCGGCCCAGGTCGTTGAGCGCGGCCAGCAGCGTGGCGGGGCTCATCGCCTGGCCATTCAGCGCGACGCCATCGCCCTTTTCAAAGTCGATGGTGATGTATTCCGGCGCGTCGGGCGCGTCCTCCGGGTTGACCGTGCGCGAATAGACATAGTCCGGGGTCTCGTCCCACGGATTTTCCAGCACCTTGCCCTCGGACGAGGTGTGGAGGAGGTTCGCGTCGGTCGAGAACGGGCTTTCGCCGCGCTTGTCCTTGGGTACCGGGATCTGGTGCGCTTCGGCCCAGGCGATCAGCGCGGTGCGGCTGGTCAGATCCCATTCGCGCCAGGGCGCGATCACCTTGATATTGGGATCGAGTGCATAGGCCGAGAGTTCAAAGCGGACCTGGTCATTGCCCTTGCCGGTCGCGCCGTGGGCCACGGCATCGGCGCCGGTTTCATGCGCGATCTCGACCAGCCGCTTGGAGATCAAGGGCCGCGCGATCGAGGTGCCGAGCAGGTAATCGCCTTCATAGCGGGCATTGGCGCGCATCATCGGGAAGACGAAATCGCGCACGAACTCTTCGCGCAGGTCGTCGATGTAGATATGCTCGTCCGGCACACCCATCAGCTTGGCCTTGGCACGGGCCGGTTCCAGCTCTTCGCCCTGGCCGAGGTCGGCGGTGAAGGTGACGACCTCGCAATTGTAGGTCACCTGCAGCCACTTCAGGATCACCGAGGTATCGAGGCCGCCCGAATAGGCGAGGACTACACGCTTGATGTCGCTCATGGCTGGAATTCCGCTGGAAAAGAGATAGGATTCGACGCGGCACCTAGGACAATGGGGGTAGGAGGGCAAGCCAGTGGCCAAGGCAGAACTCAAGACCAAGGCGACGGAAGTGAGCGTAGCGGATTTCATCGCCGCCGTGCCGGATCAGCGGCGGCGCGAAGAAGCCGCGGTAATCGACGCGCTGCACCGCCGCGTGACGGGGCTCGAACCGGCCATGTGGGGCCCCTCGATCATCGGTTACGGCAACTACAACTACAAGTACGACAGCGGCCGCGAAGGGACGATGTGCCGCGGCGGGTTCAGCCCGCGCAAGGCGGCGCTGACGGTCTATCTCATGGGCAATTACTGCAACCACCAGGCGAGGGCGGAAGACCTCTTCGCGCGGCTGGGCAAGCACAAGACTGGCAAGTCCTGCCTTTACATCAACAAGCTGGCCGACGTGGACCTGGCCGTGCTGGAAGAGCTGGTGGCGCTGAGCTGGCAGGCGATGAACGAGGCCTATCCGGAGTAAGCGGCCTCGCGGCAGCGTTACGCTGAAGTTGACACACTTGACACTGAGTCCGCTTCTTCCAACATCATGAAGCCGTTGAATTTAAATGTGTTTCACGTATTTTGACGTGGATTTCGTCCGTGGCCAAAGAAAAAAAGCAGGACGCGAACGGGCCAGGTCAGCGCGCTGACTGGGCGGTGCGGGGATCAACGATTGAAAGAGCAGCCATGATTGTATCAGGCCGCGGGGGGTGTAGGAAAATGCGCAGAGAGCGCGCTTCCACTGTTACCAGTTTCACTCGACCCCAAATCAGCCTGATTAACCATCTTAAGCAAAAGATTGACTCACCAATCCAAGTTCCTTGAATGGAGATAACGTTTAACAACTTCGCTGGCCGATTTGCATGATGCGATCCTAGCCGGCCGTCAGTTGGGGGCAAATGAGCACACCTTCTGCAATCATGCTGGCTCTGGTCGTGTTATTCTTGGTACTGCTTGCAGCCAAGATCGTGACCGCCCTTGTCAGAATGTTGCTCCTGATCGCCAGGCCAGCCGGCACGGGTGAACATCCGCTCCACGCAGAACCTGGAACTGTCGTCACGTTGGTTCATGGTACCTTTGCACGCCATGCTCCGTGGACCATGCCTGGCTCTGAACTTGCTATGGCCCTTGGTGAGGGATTGCCAGGTCCTGTGAATGTGTTTCGCTTTGTCTGGAGCGGTCGCAATTCGTTTGCTGCGCGTGCCCGAGGTCGACGCGAACTCCGACGTCACCTCAAAGCCTGCATAGCCAAGTATCCGGATGCGAAGCACATCGTTGTTGGGCACAGTCACGGAGGTTCGATAACCCTCGACGCGATAACCCGCGATTATTCTCGCAAGCTGGCCGCGGTCGTGTGCTTGGCGACACCGGTGCTGTCGGTAAGGTTGCGCCGCTTGCCCACTACAATGCTTTGGGTGCTGGGTTGTGTGCCGCTATTCCTATCGATTGGTATTCTGGCGGGACTGAATGACGCTTATGGCTGGTTATCCGATTCCGTCGCGCCGGTATTGTTCATCCCTGCGCTAATTGTGACCGTGATTATCAATGCCTGGGCCTTACAGATGGCCGGGCGACTGACGGTTACTCGGGATAGAGGGGCGCTCGATCCGGGACGGGTACTCTTCGTCCGGTCGATAGCGGATGAGGCTTCAGGCTTGATTACGCTGTCTCACTTTCTGAGCTGGATAAATACCGCGATATTCCAGTTCCCAATAATACTCGTCTCTCGTTTTTATGATTGGTCGCAACGAATGAAAGCCTTGCTGCTGTCGAAGAAGCCTTTGTTCTTTGTTGGGACCACTGTATTGCTGGTCGGTGGCTTAACGATGTTACTGACCTCGCCAGTGGATGTCGAGGCAGTGGCTCTTGGCGCGAGGGAGGTTTTGGGCGGGCTGGCTTTGCTGATAGCAGCTCTGCTTTTGCTGACAGTTGCCGGTGGTGGTGTCTTCGCGCTCTATGCCTTGATTATGCTCGCTGTCGTTGCCTTGCCGATGGTACTGGTCAACGGCATTCTCGGGCTTGCAGCGGGCCCTGAATTGGTTCTGGTTGGGTCACTCGTTGAGACTTCGGCAGAGGCCTGCCCTCTTGGCAATTGGCGGGTGTTGATGTTCGATGGCGATATGGAAGATTGCATCGATGCCGATGCGCCCTTGCGCCATTCTAGCCTGTATGACTCGCCGACCGCGCTGAATGCAATTGTCGCCTGGATCAATGAAGCGATTGAGCGCGGACATGCCTCAGCAGACTAACGAAGGCATTGGTGCGAAAGTCGCGCTCCTAGCTCATCGAGGCGCTGGATAACGATTTACTCCGCCGCCGCCCGCTCCAGATGCCAGGTCGGCACACCTTCCGCCGCCGATAGGCGCGCCATTTCGGTCGTGATGTAATCCCGCGTCACCGGCAGGACGCCCTCGCGCTTGGTCGCCTGGACGTGGAAATTGACCATGGTGCCGTTGCGGAAGCCCTGTTCGGCGCCGACCAGGTAGAATTGCCACATCCGGAAGAAGCGCGCGTCGAACATCGCCTCGATTTCGGTGCGGTGGAGCACTGCGCGGCGGTACCATTCGGCCAGGGTCCAGGCGTAGTGGACGCGCAGTTCCTCGATGTCGGCGATCTTCCAGCCGGTCTGCTCATGCGCAATCGCCAGGTCGCTGACGCAGGGCAGGTAGTGGCCGGGGAAGATGTACTTGCGCACCCAGGCGTCGGTCGAGCCGGACATGCCGGGCTTGCCGATCGTGTGGGTCAGCATCACGCCATCGTCGGCCAGCAGACCAAAGGTCTTGGCGTAGTATTCCTCGTAATGCGGCTTGCCGAGGTGTTCGATCATGCCGATCGAGCTGATTCGGTCGAACGTGCCGGTGACATCGCGGTAGTCGATCAGCTCGAACTTCACCTTGTCGGCCACGCCCGCCGCCTCGGCCCGTTCGTTGGCGAACTTGACCTGGTCGGGCGCCAGGCTGACGCCCAGCACTTCGCAGCCGTAATGGCGGTTGAGGAACAGCCCGAACCCGCCCCAGCCGCAGCCGATGTCGAGCACGCGCATATGGCGGGCATCGCGCGGCAGGTTGAGCTTGGCGGCGATCAGCGCCTTCTTGTCGACCTGGGCCTGCTCCAGCGTATTCGCCGGATCGGTGAAGTAGGCCATCGAGTACATCCGGTCCTCATCGAGGAACAGCTCATAGAACTCTCGGGTCAGGCCATAGTGGTGGACCACGTTCTTGCTGGCGCGGCTGCGGTAATTGATCTGGTCGAGTCGCGAGCCCAGCCGATCGAGCAGCTTCTTGGTCAGGCTGGGGGGCTTGAGGCCGGTGCCGGACCCGGCGGCATTGGCCATGACCAGCAGCACCATGTCGCGAATGTCGTGTGGCGGATCCACCACCAGCCGCCCGTCAGTATAGGCCTCACCCGCGCCGAGCCGGGGATCGCGGGCGATATGCAACGCCGCGCCCTTGTCGGTCAGGCGGATCGTGACGGGATCGGCGGAAAGATCGCCATAGTGGTGTTCGCTGCCGTCATGATCGACGACACGAAGCTGACCTTGCCTGATCAGCGCGCGGAGCATCTTGTCGAGCAGCCACATGAGTCAAGAGACTATGCCTCTTGCCGGTCAACGCAAGCCCCTATGCGCCGAGCCAGCCGAGGACCTCGGCAAGCTGCCATAGGCCGAGCAGCAGAAACAGCAGCGCGGCAATCGTCCGGGTGAGCTTGAGCGAGACCTTCTCGACCAGCTTTTCACCCAGGAAGACGGCCGGGCCATTGGCCAGCATCATGCCCAGCGTGGTCCCTGCGGCGACCACCAGCACCGAATGGTACTGCGCGCCGAGCGCGATCGTGGCGACCTGAGTCTTGTCGCCCATTTCGACCAGGAAAAAAGCCACCAGCGTGGTGAGGAAGGCGCTGCCGCGATGGGGGGCGCTGTCCTCGTCGTCGTCAAGCTTGTCGGGCACGAGGGTCCAGGCGGCCATGGCGATGAAGCCGAGGGCAATGGCAATCCGGAACCACGGTGCGTCGATCAGCCCGGCCACCTGGCTGCCGACCAGCGCCGCCAGGGCGTGGTTAGCCATGGTGGCGACAAGGATCCCCAGCAGGATCGCGACCGGTGCGCGCAGCCGGGCGGCGAGCACGATTGCCAGCAGCATGGTCTTGTCGCCGATCTCTGCGAGCGCCACCACCGCTGTGGAGGCGAAGAAGGCTTCGAGCATCAGAGTCCTCTGGCCATGAACAGCACGTCGCGCGGCTGCGCGAGCAGGTGCTGTCCGGAATCGATGTAAAGCGTCTCGCCGCTGGCGGCCCAGCCCTCGGCGAGGAACAGCGCGGCGTCGGCCAGCTCCTGCGGGTCGGTCAGGCGCTGCAGCAGGTTCATCCGCCCGCTCGCCTCATGCTCTTCCTCGTGCTGGTCGAAGCTGGGCATCATCGCGCCGGGGGCGAGGCCATAGACTCGGGCTTCCGGGTCCTCCTGGGCCATGGCCAGCATGGTCACGGCGGCGGCAAAGGCCTGCTTGGCCATGGTGTAGCTGAAGAAATCGGGATTGGGGTTGAGCAGCTTCTGGTCCAGGAACTGGATCACCCGCATGCCACCTTTCGCTCGCGCCCCGGCCAGGAAAGCCTGGGCCATGCGGGTGGGGGTTTCCGCATTGACCGTGATCGCCTCGGCAAAGACCGCCGGGTCAATGGCCGCGCCATCGTCATAGCGGAATACGGCGGCGCAATTGACCAGCACCCGCCAGTCATCCAGCCGCGCCGCCACTTCGGCCACCATCGCCAAGGCGGCCTCGCCATCGAGCAGGTCGCACTGGACCACTTCGGCCGAGGGCAATTCGGCGGCGAGGGCATGGGCGGCATCGGGCGAATGGTGCGCGTGGATCACCACATGCCAGCCAGCATCGGCAAAGCTGCGCGCCAGCACTGCGCCGATGCGCTTGCCAGCGCCAGTAATGAAAACGGCCGGGGACATAGGGATTGCCCTATGCACACCCGGCCGCGCTCGGCAAAGGGTTAGTTCAGGGCACGGGGGCCTTAGCGGCAGCGCGTCGGGCCCTTGGCAATTTCATTGCCGATCAGGGCACCGGCGGCAGCGCCAAGGACAGTGCCGGTAACGCGCTCACCGCGGGTATCAATCGCGCGGCCCAGCAGCGCGCCGACGGCGGCACCGACCAGCAGGCCGACGGTGCCATCGCCGCGGCGGCAGTAATAGCGGCCATCGTCACCCTGCCAGTAGCGGATGCCGTTATCGGTGCGGCGATAGGCGATGTCGCCGTTCTTGGCGCGATAGCCATGGGCCGGGGCCCAGCGCGGCGGATCGGCGAAAGCCTGGGCTGAGGGGAGGGCGGCCGTCGCCAACGTGGCGGCGATCAGGGTTTTGCGAAACATCGGCGTTCTCCTGTTTTCGAAATTCGTGGAGGCAGCTTCTATCCCGTAACCTGAACGCCGGATTTCACCGGTTGGTAAACCGTGGCGTTTGCGCGCCCAGCCGAGCAGATCAGCCCAGCGCGGCCTGCTTTTCCTCGGCGAGTCGGTCCAGTTCGGCGCGGCTGAGCTTCTGGGCCGTGGTCTTGAGCTGGCCGCAGGCGGCATCGATATCGCGCCCGCGCGGCGTGCGCACCGGGGCGCTGATGCCGGCTTCGAACACGATCTCTGAAAAGCGGCGAATGCGTTCGGGCGTGGAGCATTCATAGATCGCGCCGGGCCAGGGGTTGAACGGGATCAGGTTGACCTTGGCCGGCAGCTTGTACTGCTTGATCAGGCGGACCAGCTCGCGCGCGTGCTCGTCGCTGTCGTTCTTGTCCTTCAGCATCACGTATTCGAAGGTGATGCGGCGGGCATTGCTGGCGCCGGGATAGTCGGCACAGGCCTGGAGCAGTTCTTCAAGGCCGTACTTGCGGTTGATCGGTACGATCTCGTCGCGGATGTCCTTGGTCACCGCGTGGAGGGAGACGGCCAGGTTCACCCCGATTTCCTCACCGCACTTGGCCATCATCGGCACGACGCCGCTGGTCGAAAGGGTGATGCGGCGCTTCGAGAGGGCCAGGCCATCGCCGTCCATCACCAGCTTCAGCGCATCGCGGACATTGTCGAAGTTATAAAGCGGCTCACCCATGCCCATCATCACGATGTTGGTGAGCAGGCGTCCATCAGCCGAATAACCACCGTCATCATCGACCAGGTCGTCGCCCAGCGCGGAAAGGTCGGCCTGGCCGGCCTTGGGCCATTCGCCCAGCGCATCGCGCGCCAGCATGACCTGGCCGACGATTTCACCCGGGGTCAGGTTGCGGACCAGCCGCATGGTCCCGGTGTGGCAGAACCGGCAATTGAGCGTGCAGCCGACCTGGCTGGAAACGCACAGTGTGCCGCGATCGGCATCGGGGATGAAGACCATTTCATACTCATGGTCGTCAGCCGTCTTGAGCAGCCACTTGCGCGTGCCGTCGCTGGAATGCTGGCTCAGCACGATTTCCGGGCGGCCAATCACGAAGCGCTCGGCCAGCCATGGGCGCATCGTCTTGGCGATATCGGTCATCGCTTCGAAATCGGTGACACCGCGATGGTAGAGCCAGTGAAACACCTGCTTGGCGCGCAGCTTGGCGGCCTTGGCATCCAGCCCCGCACTCTCGAACAGTTCGGCAATCCGCCTGCGCGGCAAGCCGATCAGGTCGATGCGACCATCCTCACGCGGAGTGATGTCGCGCGCGACGGGGACGGGATCGATATGGCCGGGAATCTGCATGGCGCGCGATATAGGGAACGCGGCCCGAAAGCGCAAAGGCGCAGCCGCCTCGGGCCTTGGCCGTGCCCAGGGCTCTGCCCGTCCCGTCTCGCGAAACCTTTGCCGCGCAGCGGCCTTCAGCCGGTCGCCCCGCAAGCGAAGGGCGCAACAGGTTGGAGATTGTAGATGAAAAAGATCCTCGCAGCACTCGCAGTCGGCACCGCGCTGCCGGCCTGCCCGGCATTGGCGCAGGATGCCCAGGCCACCTTTACTGGCCCGCGGATCGAGGCCACGGTCGGCTGGGACAAGAGCCGCTCGGGCAGCTCGGTCGATAACGACACCACCCGCGACCTTGACCAGTCGATTGACGGCGTCGTCTATGGTGGTGGCGTCGGTTTTGACGCTGCCCTGGGTGACAACTTCGTCGTGGGTGCCGAAGCCGAACTGACCGACAGCACCGCCAATGCCGACAATGACGGCGTGCCCAACACATTCAACCTCGGCCGGGTCGAGGCCGGACGCGACATCTATGTCGGTGCCCGGGCCGGCTTCATCGTCGGCGAGAAGATGCTGGTCTATGCCAAGGGCGGCTATACCAACGCCCGGTTCAACCTGGTCGGCAGCGATGGTACGGTAAACCTCAACCAGCGGCTCGATACCGACGGCTGGCGACTGGGTGCCGGCGTCGAAACCGCCATCGGTGAGAACGCCTTTGCCAAGATCGAATACCGCTATTCGAACTACAACGAGGCTGAGTTTGATTTCGAGGGCCAGACCCCGGATTCGAGCCGCTTCAACATCGATACCGACCGTCACCAGGTCGTCGCGAGCGTCGGCTTCCGGTTCTAGACCGGGCTAGCGCAGACGGGCGCAGCCGACGGCGGCGGCATCCATCGCCGTCGCTGCCCCGTCGAGCGACCAGGTATTGGTAAAACCGCGCCCGTCCGCACCGCGCGCGCTGACCGTCATCTCTCCGGCCGAGCGCATGGCGGCGACAATCGCCGCGTCCATCCGCTTGTCCGCCGCCCAGGCATCGCCGCCGCCGCCGACCAGGGCATAGCGCTGCCCGCTCATGATCAGGGTAATCGGCGCCTTGGGCATGAGCTTGCGCGAGAGGCGGAAATGGACCTGCCCGCGCACCTGCTGGCGCGGCCAGGTGCCAATCGTGGCATAGGGCTGGTAATCGCGCTGCAGCGTTGATGGTGCCGCCATCGCAATCGCATAGCAGCGCGGCCCGCCCGGTGCCTGCGGATCGCTGAACGCGCCCCAGGTGCCGAACATGCCCAGGCTGTCGCGGGCAAGCGCGGGTGTGGCCAGCAAGACCAGAACAAGGATGGCGCGCCGCAGCATCAATCGTCCCCTATCAGATCGAGGTAGGCGACGACATCGTTGTCCGTGGCGATGAACAGCCCGTCCTGCATCTCGGCCGGTTGCCGTGCCGCGACCTCGAGCGCCTCCGCCAGCGGACCGTAAAGCAGGGTCGTGGCGGCGCCGCCTTCGCTTGCCCCGTCGAGGTGGTAGAGGCGGACGGTAGCGCTGTCGTAAGTGGTGCGCATCAGTCCATCTCTCGCCGGTGGGCGTCGAGCTGGCGGACCTCGCGCTCCTCTTCGGCCTGCTTGAGCCGCCGCTCGGCTAGGCTCTGCCCGTGTAGTGCGCGGTTCTCGGCCGCCTGCTGCGCCGCCTTGCTGCGGGCTTGGGCCTTGCGGGCAAGGCGCAGGTTGATCACGTCGGCCATGGCGGTTCCATTGCAGAAAGCATCAGCTTCGAAAAGCGTCAGGCGTCGGGATAGGAAATGGCGATCACTTCCCATTCCTTTTCGCCGCCGGGCAGGTGAACCCGGCGCAGGTCGCCCACTGCCGCGCCGCGCAGCGCGCGGGCGATCGGGGCAGACCAGCCGATCAGGCCCGCGCCGGCGTCCTGTTCGTCATCACCGACCAGGGTCAGGGTGCGCTGGTTGTCATCTTCGTCCGCAATGGTGACCGTCGCGCCGAACCAGGCGCGGCTGCGGTCTTGCTGGCCGGCCGGATCGACCACCCGGCAGAACTTCATCCGCCGCGCCAGGTGGGCCAGCTCGCGGTCAATCTCGCGCATCCGCTTGCGGCCATAGAGGTAATCGCCGTTCTCGCTGCGGTCGCCGTTGCCGGCAGCCCAGCTCACGATCTCGACGATTGCTGGGCGTTCGGTGCCCAGCAGGTGATCGTACCGCGCCCGCAGTGCGGCCATCCCTGCTGGCGTGATCGGCGGTCCGTCAGGCTTCAAGGCCTTATCCCGGCATCCGCTTGCCGATGAACCGGCTGAGCGGATTCGGCCCGCCCATGCGCGCCTTGTCCGGGTTCATCGCTTCATAGACCACGGCGTTCTCCAGCACGTGCTGGACATAGCCGCGCGTCTCGGTCAGCGGGATGCGCTCGATCCATTCAATCCAGTCGATTCCGCCATGACGCGGATCGCCGTTGGCGCGTATGAACTTGTTCACGTTGCCCGGCCCGGCGTTGTACGCAGCCACCGCCAGCGGATAGCTGCCGCCGTAATAGTCAAGCATTCGCCGGAAATAGGCATCGCCCAAGGTGATGTTGTAGCCCGCGTCCCGGGTCAGGGCTTCGGGGACGTACTCCAACCCCAGCTTGCCGGCCTGCTCGCGCGCCGTGCCCGGCATAAGCTGCATCAGGCCGCGCGCGCCGGCGTGGCTGATCGCGTTCATGGCGAACTGGCTTTCCTGCCGCGTGATCGCGTGGACCATGGTCCAGTTGGAACCGGCGGTTACCGGGATCAGGGGGTAGCCGGTCTTGTGGAACTCCCCAAACCCGTCGGTATGGGCCGCCTGGGCCAGGATCACGGCGAGGTCGCGGCGGCCAAGCTCGCGGGCAAGGTCCGCCACCATGACATGGTCGGCCTCGGTCATGGCCTGATCGCTGATTTCGCGGAAAAAGCGCACGCCGGTTGGCCAATCGCTTTCGCGCGCCACTTCGCGCACGGCCATGGTCAGCGGGCGGGCGTTAAAGGCGGCGCGCTCGGCCGGGGTGGGGATGGCAGCGGGCACGCGGTTGAAGGAGGGCAGGGGGCGGCCCAGCCGCTCAAGCGAGAGTTGGCCATAGAACTGCTCGGGATAGATCGCCGCCATTTCGAAATAACGGTTCGCCTCAGCCAGGTTGCCGGCCTGGGCCATGGCGCGCCCGGCCCAGTAATAGCCCTTGGTGCGGGTCTGCGGGCTGCGCGCGGCGGCGCCATAGCGGTAGAACAGCGGCGCAGCGCGGCTGGCATCGCCGAGCTCGTAGAGCGCCTTCGTCCCGCCTAGCCACATCAGCGAGGTATAGTCATCGCGGATCGCGAAGGTCTGGGCGCTGACATCCGTGCCCGGCGGGAAAGTCTCGTCGATGCTGGCGGCGATCCGCACGGCGTTGGCGGCCTCGCTGCGCCGGGCGACGGCCAGCAGTTCGCCGATCCAGCGGCGTGCCTCGCGCGGCGGCGCGGCCAGCGACGGCCGAGTGGCGAGGACCGAGGAGGCCAGGCCGACCTGCCCGGTCGTGCGCAGCATCCGTACCCGGTTGTAAATATAGCCAGCGTCGCGCAGCACGCTCGGGCCAGGATCGAGGCCCTGCGCCGCCGGATCCTGCCCGTTGACCAGGCCAAGCCGGGCCAGGAACACCGGCCGCGCGGCCGGGGAAACGTAGAGCAGCTGCCGCGTCGCCTGGGCGGAATTGTTGTTCCACAGCAGCGCGTCCATCCGCGCGTCGTGGTCCGCCGGGGTCAGCACATTGGCGAGGCGGGCAGAGAGCGCTGCCTCGCTCAGGTCGCTCATCGGCCCGCCGCGCCACACCGCGCGGCCCAGCTCGGTCGCTTCCGGCCGGCCCAGGTCGAACAGCGCCAGGGCGTGGCGGGCGCGGGCGGCGTTGGTGACGGCAGGATAGCGATCGAAGATGGCGGCGATCCGCTCGGCTTGCGGGCTTTCCCGCTCGAGCGCGCGCTCGGCATAGCCGCGCAGCTTGGCCTCTTCCGGGAACCCCGGATAGCTCAGCAGGAAGCTGGCGTAATCGTCGAACAGGAACCGGTCGGAACTGGTTAGGAGCTTCCAGCGCGCCACGGCCTGGGTCATCGGGCTGGCGGGCGCAGCGGCCTGGGCCGCGCGCGCACGGTCCCAATCAGCGCCATCCTGCGCGGAAGCAGCGGAAGGAGTAATTGCCAGGCTTGCCATCAGCAAAGCAAATGTCGTGCGGACCATGCTGGACATTCTCGGCAAAGGCTCCTTATCAGGCGCTGAACGAAGCGGCCGCCGCGGGATGGGCTGCCGCTGGTCCTATGGGCCAAGAGGAAGGGTAAAGTCCATGTTCTCCGGCTCGATTCCGGCGCTTATCACCCCGTTCACCACAGGTTCGGTGGACGAAGCGGCCTTTCGCCGGCTGGTCGATTGGCAGGTTGCCGAAGGTTCAGCCGCGCTGGTCCCCTGCGGTACCACGGGCGAAGCGCCGACGCTGAGCAATGACGAGCAGCACCGCCTCTTCGCCGTAACGGTTGAGGCAGCGGCCGGCCGCGTCCCGGTCATCGCCGGGTGCGGCAGCAACGATACCCAGACCGCGCTGTGGCATATGCAGGAGGCCAAGGCGCTGGGCGCCGCTGCCGCGCTGATGGTCGCGCCCTATTACAACCGCCCCAGCCAGGCCGGGCTGCTCGCCCATTTCAGCTACCTGGCCGAAAAGGTCGACCTGCCGATCGTGCTCTACAACGTGCCGGGCCGGACCGTGACCGACATCAAGCCCGAAACCGTCGCCGAACTGGCCCGCCGCTTCCCGGAGCGGATCATCGGCATCAAGGACGCCAGCGGCGATATGACCCGGCTCACCGCGCACCGCCTGGCGCTGGGCCCCGGCTTCGTCCAGCTCTGCGGCAACGATGACATGGCGCTGCAATACAACGCTGGCGGCGGAGTGGGCTGCATCTCGGTCACCGCCAATGTCGCCCCGCGGCTCTGCGCCGAATTCCAGGCTGCCAGCCTGGCCGGTGACACGGCCAGGGCGCACGCCCTCAACGAACGGCTGTTCCCGCTGCACCAGGCGCTGTTCACCGATGCCTCGCCGGGGCCGGTGAAGTACGCGCTGACCCGGGTCTGCGACTGGCTGAGCGAGGAAGTCCGCTTGCCGCTGGTGGCCTGCAGCCCCGAAAGCCGCCGCGCGGTAGATGCCGGGCTGGCGCACGCCGGGCTGGTCTGAGATTCGGTCCAGCGCTGCAACGAGGATTTAGTAGCGGCCGCTGGTTTCCTTTTCATCGAACCGCGCCTACATGCGCCCTAATCATGGCCCGCCCGACCCCCGCAGCATTCGACAAGAAGAAAGTGGTCGCCGAAAACCGGCGGGCGCGGTTCGATTATCATATCGAGGATACGACCGAGGCCGGGATCGCCCTGACCGGGACCGAGGTGAAGAGCCTGCGGTTCGGTGAAGGCTCGATTGCCGAGGCCTATGCCGAGGTCAAGAATGGCGAGGTCTGGCTGATCAATTCCAACGTGCCCGAATTTAGCCACGGCAACCGCTTCAACCATGTCCCCAAGCGCCCGCGCAAACTGCTGCTGCATGAGCGCGAGATTGCCCGCTTCACCGGGGCGGTTGAACGCAAGGGCATGACGCTGGTGCCGCTTTCGATCTATTTCAACGGCCGTGGCCGCGCCAAGGTCGAGCTCGCGCTGGCCAAGGGCAAGAACGTGGCGGACAAGCGGGCAACGATCAAGGAACGTGACTGGAAGCGTGACCAGGCGCGGATTATGCGGGACCACAAATGAGCACCTTTTCGTCCCGCATCATCCGCTGGTCCAGGCGCAACATGCCCCGGCGCGAGGAGCTTGAGCACAACCGCTGGGTCGGGCCCTTCGCCCGCCGTCCGGAACTGTGGCGCTTTACCCGCCGCTCGGTCCCGCGCGGGGTGGCGGTCGGCCTGCTGGTTGGAATCTTTGCATTGATCCCGGGGATCCAGATCATCGGTGCCGCGCTGATGTGCGTGCCCTGCCGTGGGAATATCCCGCTGGCCGCACTGATGACCTTCCTGTCCAACCCGGCGACCACGCCGCTGATTCTGGCCGGGTCGATCTGGCTGGGCAACAAGCTGGGCTTCCACGCCGATCCAGAGACCTTCTACGGGCTCTATGAGCGCGGCGCGGGCCTCAGCGAATGGACCAGCTGGTTACTGTCCGATGCGGCCCCGGCGGCGCTGCTTGGGCTGTTCATCATTTCGACCGTGACAGCGGCGGTTGGCTACCTGGTCTCGTCCTTCGTCTGGACCAGCTGGGTCCGCCGCAAGCGCCGCGCCGCGCAGGAACGGATCGTGGCCCAGCGGCGCCAGCAGGAACCGCTTCAGCCGTGAGCGCGCCCGGCTCTCGCCTGGCCGTCAGTGGGGGTGAGCGGCTGATCGTGGGGGCGGCGCTGGCCGTCAGCCTGGCGCTGGTCTGGCTGGCGACTGGCGAAGTGCTGGTCCTGGCCGCCTTTGCCGCTGGCCTGATCGCGCTGGGCGGACTGATCTGGGTGCTGGCAAAGCCCAAGCCGGCGGTTAGCCAAGTCGAATATGCCCTGCCGGACTGGTCGGTGACCGTGGCGGCGATCGACCGGCCGGACTGCGCCGTTGCGATTACCGATCGTGCCGGGCGACTGGTCTGCGCCAACCGTGCCTTCGAAGCGTGGTTCACTACCGCTCACGCCCCGCCGCGCCTGCCGGTCGACAATGCCTCGCTTGAGCGCCTGGCCAAGGCTGGCCGCTCTGGCTGGCGCGACGGTCAGGGTAAGGCCGACATCATCGAGAACGAGACCGGCCGCTGGAGCGCCGAGGCCCATCGCGCCGGGCGCGGGGACGATTACCTGGTCTGGACGATCAGCCCGCTGGCCAATCCCGATCCGGTGGCCGAGCTGGTGCCGCACCTCGATGGCAAGCTGGGCCGCGCCCTGGCCGCAGCCGGGATGGCCGCTGCAATCGTCGATCCCGATGGCAAGATCCGCGCCGCCAGTTCCGGCTTTGCTGCGCGCGCCACGGGCGATCCGGCGGCATTGCTGACCGGCCAGGAGTTTACCGCCTTCCTCCGCCAGGATGAGCGTGACCAGGTCAGCTGGGCCCGAGAAGGCCGACGCGGCAATCCGCTGACGATGTATTACCTGCCGGTGCGCGATCCCGATGCGCCGGGCGCGGTCGACTATGCGACCACGCCTTCGCTGATGCTGCTGGTCGAGGCCGGAGTCGGCATCGGCGGCGGCGCGGTTGAAGGCACGGCTGCGGTTCCGCACCTTGAGGCGCTGCTCGGCAACCTGCCGCTTGGCCTGGCCATGGCCGATCGTGACGGGCGGCTGCTGTTCGCCAACCCGGCCTTCATGCGCGCTGCGGGCCGCGAGGGCGAGGCCCCGCCGGTCTATCCGACCGACCTGGTGGTGCAGGAAGACAAGGGCGCGATTTCCGATGCGATCCGTCGGTTCGCACAAGGGCCAGCGGCTGCGGGAGACCTGGCCGTGCGACTGCGCACTCAGCCGGAAGACCCGGTCACGCTCAGCCTGGCCGGGGTGCGCGGGCTGGGCGAAGCGGCCGTGCTGCTGAGCCTCACTGATTCCAGTGAGGAAGCCCGCCTCAAGCGCCAGGTCGCCCAGGCCACCAAGATGCAGGCCGTGGGCCAGCTGGCGGGCGGCGTCGCGCACGATTTCAACAATGTGCTGACCGCGATCCTCGGCACCTGCGATCTGATGCTGCTGCGCCATACGCCGGGTGACAGCGACTATGACGATATCCAGCAGATCCGCGCCAATTCCAACCGCGCCGCCAGCCTGACCCGCCAGCTGCTGGCCTTCAGCCGCCAGCAGACGCTGCGCCCTGAAGTGCTGCAACTGCCCGACGTGGTGCAGGACGTTTCGACCCTGCTGAAGCGGCTGATCGGCGAAAAGGTGAAGCTCACCGTCACGCACGACCGCGATCTGGGCGCTGTTCGCGCCGATCCCAGCCAGCTGGAGCAGGTGATCGTCAACCTGGTGGTCAATGCCCGCGATGCCGTGCTGACCAAGGGCGAGATCGGCGGGGGGAAGATCACACTTGCAACCCGGCGCGTGACTGCCGCAGACGTGCGCGGCATGCGCAGCGCGATCATGCCGCAGGTCGATTATACCGCGCTGGTGGTGGAAGACACCGGCACCGGGATCGCGCCCGATTACCTCGGCAAGATCTTCGAGCCGTTCTTTACGACCAAGGAACAGGGCAAGGGCACCGGCCTCGGCCTCTCGACCGTCTACGGCATCGTCAAGCAGTCGGGCGGCTTTATTTTTGCCGATAGCGAAGTGGGCAAGGGGACGAAGTTCACGGTCTACCTCCCAGTCCACCACGCCACGGCCGAGGAACTGGCCGCCAAGACCGCACGCGCCGAACCCGCCGCCCAGTGGGCCGGGGGCGGGCGGGTACTGCTGGTTGAGGATGAGGACATGGTCCGCGCCGTCGCCGAACGCGCGCTGACGCGCGCCGGCTATACCGTCACCGCCGCCGCCGATGGCGACGAAGGGCTGGCCTATGTCGAACAGGGCGCCGAATTCGATCTCGTCCTCTCCGACGTGGTCATGCCGGGGATGGACGGCCCCGCCATGGTCCGCGAAATCCGCGCCCGCCACCCGTCGCTGCCGGTGCTGTTCATGTCCGGCTATGCCGAGGAGCAGTTGCGCAAGGAGATCGACATCGCCGACGTCCACTTCCTGCCCAAGCCGTTCACCGTGCAGCAGGTGACCGACAAGGTTGGCGGCGTATTGGCTGCGGCCAAGGCCTGAGCGGGGCAGGCGGGGGCAGATGGCGGGCAGTCAGGACTTTGTCGAGGACCCGCGCAATGTCGGCGTATTGGCGCTGGTCGATGGGGCGCTGGTACCGCTGCAGGACGCCACCGTCTCGATCTTTGATGCCGGTTTCGGCCTGGGCGACGGGGTGTGGGAAGGACTGCGGCTCCACCGCGGCGCGCTGCTGTTCCTCGAGGCGCATCTCGATCGGCTCTATGTCGGTGCGCGGGCGATCTCGATCGACGTTGGGCTGTCACCTGACCAGATGCGCGATGAACTCAAGCGCCTGTTGATCGCCAACCGCATGGAAGACGGCGCGCACCTGCGGTTGATGGTCACGCGCGGGCGCAAGCGTTCGATCAACCAGGACCCGCGCCATGCACTGGGCAAGGCCACAGTCGTCTGCACCGCCGAATTCAAGGTGCCAAGCGTGGCCGTGACCGGCCTCAATCTGCATATCGGCTCGATCCGCACCAGCGGCGCCGAGACCTTTGACATGCACCTCAATTCGCACAGCCGGCTGAACTATATCCGCGCCCTGCTCGAAGCGATCGAACAGGGGGCGGATGAGGCCGTGATGCTCGATCCGCAAGGCATGATCGCCTCGTGCAACGCCACGAATCTGTTCTGGGTGAAGAATGGCGAGGTGCGCTGCGCCACCGACCGATTCTGCTTCCCGGGCATCACCCGCAGCAAGGTGATCGCGCTGTGCCAGGGCGGCGTTGCGCCGATCCAGGTCGGCGATTTTGCGCCGCAGGACCTGCTGGGTGCCGATGAGGCGTTCGTCACCGGCACAATGGGCGGGATCACGCCCGTGGCGCGGGTTGACGATGCGCCTTTCCGGCCTGGTGCAGGACCGGTGACGCAAGCACTCCAGGCCGCCTATGCCGCGCTCAAGGACCAATACGCCAGGGAGCACCCATTGCTGTGACAATCCGGATCGCCATGTGGTCAGGCCCCAGGAACCTCTCGACCGCGATGATGCGCGCGTTCGAGAATCGCGCTGACTGTACTGTCAGCGACGAGCCGTTCTACGCGGCCTATCTGGCTGAGACCGGACTCGACCATCCCATGCGTGACGAGGTGCTGGCCTCACAGCCCAATGACTGGCGCGATGTGGCCGCGCAGCTGGTCGGCAATGCGCCCGACGGCTCCGCGATATGGTACCAGAAGCACATGACCCACCACATGGTGCCAGAGTTCGGGCGCGAGTGGATTGCGGCGTGCCGCAACGCCTTCCTGATCCGCGACCCGGTCCGCGTGCTCGCCTCCTACGTCAAGAGTCGCGAGACGGTGACGCTAGCCGATATCGGCGTGGTCCAGCAAAGCGAGCTGTTCGATGCCGAGGCTGACCGGCTGGGCCATGCCCCGCCGGTAATCGACGCGGCGGACGTGCTGGCCGATCCGGCCCGCACTTTGGGCGCGCTGTGCGGGGCGCTGGGGATCGAATTCGACGCGGCGATGCTCAGCTGGCCGGCCGGCAAGCGCGCCAGCGACGGGGTCTGGGCACCGGCCTGGTATGCCGGGGTCGAGGCCTCGACCGGCTTTGCCGCGCCGGGCGGGGAAGCGGTTCCGATCCTGCCGGCGCCCCTCGTGGAGATCGCAGCCGAGGCAGAAGAACATTACCGGCGTCTGGCGGCCTTTCGGCTCTAGCCGAACACCCGCTTATCAGGTATAAGAACCTGAATTCACGAGCAAAAACGTCTGTTCCAAATTTGTTCTAGTTCCCCTCTTGTTCTCATGGAACAGATCGGGTACACCGAGTCGCAGTTGACCTGCTGGGTCGGCTGGTTAGGCAAGGGGACGGACAATGGCTGCACAACTCAAGCTGATTCAGGAAGGCAAGGAAACGATGGACCGTCAGAAGGCGCTGGAAGCGGCGCTGGCCCAGATTGATCGCGCGTTTGGCAAGGGCAGCGCGATGAAGCTCGGCTCGAAGGAAACGATGGAGGTGGAGGCTATCTCCACCGGTTCGCTCGGGCTCGACATTGCGCTCGGCATCGGTGGCCTGCCGCGCGGCCGGGTGATCGAAGTCTACGGCCCGGAAAGCTCAGGCAAGACCACGCTGGCGCTGCACGTCATCGCGGAAGCGCAGAAGAGCGGCGGCACGGCGGCCTTTATCGACGCGGAACACGCGCTCGATCCGGTCTATGCCAAGAAGCTGGGTGTCAACATCGATGAACTGATCGTCTCGCAGCCCGATACGGGTGAGCAGGCGCTGGAAATCACCGATACGCTGGTCCGTTCGAACGCGATCGACGTGCTGGTGGTGGACTCGGTCGCCGCGCTGGTCCCGCGGGCTGAAATCGAGGGCGAGATGGGCGATAGCCATGTCGGCCTCCAGGCCCGCCTGATGAGCCAGTCGCTGCGTAAGCTGACCGGTTCGATCAGCCGCTCGCGCTGCATGGTGATCTTCATCAACCAGCTGCGCATGAAGATCGGCGTGATGTACGGCAATCCGGAAACCACGACCGGCGGCAATGCGCTCAAGTTCTATGCCTCGGTCCGGCTCGATATCCGCCGCACCGGCCAGATCAAGGACCGCGACGATATCGTCGGCAACTCGACCCGCGTGAAGGTGGTCAAGAACAAGGTGGCCCCGCCGTTCAAGCAGGTCGAATTCGATATCATGTATGGCGAAGGCATCTCCAAGATCGGCGAAATCCTCGACCTCGGCGTCAAGGCCGGCCTGGTCGAAAAGTCGGGCGCCTGGTTCTCCTACGATTCGATCCGGATCGGCCAGGGGCGTGAGAATGCCAAAACCTACCTCAAGGAAAATCCCGAGCTCTGCGACCGGCTGGAGGCTGCGATCCGCGGCCAAACCGAAGGTCTTGCCGGGGAGATGATGACGGGTCCCGACGGGGACGACGACATGTAATCTCCCCAGGGGAGGGCACCCCGTCCCCCAATACCCCAGGGTGCCCTCCACGAAACAGGACCGGCGCGGCGTGCCTCTCCAGGCCCCGCGCCGGTCTTTTCGTTATGCCCCGGCCCGGACCCCGATTGGGCTTGCTGCGCGGCACCTGGTTTAGAACCGCCCGACAAAACTCGGATTTCGAAGGAATTATTTCCGTAGACTGCTTGACCTCACCGCAATTCTCCATAGCCTCGCCCCTCCAAACAGGAGGAACTCATGGGACGAATGAAGCTCGCGGTATTCGCCGCAATCTTGCCGTTTACGCTCGGCGCTTGTGCAACGTTTGTCAGTGGCACGAAGCAGAAAGTCAGCTTTGACTCGAATGCCAAGGGCGCAAAAGTGACGCTCACCAGCGGTGAAAGCTGCAACACGCCGTGCAAGATCAAGGTCAAGCGCAAGTATGACCAGCGCGCCGATTTCTCCCATGAAGGCTATCAGCCAACCTACGTCCTGCTGCAGAGCCGGCTCGGCGGTTCGACTGCCGGTAACCTGCTGCTTGGCGGGATCATCGGCGGTGTGGTCGATGGCACCAACGGGGCGTCGAACCATCTCTCGCCCAATCCGGTCAACGTCCGCATGGTACCGGTCGGTGAGACGGGTGAAGCGCAACTACTCGACAAGAAGGGCAAGGTTGTCGGCACTGTCGCAGCGAACAATGACAAGGTGAAGCTCGACGTCGCCAAGACCATCGGCGCCGAAGCCGCAGGCCTCAAGCCGGCCGCCGCTGCAGCCGCCCCGGCCGCCGTGCCTGCACCTGCGGCGGAGCCGGTTGCCGCGCCCGCGCCCGCTCCCGCAGCCGACGCCGCTGCGCCTGCTGCTCCGGCAGCAGCTACGCCAGCTGAGCCTCCGAAGGATTGATGCCTGTTCTGGTCCGCCCAGGTGCCGTTTGTGCAGGGGGCGGACCAGTCTCGTGCTGTCGGTCCACCCCTGGGTAGCCGGGGGTGGGCTGACGAAGCACAGAGCGCGGTGGTCACGGTTGATTTCTGGACCGGGATGACGCCAACAAGCTTTCCGCTACGTTAGCGCTACTTCAGTCTGATCAGACCGCAGGCCAAATGCTGACCCCGACCTTCCATCTCATCGGCTTGCCGACCGACTGCAATTCCTCTTTCACGCGCGGCCCCGCTGCTGCGCCCAAGGTGATCCGCGCCGCCCTGTGGAGCGACCGCGGCAATCTGGCGGCGGAAGACGGCCAGGAGATCGGGCAGGATTTCCTGCTGGAGGACCGCGGAGATCTGCCGCTGACCGAGATGACCGCCGCAGACGATGCGCTGATCCGCGCTGCCGTCGCCGAAAGCCTGGGCGCCGGAGCCATCCCGCTGCTGCTGGGCGGCGATCATGCCGTGTCCTTCCCGGTGGTCGAAGCGATCGCCGCCAGGCATGGGCCGGTCAACATCCTGCACTTCGATGCCCATCCCGACATCTATGACGATTTCGAGGGCAATCCGCGCAGCCATGCCTCGCCTTTCGCCCGGATCCTCGAAGCGGGCCATTGCCGCCGCCTGGTCCAGGTCGGGATCCGCACGCTCAATCGCCATTGCCGGCACCAGGCCGAGCGCTTTGGTGTGGAGATCGTGCCGATCGCCGATTTCAGCCCGGGCAAGGTCCCGGTGCTCGACGGCCCGCTTTACGTGTCGCTCGATCTCGACGGGATCGACCCATCCGAAGCGCCCGGTGTTTCGCACCCAGAGCCGGGCGGGCTGCGGACGCGTGAAGTCCTGGCCGTACTGCACGCCCAGACCGCGCGAATCGTCGGCGCTGACGTGGTCGAGCTCAACCCGCGTTTCGACAGCAATGATCGCACCGCGATCCTCGCTGCCAAGCTGGTGCGCGAGATCGCCGCGACGGCCGCCCGGAACCAGCGCTAGGCTGCTTTCACCACCCGCGCTGTCTCCGCCTTGACCACCTCGTCGGCGAGCTTGCCGGACAGTTCCGCCAGGTGATCGGGTTCGGCGACGAAGCTGGCCAGGCCCTGGCTGAGCGAGCGCAGTTCGGCATCGAGCCCCGCGATAGCGGCCTCGGGCAGCAGCGCTTCGACCCGTTCCCACCGGGTCCAGTCCGGATGCGGGGACAGGCCCAGGATCTGCCCGCGCCGGCTGGAGAGGACTGATCCGGCCTTCGATCCGCTCCCGGCCGGGGTATCGACCCTCACTTTCATCACCGGCTCCAGCAGATAGGGTGCGGCCTGGGCCAGCGCCTCGGCCATCGCCATGCGTCCGGCGATCCGGAAGGCCAGTTCAGAGCTGTCGACCGCGTGGAACGAGCCGTCGGTCAGCGTGACCGCGACATCGACGACCGGGAAGCCCAGCGGGCCTTTCTCCATCGCGTCACGAATCCCGGCCTCGACTGCCGGGATATACTGACGCGGGATCGCGCCGCCGGTAATCCTGTCCTCGAAGACAAAGCCTTCACCGCGCTCCAGGGGGCGGATCGCAATCACGCAATCGCCGTACTGACCGTGGCCGCCCGACTGCTTCTTGTGCCGGCCGCGTGCCGTTGCTGCCTTGCGGATCGATTCGCGGTAAGCGATGCGCGGCGGCCGGCAATCGACCGCCACGCCATAGCGCCGTTGCAGACGGCCGAGCACGACCTGCAGATGCTCATCGTTGATCCCGCGCAGTACGGTCTCGTGGCTGGCCTGGTCCTGGGTCCATTCGAGCGCCGGGTCTTCCTCGCACAGGCGGTGGAGTGCGGTGGAAAGCTTGACGTCGTCGCGCCGGTCGCGCGTGGTGATGGCCAGCGCGGCATTGCGCGGCGGATAGCTGACCAGCAGTGCCTCGGGATCGTGGCCCTTGGCCCCGATCAGCATCCCGCTGCGCGCACCCTCGATCCGGGCGATGGCCACGACATCGCCCGGCCGGGCGCCCGGCTGCTTGGCGGTCTTTTCTCCCTGGACGAAGAACAGCGATCCGGCCCGCGCCGCCTCGCCGCCAATCACCAATTCATCGCCTTCATTGAGCGGCTTGCCCAGAACGCGGCCCAGGGCCAGCCGCCCCATCGCCCCGCCATTGGCGATCTTGAACACGTGCAGGCCGCCTGCATCCGCGCCCAGCCGCTGCGCCGCCGCATCGGGGGCAGGGGCCTCGTGCCGCAGCAGCTTGAGTAGGCGGTGCACCCCGCCGCCGGTCATCGCCGAGCCAAGCAGCACCGGCACCACCTTGTTGCCGGCCGTGTCGATGGCCAGGTCGGCCATGACCATCTGCTGGTCCGGTTGCTCGTCCATCAGCAGCGCTTCCATCAGGGCATCGTCAAAATCGGCCAGCGTCTCTAGCAGGTGGGTGCGTTCGGCGCGTTCGCGCTCCAGCACCTCGCCGGGGATCTCGACCCGTTCGCTCTCCTTGCCCGGGCGATAGCGATAGGCCCGCTCCAGCGCGAGATCGACATAGCCGGTTACCTGCTCGCCCTCGCGCAAGGGAATCTGGCGCAGCGCCAGCGGCTCGCGGCTCATCGGCTGGAGCGCTGCGACGGTATCGCGCACGGCCCCGGCGCGGGCGTTCTCGATCTTGTTGATGAAGATCGCATGCGGCACGCCCAGGGCATCGAGTCGCCGCAGGACCGGCTCGGCCAGTACGGCCCGTTCGGGCGCCGGGTCGATCACCACCAGCGCGAGGTCGGCCGATTGCAGCGCGGTCAGGCCATCGGCAGCGAAGCCCGCGCCGCCCGGCGTATCGATCAGGGCATAGGAATCGCCCAGGTAGTCAAAGTGGGTAAGGTTGATCTCGGTCGAGCCGCGCCGTGCGCGAGCTTCCGGGCTGGCATCGCCGACCGTGGTTCCGGCCTCGACGCTGCCCTGTCTGGTTATGGCGCCGCTGGCGAACAGCAGCGCCTCGGCGAGGCTGGTCTTGCCCGTGCCGGCCGGCCCCACCAGCGCGACCGCACGGGTTCCCCTGCTGCCGGAATGATTGCCTGATTGAGTGTTACCCATCGTCCGCCTCCTCATACTCGTGAAGGCGCGTCGGGCGCTGCTGTCGCGCTCGGCGCGTCAGGATGCAGCGATGCTCTGCCTGTTCCCGGTGAGTCGCAAGTGGATTCTGCGGTTGTGCGATTGTCCCTGCCGACCTAGCCTCTCGTCATGACGACGGAGATGGATTGGCGCGCGCAGGTCGGGCGCAGCTGGGCGCAGAACTATGCGCTGACCGACCGGTCCTTTGCCGGGCTGACCCAGGTCTTGCTGGAACGCGCCGCGCCATTGGTGGGCAAGGCCGTGCTGGATGTCGGGTGCGGGGCAGGTGAGCTGTCGCTGGCGCTGGCCCGCCAGCATGCCGGGGCGCAGGTGCTGGGCGTCGATATCTCGCATGACCTGATCGAAGTGGCCAAGGGGCGCGGCGCGGAGCTGGGCAATGTCCGCTTTATCGAGGCCGATGCCGGCAGCTGGCGCGATCCGGCCTTCGCGGCGGACCTCCTCGTGTCGCGTCATGGCGTGATGTTCTTTGCCGATCCGCCGGCAGCCTTTGCCAATATCCGCGCCGGTGCTGCTCCGGCTGCGCGGCTGCTGTTCTCCTGCTTCCGCTCGCCGGGCGAGAATGCCTGGGCGACCGGACTGGCTGAGCTGCTCGGCCTGCCGCCAGCGCCCAATCCGCGCGCGCCGGGGCCGTTTGCCTTTGCCGAACCGGCCCATGTCGAAGGCATTCTGGCGGCGGCCGGGTGGCGTGACGTTGGCTTTGCGCCGGTCGATTTCGCCTATGTCTGCGGCACCGGGGAGGACCCGGTCGAAGACGCGCTTGGCCTGTTCCGGCGGATCGGCCCGGCTGCGCCCTACCTGCGCAGCCTGGGCGGGACCGCGCTTGTCGAGGCCGAGGCACGGATTCGTGACTGGCTGGAACGGCACCGCAGCGGGAACCTGATCGCGATGGCCGCGGCCGCCTGGCTGGTTTCGGCGCAGCGCGATTAGCGCAGCCGATCAGCCTGATCGCGCCTTCCTGCTTGCCGGAAAACCGCCGCTGTCCTAGGGGCGAGGCGCTATGACCTCGACGAACGACATCCGCCGCTCCTTCCTCGATTACTTCGGCTCGCACGGGCACGAGGTGGTGCAGTCGGCTCCGCTGGTTCCGTACAACGATCCCACCCTGATGTTCACCAACGCGGGGATGGTGCCGTTCAAGAACGTCTTCACCGGTCTGGAAACCCGCGCGATCCCGCGCGCCACTTCCAGCCAGAAGTGCGTGCGCGCCGGGGGCAAGCATAACGACCTCGACAATGTCGGCTATACCGCGCGCCACCATACCTTCTTCGAAATGCTGGGGAATTTCAGCTTCGGGGACTATTTCAAGGAACAGGCGATCATCCACGCCTGGACCCTGCTGACCAGGGAATGGGGCCTCAACCCGAACCGCCTGACCGCCACTGTCTATCACACCGATGATGAGGCGTTTGCTCTGTGGCAGAAGATCGCCGGTCTGCCGGCAGAGCGGATCATCCGCATCCCGACCAAGGACAACTTCTGGGCGATGGGTTCGGACGGTCCCTGCGGGCCGTGCAGCGAGATCTTCTACGATCACGGCGACCACATCTTCGGCGGCCCTCCGGGCAGTCCGGATGAGGATGGTGATCGCTTCGTCGAAGTCTGGAACCTGGTCTTCATGCAGTATGAGCAGGCCGCCGACGAGATCGTCAGCGAACTGCCCAAGCCCAGCATCGATACCGGCATGGGGCTGGAGCGCATCGCCGCAGTCATGCAGGGCGTGACCGACAACTACGATACCGACACTTTCAAGGCGCTGATTGCCGCTTCCGAAAGCCTGACCGGGGTCAAGGCCGAGGGTGAGAGCAAGGCCAGCCACCGCGTGATCGCCGATCACCTGCGCTCGACCAGCTTCCTGCTGGCCGATGGCGTCCTGCCCAGCAACGAAGGCCGCGGCTATGTGCTGCGCCGGATCATGCGCCGCGCCATGCGCCACGCCCACCTGCTGGGTGCGAAGGAGCCCTTGATGCACCGCCTGGTGGCAGCGCTGGTGCAGGAAATGGGCGCCGCCTATCCTGAACTCGGCCGCGCCCAGCCGCTGATCGAGGAAACCCTGCAGCGCGAGGAAGTGCAGTTCCGCCGCACCCTCGCCAACGGGCTCAAGCTGCTCGACGAAGCAACCGGCACCATGGGTGAGGGCGGCGAACTGCCGGGTGAAACCGCATTCAAGCTCTATGACACCTATGGCTTCCCCTATGACCTGACCGAAGACGCGCTGCGCGCCCGTGGGATCGGGGTGGACCGGGCGGGCTTCGATGCCGCCATGGCCCAGCAAAAGGCCGCCGCCCGCGCCGCCTGGAAGGGCAGCGGGCAGGCTGCCGATGCCGAAGTCTGGTTCGACATTGCCGAGCGCGTCGGTGCGACCGAGTTCACCGGCTATACCGCCACCACTGGCGAGGCGCAGGTCGTCGCGTTGGTCAAGGACGGCAAGGAAGTCGACAGCGCCAGCGCGGGCGATACGGTGACCGTGATCGTCAACCAGACGCCGTTCTATGGCGAAAGCGGCGGCCAGACGGGCGACAGCGGCACGATTGCCGGGGCCGATGGCCTGACCATCGCCGTGGCCGATACCGCCAAGCCGCTCGGTCGTCTTCACGCCCACAACGGCACGGTCCAGGCCGGAACGGTCAAGGTTGGCGACGTGGTCAAGCTCGACATCGATGTCGCGCGCCGCGATGCGATCCGCGCCAACCATTCGGCCACGCACTTGGCTCACGCCGCGCTGCGTAACCGGCTGGGTGCCCATGTCACGCAGAAGGGCTCGCTGGTTGCAGCCGATCGCCTGCGCTTTGACTTCTCGCACCCCACGGCTCTGACGGCCGAGGACATTACTGCGATCGAGGCCGAAGTGAATGCCGAGATCCGCGCCAACGAAGCGGTCGTCACCCGCCTGATGAGCCCCGACGATGCCATCGCCGCCGGGGCCATGGCGCTGTTCGGTGAAAAGTACGGTGACGAGGTCCGCGTGCTCTCGATGGGCCGCACCACCGACAAGACCTATTCGGTCGAACTGTGCGGCGGCACCCACGTGCGCGCCACCGGCGATATCGGCCTGTTCCGCATCGTCAGCGAAAGCGCCGTTAGTTCAGGCGTGCGCCGGATCGAGGCGATGACCGGTGAAGGCGCCTTCCGCTATCTCGCCAGCCGTGAAGATGCGCTCAAGGGCGCCGCTGCCGTGCTGCGCACCACGCCTGATGATGTCGAAGCCCGCGTCACCGCGCTGCTGGATGAGCGGCGCAAGCTGGAGCGCGAGCTGGCCGAAGCCAAGAAGGCGCTGGCGCTCGGTGGCGGCAGTGCTGCGGCGACCAGCGCGGACGAGGAAGTGGGCGGGGTCAAGTTCTCCGGCCAGGTCCTCGATGGGCTCGATCCCAAGGAACTGCGCGGCCTGCTCGATCAGGCCAAGGCGCGGCTCGGTTCGGGCGTGGCGGTGATTGTCGCGGTCAACGAAGGCAAGGCCAGCATCGCGGCGGCCGTGACCGATGACCTGACCGGCAAGGTCAGCGCAGTCGACCTGGTCCGCGCCGGCGTTGAAGCGCTCGGCGGCAAGGGCGGCGGCGGCCGCGCCGATATGGCCCAGGGCGGCGGCCCCGACGGTGACAAGGCGGCTGAGGCTATTGCGGCCGTAAAGGGCGTGCTGGCCGGCTGATTACTGCCGCCGGCCGCTCGCGCCGCGCGTTTCGGGTTCGCTGCCGCGCGCGAGGTCCTTTTCGGGCATGGTCGCATCGGTTTGCTGCCGGCGCTTGATCTTGCCCTTTTCCTCGCCCTGCTGGTGCGAAAGCTCGTGGCTTTCTTCGGCGCTCTTGGGATCACGGTCTGCCATGGGTTCTCTCCTTGTCGGGAGAGAACCGGTCAGGCAGTGGGCCGTTCCCGCAGCCCGGCGCTCTTGAGGCGCGGCTTCTCGTCCAGTTCACCTTCTTCCATGATCTGGGCGCGATACTCGTCGCGCTTTTCGTGGATCGAGGCGATGACCGGGCCCATCGGTACGCCGAGGTCGACCAGCACCGCTTCCGACAGCTGCAGCGAGCTTTCGAGCGTTTCCGGCACGGCGTGGCTCGCTCCCGCGCGGTAGAGCAGGGCGGCGTGGCTGACGTCGCGGGCGCGGGCAATGATCGTCAGGTCCGGGTGGGCCTGGCGCAGCTTGCGGACCAGCCGCTGTACGGCGACCGGCTCGTCCATCGTCAGGATGATCGCGCTGGCCCGCTCGACGCCCAGGCGGTGCAGCGTGCTCTCCCAGGCGGCATCGCCGAAGACCACCGGATAGCCGTCGATCTGCGCGCGCGTGACAATATCGGCATCGCCGTCGATCCCGACAAAGGGTTTGTCATGGACTCGCAGCATATCGGCCACCAGCCGCCCGACGCGGCCCATGCCGACGACGATGGCACGCGGCGCATCATCCTCCGGCAGGTCAACAACCGGCCGCTGCCCTTCGACCCGGCGCCCCGCGCGCTTGCCCAGCCAGGCGAGGCCGGGCGTTATGGTCAAGCCGATGGCCGTGACGGTCTGCCAGAATTGCGCGGCCTCGGCATTGATCAGCTGCACCGCTGCAGCCGTGCTGAGCACGATCAGGGTGGTTTCGGACGGGCTCGACATCAGGATGCCGGTCTCCGTTGCCGTGCCCGAGCGCGCGCCCATCGCCCGCAGCAGCACGGCCGTGACCAGCGCCTTGATCACCAGCACGGCCACGACTGCGATCAGGATCGCGCTCCACTGTTCCACCACCATGGCGAGGTCAAGGCTCATCCCCACAGTGATCAGGAAGACCCCGAGCGCGAGGCCCTTGAAGGGCTCGGTGATCCGCTCGACCTCGGCATGGTATTCAGTCTCGGCGATCAGGAGGCCCGCGATCAGCGCGCCGAAGATCGGCGAGAGGCCAACCGCAGCCGTCGCCAGTGCTGCGCCGATTACCACCAGCAGGCTGGCGGCCAGGAACAGCTCAGGGCTCTTCGTGCGGGCGGCCTGGGCAAACAGGTGTGGCAGGGTGAAACGGCCAATCGCCAGCAGCGCGACGATCACAAGACCCCCTTGCCACAGCGTGTCGAGCAGCTCGGTCCCGCCTTGGGCGGCACCACCCCGGCCCATTGCTCCCAGCAGGAAGATGATCGGGATCAGGGCGATATCCTCGAACAGCAGCATGGCCAGCGCTGCTCGGCCCACCGGCGTACGCGGATCGGTGATACGCAGCACCAGCGCGGTCGAGGAGAGGGCCAGCGCCAGCCCCAGGGCCAGCGAGGTCGGCGCCGAGTTGCCCAGTACCATCAGCGCCGCGCCAACCAGCAGCGCGCTGATTACCAGCTCCAGTGCACCGAGACCGAAGACGTGCCGCCGCATCGACCAAAGCCGTCCGAATGACAGCTCCAGCCCGATCGAGAACAGCAGCAGGATGATCCCCATCTCCGCCGCCGGGGCGAGCGTGGCCGGGTCCTCAATCGTGATGTGTTGAAGCCAGGGCGCGAAAGGCACCAGCCGGCCCAGGCCAAACGGGCCGATCAACAGACCGACCAGGATGAAACCGATGATCGGCGTGATGCGGAAGCGGGCGAAGACCGGGATCACGGCACCGGCAGCCGCCAGAATGATCAGCGCGTCGGCAACAGCGGGGGAGGTGAGTTCGGTCGGTCCGGCCATGGCCCGACCTTAGCGGCAGGCGCGGGGCAAAAGAAAGCCCCCTGACCTTGCGGACAGGGAGCTTGATCCTGTTTGTTGAGGCGCTTGGCTTACGCCCAGGCCTGCATTTCCTTTTCGAGATTCTCGACGATCGCCTCGAAGAAGCCTTCGGTGGTCAGCCACGGCTGGTTCGGGCCGATGAGGATCGCGAGGTCCTTGGTCATCTTGCCGCTTTCGACGGTTTCGATGCAGACGCGTTCCAGCGTCTCGGCGAACTTCACCACGTCGGGCGTGTTGTCGAACTTGCCGCGATAGATCAGGCCGCGGGTCCAGGCGAAGATGCTGGCGATCGGGTTGGTGCTGGTCGCCTTGCCCTGCTGGTGCTGGCGGTAGTGGCGGGTGACGGTGCCGTGAGCGGCTTCAGCCTCGATGGTCTTGCCATCGGGGGTCATCAGCACCGAGGTCATCAGGCCGAGCGAACCGAAGCCTTGGGCCACCTGGTCCGACTGGACGTCGCCGTCGTAGTTCTTGCAGGCCCAGACGAACTTGCCCGACCACTTGAGTGCCGAGGCGACCATGTCGTCGATCAGGCGGTGCTCGTAGACGATCCCGGCAGCGGCAAACTTTTCCTTGAAACCTTCGGTCTCGTAGACTTCCTGGAACAGGTCCTTGAAGCGGCCGTCATAGGCCTTGAGGATGGTGTTCTTGGTCGACAGGTAGACCGGCCAGCCGAGGCCCAGGCCATAGTTCAGCGAGGCGCGGGCGAAATCGCGGATCGAATCGTCCAGGTTGTACATTGCCATGGCAACGCCCGAGCTCGGGAACTTGAACACTTCCAAGTCAATGGTCTGGCCATCTTCGCCATCAAAGACCAGGCGCAGCGTGCCCGGGCCGGGGATCAGGGTGTCGGTCGCGCGGTATTGGTCACCAAAGGCGTGACGGCCAACCACGATCGGATCGGTCCAGCCCGGGATCAGGCGCGGCACGTTCTGGATCACGATCGGCTCGCGGAAGACCACGCCGCCCAGGATGTTGCGGATCGTGCCGTTCGGCGACTTCCACATCTTCTTGAGCTTGAATTCCTCAACGCGGGCCTCGTCCGGCGTGATCGTCGCGCACTTCACGGCAACGCCGTACTGCTTGGTGGCATTGGCGGCGTCGACGGTGATCTGGTCGTTGGTCTCGTCGCGCTTCTCGACCGAGAGATCATAATACTTCAGGTCAATATCGAGGTAAGGCAGGATCAGCCGTTCACGGATCCACTGCCAGATGATGCGGGTCATCTCATCGCCGTCCATTTCGACGACGGGGTTGGTTACCTTGATCTTGGCCATCGCGCGTGTGTCTTTCACTGGGGAGTTAGCGGAATTTCAGGCGCTCCCTTAGCAGAGGCGGCGCGCCGTGCAAGTAAGGGCTGGACCTTGCGGCTCTGGCGCTTTAATCGTCCGGTTAAACACCTGGCGAGAGGATCCAGACTCATGAGCGAAGCCCCCGAAGTTCTTACCGAAGTGCGCGATGGCGTGCTGATCGTCACGATGAACCGGCCCGAGGCCAAGAACGCGATGAACAAGGCCCAGGCCGAAGGCATCAGCGCGGCAATGGACCAGCTGGAAGCGGACAACGATCTGCGTTGTGCCGTGCTGACCGGCGCAGGCGGCACCTTTTGCTCGGGGATGGACCTCAAGGGCTTCCTGCGCGGCGAACGCCCTAGCATCGAAGGCCGCGGTTTTGGAGGGCTGACCGAGTGGACTCCGAAGAAGCCGGTGATCGCCGCAGTTGACGGCTTTGCCCTGGCCGGGGGCATGGAACTGGCGCTGTCGTGCGACCTGATCGTCGCCAGCTCGGCTTCGAAGTTCGGCATTCCCGAAGCCAAGCGCGGCCTGGCGGCTGCGGCAGGCGGCCTGATCAAGCTGCCGCGCCAGATCCCGCCGCGGATTGCCATGGAACTGGCCCTGACCGGCGATTTCATCGACGCGGCCCGCGCCTATGAGCTGGGCTTCGTTAACCGCGTGGTCGAGGGCCCCTCGCTCCCCGCCGCGCTCGAACTGGCCGCCCGCGTGGCCGAGAATGGCCCGCTGGCGCTGATCGCCTCTAAGGCAGTGATTCGGCAGTCGCACGAATGGACCGAAGCCGAGATGTGGCAGAAGCAGGGCGCGATCGTGATGCCGGTCTTCGCCAGTAGCGATGCCCGCGAAGGCGCCGCTGCCTTTGCCGAAAAGCGCAAGCCGAACTGGCAGGGCAAGTAAGCCCGTTCACCAGGCTTGAAAACGAAAAAGGCCCCGGGAAACCGGGGCCTTTTCAAATGGTGGGCGTAGCAAGGATTGAACTTGCGACCCCTACGATGTCAACATAGTGCTCTACCACTGAGCTATACGCCCGCACCATTCAGGTTCCACCCGGGGCCGTCGCCCCGGGCAGGGATGCGCCATTAGCGAGGCTGCACGCGGGATGCAAGCCGCTTGATGGCGCTAATTTCAGATCAGATCAGCGCCTGCGACGCGTTGCTGAAAATCCGCTCCACTTCCATCACCAGATCGCGGAGGTGAAACGGCTTGGACAGCACCTTGGCCTGCGGCGCCTCGCGGTTGGCTTTCAACGTCACGGCGGCAAAGCCGGTGATGAACATCACCTTGGTGGCCGGGCTGATTTCGGCACAACGCTGCGCCAGCTCGATCCCGTCCATTTCGGGCATGACGATGTCCGACAGCAGCAGGTCGAAATGTTCGGTCTGCAGCAGTGGCAGAGCCTCGGTGCCGCGGTCGACCGAAACCACGTCATAGCCGGCGTTCTGAAGCGCGCGCGCCAGATAGGTGCGCATGGCTTCTTCATCTTCGGCTAGCAGAATGCGGATCATCGACACTTCCGTTGTTGCTCTGACGGTACACCCAAGCGCGATCTAGCACCAAACCCGTTAAGATTCTTCCTTCATCAGCTTGCGCGGCTTTGACAGGACCGGCCCACCGCGTCAGCGTGAGCCGATGGATTTCGCCGCGCCTGACCCTGCCGATTCGCCAGCCGTCACCGGGGGGGAAATTCCTGGTAGCCAAGGTCAGCCGGCCTATTCGCTGCGCCTGGCCGATCCTTCGGCAGTGCCGGTGCTGATCGCCGTCCCGCATGCCGGCCGCGCCTATCCCGGCAGCTTGATCGAGCAGATGCGCCATCCCGGCTATGCCGCGCTGCGGCTGGAAGATCGCTATGTCGACCTGTTGGGCGAAGCGGTGGCGCGCGAGACCGGGGCTGCGCTGTTGGTAGCCCATGCGCCGCGGGCGATGATCGATCTCAACCGCGCGCCCGAGGATGTCGATTGGGAGATGTTTGCCCGCGGCAAGCCGGCGGGGGTGGGCAGCTATACACCTGGTCTTCGCGCACGCAGCGGGCTCGGACTGATCCCGCGCCGCCTGCCGGGGCTGGGTGAGCTGTGGAAGCGTCGGCATGAAGAGGCAGAGCTTGCCGCCCGGATCGACGAGATTCATGCGCCCTATCACGGCTGCCTGGCCGAATCTCTGGTTGCCCTGCGGGCGCGGTGGGGGGCGGCCTTGTTGATCGACCTCCATTCGATGCCGCCGCTGGGCCTGCGCGAGGGACAGCCGCCGCCGGAATTCGTGCTGGGTGACCGGTTCGGTACCACCTGCCACGGCGCGCTGGTGGCCAACTGCTTTGGCTATTTCGCCGAACAGCGCCGCGCGGCCGCGCATAACCGGCCTTATGCGGGTGGCTATGTGCTGGAACGCCATGCCGCGCCGGACAGCGGATTACATGCGCTTCAGCTTGAGATTGACCGCTCGCGCTATCTTGACGCGCGACTCGCCGAGCCGGGGGCTGGCTTTGATGCGATGGTAGAGCTGCTGTCGGGCCTGGTCCGGCGGCTGGCTGGCGAAGTGGCCGAATTGGGCCGCGCTGCCGACACCACCTGGCCGCAAGCCGCAGAATAGCGTGCTTTCCAAGAAAAAAGCCACCTCGCGACAAGCACGAGGTGGCCTAGGTTCAGGGAGGAGGTGCACAAGTGCACCACGCCTTGCCAAGCCATGAGGGCAGCCCGACAAGACAGTTAAGAAGATATGCGGCCATCGGGGCTTATGCAAGCCCCGGTGTTATCGCACCATGTCAGGCCTGGGCCGGCGGCAGATCGAGCGGGCCCTTGCCGGCCTGAACCTGGCGACCAAACAGACCGCTGATCAGGTCCAGCGAGAACAGGTGAGCGAAGATCAGCGCCAGCATCCCGTTCTGGTTCATGGTCCGCAGCACATCACCGCGCAGGTCGCGCAGCTTTTCCTGATCCACCATCTTGAAGCCGCGGTAGATGAACGGCTGATCGAAGCCCTGCTGCTGGATCGAGACTTCACCGTCCATCAGCAGGCCGTGCTTGTTCAGCTCCTCAACGAACTGCTGGGTGCGCATGCCGGCTTCTTCGAAGTTGCGGCAGAATTCCAGCATGCCCTTGGTCTGCTCGCTCGGCTGGCCATCTTCGAACAGCGCGTTGCCTTCGTCCATTTCGCCGACCAGGTCGCTGGTCGGGTCGAAGCACAGCGAAAGCTCTTCCGAATCGGGCTGCAGCTTGGCGAGCATGAACGGATAGCGGCGGGCATAGGCCGGCACGTAAACATTCAGGTCAAGCAGTCGGCCGGCTTCGTCGACGAACAGGTTGACGCCTTCGTTCAGCCCCATCAGCGCCAGCGGCACCGGCTGATCGGCGGCGGCGAAGACGATCGGATAGTGGCGGCCGGCGTGGATGAATTCCTCGGCGGTCAGCGGCACGGCGTGGGCGCCCACCAGCCAGGGTGCGGTATCGGTGCTGCGGGTCTTGTAGGTGACATGATCCTGGCTGTTGAGCGGCATCAGGTCATTGTAGAACAGCGGCAGGTTGGTGGCGTTGGGCGCGCTGGCCATGCATTCTCTCCGATTGGCAGCCCGGGACGGGATGTGTCCGGGCAGAAAGGCGCGGCTTTAAGGGTTTGACTGGCCTTGCGCAAGCAGCTTGCCGGGGTTCATCAACCCCTTTGGATCAAGCGCCAATTTGACCTGACGGAGCAAGGCCAGAGCAACCGGATCGCCTAGCCGGGCCAGCTCGTCGCGCTTCATCTGGCCGATCCCGTGTTCGGCGCTGATCGAGCCGTGCGCGGCGGTGACGAGATCGTGGACGCGGGCACTGATCGCCTTGCCCTGGCCCTCGGCCCATTCGCCGTGGACCACGCCCGGCGGCGCCAGGACATGGAAGTGGATGTTGCCATCACCGAGGTGCCCGAAGCCCAGCGCCTGAGTGCCCGGAAACTCGGCCTCGATCGCCGGCGAAGCCGTGGCGACAAAATCGGCCATGGCGGCCACCGGCACCGAAATATCGTGCTGCATCGCCGGGCCCTTGGCGCGTTCGGCCGGGGAGACGGAATCGCGCAGCGTCCAGAAAGCTTCGGCCTGGGCCTCACTGGCGGAGAGGACGGCATCCTCGGCCAGTCCCCGCTCGAAGGCGTCAGCCAGCAGCGCCTCGGCCCGGTCGCGCAGGGTGGCGGCGGCCTCGGCATCGGCAGCCAGCTCGATCAGCGCATGCCAGGCGTGCGGCTGGCCGAGCGGGGCGCGGGCATCGGGCAGGTAGTCAAGCACCGCCTCAAGACAGGCCTGCGGCATGACCTCGAACCCTTCGAGGAGACTGCCGGCGGCAGCCTCGCAGTGGATCAGCAATTCGCGCGCGGCGTGGATCGAGGGCAGGCCGACCCAGGCGACCACCCGGTCGGCCAGCGCCGGGACCAGCTTGAGCGTGGCCCCGGTGACAATCCCCAGCGTGCCTTCGGCACCAATGAACAGCTGCTTGAGATCAAACCCGCGGTTGTCCTTCTTTAGCGGGGTCAAGGCCGAATAGATCGAGCCATCGGGCAGGACCGCCTCGATCCCCAGCACCAGCGCGCGCATCACGCCGTGGCGCAGCACCTGAGTTCCGCCGGCATTGGTCGAGATCAGCCCGCCGATCGTCGCCGAGCCCTTGCCGCCCAAAGTCAGCGGGAAACGCAGCCCCTCGGCCTCGGCGGCGGTGTGGAGGTTCTGCAGCACCACCCCGGCCTCGCAAGTGACTTGCCGGGCGGTGCGATCGACCGCGCCGATCCGGGTCATGCGGCGCAGCGAGAGCAGGATCGCGCGGCCGCTTTCATCGGGGGTGGCGCCGCCCGACATGCCCGAATTGCCGCCCTGCGGCACGATCGGCACCTGGTGGCGGGCGCAGAGCTTGACGAGTTCCGACACTTCCGCCGTCGAAGCGGGCGAAGCCAGCGCCATGGCCGCCCCGGTATAGCGCCCACGCCAGTCGGTCAGCCAGGGGGTGACCAGGTCGGCATCGCGGGTCAGCCCGCGCGGACCGAGCAGCGCGGCGGCTTCGGCCAGGAACAATTCGGTATCGCCAGTCATGCCCCCCGCTATCGCATGTGGCAGGTGGCCTTTCCAGCCCCTTGCGGCAGGCAGGGCAGGCGGGTTAAGCGCATGTTCAAGCACGGGGGCTATTTCAGCGGGGCAATGCAGCGATCGACCCTATTTCTTGCGCAAGCAGCGGTGGCCCTGACTGCGGGTGCAGCCGGCCTGGCCGCAGCCGTGTCGGCGCAGGATCGGCCCGAATTGCCCCATGAGGCGGCGGCGGTGCCAGGCAAGGCTCCACTGGTTTCGATCCCCGCTCACCCGCTTTCCCGGATCAGCGATGGCGGCGAAGAGATCGCCCCGGTGTTCCGCGATCGCTTCCGCCTGCCGGTGGCAGAGCAGGTGCGGATCGAGCAGCGCGTGACCATCCGCATCAGTCCGCGCCCGGCGCCGATGCCGCTGGCAGCCATGGCCAGCAATGCTGCCCGCGACATGGGCGAGCCACGGATCATCGAACGCAAGATGGGCAAGTGCGTGCCGCTCAATTCCGTGCTCGGCGTCCAGTCGGGCGGCGGCAACAAGCTGGTGCTGTTCCTGCGCGGCCAGCGCCTGGTCAGCGCGACGTTGGAAAAAGCCTGCCAGGGCCGCGATTATTACTCCGGCTTCCTCGTCTCGCAGCACAGCGACGGCCAGCTCTGCGTCGACCGGGACGAGCTGCTGGCCCGCAGCGGCGCCAAGTGCAAGGTCCAGGGCTATCGCGAAATGATGCTGGTCGAGGACTGAGCGGCCAGTTTCCTTGACTTTCGGGCCGGTTTGCGCCTAGGGCGCGGCTCAGTAGCGACACTGGTCCCGTGAGGACCGGCGGAGCGCTCGCTCTCATCCGGATATTCCCAGTTTATGCCCTTCGCCGATCTCGGCCTCTCTCCCGAACTTGTCCAGGCCGTGAAGGCCAAGGGCTATGACACGCCCACGCCGATCCAGGCCCAGGCAATCCCTTCCGTCCTGATGATGCGCGATCTGATCGCGATCGCCCAGACCGGCACCGGCAAGACCGCCAGCTTCGTGCTGCCGATGATCGACATTCTGGCCCATGGCCGCCGCCGCGCGATGATGCCGCGCAGCCTGATCCTGGAACCGACCCGCGAACTCGCCGCCCAGGTGGCCGAAAATTTCGAGGCTTACGGCAAGAACCACGACCTCAAGATGGCGCTGCTGATCGGCGGCGTGCAGATGGGGGACCAGGTCAAGGCGCTGAACGAGGGTGTCGACGTGCTGATCGCCACCCCGGGCCGGTTGATGGACCTGTTCGAGCGCGGCAAGATCCTGCTGACCGGCTGCGATCTGCTGGTGATCGACGAGGCTGACCGGATGCTCGACATGGGCTTCATCCCGGACATCGAAACGATCTGTTCGAAGCTGCCGACCACTCGCCAGACCCTGTTGTTCAGCGCGACCATGCCGCCGCCGATCAAGAAGCTGGCGGACAAGTTCCTGTCGAACCCCAAGTCGATCGAAGTGGCGCGCCCGGCCTCGGCCAATGTCAACATTGCGCAGCACAAGGTGCTGGTGCCCTCGGCCCGCAACAAGCGCGATGTGTTGCGCACGTTGCTGCGGTCCGACAATGTCAGCACCGCGATGATCTTTGCCAACCGCAAGACCACGGTGCGCGAGCTCAACAAGAGCCTGCAGAGCCACGGCTTCTCCTCGGGCGAGATCCATGGCGACATGGACCAGTCTTCGCGCATCGCGACGCTGGATCAGTTCAAGGATGGCAAGATCAACATCCTGTGCTGCTCCGACGTCGCCGCCCGCGGCCTCGACGTGAAGGGCGTGAGCCACGTCTTCAACTTCGACACGCCCTGGCACCCAGACGATTACGTCCACCGCATCGGCCGGACCGGCCGCGCCGGCGCCACGGGCCGCGCCTTTACACTGGTTGCACCCGAAGACCAGGAAGCGATCGACAATGTCGAAAAGCTGACCGGCATGAAGATCCCGGTTTACGCCATGGATGGTGGGGTAGCGTCTGAGGCCAAGCCCGAACGCGCGCCGCGTGAGCGCAAGGCCCGGGAAGAGCGCGCCCCGCGCGAGGAAAAGCCCCGCGAGGACAAGCCCCGCCGTGAGGCCCGCGCGCCGCGTGAGGAAGCTCCGGCCCGCGAGGAAGCCCCGCGCGCCGCGCGCGCCGAAAAGCCGCGCCGTGAGGAACGGTCTCGTCGTGAAGAGCGTGAGCCGGCCGGCGAACCGGGCGAATGGAACGGCCCGATCCCGGGCTTCCTGGGAATTTCGGCGCTCTAGGATCCTGCCCGGACCGGGCAGGACTTATTCCGCCAGCTTCACGAAACTGTCGATCACGCGCTTCGGACCGGCGGTCTCGAAGTCGATTTCCAGCTTGTTGCCTTCCTGCAGCGTTACCAAGCCATAGCCGAACTTGTCATGGAACACCCGCACCCCAACGCGCACATCGCTGCGCGGTTTGGCGGCGAAGCTGGCGGCAGAGCGGGTCGCTTCGGGCAGGCGGCGCGGGGTGGGGTCATAGGTGGTGGCTGCCGCGCGCTGCCAGCCAGGGCCGCGCGACTGGCCGCGTGCCGCATTGTCGCGGGCGACATGGGCGAAGGGATCGTCGCGCTCGCTCCACTGCGCGCGCCACAGCGAGGCCCCGCCGGACAGGGTCGATTCCTGCTCGATATGAGCCTCGGGCAGCTCGGCGATGAAGCGGCTGGGGATCGAGCTGGTCCATTGGCCATAGATCCGCCGGTTGGCGGCATAGAGGATGGTGCAGCGCCGCCGTGCGCGGGTGATCGCGACATAGGCGAGGCGGCGTTCCTCCTCCAGACTGGCGAGACCGCCCTCGTCAAGCGAGCGCTGGCTGGGGAAGACGCCTTCCTCCCAGCCGGGCAGGAACACGTTGTCAAACTCCAGCCCTTTGGCGCCGTGCATGGTCATGATCGTGACCTTCTCGGCATCGTCAGCCGCGTCGTTGTCCATCACCAGGCTGACGTGCTCAAGGAAATCGCCGAGCGTTTCGTAGTCTTCCATCGCCCGGGCCAGTTCGACCAGGTTTTCGAGGCGACCGGCGCTTTCGGCGGTCTTCTCGGCCTGGAGCGATGCGGTGTAGCCGCTTTCATCGAGCAAGGTGCGGACCAGCTCGGATGGTGAGGCCGTCTTGGCGAGGTCGCGCCAGCGGGCGACATCGCGCGTGAAGCTGATCAGGGTATTGCGCGCCCGCGCTGGCAGTTCGTCGCTATCGGCAATCTCGACCGCAGCGAGGCTGAGCGGCACGCCGCGCGCGCGGGCATGGCGGTGGAGCTTCTCCAGCGTCTTGTCACCCAGACCGCGCTTGGGAGTGTTGTAGATCCGTTCGAACGCCAGGTCGTCGCTCGGCTGGGCGATCAGGCGGAGGTAGGCGAGGGCATCGCGCACTTCGGCGCGCTCGTAAAAGCGGAACCCTCCGATGATCTTGTAATTGAGGCCGATCGCGATGAAGCGGTCCTCGAACTCGCGGGTCTGGAACTGGGCGCGGACCAGGATCGCCGCCTGGTTGAGGCTGGCGCCTTCGCGCTCCAGCCGCTCCAGTTCCTCACCCACCCGGCGGGCTTCCTCCGGCGCATCCCAGACCCCGATCACGCGGACCTTGTCGCCGCCGTTGCGCTCGGTCCACAGCGTCTTGCCGAGCCGCTGGCTGTTGGCATCGATCAGGCCGGAAGCGGCGGCGAGGATATCCGGGGTGGAGCGATAGTTCTGCTCCAGCTTGATGATCTTCGCGCCCGGAAAATCCTTTTCGAACTTCAGGATATTGGCAACTTCTGCGCCGCGCCATGAATAGATCGACTGGTCATCGTCGCCGACCACACAGATGTTGTGGCGCGGCTGGGCCAGCAGGCGCAGCCACAGGTACTGGATCTGGTTGGTATCCTGATACTCGTCGACCATGATGTACTTGAAGCGCTGGCGGTACTGCTCCAGCACTTCGGGATAGCTGCGCAGGATCGTGACGACGTGCAGCAGCAAATCGCCGAAATCGCAGGCGTTCAGCGTTTTCAGCCGGTCCTGGTAGAGCCGGTAGAACTTCTGGCCTTGCCCGTTGGCATAGCTTTCATTCTCAAGTGCATCGAGATCTTCGGGCCGCAGCCCTTTGTTTTTCCAGCGATCGACACACTGCGCCAGTTGCCGCGCCGGCCAGCGCTTGTCATCCAGCCCCTCGGCCTGGATCAGCTGCTTGAGCACGCGCAGCTGGTCGTCGGTATCAATGATCGTGTAATTGTTCTGCAGTCCGGCCAGCTCGGCATGGCGGCGCAGCATCTTGGCGGCAATGGCGTGGAAGGTGCCGAGCCAGGGCATCCCCTCGACCGCCGGGCCGACCAGGTGGCCAACCCGCTCCTTCATCTCGCGCGCGGCCTTGTTGGTGAAGGTGACGCAGAGTATCTCGCTTGGCCAGGCGAGCCGGCTGCGGATGATATGCGCCAGCCGCGCAGTCAGCGCTGCGGTCTTGCCGGTGCCGGCCCCGGCCAGCATCAGTACCGGGCCTTCGGTGGCCAGCACAGCCTCGCGCTGCGGGGCATTGAGCCCGCCGAGGAGCGGATCGGAGGTTGAGTCGGGAAGCGGGTTCACGCGGAACGGCTAGGGAACATCGCCGCCGGGCGCAAGCGCTTCGCGGCAGTTGACACCAGCCGCTTTGCCCCGCAGCACCTGTCACCATGCATCCCTTGCGCCAGCACGCCCGCATCCTCACTGCCAGCCTGGTCGGCACGGCGGTCGAGTTCTATGATTTCTACATCTACGCGACCGCCGCGGCGCTGGTGTTCGGGCCATTGTTCTTCCCCTCCAGCGATCCGACCACGCAAGTGATGTTGAGCTTCATGAGCTTTGGCATCGCCTTCTTCGCGCGGCCGGTCGGGGCGATTGCCTTTGGTCATTTCGGCGACCGGATCGGGCGCAAGTCGACCCTGGTCGCGTCATTGCTGCTGATGGGTGGATCGACCCTGCTGATTGCATTCCTGCCGACTTACGCGATGGTCGGCTGGGTCGCGCCGGCGCTGCTCTGCGTGCTGCGTTTCGGGCAGGGCTTTGGTCTGGGCGGCGAATGGGGCGGGGCGGCCTTGCTGGCGGTGGAGAATGCACCGCCGGGCTGGACCGCGCGCTTCGGCGCGGCCCCGCAACTGGGTGCGCCGCTGGGTTTCCTGGCGGCGAACGGCCTTTTCCTGTTGCTCGGGCTGTGGCTGGACGATGCCGCGTTCAACGCCTGGGGCTGGCGCATCCCGTTCCTGTTCAGCGCCGTGCTGGTGATCATCGGCCTGTGGGTGCGACTGAAGATCGGTGAGACCCCAGCCTTCCAGGAAGCGCTCGACAAGGCGCCGCCGCACGCGGTGCCGCTTTGGGAACTGCGCCGGCACCTTGGCCCGCTGTTGGCCGGTAGCGCCGGGGTGATTGCCTGCTTCGCGATCTTTTACCTCGCCACGGCCTATGCCCTGGCCCAGGGGACCACGACATTCGGCTACAGCCGCGAGACCTTCCTGGCGGTGCAGCTGGGGGCCAATACCTTCCTCGCGCTCGGGATCGTGCTGGCGGCATTCCACGCCGACCGCACTTCGCCAGGGCGGACCCTGCTGCTGGGCGCGCTGGCAACGGTGGCGCTGGGTGTGGCTTTCGGTCCGGGGCTGTCCTCTGGCTCGCTGCCGACGATCTTTGTGACGCTGGCGGCGGCGCTGCTGGTGATGGGCTTCGTCTATGGCCCGCTCGGCTCCTGGCTGCCGACGCTGTTCCCGGTGGGCGTGCGCTACAGCGGGATCTCGGTGGCCTTCAACGCCGGCGGGATCGTTGGCGGAGCGCTGACCCCGCTGGCGGCACAGTGGCTCTCCGGGCAGGGCATGGGTACGCAGGCCGGGTTGCTGTTGAGCCTGGCCGGGCTGGTCACGCTGGCGGGCGTAGCTGCGGCTAAGCCGAAAGCCTGAACAGCGTCAGCCGCGCCTTGCCGACCTTGCGATCGGCCACCGCTTCGAGGCCCTTGACCTGCGGCAGTTCATCATAGGCGGTTTCCAGGCTGATCCAGGTCGCCGGACCGATCCAGCCGAGCCGATTGAGCTTGTCGAGCGCCACTTCGCCCGCGCCGCTGCGGTAGGGCGGATCGAGCAGGATCAGACCGAGCGGGGTCTTGGCGGGCCCCAGCGCGAGGACCGATCCGGCCCGCACATCGGTCTGCGGCTGGGCATGAAGGTTGGCGATATTGGCGCGCAGCGCGCGCAGGGCGGCGGCATCCTGTTCAACGAACAGGCACGAGGCTGCACCGCGCGACAGGGCTTCAAGGCCCAGCGCGCCCGATCCGGCGAACAGGTCCGCCACGATCAGCCCTTCAAAGGTACCGATCCGGCTAACCAGCATCGAGAACAGCGTTTCGCGGGTCCGATCGGCGGTCGGACGGGTCGCGTCACCCGTGGGTGCCGACAATTTGCGCCCGCGCCACTGTCCGGCGATGATCCGCAGGCTCATTTGCGGCCCGGACCAGGTTTGCGGGGGGAGGGCTTGCGAGCCCCCGATTTTTGCGACGGCTTGGTGGGCGATGGCTTGCGGCCGGCCGGCTTTCCGCCGGTGCCAGCGCGCGGGCCATCGCGGCGGATGCGCAGCCGGGCCTGCTCATGCGCCGGGCGCGGCGGGGCGACTTCGCCCGGAACCTTGAGCCCCTTCATGAACCGCTCAACCTCGACCTGACGGATTTCGATCGCCTGACCGCGCGGCAGGTCGAGCAGTTCGAACGGGCCATAGGACGTGCGGATCAGGCGGCTGACTTCCAGCCCGAGGTGCTCCAGCACGCGGCGCACTTCGCGGTTCTTGCCCTCGGTGATCGTCACTTCGATCCACTGGTTGCGCCCGGTGCTGCGTTCCATATTGGCGTTGATCGGACCATAGCGCACGCCTTCGATCTCGATCCCTTCGCTCAGGTCCTCGAGTTGCTCCTGGGTGATGTCGCCAAAAGTGCGGGCACGATAGGTGCGCGGCAGGCCGGTGGAGGGCAGCTCCATCGTCCGCTTGAGCCCGCCGTCATTGGTTAGCAGCAGCAGGCCCTCGGTGTTGAAGTCAAGCCGGCCGATCGGCATGACCCGCCCGGCATTGGCTGGCAGAGCGTTGCGCAGCGCGGTGTAGATCGTCGGCCGCCCGCCCGGATCGCGCTCGGCGGTGATCAGACCAGCGGGCTTGTGGAACAGGAACAGGCGGGCCGGGTCGGGTGCTTTCACGGCCTTGCCGTCCACGCTCACGCCCTTGAGGCTGGTCAGGACGGTATTTGGCGTGGTGACAACCTCGTCGCCGATCTTCACCCGGCCATCGGCAATCATCCGCTCCACCTCGCGGCGGCTGGCAATGCCGGCGCGGGCCAGGAGCTTGGCGATGCGATCGCCTGAACGGGGATTGTCAGTATCGGTCATGGCGCGGCCTTAGCGGCAGAACGCCGCCGCGTCACCCTTCGGCGAGTGCCATCTGCTCGGCGCAGATCTCATGCAGCCGCCGGATCCCGCCTTCGAGCGTGCCGAGTGTCAGTTCGGGCACCACACCGGTCGAGAGACCCTGCTGGCCGAGCGCAGCCGCGCGGAAGTCCTCGCTGCCAAAGACGCCGCCATCAAGCAGGGCCCATGACCGTTCCCAATGATCGCGCGCCTTGTCGCTCTGGGGCGCTTCGGGGATCAGCATGCAGTCCTCGACCAGGGTGCGGTCATGCCCCTGCGGCCAGAGCGCCATGACGTTCACATAATCCGGGCTCATGATCACAACGGTGGCGGGGAAGAGCTGGTAGGCAAAGGTGCCGAGCCGCCGCAGCGCGGTCATGTCGGTCAGGTCGACGCCTTCCATCTCGGCGGCGCGGCCGACGAAGCTGCGCTGGTGCGGGCCGATCTGATCGCCGCTGGTCACGCCGTCCTTGAAGAACGGTGCGATGGTTGCCGCGTGGAGGCGCAGCACGTGATAGCTTTCCAGGAAGGCATCCATGATCAGCTTCCAGTTGGCAGCGACATCATGGGTCTTGCGCGCAAACAAGTGGAGGTCGCGCATCGCAAAGGCATCGAAATCGGCGCCGAGGGTGATGGCGTGGCCGAAATCGGCCTCACCTTGCGGGGCATACCAGATCAGCCCGCCGGCCTCGCAGCTTGGGAGTTCGGCCAGACCATAGCCAGCCTTGTCGAGGCCCGGGAAGGCATCGGGCCGCGGCAGGGCGAGCAGCCGCCCGTCGGTGGCATAGGTCCAGGCGTGATAGGGGCAGGTCAGCCGCTTGGCACACTGCACGTCCTGTCCCTCGACCAGCCGCGTGCCGCGGTGCTTGCAGACGTTGAGGAAGACGTGGACCGCGCCATCACCATCGCGGGTGATCAGCAGCGGCCGCCCGGTGGCGTCATGCGGCACGGCCATGTTGGGATCGGGTACCAACGCTGAGGGGCAGAGCACCTGCGGCAGCCGGCCGAACAGCGCGGCCTGCTCACGCGCCCAGTGCACCGGATCGGTATAGACGCTGGCAGGCACGTGGCTGATCCCGTTGCTGGGCCGGGTGCAGCCATCCGCAATCGCCTGCGCCAGGGCGAGCTGGCCGGGGGTCGGGCTGCTGCCCGGAAGTGTGGATGCTGTCGCCATCAAGGCTAGGAATAGACCTAAACCGCGCTAGTGTCACAGGTGAATTTGGTGGAGAGCGCGTGCATGTCGGTCGATCTGATCCGGTTTGTGATCTTTGTGAGCGTGCTGCTGGGCCTCGGCCTGCTCGCCACCCGCATTCCCTCATTCCGGCCCTATCTGCGCAAGAACCCGCTGATCACCTTCCTCCTCGGTATTTCCAGCGGTTTTCCGCTGACGCTGCTGGTGGCGACGATGACTTTCTGGCTGGCCAAGGTCGGGATCGATACGGCCACGATCGGTTTCGCAGTGGCGCTGGGCACGCCTTATACGATCAAGTTCCTGTGGGCGCCGTTGGTCGACAAGCTACCGATCCCTGTGCTGACCCGGCTGTTCGGCCAGCGGCGCAGCTGGCTCTACCTGGTCCAGGGGCTGCTGTTCGTTTCGATCTGGCAATTGGGCGCCAGCGACCCGCAGCCGGGTCACCTCGGGCCGTTCATCTTCTGGGCGATTGCCACTGCCTTCCTTTCGGCCACGCAGGACATCGTGATCGACGCCTACCGCATCGAGATCCTGGAAGAGGACGAGTTCGCCCACGGCACGGCCACCAACCAGTTCGGCTATCGCACCGGCAACCTGATTGCCGGGGCCGGGACGGTCTATCTTGCCTCTAACGAAGGCCTGGGGCTCGGCTGGGCGCTGGGTTACGGGCTTACGGCCTTTGCGATCATTCCCGCGATCATCGGCTCGCTGCTGGCGGGGCCGGGCAAGTACGTTGACCGGTTCGCCCAGGCCCAGGGCATCAGCGCCGGGCAGTGGCTGCTGGAAACGGTGGTCAATCCGTTCCGCGAGTTCCTCGGCCGCCACGGGGCCTTCCTCGTGCTCGGCTTCGTGCTGATCTACAAGGTCGGCGACGCCATGGGGCAGACCATGCTGGCGCCGATGATCGTCGATCTGGGCTTTGCCGATCTCGACTATGTTTCGGCCAACAAGCTGTGGGGCTTTGGGGCGCTGATCCTGGGTTCGGCGCTGGGCGCACCGTTCATCCTCTGGCTGGGCATGGGCCGGGCGCTGCTGATCTCCGGCCTGCTGATGATGTTCTCCAACGTGATGTTCATGATCCTGTCGGTCGTCGGCAACGATTACTGGATGCTGGTTGCGGCGATCGGGACGGAGAACATTACCAGCGGGATCGGCCTGACGGTCTTCGCAACCTATCTCTCCGGCCTCTCCAGCCTGGCCTACACTGCGACGCAATTCGCGCTGCTATCCTCTTTTGCGGCCTTCGGGCGGACCTGGCTCGCCTCGCCCGCCGGGGTAATCGCCGAGAAGCTCGGCTGGACCTGGTTCTGGGGCTTCACCGTGGTGGCCGCGATCCCGGGCATGCTGCTACTGTGGCTGATGTGGCGCAAGGGCTACCTGGTTCAGTCGATCCGCCAGCCCAGCACCGAGGATGATGGGGCGGAAGCACCCGCGAAGGCTTAGTCCGGCAGCTCGCCGTTGAGCCGCAGGACTTCGCCGGCGAGGTAGAGCGAACCCGCAATCAGCACCGGCAGGCCATCCTGCGGCACAGCGGCGAGGGCGCTGGGCACGTCCGGATATGCGACCGCATTCGGGCCGAATGCTGCGGCTGGATGCCATTCGTGCGTTGAAACAGGCACGGCTGAGATCGAGGCGGCATTGGCGGCCAGCGGTCCGGTCAGCGCTGCGGGATCCTTGTTTGCCAGCATGCCGATGATCAGGTGGAAGCGCTGACCCTGGAAGTGTTGCGCCAGCGCCGTCCCGGCTGACGGATTGTGTCCTCCGTCGAGCCAGACTTCCCGGCTCCCCGTCAGTGGTCCGGCCTGCAGCCGCTGCAAACGGGCGAGCCACTTGGCTGAGGCCAGCCCGGTGCGAATGGCTGCCTCTGAAACCGCCAGCGCGCTCTGGTGGCGGATCATCGCCACGGCCAGCGCGGCATTGTCGGCCTGATGCGGGCCGGCAAGGGCGGGGAGTGGCAAGATCAGCTGGCCGTGCTTGTCGCGATAGGCAATCTCGTCACCAACCTCGGCAAACCAGTCCAGCCCGCGCAGGGCCGGGCGGGCGCCGGCGCGCATCGCCTGGTCGAGCACGGCCTTGGTCATGCCCAGGTCGTACTGCTGCGTCACCAGCGGCACGCCGGGCTTGGCGATCCCGGCCTTCTCGAAAGCGATCCGCTCCAGCGGCACGGTCGGCACGCCGTCCTCAGGCGCCAGCAGGAAGCGTTCGTGATCCAGCCCGAGCGCGGCAATCCCGCAGACGGCGGGTTGTTCCAGCGCATTGGTCGCGTCGAACCGCCCGCCAAGGCCGACCTCCACCACGCAGGCATCGGCCGGCACCCGCACAAATTCGGCAAAAGCGGCCGCGATCGTCACTTCGAAGAAGCTGGGGTTCAGGTCTTCGCCCATGTCCAGCACTTCGGCCAGCAAATCGGCCAGCCGGTCGTCGTCGATCAACTGGCCGGCCAGGCGAATGCGCTCGTTATAGCGGACCAGGTGCGGGCTGATCGTGGCGTGGACCTTGTAGCCCTCGGCCTCCAGCATGGCCCGCAGGAAAGCGCAGGTGCTGCCCTTGCCGTTGGTCCCTGCGACATGGAACACCGGCGGCAAGCGGAGGTGCGGATTGCCCAACCGGGCCAGCAGTGCGCGGATCGTTTCCAGCCCGAACCGGCCGTCCGGCACCGAGAGTGCGCCCAACCGGTCCAGCTGCGCCTGAACGCGGGGACTGTCTGACGTGGCGAAGTCCTTCAAGTCTACCTCGTCATTGCGAGCGTAGCGAAGCAATCCAGGGCCTCGCACCTGACCTCGCTGGATTGCTTCGTCGCTGCGCTCCTCGCAATGACGAAAATGAAGATCAAGCTGCCTTGCTGGACCCCAGGTAATCAAGCAGCAGCGCCAGCTGGGCCTTCAGGTCGCGGCGGTGGACCACCATGTCGACCATGCCGTGTTCCAGCAGGTACTCGGCCCGCTGGAAGCCTTCGGGCAGCTTTTCGCGGATCGTGTCCTGGATCACGCGCTGGCCGGCAAAGCCGATCAGGCAGCCCGGCTCGGCGATATGGACATCGCCCAGCATGGCATAAGAGGCAGTGACGCCGCCGGTGGTGGGATCGGTCAGCACGACGATATAGGGCAGGCCCGCTGCGCGCAGGCGGCGGATCGCCACGGTGCACTTGGGCATCTGCATCAGGCTGAGGATGCCTTCCTGCATCCGCGCGCCGCCCGCAGCGGTGCAGATCACGTAAGCGCACTTTCCCTTCAGTGCCTTGTCCGCGCCGGCCACGAAGGCCGCGCCCACGGCCATGCCCATCGAGCCGCCCATGAAGGCAAAGTCCTGCACGCCCAGCACCACCTTGTTGCCGCCAATCGTGCCCAGCGCATTGGTCAGCGCATCGGGATAGGGGTTGGCGAGGCGAGCAGCCTTCAAGCGGTCCGGATACTTCTTCGAATCCTTGAACTTCAGCGGATCTTCCTTGACCTTCGGGGCCGGAAGCACGGTGAAGACCGGATCGAGCAGCTGGTTGAACCGCGCCTCGGCGCCGATGCGGCCGTGATGATCACAGCGCGGGCAGACGTTGAGGTTATCCTCGTACTCCTTGGTGAACAGCATTTCGCTGCACGAAGGGCACTTGATCCAGAGGTTGTCCGGAGTGTCGCGCTTGTCCTGAAAGGGCAGCGCTTTGCGAACACGATCGATCCAGCTCATGAGGTTCTCTAACGCCCTTTATTCAAATCGTCACCCCCGCGAAAGCGGGGGCCCATCTCGTGAGGCTGCGTTTGGCGCGAGATTGGGAGATGGGTCCCCGCTTACGCGGGGATGACGGGGTTTAGTTGCGCGCGCCGTGCACCGCATCTGCCAGCACGCGGGTCAGTTCCTCAACCGGCCCGGCGGCATTTGCGCCATGCTCACCAACCAGATCGACCAGCGCCGAGCCGACCACCACCCCGTCCGCCACCTTGGCAAAGGCCGCGGCCTGTTCAGGGGTGCGTACGCCAAAGCCGACGGCAACGGGCAGGTCAGTCTTGGCCTTGATCCGCGCCATGGCCTCGGCAATCGAGCCAACGGCGGCCTGCTGCATACCCGTAATCCCGGCGACCGAGACGTAATAGAGAAAGCCGGACGAACCCTCGAGCACCGCCGGCAGGCGCGCCGCATCGGTGGTGGGGGTGGCGAGGCGGATCAGCGAAATGCCCTTGGCGCGCAGTGCGGGGCCCAGTTCCGGGTCTTCCTCCGGTGGAATGTCGACACAGATCACCCCATCGACCCCGGCGGCGTGGCACTGCTCGGCAAACCAGTCCGCCCCCCGAATGGTCATCGGGTTGGCATAGCCCATCAGCACCAGCGGCACGTCCGGATACCGCGCGCGGAAATCGGTCGCGATCTTGAGGATGTCGGCGGTCCGGGTGCCCGCGCCGAGCGAGCGCAGGTTGGCCTTCTGGATCGCCGGGCCATCGGCCATCGGATCGGTAAAGGGCATGCCCAGCTCGATCACGTCGGCCCCGCCGGCTACCAGCGCGTCGAGGATCGCGGGCGTGGCGTCCGGCGTCGGATCGCCGCCGGTGACGAAGGTGACGAGTGCCGGGCGGCCCTTGGCGAAAGCTGCGGAGAGGCGGGTCACAGTTTCACCCCCAGGTGCTCCGCAACCGAGAAGATGTCCTTATCACCCCGGCCGCAGAGGTTGACCAGCACGATCTGGTCCTTGCTCATGGTCGGAGCGAGCTTGGTGACGGCGGCGATGGCGTGGCTCGGTTCGAGCGCGGGGATGATCCCTTCGGTCCGGCACAGCAGCTGGAAGCCTTCGAGCGCTTCGGTATCGGTCACGCTGGTATAGTCGACCCGGCCGATCTCCTTGAGCCAGGAATGCTCGGGTCCGATCCCGGGATAGTCCAGCCCCGCGCTGATCGAGTGGCCCTCGGTGATCTGGCCGTCCTCATCCTGCAGCAGGTAGGTCTTGTTGCCGTGGAGGATGCCGGGCCGCCCGCCAGCCAGCGAGGCGGCGTGTTCCTTGTCGAGCCCGTGTCCGGCCGCCTCGACGCCGAGCATCTTGACCTCGGGATCATCGAGGAACGGATGGAACAGGCCGATGGCATTGCTGCCCCCGCCGATCGCGGCGACCAGTACGTCGGGCAGGCGGCCTGTGCGCGCCAGCATCTGCGCGCGGGCTTCCTTGCCGATCACGCTCTGGAAATCGCGGACCAGTTCCGGATAGGGGTGCGGGCCGGCGGCGGTGCCGATGATGTAGAAGGTGTCGTGGACGTTCGCGACCCAGTCGCGCAGCGCCTCGTTCATCGCGTCCTTCAGCGTCGCCGCGCCGGAAGTGACGGGGACGACTTCCGCGCCAAGCAGCTTCATCCGGAACACGTTGGGAGCCTGGCGGGCCACATCGGTCGCGCCCATGTAGACCACGCAGGGCAGGCCGAAGCGGGCGCAGACCGTGGCCGTGGCCACGCCGTGCTGGCCGGCACCGGTCTCCGCGATGATCCGGGTCTTGCCCATGCGGATCGCGAGCAGGATCTGGCCGATGCAATTGTTGATCTTGTGCGCGCCGGTGTGGTTCAGCTCGTCGCGCTTGAACCAGACCTGCGCGCCGCCCAATTCCTCGGTCAGGCGCGGCGCGAAATAGAGCGGGCTGGGCCGGCCGACATAGTGCTCGAGCAGATCGTCGAACTCGGCATGGAAGGCCGGATCCTGCTTGGCGGCGCGATATTCGCGCTCAAGGTCCAGCACCAGCGGCATCAGCGTTTCGGCGACATAGCGCCCGCCGAACTGGCCGAAATGGCCACGCTCGTCAGGCTGGTTGCGGAAGGAATTGGCCGTGTTCATGCGGGGCGCTTGGCAGGGATTCCGGGCGCTGTCCAGCGGTCCGCTCGGCCCGGTTTGGCCGCCGGACTATCCGAAACTTTCTGCCAGATGAACGAAACAATATGTTGCACAAGAGCCACAGGTGAACAAGTTGTTGTATTATCTGAACGGCCTGTTCACTGGGCTGCAAGGTGGCCCTGCCCAGCTCCGACCCGTTCCCTGCGACCCGGGGACCAAATTCAAGGAGTATAGACAATGCGCAAGATTCTAATCGCCCTGGCCGCCACTGCGGCATTCGCTTCGCCTGCGCTCGCCAACGAAGCCCGCGTCGAAGCCCGCGGCGGCGTAATCTGGAGCGACGGCGACAGCCAGGATTTCTGGGGCATGGCCGCCGGCTACGATTTCGACCTGGGCGAGAAGGCTTTTGCCGGCCTCGAAGTCTCGGGTGACAAGATCGGCACCTCGGGCACCAAGGTCGCCTTCGGTGTGACCGGTCGCCTCGGCGCCAAGGTTTCTGAACAGGGCAAGCTGTTCGTTGACGGCGGCTACACCACCGAACCGTGCGACCTGTGCGAAGATTCGCTGCACCTGGGCGCCGGCTACGAGCAGGGCTTTGGTAACAACCTCTACGGCAAGGTGGCCTATCGCCACTACTTCACCGGCAACGGCTTTAGCGACAGCGATGCCGTAACGGTTGGCCTCGGCATCAAGTTCTAAGAACTCTACAGTCCACCGAGCGAAGGGGCGGTCCGTCAGCGGGCCGTCCCTTTTCGTTTCAGCCGCGCGCTGCCGCGCAGAACGCAGCAATAAGCGCCGGGTCCTTGACCCCTGGTGCGCTTTCGATCCCCGATGCGGCATCGACCAGCGGTGCCGCGGTGATCCGCACGGCCTCAGCCACATTGGCCGCGCTCAGACCGCCGGCCAGGCCCCAGGGCAGCGCGATCTTCAGGCCTGCCAGCAGGTTCCAGTCAAAGGCCAGACCCATACCGCCGGGCAAGGTGCCCTTGGGCGTCTTGGCGTCGAACAGGATGAAATCGGCGGCGCCGGCATAGGCCGCAGCCTTGGCCAGGTCCTCGCCCTTGGCCACCCCGATCACGCGCCAGACCGGCAGCCCGAAAGCGGCGCGCAATTCAGCCGTGCGCTGCGGTGTTTCGCTGCCGTGCAGCTGGATCGCATCGAGCCGCGCGGCTGCCACCGCATCGGCGATCGCCGCGTCATCCGCATCGACGAACACGCCGACCCGGCCGATCCGGCCATCGGCCCGCGCGCCCAGCTCGGCTGCCTTGGCAGGCGTCAGGAAGCGCGGGGAGGGGGGATAGAAGTTGAAGCCCGCATAGTCGGCGCGCGCAGCAATCGCCGCGTCCAGCGCGGTGCTGTCGGTCAGTCCGCAGAGCTTGATCCGGGGGGCGGGCATTGCCGCCCCCCTAACGCGTGGACCTTTACTGTGCCAGTTCGAACTGCACCGCGACCGTGGCGGTCAGGCCGACTTCGCCGGCCGCAATCGGAGTCGGTGCCGCTTCGGCCATGGCCTTAGCATAGATCACCGGCATCGGCGGGCTATAGCCGCCGCCCTCGCTGATCGAGACGATCCGCTTGACCTTGAGCCCGGCAGCCTTGGCGTAAAGCTCGGCGCGCTGGCGGGCCTTGGCCATGGCGGCGGCGCGGGCTTCGTCCATCGCGGCTTCGCTATCATCCAGCTCGAAGCTCGGCCCGTTGACCTGGTTGGCGCCGACGCTGACCAGCGTATCCAGCACCTTGCCGAAATCGGCCAGCTTGCGCTGCTTCACCGAGACCTGGTTGTTGACCTGGTAGCCGATGATCCGCGGCTCCGGGTTCTCGATCCGGCCATCGGGGCGGACGACCTGCGGGGCATAGAGCGGGTTGAGGCTGAGGTTGTTGGTCTGGATGTCGCGGTCGGCAATTCCCGCCTTCTTGAGGGCGGCGAGGACACGGATCATGTCGGCCGAATTGGCGGCGAGCGCCTCAGCCGCAGTCTTGCCCTGGCTGGTTACCCCGGCGCTGAACACCGCGAGGTCCGGCTTGCGGAAGGAACGCGCCTCGGCATTGACCGAAAGCAAGGTGGATGCGGGCGAAATCGCGGGCACCGGCGCGGCCATCTGCGCGGCGGCCGGCATGGCGCAGGCGAGGGACAGGGGAGCTAGGACGGAACGAAGCATTTTCATGGTCTTCTCCTTGTTCCCGCGCCAATGCGCGCAGCGAGCTTTCGCCCGGCTGAACCAGCAGAAGGCCTAAAGAGTTGCCTCGATTGCCCGGGCGGCGGCCACGGGATCCTCGGCACGGCTGATCGGGCGGCCGATCACCAGCACCGAAGCCCCGGCATCGCGGGCCTCGCGCGGGGTAACGGCGCGCTTCTGGTCGCCCATTGCCCCGCCAGCCGGACGCAGGCCGGGAACGACGAAAAAGCCGTCCTTCCACTGCCGGTGGACGGCGCCAACTTCCTGGCCCGAGCAGACGATCCCGTCGAGCCCGGCCGAATGGGCCAGGTCCGCCAGGCGCAGTACCTGGTCATGGGCCGAACCGCCGACGCCGGTGGCGGCCAGATCGCTCTCATCAAGGCTGGTCAGCATGGTTACGGCGACGACCTTGGTGCGCTCACCCGCCGCCGCCTTTGCATCTTCCATCATCGCCCGGCCGCCCGATGCGTGGATCGTGACGATCGCCGGTTCCAGTACGTGGATCGCCTGCATTGCGGCGGCGACGGTGTTGGGAATGTCATGCAGCTTGAGATCGAGGAAAATCGGCAGGCCGATCTTGGCAATCTCATGCACCCCGTGATGGCCGTGGGCGCAGAAGAATTCGAGGCCAAGCTTGAGCCCGCCAACATGGCCCTTGACCTTGCGGGCCAGGGCTTCAGCGGCATCGAGCCGGGGAACGTCGAGCGCGAGGTAAATCGGGTTCGACATGATCAGGCGGGGTCCCCGGATTTGTTGTTTTGGGTTTCGGCTTCAAGCTGGGTCGATGTTGCCACCGCGCTTGGCGTGCCCATCGAGCTGGCCTTGACGGTGTTTTCCATCAGCCCGATGCGCCGGTTGAGCCGCCAGCGCACGCCCTTGTGCAGCAGCCACATCGGCACGAAGCCCACCAGGATGCCGACGATGAAGACCAGGCCGACCGGCCATTCAACGTAGAGGTACTCACCGTTTTCGATTGGCCAGAGGTTCAGCGGTACCGACTGCCAATTGATTGCAATGAACGAAACGACCACGATCGTGATCAGGATCAGCAGAAGCGTGCGTATCACCTGCATTTGCCCAAGTCTCCATTACCGCCCGCAGTACGTCCACCGATGCTAGGCGGGATGCCGGGAGAGGGCAAGTTACTCCCCGAAGACCCGGCTGAAGATCGTGTCGATCGCCTTGAAGTGGTAATCGAGGTTGAACTTTTCCTCGAGCTCGGCCGCGCTCATCACCGCGGCCACTTCCGGATCGGCCTTCAGCAGTTCGAGCAGGCTGAGCTGGCCATCGCTTTCCCACACCTTCATCGCATTGCGCTGGACCAGGCGGTAGGCGGCGTCGCGCTCCAGCCCGGCCTGGGTGAGGGCGAGCAGCACGCGCTGCGAGTGGACCAGGCCGCCCATCTTATCGAGGTTCTTCTGCATCCGCTCGGGATAGACGAGCAGCTTGTCGACTACCGAGGTCAGACGGGCGAGTGCGAAGTCGAGCGTGATCGTGGCGTCGGGGCCGATGAAGCGCTCGACCGAGGAGTGCGAGATATCGCGCTCGTGCCACAGCGCTACGTTTTCCAGCGCCGGGTTCACGGCCGAGCGGACCATGCGGGCCAGGCCCGTCAGGTTCTCGGTCAGCACCGGGTTGCGCTTGTGCGGCATGGCCGACGAGCCCTTTTGCCCCGGCGAGAAGTATTCCTCCGCCTCAAGCACTTCGGTGCGCTGGAGGTGGCGGATCTCGACCGCGAGCCGCTCGATCGAGCTGGCGATCACGCCCAGCGTGGCAAAGAACATCGCGTGGCGATCGCGCGGGATCACCTGGGTCGAAACCGGCTCAACCGCCAGGCCGAGCTGCTCCGCGACATATTCCTCAACCGAGGGGTCGATATTGGCGAAGGTGCCAACCGCACCGGAAATCGCGCAGGTCGCCACTTCGGCTCGGGCGGCAAGCAGGCGGGCCTTGCAGCGCGCGAATTCGGCATAGGCTTCGGCCAGCTTCTTGCCGAAGGTCGTCGGTTCGGCATGGATGCCGTGGCTGCGACCGATGGTCGGAGTATACTTGTGCTCGCAAGCGCGGCGCTTGATTGCGGCGAGCAGCTCGTCAAGGTCAGCCAGCAGGATGTCGCTGGCGCGGGCCAGCTGGACCGCGAGCGTGGTGTCGAGCACGTCAGAGCTGGTCATGCCCTGGTGCATGAAGCGCGCTTCAGGGCCGACTTGCTGGGCGACCCAGTCAAGGAAGGCGATCACGTCATGCTTGGTGACCGCTTCGATCGCGTCGATCGCGGCAACGTCGATCGCGGGGCCCGTCGCCCACCAGTCCCACAGCGCCTTGGCACCGCTTGCCGGGACGACGCCCAGTTCGCCCAGCTTCTGCGTGGCGTGGGCCTCGATCTCGAACCAGATGCGGAAGCGGGCTTCCGGCTCCCAGATCGCGACCATCGCGGGGCGGGCGTAGCGGGGGACCATGTTCGACTCCTAGCGGCTGTTGGGGGAGCCGCTAGGGGTCAGGGGCGCTAAAGGCAAGGCCCAAGGGATGGGGGTGGGCGCTGCCCACCCCCGCGCGATTATTCGAGACCGTCGACGCTCTTGCTGACGAGGATATTGACCGCGACGCGGCGGTTCTGAGCCTTGCCCTCCTCGGTCATATTGTCAGCCAGCGGATCGGCCTCGGCCATGCCGGTCGGGGTCAGCACGCGATAGGGCTTCCAGCGGCAGGCCTGCTGCAGGTAGTTGATCACGCTGTTGGCGCGCTTTTCGCTGAGGGTCTGGTTGTATTCCTCGCTGCCGACCGAGTCGGTGTAACCGACCACCAGCAGCAGGGCGTTGTTGGTCGCTTCGGCCTGCTGCGCGGCGTTGCACAGTTCCATCTTGGCCTGCTGCGAGAGCTGCCACTTGCCGGTATCGAAGAAAACGTTGGTCGTGCCCTTGATGTTGTAATTGTCGATATCGGCCATCCGCCCGCGCAGCGCCTGGGTGGCGGCGGTCTGCTCGGCAAACTGCTGCTCGGTACCGTTGCGGATCATCATCGCGGTCTTGAAATCGTTGTTCTTGAAGGTGACCTGGCTGGCCAGCAGCACCTGGCCGGCCTGCATGGTCTTGACGGTCACCGGCAGGCCATTGAGCAGCGAGGCCGTGGTGGGCTTGGCGCCCTTGCTGCCAAACAGGCCGCTGCTGGCCTTGATCTTCGTCGTCTCGTTGACCGCCACGATCGTGCTGGTGCCATCGGCGGTGGTGATCTTCAGCCGGTCACCCTTGCGCGACATGATCACGCCCTTCAGCTCCGGCCCAGGCGTCATCGCGCTCATATCGGGCAGGGGTTCGCCGGTTACGACGATATTGGGATCGCTGTTGGCCTGGGCCGAGACATTGGCCGACATCGGAATGGCGAGCATGCCGAGCAAGGCAAACGCCGCCGGCTTGTATGAATTGAGCCGCATAAGATCAGTCCTTCAATGCGCAACTGCGCCCCCAACCGCGCTGCCAGAGCAATGGACGCGCGCGGTCAATAGCCTACGCGGGGGCTTGGGGCGAGGTTGCGGTGAACCGATTTGAACAGCTATGCCGCAACCGGCGGCCGATCGTAACTGCCTTGCTGCGTGATCACCTCGTCCGGCGTGGCGAGGATATGTTTGAGCGCTTCGGGCGGGTAGGCGAGGTTTGGCACGCCCGGGTCAAACGCCGGCTGGGCGACGGGGCTGGCAGCATTGCACGGCGGCGGGTTGAGCATGGCTTGGGCTTCCTCGCCCGAGATGCCGCACTCCTCCAGCATCTTGGGATCGACCCAATGGGCGGCATCAAGCTCGGCCACCTGGCACGATACTTCCAGCGTCAGCCCTTCCGGCCCGGCGAAATAGATCGAGCGGCAGAAGCCGTGGCCGATCGGGCCGATCGCGGGAATGCCATGGCTGCGGATCCGGTCGCGCATGGCGATCAGGCCGTCGGGATCGGGCACGCGGAAGGCGATGTGCTGCATCGTCCCCTTGGCGCTCTTGCCCGCGCCGGTGCCAGCATGGGTCACGCCGATGGTGCTGGGGATCTCGTCGATCCCGGCCAGTTCGACCACCGAGAAATAGCTGTCCGGCCCCATTTCCAGGAAGGCATGCTTGCCGCCCGGCACGCCGTGCATCTCGAACAGGCCCTTCAGCGGAAAGCCCATCACCTGGGTGAAGAAGGTCAGCTGCGCCTTCATGTCCGCGCTCATGATCGCGATGTGGTGGATCCCGTCGGGCTGCTGGACGCGCATCGGCCTCTCCTCGTGCGTTACGGGACAAAGGCTAACACGCGCCGATCCGCTTCGGCAACGGCTTGCGGGCGGCGCGCGGGCGGCTTAATCAATCGATTAAATCGCTGCGTCCGACCGGTTCGGAATGCCAGACGATTGCGCCTAGAGGGACAGGAAAGGCATATATGTCAATTCTTTATGATGAGGGCCAACAGGCGATCGCGACCGAATCGCGCCGCGTGCTTGATGCCCGCGCGAGCAAGGACCGCCTGCTCAAGCTGCTCGAACAGGTTGGCGAATACGATGGCCCGTTCTGGGATACTGCGGTTGAGCAGGGCTGGACCGCCCTGGCCGTGCCGGAAGAGCATGGCGGGCTGGGCCTCGGGCTGGTCGAGCTGGGCCTGGTTGCCCAGGCGAGCGGCGCGGCCACGGCCGGTGCGCCGTTCCTGACGCCGGGTTACGGCGTGACCCACGCGCTGGTTGCCGCAGGCAATGCGGATGCCGCAGCCAAGTATCTGCCGCAAATCGCCGCTGGCGAAGCGCGCGGTGCGGTGGCCTTTGCCGAAGGGACCGACATCCTTCCCGCAGTGACTGCCACCCGGTTCGCCGATGGCAAGCTGACCGGCAGCAAGCCGGCCGTGCCGGGCGGGCTCAAGGCCGAGCTGGCGCTGGTCTGGGCCAGCGGTGCCAACGGTCCGGTCCTCGCGCTGGCCGAACTCGCCGGCGCTGTACGCAAGGCGGTTTCGAGCTTCGACAACAGCCGGCTCTATGCCGACCTGACCTTTGCCGGCACCTCGGCAACGGTTCTGGCCGAAGGCGCGGCGGCCACCGCGCTGGCCCGCGAAGTGCTGGCCCGGATGGCCGTGGTCACCGCGCACGAACAGGTCGGCGGGGCGGAAGCGCTGCTGCACATCGCCCGCGACTATGCCGTCACCCGCAAGGCCTTTGGCCAGCTGATCGGCGCCTTCCAGTCGGTCAAGCACCGCATTGCCGAGATGTATGGCCTGGTCGAAATCGCCCGCGCCAACTGCATCCACGCGGCTGCCAGCGCCGGCACCGATGGTTTCCTGCTGGCCGCGGCCGATGCCCGGCTGACCGCGACCGAAGCCTATGACACCTGCGCGCGCGACTGCGTGCAGATCCACGGCGGGATCGGGGTGACCTGGGAACAGGGCCTCCACCTCCACATGCGCCGGGCTCGCAGCCTGGCGATCGAGCAGGGCAACCTGCTGTTCTGGGAAGACCTGCTGGTCGAAACGCTGACGGGAGAAGCCGCATGAGCGAGATCGAAACCTACCGCGTCCAGGCCCGCGCCTGGCTGGAAAGCGTCGCCCCCAAGTATTCCCGCGCGACGCGAGGCAAGCTGAACCTCTCGGTCGAGGAAGACCTGGCGCTCGGCCGTCAGTACATGGCCGAGAAGTATGATGCCGGTTACGCCGGGATCAATTGGAAGACCGAGATCGGCGGGCAGGGCCTGTCGAACATGCACAAGATCGCCTTCGATGCCGAGGAAATGCAGTTCGGCATGCCGAACGTCTATTTCGGCATTTCGCTGGGCATGCCGATCCCGATCCTGATCCACTACGGCCAGGACCGCGCCTGGGTGAAGGAGCGCGTGATCAAGGCGCTGCGCGGTGAGGAAATCTGGTGCCAGCTGTTCTCCGAACCCTCGGGCGGGTCTGACCTCGCCGCGCTGCGCACCAAGGCTGAGCCCGATGGCAACGGCTGGCGGATGACCGGGCAGAAGGTCTGGACCTCCTGGGCGCAGTATTGCGATTACGGCGTGATCGTGGTCCGCACCGATCCGACGGTCGAGAAGCACAAGGGCCTGACCTACTTCTGGGTCGATATGAAGGCCGAGGGCGTCGAAGTGCGCCCGATCAAGCTGGCCGGCGGTGACAGCCACGTGAACGAGGTGTTCTTCGATGCCGTGCGGCTGGAAGACAGCCAACGCATGGGCGAGGTTGGCGGCGGCTTCGGCGTCGCGCTGCACACGCTGATGATCGAACGCTATATCGCCACCGACAGCGCCGGGTTTGGCCCGCATCTCGATCTGTTCGTCGATACGGCCAAGGACCTGACGATCAACGGCAAGCCGGCGATCAAGGATGGCCGCATCCGCTCGGCCATTGCCCGCAACCACGCGATGCGGGCCGGGCTGGACAGCATCACCAAGCGCGCCTTTGCTATGATGCAGGCCGGGATGCAGCCGGGGCCGGAAGGGTCCTTGCAGAAACTGGTCGCGGTGCGCAGCCGGCAGAAGCTGTCGGAAATGGCGCTCGACCTGCAGGGCAACCAGGCCTTCGATTTCGATCCCCACGCCTATGTGAAGGAAGATTGGGGCACCAGCTGGCTCAATGCGCCCACGGGCCGCATTGCCGGCGGGTCGGACGAGGTCCTGCTCAACACCATCGCCGAAAAGGTGCTGGGCCTGCCGCAGGACCACCGCCCCGACAAGGGCGTGCCGTTCAACGCGATTCCGGCGTGATGGCAGCATGACCGAAAGCGAGGACCTGGCCGAAATTCGCCGCGCGGTGCAGGCGCTCTGCGCCGAGTTCCCGGGCGAATACTGGCGCGAGAAGGACCGCACCCGCGACTATCCGGGGGAGTTCGTCGATGCGCTGACCCAGGCCGGGTTCCTCGCCGCGCTGATCCCGGGTGACTATGGCGGCTCGGGCCTGAAGCTCGATGCCGCGGCGGTGATCATGGAGGAAATCCAGGCCGCCGGCTGCAATGGCGCCTCGGCCCACGCGCAAATGTACATCATGAACACGCTGCTGAAATACGGCAGCGAGGAGCAGAAGCGCGCCTATCTGCCCGGCATTGCCGATGGCTCGCTGCGGCTCCAGGCGTTCGGCGTGTCTGAGCCGACCAGCGGCACCGATACGCTGTCCTTGCGCACTGTCGCGGTGCGCGATGGCGATGAATACGTCGTCAACGGCCAGAAGATCTGGACCAGCCGCGCCGAGCATTCCGACCTGATGTTGCTGCTCGCCCGGACCACGCCGCGCGAGCAGGTCGAGAAGAAGACCGAAGGGCTCTCGATCTTCCTGGTCGACATGCGCAAGGCCGTGGGCAGCGGCATGACGATCAAGCCGATCCGCACGATGATGAACCACTCGACCACCGAGGTGTTCTTCGATGACCTGCGCATCCCGGCGAGCAGCCTGATCGGCGAGGAGGGCAAGGGCTTTCGCTACATCCTCTCCGGCATGAATGCCGAGCGGATCCTGATCGCGGCGGAATGCATCGGCGATGCCAAGTGGTTCATCCAGAAGGCCAGCGACTATGCCAAGGAGCGCAAGGTCTTTGGCCGCCCGATCGGCCAGAACCAGGGCGTCCAGTTCCCGATCGCGCGCTGCTATGCGCAGATGCGCGCGGCCGAGCTGATGGTCCACCATGCCGCCCAGGTCTATGACGCCGGCGGCAATCCGGGGGCCGAGGCCAACATGGCCAAGATGCTGGCAAGCGAGGCCAGCTGGGCTGCCGCCGACATGTGCGTCCAGACCTTCGGCGGCTTCGGCTTTGCCGAGGAATACGATGTCGAGCGCAAGTTCCGCGAGGCGCGGCTCTACACCGTCGCGCCGATCAGCACGAACCTGATCCTGTCCTATCTGGCCGAGCACGTGCTGGGCCTGCCGAGAAGTTATTGAGCGTGGCGACACCCATTTTCTTCGTCACCCCGGCCCTGAGCCGGGGTCCCGCTTCTTTCAAGAACAGCGGGACCCCGGGTCAAGCCCGGGGTGACGGTAACTGACAAACGAGATCCAAGGGACCCAAGGGAGGAAGACCGATGGCTATCAAGACCCGCATCACCGAACTGCTCGAGATCGAGCATCCGATTGTCCAGGGCGGCATGCAGTGGGTTGGCGTCGCCGAAATGGCCAGCGCCGTATCCAATGCCGGGGGCCTTGGCATCCTGACCGGCCTGACCCAGCCCAGCGCCGAGGCGCTCGCGGCCGAGATCGAGCGCTGCCGCGGCATGACCGACAAGCCGTTCGGCGTGAACATGACCGTGTTCCCCACAATCAACCCGCCAGACTACAAGGCCTATACCCAGGCGATCATCGATTCCGGCGTGAAGATCGTCGAGACCGCCGGCACGCCCGCCGTGCGCGAGCTGTGGGAAATGATGAAGCCCCACGGGATCAAGATCCTGCACAAGTGCACCGCCGTGCGCCACGCGCTCTCGGCCGAGCGCGCCGGGGTTGATGTGATCTCGATCGACGGCTTCGAATGCGCCGGTCACCCCGGTGAGGATGACATTCCCGGCCTGATCCTGATCCCCGCCGCCGCCGACAAGGTGAAGATCCCGATGCTGGCTTCGGGCGGCTTTGGCGACGGGCGCGGTCTCGCCGCTGCACTCGCGCTGGGCGCCGACGGCATCAACATGGGCACGCGCTTTACCGCGACGGTCGAAGCGCCAATCCACCAAGCCTTCAAGGATGCGATGGTCGCGGGCGATGAACGCTCGACCGACCTGATCTTCCGCACCTTCCGCAACACCGCGCGCGTTGCCAAGAACGAGATCAGCCAGCAGGTTGTCGCCGCCGAGCGCGAAGGCAAGGATTTCAGCGCCGTGGCCGATCTGGTCAAGGGCGTGCGCGGCCGCGAAGGACTGCAGACCGGTGACACCAATCACGGCATCTGGTCGGCCGGCATGATCCAGGGCCTGATCCACGACATCCCGACCTGCGAAGTGCTGGTCAGCCGGATCGTCAAGGACGCCGAGGCGATCATCAAGGGCCGATTGGCCGGGATGGTCAGCTAAGCCGCCAGGAAGGAAAAGCACTGGCCCGGAACAAGTCCGGGCTGACTGAGCGGGAGACTATCTCTTTCCTGTCACCCCGGACTTGTTCCGGGGCGGTGCGTTCTTTGCAGTCATCCCGATTCAGCCAAAAGTCCACGTCCGCAGCGGTTCGCCAGCGGTAATCGTGCCGCTCGCCCCCACGGGCTCTGCCCCTTCGCCCTGCAGCCGGGCGATGGTCGCCGCATCATTGGCCGGCACATGGGCGAGGGTGCGTTTGCCTTCGCCCGTGCGCGCCACCACCACGCCCGAGCGCGGCTGACCTTCACGGTCGTAGAACACGGTATAGCTCTCGACCGTCGCCGCGCCGGTATAGTCGTGATCCAGCTCCGGCACCGGGCCGCGCGCGGCATCGGCCTCGGCCTGGAAATCGTAGGAGCGGGGGAAGCTGGCGGCCGGGATTGGCTGGGTGCTGACCGCGATGGTGTGGTTGTGGGTGGCATAGCCGCCATTGGCGAAGAGCAGCCCGGTTCCGCCGGTGCCGCGCAGCTTCTTGACCATGGAGGCGACCGCATGGCTCATGTAATTGCCGATCGGCCCGCCGCCGAAGGTCAGCCCGCCGAATACGGTCGCGGCCTTGTCGACCGGCCAGCCGAGCACCCGGCGCGCCATCTTCGGCACGCAGGGGAAGCAGGAATAGAGCTCGACCGCGTCGAGATCCTCAACCGATAGCTGGTTGAGCTCCATCGTCTTGCGGATCGACACTTCCATCCCGGCGCTGTGGACATAGCCATCGCGCGCCAGGAACGAATTCGACTCATGCGCCGCTGCGCCATTGCCGACATAGATACACTTGCCCTCGGCAATGCCGCGCCGCCGTGCCTCGCCGACGGACATCACGATGAATCCGGCGCCCTGGTTGACCGCCGCATTGGCGACCTGGAGCTTGGTATAGGGGAAGGCGATGGGGCGATTCTTGTCGCTTGGTGTGATCACGTCTCCCGCGCTGACCGGCTTGCGGATCCAGGCGGCGGGATTGCTGGCGGCCACTTCGGAGAACCGGCTCCAGATTTCCCCGCTTTCGGCCTGCCCCTCGGCCAGCGTCTGCCCCAGGTGCGCGCGCAGCGCGTTCTCGTAGAGCGGGTAGACGTCGGTCGGCACGACCAGCCCGTGGCTCTGGGCATAGCCCACCTTCACCCGGTGGGTGGCATCGCGCAGCGCGTCGACCTTCTTGCCGCCCTGGGCCGCCGCCTTGCGCGCGCCGGCGGTGCGCAGGGCCTCGGCCCCGGTTACCAGCGCGATCTTGATCTCGCCCGCGCCGATCTTGTTGGCGGCCTCGTTCAGCAGCAGGATCGGGCTGTCGCCGTTGGGGCCTTTCGACTGGACCAGTTCGGCATGGCTGGCACCCAGCGCTTCAGCGACCGGGCCGCTGGCATCGGCTATCTCCGGAAAGGCGATTTGCGCAACCACGCCGATCCAGTCCGCATCGGCGAGGAGGGTGGCACCGGCATCGGCCTCAGCCGCGCGCAGGGCATCGGCCATCAGCGTCACCGGATCGCGCCCTTCTAGCGGGTTCTCCGGCCGGTCGTTGATCTGGCCCACGCCGACAATCACCGGAAGCAGATCGGGGTTCATTGCATCAATCCTTGCACAATTTAACTGATCGGTTAAACCAGTGTCAAAGCAGGTTTGAACCTGCCCCGCAACTGCAATTCATCTCAAGGAGGAGCCACCATGGCCGAAGCCTATATCATCGACACCGTCCGTACCCCGCGCGGGATCGGCAAGCCGGGCAAGGGCGCGCTCTCGCACCTCCACCCGCAGCACCTTGCCGCGACCTGCCTCAAGGCGATCAAGGATCGCAACAACATCGACACCAGCACGGTCGATGACATCATCTGGTCAACCTCCAGCCAGAACGGCAAGCAGGGTGGCGACATGGGCCGCATGGCCGCGCTGGCCGCGGGTTATGACATTTCGGCCAGCGGCACCACGCTTGACCGGTTCTGCGGCGGCGGCATCACTTCGGTGAACCTGGCCGCAGCCACGATCATGTCGGGCATGGAAGACTGCGTCATCGCCGGTGGGACCGAGATGATGAGCTTCACCTCGGCCTATGGCGCCGAACTCGCCAATGCCGGGATCAAGCCGCTTGGCATGGGCTCGGGCAACGCCGCGCTTGATGAGATCCACCCGCAGAGCCACCAGGGCGTCTGCGGCGATGCGATTGCCGCCCGCGAAGGGATTGATCGCCAGGCGCTTGATGCGCTGGCGCTGGTCAGCCAGGAACGCGCCGCCCGCGCGATCCGCGAAGGCCGCTTCGACCGGTCGGTGGTGACGGTTTACAACGAGGACGGCACTGTCGCGCTCGACCACGAGGAATTCCCGCGCCCAGAAACCACCATGGAAGGCCTGTCCTCGCTGAAGGCCAGCTTCGATGGCATGGCCAATTTCGACCTCGGCGGCGGCGTCACCTTCAAGAAGCAGATCCAGCGCGTTTACCCGGAGCTGGAGTGGCAGGGCGTGCACCACGCCGGCAACAGCTCGGGCGTGGTCGATGGCGCCGCGGCAATCCTGCTGACCAGCAAGGAATATGCTGACAAGCACGGCCTCAAGCCGCGCGGCCGGATCGTCGCCTATGCCAACCAGGGCGATTGCCCCACGCTGATGCTCAACGCCCCGGTTCCGGCGGCGAAGAAGGTGCTCGAAAAGGCCGGCCTCAAGAAGGACGACATCGACGTCTGGGAAATTAACGAGGCTTTCGCCGTCGTCGCCGAAAAGTTCATCCGCGACCTCAATCTTGATCGTGACAAGGTTAACATCAACGGCGGTGCCATGGCGCTGGGCCACCCGATCGGCGCGACCGGTTCGATCCTGATCGGCACCGCGCTTGACGAGCTGGAGCGTTCGGGTGGCCGTTATGGCCTGGTCACCATGTGCGCCGCTGGTGGCATGGCCCCGGCAATCATCATCGAACGGATCTGAGACCGATGAGCGCCCTGATCTGCGAGATCTCCGATCACATCGCCACCATCACGCTCAACCGGCCCGAGCGGATGAACACCATCTCTTCGGCCATGCTGGATGAGCTGACCAAGACATTGGTGGCCGTGAACGAAGATCCCGCAGTCAGGGTGGTGATCCTGACCGGGACGGGTCGGGCGTTCTGCGCCGGGCTTGACCTCAACGAAGCCTCGTCGGGCGAGGGGATCGGCGGCGCCAACCGCAAGTTCCCGGCCACGATCGACCTGCGCAACACCCCGCCGACCGTCCTGTTCGCGATGGACAAGCCGGTGATCTGCGCCTTGAACGGCTCCGCCGCGGGCTATGGCATGGACCTGGCGCTGGGCTGCGACATCCGCATCATGGCCGATAATGCCAAGCTGGCCGCAGCCTTCGTCAAGCGCGGTATCGTGCCGGAAAGCGGCGGTACCTGGTTCCTGCCGCGCATGCTCGGCTGGGCCAAGGCGGCGGAAATCATCTTTACCGGGCGGACCCTGAGCGCGGCCGATTGCCTGGCCGAGGGCCTCGCCAACCATGTCGTCCCGGCAGAGGAAGTCGGGGCCAAAGCCCGCGCCATGGCCGCTGAAATTGCCGCCAATGCGCCGCTCGCGGTCCTCGCTTCCAAGCGGATGATGCGGATGGGGCTGGAGGAAAGCTTCGAAACCCACGTCCAGCACGTTTACCTGCAACTGCTGCCGCTGTTCGCCAGCGATGACTTCAAGGAAGGCGTCCAGTCCTTCCTCGAAAAGCGCCCAGCCCAGTTCAAGGGGCGCTAGGCGCAACATTCCAAAGTCGTCGCCCCGTGCTTGACACGGGGCTTGGCTTTTGCGGCCTGGCAGAACCAGCCAAGCCCCGTGTCAAGTGCGGGGCGACGGGAACGGGCATTTATCGTCGTCCTGATGGGCCGAGCTTGTCGCCAAATCCCGGCCCATCAATCTAACCCGTTACTCCTTCGGCAACTGCCAGCGCACCGCGCCGGTGTAGCTGCCCGCGACCAAGGCGCCGGTGCTGTCGCTAGCGGGTTCAAATCGGCCGCGCAGCATCAGCTTGGCGCAGGCGGCCTGATCGAGCGCCTCGGTCCCGCTGGAGCCGGTCACTTCGCAGCCGGTCACCCGGCCGTTGGTGCCAACGCTCAGCCGGAACTTCACAACGCCTTCCTCCCTTCCGCGGATCGCGCTCTGCGGATAGTCGTTGGTCGTCACCCACAAGCCTGGATTGCCCTTGGGCCGCACCGGCTTGGTCGCGAACGAGGGACTGGGGGAGGGCCCTGGCTCGGGGAAAGTGACCTCGCCAATTCCCAGACCCCGGTCGCCGGTGCCGACCGGGGGAAGCTCGATCGGGCCGGGCTGGTCGAAGGGATTGCGCGTGTCGGGCGGCGGGGGCGTTACCAGCGTGGTCGTGTCCGGCTTGCCGCGCGGGGTGACGGTCGGCGTCGGTTCGGGCTTCGCTGGCTCAGGCAGGAAGAACGTTTTGATCTCCGGATCGATCTTCGGAATGATCGTCGCGGCCAACCCCGTCACCAGGGCATAGCCCGCGGCAACATGGATAGCCCCGACCAGCGCCAGCGTACCCAGGCGGCGGTTGGAATTGATGGTATCGACATAGGTCATAAGCACCTCTCCATCCTCTTGGCGCCCGGGGCGCCCTGCTTTCTGGAGTAGGTCGAGTCGCACCGGGCGACTGACTGATATGTAACAGAATAACATTACTTGTCCATGAAGAAAATCGCGCATTCCGTAACGTCAACCAGTTGCCAATCGCAATTGAACTGCGCCCTGCTAGTCTGCCGCAAAAGGAGGGACCGATGCCGATTCTCTATGACTATCCCCGCGCGCCCAGCCCGCGCCGGGCCCGCATTCTGTTGGCCGAAAAGGGCATCGCGCACGAAACGCGGATCGTCGATCTGGCAGCGGGTGAGCACCAGTCCGAAGCCTATCGCGCGGTCAATCCGGGGCTGACCGTGCCGGCGCTGGTGCTGGAGGACGGGACGGTCCTGACCGACAATGCCGGGATCGCCGCCTGGGCCGAGGCCTTCAAGCCCGATCCGCCGCTGTTCGGCACCACGCCGACCGACAAGGCCGAGATCGCCAGCTGGAACAGCAAGGCTGAGGGCGAGTGCCTGATGGCCATTGCCGAGGCCATGCGCAACACCGCCCCGGCGATGAAGGACCGCGCTCTGCCCGGGCCGGTCAACTATGCCCAGATCCCCGAACTGGCCGAGCGCGGCAAGGCGCGCCTGTTGCACTTCCTCGACAAGCTCGATGCCCATCTGGCTGGCCGCGATTACCTCGCGGCCAGCGGCTTTTCGATTGCCGACATCACCTGCGGCGTCGCGGTCGATTTTTCGCGGGTGCTGCGGATCGATCCGGGCGAGGGGCGGCCCAATGTCGCCGCCTGGCGCGCCCGGCTGGCCGCGCGGCCAAGCTGGAGCCTTTAGACGGCGATGGCGCTCTCGCTCACCGTCCACGGTGCGGCCCAGACGGTCACCGGTTCGTGCCACGAACTACGCTCGGGCAAATCGCGGATCCTGCTCGATTGCGGGCTGTTCCAGGGCTCGCGCTCGCTTGAGGCGCTCAATCATGAACCGCTGCCGTTCGACGTGGCGGACCTCGACGCGGTCGTCCTCAGTCATGCCCATATCGACCACAGCGGCCAGCTCCCTCGCCTGAGCGCCGCCGGCTACAAGGGTGCGATCTGGTGCACCGAGGAAACCGCCGAGCTGCTCCAATTCATGCTCGCCGATGCTGGCCGGATCCAGGAGTACGAGGCCGAGCGCCGCAACCGCCGGCGCGACCGGGCCGGGGATGATCCGTTCAAGCCGATCTATACCGAGGCCGATGCCATTGCCGCCGCGCGTCTGGCGCGGGTGGTCAAGCTGGGTGAATGGTTCGAACCTGCCCCTGGCTTCCGCTGCCGGCTGTGGAACGCCGGGCACATCCTGGGTTCCGCATCGATTGAGGTAGAGGCAGAAGGCACGCGCCTGCTCTATTCGGGCGATCTCGGGCCGGACAACAAGGCCTTCCATGCCGATCCCGATGCCCCCACCGGTTTCGACCACGTGATCTGCGAGAGCACTTATGGCGACCGCAGCCGCACCAAGGTGAGCATCGCCGAGCGGCGGCAATTGCTGGAAGCCGAAATCCTCGCCGCGCGCACCCGTGGCGGTAACCTGGTGATCCCGGCCTTTGCGCTCGAGCGGACGCAGGAACTGCTGCTCGACATCGCCACGCTCTCCAGTGCCGGGCGGATCGGCAATGCCATGGTCTTTGTCGATAGTCCGCTGGCGAACCGGGCGACCACGGCCTTCCGCAAATATGCCGACGAGCTGGAGGACACCGGCGGGCGCGATGTCTTTGGTCACCCCTCGATCCGTTATGTCAACGATGTGGCGGAATCGATGAAGCTCAACACCATGTCAGGCGCGATCATCATGGCCGCCTCGGGCATGTGCGAGGCGGGGCGGATCCGCCATCACCTGTTCTACAACCTACCGCGCCGGGATTCGACGATCCTGTTCGTCGGCTTCCAGGCGGAGGGGTCGCTCGGCCGGGTGATCCTGGACGGGGCGAAGCGGGTGCGCATTTCCGGCCGCGACGTGCAGGTCCGGGCCCAGATACGTGAAATCGACTCCTATTCCGCTCATGCCGACCAGGCCGAATTGCTCGCCTGGATCGCCAAGCGCGGCCCGATTGCCGGCAGCCTGCTGCTCGATCATGGCGAAAAGGAGTCGATCGCGGAATTGCGCCGCCTGGCTGAAAGCCAGTCGCTCGCCCCGTCACTGGTCGTGCCCGAAATCGGCGAGACCTGGGAGCTACCGCCCGGCCAGCCGGCGCGCCGGACCAAGACCGGGCGGGTTGATCTGCGCCCAGCCCTGGGGCGCGATTGGCAGAACGACTACGCCGATCTCGCCACCAGCCTGAAGCGCCGCCTGGCCGGAATCCGCGATGCCGAGGCGCGGCAAAAGGCCATCGCCCAGATGCGCGCCGTGCTCGACAGCTATTCCGAGTTCCGCGAACACAAGAAGGGCAAGCACCACTAGGCCGAGCGCGGCTGCCGCCAGAGCCACGGCACGCGCCGCCGCGCCGGGCAGGTGGCCACCTGGGCCCGGCCGCGCGCCTTGGCCTCGGTCACGGCCAGCTCGGCCGCGCGCAGGGTCGCGTCGCTGTCCGAACCCAGCGCGACCAGGCCGACGCTGGCAGTAAAAGGCAGCTCGCCGCGCTCCGCCCCCAGCGCCACTGCCGCCAGCGCGTTAGTAATTGCTTCGGCCGTGGCGTGGCCGGCAGCCAGATCAGCCCCCGGCATGGTGATCGCAAAGGTCTCGCCGTCGATCCGTGAGAGCAGCTGCTCCGGCCCCGTCAGCTCACGCAGCAGGCCGGCAAAGCTGATCAGCAGGCGGTCGCCGGCGGCATGGCCGTGGCGCAGGTTGAATGCGCGGAAGCGGTCGAGATCGACCAGTGCCAGGCAACCCTCGGCGCGCTGCTCGGCCAGGTGGCTCAGCATGGCGATGAACGCGGCGCGGTTGGTGAAGCCGGTCAGGGGATCGGTCATCGCCGCGGCAAAGGCCTCGCGCTCCAGCCGCCGCCGCTCCTCGATCGAGCGGGCGACGCAGATCGCGCCAAGGGCATGGTCCGGGCCCAGCGTGACCGGATCGATCCGCAGCTCGAACCACTCGCGCGCGCCGCCCGCCCCGCGCAGCGCCAGCTCGATCCAGTCCGAGCGGCATTCATGGACCAGCGCCGTGACAAAGGCCGCACGCAGCCGCTCGCGCTGCCGGGGCACGGCCAGGTCCCACAAGGGCCGCCCGGTCGCCGCGCCGGAGAGCGGCCCCGTCGCCTCGGTGATCCGCCCGCCCGCATCGCAAGCCAGCGCGATCTCGCTGCTGAGCCCGGCCCACAGCCGGTACAGCGTGCCATCCGCGCGCGGTACGAAATGTACCCCCATTCTGCCGCCCCTGTCTTCACGCGCTGCAACTGGCCAAGGTGCCCCCTTCGCCGCGCTGCCCCGCAAGCCTAACCAGACGCCCCGTCCGCCTGTGCTGTTAGCCTTGTAAGCTAACAAAAACATATGCGAATCAGTACGTTATGACTCGTTTACCATGTTCGCGGCTGTTGATAAGCGCAACCTTGCAGGTGACCATAACTTGGTCCGCCTGCTACCTTCGGCCCCGCTCGGGGACCGTCACAGTTCGATCAGGATCCGGACCTTGCCGGGCAGGGTCCCGGCCACGGCGGCGATCCGGGCGCGCGCTTCTTCCACGATCTGGAGGACCTGGCTGTCGGGCTCGGTCCCGGCCAGGGCTTGCTCGCTTACGCCAAGGCAGACGGCGAGGGGGCCAAGCCGGTGCGGGGCGGGGCGGGCCCGGTCCTGCTCCCAGGCCCAGACGGTTGGGCGGCTGACCCCCAGCGCGCTCGCAATATGGCCCAGCGTCAGCCCGCGAGCCTGGCGGGCTGCAGCGATCCGCCGCCCCAGGGTCGGGCCAGCGGGCGTGAGCTTGGCGGGGGCATCGGGCTGAGCGGCCGGGGGCGTGGCCACCCCGCGCAGCTGGCTTGCGCTAAGCGCCGCGCGGCTGATCGGAGTAGCAAAGTGGCAGCCATGGAGCCGCTCGCTGACCCAGACCACTTCCGCCTCGACCGCGCCGGCCTCGGGCAGAGTCAGGCTGAACCATTCGCCCACCGCCAGCGCCTGATCTGTCTCGATCAGCAGGCCGCTTTCGGAGATGTTGTGAACCGTGACATTGGCGCGCGAACCATTCAGCTCGCCGCTCACTTCCAGGCGCAGCTGGCGCCGTTCGGCACGCGTTCCGGGGGTAGGGCTGGGGTCGATCCGTCCTGCGATTGTCATGCCGGTTGGGGTGCGGTGCGGCGGGTTAAGAAGTCCTTACCGGCGCGGCGAACCGAGCGGGGCGATGCGACTATCTGTGGCGATCCGCCTCAGACCCTGCCGCCGCGCGCAGAAGGGCTTTGAAGGATTGCGCCCGGCAAGTCATAGGGAGGCAGAACGCCAGGATTCTGAATCGCCATGAATTATCGCCATTCCTTCCATGCCGGCAACAGCGCCGATGTTGTGAAGCACAGCCTGCTGATCGCGCTTGTGCGGGCCTTGCAGCGCAAAGAGAGCGCGCTGACGCTGATCGATACCCATGCCGGCTGCGGGCTGTACGACCTTGCGGGTGAGGAAGCCGGTCGCACTGGCGAGGCCGCGCAGGGCGTGCTGCGGGCCTTTGCCGATCCGAACCCATTGCTGATCGATTACCGCACTGCCGTGGAAGCCGTGAATGGCGGGGATGCTGTAGCTGCCATGCCGCGCCTCTACCCCGGCTCGCCGCGGATTCTGGCGCAGCTGCTGCGCCCGCAGGACGCCCTGATCCTGAACGAGAAGCATCCGCAGGACGTCGATGCCCTGCGCAGCGCGATGCGCGGCACCGCCGCCGCGGTGCATGCGCGCGACGCTTATGAATTCTGGCTGGCGATGCTGCCGACCCGCTCCCCGCGCGGCGTGGTGGTGGTCGACCCGCCCTACGAGCAGACGGACGAACGTGCGCGCATCACCGCCACCCTCGCTGCGGCACACCGCAAGTGGGCGCATGGCGTGACGGTCATCTGGTATCCGCTGAAAGATCGCGCCACCCATGCGCGGTGGAAGCAGCAGCTGCGCCGGCTCGGCCTCCCCAAATTCCTGTGCGTGGAGCACTGGCTCTATGACAGCGATCAGCACGCCAGCTATAACGGCGCCGGCCTGTTTATCGTCAACCCGCCCTACGCCTTCACGGAAGGCCTGCCGCCGCTGCTGGAAGCCCTGCGCGCCGCGCTGGCGCCCGAGGGGCACAGGGGCGAGGTCACGGCCGACTGGCTGAACGATTGAAGGAAACTGCGAATCGGCCGTCACCTGAACGACCATCCGCTTTGCGGCGTGACTAGTCAGCACTCCACGACTCGCTTGAAAGCGCAGACTGCTTCCCACCTCCAGCCGCCCTTGACCAAATCCAACATCCCGCCTAAGGGCCGCGCTCTTCCGGGGGTGGTTCGTCCTTCGTCCGGATTGAGCTGAACATTGCCGGGGCGCTTGGCTTGCCAGGTAATCCGTCAAAGTAACCCGGTCTTTTCAGCCGGGTGGAGCGTTTTCGGCTCGCGCTGTTGAGGCCTGTGGCTCCCGCCTTCGCGGGGACGCTCCGGTCCGCCATTCGCGCGATTCGCTTGCTCTTCACCCTGCCGTGATGGCCACAACCTAGGTGAAGAGATTCAATGCCTACGATCAACCAGCTGATCCGCAAGGGTCGCGAACCGCAGAAGGCCAAGAGCAAGGTCCCTGCGATGGAACAGAACCCGCAGAAGCGCGGCGTCTGCACCCGCGTTTACACCACGACCCCGAAGAAGCCGAACTCGGCGCTGCGCAAGGTTGCCAAGATCCGTCTGACCAACCAGCGCGAAGTCATCTCGTACATTCCGGGTGAAGGCCACAACCTGCAGGAGCACTCGGTTGTGCTGATCCGCGGCGGCCGTGTGCGCGACCTTCCGGGCGTGCGCTATCACGTGCTGCGCGGCGTGCTGGATACCCAGGGCGTCAAGGACCGCAAGAAGAGCCGCTCGAAGTACGGCGCCAAGCGTCCGAAGTAAGCCCGCGGGCTGGTTTTCACGGCCAGTGCGCTCCGCGCGCGGCCGCAGATAAGGAATACAAGCGATGTCACGTCGTCGTCGTCCCGAGAAGCGGGAAATCCTGCCGGATCCGAAGTTCAAGGATCAGATCCTGTCGAAGTTCATGAACAACCTCATGCTCGATGGTAAGAAGTCGGTTGCCGAAAGCATCGTTTACGGTGCGCTCGAAACCATGGAAACGCGCGCCAAGAGCGATCCGATCGCGCTGTTCCACGATGCGCTGAACAATGTGAAGCCGCAGATCGAAGTGCGCAGCCGCCGCGTTGGTGGTGCAACCTATCAGGTGCCGGTCGAGGTTCGTCCCGAGCGCGCCCAGGCGCTGGCCATCCGCTGGCTGATCACCGCCGCGCGCAACCGCAGCGAAACCACGATGAGCGCGCGCCTCTCGGCCGAGCTGCTCGACGCTGCCAACAACCGCGGCAACGCGGTCAAGAAGCGCGAAGACACGCACCGCATGGCCGACGCGAACCGCGCGTTCTCGCACTACCGCTGGTAAGGCGTCACACCGCGGTCACAAAACTGCACCAGGGGCGGGGGCCGCACCACGGCTCCTCTCCGACTTAAGGAAACCCAGACCATGGCACGTAGCCATCCTCTTGAAAAATACCGTAATTTCGGTATCATGGCGCACATCGACGCCGGCAAGACCACCACGACGGAACGGATTCTGTTCTACACCGGCAAGTCCTACAAGATCGGCGAAGTCCATGACGGCGCCGCGACCATGGACTGGATGGAGCAGGAGCAGGAGCGCGGGATCACGATCACCTCGGCCGCGACGACCTGCATCTGGAACGACCACCGGCTGAACATCATCGACACCCCGGGCCACGTTGACTTCACCATCGAAGTCGAACGCTCGCTGCGCGTGCTCGACGGTGCGGTTGCCGCTTTTGACGGCGTTGCTGGCGTTGAGCCGCAGTCGGAAACCGTGTGGCGCCAAGCGGACAAGTACAAGGTTCCGCGGATGTGCTTCATCAACAAGCTCGACCGCACCGGCGCCAACTTCTACTACTGCGTCCAGACGATCATCGATCGCCTGGGTGCGACCCCGGCGGTGCTGTATCTGCCGATCGGCGCCGAAAGCGATTTCAAGGGCCTGGTCGACCTCGTCGAGAACCGCGCGATCATCTGGAAGGATGAGAGCCTGGGCGCCGAATTCTTCTACGAAGAAATCCCGGCCGACATGGCTGACAAGGCGGCGGAATACCGCGAGAAGCTGATCGAACTCGCCGTCGAGCAAGACGACGCGGCGATGGAAGCATACCTCGATGGTAACGAGCCCGATGTCGCGACGCTCAAGGCGCTGATCCGCAAGGGTACGCTGGGCCAGGCCTTCGTGCCGGTGCTGTGCGGTTCGGCGTTCAAGAACAAGGGCGTTCAGCCGCTGCTCGACGCGGTGGTGGACTACCTGCCTTCGCCGCTCGACATCGAAGACGTGCAGGGCATCAACCCCGACACCGACGAGCCCGACAGCCGCGCTACGGCTGACGACGCGCCGTTCTCTGCGCTGGCGTTCAAGATCATGAACGACCCGTTCGTCGGCTCGCTGACCTTCACCCGCATCTACTCGGGCACGCTGACCAAGGGCAGCTACCTGAACTCGGTGAAGGGCAAGAAGGAAAAGGTTGGCCGCATGCTGCTGATGCATGCCAACAGCCGCGAAGACATCGAAGAGGCCCACGCGGGTGACATCGTTGCGCTGGCCGGTCTGAAGGAAACGACCACCGGTGATACGCTGTGCTCGGAACGCCAGCCGATCATTCTCGAGCGGATGGAATTCCCCGAGCCGGTGATCGAACTGTCGGTTGAGCCCAAGACCAAGGCTGACCAGGAAAAGATGGGCCTCGCGCTCAATCGTCTGGCTGCCGAAGATCCCTCGTTCCGCGTCTCGACCGATCATGAATCGGGCCAGACGATCATCAAGGGCATGGGCGAACTGCACCTCGAAATCCTGGTCGACCGCATGAAGCGCGAGTTCAAGGTTGAGGCCAATGTCGGCGCGCCGCAGGTGGCTTACCGCGAATACCTCGCCAAGCCGGTGGACATTGACTACACCCACAAGAAGCAGTCGGGTGGTACCGGTCAGTTCGGCCGCGTGAAGGTCAAGGTTACCCCGGGTGAGCGCGGTTCGGGCTTCGTCTTCAAGGACGAAATCAAGGGCGGCAACATTCCGAAGGAATATATCCCCGCGATCGAAAAGGGCTTCCGTGAAACGGCCGAAACCGGCTCGCTCATCGGCTTCCCGATCATCGACTTCGAAGTGCTGCTCTATGACGGTGCGTACCACGACGTCGACTCGTCGGCCCTGGCCTTCGAAATCGCCGCGCGCGGTGCGATGCGTGAAGTTGCCCAGAAGTCGGGCATCAAGCTGCTCGAGCCGATCATGAAGGTCGAAGTGATCACGCCGGAGGAATACCTTGGCGACGTGATCGGCGACATCAACTCGCGGCGTGGCCAGATCCAGGGCACGGACTCGCGCGGTAACGCGCAGGCCGTGACGGCGATGGTGCCGCTGGCGAACATGTTTGGTTACGTCAACCAGCTGCGTTCATTCACGCAGGGCCGGGCGAACTACTCGATGTTCTTCGACCATTATGACGAGGTCCCGGCGAATGTCGCGGCCGAGGTCAAGGAGAAGCTTGCCTAACCGGCAAGATGATACTAGGGGCGGCGCCTGATTGAGCGGGCGCCGTCCAAACCCCGCAGATTCAATTCCAAGCGAAAGAAGGTTTGAGACAATGGCTAAGGCTAAGTTTGAGCGGACCAAGCCGCACTGCAACATCGGCACCATCGGTCACGTTGACCATGGCAAGACCACGCTGACCGCTGCGATCACGAAGGTCATGGCTGAAATCAACGGCGGTGAAGCTGTTGACTTCGCGAACATCGACAAGGCTCCCGAAGAGCGCGAGCGTGGCATTACCATCTCGACCGCTCACGTCGAGTATGAAACCGCTGCGCGTCACTACGCTCACGTCGACTGCCCGGGCCACGCTGACTATGTGAAGAACATGATCACCGGCGCGGCTCAGATGGACGGCGCTATCCTCGTGGTGAACGCTGCTGACGGCCCGATGCCGCAGACCCGCGAGCACATCCTGCTCGCCCGTCAGGTCGGCGTGCCGGCTCTGGTCGTCTACATGAACAAGGTTGACCAGGTCGACGACGCCGAAATCCTCGAGCTCGTCGAACTCGAAATCCGCGAGCTGCTGAGCTCGTACGGTTTCGACGGCGACAACATCCCCGTCATCCCGGGTTCGGCTCTGGCCGCGCTGGAAGGCCGCGACGAAAACATCGGCAAGGACTCGATCGTTGCCCTGATGAACGCCGTCGACACCGCGATCCCGCAGCCGCCGCGTCCGACCGACAAGCCGTTCCTGATGCCGGTCGAAGACGTGTTCTCGATCTCGGGTCGTGGTACGGTCGTGACCGGCCGCGTCGAAACCGGCATCGTCAAGGTTGGCGAAGAAGTCGAAGTCGTCGGCCTCAAGGACACCCAGAAGACCGTCGTGACCGGCGTCGAAATGTTCCGCAAGCTGCTCGATCAGGGTGAAGCCGGCGACAACATCGGTGCCCTGGTTCGTGGTCTGAAGCGTGAAGACGTTGAGCGTGGTCAGGTTCTGGCCAAGCCCGGCACCGTCACCCCGCACACCGAATTCAGCGCCGAAGTCTACGTGCTGTCGAAGGACGAAGGTGGCCGTCACACGCCGTTCTTCGCCAACTACCGCCCGCAGTTCTACTTCCGCACCACCGACGTGACCGGCGAAGTGATCCTCCCCGAGGGCACCGAAATGGTCATGCCGGGCGACAACATCGCCCTGTCGGTCAAGCTGATCGCGCCGATCGCGATGGATGAAGGTCTGCGCTTCGCAATTCGCGAAGGCGGCCGCACCGTCGGTTCGGGCGTTGTCTCGAAGATCACGAAGTAATTCGTCGATCCTCGGATAACCGAGACAGAAAGGCCCGGCCTCCGCATGGAGGCCGGGCTTTTTCGTTGCAGGAGAGGGAAGGGATGGCCCGCAAATATTCGAAGCACGGCCCGCGCGAAAACTACGCGCGCGATGACGAGGAAGCCCCGAAGCTCCCCCGCCGCCCGACTGCTGGTTGTGCGAGCGGCCTTGTGGCGAGACGGTGGTCTGGCATCATCCTGTGCCGAAGAGCCGAGGCGGTCGCGATACCGTGCCAATGCACCCGATCTGTCAGAACATGTTGATCACGACCTTCACCAATTCCGAGCTGCAGCGCTACGGCCTGGATGCAAGCCTGCTTCGGATCGAGCCGCGCGTGGAGAAGTTCATCGCCTGGGTTGTCGGCAAGGACCCGGATTTCAACGCGCCGCTCGGGAAGAAGAAGGGACGTTGATTCTGTGGCGGATGCCCCATCTGTTACGCGGCAGGCTTGGTTTGAGTCATTTTCTTACGCGGCGGGAAGGGCAGGCTTCAACCCCGCGGAATTGCCGCAATTGCGCAAGAAAAGGGGCTTGCACGAATCCCCCACCCTGTGTAGGGGCGCGGCTCGAATTTGGTCGGAGTGCAAGCTCCGTGGCTCTTTCTCATCGGTAGCAGGACACAATGGAAGCTCAGAACATCCGCATTCGTCTCAAGGCATTCGATCACCGCGTGCTGGACCAGGCGACTGGCGAAATCGCCGAGACCGCTCGCCGTACTGGCGCGCTGATCCGGGGCCCCATTCCTCTGCCGACCCAGATCGAGAAGTTCTGCGTTAACCGCGGGCCGCACATCGACAAGAAGTCGCGTGAGCAGTTCGAAGTGCGCACCTACAAGCGGTTGCTCGACATCGTGCAGCCGAACGCCACCACCGTGGACGCGCTGATGAAGCTCGATCTCGCGGCTGGCGTGAACGTCGAGATTAAGCTGGCTTAATTCGCCGGCGCGGCCTATGGGCCGCACGCAACCGGGTTTCGGCCCGGCTCCTAGCGGAACCCAGCAGGGAACCCGCGACGAGACAGAGCCCCGGCAATAGCCGGGGACACAAGGGATACCTCCGGATTTATCCGGGCAAGCGTCCCCCGTCTCGCCTCCACCCGGAGGCACTCAGCCCGGACGGGGCTCGTTTCACATTTTGGGCTGAACACGCCTGTGGGGATGGTCCTCGCAGGCCTCTGTAGGAGAACGGATCATGCGTACCGGCGTGATCGCCAAGAAGGTGGGGATGACCCGCCTGTTCCAGGAGGACGGACGGCACGTGCCCGTTACCGTTCTGGCGCTGGAAGATTGCCAGGTGGTGTCCGTGCGCACCGCTGAAACCGACGGCTATGTCGCGGTTCAGCTGGGTGCCGGCAGTGCCAAGCAGAAGAACGTTGCCAAGCCGCAGCGTGAACATTTCGCCAAGGCCCAGGTGCCCCTGAAGGCCCAGGTTGTTGAATTCCGCGTGGCCGATGACGCCGTGCTGGAAGTCGGCGCGACGATCGCTGCCTCGCACTTCGTGCCGGGCCAGATGGTCGACGTTGCCGGCACGACCCAGGGCAAGGGCTTCCAGGGTGCGATGAAGCGCTGGGGTTTCGGCGGTATGCGCGCCACCCACGGTGTTTCGATCAGCCACCGTGCCCACGGTTCGACCGGTAACCGCCAGGATCCGGGCCGCGTCTTCAAGAACAAGAAGATGGCTGGCCACATGGGCGACCGCAACCGCACGCAGCAGAACCTCGAAGTCGTCCGCGTGGACGATGAGCGCGGCCTGATCTTCGTCAAGGGTTCGGTCCCGGGTGCCAAGAATTCGTGGCTGACCGTTCACGATGCCGTGAAGGTCGCCCGTCACGCCGAGGCTCCCTATCCGGCTGGCCTCAAGGGCGCCGCCAACAGCAATGACTCGGCAGCTGCCGACACCCCGGCGGAAGACGTCGCGGCTGTCGAAGCCACCGAAGGCCAGGAGGGCTAAGTCGTGAAGGTCAAGCTTTCCAACCTCGATGGCACCGCCGCCAAGGGCGACATCGATCTCAATGACGACGTGTTCGGCCTCGAGCCGCGCGCCGACATCCTCCACCGCGTTGTCACCTGGCAGCTCGAGAACCGCCGCGGCATCGCCCGCGCCGCTCGCGAGCGTTCGGACGTGGCCCGCACCGGCAAGAAGTTCGGTCGCCAGAAGGGCGGCGGTACGGCTCGTCACGGTGACCGCAAGGCTCCGATCTTCATCGGCGGTGGCAAGGCCATGGGTCCGCGTCGTCGTGAATTCGACGTCTCGCTGAACAAGAAGGTCCGCGCACTGGGTCTCAAGATGGCGCTCTCGGCCAAGGCCAAGTCGGGCCTGGTCGTGGTCGACACCCTTGATCTCAAGGATGCCAAGACCAAGGCCGTCGCCGAACAGCTCGCCAAGGCGAACTGGGGCAAGAAGGTGCTGGTGATCGACGGTGAAGCCGTGAACGAGGGCTTCGCCCGCGCTTCGGCCAACCTGATCGGCGTCAACGTCCTCCCGGCCATCGGCGCCAACGTCTATGACATCCTGAAGCATGATACGCTGGTGCTGACGCGCGCCGCGGTCGAAAAGCTGGAGGCGCGTTTCAATGGCTAAGGACGCAATCGACACGCGTCACTACGACGTGATCGTGGCTCCCCACATCACCGAGAAGTCGACGCTGCTCAGCGAGAACAACGCTGTGGTCTTCAAAGTGGCTGAAAAGGCCACCAAGCCCGAAATCAAGGCGGCCGTCGAGGCGCTGTTCGGGGTGAAGGTCAAGAGCGTGAACACGCTGACCCAGAAGGGGAAGACCAAGCGCTGGAAGGGCAAGCCCTACCGCCGCTCGGACGTGAAGAAGGCCGTTGTGACGCTGGCTGCTGGCCAGTCGATCGACGTTACCAGCGGGATCTGAGGCTGAACCATGGCACTCAAGAACTATAACCCGACCAGCCCCGGCCGCCGCGGCCTGATCCTGGTCGACAAGTCGTCGCTGTGGAAGGGCAAGCCCGTCAAGGCGCTGACCGAAGGCAAGCGCAAGACCGGTGGCCGCAACAACAAGGGCCATGTGACCTCGCGCGGGATCGCCGGCGGTCACAAGCAGAAGTACCGCTTCATCGACTTCAAGCGTCGCAAGTGGGACATGCCGGCTTCTGTCGAGCGTCTGGAATATGACCCCAACCGCACGGCCTTCATCGCCCTCGTCAAGTACGAAGACGGTGAGCAGACCTACATCATCGCGCCGCAGCGTCTCGCTGTTGGTGACGTGGTGGTCGCTGGTGAAAAGACCGACGTGAAGCCGGGCAACGCCATGCTGCTCAGCCAGATGCCGGTCGGCACCATCTGCCACAACGTGGAGATGAAGCCGGGCAAGGGCGGTCAGATCGCCCGTTCGGCCGGGACCTATGTCCAGGTCGTCGGCCGTGACCGCGGGATGGTGATCGTTCGCCTGAACTCGGGCGAGCAGCGCTACCTGCGCGGCGATTGCATGGGCACGGTTGGCGCGGTCTCGAACCCCGACAACCAGAACACCAACCTGGGCAAGGCCGGTCGCAACCGCTGGCTCGGCCGTCGTCCGCTGACCCGCGGCGTCGCCAAGAACCCGGTCGACCACCCGCACGGTGGTGGTGAAGGCCGCACCTCGGGTGGCCGTCATCCGGTTACCCCGTGGGGCAAGCCGACCAAGGGTGCTCGTACCCGCCATAACAAGCAGACGGACAAGATGATTATCCGTTCGCGTCACGCCAAGAAGAAGAGGTAAGCCACCATGGCACGCTCCGTCTGGAAAGGCCCCTTCGTCGACCTGCACCTGCTGAAGAAGGCGGAAGCCCAGCAGGAAGCCGGCACTCGCGCCGCACCGATCAAGACCTGGTCGCGTCGTTCGACGATCCTGCCGCAGTTCGTCGGCCTGACGTTCAACGTCTACAATGGCCACAAGTTCATCCCCGTCTCGGTCAACGAAGACATGGTCGGTCACAAGCTTGGTGAATTTGCGCCCACGCGCAGCTTCCCCGGCCACGCTGCCGACAAGAAGGGCAAGCGCTAATGGGCAAGCAAGCAGCTCCGCGCCGCGTTGGTGAAAAGGAAGCGCTCTCGGTCGGCACCACGATCCGTGGTTCGGCCCAGAAGCTCAACCTGGTCGCCGCCCTGATCCGCGGCAAGAAGGCCGAAGAAGCCATGAACATCCTCGCCTTCTCGACGAAGGCGATGGCGGTCGACGCCCGCAAGGTCCTCGCTTCGGCGATCGCCAACGCGGAAAACAACCACAACCTCGACGTTGACGCGTTGGTCGTGGCTGAAGCCAGCGTCGGCAAGTCGGTCACCATGAAGCGGTTCCACACCCGTGGCCGTGGCAAGTCGACCCGCATCCTGAAGCCGTTCTCGCGGCTGCGGATCGTGGTCCGTGAAGTTGAGGAGGCCTGATCATGGGTCACAAGAGCAACCCGATCGGCCTGCGTCTGCAGATCAACCGTACCTGGGACAGCCGCTGGTACGCCGAAGGCAAGAACTATGCGCAGATGCTTGAGGAAGACCTCAAGATGCGCAAGTTCATCATGGAAACGCTACCCCAGGCCGCGATCTCCAAGGTGGTCATCGAGCGTCCGGCCAAGCTGTGCCGCGTGTCGATCTATGCCGCCCGTCCGGGCGTCATCATCGGCAAGAAGGGCGCCGACATCGAAAAGCTGCGCTCGCAGCTCGCCGCGATGACCTCGAGCGACGTCAAGCTGAACATCGTCGAAATCCGCAAGCCGGAAATCGATTCGAAGCTTGTTGCCCAGGGCATTGCCGATCAGCTGATCCGCCGCGTGGCTTTCCGCCGTGCGATGAAGCGGGCCGTGCAGTCGGCGCTGCGTCTCGGTGCCGAAGGCATCAAGATCACCTGCTCGGGCCGTCTGGGCGGGGCTGAAATTGCCCGCGTCGAGTGGTACCGCGAAGGTCGTGTGCCGCTGCACACCCTGCGCGCCAACATCGACTACGCCGAAGCCGAAGCGCTGACCGCCTATGGGATCATCGGCATCAAGTGCTGGATCTTCAAGGGTGAGATCCTTGGTCACGATCCGATGGCCCAGGACCGCCTGATGATGGAGGCTCAGACCTCCGGCGTGCGCCCGGCGCGCGATGACCGCAGGAACTAAGTCATGCTGCAACCTAAGAAAACCAAGTTCCGCAAGGCCTTCAAGGGCCGGATCAAGGGCGACGCCAAGGGCGGTACCGACCTGAACTTCGGGTCTTATGGCCTCAAGGCGCTTGAGCCGGAGCGGATCACCGCTCGTCAGATCGAAGCGGCTCGCCGTGCGATCACGCGTCACATCAAGCGCCAGGGGCGCCTGTGGATCCGCGTGTTTCCGGACGTGCCGGTGTCGAAGAAGCCGGCCGAAGTCCGTCAGGGTAAGGGCAAGGGTTCGATCGAATACTGGGCAGCCCGGGTCAAGCCCGGCCGCATCCTGTTCGAACTCGACGGCGTTGCCGGTCCGCTGGCCGCCGAAGCCTTCAGCCGCGCTGCGATGAAGCTGCCGATCAAGACCAAGGTCGTTGCCCGCCTGGGTGACACCTCGCACCTGGGAGGTGAATAATGGCCAAGGTTGAAAACCTGCGCGCCAAGACCGACGATCAGCTGACCGCTGATCTGGCCGATCTCAAGCGGGAAGCGTTCAACCTGCGCTTCCAGGCCGCGACGAACCAGCTGGAGCGTCCCGCGCGCATCAAGGAAGTGCGCCGCGACATCGCCCGCATCAAGACGCTGCAGGGCGAACGCGCCCGCGTGGCCAAGTAAGGAGCCCACAGATGCCCAAGCGTATCCTGATCGGGACTGTGGTTTCCGACAAGACCGACAAGACCGTGGTCGTGAAGGTCGAGCGCAAGGTGAAGCACCCGCTCTACGGGAAGATCATCCGTCGCTCGAAGAAGTATCACGCCCACGACGAAGACAACGCCTTCAAGACCGGTGAAACGGTGCGGATCGAAGAAACCGCCCCGATTTCGAAGCTCAAGACCTGGAAGGTCATCGAGCGGGTCCAGGCCGGCAAGACCGCTGCGGTCGAAGCCGACGTCTAAGTCGACACCCATTTTGGAACTGCCGGACTGGTTCCGGCAAGCCAGTGAGAAGGAACCGGATCTATGATCCAGATGCAATCAAACCTCGACGTCGCTGACAACAGCGGCGCGAAGCGCGTCCAGTGCATCAAGGTGCTGGGCGGCTCCAAGCGCCGCACTGCCGGCGTGGGCGACATCATCGTGGTGTCGGTCAAGGAAGCACAGCCCCGCACCAAGGTGAAGAAGGGCGACGTGCACCGCGCCGTCATCGTTCGCACCCGCAAGGACGTGCGCCGCGCTGACGGCAGCGTGATCCGTTTCGACAGCAATGCTGCCGTGCTGATCAACAAGAACGCCGAGCCCATCGGCACCCGCATCTTCGGCCCCGTGGTCCGCGAACTGCGCGGCAAGGGCTACATGAAGATCATCAGCCTTGCGCCGGAGGTCCTCTAATGTCCGCTGCCAAGATCAAGAAGGGTGACAACGTCGTTATCCGCTCGGGCAAGGACAAGGGCCGCACCGGCACTGTCCTTCAGGTCATGCCGAAGGAAGGCAAGGTTCTGGTCCAGGGCGTGAACGTGGCCGTGCGTCACCGCAAGCCGAGCCAGGCGAACCCGCAGGGTGGCATCGATCGCCGCGAAGCGCCGCTCGCGATCTCGAAGGTCGGCCTGGTCGATCCGAAGACCGGCAAGGCGACCCGCGTGCGCTTTGAAGACAAGGACGGCAAGAAGGTCCGCGTGGCCGTGAAGTCCGGGGAGACCATCAATGGCTGATAAATACGTGCCCCGTCTTCGCAAGAAGTACGACGAGCAGATCGCCAAGGCGATGACCGAGAAGTTCGGTTACGCCAACGTGATGGAAGTTCCGAAGATCGAAAAGATCACGCTCAACATGGGCGTCGGTGAAGGCAGCCAGGACAAGAAGAAGGTCCAGACCGCCGCCGCCGAAATGGAACTGATCGCCGGCCAGAAGCCGGTGATCACCAAGGCGAAGAAGTCGATCGCGCAGTTCAAGCTGCGTGAAGGCATGCCGATCGGTTGCAAGGTCACCCTGCGCCGTGAACGCATGTACGAATTCCTCGACCGCCTGATCACCGTGGCAATGCCCCGCATCCGCGACTTCCGTGGCCTCAATGCCAAGTCGTTCGACGGCCGCGGCAACTATGCCATGGGCCTGAAGGAGCAGATCATCTTCCCGGAGATCAGCTACGACCAGATCGAGAAGGTGCGTGGGATGGACATCATTGTCACCACCACTGCCAAGACCGACGAGGAAGCGCGCGAGCTGCTTCGCCTGTTCGGTTTCCCGTTCCCGGCGGAAGCCGAAGCTGCGCAAGCGGCCTGAGTTAGAGAGAGCTTAAGTCCATGGCGAAACTGAGTTCCGTGAACAAGAACGAGCGTCGCAAGAAGCTGGTTCAGAAGTATGCGGCCAAGTATGCCGCGCTGAAGGCGCAGGCCGACGACAAGTCGCTCGACGAAACCGAGCGTCTGATCGCCCGCCTGAAGCTGGCGGAAATCCCGCGCAACGGCAACCCGACCCGGGTTCGCAATCGTTGCGCCACCACCGGCCGCCCGCGCGGCTACTATCGCAAGTTCGGCCTTTGCCGCGTTGAGCTGCGTGATCTTGCCAACAAGGGCATGATCCCGGGCGTGACGAAGTCGAGCTGGTAAGGATCAAGCGATGGCACTGACCGATCCCCTGGGTGATATGCTCACCCGCATCCGTAACGGCCAGCGGGCGAAGAAGGACTCCGTCCTCTCGCCGGCTTCGAAGCTGCGCGCCCGCGTACTCGAAGTCCTGCAGCGCGAAGGCTATATCCGTGGTTACTCGGAGGACGCCACCGGCGCTCACCCGCAGCTGCGGATCGAACTGAAGTACTTCGAGGGCGAACCGGCGATCAAGCACGTCGCTCGCGTTTCGAAGCCGGGCCGCCGGGTCTACTCGGGCAGCAAGGAGCTGCCGGTGATCCGCAACGGTCTTGGCATCACCATCGTCTCGACGCCGCGTGGCGTGCTTTCGGATGCCGAAGCGCGCGCCCACAACGTCGGCGGCGAAGTGCTGGCGGAGGTGTTCTGATGAGCCGCATCGGCAAGAAGCCGGTTGTCGTTCCCGGTGGCGTTACCGCCGCTGTGGCTGACGGCACCCTCACCGTGAAGGGCCCCAAGGGCACCCTCACGCTGAGCCTCGCTGACCAGGTGAGCTATGAAGTTGGCGAAGGCAGCATCTCGGTGCAGCCGGCTAACGATAGCAAGCAGGCCCGGGCTTTCTGGGGCATGCAGCGCACGCTGGTCCAGAACCTCGTGACTGGCGTCACCGAAGGTTACACCAAGGTCCTCGAAATCACCGGTGTCGGTTACCGCGCCACGGCCCAGGGCAAGATCCTGAAGCTGCAACTCGGCTACAGCCACGACGTGAACTTCGACGTGCCGGAAGGCATCGAGATCAAGACCCCGGATAACACCACGGTCGAGATCTCGGGTATCGACAAGCAGAAGGTCGGCCAGGTTGCGGCCGAGATCCGTCGCTGGCGCAAGCCCGAACCCTACAAGGGCAAGGGCATCAAGTACCGCGGCGAGTTCATCTTCCGCAAGGAAGGGAAGAAGAAGTAATGGCCAAGCTTTCCCTGTTCGAGCGCCGTCGTCGGCGCGTTCGCACCGCGCTCAAGGCGCGCGCCGGTGGCCGTCCGCGGCTTTCGGTGCACCGTTCGGGTCGCCACATCTACGCTCAGATCATCGACGATGCCGTCGGCCGTACGCTGGCAGCCGCTTCGACCCTGGGCAGCAAGGGCGGTTCCAACGTCGATGCTGCTGCCAAGGTCGGTTTGACCCTCGCCGAAGCGGCCAAGAAGGCTGGCGTGACCTCCGTCGTGTTCGATCGCGGCGGCTACCTGTTCCATGGCCGCGTCAAGGCGCTGGCTGATGCCGCCCGTGAAGGCGGGCTGGAGTTCTGACGATGGCTGACGAAAACAACACCAACGAAGCCGAAGCTCCGATCGCGGCAAGCGACGTTCAGGGTGGCGACACCGGCGGGGAAGCCCGCGAAGGTCGTGGCCGTGGCCGTGGTCGCGGTGGCAATGATCGCGGCGGTGACCGCGGCGGCCGTGGCCGTGGCCGTGACGATCGTCGAGGCCGTGGCGGCGACGATGAGGGCGGCGAAGAGCTGATCGAAAAGCTGGTCCACATCAACCGCGTCTCGAAGACCGTCAAGGGCGGCAAGCGCTTCGGTTTCGCTGCGCTGGTCGTGGTCGGCGATGGCAAGGGCCGCGTTGGCTTCGGTCATGGCAAGGCGCGCGAAGTGCCGGAAGCCATCACCAAGGCGACTGCTTCGGCCAAGAAGAAGATGGTTCGCGTTCCGCTCAAGGAAGGCCGCACCCTGCATCACGACGGCAAGGGCCGGTTCGGTGCGGGCAAGGTGAATGTCCGCTCGGCTCCGGCCGGGACCGGGATCATCGCCGGTGGTCCGATGCGCGCCGTTTTCGAAAGCCTGGGCGTGGCCGACGTGGTGACCAAGTCGGTCGGCACCTCGAACCCCTACAACATGATCCGCGCCACCTTCGACGCTCTGGTTAGCCAGACTTCGCCGAAGTCGGTCGCCCAGCGTCGCGGCAAGAAGGTTGCCGACCTGCTGGGTCGCGGCGGTGCGAGCGCAGCCGAGGCGGAAGCCGAAGCTGCTGCGATCACGGAGTAAGCTGACATGGCGAAGATCAAGATCAAGCAGATCGGTTCGCCGATCCGTCGCCCGGAAAGCCAGAAGAAGATTCTGGTGGGCCTGGGCCTGGGCAAGATGCACCGCGTGGTGGAGTTGGAAGATACTGCCGAAGTGCGCGGCGCGATTGCCAAGCTGCCCCACATGGTGGCAGTGGTCGACTGACCTAACCAGCATCCCGGCTTCGGCCGGGATGTTTCTTTCAGCGCGACAAAAGCGAAAGCGAGTGCAACGACATGAAACTCAACGAAATCTCTGACAACAAGGGCGCCCGCAAGAGCCGGATGCGCGTCGGCCGTGGTATCGGTTCGGGCAAGGGCAAGACTGCTGGCCGCGGCCAGAAGGGTGCCAAGGCCCGTTCGGGCGTCTCGGTGAACGGCTTTGAAGGCGGCCAGATGCCGCTGCACATGCGGATCCCGAAGCGCGGCTTCAACAACATCTTCGCCAAGGACTATGCCGAAGTGAACCTGGGCCTGGTCCAGAAATTCATCGACGCTGGCAAGCTCGACATCAAGGCCGTGATCGATCACGCCGCGCTGAAGGCCGCTGGCCTGGCGCGCGGTGGCAAGGATGGCGTGCGCCTGCTGGGCAAGGGTGAGTTCACCGCCAAGGCCAAGTTTGCCGTTGCCGGTGCCAGCAAGGGCGCCGTGGCTGCAGTCGAAAAGGCCGGTGGGTCGGTTGAACTGCCGGCCGAACAGCCGAGCGAGCACGAGAAGAAGACGGCTCGCCGCGAAGCCAACAAGGCTGCGAAGTAATTCGAATCCATCCCCGCCGGTCAGGCGGGGATGGATTTGTTTGCAGGGTTTGGACTTCGCCGCATGCTCCCTATATGGGGCTGATCAGCGGTCCGGGGCGGACCCAAAGCAAGGTTCACTTACCCGATGGCTTCACGTGCCGATAACGTTGCGAGCAATCTCAATCTCGCGAATTTCTCCAAGGCGACCGAGCTGAAGAACCGCATCTGGTTCACGCTTGGTGCCCTGATTGTCTTCCGCTTCCTGAGCTTCGTGCCGCTCCCCGGGGTCAACCCGCTGGTGCTCGAGCAGCTCTATGCCCAGACGCGCGGTGGCATCCTCGATATCTTCAACACTTTCTCGGGCGGCAGCCTTGAGCGCATGAGCCTCATCGCGCTGGGCATCATGCCCTACATCACGGCCTCGATCGTGGTGCAGCTCGCGGCTTCGCTCCATCCCTCGCTGATGGCGCTGAAGAAGGAAGGCGAAAGCGGCCGCAAGAAGCTCAATCAGTACACCCGCTATGGCACCGTACTGCTGACGGCGGTGCAGGGCTGGTTCATTGCTTCGGGCCTTGAAGCCTATGGCGCCTCAAGCGGTCTCCAGGCCGTGGTCAACCCGGGTATGATGTTCAAGGTCGTTGCCGTGATCAGCCTGATCGGCGGGACCATGTTCCTGCTCTGGCTGGGTGAGCAGATCACCAGCCGCGGGATCGGTAACGGCACCTCGCTGATCATCATGGCGGGGATCGTGGCCCAGATGCCGACCTTCATCTCGAACCTCTTCGAAGGCGGCCGTTCGGGCTCGATCAGCGGCTTCACCATTGCGATGGCAGTGGGCGTAGTCGTGGTGCTGATCCTGTTCATCTGCTTTATGGAACGGGCTACGCGGCGGCTGCTGATCCAGTATCCCAAGCGCGCCAGCCAGCACGGCATGATGCAGGCTGATCGCAGCCATCTGCCGCTCAAGATCAACACTGCGGGCGTGATCCCGCCGATCTTCGCCAGCTCGCTGTTGCTGCTGCCGCTGACCATCAGCCAGTTCGCCGGCAACTCGATCTCGCCCGACACGACTATGGGCAGCGCTATCGTGACGCTGAACCAGTATCTGGCGCACGGGCAGCCGCTCTATATGACGCTCTATGCGCTCGGCATCATCTTCTTCTGCTTCTTCTACACCGCCGTGGTGTTCAATCCGGAAGAGACCGCTGATAACCTGAAGCGCAATGGGGGCTTCATTCCCGGCATCCGCCCGGGCAAGAGCACGGCGACCTACCTGGACTACGTGCTGACCCGCATCACCGTTATCGGCGCGCTCTACATCACGATCGTCTGCGTGATCCCCGAATGGTGGATTGCCTCGACCGGGCTCAACATGATGTTCCTGGGCGGCACCAGCCTGCTGATCGTGGTCAACGTGACCGTCGATACGATCACCCAGATCCAGTCGCACCTGCTGGCGCACCAGTATGGCGACCTCATCAAGAAGGCGAAGCTGAAAGGCCGCATTCGCTGATCGACACTTGGGGGTACCTGACGTGAACATCATCCTTCTGGGCCCCCCGGGTGCGGGCAAGGGTACGCAGGCGCAGCGCCTGGTCGAACGGCACGGCATGCGCCAGCTCTCGACCGGGGACATGCTCCGCGCGGCGGTCAAGACCGCCACGCCGGTTGGTCTCCAGGCCAAGGCGGTGATGGAACGCGGCGAGCTGGTCTCGGATGAAATCGTCTCGGCGCTGATCGGGGAAGAACTCGATGCCATGGGGCCTGGGACCGGCGCGATCTTTGATGGTTATCCGCGTACTGCCGCTCAGGCCGAAGCGCTGGACGGCATCCTGAGCCAGCGCGGCCGCAGCCTTGATCATGTCATCGAACTCGACGTTAACGAGGATGCGCTGGTTGAGCGCATCACCGGGCGCTTCACCTGCGCCAATTGCGGCAAGGGCTATCACGACAAGTTCGAGCAGCCCAAGGTTGCTGGCGTCTGCGACAAGTGCGGCTCGACCGAATTCAAGCGCCGGCCAGATGACAACGAGGAAACCGTTCGGACCCGCATGGCCGAATATCGCGCCAAGACCGCGCCGATCCTGCCGATCTATGAAGCCCGCGGCATCGTCAGCCGCGTGGACGGCATGGCCGACATGGACCAGGTGACGGCAGCCATCGAACAGGTTATCGCTTCCTGATCCTGCCTAGGGAGGGAAGGGCGATGCACCGATTACTAGCCGCCACCGCATTGCTGCTGGCTTCGCCCTCGCAGGCGGAGCTGACGGCTAGTTCCGACGCCGGATTCGTCAGCGATCACGTTGTCACTGTCGCGGCTGAACCAGCAGCGGTCTGGAAGGTTCTTGTTGCCCCCAACCAGTGGTGGTCGCCCAGCCATACCTATACGGGTGACGCCGCGAACCTCTATCTCGATGCCCAAGCCACCGGCTGCTTCTGCGAGAAGCTGCCCAAGCCTGCTGACGCGCCCGAAGGGCAGCGGATGGGCAGTGTCGAGCACATGCATGTGGTCTATGCCGATCCCCAGCGCGGGGTGTTGCGGATGACGGGCGGCCTTGGCCCTTTGCAAGGCGAGGCGGTGCATGGTGTTCTTACCATCACGCTGAAGAAGCATGGCGAAGGCACACAGATCAAGTGGCGCTATGCGGTCGGCGGGGTCTGGCAAGCCAAGCCGGCCGAGCTTGCTCCGCTGGTTGACAAGGTCCTGGCCGAACAGGTCAAGCGCCTTGCCGACAAGGCCGGTCCAGCCTCGGAAGCGGCCGAGGCGCCGAAAGGCTAAAACCGCGCGGAACTGCGGCGTTGACAGGGCGGGCGAATCGCCTTAAGCGCCCGGTCCATTCGGCATGAACGGATAAGTCCGGAAGGCGAGGGCCATTGGCGCGCCAACCGGGCTTTTTGCCGTTCTGACGAATGAGCGTTGAGATGGAAGGTCGCAGGTCCTCTGCCGTCTTCTGTGGAGCATGGAGAAGTAAGTGGCTCGTATTGCCGGGGTAAACATCCCCACCAACAAGCGCGTAATCATCGCGCTCACCTACATTCACGGTATCGGCCCCTTCAAGGCCCGCCAGATCGTTGACAAGCTGGGTATCGACCATACCCGCCGGGTTGCTGACCTTTCCGACCAGGAAGTCCTGCACATCCGCGAATCGATCGACGCCGAGCACACGGTTGAGGGTGACCTCCGCCGCGAGACCGCGATGAACATCAAGCGCCTGATGGATCTGGCCTGCTATCGCGGCCTGCGCCATCGCAAGGGCCTGCCGGTTCGCGGTCAGCGCACCCACACCAACGCCCGCACCCGCAAGGGTAAGGCGAAGCCCATCGCCGGCAAGAAGAAGTAAGCGCCAGACCTTAGGTCCGGCAGCTTTCCCTTCCCGATATTCGAGTAGGACAACCAAATGGCACGCGAACCCCAGCGCATTAAGCGCCGCGAGCGGAAGAACATCACCAGCGGCATCGCGCATGTGAATGCCAGCTTCAATAACACCATGATCACCATCACCGACGCCCAGGGCAATGCGATCTCCTGGTCCAGCGCCGGCATGATGGGCTTCAAGGGTAGCCGCAAGTCGACCCCGTATGCCGCTCAGGTGGCTGCTGACGACGCCGGCAAGAAGGCCGCCGAACACGGCGTGCGCACCCTGGAAGTCGAAGTGAAGGGCCCCGGTTCGGGCCGCGAAAGCGCGCTGCGTGCACTGCAGGCCGTTGGCTTCACCATCACTTCGATCCGCGACGTCACGCCGATCCCGCACAACGGGGTCCGGCCTTCGAAGCGTCGCCGCGTCTGATCGAGTTATCGTGGCGATGGGGCCCCATCGCCGCAGTTCAGGATCGGTCGCAGCGCTGAGAAGCGCGGTGACCGTTCCCGCCAAAACAAGGCCCTAGGGCCAAGAATCCATTAGGGGACCTCCATGACTGTCAACATCAAGAACTGGCAGGAACTCAAGAAGCCCAACGCCCTCGAGGTGAAGCCGGGCAACGACCCCAAGCGCCGCGCCACTTTCGTCGCCGAGCCGCTCGAGCGCGGTTTCGGCCTGACGCTGGGCAACGCGCTGCGCCGGGTGCTGCTGTCCTCGCTGCAGGGCGCGGCCATCACTTCGATCAAGATCGAGAACGTGCTGCACGAATTCTCGTCGCTTGCCGGCGTGCGTGAAGACGTGACCGACATCGTGCTGAACGTGAAGCAGATTGCGCTGAAGATGCAGGGCGAAGGCCCGAAGCGTCTGCAGCTGTCGGCCACCGGTCCGGCCGAAGTCAAGGCGGGCGATATCGCCGTCTCGGGTGACATCGAGGTCATGAACAAGGACCTCGTGATCTGCCACCTCGACGAAGGTGCGACGCTGAACATGGAACTGACCGCCGACACCGGCAAGGGCTATGTCCCGGCCGTGGCGAACCGTCCGATTGATGCGCCGATTGGCCTGATCCCGGTCGACTCGCTCTATTCGCCGGTGCGTCAGGTTTCGTACAAGGTCGACAACGCCCGCATCGGCCAGGAACTGGACTACGACAAGCTGAACCTGACCGTCGAAACCGACGGCACGGTCACCCCGGAAGACGCCGTGGCCTTTGCCGCGCGCATCCTCCAGGACCAGCTCTCGCTGTTCGTCCACTTCGACGATGCCGTGCCGATGGGCAGCTCGCCGATGATCGGCCTGGCTGCGGCTCCGGCCGAGGAAAGCGACACCAACCAGCTCAACCGTTACCTCCTCAAGAAGGTCGACGAACTGGAGCTGTCGGTGCGTTCGGCCAACTGCCTCAAGAACGACAACATCATCTACATCGGCGACCTGGTCCAGAAGACCGAGGCCGAGATGCTCCGCACGCCGAACTTCGGCCGCAAGTCGCTTAACGAGATCAAGGAAGTCCTGAGCTCGATGGGCCTGCGCCTCGGCATGGACATCCCTGGCTGGCCGCCGGAAAACATCGAGGAAATGGCCAAGAAGCTCGAACAGGAGCTGCTGGGCTAATCAGATACGGGGCACCTTCGGGTGCCCCGACGGTTATCGGCGGCGACCGCAAAAGCTGCCAGCTACGGGCTACCTGATACGGGCCCATAACGAACGAAGGAATGACCCATGCGTCACAAGCTTGGCGGGCGTAAGCTCAACCGCACTTCCAGCCACCGCAAGGCGCTGCTGCGCAACATGTCGGCGGCTCTGATCAAGCACGAACAGATCACCACCACGCTGCCCAAGGCGCGTGAGCTGCGTCCCTATCTGGAAAAGCTGATCACGCTGGCAAAGCACGGTGGCCTGTCGAACCGCCGTCTGGCCCATGCTCGTCTGCTCGACGAAGCTCAGGAAAAGAAGCTGTTTGAAGTCCTGGCCGCGCGTTACGCCGATCGCCAGGGTGGCTACACCCGCGTGATCAAGGCCGGCATCCGCGCCTCGGACGCCGCGCCGATGGCCGTTATCGAACTGGTTGACCGCGATACCTCGGCCAAGGGCCAGGATTCGGGTCCGGTCATGATGGTCGAAGACGCCGAATAAGCGCTTCGCTGCGACCTTTGGTCCAGTTGCAAAGGCGGGGGTGACTGTTACGGTCATCTCCGCCTTTTCGCATTTCGGAGCCCTGCATGCTGCGTCGCCTTCCGGCCACCCTGGCCGCCCTTGTTGCCCTCTCGCTCGTCGCGCCAGTCGCCGCTGAAAAGATGACCTTGTCCTACCCGGAAACCAGCAAGCTCGATCTCGTCGAAACGCAGTTTGGTGAGGCGGTACCGGATCCCTACCGCTGGCTCGAGAATGATGTGCGCACTGACAAGGCCGTGGCCGATTGGGTGGCCAGGCAGAATTCGCTGACCCAGGGCTATCTGGCGCAGCTGCCCCAGCGCGTCTGGTTTGCGCAGCGGATCAGGGCGCTGATGGACTACGAACGCTTTGGCCTGCCGCGCAAAGCGGGCGGCTATTATTTCTACATGCGCAATGCGGGGCTGCAGAACCAGTCCCAGCTGTTTGTCCGCAAGGGACTGAACGGCACGCCCAAGCTGCTGATCGATCCCAATGCCTGGGCCAAGGACGGAGCGACCGCGCTCGATGCCTGGGTGCCCTCGAAGAATGGCAAGCTGTTGGCCTATTCGATCCAGGATGGCGGCTCGGACTGGCGCACGATTAAGGTGCTGGATGTCCGGACCGGCAAGGTCCTTGGCGATGGCGTTAAGTGGGCCAAGTTCACCAGCATCGCCTGGGTCGGCAACGAGGGCTTCCTCTATTCCCGCTTCCCCGAGCCGCAGCCCGGGGCGGAGTTCCAGTCGCTCAACAAGAACCAGGCGATCTACTTCCACCGCATCGGCACGCCGCAATCGCAGGATGAGCTGGTCTATTCGACCCCGAACGATCCCGAGCTGGGCCACGGGGCACAGGTAACGCACGATGGGCGTTGGATCGTAATTACAACATCAAAGGGTACCGACAGCAGATATGAAGTGCATGTCTCGCGTCTGACCAAAGGTAGGTGGGGCAAGCCGCAGGTACTAGTAGCTGGGCTGGAAAACGACTGGCGCTTGATCGAGGGCATGGGAGATCAGCTCTATTTTATTACCAACAAGGATGCTCCAAAGCTTCGTGTCGTGAGCTTTGACCTCACCAGCCTGGTCAGCTCAGTAACTTACAAATGCAATAACGGCGTAGCTCACTTCGAGGTTGATTGTGAGTACGACACAACTTCGATCAGGCAAGTCATCCCGGAACGCGCCGAAACGCTCGAACGGGCCGAGATTGTCGGCGATCGCCTGATCCTGGCTTACCTCAAGGACGCCAAGTCGGTCGCGGAGGTGCGCTCGCTCGATGGCAAGCCGGTGCAACAGATCTCGCTCAACGCGATTGGTACGGCCTCGGGCTTCAGCGGCGAGCCAGGCGATCCCGAGACGTTCTATTCGTTTTCCAGCTTCAACCAGCCGAGCGGGATCTTCCGCTTCGACACCCGCACCGGCAAGAGCGAACCCTTTGCGCTGCCGAAGGTGACCTTCAACCCCGATGACTATGCGATCGAGCAGCGCTTCTACAACTCGAAGGACGGCACCCGCGTGCCGATGTTCGTCGTGCGCAAGAAGGCCGTTGCCAAGGCGGGCAAGGCCGTGCCGACGCTGCTCTATGGCTATGGCGGGTTCGATATCTCGCTGACCCCGGGCTTCTCGGCCGCGCGGATGGCCTGGCTCGAGGCGGGCGGGGCCTTTGCGCTCGCCAACCTGCGCGGCGGGGGTGAATACGGCAAGGCCTGGCACGATGCCGGGCGGCTCGGCAACAAGCAGAACGTCTTCGACGATTTCATCGCAGCGGGCGAATACCTGATCGCCGAAGGGATCACGCCCAAGGGCGGCCTGACCATCCAGGGGGGATCGAATGGCGGCCTGCTGGTCGGGGCCGTGGTCAACCAGCGGCCAGACCTGTTCGCAGCGGGCAATGCCGCCGTGGGCGTTATGGACATGCTGCGGTTCGATCGCTTTACCGCCGGGCGCTATTGGGTCGACGACTACGGCTATCCCAGCAAGGAGGCTGACTGGCGCGTGCTGCGGGCCTATTCGCCTTATCACAACATCAAGGTTGGCGTGGACTATCCGGCCATGCTGGTGACCACGGCCGATACCGATGACCGCGTGGTGCCGGGCCACAGCTTCAAGTACACCGCCGCGCTCCAGGCGGCGAAGGCTGGCAACAAGCCGCACCTGATCCGGATTGAAACCCGCGCCGGGCATGGCTCGGGCAAGCCGACCGACAAGGCCGTGGCCGAAGGGGCGGATATCCTGGCCTTCCTGGCGCAGTGGAGCGGGCTAAAAGTTCCGGCGAACTAGGGCTCGCTGCGGCTGTGGTAGAGCGGCCAGAGCAGTTGTTCGCGCAGGTTGCGCGGGCGGGTTGAATAGCCGGTCGGGGGCATGCCCTCCGGCCGGTTGTAGTCGCCGAACAGCACGTCCCAGATCGGCAGGATCGCCGCGAAATTGCTGTCGTAATGCTCTGGCAAGGCCGAGTGGTGGCGGCGGTGATAGGCCGGGGTGTTGATCACCCATGACCAATTGCCCAGGTTCAGCGGCAGTTGCGAGTGCGTGACGAAGTTCCACAGGCTCAGCACGGTATAGACCGCCAGCGCAGTCGGCGTGGGCGAGATCAGCAGGGCGGCGGCCGACCAGACCGTCACCGACTTGAACAGGGGATCGGCCCAGAAGTGCCGGTTGGTGGTCAGCACCGACATGTTGGGATCGGAATGGTGCAGCGAATGCATCGCCCAGAGCAGCGGGATCCGGTGCTGCATGCGGTGGAACAGGTATTCGGCCAGGTCATAGACCAGCACATAGAGGATCACCGCCAGCCAGGTGGGCAGGGCGGCGCCGTCGATCAGGGCAGGGCCATCCCAGGCCCGCACCACCTCATAGACCGTGAAGGCACCGACCAGCTTCAGCGCCCACGATTGCAGGTTGATCACCCAATCGGTCGAAGGCGCACCGATCAGCCGTTCCCAGGCGACCAGGATCAGCGCGATCGCCGGGGCGGAATACATCACGAACCAGTCTGGCATGGCCGGAATCATAGGCTTTCATGCTTAATGGACTGCTAAAGTCATTGTTCATGAAAAGAGCGCTGAATATGAACGGCGCCTAACAGCAGGGTTCAGCTTCATGCCACGGACGATTCGCTAGACCGGCTGCATCGCCGGACCGTTTGCTCCGGCGCAGTGAAGGAACCGATGCCATGAAGACCATGTCCAAAGCCCTAGTCGGGACCATCGCGGCTGGCGCGATGGCACTCTCTTCAGCCACCCCGGCGTTCGCTGACCGCCGCGATCGTGACAGTGTCAGCGCTGGCGACGTCATTGCCGGTGCGCTGATCATCGGCGGGATCGCCGCTGTCGCCTCGGCCGCCAGCAACAACAACGACCGCTATGACCGCGACTATCGCTATGACCGCGCCGGTTACGGCTATGAGCGCGGCTACGGCTATCGCAACGATTATGCCTGGCGGGGCAGCCCGCGCCGCGCGGTTGAACAATGCGTCTATGCTGCCGAGCGCAACGCCGCCCGTTACAGCTATGGCCGCGCCGATGTGACCGACGTCCGCGACATCCGCGAAACCCGCTATGGTTATGAAGTGCGCGGCCGGATCGCGGTGAACAGCAACGGTCGCGACTGGCGCCGCGGCGACGGCTACTATGGCCGGGGCTGGGGCGGTGACTACCGCGGGTGGAACGACAACCTGCGCGGCTATGACTCCGGCTCGTTCAAGTGCCGGATCGAGCGGGGCCGGATTGTCGACCTCGACTACAGCGGGATCCGTGGCCTCTAACGGCTCATGATCCAGACCACGGGCGGTTCAGGCAAGTGAAAGCCTGGACCGCCCAAATCGTTGTTAGCATTGGCGCGAGTCGCGCCGAGGAAGGGGTCAAGCAGATGACGGGTAAGTTCAAGCGGAGCGCCGCAGCCCTGGCGCTGGCGGCATCGTTTGCGATGGCGGCAACGCCGGCCATGGCGCGTGGCTGGGGCGGCGGTTGGGGCGGGCATTACCGCCACCATGACCGGGTCGATGGCGGCGATATCCTGGCCGGGATCCTGATCATCGGCGGTATCGCGGCGATTGCCAGCGCGGCCAGCAAGGCGAGCAAGCAGCGCCAGCAGCAGGACGACTATCGCGAACCGCTGCCGCGCGACCGCGATGAGACGCCGCGCTATGGCAATGACGATGATCGTCCCGAATGGCGCGAAGGCACCGGGATCGACAGCGCGATCAATCGCTGCATCGATGAAGTGAACCGCGGCAAGACCCGGGTGGGCGAGGTCGACAGTGTCAATCGTGACAATGGTGGCTGGCGCGTTACGGGCACGACCACCGGCAACGGCAATTTTAGCTGCACGATCGACCGCGATGGCCGGATCCGCAACGTGAACGTCGACGGCCAGGCCATCTAAGCGCTGCGAAGATCAGGGGAGGGCCGCGCGGGACCATCCGCGCGGCCCTTTCGCTTATCCGGTGACCTGCAGCCAGTGCGCCATCGCGCCCAGCATGTCGCGGCCATAGGCCTTGGCCAGGCGGCTCTCTGCAGCGGCGTTGAAGGCATGGATCGCGCCCGGGTAGGAATGCAGTTCGACAGCAACCCCGGCCGCAACCAGGCGGCGGGCGTAGTCAAGGTCCTCATCGTAAAACAGGTCAAGGCTGCCCGTTCCGATCCAGGTTGGCGGCAAGCCAGACAGGTCCTCGGCCAGGCTGGGAGAGAACCAGCCGCGGCGATGATCGGTCGGCTCATATTCGCCCCGCAGCGCCCCCCAGCCGAACCGGTTGGAGGCGCGGGTCCAGACGAATTCGCCGGTTGTGGAGTTGCTGTAGGGACACTGGTCGCTACCGGTGCGGTAATCCAGCATTGGATAGGTCAGGAATTGTGCGGCGAGCTTCGGCCCGTTCAGGTCGCGCGTCATCAGCGCCACTGACGCGGCGAGGCCACCACCAGCACTCTCTCCGGTAATGCCAAGGCGCGCGGGATCGACCTCCGGCAAACTTGCCAGCCACTTCAGCGCGGCGAGGCAATCCTCCTGCGGGGCAGGGAAGGGGTGCTCCGGGGCGAGGCGGTATTCGACCGAGGCGACCGGGATGCCAAGCGCCTGCGCCATCGCCGCCGGGCCAGCCTGCATTGCCCTGGCTGAACCCATGACCATCCCGCCGCCGTGGATGTGCAGCAGCGCGGCGCGGCGGGGTGTGCCGGGGACGGGATCGTAGAGGTAGATATCCAGCGGCCCGCCTGGTCCGGCAATGGTGTGGACTACCGGTGTGACTGGCGGCGCGCCGAAAAAGGCATAGCGCGCGTTGCTCGTCTCGCGCAGCTCATTGAGGTCCATCGCGGCCAGATCGATCTGCGGCAGCAGTTCGAGCAGTGGCAGCAACTCCGGATCGACCAGGTGACGGGTGGACATTGGGCCTATTGCAGGCTGGTCTTGGGGAACATCCAACGCTGCGACAGGCGCGGCTCGAACGGTTTCCACTCGCCCTCGGGCTGCTGCAGCCGGTCAACGATGGCAATTACCGCGCTGGGGTTGAAGCCCAGGCCGCAGTGGCTGGCCAGCACCTCGATGTTTTCGGTGTGGGGATGGGCGCAGCGCTTCTGGACCGAGCCGCGCCAATGGACCACGCCGTCGGTCTTGGTCAGGATCGAGGTGGTCGGCACCGGCGGCGCGCGGTGGAGGTCAACAAAGCGGCCCTGGCGGATCGGCTCTGGATCGCGCCCGTTGAGGTATTCGAACAGCCGCGCCGCATTCGAATGGCGCCGATCATCCGAGATCGGGCTGCCGAGCGAGATCACCAGGCGCACCGCTTCGGGGTGAGCCTTGGCCAGCTCGCGGGCGAAGACCCCGCCCAGGCTCCAGCCAACGATCGAGACCTTGCGGCCGGTCTCACGGTAGATCCGCAGCAGCATCGATTCCATCTCATGCACGCGCGGCGCGTCGATCCGCACGTTGCGGCCCATGCCCCAGCCGCGCGCATCATAGCCCAGTTGCTTCAGCAGTTTGCGCAGCGGTGCGGTCGAGCTGTCGGAGGCCAGGAAGCCCGGCAGAACCAGCACCGGATGACCATCGCCCTGCGGCAGGTTGGAGAGATAAGGGCGGACCGCATAGAAGGCTGCCAGTTCAAGCAGCGCGCGCGGCTCGGCAAAGGCGAACAGGCGCGATGGCGGCCGAGCGTGGCTCGGCTGCGGGAATGCGGCACTGGCTGCTGTCATTTCTTGGCGACCTTCCTGCTTTTGGTGGCCGGCTTCTTGGTGGCTGGCTTCTTTGTCGTTGTGGTTTTTGCTTTTGCCGATGCCTTGGCGGCGGGCTTGGCCGGCTTGGCTGCGGCCTTTGCCGGCTTGACGGGCTTTGCCGACGGAACGCGCGGTTCCGGGACCTTTGCTGCCGCTTCGCGCAGCTCTTTGAAGCTCTCTTCGATGCACTGGGCGTAGAACTCCGGATCGGGCAGCAGGTTGCGGCAGGCCGTAAAGGCGATGGTCGCTTCCTTGACGTAACTCTGCACGACGTGCCCGAGGCCCAGACCGTCGGTCAGGCACAGCAGGCCCATCATGCTCTCCAGCCGCGCGCCGGCCGAATAGATCGGCACCGGCGGGCCCGGCACATTTGTGACGACGGTGGTGAAGGGAAGGGCGACCCGGTTGGCGAGGCCGAGGCGGGTATAGGCCTGGGCTGCCAGCGCCATGAACAGGGCGGGGCTAACCTTGCTCATCTCGGTCATGTTGCGCGCACCCAGCGCGTCGGTCATGGCCTTGGAATTGGCGGTCTGCGAGAAGACGTATTCCAGCCGATCGATCGGGTCCGCCAGATGTGTGCCGAGCGGGGCAATCATCGCGGCCACCTGGTTGCCCATGTCGCCCTTTTCGTCCTTCCCGCGGACCGAGATCGGCGCCATCGCGGTCAGCGTCTTCTCCGGCAGGTCGTCCTTCGCCTCCAGGTACTTGCGCATGGCCCCGCCGATGATGGTCAGGAACACGTCGTTGACCTTGGCCCCTTCGACCGCCTGGCGGATCGCCTTGATGTCGGACAGCGGGACCGAGCGACCCTCGACCACGCGGCTGGTGGAGATCACCTGGTTGAAGCGGGTGCGCGGGGCGATCATCTCGCCATGCAGCGCGAAATCCTTGGTCGCCAGGCCCTTAACCGCGCGGGCCAGACCCGGCATGGCCTTGGCCGCGACTTCGAGCTGGCGGACCGGATTGGCAACCGCGTTGAGCCAGGACTTGGCGATCAGCGAGGCCGGGCTGGGCACCGCTTCCGGCTGCCAGTTATCCGGCTCGGACGGCGGCGGCGCATCGGGCATCAGCGTGTGGAGCGCCTCCATCAGGTCGATCCCGCTCATCCCGTCGATCGCGGCGTGGTGCACCTTGGTGACCATCGCATAGCTGCCCTTGGGCACGCCGGGGATATTGTCGAGCCCTTCGACCACGGTGAATTCCCACGGCGGCCGGGTCAGGTCGAGCGGCCGGGCGAAGATCCGCGCTGCCTGGATGCAGAGTTGGCGCCAATCGCCGGGCTTGGGCAGGGCGACGTGGCGGACGTGGTATTCCAGATCGAAGTCCGGATCCTCGATCCAGTAGGGATAGTCGAGGTCGAACGGGACCCGCACCAGCCGCTGTCGCATCGTGCGCGACAGCTGCATCCGGCTTTCCATGAAGCTCAGGATGTCCTTGAAGCGGACGAAGCCGCCGGGGGCAGTCTCAGGATTGTAGATCAGGATCGAGCCGATGTGCATCGGCGAATTGCGCGTCTCAAGCGCCACGAACGACGCATCCATCCCCTGGAGCTGACGCAAGCTATTCCCCTCCTGACCTGACCCGGCTTAAAGGCCTGTTCTTGTGGGAGAGCCTATCAGACGATGTCTCCGCGTCAACAAGGGCCTTTTGCCTTGCCCACATCGTCCCTAATGGGGGCCATGGCCCGCGCCGGACGCCCCGATCAACCCAATGCCGCCGAACGCTTCAACGAGGAGCGGGCGACCTATACGGTCAAGGGCAGCCAGCCCGATCTGGAAGCCGGGGTGGCCGCGATCCGCGAAGTCCAGGCGACGCTAAAGCCCAAGCCCGGCGTTTACCGCATGCTCGATGCGCGCGGGGATGTGCTCTATGTGGGCAAGGCGCGGGCGCTGAAGAACCGGGTGGCGAACTATACCCAGGTCGAGCGCCTCCCGCTGCGGCTGAAGCGGATGGTGGCGCAGACCCGGGCGATGACCATCGTCACCACCAATTCCGAGGCCGAGGCGCTGCTGCTCGAAGCGCAGCTGATCAAGCGCTATCGCCCGCCCTACAACGTGCTGCTGCGCGACGACAAGAGCTTTCCCTTCATCCTGCTGCGCGCCGATCACGACTTTCCGCGGATCATGAAGCACCGCGGCGCGCGCAAGGCCAAGGGCAATTACTATGGCCCTTTCGCCAGCGCCGGATCGGTCAACACCACGATTAACGCGCTGCAGAAGCTGTTTCTGCTAAGATCCTGCACCGACAGCTTTTTCAGCCGCCGTGACCGGCCCTGCCTGCTGTACCAGATCAAGCGCTGCTCGGCCCCCTGCGTCGGGCGGATTGACGAGGGCGGCTATGCCGAGCTGGTGGGTGAGGCGAAGGATTTCCTGGGGGGCAAGAGCTCTGCGGTCCAGGCCAAGCTCAATGCCCAGATGGAAGAGGCTGCGGCGGCGCTCGATTTCGAACGTGCCGCCAAGCTGCGCGACCGGCTGCGCGCGGCGACCTTTATCCAGGGCAGCCAGGCGGTGAATGCCGAAGGCGTCGGCAATGCCGATGTCTTCGCGATTGCCGAGAAGGGCGGACAGTTCGGCATCCAGGCCTTCTTCATCCGCGGCGGCCAGAACTGGGGGCACCGCGCCTTCTTCCCCGGCCACACCGATGGCCTCAGCGCGGAAGAGGTGCTGACCGCCTTCCTCGCCCAGTTCTATGAGGAAGTCCCGCCGCCGCGCTGCATCCTGGTCGACCGCGCGCTGCCCGAGGCGGAGCTGATGGCCGAAGCTTTCCGCGAAGGGGCGGGGGGCAAGGTCGAGCTATCGGTGCCGCAGCGCGGCGATCGCCGGCGGCTGATGGAGCAGGCCCAGCGCAACGCGGTCGAAGCGCTCGATCGCCGCGCGGCCGAAAGCGGTACCAAGGCAAAGCTCAACCGTGAATTGGCTGAATTCCTCGAACTGCCCGAGCCGCCGCAGCGGATCGAGGTTTACGATAACAGCCACATCCAGGGCGCGCAGGCACTGGGGGCGATGATCGTTGCCGGGCCGGAAGGCTTCGTCAAGGGCCAGTACCGCAAGTGGAACATCAAGACCGCCCAGACCAACGATGACTTCGCGATGATGCGCGAGGTATTCGGCCGGCGCTTCGCCCGGGTAAAGGATGAGGACCCCGACCGCGACGGCGGCATGTGGCCCGACCTTGTGCTGATCGACGGCGGCAAGGGCCAGATGTCGGCGGCGCGCGACACCTTGGAGGACCTGGGCATCGAGGACGTGCCAATGATCGCCATCGCCAAGGGCCCGCACCATGGCCGCGAGGGCCGCGAAGTGTTCCACTTCCCGGACGGACGCGAGAAGATGCTGCCCGAGAATTCGCCGCTGCTGTTCCACCTCCAGCGGCTGCGCGACGAGGTCCACCGCTTTGCCATCGGCGCGCACCGCGAAAAGCGCAGCCGCGCCATTACCGCGAGCCCGCTGGACGAGATCCCCGGCATCGGCCCGGCCCGCAAGCGGGCGCTGCTGCTGCACTTCGGCACGGCCAGCAAGGTCAGGGCAGCGAGTCTGGAGGACCTGCAGCGGGCGCCGGGGGTGAGCGCGGCGGTTGCCCAGACGGTCTACGACTTTTACCATCCGGGTGGATGAGCGCGCGAAGGAGACGGCAATGGCGAAAGTGCTTGGCCTGGGCGGCCTGTTCTTCAAGGCAGCCGATCCCGCTGCGACCCGCGCATGGTATGATCGCGTGCTCGGCATCCCGGCGGAGGAGTGGGGCGCGTTCTTCACGCCCGATGCTGCCGCCGCGCACCCTGGCGCGGGGACCGTTTTCTCGCCCTTTGCGGCGGACACCGATTACTTTGCGCCGTCAGACAAGGAATTCATGTTCAACCTGATGGTTGACGATCTCGACGGCATGCTCGCCCGGGCGGCTGAGCAGGGCGTTACGCCGGTCGAGCTGTTTCCCGACGAGCCCAATGGCCGCTTCGCCCATCTGATGGACCCCGATGGCCGCAAGATCGAACTGTGGGAGCCAAGGCCCTTCGCCTGACCGGCTGAACGGGTGGCAGGACCGGTCCATCCGGCCTTTCGGAACCCATGCGGGCAGGTGAAGTTTCGGTTGGAACGTTATGTTTCAACAGGATAGTGTGATGGCAACCCGCGCCGAAGTTAAGCTCCGACAATCGCAATTCAAATCAGACCGGTTTCAGCAAAGCCTGGCCCAGTGGAACCGGATGCGCCTTGCGCCGGGCTTCCCCGAGGTCAACTGGCGCGATCAGCTTGAGATGGACCAGACCATGCTGCGGCTGGAAGGTGCCTTTCTTGAAGAACTGCGCGCCGAAGTCCGCCTTGAGGCGGAGGCCGTGCCCACCGATCCTGACAGCTTTGTCGCGTGGTTCGAAGGGCTGAAGGAAACCGGGCCGGGCCAGGGCGATGCCTTATTCCCCTGGCTGGCCGAGGAGGCCTCGCGCGATGACCTGCGCTGGTTCCTGCAACAGGAAGCGGCTGGCGAGGCCGGCTTCGATGACCTGGTCGCGCTGACCCAGGTCAAGCTGCCCGATGGACCGAAGCTGGAACTCGCCCGCAACTATTGGGACGAGATGGGGCGCGGCAATGCCGCCGGCATGCACGGGCCAATGCTCGCCGGACTGGTCGAAACGCTCGATCTTGATCCGCAGATCGAAACGACGGTCTGGGAAAGTCTGGCGCTCGCCAATGCCATGACGGCGATGGCGACAAGCCGGCGCTATGCCTGGCACAGCGTCGGCGCGCTTGGCGTGATCGAGCTGACGGCGCCGGGGCGCTCTGCCTGCGTTGCCACGGGCCTCGCGCGGATCGGACTGACGGAACGCCAGCGCCGCTATTTCGCGCTGCACGCCGTGCTCGACGTCAAGCACAGCGAGGACTGGAACCGCGAAGCACTGCGTCCGCTGGTGGCCGAAGACCCGCGCCGTGCCGTGGCCATGGCCGAGGGTGCCCTGCTGCGACTGCGTTGTGGCGAAGCCTGCTTCGAGCGCTACCGGGCCGAGTTCGGACTTTAGGCCTTCGGCGCCGCCCGGCGGATCATGCCTTCCTGTGCGACGCTGGCGACCAGCCGGCCATCCTGCGTGAAGATCCGGCCACGGTTGAAGCCGCGGCCGCGATCGGACCAGGGGCTGTCGGTGGCATAGAGCAGCCATTCATCGGCGCGGAAATCGTCGTGGAACCAGACGGCATGGTCCAGGCTGGCGCTGACCACTTCACCGCGCGCCCAGGACAGGCCGTGAGGCAGGGCACAGGTGCCCAGCAGGGACATGTCACTGGCATAGGCCAAGATCGCGCGGTGGATCGCCGGATCGTCGGGCAGCGGCGCAACGGTCTTGAACCACGAGTGCGAGCGCGGCGGCGCCTTCTGGGGGTTCATCCAGTGGCGCCCTTCGACCGCGCGCATTTCGACCGGGCGCGGGGCGAGGAAGTGATGCCGCGCCTCGGGCTGGGCCTGTTCGGCAAAGCGGCGGCGGACATCGACCTCCGGCTCCAGCTCGTCCGGTGGCGGCACGTCGGGCATTTCGGCATCGCGGTGGGACAGGCCTTCCTCATGCTTCTGGAACGAGGCGGTGAGGTTGAGAATCGGGCGGCCCTGCTGGCTGGCGACGACCCGGCGGTTGGAGAACGAACCGCCATCGAAATCCCGCGCAACCTGCAGGTCGCAGGGGTGCTCTTCGCTGCCGCCACGGAGAAAATAGGCGTGGAGTGAGTGGGCGGCGCGCCCTTCCTCGACCGTCGCCTGGGCGGCATTCAGCGCCTGAGCGATGACCTCGCCGCCAAAGACCCGGCCAATCCCGCCCTTCTTGCGGCGGCCGACAAAGCTGTCTTCGCCGTCCGGCTCAACCGTCAGCAGGCGGACCAGGCCGGAAACAAGGAGCTCGGGGGAGATTTCGGGCATATCCATGCCACGCCCTTTGCGGTCGCCACCGGCGCGCGTCAATCGGGTTTTAGCCGGGCGGTTAAGCCTGCCGCGAAAGCCGGCGGATTACGCGCCAGCCAAGCGCCTTGGCCGTGTTGCGGTTGGGCCAGCGGCCCGGCTGGCGCGGGCGCAGCCCAATCCGGCGCAGCACCGAATTGAACGCGCGCGCATCGGCCTCGGCAAAGGACCATTCCGAACGCCAGGTGATTGACAGCGAGACCGAAGGCTCTGGCCCGTTGCGCACGAAATGCGGTGCCATCACCGGCACGAACAAGGCTTCGCCGGGTTCGAGCGGATAGTCGGTGCCGCCAGACAGCAGCTCGTCGCGCCACTTGAGTTCGCGCCCGCCGCCGGTGTGATAGCCTTCATGGACTTCATCCGGGGCATAGGTGGCATCGCCAGCCGGGAACTGCGTCATCACCTTGGAGCCGCGGATCTGGAGCAGGATGTTGTGTTCCGGATCAAAGTGATAGGGCGTCACGCCATTGGGACTGGTGATGAAGATGAAGGCTTGCGTCTTCATCATGCGCCCGGTCTTGGCCTCGATCTTCGGCTGGATCTCGGCCAGCAGGTCGGCCAGCAGCGCGGCATAGGCGGGCACCTGTTCGACATTCTTGAGTGCGGCCCAGGAGCCGGTCTGCTCGATCTTGCGGATCGTTTCGCCGATCGGGATGCCGGTCGGATCGGGTTTGCCGTCAATCCCGATCGGCAGATCGGCCTGGTTGTATTCAATCGATTCCGCCGGAAGAGCTTCAGCCAGGGCAGCCAGAGCATCGAGTTCGAGCAGCGGATGGCGGCCAAGGGCATGGGCCAGCTTGTGCGGCACTTCGGGATAGTGCGCGGCAAACCGGTCGCGCTCGGTGGGGGAGAAGACGGTCATTGGTCCAGTCCTGCGGGGTGACGGCCCAGCTCCAGCCGGAGCAGTGCGGAAAAGGTCAGGCGGCGGACGGCCCGGCCAATGCCGAGCGAGACACGCCCGACTGCTCGGCGTTCGCGCCAGATATGGTCGATCATGGGATGATCGGCGGCGGCGCAGCTGTCAGTCCAGACTATCGCGGGATCATCCAGCATCGCCAGGTTGGCGCGTTGCAGCAGCACGCCGGGGGAGAAGCGGGCGAAGCGCTCGTCAAAGGCGGTCTTGAAGGAAAAGGCGCCAGGCGGCGTGAGGAAGCTGGCGAGCATGGCCAGCGGTTCGCCATCGAGCGCCAGGGTCAGCCGTTCCAGCCGGCCGCGCGCAGCAGCGCCGGGCAGAGCTTCGCGGAACAGCTGCGCGGTGGTGTGGTGCGATGCGAGCGCCGAACCGGCGCTGCCTTTCCAGCCGGAATGTTCGAGCGCGAGGAAATCCTCGATCCATTGCTCGAGTCCAGCATCGTCGCGGCTGTGGCTGATCGTCAGCTCGCCCAGTTCAGACAGGCGAGCGAACTGGCGGCGCAGCTCCTTGCGCTTTTTGCCGGTAAGCGCGGCTTCCAGATAGGCCTCTGGCGCAAGGTCCGATGCCAGCATCGCGCGCTCTTCGCGGTGGACCAGCCCGGCCGGGCGGCGCTGCTCGGCAAGAAGCGCGGTCAGGGCGCGGTGATTGGGGCCGTCCAGCGGCAGGAGCGGCAGGTGCAGGAACAAGCCTGCGCCGGCGTGACAATCCGCCCATTCCAGCAGGGCCTGCCAGAACGCGGCCTCATGCCCCTTCGCCACCAGCGGCGTGCCCAGGAAGCAGTTACCGTGCATCCAGGCGGACCAGTGCGGGATCGGCTTGCCATAATAGCGCGGCAGGCGGGCGAGCGGGATCAGGCCGACCAGTGCGCCATCCCGGTGCGGGCAGAACAGCCGCACTTCACCGGCTGGATCATGCGCGCGCAGCGCCGGGAGCAGATACCAGCTTTCGAAGAACGGATTGGGCTCGGCAGCGCGGCTGGCCAGATCGTCCCAGGCGGCGCGGAAGTCTGGTGTATCGGCGCCGCGCCAGTCGCTGATGCTGAGGTGGGACGCGGGCACAGCGAGGGGAGCGGCGGCGGGCCGCAGGTCGTCAGGCAGGGCCAGCGATGCGCTGCTTGCCAAGATGATCCCCCAGGTTTGGTGCGGCCAGATGGCCACGCCGGCAGAGCTTTAGCCTTGAAATGCCAAGGATTGGCTAACGCGGGGGTTACAAAGCAGAACCCCGCCCGGATCGCTCCGGACGGGGTCCTGTTTCACCCGGCGATGAGTGAGGGGCTAACCCTCGCTCAGTGACCCGCCGCCAGCGCCGCGAGCAGCAGCAGCGCGACGATGTTGGTGATCTTGATCATCGGGTTGACGGCCGGACCGGCAGTATCCTTGTAGGGATCGCCGACCGTGTCACCGGTCACCGCGGCCTTGTGGGCTTCAGAGCCCTTGCCGCCGTGGTTGCCGTCTTCGATGTACTTCTTGGCATTGTCCCAGGCGCCGCCGCCCGAGGTCATCGAGATCGCGACGAACAGGCCGCCAACGATCACGCCAAGGAGCAGTGCACCCAGCGCCGCAAAGCCATTGGCCTGGCCGGCGACTGCCGTGATCACGAAGTAGACCACGATCGGGACGAGGACCGGCAGCAGCGACGGAACGATCATTTCCTTGATCGCGGCCTTGGTCACCAGGTCAACGGTACGGGCATAGTTCGGCTTCGAAGTGCCGGCCATGATGCCCTTGTCGTTCGCGAACTGGTCACGCACGTCCTTCACCACGTCACCGGCGGCGCGGCCCACGGCGGTCATGCCCATCGCCCCGAACAGGTACGGGAGCAGCGCGCCGAGCAGCAGGCCGACGATCACGTAGGGGTTCTCCAGACTGAAGCTGACGACCAGATCAGGGAAGAACTCGCGAAGGTCAGTCGTATAGGCTGCGAACAGCACCAGCGCCGCCAGACCGGCCGAGCCGATGGCATAGCCCTTGGTCACGGCCTTGGTGGTGTTTCCGACCGCGTCGAGCGCGTCAGTCTTTTCACGGACCGAATCGTCGAGGCCAGCCATTTCTGCAATACCGCCGGCGTTGTCGGTCACCGGACCATAGGCATCGAGCGCAACGACCATCCCGGCCAGCGCCAGCATCGCGGTTGCCGCATAGGCAATCCCGATCAGGCCAGCGAGCTGGTAGGCGATGATGATGCCGGCGCAGATCACGATCGTGGGCAGCGCGGTCGATTCAAGGCTGATCGCCAGACCCTGGATCACGTTGGTGCCGTGGCCGGTTTCCGACGACTTGGCGATCGAGCGCACCGGACGATAGTTCGTGCCGGTGTAGTACTCGGTGATCCAGATGATTAGCCCGGTGATGACCAGGCCCAGCAGCGAGCAGTAGAACAGCACGCGGCCGGTGAAGCTCACCGTGGTGTCGAGGATGGTGTAGCTCATCGCGGTTTCCATGCTGCCCAGAGCATAGGAAATCGCCCACCAGATCGCGCCGATCGAGAGCACGGCAGTGACCAGGAAGCCCTTGTACATGGCGCCCATGATGTTCGTGCCGCCACCCAGGCGGACGAAGTAGGTGCCGATGATCGAGGTGACGATGCAGACGCCGCCAATCAGCAGCGGCAGGGCCATCATCGGGGCCAACATATCGCCCAGGCCCTTCAGCAGCAGCGCGGTCAGCACCATGGTGGCACCGACGGTGACGACATAGGTTTCGAACAGGTCGGCAGCCATGCCGGCGCAGTCACCCACGTTGTCGCCCACGTTGTCGGCGATCACGGCCGGGTTGCGCGGATCGTCTTCCGGGATACCTGCTTCGACCTTGCCGACCAGGTCAGCGCCGACGTCGGCTGCCTTGGTGAAGATCCCGCCGCCAAGGCGCGCGAAGATCGAGATCAGCGAGGCACCGAAGGCGAGGGCCACCAGGCCATCAATCACGGTGCGGTCATCTCCGCCCACGGTATAACCGGCGACGACGGTCAGGTAGTAATAGAACACCGCGATGGCGAGCAGCGCGAGGCCAGCCACCAGCATGCCGGTGATCGCCCCGGCGCGGAAGGCCAGGGTCAGACCGGCCTGCAGCCCGGTCTGGGCAGCGGCCGCCGTGCGCACGTTGGAGCGCACCGAGATGTTCATGCCGATAAAGCCGGCGACACCCGACAGGATCGCGCCGATCAGGAACCCGGCGGCCGAAACAGCCCCCAGCGCCCAGAACACGATCACGGCGACAATCGCGCCGACGATGGCAATGGTGGTGTACTGCCGCTTCAGATAGGCTTGCGCCCCTTCCTGAATGGCGGCGGCGATTTCTTGCATCTTGGCATTCCCGGCGGATGCGCCGAGCACCTGGCGACTGGTAATGAAGCCGTAGAGCACGGCTACCAGGCCAAGGATAATTGCGAGCGTGACGAGATCCACGAGTTCGCTCCCCCTTATATCTTAATAGGAACCCCGCGATCGCGGGGCTGGGCGGGACGCTAAAGCACGTTTTCCGGCCATGCAACGATTTCGCGCAGCCTTTTCCCCGCCACTTCCGCTAGGGACGTTTCCGGATGGGACAAACAAGTGAAAGCGAGGAATCTTGCGTGTTTGGATGGTTTGTGAGAAGTTAACGCCATGGCTACGGTTCTCAAGCAAGTGCTCGCCTGGATGCCGTTCTTCTTCGGCATCGGCTTTCTCGCTCCGCTCATCGCGCAACTGATGGTGCTCTGGGATGTCCCGGCTCCCTTCGGGATCAGCCGCATTGCCTTTGGCCTGATCGTGGGCGGGACCTGGGGACTGGTCGCGAATATCCGGGGGCGCTGGTTGTGAGCGAACAGGACCTGCTGGCCCCGGCCACCACTACGCTGGCCCCGGCGGAAGACCGCGCCGCGCTGCCGCTCGGCAAGGACGGGCTTGATCGCTACACCCGGCGCGACCTGCGCAAGGAAGAGATCGCGATTGCCCGCCAGTTCCATGGCGGGCGGATGTGGCCCTATGCCGTGGCGGCTTTCGGCTGCTTTGCGGTCTGGCTGTCGTTCTTTCCGCTGGCGATCATGGGTGTGCTCAACCTGCCGCTGGCCTTCGTGCTTTCGTGCATCTTCTGCGTCGGTGGCTATGTCACCAGCCACGAAGCGATGCATTCCAACATCGGCCGACCGGGCACAAAGTACCGCTGGCTCAATGAAGCGGTCGGCGCGGTTTCGACCATTCCGATCGTCTTTCCCTTCTCGATGGCGCGGCTGATGCACCTTGAGCATCACTACCACACCAACCATCCCGAGAAGGACCCGGACTATACCGATGAAGCCCCGAACATGTGGGCCGCCTGGTACAAGACCTGGTACAACCGCCAGCCGGGCGTCGATGGCTCGATCCACCACTACAAGCGGATCCTGGCCGAAATGGGCACGCCCGAGGCGCGCCGCGCTCTGGTCGAAACCATGATCCTCCAGCTCATCTTCATGGGCACGCTCTTCACCATGGCCTGGAACGGCTATGCGATCGAGGCGGCGCTGATCTGGTGGCTGCCGCGCCACATCGGTCTCAGCTATATCCGCTTCTTCCTGTCCTGGGCGCCGCACCACCCGCGCGAAGGCAAGACGGGGCGGTACGAGAACACCAATATCTTCAAGAGCCGGGTCGGCCATATCCTGTCGATGGGGATGCAGTACCACCTGGTCCACCACCTCTATCCGGGGATTCCGAACCACCGGACCAAGGAAGCCTATTACGCGCTCAAGCCGATCCTGAAGGCGCGCGGAGTGGACGTTTCGCCGCTTTAGGAGTGTTCGTAACCGAGGCCGGTGGTCTCGGTCAGCGCTCTGCCATCCAGCACAATCGGCGCTTCGGCTGAAGAAATAGCCGAGCCGATCCGGTGCGCCACGATCGGAGGCTCCGCTCCGGCGGGCATGGCGAACAGCAACTGGTAATCTTCGCCCCAGCGCAGCGCTTCGGCGCGGCGGGCTTCGGGCGCGACAATCGGCACGGCCGCGCTGTGGATGGCAAAGCTGATGCCCGAAGCGCGGGCCATGCGGCTGGCATCGAGCAGCGGTCCATCCGAGACATCCATCATGGCCGTGACCACCGGCGCCAGCGCCCGACCTTCGGCCAGCAAGGCGCGCGGACGACGGAAGGCCAGGCTGTCTGCGCCAGTCTTGTCGCGCAGGGCCTCGAAGCCCAGCATGGCGCCACCGACTGGGCCGGTCAGCCAAAGTCCATCACCGACCTTCGCGCCGGCGCGTGAGGGAACCGGGCGGTGCGTGGCGCGGCCCAGCGCGGTCAGGCCCAGCACTTGCGGTCCGGTCGCACTGATCGTGTCGCCGCCGAGCAGGGGGACGCCGTAGTGGCTCAACACCTCTTGGAGCCCGGCCAGAAAGCCCTGATCGTCGCGCCCGAACTGATAGCCCAGCAGCACGCCCAGTGGCTCTGCTCCCTTGGCGGCAAGATCGGAGAGATTGCTGGCAACCAGCTTCCAGGCGACATCGGCGGCGTCTTGCTCTGGCAGGAAGTGCACCCCCTCCGCCATGGCGTCATGCGTCAGGACCAGCGCCTCGCTGCCCAGCTCCAGCACCGCACAATCGTCGGCCAGCCCGCGCGCCGCGGGATGCGCGGCAAGATCGCGCAGGGCAGCGATGAAGGCAGCCTCGCGGCTCAGCCGCGCACGTCCTTGGCGACGGCATCCAGCACGCCGTTGACGAACTTGGCTTCGCGCGCCTCGAAGAAGGCGTGGGCGACGTCGACATATTCGCTGATCGCGGTGCCGGTCGGCACGTCGACGCGGGCGAGCAGTTCCCAGGTGCCGGCGCGCAGGATCTGCAGCATGGTCCGGTCGAGCCGCTCCAGCTTCCAGCCTTCGGCCAGGCGCGCCTCGAGCAGCGCGTCGATCTCTTCGTAGCGAGCGATCACGCCTTTCACGATCGCATCGAAGAAGGCGACCTCCGCCTCGGCGTACTGATCGCCCTCAATCTCCGCACCAAGCCGGTGGCGATGGAATTCGTCGAGCAAGGACGCCAGCGGCGTGCCTTCCATGGCGTGCTGATAGAGCGCCTGCACGGCCGCGAGGCGGGCGGCGGGGCGGGCCTTGGACTTGCTCATATTCCCAGTCTCACTTCGATCGAGCGCGCATGGGCGGTCAGGCCCTCGGCATTGGCCAGCTCCACCGCGGCGGGGCCAACGGCTTTCAGCGCCTTGGCATCGAGCTGGATGAAGCTGGTGCGCTTCATGAAATCAAGCACCGACAGCCCGGACGAGAACCGCGCGCGCCGCCCGGTGGGCAGCACGTGGTTGGGACCGGCCACATAGTCGCCCACGGCCTCGGGCGTCATCCGGCCGAGGAAGACCGAACCGGCGTGGCGGATCCTGTCGAACAGCGCCTGTGGATTGTCGGTTGCGATCTGGACGTGCTCGGCGGCGAGGGCATTGGCGAGGGCAGGGGCCTCGGCCAGCAGGTCGGCCACTTCGATGATCGTGCCGTGGGTGTTCCAGCTTTCACTCGCAACTCGGGCCGTGGGCAGCATGGCCAGTTCGACGCCGATCCGGTCTGCCACCGTATCGGCGAAGAGCGGATCGTCGGTGATCAGGATCGATTGCGCCGAGGGGTCATGCTCGGCCTGGCTCAGCAAGTCGGCGGCGGTCCATTCGGACGAGTTCTGGCCATCGGCGATCAGCAGGATCTCGCTCGGGCCCGCCACCATGTCGATCCCGACCACGCCGTAAAGCTGGCGCTTCGCCTCCGCGACCCAGGCATTGCCCGGGCCGACGATAACATCGACCGGCTTGATCCGCTCGGTCCCATAGGCCAGCGCGCCGACCGCCTGGGCCCCGCCGATCCGCCAGACTTCATCGACGCCCGCCAGGTGCGCGGCGGCGAGAACCAGCGGGTTGACCTGGCCCTTCGGGCTGGGGGTAACGACGACCAGCCGCTCCACGCCAGCAACCTTGGCCGGAATGGCGTTCATCAGCAGCGAGGAGGGGTAGGCCGCGCGGCCACCCGGCACATAAAGACCGGCGGCATCAACCGCCGACCAGCGCGCGCCCATGCGCACACCGTGCTTGTCCTTCTCGTCGCGATTGGCCGGCTTCTGGCCTTCGTGGAAGGCGCGGATGCGCTTGGCGGCGAGTTCGAGCGCGGCGCGCAGGTCCGGGGTAAGATTGTCAAAGGCTTCGCGGCAGGTCGCGGCGTCGATCTGCCAATCGGCTTCGCTGGCCAGCTCGTGCTGGTCGAACTTGCGGGTCAGCTCGATCAGCGCCTCGTCGCCGCGCGCGCGGACATCGGCGAGGATGATCTGGACATCACGGCTTACGTTCTCGTCGCTTTCGCGCCGGTCGGCCACCAGCTTGCGAAAGGCAGCCCCGAAGCCGGGGTCGCGGGAATTGAGCCGGAGCATCAGGCAGCCTCCGCCGGAGCGGCCAGCGCACGGAACGCCTCAACCAAAGCGCCGACGCGGGGATCGGTCTTGAGTGCGGCGCGATTGACGATAAGCCGGGCCGAAACCTCCAGGATCGTGCTGGTCTCAATCAGGCCATTGTCCTTGAGCGTGCGCCCCGTTGAAACCAGATCGACGATGCGGCTGGCCAGGCCCAGGCCCGGTGCCAGTTCCATCGCGCCATTGAGCTTCACAACCTCGGCCTGCACCCCCATCCGCTCAAAGTGCTTGCGGGTCAGGTTGGGATACTTGCTGGCGACGCGCAGGTGGCTGCTCAGCGCTGCGCCGGCCTGGCCGACAGTTTCGGCAACCGACAGGCGGCAGTGGCCGATCGCCAGGTCAACCGGGGCGTAGAGATCGGGGTAGGCAAACTCCTCGACCACGTCCGAGCCGACGATTCCGACCTGCGCCGCGCCGTGGGCCACGAAGGTCGCCACGTCGAAGGCGCGCACGCGGATCACCCGCATGTCCGAGCCTTCGCAGGCAAAGGAGAGGGCACGGTTGCCCTTGTCGTGAAAGCCCGCCTCTGGCACCACACCGGCGCGGGCCATCAGCGGCAGCGCCTCGTCCAGAATGCGGCCCTTGGGCACGGCGAAGGTCAGCGGGTTCGACATAGCGCCGCGCGTTTAGGCGGGGCAGCGCCAAAGGGCAAGGAGCGCCTATGGTCCAGGGGTATCAGTTCATCGATATCAACGCGAAGGGCGAGGGGATCGTCGTCGCCGCCTTCGACAACCAGGTGGCCTATTGCCGCGCATCGGGTGCGACCGTGACCGCACGGGTAGTGGCTGCCTTGCGCGACCTGCTGGATCGCGGCGAACCCGGAGAGCTGCTCGATGCGATCCGTGCCTGGCCGGGAGCACCCTTGGCCGATGCCCTGCCGCTGCGGGTCGCGGGCGGGATCCATGCGCTGCACCTGAAGGGCGTGGAGCCCGGCCTGGCGGCGATTTACCAGGATCTCGCCGGGGTGGACGATGCGGAAATAGTTGCCGTAGCGATCCGGGCGCACGAGGCCGACTTGCTGCCCTGGCTGGATGGCCCGCCGCAAACGAACGAAGCTGGCCGCTCCAGCAATTTCATCGCCGCCATGCTGTGGCTGGCTGAGCACGGGTTGCCGCCGCGTTTCGAGTGCCTCGAGATCGGCTCTAGTGCCGGGATCAACCTGATGCTGGGCCGCTATCACTATGACCTGGCGGGGGTGCAAGTCGGGCCGGAGCCGGGGGCGATGCGGTTCCAGCCTGAATGGCAGGGCAATCCGCCGCCGGATCGTCAGATCGAAATCGTCGCAACCAAAGGCTGCGATGTCGCGCCGGTGGACCTGACCGATCCCGAGCAGGCACTGCGGCTGAAGGCCTATATCTGGCCCGAGCATTCCGTTCGGTTCGGCCGGCTGGAGGCGGCGATTGCCGAGGCAGCAACGTCACCGCCTGATCTGGTGCGGATGAACGGCGCCGATTTTATCGAGGCTGAGCTGGCAAAGCCGCAGGCGAAGGGAACCACGCGGGTGCTGATGCATTCGGTGGTTTGGCAATATGTGCCGTCCGATCAGCAGGAACGGATTACGCGCGCGATGGAGGCGGCTGGTGCGCTGGCAACGCCCGAGTGCCCGCTGGCCTGGATCGCGCTTGAATCAAACCGTCTGCTTCACCTGCACGAAACGACTGTCCGGTACTGGCCGGGCGGTGGCGATCCGGTGAAGGTGGCCACAGCGCACCCGCACGGCGCTAGTATTGACTGGCAAGTTTGAACCAGGCGATCGTATCGTCGATCCGCTCCTTCCAGCCGCCATGGTAGGAGACCCATTCCCAGCCCGAAACCACGGCGAAGGCTGCGACGCCCATGCCGCCGACTTGCAGCGTGGTCAGCATGCCCTGCCAGGCGGCATAGCCCAGTCCGACAAACAGCAGCGTTCCGACCAGGTGTGACAGCGGAAAGTTGCCGAGCGGGTTGGAGTTGCGCTTGAACAGGCCAAGCCCGACCAGGAACAGCACCCCGCCGCCGCACATGACCAGCGCCAGCTTGCCGTCAGCGGGCTTGCTCCAGTTGTCGAGCAACTTGGCGTCGGCCACGGCGAAGATAACGATGCCCAGCACGATCGGCATGTGGAGATAGGTATAGGCGTTGCGCGCTACCCGGCCGACTTCGGCATTCTCGCTGATATGCTCCGACCCGCGCTTCTGGCCGAGGTCGAAATAGAGCCACCACATCAGCACCGAGGAGAGGAAGGCGAGGGCAAAGGCAAGGATCCGGCCGCTCTCCATCGTCGCATCGGCAAAGGTCGCGCCGGTAATGATGATCCCTTCGCCCAATGCGATGATGATGAACAGGCCGCAGCGTTCGGCCATGTGGCTGCCGGAAATGTCCCAGTCCGACGCCTTGGAGCGGCCGAGGCCCGGCACCGGGAACAGCGTGATCGGGCCAAGATACTCGATCACCACGGCCAGCAGCCACCAGGCCAGCCGCTCTTCCTCGGGCCGCAGCACGCCGATCAGCCAGAACGGCGCGGCAAAGCAGAACCACACGGCGATCCGCATCATGTTGCGGGTATTAGCCTGGTTCTCACGGTGGAGCACGAAGGACATGAACACCGACCGCCCTAGCTGCAGGAGGACGTAACTGGCCGCGAACAGCCAGGCATATTTGCTGAAGCCATAGGGCAGGGCGACCGCCATCAGCAGGCTCAAGGCCATCAGCCCCAGCAGCATGACGCGAATCTCGAACCGCTCCGGATCGGCCCAATTGGTCGCCCAGGTGGTGTACATCCAGGCCCACCACACCGCCAGGAACAGCACCAGCGACTGGGCAAAGCCCAGCCAGGTCAGATGGTCCTTGAGGAAGTGCGACAGCTGGGTGATCGCAAAGACGAAGACCAGATCAAAGAACAGCTCGAGGAAGCTGACCGGTGCGTGGCCGCCCCCGTGGTTGCGCAGCAGCGAGCGGCGGCTTTTCGCCTCCGCTGCGGCGAGCGCCGCGCCGATCCCCCCGCGCTGCGCCTCAGCCATGACCGGTCCGGGTCAGGAAGGCATCAAGGGCGGCGTTGACTTCGTCTGAGGCCTCCCACTGCACGAAGTGGCCGCAGCCTGGGACCTGCACCAACGTCAGGTCCTCGATCACTTCATCCAGCCCATCAAGGTTGGCGGCGGGCAGGGCGATATCGTCCATCGCCCAGACCACCAGCGTCGGGATGGTCAGCCTGGGCAGGGCCGGCGGCGTCCACCCGGCCGGGATTTCATAAGACGCATCCATGTCGAGCACTTCCATCGGGCTGGCGCGGTACCAGTTGAGCATGGCGATCGACGCCTCGCGGTTCGAATAGTCCTCCATCAGCGCGGCCCGCTCGGCCGGGTCCATCTTGGGGTTTTCCGGCATTTCGCCAAAGGCCTTCAGGAGCACGCCGCCGAGGCCGAACTGTTCGACCAGTTCGTCGCTGGCCGGATCGCGGAACACCCGGAAATACTGGCTGGCCTGGCGCTGCTGGCGGTTGGTGTAGAGCAGCTTGGGGAAGATCGTGGGGTGAGGGGCATTCATCACCACGGCGCGGGTTACCCGGCCGTTGAGCTGCCCCATGATCGCCACGCCCCAGGCAATCGCGCCGCCCCAGTCATGCCCGACAATCGTGAAAGTCCCGACGCCGAGCGCATCGGCCAGCTGGAACACATCGCCGATCAGCTTGTCGGGTGTGTAGTTCTCCACCCCCTTGGGCTTTGACGAGCCGCGGTAGCCGCGCTGATCGGGCGCGATGCAGCGATAGCGGCCAGACAGGTGTCCGATCTGGTGACGCCAGGTGCGGTGGCTATCGGGGAAACCGTGGAGGAAGATCAGCACCGGCCCGTCGCGCGGGCCCGTGTCCACCACATCGAGTTCGATCCCCTTGGCCAGGGTTACGCGGGTCTGCTCCATCACCGCTGCGCCTCGGACTTCATTTTTTCGGCATAGCCAGAGGCCATCATCGCTGCGACCTGATCGAACAAGGCATCGGGGGTGCGGCGCAGCTCGCCCATTTTCGCCTCGCCGCCTTCGGCCACGATGATCTCGCGCTGGTCGGCCAGCATGGCGTCGAGCATCCACTTCGCCGCGACTTGCGGGTCGATCCCGTTGTCGATTACAGAATCGCTCGCCCCGCGGGCCGAACCATCGGCGGTCAGTGCATTGCGCGAGACATCGGTGCGGATTGACCCAGGGTAGATCGTGTGGACCTTGAGCCCCAGGACCGAGGTTTCGGCCCGCAAGGCATCGGCATAGCCAGCCAGGCCGAACTTGGCCGCGCAATAGGCGGTGCGCATCGGCACGCCGACCTTGCCGGCGATCGAAGAGATATAGGCGAGCCGGCCCGACTTGCGCGCGGCCATCCTCGGCAGGATTTCCTGCGTCAGCGCGATCGGTGCGAGCAGATCGACATCGATGATCCGCTGATAGACCGGATAGGCCGTTTCCACCGCCAGGCTGCGCTGCGAGATCCCGGCATTGTTGACCAGCAAGTCGATTCCACCCGACCAGTTCCACGCCTGCTCGACCGCCGGAGCCAGCGCCGCAATGTCGGTCGTCTCGAACGGCAGGATCAGGCAAGCGCCACCACAGTCCGCTGCCACGGCTTCGAGCGCATCGACCTTGCGGCCCGACAGCACCAGCCGCGCGCCCTGTTCGGCCAGCGCCTTGGCCAGCGCTGCGCCGATTCCGGAAGAAGCGCCGGTGATCCAGGCGGTCTGTCCCTTGAAGCTCATGTCTCTCTCCCTGTTATCGGTCTTAGCTCTGGTCGCTGTTGGTCAGTGGCACCTGCGGGATCGGGATGAATTCATCCTCGTCACCGGGCACCTTCGGAAAGCGCCCCTGCCGCCAGTCATCCTTGGCCTGGTTGATCCGCTCGCGGCTGGAGGAGACGAAGTTCCACCAGACATGGCGCGGACTGCCGATCGCAGCGCCACCCAGCAGCATCACCCGCCCGCCACGCTCGCTCGCCAGCCGCATCGCCTGGCCCGGGGCGAGCACCGCCAACTCGTAAAGGCCCAGCGGCACGTCATCAATCGTTGCCTCACCGCCAACCAGCATGACGGCGCGCTCGTCCGCTTCGCTGTCAATCGGGATGGCCCCGCCGGGGGCGAGCACGATCTCGGCATAGATCGTATCGGAATGCTGGGTGGTGCGGGCGGTATGACCCCAGAGACTGCCCATGATCACGCGCGCGGAAACGCACGTGTCCTCGATCAGCGGCAGACCGGTCTGCGCCTCGAAAGCCGGGTCGATCTCTTCCTTGCCATCGGGCAGGGCCAGCCAGGTCTGCATCCCGTAGATCGGCTTGGGCAGGTCGCGTTCGGCCGGCAGCCCGCGCTCGGAATGGACGATGCCGCGACCGGCAGTCATCAGGTTGACCTGACCGGGGCGGATCGTCGCGAAGGTGCCCAGGCTGTCGCGGTGATCGATCGCACCCTCGAACAGCCAGGTGACCGTGGCAATTCCGATATGCGGATGCGGGCGCACGTCCATCGCCGCGCCGGGCGGCAGGATCGCGGGCCCGAACTGGTCGACAAACACGAACGGCCCGACCATGACCCGCCGCGGCGAGGGCAGCACCCGGCGGACCTGGAAGGCGCCCAGATCGTGCGTCACCGGTTGAATCGTGGTCAGAATGGTCATTGCGCGTCAACCTTCGCCAGAATCTCGACGATTTCTTCCGGAAAGATGATTTCGTGCCAATCTGTTAATTCGGCGCGATCAAACCACCGATGCGTCTGCATTACGGCCAACTCGTGCGCGGTGTGCCTTGCCGTGTCGATCCTCCGTTCGGTCGTGCGAACAACGAAATAGGCTTCATCGGCCGTAACCGGCTCGCCATCGAAGGTCAGGAAATCATTGGTGCGGCGCGCGATGATTGGACCGGGCTCAAGGCTAAGCCCAGTCTCTTCCAGCAACTCGCGCCGTGCGGCCGCTTTGAAATCCTCGTCGCCATCGCATTCGCCGCCGGGGGTGGCCCAGAGTGGCGGGCGATCCGATGGCGTAAATCGGAACAACAACACCGAGCCATCGTCGGCCAGCAGCAAGATCCTGGCCGCCCGCCGGATCCGCCGGGTTGTGGCCGCGTTGGTCATTCGCCCGGAGCCTTCGCCTTGATCGCCAGGGCGTGGACACGCTGGCCGGGTATGTCGCCGAGCGCGGCATTGACCATGCGTTGGCGCTGCAGCCGCGAGACGCCGGCAAAGGCGGCGCTTTCGATCTCCACCGTGAAGTGCGATTCGCCCGAGCCGTCGTCGCCCATGTGGCCATGGTGCCTGGCCGAATCATTGATCACTTCAAGGTGGCTCGGCGCGAAAGCTGCGGTAAGCAGTGCCTGGATTTCGGTCTCAATGGGGCTGGTCATGGCTTCCCTTCTAGCCGAACAATCGCCATGTGGAAGCCGTGAAGCACGATCGATTTCATGGCCGCGTCCAGGGCGCGCAGCGCCGCTGCATGGCCCCAGGCTGCAAGGAGCTGGGCGAATTCCGCGCGCCCGGAGAGCGCCGCCCCGGCTTTGACGGGCCGGGCGATTACCGCTGGTTCTGCCTCGATCACGTCCGCGCGTTCAACGCCGGCTATGACTGGTTCGCCGGAATGACCCCAGACGAGATCGTCGCCGCCCAGAACCCGATCCACGGCTGGGAGCGTGAGACGCGGGCCTTCTCCCCCACCGCCGGGATCGATTCCGCCCCGCGTTGGGCCGATTTCAAGGATCCGCTGGAAGCGATCAGCGGCCGGGCGCGGGCGCGCAAACCAGCGCAGCGCCAGGATGGCCGAGCGGTAACCCCGGACGAGCGGCGCGCGCTCGACGTACTAGGACTGGCGCTTGACGCGACCCGCAGCGACCTGCGTAGCCGTTATTCGCAACTGGTCCGCAAGTATCATCCCGACCGCAATGGCGGTGACCGCAACTTCGAGGCGCGGTTGCAGGAAGTGGTCGAGGCCTACCAGTTGCTGCGCAAGGCCATAGCCTTCGCTTAACCCTCGCAGAGCGCCTGCAACTGATCGGTGCAGGCATTCCAGCCTTGCTCGAAGCCCATCTCGCGATGCTGCTCCATCGCCTCGGCGCTCCAGTGGCGCGCGCGGGCGGTGTAGCGGGTGCCGTCGCCCTCGGGCGCGATCTCCCAGATGCCGATCATGAATGGCGTGTTCGGCACAAGGTCCCCAACGATCGAATCCGTCGTCGCGATGCGCCGCCCTTCATCCCAGGCAAGGATCAGGCCGGGATGCTGATGCACTTCACCGTCTGGCCCAAACATGACGGTGTGGATCGGCGCACCGGCGCGGCGCTCGCCCCAATCGACTTCGGCCCGCCACGGCGCCGGGCACCACCATTCGCTGGTGCGGTCGGCGAGCACGTCCCAGACCTTGTCCGGCGAAGCGGCAATCAGGCGGTTGATCGATAGTTCGTGGGTCTCGGCCATGGTCTCTGCTCCTCAGCCCGCCCGGGCCGCTTCGATCGCCGCATGGTCGATCTTGTGCATGGTCATCATCGCTGCGAACACGCGGCTGCGAACGTCAGGATCGGGATCGGCCATGCCTTCGGTCAGCACGCGCGGCGTGATTTGCCAGTTGAGGCCCCACTTGTCCTTGCACCAGCCGCAGGCGCTTTCGGCGCCGCCATTGCCGACAATCGCGTTCCAGTAGCGGTCGGTTTCTTCCTGGCTGTCGGTCGCAACCTGGAATGAGAAGGCCTCGGTATGCGGGAAGATCGGACCGCCATTGAGGCCGATGCATTTGACGCCCAGCACGGTGAACTCGACCGTCAGCGGATCGCCGGCCTTGCCGGAAGGGAAGTCTGCCGGCGCGTGGTGCACGGCGCTGACCGAACTGTCCGGAAAGACCGATGCATAGAAATTCGCCGCCTCTTCCGCCGTCCCATCGTACCACAGGCAGATTGTCACGTCGCTCACTTGCGGCTCTCCTCGATCAGCTTGTTGTCGATGCCCTTCGCGTCCTTGTAGGCCGGGCGGGCCTGGAGCCGTTCGGCATAGGCGACAAAAGCCTCGTTCGGCGGGATCGAACCGAAAGTCAGGCCCCAGTCGACCTGGCTGCCGACATAGACATCCGCCATGGTGAAACGCTCACCACAGACATAATTGTTCCCTTCGAAGTGCCCTTCCAGTGCGGCAATGGTGCGTTCATAGCTGCCCCAACCGGCCATGCCCTGGCGCTCGGGCGGCAGTTCCCAGCCCATCGAACGGGTGATGATCGCCTGCTCGACCGGGCCGGCGGCGAAGAACAGCCAGCGGTAATAGTCCGCCGCCTCGTCCGCCGAGGGACCAAGCCCGGCCTCCGGGTGGGCCTCGGCCAGGTAGGCACAGATCGCGGCGCATTCGGTGATGACCTTGTTGCCGGTCTCGCTGTGATGGATCAGCGTCGGCACCTTGCCCATCGGATTGGCGGCGAGCAGGGCGGCGGGCTTGTTATCCCACGGCACCAGAACCTGGTCGTAATCGACCCCTGTCTCATGCAGCGCCCAGCGGGCGATCTGGCCGCGGCTCATCGGGTTGGTGAAGAAGGTATAGGCGGCCATGGCGGAGTCCTCTCGGTTGGAACAATGGAGTTAGGCGCCCCCGACGAGGGAGAACAGCGCACCTTGGGGATCGACGCCCTGAATGATCCACAAGGAGCCGGGCACCTCGTGCGGGCCGTTGACGATCTGGCCGCCATTGGCCGTAACCCGGTCCTTCGCCGCACCGATGCTGTCGACCCCGAAGTAGTGGCACCAGAGCGGGGCGGGTACCTCATCGGGCTTGCCCATGATCGCGCCGATCGCGGCACCATCATGCGCGATGAACTGGTATTTGCCCATTGGCCCCATGTCCATCGCATCGGGCAGGGTCCAGCCGAACTGCTTGGTATAGAAGGATACCGCGCTATCAAAGCTGCCGGCCATCAACTCGTTCCAGCCGCAGCGACCCGGGTGGGGCATGGTCGAGAAGCAGGTGTTCTCCCCGCCGCCGGGCGGAGGTGTGGGGGTCATGATGTAGAACGGCGCGCCGTCCGGATCGGCGACCATCGCGATCCGTCCGGCCATCGGCACGTCGCGCGCCGGCATCAGGTTCTTGCCGCCGGCCGCCTCGATCGCTGCGACGCTGGCATCGACATCGTCGACCCCGATATAGCCCAACCAGCAGGCCCGCGCGCCGTGATTGGCCATGTCCTGCGACAGTTTGAGGACGCCGCCGGTCATCCCGCCATCGGCATTGGCGATAAAGCCATAGTCGCCGGTTTCCGTTGTGCCCGGCTGCATCGCCCAGCCGATCAGGGCATCGTAGAACGCCTTGGCCCCGACCGGGTCCGGGGTCATCAGCTCGTACCAGACCCAGTTGCCCTGAAGCTTAGCCATTGGCGCTGTCTCCCTGCTTCATGTCCACCACCGGCACGAAGCCGCCAAAAATCAAGCGTTTGCCATCGAACGGCATCGGGTTCTTGGCCGGGTCCATGCGTGGATCGGCCGTGGACGGATCGTTCGCCATGTCCATCATCCGCGCCATGGCGGCGTCGCGGGTGGCCTTGTCGGGCCACTCCACCCAGGAAAAGAGGACCTCCTCGTCCGGCTCGGCCTTCACGGCCATGCGGAAGTCGGTGGTGTGGCCATCAGGGACATCGTCGCCCCAGCATTCGACCACGCGCAGAGCGCCCATCTCGATAAACACCGAGTCGCCCTGCCGGGCATGGGCGATGAACCTGTCGCGGTTGGCGCGCGGGCAGGCGATCACGAAGCCATCGACATAGGTCATTGCGCGGCCTCCTCGGTCTTGGTTTCACCGCCGGCAAAGGCGGCGTCCATCCAGAACGGCTCCCAGACGTGGCCATCGGGATCGAGCACGGTCCGCTGGTACATGAAGCCGTGGTCCTCGGGCGGGTTGACGTCCGCCGTCCCGCCATGGGCTGCGCCAGCCTCCACCAGCTTGTCGACCTCGGCGCGGTCATCGAGCGCGAGGGCCAGGGAGACTTCGCTCGATCCCGGCGGGCAGATCGGGCGGGTGGTGAAGCCCTGCCACTTGGCATGGGTCAGCAGCATCACATGGATCGCATCCGACCAGACCATGCAGGCGGCGGTCTCATCGGTGAATTGCGGGTTATTGGCAAAGCCCAGCGCGGTGTAGAACCGCATCGCGCGGGGCAGGTCGGCGACCGGCAGGTTGACGAAGATCATTCGGCTCATGGCAGGCTCTCCTTCTTCTCCGCCCCCGGATTGAACAGCATTTCGACATAGCGCCGCAGGTGCAGCACGCTTTCTCGCGCGACGGCGGGATCGCCGGCGGCCTTGGCCAGGACGAAAGCGCCCTGCAACACTGACTGGACATGACGGGCAAGGCCAAGCGCGGTCACGCCGGGCGGGTTCCCGTAGCGATCGAGCACTTGCTGCACATCGACCGCCAGTGCCTCGCAATAGGCGTTGAAGCTGGCATCGCAGGCCGCGCGGATCGCGTCGCTGGAGGCAAAGGCTTCCTGCACCATGGTGCCGGCAAAACAGGTGAAGCCTTCGGCCGGGCCGTCGATCATGGAGAGCCGCATGTCGATATGGCCCAGCAGCCGGTCGAGCGGATCCTTGAGCTTGGTATAGGCCGGCAGTTCGAACAGCGGCGCGGCGCGGGCGGTCCACTGTTCGGCCGCGGCGACGCCAAGCGCTTCCTTCGAGGCGAAGTGGTGGAAGAAGGCGCCCTTGGTGACCCCGGCGGCGCTGCAGATCTCGTCCACCGAGGTTGCGGCATAGCCCTGGCGCCGCACCAGGTGATGCGCCGCATCGATCAGCCGGGTCCGGGCGGTCTGACGTTCGGGCAGGGAGGAGCGACTCGCGTTCATGGGAGAAACATACCGACCGGTTGGTATGGAAACAAGAGCGCGTGGTTGGAAAGTGCCAGAGGTACGGCCAGCGGCAGGTTCTGGAGCTTTAGGTTTCCGCCTTGGTCTGGCGATATAGCTCGCGGTCCGCCGCCAGCGCCGCCTGGTAGGCCGGCCGCGCATGACAGCGCTCGGCATAGGCCAGGAAGGCATCATGCCGGGGCAGCAGCTTGAGGTTGAGGCCCCAGTCGAACTGGCTGGTGAGGTAGACGTCGGCCATGGTGAAGCGGTCACCGCAGGCATACTGGTGCTGCGACAAGTGGGCGTCCAGCGCGGCCACCGTCCGATCGAAGCTGCCGAACCCGGCGGTGCCTTCGCGCTCTGCCGGTAGTTCCCAGTCAAGCATTCTGGCCATCAGCGCCTGCTCCAGCGGCCCGGCCGCGAAAAACAACCAGCGGTGGTAATGGCCGCGCTCAGCGGCGATGGGGAGCAGGCCGGTCTCCGGGTGCTCCTCGGCCAGGTAAGTGCAGATCGCCGCCGCCTCGGTCACCACGCGGTCGCCCTCCGCTGCGTGGTGTACCAGGGTCGGCACCTTGCCGAGCGGGTTGGCGGCGAGGAGGGCGGCCGGCTTTTCCCCCCAGCCGACCGGGACGACAGCATAATCAGCCGCTACTTCGTGCAGCGCCCAGCTGGCGATCAGTCCGCGCGAACGCGGGTTGGTGAAGAAGGTGTAGGTTGGCACTGACTTAGCGCCCCAGCGCGCGGCCCACGATCTTGTCTTCCAGCGCGGCAACCTTTGACCAGCTCGGGCGAGCCTTGACCCGGTCATACCAGGCAGCCGTGCGCGGGTGGGTTGCCGGGTTCGGGTCAAGATCGATGTAGCCCAGCGAACGCAGCGTCGCCGCCACGGCAATGTCACCGATCGAGAAATCGTCGCCAGCCAGCCAGCCATCGCCGCACTGACTTTCAAGATAGGCCAGAATCGGCTCCAGTTCCTTGAGGCCCTGTTCGGCCGTCGTCTCGTCACCAGGTTTGCCCATCAGCTTGGGGCTGACGAAGCGGTTGAACAGCACCTTGCCGCCCGAGGCGATCAGGATCGTGTCGGCAAATTCCTCAAACCAGATCGCCTTGGCCTTGGCCTTGGCATTGCCAGGCGTGATTGACGGTTCGGGCTGCAGCGCCTCGAAATAGGTCGCGATCGCGGTCGAATCGCACAGGGTGAAATCGCCATCGATCAAGGCCGGAATCTTGCGGAACGGGCTCGCTACAAGGAACTCTGCCGCCGGGTCCGCCGGGTTGCTCAGCGCCAGTTCGACCGCGATGCCTTTTTCGGCGGCGACCAGGTGAACCTTGCGGACAAACGGCGAGATCGGAAAACCATAGATTTTCATCGGACGAACGCTCCCGGGCATTGAGTCGCTTATTGCAACGCATTCCTTATTGCAGCGCTGCGCGCGCGCGTATAGGCGATGCCTCGTCATGACCGATATTCCCAACATCCAGCTCGACACCAGCGGCAACACGATCCTGCCGGCGCCCGATCTCGAACTCGACGTGCGCGAGACCTTCGGGATCGATATCGACATGAAGGTTCCGGCCTTCTCGGTAGCGGACGAACGCGTGCCCGATGTCGATCCGACCTATGTGTTCGATCCGGACACCACGCTGGCGATCCTGGCGGGCTTTGCCTTCAACCGCCGCGTGATGGTCCAGGGTTATCATGGCACCGGCAAGTCGACTCACATCGAGCAGGTTGCGGCGCGCCTGAAGTGGCCGTGCATCCGCATCAACCTCGATGCCCACATCAGCCGCATCGACCTGATCGGCCGCGACGCCATCGTGCTGCGCGATGGCCTGCAGGTGACCGAATTCCGCGAAGGCCTGCTGCCCTGGGCGCTGCAGCACCCGGTGGCGCTGGTGTTCGACGAATACGATGCCGGCCGTCCGGACGTGATGTTCGTGATCCAGCGCGTGCTGGAAACCGAAGGCAAGCTGACCCTGCTTGACCAGAACCGGGTGATCCGCCCGAACAAGAACTTCCGCCTGTTCGCCACGGCCAACACTGTGGGCCTCGGCGATACCTCGGGCCTCTATCACGGCACCCAGGCGATCAACCAGGGCCAGATGGACCGCTGGAACATCGTCGTCGGCCTGAATTACCTCCCCGCTGCGGTGGAGAGCGAGATCGTGCTGAAGAAGGTTGCCGGCGTGCCGGACGATACCGTCGACAAGATGGTCAAGGTCGCCGACCTGACCCGCCAAGGCTTCATCGGCGGGGACATCTCCACCGTGATGAGCCCGCGCACAGTCATCACCTGGGCGCAGAACACCGCGATCTTCAAGGATCCGGGCTTCGCCTTCCGCCTCTCGTTCCTCAACAAGTGCGACGAGACCGAGCGGATGCTGGTGGCCGAATACTATCAGAGGGTGTTCGGCACCGACCTGCCGGAAAGCGTGGTCGGAAAGGCGTGAGCCTGCTCTGTCTTGCCCCGCTGCTGCTGGCGCAGGCTGTAACAGGCGCTGGGCCGGCAGCGGAGGATTGCAAGGCGAACTTCCCCGAAAAGCCGGTGGCTGCGGCTGCTGCCGCGAAGCCGTTTTATGACCAGAAGGCCGATGCCCGCGCCTCGATGGACGCGGCGCTGGCCGATGCCGCGCAGAGCGGGCGCTCGGCCGTGCTCGTGTTCGGGGGCGACTGGTGTCACGACAGCGTGGCGCTGGCCCAGGTTCTGACCTCCGCTGCGTTCAAGACTGAATTCGGCGCGGGCTATTCCGTCACCTTCATCGATGTCGGCGTGCCGCAGACCGGTAACGGCCGCAACATCGAGCTGCTCGCCCGCTTCAAGGTCAAGCAGCTGAAGGGCACGCCGGCAATGTTCGTGGTCGGCCCGGACGGCGCGCTGCGCAACAAGCGCAAGGATGCCCTGTCCTGGCGCAACGCCCACAGCCGCGGCACCACGGCAACTCTGGAGTGGTTCCGGAAGCTCGGAAACTAGAGACGCATTTTCCTACAATCCGGCGATCTGCTAAAACGCAGGCCGCTCTTTCCACCGTCAAACGTCAGGCGCATTTCGCGCCGCACCCGTCTGCACATTGGGCGCAGAATTTATCTGGCCGGGGTGGACACAGGCCCGTGAAATAGGCTCCAACACCGCAGAAAACTAACGTTCCTACGGTGTTGGAAGAAGCGGACTCAGTGTCAACTGTGTCAACTACAGCGTAACGCTGCCTAACCGTCATCCTGATCGGCGTGGGCCGTGCTGCCGCCGCCCGCCGGGCCGGTATAGCCCTGGGCGCCGTCCTTGCCTTCCCACCAATAGGCCGGGCGCTTGCGCGTCCCGGTCAGCTCTTCGTTGAGCGTTGCAGCATCGAGCAGGCGGCCGCCGATCATGACTTTGCTGATCTTGTCGGAGTTGCGGATATCCTGGGTCGGGTCGGCATCGAGCACAACCAGGTCCGCCAGCTTGCCCGGTTCCAGGCTGCCGACATCGGCGTCGTAACCCAGCGAGCGTGCGGCCTCGATCGTGCCGGTGCGCAGGGCTTCGATCGGGCTCATCCCGCCGCGGGCGAAGGACCACAGTTCCCAGTGCGCGGCGATGCCGGGCTCCTGGCCGTGTGCCCCGATCGCAACCGGGACGCCGCGCCGCGCGAGCTTGGCGGCTTCGCGGGCGCTGTCATCGTCCTTGTAATCGCCTTCGGGGGCAATGGTCCGGCGCGCATTGTTGGCCGTGAGGATAGCCGCCGGCTGGTGCTTCTGCAGCAGCGGATGCTTCCACACCTCGGTATGGGCGCGCCAATAGGGATCGGCCGCCGGGCCGCCATAGGTCACCACCAGGGTCGGGGTGTAGGCGGTCTTCGAGCCGCTGAAGAACTGCAGCACGTCTTCATAGAACACGCCGAGCGGCAGGTTGTGCTCGATCGTGGTGTTGCCATCGGCAATCAGCGTCATGTCCATGCCGAACAGCGATCCGCCCTCGGCGACCGAGCGCAGGTTCTCCGCAAGCGCGGCTGCCGTTACCTGCTGGCGCTGGTCACGGCGGGGCTGGTTGTAGTTCTTGAGGCTGTGCGCTCCTTGCGCCTTCAGCCGGCGGACATGGGCCAGGGCATCGTCATAGCTGTCGATCTGGGCATAGACGCCCGCAGCGCGGGCACCATAAACGATCTCGGCGGTCGAGAAGCTGCGCGGGCCGATAATCTTGCCGGCCCGGACCATTTCCAGCGCCGGGAAGACCGTGCGCGCGCTGCTGGAGGGATCGTGCCGAGTCGTCACGCCCAGGGCCAGGTTGGTCATCTCCACCCAGTTGGCCTGGGGGGTCAGCTCGTCGATCCCGTAGGGACCATGGGCATGGGCATCGATCAGGCCGGGGATCACTGTCTTGCCGGTCGCGTCGAAGGTGGGGGTGCCGGCCGGAATGGCGATTTCACCGCGCTTGCCGACTGCCTTGATCCGGTCGCCTTCGATCAGCACGACGCCATCGTCGATCGCGCCGCCATCCGCGCCCTTCATCGTCACGACCCGCGCGCCGACGATCGCCACGCTGCCCTTGGCCTTGTCCGCCGTGACCTTCATCGAGAGCGAGACGCCGTTCTTGGGCGGCTCGAACTTGGCCGGCTTGGCGCCCTTGGCCAGCGGAGCATCGGCGAACAGGGCGGAAGTGGCCGCCCCGAATACCGTGGGTCCAAGCGACCAGTTCACCCGCTTGCCGCCCTCGCTCCAGTGGATCCAGTCAGCCCCGTCGCCGCTGACCTTGACCACCGGCAGCGCCCCGCCCTTTGGCGAAAGCGACACTTCCTGCGTGCCCGGTACCAGCGGGGTGACAAAGGCCTGGTAGTTCTGGCGGAAGGCCAGGAACTTGCCATCGGGCGAAACGCGGTAATCATTGACCAGCTCACCCTTGGCGTGGACCCGGCGGGCCTCGCCGTTGAGGTCAAAGCTGACCAGGCGGCTTTCCTTGGCATCGCCTTCCATCACGAAGACGCGATCATTGCTGGCGCCGAACTGCGGATTGCCGCCGGTGCCGGTGATCTGGATCATCGCGCCGCCGGTTGCAGCGACGCGGTAGACACCGGGTTCGGCCGAAGCGCGCGGGCTGGAGAGGTAGCCGCCGCGATCCTTCTCGAAGACCACGGTCTTGCCATCGGGCGAGAAGCGCGGGCGGGCATAGTGGCCCGCCGGTGTGATCGCGGTGGACTTGCCGCCACTAGCAGCGATGGTCCGCACTTCGCCCAGGCCAGCGTCGGTCCAGCGGACATAGGCCAGCTTCTTGCCGTCAGCCGACCACGATGGGTAGGCCTCCATAGCGGCGTCATCGGTGGTCAGCCGGCGCGGATCGCCTCCCGCCATGGGCTTGATCCAGAGCTTGCCCAGCGTCTCGAACACCACCGACTTGCCATCGGGCGAGACGTTGGCCCCGCGCGGCATCTTGGTTTCGAAGGTGTCCGGGGCGACAGCGACCGCCGGGCGCGGCGGATCGATCACGCCGCGGGTGTCGGAAATCTTGAAGGGAATGATCGCGCTCTTGCCCGAGGTCAGGTCAACCCGGTTGAGCTTGCCGCCGGCCCAGACCACCAGGCTGGCCGTGTCCGGCGTCCAGGCCATGTTGGGATAGACCCCGGTGACGGCCCAGGTCTCCTGCACGTCCATGTCGAGCGCGTCATAGACCTTGCGGTCTTCACCCGTCGCCAGATCGCGGACATAGAGCCGCGGCTGGGTCGCCTCGCGGCGGACATAGGCGATCTTCTTGCCGTCGGGCGAGGGCGTCGGCCGCACCGCGCCGCCTTCGCCGCCGATCATGCTGTCGATCTTGCCGGTCTCAAGGTCATAGCGTTCGATCGCGAAGAGCTGGTTGTTGCTGTCCTGCGCATATTCGAAGATCGGACCCGGCGTGGTGTTGCGGGTGTAGTAGATGTGCTTGCCATCGGGGGCGAAGATTGGCTCGCCCAATTCCTTCTGGTGCTGCTCACTCGGCCGCTTGACCAGCAGCACGCCATCGCCGCCCGAAACGTGGTACATCCAGACCTCACCCGTGCCGAGCGAGCGGCCGGTGGTGAAGTGCTTCTTGGCAACGATGTACTGCCCGTCGGGGCTCCAGCTTGGCTGGTTGAGCAGGCGGAAGCTCTCATTGGTCAGTTGGCGCTTGTCGCTGCCATCGCGGTTCATGATCCAGATGTTGTCACCGCCGCCCCGGTCGGAGGTGAAAGCGATCCGCTTGCCATCGGGGGAGAAGCGCGGCTGGGTTTCGTAGGGCAGGCCTTCCGAGATCCGCGTCGGCGTGCCGCCGCTGATCGGCATGGTATAGATGTCGCCCAGCAGATCGAAGGCCACGGTCTGCCCATCCGGGCTGACGTCGAGGTTCATCCAGGTGCCTTCCTCGACCTGGATCGGCACTTCGCGCACCTTCATCCCCGGCGGGGCGGCGACATCCCATTTCGGAGCCTCCTTGGCATCCTGCGCCAGCGCGGCGGCGGGCAAGGCGGCAAGGCTCAGCGCCAGGGCCAGGCGCGAGGCGGTACGGTTGGCAGTCTTCATTGGTGACATCTCCCCCAGTCTGAGCCCAGGCTTCCCGCCCGGGGCCAGCGCTGTCAATCAGCGGTTCGGCGAACGACTTTGCCGCCGGACGAGCGTCCTTAGCCGTGCGGCGTAACCAGGTACTTTTCGCCCGTGCGGCGGGCGTTGTACATTGCAACGGCATCCTTGGTCAGCATGTCCTCAAGGGTGCCACGCTTGGCATAGTGGCTGGCGAAGGTGGTGGTCAGGTCCTTCATCACCCGCGCGCGCATGCGGCCGACCACTTCCGGTCCGGCCTTCATCATGAACGGCGTCAACAGCCAGCCCGACAGGTCCCAGGTCAGGCCAAAGGCGCGGTTGAGGATCGTCGGACCAAGGTCCAGTGCGCCATAGATGCAGACCTTCTTCGCCGCGTTCGAGCCATAGCGGCTGAAGGCGGCGCCGCGGCTGGCGGCGGCTTCCATCGCGGTCAGGAACTGGCTGGCAACCGTGCCGCCGCCGATCGGATCGAAACCGATCATCGCCTTGGTCTCGGCAATCGCGTCGATCAGCTTGGGCATGTAATCGGCGTCGGTCATGTTGAGGACGTGGGTCGCGCCCAGATCCTTGAGCAGCTGCACTTGCGCGTCCGAACGCACCACGTTGACCAGCGGAATGCCATCTTCCAGGCAGATCTTGACCAGCATCTGCCCCAGGTTCGATGCTGCGGCGGCATGGACGATGCCGGTGTAGCCTTCCAGCTTCATCGTCTCGACAAAGCCCAGCGCGGTCATCGGATTAACGAACGAGCTGGCGGCCTGTTCGGCAGTCACGCCATCTGCCACCTCAAAACCCATGTTTGGATCGGCATAGGCATGGGAACCATAGGCGGTGCCTGGGACGCAGGCGATCCGCTTGCCCATCAGGTGCTCGCAGCCTTCGCCAGCGGCGACCACAATCCCGGCCGCTTCATTACCGGCTGGCATAGCCATCCCATGGCGTGCCTTCATCGCGCGGGTGGCGTTCTCGGGCATCTTCGCCACGACCTTGCCAGGCGAATAGACCGCGTTGTCGGTATCGGCGCTGGCGAACAGCAGGCCCAGGTCAGACGGGTTGATCGGCGTTGCCTCCACCTTGATCAGCACCTGGCCGGCCTTGGGATCGTCCCAGGTCTTGTCGTTGAGCTGGACGGTCAGCGTGCCATCGGCATCGAGCTGGGTGGTGAGTTGCTTGCCGGTGAAGGCCATTGGTTGTCTCCCGAATCCTTGGTTTCGGATCGCAACCTAGTGGCTCATTCGTCCGGGTAAAGCGCGCGGACGAAATAGAGTCCCTCGCTGGGTGCATTCAGCCCCAGCGCCGACCGGTCGCGTGCGGCCAGTGCCTCGCCAACCTGCTCCTCGCGCCAGCGGTTCATGCCGACCAGGGCTAGGCAGCCGACCATCGAGCGGACCTGGTGGTGCAAGAAGGATCGGGCGGCGGCGCGGACGTGCACCTCCTCGCCAGCGCGCTCGACGCTGAGCAGGTCGAGTGTCTTTTCCGGGCTTTGCGCCTGGCAGTGGACCGAACGGAAGGTCGTGAAATCATGCCGCCCGACCAGCGCCTGCGCCGCGCGGTGCATGGCTTCGGCATCGAGCGGCTGGGCGACCTGCCAGGCGCGGTTGAGATCAAGCGTCAAGGGCGCGCGGCGGTTGGCGATCCGGTAGAGGTACTCGCGGCCAATGCAGGAAAAACGGGCGTGCCAGTCGTCCGGCACGGCCTCGCAGGCCAGCACGGCGATCGGGGCCGGGCGCAGGTGGTGGTTGACCGCTTCCATCAGCCGGAAGGCATCAATGTCCTTCGCCACCTCGACATGGGCGCGCATTCCGAGCGCGTGAACGCCCGCGTCAGTGCGGCCGGCAGCGTGCAGGGTTACGGTCTCGCCTGTCGTTGCGTGTACAGCCGCTTCCACCGCCTGCTGCACCGAAGGTCCATGGGCCTGCCGCTGCAGGCCGAAGAACGGTGTGCCGTCGAATTCAAGGGTGAGGGCGAAGCGGGTCAAGCGAGCGAGGCCCCTGCGGCAATCGCCCAGCCGCGCAACAGGTCGGCCGTCGCCATCACTGGCCGGCCAGCCCGCTGGACCAGCGTCGGGTGGATTGCGCCTGTGGCGCACGCGATGGTCAGCTGGTCATCCAGCACCTCGCCCGGTGCCCCGCTCCCGTCAGTGATGTGGGCCGCAAGCACCTTGCAGCGTTCGCCCTGATATTCGAACCATGCACCCGGCGTCGGAGCAAACGCACGGATCTGGCGTTCGACCTGGGCGGCGTCCTGCGCAAAGTCGAACCGGGTCTCCGCCTTGTCGATCTTCTTCGCATAAGTCACGCCGTTGTCCGGCTGGGGCTGTTCCGGATAGGCGGAAAGGTTAGCCAGCACCTCCACGATTAGCCGTGCACCGATCTGCGCGAGCTCCTCGGTCAGCTCCCCGGCAGTCTTCCGGTCAACTGGCGTGCGGCCTTCCAGCAGAACCGGCCCGGTATCGAGCCCGGCCTCCATCCGCATGATCCCCACCCCGGTTTCAGCATCGCCAGCCAGGATCGCTCGCTGGATCGGCGCCGCCCCGCGCCAGCGCGGCAGGATCGAGCCGTGGAGGTTGAGGCAGCCATGCTTTGGCGCATCGAGCACCGCCTGCGGCAGGATCAGGCCATAGGCCGCAACCACCGCGATATCGGCGTTCAGTGCTGCGAGCGTCGCCTGCTCCTCCGCGCCCTTCAGCGAGGCAGGATGGCGCACCTCGATGCCCATTTCCTCGGCCTTGCGGTGGACCGGCGTCGGCGTCAGCTCTTTGCCGCGCCGGCCGCCGGGGCGGGGCGGCTGGGTATAGGCGGCAACCACTTCATGCCCCGCCGCGACCAGCGCTTCCAGCGCCGGTACGGCAAAGTCCGGGGTTCCCATGAAGATGATGCGCACAACCTACTCCCGCTCGTCCTGAGCTTGTCGAAGGACCGTCCTTACTTTCGGCGGCGGAAAAGAAAAGGACGGGGCTTCGACAAGCTCAGCCTGAGCGGTATGGAAGAAGAATGGCATCGCAAGAGATCGAGACGCTAACGCAAGCCCTGTCGCGCCTGCCGGGGCTGGGGCCGCGCTCGGCGCGGCGGGCGGTGCTGTGGCTGATCAAGCGGCGCGAGACCTCGCTGGTGCAACTGCTTGCCGCGCTGGAAGGCGTGGCCGAGCGGCTGGTCGAATGCCGGACCTGCGGCAATGTCGATACGACCGATCCTTGCGGCATCTGCGCCGATACCCGCCGCGATCAGCGCGCGCTCTGCGTGGTTGAGGATGTCGCCGATCTCTGGGCGCTGGACCGGGCGCGCCTGTTTACAGGGCGCTATCATGTGCTGGGCGGGCGGCTTTCGGCGCTAGAAGGGGTGCGGCCGGAGGATCTGACCATCGCCGCCCTGATCCAGCGCGTTTCCGCGGGTGGGATCGACGAGGTGGTGCTCGCTATGAACGCGACGCTCGAGGGGCAGACCACCGCGCATTACATTGCCGAGCGACTGGAAGGCTATCCGGTGCGGATCACCCAGCTGGCCCACGGCCTGCCGGTGGGCGGCGAACTCGATTACCTTGACGAAGGCACGCTGGCCCAGGCGCTCCGCGCGCGGCGGCCGATGGGTTAGTCGATCAGACTGATCGGCGCAGCCGCCTTGCGATTTGGCACTTTGCCGCCTATTTGCCCGCTATGGCTATCCGCGAAATCATCGAAGTTCCCGATCCCCGTCTCAAGGTGATCTCCGAACCCGTCACCAAGTTTGATGACGAGCTCAAGACGCTCGTCGCCGATATGTTCGAGACCATGTACGATGCCCCCGGCATTGGCCTGGCGGCGATCCAGGTCGGCGTGCCGCTGCGGGTGCTGGTGATCGACCTTCAGCCCGAAGACCCGGATGCCGAGCCGGAAGTCTGCACCGCCCACGGTGGCCATTCGCACACGCACCAGCCGCTCAAGAAGGAGCCGCGGGTGTTTGTGAATCCGGAAATCCTCGATCCTTCGGAAGACCTTTCGGTCTATTCCGAAGGCTGTCTCTCGGTCCCGGAAATCTATGCCGACGTCGAACGTCCGGCCCGGATCCGCGCCCGCTGGCAGGACCTTGATGGCAAGGTCCACGAGGAAGCGATGGATGGCCTGCTGGCCACCTGCCTGCAGCACGAGATGGATCACCTGGAGGGGATTCTGTTCATCGACCACCTTAGCCGCCTGAAGCGGCAGATGGCGCTCAAGAAGCTGGATAAGCTGCGCAAGGTCGCCTGATAGGGCTGGCGTTCCCGCTCCGTTCTGTTTAGCGTGGGGTTATGGACTCCACGCTCACCCTCATTCTCATTCTCGTTTTCGGTCTTGCGGCAGGTACCGGCCTTGGCTGGTTTTTTGGCTCGCGTCCGATCACCGATTTGCGCGCGCGGCTGGCTGAGCAGGAGGCGGGGACCAAGGATCTCGACGCGCGCTTCCGCCAGGCCGTGAAGGAACTGGGTGAGGCCTCGATCGAGAACGCCACGCTCAAGGCCAATGCTGCCAACTTTGAGGAACAGAAGGCTGGGCTGCTCGCCGCGCAGGAATCGCTGCGCAAGGAGTTTGAGAACGCTGGCGCCAAGATTCTTGCGCAAGCCCAGGAAGTCTTGCTCAATCGCGCGCAGGAGCGGCTGACCCAGTCCGAGGAAAAGAGCGCCGAGCGCCTGAAGGCCTTGCTCGCACCGGTCGATGAGCGGCTCAAGAGCTATGAGCGGCAGGTCCAGACGTTGGAGCAGCAGCGCGTCGATGCCTTTGGCCAGCTTACTGGCCTGATCCAGTCCTTGCGCGAAGGGCAGGAGCAGGTGCGGGTCGAGGCGGCGCGACTGGGCAATTCGCTCACCAATGCGCCAAAGGCCCGCGGCCGCTGGGGTGAGCGGGCGTTGCAGAACGTGCTGGAACAGTGCGGCCTGTCCGAACACACCGATTTCGCGCTCGAGCATTCGCTGGAGACCGAGGACGGCCGACTGCGACCCGATGCGATCGTCCACGTGCCGGGGCAGAAGAAGCTGGTGATCGACGCCAAGGTCTCGCTCAATGCCTACCAGGCCGCGTTCGAGGCCAATGACGATGCCGAGCGCAAGCGCCACCTCGACATGCATGCCAAGGCCATGCGGGGCCACGTCGCGACGCTGGGAGCCAAGGCCTATCAGAGCCAGTTCGATGATGCGCCGGACTATGTTGTGATGTTCGTGCCCGGCGAACACTTCGTCGCCGCCGCGCTGGAGCATGATCCGGAGCTTTGGGATTTCGCGTTTCACAACAAGGTTCTACTGGCCACTCCTACTAACCTGGTTGCGATTGCCCGGACCGTGGCAATGGTCTGGAAGCAGGACCAACTGGCGCGCGAGGCGGTCGAGATCGGCAAGGCCGGGGCTGAGCTTTACGACCGGATTGCGGTCGCTGCAGAGCATCTCAAGCGGGTTGGTGGAGGGCTGGAAAGCGCGGTCAACAACTACAACAAGTTCGTGTCCAGCTTTGAACGCAACGTGGTCTCATCCGGCAAGCGGCTGCGTGACAAGGGCATCGAGATCGGCAAGCGCGAGATCGAGGAGGTGCCGCTGATCGAAGCGGCGCCGCGCTATAGTGGTAGCGAGGCTCCGGCGATCACCGAAGAGGCGGACTAATCGCGCTTGCGGATCAGTTCGGCCACGTGCTGGCCGGATTTGATGCCCATCCGCCCGTTCTCGATAAAGAAGCCAGGCGATGCGCCCAGCAGCTCGGAAACCGCGCGCTCCTGTTCCATCAGGCCTTCGCAGTACATCATGGTCGAGACCATCGGGCCGACCTTCATCCGACCGTCATTGGTCAATTCGAGATCGCCGCCGAGGCCATTGCAACCGACCGTCGCAGCGATGCGTTTTGGGTAGATGCGCAGTTCGGCCCTGTCGGACACCGGCTTCTGGCCATCGATCGACACGAAGGTCCAGGTGGTGAGCGGCCCGTTGGGGCTGCCCTCCGGCTCGGCGTCGGCGACAGTCTGCGGGGTAGCGCAGGCAGCGAGGAAGGGAAGGGCGGCGAGAAGAGCTTGGCGGATCATGCCTGCTTCTATCGCGGCTAAAGCCTGATCGCCACCTGAATGGCCTAGCCGCCCAGCGCGTCCAGCACTTCATAGGCCAGCACGGCTCCGGCCACCGCCGCATTCAGACTGTCGGCGCGGCCCTTCATCGGCATGGTGACGCGCAGATCACAGGCCAGCTCGTATTCCTCGGGCAGGCCGCGGCTCTCGTTGCCGACCATGATGAAGCAGGGTGCCGCATAGGGCGCGCCGCGATAGGGCACGGCATCGCGCAAGCTGGCGGCGACCAGTTGACCCGCTCCGCCGCGCAGCCAGGGAAGGAATTCGTCCCACCGGGCCTGGGCAATCTGCTGGGTAAAGACGGCACCCATGCTGGCGCGGACGGCCTCGGCCGAGAAGGGATCGGCGCAATCGTCGATCAGGATCAGCCCGCCTGCGCCAACTGCGTCGCCGGTCCGCAACATGGTGCCGAGATTGCCTGGATCGCGCAGCGCCTGGGCAACCAGCCAGAGTTTCGCCGTGCTGCGATCCAGCGCTGCCAGGCTGGTATCGAACTCTGCAAAGACGCCGCAGACGGCCTGGGGGTTATCCTTGCCGGTGATCTTGCTGAGGATATCGGCGCTGGTCTCGATAACTTCGCCGCCAGCCGCCAGCACATCGCCCTCAAGCGCTGCCAGCAATGGGTGCGGATCGCGCCCCTCGGCCATGACCAGCACTTCGGGCAGGTGCCCGCTCTCGCGCGCGTCGGTCAGCAGGCGCAGCCCTTCGGCCAGGAACTGGCCCGCGGCCTTGCGGTGCTTTTTGTCCCTGAGCGCCCGCAGCGCCTTGACCGAGGGATTGGAAAAGCCGGTGATCTGGCGGCGGGACATGTCAGTCTTCGCCGAAGCCGTCCTTGACCAGGCCGACCAGCTTGAGCAGCGCCGGTTCGCAGCCTTCGCCGCTGACGATGATTTCCACGCTGTCACCTTTGGCCGCGCCCAGCATCATCAGGCCCAGGATCGAACCGCCGGCGGCCTCGTTGCCGTCCTTTTCAACCCGCACAGTCAGGCCATTGCAGAGCTGCGCCACGGCATTGACGAACTTGGCGCTCGCCCGCGCGTGCAGGCCCCGGTTGTTGACGATTTCGACGGTTTCCCGCGCCTCAGACATGCTCGTTTCCCCACCCCGTAGCCGACATTTATGCGTCCTGGCCAAGAAACTCCGATGCGATCGTGATGTAGTTGCGCCCGGCATCGCGGGCTGCCTCGGTCGCCTTCTGGAGCGTCATGCAGGTGCGTGCCTTGGCCAGCCGGATCAGCATCGGCAGGTTGATCCCGGCGATCACTTCGACCTTGCCAGCCTGCATCAGCGAAATCGCCAGGTTCGAAGGGGTGCCGCCGAACAGGTCCGTCAGGATGATCACGCCGTTGCCGCCATCGACCGCCTTTACCGCATCGGCAATCTCGCGGCGGCGGGCTTCCATGTCGTCATTGGGGCCGATGCAGACCGTTGCAACGGCATCCTGACGGCCGACCACATGCTGCATGGCGTGGACAAATTCCTCGGCAAGCTTGCCGTGGGTAACCAGGATCAGGCCGATCATGCGAGGGGGATGCTCCGAACTGCCAGCCCGGCGAATCCCGCCGGAAAGTGGCGCAGGGCCATGACGCCGAACGCGGGCATGGTCAATGTTTTCCTTCGACCAGGTCAGCCGCGCGCGAGCCCAGGTTGCGGTGAATGACCGTGGGGGTGAAACCGGCCTCGATCAGCGCCGCAGCCAGCTGTTCGGCCGAATAGACCGAGCGGTGCCGCCCGCCGGTGCAGCCAAAGGCAATGTTGACATAGGCCTTGCCCTGCGCGGCGTAGCGGGGAAGCAAGGTCAGCACGAGGTCGCGGATCCGGCCGAAGGCGTCGTCCCAGGCGGGATCGCGGGCGATGTGTTCGCCCACCGCCGGGTCCCGCCCGGTCAGCGGACGCAGCCCCGGATCCCAGTGAGGATTGTCCAGGAAACGCATGTCGAACACCAGGTCGGCGATCGGCGGCATCCCTCGCGAGAAGCCGAAGCTGGTGACCGTGACTGTCGTGCCCTTGGGGGCAGTGTCGGCAAAGCGCTCCCGGATTGCCTGCTGCAGATCGTTGCTGGTGAACTCGGTGGTCGACATCACCATGTCGGCCCAGCGCCGCAGCGGCTCCAGCAGTTCGCGTTCCGAGGCGATGCCAGTGGTTACCGGCAGGTCCTGTGCCATCGGGTGGCGGCGGCGGGTCTCATTATAGCGCCGTTCCAGCTCCGCGCCGGCGCAGTCCAGGAACAGGGTGGTCAGTTCGAGGTCTGGCCGCTGCACCAGCTTCTTCACGCGCTCGATCACCTTGTTGGGGTCGAAGCCGCGCGTGCGGGCATCAAAGCCGATCGCCAGCGGGGGGCGCAATTCGCTGCGCGGCGCATCGGGGCTGTCGATCAGGCGGTCGAGCAGGCGAATCGGGAAATTGTCGATCGTTTCCCAGCCCAGATCTTCGAGGACCTTGAGCGCAGTCGTCTTGCCTGCACCGAGCAAGCCGGTGACGAGGAGGACGCGTTGCCGCGCAGGGGCGGAATCGATTGCGGTCATGTTCGACCGCCAATGTGGGACTGCTGCGTGTCAATTGAAAGCCCCCACCGTTCCAGCGCTGCCTCGGCCCGCAAGGCCAGGACCGGGCTGTCCGGCCAGAGCGCCAGGCAGGGCAGGTCGATCCCTTCGATGGTCAACACTTCGGGCTCTTCCGGCAGGCGCGGTGCGGCGGGATCGAGCCGCAGCGCCAGCGCCAGCGGCACGAAGCTTGTCACTGGGCGGGTCAGCAGGCCGACATTGCGAACCTCGATCAGCCCGGCGATGCGTGGTGGCGGAAAGGCGCGCAGCACCTTGCCCTGGGCCTCGACGCTGAGGCCATCGTCACCAATCAGCATCGCCCCGCGATCAATCAACGCGAGGGTCAGGCTTGACTTGCCCGATCCCGGCGGGCCCTGGATCAGCACGCCGCGCCCACCAATCGACACGCAGCTCGCTTGGATCAGCCGGCTCATTCGGCATCCTCCGCCACTTCAGGCAAGGGCAGCTGCAACACCAGACAGGCCCCGCGCCGGCCATCGGCGCGGTCCTGGGCCAGCAGCGCGCCGTCGTGCGCCTCGGCGATGGTCCGGGCGATGGCCAAGCCCAGGCCCGAATGGCTGCCGAAGTCCTCGCTCTGCGGACGCAGCGAATGGAACCGCTCGAACACCTTCTCGCGTGCCTCTTCAGGGATGCCTGGGCCTTCATCGCTGACCGCCAGTTCGAGCAGATCACCCTGGCGCTGCAACGTGACTGCAACCGTCTCGCCGGGCGGCGAGAAGGACACGGCATTGTCGAGCAGGTTTTCGAGCACCCGCTCAAGCCGGGCAGCATCGCCCGGCACTTCCCAGGGCCCAGGCCCACTCGGAGTTATCACGATCCGGCAGCTAGGATCGCTGGCCCGCTCGGCCCGCGCGGCGACGAGCGACTGGGCCAGGGCCAGCATATCGACCGCCACGAAGCGGGTCCGCGAAAGCTCTGCATCGATCCGGCCGGCTTCGGCAATCTCGGTGATCAGCCGGTCGATCCGGCGCAGGTCGTGCGCCGCAATCTCCGTCAATTGCTGGCGGAGCGCCTCGTCCTTGACCTTGCCCAGCGATTCAAGCGCGGAGCGCAGCGAGGCGAGGGGGTTCTTGATCTCGTGCGCGACATCGGCGGCAAAGCTTTCGCCTGCATCGATCCGGTGGCGCAGCGCCGACGACATGTCGGAAATGGCGCGGGCCAGCAGGCCGATTTCGTCGCGCCGTTCGGGCAATCGCGGCACCACGACCTGGCGCTCGCGCCCCAGGCGCACGCGGATCGCGGCCCGGACCAGTTCGCGCAGTGGCTGGACGATGGTGCGGGCCAGAAACAGCGAGAGCTGGATCGAGATGATCAGCGTCACCGCCAGGACAATCGCCAGTGTCTGGCGGGCATCGCGCACGCTCTGCGTCACGTCGCGGGCGTTGCGCGTGGTCAGCAGCATCTCGCCGCTCGTGCCAACCGGGGTTGCGGCATTGATCACCGGGGTTTCGTCCGGCGCGGCGCGGCGCTCGACGACCGTGGCCTTGAGCCGGGCGGCCTCGGCGATTTCCGGCCAGGCGGTGATCGCATCAAGGGCCGGGTCGACATAGGCGGATCCAGCAGCGTTGCCGATCAGGAAGTTCATGCCCGCATCAAGCCAGCGCGCTGCATGCTGGTACCATGGCTCGGTGGCCGGATCGACGAGAGCGAAGGTCGGCGGAGCGAGTTTGAAGCTGTCGAGCTGCAGGCGTCCTTTGGCATCGTAGAGCCGCAGCCGCAGCGTCTGCTCGTGCCCGATCTGCGCCATCAGCGCGGCCCGCTGATTGCGCGGCGCCGATGCCAGGCCCTGCGCCGCGATCTGGGCTTCGGCCCGGGCCAGCTGATAGCGTTCGGCAAACAGCTGGTTGCGATAGGAATCGAGGTAGAACAGGCTGCCGGCCATCAGACCGAGCGCGATGATGTTGACCGCCAGGATCCGCGCGGTCAGCGAGGCGCGCCTGGTCCAGTCGCGGCGTCGCGCCGGGCGAGGGCGGAGCGTCTCAGCCATCGGTGAACGAGTATCCCGCGCCGTAAAGCGTATCGATCGCCGCGAAATGCGGATCGACTACCCGGAACTTGCGGCGCAGGCGCTTGATGTGGCTGTCGATCGTGCGATCGTCGACGAACACGTCCTCGCTGTAGGCGGCGTCCATCAGCTGGTTGCGGCTCTTGATCACGCCTGGGCGGGTAGCCAGCGCCTCGAGGATCAGGAACTCGGTCACAGTCAGCGAGACCGGCTCGCCCCGCCAGGTCACGCGATGGCGGGCCGGGTCCATTTCCAGCGCGCCGCGCACGATCACGCTGCTGGGCTGATCGTCTGGACCCGCTTCGCCTTCGGCCTGTCCTGCCTCGGCCTTGACTAGTTCGGTCCGCCGCAGGATCGCGCGGATCCGGGCGACCAGCAGCCGCTGACTGAACGGCTTGGTGATGTAATCGTCAGCACCTAGCGACAGGCCGAGCGCCTCGTCGGTTTCCTCGTCCTTGCTGGTCAGGAAGATGACCGGCAGGGCGCTCTTGGCGCGCAGCTGGCGGAGCAGCTCGAACCCGTCCATCCGCGGCATCTTGATGTCGCAGACCGCTAGGTCGGGCGGGTTCTCGAGCAGCGCCTTCAACGCGGTTTCGCCGTCGGAATAGACCCGTGTGGCAAAGCCTTCGGCCTGGAGCCCGATCGAGACACTGGCCAGGATGTTGCGGTCATCATCGACCAGCGCGATCGTCTGCAGGGGGCTGGCGGGCGTGGCGTCCATGGGTTCGGTTCGGGCGTCCGGTTCGGGGCATACCGGTTACTGCCTTACTCGGCTGGTGACAATCTTGCCCGCAGGGTTGCCCCCGCATTCGATTTTCGTCGGGAAATGGATCGGTTGTGTCGCTGCGCGGTTTGACGCCAAAGGCCCGCACCGCTATGCGCGCTGCGAATCCCTGCATTCGTATGCAGAACCCCCGGCGGAGTGCCTGAAGCGCTGCGCCATGACCACGGAGACGACCTTGACCGCTGCGCTGTCCTACCCGCTCGCCAACCAGGGTATTGCCACCGATGCCACGATCTTCGCCAACCTCGGCACCGCGCCGCTGGTGGAGCATGCGCTGGCCAACGGCGAAGGCATCCTGGCCAAGGACGGCCCGCTGGTGGTCGAAACCGGCAAGCACACCGGACGCAGCGCCAAGGACAAGTTCATCGTCCGTGATGCGCTGACCGAAAGCACCGTGTGGTGGGGCAAGACCAATGTCGAAATGAGCCCGGAACACTTTGCCGCGCTCAAGGCCGATTTCCTGGCCGAACTGGCCAAGCGCGATACGCTGTATGTGGCTGACCTGTTCGGCGGCTCGCAGCCCGAACACCGCGTCAACGTGCGCGTGATCAACGAGCTGGCCTGGCACAACCTGTTCATCCGTACCCTGCTGGTCCGCCCGACCGCAGCAGAGCTTGATGGCTTCGTGCCGGAATACACCATCATCGACCTGCCCAGCTTCGTGGCCGATCCGGCCCGCCATGGCTGCCGCAGCGAGACGGTGATCGCGGTCAACTTTTCCGAGAAGCTGATCCTGATTGGCGGCACCAAATATGCGGGCGAGATGAAGAAGTCGGTCTTCGGCATCCTCAACTACCTGCTGCCCGAAAAGGGCGTGATGCCGATGCACTGCTCGGCCAACATCGGCCCGGATGGCAAGACGGCCGTCTTCTTCGGCCTGTCCGGCACCGGCAAGACCACGCTGTCGGCCGATGCCAGCCGCACGCTGATCGGCGATGACGAGCATGGCTGGTCGGACACGGCGGTCTTCAACTTCGAAGGCGGCTGCTATGCCAAGATGATCCGCCTTTCGCCCGAGGCCGAGCCGGAAATCTTCGCCACCACCAAGCGCTTCGGCACGGTGCTGGAGAACGTCGTGATCGACCGCGAGACCCGCGAGCTCGATTTCGACGACAACTCGCTGGCCGAGAACAGCCGCGGGTCCTATCCGATCGATTTCATTCCGAATGCGTCGGAAGACAACCTGGGCCCGGTCCCGGCCAACCTGATCTTCCTGACCGCCGATGCTTATGGCGTCCTGCCGCCGATCGCGCGGCTGACGCCCGACCAGGCAATGTATCACTTCCTCTCGGGCTACACCGCGCGCGTTGCCGGGACCGAGATTGGCGTGACCGAGCCGGAAGCCACTTTCAGCACGTGCTTCGGCGCGCCGTTCATGCCGCGCCACCCGTCGGTCTATGGCAACCTCCTCAAGGAGCGGATCGCCAAGGGCGGGGTGAAGTGCTGGCTGGTCAACACCGGCTGGTCGGGCGGCAAGGCCACCATGCCCGGTATCAGCCGCATGCCGATCAAGGCCACGCGCGCGCTGCTCAACGCCGCGCTCGATGGCAGCCTCAATGGCGCCGAGTTCAAGAAGGACCCGAACTTCGGCTTCGAAGTGCCGGTTGCGGTGCCGGGCGTTGACAGCAAGCTGCTCGATCCGCGCGGGGCCTGGGCTGATGGCGCCGAATACGACAAGACAGCGCAAGACCTTGTCCGCAAGTTTATCGACAACTTCGCGCAATTTGCCGACCACGTCGATGAAAGCGTGCGCCAGGCGGCTCCTACCGCCGCCTGATCCGGCCCGGAACCTCCGGGCCTCGTGAAGAGACCCGGAGCTCCCGATGCCCGACTACCCGATCCGCCTGTTCGTCGATGCCGCCGAAGTGCGCCGCATCGGCACTGGCCTCCTCGATTGCACCCTCCCGCGCGCGGACTGGACGCATGAGGCCCATCTGGCCGCCTGCCTGTGGTTGCTGACCGAGCGGCCTGACATTCTACCTGAGCGCGACCTGCCCACGATCATCCGCCGCTACAACGCAAGCGTCGGCGGGGTGAACGACGATACCCAGGGCTATCACGAGACGCTGACTCAGCTCTACATCCGGGGGGGTCGGCAGTTCCTCGCAGGATGTGATGCAATTGACCTGCTTGCACGGGTCAACACGCTGCTGACTGGTCCGTTCGGCAAACGGGATTGGCCGCTGCGGTTCTATAGCCGTGACACGCTGTTTTCTGTCGCGGCGCGGCGCGGCTGGATAGAGCCAGACCTCGCGCCGATTTAGATTTGCACATCAGAGGTTTGGGTGCATCATGCCGGTTCCCCAACAGGAGTCGCAACCATGGGCATCTTCGATACGATCCTCGCGCAGGCTGGCCACGCCGATGTCGGCAACCTTGCCAGCAAGCTCGGCTTGCCGCCGGAACTTGCCGAGAAGGCGATCGCCGCACTCGGACAAAGCCATGCCGAACCGGGTGACACGATTGCCGGGGCTGCCGCCAAGACCGGGCTTGATGCCGGCATGCTGGGTCAGATCGTCCAGCAGATCGGCGGCGAAGGGAGCCTGGCGCAATACGCGCAGGCGCTGCAGGACAACCCGCAGCTATCCGGTGTGTTCAAGTGGCTCGATCAGGACGGCGACGGCAATCCGATCGACGACGTACTGGGCATGGCCGGCAAGTTGTTCGGCAAGAACTAGCCTTTATTAGCGGCGATGTAGCGATCGACGTTTTGGGCCAGGACGTCGAGCGGGACATTGCCGCCGCCAACCACGGCGTCGTTGTAGTCGCGCAGGTCGTACTTCGCACCGAGCGCCGCCTTGGCCCGCTCGCGCTGGCTGAGGATTTCGCTGTGGCCGATCTTGTAGCCACAGGCCTGGCCCGGCCATGAGCAATAGCGGTCAACCTCGCTGGTAACTTCGGCGCGGCCAGAGCCATTGGTGGTGGCGAACCAGTCGATCGCCTGCTCACGCGTCCAGCGCTTCGCATGCAGCCCGGTATCGACCACCAGACGGCAGGCGCGGAAGGCGATCGACTGCAGGTAGCCCAGCTGGCCGACCGGGTCGCCGTCATAAGCTCCCAGCTCGTCGCCCAGCGTCTCGGCATAGAGCGCCCAGCCTTCGGAATAGGCATTGAAGGCCAGCAGCGTGCGGATCAGCGGCAGGCGGTTGGCATATTCGCCCTGCCAGACATGGCCGAAGATCCCTTCGTGGAAAGCCAGGGTCGGCAGGCTGTAGCGGCTGTGCAGCTCGGTCGTGCCGAGGTTGATCCAGATCTTGCCGGGGATCGAACCATCGATCGATCCCGCCCCGCCATAGGCGCCCGGCGCTCCAGCCTCTTCCGCTGGTGGCAAGCGGCGGATTTCGAGATTGCCCCTGACCGGATTGCGGAAAGCGCGCGGCGCCTGGGCTCGCATATAGTCCACCTTGGACTGCATCAGCGCGATGATCTCGGCCCGGCCCTTGTCGTCGTTGGGGAAGGTGAAGCGTGGATCCTTGCCCAGCGCGGTCATCCGCTCACCCACCGTGCCGCTGGTATAGCCAAGTGAGCGCAGGATCGGGTCCATCCGGCCGTGCAGGATGGCCAGTTGCTCCTGGCCGATCTGGTGCACTTCCTCGGGCGAGTGGCTGGTCGTGGTGCTGGCCGAAAGGCCCCAGGCGTACCATTCGTCGCCGCGCGGCCGCGCCCAAAGGCCGGCATCGTTGGTTGCCAGGCTGCGCAGAAGCTTAAGCTCGGCCAGCTGGCGCTCCAGCGCGGCGGCGACTGGCCCGGTTGCCATGGCCTTGGCACGGCCCTCCCAGTCACCCGGGATGGTCGCGGTGCGGCGAGCAAGCGAGCGGGCCAGATCGCCGCCATCGCGCAAGGATCCAAGCTGCGCTTCCATCTGCCGGATCGCCTTGTCGAGCAGGAAGGCCGGCGGGACCAGGCCCATGCCGCGCGCTGACTGGATCCGGCCCAGCTCACCTTCCAGCAGCGCCGGGAAAGCACCCAGGCGGGCGAGGTAAGCCTCGGCATCGGCGGCATTGCGTACCGGGTGGTCGCTGTCGAGGAAGCGCGGAATGTCGAGGTAACCGCCGACATTCTGGATGACGACATAGGGCGTGTTGCGCCAGCCACCGACGGCGACATCGCCATAGGGCAGGGCAAAGCCCTTGAGCGCAGTGCGGAAGGCGCTGCGCACCACGGCCAGGCTGGTGCGGGTGGCGGGATCAAGCGCCTCGGCGTTGATCGCCTCAACCTGGCGCAGGCCGCGCCGCAGAACCTCTGCCATGGCCTTTTGCCCGGCGGCCGAGCGGTCTCCCAGCTTGCCGCGCAGCGCGGCCCGCTCGCCCGTGTCGATGCCCAGCGAAGTGGCGCCTTCCGGGCTCTGTTCGATCAATTGCCAAGCGAGCGATTCGAGCAGCACTGCGGCATTGTCGGGCGCTGCAGCCGCAGCAACCCGGTTGGCGCAGCCCGGCAGGATCGTGGCAGCGGCAGTCGCGCCAAGCAGGCCCAGGGTATGGCGGCGCGAAAGTGACATGGTTTCCATGGCCTTATCGTGCTGCGGTGTTGACCACCTGTCAAATCTGAGCGGAACCCTTGGGGAAACTACGCGATACAATTGTCAGCAAGGTTTCAATTCGCCTAAGATAGTGCAGCCAAGGGGTCGCAGCCTGGTGCCAAGAACAGAACACGCCGAGGAGACCTCTTGATGTCCGAACAGGGCCTGCTCGACGTGCTGCGTCGAAGCGGCGGACTGGTAGCTATCGCAAGACAGCTGGGCGTTGCGCCGCCGCTGGCTTTGGCGGCCGTAACCGCCCTGCTGCCCATGGTGCGCGGCGGCTTGCGGCGACGGGTCGAACAGTCAGGCAGTCTCGATGCCGGTTTGAATGACTTGCTGGCCTGGCTGGAAGGGCTGGGTGGCGGTGCCTTGGCCAGCGCCGTGTTGCAGAACGATGCGGCGGCGACTGAAGCCGGTCAAGCGATCCTGGCGGAGATCTTCGGTGCCGAGCAGCCTGCCGTGGTGGCTGCGGCTGCCGAGCATAGCCAGGCTGACCCCGAAACCGTGCAGCAAGTCCTGCCGTTGCTGGCGATGCTGGCAGGCGGCTATGTCTGGGCGCGCGCCGGGCGGATGTCTCCTGCGGAGCGCCTGGCCGAACTCGGCCCGCTGCTTGGGCTGGGCGACGAGCCCAACCCGCTTGACGCACTGACCGGGATCGCCGACCAACGGCCATGATGATCACGACCGTCCTGTCGCTACTGACCCTGGCCGTCCTGCTGATGCTGGCTGGCGCCGTGTTGCAATGGCGGCGGGGTGAGCGGCGCAAGGCCCTGCTGCTGGTGATTCTGGCGCTGGTCGCCGGGATCAACGTCGCAATCTGGACTGTGCCTTACGAGAGCGGCGAAGCGCCCGTCGCCCGGGCGGACGAGAAGCCTGCCTGAGCCCTCAGCGGATCGGACAATCCGGCGCGAGGCGCATGTCGAGGTAGTTGTCGACGGCGCGCATCATGTCATCAAGCTCGTTTTCGAAGAAGTGGTTGGCGCGCGGCACTTCGTCGTGATGGATCGTGATGTGCTTCTGGGTTCGCAGCTTGTCGACCAGCTTCTGCACCGCGCCCGGGGTGACCACCGTATCCTGCGCGCCCTGGATGATGATGCCCGAGGCGGGGCAGGGGGCCAGGAAGCTGAAATCGTACATGTTGGCCGGCGGGGCGACCGAGATGAAGCCGCGGATCTCCGGACGACGCATCAGCAGCTGCATGCCGATCAGCGCGCCAAAGCTGTAACCTGCAATCCAGGTCGTGCTGGCTTCGGGGTGGATCGACTGGACCCAGTCAAGCGCGGCGGCGGCATCGCTCAGTTCACCAATGCCGTTGTCAAAGCTCCCCTGGCTACGGCCGACGCCGCGGAAGTTGAAGCGCAGCGTGGCGAAACCGCGGGCCTGGAAGGTCTTGTACATCGCCATGGTGATGCGGTCGTTCATCGTCCCGCCCGCCTGGGGGTGGGGATGAAGGATCATGGCGACGGGTGCGCGGGGACGGCTGGCGGGCTGGAAGCGCCCTTCAAGGCGACCTTCGGGGCCGGGGAAGATGACTGAGGGCATCGCTCTGGTACCTGCTTCTTGGCGGCTCCACCCGTGGCCGCCGGAGAAAACGGCGCACCGGACCAGATGGGGCTATGATCGGGAGAGAGGCGCTATATAGAAACGGACCTCCGAAAAGCAACTTTTCCGAACCATGACCGGCAAACCCATCTATCTTGACCATCAGGCCACTACGCCGCTTGCGTCGGAAGCGCTGCAAGCGATGCTGCCTTGGCTGTCGGGTCCGGAGTCGATGGGCTTCGCCAATCCCCATTCGATGCACCGCGCCGGGCGCGCGGCGGCGGCGGCCGTGGAGCATGCGCGCGAGCAGGTCGCCGCGCTGCTCCCCAAGGATGGCCGGGTGATCTTCACCAGCGGCGCCACCGAGGCGCTTAACCAGGCGCTGCGCTCAGTCCCGCGCGGGCCGATCGCCTATTCGGCGCTGGAACATTCCGCCGTGGTCAATGCCGCGATGGCCAGCGGTGAGGAGGTCCACGAGCTGCCTGCCGGAGCTGATGGTCTGGTCGACCCCGAGGTGCCGCTGCCCGAAGGCGTCGGGCTGGTCGCCGTGATGCAGGTCAACAACGAGATCGGCACGATTCAGCCGGTCGAGCGGCTGGCCGAGCGGGCCCATGCGGCGGGTGCGTTGTTCCTGTGCGATGCGGTTCAAGGCGCGGGCAAGCTGGCCCCGCCGGAGGGTGCGGACCTGATCGCGATCACCGCGCACAAGCTTTACGGCCCCAAGGGGATCGGCGCGCTGTGGGTGCGGGACGGTGTGAAGATCGGCCCGCTGATGGCCGGCGGCGGGCAGGAGAGCGGGCTGCGCTCGGGCACGCTCAGCCCTGCGCTTTGCGCAGGGTTCGGGGCGGCGGCGGCGCTGGCGCAGGCGCGGATCGAGACGGATTTTCAGCATCTCTCCGGTCTCGCCAGCCTAGCCCGTTCAATTCTGGCGCGCTGGACCATCAACGGCAGCGAAACATCGCGCTGGCCGGGCAATCTCAACCTGCGGCTCAATGGACTGAATTTCCCGCGCCTGCTCAGCGATTGCCGCGACATCGCCTTTTCCGCCGGGTCGGCCTGCGGCAGCGGCACCGGCGCGCCCAGCCGGGTCCTGACCGCGATCGGGCTGGAACCGGTCCAGGCGCGCAATTCGATCCGGCTCGGCTTTGGCCGGTATACCACCCACGAAGAAGTCGAGACCGCCTGCCACGCGCTCGAAGCAGCAGCTGCGGCGCAGGGAGTTTAGGCATGGCCAAGGTCACTTTCATTACCGCCAACGGCGAGCGCATTTTTGCCGAAGCCGCCGACGGGGCTTGCCTGCTCGAAGTGGCGCAGAATGCCGACATGCCGCTGGAGGGCACCTGCGAGGGCCAGATGGCCTGTTCCACCTGCCATGTGATTGTCGGCAAGGACTGGTTCGACAGACTTCCCCCCGCCAGCGAAGACGAAGAGGACATGCTTGACCTTGCAGCCGGTGTCACCCGGACCAGCCGGCTTGCCTGCCAGATCACTTTGACTGCGGCGCTTGACGGGCTGGAGGTGCGGATTCCGGGGGAAAGCCACAATATGCAGCGCCGCTGACCCTTGGCGGCAGGATTCCCGCCCTGCTAGGGCGCTGACCAAATGACGACCAATACCACCGAACCCGATCCCTTCGACGCCATCGTCGACGCGCCGTTCGATGCGGCGCTGTCCGAGCGCTATCTTGTCTATGCCCTCTCCACGATCACTGCGCGTTCGCTGCCTGATCTGCGCGACGGGCTGAAGCCGGTTCACCGTCGGCTGCTCTGGGCGATGCGGCAGCTGAAGCTCAATCCCAACGATGCCTACAAAAAGTCGGCCCGCGTCGTGGGCGACGTGATCGGTAAGTACCACCCGCACGGCGACCAGTCGGTCTATGACGCGATGGTCCGCCTCGCGCAGGACTTCTCGCTGCGCTACCCGCTTGTCGATGGGCAGGGCAATTTCGGCAACATCGATGGCGATAACGCGGCCGCCTATCGTTATACCGAAGCGCGCCTGACCAAGACGGCGATCCAGCTGATGGCCGGGCTGGACGAAGGCACGGTCAACTTCATCCCGACCTATAACGGGGAAGAGGAAGAGCCCGAGATCTTCCCAGGCCTGTTCCCGAACCTGCTGGCTAATGGCTCCAGCGGCATCGCCGTGGGGATGGCGACCAATATCCCCAGCCACAACGTGGCCGAGATCATCGATTCCGCCCTGCTGCTGATCGACAATCCCCATGCCGAACATGATCAGCTGATGGAACTGTTCCACGGGCCGGACTTTGCCACGGGTGGAATCGTGGCCGAAAGCCGCGAGGTTATCTCGCGCGCCTACGAAACCGGGCGCGGTGCGCTGCGCGTGCGCGGGCGCTTCTCGACCGGGCGCAATGCCGATGGCTCGTGGGAGGATACGGGGATCGAGAAGCTGGGCGGCGGTGCCTGGCAGCTGGTGATTTCGGAAATCCCCTACCAGCTCCCCAAGGGCAAGCTGATCGAGCAGGTTGCCCAGTTGATCGCCGACAAGAAGCTGCCGATCCTGGAAGACGTCCGCGATGAATCGGACGAGCAGATCCGACTGGTTTTCGTCCCCAAGAGCCGCAACGTCGATCCCGAACTGCTCAAGGAATCGCTGTTCAAGCTGACCGATCTGGAAACCCGGTTCGGGCTCAACCTCAACGTCCTCGATGCCAGCCGCACCCCTGGTGTGCTCAGCCTCAAGCTGGTGTTGCAGGAATGGATCAAGAGCCAGATCGATATCCTGGTCCGCCGCAGCCAGCACCGCCTGGCCAAGATCGCCGACCGGCTGGAACTGCTCGACGGCTATATCATTGCTTACCTCAACCTTGACCGGGTGATCGAAATTATCCGCACCGAGGATGAGCCCAAACCGGTCATGATGGCGGAATTCCTCCTGACTGACCGTCAAGCCGAAGCGATCCTCAACATGCGGCTGCGTTCACTGCGCAAGCTTGAGGAAATGGAGCTGCGGCGCGAGCGGGATGACCTGCTGGCCGAGAAGGACGAGCTGGAAAAGCTGCTGGAAAGCCCGGCGCGCCAGCGCACCCGGCTGAAGCGTGACCTCGGCAATCTGCGCAAGGACTATGCCGAGGACACTCTGCTGGGCCGGCGCCGCACCACCATTGCCGAGGCCGCGCCGACGGTTGAATTCAGCATGGACGCGATGATCGAGAAGGCACCGGTGACGGTGATCCTCTCGGCCAAGGGCTGGATCAGAGGCGCGAGCGGGCATGAGGCGCTCGACAAGGAATTCAAGTTCAAGGAAGGCGATGGCCCCGCCTTCGCGCTCCACGCCCAGACCACCGACAAGCTGCTGGTCGCCTGCGATAACGGGCGGTTCTACACGCTGGGTTGCGACAAGCTGCCGTCAGCCCGCGGCTTTGGCGAACCGATCCGGACGATGATCGATATCGATGCCGGCGCGGAAATCGTCGGCCTGCTGGTCTACAAGCCCAAAGCGCAATTGCTGCTGGCCAGCAATGCCGGGCGCGGTTTTGCCGCCGAGGCGGACGAACTGCTGGCCGAAACCCGTAAGGGCCGCGGGGTGATGACCACCAAGCCGGGCGTCAAGCTCGCTGTGGTGCGCGAAATCCCCGCCGAGCATGACCATGTTGCCGTGGTGGGTGACAACCGCAAGCTGGTGATCTTCAGCCTGGAAGAACTGCCGATCCTGGCCAAGGGCCAGGGCGTCACCCTGCAGCGCTATCGCGATGGCGGGTTGGCCGACGCGACGACGCTCAAGCTGGAGGAAGGCCTGTCGTGGAAGATGGGCGGCGACAGCGGGCGCACCCGGACCGAGAGTGATATGCGGCTGTGGAAGGTGGCACGCGGGGCGGCGGGGCGGTTGCCGCCGAATGGGTTCCCGCGGGATAACAAGTTCTAGCGCTTCGGCACCAGTATCAACTTGTCCCCCTCAACCCGCCAGCTGGCGAGCTGGCTGAGCAGGTTCATCCCGATCACCTGGGTATCGTCAGGCGTATCCTGCGGCACGGCCACCGGCAGGCCGCGGACTTCGATATTGCCAAAACGCAAGGCGTCGACCTTGCCCATGGTGGCGGTGATCACGCCGTTGGCGGTTTCGAGTTCGAGCGGCGCTTGCGAGGTGTCCTGCTGAATGCCCAGTTTTTCGGCGGCTGATTTGCCGAGGCCGGTGAAGGTTGCGCCGGTATCGATCAGGAAGTCCAGCTCGCGCCCGTTCACCTCGGCTGTGACCCAAAAATGGCCATCGCTGGCCATCGGCACGATCGTTTCTCCGCCGCTGACAGAGAGAGCTGGCCGGCGGTGCAGTTCCAGTGCGGCATCCGATCGCTCAGCGGTATAGGCCAGTTGGCCAACCAGCAGCAGCCCTGCTGCCAGCATGCCGAGATAGCCGGTCTGGCGCAGACCGCGGGCCAGGCCCGGATGGTCGCGCTCGATCATCCAGCCGGTCGCGGCGGCCAGCACGGCCAGGATAGCGATGACCAGCAGCGGCTCGTTGAAGACCAGCTCGCTCACCCCCGTTCGCTCAGCTCCGCGTCGAGCAGGGCGGGGATCACCGCATCGGCAAAGCCCGCGGCGATCCAGCCGTTTTCGACCTGCCGCAACACGCGCGCGACCTCCGGACCGGCCTTGATCCCGCGCGCCACGATCTCGCCGCCCTTGAGGGGGAATTCCGGGATCGCCCAGCCGTTCAGTGCCGCCGTATCGGCTCCTGCAATCAGCAACCGGTCAAGCGCCGCATCCACACCCAGGCGGTAGGCGAGGGGGCGGGCTTCCCGCTCGGTCCCCTCGCGCGCAGCGGCCAGTGCCAGCCGCTTCTTCTGTGCGCCTGAAAGGCGGAATCGGCTTGCCACGGCCTCGGCCAGCTGGACATCGGCAGGAAGCAGAGAGGCGAGGCGGCGCAGCGCATCGGGTGCAATTTGCTGACGCACTTCTTCCGCCACCAGCGCAGCGAGTGCGGCGACATCCGCTTCGGGGAGGACCACTTCCAGCACGCCAAGTTCGGCCATCCGCGCCACAGTCGGCGCGGGATCGGCGAGCGAGAGGAGGTTCATCATCTCCATCCCCACCCGCTCGCGTGACAGGCCCTTCAACGTCGCGGCCAGCTCGGCGCACGCGCTTTCGGACGGAGCATCTGCAGGCGTTGAGCCGAACCGCGCCTGGAACCGGAAGTAGCGCAGGATCCGCAGGTGATCCTCGCGGATGCGCTGGTGCGGATCGCCGATGAACCGCACCCGCCGGGCCGCGAGGTCATCAAGGCCGCCGAACCAGTCGAAGATCTCGCCGGTCGCGGGATCGGCATAAAGCGCGTTGATCGTGAAATCGCGCCGCGCGGCATCGTCCTGCCAGTCGCTGGCGAAGGCGACCGTGGCGCGGCGACCATCGGTGCTGACGTCATGGCGCAGGGTGGTGATCTCGACCGGCCCCTGCGGCAGGACCGCAGTGACGGTGCCGTGTTCGATGCCGGTAGGAACAGCCTGGATCGCCGCCTCTTTCAAGCGCCGCATGACGGTATTCGGCTCCAGCGGCGTGGCCAGATCGACGTCCTTGACCGGGATGCCCAGCAACGTGTCGCGCACCGCGCCGCCGACATAGCGGGCGTTGGCGGGACCAAGCACGGTCACCAGCATGGCCAGGTCCTCACGCCTGGTCCAATCCGCTGCGGGCAGGGTAACCGTCACCAGGCGATCCGCCGCGACAGGTTATGGATGATCGCTGCCGTCACCCCCCAGATCCGATGCTGCTGCCACATGATCTCGATGTAGCGCCTTTCCGCGCCTAGCCAAAATGCCGATTGTTCGACCTGGTTCTGGCGGTCGAAAAGGTGATCGACCGGCGCTTCGAACCACTGCGCCACTTCGGTCGGGCTGGGATTGAGTTCCAGGTCTGGCGGGACCACCGCGATCACCGGCGTCACCGCATAGCCGGTGCCGGTGCGATAGATGTCGCTGGTACCGATCACGGTCACGTCGCGTTCGTGGATGCCCAGCTCCTCCCAGGCCTCACGCAGGGCGGCCTCGACCGGGGTTTCGCCGGGGTCGATCTTGCCGCCGGGAAAGGCGACCTGGCCGGGATGCGAGCGCATGTTGGATGGCCGGTGGATCATCAGGAAGCCCGGCCGCTCGCGCTCGGTTACCGCGGCCAGCACGGCGGCGGGGCGGAACACGCCATCATGACGTTCATCGGACAGCAGGTTGTCGAGCTCTTGGGCGTGGCCATCTTCGTGCAGGGCGCGCAGCCGCGCGACGAGCTCGCTCATGCCGGCACCAACGGGTACTTTGCACCCTGGCTCGTCACAGTCAGGTCGGCATCGGCCAGTTCGACCAGTTGCAGCCAGGTGCTGCGGTTGATCCGCGCCTCGCATCCGTTGCGCACGGCCAGATATATCGCCGGAAGCTCCGCCGTGCCGCGCGCCACAATCGGGTGATCCGGCCCGGCCACAATGACCTCATCGGTATTGAGCTTGAAGGCCAGCGCTCCATCCTGCGCGGCGACATCGGTGGCGATGAAGGCGGCGTCCTCGACCTTGATCGACTGCTTCTCAACCGGGGTTACCAGCCAGTAGCGCCCATCGTCCTCGCGCCGCAGCAGGCCAGCAAGGGCGCGGATCATGGCCGGACGGCGGATTTCCCCACCATTGTGGAACCAGCGCCCGTCGGCCCGGATCGTCATCAGGCTGTCACCGCTGGCCTGCGGGTTCCACTGCGCGACTGGCGGCAGCTTGCGCTGCGCATTCAGCGCAGCGATTTCAGCCAGGCTCAGCGTCGCAAGGTCGGGCAGGGGTTCGTATGGCATCGGCGCTGCGATGCCAGATCAGCTTACCCGCGCCAAGGGCCCAACATGCCGTGTGCAGGCAGGACCGCCGGATTGTCGCAGCGCGCCAGCAGCCGGTGGCGCTCGAATGGGCCGGGCAGGTCCCAGCCCCCGGTATGGGCATTGGTGAAGCCCCAGAACCGGCCGTAGTATTCCGGATCGCCAATCATCACCTGCGGCAGCGGTGCCTGGGGGGAAAGGGCGGCAAGGCTGGCAGTCATCAAGGCTTTGCCATAGCCCGCCCCTTGCGCGGCCGGCTCAACCGCGACCGGGCCGACCATGATCAGCGGATGGCGGCGGCCATCGGGATCGGTCAGTGCAACCGGCCAGCACTGGATCGTGCCAACCAGATGCTCGTCCGCGTCAATCGCGGCAAAGGATAGACCGGGGAGCCAATCGGTCCCCTCGCGCACCTTGTAGGCGGTGCGCTTGTGTCGCTCCGGTTCGAAGGCGCGATCGAGCAGCGCTTCGACCAGCGCGGGATCGACATTGTCGAGCGGGATAAGCGTGGGACCATCAGCCATAGGCGCGCGCCCCTAAGCCGCGGGGACGCGCTTGTCGATGGCTTTAGCGTTTTGCCGGCGTCAGCTTCAGCAGACGGCCGCCTTCGCGGTCTTCGATCACCAGCAGCGAACCGTCGGCGGCTTCGGCCACGTCGCGGATGCGCTTGTCGAGCGGCAGGCGCTCCACTTCGGTGGCCTTGGTGCCGTTGACGCTCACCCGGACCAGGCCCTTCGATGCCAGTCCGGCGATCAGCAATTGGCCGCGCCATTCACGGAAAGCCTTGCCGTTGTAGAACACCATGTCCCCCGGCGCGATCACCGGGGTCCAGACCAGGTTCGGCGCCGCCATCTCGGGCCGGGTACTGTGCGGCGGAATGTCCTTGCCATCATAGTGATCGCCTTCAGACACAACAGGCCAGCCATAGTTCTTGCCGGGTTCGACCAGGTTGAGCTCGTCACCGCCGGCCGGCCCATGCTCCAGATCCCACAGTCGCCCTTGCGGATCGAAAGCGAGGCCCAGGATGTTGCGGTGGCCATAGGACCAGATCTCGGCGCTGACGCCGCCCTTTTCGGCAAAGGGATTGCCGGGGGCCGGCTTGCCATCGGGCAGCAGGCGCAGGACCTTGCCGAGGTTGCCGGTCAGATCCTGGGCGGGGTCCAGCTTTTGCCGGTCACCCGAGGCGACAAACATCAGCTTGCCATCGGGCGAGAACGCGATGCGGTGCGAATAGTGGCCACGGCCGGTAACCTTGGGGTTCTGCCGCCAGATCACTTCCAGCCCCTCAAGCCCTGGGCTGTCACTCAGCACCAGCTTGGCGCGGCCGATTGCGGCACCGCGGGTATCGCCGTCACCGGCTTCGGCCCAAGACAGGTAAATCATGCCACTTTTGGCGTAGTCCGGGGCCAGTACCACGTCACCGAGGCCGCCTTGGCCACCAAACGCGACGGTTGGTACCCCGGCAACGTCCTTGACCGTGCCATCGATCAGCTTGAGCTTGCCGGCCTTCTCGGTCACCAGCACGCCGCCGCGCGGCAACACGGCAATCGCCCAAGGCGCATCAAGCGTGGCGAGCGGAGTGACTGTGAAGGCCCCCTTCGTTTCGGTAATCGCTGGCTTGGGGCTATCCCCAGCAACCGAGGGACTGCAGCTTGCGAGGAAGGCAGCGAGCGGGAAGAAGGTGCGGATGATGGTTCTGGTCATGGCTGGTTAGATGGAAGCTGGACTGCTCTTTGCCAAGGGGACGAAAGGCCGGGTCGTGATCGGCGTGGACGAGGCCGGGCGCGGTCCGCTCGCTGGACCTGTGGTAGCGGCGGCCTGCGTTCTGGGGCCGCAGGCGCCGGACGGTCTCGACGATTCCAAGAAGCTCTCAGCCAAGCGCCGCGCCGTGCTCGAACCACAGATCAAGGAAACGTGTCAATGGGCACTCGGCGTAGTCGAGGCCGAGGAGATCGACCGGATCAACATCTTCGCCGCCACCATGCTGGCCATGACCCGCGCCGTTGCTGCCCTGGCGCTGGAACCGGACGAAGTGCTGATCGACGGGAACATGACCCCGGCTGGCCGGCATCCAGAGTGGTGCTGGCCGGCCCGGGCAATCGTCGGCGGAGACGGATTGGAGCGCTGCATCTCTGCCGCCTCGATCCTGGCCAAGGAACACCGCGACCGGCTGATGCGCGAATATGCCCGAGCCCACCCGCATTACGGGTGGGATACAAATATGGGCTACGGCACGGCCGAGCACCTCGCAGCGCTGCGCGAACACGGCCCGAGCCCGCTGCACCGGCGCTCTTTCGCTCCAGTGGCGCAGCTGCTGCTGATCTGAACGAAAAAAATCAGGAGCGAGTCCGCTCCGCCACACCCACCAGATATTGAGTCCCATGCGAATCCGGAGACTCTAGATGCTGTGTCGGACTCGTTGTGTTCCGCCTAGATCTGGATGGAATCCCAAGGATTCCTGCGGAGTCGCCCCTTGACGCGGGACTCCGGATGACTCACCCTGTGGATAACTTTTGCAGTTTTCAGGAAATGTCATGGGCCAGATGCTGGTGGGTGAAAAGGCGCGGTTGAAGGCCGTGCGCGAGTTGGTTCGGCCGGATCTTCCGGCCAAATTGCCGCTGGGCCGGATCCTCGATGGCGATTGCATCGAGGCGATGCGCAGCCTGCCCGACGCCTCGATCGACATGATCTTCGCCGATCCGCCCTACAACCTGCAGCTTGGCGGTGACCTGTCGCGCCCGGACGGCAGCCATGTCGATGCCGTGACCGATCACTGGGACCAGTTCGACAGCTTTGCCGCATACGACAAGTTCAGCCGCGAATGGCTGACCGAAGCGCGCCGCTTGCTGAAGCCCAATGGCTCGCTGTGGGTGATCGGGTCCTATCACAACATCTTCCGCCTGGGCGCGATGCTGCAGGATATGGGGTTCTGGATCCTCAACGACATCGTCTGGCGCAAGGCCAACCCGATGCCGAACTTCAAGGGCACTCGCTTCACGAACGCACATGAAACCCTGATCTGGTGTTCGATGGGGGAGAAGGCGAAGTACAAATTCAACTATCGCGCGATGAAGACGCTCAATGACGAGCTGCAGATGCGTTCGGACTGGGTCCTGCCGATCTGCGGCGGGCAGGAACGGCTCAAGAAGGCCGGGCACAAGGTTCACCCGACCCAGAAGCCGGAAGCCCTGCTCTACCGCGTGATGCTGGCGACGACCAACAAGGGCGATGTGGTGCTCGACCCGTTCTTCGGTACCGGCACGACCGGCGCGGTCGCCAAGCGCTTGGGCCGCGAATGGATCGGCTGCGAGCGGGAAAGTATCTACCGCGAAGCCGCGCTGGAGCGGATCGAGCTGGCGCTGCCGCTCGACGAGAGCGCGCTGACCACGATGCAGAGCCCCAAGGCTGCGCCCAAGGTGGCCTTCGGGACGCTGGTGGAGACGGGCTTGATTACTGCCGGTGCCAAGGTGTTCGACAAGAAGCGCAAGCTGAGCGCCACCGTCCGCGCCGATGGCTCACTGGTGGCCGGTGCCGAGACCGGCTCGATCCACGGCCTTGGCGCCAAGCTGCAGGGCGCGCCGAGCTGCAACGGCTGGACGTTCTGGCACATCGAGCATGAAGGCGAGTTCAAGCCGCTCGACGCGATCCGGCAGCTCTACCTGTTGGCGACGGAAGATTGAGCACGCAGCACTACCTCCGCCCGATTGCCCTGGCTGAATCGCCGCAAAGCGAGGAGGGCGAGGCAATCCGTCTCGCCGGGGGGCTGACCTATACCAGCCGCTTTGCCGTCATGGCCCGTGAAGGCGGCAAGGTAACCTCGCGCGAACTCTATTCCGTGCCCGAATTGCGCGCGGTCCTGCCGGACCTGTCGCATGATCTGCAGGCGCAGTTTGCCAATCTCCAACGTACTCATGCACCGCTCGAATGCGGGGCGCGGACCGTACGGCTCGACCAACCGCAGGTCATGGGCATCCTCAACATGACGCCGGACAGCTTTTCGGACGGCGGCCAGTTCATGGACGATCCGGAGATCGCCGCCGCTCATGCGGCCACCATGCTGGAAGGCGGCGCGGCGATCATCGACATTGGCGGGGAGAGCACCCGGCCGGGTGCCGCAGCCGTATGGGAAGGCGATGAGCTGAAGCGCGTGGTGCCGATGATCGAGCGGCTGGCCGCTTCGGGCGCAGCCATATCGATCGACAGCCGCCGTCCGGCGGTGATGGAAGCGGCACTCGCTGCCGGGGCGCATATCATCAACGACGTGTCCGCCCTGCGTCACGATCCGCGCAGTCTGGAATTCGCCGCGCGTTCGGGCGCGCCAGTCGTGCTGATGCACGCGCCGGGCGAGGGCGATGACCTTCACTCGGGCGGCGCTTACACCGATGTTGTCCTCGACGTGTTCGACTGGCTCGCTGCGCGGCGCGATGCCGCGATTGCTGCGGGCATCCCGCGCGAGAAGATCGTGCTCGATCCCGGCATCGGTTTTGGCAAGTCAGTGGCGGACAACCTGGCGCTGCTCAACGCCCTGCCGCTGTTCCACGCGCTCGGCCAGCCGCTGCTGGTCGGGGTCAGCCGCAAGCGGATGATCGGTGCGCTCTCGGGCGAGGCCCCGGCGCACCAGCGCCTGGGTGGTTCAATCATGCTGGCGACGAAGGCGCTGGAAGCCGGGGTGCAGCTATTGCGCGTTCACGATGTGCCCGAGACGGTCCAGGCGCTGCGCGTCTGGCGCGGTCTGCGTGATGCGGCGCTGACCGATTTCAGCCAGCTCGCCCCTTAGGCGACGTTGTCGATCCCGAGGTCCGACAGCTTGCGGTAAAGCGTTGAGCGGCCAATGCCGAGGCGGCGCGCCACTTCGGTCATGCGGCCGCGGTAGTGGCCGATAGCCAGGCGGATCACGTCGGCTTCGATTTCTTCCAGCGGACGCAGGTTACCATCCGGCGTGTAGAGCGTGACGCCGACGGCCTCGTGGTGATGTATCGCGCCGTTGCCCGCTTCGCCCAGCAGATTGGCGAGTTGCGGGAAGTCTTCGGCCGTCAAGGCATCGCCGTCGCAGAACACCGCAGCGCGGAACAGCACGGCCTGGAGCTGGCGGACATTGCCCGGCCAGTCATAGGCGGTGAGCAGCGCAAGTGCGCCATCGGTAATCCCGATCTCGCGCAGGCCAGGCTGATCGCCGATCTGCGCCAGGAAGTGGCGGGCGAGGGCGGGAATATCGCCGGCCCGCTCGCGCAGCGGCGGCAGTTGCACGGTCACGCCGGCCATGACGTGGTGCAATTCGGCCAGGAAGTGGCCGCCGGCGACCATATCCTTCAACGGCAGGTTGCTGGCCGCGATCAGGCGGACGTCGATCCGGAACGAATGGCGCGCGCCGATCGGGCGGACATCACCGCGCTGGATCGATTCGAGCAGGCGTTCCTGCACTGCGGGAGGCAGACGATCGACCTCATCCAGCGCCAGGGTACCGCCATCGGCATGCTGGAGCGCGCCGACATGGCGATCGAAGGCACCCGGGAAGGCACCCTTTTCATGTCCAAACAGCGCAGATTCAACCGAATTGGCGGGAATCGAGCCGACATTGAGCAAGCGGAACGGCGCCTTGGCGCGCGGACTGGCAGCTTGCATCGCCCGGATCAGCATTTCCTTGCCCGTGCCGCTTTCGCCCTCGATCAGGACCGGGCCATGATTGCGGGCGGCCTTGGCGGCAATGGCCAGGGCAGTACGAAACGTTGGCGAAGCGCCGATCATCGCATCGAAATCGGGGCTCGACGGCATCTTTTCGGTTAGCGGCATAAGCTCATCGCGCGGTGCTTCGCGGGTCGTCGCCATGCGCAGCGCCTGCATCAGCCGCTCGGGCGAAACGGGCTTCACGAGATAGTCGGTCGCCCCGGCGCGCATCGCCTCAACCGCCAGCAAGGGCGAGGCCGAGGCGGTGAGCATCAGAATCGGCAGCGCTGGGCGGCGGCTCTTGAGTTCAGCAATCAGGGTGCAGGCTTCATCGCCCGGAACCCATTGATCGAGAATAATCGCGCCGAGCTGCATCCCTTGCCGGGTGCCGAGCGTGGCGATGGCGGTTTCCGAATCGCGCACCACCAGCGTGCGCCACCCTTCGCGCGCAGCAAGCGCGGAGATCAGCCGGCTCTGCGCCGGCTCATCGTCGATCAGCATCAGTGTTTGCTGCTCGAAATCCGCCATGGTCTTACATTACTTCCCCGGTCTGGTGCCCGGCTCGAATAGCGCAAGGGAGTAAAGAGGCGATTAAGCCTGCAAATTGGGCATAGTTCCCGTAAGCCCCACTTGAGTGTGGGCTCCGGCGGCGATATGCGGTGCGGCGCAACAGCAACTTGCCAATGCAGGGACAAAATTATGGCTTCGGGAAATGACATGAAGGCGGCCAACGAAACCTATGGCGGTTTCATTGGCCTGGTGAAGTGGGGCAGCGTGGTGGTGGCAGTCGTTACCGCCGGCGTGATTGCGTTGATCGCCTGATCGCGGTGAGCGCCAGCCTGCGGATTGCGGTTCTCAAAGAACGCGCGAACGGGGAAACCCGGGTCTCGGCCACACCGGAAACGGTCAAGAAATTCATAGCCTTGGGAGCGGCTGTTGCAGTCGAATCCGGGGCTGGTGAGGCTGCCTCCATCGCCGATGCAGACTATGCAACGGCCGGCGCCGAAGTGGTCAAGGATGCCGCCAAGGGTGCGGATATCGTCCTGGGGGTGCAGGGTCCCGATGCCAAGGCCCTGAAGGGCGCCAACGCCGGCGCCTGGATCGTCGCCGGGCTCGATCCCTTTGGCCAGCGGGGGCGCGTCGATGATTACGCCAAGGGCGGATTCGAAGCCCTGGCGATGGAATTCATGCCGCGCATCACCCGTGCGCAGTCGATGGATATTCTTTCCAGCCAGTCGAACCTCGCTGGCTACAAGGCGGTGATTGAAGCGGCGAATCTCTATGGCCGCGCCTTTCCGATGATGATGACTGCGGCGGGCACGATCTCGGCCGCCAAGTGTTTCGTCATGGGCGTGGGTGTGGCCGGGCTTCAGGCGATCGCCACGGCCCGCCGCCTTGGCGCGCAGGTTTCGGCCACTGACGTGCGCTCTGCCACCAAGGAACAGATCCAGTCGCTCGGTGCCAAGCCGATCTTTGTTGAGAGTGTGGCCGGGATCGAGGGTGAAGGTGCTGGCGGTTATGCCACGGAAATGTCGGAAGAATACCAGAAGGCCCAGGCCGAACTGGTGTCCGGCCATATCGCCAAGCAGGATGTCGTCATCACCACCGCGCTGATTCCGGGCCGGGCCGCCCCGCGGCTGATTTCAGATGCCCAGATCGCCAGCATGAAGCCGGGCTCGGTGATTTTCGACCTTGCCGTGGCGCAGGGCGGCAATGTTGAAGGCAGCAAGGCGGATGAGGTCGTGGTCCGCCACGGGGTCAAGATCCTTGGCTATGCCAATACGCCGGCCAAGCTGCCCGCCGACGCCTCGGCGCTGTTCGCGCGCAACCTTTACAACTTCCTCTCCGCCTTCTGGGACAAGGAGGCCGGTCGGCCGGTGCTCGACGAGGAAATCGGCAATGCCGTGCGCCTGACCCAGGGTGGCAAGGTGGTGAACGAGAGGCTTTTGGGTTGATAGCCCGGAACGCCTTCTCCCTGGCATTCGGTTTTGCGGCACTATTCCAGCCAGCCAGTGCCATGGCGGCTATTGACGATTTGCAGATCGATTGGGTTATCCCGGCGGGGGCAGTTGACGAGACGGCGCTGCACGAGGGCAAGGAGCGACGCTTGCTTATCCGCCCTGTCCCACGAAAAATGTTCGCGCCGAATGCAGATGTCATCTCTTCGGACGGGGTGAACTTGCTGCCAGCTGGCGCGCCGCTTTATGCAATGGTCGGCCCGGTGTTCATGGTGTGCAGCCAAGCAGTGGCGCCGGCAGCCTACCTGGCCAAGAGTAACCGCGTCTGCCTTCGAGATACGGATGGTGACGGCAAGCTTGACTCCTACTTTACCCGTAGTCGAGGCCGATCGTTCATGACCGGAGACCAGATGTGGTTCGCCATGAACAACAATATTCCAAAGCCTATAGGGTCAATTCAAACCATAGAACTGGCTGAAGTGGACCGTATGCAGGCACCAGAACGACCTGGGCTCGACATAGGTTTCAGCGCACAGCGGAACGGCACGGTGCGAATGACCGTCGTGATCGAGGGTCAACACTCCTTTTCGATGCGATGCGAGCCGACCAGCCGGACGAGCGCAGATGACCGTCAAAGTACCTTTCTGTGCATGGATCCGGGTTTCGAGGTGTTGAGCATGTTTGTCGGCACTGCGGACAAGCCGGCATATGACCTCAAGGTCGTCGCCCCGAAGCGTGAAGTGGCCGTTCGTTTTGATGTCGCACCCCGCCTGATGGGAGCGCGGCTTATGAACGGCATGTATTTCGAATAAGACCCTGGGGAGCCTGGCTTTGGACTTCATTTCGATCCTCTCGATCTTCGTCATGGCCTGCTTCGTGGGCTACTATGTCGTCTGGTCGGTTACGCCCGCGCTGCACACGCCACTGATGGCGGTGACCAATGCGATTTCGTCCGTGATCATCGTCGGCGCGCTGATCGCCAGCGCGGCGGCGGGTAGCCCGGCGGCGAAGTGGCTTGGCCTGCTCGCGGTCGTCCTCGCCAGCGTGAACATCTTTGGCGGTTTTGCGGTCACGGCCCGCATGCTGGCGATGTATAAGAAGAAGGAGAAGTAGGGTGGACCTCACACTGCTCTCCGCCGCGACCTCGGCCCTGGCGGCCAGCCCCTCGGTGGCATTGGCCTATCTCGCCTCGGGCGTGTTGTTCATTCTGGCGCTGCGTGGGCTGTCCAGCCCCAGCACCAGCCGCGCGGGCAATCGTTATGGCATGATCGGCATGCTGATTGCAGTGGTGACCACGCTGCTCACCCACGTGCCGACGATCACCGGCGATGCCGCCAACAGCTATGTTGGCCCCGACTTCGTTTCGATGGGCGAGATCTTTGCAGCCATCGCGATCGGCGGCGGGATCGGCTGGGTGATCGCCCGCCGCATCGCCATGACCGACATGCCGCAGCTGGTCGCGGCCTTCCACTCGCTGGTTGGTCTTGCCGCCGTGCTGGTGGGCTGGGCGGCCTATCTCAACCCGGAAGCTTTCGGCATTCTTGGCGCGGATGGCCTGATCAATCCGGTCTCGCGGCTGGAAGCGGGCCTGGGCATCGCCATTGGTGCGATCACCTTCTCGGGCTCGGTCATCGCCTTCCTGAAGCTTGCCGGCAAGATGAGCGGCGCGCCGATCCTGTTGCCGGCGCGGCATGTCATCAACCTTGGCACGCTGATCGCGATCCTGGGTCTGACCGGCTACTTCATGACCGACCAGAGCCTGTGGGTGATCGTGACGATCACCGCGCTGTCGTTCCTGATCGGCTTCCTGCTTATCATTCCGATCGGCGGGGCGGACATGCCGGTCGTGGTCTCGATGCTCAATTCCTATTCGGGTTGGGCCGCGGCGGCGATGGGCTTTACCCTGTCCAACACCGCGATGATCATCACCGGGGCGCTAGTCGGCTCCTCGGGTGCGATCCTGTCCTACATCATGTGCAAGGCGATGAACCGCGGCTTCCTGAGCGTGATTGCCGGTGGCTTTGGCGCCGATGCCAGCGCTGGCGGCGGCGAAGCGCGTGAGCAGCGCCCGTGGAAGCGCGGCAGCGCCGAAGATGCCGCCTATATGCTGGGCGAGGCGGAAAAGGTCATCATCATTCCCGGCTACGGTATGGCCGTTTCCCAGGCCCAGCACGCCCTGCGCGAAATGGGCGACCTGCTGAAGGCCAAGGGCGTTGAGGTGAAGTATGCGATCCACCCGGTGGCGGGCCGGATGCCCGGCCATATGAACGTGCTGCTGGCCGAGGCCAACGTCCCCTATGACGAGGTGTTCGAGCTGGAAGACATCAACAGCGAGTTCGCCACGGCCGACGTCGCCTTCATCATCGGCGCCAACGACGTGGTCAACCCGGCCGCCAAGACTGACAAGTCCAGCCCGATCTACGGCATGCCCGTGTTCGATGTCGACAAGGCCAAGCAGGTCTTCTTCATCAAGCGCTCCATGGGCGGCGTGGGCTATGCCGGGGTCGATAACGACGTGTTCTACATGGACCAGACCCTGATGCTGCTGGCCGATGCCAAGAAGATGGTGGAGGACATCAACAAGGGCCTGGCGCACTGATGCGCGCCGCGGTTTGCCTTGTGGTGCTGGCGCTGGCCGCCTGCTCGCCCTCCAAGCTGGCCTATGGCCAGGTCAAGAGCGCGATGATGGACGCGGGCCTCAGCGAAGCCAATTCGGCCTGCATGGCTGAGCGGATGACTGACCGGCTGACGTTGGGCCAGCTGCAGCAGCTCAAGCAGCTAAAGGGCGAAAAGCGCAACCTGGCGGACTACGTCGTCGCTGTGCGCCGGGTTGGCGATGCCGAGGCGATCAAGGTCACCGCGACCTCTGCCGCACTCTGCGCCAGCGGCCTTGCAAGCGAGAAGCGCTGACCTTCGTTATTCGCGGTGGATTGACTTACACCGCTGTCAGCACAACACTCCGCTCCCATGAGGATGCCCGCAACGCTGATCGCTGCGGCCACGGCGCTGGCCCTGGCTGCCCCTGCCAATGCCAAGGTGATACCCGTCGCCGCGGGCGAGAACGCGCAGACCCGCTTGCAGGAGGCACTGATCCTGGCCGAGCCCGGCGATGTCGTCGAACTCGGGGCAGGGCGGTTCGTGCTGACCGATGGCCTGTCTCTCGACGTAAAGGGCGTGACGGTGCGCGGGGCGGGGATGGAGGCGACGGTACTCGACTTCTCCGGCCAGAAGGGCGCGGGCGAGGGGCTGTTGGTCACCTCGGACGAGGTCACCCTGCGCGATTTCGCGGTGGAGAACACCAAGGGCGACGGGATCAAGTCCAAGGGCGCCGACAACATCGTCTATTACCGCGTCCGTGTGACCTGGACCGGCGGACCGAAGACCACCAACGGAGCCTACGGGATCTATCCGGTGTCGAGCACCGGGGTGCTGGTTGATGGCTGCAAGGTCTCGGGGGCAAGCGATGCCGGGATCTATGTCGGCCAGAGCAAGGCGATCACTGTCCGGTATAACTATGTCGAGAACAATGTGGCCGGGATCGAGATCGAGAACAGCCGCGATGCGCTGGTGACCGGCAATCTGGTAACCCGCAACACGGGCGGCATTCTGGTGTTTGACCTGCCCAACCTGCCGGTGCTGGGCGGGGGGAACACCAAGATCGAGCGGAACCTTGTGGTAGCGAATGACACGCCCAATTTTGCGCCAAAGGGAAACATCGTGGCGGGCGTGCCGCGCGGCACCGGGATCATGGTCATGGCGAACGAAGGGGTTGAGGTGTTCGATAACAGCCTTGCCGACAATCCGACTGCGCAAATCATGATTGTCGCCTATCCGATGGCTTTTGCCGACAAGTCTTATAATCCCTTTCCCCGCGCGGTCAGAATCATCGCCAACCGCTTCATCGGTGGCGGGAATGATCCGCAGTTGCCCGGTGGCAAGCAGCTGGTGCAGGCATTTGGAGGTACCTTGCCGCCTGTCGTCTGGGACGGTTTAGGCGACACGCCCAACGCCATGGGACTGGTCTCGGAAGATTTTGATGCGGCAGCTGGCGTCTTGCCTGACGTAAGCGTTAAGGCGCTTAACCTTGGTCTTGCAAAGCAAGGGGCCGACCCGTCGACAGCCAAGCCAGCACTCGTGTCGCTCCCCACTCAGGTCGCTCCGTTGATTACTGGGGTTCCCGGAGAGTCTGCCAATGGCCATCCACGACCCGGCGCCCCAGCTGCGCTGAATGCCCGCACTCGGCCATGAGATTGGTGGGTGTCGCGTTTTTGTTTGCAGGTGCGGCAGTTGCATCAGCTTATCCGCGCGCAGCAGGGGTGAGCAATGAGGCCGTCACGGGCGATACATTTCCAGCAACACTGGGCGAGTATGGCTTCTTCGTGGACCCTGCCACACAGACTCCCGCATCAGGCGTTACACCCTATCGCATCCAGACCCCGCTGTGGTCCGATGGCGCGGAAAAGCTGCGCTTCGTCTATCTGCCGGCCGGCACCAAGGCCAAGGCCCAGGGCGTTGGCTTGCTCGATCTCCCGGTCGGGGCGGCGCTGATCAAGACCTTCAAGCTGGAAGGCCGGCTGATCGAAACCCGCGTGCTGCTGCACCGGGCCGATGGCTGGGTGGCGCTGCCCTATCAATGGAACCGCGAGCAGACCGAGGCGCGGTTGGCGCTGGCGGGTGCGCGGCTGGAGCTGACGACTCCGCAAGGGCAGGCGATTTCCTATGCCATTCCCAACAAGAACCAGTGCAAGGAATGCCACCAGCAGAAAGACATGGTCGTGCCGATCGGGCCCAAGGCGCGCAACCTGTCCGTGAGCTGGCTGACGAGCTTCCACCAGGCTGGTGAGCTTGATGCCGTGCCCAAGGTGACATCGCGCGTGCCGCTGTGGGAGGATCGGGCCAAGCTGGCGGCCGCTCCGGTCGCGCGCGGCTGGCTGGACAGCAACTGTGCCCATTGCCACAATCCCGGCGGGTCGGCCTCCAACTCCGGCCTCGACTTGCGGTGGGAGCAATCCGATCCGGTCAAGCTCGGCATCATGAAGCGTCCGGTTGCCGCCGGACGCGGCTCGGGCGGGCTGGAGTTCGATGTTGTGCCGGGGCACCCGGACAAGTCGATCATGCTTTACCGCATGGGCAGCCTTGAAGGCGGCATCGCGATGCCCGAAGTCGGCCGCTCAAGCATCGATCCGGATGGGCAGGCGGCGGTTGCCAAGTGGATCAGGGAGATGAAGCGGTGAAGCGTCTGGGCAAGTGGCTGCTGGGAGTTTTCGTGGTGCTGGCCGGCGCTTTCCTGCTGCTGCGTACGCCCGATACCGATCCGGCGGCGATGAAGGCCAAGTACGGTGGCGCTCCCTCGCAATTCGTGGATCTGGGCAGCGGGCTGACGGTTCATCTTCGTGACGAAGGGCCGCGCGACGCGCCCGTGTTGATGCTGCTGCACGGTTCGAACGCGGACCTGCACACCTGGGATGCCTGGACAAAGGCGCTGTCAGGCCAGTTCCGCGTGATCCGCTTTGACCAGATCGGCCATGGCCTGACCGGGCCGAACCCGGCCGGGGGCCACAGTCTCGATGATATGGTGGCCACCACCGAGAAGGTTCGTGCCAGGCTTGGGATCGAGCGGATGGCCCTGGCGGGCAATTCGATGGGCGGGGGGGTCGCAGCAAAATATGCGATGGTCCATCCGCTGCATCTGAGCGCACTGATCCTGGTCGATGCTGGTGGCGCACCCCAGCCGGCGGGCCGCAAAGGGCGAGGCAATATCGGTTTCACCCTGGCGGCCACTCCGGGAGTGAACTTGCTGATGCGGTCGATCACCCCGCGATCGATCGTTGAGCGCAGCCTCCGGCAGAGCGTATCGAACCAGGCGATCGTGACCGAAGCCGCGGTTGACCGCTATTGGGAACTGCTGCGCTATCCCGGCAATCGGGCCGCCACGGCCGAGCGTTTCGCGATACCGCGCAAGGCCTTCACCACGCAGGATCTGACGGCCATCAAGACCCCGACGCTTATTCTGTGGGGCGAGGAGGACAAGCTGATCTCGGTCGCCGGCGCGCGCTGGTACAATTCGGGCATCGCCGGCTCGCAGCTCAAGATATTCCCCCGCATCGGCCACCTGCCGCACGAGGAAGCCGCTGAAGCGACCGCGGCGGAGGTTCGGGCGTTCCTCAGCCCACAGCGCTGAGCGGTCCCGCGCTGGACCTGCTCCGACAGCTTCGGTAAGGGCGCTGGCAACAGGGGCCTCAGTCCTTCACGGAGACATTTCTTGCGCAAGATCGGCCTGATCGGCGGGATGAGCTGGTACTCGACCCGCACCTATTACGAACACATCAATCGCCTGGTCCAGACCCGCGTCGGCCAGGGATCGAGCGCGCCGATGGTGATCGAAAGCCTCAACTTTGCCGAGCTTTCGCGCCTGTCGACCGATGCCGAATGGGCCAGCGCTGCCAAGACCCTGGGCGCAGCGGCCAAGCGGCTGGAAAAAGCCGGGGCGACCGCAATCCTGATCGGCGCCAATTCGATGCACAAGGTCTACGATCAGGTCGCCAAGGCGGTCGATGTGCCGATCATCCACATCGCCGAATGCGTGGCAGAACGTATGGCCGCAGCCAAGGTCAAGCGCGCCGCGCTGCTTGGAACCCGCAATGTCATGCTGGAAAGCTTTTATCGCCAGAAGCTGATCGCCCGCGATATCGAGCTGCTGCCGCCGGAGTTGCCCTTTGTCGAAACGCTCGACCGAGTGATCTATGACGAGCTGCTCAAGGGCAAGGTCAGCCGCCAGGCTGAGCGCGAGCTGAAGACGATCATCACCAACCTCGAACAGGATGGTGCTGAGGCGGTGGTGCTGGGCTGCACCGAGTTGGAAATGATCGTCGATGTCGATGCCAATGTCCTGCCGATCTATGACTGCACCCGGATCCATGCCGAGGCGGCGGTCGAGTGGATGCTGGCGGACGCGTGAGGGCAGCCTTCGCCTCTGATCCGGCGCGATCGCGCGGGCGGGAGTTCCCGCTGGAGGCGGCGCTGGCCCGCGGTCCGCGCAGCGAGTTTCAGCGCGACCGCGACCGGATCGTCCATTCGATCGCCTTTCGCCGCTTGCGCCACAAGACCCAGGTGTTCGTGGCACCGGACGGCGATCACTACCGCGTCCGGTTGACTCACAGCCTCGAGGTTGCCCAGATCGGCCGAGTGATTGCGCGGGCGCTGGGACTGGACGAGGACCTGACCGAGGCGCTGTGCCTGGCGCACGACATTGGCCATCCACCCTTCGGCCATGCCGGGGAAGATGCCCTCAACGCCGCGCTGGAGCGGCACGGCGGGTTCGATCACAACGCCCAGTCGCTGCGCACGCTGATGCGGATCGAGAGTCCCTATTGCGAGCATGACGGCCTCAACCTAACCTGGGAGGTGCTAGAAGGCCTGGCCAAGCACAATGGTCCGGTCGGCATGGTCAACTGGGCCCTGGCCGAGCTTGATGCTGCCTATCCGCTGGAGCTGACGACCTGGCCCTCGCTCGAAGCCCAGGTTGCGGCGATCGCCGACGACATTGCCTATGACAACCACGACATCGACGATGGCCTGCGCGCTGGGTTCCTGGAGTTGGACGAGCTGCTGACGCTCGATTTCGTGGCCGAGCAGTGGCGGGCGATCGAGCGCAAGTTTCCCGCCGCGCCGCAGGATCGCCGCCTGCGGGAACTGGTTCGGAGCCAGATCGGCTGGATGGTCAACGATGTGATCGCGGAGACCTCCGCACGCGCTAAGGGCCTAGGCAGTGCCGATGAAGTCCGCGCTGCAGGTCAGGCAACCTGTGCTTTCTCGACTGGGCTCGCCGGGCAGGAACGAACGCTCAAGCGGTTCATGTATGACCGGCTCTATCACCACCCGCAGCAGCTCCAGACGGCTGAGCGGGCCCGGGCGGTGACGGCCGAGCTCTATGCTGCCTATGCGCAGAACCCGGCGCTGATGGAGGGGGGCTGGGCCAGCCGCCTGCCCGTCGAGGAGCCGCATCGCAGCCGCCATATCGCCGATTACATCGCCGGCATGACCGATCGTTTTGCGATTGCCGCCCACGCCGCGATCTATGGCCGCACGCCTGAAGGACTTCGCAATGTCTAAAGTTACCCGCATTGCCCTGGTCGGTGCCTCGGGTCTGATCGGGCAGAGCTTGATCCGTCTGGCCGTGGGGCGCAGCGATATTCGCCTGGTCGCGATTGCCCGGCGCGAGATCCCGCTGCCGATCGGCGCACGGATGGAAGTGCTGGTCGCTCCGCCGGAGAATTGGGGCGATGCCATTGCGGCTTCGGGGGCCGATGTCCTGGCCTGTGCGCTTGGCACGACCTGGAAGAAGGCGGGAAAGAGCGAGACCGATTTCCGGGCCGTTGACCAGCACCTGGTGCTGGCCTGCGCCAAGGTGGCCAAGGATGCCGGCATGCGGCAGATGATCGCCGTTTCCTCGGTCGGGGCCGATGCGATGGCGAAGAACTTCTACCTCAAGGTCAAGGGTGAGACCGAGCAGGCGCTGGGCCGCGTCGGTATTCCCCGGCTAGACGTGCTGCGGCCCGGCCTGCTGCGCGGCCCGCGCGAGGAACTGCGCCCGGCCGAACTGGCGGGGCGGATCCTCAGCCCGGTGGCCGATCTGCTGTTGCAGGGTCAATATGCCAAGTACCGTTCGATCAAGGCGGAAACGATGGCCCGCGCGATTGTCGGCCTGACCCGCGAGAAAGCCTTTGGCCGCTTCGTCTTTGAGCATGAAGCGATTCTCCGGGCGGCCCGGAAGGCTGACTGAGCCGCCTTTGGGGACGGACCGAAAGGCCGGGATTGACTCCGCCAGCGCGGCCCGCCATCGCCCTCTGCATCGCTGACCGCGCGGGAGAGTTCCGGCGATTCGGGCAACCGTTTCGCTGGACGCCGAAGGAGCAACCGCCCCGGAATCTCTCAGGCACCAGGGACCGCGTGGGTCGATAGCGATACTCTGGAAAGTGTCCCACTTGATGGGGCCGCCGAAGGGGTAACCTGACCTTGGTCGGGGAAAGCTCTCAGGTTTCCGTGACAGAGGGGGCACCGGTTTTGGTGCATTCTGTGCGGAGTGAGAGCTGTGGGCGACGTCCATCCGATTAACGATGAAGAAGCGGTTGAGCCCGAAGTGCTCACCCTGCCGCTCGACGCCTGGCACCGCGCCAAGGGCGGCCGGATGGTGGAATTCGCCGGCTGCTGGATGCCGGTCCAGTACGAAGGCATCATTGCCGAGCACACCTGGACCCGCGAGAGCGCTGGCCTGTTCGATGTCAGCCACATGGGGCAGCTCTACATCTCGGGTGAAGGCGTGGAGGCGGCGCTTGAGGCTGTCCTGCCGATCGATCTCTCAACCCTGAAGCCATATGGCCCGCGCTATTCGCTGTTGCTCGACGAGAATGGCGGCGTGCTGGATGACCTGATGGTCACGCGCTGGAACACCGGCTTCTACCTGGTGGTCAACGGCGCGACCAAATGGGACGATATCGGCCATTTGCGTGAGCATTTGCCCGATGAAGTGACGATCAACCACCTTGATGACAGCGCGCTGCTGGCTCTGCAGGGACCCAAGGCCTTCGCCGCGCTGGAGAAGGTGGTGACGGGCGAATATCCGCTCTCCGCGCTCACCTTCATGAAGGGCGGGCAGTTCAAGATCGACGGTGTCGACGCCTGGATCAGCCGCTCGGGCTACACGGGTGAGGATGGCTTCGAAATCTCTATCCCGGCGACCGAGGCCGAACGCGTGGCCGAACTGATCTGTGCCCAGCCGGAAGTGAAGCCGATCGGCCTGGGCGCGCGGGATTCTCTGCGGCTTGAGGCGGGTCTGCCGCTTTACGGGCACGACCTGTCGCCCGAAACCAGCCCGATCGAGGCCGGCCTGCTGTTCGGCATCAACAAGCGCCGGCGGACCGACGGCGGCTTCCCAGGCGCTGAACGCATAATGCGCGAGATCGCTGAGGGCACCTCGCGCAAATGGGTTGGCCTGGTGCTCGAAGGTCGCCAGGCCGCGCGTGAGGGCGCGACTGTCCACCTCGGCACCGAACAGGTCGGCGTAGTCACTTCCGGTGGCTTCTCGCCCACCCGTGGTGAGCCGATCGCCATGGCCTATGTCGCCAGCGCCCATGCCGCCCCCGGCACCAAGCTTGAGATCGAGGTCCGGGGCAAGCGCCTCGCTGCCGAAGTCGTTTCCACCCCCTTCGTTCCCCATCGCTATTTCCGAGGAGCCTGACCGCCATGACCCGCTATTTCACCCAGGACCACGAATGGATCGACGTTGACGGCACCAGCGGCGTCGTCGGGATCACCGACTATGCGCAGAGCCAGCTGGGCGACATCACCTATGTCGACCTGCCCGCCGTCGGCAGCACCGTGAAGAAGGGCGATGCCCCCTGCGTGGTCGACAGCGTCAAGGCCGCGTCGGACGTCTATTCGCCCGTTTCGGGCACGATCACTGCCGCCAATGAGGCGCTCGGCGATGCCCCTGAAACGGTCAACACCGATCCCGAAGAGGGCGGCTGGCTGTTCCGCATCGACCTGAGCGACACTGCCGAACTCGAAGGCCTGATGGATAAGGCCGCCTACGACGCCTACGTCGCGGAGCTCTGAACCCATGCGTTACCTGCCCCTGACTCCCGATGATCGCAGCGCCATGCTCGGCGTGATCGGCGCCGGTACAATCGACGATCTGTTCGTTGATGTGCCCGCCGAGGCGCGCCTGACCGGGCCGGTACCCGGCCTGCCGCTGCGCCAGACCGAAATGGCGGTTGAGCGCCACTTTTCGGCCCTTGCGCGCAAGAACAAGGCAGCATCGGACCACCCTTTCTTCCTGGGGGCAGGGGCCTACAAGCACCACGTGCCGGCCAGCGTCGATCACCTGATCCAGCGCGGCGAGTTCCTCACGGCCTATACGCCCTACCAGCCGGAAATCGCCCAGGGCACCTTGCAGGTGCTGTTTGAGTTCCAGACCCAGGTCGCCCGCCTGTTCGGCTGTGACGTAGCCAATGCCTCGATGTACGATGGCTCGACCGCCTGCTGGGAAGCGATCGGCATGGCCGGCCGCGTCACCCGCCGCAAGAAGGCGGTGCTGAGCAGCGGCCTGCATCCGCATTATGTCAGCGTAGCGAAGACGATGGCGCGGTTCACGGGCGATGCGCTCGATACGGCGACGCCGACCCTTGCCGGGACCGACATGGAGCGCCTGATCGGCGCGATTGACGGCGAAACCAGCTGCGTTGTGGTTCAGTACCCCGACGTGCTCGGCCGGATCGAGGACCTTTCGCCGCTGGCTGCCGCCTGTCAGGCCGCTGGCGCGCTGCTGATTGCCGTGGTGACCGAGCCGGTTGCCCTGGGCGCGATCAAGTCGCCGGGCGAAATGGGCGCCGATATCGTGGTGGGCGAGGGGCAGTCGCTCGGCGTCGGCCTGCAGTTCGGCGGGCCCTACGTCGGTCTGTTCGCCACGCGCGACAAATATGTTCGCCAGATGCCCGGCCGGCTCTGCGGCGAGACCGTCGATGCCACCGGCAAGCGCGGCTACGTGCTGACGCTTTCGACCCGCGAGCAGCATATCCGGCGCGAGAAGGCGACCAGTAATATCTGCACCAATTCAGGACTTTGTGCGCTGGCCTTCAGCATTCACATGACCCTGCTGGGTGAACGCGGCCTGCGCGATCTGGCGGCGCTGAACCATGCCCGCGCAGTGCAGGTGGCCGACCGGCTGTCGGCCATCCCCGGTGTCACCTTGGTGAATGACAGCTTCTTCAACGAATTCACGGTGACGCTGCCCAAACCGGCCCGCGCCGTGGTCCATGAGCTTGCCGCCAAGGGCGTGCTGGGCGGGGTTTCGCTGGGCCGGCTCTATCCGGACGAAGCTGCCCTGGAGAACGGTCTGGTCGTCGCCGTTACCGAGGTCGTTTCTGACGAAGATATCGCTGCCTTTAAAGCAGCCCTGAAGGAGGTGCTGGCATGAACGCGCCCAACACTGCCGGCTGGCGCCCTGAAATGGGTGAGGCCCAAAGCGCCGGTGAGCAAACCTTCACCGGCAACCGCGCGCTGATGCTGGAAGAGCGCCTGATCTTCGAGATCGGGGATACCGACACCACCGGGGTGGATATCGATCCGGCTCCGGCCGCGCCTTCGCGGCTGGGCAGCCTTGCTCGGGCGGATGCCATCGGTCTGCCGGGCCTCTCCGAACCGGAGACCGTGCGCCACTACACCCGCCTCAGCCGCCAGAACTATGGCATCGATCTGGGCTTCTTCCCGCTCGGTTCGTGCACCATGAAGCACAACCCGCGGCTGAATGAGGCCGTGGCGCGGATGAAGGGCTTCAAGGACGTCCACCCGCTCCAGCCGCGAGAGACGGTGCAGGGCGCGCTCGCCGTGATCGACGAGCTGGCCCACTGGCTGGTGACGCTGACCGGAATGGACAGCGTTGCGATGTCGCCCAAGGCCGGTGCCCACGGCGAGCTGTGCGGGATCCTGGCGATCAAAGCCGCACTCGAAGCGCGCGGTGAAGATCGCAGAGTCATTCTGGTTCCAGAAAGCGCCCACGGCACCAATCCGGCCACGGCTGCCTTTGCTGGTTTCTCGGTTGAGAATATTCCGGCGACCGATGCGGGCCGGGTTGACCTGGCGGCGCTCAAGGCCCGGCTTGGGCCAGACGTTGCCGGGGTGATGATCACGAATCCAAACACCTGCGGTCTGTTCGAACCCGATCTTAAGGCGATTTCCGACGCGGTTCACGCTGCCGGCGGGTACGTTTACTGCGACGGTGCGAACTTCAACGCGATCGTCGGCAAGGTTCGTCCTGGCGATCTTGGCGTCGATGCCATGCACATCAACCTGCACAAGACCTTCTCCACGCCGCACGGCGGGGGCGGGCCGGGTTCGGGGCCGGTGGTGCTTTCGGCCGCATTGTCGCCCTATGCCCCGCTGCCTTACGTCAAGCGCGAGGCCGATGGCACGTTGCGCCTGGTCGAGGAAGAGACCGCAGGTGAGGACCAGCCCGACAGCTTCGGCCGGATGGTCGCGTTCCACGGCCAGATGGGCATGTTCACCCGCGCGCTGTCCTATATCCTCAGCCACGGGGCCGATGGCCTGCAGCAGGTGGCCGAGGATGCGGTGCTCAACGCCAACTACGTGCTGCGCAGCCTGGAAGGCGTGCTCGATGCGCCGTTCGGCCACTCTGGCCCCTGCATGCACGAGGCGCTGTTCACCGACGATGGCTTCGCTGAGGGCTTCTCGACGCTTGACGTCGCCAAGGGGCTGATCGACGAAGGGTTCCACCCGATGACGGTCTATTTCCCCCTGGTGGTCCACGGGGCGATGCTGGTCGAGCCGACCGAAACCGAAAGCAAGGCCGCGCTCGATCAGTTCATCGGTGCGCTGCGCTCGGTGGCGCTGCGGGCCAAGCAGGGTGATCCGGCGCTCAAGACTGCGCCGCACTTCGCTCCGCGCCGCCGGCTGGATGAGACGCTGGCCGCCCGCAAACCGGTGCTGGCCTGGAAGGGCGACAAGGTAGAGGGGTAAGCGCGATGTGGCAGGCGATGTTCTCGTTCACCAATGCGGTGGTGGTCATCGCCTGGCTCATCCTGTTGTTCCTGCCGCGCAAGCCGCTGGCGATGACAGCCGTGCTCTATCTGGGCGTTGGCCTGCTGTGCCTGTGTTACGCGGTGATGTTCGCCGCCTTGCTGAGCGGCGGGGTCGATCCCGGCCAGGTGCCGGGTAGCCAGCCCTATGTCGCTTCGGACTATTCGATCGAGGGCCTGCGTCGCCTGTTCATGTCAGATGGCGGACTGGTGATCGGCTGGACGCACTACCTGGCGTTCGACCTGTTCACCGGCCTGTGGATCGCGCGCGATGCCGATAACAAGGGCTTTGGCCGGGCGGTGCAGGTGCCCTTCCTGTTCGCCACCTTCATGGCCGGACCGATTGGCCTGCTGGCATGGTTGATCGTACGGGAACGCCGGGCGCGGGAGATGCACCCGGCGGAGAACCGCATCCGGCTCTAAACTCTGGCGTCAGATCGCCTTGTCGCCGGCTTCGCCGACGGACTCGATATCGCGGCCCAGGCCCTTGACCGTGTTGCAGGCGGCGGTGGTGACCGCCAGCGATGCCAGCATGACCGCGGCAATGATACGCTTCTTCATGGCTCGTCTCCGTTGCAGGAATTGCACCGATCCTGTTTCACCTAGCTGGTGTTAACACAAGCCGAATGCACGCCCCGGCTTGACGCTGCGCGACGAACCGAGCAGCGGGGCGCGGTGAATTGGGACTGGCTCTATACCGATTGGGCGCCCTGGGCCGAGTTGGCCGTCGGGGCTCTGGCCGTTGCCATTATCGCCTGGTGGGCTGAACGCCGCCGAATGCGCCGCAGCGATCCCGACGCGGTCGGTTTCATGCCCTGGGGCACGGTCTTCGTGCTGGCGCTGTTCGCCGTGCTGATCGCAGCGGTGTTTATCCTGCGCTACGCGCTTTAGAGGCAGGCTTCCAAATAGGCCTGGTCGAACCCGAACTGGCGGGCCTTTTCGAGCGTATAGGGGCGCAGGCCCGACGGGCGGAATTCGCCGATGATCTTGCCGTCTTCGCTCTCGTCCAGGTACTCGAACTTGAACAGCTCCTGGGTGACGATCACGTCGCCTTCCATCCCGATTACCTCGGTGATGTTGGTCGTGCGGCGCGAACCGTCGCGCAGGCGCTTGACCTGGACGATGATGTCAACCGATTCCGCGATCTGGCGGCTGATGGCTTCCTTCGGGATCTTGATGTCGCCCATCAGGATCATGTTTTCCATACGGCCGAGGCACTCGCGTGGGCTGTTGGCGTGGAGCGTACACATCGAGCCGTCGTGACCGGTGTTCATCGCGGCGAGAAGGTCGAAACACTCCGCGCCGCGGATTTCGCCCAGGATGATGCGGTCCGGACGCATACGCAGGGCGTTCTTGACGAGGTCACCGATGGTGATCGCGCCCTGACCTTCGAGGTTCGGCGGGCGGGTTTCGAGCGGCAGCCAGTGCGGCTGCTGCAGGCGAAGTTCGGCCGCGTCTTCGATGGTCAGCACGCGCTCGCCCGGGTCGATCATCTTCGACAGGGCGTTGAGCATGGTCGTCTTACCCGAACCGGTACCGCCGGAGATGACGATGTTCATGCGGCAGGCACCGGCGATCTTCAGCGCGGTGCACATCTTGTCGCTCATCGAACCGAAGTCGCGCAGCATGTCGAGCGTGATCGGCTTCTCGGAGAACTTACGAATCGAGATGGCGGTACCGCGCAGGCTGAGCGGCGGCACGATCACGTTGACGCGGCTGCCGTCCTTGAGGCGGGCGTCGGCCAGCGGGGTGGTCTGGTCAACGCGGCGACCAACCTGGTTCACGATGCGCTGGGCAATCTGGAACAGGTGGCCTTCGTCGCGGAAGCGGATCGGGGCGAGCTGGAGCTTGCCCTTCTTTTCGATGTAGGTCTGGTCGGGCCCATTGACCATGATGTCCGACACGTCGGGGTCGTTGAGCAGCTCTTCGAGCGGACCAAAGCCAAGCAGTTCGTCGATCAGAACCTTTTCGAGCGCGAACTGTTCACGCCGGTTCAGCGTGACCTTCAGTTCGGCCAGCACTTCCATGATGATCGGGCGGAACTCTTCAGAGAGTTCTTCCTTGCTCAGCGTGGCGGCAGCTTCCGGATCGACGCGTTCGAGCAGGCGCGGCAGCACCTGTTCCTTGATCTTGTGGACCGAGGCTTCGAAGCCTTCGGCGTTGTACTGGTTCTCGACCACGCCATTGACGCGGTCCTGCAACCGGGTCATCGCGTCGGCCTTGGTCGCGCCGTTGTCAAAGGATTGATCGGCGGTTTCACCGGGAAGCGGCGGGAACTGGTCTCCGCCTGGCACCGGCGCCTTGGGCGCTTCGATCCCGCCCTTCATCGGACGGGCGACGCCGAATTGGGGGCGCGCGCCAGGGGCCATGCCACCTGCTCCATTGCGTCGGCCGAATGCGCTCATTGTGGCTCTATCCCCCGGAAATCTGCGGTCTGAATGCCGTCGGCGTGGATACCTGCGGCCTTACGGGAATGGTGAATAAGCCGGAAACTTTGAATATTTCCTAATGGAACGCCGATTTTTCCCGTCTTGTCAGGGTTTGGTCGCAACCAGCAGGTAGCCATCGCCCAGCCGGGTGCTCAAGAACGGACGCTGGACCTGGCAGGCGGTGCCCATGATCGCCCGGCCAATCGGTGAGCGCTGCCACGAGAAATACTTGATGGCAGTCTTCCGGTCGGTCCCGCTGGCAGCGGTCGCTTCTTCCTGGCTCATCCCGCCCCCGGCATAGTCCTGGCCGCGGACGGATACGTTGCCCAGCCAATGAGTCAGGTTGGAGAGCGGAAACCCATAGCATTCAAGCTTTTCGACCTTGAGGCCGGCCGCCGTGGCCAGATTGATCATGTCTTCCTGGCCATAGCGCCGATAGTGCCCGGCCCAGGCATCGCGCTGGCTCCACATTGCCATGTGCGCCGGCATGGACAGGATCACCTTGCCACCCGGCTTCAGCCAGCGAATCCATTCGCGCAGCGCAGCGTGATCGTCCTCGATGTGCTCAAGCACCTCAAAGGCCATCAGCAGGTCAAATGTCCCCTCCCAATCAGGCTCACCCTTGGCCAGCACCCGCGCCTTGGGAAAGCCGGCGAGCATCTGACCGGCCACCTCAACCGCATCGGGCGATGTTTCCAGTCCGACGCATTCGTGACCGCGCTGAGCCAGTTCGCGCAGCAGCGCACCCGATCCGCAGCCGACTTCGATTACCCGGCCGGCTGGCAAGTGATCGACCAGCGGCAGCACGCGATGGCGGCGCAAGACGAAACGCGGGGCAGGAACCCAGCGTCCTTCAAGCACAGCGCCGTACTGGGGATCGACGGTCAGGGCCGATGGAGCGGGGGCGACGGTGGACATCACAGGGTCTCCGTGGCGGCAAGGAACTGGGTGTGGATAGTCGTTGCCCCGACGCGGGGCATGGCAGCAAGTGCAGATTTGTAAATGGCTTCGGCGCGAGATGGCGCTTTGAGATCGCGCGCCAGGGAAACCAGCGCTGCTGCCAGGGCGGCAGGATCGCCCGGTGGCACCAGCCTGATCGCGGGTCCAGGCTCAACCAGCTCGCGGATCGCGGGGCTGTCCATGGTCACGAGCGGACGCCCGACCGACAGGATCTGGAACACCTTGTTCGGGATTACCCGGGTGCCTTTGCCTTCAGGTGCAAAGATGCCAAGGCAGATCGCGGCGCGAGCGATCAAAGCCGGCAGCTCGGTGAATTCGACCCAGGCGATGCGCCGGACAGTCCGCAGCTGCCTGGCGGCAATCAGCGCGTCGATCCGGGGCTGCTCCTGGCCCTGGCCAACGATCGTGAAGGTGAGCGCGGGGGCGGACGAATCCTGCTCGATCAGGGCAATCGCTTGGACGATTGTGTCGATCCCGTGGAGCGGGATGAACTGGCCATAGAACAGCACTTCGAGCGGCTCAGCGGCGGGACCATAATCGGCGCGAACGAACAGATCGGTTTCAGCCCCGACCTGGAAGGCGCCCACTTTTGCGGCCGGCAGACCGAACAGCTCGGCGACGTATTCAGCGTGCGTGCGGGTATCCAGCAGGATCCGGTCTGCTACCCGGGTCGAAAGCCATTCCGCCGCATAGATCAGCCGCGCCGCCAGCCCACCGCGCCGGGTCATTGCCCGGTCGATAACCGCCGTGTCGTAAAGCGAAAGGAACATGTCCCAGCAGATTCTGGCGCCGCGGAGCCGGGCGAGCGGCCACAGGATCAGCACGTCGAGATTGCCGGGGTAGGGAACCACGACGACTTCGTGCCGCGGTGCGCGCAGATAGGCCGCAACCAGGGCAGGATAGGCCAGCAACCAGTGCAGCAACACGATCACTCTGGCAGCGAAGCCCTTGATCTGGCTTTTGTCCTCGATCCCGGCCCAAGGGTTACGGTGGATTACCGGAAGTGCAGGATCAGTCTGGCGCAGCGCCCCCAGCAGCATGCGCACCCGCGGCTTGCCGGTGTCAAATGTACCCCAGACCAGGAAGCGGTGCGCGCTCATTGCGCTACGCTTCGCTGCCGGCCGCTGAACAGCGCGAGTAGCCCGCTGGCGGAGAGGCAGATCAGCCGGTCAAGTCCGACCGCAAGGAAGGCTGCGGCGGGCGCGACCTTGACAATGGCGGCAGCGCCGGCGGCAAGCGTTTCGCTTAATCCCAGTCCAGCCGGAGCGATAGAGGCGGCCGATCCGGCAATGTTGGCCAGCGCGAAGGGCAGCGTGTCGGCCAGCGGAACGGTGACTCCCAGTGTCAGGAAGGCAAAGTACAGCCGCGCCGCAATCAAGGCCATGCCCGAAAGCCGGTGCAGAGCCGTCTGCAGCGCAAGAGCCAGTCCGGAACTGCGCGACAGCCAGCCGAAACTGGCGGCCGAGCCGATCGCGCCACCCAGCACGAGCACGGCGGCGGCGGGCAGCCCATGGGTCAGCAGCAGCACACCGCAGCCCAGGGTGGCGAGCGAGATCCACAGCAGCGCATTGGCCAGCACCAGCGCCGAACTGCGAGCCAGGCCCGTCCCTTCGACGACAAGGGCGCCAGCCCGGACCATCGCTCCGCCCGGCAGCGGCAAGGCCTCAGCCAGCGTGGCCCAGGCCGACAAGCCAGTCGCCTTGCCGAGCGGCATGGCGTGGCCAGCGGCGCGGGCGAGCAGCAGCATGCCAACCCCTGCGTAGAGCAGCGATAGCGGGGCAAGTGCCAGCTGCGCGGCGAGCGGCGCGAAGCGAAGCGAGGTCAACGAAAGGTCAAGACTGCGGAATGACAGCCAGGCACCAAGCGTAAACAGTGCTGCCCCGGCAACAAGCAGGGGCAGCCGCCAGCGCGCCAACTGGCCGCGCAGCCGCAAGGCAGATTCCTGGATCGGCGCGGCCAGCACGATCAGAACCCGTCGAACGGCGGAACAGGCAGAGGCGCCTCGGCCGGCCTTGGCAGGTTCTTCCCCCACCGCAGTGTAGCCTGGCCTTCACGCGAACCGCCGATCCGGTGGAGCCCGCGGTCCAGCGAAATGATATCGCCTGGACGATAGGCCTTGCCATCAAGCTCAAGGGCAGCGCCTTCAAGCGTGTAGGGTCCCGGTACCAGGAACTCGGCTTCGATCGGCTCTGCGCCTGGCGAGAAAACCTTGCCAGCCACGTAGAGGCGGCCCCAATGCGGGATATAGTTGTCTCGCAGTGCGGTTGCATCAGCATCCATCAGCCGCTCGTCGGGCCGCTCGCCAGCCATCGCGGCGTCGAGAACAGGATGATTGACCACGAGCAGCGGCACGGACTTGTGCAGCATGATCAGGCGCAGTTCAGGCTTGCCACGCGCATGATAGTTCTTGAGCCCCCAGCCTGAGAGCATGAAGTCGGTGGCCCGATTCTGCGATCCGAGACTGCCGGCAAAGTCGATATAGGTGACTGGTTGTGGAAACAGTTGCTTTGCTGCCGCGATTGTTTGGCGCTGGCCATCGAGCGTGCCGCGCGGGCCGGCGGTTGCAAGGCCGATGCCGAGCAGGGTCAGCAGCAGGCCAAAACCGGTTGCAGATATGCGCCGGACGATCAGTTCGATCGCCGGTGCGGTCGCGACCAAAACTGGCGGCAGGACGAAGACGTAAAAGTAGGGATAGGCATTGCGGTAGATCAGCACGGTTGCGAGCGGCAGCGTCAGCCCGATCATAACGAGCACGCGCGAGCGGTCAAAACGCGCAAACCACCAGGCCAGCGGGGCAAAGGCGATCAGGAGCGAGATGTGAGGAGCAAGCTTGATCTGAGTCCACAGCGCATCGGCGCGTGGCAGGATGCCCTCGGAAAAGACGGTGGACCAGGCAGATTGGGTGTCTGCCATACCGGCATTCGGCGGGGCTGCGATCAATTGTCCCGCATGCCATTGGTAGAGCACGGCGAAGGTAGCCAGTGCTGAAAGTGCAGTAACAGTTGCACTGCGGATGAGCGCCCGTTGTCCATCCTGGTCCCACCGCAGCATGACGATGGCCGCGAAAGCCGGGGCGTAGAGGCCGGACTTGATCGTGATAAGCGCAGCAAGGCCGGCCAGCGCACCTGCAACAAGAGCATTGCGGGTGGTGAGTTCGCGGCAGGCCAGCAGCCACAGTGAGGCCATCAGCAATACCGCCGCCATGGGGTCAGTTCGAAACGCGGTGCCATGCCACACGACGAAGCCGCCGGTCAGCCAGGCCAGCGCCACCAATGCCGCAGCCGGGCGCGAGGCGAAGCGCGCTGCGATGCCATATGTCGCCAGCGCCGCACCGCCCAGGCAGGCCAGCATGACCAGTCGCCCGCCGCGGACCTGCGCGGTTGGTTCGAATGGCAGCTCAAGGAGCCAGCTGAACAGGTGAACATGAAAAGTCTGCAGCGGGGCATCGAGCGTTCCCGCAGCATAGCGGCGGATCAGATCGAAGTAATGGAACTCGTCCCAGTTGATGCTGCGGGTCTGTGCCACCCAGAGGTGGGCGATCAGCATCAGACAAGCCGCTCCGGCAACCGCTCGCAGGGCGACGCGCTCGGACGAGGCAGGGTTGCCCGCTGGTGCTGCCTGACCTGGCACGGTTGCGATCATCCGCTCAGGCAGCGCGGCGGCGCTTGGCCGGTGCGGACTTGCCTTCATACGCCTCGAGCCGGTCTTCGAGCCGCTTGACCTCGGTCAGCGTCTTTTCGATCAACTTGCGGTTGGCTCCGATCAGATCGGCCAGTACGCCCATCAGGCACGTGATCACACCCAGAACCAGCAGCGAGCCGCCCAGTACCAGGGACTGCACGTGTCCGTCGGAATCGCCCATGAACCAGTAGACCAGGAACCGCACGATCGGGATCAGACCAACCAGCGTGATCAGCGCGCCAGTGCCGAGGAAGGCCCGCAGCGGATTGTAGGTCGTATAGGCGCGTAACATCGTCACCAGCTGGCGGACGATGAACTGGGGAATCGATTTGAACAACCGGCTGGGGCGCTCGGTGCGGTTGGTGCGGATCGGCACCGACGTGATCCGAAGCCGCTTCTTGCCGGCCTGGATCAGCATATCGGTGGTATAGGAGAATTCGGTAGTGATGGTGATGCGCTGCGCCGCCTCGCGGCTGATCGCGCGGAACCCGCTGACCGCATCCGTGATATCGGTCCCGGACAGGCGCCGGACCACAGCGCTACCGAAGCGCTGCAACCGCCGCTTGATCGGACCGAAGTGGGCATTGTCGCCCACCCCGCGATCGCCGACAACGATATCAGCTTGGCCAGTTACGACGGGTGCGACCAGCAAGGCGATGTCTTCACCGGCATACTGTCCATCGGCGTCCGTATTGACAATGATATCGGCTCCGGCGGCCAGCGCGGCGTCGATGCCGGTCTGAAAGGCTGCGGCCAGACCCCGATTGCGGCGGTGGCGCACCACGTGCTGGACGCCATAGCGGCGGGCCACGTCGCTGGTGCCGTCATGACTGCCATCGTCGATGACCAGAAACTCGATCGTGTCGATGCCTGGGATCCGCCGGGGCAGCGCGACAAGTGTCTCCGGCAGGCTTTCGGCCTCGTTATAGCACGGTATCTGGATGATCAGCTTGGTCATCGCTGCTTGGCGCCCGCCTTGTCCTCTCGAGTGACCGCATGAATAGGAAACTATGCTTAACGTCGGGTAAAGTTTTGCTGTCGGCTGGCAGATCTCCTTGGCTTGGCCTATGCGAACCGCTTGAAACAAGATCACTCTCTCGGACTATTTTTTGCCCTCGCAGGGTTCGCCGTGCTGTCGGTGGGCGATGGCGTTATCAAGACGATGGCGGGCCAGTGGTCGCCGGTGGCGATCGCCGCGCTGCGGTTCAGCATTGCCGCAGTTGGGTTGGGGGTCTTGCTGGCGTGGCGCGAGGGGATGGTCGCGATGCGTCAGATGTGGCGCTGGCCGCAGGCGGGAAGGGGCCTCGCCCTGGCAATTTCCTCAACAATCTTCTTTACTTCGCTGTTCGTTCTGCCGCTCGCCACGGCAACATCGCTGGGCTTTACCAGCCCGATGTTCACCGCGCTGTTTGCGGCCATCCTGCTGGGAGAGCCGGCGCGCAAGGAAACCTGGATCGCCTCTGCTATCGCCTTCGTGGGGGTCTTGGTCGTGCTCAGACCGAACCTGACTGAAGCCGGCTGGTGGGCGGTCCTGCCGGTCTTTTCGGCGATGACTTTTGCCTTGCTGATTATCGGCAACCGCTATGTCGCGGGGCAGGCATCGGGCCTTGCCATGCAATTTGTCGTTGCTGCCTATGCCGCGCCGATTCTGATCATTGCCGCGCCACTGTTCGCCCTGACAGGGATCGAGCGTTTTGCGATTGGTATACCCGACTGGACCGTAGTGGCCCGCTGCGGCGTGGTGGCGGTGACGGCCAGCTGCGCGCACTGGCTGGTCTATCTGGGCACCACGCGGGCCGGGGCGGCCAAGGTCGCGCCGATGAGCTATATCCAGCTGCTGGTCGCCAGTGTGATCGGCTGGGTCTGGTTTGGTGACCACCCCGATGGCTGGACCCTGCTGGGTGCGGGCGTGATCGTCGCCGCCGGGCTTTATCTGTGGCGGGCAGGGCTGGTGAAAGAACCAGCCGAGAGCGACTAGGCGAAATCGCTCGACGAACAGCGTGACAACACGCTTGGCCTGCGCGGGAAGGCCGCTAAAACGACCGCTTCGCCATGTCCGGGGTCGCCGCGATGAAGAAGCTGTTCCTGCCTGTATTACTGCTGCTTTCCACGCCGCTGGGCGCGCAGAGCGTGGCGCGCAACCTGCCTGAATGGATGGCAGGCACCTGGATGACCGAGGACGGGGCCAGCTGGTCGGACGAGGTCTGGACCGATGCCCGCGGCGGCTTGATGCTGGGGATCGCCCGCACCGGCTTCGGCCCGCGGCTCAATAGCTGGGAACTTGCGCAGATCCGCCAGAAACCGGATGGCACGATCAGCTTTCTGGCCCAGCCGCAGGGCAAGCCCGCGTCCGAGTTTCCGATGGTTCTCGTAAGCGAGGAAGCGATCGAATTCGCCAATCCCGCTCACGATTACCCGCAGCGCATCCGCTATTGGCGGCAGGGCAAGCTGCTGATGGCCGAGATCTCCAAGATCGATGGCAGCCAGGCGATGCGCTGGAACTACCGCCCCGTAATCCCCCCACAGGATTGAGTACCATGCCTGCTTCCCGCCGCTTCGCCCAAGTCGATGTCTTCACTGCCGTGCCGCTGATGGGCAATCCCGTGGCCGTGGTGCTTGATGGGGAAGGACTGAGCACGGAGCAGATGCAGGCCATGGCCGCCTGGACCAACCTGTCGGAGACGACCTTCGTCCTGCCCCCCACGCAGAATGGCGCCGATTACCGCGTGCGGATCTTCACGCCCAAGGCCGAACTGCCCTTTGCCGGCCACCCAACGCTGGGTACGGCCCATGCGGTTATCGAGGCCGGGATCGCAGCGCCCTCGGAGGGCCGGCTGGTGCAGGAATGCGCCGTCGGGCTGGTGGAACTGACCATTGGCGCCGATCGTCTCTCGTTCCGCCTGCCGCGCTATGCCCTGACCGAGCTCAGCGCCCCTGAAGCGACGGCCTGGATCAATGCCCCGGTCAAGGGCGCGGCCCAGGCTGTCGATGTCGGGCCAGTCTGGCTGGTGGCCGAAGTGGACGGGATCTCTGCGTTGGAGAACCTGGCGCACGATGAAGCGCGGCTGGCCGCCTATTATGGGCCGAAGGGCTGGACCGGCGCGACGCTTTATGCCGCCGAAGGTGACCGCGTGGTGGTGCGCAGCTTCGCCCCCGGCGATGGCATCCCCGAGGATCCCGTCTGCGGCAGCGGAAATGGTGCGGCGGCTGCGTTCCGCCTGGACGCCGGACAGGTTGGCGATGGTGACAGCTACCGCGCCAGTCAGGGGCGCCAGGTCGGCCGCGATGGCTGGATCGATGTGCGGTTTGAGGGCGCTGATATCCACATCGGCGGGCAGTGCGTGACTGTGCTCAGGGGATCAGCGGCTATCTGAGCGAGACGACCAGCCGATACCCGGCATCGTAGCTGTCCTCGGCCAGCAAGGCGCCATAGCGCTGCTCCCAGGCGCCGCTGGCCAGATCATCGGCCAGCCGGGCGAAGCCGGCTTCGGCCTGCTCGATCTTCCAGAACGATGAGCTGCCCTTGCGGATGCGTGCATCAAGATAGGCCGCCGGTCGTCGCCAATAGGCGTAGAGGAAACCATCGGTGCAATCGTGCGGGACCAGCACCGGCTCGACCGTGACCGGCCCGAGCCAGTCCGACAGTGTTTCGAGCGACGGCATGGCGGCCTCGTCTAGCGTAGCCAGCTCGGGCAGGTAATCGGTCAGCCATGGCCGCGCCGCCGGATCGAAGGTCAGGAGGACCACCCGATCGCGGGCAACCCGGCACATTTCTTGGATCCCTTGCTGCTGATCGGGCCAATGATGGATTGTGAGAACACCCATCACCGCGTCGAAGCTCTGGTCAGGGAAGGGGATGGCTCCGGCCGACCCTTGTATCGCCGGGGCGGAGCCTGCCGGGCGCTGGCTGATCATCTCGGCTGAAGGCTCCAACGCCACCACGTCGCGATCTGCTGGTTCGTAGGACCCGGCGCCAGCACCGACATTGAGGACCGTCCGCGCTGCGCCCAGTGCCCGATCTATCTGCGCGGCAATGCGAGGATCGGGCTTGCGCAATTGCGCGTAATCGATCCCAATCGTGTCGTATAACGCTGTCATTGCTGGACTATCCGCAGATTTGCGCCGGCGCGCAAACGAAAAGGGCGACCCGTGGGCCGCCCTTTGCTTGTCCGGTCTGTCCGAAAGGCTCAGCTTTCGACGTGTTCCGCCAGGACGGTCAGGCCGGTCGCGGCGACTTCAGCGAAGCCACCCTGGACCTGGATTTCTTCCGGCGCAGCGCCTTCGGTCCGGTAGACCTTGATCGCGCCGTCGCGGACGGTCGACATGAAGGGCGCGTGCCCTTCAAGCACGCCGAACTCGCCTTCCGCGCCGGGGACGACCACCATGTAGACGTCCTCGGAGCGTACGAGCCGTGCCGGCGTGACGAGTTCGAAGTGCAGAGCCATGATGCTTAGGCGTCCTCAGCCAGCTTCTTGGCCTTTTCGACCGCTTCGTCGATCCCGCCGACCATGTAGAAGGCGGCTTCGGGCAGGTGATCGTATTCGCCCTCGACCACGGCCTTGAACGAACGCACGGTGTCTTCGACCTGGACGAACTTGCCCGGGATGTTGGTGAAGACTTCGGCGACGTGGAACGGCTGCGACAGGAAGCGCTGGATCTTGCGGGCGCGGGCGACGGTAAGCTTATCTTCTTCCGAAAGCTCGTCCATGCCCAGGATCGCGATGATGTCCTGCAGCGACTTGTACTTCTGCAGCGTTTCCTGAACGCGGCGGGCAACGTCGTAGTGCTCCTGGCCGACGACGGCCGGGGTCAGCACGCGGCTGGTCGAGTCGAGCGGGTCAACCGCCGGGTAGATGCCCAGTTCCGAGATCGCGCGCGACAGGGTGGTCGTGGCGTCAAGGTGAGCGAACGAGGTGGCCGGCGCCGGGTCGGTAAGGTCGTCCGCCGGAACGTAGATCGCCTGCACCGAGGTGATCGAGCCCTTGGTGGTCGAGGTGATGCGTTCCTGCAGCGCGCCCATGTCGGTCGCCAGGGTCGGCTGGTAGCCCACCGCCGAAGGAATACGGCCGAGCAGCGCCGACACTTCCGAACCCGCCTGGGTGAAGCGGAAGATGTTGTCGACGAAGAACAGCACGTCCTGACCTTCCTGGTCGCGGAAGTATTCAGCCATGGTCAGACCCGACAGGGCGACGCGGGCGCGGGCACCCGGGGGCTCGTTCATCTGGCCGAACACCAGCGCCACCTTGGAGCCTTCCGGCGTGGCGTTGCCATCGGCGTCCTTGGCGATAACGCCGGCGTCGAGGAATTCGTGGTAGAGGTCGTTACCTTCGCGGGTGCGTTCACCGACGCCCGCGAAGACCGACACGCCGCCGTGGCCCTTGGCGATGTTGTTGATCAGTTCCTGGATCAGCACGGTCTTGCCCACGCCGGCGCCGCCGAACAGGCCGATCTTGCCGCCCTTGGCGTAAGGTGCGAGGAGGTCGATCACCTTGATGCCGGTGACGAGAATGGCTGCTTCGGTCGACTGGTCGACGAATTCCGGCGCAGCAGCGTGGATCGGCGCGCGCAGGTCGGTGTTGACCGGGCCGCGCTCGTCGATCGGATCACCCACGACGTTGAGGATGCGGCCAAGGGTCTGCGGGCCAACCGGCACCGAGATCTGGGCTCCGGTGGCAACCACCGGCTGACCGCGGGTCAGACCGTCGGTCGAGTCCATCGCGATCGTGCGAACGGTGTTTTCACCCAGGTGCTGGGCGACTTCGAGCACCAGGCGCGAACCGTTGTTATCGGTTTCGAGTGCCGAGAGGATCGCCGGCAGTTCGCCGTCGAAGGTCACGTCGACGACGGCGCCGATGACCTGGCTGATCTTGCCGCCAGCGGTGTTGGCAGCGGCCGGAGTGGCCTTCTTGCGAGTGGTGGTCTTGGCTGCGGTGGCCATGGTCGTTTCCTTGCCTTGAAAGTCGTTAGAGCGCTTCGGCGCCCGCGATGATTTCGATCAGTTCGGTGGTAATCGCGGCCTGGCGGCTGCGGTTGTACTGGATAGTCAGCTTGTTGATCAGATCGCCGGCGTTGCGCGTGGCATTGTCCATCGCGGTCATCGAGGCGCCCTGTTCCGAGGCCTGGTTTTCAAGCAACGCGCCGAACAGCTGGGTCCGCAGATAGCGCGGCAGCAGTTCGGCGAGGATGGCTTCTTCCTCGGGCTCGTATTCCACCACGGCGCCATCGCTGCTGGACGCAACAACCTTGGGGGCGGGGACGGGGATGATCTGCTGTTCGGTCGGGATCTGCGCCAGCGCGCTCTGGAAGCGCGAATAGAACAGGTGGGCGACGTCGAACTTGCCTTCGTCATAGAGCGCGACCAGTTCGGCCGCGATCTTCTCGGCCTCGGCAAAGCCCGGTTCGCGCACGTCGGTCGTGTCGAACGTGGCGAGCACGGCCTTGGGATAGAGGCGACGCACCACCGCGCGGCCCTTGCGGCCCACGAGGTAGAACAGCACCGTCTTGCCTTCGGCCTCAAGCGCGCGGGCCTTGACCAGCGCGGCCTTGACGATGTTCGAGTTGAACGCGCCGCACAGGCCCTTGTCCGAGTTGGCGACGACCAGGAGGTGAACCTGGTCCTTGCCCGTCCCGGCGAGGAGCTTGGGGCTGTTCTCGCTGACCGTGATCTTGGCCGCAAGCGAGCCCATCACCGTGGCCAGCCGCGCGGCATAGGGCCGGGCGGCTTCGGCAGCGGTCTGCGCCTTGCGCAGCTTGGCCGCGGCGACCATCTGCTTGGCCTTGGTGATCTTCTGGGTCGACTTGACCGAGTTGATCCGACCTTTGAGTTCCTTGAGTGAAGCCACTCTATCGGTTCCTCTTTTGCGTCACCCCGGACTTGATCCGGGGTCCCGCTTGGATCGCACCGCCGCCGAAGCGGGACCCCGGGTCAAGCCCAGGGTGACGGTGCGGGGTTACTTTAAGCGAACTGCTTCGCGAAAGCTTCGAGCGCGGCCACGGTGCCCTTCTTGGCATCGTCGCCGAAATCGCGGGTGTCGCGGATCAGCTTCAGCACATCGGCGTGCTTGTCGCGCATGAAGCTGAGCATTTCGGCTTCGTAGCGGACGACGTCGCCGGTCGCGACGGCATCGAGGTAGCCATTGGTGCCAGCGAAGATCGACACGGTCTGCTCTTCGAACGGCAGCGGGCTGAACTGGGCCTGCTTGAGCAGTTCGGTCAGGCGCGCACCGCGGTTGAGCAGCTTCTGGGTCGAGGCGTCGAGGTCCGAACCGAACTGGGCGAAGGCCGCCATTTCGCGGTACTGCGCCAGCTCCAGCTTGATCGAGCCCGAAACCTTCTTCATCGCCTTGGTCTGGGCGGCGCCGCCGACGCGGCTGACCGACAGACCGACGTTGATCGCCGGACGGACGCCCTGATAGAACAGGCCGGTTTCGAGGAAGATCTGGCCGTCGGTGATCGAGATCACGTTGGTCGGAATGTAGGCCGACACGTCGCCCGCCTGGGTTTCGATGATCGGCAGCGCGGTCAGCGAACCGCCGCCCAGGCTGTCATTCATCTTGGCCGCACGCTCGAGCAGGCGGCTGTGGAGATAGAACACGTCACCCGGATAGGCTTCACGGCCCGGCGGGCGGCGCAGCAGCAGCGACATCTGGCGATAGGCGACGGCCTGCTTCGAAAGGTCGTCGTACACGATCACGGCGTGCATGCCGTTGTCGCGGAAGTATTCGCCCATGGTCGCGCCGGTGTAGGGCGCAAGGTACTGCAGCGGGGCCGGTTCCGAAGCGGTCGCGGCGACGACGATCGAGTATTCCATCGCTCCGTTTTCTTCGAGCTGGCGGACGATCTGCGCGACGGTCGAGCGCTTCTGGCCGACGGCGACGTAGATGCAATAAAGCTTCTTGCTCTCGTCGGTGCCGGCGTTGACGCCCTTCTGGTTGATGAAGGTGTCGATCGCGACGGCGGTCTTGCCGGTCTGGCGGTCACCGATGATCAGCTCGCGCTGGCCGCGGCCAACGGGGACCAGGGCGTCGATCGCCTTGAGGCCGGTCTGGACGGGCTCGTTCACCGACTGGCGCGGGATGATGCCCGGGGCCTTGACTTCGACGCGCTGACGGCTGGCGGCCTCGATCGGGCCCTTGCCGTCGATCGGGTTGCCCAGTGCGTCGACCACGCGGCCGAGCAGGCCCTTGCCGACGGGGACGTCCACGATGGTTTCGGTACGCTTGACGGTGTCGCCTTCCTTGATCTCGGCGTCCGAGCCGAAGATCACGACGCCGACGTTGTCGGCTTCGAGGTTCAGGGCCATGCCCTTCACGCCATTGGCGAACTCGACCATTTCACCGGCCTGGACCTTGTCGAGGCCGTGGATGCGGGCGATGCCGTCACCGACGGACAGCACGGTGCCGACTTCCGAGACCTGGGCCTTCGTACCGAAGCTGGCGATCTGGTCCTTGATGACCTTCGAGATTTCAGCGGCGCGGATATCCATGTTCAGCCTTTCATCGCATTCGCGAGGGTGTTCAAACGGGTACGGATCGAACTGTCGATCTGGGTTGAGCCGATCCGGACCACCAGACCCCCGAGCACTTCGGGGTCGACATTCGCCTTGATCTTTACGTCCTTCCCTTCACGGGCCTTCAGCTTGGCGGCAAGCGCCTTGAGCTGGGCATCGCTGAGCGGATGGGCGCTGGTCACTTCGGCGGTCACTTCGCCGCGGGCGGCGGTAGCGATCGTGCTGAAGGCGCGGACCACATCGGGCAGCGCGGCGAGGCGGCGGTTGCCCGCCAGCACGCCGATGAAGTTCTGGGTGAGCTGATGCAGGCCGAGCAGCTTGCCGACTTCGGCCATCGCGGCGGCAGCGGCATCGCGGCCGATCTGCGGATTGCGAATCAGTGCGGCCAGATCGGCGTTGCCGAGAATCGCTGCGCCCAGCTTGTCGAGGTCACCCTCGACAGCGGTTACAGCCTTGGATTCGCTGGCCAGCTCATAAAGCGCAGAGGCGTATCGCCCCTGCAAGCTGGCCGTAATGCCGCCGGAATTCTCCACGCGCTCAAGTTCCTTGCATCGGGTGCATTGATGGGGCGGAAGCGAGCCAGGCCCGCACATCTGCCCCTTGGACGGGGGCGCGCATAGCGGCGATTGTGCTGCGATGCAAGGTGGGGTTAGGACTATCCGCCAAGCAATGTGGGCGAAGGACCGGTCGATGGGCGAAACGATTGTGATTACTATGTCGGATGGGCACCAAATGCCGGTCTACCACGCCATGCCGATTGGCGAGCGCCGGGGCGGCCTGGTCTTGGTCCAGGAGATCTTCGGCGTAACAGACCATATCCGTGAGCTGTGCGACGAATATGCCGAAGATGGCTATGAAGTGCTCAGCCCTGGCCTGTTCGACCGGCAGGAGCCGGGCTGCGCGCTGGGCTATACTGGTGCCGACTGGGAGCGCGCGGTCGAGATTGCCCGCAACGAGCATGACTGGGATCAGGGCCTCAAGGACACGCAGACCTGCATTGACTGGCTGGCCGACAAGGGCGAGCAGGTGTTCATCGTCGGCTATTGTTTTGGCGGATCGGTCGCCTGGCGGATGGCGCAGATCAGCCCGAACCTGACCGCTGCCTCATCCTATTACGGCGGTTATGTTGCCACCCGCTTTGCCGATGAGGCGCCGCAGGCCCCGGCGATTTGCCATTTCGGGCGCTATGACAACCTGGTCGAGTTTGCACCGGTCGAAAAGCTGATCGAGAAGCAGCACCCGACCGCGCAGATCTTTGTTTACGAAGCGGGCCACGGCTTCAACTCGGACCGGCGCAAGGACTGGCATCCGGAGAGTGCGGACCTGGCGAAGGAGCGCACCCTGATGCTGTTTCGGGCCTGCGGAGGCTGATCCGCACGGTTTGAACGCAAGCTTCGGGACGCGATCTGCCGAGGGGATGGGTAATCAGGCTCCAGCATCAATGGAGCCTGATTATGACTTACCGCATCACTGGCCTGCCACGCTCGGCCTTTGACCACCTGATCGATGCAGCCGAAGCAGACCTCGCGCGGCACAACGCCGTGCGGATAACTGCCACCCGCCCGCAAAGCGCACCTTGCCGGATCACCCTGCAAGACGCCGAACCCGGCGAAACGCTGATCCTGGTCAATCATACCAGCCACGACGTGGCCAACCCCTATCGCGCCAGCCACGCAATCTTCGTGCGCGAGGCGGCGCAGGCGGCGGCAACCTTTATCGACGAGATGCCCCCGGTCTTCGTTTCGCGCATTCTCTCGCTGCGGGCCTTTGATGGGGCGGGAATGATGATCGACGCCCTGCTGACCCAGCCGGGCGGGTCCGAGGTCGGGATCGGCCAGCTCCTTGCCAATCCAGCGACAGCCTATATCCATGCCCACAACGCGAACCTCGGTTGCTTTTCCGCACGGATCGACCGCCACGGAGACGCCGCATGACGATCGCTGACGACGATTGCTGGACCGCCGTCCTGGCCCGCGACCGGGCTTTTGACGGACGCTTTGTCACGGGCGTGCTCACCACCGGGATCTATTGCCGCCCGTCCTGCGCGGCCCGGCATCCGGCGCGCCACAACGTGCGCTTCTTTGCCGATGGCGCAGCCGCGCGGGTTGCCGGCCTCAGGCCGTGCAAGCGCTGCCTGCCCGATGACGTCAGCCGCGATGAACGCGCGGTGCTGGCAGCCATCGCGGCAATCAAGTCAGCCGAGCAGCCGCTCGCCCTTGCGGCGCTGGCGGCCGAGACCGGCTATTCGCCGACACACTTTCAGCGGGTCTTTACCCGCCACACCGGCCTGTCGCCTGCTGCCTATGCCCGCGCCCTGATGCAGGAGCGCGCCGCCGAGGCGCTGACCGGCGAAGGCCGGGTGACTGATGCGATCTATGCTGCGGGCTATTCTGGGCCCAGCCGGTTCTATGAAGGGACGCAGGGGAGACTTGGCATGGCACCTTCGGCCTGGGCCAACGGCGGGCGGGGCGTGAGGATCCACTGGGCGGTCGTGCCGACCTCGCTTGGCGCGATGCTGGTTGCCGCGACCGACAAGGGTGTCTGTCGATTGTCTTTCAATGAAGGTCGCGAGGCGCTCGAAGCCCGTTTTCCGAAGGCCGAACTGGTCGAAGGCGGTGCCGAGTTCGCCGCACTGCTTGAGCAGGTTGTCGCCGCTGTCGAAGCGCCGGGTGACTTCGGTCACATCCCGCTCGACGTGAAGGGCACGGCCTTTCAGGAAGCGGTCTGGAAGGAACTGCGCCGCATTCCGCGGGGCGAAACCCGCACTTATGCCCAACTGGCCGCTGCGGTCGATCGGCCCAAGGCGGTCCGGGCCGCTGGCAGCGCCAATGGTGCCAACAATGTCGCTGTCCTGATTCCCTGCCACCGGGTCATTGCAACAGGCGGCGGGCTGGGTGGTTATGCCTATGGCTTGGAAATCAAGCGCAAGCTGCTCGAAAAGGAAGCGAAATGACTGACCCCGTAACCGCATTCAGGGCGCTCCATGTTCCCGGCGATCCGCTTATGCTGTTCAATGTCTGGGATGCTGGCAGCGCAAGAGCGGTGGCGCGGGCAGGGGCCAAGGCGATCGCCACCGGCTCTTATGGCGTAGCCGAAGCCCAAGGCTTTGCCGATGGCGAGGACTTTTCGATCGACGATGCCTTGCGCAACCTCGAACGCATAGTCCGCGTGACCGATCTACCGGTGACGCTCGATTTCGAGACTGGCTATGGCGCAACGCCAGCCGCAGTTGCAGCTTCGGTTCGCCGCGCACTGGACGCTGGCGCCTTCGGGATTAACCAGGAAGACCGGATGCCGGGTGAGAGTGCGTTGCTGCCGGTCGCGCAGGCAGCCGAACGCGTAGCTGCAGCGGCCAGCACTGGATTGTTCGTCAACGCCCGCACCGACGTCTATCGCGGGGTCAAGCCGGAAGACTATGGCCAGCATCTGATCGATGCCGTGCTCGAACGGGCAGACGCCTATGCGCAAGCTGGTGCAGGTGGTCTGTTTGTTCCGTTCCTCGGCGATCATGTCGCGATTACGGCGATCTGTGCCGCCTCACCGCTGCCGGTCAATATCCTGTGGGGGCCGGGGCGCGGCACGCGCGCGGAACTGGCGGCCTGCGGCGTCGCCAGGATCAGCTATGGCCATGGCCCTTGGGCAGCGGCGATGGACTGGCTGGAAGGCCAGGCAAAGTCGGTCTTCGCTGGCGAGATCGTGCCCTATGCTGCCGGATAAGGAGATTGACGGCTCGGCCCCTGTGTATCAATAAGGCAATACACTATCGGGGGGTTGAGTCAGATGACCGACGTTACGACTGTCGAGCCCACCCGCCTGCGCCGCATCGTTGCCCATCCTGCCAGCCTGCTGCTGATCGGCTTTGTCCTGATGGTCGCGGTTGGCGGTGTCGGTTCGATCGCGCTCAACAAGCTGTTCGGTGCACTGGACGCCGCCAGGAACACGCCGCTGCGGCTGCTCGGCGCGGTGATCCTCGCTGCGCTCTTCATCCTTGCCTACAAGGGCTACAAGCGCTGGATGGAATGCGCTCCGGACCGCGAATTGGAATTTGCCGGGGCCGGGCGCGAGCTGGCGCTCGGTCTTGCCGGCGGCGCGATGCTGTTCACGGTGATGACGGGAATAGTTGCCCTGCTGGGCGGGTTCGAGATCCTCGGCCTGCGCGGTTGGGGCGCGATCTGGTCAATGCTCTCGCTGGCCGTGTTCAGCAGCGTGTTCGAGGAGATTCTTCTGCGCGGGATTGTCTTCCGGCACCTTGAAGTGTGGTTGGGATCGTGGATCGCCCTCGCTCTCTCGTCAGCGCTGTTCGGGGCGCTCCATATCATGAACCCGGATGCGACCTGGTTCTCCAGCGTTGCCATCGCGGTCGAGGCCGGGGTCCTGCTCGGCGCGGCCTATATGCTGACGCGCCGGCTTTGGCTGGCGATCGGCATCCACGCGGCGTGGAACTTCACGCAGGGCTGGGTCTTCTCGGTGCCGGTCTCGGGCGGCGAGGCACCGCTTGGCCTGCTGATCACCCGCCGGCTCGGCCCGGACTGGTTGACCGGCGGCGATTTCGGGCTGGAGGCCAGCGTCGTGGCAATGGTTGTTGCTTCGCTGGCCGGGGTGATCCTGCTGCTGGTGGCCATCCAGGGCGGAAAACTGGTTCCCGCCCCGTGGCGCCAGGTCAGGTAAGCATGGGCGGCATGCCGGGCTCGGCCTTGGCCATTGCCCGCTGATAGGCCGGACGCTGGCCGATCCGCTGCAAGTAGGCCGCAATGTTGGGATAGGGGTCCAGCGATGCCCCGCCGAAAGCGCGCGAGGTGGTCAGGCTGAAGCCCATCATGATGTCGGCGAGCGTCAGGTTGCGCCCACCGAAGAATTCCGCCTCACCCAGCCGCGCATTCGTCATCGCCCAAGCCTTGGCAACCCGATCGGCAACAAAGGGTGGCGTTTCCGCAGCACCGAGCGACTGTGCCACCAGTCCCATCATGCCGTTGGTCATGAACGTCGCATTGGAGAAATGGAACCAGAACAGGTGCCCGGCAAAATCCGGATCATCGACCCCCGGAGAGAGACGGCTGCCGCCATACTTGCGGTCGATATATTCGCAGATCGCGCCGCTTTCGCCCAGCACAAGGTCGCCATCGGTGATCACGGGCGCAATCCCCATCGGATGCAGCGCCTTGTACTCGTCGGGCGCCAGCCGATTGTCCTCGCGGCGGTTGTAGAGCTTCAGATCGTATTCGATCCCCAGTTCCTCGCACAGCCAGACGATCCGTTCGGATTGCGAGATGCGCAGGTGATGGACGGTCAGCATGTAGGTTCCTCTCGGAGTCTAAGGTTGTGTTGGCGGTGTAGGCCCCATCGCGTCGAGCTTGGCAAGCATTCCCCGCGCCGCCGCTGCCGCTCCGCCGCCGTGCGGATCGAAGGCCAGCGGCCGCAGCACGGCTCGCCCCTCTTCGATCTGGCCGAGGCTAGCCAGCTCGCTCGCCAGGATCAGACGCGGACCGTCCAGCTTCGGCACCAGGTGGACGGCTTCGACCAACGCCTTGACGCCGACCGGCGAAGCCTTGCGGCCTTCCGCAGCGTACGACCGGTAGAAAACAAAGCGAGACACCGGGTCATCCGGGTTGGCGTTCATCACTTTGGCGGCCATCGTGCGAGCCTCGGTCACCCGAGCCTTGCGTTGTTCTGCTGGCAGTTCCCTGGCCAGCGCCATCATGGCTTGGGCCTTGCGGACCTGCGCGCGAGGATCGCCTGGCGCCACCGCCAATGCGCGATCCGCCGCAGCAAGACAGGCTTCGTGCTGCTCTGCCCCGCAGCGCGCATCGGCCAGCAAGCGCCAGCCATGCACGCTGCCAGGGCTGCTTGCTACCTGCGCCTCAAGCTGCGCCAGCCACTGATCACGCTCGGCCTTGGCTGCGGCCAGGCGTGTTGCGTAATCCTTTTCTGGTGGCTTGGCTTTGCCGTTCTGTTGCTCCGCTGCCTCATCCGCCTTGTTCGGCAGCCGCAGCCGACGACCCAGCTCAATCTGGGTCTCGATCAGCGAAGCTTCGTGGGTCGGGACCTGACGGAGCTTGATCTCTCCAGCGGAACCTGGCGGAAGCGGTACGGCGCGATAGGGGAAGCTGCGGCCAGCGAAATAGATGCTCACCTCGCGTTGCAGCTCATTGAGGTCGCCAAAGACCTTTGCCGCCTGTTCCATCGGTTGGCCGCTGTTCATGGCATCAAGGTAGGCGCGCAGCTGACCCCGGCGTTTGTCGGCAAATGTCAGATAATGGGTGACCAGCCAGGCATCGCCGTAAGACCAAGGGCGACCATCGCCCTCTTTGATATAGCTGCCATCGACCATCTTTGCGGTCGGATAGCGCCGAGTCTCCAGATCGTCCTTCCGGTGCACGGCTGCCTTGCCATAAGAGATGGTGCCAGGCCGGTCGAAAGACGCGGTCGAGGTAATCTCGGCAAAGCCTTCGACGTACCAGGCAGGATAGGCGACTGGCGAATATTGCAGCATGTAGTGATGCGCATATTCGTGGAACAGAACTTGTTGGCCTGACATGTTGAAGCCGTCAGTCGAAGCGGGAACCACCGCAATCGGACCTTCCTCGCGCGGGCTGTAGAAGCCTAAGACTCCTTTGTCGTCTGCGCCATAAAGGCGCGCCACTTCGGTCACCGATGGCACCAGTACGACGCGCACCTTCAGGATCCGCAGCCCCTCTTCGCTGGCCCCTGTCGCCAGGCGCAGCAGCGTGTGGAAATGTTCAAGCCGCTCGGCAAACTTGAGCAGATCCTTCTCCTCGCCTGCGCTCATGATCCGGAAATGGGCCGTTTCGGCCTCGCGCCATTCGGCCGCATGAACGGCAGTCGGCAGCGCCATGGCCGCCAGAAAAGTCAACAATCGCATGTATTAGCCCCTGATTCGTGGGGCGATGATACGAAAGCAATCGGTGCAGACTAGTCCGAATTGCGCTTGGCCCAAACAGGCGCTGCGGGTTCCAGGCGGGCGAGGAATGTTTCTGCGCTGGCAAGGTAAGCCGCGCGTTTGTCCTCGCTGATGCGCCGCCAAGTGGCATAGGGATTGGCCAGCCGCATGTTGCGACCAAGCTTGTCCGCATTGCGATCGAGGAAGTGCCAATAGAGCGCATTGAACGGGCAGGCGTCGGGTCCGGCCTTGAGCTTCACCTTGTAGCGGCACGAGCCGCAGTAATTGCTCATCCGGTCGATATAGGCGCCGCTGGCGGCATAGGGCTTGGAGGCCAGCCGACCGCCATCGGCGAACAGCGCCATGCCGGCGACATTGGGCAGCTCGACCCAATCGAAGGCGTCCGCATAGACCACCAGAAACCAGTCGGCGACCTCCTGTGGGCGAATCCCGGCGAGGAGCGCAAAGTTGCCGAGCACCATCAGCCGCTGGATGTGATGCGCATAGGCGTTCTCACGGGTGGAGCGGACGCAATCGGCCAGGCAGGCCATGTCGGTCTCGCCTGTCCAGTAGAAGTCCGGCAGCGGACGCCTGGCATCCAGGAAATTGTCCTCGGCCAGGCCTGGCATTTCCAGCCAGTAGACTCCGCGGATATACTCGCGCCAGCCGATGATCTGGCGGATGAAGCCCTCCACGGCGGCCAGCGGCGCGCGCCCGGCGTGGTGTTCCGCCTCGGCCTGGCGGCAAAGCTCGAGCGGATCGAGCAGGCCGAGGTTTATCGCAGGCGAAAGCACAGCGTGGAACAGGAAGTCCTGTCCGCGTACCATGGCGTCCTGCCATTGGCCAAAGGTTGGCAGGCGGTCCTCGAGGAAGGCGGCGGCAGCCTGATCGGCCTCGGCCGCAGTCACCGGCAAATTGAAATTGTCGAGTGAGCCGAAGTGGTCGGCAAAGCGCTCGCCGACCAGTTCGATCACTTCCGCCGTGATGGCATCCCGCTCAAACCGGGGAAGGGGCGGTCCCTTCAGCCCCGGCGTTGGGCCGGAGCGGTTCTCGGCATCAAAGCTCCACTTGCCGCCAACCGGGTCCTTGCCGTCCATCAGCAGCCCGGTCCGCCGCCGCATCTCGCGGTAGAAGAATTCCATCCGCAATTCCTTGCGGCCTGCCGCCCAGCCGGCGAACTCGTCGCGCGAGCAGAGGAAGCGACTGTCGGGCAGGATCTCGACCGGGCAGCCGGTGAAGGTCTGCCAGTCCAGCATGGCCTGCTCGACCCGCCAGTCGCCCGGTTCAACCACCCGGATCAGGCGGGGCGAATGCCGCTCTGCGGCGCGGAAGATCTCTCCCGTAAAGCTGCCGGAGTTGTCCGGATCGTCCAGTCGGACGTAATCGACCCGCCAAGCGCGTTCACGCAGTTCGGCTGCGAAGTGACGCATGGCCGAGAAGATCAGCGCGATCTTGGCCTGGTGATGGCGGACGTGGGTGGCTTCCTCGGCCACTTCCATCATCAGGACGACCGTATCAGCCGGATCGCAGCCCTGGAGGCTGGCCAGGCCATGCGAAAGCTGATCGCCCAGCACGGGCACGAGCACGGTCATACGAAGGAGTAGGGATCGATATCCACGGCGACGCGCACGCCTTGCGGGAAGCTTAGCGCGCCCAGCCACTGGCGGATGATGTCCTGCAACTGGGCCGAGCGCCGGGCATTGATCAGCAGGCGATAGCGATAGCGCCCGCGCAGCAGCGATAGGGGAGCCGGGGCTGGACCAAGGATCATGACGTCAGGCAGATCCGGCCGCGCGCCGCCGATCTGGCGGGCGGCCTCGCGCGCTTCGGCTTCGTCTTCGCTCGAGACAATGATCGCGGCCCAGCGCCCGAACGGCGGCGCGCCGGCATCGCGGCGCCCTTCGGCCTCGGCGGCATAGAACGCGTCGCGGTCACCGGCGGCGAGGGCGGCGATGACGGCGGCTTCGGGATGGCGGGTCTGGATCAGCACTTCGCCCGGTTTTACCCCGCGTCCGGCGCGCCCGGCTACCTGGGCTATCTGCTGGTATGTCCGCTCCGCCGCGCGCAGGTCGCCACCTTCCAGGCCCATGTCGGCATCGATCACGCCGACCAGGGTCAGTTCCGGGAAGTGGTAGCCTTTGGTCACCAGCTGGGTGCCGACAATCACATCGATCGCCCCGCCTTCGGCTCGGGCGACGAAATCGCCGATCTTCTCCGGCGTATTCAGCGTGTCGGACGTGGCAATGGCGATGCGCGCCTCAGGAAACAGGCCGCTGACTTCGTCGGCGATGCGCTCCACGCCAGGGCCGCAGGCGACCAGGCAATCGGGGGTGTGGCATTCAGGGCAGGCGTCCGGCACCTCGGAGGCATGGCCGCAGTGGTGGCAGGCGAGCCGGCGCGAGAGCCGGTGCTCGACCAGCCAGGCCGAGCAGTTGGGGCATTTGAAGCGATAGCCGCAATGGCGGCACAGCGTCAGCGGGGCATAGCCACGGCGGTTGAGGAACAGCAGCGATTGCTCGCCGCGCGCCAATCGATCCTCCAGCGCCTTGACCAGCGAGGGCGCGAGCCAGTGCTGGCGGGCCGGTTCGTCCTTGCGCAGATCGACCACTTCGATGTGCGGCAAGGTGGCGCCGCCGAACCGGCTGGGCAGGTCGATCTTCCGGTAGACCCCGGCCTCAGCCAGTTGCAGCGATTCGAGTGCCGGGGTGGCGCTGGCCAGGATCACCGGGATCGCCTCGAACCGCGCGCGGATCACGGCGACATCGCGGGCGTTGTAGCGCACCCCGTCATCCTGCTTGAACGAGACTTCGTGCGCCTCGTCGACCACGATCAGGCCAAGCTGCTTGAACGGCATGAACAGCGCCGAGCGCGCGCCGACCACGACCTGGGCCTCACCCGAAACAATCGCTCGCCAGGCCCGGCGCCGCTCGCTTTGCTTGAGGCTGGAATGCCACAGCACGGGCGGCACGCCGAAGCGCGCCTCGAACCGGCGCAGGAAGTTCTCGGTCAGCGCGATCTCGGGCAGCATGACCAGCACCTGCTTGCGGTCCCTGATCGCGGCGGCGATGGCCTCGAAATAGCACTCGGTCTTGCCTGACCCGGTGACACCGTCGAGCAAAAAGGTCTGGAACTTGCCAGCTCCCACGGCCGCCACAAATTCATCGGCGGCGGCCTGCTGTTCGTCAGACAGTTCCGGCTGGGCATGATCGGGCCGGGCGCTGGGATAGGCCCGGTCAAGGTCGACTGTCACCGGCTCGATGATCCCGGCATTGACCATGCCGCGCAGCACACCTTCGGAGACCGACGCCAGCTCGGCCAGTTCGCGGATCGAGGCCTGCTCACCCTGCAGGGCATCGAGCGCGGCGGCGCGCTGCGGGGTCAGGCGGGCCGGCTCATGACCGGACAGGCGGTACTCGGTCGTCGTCCCCCCGCCGCGCAGCGCCGCCAGCGATCCCAGCATCATCCGCGCCACCGAATTGAGCGGCGCGCAGTAATAGTCGGCAGTCCATTCGACCAGCCGCCGCAGCGGTTCGGCAATCGGCGGGACGGGCAGCACTTCGAGCAGCGGCCGCAGCTTGCTTTCGGGCACTTCGGTGCCGTCGAGCCGCTCGGGCTCCCAGACGATCCCCAGCACCTGCCGCGGGCCAAGCGGGGCGAGCACCACGCTGCCAGGTTCAACCGTCATGCCCGGCGGCACCCGGTAATCGAGCACCGACAGCACCGGATTGAAGACGAGGAGGCGGACGCGGCTCATGAGTCTGCTCCCTATGCGCAGAAACCGCGCTGGGGGCTAGGCCCTCGCCAGAGCCTTCCCTATAGCGATGGGGAATCGCTACCGGAGCACGCACCCGTGAAGTTTTTTGCCGACACCGCCGAAATCGCCGAGATCAAGGACCTGGCTGCTACCGGCCTGCTCGATGGCGTTACCACCAACCCGTCGCTGATCGCCAAGTCGGGCCGTGATTTCATCGAAGTGACGCGCGAAATCTGCGGGCTCACCAGCGGCCCGGTCAGCGCCGAAGTCGTCGCGCTCGATCACGAAGGCATGATGCGCGAGGCGGAAATCCTGCGCAAGATCGCGGACAATGTCTGCATCAAGGTGCCGCTGACGATCGATGGCCTCAAGACCTGCAAGGCGCTGACCAGCGACGGCACGATGGTCAATGTCACGCTCTGCTTCTCGGCAAACCAGGCGCTGCTCGCGGCCAAGGCAGGGGCAAGCTTCGTCTCGCCCTTCGTGGGCCGGCACGACGATAATGGCTTCGACGGGATGCAGCTGATCAGCGACATCCGCCTGATCTATGACAACTACGCCTTCGAGACCGAAATCCTGGTCGCCTCGGTCCGTCACGGCATCCACGTGCTTGAAGCGGCCAAGATCGGCGCCGACGTGATGACCGCGCCGCCCTCGGTCATCAAGGGACTGTTCAAGCACGTGCTGACCGAAAAGGGCATCGAAGGCTTCCTGGCCGATTGGGCCAAGACCGGGCAGTCGATCTAGCGGCCTGCTTGCCAGCGGGTTTTGCAAGGGGTAACAAGTCCTTGCAAAGAGGTGGAGAATGCCAATGGCCACCAACCCCGTCCCTACGCCCGTGCCAGCGTCAAAAGATACTGATCTCGATTCCTTCGCCCGGATGATCGAGACGCGCCTCGCCAAGTCCGGCGTCAGCGCCGCAGTTACTCAGCAGAAAGACACGGAGACAGCGCAAAGGGCGCTCGATGCCTCGCTCGCGATCATGCTCGCGCTCGATTCAGCAGCGGTTCGCCGGGCCACTGGCGATGCGCCGCAGCGCATCTGGTTCGAGCCGAGGCTCTGAGGGGCGGGACCGTGAAAGAAGGGCAAATCTCCGATCTGCTCCGCCAGACTGCCAATGGCGAACTGCGCGATGTCTCGCCCTCGCTGGCCCGGGCGACTGCGATTACCGACCTGACCCTCGCTGAAACGGTCGGACTGGCGCTTTATGACATGGTTGCCGCGCACCGGCGGACCTCGATCAGCCGCGAAACCGCCGTATCCATGGCGGCGGCGGGGATCATGGCGATGCAGTTCACCAGCGAAGGAGCGGCCCGCGGCGAACGTGGCGCGCCGTTCGGATCACTGCCGCCGGCGGCCAATGGTGTTGCTGGCCCGGCCGGTCCTGCCGCCATCGAATCGGCGTCAGGCGATGCCGGCAAACGACACCAGGCTGCGGTCCTAAGTGCCCAGTCGGTCCAGCCCGGTGCGGCCACTCTGGCATCCCGGCTGGTGGCGCAATCCTCCGCATTGCTGGTCGATGATGCCGCGGAGGCGCTTCGCGGGACCAACACCCTGGCCATGCTGATGGCGGCCATGGCCATGGCCCGGTTTGTTGAGACCGGTGAGGAGCATTGCCTGGTGGCCGTGGAGAAGGCCAAGCAGATGATCATCGACGCGCAGGATGCCTTTGCCCGGGCGACCGCGATTGCCGCTGAGGCGGTTGAGACCTTCCCGAGCAGTTGAAGCTCTTTTCCGCCATTTTTGCCAGGATTGCCGGTGCCATTTGAGTGTTGCCGCATCCTGCGCTAGCGGGATCACCATGGCCGACGAATCCCCCCTCGATCGCTTTCGCTCTGTCCTGACCGGCGCCAGCCGCGCCATTGCGCATGAGCCCGAGCTGGAGGTGGCCTGGACGGCGGACATGGCCGTGGCCAATGGCAAGAACCTGCGGGTGCCGATGCCGGGCCGCAACCTGCCGCGCGACCAGGCGATGGAAGCGCGGGGGCACGCGGATTCCATGGCGCTCAAGCTGCGCCACCACAACGAGGCGATGCACGCCAAGTCCGCGCCAAGCGATCCCTCCGCCCGGGCTTGCTACGATCTTGTCGAGCAGGTGCGTTACGAGGCGTTAGGCTCAAAGGCCTATGCCGGGATGCGCGACAATCTGGATGCGGCGATGGCCGTGCGGATTGGCGGCGATCCGATTGCCCGCGCCACCAGCCCGGACGAAGTGCCGCTGCCGGTCGCGCTCTCGCTCTTGCTGCGCGAACACCTGACCGGCCAGCCGGTGCCCGAAGCCGCGCGCAAAGGCACCGACATGCTGCGCGGCTGGATCGAGGAACGCGCCGGCACCGATTTCGATGCGCTGGCGCTTTCGCTGGACGACCAGAAGGCGTTCCAGGCGCTCAGCCTCGACATGCTCCAGCACCTTGAGCTGACCCGTTCGGAGCCGATGGAGGCCGATCCCGAAGAGGGCGAGGACCAGGACGGCGAGGACGACAGCGAGGACAATCCCGACGCCGGGGACAGCCAGGACGATCAGGCCCCCAGCGAGGTCGCCGGTGAGCCGACCGAAGGCGAAGAGGAAGGCGAGGGCGAGGTCGAGCAGCAGGTCGAGGATGACAATGCCGAGGCTGAAGCGGGTGACGATGGCGAGGAGGGGATGCTCCCGGTCCGCCCCAATCGCCCGTGGACCGACATTCCCGGCAACTTCGACTACAAGGTCTTCACCGAGCAGTTCGACGAAGTTGTCGCCGCGCAGGACCTGTGCGACGAGGAAGAGCTGACCCGCTTGCGCGCCTACCTCGATGCGCAGCTAAAGGGCCTGCAGGGCATCGTCACCAAGCTCGCTAACCGGCTCCAGCGGCGGCTGATGGCGCAGCAGAACCGCTCGTGGGATTTCGACCAGGAAGAGGGCATCCTCGACGCCGCACGGCTGGCCCGCGTGGTGATCTCGCCGGGTCAGTCGCTGTCCTACAAGGTCGAGCGTGATGTCGAGTTCAAGGACACCATCGTCACCCTGCTGATCGACAATTCCGGTTCGATGCGCGGGCGGCCGATCTCGATCGCCGCGATCAGCGCCGACGTGCTGGCGCGCACGCTGGAACGCTGCGGCGTGAAGACCGAGATTCTGGGCTTCACCACCCGCGCTTGGAAGGGCGGCCAGAGCCGCGAGGCCTGGTTGGCAGGCGGCAAGCCGGCCCAGCCAGGGCGCCTCAACGACCTGCGCCACATCGTCTACAAGAAGGCCGACGAACCCTATCGCCGCAGCCGCCGCAACCTCGGCCTGATGATGCGCGAAGGGCTGCTCAAGGAAAACATCGACGGCGAGGCGCTGCTCTGGGCCCACACCCGGATGCTGGCCCGGCCCGAAGACCGCCGCATCCTGATGGTGATCTCCGACGGCGCGCCGGTCGACGATTCGACGCTGAGCGTGAACACCGCCGGATACCTTGAACAGCATCTGCGCAAGGTGATCGACTGGATCGAGCGCCAGTCACCGGTCCAGCTTGTCGCCATCGGCATCGGCCACGACGTGACCCGCTATTACCGCCGCGCCGTGACTATCATGGATGTCGAGCAGCTTGGCGGCACGATGATCGAGCAGCTGGCCGCGCTGTTCGAGGACGAATAGCGCTTGACCGCTCCGTTTAATCGCACGATTAAACGCGCCATGAGCAAAGCCAGCACCACCTCCGAAGCCGTCCTGACCCGCCGTTCGATCCGTTCGTTCAGCGACAAGCCCCTACCGCTCGACTTGATCAAGCAGGTCATGGACACCGCCCGATGGGCTCCGTCCGGCTGCAATTTCCAGCCGTGGGAAGGCGCGATCCTGACCGGCGAGCCGCTGCGCCAGCTGCAGGAAAAGATGCGCAGCACCCCGCCGCAGAACCCGCAAGAGTACTCATGGAGCGATCCGGAAGTCCTGCCGGAGTGCAAGGCGCGGCTCGCGCAGGTTGGCGCGGACATGTACGCCGCCATGAACATCGAACGCGCAGACAAGGCCGCGCGCGGCGATTTCATGGCGCAGAATCTGGTTTCGTTCGGCGCGCCGGCCGTGCTGATGGTCTATTTCCCGCGCGTGATGGGCCCGCCGCAGTGGTCGGACGTTGGCATGTGGCTGCAGACCATCATGCTGCTGCTGCGCGAACAGGGCCTCGATACCTGCCCGCAGGAATTCCTTTCGCTCTATGCCAAGGTGATCAAGGAATTCGTCGGCGTTTCGGATGAGACCCACATCTTCTTCTGCGGCATCGCCATCGGTTACCGCGACGAGACCGATCCGGTGAACGGCTTTGACCGCAAGCGCGAACCGCTGGAAAGCAAGATCCAGTTCCTCGGTTTCGAATAGGACTGCCGCCACGATGAACGTCTCCGAAGCCGTCGCCACCCGCCGTACGGTGCGGGCGTTCCTCGACAAGCCGGTTGACCAGGCGGTGCTGCGCCGGGTGCTGGAAAAGGCCCAGAACGCGCCATCGGGCGGCAATACCCAGCCGTGGAACGCCACGGTGATCACGGGTGAGCCGCTGGCGAAACTGCTGGCCGATGTCGCCGCGATTCTGCCCGAAGGGCCAGCGCGACATAAGCCCGAATACCATATCTATCCGCCCGAACTCGATGGCCCCTATGCCGAGCGCCGCAAGGGCGTGGGCGAGGCAATGTATGCCGCGCTTGAGATCCCGCGTGACAACAAGATGAGCCGCCTGATGTGGTTCGCGAAGAACTTCCAGGCCTTTGGCGCCCCAGTGCTGATGCTCATCCACACCCCGCGCTATATGGGCCGGCCTCAGTGGTCGGACATCGGCATGTGGCTGCAGACCGTCTGCCTGCTGCTGCGCGAGGAAGGGCTGGATTCTTGCCCGCAGGAAGCCTGGGCGATTTACCAGGAACAGATCCGCGCCGTGGTCGATATCCCGGAAGACCACATTTTCTTCTGCGGCATGGGCATTGGCTGGCGCGATCCGGATGCCCCGGTCAACCAGTTCCCCGTGCCGCGCGCTCCGCTGGATGAAGCGATCCGTTGGGAGGGCTTCTGAGCCTCTCCTTGTGGCTCTGGGTGCCGGTGACGATTGCCGCGGCATCGGCGCAAGTCTTCCGCAACGGCGCGCAGGCCGGGCTGACCAGGACCATCGGCATGCTGGGGGCCACGCAGGTGCGGTTCGTCTTCGGGCTGCCCTTTGCCCTGCTGTTCCTGGCTGCCGCGCTATGGCTGACCGGGCAGCCGCTGCCGGGTCTGACGCGAACCGCGCTGGGCTGGGCGGCGCTGGGCGCGGTCTGCCAGATCATGGGCACGGCCTTGATGCTGGTGGTGATGCACCAACGCGCCTTTGGCGTTGCCTATGCCTATATCAAGACCGAACCGGTGCTGGTCGCCGTGCTGGGCGTCATCCTGCTGGGCGACTACCTCAGTCCGCTGGCCTGGCTGGCGGTGGGCGTGGTGACGGCAGGCGTGCTGGTCGCCTCGGTCAAGCCGGGCGAATACCAAAATCTCCTCAAAGAGGGCCGGATGATCGCCGCGGGTGTCGGCGCAGGCGGCCTGTTCGGCCTCTCCGCCATTGCCTTTCGCGGCGGGATCGGCGCGCTGGAGGGTGGGGACTTCCTGATCCGCGCGCTGACCGTGCTGTCGATCAGCCTGACGATCCAGGCGGGTCTCCTCGGCCTGTGGCTGGTGGCCCGTGATCGCGAGGCTTTTATGGGCAGCCTGCGCGTCTGGCGCACCAGCCTGGGCGCCGGGTTCCTCGGTGCCTTCGCCTCGGCCTGCTGGTTCACCGCCTTCGCGCTGACCCCGGCGGCCAATGTCCGCACGCTTGGTCTGATCGAGATGCCGCTGGCCGCGCTCTTCGCCGGGCGGCTTACCGGCAAGGCCGCGAGCCGACATGAAGTGGCCGGATTGCTGATCGTGATGGCCGGGGTAGGGCTGCTGCTCGCCTCGTTGGCAACTTGACCGCGCCGCAAGCCTGCGTAAGGCGCGAGGCATGACTACGACGCCACTCAAGCTGTTCAACAGCCTGACCCGCCAGCTGGAAGAGTTCCAGCCCGTCCACCCGGGCGAGGCGCGCGTCTATTCCTGCGGGCCGACGGTCTACAATTACCCGCACATCGGCAACATGCGGGCCTATGTCTTCGCTGACGTGCTGGGCCGCACGCTCAGCTTCAAGGGCTACAAGCTGACCCACGTGATCAACATCACCGACGTGGGCCACCTGACCGACGATGCCGATGCGGGCGAGGACAAGATGGAGAAGATGGCCGCAGAACGCGCCCAGTCCATCTGGGACATCGCCCGGCATTACACCGAGGCCTACTGGGCCGACGTGAAGGCACTTAACATCCGCCAGCCCGCCAAGTGGACCATCGCCACCGAATATATCCCGGCGATGATCGACTTCGCGAAGTCGATTGCCGACAAGCACTGCTACGAGCTCGACAGCGGGCTATACTTTGATGTCTCGACCGTGGCCGACTATGGCCGCCTCGCCCGCGCCGTGACCGAAGAAGGTGAGAGCAGGATCGACGAAGTAGAAGGCAAGCGCAACGCCGCCGATTTCGCAATCTGGCGCAAGACCCCGGCGGGCGAAAAGCGCCAGATGGAATGGGATTCACCCTGGGGCAGAGGCGCGCCGGGCTGGCATCTGGAATGCTCGGTCATGTCGGGCGAGGTCCTCGGCTTCCCGTTCGATATCCATACCGGCGGGATCGACCACCGCGAGATTCATCACCCCAACGAGATCGCCCAGAACCAGGCGTTCTGCTGCACTAATGGCCTGAACGTGCCCGCGAACTCCGGCGCGAACATCTGGATGCACAACAACTTCCTGGTCGAACGGACCGGCAAGATGAGCAAGTCGTCGGGCGAGTTCCTGCGGCTGCAACTGCTGATCGACAAGGGCTACCACCCGCTCGCCTATCGGATGATGTGCCTCCAGGCGCATTACCGCAGCGAGCTGGAGTTCAGCTGGGAAGGCCTCCAGGCGGCGCTGGTGCGGTTGAAGCGGATGGTGATGAATGTCGAGAAGCTTAGGACTCAGATCGGGACTGAAGTCTTAGACCCCGGAACGTACGGGACCCTCGTGACCGAGACTTCGAAACTGAGTTTCGATGGAAGTATTTCTGACGATCTCAATACGCCCCTTGCTTTGCTTGAACTCGGTCTCGTTACCGATAATGCCAGCACAGGATTCAAGGCTCTGCCTGCTGAGGTCAAACTTGACCTGATAAAGGATTACGATCGGGTTCTTGGCTTAGACTTGCTCGAGTTAGGCCGGCGTGACCTCCGCATCCGCCCCAAGGCTGCCACCATTACCGAAGGCGAAGTCGAAACCATCCTGACCCAGCGCAAGGAAGCCCGCGCCGCCAAGGATTTCGCCACATCCGACCGCCTGCGCGACGAACTCGCAGCGCAGGGTGTCGAGGTGATGGACGGCGATCCGCTCGGCTGGGACTGGAAACTGGGCGAGTGAAGCTCTGGCGCCTAACCCGTGCGCCGTTCGTGGCGTTGGATGGGGCAGGGGGCGCGGCCAAGGCGGGCGCTATTCCTCACCGGGCAAGCCGGTGGTGCCGTTCGCGTCGGAACCCGGCCTCGCGGTGCTGGTGGCGCTGCGCTATCTCCCGCGCGATCTTGCCGGGATCGCCGATGACTATGTGCTGGGCTGGACCGAAGTGTCGGCCGAGCCTGAACGCGTGCCGAGCGGCGCTGATGAGATGGAAACCCGGGCATGGGTCGATGTCTGGCTGGACAGCTGCCGTTCCCCGCTTGCCGCTGTGCAATCCAAAGTTTTGCCAGAGGCTGACGTTGTCCTGTTCAACCCGTGCCATCCCATTGCAGCCGGGGTAGCCGCGCTGAGCACCAGGCCGTTCGACTTTGCCCAATGCCTGCACCGTCCACCGATGCTCGATCGATTTGTCGGTCAGAGTTGAGTGCTTGCCATAGCATCTTGCTGCGCTAGTCTGGTTTCATGCTGCAACTGATCGCCTGGATCTTCCTTGCCCTTATCCACCTGATGCCGGCGGTGGCGTTCTTCCGGCCGGCAACGCTGACAGCGCTTTACGGGATCCGCCCCGACAACCCGCTGTTCCTGCTGATGCACCACCGGGCGGCGCTGCTACTCTCCGTGTTCGTTGCCTGCCTGTGGGCAGCTTGGCGGCCCGAGGCGCGGCAGCTGGCGGGGATCGTCACGGCGATCTCGATGCTTGGGTTCCTGCTACTTTACTGGCGCGCCGGATCGCCGGCGCCGCTGCGCACCATCGCCACGGTTGATCTGATTGGTCTGCCGTTCCTGGCCTTTGCCCTGTGGGGAGCTTTCCGCCCGTCATGACCGTAGCCGTTCTCTCTGCCATCGCCCGCCCGATCCTTGAACCACGCTTGCCGGACTGGATCGAGCCGCGCTGGTTTGCCACCACCGAGGAACTAATGGAGATCGCCGACCAGGCTGAAATCGGCTGGTTCGATCTCTACAAGAAAGAAGACATGGCCGAAGCGGCGCGGCGGGCGGTGCGGCTGAAGTGGCTCAACTCGATTTATGCCGGGCTGGATCACATGCCCCTTTCGTTGCTGAACGAACGCGGCGTTGTCGTGACCAACGGTGCCGGGATCAACGCCATCACCATTGCCGAATATGTTGTGATGGGGATGCTGACGGTGGCCAAGGGCTATCGCGAGGTGGTCCATGCCCAGGATCGCCACGAATGGCTGATGGATTCCCCCGGCAAGCGCGAGCTTTATGGCAGCAAGGCGCTGTTGCTGGGCATGGGCGCCATCGGCTCGCTCATCGCCGAGCGCCTCGCGCCGTTCGGGGTGGAAGTGACCAAGGTCCGCCGAACCCTAGGCCCGGATACGCTGGCGCCCGACCAGTGGCGCGGCCAGCTGGGCGAGTTTGACTGGGTGATCCTGGCCGTGCCCGCCACGCCGCAAACCGACGGCATGATCGGCGCGGCAGAGCTGGCGGCGATGAAGAGCGATGCCGTGCTGCTCAATATCGCCCGCGGCACGGTGGTCGATCAGGATGCGCTGGTCGAAGCGCTCAAGGCCGGCCGCATTCACTCGGCCTTCCTTGATGTCACGACACCCGAACCGCTGCCGGCCGATCATCCGCTGTGGGGTCTGCCCAACGCCCATGTCACCATGCACCTATCGGGCCGCGCGCAAGATAAGATGTTCGTCCGCTCGGTCGATCGCTTTCTGGTGAACCTTGAGCGCTATCGCCGGGGCGAACCGCTTGAGCCGGCCGTGGACCTGCTGCGCGGCTACTAGCCGTCCTCCAGCAACAGCAGTTCCAGTTCCACCACCATGCGCGGCTGGGGCAGGGCGGCCTGATCGACCGATATGGCCGAAGCATCGGCTACCAGCTGGCCGGGAATCGCAAATTCGTGATCGGGCAGGGCCTCGATCAGCGCTTCGCCGGCGGCAATGGCCTCTGCGCCGTTGAACGCCAGAGTCACGGTGTGGCGCGTGCCGGCGAAAGTTGCGCTGGCCCAGTTGCGTTCGGAGTGGCGCAGCAGTTCGGCCTGGCCCTGACCAAGATCGAACAGGGCCGAAAGCAGCGAGAGCCAAGGGCGCCTGCCCTTGCGCTGGGCTGAGGCGACCAGGGTGCGGAGGATGGCCGGATCATGCTGCACGGTGGTTCTCCCGAAAGACGTTCATGAAATGTTCCGCCCGTGATTCCGTCGCTGGGCGGGGGCTGCGGCCATTCCGCAAATCGGCAACAAAGCGCGGATCGTGCGCAGCCAGGCGCCCGAACTTGGTCCAGGGCATTCCCGTTTGGCGCAGGAATTGTTCGATCCGGCGTATCAGCATGCGGGCGTCTCCATCGCTAGGTCAAGGCCCGATCCGGCGAATCGAGCAGTAGGAATAATCCTGTTGTCTCTGGCGAAATCCTACTTGTCTAGGAAAAATACATCGTGTATGAGCAATTCATGGTTACCGCCGATCCGCGCCAACGCCTGCTGCAACTGGCCACCGAGCGAGGGGCCAGCTTGTCTGCCCTGTCCGACCTGATCGGACGAAATTCGACCTATCTTCAACAGTTCATCCGCAAGGGCAGTCCGCGCAAGTTGGAAGAGACGGACCGTCGCACCTTGGCCCGGTTCTTCGGTGTGGACGAATCGGAACTCGGCGCGCCAGAGGAATTTTCCTCGCCGTCACCTTTGAAGGCTCCGCGAGGTGACTGGATCGATGTGCCACGCCTGCCGCTCGGCGCTTCGGCCGGGCCGGGCGCCTTGGCGTTGGAGGAACTGCCGATCGGCGCCTTCCGCTTCTCCGCCCGCTGGCTGCGCGAGCAGGGGCTCGATCCGCGGATGCTCTCGGCAATCCGGGTGGAGGGGGATTCGATGGAAGGCACCTTGCGCGATGGAGACGAGATCCTGGTCGACCGTAGCCCGCGCCCGCTGCGCGATGGCATCCATGTGGTGCGCACAGGCGATGCCCTGCTGGTCAAGCGGGTTGACCTGGGCCGGCCGGGCACGATCACGCTGGTTAGCGACAACCCGGCCTATCGCCCGATCGAACTGCCGCCCGAAGAAGTGCAGGTGATCGGCCGGGTCGTCTGGAAGAGCGGCCGCCTGTGATGGAGCGGCTGCGCGCCTGGGCCAGGGGGCTCAAGCGCGACGTCATAGCGCTGTGGCTGGCCCCCCGCGATCTACGCGTGCCCTTGCTCGCCAAGCTGCTGGCGGGGCTCGTCGCGGCCTATGCTCTGTCACCAGTTGATCTGATCCCCGATTTCATCCCGGTCCTCGGATATCTCGACGATCTGCTGATCGTGCCGGCTGGAATCTGGCTGACGGTCCGGCTGATCCCGACGGAAGTGCTTGATGACTTGCGGACTAAGGCGGAAGATAAAGTCCGTCCGATATCGCGGTTGGGGCTGACCCTGGTTCTGGCAATATGGCTGGCCGTGCTCGCCGCAGTCTGGCGCATTTGGTAGGTCCGCGCGCACTTGCATTACGCCCCGCCAGCGTCCAAATCCGGCCCATGACCGAAACCAAAGCCGAACCGCCGATGCGCGTGGGGATCGTGCCCGTCACGCCGCTCCAGCAGAACTGCTCGCTGATCTGGTGCACCAAGACCATGAAAGGCGCGCTGGTCGATCCGGGTGGTGACCTCGACCGGCTCAAGGCGGCATTGGAAAAGTGCGGGGTGACGATCGAGAAGCTGCTCGTCACCCACGGGCACCTCGATCACTGCGGGCAGACCGGGATTCTGGCCAAGGAGCTGGGCGTGCCAATCGAGGGCCCGCATGAGGAAGACCGGTTCTGGATTGCCCAGCTGGACGATGACGGGAAGCGCTGGGGCATGGATGCCAAGACCTTTGAGCCCGACCGCTGGCTCCACGATGGCGACAAGGTGACGGTGGGCGAGCTGGAACTGGATGTGATCCATTGCCCGGGCCACACGCCGGGCCATGTGGTGTTTTTCCACGCGCCGTCGCGCTTCGCGATCGTGGGGGATGTGCTGTTTGCCGGATCAATCGGGCGGACCGATTTCCCCAAGGGCAATCACCAGCAACTGGTCGATTCGATCACCCAGAAGCTCTGGCCACTGGGTGAGGACGTGACCTTTGTTCCCGGTCACGGCCCCACCAGCACCTTTGGCGCCGAACGCAAGGTCAATGCCTACGTCAGCGACTACGTCCTGAGCTGATTACATCCGGCCGAGCACGACCAGCACGGCGACCACAGCAAGACCGAGCAGGGTCAGCATGGTGATCAGGGTGCCGATCATCCGGCCCTTGGCCATGGCGCCAGCGCCATCCATGCCCAGCCCGTGGGCAACCCGGCCCAGCATGTAGATGCCGCCAACGATGGCGAGCCACTGGCCGCCCTTGCCGGCCAGTTCGATCCCCGCGATCAGCAGTAGCACCCAGGGGGTGTTCTCGACGAAGTTGAGCTGCGCGCGCATCCGCCGTTCCAGCAGCTCGTTTCCGCCGGTGCCGATGCTGATGCCGGCCTTCCCGCGCACTTGTCCGCAGCGGATGCTGAGCCACAGGTTGATGATCGCCGCGGCAGCGGCCAGTGACAGTGTAGTGGGTAGCAACATAATTCTCTCCCCTGTTGGCCTCGCAAAGGGCAGGACGGTGCTTGCAACGCGCGCAATATTCGCTATAGGCGCGCCTTCGCAGCCGCCGGCCCCTTGGTCCAGCGCGGCATACTTAGTCGACCATACGAATTTCAGGAACAGGTGCCGCGATGGCTGTCCCCAAGAGAAAAACGACCCCGTCCCGCCGGGGCATGCGCCGCAGCCACGATGCGCTGAAGGTCGAAGCATTCCACGAATGCTCGAACTGCGGCGAGCTGAAGCGTCCGCACAACCTCTGCACTGCCTGTGGCCATTACAACGGTCGCGAAGTCATCGCCGTCGGGCTCTAAGCCCAGTTAACGGGGGGATAGCGCGATGAGCTTGCCGCGTATCGCCATCGATGCGATGGGCGGTGACGAAGGCGTTCGCGTGATGATCGAGGGCGCCGCGCTCGCGCGCCGGCGCTACGATCGCTTCAAGTTCCTGCTGGTTGGTGACGAGACGCGGATCAAGGCTGCGCTCGAAAATCACCCGAACCTTCGGGCCGCTTCCGAAATCCTGCACTGCGAAGACGTCGTCTCCGGCGACGAGAAGCCGACCCAGGCCCTGCGCCGGGCCAAGACCACTTCGATGGGTCTGGCGATCAACGCCGTGAAAACCGGTGCCGCTGGCGCAGCTGTCAGCGCCGGCAATACCGGCGCACTGATGGCCATGGCCAAGCTGGCGCTACGCACCATGCCGGGGATTGACCGGCCGGCGCTCTCGGCACTGATGCCGACGCTGGGCGAGAATGACGTCGTCATGCTCGATCTGGGTGCCAATACCGATTGCGACGCCCGCAACCTCGTGCAGTTCTCGATCATGGGCGCGGCCTATTCGCGGATCATCACCGGTCGTGACCATCCGCGCGTCCGCCTGCTGAACATCGGCAGCGAGGAAACCAAGGGCACCGAAGTGCTGCGCGAAGCGGCAAATCAGCTTAACGCCCACAGTGAACTGTCGCTGCAATTCGACGGTTTCATCGAGGCGGACAAGATCAATCGCGGCGATGTCGATGTGGTGGTGACCGACGGTTTCTCGGGCAATATCGCGCTCAAGGCGATCGAAGGCACGGCGCGCTTCGTGGCCGATCTGCTGCGCCGCTCGTTTGCGTCATCGCTGCGTTCGAAGGTCGGCTTCCTGATCTCGCGGCCGGCGACCGAGCTGCTCAAGCATCATCTCGATCCCAACAATCACAACGGTGCGGTTTTCCTCGGGCTGAACGGCATTGTCGTGAAGAGCCACGGCTCGGCCTCCGCCCTAGGCGTGGCCAATGCCGTTGCCGTCACCGCGCGGCTGCTGGAAGAAAAGCTGACCGAGCGGATCCAGGCCGAGCTTGAACATTTCGGTGCCGAATCGATCCGCCGCGGCGGCAAGGCAGCGGGATGACGCGTCGTTCCGTCCTTGTCGGTACGGGCTCCGCCTTGCCGGTTCGCGCCGTTTCCAACGAGGAATTGTCCGAACGCGTCGACACCAGTGACGAATGGATTATCGAACGGACCGGTATCCGCTCGCGCCACCTGGCGGGCGAGGGGGAAACCACTTCCAGCCTGGCGACTGATGCGGCCCGCGCTGCCCTCGCCGCTGCCGGGTTAGAGCCTAAGGACATTGGCCTGATCGTGCTGGCCACCTGCACGCCGGACCAGACCTTCCCGGCCGCCGCCACGATCGTCCAGGACCGGCTGGGTTGCCATGGCGGGATCGCCTTCGATGTCGGTGCTGTCTGCTCAGGCTTCCTCTATGCCGTCAGCGTGGCCGATGCGATGCTCAAGACCGGTGCCGCCGATCGCGCGCTGGTGATCGGCGCGGAAACGATGAGCCGCCTGCTCGATTGGGACGACCGCACCACCTGCGTGCTGTTCGGTGATGGTGCAGGGGCAATCGTGCTGGAGGCCCGCGACGTGGCGGAAGACGGGCCGGGCATCCTGGCCAGCAAGCTGCACGCCGATGGCGCGCATAACGAACTGCTCTATGTTGATGGCGGCCCATCGAGCACCGGCACAGTTGGCCACATCCGCATGAAGGGCCGCGAGGTATTCCGCCATGCCGTCGTAAACCTGGCCGAGGTGCTGGGCGAAGTGCTGGGCGATACCGGCTTTACTGCCGAGGATATCGACTGGGTCGTGCCGCACCAGGCCAACCAGCGGATTCTCGATGCCACGGCCCGCAAGCTGGGCCTGCCGCCGAAAAAGGTGGTCGTCACGGTTGATCGCCATGCCAATACCTCGGCCGCCTCGGTGCCCCTGGCATTGGACGCCGCGATCCGCGATGGCCGGATCAAGCCGGGTGATCTGGTGATGCTGGAAGCCATGGGCGGTGGCTTCACCTGGGGCGCCAGCCTCCTCCGCGTCTGACGTTTTCCCATATCAAAAGCTTGAGTTTCAGGCGCTTTCGTTGCATTGCTCGGGTATTGCGGTATGATGGCGGCGTCGGGGTCGCGTACGACGCTTGTGATTGGAGAAACGCGCAATGCGCTCAATGCACACATTGACCCGGGCAGACCTCGCGGAAGCGATCAATCGTAAGGTGGGCTTGTCCCGTTCGGAATCGCTCGGCATGGTCGAAGCGATCCTCGATCACATGAGCAACGCTCTGGAAAAGGGCGAGAATGTGAAGATTTCCGGTTTCGGCACTTTCCTGCTGCGCGACAAGGCTCAGCGGATCGGCCGCAATCCCAAGACCGGCGTAGAAGTGCCGATTACCCCGCGCCGGGTCCTCACGTTCCGCGCCAGTCAGATGCTGAAGGACCGGATCTCCAAGGGGTGAACGGGGCCGACCTCTTCTCGGGCGATTCGCAGGCTCCTCTTCCTGCCGCCCCGGGACTTGCCGATGGCAAGGAAGAGGGGGCGCTGCGCACGATTGGTGAAGTGGCCAAGGCGCTGGGCATTCGTCAGCACGTGCTGCGCTATTGGGAAGAGCAGTTCCCGATGCTCAAGCCGCTCAAACGCAGCGGCGGTCGGCGTTACTATCGCCCTGAAGACATAGCCCTGGTCGAAACGATCGACCGGCTGGTGCACCGCGAAGGTTTTACCCTGCGCGGTGCCCGCCAGGCACTGTCCAAGGGCAAGGTTCCCACGACCCAGCCTGCGCCGCAGCCGGCCCCTGCGCCTTCCGCGCAAGTGCAGGACAGCACACCCCCTGCTAACAATTTCGCTTACCGCGCGCGGCTGATTGCCCTGCGCGCCACACTGGTCAAGGCGCTGCACGACAGCTAATCCTGCTCGGTAGAGAGCGAGGATTCCCATGACCAAAACTTATGACGCCGACCTGGCGCTTTTCATCAACGGCAGCTGGAAGATCGGGGAAGGGCGCGACCTGTTTCCCGTGGTCGATCCGTCCAGTGGCGAGACGATTGCCGAAGTGCCGCTGGCGAGCCCGGCCGATCTGGACGAGGCGCTGGCAGCAGCCGAACGCGGCTTTGACCTGTGGAAGGCCACGTCGGTTGAGCAGCGCGCTGCCGTGCTCAACAAGGCCGCGGCCCTCCTGCGCGAACGAGCTGATGGCATTGCCCGCATCCTGACCATGGAACAGGGCAAGCCGCTGGCCGAGGCGCGCGGTGAAGTCATGTCGAGCGCCAGCCTGTTCGAATGGTGCGCGGCCGAGGCTTCGCGCATCTATGGCCGCGTTCTGGTCCGTCCGACCGGCCAGCGTGCCCTCGTCACCAAGCAGCCGGTTGGCCCGGTCGCCGCCTTCAGCCCCTGGAACTTCCCGGTCTATCTGATGGCCAAGAAGCTTGGTCCGGCGCTGGCTACCGGCTGCTCGGTGATCGCCAAGCCGCCCGAGGAAACCCCCGGCTGCACCGGCGCGCTGGTGCGCTGCCTCTATGACGCCGGCCTGCCGGGTGACGTCGTTCAGCTGGTCCACGGCGTGCCCGATGCCGTCAGCCGTCACCTGCTGGCCTCGCCCGTGATCCGCAAGGTCAGCTTCACGGGGTCGGTCCCGGTCGGCAAGCACCTGATGCGGTTGGCGGCCGATGGGCTGAAGCGCGTGACGATGGAACTGGGCGGCCACGCTCCGGTGCTGGTCTTCGACGATTGCGACCTGGAAAAGACGCTCGACATGGTCGTGCCGCAGAAGTTCCGCAATGCCGGCCAGGTCTGCGTCTCGCCGACGCGGTTCTATGTCCAGCAGGGCATTTATGACCGCTTCGTCGAGGGCTTTGCCGTGCGCACGGCCAAAGTGAAGACCGGCAATGGGCTAGAGAGCGACACCGCCATGGGCCCGCTCGCCAATGTCCGCCGTCCGGCGGCGATCGAGGCACTGGTCGAAGATGCCCGGGCCAAGGGCGCCCGGGTTCTGGCTGGCGGTAACCGCGGCAATGCCGGCTTCTTCTTCCAGCCGACCCTGCTGGCCGACGTGCCGGACAGCGCCGAGATCATGGCCAATGAACCGTTTGGTCCGGTGGCCGTGGCCGCGCCATTTACCGATCTGGATGACGCGATCGCCAAGGCCAATCGTCTGCCCTACGGCCTCGCAGCCTTTGCCTTCACCGAGCAGATGCGCCGCGCCAACCTGATTGGCGATGCGCTGGAATCGGGCATGGTCGGGATCAACACCTTCGCCATCTCGGTCCCGGATTCACCGTTCGGCGGGGTCAAGGACTCGGGTTTCGGCAGCGAAGGCGGGACCGAGGGGATGGAGAGCTACCTCGTCACCAAGGCGATCCACATGGCCTGACGGCGTGGGGGTGCCTTGCGGGGCACCCCCGTGCTTGATCAGGCGGGTAGCAGATCCTCGATCCCGTAGAACTTGGCCGCAGTGCCGGCATAGAGCGCGCGCTTTTCGCTCGCACTTGCCCCATGGGTCAGGCGCTTGAAGGCGTTCCACAGCACCGGATAGCTCGCGCCCCACTTGTCGACCGGGTAATTGCTCTCGAACATCCCGCGCTCCGGGCCGAAGGCCTCGATGCAGGTTTCGATATAGGGCCGCCACATGGCCGCAAGCGTCTCGGACGACAGACCCGCAGCCGGGCCATGGTCCGGCAGGCCGGCGAAGGACATGGCCAGGCCGCCCAGCTTGATCGAAACGTTGGGGCATTCGGCGATCGCGCGGATCTTGGCGCGCCAGGTGTCGAACCGCTCGTGCAGCTTTCCGTGGTAGGAACCCATGCCCAGCGGCGTACCGCAGTGGTCGAGCACGATCGGCTGGTTGGGGAAGGCCTTGGCCAGGCTCAGCACATCGTCAAGCTGGGGTTCGAGCAGCCAGGCATCGAAGGTCAGTCCGCGCTTGCCAAGTTCAGCAAAGCCTTCGCGGAACTTGCTGTCGAGATAGATCCCGGCGGGATGGTGGAACGGCGGGCCGAGCACATCGGGATCGGCGTCCCAGGCGGCGGCATGGCGGATGCCGCGGAAGCGGCCGCCACCAGCCGCGGCGAGAGCATCGAGCACTTCGCCGGCGCGGGTGCCCAGTGTCAGGTCGGCATGGCCGACGATGGCGTGGCACAGGCGCTGACTGCCATAGAGCCCGCTGGCGCTCTGCGCGGCGACGCCGTTCACATATTCGACCTCGCCCACGACCTTGAGCGCGTCGCCGGCGCCGGCCTTGTAGAAGGCGCCGCATTCCATGAACACCGTGCCGATCACGTTGTGGCCGCTGGTGGTGTCGGCATGCAGCTCGTTGAAGGTGTAATAGGCCGACAGCGCGATGCTGGAGATAAAGTGATGCACCGGTTCGGGGAAGGCACCCATCATCGGGCGCAGGTCCCACAGGTGATGATGCGGATCGATGATGGGCAGATCGGGTTCCAGGATCGCTTCGCTCATGGGGTCATTCCTCTCCGGTTCTCTTTGATGGCCAGCTTATGGTCCCGTGCAGGTTTGACAAGCGCAGACCGGCCCCGCATTAATCGCGCGATTAAAAAAATGTGGACGAGGGGTTGGGACGATGGATTTTGAGCACAGCGACAAGATCAAGGCACTGCTGGCCGAGGTCAGCGCCTTCATGGACGAGCACATCTATCCCAACGAGCAGGCCTATCACGACTTCGTGACGGACCCGGCCAACCTCTGGCAGGAATGGCCGGGGATGGAAGCCCTGAAGACCAAGGCGAAGGCGCAGGGCCTGTGGAACCTGTTCCTGCCACACGAATACGGCGAATTTTCTCCGGGGCTGACCAACCTTGAATATGCGCCGATTGCCGAGCTACTCGGCCGCGTGCCATGGTCCAGCCAGGTGCTCAATTGTTCGGCCCCCGATACCGGCAACATGGAAGTTCTGGCCAAGTTCGGCAGCCCCGCGCAGCAGGAAAAGTGGCTGAAGCCGCTGCTCGAAGGGACGATCCGTTCGGCCTATGTCATGACCGAACCGCAGGTCGCCTCGTCCGACGCCACCAACCTGGAGCTGTCGATCACGCCCGATGGCGATCACTATGTCCTCAACGGGCGCAAATGGTGGATATCCAACGCCTTGCACCCGCGCTGCACGATCTGGATCGTGATGGGCAAGACCGATTTCAACGCCCCGCGCCACGCCCAGCACTCGCAGATCCTGGTCGAGCCCGACACGCCGGGGATTACCATTGTCCGCCACCTGACGGTCTTCGGCTCGCACAATTCACCTGGTGGGGAGTGTGAACTGCGCTTCGACAATGTCCGAGTGCCCAAGGAAAACCTGATCCTGGGCGAAGGACGCGGGTTCGAGATTGCGCAGGGCCGCCTGGGGCCGGGCCGGATCCACCACTGCATGCGCTCCATCGGCCAGGCGCAGCGGGCGCTGGAGATCATGGCCCGCCGCGCCGACAGCCGGACCGCCTTTGGCAAGAAGCTGGCTGACCAGTCCTCGATCCGCCAGGACATCGCCAAAAGCTTCTGCGAGATCGAGATGGCCCGGCTACTTACGCTCAAGGCCGCCGATGCGATGGACCGGTTTGGCAACAAGGTCGCCAAGGACCTGATCGCCGCAATCAAGGTGGTCGCGCCGCAGATGGCTCAGACTGTCTGCGATCGCGGCATCCAGATGCACGGCGGGATGGGCGTGTCCGACGATACGCCGATTGCCCGGTTCTTCACGCTCAACCGCTTCGTCCGCATCGCCGACGGGCCGGACGAGGTGCACATGAGCCAGCTCGGCAAGCAGAAGATCAAGGAATATGTCGCGATGAACGAGCGGTAAGGGCGATGGCATCGCTATTCGATCTCACCGGCAAGGTCGCGCTCGTCACAGGCGGGAACAGCGGCATCGGGCTGGGCATGGCTGAGGGCCTTGCCCAGCATGGTGCCACCGTCGTGATCTGGGGCACCAATGCCGAACGCAACGCCCAGGCGGCCGAGCAGCTCCGCAGCCACGGCGGCCAGGTGCGGGCGGCGCAGATCGACGTGTCCGACGAAGCTGCCGTCGCTGCGGGCATCGCGGCCATCGTCGAGGAGTTCGGCCGGCTCGACCAAGCGATTGCCAATGCCGGCATCTCGATCCCGCGCAAGAGTGTGTTTGATATCTCGGCGGCAGACCTTGAGCGGATTGAGGCGATCAATGTCCACGGCGTGCTGTTCACCCTGCGCGAGGCGGCACGGCACATGATCGCGCGGCACGAGGCGGGTGACAGCGGCGGTTCGCTGGTCGGCATCTCGTCGACCTCGGCGATCCACGGCGCGGCGCGCAACGAGCACTATGCTGCAACCAAGGGCGCGGTCGTCACCATGATCCGCGCCATGGCGGTCGAACTGGCGCGCTATGGCATTACCGCCAACTCGATCCTGCCCGGCTGGACCCGCTCAGGCCTGACCGAGGGCTTGCAGAGCTGGGACAAGTTCAACGACAACGTCATCAGCCGGGTGCCAACCGGCGGCTGGATGGACGGGTCGGACTTTGCGGCGATTGCCGTCTACCTCGCCAGTCGCGGCTCGCGGCAGCACACCGGGGATTCGATCGTGATCGACGGCGGCTACACGATCTACTGAGCGAAAGGGACGGCGATGAAGGCCCTGCGATATTACGGCGCACGCGATGTGCGTTACGAGGCGATGGACGATCCGACCCCGCAATCTGACCGGGATGCCGTGGTCAAGGTAACGGCCTGCTCGATCTGCGGATCGGACCTCCATATCTACCATGGGCACGGGTTCTCGGAGGATGTGGGTTTCTGCGTCGGCCATGAAGCAGTGGGCGAGGTGGTTGAAGTCGGCCGCGCGGTCCACCGGCTCAAAGTGGGTGACAAGGTGATGCTGCCGGCAGCGGTTGGCTGCGGTGCCTGCCGCTCCTGCCTTGCTGGCAATGTCGCCAACTGTGCCAACAACGCCGGGGCCTGCTACGGACTCTCGGCCAAGCTCCAGGGCTCGCAGGCCGAGGCGGTGCGGGTGCCAGCGGCGGACATGAATGCCGTCCCGGTTCCCGTAGGCGTCAGCATGGAACAGGCGCTGATGATGACCGACGCCCTGGCAACGGCCTGGTTTGGCGCGCGCCAGGCGGACATCAGGCCCGGTTCCAGCGTTGCGGTGATCGGCCTTGGTCCGATCGGGCTGATGGCGGTCGACAGCGCCTTCGTCATGGGCGCACACGTGGTCTACGCGATCGATCCGGTACCCGAGCGCCGCGCCATGGCCGAGGCGTCCGGAGCGATCGCGCTCCATCCCGATGAGGCTTTGGAGCGGATCAAGGAGGACACGCGCGGGGTCAAGATTGACTGCGTGGTCGAAGTGGTCGGCTCAGACGCCACGGTGGATTTTGCATTGCGGCTGGTGCGGCGGCGCGGAACGGTCTCGGTGATCGGCGTCCAGCAGAGCAAACGCTTTGCCTTCCCTCTGGAACGCGCATTCGGCGCCGGCCTGACCTTCCGCGTCGGGACCTGCTCGGTGCCCGAGGAACTGCCCGCGCTGTTCCCGCTGGTCCAGTCGGGCCGGTTGCGCCCCGAACGCTATGTCAGCCACCGCATGCCGCTGCGCGACGGGGCGGAGGCCTATCGGCTGTTCGAGGCGCGCGAAGCCGGCGCGCTCAAGATGGTGCTGCTGCCGGACTAGGTCCGCACAGCACCGTTCGCGGCGCTGAGCACGGCGCGGACGGAAGCGGTTGCCACGTCCTCGTCGATGCCCACGCCCCAGACGGTCTTGCCGTCCGGTCCCACGCATTCGACATAGGCTGCGGCGCGCGCGTCCGATCCGGCAGTCATCGCGTGCTCGGCATAGTCCTTGATCTCAAGCTTGACGCCAAAGGTCTCGGCAATCGTCGCAACGACCGAACTGATCAGGCCGTTGCCGCGCCCGGATACGCTCTGTTCCTTGTCATCGACCGCGATCTTTCCGGCAAACACACGAGTGCCGTCAGCGGCGCGGCTTTCCTCATAATCGACCAGTTGGAAGTGCTGCGGCGTGCTGAGGTGATAGGTCTTCTGGAACACGGTCCAGATATCCTCGGCAAACAGCTCCCGCCCCGCTTCGTCGGCCAGCTCCTGGACGTGCTTGGAGAAGTGCGCCTGCATCTTCTTGGGCAGCTTCAGGCCCTGATCCTGTTCCAGCACCCAGGCGAAGCCGCCCTTGCCGGACTGCGAGTTGACGCGGATTACCGCCTCGTAATCGCGGCCGAGGTCGGCCGGATCGATCGGCAGGTAGGGCATCTCCCAGGTCTCGTCGTTCTGCTGCTCGCGCGCGGCGAACCCCTTCTTGATCGCGTCCTGGTGGCTGCCAGAGAACGAGGTGTAGACCAGCTCGCCCACATAGGGATGGCGCGGGTGGATCGGCAGCTGGTTGCAGTATTCCACGGTCTTGGCGATTGCATCGATGTCAGAGAAATCCAGGCCCGGATCAATGCCTTGCGTGTACATGTTCAAAGCAACTGTCACGATGTCGCAGTTGCCGGTGCGCTCACCATTGCCGAACAGGCAGCCCTCGACCCGGTCCCCCCCGGCCATCAGGCCCAGTTCGCAGGCAGCGATGCCGGTGCCGCGGTCGTTGTGCGTGTGGAGCGAGATCACCACCTTGTCGCGATCCGGGATCGAGCGGCTGAACAGCTCGACCTGGTCGGCATAGACATTCGGCGTCGCGCATTCGACTGTCGCCGGCAAGTTGAAGATGATCGGCTTTTCCGTGGTCGGCTGGAGCACTTCCATCACCGCCGCGCAGACCTCGACCGAGAAATCGACTTCGGCGGTCGAGAAGGTTTCGGGCGAGTATTCGAAGTGCCAGTCGGTCCCGTGATACTTGGCCGCCTGATCGCGCATGACCTTGGCGCCCTCGATCGCGATGGCCTTGATCTCGGCGCGGCTCATCCCGAAGACGATCCGGCGCCAGGCCGGCGAGACCGCATTGTAGACATGGACGATGGCCTTTTCCGCGCCTTCCAGGCTGGCAAAGGTCGTCTCGATCAGGTCGCGGCGCGACTGGGTGAGGACTTGCGGGGTAACGTCCGAGGGGATGCGCCCGCCTTTGACCAGGCCCGAGATGAAATCGAAATCGGTCGCGCCCGAAGCGGGGAAGCCAACCTCGATCTCCTTCACGCCGACCTTCAGCAGCAGGTCGAAGAACCGGCTCTTCTTCTCGGCCCCCATCGGGTCGATCAGCGCCTGGTTGCCATCGCGCAGGTCGGTGGAAAGCCAGCGCGGGGCCTGGGTGATGACGCGGCTGGGCCACTGCCGGTCCGGCAGGTTGATGGGCGGGAAGGGGCGGTACTTGACCCCGGGGTTCTTCAACATGGTCATGGCGTGGTCTCGACTTGGTACTGCGACTGTCTGGCGGTGTGTTCCGGTCCCTTGGGCGCTGCCGCGCGCCGCAGGATGGCACGCCAGCTCACGCCCAAGGGCGGATAAGTCGCAGGGTAAGGCCAAGCGGAGCGATCATCGGGCCAGCCTATGGAGTCCCGAAGCAGGCTTGTAAAGGGGTCGACACCGCTCCGGCGCACCAATTGTTGTTGCTGGTGGCCATGATGGACCGCATAGTTGCGGCAATGGAGGGGTGCTATGAAATATCTGGCATTGGTACTTGCGGTTCTTTCAGCTCCGGCGATGGCCCACAATGGCCCGGAGCCAATGCCAGTGGCGGTTAAGGGGCCTGCGCACGCTTCTGCCTTTTCGGAGGGGCTCTACCTCCTCCATAACTTCGAATACGAGCGTGCCGCGAAAGCATTCCGTCGGGCGCAGGCCGAGGATCCGGGCAACGTCATGGCCTATTGGGGCGAGGCTATGACGTTCAACCATCCGCTATGGGCCTTCCAGGATACCGAGCGTGCCCGGGCGGTACTGGAGCGGCTGGGGGCATCGCCCGAAACCCGGCGCGACAAGGCGAGAACGGCGCGCGATCGGGCGTGGCTGGGCGCGGTCGAAGCACTGTATGGCGAGGGGGACAAGCTGGCCCGTGACCGAGCTTACCATGACAAGATGGCAGCGCTGTTCGACAGCAATCCCAAGGACATCGATGCTAGAGCTTTCCTGGGACTAGCGATCTTGGGCCTAGCCAACGAAGGTCGAGATGTGCCCACATACATGCGCGCCGCGGCTATCCTCGAGGAAGGCTATACCAGCCATCCGGACCATCCCGGCATCCTCCATTATCTGATCCACAGCTATGACGATCCGGTCCATGCGCCGCTCGGCCTGCGCGCGGCGCGGCGCTATGCAGTGGTTGCGCCTGATGCGGGCCATGCACAGCACATGGTGAGCCACATTTACCTGGCAATGGGCAACTGGCCGGCTGTTGAGGCGACCAATGTCCAGGCGGTCAAAGTGGTCGATGCAGAACGCGCAACGGCTGGTCGCAGTCATGCAGCCTGCGGCCATTACAATGAGTGGCTGATCTACGCGCTCGACCAGCAGGGCAAGGATAGCAAAGCGCGCGTCGAGGCCTGCCGGAAGCAAGCGGTTGCACAGCTTGCCGCCGCAAGTGACAAGTCTGTGCTGGGGCAGGATCGGAGTTCGTTCAACAGTTGGGCCATGATTGCGGCCCTGCATGCTGCCGATACCGGAAACTGGCCAGATGAGGGTCTGGTTCCGGCAGGTGATGGCAACCTCTTGGGGCGCTTCAATCTCGCTTATGCGGGGTTGCTGGCGGCCCGCAATGATCCGACCAGTGCCGCCACGCGCTTGGAGCAGCTCAAGGGCTATCGCACCCGCATACTTGCTGCCTTGCCAATGGAAGCGCCCGATGACCACGAGAGCGCGCCATGGTTTGATCTCGCCGTTCTGCAGGGCGAGGGACTTGTAGCTCTTGCTTCGGGTCAACAGGCGCAAGGGATGGACCTGCTGGTCAAAGCCAGCCGGGCCGAAGCCGCGCTGCCACAGCCGTTTGGCCCACCAATCCTGGCCAAGCCCTCATTCGAACTACTTGGCGACGAATTGCTGCGGGCAGGGCGGAAGGCCGAGGCTGCCAAAGCCTTTCGCGAGGCGCTAGCTCGCACCCCCAATCGGCGCCGTTCGCTGGAAGGATTGCGTCTGGCACAGTGATTGCCGCTTGCCGATTGCAGCCGCTCCGGCAAAAGATGTCCATTAAGCATTCGATTAAACCGGAGCCACGATGACAAAGAGTTCAAGCCGCTTCGATGCCTCGCGCCTCGACCGCATCCCCACTTTCATCAAGGACCGCTACCTCGATACCGGCAAGCTGCCCCACGCCCAGGTGCTGGTGGCGCACCGCGGTGAGATTGCGCATTTCTCCTCGCAGGGCGCGGCGCGCGAAGGCGCTTCGGCGCCGATTGACGAGAGCACGATCTTCCGCATCGCTTCGATGACCAAGCCGGTTACTTCGGTGGCCTTCATGCAGCTGCTCGAACAGGCCAAGGTCGCGCTCGATACGCCGGTTCACCATGTGCTGCCGGAGTTCAAGGATCTGGCGGTCTACAACGGCGGCGGGGGCGGAGTCGGGTTTCTGACCAGGCCGTGCGAGCGGCCGATGCAGATGGTTGACCTGCTCCGCCACACCTCGGGTCTGACCTATGGCTTCCAGCAGCGCAGCAACATCGATGCCGCCTATCGCGAGGGCAAGATCGAGAACTGGCACGGCAACCTGACGCTGGACGAATTCATCGCTGCGCTGGGCAAGCTGCCGCTGGAATTTTCGCCGGGCGAGGCCTGGAATTATTCGGTTTCGACCGATGTGCTTGGCGCGGTGGTCGAGCGCCTCTCCGGCCAGCCGCTTCACGAGTACTTCCACCAGCACATCTTCGCGCCGCTGAAGATGAATGACACCGGCTTCATGGTGCCCGAAGGCCAGACCCACCGCCTGCCCGATTGCTATACCATGGCGCCGGGCAAGGGACGGGTCCTGCTCGATCGCGGGGCTGAAAGCCTGTGGGCAAAGATGCCCCGGCTGGTCTCGGGCGGGGGCGGGCTGGTTTCGACCGCGCTCGACTATCACCGTTTCAACACCATGCTGCTGAACGGTGGCGAGCTGGACGGCGCGCGCATCCTCGGGCGCAAGTCGATCGAGCTGATGACGCTCAACCACCTGCCCGACGATGGCGATCTTGCCTCGTGGTCAAAGTCGTTGTTCAGCGAAGCGACCAATGCCGGGGTCGGCTTTGGTCTGGGTTTTGCGGTCAACCTCGATCCGGTGCGGACCATGATCCCCGGTTCGGTCGGCGAATTCTATTGGGGCGGGATGTATTCGACCGCCTTCTTCGTCGATCCGGTCGAGGAGATCACCATGGTCTTCATGACCCAGTTGGCCCCCAGCAGCACTTACCCGATCCGGCGCGAACTGAAGACGCTGATCTATTCGGCGCTGGTGTAGAATGAGTGTCGACAGCCTTTACGAGACGATGGGCCTCCACCGCATCGTCGAGCTGAACCCCGAGGGCCGTGCGCGGCTGGAATACATGGCCAAGCCTGGCATGTGCCATTCGGGCGGGGTTGTGCAGGGCGGCTTCGTCACCGGCTGGATCGATGCGGCCATGGCCCATGCAGTGATTGCCGTCCTGGGCGAAGACGTCACCCCGATGAGCCTGGAAATCAAGGTCAGCTTCTTCGCCCCGGTCCGGCCCGGTCTGGTCGTGGCCGAGGGCTGGATCGAACGCCGCGGGCGCAAGACGGCCTTCCTGGAAGGGCGTTTGCTTGACGAGGCGGGCAATGTCCTTGCCAAAGGGACATCGACCGCAACACTGTTCGACCGGGCCAAGGTGGAAGCCGCAGCCAAGGCGGCGATAGGGGGATAAGATGAGCGCGATCCGGCCTTTCACTCTCGATGTTCCGCAATCCGAACTGGATGACCTCAAGGCCCGGATCGACCTGACCCGCTGGCCCGAGAAGGAACCGGTCAATGACTGGTCGCAAGGCACTCCGCTGGCCGTGCTGCAAGATCTCATTGCCTACTGGCGCAACGAGTACGACTGGCGGCGCTGCGAGGCGCGGCTGAATGCGCTGGGCCAGTTCATGACCAAGATCGACGGGCTCGACATTCACTTCCTCCACGTCCGTTCCCAACGCGCTGATGCCATGCCGGTGGTGATGACCCATGGCTGGCCCGGTTCGGTGATCGAATTCATGGGGGTGATCGAGCAGCTAACCAATCCGGCAGATCCCGCTGCCCCGGCCTTCCATCTCGTCCTCCCGTCGCTGCCCGGCTACGGTTTCTCCGGCAAGCCGACGGTAACCGGCTGGGGGGTCGAGAAAATCGGCCGCGCCTGGGGCGAATTGATGGCGCGGCTCGGCTATGAAAAGTGGTTTGCGCAGGGCGGGGACTGGGGGTCGATCGTTACCACCGCGATCGGGGTTCAGCAGGTCGCCGGCTGCATCGGCATCCACCTCAACATGCCGATTGCCCGCCCGACCGAGGAAGATTTGGCCAATCCAACCCCGGCCGAACTCAAGGCGCTGGGTGCGCTAAAGCACTACCAGGACTGGGATTCGGGCTATTCCAAGCAACAGAGCACGCGGCCACAGACGGTCGGATATGGGCTGGTCGACAGCCCGGCGGGCCTGGCTGGTTGGATCCTGGAGAAGATCTGGGCCTGGACCGACAACCAGGGCTCGCCGTGGGATGCGCTGAGCCGCGACCAGGTGCTCGACAACATCATGCTCTACTGGTTGCCGCGCAACGGGGCCTCCTCGGCCCGGCTCTACTGGGAGAGCTTCGGCAGCTTTGCCGCGCAGGAAATTACCATCCCCGTTGCGGCCAGCGCATTCCCCCGCGAAGTCCTGCCCACGCCGCGCAAATGGGCCGAGCGGAATTACCGAAAGCTGGTCCACTGGGGTGAGATGGAACGCGGCGGCCACTTTGCGGCCTGGGAACAGCCCGAAGATTTTGTCGGTGAGCTGCGTCTCGCTTTGGGACAGATGGGTTTGGCGTGATGCAAATCACGGTCGCATTTATGCAATAAAAGCAGAGTGACAGCGCATTATGTGCTCATGTTGCATTAATGCGACAGGCCTTAGAAATGTCCGAAATGCGGGATTGTCCGGAAACCACATTGCAACATTTGAGTTATACGACTGCGTCGGGATTGGACCGAGAACGATCGGTTGCGGGACGATTTTAAAGGGAAATCATGCAGATCGACAATAGCATCGCCCCTAGCGAGGTTCTCGATCCGGCGGCTGCCTGGCTGCTGGACGTGCGGATCGGCGTCATCGGCTTGGGCTATGTTGGGCTCCCGCTAGCCGTCGAATTCGGCAAGAGCTTCCCGGTTACCGGTTTCGACATCAGCGAGCGCCGCATCAACAGCTTGCGCAAGGGGATCGATCACACCCTTGAAACTTCCAAAGAGGAGCTGGCCAGCGCGGAGCATTTGACCTTCACCACCAGCTCGGTCGAGCTGGAAGACTGCAACGTCATGATCGTTGCCGTGCCGACGCCGATCGACAAGCTCAAACGTCCCGATCTGAGTGATCTGCTCTCGGCTTGCCGGGTGGCAGGTTCGGTGCTGAAGCCTGGCGATCTGGTGATCTTTGAATCGACTGTCTATCCGGGTTGCACCGAGGAAGACTGCGTTCCGGTGCTCGAAGCCGTGTCCGGCCTCAAGCTCAATGAGGACTTCCACGTCGGCTATTCGCCCGAGCGTGTGAACCCGGGTGATCGGGAACACCGCCTGGCAGATGTCGTGAAAGTTACCTCGGGTTCCAATCCCGAAGCTTTGGCCCTGGTCGACGCGCTTTACAGCGCGATCGTGACCGCCGGAACCTTCCCGACCGAGAGCATCAAGGTCGCGGAAGCGGCCAAGGTGATCGAGAATACCCAGCGCGATCTGAACATTGCGCTGGTCAACGAGCTGGCGATCATCTTCAACCGGATGGGTATCGATACCCAGGCCGTGCTTGAAGCGGCCGGGACCAAGTGGAACTTCCTGCATTTCCGCCCGGGTCTGGTTGGCGGCCACTGTATCGGGGTCGATCCCTATTACCTGACCCACAAGGCGGAGAGCATCGGTTATCGGCCTGAGATCATTCTGGCCGGTCGGCGGCTCAACGACGGCATGGGCCGTTACTGCGCTTCGCAGCTGATCCAGGCGATGAGCCGCAAGGGCATCGCGCTGAAGGATGCGCGGGTTCTGTTGATGGGCTTTGCGTTCAAAGAAAACTGCCCCGACACGCGCAATACGCTGGTGACCGACCTGTACTGGGCGCTCAAGGAATATGGCTGTCAGGTCGATGTCCACGATCCGGTCGTTTCGCCAGAGGACGTGCTGGCCCATACCGGGATCGTGCTGCTCGATAAGCCGCAGCCGGGTACCTACGATGCCACCGTCCTGGCAGTCGGCCACGATGTATTCCGCGAGCTCGGGGCCAAGCAGATCCGCAAGCTCGGCCGCAACAACCAGGTATTCTTTGACCTGAAGAACCTGTTCGCCCGCGACGAGAGCGATCTCAGGCTTTAGGCAATGCGCTCGGTTTCGGTTCGCGCAACAAGCGGCCGTGCCTTGTCGGGATACCAGGCGGCAATCTGATGCTCGAGATGTGCCATGAGGGCGGAATGGTCCATGGCCGCGCGGTGGCGCGGTGCCTGTCTGGCGCGATCGAGCGCAGCCGCCAGGGTTTCCGCGTCATCAGCGACTTCAATCAGTCCGCGGCTTGCAAAGACTTCGGCGATCTCGCTCTGGTGGTCGTCGTAGGAATCGCCTGCCGAAACCAGGCGCGGGATAGCGACGACACCGCAGCATTGGGCGAGCGCGGTGATGATCGATCCGGTACCGGCATGGCAGACGACGAGATCCGCCCGCTTGAGCACTTCCTGCAATTCGTCGAACGGCAGGCTCTCGATAATGGTCAGGCCCGGAACTGCGGGGCGGGGCAGGTCGCTGTTGCCGACTTGCAGGATGACCTCTTCGGGAATGCGGCCCGCCGACTTGAGCTCAACCACCGCGCGTTCCAACCGGTGGAGCGGCAAAATCGCGCCCACGGTCGCAAACAGCAGCCGCTCCTTGCCTTCGGCCGCAGCCGGTTCGGTCCGCAGCGGGTCAAAAGCCTTGCTTCCGGGCCAGTTTTCAGCGGAAACCTGCGACTGGGTGATGCGAACATGCGCCAATGGGCCGGCGATCCGGGCAAATTTGCTGGGCGCGTGGAAGCGGGCAAAGCTGTCGACCAGAATCACCTTGGCTCCGGTCAGGCGGGCCCAGAGAATCAGGAATACCTGCGAGCCGGCACCGGTGGTAATGATCACATCGGGTCGGCGCCGCAGCACGATCTTGAGCGAGCGCCAGGCACTGCGCGCCGCGGCCGAAAGCATTGCCCAGCCTTTGCCCATCCGGCTTTGTCCCAAGGCAAAATGCGGTACGAATTCAACGTCTTCCCGCCGCGCCAGGGAACGCCCCAGGACCGTGTCTTCGGTTACCAGGAAATGGGGGTAACGCGACCAAAGTGGTTCGAGATCAAGCAATTGCCGGAAATGCCCGCCGCCAGAAGCAGACAAGCAAACCAACGGGGCAGAATTCATACGATCGGGCCGGGCCAAGCTTTGTCCTCGCAAGCACTGTGTCGCTTTGGGCTTGCGAATACAGTTGCCAATTCAAAAATTGTGATGGCAAATCGCGCTGTGTGCAATCGCATTTACCAATTCTCTATTCCCTCTGCGGCAACAGATGCTTGCTGCAACGGGCCAGAAGGAAACCCGACATGAAATATACCAGTTCCATTGCCGTAGCCCTGGCTCTGATGGTTGCCGCCTGCGGCGGCAAGGGCGATGTACCGTCCGGGCAGGTTGTTGCCACTGTTGATGGCCAAGAGATTACGATGGCTGATCTCAAGGCTGAGATGGGTACTGAAACCGGCAATGATGCTGCATCACAGGCCCAGGCGCTGGAGCGCATCATTGCGCGCAAGCTGCTGGCCGCCGAAGCCCGTAAGCAGGAACTTGATTCCACCCCGCTGGCGGCGATCATGAAGACGCAGGCGGAAGAAACTGCCCTGGCACAGCTGCTGGCGCGCAAGGTTACCGAGGGGGTCCCCAAGGTCTCTGAAGATGAGATCGACGAATTCCTGCGCAGCTTCCCGGCTAGCGTAACCGATCGCCGCTTGCTGGCGGTCGACCAGTTCTTTGTGCCCAATATGCCTCCCAAGGTGCTGGAGGAGATTGCCAAGGTGAAGACCATGGAGGCCGCCGAGGCAATCCTGAACGCCAACAAGGTGGTGTTCCGCCGCACGGTGACAAACGTCGATACTGTTTCGCTGGATCCTGGCGTTGCGCGGCAGCTGGTGACGACCGAAGGCAACGATATCTTCGTGATGCCTGCTGGCCAGGCTGCGGAGATCGGTCGAATCGTGTCGAGCCGCTCGGAACCAATTACCGGTGATCAGTCGCGCGTCGCAGCCCGAACTATTCTGATGCGCCAGCGCAGTGTTGAAATGGTCAACAATGCTCTAGGCAAGATCATCAATGATGGCCGCCGGAAGGTGCAGGTGAACCCGCAGTTCGCAGGCAAAGTTGCACCCGTGGCACCAATTGACGCCACCAAGCAGGCGACACCGGCTGCAGTCAAATAACGTGCCATCAAGCCCGCTGCGTGTCGGGTTGCTGTGGCATTCGCTTGCCTCAGGCAACCTGGGAGTCGATGCGCTTACCGCCGCCAGCATTGCAATTCTGAACGAAGAAGCCGCAGCCATCGGTCTTGCGGTCGAACTGGTCGTGATCGGGATGGACGATAGCGAGCGCTGCGCTCCGCGGCGCACCGACATCGCGTTCTTTCCCGTTCGGCGCAAAACGCTGCTCACATCAGGCGCCTATTGGCGGCTGGCCGGTGAACTTGACTGCGTGGTCGATATTGGTGCTGGGGACAGCTTTGCCGACATCTACGGCTTCAAGCGCTTTGCTTTCATGTGGCTGACCAAGGCCATTCTGATTGCCCGCGGCACCCCGCTGCTGCTGGCGCCGCAGACGGTCGGGCCGTTCGCCAATGGCGTGGCCCGGCAACTGGCGGCAGCGGTGCTAGCGCGGGCCGATCAAGTGGTCACGCGCGATCGCCCAAGCCTTGAGCTGATCCAGGCCATCGCCCCGGCGGCGCGGGTGGTGCAGGGGGTCGATGTCGCCTTCGAACTGCCCTTTGCCAACCGCTCGGCCGAGCGCAATGGTCCGCGCGTCCGCATCGGTATCAACGTCTCTGGCCTGTTGGCCGATCAGGCGCAACGCGGCACAAATCGGTTCGGTCTGAGCTATGACTATTTCACCGCGATGCAGCAGCTGGTTGCGCAGTTGGCGGCGGATCCGGGTAATGATGTCTACGTGTTCACCCATGTCGCAGGAAATGCCGCTTCATCTGATGACGATGGCTGGGCCGCCGATGCGATCCTAAGCGCCACCTCCGCTGCCCAGCGCGTTCCCGATTTCGCCGATGCTATCGCTGCGAAATCCTTCGTCAGCAGCCTTGATTTTGTTGTCGCAGCGCGGATGCATGCCTGCGTTGCGGCGCTATCCAGCGGGGTGCCGGTCGCACCGGTTGCCTACAGCCGCAAGTTTGCCGGCCTGTTTGGGGGGATCGGCTATGACGTGGAGGTTCCAGTCCGCGGGCTCGATACAGCAGGGGTGGTTGCGGCTATTAGCGGCTTGATTGACCAGCGCCCCCTGCTGCAGGCCAAAGTTGACGCAGCGCGCGCCGTGGCTGCCGAACGCACCGCGATATATCGCGCGGCGTTGCGCCGCATGCTGATTGCGGTGAGAGCTAGCCGGTGATCCAGTCTCCGACTCTCCGGCGCGTCAGTCAGGGCGAGCTCTGCAGCGGCTGCGGGCTCTGTGCCGGATTGTCTGACGGTGCTTTTGTGCTTGAGGAGCAGGCGCCCGGATTTCTGCGTCCGCCGGTAAATGCCTGTCTGTCGGCCGAGACCGAGTCCCTGGTTGCGGCGGCTTGCCCAGGGAGCCGGCTGCCTGCCTGGCCGGAAGGTGCGGATGTGTCGTGGGGGCCCATCGCCAGTTGTCAGACAGGGCACGCGAACGATCCCGAAGTCCGTTTCCGTGGCTCTTCCGGCGGTGTTTTGACAGCGCTGGCCGTGACCGCGCTCGAAACTGGGCTGGTTGATGGCATCGTTCATGTGGCCGCTGACCCTGACAGGCCAACGCGCAATGTCACCGTGATCTCGCGCGATCGGGCGAGCGTGTTGGCAGCGGCCGGATCGCGCTATGCGCCGTCGAGCCCGCTTGACCGGCTTGGGGAACTGCTTGGCAGCGGGGAACGTTACCTGTTCATTGGCAAGCCGTGTGATGTCTCGGCGCTGAGCGCCCTGGCCGAGCGGGATGACCGTGTGGCGCAGACCTTTCCCTATCGCCTGTCGTTCTTTTGCGGCGGCATTCCGAGTTTTGCCGGGACCGGACGGATCCTGACTGCGATGGGCCTCGCCGGGCGAAAGCTGGCCAGTTTCCGCTATCGCGGCAACGGCTGGCCCGGACTGACCGAGGCCCGGACTGACGACGGGCAGGTTGAGACCATGCGCTATGCCGACAGTTGGGGTCGTCATCTTAGCCCGCAAGTCCAGTACCGCTGCAAGATCTGCCCCGATGCCGTTGGCGGTGCCGCCGATCTTGCAGCCGCCGATGCATGGTATGGCGGTGAGAGCGGTTATCCGACCTTCGAGGAACAGGATGGCCGCAGTCTGGTTATCACTCGAACCTCGGCAGGTCAGGAATTGCTGGCGCTTGCAGTTGATGCTGGTGCGATCGCTTTGACAGACTTGCCGCAGGCCGAAATCGATCTGATGCAGCCGGCCCAGGCGCGACGGAAACGGCTGGTTGCCGCGCGGATCGCGGCGGCAAGGACGCTGTTGCAGCCGGTTCCGGACATGGCGGGGCTGGCAGTCGGGTTGGCGGCGCGACGGGCGAAGGTTGCGGAAACCATACGTAATTACCTTGGCAGCTTACGCCGTATCATTGTGGGGCGACGGTAAGATGTGGAACGATCGATCAGGCAAGAAAGCTTGGGTTCATCCCGGAAATGCTGTAGTTGCTACAGTTATGGGTGTGGCCAATTATTATCGTCGCCGGGACTGGCAGTTTCGAGCCGGGCTCTTGGCTGTCTGCCTGCTTTCGCCAGCGGGCCTGCGCGCGCAGGAAGCTCCAAAGGGGAACTTTGAGGAGGTTGGGCTCAATTTTGACTTGCGCCACCTCGGCAATGCTGCCCGAACCAGTGCCCCCACTGCCGCCGCGCGCGGACTTGTGCTGGATGACCAGCGGCTGACTGTTGGCGTCGATGTCACGGTCAGTCGCACGCTTGGTCGCAACACGCTGACTTTGTCGGGCAATGTCGGATACGATTTCTACCGCCGGAACGAGCGACTGAACCGTGAACGGATCGGACTGCGCGGGGACGTCGGCGTCAATGTCGGACCGTGCCTCACGCAGGTAACGGCCCAGCTTGATCGTCGGCAAAGCGATCTTGACACCATTGCTCTCGTCAACCTGCCGGGGGAAGATAGCGTCCGCAATACCGAGACTGTGCAGGTCTACCGGGTCGAAGGGCGCTGCGGCTATGTCTATGGTCTGCGTCCGTCGCTCGGTTATGAACACTCGCGCGGTGACAACTCCAATCCGCTGCGCGACATTTCCGACTACAAGGGCAACCGCGTGTTCGGCGGTTTGGCCTACGATCACCCGGTCGTGGGCAAAGCCAAGCTGACCTATGAGCGCGAGACGATCGATTTTGATAACCGCACAGCGACACCGCTGGCCTTGGCAACCGGCTATCGGGTTGACGAGCTGCGACTGCAGCTTTCGCGCGATATCGGCACTTTGCTCAATGCGGAGGCGATGCTTTCCTACAACTGGCTCAAGCCTAACAATGCCGCGGCGCCCGATTTCAAGGGTACGACCTGGCGCCTGGGTGCGACGATCAAGCCTGGCAATCGACTGCGGATTCGCGCTTTGACGGAACGGTCGCTCAAGCCCTCGCTGGGCAGCGAAGCGCTATACATGAAGCAATCGTTCAACGAGGTGCGCGCCAGCCTCGCGCTGACAGAACGATTGACTGCATCGGGCGGGGTCAATTTCAGCAAGCGCGACTACCAAGGCGCTCAGGCCAATTTCGGGCCGCTGCTGGATGAAGACAAGTTCCGCCGGATCTTTGCCGGGATGACCATGCGTACCAGCCGCCGGCTCGAGCTGACTCTCGAGGGTGGTCACGAGAAGCGGGATGCGACGGGGGCAGTCTACGATTACAGCGGTGGGTATGTCGGCCTGCGCGGCCGGTTGAAGCTCTAGCTCCAGGATGATGAACCAGATGAATTCCGTCTTTGTGTACCTGCGGCCGCTTCGAGGCCTGCTTGCCCTTTTCGCTGCCCTGTTAGCTGCGCTTTCACTGCTGGCAGCACCGGCTTCGGCACAGACCCAGGCGCCAGCGCCGGCCCAGGCGGCCGCGCCGGCGCCGACCGTGACGCTTAACGAAGGCTATGTGGTCGGTGTTGGCGACGTGGTTGAAATCGCAGTGCTCGGGCGCGAGGAATTTAAGCCGCGGGTCCAGGTCCAGGTCGATGGGACGGTCCAGTTGCCTTATCTTCATTCGGTCATGGCATCCAACCTGACCGTGATCCAGCTACGCGAACGCGTGGCCAAGCTGCTGCGCGATGGCGGCTATTATGTTGATCCGGTGGTAAGCGTGACTGTGGTCAGCTTCGCCAGCCGTTATGTCACTGTGCTGGGCGAATTTGCCAATCCGGGGCTCGTACCGGTCGACCGGTCCTATCGCGTGTCGGAAATTCTGGCCCGTGCTGGTGGCCCGCGTCCGTCTGCCAGCGATGAGTTGGTGTTGCGCCGCGCGACAGGCGAGGAAATCGTCCTGCCGATCGAAATGCTATCGCGCGGTGGCCCGGCCGACGATCCGCTGGTCCAGCCCGGTGACAAGCTGTTCATTGGCGCTGCACCCAATTTCTACATCTATGGTCAGGTCAATGCCCCCGGTGCTTATCGGGTGGAACGCGCCATGACTCTACGGATGGCGCTGGCCCGTGGCGGCGGCCTGACTGAACGTGGTTCATCAAATCGTCTGTCAGTTTTCCGGAATGGTAAGCAAGTGCGTGTAACACTCGATACTGTCCTGCAGGGCGGTGATACCGTCGTGGTGGGCGAGCGCTTTTTCTGACCGGACTGGACCTTAACCCATGAATTTCGAACAGATCTTCCGGTTACTTTGGGCTAGGCGAGGGCTGATCCTGATCGCTACGTTTGCGAGCCTATTTGCCGCGACAGTGGCCGGCATGGTGCTGCCGGCCCGCTACACGGCACATGCCCGCGTCATGCTCAATCTGGTCAAGCCTGATCCGGTAACCGGGGAAATCATCGCCTCCCAGTTCGCGCGGGCCTACATCCGCACCCAGACCGAGTTGATCCGCGATTACCGCATCGCCGGTAACGTAGTAGATATGCTGCAATGGGCCAGTTCGCCCGATCTGGCCGAACAATATGCCAATCGCCGCAGCGATGACGTGCGCGATTTCCGTCGCTGGATGGCGCAGATCGTGATCGACAACACCGAAGCGGAACTGATCGAGGGTAGCAACATCCTCGACATTTCTTACACCGCACCGTCGCCTCAGGGTGCTGCAGCTGTGGCCGAGGCGCTGCGCCGGGCCTATGTCGAGCAAGCGATTGCCCTTCGCCGCGAAGACGCTGGCGCGGATTCCGAGTGGTTCAAGAACCAGTCGGCCAAGCTGAAAGAGCAACTTGCAGCCGCCGAACAGCGTAAGAGCGCGTTTGAGCGAGAGAATGGTATCGTTCTCGACGACCAGGATGTGGATCAGGAGGTCCGGCGGCTTACGGCACTGGCGCAGACCTCGCCTCAGCAAACCGGGCCGGCGATCGCGGTTGGGGCCAGCAACCCGAATGCGGCCCAGATCGCCCAACTCGATGCTGCCATCGCGACTGCCGAGCGGACACTTGGCCCGAACAATCCACAGCTGCAGGACCTTAAGCGGCAGCGCGCTGCGCTAGCTAACGCAGCTCCGCCTTCGGTCATTTCGACTGGGCCGACCGGGCCGTCGATCGGTGCGCAGTACAGCGCCCAGCTGCAAAAGGTTCTCGCGCAGCGCGGCAAGGCCGACGAAGCACGGCGACTGGCGATCGACGTCGCCGTGCTGCGCGACCAGTATGAGAAGGCTAGCGCTCGCAGCGCTGAGCTTGACCAGCAGGCGCAGTCGATCGAGAGCGGTCTGTCACTGCTGGGAAGCGCGACCGCGCCGGAAAAACCATCGTTCCCGAACTGGCCGTTGATCATCTTCGGCTCGCTCGGACTCGGCCTTCTGCTCGGCATTCTTGCGGCCCTGATTGCGGAACTGCTGGCGCGTCGCGTCCGATGTGCCGCTGATCTGCGGTTCGGCGACTTGCCGGTGCTGGGTGAAATGGCGGTGCCGACGAACCGTAATGGCTTTAACCCCCTAAGCCTGCTGCGCAGGAAAGCACCGAGCGAGGCGCTGAGCCATGGCTGATGCCGACTACAACCTCGCGCCGGGCGCTCTGCGTGATAAAGCTGCGGCGGACACTACGCTGCCGCAGAATTCGTTCGTCCTGACCGAGCAGCTCGTTACGGCAACTCGGCCCGGTTCGATTCAGGCGGAAAGCTTCCGCGCGCTCCGCTCCAACCTGCTCTCGCAGCACGTCAGCCGCCGCCGGCGCGCCTTGGCAGTCTGTTCGCCGGGGGCAGAGGCGGGATGCACCTTCGTGGCGGCAAATCTTGCATATGTCATGGCGCAGGCAGGCGTTAACACGCTGTTGATTGACGGCAACTTGCGTGAGCCGAGCGTGCATCAATTCATCTCGCAGGATGAATACGGCGCCGGACTAGGCGAATGCATGGCCGATGACACCCTGCCACTGGCCGGCGCGATCAAGCGGGTGCAGCCATCGCTGTCGGTACTCTATGCCGGTCATGCAGGGATTGGTGCGGCCGATCGACTCGGTTCATCGGTATTCCGCAATCTCGTCGCGCAATGTCTGCGCGATTTCGACCTGACTATTATCGATACTCCGCCTTCAAGCCTCTCGGCTGACGCACGGCGCATCGCTGCGGTCACGCATTATGCCCTGGTTGTGACCCGCCGCGACCGGACTTTCGTGAAGGATGTCAGGGTCCTGCTGGATGAGCTGGCTGCCGACGGGGCCGAAGCAATCGGTACCTATCTGAATGACTTCTGAGGTCCTGGCCAAGCCGGGGGTAAGGCTTCCCTATTGGTGGCCGTTGCTGCTGGGACTGTTGGTTCTAGCCGTACCCACGATTGCCACCCTGGCTAGCAGTGCCTGGTCTACCGACACAGGGGCGCATGGGCCAATTGTCCTCGCGACCGGATTGTGGCTGCTGCATCATGATGGACTGCGCTTGCCGCCGCCCGGCGCGCCGGCGCATTGGCGGGCAGCTTTGCCGGTGCTGGTGGTCGGCCTGATCGTTTATGCCTTTGGACGGTCTTATGATTTTATCAGCATCGAAGGGCTCGGGCTATACCTTGCCTTTGTCGCGGTAGTGATCCGGCTGGCCGGCTTGCAGGTGCTGAAGCGCCATGCCTTTGCGCTGTTTTATCTGATGCTCTGCTTGCCGCCGCCTGGCTGGCTGATGACCCAGCTTACCGCGCCGCTTCAGGTGCTGGTTAGCTGGGCGTCCGAAGGGATTGCAGCCGGGCTTGGCTTCCCGATTGCGCGTGATGGGGTGGTACTTTTTGTCGCCCAGTATCAGCTGCTGGTCGAGGATGCCTGCGCCGGCCTCAACTCGCTGTTCGGGCTTACCGCGATAAGCCTGCTTTACATCTTCCTGGCTCACCGTGCTTCGCTGCGGCACGCTGGCATCCTGCTGCTGGCGGTGATCCCGGTCGCGATCATCGCCAATATCATTCGCGTCTTCGGCCTGATCGCGATTACCTATTATTTTGGCGATGCGGCGGCCCAGGGTTTCATGCATTCCACCACCGGCATGGTCATGTTCATCCTTGGTCTGCTGCTGATCATGGGCTTTGACCAGATCCTTAGCCGCTGGCTGCTCCGGAGGCGGGCATGACGCTGGATCGGCGTGATCTGCTGGCGGGACTGGCCTGTGTAGGCGCGCTGGGCCTGGCGGAATGGCTACGGCCGCGCACGCCAGAAGTGCTGATGCCCGAAGGCGGCAAGCTGACCCAGCTCGTGCCAGAGCGGCTCGGACCCTGGGCGCAGGGCCCCCAGGGTGACATTGTGGTGCCGCGCACCGAAGGCAGTTTGGCATCACGGCTTTACGGCGATCAGTTGGCGCGGATCTATTACCGGACTGACGAACTGACCGTGCCGATCATGCTGAGCATCGCTTATGGGTTCAAACAGAGCGACGCCCTGCAACTGCATCGGCCAGAGGTCTGCTATCCAGCCATCGGCTTTACCGTTGGTCCGCCGCGTCCCATGATGCTGGCGCTTGCCGGGGCGAAGGTCCCGGCTGTTGCCTTGACTGCGACGATGGGTGACCGTGTCGAAGACCTGATTTACTGGACTCGCATGGGTCGGCGCTTCCCGCGCAATGAAGCCGAACAGCGTGAAATGCGCTTTGCCAACGCGGTTGAGGGCCTGGTTCCCGATGGCGCGCTGGTGCGGGCTTCGGCGATACGCACCAATCGGGACGTACCGGTGTTTAGCCAGGTTGAGAGGTTCATGCAGGCAATGACGGGCGCGCTGGGACCTGCCGGACGCCGGGTCTTGCTAGCCGCGAAAAGTTAGCCCTGGTAAGTTAGTTGGGCAACGCTGCTCCGATATGGGACACCCGGGAAACCACCCAGAGTTTCCGATTGTCAGCGAGCGAAGCGAGGGTTAAACAGGCTTTAACTCCGAATCGGCCTTTAGCTTAAAAGGTCGCGCTTTCCCGGTTGGGGGCATGGGCGATGCGGGGCGGGAAGTACTGGAGAATGAACATGAAGCGGACTTTTACTCTTGCACTCGCCGCCGCCGCGACCTTTGCGGCTGCTTCGCCGGCTCAGGCTGCGGTCTATCTTACCCCGGTAAATAACGGTTTCGCGTGCACTAACTCGCAGGTCTCGCCGACTGCCGACAAGTGCACCGGCTGGTGGTCGGGCAACCTGAATGGCCAAAGCGCTGGCGTTTACAACGAAGTGCTTGAAGCTCTCCAGCTGCTTGATCCCACGATCACCACTTTCACCTCGCTTGAGTACATTCCCTCGCTGGGTGGCGCGCAGGTGATCGATTTCAAGACTCTGCTGTCGGGGAAGACGATCATTGGAATCCACAAGGGCGGTGCGGGTGATTTCCAGGGGAGCGGCACGGCATTCTTCCTTTGGAACAACCTGTCGCCGACCGATAAGATCACGACCACGCTGGGTGGCTTCTCGAATGCCACTCTGTACATGACCACTGCTGTTCCCGAGCCGGGCACCTGGATGCTCATGATCGCCGGTATCGGCCTGATGGGCTGGCAGCTGCGCCGCCGTCGCCAGACGGTCAAGGTCAGCTACGCCTGATCTGACGATCAGACAAACCGCTTCGGAGGGCCGGGTCATTGACCCGGCCCTTTGTGCTCGTGGCGGTAAGGTTTAATCGCGTGCCGGACTGGACAACCTGCCGGAAGCCTGGCTGACCGGGTTGCCTCAGTTTTCCAGTTCGGCTAGGCGCAGCCAGATTGTCAGCGGAACACCGTCGTCCTCGAAGCCGAGGGACCCTTCGGCAGACGGTTTACCGTCAGCCATGGGCTTCAACGCCGGGAACTGCTTCAAAGACACCTGACCGAAATGCTCCAGTGCATGGCCCACCGCCACGCGAAGTTTGTCGTGTGGTACTTCTGCCAGCAGCTTTTCGACCTGGATCTGGGCCGCTTCGGGCAGGCGCAGCATCTGCTCGCGGGCCATAATCGCCAGACCATCCTTGAGATCGGCCGCAGTCACGGACTTGCCGCCGCGCTCAAGCGCCCGGCTGCTCGACTGATGGGCGATCAGGTTGGCCAGATAGGGTGATCCGTTGGCCGAGCCGATCAGCCGATCCTGTGCGATCTTGTCGATCGGCAGGCCGCTGATTGCCTGACCGTTTGCCAGGATCTCGGTCAGTTCGGCATCGCTCATCCGGCCGACGGGAATCCCGAGCAGGTTGCGGCGGATCGATGGAATCTGGCGCACCAGTTCGCTCAGGTTTTCAGCCACGCCGCCGATCAGGATCTGGACCTTGGAACTGCGGTCGGACAGGTTCTTGATCAACTCGGCCACTTCGCGACGGAATTCGGGTTTCTCTGTACGGTCGAACTCGTCCAGGATGATCAGCAGACGCGTCCCAGAAACCCCATCGAGCACTTCACTGAGCGTGGCGGGAGTCAGGGTGCTCGCATCGAACAGATCAGCCAGGGTCTTGCCGGATTCGACCTGGGCGGAGGTCGGGTCGCCCTTTTCATGGTAGAGTAGCGGAATATCTTCGGCGATGGCGCGGAAGGTGCTGTCGAGATCGCTGGTGGCGCTGCACGAGGAATAGCGAACCAGATAGCGCGCATCCTTGGCCAGCAGCGCAATGATGTGCAGCAGCGAAGTCTTGCCGATGCCGCGATCGCCATAAAGCACCACGTGCATCCGGCGCTCTTCGATCGAGCGGATGACGCTGCTCAGCAGCTCACGCCGGCCGGCGAATTGCCGCAGGTCTGAAACTGGCTGCGAGACGGGATAGGCCCGGCTCAGGCGGTGCCCGGCCGACAGCTCGCGCGAAAGGCTGCGATCCGCCTCGATTTCATTGGCGAGCCCGGAAAATCGCGGCAGATTGCCGGCCTTTGCCCCCGCAACGGCGGGTGCCGACACAACCAGGGTGCCTTGCCCTTCATCTGACTCGTAATCGTCAGTCTTGTGGCTGAGGCCGAAAAGCTTTCTGATCCAGCTCATGGTGTTCCGATACAGGGAGAGAATGGTGCCACGCGAAGTTATTCGGAGCGGGAGAGGGGCTTGAGCACGTAATAGATATAGGCGAGCACCGCCACCAACAAGGCCACGGCCGGAATCGGATAGCCCTCATCGCCGATATAGTTCACCGCCATGCAGCCCAGGGCCGGCGGGAGATAATGCCAGATCTTGTCCTGCGGTTCCGGCGCGGCTGAACGCTGGAGATAAAGCACTGCCAGCCCGCAGAAGACCAGAACGGTAATCCAGTCGAAGATCGATTCCATTTACGTTCCCTGCCGTTCGGTTGCGCGTTGCGCAGCCTATACTGAATGGTGCGCTGTTACTACACTGGCGCGACGGGCACCTGATTGGATAGCCACTGCTTTGCCCTTAGCACCTGATTCGCCAAGATTTGGTAAGCATGCCGCAAATCCGGCCAGACGAATCCTGGGCTAAATCAAGGGCAATCCGGGAAGCCAGCCGATTTAGATTTGTTAACCGTACCAATAAGGGTGAGGGTAACCAGCCTGCGCGATTCTCTGTTCAACACGATTAAACAGGGGTCCTTCACGATGGCAATTTTTAACGTCTCGACGACGGCAGACCTGCTTGCGGCGGTAACGCGAGCACAGGCTGGCGACGAGATCCGGGTTGCCCCTGGTCAGTATTCCGGCGTAGCGATCCGCGGCGTGATGCCGTCCGGCAATGTGACGATTACCTCCGCCGATCCCAACAAACCGGCGGTTTTCTCGGACTTCCTGATCAGCGGCTCAAGCAACCTGACAGTTTCAAACGTGCGCATGACAGTGCCCGACAACTCGCTGACCTGGTATCACTTCCAGGTCGCCAGTTCGTCGAACATCAAGATCACCAACACCCTGTTCGATGGTCCAGGTCTCAATCCGATTCAGTCCACTTCGGGGTTGATGATTCGCAGCAGCACGAACGTAACAGTCCATGACAGCGAGTTCACAAACCTGGTATTCGGCGTGAACCTGCTGAACAACACGGGTGTCACCATCACCAATTCGCTGTTCCATGACATCCGCGTCGATGGCATCCGCGGTGGTGGCAACTCGCAGGTCTACTTCGGCTACAACTATTTCACCAACTTCTACCCGCGGCCTGAAGAACACGCCGACGCAATCCAGTTCTGGACGACCAACACCACGGCCCCGACGAGCGACATCACGATTGTCGGCAACGTCTATGTCCGGGGTGAAGGCAGCTATTACGTCCACGGAATTTTCTTCCGTGACGAACTGATGAACATGCCTTTCTCCAATGTCACGATTAAGGACAACCTGATCGTTGGCGCCGAATACAACGCGCTTTCGCTTGACGGGGTTGTTTCCGGTCAGGTCAGCGGCAACCAGGTTCTGGCCTTCCCGGATCAGGACTCCTGGATCCGCACCCAGAACACCACGGATAATCTGGTAATTTCGGGCAACATCGCCTTCAAGTATCTGACGCAGTTCAACGAGTTGGTTGACAACACCACTGCCCCGGTCGTGACCGACGGCGGGCTGGCCGCGCTGCTGGCCTGGTCGCAGACCCATGCGCTGGCCGGAAACCTGGACAACTGGCAAAGCACGATGGCGGTCAGCGGTCTGGCCGTTCCGGCTGACGGCGGAGCGACGACGCCTCCCGCGACTACGCCCCCCGCGCCGACCGACCCGATCATCAACGGTACGGATGGCGATGATACCCTGGTTGCCGACGCGACCATGAAGGTCGAAATTCATGGGAATGGCGGCAATGACAAGATCGTCGGCAATGCTTTCGGGGCCAAGATGCTCGGCGGCCTGGGCAATGATTCCTACGATGTGAAGGGTCTTGGCGATGCTGTTCGTGAAGACGCGAATGGCGGCGTCGACTGGGTAAACAGCTGGATCGACTATGTCCTGCCGGACCATGTCGAGCATCTGGCGCTCAAGACTGGCGGGCTCACAGGCAAGGGCAACGCTGCCAGCAACCAGCTATTTGGTTCCGATGGCATCGACCAGTTGTACGGATTGGCTGGCAATGACACGCTGAACGGCGGGGCCGGCAACGACATCCTCGATGGCGGCGAAGGCGATGACTACCTGAACGGCGGCGCGGGGATCGACAAGGCCTGGGGCGGCGCCGGCATCGATTACTTTGCCTTTGGCAGCGACATTGTTCGCCAGGTCGGTGCCGACGAAGTGATGGATTTCGTGCGCGGGGTCGACAAGCTTGACCTGTCTGGCATCGACGCCAACGCAGCTGCCGCTGGCGATCAGGCTTTCCGGCTGATTGGCACCAAGAATTTCAGCCGCAAGGCGGGCGAATTGCAGGTCAAGGCCTATGGCGACGGCGTGTTGGTCGCTGGGGACGTCAATGGCGATGGCGTGGCCGATTTCAATATCTGGGTGCACGGCGTTTCGCGCCTGTCCGGGGGCGATTTTGTGCTCTGAACACGTTGGCCTGCTGAATTGCCGCTAGAGGTTTTCAGCAGGCCGCGTTAGTCTGCTACCATGCAATGGCGCGGCATGTCCTCGGTTCTGGCCATCCCGGGTTGGCCGTTGCGACGCAAGCGCCTCGCGCACGATACGTTGGCGCCCTATTTCCGGCATGGCTTCTGGGGGCGACACCGCATTCTGACGGCCTTGATCCTTGCGATCTTGGGGGCGACTTACGGTTTCTTGTTCAGTGTGACGACGACCTATTTCCTGGTCGAGATGCTGATGCCCGTCGCGCTGGTCGCGCTGCTGGTTCTGGTCTTGCTCCCGGATAACGGCGTTGCCCATGAGCGGACCGTGTTAGGTTTGCTGTTTGCCTTGATGTCGGCGCTAGCCGTGTGGCCGGACTACCTGGCGCTCGCGCTCCCGGGGTTGCCGTGGATCACTGCCTTGCGCCTCATCGCGGTCCCGCTCTGTCTGGTCTACGCGATTTCCCTGTCGCAATCGCCAGCTTACCGCAAGCAGCTGGCGGACACGCTCAATACCGTACCCGGAGTGTGGAAGTTCCTTGCCGCGTTCTTTGTGCTGACACTGATCAGTCTGGCATTTACCGATAAATTTGCACTATCTGTCAATAAGTTGCTGGTTGGCTTATATGCTTGGGCAGCGATGTTCCTGATCGGTGCGCAGATCGGCCGCAAGCGGGGCGGGGCATTGGCACTGGCCCAGCTGCTGTGGGTCGCGACGCTGATGACCTGCATGATTGCGATGTTGGAACTGCGGATGGGGCACGTACCCTGGGCTGGTCATATCCCTTCTTTCCTGAAGATTGAGGATGAGACGATTGCCGCGATCCTAAGCGGCAAGCAGCGCGCGGCCCTGGGGGAGCAGCGCCTGCAGGGCAAGTTTACAACCCCCTTGGGTCTGGCCGAGTTTCTGGCCCTGACTGCCCCGTTCCTGATGCACTTCCTGTTCCGGGGACGAAATCGCCTTGAGCAGGTGGCTGCTGCCGCAACACTTGTGCTGGTCCTGTTCGTTATCGTGAAGACCGATGCCCGGCTTGGCGTGGTCGGTTTGATCATCGCCGTGCTTGGCTATGGTTTTTATCTGGGTGTGCGGCGCTGGCGAAGCAACTCCAGCAGCATTTTCGCGCCAGTCTTCGTGATGAGCTACCCGGTGATGACGATTGTCCTGTTCATCGCATCCTTCTTCGTTGGACGGCTGCGCAATGCCGTTTGGGGTAGTGGTGCCTATCAGGCGAGCACAGAAGCCCGCGAGCAGCAGTTTTCGCAGGGCATGGATCTGATTCTCAAGCAACCTTGGGGACATGGCATCGGTCGTGCTGCCGAGACGCTCGGCTTCACCAACCCGGATGGGGTACTGACTATCGATACCTATTATCTCTCGATCGCGCTTGAGATGGGGGTGCTCGGTTTTATTGCCTACTACGGGGCCTTTGTGATCGCGATCTGGCACGGGACCAAAGCCATTCCCGAATCCGAGCAGGACCCCGATGCCGCCTGGATCCTGCCGACCGTGCTCGCGCTGGTCAATTTTGTCGTGATCAAGTCGATCCTAAGCCAGCAGGAAAGCCACCCGCTGGCCTTTACGTTGCTGGGGCTGGCCGTTGCACTGGTTGCGCTTGGGCGGTCACAGGTACAGCCTAGATCGGAAAGTCAGCTGCCGGCAGTTTGAACTTGTTGCGCCATTCGGCGATTTCAGCGCTAGCGTCGCGCTTCACTCCGATCCGGCGATTGGCCGTAGAGCTTAGCCCTTCGTTCAGCAGAAAATTCCCCGCCTGGTTACGCAGTAGCTCAACATTTCGCCCATCCTGGACCCTAATCCAGCTCATCTGGGGTTCCAGTGGAACGACCAGATTGTCGATCACTTGGGCGCCATCCACGCCGTACAACATGATACCGTTATACATGCCCCCAACCACAAGGTTGTTCCGCACGACCAGCCCGCGGTAGGGCAGGTTGATCCGGTCTTCGATAAAGATTCCCTGGATCGGTGCGCCTGCTCCGCGAACGACTACGTTGCCTTCAATCGTGATATCGACCGCCGACTTGGTCTGATTGCGTGACCACAGCTGGATGGCATCAGGATGGTCACCAGCGGCTGGATGAAACCCACCGATGACATTGCGCGCGATCGTCGATGCATTGATGCCGCCACCGCGGATCCCGTCAGTTTGCATGCGATAGATCGAATTTTCGACAATCTGGGCGCGTTCGAGGTTGAGCACCGTCAGGCCGTTGCGGTGGCCAGTAATCTGCAGCCGGCGGATCGTCGCACCCGTGAGGTCGCGCACCATCATGGCGGAATCCATCGCCAGGGTCGCTGGCGAGGCATCCCCGACCAAGCGCAGGTATTCTGCCTTGAAGCCAGCGCCACCGTTGATGTGTACCACATAACGCCACTTGGGGGGCGGCGTACCGCGGAAGTCTAGGTGGCGCAGGGTTAACCCGCTGCTGTCGTATACGGTCAACCCCTGCAAGATTGCGGGTTGTTGCGGGTTGGAGCTGGTAATGGTCAGGTTGCGCGGCCTCAGCACCCGTAGATCAATGGCCTCGAAGGATTTGCCTGAAGCGAGAGTCAGCGTTGCTCCGTCGCGCGCGCAGCTCGCGGCAGCTATGACCGCCGCGCTGGTGGCCAGGGTGCTTGTGGCCGGGCAGCCGCTAACAGCGTCCGATGCTGAAATCGGCAGAAAAGAGATCCCTAAGGCAAGGGTCAGCGCGGCAGCGCGGAGAGGGGGGATTGCAGCCATTACTAGTTCTCCTGGCGGCGGACCTTGCCCGTAAATGCATTGAAGCCTTCAAGTTTCAATAGTGCAAAGAAGTAGACTGAGGCCTTGAGTGCGCTGACTGCGGCAAGCAGCATCGCAACCCCCAGTCCGCCGTAAGCCTTGGCAGCAATGGGGGCGGCGCCGAGGATGACAGCGGTTGTTGCGATATTGATCACCAGATTGAGCCGGGCGTGGCCTGCCATGATCAAGGTTTGGCCGGCGATCCCGAATCCAGCCAGCACGAACTGGCCTGCCAGCAGAACGCGAAGGGTGTTGTAACCAGAGGTGAACTCTTCTCCAAAGGCTGTCAGCACTGGCTCTGCAAAGATGAAAATCAGCACCGCTATGGGGCCAAACACCAGCAGGGATAAGTTAGTTGCAGTGCGGGATAGTCGCGCCACCGCAGCCATGTCCCGGCTGTGGAGGGCTGTCGCGATTTGTGCGGTGAACGTGCCTTGCAGGCTGATCGCAACCATCGGCAACATGGCGGCGATTTGCCAGCAAACCCGATAGATCCCCGCTTCGGCGATGCCGGCCCCATGACTCAAAGTGACAAGGCTGTACCAGTCGGCAATGTTCTGGGATATGGCCATGCCCCACATTGGCAATGCGCTGATGAACAGCCCGCGCTGGGGGATTCGGAGAGCCTCGCTGCCACTCCGTCCCAGTTTCAGCACGAGGACGAACCCGCCACCAATCACCAGCAGGCCAGCAAGAACGGTCGCGACCAGAATCGCATTTACGCCCATTTGTTCGGGCTGCCAGGCTACCAGCAGGGCGATGGTCAGGACTGGCAGGAGGAACAGGTCGATCGCCTGACTGGTGCTGAAGAGGCCCTGCGATCGCAATATCGCAGCAATGATCCGCATTTCCGCTCGGATCACGATCAGCAGAGCCAGGATCACAGCCGCATTGGCGATAACGTGCTCTCCCAGCAGCCGAGGCACGGCAATCGGTTCGATTGCGAAAATGATCCCGCCAATCAAGCCGGCCAAAGCAAGTGTTTGCCCAAGGACGCCCAGGATCGACGAACGGGCAATAGGCAGGGCCGAAGCCACGCCGCGCGAGAATTCGCGGACGATAGCGAGGTCCAGACCGCCGACCGCGACCACCGCAAGGAAGATCGCGGTCTGCGTGATGAGGGCATATGTCCCGCTCGCTTCAGGGCCGAACCACCGGGCGATGATGAAGGTCAACGCGAAACTGGCACATATGCCTAGCCCTCGGACGATCAACGCGGAGAGGGCAGAGCGGTTTCGCAGCACAAGGCCAACGATCTTGCCCACAGCTTTCATTCCCAGGGCAGATTTCAACACGATCGCTCCTGTCTGTCACTGGACGGGGAACTTACCCGCGTATTCCCTGTTGCACCGTCCTAGTAGCTTTCGGGTTTAACTGCCATTGTCCGTTCGGGAGGTTTTATGCTTCTTCATGCCTTGCGCAAGGGAAGGGCTGGACTTGCTGTCGGCGAGGCGCTTGTATCCCGCGCTGCAAGCCTGCGTTAGAAGGCGTTTCTTAAAGCTGTTGGGTTAAAGCATCAGGCGTGCGAGTCCGGACTGGGACAGTGGATCAAAGAATGCCGAAGCCCCACCAGATTTCCGTAATCATGCCGCACTACAACGATCTCCAGGGGTTGGATGCTTGTCTGGCAGCGCTCGAGCGGCAGAGCCTGCCGCGCGGCCGGTTCGAAATCATCGTTGTCGATAACGCCTCGCCATGTGGCGCTAGTGCCGTTGAGACTGCGATTGCCGGGCGGGCACTGTTGGTGGTCGAGCATGAACGCGGAGCAGGGCCCGCTCGCAACCGGGGCGTTGTCGAGGCCCGTCATCCGCTGTTGGCCTTCATCGACAGTGATTGCATTCCCGATGACGGCTGGCTCGAAGCGGGCACAGCTGCGCTTGACCGGGCGGACATGGTCGGTGGTGCAGTTTCTGTTTCGGTCCGAAACCCGGGCAGCCGCAGCGGGGCGGAAGCCTTCGAGCAGGTCTTTGCGTTCGATAACCGGCGTTATGTCGAAGCGGAACGGTTTAGCGTTACGGCCAACCTATTTGTGCGGCGAGAGTTGTTTGGGCGGATCGGAGGTTTCCGCAACGGGGTGTCCGAAGACACCGATTGGTGCCGCCGAGCGGTTGACGCAGGCTGCTCTATCATTTTCGAGGAACGAGCCAGGGTTAGCCATCCAGCGCGGGTTGACTGGTCGCAACTGGTCGGGAAGTGGCGCCGCATCCATCTGGAGAGCTTTGCCCTGGCGGTCGAACGCCCGATGGGTCGGTTGCGCTGGCTTGTCCGCAGTTTCGCGATACTGTTGTCCATTCCAGTCCACGCAGCACAGATCCTAGTTTCGCCTCGGCTCGATAATGTCATGGAGCGCGCGCAGGCGCTGGCCACTCTCGTCAGGCTCAGGCTCTGGCGCTTTCTCGATGCCCAGCGGCTGGGTTGGTTCTTGCTTGCAGTTCCGGACAGGCCGGTTCCTTGGCTGCCGATTGAACCGAAAACGATCAAGGTTGAAACATGAGTCTCAAGAAGCAGATCGGAAAACTGATCCCTTATCCACTGATCGCCGGTGGCCGCAAAGTCGTGCACTTCGGCCCGCACCGCTGCGAGGTTTGCGGGTCTGCCTTCCGCCGCCGGATCGACACTGGCTATGGTTATCCGGTGCTTGAGCAGCTCAAGGTAGTCGGAGGCCTGCGTCGACCGGCTGACGCCTGTCCGATCTGCCATTCCAGTAGCCGCGAGCGGTTGATCTGGTTCTACCTCGAGCGCCACTTCGCGCAAGTTGGGCCAGACCAGCGCATTGCGCATTTCGCGCCGGAGAAAGGGTTGTCGGCCGCCCTGCGCCAACGGTTCCCGAAGACCTATCAGGCCTACGACCTGGCGCCGCAACGATACCGCCATCTCGACAAGGTTACCGCAGCCAACCTCGAAACGCTGCCGATCGAGACGGGAAGTGTTGACCTGTTCCTGTGCAACCACGTGCTGGAACATGTCTATGACCTACCCAAGTGCCTGTCCGAGATCGCCCGGGTCCTGGCCCCAACCGGTCTGGCGATCATGCAGGTGCCGATTGCGCTTGGCCTTGAAGCAACGATCGATGGCGGGCAGTCGCTTACCGCGCAGGAGCGGATCGAGCGGTTCGGGCAGGATGATCATGTGCGTCTTTTCACGGCTCAGGGTTATGCTGAGACCCTGGCATCGGCCGGGTTCGAGACTACACCGTTCCGTGCCTTCGCAGCGGAACCCGTGCTGGCTACCGGCTGGTCACTCGATCCATTTGAAGAGCTGATCCTGATCCGCAAGCCGGCGGGCAACGAGGGGCCTGCGTGACCCAAAGTCCGCAACGTGATGTAGCTCCTGGTGGGGAGCCGGTCGGGTCAGGCCCCCAGGCCAGCATCCTGATGGTCGCCTACAATTCGGCGCGGCATGTTCTGGCGAGCCTAGCCTCGATCCAGCGGCATCCGCCCTCCGTGCCCTACGAGATCCTGCTTATCGATAACGGCAGCGATGGAACTGGCGATTTGGTCAGGAAGCAATTCCCGCAGGTGCGGATCATCCCCAGCGAGGGAAACATCGGCTTTGGTGCCGGCAACAACCGCCTTGCTGCGGCTGCGCGCGGGCAGTGCTTCCTGTTGCTCAATCCCGATACGGAGGTGCGCGACGATGCGCTTGATCGGCTGCTGGCATTCAGTCGGGCCTATCCGGAAGCTGGCGCTTGGGGCGGACGTACGAAGACGCCAGACGGGGTGCTGGATGCCGGCAACTTCATGGTTTTTCCGTCCTTGCGCCGAATGGTCATGGCTGCGGCAGGCCTGTCCAAACCCCATCCGCGCGGTTCGCTGGCACCCGATGCGCGCGCACCTGCACCAGTGGAGGTCCTACCCGGCGGCTTCATGTTGATCAGCCGAAAAGTTTGGGAGGCGCTTGGCGGCTTTGACGAGGGCTTCTTCCTCTATTCGGAAGAGGTCGATCTGTTCTTGCGGCTGCGCCAATTGGAGTTTGAGGCTTGGGCTTCGCCGGACATTGCCATCGTCCATGATGTCGGCAGCGGCCACCTCATGTCTCCGTCGCGGATCTGGTTCCGGACGGTTGCCCAGATGCATTTCTGCCACAAGCATTGGCGCGGGCCGGCGATATTGCTGGCCGGCGTCCTGTTGTGGTTGTCAGCCTTACTCAGGCTGATTTGGGCCAGCTTGGCCCGACCTGGAAGTGCCAGAGCGCGGAACATGCGGCAGGTCTATCGACCGATTGTTACCAGGGTAAGCGATTGGTGGCACGGCTACGCCAACGGTCGCGGCAAGGTGCCGCCTTCCAATGCTTAGAATCGCGGGCGAGCGCCTATTCCCCTGTCACCGTTTCTGCCGTCCCGACCAGCGCCGCCGCATCCGGTGACGGGCGACTGACCTTGAGGTTGGGCAGGGTAACCCCATCCAGCGCGGCCAAGGTTCCGGTCAGTAGCGGAATGTCGCCCCTGCCCTTGACCTTGCGGAAGTGATCAGCCGGATCATAGAGCTTGAGTCCGCCGGACATCTTGGCTGGATCAAGCTGGCCCATCGTTGCCAGCAAGTTGGCCCGGGCCTGATATTCTTCAGCCAGGGCTGCGTTGTAGGCATTGCGAACGTTGAGCAGGTCACGCGCCAGATCCAGAACATCGAGCGTCGTGCGCATTCCGGCGCGTTCCTGGCGCTGGGCATTTTCATAGGCGCGCTGTGCGCTTTCGACCGCAACGCGATAGTGGTCGATCGACATCCGGGCGGCGAGGAGGTTGTTCCATCCCGTCGCCACGGCCGTCCGGCTGTCGCGCTGGGCGGCGGCGATCAGCTGCAGGTCGGCGGAATTGGCCTCGCGGGCTTGGCCGGATTCGGCGGCGCGTGCACCGCTGTCGAGCAGCGGTACCGATAGCGTCACCGTACCGCGCAGGCGGGTGCCGCGCAGATCGCGCGCATATTCGGAAACCGAGCCATAGTCGGCGCTGCCGCGCAGATCGACGCGCGGCGCGGATTCGGCGCGGGTTGCGGCCAGGAAAGCGCGCGAGACCCGCTCACGGGCCTGTGCGGCGCGCACCAGCGGGCTTTCGTTGTCGGCAAGTGCATAGGCCTCCGGCAGGGCGGCGACCGGCAGGGTCAGCGGCTCGGGCGGGGCCAGTTCGCCAGGCGGCATCCCGACCGCGCGATAGAACCGGGATTGTATCTCCCCCAATCGCGCCTGGGCATCGAGCAGGACGGTCCGGCCCAGTGCCAGGCGGGTTTCGACCTGCTGGACATCTGCGAGCGTGATTTCGCGAACGGCAAAGCGGGCGTTGGAATCCTCAAGCTGGCGCTGCAGCAAGGCGACGTTCTCGCGCGCAATCGTTACTGCGCCCGCCTCGCGCAGGGTGCCGACATAGGCTGCGATCACGTCGAGCATGACCTCATTCTGGACCAGGCGAAGCGATTCCCGGCGAAAGTCGATATTCGCGGCTGCCTGACCGACCCGGGCTTGCGAGCGGCCGAATGTCAGGAGCGGCTGACTGAGGATCAGGCTGGCCGTATCACTCCAGCCCTGCTGGCGCTGGAAACTGCCCGGCAGCACCTCGTCGCGGTCGCGCGTGTATGAGAGGCTAGCACTTGCATCGAGCCGCGGCCCGAATGCGGCGCGCGCAGCCGGATAGCCAAAGTCGGCGGCGCGGGCTGACGCGCGCTCGGCCAGCAAGCGCGGGTTGGTTTCGTAACTATAGGCGATGGCCTGCGCGAGGGAGCTTGCGCTGCCAAGCGTCGCCGGCTGTTCGGGCGGTTCGACTGCCGAATAGGCAGCCGGAATGAACTTAGCCTCCGGCGGTCCAAAGGCCGGTTCGGGATAGGAAACGTGCTCGGGTGCGCCGATCGGCACAGTCCGGGCAGCGGTCGTTTCAACCTGTGCGCCGCGCGCCTTGCCGATTGCCGGGGCGGTTGCTGGGCTGGATGCTGGCGCTGCTGTTGCCGGCTGGGGCTCGTAGGAGGCAAGGACGACCTCGCCGACCGGGAGCTTGGCCGAGGGCATGGTCACTGCGGGCGGGACAGCGGGTACCGGGGCGGGCGGCGTTGGCGCAGCAGCCGATGCGGCTTTGGCCACCAGCGGCTTCGGCGGTACGATCGGCTTTGTGGCGGGTTGCGAGAGCACCTTCGCCGGCTTTAGTGCTGGCTTGCCCGGCTCAGCCACGGCAGCCAATTTGACAGGGCCGGCTGTTGGCGCGGGCAGGGCGGTAGCCTTGGGGACAGGCTGTTCAATCTTGCGCAGCACCGGCGCGGCATCGGCGAGCTTCGGGGCGGGCAGGGGCTGCACCACGGGCTTGGCAACAAACGGCGGAGCGGCTGCGGGCGGCACTTCAGCCTTGGCCAGCATCGGCCGCGGCGACGGCTGAACGACAGGTTCCGCGATGTAGGCAGGGGCAAGTGGGCGGACCGGCTCTGCTGCGGCCAGTACGGGCCGCAACGGGGCAGGTTCGGCCGCCGGTGCCGTGTCGGTTGGCTCGGCAGCGGCCAGTGCCTTGACCGGCAGCGGTTGGACCACAGGCTCGGCGACAAACGGCGGCAGGGCTGGAGTACTCAGGTCAGCCAATGTGGGCAGTTCGGGGGTGAGGCCAGCAGGCGGTGCTGCGGGCCGGGCAATCGGTTCGGCCCGCGCAACTGGCTCGGCCGGGCCCATGACGGCTGGCTCAGGCAAGGAGTAGATCGCGGGCGAAGCGGGCAGTGCCACCTCGCCCAGAGGTTCGGCTGCGCGCGGAAGCTCGATCTCGCGCTGCGGATCGAAACTGGGCTCGATCGCGGCGAGGCGCTCGGCAGGATTGGCCGCCGCCAGCGGCTGGCTGGCGCTATCCGGCTCCGGCACCGGGTGCGGCAAGGCATTGGGTTCATCGGCACTGGCGATCAGCCATGCCCCAGGCACGGCAGCAGCAGAGGCAAGCAGGCCTACAAGCGGACGCTTCATTTCCCGAATCCCGAGCTGCGGGGCGCGACCTTGACCCCATCTGTTTCAAGCTGGGACAAGTTACGTTAGCGGGTCAGCAATTACACCTGCGATGCAACTGCTTTTCCACTGCTATGCGGCGGGTTGCGCAGCTTTCGACAGCAGCACGAATTTGCAATCCGGCAGGCTCTGCAGGCCCTTGGCCAGGTCATCCAGAAAGGTGGTGCCGCCGGGTCTGTCCCAGGCTTGATGGTGGAACATCAGGCCGACAAGGGCAGTGTGTTTCCGGGCGCGGTCGATCTGAGCCAGCACATCGGCAACATCGCGCTGGACCGGAGCACCATCATCGACGGCGACAGCGATCGATAGTTCGCGCAGCGGCGCTTCAGGGCGCAACTCGGGGTGATAAGCGATCCCGCGGTTGCCGATCGTGCCCATGCGCATGCTGCGCCCCAATCGATAGACGGCTCGGCGCAGCGGATCGGTATAGGCAGCCGCCGAGAGAACCGAGAAGCCCTCGGCATGGAGCGCCCGGACCGTGTTGCTATCGAACCGGTGGCGGGGCGGGGTGAACAGGTTGCCCGCGAAGGCTGGCCCGAGCTTCGCTTGCATGATCGCCTTACCCTCAGCGATCACGCGCTGCTGGGTGGCAAGATCGCGCTCGCGCCCGAACTCCCAGGTCAGACGCTTGCCGCCAATGGTCATTTCATGGGCCAGGCCGTGCTGGCCGAACTCACACAGATCAGGCCGCTCGGCGTGGAATGCGCGCAGGCGTTCGGCCGCTTCGTCGCTGAATTGCGCTGGAATGACCTGATAACTGACCGGCAGGCCGGCATCGCGAAAGCAGGCTGCGAACCGCGCCAAAGCAGGTGTCCAGGCTCCGACATCGTCGTCGCGCAGGAAGATCCGGGTGCGGGGAGGGGCTTGGACCATGTCAGTTAATGGCATGGCCCAGCGGCCCGCGGACGATCAAGCCCTTAATTGTCCCGGAAGGCCCGCGCGAACTGGTCGCGCAGCGGCTTGGTCAAATATGACAGCAAAGAGCGGCTGCCGGTCTCAATGAAGGCCTCGGCCGGCATGCCGGTACGCAGCTTGAGCTCGGGATAGCGCTTCAGCATTTCGGCATCGATCCGCACGCGAACCGGAAAGAAGCTGGAGCCATCGCGTTCGCGCACGGTCGGATCGGCGGCAACGTAGAAGACCTTGCCGGCGATTTCCGGGGTTGCCGTTGAATTGATGGTGCTGAAGCGAATTCGGGCTGGCTGTCCAACCTGGACCTGTTCGATGTCGGCCGGTGAGATAGCCGCTTCGACGATCAGCGTATCGTCGATCGGCACGATTTCCATGATCGGTTCGGCCGGACGGACCACGCCGCCAACCGCACTGAAGGCCAGTTTTTCGACGACACCGGCATAGGCAGCCTTGACCACACTGCGGTTCTGGCTGTCGGCAGCGGCCAGGTTGCGCATTTGTTGTTCGTTGAGCGCGGCATTGACGCTGGCCAGTTCGGTCCCGGCATCGGCGCGGCGCTGCTGGCCGAGGAGCAGGATCTGCTGGCGGGTTTCGCCGATCCGCGCCTCGGTCTGGGCGATGGTGGCATAGAGCGCGCCGACATTGCCCTTGAGGTCAACCGCCGCGCGCTCCAGCTCGTTCTTGCGGCTGATCGTCACCAGGCCGCGATCCCAGAGTTCCTTCACGCCCTGGCGTTCGGGTTCGATCAATGCGCTTTGCTGGTTGAGCGCGCCAATCTGGATCCGGTAACCGGAAATCTCACGCTGCAACTGGGTTACGCGTGCGCCGAGCTGAGCCCGCAGGCTGGCTTCCTCAACCTGCTTTAGCGAGAACAGGCGGCGCTCATATTCCATCGCTTCCTTCGCCCCGGGCGAGGTCGAGTTGACCAGGGCCTCGGGGAACCGAACTGCGGGAGCGCCAAGCTGTTCAGCCTCCAGTCGCGCACGCTTGGCGAGGAGCTGGTCGACGGAGAGCGCTGAAATCTCGGACTGGCCGCTGGTCACGCCATCGTCGAACCGCAGCAGCGGATCGCCGGCCTTTACGCGGTCGCCATTGCGGACGAACAGATAGGCGATCACGCCGCCGTTGGGATGGCTCACGCGCTTGGCGCTGCTTTCCATGCCAACCTGGCCCTGGCCGATCACCGCGCCGCCGATCGGCACCAGCGTAGCCGCTGCCAGCAGTACGGGGACGAGCACGCCGATCCCCCACATGATCTTCCGGGTCTGCTGGCGCAGTTCTCCCTCTGGTCCTGCTGCCTGCTCGGGAGCGGCAGTTTCCAAGGCGGGAAACTGGTGTGTCATGTCCATCCGGGTGCGATCCCTTGTATGTGTTTATGCGGCGGCGGGCAACTTCCGCCCGTCACCTTGGCGCAGAAGCGGGGCAAGAACTTCGTCGCGCGGGCCAAAGCCTTCCATTCGGCCATTGCGGAGCAGGACGACATGGGTGGCCTGAGCCAGGATCGCCGGGCGGTGGGCCACGACGATAACGATGCAGCCACGATCGCGCGCCTGTGCAATCGCCGCTTCCAGCGCGACCTCGCCTTCCTGGTCAAGGTTGGAGTTGGGCTCGTCAAGCACCAGCAGGAACGGGTTGCCATAGAGCGCGCGCGCCAGACCGATCCGTTGACGCTGGCCAGCCGAGAGCCAGGAGCCGTCGCGGCCGATCGGGGTTTCGTAGCCCAGCGGCATCCGCACGATCATCTCATGTACTCCGGCCAGCTTGGCCGCTTCGATCACGGCATCCGAATCCGGATTGGCAGCAAAGCGGGCGATGTTCTCGGCAATGGTCCCGTCGAACAGTTCGACCGACTGGGGCAGATAGCCGATGGCAGCACCGAGCCGCTCGGCCGGCCACTGATCGATCGTTGCACCGTCCAGCCGAACTGAGCCGCGACGCGGCAGCCAGGCACCGACGATGGTCCGCGCCAGAGACGATTTCCCGGCACCGCTCGGACCGATCACCCCGACCACCGAACCGGCTTCGACCGCGAAGCCGACGTTGCTGACGGATGGCATCGGGTGTCCGGGAGGAGCTGCCTGAACCCCTTCGAGGCGCAGATCGTTCTGCGGCAGCGGCAGAGCGATATTGCTCGATGCAACTTCCGGAATCGCGTCGAGCAATTCGTTCAGGCGGCCCCAACTGGCCTTTGTGGCCGTGAAGCTCCGCCAGTTGCCAATCGCCATGTCGACCGGTGCGAGGGCGCGGCCAAACAGCAGCGACGCAGCAAAGATCACGCCCCCGCTTGCCTTGCCGTCAATCACCAGCAGCGCGCCAACCGAAAGGATCGCCGATTGCAGGAACAGGCGGAACACCTTGGAGAAGCTGCCGAGCTTGCCAGCGGCATTGGACAAACGATCCTGCGCAGCCAGGTAGCTTTGGTTGACCATGTGCCAACGCCGCTCCATCGCACCGCGCATGCCTAGCACGCTCAGCACTTCGCTGTGACGCAGCGCATTTTCGGCCTGGCTTGAGCGTTCGGCCGTCAAACTGGCCAGTTCGCGCGTTGGTTCAACCCCGATGCGATGGGTCGCTACGGCGAGCGCGATCAGAACGATGGCACCGGCCAGTGCGAACAGGCCGAGCCAGTAATGCAGCATGCCTAGCACGACCAGGAAGAAGGCGATCCACGGCAGGTCGAGCAGGGTTGCAGGCCCGGTGCTGACCAGGAAGCTGCGGACCTGATCGAGATCGCGCATGGGGGCAAGGCCGTCGCCGTCAGTCTTGCCGCCCAGGCGCACCATGTCGCTCATCGCGCGCTGGACCCGGCGGCTGAGCTGACGTTCCAACTGCGAACCGACACTCGAGAGCAGCTTGCCTCGGCCATGTTCGAACAGGCCCTGGAACCCATAGGCAATGGTCACCAGCGTGAACAGGCCGATGAGCGTCGGCAGCGAATGGCTCGGCAGGACCGAGTCATAGATCATCATCAGATAGAACGATCCGGCCAGCACCAGCACGTTCAGCAAGGCGCTGAGCAGGGCAACCGTGACCAACGTGGCACGGTAACGCCGTAGCGCTGATCCCAATTCCCCGGTCCAAAGTTTCAAATCTGCCTCCGCCAGGGCCGTCTCAAATCCCGCAAATCCGCGGAAACGCCCCCTTTGCGGGAAGGATTAGGTTGGCATGGTCAAGATTGACTTAATGCCGAACCCTTATTTTTTCTCAACGGGGAGCGCATCGGGACCGCTGCGGCACTGAGCGGGCGGGATGCCCTTGAACACCTGACAGTCATATTCGATCGCCTCGCGGTTCTGATCATCGAGCACGTAGCTCATGCTCATCCGGTTGCGCGCGCCCGGCGGCACGGGGTAACCGCGCGGCACGGCGTTACGATCGGCCCAGGCCATGACCCGGCAATAGCCATTGCCGCCGCACAGGCGGCGCGCCATCGCGACTGCGCCCGATGCACCGGTGCCAGGTTTCAGGCCGACCAGGAAGGCACCGCCATCGGGGTGCGGGATTACCAGCTCGCCAGCGCTCTTACCCGCGGCCAGACTGCCGATCTTGGCAATCTCGGCTGCTTCGCTGGCAGTGTCGATCGGCGCCTCGCTGGCGGTTGGATCCGCTACCTTCACCCGGCTGACCAGTTCGGCAAAGCTCGGTTCACCGCCGCTATAGCCGGATCGGACTGCCGCCGGCGTTCCCCAGAATCCCTGCCAGCGGAAGAACAGATGCGTATCGACTTGCGCAACCTTGTCGAGGCTGGGGCTCCAGTAGGGATAGACCCAATTGGTGTGGTAATGGGTGGCCAGGCCGACCGGTTTGAAGACATAACCATCGAGTGCCTCGCGGGCACGCTTGCGGGCCGCTTGCCAGGCCGCATCCGAATAGCGCCGCGCCAGCGAGCCATCGCAGGTATAGGTAAACTGGCAGCCGGTCGCGCGCTCTGAGCCCTGGAAGACCACGCCGCAGATCGTCCGGGGGAAGGCGGGATGGCGGACCCGGTTGAGCACCACCTGGATCACCGCGCGTTGCCCCGGATCGCTGCCGCCGGCCTCAGCCATCGCCGTCAGAGCCAGGCATTCAGTTGCCTGAAGCCGGTCGGCTGCCGAGCCTGTAAACTTGAAAGCCCGTGCCGGAGTAATCGGGCCTTTGACAAAGGGCACGGCAGCATTCCGGTTAAGCGCAGTCAGCGGATCAAGCGAGGGCTGCACTTCGGGTTCGGCACCTGGTTTGCCCGGAAGGACCGCCAGTTCGTGCTGGCGTGCCGCTTCACCGCCCGCAATCCGCCTGGGATCGCCAAACAGGCCCTGCTGCCAAGCGAGTGCCAGGACGCCTAGCAGCGCCACGGCTACGGCAAAGCCGATAACCAGGCGAATATTGGACAGCGGCACCCGCGCCGCAGCGGCTGACACGGTCAGAACGCCTTGTGGTGGACCAGCACCCGGATCGTGCCGATCATGATCCGGAAATCGCGCCACAGCGTCCAGCCCTCAAGGTATTCGATGTCCGAGTTGAGCCGCTGGGTCAGGTCCTTCTGTTCCTGGGTCTCGCCCCGGAAACCCCGGATCTGGGCAAGGCCGGTGATCCCGGGCTTGAGCGCGTGACGCTGCCAGTAATTGGGATCGATTTCCCAGAACAGCTTCTCACCCGCGCGCGAGCCAAGCGCGTGCGGGCGCGGGCCAACCAGGCTCATGTCGCCCAGCAACACGTTGAACAGTTGCGGCAGCTCATCGATCGAGGTCTTGCGAATGAATGCGCCCACGCGGGTGACCCGGCTGTCGCCGACCGAGACCGATTTGTTGCCATCCCGATCGGTCGCTTCGTGGCGCAGCGAGCGGAACTTGTAGATCTCGAATGGACGATTGCCGTAACCGACCCGGCGCTGGCGGAACAGCACAGGTCCCGGACTGTCCAGCCTGATCGCGATGGCGACCGCGATCAGCAGGGGCGCCAGAACAAGCAGGGCGACGGCCGAGAACAGGATGTCGACCACCCGCTTCTTGATCCGGCTGGCGAGCGAGAGCTGGCCCCGGTTCACGATCAGCGTCGGCCGGTCAGCGATCCGGCCAACCCCGATCGCGCCGATCGGCAGGCCTGCCGGCATCACTACCTCGGCCTTGATGTCGAATGCCTTGAGCATCAGGCTCCATGCATTGGCCCGCTCGCTGTCAGCGCAGATCACGACCGCCTTGTCATAGCCTGCCAGCAGATTGCCTAGCCGCGCCACGACCGCCGGATCGCCGCGCTCGGGATTGATGCCTTCGGCCATCGCGTCGATGACAGTGGCGGTGGAGCCGGGCAGGGGCGGGGCACCATCGGTCAGCATCACGCAGCTTGTCCAGAACTCGTCGCGGTTCTGCAGGAACAGGCTGAGGAACAGGATGCGTCCCATGCCGATAAACATGCCTGACAGGACGATTGCCGTCAGCAGCGACAGGCGTGAGAGGGTCAGCCCGTGCGGCTGGAAGAACAGGAAGGCAATGCAGAGCGCGCTTGCCATCAGCAAGGTCTGCTCACCCAGCATCGCCGAGCGCAGGCGCGAGCCGAAGGCATCGCGCGTCACGGCGCCACTGCTCAGGGCCAGGAAAGCATAGATGGCACAGAACAGGATCGAGATGGGGAAGCCATAGAGTTGCAGCCAATAGGCGCCGCGCCAGTGTGACGCGATGGCAAACCCGGCCTGGATCGCCGCCAGGTCGGTCAGCAACAGCGAGCCATAGCTGAGCAGGCGCAAGGCTTCCCGCCGGTTAAGCGAGTCACCAAACAGACGGCCATTACTCATTTCGGCCTGCCGCTCGCGAGCGAATGCAAGTTCCTGTTCCCTCACCATGCTGCGGGTAACCCTCGATATAGGCTACCGGGTTCAAAACTGGCAATGCCCGCCACGCGTCGTCACGCAGCGGGCACCACCATTTTCTAGCAGATGCGGGTAAACGATCAGTTCTTGTCCTGATCGACCAGCTTGTTGGCGCCGATCCACGGCATCATGGCGCGCAGGCGGGCGCCAGTCTGCTCGATCGGATGGGCTTCGGCGGCCTTGCGCGCAGCCTTGAGCTCGGGCTGGCCGGCGCGGTTGTCGAGCACGAAGTTCTTCACGAAGCGGCCCGACTGGATATCGGCCAGCACGCGCTTCATCTCGGCCTTGGTTTCGGCGGTGATGATTCGCGGACCCGTGGTGATGTCGCCATATTCGGCCGTGTTGCTGATCGAATAGCGCATGTTGGCGATGCCGCCTTCATAGAGCAGGTCGACGATCAGCTTGGTTTCGTGGAGGCACTCGAAATAGGCCATTTCCGGGGCATAGCCGGCCTCGACCAGGGTTTCGAACCCGGCCTGGATCAAGTGAGTAATCCCGCCGCAGAGCACGGCCTGCTCACCGAACAGGTCGGTTTCGCACTCTTCCTTGAAGTTGGTTTCGATGATGCCCGAACGGCCGCCGCCAACGCCCGAGGCATAGGCCAGCGCCACATCGAGCGCGTTGCCGGTGGCATTCTGATGCACCGCCACAAGGCACGGCACGCCGCCACCGCGCTGGTATTCGCTGCGGACGGTGTGACCCGGGCCCTTCGGCGCGATCATGATCACGTCGATATCGGCCGGGGCTTCGATCAGGCCGAAGTGGATGTTGAGGCCGTGGGCGAAGGCCAGGGCCGAGCCGGGGCGCAGGTTGCCCTTGATATCGTCGGCCCAGATCGCGGCCTGGTGTTCGTCCGGGGCGAGGATCATCAGGATGTCGGCCCACTTGGCGGCTTCGGCATTGGACAGGACCTTGAAGCCGGCGGCTTCGGCCTTGCGCGCGCTGGCCGAGCCGGGACGCAGCGCAATCGCCACTTCCTTGACCCCGCTGTCACGCAGGTTCTGCGCATGGGCGTGGCCCTGCGAGCCATAGCCGAGCACGGCGATCTTCTTGCCCGTGACCAGGTTAAGGTCGCAATCGGCGTCGTAGTAAACCTTCATGTCAGTCCCTCAGTTCGTCATTCCCGCGAAAGCGGGAACCCATCTCCCGCGCCTTCGTGAAGCTGTACCGTCCGGTGATGGGTCCCCGCTTTCGCGGGGATGACGGTGTATGCGTTATTCGTTCTTCGGCTAAGCCGCTTCGGCCCCGCGCATCATGCCGACCACGCCGGTGCGGCCCACTTCGACCAGCCCCAGCTCGCGCATCAGGCCAACGAAACGGTCGATCTTGTCCGGTGCGCCGGTCAGCTCGAAGATGAAGCTGCTGGTCGTGGTATCGACCACGCTGGCGCGGAACACGTCAGCCAGTCGCAGGGCCTCGACCCGTGCTTCGCCCACGCCCGCCACCTTGACCAGCGCCAGCTCGCGCTCAACGTGCGGGCCGGCCTCGGTCAGATCGACCACCTTGTGCACGGGCACCAGCCGCTCGAGCTGGGCGTGGATCTGGTCGATCACCGCCGGCGGACCGTGGGTGACGATGGTAATCCGGCTGACCGAGTGGTTCTCGGTAATGTCAGCGACGGTCAGGCTGTCGATATTATAGCCGCGCGCGGTGAACAGACCGGCGATCTTGGCGAGGATCCCCGCTTCGTTGTCGACCGTAATGGCGAGGACGTGGCGCTCGGCCGCCTGCTGCTTGATCTTCATCATGACCTGCCCCTTACACCAGCGCCTTGGCTTCGTCGTCCATGGTCCCGGCGACGGAATCGCCATAGAGGATCATTTCGGTATGCGCCGCGCCGCTGGGGATCATCGGGAAGCAGTTGGCTTCCTTGTGTACCAGGCAGTCGACAATCACCGGGCCGGGATGGTCGATCATCGCCTGGATCCCGGCATCGAGCTGGCTTTCGTCCTCGATCCGGATGCCCTTCCAGCCATAGGCTTCGGCCAGCTTCACGAAATCGGGCAGGCTGTCCGAATAGCTTTCCGAATAGCGGCTTTCATAGGTCAGTTCCTGCCATTGGCGGACCATGCCCATCCATTCGTTGTTGAGCACGAACACCTTGACCGGCAGGCGGTACTGCGAGGCCGTGCCCAGTTCCTGGATGTTCATCTGGATCGAGGCATCGCCGGCAATGTCGATGACCAGGCTGTCCGGATTGCCCAATTGCGCGCCGATCGCGGCCGGCAGGCCATAACCCATCGTGCCGAGCCCGCCCGAGGTGAGCCACTTGTTCGGCGCGAAGAACGGGAAGTACTGCGCGGCCCACATCTGGTGCTGGCCGACTTCGGTGGCGATCACCGGATCACGGTGCTTGGTCAGAGCATAGAGCCGCTCAACCGCCAGCTGCGGCATGATTGCCTTGGCGCTGGTGGGATAGGCCAGGCTCTGCCGTGCGCGCCACCCGTCGATCCGGGCCTTCCATTCCGACAGATCCTGGGCCTTGCGGTCACCCCAGGCGGCCAGCAGTTGCTCCAGCACCTGGGTGCAGTCACCCAGGATCGGCAGGTCGACCGGGACCGTCTTGTTGAATGAAGACCGGTCAATATCGATGTGGATCTTGGTTGAATGGGGCGAGAAGGCGTCAAGCCGGCCGGTCACCCGGTCATCGAACCGGGCGCCGATGCAGACCATCAGGTCGGCCTTGTTCATCGCCATATTGGCTTCATAGGTGCCGTGCATGCCCAGCATGCCAAGCCAATCGCCATGGTCGGCCGGGAAAGCACCCAGGCCCATCAGCGTCGAGGTGACCGGGGCGCCGGTTCTGGCCTGCAGTTCGCGCAGCAACTCGGTGGCGCGCGGGCCGGAATTGATCACGCCGCCCCCGGTATAGAAGATCGGCGCACGGGCATTGGCGATCAGCTCGATCGCCCGGGCGATATCCTTGTCGGTGCCGCGCAGGGTCGGGCTATAGCGGTTGGGGCGCTGCGGCGGGCCATCGCTGAAGCTGGCAACGGCGACCTGAACGTCCTTGGGGATGTCGATCACGACCGGGCCGGGGCGGCCCTGCGTGGCGATCTGGAAGGCTTCGTCGATCGTGGCGGCGAGGTCCGACGGGTCCTTCACCAGGTAATTGTGCTTGGTGCAGTGACGGGTGATGCCCACCGTATCGGCTTCCTGGAACGCGTCCGAGCCAATCAGGCCGGTGGCGACCTGACCGGTGATCACCACCAGCGGGATCGAATCCATGAAGGCGTCAGCAATGCCGGTGACCGCATTGGTCGCGCCGGGGCCGGAGGTGACAAGGACGACGCCGGGCTTACCGGTCGAGCGGGCATAGCCTTCGGCCGCATGGGCCGCGCCGGCTTCGTGGCGCACCAGGATGTGGCGAATGCGCGGATCGGCAAAGAGGGCGTCGTAAATCGGCAGCACTGCGCCCCCGGGATAACCGAAGACGAATTCGACCCCCTGGTGAACCAGGCTTTCGACCAGGATGCTTGCGCCGCTGCGCTCTTCACTCACCGTAGTAGTCCTTCGTTCGATCCACTGCCCTTATCAAAGAACCGACCCGGCACAGTTGCCTGTGCCGGGTCGCCCTCTCCAACTCGTGCGGGCCTGCCATGGGCAGGAAGTGATCCGGCCCTAGGCGACAGGAAATAACGTGTCAAGCGTTATTGTTGTAATAAAGATGCGAAATAGAGTGCTGGATCGACATTATGAGACTCGATCCGCGCCCAATCGCTGGGGGGCTGGTTGCGGAACCAGGTATATTGCCGCTTGGCGTAGTTGCGCGTCGCCTGCGCTCCGCGCTGGCAAAGCTCATCCCTGTTGCATTCTCCGCGCAGGAAAGCACTGATTTCCGGCACGCCAATGGCGCGCATGACGGGCAGGGCGGGATCAAGCTTTCGGGCAAGCAAGGCTTCGACCTCGGCAATGGCGCCTTGTTCCAGCATCAGGCCGAAACGTCGGTCACACCGCTCATAAAGCCAGGCCCGGTCAGGTAGCAGCAAGGCTGCGTGGAGCGCAACGGACCCGCCGATCCCGCCAACCTTGGCCGCCTGCCATTCCGCAAGCGGACGACCGGTCGAACAGGCCACTTCCAATGCGCGGACGATCCGGGTCGTATCGTTCGGGTTCAGCCGCACCGCTGCTTCGGGATCCTCGCGCTGCAAGGCCGCCCGGGCTTCCTCGAGCGTGAGCTGACGGGCGTAAAGCCGCACGCCGGGATCAATTGGCGGTACGGGCGCGATCCCGTCCAGCAGGGTGCGCAGGTAAAGCCCGGTCCCGCCCACCAGGATCGGCACCGCCCCCCTGCCGTGGGCTTCCGCAATTTCACAGCGCGCCGCCTTGGCCCAGTCGGCGGCGGAGCAGGCCGTTGCGCCGTCCCAGGTGCCAAACAGCCGGTGCGGAATGTCCTGCATCTCTTCCGCCGAAGGACGGGCGCTGAGCACGGCCAGATCGGCATAGACCTGCGCGCTGTCGGCATTGATCACCACCGCCGCGCGGCCCCGTTCGCGCAGCGCCAGCGCCAGCCGCACGGCCAGATCGCTCTTGCCGCTCGCGGTTGGCCCTGCGATGAGCGCCAGCGGCGGCCGGTCTTGGCCCGAATCTGAAAGGGAATCCTGCGTGCCCATTGCCCGCGTGATAGCAGAACCGGCGGTCTTGTCGGCAAATGTCTCGTCCGCGATCCACGCGCTTGAGGCGGCCGGGGCGCGGGTCCATTCGGCCGAGCCACTGGTCGGACTGGACGAGGTGTTGCAGTTTTCGGTGGATGGCAATGCCGCGACGCTGCGCGCCGCGCTGGAGCGGCAATTCCCGGTGGCCGACCTGCTGGTCAGCGCCAAGGCGCCGGTCGTGCCGCAGGTTTTCATCTCGGACATGGATTCGACCATGATCCAGGCCGAATGCATCGACGAGCTGGCCGATTTCGCGGGCCTGAAGGACCAGATCGCCGAGATCACCGAACGGGCCATGCAGGGCGAGCTCGACTTTGCCGAGGCCCTGACCGAGCGGGTGCGGCTTCTGGGCGGATTGGGCCAGGGGGCGATTGCCCAGTGCCTGGCCGAGCGCGTGCCGCCGATGCCGGGGGCGACCACCCTTGTCGCCACGCTGAAGGATCATGGCTGTTTCACCGTGCTCGTCACCGGCGGCTTCCACCAGTTTGCCGATCCGGTGGCCGATCAATTGGGCTTTGAACGTGTCGTTGCGAACCGGTTGGGCGTGGAACACGGCGCGCTGACCGGCGGACTGGTTGGCGGGATCGTCGACAGCTCGGTCAAGGAGCAGGTGCTGCGCGAGGAAGTGGCGTTGCGCGGCGGGGCGAGCCTCGCGACCGGCGATGGCGCCAACGATATCCCGATGCTGCGCGCGGCGACGCATGGCATCGCCTATCATGCCAAGCCCAAGGCCAAGGCGGCAGCACATGGCTATGTGGCCGCCGGAGACCTAACCAGCGTGCTCCTGCTGCTTGGTATCCCGCGCGGGGACTGGCTCGAGGATTAGGCCCGCCGGGTCTTGCGCCAGGCCGCCAGCCTGAGACCGGCGGCCAACAGGCACAGCGCCGTGCCGACCAGGCCGGTGATCATCGTATCCGCTTCTGGAATGCGTTTGGCATAGGCCAGGGTGAAGACCAGCCAGATCACGTGAATGCCGGTGCGGTGCAACCGCTTCCAGTTGGCACCCAGGGCCTTCATCGCCGCATCGCTGGAGGTCAGCGCCATGGCAAGGATCGCCAGATAGGCGACCGCGCCGGGGGCGAGCAGGCTGAGACTGTCGCCCCGCGTAGTTACAGCCATGTAGAGCGCGCCGAAATGGACGGTGTGCGTGAAGGCGAAGGCCAGCCCCCACCAGCGCCTGTCGCGGACCAGTGCCTTCGTCGTTGGAGAAGGGGCCAGGCGCAGCAGGCTGGAGGCGGCATAGGTCAATAGAAAGATCGGCAGGCCAACCCGCGCGGTGTAACGGGCGGCGAGATTCCATGCCTCCGGCTCGGACGCGCCGAGTGTCAGGCCCAGATAGAGCGACCCCAGGCCAACAACCATGACGAGGGCCAGGGGCCAGCGCCGTTTGATATTGTTCATGGATTTCTCCCCGGTCCCCCCCCCGGTAACCGATCAGCAACCGCATGGCGAGACACCGGGACACCGTCGGTGCGGCATATTGACACCGATGTAAGCTAATGACAGATTGACCGCATGGACAGCCTTGCCCCCACAGCGCAGTTTACTGCCGAAGAGCCCGCCGCTGCCGATGCTGCCGCGGACCTGCCCATCTATGATGAGCGCCGCCCGCAGCTGAAGCGCGACATTCCCAAGGCCTGGCGGCACTTCAAGGAGCTGGTGAAGGACAAGGAGAACACCAAGGAGGTGTTCTACATCTTCGAAGCCCTGCCCTGGACCGGCTTGCGTGCTGCCGCCGAAACCTTTCTGCGCTCGGAACGCGGGCAGGCGCTGCGCAAGAGCGAACCTTACCTTCCGCCGATCCTTGACGATCACGCCTCGCTGCGCCGTCTGCCCAAGGGCAGCCTGGCTCATGCCTATTGCGATTTCATGGAGCGCGAGGGACTGACCGCTCAAGGTCTGGTCGATGAGTTCGAGGAGTTTGCCGCCGGGCGCGAACGGTTCCACGACCAGATGGAATGGTACTACAACCGAATGCGCGACACGCATGATATGCTGCACGTGCTGACCGGCTTCGGTCGCGATGCACTGGGCGAACAGTGCGTCCTGGCCTTTACCTACAGCCAGCAACCGAGCCCGGGCCACCTGCTGCTCGGCTATGCCGGCGGGCTGGAAATCAAGAAGCGGATCAAGAGCAGCGCCCCGGTGCTGCGCGCGGTGCGCGAGGGGCAGCGGCTAGGCAAGGCTTGTCCGCGCCTGGTCGAACAGCCGATCCGCGAACTGCTGGGTATGCCGATCGAGGATGTGCGCAAGCGGCTGAACATCACCCCAGCGGTCAATTACAGCAAAGCCCACGAAGTGTGGCGCGGCATTGGGATCGATCCCTATGACCTGTTGGGGGCGGCAGCGAAGAAGGCTGCCTGATCGGCCGGGCTGCGCTCAGCGGAGCTCCTTGCGGATCACGAGCTTAAGGCCAGACCAAACCTCGTCCACGGCGCAGACCTTGGTATCGACCAGGCCGAGCGGCAGGCAGAGTTCACGTATCGCGTCCTCGGTGATGTCGGTCGGTACCTTTGATGCCTTCTTGGGCCAGCTGACCCAGATCTGACCATCCGCCGCAATCTGGTGGCGCAGGCTGTGCAGCCGCGCTTCCAGCTCCGCGCGTTCGGTCACGAAGACATGGGCGGCGTCGATGCCTTCGGCCGGGTCGGCCACGAAGCGCAGTTCAAGCGCATATTCGTCGATCTCGTCCGCCACGCTATCGGGCATGGCATCGAACCACACCCGCATCCCGTCACGCAGGTTGAGCTTTTTCGCCAGCGGCGTGCCCGAATAGCCCGCCGTGCTCATCGGCTCAGCGTTCCATCCAGTCGCGGAAGAAGCTCTCGTTCGCCTCGCGCAGGGCGCTCAGCCTGACCGGCTGGCCATTGATCACCAGCGCATCACCGCCAACCGTACCGATCTTCTCGAACGGCACCTTGCTGCGGTCGAGCGGCTTGTCAGCCGGATAGGTCACCAGGTAGCGCGACTGGGTCTCGTTGAAGGCAAAGGCCGTATCCATCGGATCGATTGTGGCGCCGATATTGCCGGCCAGCGCCATCTCCGCGATCGCGACCAGCAGGCCGCCGTCGCTGATGTCGTGAACGGCGGTCACCGCACCATCGGCGATCAGCTGGCGGATCACTTCGGCGTGGAAGCGCTCGTCACCCAGGTCGACCACGGGCGGATCGCCATCCTCGCGGCCATGGATCTCGCGCAGCCACAGCGATTGGCCGAGTTCCGGATAGCTTGGGCCAATGATCGCCAGGCATTCACCTTCGGCCTTGAGAGCGATGGTTGCCATGATCTCGTGATCGGCCATCAGCCCGACGCCGCCAATCGCCGGAGTGGGCAGGATCGCCGAGCCGCCACCAGTCGCCTTGCTCTCGTTATAGAGGCTGACGTTGCCCGAAACGATCGGATAGTCGAGCGCCCGGCAGGCATCGCCCATGCCGCGCAGGGCTTCGACGATCTGGGCCATGATCTCCGGCCGCTGCGGGTTGGCAAAGTTCAGGCAATTGGTGATTGCCAGAGGCTTGGCACCAACTGCTGAGATATTGCGGTAAGTTTCGGCCACCGCCTGCTTGCCGCCCTCATAGGGGTCGGCATAGCAATAGCGCGGGGTGCAATCGGTGCTGATCGCCAGCGCCTTTTTGGTCCCGTGAATGCGGACGACCGCCGCGTCCCCGCCGCTCTTCTGCAGCGTGTCCGCGCCAACCTGGCTGTCATACTGCTCCCAGATCCAGCGCCGGCTGGCGAGATCGGGGCAGGCCATCAGCTTGAGCAGGTCCGCGCCCAGGTCTGCGCTTCGCGGTACGTCGCCCAGCGGGTTGACTTTGGCCCAGGCCTTGTAGTCCGCCAGGCTCAGCGCCGGTCGGTCATATAGCGGGGCATCTTCGGCCAGCGGACCCAGCGGAATATCGCAGACTGTCTCGCCCTGCCAGGTCAGGACCATGTGGCCGGTATCGGTCACTTCGCCGATCACGGCAAAGTCCAGCTCCCACTTGCGGAAGATCGCCTCGGCCATGGCTTCCTTGCCGGGCTTGAGCACCATGAGCATCCGCTCCTGGCTCTCGCTCAGCATCATTTCGTAAGGCGTCATGCCTTCCTCGCGGCACGGCACCTTGTCCATGTCGAGAATGATGCCGGCCTTGCCGTTGGTCGCCATTTCGACCGAGCTGGAGGTGAGGCCAGCCGCGCCCATGTCCTGGATCGCGACGATCGCGTCGGTCGCCATCAGTTCCAGGCAAGCCTCGATCAGCAACTTTTCGGTGAAGGGATCGCCGACCTGCACCGTCGGGCGCTTTTCGTCAGACTTTTCGTCGAAGTCCGCGCTGGCCATGGTCGCGCCGTGGATCCCGTCGCGGCCGGTCTTGGAGCCGACATAGACGATCGGATTGCCGATCCCGGTGGCGGCCGAATAGAAGATCTTGTCGGTATCGGCGATCCCCACGGTCATCGCGTTGACCAGGATGTTGCCGTCATAGGCCTTGTGGAAGTTGGTCTCACCGCCCACGGTCGGCACGCCGACGCAATTGCCATAGCCGCCAATGCCCGCGACGACGCCCTGGACCAGGCTCTTCATCTTGGGATGATCGGGCCGGCCAAAGCGCAGCGCATTCATGTTGGCGACTGGCCGCGCACCCATCGTGAACACGTCGCGCAGGATGCCGCCCACGCCAGTAGCCGCGCCCTGATAGGGTTCGATGTAGCTCGGGTGGTTATGGCTCTCCATCTTGAAGATGGCGGCCTGACCATCGCCGATATCGATCACGCCGGCGTTCTCGCCCGGGCCGCAGATCACCCAGGGGGCCTCGGTCGGCAACTTTTTCAAGTGGATCCGGCTCGACTTGTACGAGCAATGCTCCGACCACATCACCGAGAAGATGCCAAGCTCGACCAGGTTCGGCTCGCGCCCCAGGGCGTGCAGCACGCGCTGGTATTCGTCTTCGGACAGCCCGTGCTGGGCGACGATTTCGGGAGTAATCTCGGCCATGCGCGGCCCTTAGCGTCCACCTGCGGCGAAGGCTAGCCCGCGAGGATATCTTCCCCACCTTCGAGGAAGGCATCGATCAGCTTGGGGGTCTCATCGCTGTCGACCAGCGTACTCATGAACTCGGTCGCCGCTGTCAGCAGGCCCTGTTCAAGTGTTTCGCCATCGGCGACCTGCCGTGCCATTCGCTTCGCCGCTGCGACGGCATGAGGCGGGTTGGCAGCCAGCTCTGCCGCGACTTCAAGCGCACGGTCGAGGGAGACAGGGACAACTTCGTCGACCAGGCCGATCCGCAGCGCCTCGTCCGGGCCAACCACGCGGCCGCGCATGACCATCTCGCGGGCTCGCGACAGGCCGACGGTTCGGGCCAGCAGTTGCAGTCCGCCCACGCCCGGGATGATGCCGAGGCGGGTTTCGGGCAGGCCGATCGTGTAATCGCCAGTCTCGGCGATGCGCATGTCGCAGCACAGCGCGAACTCGCAGCCACCACCCATGCAGATGCCGTTGATGGCCGCAATCGTCGGCTTGTCGCAGGCCAGCATCAGGTCGATCAGGGCATAGACCGGTGAGGCCGCGCGATCGCCGCCGGGTTGGATCGCCCCGGCCCGTAGCGCGCCCTCGACTGCCTTGATTTCGGCGACGTCATAGTGGCGAATGAACACCCCGGGCAGGCCGCCGGTAAAGACAATCACGCGGATTTCCGGAGCGGCGAGGGCATCCTGCAACGCCACAAGCAGTTCCGCCGCATTGCTGGCATTCATGTAGCCGCGCGGCGGATTGGTGAGGGTGATGATCCGGACCGGGCCGCGGTCGCTGGTGGACACCTGGCTCATGACTGGGTGCTTTCACTTTTGCCCATCCACCAGGCGGCCAGCGTCGCCAGGCCATAGGCGAAGAAGGCGAGCAAGCTGGTCCCGGCGGTCACTTCGGGTTCGACCGGACCAAACCAGTTGATCGATTGCAGTGCGAATAGAATGACGGCGACCGAAAATACCCGGAATCGGTCCGGTTGGTGGACCTTGGCATACCACCATAGCGCGCCCAGCGTGATGCCCAGTTCCAGCGGCATCTCGATCATCGGATGGTTCCAAAGCCCGAAGCCCAGCTTGGGCGGACTGCCGGCGAGCGTCAGGTCCGGCACGTGGACGAGCAGATCAAGGAACCAGTGCGACAGCACCACCGCGCCGCCGATCAGGGCCGCAGTGCGGTCCTTGCTGACCAGCCAGATCAGACCAGCAAAGGCTGCGGCAAAGCCGGCCGAGCCCAGCAGGCTGTGCGTGATCGGCATGTGGTAGAGGTCCATCGGGTTCATCACGCTGATGCCGGGGGAAAAGCGCATGTGCTCCACGCCCGCCAGCAGCAGGGCGAAGAAGGCCCAGTCCACCAGCTGCGCTGCAATGAACAGCGTGCCAATTCCAGGCGCGCGCTTGCAGGCTGCAGCGGCGGCAAGGGCCGGGGCCCAGTGACCGATGAACATGGCTTTCCCCCTCCCGTTGAAGCCCTATTGCGAAGTCAGTTTCTGTACCGCGAAGACGGCAAGGCCGCTGGCCAGCGCCGTGGCCGATGCGCCCCAGGCGATGTCGATGATCGTCATCTGGGTTGACCAGACCTTCAGAGTTGCCTGGTTGGTCAGGTCATAGGTCGCATAGCACAGCGCCCCCAGCAGTGCTCCGTTGAGCACCCCATAGGGCACCCCTTGCTCCAAGCCCGGGCGGACCGCGAACCAGACCATCCCGGCGATGTAGAGCGCATAGAATACCAGCGCCGGGACCATCCGGAAATTATCGGCCAGCAGTTCCCCGATCAACGGCCGGTAGAGGTTCGGCGCGGCCCAGCGCAGCCACAGTGCGTCCAGCACGCCAAAGGCCACGGCCGCGCTCACATAAGCGGTAATCCACTGCATCGACATTCTCCCTTTGCCGATCAGCTTGACCGGCGCGGCGGGCGCGGTCAATGCTGTGCGACAATGAGCGAGGACAATTCCGATATCGCCGCCCTGAGCTTCGAGGATGCGCTGCGCGCACTCGAAGACATCGTGCGCAAGCTGGAAGGCGGCGAGGTGCCGCTCGACAGTTCGATCGCGCTCTATGAGAGCGGCGAGAAGCTGCGCCAGCACTGCCAGGCGCGGCTTGATGCGGCCCAGCTGAAGATCGAGCAGATCATCGCCGGCGCCGATGGACAGGCCGCCGGAACTCGCCCGTTCGATCCCGAAACCGGGCGCTGATCCGATGGCGGGCAAGGCTACGCCCTTGTTGGCAGAGGCAATCAAGAACATCGGCCATGATGTCGCGGCGCTGTTCGATGCGATGCTGCCCGTGCCGGATGACCCGCGCGCCCGGCTGGTCGAAGCCATGCGCTATGCCCTGCTGGGTGGCGGCAAGCGGCTGCGGCCGTTGCTGGTAACGGCCACGGCGGCGCTTTATGGGGTCGACCGATCGGCCGCGCTGCGCGTTGGCTGTGCGATCGAGGCGATCCACGTCTATTCGCTGGTTCATGATGATCTGCCCTGCATGGACAATGATGCCCTGCGGCACGGCAAGCCCACCACGCACCTCGCTTTTGATGAGGCGACGGCGGTACTGGCCGGCGACGCGCTGCATGACTTCGCCTTCGAGATCCTGACCGACACCTCAGTCAGTTCCGATCCCTTCGTCCGCGCCGAACTGATCCAGGTCCTGGCCACGGCGAGCGGCTGGAACGGGATGGCTGGCGGGCAGATGATGGACATGGTGGCCGAAACCACCACATTCGATCTCCACACGATCACCAAGCTGCAACAGCTGAAGACCGGCGCGCTACTGGGCGCGGCGGTGGAGCTGGGTGCGGTGCTGGGCCGGGTGCCGCATGAGGGCCGGGCGCACCTGCGCGGCTATGCCCGCGATATCGGCCTGGCCTTCCAGATCGCCGACGATCTGCTGGACTACGAGGGCGATGCCGAACTGGCCGGCAAGGCGGTGGGCAAGGATGCTGCGGCCGGCAAGGCCACCTTCGTTTCGCTGCTTGGCCCGGACCGGGCGCGCGAGCAGGCCCGCATGCTGGTTGATCAGGCCATTGCGCACCTGGGCCAGCATGGGGCAGAGGCGGACCTGCTGCGTGATCTCGCGCGGTTCATTGTGGAGAGGGACCACTGATGGAACGGGTTGGGGTTTATCCGGGTACGTTTGACCCGATAACGCTGGGGCACATGGATATCATTGCCCGCGGAGCCAGACTGGTTGACCGGTTGATCATTGGCGTCACCACCAACATCGCCAAGTCGCCGATGTTTGCCGATCCCGAGCGAATCGACATGGTCAAGCGTGAGGTAGCCGCCCTGGGCGTCACCAATATCGAGGTGGTCGGCTTCAATTCGCTGCTGATGGACTTTGCCGACAGCCAGGGTGCGTCGGTGGTGATCCGCGGCATTCGTGGGGTGACCGATTTCGAATACGAATATCAGCTCACCGGGATGAACCGCCAGCTCAACAGTCGGGTCGAGACGATCTTCCTGATGGCCGATGTCTCGCTCCAGCCGATCGCCTCGCGCCTGGTGAAGGAGATCGCGCTCTATGGTGGTGACATCTCCAAATTCGTGACTCCCACCGTTTGTGCGGACGTCCTGGCGCAAATCGCCAAGGCGGGTGGTTCGCGCGGTTAATAGTCTGCGGCCATTCATTGCCACGACAGGCTGACGCGGCTATCTCGCGCCAGCACGAGCGACCCTCCAGATTTCGAGACCTGACCTGATGATCCGAGCCAAGTTTACTGCCGTTGCCCTGGGCCTGGCCCTATTTGCCGCACCCGGCCTGGCGCAGGACAAGGCCCAGCCGGCCCCTGCCGCCCCGGCCTTGAGCGCCGTGATCAATCCCGACCCGGCGTTTGAGCCGGAAAATATCCTGGTGTTGGACCTGTCGAACGGCGGCCGCGTGCTGATCCGGCTGATGCCGGCCTGGGCGCCGGGTCATGTCGAGCGGATCAAGAGCCTGGCGAGCCAGGGCTTCTACAACGGGATCATCTTCCACCGTGTGATCGATGGCTTCATGGCCCAGACCGGCGATCCGACCGGGACCGGGCAGGGCGGCTCGCCGCTGCCGGACCTCAAGGCGGAGTTTAATTATATCCCGCACGTCCGCGGTTCGGTCTCGATGGCCCGCACCGACCAGCCGGATACGGCCAACAGCCAGTTCTTCATCGTCTTCTATCCGCGTTTTGCTCTGGATCACCGCTATACCAACTTCGGCCGGGTGATCGCGGGCATGGACTATGTCGACGCGATCGAACGGGGCGAGCCGCCGGCCAACCCGACGAAGATCGTCCAGGCCTCGCTGCTGAGCGAAGGCAAGCCGCGCCCGGCCGCTCCGGCCGCACCGGCTCCGGCGGCGATTTCGGCCGATATGCTCAGCCAGTCGAAGTCGAACTAGGCCGCATAGCCTACTTGACCGCACCCCGTGCCCCGCTAGGGCGCGGCCATGCGTGTTGACCTGTTTGATTTCGAGCTTCCGACCGACCGGATCGCCTTGCGGCCGGCCCGCCCGCGCGATGCCGCGCGCCTGCTGTTCGTGCCGGGGCAGGGCGACTTTGCCGACAAGGGCGTGCTTGACCTGCCTGATCTGCTCGAGCCCGGCGATGTCCTGGTTTTCAACGATACGCGCGTCATTCCGGCCCAGCTTGAGGGCTATCGCGGCCAGGCGCGGATCGGCGCGACGCTGCACAAGCGCATCGACCTGCGCCGCTGGCAGGCCTTCATCCGCAACGGCAAGCGGCTGAAGGCTGGAGACCTAATCGAGTTCGCCGCCGGGGTTTCTGCCCTGGCCGAGGAGCGTTATGCCGACGGCTCCTGGACGCTGGCCTTTGCGGGTGACGAGCCGGTCGAAGTGCTGCTCGACCGGGCCGGGCAGGTGCCGCTGCCGCCCTATATCGCCGGCAAGCGCGCGATCGATGAGGCTGACAAGTCCGACTACCAGACCATGTTCGCGGCCAAGGACGGCGCCGTCGCCGCACCGACCGCCGCGCTGCATTTCACGCCACGGCTGATGGAAGCGCTGGCGGCGCGGGGGATCGGGCACGAAACGCTGACGCTGCATGTCGGCGCGGGGACGTTCCTGCCGGTCAAGGCCGACAATACCGAAGACCACCAGATGCATGCCGAATGGGGCGTCATCACCGCTGAAACGGCCGCGCGGCTCAATGCGGTGCGCGTGCGCGGCAATCGGATCGTTGCTGTTGGCACGACCAGTCTGCGCTTGCTGGAAAGCGCCGCGGATGAGGACCGGGTGATCCATCCGTTCGAGGGCGACACGGCGATCTTCATCTCCCCCGGCTATCGCTTTAAGGGCATCGACGCGCTGGTGACCAATTTCCACCTGCCCAAGTCGACCCTGTTCATGCTGGTTTCGGCGCTGATGGGGCTGGAGCGGATGCAGGCGGCCTATGCCCATGCCATCGCCCACGAATACCGGTTCTATTCCTATGGCGATTCCTCGCTGCTGTTGCCGGGCTAATTGCGCGGCTAAACACAGCTTGCGCTGATCGACCTTTTCCGGTCTCCTCGCCGGGCCCCACGCAAATATGGGGTTTGGAGGGGGTACAAAGATGACGGATTCAACTTCGGCGCCCGCAGCGGCGCCGGGGCCGCTGGCCGGGCTGGGCATTGTGGCGATTGTAGTTGTGGCGGTGATCGGCTGGGCGATTATCGGCACGGCACTATTTTCGGAAGCAACGCTGTTCGGTGGGTTCCTCTTGCTGTGGCACTGGGCCAACCTGGAAGCGCTGGAGATCAAGCGGATGCCGGCGACCATTGCCGGCGCACTGGTCGGGATCGCGCTGGCCTGGCAGGTCGTCTACCTGACCGGCATGATGGGCAGCAACGGCACGATCCTGGGCTTGCTGATCATGGTCGCGGCGATCTATCTGCAGGTGATCAACGTGCTGCCGTTCCTGTTCAATGCTGCGGCCATGCTGTTCCTGACTGTCGCGGCCGCACCGCTGATCCAGCTCGAGATCGATTTCGCCGAACTGGCGCTGGCGACCGTGGTTGGCGGGCTGTTCTTCGGCGGCTTTGTCGAGGCGATCAAGCGGGTCGCCGCGCGGTTCATGCCCGCAGCCGCCTAGCGCGCAAACAGGGTGCGCGGATCGATCACCCGGTCGATCAGCGCATCGTCCTGCGGCAGCTGGCCATCCAGCATGAGCATGGCCAGGCCATGGACCACGGCCCAGGCCTGGATCATCAGCTGCCGTGCCCCGGCCTCGTCGCCGCGCACCGCGCGGAGCGCCTTGTCCTGCAACAGCCGGGCGGCAAGATTGTCGCCGAAGATTGACGAACCGACATCGCGGCCTTGTCCGAAGACCAGCCTGAAGAGGGCGGGGTTGGCCAGGGCCCAGCGGACATAGGCCCGCCCGGTCGCGCCAAAGGCATCGCTGTTGCCCTCTGCGCTGGCCGCCGCCGCTTGCTGGTATTGGCCCAGTTGCTCGATCCCCGCGGCTGCCAGTGCGCCCAGCAGCGCCTGCTTGTCCGGGAAATGGCGATAGACCGCCGTGGGCGAGACGCCCACCTCGCGCGCGAGGGCGCGGAGCGACAGATCCTCGATCGGGGCGGATTCCAGTGCCTTCAACCCGGCCTCGACCAGTGCAGAGCGCAGGTCGCCATGGTGATAGGAGCGGGTTTGAGCTGATGTTGACACTGTTACCATTGTTGCTATGTTTACGCCATAAACATTAAGCGGAGATTCGCATCATGGCAAGCGCAGTTGAAACCGTTATCCGGGGAGTCGTCACCAAGGGCGTCATGGCCGTCGCCAGCTTCAACCGCGCGCGCCAGGATGCCGAGAAGAAGCACCCCTTCCTGACCGGCATCCACACGCCGATGACCGAGGAGCGGACGCTGACCGACCTCAAGGTCACTGGCACGATCCCGGCCGAGCTGTCCGGCCGCTATGTCCGGATCGGTCCGAACCCGTTCAAGCCTGATCCGCGCGGCCACCACTGGTTCATCGGTGACGGCATGGTCCACGGCGTCCGGCTGCAGGACGGCAAGGCGCTGTGGTATCGCAACCGCTATATCCGCAGCCAGGCGCTTGAAGCGCAAGGCGGTCCGAAGGCCGCGCCGGGGCCGCGGCGCGGACGGCGCGACCTGATCAACACCAATGTCATCCAGCACAATGGCCAGACCCTGGCGTTCGTCGAGGCTGGTTCTTTCCCGGCGCAGCTCAATGACGAGCTGGAGACCGTCACCTACACCGATTTCGGCGGCACTCTGCACGTGCCTTTCACGGCCCACCCGCATGAGGACCCGCTGACGGGCGAACTCCATGCAATCACATACGACGGCATGACGCAGGACACGGTCTGGCATGTCGTGGTCTCGAAAGACGGCAAGGTGCTGCGGGAAGAACCGATCCCGGTCGAGCATGGTCCCTCGATCCACGAATGCGCGATTACGCAGAAATATGTCCTGGTCTTCGATCTGCCGGTGACCTTCTCGATGAAGGCGCTGATCGCGGGCGAGCAGTTCCCCTATGCCTGGAACCCGGCCCACCGGGCCCGCGTCGGCCTGCTTCCGCGCCAAGGCACTGCGGCTGACATTACCTGGTGCGATGTCGATCCCTGCTATGTGTTCCATGTCGCTAATGCCTATGACGCCAAGGACGGCACCGTCGTGGTCGACATGTCGGTCCACGAAACGATGTTCGCGGGCGGCCCGGATGGCCCCAATGGCAAGCCTCTGGGGATGGAGCGCTGGACGATCGATCCCGCTGCCGGGAAGGTAACCCGCGCGACCCTCGACAAGGCCCCGCAGGAGTTCCACCGCCCGGACGAGCGCTTCTTCGGGCAACCCTACCGCTATGCCTGGTCGATGGGACTGCCGAGCGAGGAGGATGTCGGTTTCCTGGGTGAGGCTCCGATCTATCGCTATGATCTGGAGACCGGCGAGCGCCGCCAGCACGACTTCGGCCCAGGCCGGGTGCCGGGTGAATTCGTCTTCGTGCCGCGCGCAAAGGATGCACCCGAAGGCGATGGCTGGGTAATGGGCTATGTGATCGACGCGGCTAACGAAACAACCGACCTGGTGATCCTCGACGCTGCCAATATCGCCGCTCCGCCGGTTGCCTCGGTCCATATCCCGCACCGGATCCCGCCGGGCTTCCACGGCAACTGGCTGCCCGACGCTTGATTTCGGACAAGACATCTACCCTCCGCTGCGGCTAACTTGCCCAGCCGGAGGGATGGATGATCAATCATGCAGGCCAGGCCGCGATCGAAGCGCGGCTGGAACGCGCTGCCGAAGCGCTCGGCGATCTGACCGCGCCGGTTATGACGGAGTATTATCGCCGCTATCCGGACGCTCGCGCCAGCTTCGCTCATCATGCCCCACATGGGCCGGAGCGGCTTGAGGCCGAGATGGTCGGCAACACGCTCTATTACGTCATGACCTGGTTCGAATCGCCGACCGAGGCGCGGATCTATTTTGATACCTCCGTCCCGCACCACCGGGTCGCGCTTGACGTGCCGCCGGACTGGTTCCGCGGCCTGATCGAGGCGCTGATCGATGTGATTGAGGCCGGAGTGCCAGCGCTGGACATGGCCGAGCAGCAAGCCTGGGATGAAATGCGAGCGGCGCTGGTCGGGCTGGTCGAGCGCAACCGTTTCGTCTAGCGCGTGCGGCCATGACCGCGCCGCGCTTCCAGTTTGATCTCCACGCCACCGATGGCAAGGCCCGCACCGGCACGATCCGGATGCGCCGGGGCGAAATTCGCACCCCGGCCTTCATGCCGGTCGGAACGGCCGCGACAGTCAAGGCGATGAAGCCGGAAAGCGTGCGCGCCACAGGTGCTGATATCCTGCTGGGCAATACCTATCACCTAATGCTGCGGCCCGGGGCAGAACGAGTGGCGCGGCTGGGCGGGCTCCACAAGTTCATGAACTGGGACCGCCCGATCCTGACCGACAGCGGCGGCTATCAGGTGATGAGCCTGTCCGATCTGCGCAAGATCACCGAGGATGGCGTGACTTTCAAAAGCCACCTCGATGGCAGCCGGCACTTGTTGACCCCCGAACGTTCGATGGAAATCCAGCGGCTGCTGGGCAGCGATATTGTCATGGCGTTTGACGAATGCCCGCGCGCCGATGCGCCCTATGAAACCATTGCCCAGTCGATGCGGATGTCGATGCGCTGGGCCGCCCGCAGCCGCGCCGGGTTCGACAGCGGCGAGGAGCACGCCGAACGCTCCGCCCTGTTCGGGATCCAGCAGGGCGCACTCAATGAGGACCTGCGCCGCGAAAGCGCCGAGGCGCTCCAGGCGATCGGCTTTGATGGCTATGCAATCGGTGGCCTGGCCGTGGGCGAGGGGCAGGAAGCGATGTTCGCCACGCTCGATTTCGCGCCCGATATGCTGCCGGCGGACCGCCCGCGCTATCTGATGGGGGTCGGCAAGCCCGATGACCTGGTCGGCGCGGTTGAGCGCGGGGTCGACATGTTCGATTGCGTCCTGCCAAGTCGCTCGGGCCGCAATGGGCAGGGCTTTACCTGGAATGGCCCGGTCAACCTGCGCAATGCCCGCCATGCCGAGGATCCAGCGCCGCTAGACGAACGCTGCCCCGGCGATTGCTGCACCAAGTACAGCCGAGCTTATCTCCATCACCTCCACAAGAGCGGGGAGATCCTCGGGGCCATGCTGTTGACCGAGCATAACCTGACCTTCTATCAGCAGCTGATGCAGGCGATGCGCGATGCGATCGCGGCGGGCACTTTTGCAACCTTTGCTGCCGAATTCCGGCGGGGCTATCTCGGCCGCTGACAAGCGCAGAATTCTGGATTAGGCTCTCCGCAAAGAGGGAGAGCGATAATGGCCACTGTGCTTGAAACCAAGTCCGAAGCGAACGACGATCACGTTCGGGGTGCCGTCAGTGCCGAGGAATGGGCGGTCCGGGTGGACCTGGCTGCGGCCTACCGGCTGGTTGCGCTTTATGGCTGGGATGACCTGATCTTCACGCACCTCTCGGCCCGCGTACCGGGGCCGGAGCATCACTTCCTGATCAATCCCTATGACATGATGTTCGAAGAGATCACCGCCTCCTCGCTGGTCAAGATCGATGTTGAGGGGCAACCGGTGATCCCGACCGCGCACCCGGTCAATCCAGCCGGTTTCACGATCCATTCGGCGCTGCACATGAATTGCGAGGATGCCCACGCGGTGATGCACCTGCACACGCCCGCCGGGCAGGCCGTCAGCGCCATGGCAGATGGCCTGCTGCCGCACACCCAGACCGCGATGATCGCCGGTTCGGACATCGCCTACCATGACTATGAAGGCATCGCGACCGATCTGGAGGAGCGTGATCGCCTCGTTGCGGACATGGGCGACAAGCACGTGATGATCCTGCGCAACCACGGCACCCTGGCTATCGGCAAGACAGTGGGTGAATGCTTCCTGCGGCTCTATTTCCTGGAACGCGCCTGCGATGCTCAGGTCAAGATGCTGTCCGCCGGGCGTGACGGCTTGAATAATCCGCCGCAGGGCACCCCGGAAAAGGTCAAGGCACAGACCCCGGCGGCCGGGATCGGCATGCTGGCCAACGGTCTTGCGTGGCCGGCCTTGTTGCGCAAGCTTGACCGGATCGATCCTTCGTTCCGTAACTGAACCGCGCCAGTTTTCAGCAAAAGATTGCGGTAGTTGCATCGGCGCCGAAGGCTGATAGGCTCCCTTGAGGGAAGGGGGCTGCCCACTATTCGTCGCTGACCCCCGGTCGGGGGAGAAGAATGCCATGCGTCGTAAGACGGGCCTGCTTGCAACTGCTGCGGTCGCCTTGGCCGTGCCAGCCACCGCGCAGGATGCGGCTACACTGGCGCAAAAATTCGGCGCGCTTGAATCAATCCGTCAACTTTCGATGTCGCCGGGTGGCAACAACGTTTCGATCGTCGCGCCGGACAAGAATGGCGGACAGGTGCTCTATATCGCTGACCTGTCGGTTCCTGGCCTGCCCAAGGCAATCATGCGTCAGGGCCAGCCCGATCAACAGCTGCGCTGGTGCGAGTTTGCCACGGATACCCGCCTGGTTTGCATGGTGACCCTGCAGATGGACGAGGGCGGGCAAACGCTGAACTTTTCGCGCCTATTCTCGATGGGTGCCGACGGCTCGGACGTGAAGCAGCTCTCCGCGCGCAATGGCGGCCGCTCGCTGGGACGGGTGTTCTATGGCGGCGGAATCATCGACTGGGACATTCCCGGCAAGCCAGGCAAGGTGCTGATGTCCCGGATCTTCCTGCCACAGGATACGGCCGGCACCAATATCCGCGCCAAGGGCGAGGGATTGGGCGTGGAAGAGGTTGATGTCACCACGCTTGCCCGCAAGCTGGTCGAGAAGCCGCGCTCGGAAGCCTCCGAATATATCAGCGATGGCCATGGCAATGTCCGGATCATGGGGATCATGCCGCGCGATGCCGACGGATACCTGCGCGGCAAGGTCAGCTATTCCTTCCGCAAACCGGACTCGCGCGAGTGGGACGGGCTCGCCAAGGTGGTGCAAAGCGACGCCGGGCTGTGGGGCGGGTTTGAGCCCTATGCCGTCGATAGCGCCCGCAACATTGCCTACGGGTTCGATGACAACAACGGCTATACCGCGCTCTATGCGATGACACTCGATGGACTGGGCGGCAAGGAGCTGATTCTGGGCCGCACTGACGTCGATGTCGATTCGTTGATCCAGATTGGGCCGAGCAACCGGGTGGTCGGCGCCAGCTATGCCACCGAGCGGCGAATGATCGAGTTTTTCGACCCTGAGCTGAAGAAGCTGGCCGCCGGCCTCGGCAAGGCTCTGCCCGGCAAGCCCGCAATCAGCTTTGTCGATTCGAGTGCGGATGAAAGCAAGCTGTTGCTGTTCGCATCGAGCGACGTCGATCCCGGCCAGTTTTATCGGTATGACAAGACCGCCCGCAAGCTTGAGCCGCTGCTGCCGGTCCGGGCCGAGCTGGCTGGCCTCAAGCTGGCGGAGATGAAGCCGATCACCTTTGCTGCGGCGGACGGCACCCAGATCCCCGGCTATCTGACTTTGCCGCCGGGTAGTACCGGCAAGAACCTGCCCGCCATCGTCATGCCGCACGGCGGGCCGGGCTCACGCGATGAATGGGGCTTTGACTGGCTGGTACAATTCTATGCGATGCGCGGTTATGCGGTGCTCCAGCCCAATTTCCGCGGCTCAGCCGGTTATGGCAACGCCTGGTTCCGCCGCAATGGCTTTCAGTCTTGGCGGACGGCGATCGGCGACGTCAACGATGCCGGGCGCTGGCTGGTCAGCCAGGGGATCGCTGCGCCGGACAAGCTGGGGATCGTCGGCTGGTCTTACGGCGGCTATGCCGCGCTGCAGAGCTCGGTGCTCGACCCAGGGCTGTTCAAGGCGATTGTCGCCGTGGCGCCGGTGACGGATCTTGAGGGCCTGCGTACAGACCGGATCGACTATGCCGATTACCCGCTGGTCGATCGCCTGATCGGCACCGGTGCCCATATCCGCGAGGGTTCGCCGGCCCGCAACGCCGGGCAGATCAAGGTGCCAGTGCTGCTGTTCCACGGCGATCAGGATACCAACGTCAAGATCACCCAGTCGCGGTTAATGGCTGACCGACTCAAGGATGCCGGTAAGCAGGTTGAGTTGGTCGAGTTCCAGAAGCTCGACCACTACCTGCAGAGCAATGCCGCGCGGACCCGGCTGCTGTCGCAGTCTGATGCTTTCCTGCGCAAGGCGATGGGTCTGCCTGCCAACTAAGCCGCGCAAACGAAAAGGGCGGCCCCGCGGGACCGCCCTTTGCTGTATTCGGTAAGGCCGAAGCTTAGCGCGAGTAGAACTCGACCACCAGGTTCGGTTCCATCTTCACCGGATAGGGCACTTCGTCGAGCGTCGGAACGCGCACGAAAGTGATCTTGTCGGTGCCGTCGGGTGCGACGTAGTCGGGGATTTCGCGCTCGGCCAGGGTCTGGGCTTCAGCGATCAGGGCCATTTCCTTGGCCTTCTTGCCCAGGGTGACCACGTCACCGGGGCGCACGCGGCGGCTGGCGATGTTGCACTTCACGCCGTTCACATAGATGTGGCCGTGCGAAACGATCTGGCGGGCCGAGAAGATGGTCGGCGCGAACTTGGCGCGGTAGACGACCATGTCCAGGCGCTGCTCGAGCAAACCGATCAGGTTCTGGCCGGTATCGCCCTTCATGCGGCTGGCTTCCTGGTAGGTGCGCTTGAACTGCTTTTCGGTGACATCGCCGTAGTAGCCCTTGAGCTTCTGCTTGGCGCGCAGCTGCAGACCGAAGTCGCTGACCTTGCCCTTGCGGCGCTGGCCATGCTGGCCCGGGCCATAGGAACGGCGGTTGACCGAGCTCTTCGGACGACCCCAGATGTTTTCGCCCATGCGGCGGTCAATTTTATACTTCGACGAATTGCGCTTCGACATGGCGCATCGATCCTTCAATTTGCATGCCCCGGAACGCCCGGGGCTTCTGGTCCGGAACCGCACCATTCCGCCATTTACGGAATGCGACCACCGCTTCACCGGAGTGCAGGGTCAATTGCGAAGTGGCGCCCGTAGCGGTGCTGCAGGCGGAATTCAAGCGGAAATGCGCCTATTCCGGCCGGCGCGGTCCTTTGCGTAGCGCCGAAAGCACCCCGCGGAAGGTCCTGACTTCCAGATGGTTCCAGCCCGGCTTGGTCAGCAGGCCGCGCAATGTCCGGCGGGTGGCTTCGGCGCGATCGGCCGGGTGGTAGTATCCGGTCGGCTCCAGCATGGCTTCCAACTGGCCGATCATGCCTTCCAGCTCTTCCTGCGGGGCAGGGGGGAGCAGTTCCTCCAGCGTGGGCTGGACCAGACTGGCCTGCTTGGACCACTCATAGGCGCAGAGGATCACCGCCTGGGCCAGGTTGAGCGAGCCGAATTCCGGGTTGATCGGCACGGTCAGGATCGTGCGGGCCAGCGCCACGTCGTCAGTCTCCAGGCCAGAGCGTTCCGGGCCAAAGACATAGGCGGACTTGCCGGGTTCGGCATGGATCGCGCGGGCGGCCTGTTCGGCATCGACCACCGGCTTGGTCACCCCGCGCTTGCGGACAGTGGTGGCATAGACATGGGCGCAATCGGCCACGGCATCGGCCAGACTGTCATAGACTTGGGCCTGCTCCAGCACGATGTCGGCACCGGCCGCCGCCGGGCCTGCGCTTGGATTGGGCCAGCCGTCGCGCGGGGCGACCAGCCGCAGTTCGGTCAGCCCGAAGTTGAGCATGGCCCGCGCCGCCTTGCCGATATTCTCGCCAAGTTGCGGCCGGACCAGCACGATGGCGGGCCGGTTACTGCTTTGCGGCATCCTGCACCGCGCTGGCAAAGTCCTCGAAATCCTTGGCTTCGCTGAAATCGCGATAGACCGAGGCGAAGCGGATATAGGCGACAGAGTCGAGCTGGCGCAGCCCGTCCATGACCATCTCGCCGATCTGCTTGGCGCTGACTTCGGCATCACCCAGCGTTTCGACCTGGCGCTGGATGCCGGAGACCAGCTGATCGAGCCGCTCTTGCGCGATGCCGCGCTTGCGGCAGGCCAGCGCGACGGACTGTTCGATCTTGGCGCGGTCAAAGGGTTCGCGCTTTTCGCCGGATTTCACCACGGTGATCTCACGCAGCTGGACGCGCTCAAAGGTGGTGAAGCGCGCGCCGCAGCCTTCGCATTGCCGACGGCGGCGGATCGAGGTGTTGTCCTCGGTCGGCCGCGAATCCTTTACCTGGCTGTCATCGTGCGCACAAAAGGGACAGCGCATGCGTTACGGGCGCAGTCGCTTGTAGAGCATGAAACCGGCACCGGCGATCAGACCGACCGGCCAGGTAATCACCGGCAGAACCGCCGCAGCAACCGCGCCAACCGCAGCGCCGGTCAGCACTGGCTTGGTCGAAGGATGGGCCATCCCCTGCTTGCCCATGCCGACGATTTCATCGCGGGCGTCGGAAAGCAGGTCGTTCGGGCGGTTCGGATCGGTCATGGCTTACAGCTCCGGATAGATCGGGAAGCGGGCGCAGAGCTCTTCCACCTGTCCGCGGACACGGGCTTCGATCTGGCCGTCCCCTTCGTCGCCGTTGCGGGCCATCCCGTCAACCACTTCGGCGATCAACGCGCCGACCTTGCGGAACTCTTCCTCGCCAAAGCCGCGCGTGGTGCCGGCCGGCGTGCCCAGACGGACGCCCGAAGTGACGAAGGGTGAGCGCTTGTCGAACGGGATGCCGTTCTTGTTGCAGGTCAGCCAGGCGCGATCGAGGCCTTTCTCGGCGGCCTTGCCGGTCACGTCCTTGGCGGTCAGGTCAACCAGCATCAGGTGGTTGTCGGTCCCGCCCGAAACGATCCGCAGGCCGTTTGCGGTCAGGCTCTCGGCCAGCGCGCGCGAGTTCTTGACGATCTGCGCGGCATAGGCCTTGAACTCTGGCTTTAGCGCATCGGCAAAGGCCACGGCCTTGGCCGCGATGACGTGAACCAGCGGGCCACCCTGCATCCCGGGGAAGACCGCCGTGTTGAACTTCTTGGCCAGGTCCTCGTCATTGGTGAGGATGATGCCGGAACGCGGCCCGCGCAGGCTCTTGTGCGTGGTGCTGGTCACAACATGGGCATGCGGGAAGGGCGAGGGGTGGGCGCCGCCGGCAACCAGGCCCGAGAAGTGGCTCATGTCGACGAGCAGCCAGGCCCCCACGGCATCGGCGATCTCGCGGAATTTCTGGAAGTCCCAGACGCGCGAATAGGCGGTGCCGCCGGCGATGATCAGCTTGGGCTTGTGCTCATGGGCCAGCCGCTCAACCTCTTCCATGTCGAGCAGCTCGTCCTCGGCGCGCACGCCATAGGGGATCGGCTTGAACCACTTGCCGCTCATATTGACCGGCGAACCGTGGGTGAGGTGACCACCCGAGTTGAGATCCAGCCCCATGAAGCTGTCACCCGGCTGCAGCAGCGCCAGGAACACCGCCTGGTTCATCTGGCTGCCCGAATTGGGCTGGACGTTGGCAAACTGGCAGCCAAACAGCGCCTTCGCGCGCTCGATCGCCAGGTTTTCAACCACGTCGGCATATTCGCAGCCGCCGTAATAGCGCTTGCCCGGATAGCCCTCGGCATACTTGTTGGTGAAGACCGAGCCGGTCGCTTCGAGCACAGCGAGCGAAGTGATGTTCTCGCTGGCGATCAGTTCGATCTTGGTCTGCTGGCGGTGCAGCTCGGCCCGGATCGCGGCGTAGACTTCCGGATCGGCACTGGCCAGGTGTTCGGTGAAGAAGCCGGCGGAGCGGATCGCGGGGCTGGCGAGAGTGGTGGTCACGGGAAGAGCTCCTCAGGCGGGCGGATTGGAGAGTTTGGCAACGCGGCCGGTGTGGCGACCTTCGCCAAAGCCGGTGGCAAGGAAGGCGTCAAGACAGGCTTTGGCCATGTCGCTGCCGGTCAGGCGCGCACCCATGGCAAGCACGTTGGCATCGTTATGTTCCCGCGCCAGAGCGGCCGAGAGCGGTTCAGACACGAGCGCGGCGCGGCAGGCCGGGTTACGGTTGACCGCGATCGAGATGCCTATACCCGAGCCGCACAGGGCCACGCCGCGCTCAGCCGTGCCATCGGCGATGACCGAGGCGAGCAGATAGCCATAGTCGGGATAGTCGACCCGGTCAGCCGTTTCAGGACCAAGATCAGCCACTTCATGGCCCAGCTCGATCAGGTATTCGCGCAGTTCGGCCTTGAGCTCGACGGCAGCGTGGTCTGAGGCGATGGCTATGCGCATGGTCGGGCGGGTCCAGAAGGGCGGGAATCGCTAGGCGGTCCCATAGTCTCCGGCGGCGCGCTTTGCCAGCGTGCTGGCAGGGTTTTCAAGAAGCGGTTAGGCTTGGATAAGGGCTATCCGATTGGCCCACAGGGGAAACCATGACGCGCAAGGCAGAACGTATTCTGTCGGACCTGTTCGCCGATGATGAGCCGCGCCGGTTCGGCACGGGCTGGATCAGCGGTACGCTTGGTGTTGCGCTCGGCCTGCTGGCGGTGGCGGCGGTGCTATGCCTGCATTTTCCGGACTGGCTGACCATCCCCGAACTGCGGGATCGCTATCCGCTGCCATTGGTCCGGCTGGCGATCGATGGGGCGATTCTTGTGATCTTTATCCTCGCCGGTCTTTCGTTGCTGCTCCGACGGCGCAAGGCGCTGGGGATAGCCGCGCTGTTGCTCGGCGCGCTCGCCTTGATCCTGGGCGCGGGCGGCGTGCCGATTGAGCGGACCGGGTCCGGCGCGGTCTACCTGGGGCTGGACTGGTTCGTGCTGGGCACATTGAGCACGGCCGCGCTGTTCGTGCCGCTGGAGCGCTGGCGACCGCTGCGGGGAGAGCAAGGGCCGTTCAGGACCGGCTGGCTGACCGATGCGGAGTATTTCTTTGCCAGCCATGCGCTGGTCCAGCTGATGTCGGTGCTGGTGATGCTGCCGGCGGTCAAGCTGGGCGGCTGGCTGGCGGTGCCCGCGCTGAGCCAGCTGGCCCAATCCGCGCCGCTGGTGGTGCAGTTTCTTGCCTGCCTGCTGGTCGCGGATCTGGCCCAGTACTGGGTCCACCGCGCTTTCCACCGCATTCCACTGCTGTGGCGGTTCCATCTGGTGCACCACAGCGCGGAGCGAATGGACTGGCTGGCCGGTTCGCGGCTCCACCTGGTCGATATCGTTGTAACCCGTGGCCTTGTGCTGTTGCCGCTGATCGTCATCGGCTTCGATGAGCGCGCTGTGCTGGCCTACCTTGGCTTCGTATCGTTCCACGCGGTGTTCATTCACGCCAACTTCGCGCCGCGTTGGCCCTGGCTGGAGCGCTGGCTGGTCATGCCGCGCTTCCACCATTGGCACCATGGGATTGAGCCGGAGGCGCGCGACGTGAACTTTGCCGTGCACTTGCCCTGGCTCGACCGGTGGTTCGGGACGCATCATCTGCCCGGTCACGAATGGCCCGCCGGCTATGGTGTGGAAGGGGTCAGGGCGCCCGAGGGCTGGGTGCGTCAGTTAGCATGGCCATTTTCCAGTAAGGCAGCCGCAACCACGACAATGCCATGTGAAACAAATAATTAGCACCCAGCTGCTAAACCAAGGGCATGAGGAATCTGGTAAAGACCGCAATGGTGCTGGGAGGCATGCTGATGCTCGCTGGTTGCAGCCTTGGCGGAGAACGCTTCGCGGCCGGGACCTGGGAGCTTGAGGTCTGGCTGGCAGATGCTGCCCAGACCAGGCCGACGCCGCGTCAGCGCGAAACGATCAAGCTTTCAGCGGAACGCGCGCAGCGTCCGATGCAGCGCGTGATGTTCGGCGAGTTCTACCAGGGGGTGCAGGGCGGCGAAGTCTCGTTCAAGGACGGCATCATTGCGGGCCATCTCGACCAACAGGCCGTTGCCCCCTTCGAAGCCCACCAGCAGATCGTGACGGGCACCTACAGCGCTGACCGCTTTGAAATGCGCATTGCCATGCCCATGATCATGGGCGTGCAGACCTATCAGTTCGTGAAGGGACGACTGGTCAAGCCTGATTGACTGGCAGGCTGCGGCGCGAGGCTGCAACCTGCCACGTCAATCGGTTACTGATCCAGGAACGAACGCATCTTGCGTGACCGGCTCGGGTGCTTGAGCTTGCGCAGCGCCTTGGCTTCGATCTGGCGGATACGTTCGCGGGTGACCGAGAACTGCTGGCCGACTTCTTCCAGCGTGTGATCGGTGTTCATGCCGATGCCGAAGCGCATGCGCAGCACGCGTTCCTCGCGCGGGGTCAGGCTGGCCAGGACCCGGGTGACCGTTTCCTTAAGGTTGGCCTGGATCGCGGCGTCGACCGGGATCACCGCGTTCTTGTCCTCGATGAAATCGCCCAGGTGGCTGTCTTCCTCGTCCCCGATCGGGGTTTCGAGGGAGATCGGCTCCTTGGCGATCTTCATCACCTTGCGGACCTTTTCGAGCGGCATCGAGAGTCGCTCGGCCATTTCCTCGGGCGTCGGCTCGCGGCCCTGCTCGTGCAGGAACTGGCGGCTGGTGCGGACCAGCTTGTTGATCGTTTCGATCATGTGCACCGGGATGCGGATCGTGCGAGCCTGGTCGGCGATCGAGCGGGTGATCGCCTGCCGGATCCACCAGGTGGCATAGGTGCTGAACTTGTAGCCGCGGCGGTATTCGAACTTGTCGACCGCCTTCATCAGGCCGATGTTGCCTTCCTGAATAAGATCAAGGAACTGCAGGCCACGGTTGGTGTACTTCTTGGCGATCGAGATCACCAGCCGCAGGTTCGCCTCGACCATTTCCTTCTTGGCGATGCGCGCTTCACGCTCGCCCTTCTGGACCATGTTCACGATCCGGCGGAACTCGTTGAGGCTCATGCCGGTGGCCGAAGCGATGTCGGCGATCTCGGCGCGGATTCGCTCAACCGCGTCAGCCTCGCTTTCGGCGAAGGCGGCCCACTTCTTGTCCTTGGCGGCCATCGCCTGGAGCCAGCCATCGTCCAGCTCGCGCCCGACATAGCTGTCGAGGAAGTCCTTGCGGTTGACCTTGTGGCGTTCGGCCAGGCGCAACATCTGGCCGCCAAGCGCGGTCAGGCGGCGGTTGAAGGCATAGAGGTTGTCGACCAGGTATTCGATCTTGGTCGCGTGGAACTGGACCGATTCGACTTGCGCGGTCAGGTCTTCGCGCAGCTGCTGATAGGTCTTTTCCTTGGCGGCGGAGAACACCCCGCCGGCGCCCATCACGTCTAGGCGTTCGGCCTGGAGCTTTTCGAACTTCTTGAAGAGCGAAGTGATCTCGGCAAACTTCTCAAGCGCGTGCGGCTTGAGCTGGGCCTCCATCTGGGCAAGGCTGAGGGTGTTGTCCTCTTCCTCTTCCTCAACCGGGCGGCGGGCGCGGCGTTCGATGCCGTCCTCATCGTCCTCGTCGACCGACTCCTCTTCCTCGATGTCCTCTTCCTCCTTGTAGGAGGGGCCGGCAGTCGCTTCGGAGATTTCCCCGTCGCCTTCATCCTCGCCGTCCTCGGAGAGGTTTTCGGGCGCCGGTTCCTTCGAGAGCATGGCATCGAGATCGAGGATCTCGCGCAGCTGCATTTCCTCGTTGTTGAGGGCTTCGGACCACTGGATGATGGCGTGGAAAGTGATCGGGCTTTCGCACAGGCCCAGGATCATCGTGTCGCGGCCAGCTTCGATTCGCTTGGCGATGGCGATTTCGCCTTCGCGGCTGAGCAGCTCGACCGCGCCCATTTCGCGCAGGTACATCCGCACCGGGTCATCGGTGCGCTCAACCGTTTCCTTGCGCTTGATCAGGTCCGGCCGCTCGGCCATCCCGTCGGGCTGCTCGTCGATTTCCTCGACTTCCTTCTCGTCGGGATCGACCGCATCCTCGTCGCTTTCGACGATATTGACGCCCATTTCACTGATCGCGGCCATGATGTCCTCGATCTGTTCAGAGGTCATCTGGTCCTGCGGCAGGGCTTCGTTCAGCTCGTCAACAGTGATCACCCCGCGGCGCTTGGCCCGGGCAATCAGTTTCTTGATCGAGGCTTCATTGAGATCGATCAGCGGGGCGTCACCACCCTCGTTACCGCCGCCGATGTTGTCGTCTTCGTCCATCAGTCCGCCATTGGTTTGGCAGGGGAAGACTGCGCCGCCCCCGCTCGCGCGCTGGCCATTTGCCGCAAGCGCGCATCGAATTCCAGTTTTCTCTTCAACAGCCGTTGCTGTTCGGCATAGGCCCCTTCGGAAAGGTCGCTTTCAAACCGCCTGGTCGCTGCCGCCAGGGCCGCTTCCAGTGCCGGTCGTTCGACCAGCAAACCGATCGCCTGCGCCAGTTCGGCGCGGGCCTGTTCGGGCGGAATGGCGTCGGCCAGGAAGCCAAAGCGCATTGCGGCATATTCCTCAGGAGTCGGGGCAGCCATACCCCGTTCGGCCAATATGGGTTCCATCGCGCCGGTTTCAAGCGTTGCTGCCGAGTCGGCTGCGTCCAGCAAGGCATCGAAGCGCGGATCGGCCAGCCCGGCCTGGCCCAGCACCTCGGCATGGCGGTGGATCTGGTCCGGAAAGCGCAGTAATCCGGTCAGCACCGCAGCTGATAGCGCATCGCGCGGCGGCGCACGCAGGATGGCCGAGGCCCGCCGCGGCGGTGCGGATGGCTTGCGCCAGTCGCGGCTGTCGCGGATTTCGCGCCGGGGGAAGGCGAATTCGGAGAACCGCTCGAGCAGTTCGCGCCGGTAAAGCGCCTGGATATCGCGGTCGGCAATGGTCTCGACATGGGCCAGCAGCCGCGCCTTGAGGCCAGCCTTGTCCTCTGGTGTGACCAGCGGGGCGGCATCGCGCTCATGCTCCCACAGCACCTCGATCAGCGAGCGGGCATTGGCGAGCTGGGCCTCCATCGCTGCCACGCCCTGCTGCTTGATCAGGTCATCCGGATCGAGCCCAGGCGGCAGGCGCACGATCTTGAGCGAATGGGCCGGGCGGAGCAGGGGCAGGGCGCGGGTGATCGCCCGCATCGCCGCGCGCTGGCCGGCGGCATCGCCATCGAAACAGAGTACCGGCGTTTCAACCAGCCGCCACAGCAGCTCGATCTGCCGTTCCGTCAGCGCGGTGCCGAGGGGCGCAACGGCATCGGCGATGCCCGCAGCGGCCAGGGCGATCACGTCCATATAGCCTTCGACCACCACGATCCGTCCGGTCTGGCGGCTGGCGGGCCCGGCGCGGTGCAGATTGTAAAGGGTGCGCCCCTTGTCGAACAGCGGCGTGTCGGGCGAGTTCAGGTACTTCGGCGCATCGGTCTTCTGCGCATCGAGAATCCGTCCACCAAAGGCGATCACGCGCCCGCGCGCATCCTCGATCGGCAGCATCAGCCGGCCGCGGAACCGGTCATAGGGTTCCCGCTTATTGCCTTGATCGTCCTCAACGGCGATCCGCAGGCCCGCTTCGATCAGCTTGTCCTCGGGCACATCCTTCAGGGCGGACTTCAGCGCCTGGCGGCCTTCGGGGGCATAGCCAAAACCGAACCGCTGCACGGTATGCGCATCGAACCCGCGCGTGGCGAGATAGGCCCGCGCCCGCTCACCCTCCGGCCCGGCGAGCTGCGCCACGAACCAGTCCTGCGTCGCCTTCATCACATCGTGCAGGCTGTCACGCTGCTCGGCGGCCTTGGCGGCGCGGGGATCGGGGGCGGGGACTTCCAGCCCGGCCTCGCTCGCCAGCTCCTTGATCGCATCCATGAACGAGAGGCCGCGCTGGTCGGTCATCCAGCGGATCACGTCGCCGTGCGCCCCGCAGCCGAAGCAGTGGTAGAAGCCCTTCTGGTCGTTGACTGTGAAGCTGGGGCTCTTCTCGTTGTGGAACGGGCAGCAGGCCTTGAACTCATGCCCCGCCTTGGTCAGCCGCGTCGTCCGGGAAATGACGCTGGACAGCGTCACCCGGGCGCGGAGTTCATCAAGCCATTGGGGGGAGAGGGCCATCGGCGGTTCCTATACCGGTCTCCGTCCGCTCTCAACCGTCCATGGGCGATCCCCACAGGCTTGTACCCATAGCTGTGGATGAAAGGATGCCGTAGCGTCAACGGGCTTTCCATCCGGGGAATTTAGTATAGTTTGAAACCGGGTCGCGGGGGTGACCCGGGGGAAGATCAACAAGTTACCAATACAAGCGTCGCCGGCTCACCCCTGGAAACAGGAGGGAAGAAGATGCTGAACAAGGTAAGCTCCCTGGCGCGCGTCGTCGGGATAGTGCTCGCGATCATTGCGGGTTTCGTTGCATTGGGAACGCTCGACACCACGTTGGTGCTGGTTGTGCTCGGCCTTATTGCCGGCCTCAGCCTGACGGCTGATCGGATGGTCCTGACCGGCGTGATGGTGCTGGTGCTGCCCGCGATTGGCGCTGCGCTGGCGATAATTCCTGGCATCGGCGCACAGCTTTTGGCGGTCACCGGGAACCTCGCCATGCTGGCCGCAGCCTCGCTCGGCACGGCTTTCGCGCTGGCAATTTACGAACGCGTCAAGAGCGATCTTGGCAGCCTGACGGCAAAGTAACGCCGCAATACCAGTCCGGCAGGTCCGCAGCCAAGGTTGCGGACCTGCTTCGGGCTGCGGCGATCAGGAGAGGGCGGCCTTCACCAGGCCAGAGGCCTTGCCCATATCGATCTGCGTGCCGTGCCTGGCCTTCAGCGCGCCGACGACCTTGCCCATGTCCTTCATGCCTTCCGCGCCGGTTTCGGCGATGATCGCGGCGATGGCGGCCTTTACCTCGTCCTCGCCCATCTGCTGCGGCAGGAAGGTTTCGATCACGGCCAGTTCGGCCTTTTCGATCTCGGCCAGCTCCTGGCGGCCGCCCTGTTCGTAAAGCGTGATCGATTCGCGGCGCTGCTTGGCCATCTTCTGGAGCACGTCGGTCACAAGCACGTCATCATCGGGCACATTGCTGGCGGTGCGCAGCTCGATATCCTTGTCCTTCAGCTTGGCCAGGATCAGGCGAACCGCGGCCAGGCGGCCCTTGTCGCCAGACTTCATCGATTCGATCTGGGCGGCCTTGATGGTATCTCTCAGCATTATCTCTCTCAGCATTTTGGCGAGGATTGGGGAAAGGTCTCGCCTAGCCGGAATTTTCGGCCTTTCATAGGTTGACGCTGGGGGTCATGCACTCTAGCGGCGATGCCTTAGCGACATCGCTGGAACCCCTTAATTCGGAGCGCCTCCCCATGGCCGACGCCGCCTCTTCGCACGCACCTCAACCACAGGGTGCGACGGGAGTCCTTGTGCTCGCCGATGGCGCAGTCCTGTGGGGCCACGGCTTCGGGGCCAGCGGGGCTGCGGTGGGCGAGGTCTGCTTCAACACCGCGATGACCGGCTATCAGGAAGTGATGACCGACCCCAGCTATGCCGGGCAGGTCGTGACCTTCACCTTCCCGCACATCGGCAATGTCGGCGTGAACGAGGAAGACCTTGAGGCGAAGGTCGATGGCGCGGTCGGCTGCGTGGTGCGCGAAGACGTGACCGCGCCCAGCAACTTCCGGTCGCAGGGCACCTTTGGCGAGTGGTTGGCCTCCAAGGGCAAGATTGGCCTCTCCGGGATCGACACCCGCGCGCTGACTCGCCGCATCCGCCTCTCCGGCGCGCCCAATGCGGTGATCGCGCACGCGCCGGACGGCAAGTTCGACATTCCCGCCCTGATCAAGCGCGCGCAGGATTGGCCGGGGCTGGAAGGCATGGACTTGGCCCGTGTGGTCAGCCGTGAAGCGATCGAGAACTGGGAAGGCAGCGTCTGGACCCTGGGCAAGGGCTATGGCCGCTCACCCCATGACAAGCGCCCCCATGTCGTGGCGATCGACTATGGCGCGAAGGACAACATCTTCCGCAACCTGGTCAAGGCCGGGGCCAAGGTGACTGTCGTGCCCGCGCAGACGCCGCTGAGTGGCGTGCTGGCGCTGGAGCCGGACGGGGTGTTCCTCTCCAACGGTCCGGGCGATCCGGCCGCGACCGGGGCCTATGCCGTGCCGGTGATCCAGGGCCTGCTGGAACGCGACATTCCGGTCTTCGGCATCTGCCTCGGCCACCAGATGCTCGGCCTCGCCGCCGGGGCCAAGACCACCAAGATGCACCAGGGCCACCGCGGCGCGAACCACCCGGTCAAGCGGCTGGAAGACGGCGTGGTGGAGATCACCTCGATGAACCACGGCTTCGCGGTCGATAACTCCGCGCTGCCCGACAATGTCGAGGAAACCCACGTCAGCCTGTTCGACGGTTCGAACTGCGGCATTGCGGTCAAAGGCAAACGCGCGTTCGGCGTGCAGTATCACCCGGAAGCATCTCCGGGGCCGATGGATAGCTTCTATCTGTTTCAGAAGTTCGTTGGGATGTTGGGGTAACTCGATGGCTATCATCCGCAAGTTCGACGAGCTCGAGCTGAAAGCAAATGCCCGCCACACTGAAACCAAGGGTGGCTGGTCAATTCAGGGTCAGGATGGAGAGAAATTCATCCAGATCAACACGGTCGGATCAGATGATCGTCAGATCGAAGGGAAAGTTTCTCAGACGCTTCGCCTTACCAAGGAAGCGATTGAGCAACTTGCCGAACTTGCAAAGAAGCACCTGTAATGCCCAAACGCACTGACATCTCCTCGATCCTCGTCATTGGCGCTGGTCCGATCATTATCGGCCAGGCCTGCGAGTTCGACTATTCCGGCACCCAGGCGATCAAGGCGCTGAAGGAAGAGGGGTACCGGGTTGTCCTGGTCAACTCGAACCCGGCGACAATCATGACCGATCCGGAATTCGCCGACGCGACCTATATCGAGCCGATCACGCCCGAAGTTGTCGCCCGGATCATCGAGAAGGAGCGGCCCGATGCCGTCCTGCCGACGATGGGCGGGCAAACCGCGCTGAACACTGCGCTGGCGCTGTGGGGCGATGGCACGCTGGAGAAGTTCGGCGTCAAGATGATCGGCGCCGATGCCGATGCGATCGACAAGGCCGAGGACCGGATGCGGTTCCGTGAGGCGATGACCAAGATCGGGCTGGAATCGGCTCGCAGTGGCATTGCCCACAATGTCGAGGAAGCCTTTGCGGTGCTGGAGCGCACCGGCCTGCCGGCGATCATCCGCCCCAGCTTTACCCTGGGCGGCACCGGCGGCGGCGTGGCCTATAACAAGGCCGAGTTCGAGCATATCGTCCGCACCGGCCTGGACGCCAGCCCTACAAACGAAGTCCTGATCGAGGAATCGCTGCTCGGCTGGAAAGAGTACGAGATGGAAGTCGTCCGGGACCGGAACGACAACTGCATCATCATCTGCTCGATCGAAAACGTCGATCCGATGGGTGTCCACACCGGGGATTCGATCACCGTCGCCCCGGCGCTGACGCTGACCGACAAGGAATACCAGATCATGCGCAACGCCAGCTTGGCGGTGCTGCGTGAGATTGGCGTGGAGACGGGCGGTTCGAACGTGCAGTTCGCGGTCAACCCCAAGGATGGCCGCCTGATCGTGATCGAGATGAACCCGCGCGTCTCGCGCTCCTCGGCGCTGGCTTCCAAGGCCACCGGCTTCCCGATCGCCCGCGTCGCCGCCAAGCTGGCGGTCGGATATACGCTGGACGAGCTGACCAACGAGATCACCGGGGCCACCCCGGCGAGCTTCGAGCCCTCCATCGACTACGTCGTCACCAAGATTCCGCGCTTTGCCTTTGAAAAGTTCAAGGGCGCCGAGCCGCTGCTCTCCACCGCGATGAAATCAGTGGGTGAGGTCATGGCGATCGGCCGCAACTTCAAGGAATCGATGCAGAAGGCGCTGCGCGGGCTGGAAACCGGGCTCGACGGCTTCAACCGCGTCATGCACCTCGAAGGCGCGGGCCGCGATGCCATCGTCGCCGCGCTATCCCGCCAGACGCCGGACCGGCTGCTGATCGTCGGCCAGGCCTTCCGCGAAGGCTTTACGGTCGAGGAAGTCCAGGCGATCACGCATTACGATCCCTGGTTCCTGCGCCACATCCACGAGATCATCGCCGAAGAGACGGCGATCATGGAAAACGGCCTGCCCAACGATGCGGCCGGCCTGCGCCGGCTGAAAGCCATGGGCTTTTCCGACAAGCGGCTGGCCGTGCTGGCCGTGCGCGGGATCCACGTCGCCGGCGGGCTGGGCGAAACCTCGGCCCGCCGTTCGGGCCTGCTCCATGATGCCCTGCGCGCCATGGCCGGCGCCACCAGCGAGGAAGAGGTGCGCGAGCTGCGTCAGCGGCTGGGCGTCCACCCCGTGTTCAAGCGGATCGACTCCTGCGCGGCCGAGTTCGAGGCGGTCACACCCTACATGTACTCGACCTACGAAGGCCCCAGCTTTGGCGCGCCGGAATGCGAGGCTGCGCCGTCGAACGCCAAGAAGGTCGTGATCCTGGGCGGCGGTCCGAACCGGATCGGGCAGGGGATCGAGTTCGACTATTGCTGCGTCCACGCCTGCTTCGCGCTGGAAGAGGCGGGCTATGAGACGATCATGGTCAACTGCAACCCGGAAACGGTTTCGACCGACTATGACACCTCCGACCGCCTCTATTTCGAGCCGCTGACTGGCGAGGACGTGCTGGAAATCCTGCGCGTCGAGATGAGCAAAGGCCAGCTGCTGGGTGTCATCGTCCAGTATGGCGGCCAGACCCCGCTCAAGCTGGCGCAGACGCTGGAAGACAACGGCGTGCCGATCCTCGGCACTTCGCCCGACGCGATCGACCTTGCCGAAGACCGCGAGCGGTTTGCCGCCCTGGTCAACAAGCTGGGACTCAAGCAGCCGGCCAACGGCATCGCCCGCAGCCGCGACGAGGCCGTCGCCGTGGCCAACCGCATCGGCTATCCGGTGCTGATGCGGCCCTCCTACGTGCTGGGCGGCCGGGCCATGGAAATCGTCGATTCCGAAGCCCAGCTCGATGACTATATCGCCACGGCGGTGCAGGTTTCCGGGGATTCGCCAGTCCTGATCGATCAGTACCTGCGCGATGCGATCGAATGCGATGTTGATGCGCTGTGCGATGGCGATCAGGTCGTCGTCGCGGGCGTCATGCAGCATATCGAGGAAGCCGGGATCCACTCGGGCGACTCTGCCTGCACCCTGCCGCCATACAGCCTGCCGGCCGAAATCGTCGCCGAAATGGAGCGTCAGGCCGATGCCCTGGCCATGGCGCTGGGCGTACGCGGCCTGATGAACGTCCAGTTCGCGGTAAAGGACGGCACTGTCTACCTGATCGAGGTCAATCCGCGCGCGAGCCGCACGGTGCCTTTCGTCGCCAAGGCGATCGGCCAGCCGGTTGCCAAGATCGCGGCGCGGGTCATGGCCGGCGAAAAGCTCAAGGACTTCCCGCCGTTCAAGCGCGAGCTCGATTACATGGCGGTCAAGGAAGCCGTCTTCCCGTTCGCCCGCTTCCCGGGGGTCGATCCGGTGCTCAGCCCGGAGATGAAGTCTACCGGCGAAGTCATGGGGATCGATACCAATTTCGCCACGGCCTTTGCCAAGGCCCAGCTGGGCGCTGGCATGGTGCTGCCGCAGGGCGGGGTGGTCTTCGTTTCGGTCAAGGATACCGACAAGCCGGTGATCCTGCCGGCGGTGAAGCAGTTGATTGGCCTTGGCTTCTCGATCATCGCCACGGGCGGGACACAGCGCTACCTGGCTGAGGCCGGCCTGCCGGTCGAAGCGGTCAACAAGGTGGCCGAGGGGCGGCCGCATATCGTTGACCGGATCATCGATGGCGATGTCGCGCTGATCTTCAACACCACCGAAGGCTGGCAGAGCCTGAAGGATTCGCAGTCGATCCGCGCTTCGGCGCTCACCGGCAAGGTGCCCTACTTCACCACGGCCGCCGCTTCGGTGGCGGCGGCAGAGGCAATTGCAGCCTTGCGGGGGGCGAAACTTGAAGTTCGCAGCCTGCAAGACTATTATGCTTGAGTAGATCGCGTTTCCCCCACATCGCGACGATCCGGCCTGCAAGCCCCATGGGCTGCGGGGCAGGGTTCTAGTCGCTGCATTTGGCGGGCAGGAGAAAGAGGCGAGAATGGCTAGTGTTGAAAAGCTGCCGATGCTGGCGGAAGGCTATGAGCGGCTGATCGCCGAGCTCAAAGCACTGCGCGATGAGCGGCCGCTGATCGTGGACGCCATCGAAGAGGCGCGCGCCCATGGCGATCTCTCGGAAAACGCTGAATACCACGCCGCCAAGGAGCGCCAGGGCCAGGTCGAGATGTCGATCGCGGACCTTGAAGACAAGGTGGCCCGCGCGCAGATCGTCGATCCGACCACGCTGTCGGGTGACAAGATCATCTTTGGCGCGACTGTCACGCTGCTTGATGATGACGACAAGCCGGTGAAGTATCAGATCGTCGGCCCCTATGAGGCCGATGCCAAGCTGGGCCGGATAAGCTACAACTCGCCGCTCGGTCGCGCCCTGATTGGCCGCCGGGTTGAGGACGAGATCGAAGTGACCGTGCCCGCGGGCGACCGGTCCTATCTGGTGCAGAAGATCGAATTCGTCTGATCCCGGAACGGGACCCGGGACGACTTCATTCCGGCCGCTTGAGCTGTTCCGGCTCGAGCAGGCGGTGCAGGTGCACCACTACATACTTCATTTCGGCATCGTCGACGGTGCGCTGCGCCTTGTCGCGCCAGGCTTCTTCAGCCTCGGCATAGGTGCCGTAGACGCCGACCAGGTCGAGCGCGGCAAGATCGGTGAATTCAAGCGTTTGCGGATCGCTGACGCGACCGCCCATCACGAGGTGGAGTTTCTGGCTGCTCATCGCAAATATCCCGGGGGAGGGTGGATGGCGCGCCTTTAGCGTCCCTTGCGTTTCGCGCAAGGGGGGCGGCAGCTTATTTCCGGACCCGGGCCGCCAGCTTGATCGCTTCGCTGGCGATGGTCGCCCCGGTGCTGCGCGCCGTGGTGCGGACCTGCTGCGATCCTTCCTTGGCCAGCGACAGGCCTTCACGGCCAGCTTCGCTTGCGCGCTCGCCGGCCTGCTTGCTTAGCGCCAGGCCGATTTCGCCCGCGGCAATCGCCAGGCTGAGCGCACGTTTGCCAAATTTGCCGCCGGCCTTCTTGGGCGCCAGGGCCCCGGCCAGCAAGCCAACGCCAAGCCCGGCGGCGACGGCCAGCCATGGGTACTCGGCCACCAGCGAGCGATAGTCTTCGGGCGGATAGGCGTCCTTCGACGGCAGTGCCGGGCGCGTGCTGCTGCTGCGGTCAAGCCGGTCTTGCGAGGCGGCAATCTTCGCGGCGATCCGTTCCTGGCGGGGTTCGAGACTGCTCATTGCGCCTGCTCCTCTGTCGTGTCGGCAAAGTCGTCATTGGCCGGTTCGGGCTGAACGGGAGCTTGCCCGCTGCGCTTCGCCGCGATGAATTCCAGCAAGGGCGCGCGAAAAGCCCAGGCGATCAGCGCGGCGATGGTAGCAGCAACCAGGCCTTTGTTATCCTTGGCCACGGCGACCGCTTCGTCGGCCATCGCCAGGGCGTCGCCTTTGGCCTTGTCGATGATCCGGCCCTTGATGCTGCGCGCGGAAAGGTCAGCCTTGACCTGCCCGAGCCGGCCTTCAAACAGCGCCCAGGCCGCCTTGCGGTTGGCGCGGTCGGTCTCAAAGCCGCTCATGGCTCTTCGCTCAGCCGCTGGGTCATCGCCTGCCAGCGCCGGGCCGCGATCCAGCCGCTCAGCGCCGCCGCGCCGAGTAGCCCGAGAACCACCACCAGGGTTGAGCCCAGGCCGCCGATCAGCGGAGCCAGGATCAGCAGCAGGCCCATGACGAGCGCCATCAGCGCAAAGAATACCAGGCTGAGCGCCAGGGCGATCCACCCGGCCATCGACTTGGCAGTCCGGCCAGCCAGGGCGGCGCGGGACTTCTGGTAGGCCAGCTCTGCCTCCAGCAAGGTCCGGCCATCGTCGACCAGGGCGCGCACATCATCGACGAGCGAACGCTCGGCCGCGTCAACGGCTTCTTCCTTTACCAGCGGAGGATCGGGCTGTTCCATTGCCGGCTTCCGGCGAGCGCTGCCGGATCAGGCCTTGGGCGTGCCCTTGAACAGCCGGGCGATCAGGAAGCCGAACGCCGCCGCGATGCCAACGGCCAGGCCGGGGCTCTTGCGGACGAATTCCTTGGCATCGTCACCCAGTTCGTTGATGTCCTTGGAATCGAGCTTGGCCGCCGATTCCTGCATGGTCCGGGCGGCGGTACGGGCGTAGTCGCCGTAACGGGTGCCCAGCTTTTCATCGATCGTAGTGGCGTTTTCGCCCACCAGCTTGCCCAGCGTCGAGATGGCATCGCTGGCCTTGGCCTTGCCTTCAACGGCGAGGTCAGTCGCGCGGCCCTTAGCCTGACCGGCAATGTCCTTGGCTTCTTCAACCCAGTCCGCGCTCTTGGTGGACAATTGGTCGCGGTAACCCTCGGCCTTGGCCTTGGCTTCGGCGGTCAGCGCGGTGGCGCCGGCCTTGGCTTCCTCGATAGCCTTGGTGAACTTCGCCTTGGCTTCGCCCGTCCCGGCCGAGGCAGCCTTGGCTGCGGGCTTCTTGGCAGCCGGCTTTGCGGCAGTGGTCTTCTTCGGAGCGGCTGGGGTCTTGGCCATGATATTTGCCCTTTCTGCGCCGCAAGCTGCGGCAATGAATGCGAATGTGGTGACGTTACGGCACCGCTACAACCCCGATTATGCTGCAATGCACCTTGCCTGCCAAGGCTCCGCTGCTAAGGAGCGCCCAACCGAGGCATATGAAGGGTAAACCAGCCATGACCGCGATCATCGACATCCACGCCCGCGAGATTCTCGACAGCCGGGGCAATCCGACGGTTGAGGTCGATGTGTTGCTCGATGATGGCTCGTTCGGCCGCGCCGCCGTGCCCTCGGGCGCCTCGACCGGCGCGCACGAAGCGGTCGAATTGCGCGATGGCGACAAGGGCCGCTACCTCGGCAAGGGCGTGCTCCAGGCCGTCCGCGCTGTGAACACCGAAATCAGCGATGCGCTGCTGGGCCGCGATGCCGAAGATCAGCGCGATATCGATGCAGTGATGATCGAGCTCGACGGGACGGAGAACAAGGGCCGGATCGGCGCCAATGCGATCCTGGGCACTTCGCTGGCCGTCGCCAAGGCTGCTGCCAATGCGCGCGGCCTACCGCTCTATGCCTATGTCGGCGGCGTTTCGGCCCATGTCCTTCCGGTTCCGATGATGAACATCATCAATGGCGGCGAACATGCTGACAACCCGATCGACTTCCAGGAATTCATGATCATGCCGGTCGGCGCGCCGACGCTGGCTGAGGCGGTCCGGTGGGGCGCGGAAGTGTTCCACACCCTGAAGAAGGGCCTCCACGAGAAGGGCTTGGCGACGGCGGTGGGCGACGAAGGCGGCTTTGCCCCGAACCTGTCCAGCACCCGCGCCGCGCTCGATTTCATCATGGCCTCGGTCGAAAAGGCCGGGTTCAAGGCCGGGACCGATATCAAGCTGGCGCTGGACTGCGCCGCGACCGAGTTCTTCAAGAACGGCAAGTACGAGATCAGCGGCGAAGGCCTCTCGCTCAGCCCGGTCGAAATGGCCGATTACCTTGCCGCGCTCTGCGCCGATTACCCGATCGTCTCGATCGAAGACGGCATGAGCGAGGACGATTTCGAAGGCTGGAAGGCCGTGACCGACAAGATCGGTCACCAGGTCCAGCTGGTCGGCGATGACTTGTTCGTGACCAATCCCAGGCGTCTTACCATGGGCATCGGCAAGGGCCTGGCTAACTCGCTGCTGGTCAAGGTCAACCAGATCGGCTCACTGTCCGAAACGCTTGACGCGGTCAGCATTGCCCAGCGCAATGGCTACACCGCCGTCATGTCGCACCGTTCGGGCGAAACCGAGGACGCGACCATTGCCGACCTGGCGGTCGCCACCAACTGCGGCCAGATCAAGACCGGCTCGCTCGCCCGTTCGGACCGGCTTGCCAAGTACAACCAGCTCATCCGCATCGAGGAAGAGCTGGGCGATGCCGCGCGCTACGCTGGTGCGGCAGCATTCGGACGGCTTGCCTAGAAAGGCAGCCTACGGCCGTTCTGCTAACATCTTTTCGAAATAGGCCTCCATCTTGAGATGGCCTTGCTTCGATAGTTCTAAGTAAGCCCTGCGGCCGTCGTGCGGATCCTTCTTTCGCACCACCAATTCGGCGCGCTCTAGAAGCATGACCCAACGAAGTGCTGTGGTAGACGGAACACCTGACCCAATACAGGCGTCGGTCACGGAAACACGCCTCTCTCGCAAATCAGCAATGAACAAATCCAGCAGAATATCCCAGGCGGGTTCGGCAAACAGATCGGTGTTGTCGAACAGCGATGCCCGCCACCGCCGTCGATTATATACCCGTTCTGCAGCTCTAAGGAGCGCACGAGTCGACCGGCGACCATCTTCTCGACCTTGCGTCCAACTGGAATGTTCTATGAGATACTCGTCTGAACCCGCAATATACTCAAGAGAACCCGAAATCTCTGCGAGTTTCCTGGCCAGTTCCTTGAGTTGCCCGTCAGCCATACAGGTTAGCCCCTGACTGGTGTTCGCCCACCACTATCCTCTGATCTTGTCGAAAGAGTGTGTGAGCTCTGCTCGAAGCGTCAAAGGGTCTTTGCTAGCTGACAACATGTTACCGCGCGGCGCGCGGTTAAAGCAATCCTACCTTGGATATTTTTCTGCCATATTGACAGGGGAAATATACCATCATTGCTAGGGATTCGCCTATCGCGAAACTTATTGGCTAATGGCGCTCATTTTCTTGGCCGGTGCCAATTGCGTCCTCTGCATCTCGCATGAGAATCTCGACCGCGTTCACCACGTGAACCGCAGCAACTGAATGACCAAGCTCGTCGAGCGCTGAAACGCACGACAATAGCTGCTCGACAATAGCGGTGACCATACGATCAACCATGGAATTCTAATCCTGTGCGACCCGGAAGCCCGCCGCAGCAGACTTCTAGAGTATGTAAAAGAACAGAGTTTCTCCAAAATAGCAAGCATTGCTTTACGTAGGGTTTATGGCGAGTCTGGGGCTTACCCATGTCAAAGCCTGATCGATGAGCGCCACCACTCGGTCTGCATATTGCCACTCGCCGCCGTGTCGTTTAACCGTTCGTTTAAACGACCGGAGGAGAGGGCCGGGTGACAGCGATACCGTCGCACCCAGATTCGATTACGCCTGCCTGGCTGACCGAGCGCCTGCGCGCTGCGGGGCTGCTTGAGCGCGGTGCAGTAACCGCCGTCCGCTGGGAGCCGATTGGTACTGGCCAGGTCGGTGACAGCGTACGATTCCACCTGAGCTATGACCTCGACGGCGCCGGCCCGACGACACTGGCGGGCAAGTTTCCGGCAGCTGACCAGACCAGCCGTAGCACGGCGGCGATGTTCGGGCTCTATGCCAAGGAAGTGGGCTTTTACCGAGAGCTGCAGCAGCATCTTGGCGTGCGGGTACCGCGCACCATTGCGGCCGAGATTGCCCCCGACGGGGTCGACTTCATCCTGTTGTTCGAAGATCTGGGTCCAGCGCGGGGCGGCAACCAGATTGCCGGGTGCACGGCGGAAGATGCTCGGGTCGGCGTGATCCAGGCTGCGGCGCTTCATGCACCCAGCTGGGGTCACACCGAGATCCTGGCGACCGAATGGTTGCAACCCAAGCCCGAAGTCATCAGCCAGATCGGCGCGCTCTATCCCAACGCCCAGGCGATCTTCCGCGAACGCTATGCTGATAGCCTTGAGCCAGAGTTCATGCGGCTGTGCGAGGAACTGGCGGAGGTCAACGCTGAGCGCATGGGGCGTCAGGACCCGCCGCAGTGCCTGATCCACGGCGATTTCCGGCTCGACAACATGCTGTTCGATATCAAGGGCGGGGCGGAATCTATCGCGGTGCTGGATTGGCAAACGGTCGCGCTGGGCAATGCGATGACCGACATTGGCTATTTCCTCGGCACCGGCATCGGCGACGAACTGCGCCGCGCCCATGAGGGCGAACTGCTCGATCTCTATTGCACCGAAATGACCGCTCGCGGCGTACCACTGACCCGCGACGCGATCTGGGACGATTACGTGATCGGCGCGCTCCATGGCGTCTCCACCGCCGTGTTCAGCGCCGCCTATGTCGAGCGCACCGAGCGCGGCGATGCCAACTTCCTCTCGATGGCCCGCGGCGGCTGCGCCCTGGCGCTGCAGCACGGCAGCATCGCCAAGCTGAAAGGCTGATTAGATGGTCCTGACCAAGGGTGACGATTTCCCGCTGCACCAGACGCCCGAACCGGTCGCCTATGCCGGGACCGATCGCAACTTCTACGATCGCTACTTCTTCAACGGCTATGCGCCCGATGGCTCGGGCTTTTTCGCCGTGGCGCTGGGAATCTACCCGCACCTCAACGTGGCTGACGCCCATTTCTCGGCGATCCGCGACGGGGTGCAGCACAATGTCCATGCCAGCCGCGAATTGAACATGGAGCGGTTTGACCTGCAGGTCGGGCCGATCCGGATCGAGGTGTTGGAGCCGCTGCACAAGCTGCGGGTGGTGGTCGACGGGGAAGGGCTGAAGGCTGACCTGACCTTTACCGGCCGAGCCTTTCCAATCGAAGAGCCGCGCTTCATCCACCGGATCGGCCCGCGCACCTTCATGGACTACACTCGCTTGACCCAGAACGGCCACTACACCGGTTGGATCGAGATCGACGGCGCGCGAGAGGACTGCGCACCCGGCACCGCCGGCACGCGCGACCGATCCTGGGGCGTGCGCCCGGTCGGCTCGCGCGATGAGCAGCCCCACGGTCACGGCGTGATCCCGGGCTTCTTCTGGCAGTGGACCCCGCTCAACTTTGCCGACCACTCGGTCTTCTTCCACATCAATGCCGATGCCGGCGGCCATGCCTGGAACACCCGGGCCGTGATCGCGCCGGATGGCAGCGGGGGAGAGGAGCATTATGAGACGCCGACGGCACAGATGGCATCGCCGCTGACGCCGGGAACCCGCTGGCCCGATGGCGGGAAGATCACGGTTGAAACGCCCGACGGGCCGGACACCATCACCTTCGAGCCGCTCGGGCGTTTCCAGATGCGCGGGCTTGGCTATACCCATCCGAAGTGGGGCCACGGCCTTTACCACGGTAAGCAGATGGTCGAGCGTGAGGATTTTGGCCTGGCGCAGTGCGATCCACGCACGATGGACAATTACCACGTCCAGTTCGTCTCGCGCGTCCACTCGGAGCGCTATGGCGAGGGGATGGGCGTGTTCGAGCAATTGATCATCGGGCCCTATAAGCCGCTTGGCCTGAAGGAGTTCATGGATGTCGGGTAAGCTCGTAACGGCCGGCGTGCTGATTGCCGGCTTGATCGCCGGCGCGGCGTCGGGTTGGTTCACCTTGCAGCACGGGATGGTGCAGGGTGAAGTCTATTCCGGATGGAGCAGCAGCAAGGTGACCGGTTCGGTTGATGCCGATCCCTGGACCCGCGCGCGGGTGGCCGTTTCGGGCCTGCTGGCGCTGAACAAGAGCCAGGCGATCTATTTCAGCCGCAACACCGATGACAGCGGCGCACGGCTGCGCGAAGACTGCCGCTATCAGGTGAGCGGCGGTGCGCTGCCGGCGCGCTGGTGGTCGATTACGGTCTATGCCGCCGACAATTATCTGCCGGTCAACGATGATGATGCCCTGTCGTTCGACCAGACCGAGGCGCAGCCTGATGGCAAGGCGGATTGGATCGGCATTCTCTCTCCGACCCGATCCGACGGCAAGCCATGGGCCTCGACCCGCAAGGCGGGCGACTATGACATCACGCTGCGGCTTTACCAGCCGAGCCAGCAGGCGCAGCAGGACTATGGCTCGATCCCGATGCCCAAGGTGACCAAGCTCGATTGCGGAGGCGCAGCATGAACCGGAAGCTCAAGCTGCTCGGGCTGTTCGTTGGCGCGGCAGTAATCGGCCATGTCGGCCTGGTCATGGCGGTACCGCATGCGATCATGAACGTGGCGATGAACCGGATCTCTGGTGATGGCGCGCGGATCAACCAGTTCAGCTTCGGACCACGCACCACCAAGGATTCGCGCGGCGTGGTGCGGCCATCACCGGACCTGGCCTATGCCTCGTGCGTCTATGACCTGAGCAAAGGTCCGCTGCTGGTGAGCGCGGCGCCATCGCCGAACCAGGGCTACGTTTCGCTCTCGGTTTTCGCTGCCAATACGGACAACATCGCCGCACTGGATACGACGGAGTACCCGCAAGGCATCCGCTTCGTGCTGGCGCGCAAGGGGCAGCCAGTCCCGGCAGGCGTTCAGATCGTGGAATCACCTTCGGACAAGGGCATCATTCTCGACCGGCGACTGGCGCCGACCGCCGAAGCCTTTGCCGCAGTCGACAAGGCCCGCCGCGCCGACAGCTGCGCGCCGCTGGCTCAGTCGTAAGCGGCGGTCAGGCGTGCGACCTGCTCGTCGCTCAGCTTGAGGGCAACTGCCCGCAGCAGCATATTGAGCTGATCGAGGTTGACCGCGCTCGCAATCGGCGCAGTCACGCCGGGCTGGGCGAGCAGCCAGGCAATCGCGATCTCGGCCAGGCTCGCGCCGGTCTCGGCTGCGATGGCATCCATCACTGGCAGGATCTTCTCGCCCTTGCCAATGAAGTCCTTGCAACGCTGACCGCGCTGGCTGGCTTCAAAGTCCTCGGGCTGCCGGTACTTGCCGGTCAGGTATCCTGCGGCCAGGCCATAGAAGGGAAGGAAGGCAATATCCTCGCGGGCGCAGACTTCCTGAAGCGCCGGGTCGAAGCTCTCACGGTGGACAAGGTTGTGCTGGTTCTGCAGGACCGAATAGGGGCGAGCACCGATCTGCCGCGCTGCGGCAATCGCACTGCCAAGCCGTTCTGCGGTGAAGTTCGAAGCGCCGACCTCGCGGATCAGGCCCTGATCCAGCAAGGCCTGAAAGCCCTGCGCGACTTCGTCCTGCGGGGTCTCCGGATCGTCGCGGTGGGCATAGAAAAGATCGACATAATCGGTCTGTAACCGCTCCAAGGAGCGGGCGAGGTGGCTTGCCAACTTTTCCGGCATGAGCCCGCCGGGCTTGCCCATCACGTTGGTCTTGGTGGCGATAAGCATCTCGCCGCGCAGGCCGCGGCTGCTGAGCCACTCGCCGATCACCGTCTCGCTTTCGCCACCCTTATGGCCCGGCACCCAGGCTGAATAGGCCTCGGCCGTATCGATCATCCGCCCGCCAGCGGCGTGGAAGGCATCAAGGATGGCAAAGCTCGCGTCTCGGTCGGCCGTCCAGCCAAAGACATTGCCGCCCAGGACCAGCGGCAGCCCGCCGATCGCCGGATGGCTCACGCGAACTTCTCGCGCAGTTCAAGCAGGGCAATCGCCGCCTTGGCCGCCTCACCGCCCTTGTCCTTCTGCGCCGGATCGGCGCGGACCAGGGCCTGCTGCTCGTTCTCAACGGTCAGGATACCGTTGCCGATGGCCAGCCCGTCCATGGTCAGCGCCATGATGCCGCGGGCGCTTTCCCCGGCGACGATCTCGAAGTGATAGGTCTCACCCCGGATCACTACGCCGATCGCGACATAGCCGTCATAGAGCTGGGCCTGGTCGGCCAGGCTGATCGCGCCGGGGATTTCCAGCGCGCCGGGGACGGTGATGACGTCAGCCTGGTGCCCGGCAGCCTTCAGCGCGGCCTTGGCCCCGGCAATCAGCTGATCGTTGAGGTGGTCGTAAAAGCGCGCTTCAACGATAAGAAATTTAGCCATTATTCGCCTGCCGTTCCGGTAATGGGCCGCTCCCCGACGATCGACAGACCATAGCCATCGAGCCCGGCAAGGGTGTGGTGAGTATTGGTGAGAAGAATCATGTCATGCACGCCGAGTTCCGCCAGGATCTGGGCGCCGACGCCATAGTCGCGCAGCTGTTCAACCTCGGGCGCGCCGGCGCCCTTGCCCTGCTGGCGCAGCTCGATGAAGCGCGAGACCATGCCCGGCATGCGCTTGTTGATCAGCACCAGGACGCCGGTGCCTTCCTCGGCGATCAGTTCCATCGAGCGTGAGAGCAGGCCCGAACGCTCGTTGGTCTCGCCGAACACATCGACGAACATGCTCATCGTGTGCATGCGGACCAGGGTCGGCTTGTCGGGCGTAATGTGACCTTTGACCAGGGCCATGGTCTCGTCCTCGGTGGCCTTGTTGAAGAAGGTATAAGCGGTCCAGTCGCCGCCCCACTTGCTCTGGAACCGTAGCTCGGCGCGCTTCTCAACCAGATGGTCATGCTTGCGGCGATAGGCGATCAGGTCACGGATCGTGCCCATCTTCAGCCCGTGCTTGCGAGCGAAGGGCAGCAGGTCATCCATCCGCGCCATGGTCCCGTCTTCGTTCATGATCTCGCAGATCACGCCCGAGGGATTGAGGCCGGCCAGCCGCGAAATGTCGACCGAAGCTTCGGTATGGCCAGCGCGGACCAGCACGCCGCCATCGCGCGCGATCAGCGGGAAGACGTGGCCGGGGGTAACTATATCCTGGCGGCCCTTGCTAGCATCGATTGCGACAGCGACGGTCCGGGCGCGGTCCCCGGCTGAGATCCCGGTCGTCACGCCCTCGCGCGCCTCGATCGACACGGTGAAGGCGGTTTCATGCCGTGTGCCGTTATTGCGGCTCATCAGCTCAAGGCCAAGCTGCTCGGTCCGCTCACGAGTCAGCGTCAGGCAGACGAGCCCGCGACCGTGGGTGGCCATGAAGTTGATCGCATCGGGCGTCGCCATCTGCGCGGGGATGACCAGGTCACCCTCGTTCTCCCGATCTTCGTCGTCGACCAGGATGAACATCCTGCCGTTGCGGGCTTCCTCAATGATATCCTCGATCGGTACCAGTACCGGTTCATCGTCGCTGTCCCAGAGGAAGCGTTCGAGCTTGCGCAGCGTCTCGGCGGTGGGGTTCCAGTCGCTCTCCGTGCAGTCCCGCAGGGTGTTGGCATGAAGCCCGGCAGCGCGGGCAAGGCCGGCGCGCGACATGCCGCCATCGGTGACGAGACGGCGGACGCGATCGATGAGTTCAGCAGACATGCGAATCGTCTATCACATCACAATGTGATGAAACAGCCGGAAACTCACATCGATGTGATTCAGTCGCCCTTGAACACCGGTTTCCGCTTTTCGAGGAAGGCATTGACCGCTTCCTCGTGATCGCCGGTGGCATGGGCGACGGCCTGCATGGCGGCGGACATCTCCAGCACGGTGGCGAGATCGGCCCGGCGCGCTTCCCACAGCAGGCGCTTGGTCATGCGGACAGCGTGCGGCGGATTGGCGGCAATCTTGGCGGCGAGCGCGCGGGCTTCGGTCAGCAAGTCCACATCCGGCACAACCCGCGAAACCAGCCCGCAAGCGAGCGCTTCGGCGGCGTCAAGCATGTCGCCGGTCAGCGACATCTCCGCCGCCTTGGAGAAGCCGACCACGCGCTGGAGCAGCCAGGCCCCGCCGTCGCCAGGAATGATCCCCAGTTTGACGAAGCTCTCGGCGAACTTGGCGCTTTCACCCGCAATCCGCAGGTCGCACATGCAGGCCAGATCCAGCCCCGCGCCGATCGCCGGGCCATTGACTGCGGCGATCACCGGGACTTCCAGCGCGGCAAAGGCCAGCGGGATGCGCTGGATGCCGCGCCTGTAATTGCCGCGGGTGCCGGCAGGCAGGCCGGCATTGAGCCCGCCGCCGCCCGGCTTCATCGCGTTGATGTCCCCGCCCGATGAGAAGGCCTTGCCCGCCCCGGTCAGGATCGCGACGCGGACCTTGGGATTGGCTTCCATTGCCGCCAGCGTATCGCAGATGCCGCTGACCACCTCGTCGCCCGAGATCGGGTTACGCATGTCGGGACGGTTGAGCGTGATCGTGGCGATGCCAGCATCGTCAAGGTCGAACAGGACGGCGGGTTCCATCGGGGGTCTCCTCTAAGTCTTTGCCAGCGCCTTGCGGGCATCGCGGCGGTTTGTCCACCACACGATTACGAGTGCGGTCGTAAGAGCGAGCGGGATCGCCTGCCACTTGTTGCCGCCCAGCTCGCGCACCGCCTCCAGGATCGGCAGGTGTACCGCGAACAGCGGGAACGAGATCGCCGCCGAGAGCCAGCCCAGCCAGGTCTGGCGCGTGATCGCTGTCGCTGCCGAGATAACCAGCGGGCAAAGCAGCACGACGAAGGCCAGGTCGAATTGCCAGGTGCGCCAATCGCCATACCAGCTACCCATGATCGCAATCGGCATGGCAGCGAGCACCAAGGCGGCGGGCAGCGGCACCAGCACCCGCTCCTGCCGCCAGCGCCACAGGCCGATGCCCAGGCAATAGGCAAAGAACACCCGCGGGATCGCCGCCCAGACATGGCCTGGCCGCGCTCCCACATCGAGTGAGCCCCAGGCCATGGCAACCCACACCGTCAGCCCGCCCAGGATGGTGGTCAGCACCGCCAACCAGCGGTTGGTGAGATAGCGCAGCGCGAAGACATGGGCCCCATTGGCGACCAGTTCGGCAAAGATGGTCCAGGCCGGGATGTTGAGCGCGAAGAGCAGGTTGGCCACTGGCCAGGGCAGCAGCGCGAAGTTGGCGATCAGGGCTGGCAGGAACGGCCACCATTCTCCGCCCGCGCGGACCCACAGGTAGGGAATGCCGATGAGCGAACCGAGTGCCACCATGCCCCAGAACCGATTGTACCGTGCAACCATGAAACGCTGCGGCGATAGACCTGCTGCCAGCCGCGGCTCGCTAATCCGGGCCATCAGGAAGCCCGAGAGCATCAGGAAGAAATCGACTCCCAGATAGCCTTTGGAAAAGGCCCCAAGCCCGCCGAACACTGCATTGGCATGCAGGCCCATCACCAGCAGCGCCGCAATGCCGCGTAGGGCATCCAGTCCAGCCAGGCGCGGTGCTGCGGCGCTCACGCCCAGATCCGTTCGATGAACCAAAAGCTGGCCACGGCTCCGATCAGGTAGGTGCAAGCAAGGACCGCCGGCCGCCGCACCTTGGGGGCGAAGCGATCGAGTGCGGCCAGGATCGCCACGGTCACTGCGATGATCAGCAATTGCCCGGCTTCGACCCCGAGGTTGAAGGTCAGCAGCGCCATCGGGACATCGGTTTCCGGCAGGCCGATCTCGCGCAAGGCACCGGCGAAACCGAAGCCGTGGAGCAGACCGAACAGGAAGGCCACCACCCAGGGCGCGCGCTCTGACAGGCGCGGCTCGCCCGGCCGGGCCTTCACGATCTCAACCGCCAGGAACACGATCGACAGGGCAATGGTCGCCTCGACCGGCGCCTGCGGAAGGCCAAACAGGCCCAGCGTTGTTCCCGCCAGCGTGATCGAATGGGCCAGGGTAAAGGCCGTCGCCGCCGCCACGACCGACCAGCCGCGCTGCAACAGCAGGACCAGCGCGACCACGAACAGCAGGTGATCGAACCCGGCAACAATGTGCTCGACTCCGATCACGAAATAGGTGCGCGCCACTTGCCAGCGGTCGGGCACGGCATTGACAGTGAAGCTGCTGCTCCCCGGCGCCAGGCGCTCGGTCTGGATCGGTCGGCCGAGCGGCGCGACCCGCAGCAGGGCGTCGGTAGAGCCCGGTTCCATGCCGTCTAGCCCGACCGTCGCGCCTTCAAGCGGGCGCGAACAGGTAACCTTGCCAATCGCCACCACAGCTGTCCCCGAGAGGCGCGGTGTATCCAGCTTGAGCTCGCAAAAATCCGGCAGTAGCGGCCGGGCGCGCGTGGCGAGTCCACCGAGGATCGGTGCTTTCCAGACCAGCTTCCACTCCGTGACCGTCTCCTGCGTCAGCTCCATGTAGCCCGGGCGCAGTTCATCGGCCCGGGCCTCGATCGCGGCCAGCAGGGCAAACAGGGCCAGCACCAGACGCAGCACAGCGTTCACCGCGGCCGCTCGATCACGACGTCATAGCCCTTGAGCAGGGCGTCGAGGTTATCATCCTCGGCCTTGCGGACAGCCGCGCTGCGCCAGTCGTTTTCCAGCCGCTGGCGCAGATCGGCCAGTTTTGGCGGGGGCGGAGCGGCGCGTCGCTCCAGCTTGACGAGATGGAGGCCAAAGCCGGAGGCGATCGGGCCAGACCACTGCCCGAGCGGTGCCTTGTCCAGGGCTGCGGCGAATTCATCGCCGAACAGGGTCCCGAGATCGAGCGCCGGTACGTCATCCAGCCGGGTGGGGAGTGGGATCGGTTCGCTCGGCAAGGTCGGTGTCGCACCGGGCTTCAGCGCGCCCAACTGGGCCTTGATCGCGCTCCGCAAGGGCGGGCTGTCCGGACCGAGATAGCGCTGCTCCAGCGTATAGCGCGGCGGGGAAGCATAGCGCGCCGGGTCCTTGTCTAGCAGCGCCTGCAGCTCGGCATCGCTGGGCTGGACTGCCTCGGCCTCGGCTCCGGCGATCGCCAGCATCTTGTTGCGCAGCCGCTTCTTGACCACCTCGTCATCCTGATCGAGGCCCAGGCGCAGCGCCTCGCGGTAGTAGACCTCGCCGCGGACATAGTCGCGGATCAACCCGTCAAGCTCCTCGTCCGAGGGCGGGCGGCGGAAGGCCTGGACATAGCGGTTGACCAGGCCAGAAACGACCGCCTCATTGACGACGATCCGCCGTTCCCCGGCATCGGGCGGCCGGCCCGACAGGACGACAAAGATCAGCGCCCCTGCCGCAAGGAAGTGCACAAGAGGTTCGCGCAGCAAGGTTGCCGCGCGATTGCGCCAGGCGGACATGAAAGCTCCCTAGGATTTGACGGGGTTATACCAGATGGCCGAAGTATAGGCGCGTTCCTGCTGCTTCACCCGGACTTCCGGGGTGAGCTTCAGCTTGAAGCGGACCGCGTCATAGGCTGGCCAGCTTGGCGTCGGGATCTCCAGCACGCGCAGGTAATAGAACGCGCGAACCGATGGATCGAACTCGGGGTCGGTCCAGACCGTGGCGAGCGTCGCCGCGCCAATCGTGTTCTTGTAGGTGGCCGTGGCGACATCAACCGTATCGCCAACTGCGGGCACCTTGCCGCCCATCGGCTTGCGCTTGGACGGATCGCTCCACACCACGTCGAAGACCTTTTCCTGGGCCTTGCCGGCTTTGTCGACCCAGCCCTTGACCACCTGAACGCGGTCCAGATTGGCACCGATTGGATCCTTCAGCGCCGAGACGATGAAGCTGGGCGCGCCCTTCTTGCCGCCGGCCAGTTCGCCGCCCATCGGCACGCCGCGCTTGTACCCGGCCTGGACCCAGTTGCCTTTCAGGTCATCGGCCTTGAAGTCCCACCCGCCAAAGAACCGCACGGTCATCCTCGGGCCCGTGCTGGCATAGACTTCGCGCCGCTCCATCGCCTCGAAGATCGCGGCGCGGGTATTGGCCTTGGCCCAGACTGCGGCATAACCGCTGGCCAGGTAGTGCCAGCCGAACCGGCCCTGTCTTGTACCCAGGTTCTGGCCCTGCATGGCGCGTTCGGGGTTGGGTTCGTTGCCAGAATGCTTGCCGAAGAACTGATCCTCGTCAGCCGTTGCCAGCGCGGTGTGGCTGTCGGTTGAACCGATCACGCCGAACTTGTAAGGGTTTACCCCCATCTGCGCTTCCAGCAGCAGCCCGCGCTTCAGGGCTTCGCGAACATACTCACCAGCGAACATGTTCGGAGTCTTGGGTTCGTTGCCCAGCAGGTTGCTGATCTCCCAGCCGGCAACGCCGAAGCCGGCGAATTCGTCATTCGGCGAAAGGAAGGGGTGCGCTTCGCTGTCACCCTTGATCTGGGTGATCTCGACCACCGGCTCCAGCCTGGCGCGGCGCTTGGCATAGGCTGCCGTCATCGGTCCGCCACCGGGCTGGGTCAGTTCGAACATCAGGCCGTTGGACAGGTTCGAGTTGTGCGGAATCGCCAGCACCCGCCCGCCGGTCGCCTTCTCATAGGCTTCCATGTAGTTCCAGATCTCGTCCGGCGTGGCCTTGTACGTCGGGTCGATCGGCACGACGGTCTTCACCTTGTCGGCACCGTCGCGGAAGATCACGTTGCGGTGCAGGTTATTGCCGCCCTGCATCAGGGTATATTCAAAGCCGTGGAATGCGGTGAACTTGCCCGGCTCGTTATAGTCCTCGATGGTCTCAATGTTCGACTTCCACACCGACTTGGTCCGCTCCGCGGCATCCGCCTGGTTGAGCATTGCCTCGGGCAGGGCATTTCGCCCGCGCGCGTCCAGAATTTCGGCCATGGCGCGTTGCGATCCCGCCGGACCTTCGTGCATCATGTCGTACCAGCGGCGCATCGTGGGATCGGTGATCAGCAACCGCGGGGCATCGTAGAGCGCCTTGGTCGCACCCAGCCCCTCGGCGTGATCGGTCACGACCAGGAAGTCCAGCGGACGGGACAGCTTGGCCTTGAGCCCGGTGGTCGAGGTTACTTCCTCACCGCGAGCAAAGCGCAGGGCATCCTCTGGTGAGAGGCGGACACCGAAACCGAAGGCATCAACGGAGTTAGCAGTATGCAAGTGGGTATCCCCCCACAGTACTTTCTCCGGAAATTCGGTTTCCTTGACCTCGACGGCTCCCCCGCCGACTGCGTTCTTGACCTGATCGCAACCTGCGATCAGCCCGCTTGTCCCCAGCAGCAACGCCGCCAGCAATACCTTGCGCCGCATATTCCCCTCCGCTTCCCAGTTCGGTTTTGCTTTGCAATGCACCATGCCACGCGAAAACGGAGCGTCAATCCTGCGTTGCGAAGTCAGCTGATGATTGCGATTGCCAGGATTTCGATGGCGTCGGCATTCCCGCCGAAATCGCGCATTTCGCCCGCCTCGGCCCCCATCATCGCGCGGGTCAGGGGCGCGCTCCAGGATACCAGCCCTGCGGCCGGATCGGCTTCGTCATCGCCGACAATGCCCAAGGTCCGTTCTTTGCCGTTTAGCCGGAAGGTAACGCGGACGCCGAACTCGACCGTTTCACCTGTGGGCTGCGGCACCAGTTCGGCGGTAATCTGCCTGGTGTGCCAATAGCGGAGGTTGCGTTTGGCCGACATAAGCTGCGGATCGTCTGCCGCGGCCCCGGCCAGTTCGGTCAACTGCGCCTCCAGCCGGGTTACCTGTTCGTTGATGAGCGCCAGGCCCTGCGCGGTCACCAGGTTGGGTCCGGGCGGTATTGGCAGCTCGAACTTCGGCTCCAGGTGCTCCTCGTCACCGTCGCGGCGGAAGGCTACGCTCATGCGGACCTCCGCGTCACGCGACGAGTGCTTCGAGTGCTTCGCTGGCCTCGAGCCAGGCAGTCTCGGCCGCCGCGATCTGCCCTTCCAGTTCGGCCCGGTGTTTCATCAGCTCGGTCATGGTCAGCTTGGCCAAGCGAGCCTCGGCGCTCTTGGGATCGAACATGGCCTGATCGACCGCCTTGAGCTGGGCGGTCAGCATGGCCAGCTCGGCCTCGGCCGCATTGGCGCGCTTGCGCATTGCCTGGCCCTTTTCGCGGGCTTCGGCAGCGGCCTTGCGTTGGTCCTTCTTGTTGATCTTGCGATTGTCATTGTCATGCTCGCCGCTGCTGCGGGGCTGGGAGGGATCCTTGGCGAGCACAAAGGCGATGTAATCGTCGATTGAGCCATCGAATTCCCTGGCAGTGCCGCCGTCGACCAGCACCAGCCGGTCAGCCGTTGTCTCCAGCATGTGCCGGTCGTGGCTTACGATCACCACGGCGCCGGAATAGGCGTTGAGCGCCTGAATCAGCGCCTCGCGCGTGTCGACGTCCAGGTGGTTGGTCGGTTCGTCCAGGATCAGCATATGCGGCGCCTCGCGCGTGATCAGCGCCAGCGCCAGGCGCGCGCGCTCTCCGCCCGACAACTTGCCGACTTCGGTCGTGGCCTTGGGACCGGAAAAGCCGAAGCGCCCCAACTGGGCCTGCACGGCCGCCGGGCTTGCGCCCTTCATCAGCACGGTCATGTGCTGGAGCGGGGTTTCCGAGCGATCGAGCTCCTCGACCTGGTACTGGGTGAAATAGCCCACGCGCATCTTGCCGCTGGCGGTCATCGATCCGTCCAGCGGGGCAAGCTGCGCCGAAAGCAGGCGCGCCAGCGTGGTCTTGCCGTTGCCGTTGCGGCCCAGCAGCGCAATCCGGTCATCCGGATCGATCCGCAGGTTGAGCCGCTGCAGCACCGGCGTTTCGCCATAACCGACCGCTGCCAGATCGAGCGTGATCAATGGTGGGCGCAGTTCGTCCGGATCGGGGAAATCGAACTGCAGCGAGGGATCGTCGATCATCTCGGCGATCGGCTGCAACTTGGCCAGCGCCTTGGCGCGCGACTGCGCCTGCTTGGCCGTGCTCGCCCGCGCCGAATTGCGGGCAACATAATTGCGCAGCCGGTCGCGCAAGGCTTCCTGCTTTTCCCGTGCCGAGGCGAGTTGGGCCTGACGCTCGGCGCGCAGGCGTTCGAACGCGTCATAGCCGCCCGGGTAAAGCGTCAGCTTGCCGGAAGAGAGGTGCAGGATGTGATCGACCACATTGTTGAGGAAGTCCCGCTCGTGGCTGACCAGCAGGATCGTGGCCGGGTATGATCGCAGGAAGTCTTCCAGCCACAGCACCGCTTCCAGATCGAGGTGGTTCGATGGTTCGTCGAGCAGCAGGAGGTCTGGCTGCGAGAACAGCAACGCGGCCAGGGCCACGCGCATCCGCCAGCCGCCCGAAAAGCTCTCCAGCGGCCGGTGCTGGGCAGCCTCGTCGAACCCCAGGCCAACCAGGATCCGGGCAGCGCGGCTTGGCGCGGAATGGGCCTCAATCGTGATCAGCCGCTCGTGGATCTCGGCCAGGCGGTGCGCGTCGTGGCAGGTCTCGCTCTCCAGCATCAGCGCCGCGCGTTCGGTATCGGCGGCCAGCACAGTCTCGAACGGGGTGGCATCGCCGCCCGGGGCTTCCTGCGCAATGTAGCCCAACCGGCTGCCGCGCGGCATCGTCACCTCGCCGGTATCAGCCTCGAGCATCCCGGCGATCACGCGCACCAGCGTGGACTTGCCCGCGCCATTGCGCCCGATCAGCCCGATGCGCCCGCGCGGCGGCAACTTGGCGGTCGCATCGTCAATAATCGTGCGTCCGCCAAGGCGAACCGTGATCCCGGTCAGGTTAAGCATGGCGCGCGCCTAGCAGGACCTGGCCGCAACCGAAAGCGGCGTATTGCGGAACGGAGAGGGGGCAGCGCAGGCGCCCGACCAGGAGGTTGACCCAGTCTTTTGCGATCCCTCTCAGCCTCAGTCGATGGCTTGCACCCGCAATCCGTCAGTCACCTTGGCGCCAGGGTGGAGGATAACCCGCTGACCGGCCTTCAAGCCGGCGCGCACCTCGGCCGTGTCGGCATTCATCTGCCCCACGCTGACCTGGACCAGGCGGGCCCGGTTGTCCTGGTCGATAGTGTAGGCCGCCCAACCGTCGCCCTGTCGGAACAGCGCGCCGAGCGGTACTTGAAGGACATCGGCGGCAGTCCACTGCGCGATGCGCACACCGACGCGGTAACCATGGCCAAGCCGCTGCCAATCGCCCTGTGGGCCGGCCAGGTCGATGATCACGCGCACACGCTGCTCTTCCACCCCCAAGGCGCTGATCTTGCGGAAGCCGAGCGGCTCGACCAGGCGCACCTTGCCCTGCAGCGGCCTTTCGCCGCCCCATGCGGCAATCTCTACCGCGGCGCCCTTCGCGATTCTGACCGCATCGGCACTCAACAGCTCGGCCACGATTTCAAGCTGCGCGGGATCGCCAATCTCGAGCAATGGCGTGCTGGCCGTGACCGGGCCGCCGCTTTCGTGGAGCTGGCTCAGGACCACTCCGGCGATCGGCGCGCGAACCTGGACCACCTGGCCTGCCGGTGCCCGATCGCTACCGCCACGCAGGCTGGCCTCGGTCGCACGCAATCCGTGCAGCGCGGCATCGGCGCCTTGTTCTGCCGCCACGCGTGCTGCCCGGGCACCCTGCAGCGCGCTGCGCGCAGCATCGATTTGTGCGCGCGAGGCAAAGCCGCGTGCAGCCAGGGACTCAATCCGCTGGTAACTGGTCCGGGCAAGCTGCTCACTCGCCCGCGCTTCCTGCACGCGGGCCCGGGCCGCCGCCAATTCGGCTTGAAGCCCGCCGATCCGGTCGAGCGTTTCATCATAGGAGCGGCGGTCGATCGGCGATGGCCGGATTGGCTCGATCTCCGCCAGTATCGCACCGGCCTTCACCGCGGTGCCTGGTTCGTGATCTATTCGCAGCAGCTCACCGGTCACCGGTGCAGCAATTGTGTAGAGTTCGCGGACCCGGGTTTCGCCCTGGTCGTCGATGGTCACAGTCATTGCGCCGCGTTCGACGCGTCCCGTGTCGACCTCGACGGCTGGCTTGCGGATCATCAGCCAGCCGGCGATGGCAAGGGCAGCCAGCAGCAGGATCAGTACCAGGCGCGGGCCAGTGAGAATCTTCTTCGGCATGGTCACTCCCTGGTCTTGAGCGCCCGGACCAGGTCCAGGCGATCGGCGCTGCGCCGGATCAGAATAGCGGTTGCGGCGGCGGCGGCCAGCACCACGAAGATGCCTTCTCCCAACGTACGCGCGCTCACCGCAGCTGGGATCATGAACATGTCGGATGAAAAGCTGGCAACGATATAGCGTGACAAGGCGATGCCAAGCAGCAGCCCCAAGGGCAGGGCTGCGATCGCCAGGATGATCTGCTCGCCCAGCAGCACGAAGCCTGCTTCGCCCTTTCTGAAGCCCAGGACCCGCATCGATGCCAGATCGCGGGCCCGCTCGGACAGGCTGATCCGGGCACCAGTAAAAGTCACCCCGACGACGATCAGCATGGCGAACAGCGTGTTGAACAGCGTCACGATTCCCATCGATTCCGCGACGGTTTCCCGAATTCCCCGCACTGCATTGGCGGCTACAGTCACCGAGACGACCTGCGGTGTCGCCTTGAGTGCGCGATAGAGTTCGCCTGTTTGTGCCGGATCGATCATCAGGTAAGCGCCGCTGACCAGATCACCTTCCTGCATCAGCCGGTTGAGCTGACGTCGATCGATCACCACGGCCGCGCCCAGCGGGACATCAACCACCCTGGCGATTGGCAAACGAAAGCGGGGGCGTCTGCCTTCCGTAACCTGCACCTCGACCAGGTCACCGGCCGCCAGGTTCAGTTTGCGCGCCAATTGGCTGGAGATGAGCGCGCCGTTTGGCGGCAAGGCCTGGACCGAACCATCCAGAGCCACAATTCGCATCAATGCGGCGCCTGGCGGCAGGCCCAGTATCGCCTCGCGTTCGAGCCGCGCGCCCTGGACCAGCTCGACCGCGACGGCGCGATAGCCTTCGGCGCGCTGGACGCCTGGCAGGCTGGTCAGTTCACGTGCGATCCTGGGATCGCGCGCTTCGGCAAAGGCCACGGCCAGGTCGGCACGCTGGCCGCGTTCAAAGACCAGCTGGATCATCCGTTCGACATTGTCGGTCGAGCTGGCCGAAGCGACATAGAGCGCAAGCGCCATGGCCAGGCCGAGGATGCTGGCGATCGTCCGCAAGGGCCGGCGCAGAAAGCCGCGCAGGATCATCCGGCTCGGTTCGTCTGGCAAGCGTTGGACCAGCCAATTGGTAAGGCGAGTGTTGGAGTAGCGCGATGGTGCCGGTGGCCGCATGGCCTCAGCCGGCGGCAGGCGCTGCGCCCGCCAGACCGCAGTAAAGGCTCCGGCCAGGACTGCCGCCAGGGCCAGACCGGCCGAGGCAAGATAGCTGTCCGCCCCGGCCGAGAAGGCCAGGAACGGAAAGGCGAAATAGTCCTGGTAGATCCCCGCGATCCCGCGGCCCAGCCAGGCACCCAGCAACCAACCCAGCAAGACTCCGCCGCCCGACAGCAGAACGGCCAACTGGGCATAATGCCAGGCAATTGTCCGGTTACGGTAGCCGAAGGCCTTGAGCAGGCCGATGATCTCGCGCTCGGTATCGATCAGTCTGGCGAGCAGGATATTGAGCAGGAAGGCGGAGACAGCCAGAAAGATCGGCGGCAGGATCCGCACCGTCGTCTCCAACTGCTCGATCTCGCTCGACAGGAACCGATCGGAGATCGAGAGGCTGCGGCCAAAGGCACCGGACGGACCATAGGCGACGCTGATCCGATCGACCCGCCGGATCACTTCGGCCTCGTTAGCTCCGGGAGCAAGTCGCAGCAGGACCTCGTTGAAGCCATCGCGCATGTCGAGCGCTGCGGATAGCGGCTCGCGCGCCATCCAGATGATCCCGAAGCGGCGATTGTCGGGAAAGATCTGGCCTGGCGCCACAGCATAGATGTGCTCCGGCGAGATCGCGGTACCGACCAGAATCAATTCGATGCGCTTGCCATAGACCAGGATCGGCACCCTGGAGCCGAGCGGCAGGCGGGCGGCTTGGACGAAGGCTTCGTTGGCCAGGACTTCATTCGGAGCATCGGCCCGCGGCATGCGCCCGCTGCGCAGCATCAGCCGATTGAGCGTGACCGGCAGAGAGTGAAGTTGGGCCTGAACCGGTTCGGCAATACCGGGCAGGTCGACCGTTGCAGCGCCCGAAATCCGCGTTTCGACCGTGGCCACTCCATCCACTGCGGCGATGTCGCGCGCCAGGCTATCAGGCGCGCGGCGCAGCGGCACCCAAACCTGGGCCAGGCCATAACCTTCATAATAGGCACTGCGCGTCGCCTCGAGACTGCGCATCATCCCATAGGACATGACCGCCATTCCCACCCCGGCGGCCATGACCAGGGCGATTGCCAGCCCTTGGCCGCGCAGTCGCCACAGATCACGCAGGAGCTTGCGAGTCAGGGGCGGCAGACTTCTCACCAGGCCAGTGTCTCCGCCGCCTTGCGCGTCTTGTTGCTGCGAAGCGAAGCAATGGCACCGTCAGCGAAATGAATCACTTCGTCGGCCATGTCCGCGATGACCACGTTGTGGGTGATGATCATCACTGTCGTCCCGATCTCGCGGTTGACGGCTTCCAGCGCCGAAAGAACCCTGATCCCGGTCTGGCTGTCGAGGGCGCCGGTCGGCTCGTCGCACAGGAGTGCCTGCGGGCGCTTGGCAATCGCCCGGGCAATGGCGACGCGCTGCTGCTCGCCGCCCGAAAGCTGGGCTGGAAAGTGATCGAGGCGGTCCTCGAGTCCGACCAGAGCCAAGGCATCCTCAGGCGCCATCGGCCGTTCGGCGATATCGGTGATAAGCTGCACGTTCTCGCGCGCGGTCAGGGCTGCAATCAGGTTGTAGAACTGGAAGACGAAGCCGACAGAGCGGCGGCGATATTCGGTCAGTCCATCCGCATCGAGCGCGGTGATTTCGGTGTCCTGAAACCAGGCCTGCCCCGAGGTGGCGCTATCAAGGCCGCCCAGGATATTGAGCAGCGTCGATTTGCCCGAACCGGAGGGTCCAAGCAGCACCAGCAGCTCCCCATCGTGGACGGTCAGATCGACACCGCGCAGGGCGTGAACCGCTGTCGGCCCTTCGCCATAGGACTTGGTCAAGCCCGCTGTCCGGTAAATTGCAGGTCGATCGCCCACGCCGCTCCCCCGCTGTCAGAGAGCAAGCTTTACCCATTCGCTTCAGGCTGTCGATGACCCAGATCAACCACGCTGGCAATCTTGCTTCAGCAGGGGCTGGGAAGGGATGGTGGACGCACTAGGGCTCCAACCTAGGACCTGCTGATTTCCGTTTTCCACGTATCGACGTAATGGACCAGCAGCCGGGCGCTTCCATCGGCAATTCGCCTATCAACCTCGGCAAACAAAGCGTCTGCTTCTTGTCGGCAGGCTGGACCGTGCATCCGCGCAAGGGCGCGGGCGAGGGTGCAGCGGGCGAGTGCACCGAAATGACTTGTGCCCGAGCGATCGCAATCTTCCACGGCCTGTCTGGCGATAACGACAGCCTGTTCGGCCTGTTCGGCTCCCAGCAATGCCAGGGCCAATTGGGTTCGCGCCGCGCCGATCCAGTGGCGCTCGGATTCCTGGGCAAGTTGGACCGCCGCCTCCGCTTCGCCGATGGCGGCTTCGAACCGGTCGAGCACGCCATAAGCCATGGCAAAGCACATATGCCGGTAAAGACCCAACAGGGGGGAGCCCAACTTCTCGCTAATGTCGGCCACTTCACGCGCATGAGTTAGCGCCGCTTCGCCGTTGCCCAGCCAGGCCTGGACCTGGGTCAGGCCATAGCCGCACCATCCGACCACTTCAGGGGTCTCATCGGCCATGGCGCGTTGGCGCGCGAATTCGAGCCGGGCCTGCGCCTCTTCCAGTCGGCCAAGCCAGATCAGATAGATGCCGCCGATAAAGGCAAAGAAGGTGTGCGGATTGTTTCCGCTGATCCAGTAACCGCGCTGCAGGTCAGGCGGCCACGAGGCCATGGCCTTGTCAGCCTCCTCCAGTCCCACAATGTTGCGCCCCGAATGAGCCAGGCTGTCACAATAGAGCAGCGCGGACAGCGGCCGCAGATGCGGGACATCCTGGGCAAAGGCGGCCGCGTAGTTGGCCTGGGCCTTGCGGAAGTACTCCTCCGCGTCGCCGGCGGCGCAGACTGTACGGGAAAAACACAGCGCCAGCGTCAACCGCAGGGCCTCATCACCGATCTGCGCTGCCAAAGCATCGCCCTCGGCGAGCACCGAGCGAGCTTCGTCGATCCCCGACCCGACCCGATAATTGAAGTTCAGCAGGTTGATGTAGGCGTTGAAGATCAGCTCGTAATGCTCTGGCGCGGTCAAGTTCCCGCGTGCGAGTTCGCGGACCTTTTGCCAGTGCCAGGCACAGGTCGGAAAGTCCGTGCGCACAACGCGCAGCGCTGCCTGGCGGTGGTATTGCGCGGCGAGGATTGGCTCGCCCGCTTCCTCCCAATGCCTGGCCAAGGTCCCGGCCCGTTCATCTAGCCGTGCCGGATCGGCTTCCTCCAGCGCTTCGGCAACCCGGCGATGCAGTTTACGGCGATCCGCGCGCACCAAACTGGCCTCTGCCATTTCCAGCGTGAGCGGGTGTTTGAAAGCATATTCGACGATCGGGAACGTCGCCTGTTCGACCAGGAACTCATTGCGTCGCAGCAGAGCCAGGACCGGGGCCAGCTTATCGGCTGTTTGATCGGTGGCTCGCGCCAGCAAGGGTTCGGCAAAGACCATGCCGATCACCGCCGCTGCCTGAAGCACGCTGCGAGCCTCGGGCGGTAGGCGGTCAATACGGGCGGCTACAACCGCCTTCACCGTCGGCGGCACCTCTAGCTGGGTAAACGTCGCCGCCAGCGCATAGGAACCCCGTTCGCCAGTGATCTTTCCGGTTTCGGTGAGTGTCTGGACGATTTCCTCAACGAAATAGGGGTTGCCTTTGGTCAGCGCCGCGATCGGGGCGGCGAGGATGCCCAGGCTGGGATCGTCGCCCAGCAGATCGTCAAGCAGGCCGCCGATATCTGCGTCGCCCAAAGGGGCCAGGGCGATCTGGCGGCAGCTGTTGTTTTGCATCCACGTTGCGCGAAATTCCGGGCGGTAGTTGAGCAGCATCAGGTTGCGCAAACCGTCGCGCCCTTCGACCAGCTGTTCAAGCACCCGCGCGCTAGCATCGTCGATCCAGTGCAGATCTTCGACGATCAGTACGCTGGGGCGCTCGGTGCTGTCGAGCCTGATTAGGTGTCGGATCAAGCCAACCAGCTGGCGCAAGCGTGCTTCGGGGTCGAGCATCGGGAGTGGCATCCCGGGATCGGGAAAGCCTGCCAGGTCACAGATGAGCGGAATGCTTTCGTCCATCCGCGGGTCGAGTGCGGTGATCCGCGCCGCTATCCGCTCGCGGGCCTCGACCGGATCATCCTGGGCCTCGACCGCAAAGAAGCTGCGCAGCACTTCGGTGATCGCCAGCATCGGAACGTTTTGTCCCTGCTGGGACGCCGACCCGGTGTAAACGGGGATGTCGTGGCTTCGGCACAGTTCGGAAAACTCGAAGAACAGACGGCTTTTTCCGGTTCCGGCTTCGGCCATGACGCCGATAACCTGGCCGCTGCCCGCGTTCGACTGTTCAAGACCGCGCATCAACTGCTCAAACTCTTCCTCGCGCCCGACAAAGCGGGTGAGGCCGCGGGCGCGGGACAGTTCGAAACGCGTGTGGGTCGCAGATTCGCCGATCACACGGAACGCGCGCGGACCGGCGCGCTCAAGCTCCAGGAAACCGCCCGCCACGGTTGCCACCGAACCGCCAATCAGCACTGCTCCCGGCGCGGCCAGCATTTGCAGCTGAGCCGCGCTGTCGAGCGCCAGGCCGGCGGGTATCGATCCTTCGGGACCCGCCACCACCGAGCCGCTGTCGACACCGCAGCGCACCCGGGATACGCCGCCGCCGGGAAGGGGCAGGGCGCCGGCCTGCTCGATCAGCCGCAGCGCAGTCCGCACAGCCATCAGCGCGTCGTGTTCGTTGATCCGTTCGTATCCGAATAGAACGGTCGCTCCGGTGCCAGTCTGCAGCACAGTTGCGCCAAGCGGATCCGCCGCCCCGACAATCCGGGCCTGCAACTCCCGCACTGCGGTGTCCCAGTCTTCCGGATCGGGGCGTGCGTCCTCAAGGTCGAGTGTGAGAGCAGCGCTGAGCACGGTGACCTGGCGGCGTTCACTGCCAACGCGCGGCGATGGCCGCGGGGCAAAGGCCGGGTCAGTCGTCGCGACGCCGCGTCGGCGCGCAAGATGCGCGCGAACATCGGCAACCAACGCCGTCCAGGCTGGGGCCGTCCTGTCGCCCGTCCAGCCGATCAGGTCTGCGCTTTGCGTCAGTTCGAACATGACCGGGCGAGTGCACGGCTCGATCATTACCGGAACCAGCGCGCCGTTGCGTTGGGCCACTGCAGCTTCGGACCGTACCCAGCGCGAATTGACCGAACGTTGCGACCACAGCACCAGCACTGCTTCCGCGTCGTTCAGGGCCTTTTCGGTAACGGTATCCCAGGCTTCGCCCGTGCGCAGGGTGACGTCCCACCAGACGTCGAACCCATCCGCCTTCAGGCCTTCCGCGAACAGGCGCGCGTGCTCCTGATCCTGGCGATTGTACGAGACGAAAACCTCCGGCACGCACACATCCCCTCGGTTGCGCAACCCCTTCAAGATGGCGCGGCCCCGACCGGACCGACCGCTGCCTAGGGGCCAATACTTGCATTGCGCAGCATTTTACGCAAACCTTTGTTAGGGATCAGCGCTGGCCTGATTGCACAGCACTGACATGCGGCGGATCTTGGCGCGATCCGCGACCTGATAAATGAGGGGGAGCGGTATGTCGGCCCGGAAGGTTGCCATATTTGGCGGCGGTGTTGCGGGGCTTAGCGCCGCGCATGAGCTGGCCGAACGAAACGGGCAGGGCGTGGATTTCGAAATCCATGTCTACGAGAAGCGGCCAGAGCACCTTGGGGGCAAGGCGCGGTCGATCTGGGTGCCACATTCCGCCAAAGACGGACGTGATCCCTTGCCTGGGGAACACGGGTTCCGTTTCTTCCCCGGCTTTTACAAGCACCTGCCAGACACCATGGCGCGGATTCCAACGCCGAGAGGCTCGGTTTTTGACAACCTTGTTGTGGCCGACCGGCTGGAGATTGCCCGGACTGGTGCGCCGCCGATCGTCATTTCGGCTCGCTTTCCCGAATCCCTGTCCGACCTTGTTACCGACATCGAGGCCGTGTTCAGCGACACCGGCCTGCGCCCTGGCGAGGCCCGCTTCTTTGCCGAACGGCTGTGGCAAGTTTTGACCAGTTGCCAGGACCGCCGCATGGCCGAATACGAAGGCATAACCTGGTGGGATTTCCTGGATGCAGGCTCCCACTCTGATGCGTACCGAAACCTGCTGGTCAATGGCCTGTCACGATCCTTGCTGGCCAATGACCCGGTCCATGCCAGCGTTCGCACCGTGGGCGATACCAACATCCAGTTGATCCTTGGTATGGTATCCCCGACACACCCGACTGACCGGCTGCTTGACGGGCCGACGACGAAGGTGTGGATCGAGCCGTGGCGCGCGCATCTTGAGGGGCTTGGGGTGCAGTTCCACCATGGCACAGCGGCGCTGCAGTTCGGGATTGCCGACGGTGTCTGCACCGGGGTGGAGGTGATCACCGGCCACACCCGCGAGCAGGTGATTGCCGATGCCTATATCTTCGCCTTGCCGGTGGAACGCATGGCCAAGGTGCTAAAGGCTAGCAAGGCGCGGCCCGACAATCCGCTGGCCGCCGATCCGGCGCTGCCGGGCGTAATTGCCGTTGCGCCGAACGTGCGGTGGATGAACGGCATTCAGTTCTTCCTCTATACCGACGTGCCGATCACGCACGGCCACTTGCTGTTTGCCGACACGCCCTGGGCGCTGACCGGAATTTCCGAAGCCCAGTTCTGGTCCGAGGAGCATTTGCCCAACTGTGGCGATGGCACGGTCAACGGCATTCTCTCGGTCTGCATTTCGGAATGGGATACGCCGGGCATCCTGTTTGGCAGGACCGCGCGAGAATGCTCGCGCCAGCAGGTCGCCGAGGAAGTCTGGGCACAGATCAAGGGGGCGGTCAACGTCGGCGGGGCGACGCTGCTGGAAGACAGCAACGTCCACAGCCACTTCCTCGATCCCGACCTGGTCGAGCATTCCGAAGGGACAATCCACCTGACTGATGCCGAACCGCTGTTCGTCAACTTCATCGACAGCTGGACTAAGCGTCCACCGGCAGTTCTGCAAACTCGCAACCTCATGCTCGCGTCCGATTACGTCCAGACCTACACCGACGTCGCGTGCATGGAGGCGGCGAACGAGGCGGCCCGACGTGCAGTCAACGGGGTGCTGGCGCTGCTGGGATCGACGGCGGAGCCATGCGAACTGTGGCCGTTGCATGAGCCCATGATTTTCGCACCGTTCCGCTGGCACGACCAGAGCCGCTTCGATCAAGGTCTGCCCTGGAACGGGCACCTGCTGTGAAGGATTTCAACCGATGAGCGCACTTCCGAACTACGTCGTCCGCCCGGCGGAGACCGTCCAGCTGCAGCCCTACATCTGCCGTAATACCCAGCTGTACGGGTTCTATCTGCGCGCTAACAAGGCGGTCGTGCAGGCCCGCTTGGTCGATCCGATCCTCAATGCGCCAAGCGGCGGGGCGATTACCTACCGCTGCCTGTCTGACCTGGTCCTGATATCCTATGCCAAGGCGGCGCAGTGCACCAGCACGCTGCCCCCGGCCAACCAGATGGGCTGGATGCTGGAAAACAGCTGGACGCTGTGGGTGCCGCTGCTGGTGATCAAGGAGGAGCTTGGTATCGAGGTCGCCCAGCGCCTGGTTTTCTACCCCGCCTACATCTGCGTCGACAATTCCTGGTCGCTGACCGCGGGGCGCGAGGTCTATGGCTTTCCCAAGAGCTACGGACCGATGATCGTGCCGGAAGCGAGCGCCGATCCGGCGGCATTCTCCGCCTCGGCAATGGTGATACCGCAATACGGACCGGCTAATGGCGGTCAGGTCATGCCGTTGATGGAGGTCAACCGCATTGCCACGCAGAGCCCAGGTGGTGAGCTGTGGCAAGACCTGGAAGACGCCGTCTCGGCCGTGGGCCATTTGCTCAGCGGCAGTGGCGGCAAGCTGGTTGTCCCCGGCTTCAACTTCCTGCTCGATCTGATCAATCTGGCTCGCAAGGAAGAAGTGCCGGGTGTGTTCCTGAAGCAGTTCCGCGACACGGCCGACGGGACCAAGGCCTGCTATCAGGCCATTGTTGAGGCCGGCTCGTTCGTGAACTCCTTTAACGGCGGCGGGCTGCTCGACGGGACCTACGAAGCGACGATCCACAACTATGATAGCCACCCCCTGGCCGACGATCTGGGGTTGGCGCCAGGGCAGCAGCCGCTGGAGTTTCCGTTCTGGGTCAATATGGATTTCACCATCGGGCAAGGCACCGAAGTTTGGAAGGCATAAGCTGATGAGCGGTAAGCAAAAGATTGCCGTCATCGGCGGCGGGGTCGGTGCGATGACCACGGTGTTCGAATTGACCGAACAGCCGGGGTGGCAGGACAAGTACGAAATCACCGTTTACCAGCTGGGCTGGCGGCTTGGTGGCAAGGGCGCCAGTGGTCGCAACCAGGAGCGCGGCGACCGGATTGAAGAGCACGGGCTGCACTTCTGGTTCGGCTATTACGAGAACGCCTTCAACGTAATCCAGCGGGTCTATGCGGCGTTGAACCGCGACCCGAGCAAGCCGCTGGCCACCTGGCGCGACGCCTTTTCCCCGCACAGTCTGTTCATCCTGATGCAGTTCTACAAAGCGCAGTGGGCCGAATGGCATCTGTCTCCGCCGCACATGCCGGGGGTGCCGGGTGACGGGACGGTGCCGCCGTTTTGGCACGCGGTCGACCGGATTCTTGAAGCGCTGCACATCCACACCACCCAGTCGCTGCCCGCTGACATGCACGATGACCTGCATGAGCACCATGGACTGGGGGGATGGATTCTGTGGGCGGCTGAAAAGCTAGGGATCGAGTTATTCAAGGGGATCGAGGCGATCGATTTCCGTGCGGCGCGGGAAGCTGTGCAGCGCGTGGCGGCAGCCCCGCACGACGACACCGCGCACGCGCTGTTGCACGATGCGGTGGCGGCACTGGCTCACTTTGTCGAGCGGGTCGGTCAGGCCGTCAACGCGCGGATCGACGCGATGATCGAGAATGACTTCGAAGCGATCCCGGTCCTCCGTCGGGCACTGTCGCTGCTTGAGCTGGGTTACTACATGTTCAAGGGGATCGTGGTCGACGATGTCGCCCGCAAGGGGTTCGACCAGCTTGATCATATGGATCTGCGCGAATGGCTGGCCAGCCACGGCGCCCAATCGGTCGCGCTTGATTCCGATACGCTGCGCGTGGCTTACGAAAGCATCTTCGCGTTCCGGCAAGGATCCTACGAGCTGCCGAACCTGGCCGCAGGTACGGGTCTGCGAGGACTACTGCGCTTGGCCGGTACCTACAAGGAGTCCTTCGCCTGGAAGATGCAGGCGGGGATGGGAGACACTATTTTCGCCCCGTTCTACGAGGTGCTGTCGAAACGCGGAGTCAAATTCGAGTTCTTCAGCGTGCTGCGCGACATTGTACCGTCGGCGGATGGCACCCGGATCGAGCAATTGGTTATCGGCCGACAAGCGACGATCAAGGACGGTGGAAGCTATGTGCCTCTATACGACGTCAAGGGACTGCCGTGCTGGCCCAGCAAGCCGTTCTTCGACCAGCTCGATCAGGGCGATAAGATCAAAGAATTACCGCTCAGTCTGGAATCGTACTGGTGTAGGTGGGCGGATGTGCACACCGATACGCTGAACCTCGGCACCGATTTCGACATCGTTGTTCTGGGCACCTCGTTGGGACCGATCCCGACCTTTGGTGCCAAGCTCCTGGCGCAAAAGAAAGCCCTGGCCGACATGGTCGCGAATATCGACCGGATCGGCACCCAGGCCTTCCAGATCTGGACCATTCCGGATGACCAAACGCTGCGCCTCGCGCATGATGGGGAAGAACTCGAGGACGAAGGGGTCCAACCGATCTACGGCGGTTTCGCCCAGCCGCACAATACGGTCGCCGATATGTCGCACCTCATCAAACGCGAAAACTGGCCACCCAAAAACCAACCGGGTTCGATCTACTATTTCTGTGGCCCACTGGCCTTGCCCAGCGGCCTGCCCGGGCCTGAGAACGTCTTATATCCGGTGTTCGAGGATGCGGCCGCCAACGTTCGCGCAGCGGAATGGATGCGCAGCAATCTGCAGTTCCTGCTTCCCGGGTCGATGTTCGCGGGCTATCCGCAAAGTTTTCCCGACACGCTCAATTTTACCATGCTCTACGATACCGCGGGCGGACTGGAGCGGATGATCCCGGCGAGCAGTCTGTTCGACCAGCAATACTGGAGCGCCAACGTCGATCCGTCGGAACTCTATGTGCTGTCTTGCGCAAACACGACGCAGTACCGGCTACATTCGGGCGATACAGGTTATGACAATCTGGTCTTTGCCGGGGACTGGACAAGAACCGGGCTCAACTACGGCTGTGTCGAGGCGGCGGTGATGTCCGGCATGGAGGCTTCGCGCACTATTTGTGGGGCTCCCAAGATCATCTTCGGAGAGAACTTCCCACTGCCTTGAGGCCAGGCCCGGACCGGCATTTCGATCCGCTTGGCGGCGAAAACGGCCTGACGCCTTCGATGAAGGCGCATGGCAGGCTTCTTAGAGCAGGTGAAAAATGGTGGACGCACTAGGGCTCGAACCTAGGACCCGCTGATTAAGAGTCAGCTGCTCTACCAACTGAGCTATGCGTCCACACGGGCGGTACTCCGCGAGGTCCCGAATCGTCGGGAGCGCCCCCTATAGCGGCTGTTTCGCCGGTGAAAAGGGGGAAAGCCCGGTTTTTCTAGCCAGCGATGCCGCTGCTGCGCCGGCTCCAGCGGTCGACGGCCATAATCGTGCCCAGGCAGATCATGTTGGTCATCATCGATGAGCCGCCGTGGCTCATGAAAGGCAGGGGAATCCCCACCACTGGGGCTAGGCCGACGACCATCAGCAGGTTGATCGCGACATAGAAAAACACCGTGCAGGTCATCCCCGCCGCCAGCAGCCGCGAGAAGCGGTCCGGTGCGTTCTGGGCAACACGCCAGCCCCAGCGCAAGATAAGCATGAACACGAACAGCACGAACAGGGCGCCCAGCAGCCCCCATTCCTCGCCCATCGTCGCGAAGACGAAGTCGGTGTGGGCTTCGGGCAGGTATTCGAGGTGGCTCTGCGAGCCATTGCCAAAACCCTTGCCGAACAGGCCGCCCGAACCGATCGCGATCTTGGATTGCGCGATGTGATAACCTGAACCCAGCGGATCACCTTCTGGGTCCATGAACACCAGCACGCGCTTGCGCTGATAATCGTGGAGGAGGGTGTAGAACGCGATCGGCGCGGCGACGATCGCGGCGGCTCCAGCACCTAGAAACCACTTGAGCGGCAAGCCGGCCAGGAACATCACGGCCACCGCACCAAATGTAATCGCCAGGCCGGTGCCAAGATCAGGCTGAAGCATGACCAGCAGCGCCGGCACGGCGAGCAGTCCCAGCGCTGGCAGCAGCGCGCGCCAGCTTTGGGTCATGGTTGGCGGCAGGGTGTCGTAAAACCGGGCATAGGCCAGCACGATCACCGGCTTCATCAGTTCCGACGGCTGCAACTGCATGAAGCCCAGGTCAAGCCAGCGCTGGCTGCCACCTCCGACTGCGCCGATCAGATCAACCAGGGTCAGCAGCAGCACCAGTGCGCCATAGGCCGGGTAGGCGGCCCACTTGAACAGGCCCTGCGGCAGGCGCGCGATCACCATCGCCATGGCCAGGAACACGCCGAACCGAATCAGGTGCTGCAGCGCCCAGGGCTCGATGCTGCCGCCAGCCGCCGAATAGAGGACCATCGAGCCGAAGCTGGTCAGCACCACCAGTGGCAGGATGATGCCCCAGGGCTGGCGTGCAATCGCCGCGGGAATGACGCCTGATCTCACGGCGTGGTTCCTGAAACTGGAGGTGCGGCCGTCGCGACAGGTGTCGGAGTAGACGAGGGCAGTAGGCTCGGATCTTCGGCGCGCGGTGCTGCCGCTTCGGTTTGCTCTGGCAGCGGACGGGATCCGGCAGCGGCAGCGCGTGCATCGGCACTGGCCACGGGGTTCTCGTCGGTCGGTTTGGGCGCGCTGGTCCCGTACCGGCCTTCGTAGGCCCGGTAGCGCGCATTGAGCCGCTCGGTCGGAGTGCCGCCCCAGCCTTTCTCCATCTCCAGCAGCACTTCCATTGCCTTGGCCGGATCGTAGAGGAAGGTCATGACATCGCGGGCGATCGGATAGGCCGCTGCTGAACCGCCGCCATGCTCCACCACCACCGCGCAGGCGTAGCGCGGCTTGTCGAACGGTGCATAGGCAATGAAATGGCCGTGATCGCGGTACTTCCACGGGCCTGATTTGCCATCGGACAGGTGCAGGCCGACGACCTGGGCCGTACCGGTCTTGCCCGCCAGCAGAACGTCCGGGATCGGTAGCCGCGCGCGTCCGGCTGTGCCGGGCCCGTTGACCACGTCGCTCATCGCCTTGTGGACGTAGTCCAGGTGCTCCTGGCTGAAGCCCATGCTGGGTGCGGCGGGTATCTTTTCATCAAGCAGCAAGCGCGGTTGCAGCAACCGGCCGCTGGCGATCCGGGCGGCCATGACGGCCTGCTGCAACGGGTTGGAGAGCATGTAACCCTGGCCGATCGTGGCATTGACCGTATCGAACACGGCCCATGGCTTCTTGTACTTGCGCTCTTTCCAAGCCGGATCGGGCACCGTGCCATAGGACTGACCCATCACGGGCAGATCGAATTTCTGACCCAACCCAAGCCGCCGCATCATTCCGGCGATAGGGTCCATCCCGATCTTCTGGGCGAAGTGATAGAAATAGACGTCGCAGCTCTGGTAGATCGCCTTGGCCATGTTGACCGTGCCGTGCCCGCGGCGGTTCCAGCAACCGAACACTCGGTTACCGACCCGCAGGCCGCCGCCGCAAACCACGCTTGCTTCCGGATCCAGGCCGGCTTCCAGAAAGGCCATTGCGACCCCTGGCTTGACCGTTGACCCCGGTGGATAGAGCCCGCGCAGCACCTTGTTGCGAAGGGGGACGTGATCGTCCTCTGACAGCATCTTCCACTCGATCCGGCCGATCCCGTCGGAAAAGCTGTTGGGATCGTAGCTGGGCATCGAGGCCATGGTCAGGATATCGCCGGTCAGGCAGTCGATCACCACGACCGCGCCGGATTCGACGCCCAGGCGCCGCGCAGCATAGTCCTGCAGCGGCGCGTTGATCGTCAGGCGCAGCGGCTGTCCGGGAACATCCTCGCGCATTTCCAGATCGCGCACGACCTTGCCCCCGGCGGTAACCTCGACCCGGCGCGCACCCGGGATGCCCCGCAGTTCCTTCTCGAAGCGCTTTTCTAGGCCATCCTTGCCGATTTTGAAGCCGGGCGTGACGAGCAGCGGGTTGCGCTCCTTCTCGTAGTCTTCGGCCGAAGCCGCGCCCACATAGCCGATCAGGTGCCCCACCGAAGGGCCGGTTGGATACCACCGGGAGAAGCTGCGCTGGGCCAGCACGCCGGGCAGGTCGGGCAGGCGGACCGAGATGGCGGCGAAGCTGTCCCAATCGAGCCCGGCGGCGACCTCGACGGGCTGGAACCCGCGCGCCTTGTCGAGCTTGTCCTTGAGGTCTTTGATCCGCACGTCACTCAGTTTGAGCAGGCGCCCTAGCTCAGCCAGCGTGCGATCGGGATCGACCAGCCGGTCCGGTACCAGATCGACGCGGAAATCGGCACGATTGGCGGCAATCGGCGCGCCGTTGCGATCGAGAATTGCCCCGCGCCGGGGCGAGATCAGCGTCAGGTTGACCCGGTTGCTTTCCGAGGCGAGCGTGTACTTCTCGTTCTGCGCCAGGCTGATCCAGGCCACACGCCCGGCCAGCAGCACGCCTACGGCCGCCTGCAACCCGCCGATCAGCAGCGCGCGGCGATCATAGGCGTTCTTGAGCGTGCCCGAGCTGACATGCTGTTGCGACCCGGCCAGCATCACACTTCCCGCACCGGGATCAGCCGCAGCCGGTCAACCAGGCCGACCAGCTGCGCCGCCAGCGGATAGGCCAGGATCGACATGCTGATCTGCGGCAGAATGGCCAGCAGCAGATCAGGCTGCCGGTGGACCCCGGCAAACCAGGCCGCCACCAGCAGGTAACTGGCAATCACGGTCGAAGCGACCAGCCAGTTCTGCAGGAAACCGCGCCAGGGGAAGCGGGTTTCGACATAGTCCATCCCGATCGTCGCGAGCGACCATAGCAGGATGGCGGAGCCGAAGGGCTGCCCACTGTAGAGATCGTCAAACAGGCCAAGCGGCAAGCCGGCCCAGACCGGGAAAAGGCCGGGACGAAGATGGAGCCAGCCCAGGAGGAACAGGAAACCGAGCGGCGGCATTACCGGGGCAGAGGATACGACTGGCCAGGTCGGGCTGAGGCTGCCGAGCATCACCAGGATCCACGGCAGCGACATCGCCAGCAGTGGGGAAGGTGCGCGGTTGATCCGGGGGCGGACCAGTTCCTTGAGCTGTTCGGGCAGCGGCGTGGGCATTACTGCCCCTCAGGTTTGGACTTCGGTGCGGTCAGCTGCTGGGCCGCAACACCTTCTTCCCAGAGTGGCTGGACCTGGACGAACTCGGTCGTGCCGGGATCGCTCAGCGCCCGGGCGATTGCGCCATCGCGGGTCGTGCGGGTGACCACGGCAATCGCCGTGCCGGGCCAATAAAGCCCGCCAGAGCCGGATGTTACAAAGGCATCGCCCGGTCGCAGCGGATTGGTCCCCAGGTTGATCAGCCGCAGTTGCAAGGTGCCATCGCCGCGGCCGGTGGCAAAGGCCGGTACGCCGTCGCTGGCGCGGCGGACCGGGACCACGCTTTCGGTATCGCTGATCAGCAGCACGCGGGCCGTCCGGTCACCCGTCTCCAAGACGCGCCCGACCAGCCCCAGCGGTGAGCGGACCGGCATGCCGACCTGCACGCCATCGTTGCGGCCGGCACCCAGCAGCGCAAAGCGTCGGGTCGAGGTGGACGTCGATCCGATCAGTCGCGCCACTGCGATCGGCTTGGGCTCACTATCGCGCAGGTTCAGCAGCGCCTTCAGCCGCCGGTTCTCGTCAGCCAGGGCCGTCGCTTCAGCCAGGCGGACGCGGGCCAGGGCCAGCTCGCGTTCATTGCGGGAAACGCGCACGCCATAGGTGAAATAGCCACTCAGGACCGACCAGAAGCCCTGACTCTCGCTGCGGGTTGCCGCCGCAGCTTCAGCCGCCGGTGCCACCACATCGCTCGCCTCGCTGCGCAGGCCGGCAAAGGCACTGGTATTGCCAAGGGAGAACAGCAGCAGCACGGCACCAGCGATCACGCCCGCAAAGGCGATCACATAACCCAGAAATGTCGAGTACTGCGCCCTGCGGGAACTGCCGGGGCGCCGGTTCGACGACGGCGCCATGCGGTGCCTTCTCCCTTGCTTAGGCCGTCATCAACACGCCGCGGTAGATCGGGTCTTCCATGGCCCGGCCAGTGCCCAGCGCCACGCAGGACAGCGGATCCTCGGCGATCGAGACCGGCAGGCCGGTTTCCTCGCGCAGGTACTCGTCCAGCCCCTGGATCAGCGCACCGCCGCCAGTCAGCACGATGCCCTGATCGACGATATCGGCGGCCAGTTCCGGCGCGGTGTTTTCCAGCGCGATGCGCACGCCTTCGATGATTGCACCGATCGGTTCGGATAGGGCCTCGGCGATGTTCGCCTGGGTGATGGTGATTTCCTTGGGCACGCCGTTGACCAGGCCGCGGCCCTTGATCTGGATCGATTCGCCGATGCCATCGGCCGGAACCATGGCAACGCCGTAATCCTTCTTGATCCGCTCGGCCGTGGCTTCACCGATCAGCAGGTTGTGGTGGCGGCGCACGTAGGAGACGATCGCCTCGTCCATCTTGTCCCCGCCGACGCGCACCGATGTGGTGTAGGCCAGGCCGCGCAGCGACAGCACGGCGACTTCGGTCGTGCCGCCGCCGATATCGACCACCATCGAGCCGACCGGCTCGGTCACCGGCATGTCAGCGCCGATCGCGGCCGCCATCGGTTCGAGGATCAGGTAAACTTGGCTGGCACCGGCATTGCTGGCGGCATCGCGGATCGCGCGGCGCTCAACCGAGGTGGAGCCCGAAGGGACGCAGATCACGATCTCCGGCGGCGAGAACATCGAAGTGCGCTTGCCGTTCACCTTGCGGATGAAGTGCTTGATCATTTCTTCGGCGATTTCGATGTCGGCAATCACGCCATCGCGCAGCGGACGGATCGCTTCGATGCTGTCCGGGGTTTTGCCCATCATCATCTTGGCGTCATCGCCCACGGCCTTGACGCGCTTGATGCCATTGATCGTTTCGATCGCCACCACCGACGGTTCGTTCAGTACTACGCCGCGGTCCTGCACATAGACCAGGGTATTCGCTGTCCCGAGGTCGATCGCCATGTTCTGCGAACCAAATTTGAAGAATCGGGACAGGAAGTTGGCCATTGGCAAATCCATAATGTTTACGGCTACTTACTGCAAAGTCTGCAGAAGTCAAAAGCCGGTAGGTTGGCGTGAATCGCGGCTCATTACCGCAAGGGGGCGACAAAGGCCAAAAATTTGTCCGAAACATGGGGATTTGACGGGGATACTCGTCTCGAATTCGGCGCAGTTCACCGCTAGGGTCGGGAACCTATGCCAGTGATCCGCCGCCTGCCCGAAACTCTGGTCAACCGCATCGCTGCAGGCGAGGTGGTCGAGCGTCCGGCGGCGGCCCTGAAAGAGCTGGTGGAAAACGCAATTGATGCCGGATCGAACCACGTCGCCGTCCGCTTATTTGAAGGTGGGCTTGGCCTGATCGAAGTGACCGATGACGGTTGCGGCATGACGCGCGATGATATGGTGCTGGCGCTTGAGCGTCATGCCACCTCCAAGCTGCCCGACGAAGCGATCGAGCTGGTCGCCACGCTGGGTTTCCGCGGCGAGGCTCTGCCCTCAATCGCCAGTGTAGCGCGGCTGACCATGGAAAGCCGGGTCCGCGGCGCGGAATCTGGCTGGCAAGTTGTGGTGGATCACGGCCAGCAAGTCACCGATGGACCCGCCGCGCTCCCGCCTGGTACGCGCATCCGGGTTGAGGACCTGTTCGGCAAGGTGCCGGCGCGGCGCAAGTTCCTGCGCTCGGCCCGCAGCGAATATGCCGCCTGCCTCGATGTCATGCGCCGACTGGCGATGGCGCGGCCCGAAATCGGCTTTACGCTGGAACACGATGGCCGCCGCGTGCTGACGGTGCAGGGCGGGCAGACCCTGGCCGCGCGCGTGGCGCAACTGGTGGCGCGCGAACTGGCCGAGGACGGCGTGGTGATCGATCTGGCGCGCGGTCCGGTCCGGCTGACCGGAGTGGCGGGCCTCCCCACGTTCAATCGCGGCGTAGCTGACCATCAATACCTTTTCGTCCACGGCCGCCCGGTCAAGGATCGGCTGCTGGTCGGCGCGGTGCGCGGGGCCTATGCCGATATGCTGGCGCGCGATCGCCACGCGGTGCTGGCGCTGTTCCTCGACCTGCCGCCCGAAGAGGTAGACGTGAACGTCCACCCGGCCAAGACCGAGGTCCGCTTTCGCGACCCGGCCTTCGTGCGCGGCTTTATCGTTTCGGGCCTGCGCCACGCGCTTGATGCGGCGGGGCAACGCTCGGCCCAGGCGCCGGCGGCTCCCGCCATGGCCAACTGGCAGGCGGAGCCCATTGCGCGTGAGGCTGCCCCCGCGCTTGGCTCGCTGTTCGCACGCAATCCAGAGCCTTACGCCTTGCGCGATGCCGGACAGGTCTGGCGCGGCTACGAAGCGTCGGTCCTGGCCCCGGCGGCGCGGGCCGAAGTGGCCGAGGCTGCGCCCGAGCCTGCCGTATCGCACCCGCTGGGAGTTGCCCGCGGGCAGGTTGCCAGCACCTACATCGTTGCCGAGGCCGAGGACGGACTGGTGATCGTTGACCAGCACGCCGCCCACGAGCGCCTCGTGCTCGAACGGCTGAAAGCTGCGGGGGCGCAAGGGGCCATGGCGGCATCGCAGGCGCTGCTGATCCCCGAAGTGGTTGAGCTGGACGAACCCGATTGCGATCGCCTGGCCGAAGCCGCGCCGCAACTGGCCGACCACGGCCTCGCGCTTGAGCGCTTCGGCCCCGATGCCATCCTGGTCCGCGCGGTCCCGGCGGCGCTCGCCGGAGGCAACGTCCAGGCATTGATCCGCGACATCGCCGATGACCTTGCCCAGAACGGCGCCGCGCTGCTCCTGGGCGAACGGCTCGACCACGTCCTCGCCACCATGGCCTGCCACGGCTCGGTCCGCGCTGGACGCATGCTCTCGGTCGCGGAAATGAACGCCTTGCTGCGCGAAATGGAACGAACCCCCCGCTCGGGCCAGTGCAACCACGGCCGGCCGACCTGGGTGAAGCTGGCGCTTGGCGATGTGGAGAAGCTGTTCGGGCGGAAATAGGCGGCGAAATCGTCACCAAGCGCCGTGGAGTTTGCTCCAGGTCGTCACGATCCACTGAAAAATCTCGAAGCGAAGCGTCCAGATTATCGACAGGATCGCAATGACGATCAGGATCTTGCGGCGGCGCCAGCCTTCAACCTTTTCGCCGTTCTCCAGCAAGAGCGGCGTCTTCAGTCGATCAACCAAGATCAGTGGGTAAAATCGACCGACCAGTACCGGGATTCCAACCAGTCCCAAATACCACCACTTCGATTCTAGGCCGATCATCGACATGAAAAGCGAACCAAAGATCAGCAGCGGAATTGCGCAGGCAATGACCACCGGCAATCCGTTCCACTCATCTTCGAAGCCCAGCAATTCCTTGATCATTGTAGCGCGGTTGGCTCGTCGGGCTTTTGATTGTTCCCGCGCTTCCTCAGTGAGTTCGTGCTCAGTCACGCTTGTCCGGCTCGCGCACGGCAATAAGCCCGATTCCGGTCATGCTCATGACCAGTTCCTCGTTCTGATTGTAGACCCTGATCTTTGATCGCATTGATCCCATCTCTGGCCGAGAACGGCTGCGGGTCTTTTCCAGCAGTTCGGTTTCAACCCTAAGCACATCACCCGGATAGACTGGCTTGTGCCAGCGCAGTTCGTCCTGCCCGGGCGAGCCAAGGCCGGCCTGGCGGTTATTCTTCAGGTTTTCGACCAGCATGGCCATGGTCATCGCGCAGGTATGCCAGCCGCTGGCCGAGATTCGGCCGAAATGGGTCTTGGCGGCGGCCTCGTCGCTGAGGTGGAAGGGCTGGGGATCGTACTTGGCCGCGAACTCCAGCACTTCCTCGCGCGTTACCTCATAGCGGCCGAAGCTGGCCATGCTGCCAATCTCAAGGTCTTCGAAATAGAGCAGGTCGTCCGCCATCAACAGCCTCACACGTTGAACTTGAAGTGCAGCACGTCGCCATCCTGGATGATGTATTCCTTGCCTTCCTGGCGCAGCTTGCCGGCGTCCTTGGCCGCGGTTTCACCGCCCAGCGTGACGTAGTCGTCGTAGGCAATGGTTTCGGCGCGGATGAAGCCGCGCTGCATGTCGGAGTGGATTTCGCCGGCGGCCTCCGGGGCCTTGGCGCCGCGATGGACGGTCCAGGCGCGGGCTTCCTTGGGCCCGACGGTGAAGAAGGTGATCAGGTGGAGGAGATCATAGCCCGAGCGGATCACACGGGCGAGGCCGGTTTCATGGAGGCCCATTTCTTCCAGGAAGACCATCCGCTCTGCCGGGTCCATGCCGACCAGTTCGCTCTCGATCGCAGCAGAGACGATCACGGCATTGGCGCCTTCGGCTTTGGCTTTTGCGAATACGGCGGCGGAAAAGGCGTTGCCATTGGCGGCGCTCTCTTCCTCGACGTTGCAGACGTAAAGCACCGGCTTGGCGGTGAGCAGCTGGGCCTGGTTGAAGACCCGCAGCTCATCCTCACCTTCGGGCCGGGCGAGGCGGGCAGGCTTGCCATCGCGCAGCAGTTCGAGCGCCGGGGTGAGGACAGCGGCGACCAGCTTGGCCTCCTTGTCGCCCTGCGCGGCTTTCTTCTGGGCGGCAGGCACGCGCTTTTCCAGGCTTTCGAGGTCAGACAACATCAACTCGGTCTCGACCGTATCGGCATCGGACACAGGATCGACCCGGTTGTCGACGTGCTGGATATCGTCATTCTCGAAGCAGCGCAGGACGTGAACGATCGCGTCAACTTCTCGGATGTTGCCGAGGAACTGGTTGCCCAGGCCTTCGCCCTTGCTTGCGCCGCGGACCAGGCCGGCGATATCGACGAAGCCAAGCTGGGTCGGGATGATCTTGGCGGAACCGGCAATCGCCGCCAGCTTGTCGAGCCGCGGATCGGGCACGCCGACATTGCCGACGTTCGGCTCGATCGTGCAGAACGGATAGTTGGCAGCCTGGGCCGCCTGGGTCTCGGTCAGCGCATTGAACAGCGTCGACTTGCCGACATTGGGCAGACCGACAATTCCGCAACGAAAACCCATTTCACACTCCGATTGAACTGATGCGCGGCGGCCCATAGCGGGGCAGGGCGGGTTTGACCAGTTGCGGCGGGGATGAGGCAGCGTTTCACGGAATTTTCAGGGGTTGGTGGCAGTGTTAGCTGATGCGCAAGACGATCATCCTGCCCGCCCTGCTGGCCCTCGCTGCCTGCTCCGCCTCACCTGAAGAGCAGGCCGCCGATGCGCGCGCCGCCTTTGCTGCCAATGACTATGCCAAGGCGCGGATCCTGGCCGCTTCGGCGCTGGAGGCGATGCCGGGCAACAAGGAGCTGTTGTTGCTGCAGGCCAAGACTCTCCTGGCATTGGGCGATGGGGCCGGGGCGGGCGCTGCCTTGCAGAAGCTGGCCGCGGCGGGCGGCGTGCCCGAGCAGGCCGAACTGACCGCCGAGGCGGCGCTGCTGCGCAATGCGCCGCAAGTGGCGCGCGATGCGTTGGTCAATGCAACCTCCTCCGAAGCCGATCGCTTGCGCGGTCTGGCAGCGATCCAGGATGGCGATACCGGGGCGGCGGCCGGCTACTTTGCCAAGGCCGTGGCGGTGGGTGACAACGCCCGCGCTTTCGCCGACATGGCGCGCCTGCGGCTGATTGAGCGGGATACCGCTGCGGCAAGCGAGCTGGCGGAAAAGGCCGCCGCGCTATCCCCGCACGGGATCGATACGCTGCTGGTCAAGGGGCAGATCGCGCTGGTGAAGGGCGATCTCAAGACCGCGCTCGACACCTACAGCGACGCCGCCAAGCGCTATCCCACCAGTCTGGCGGCGCTTAATGGGCAGGCAGCAGCCCTGGGCGATCTGGGTCGCTTCAAGGACATGCTGGCCGTGGCCGACAAGGCCGCCGAGGTTGCCCCGCGCAATCTCGAGGTAGCCTACCTGCGCGCCCGCGCCGGGGTGGCGATGCAGAACTGGGAGCTGGTGCGCTCGACCGTCCAACCGTTAGAGGCCGAAATTCCCGGCGTTCATCCGCTCCGCGTGCTCTATGCCGAGGCCCTGATCAAGCTTGAACGCAGCGAACTGGCCGCCGCCCAGCTCTCGCCGATCGTGCGGGTCCAGCCCGGCAATCGCCAGGCGGCGCTGCTGCTGGCCGAGGCGCGTCTAGCAAGCAAGGATGCCGGTGGCGCGATGGCTGCACTCCAGCCCATCGCGGACAGTCCGCAGGCCCGGCCGGAAGAGCTTGCCGTTATGGCCCGTGCCGCCAAGGCGGCGGGGGATCCGCGCGCTGCCGAATATGAAAAGCGGTCGAAGAGCCCGTCACCGCAAATGGTCGGCGGCGATCTGGCCGAGGCCGATAACGCCATCCAGCGCGGCGATTGGGCCAAGGCGGCGATCGCCTATGACCGGATCCTGGCCGCGACCAACGGCGGCAACGCCCTAGTGCTGAACAACATGGCCTATGCCCAGTCGATGCTCGGCAACCACGACAAGGCTCGCAGCTTTGCCGACCAGGCGCTCAAGCTTGCGCCTGACAATGCCTCGGTGCTCGATACAGCGGGCTGGGTGCGGTTCCGGTCCGGGCGGGACCTTGAAAATGCGAAACGCCTGCTCCGCCGTGCGGCAGAACAGGCGCCTCAGAACAAGACCATCCAGCTGCACCTGGCCGAAGCCACGCGCAACGGAGGCTAACGCTTAGGCCAGCGCGAGACGCGGCTGGCTGCGGCGGCGGCGGGCAAACGCCATCCCGGCAAGAGCTGCGCCCAGCAGACCGACCATGCCCGGCTCAGGAACCGGCGTGCCGCCAGTGCTGGTGCTGCCACCGGTGCTGGTCAGCGTTCCCGTGCCGCTGCCCGAAGTGATGTTGCCCGCACCGGTGATCGACTGATAGCGCACGAAGAAGTCGCTGAGCGTCAGCGAAGTCAGCGGCTGCGCGAAGTTCAGCGTGAAGCTGCCGGTGCCGTTCTGGCCGTCAAGCAGGCCACCGCTCCCACCGCCCGAGCACGAACCGGTCGAAGCGTCCTTGAAGCAGACGTCGACGCTGCCGATCCCGTTCGGATAACTGCCGTTGATCGTGGTGTAGCTGAACGCCCCGGTCGAGCTGGCGCTCGAGATATTCGGGTCGGTGTTGAAGGCAAAGCCCGAGACCCGCGAGTTGACCGGATCGCTGGTGGTGTTGGTCAGGCTGTAGTTGAAAGTATAGCTGTTCGCGGTGACGCCGGTCAGCGTGAACGCGGCCGTCGAAGTCAGGCCGCTAACCGTGGTCCCGCCCGAATAGCCATTAAAGGTGAAGTTGTAGGTCTGGCCGATGTTCCCAGAACCCAGAGTGATCGCATCGGCCAAGGCCGGGGCGCTGGCAAAGGCCAGGCTGGCGATGACTGCCAACGATGAAATCTGACGGGCAATACGCATGGAAACCCCCTGAAAACGAATGGTTGACGGTTAGTCTCGCAATCGCCGTGCCAAGTCAGGAAAGCAGGGGGTATCAGTAGTTAACGGGGCATTCGAGGGGTTAGGTTTGTAAGCGAAACCGACAGATTCAGGCTAATCGTGCACCGCCTTGATCCAGGGGCCGAAGGGCGAATTGCCCAGCCAGTTGACCTGCGTTTCCGCCGCAACCCGGTTGATTGCTTCCTGCGGCTTGGCCCCCGGATGGACCGCGCGGCGCAAGGGCCTGCGACCTGCGGGAAGGGCCGCAATTTCCGCAATGGCGCGCGGCACGTCGAGCACATCGGCATTGCGTCCGCCCCCGGTCTCGGTCCCCATCCGCACCACCAGATCGGCGTAGCCCTTCGCGCGTTCCGCATCGATCCGGGCCTTCAGTTCCTGGTTGTAGCGGTTGCGGTTTGACCAGACCTTGGTCGGATAGCCGCCAGGCTGGATGATGCAGACCTCAACCCCGTGCGGGGCCAGTTCATAGGCCAGCTGCTCACTCAGCGCCTCGAGCGCGAACTTGGTCGCCGAGTAAGGTCCGCCGGAGGGCACGATAACACGCCCGAGCTGCGACGAAATGTTGACGATCAGGCCCGATTTGCGACCGCGCATTGCCGGCAGGACAGCCCGCTGGACGCGCTGCACGCCCAGCACATTGGTATCGAAGGCCAGCTGCATCGCCGCCATATCCTGCACCTCGATTGGACCCGACTGGCCAATCCCGGCGTTGTTGATCACCACATCAAGCGCCCCGCCAGCCTGCCGTTCAGCCTCACGCACGGTCTTGAGCACCTGGTCGTCCTTGGTGACATCGAGCGGCAGGATCGTGATGTCGAGCTGCTCGGCCTTGGCCGTCGCGGCGAGCTCGGCAGCTTCGGGGCGCGGCAAGTTGCGCATCGTTGCGAACACCTTGGCGCCGAGCCGGGCGTAGAGCAGCGCGCCTGCATAGCCGAAGCCGGAAGAGGCGCCCGTCACGAGGAACGACTTGCCTTTAAGGGAGGCGGGAGCTTCGTTTGCGCCAGCCTTGCTGGCAGCGATTGCTGCGGCGGAGGCTGCCGAAGCTGCGATCAGGTCACGGCGGGTCAGCTTGGTCATGGTCTGCTCCTCTAGCCCATCCATCACCTAGGTACCGCAGCCGTGCGTCACTTCAAGCCCGGGATAAAGTCGCTAGCCAGGCCGCCGCTGCGTCGGGCGTGGTGAAGCGGTGTACGGTCCCGCCGAACTCGCCGAGCGCCGCAGCGTTGCGGTGCTGCCAGGCGCTGCGGAAGTTGAGCACGTAGAGCAGGAACTCGAGGTTGAGGTTCTCAGGGCAATCCTCGGTCATGTCGGGCCGCGCTGTGCCGCGGTACATCCACCAGCGCTTGAAAACCCGGCCCAGGCAAAGCCAGGTCCGATAGTCGAGCCAGACGACCGTGTCGGCGCGGGCAATCCGCATCGGCAGGCTCGAGCCATAATTGCCATCGATGATCCAGCACTCGCCGGCCAGGACCTGGGCCAGCTCGGCGCGGCCTTCGTCCCGGTCGCGTTCGACCCAACCCGGCAGCCAGAACAGCTTGTCGAGGTGGAACAGCGGCAGGCCGGTGCGCGCGGCGAGCTGGTGCGACAGGGTGGACTTGCCCGCGCCCGGCGAGCCGATGACGAGAATCCTCTGCATGGCGCTCAATCCTGCAGCCGCAGGGCCAGATCACTCATGAAACGGGTGTCCTCGCCCCTGGCCAACCATTCAGCCTCGGCCGCAATCGCGCCGAGCATGGCCGCCAGATCATCCTGTTCGGACTTGGCATAGTTACCCAGGACATGACTCGTCACCCGATCCTTGTGTCCCGGATGCCCTATCCCGATCCGGACGCGACGAAAATCCGGTCCGAGGTACTGGTCGATCGAGCGCAGGCCGTTGTGGCCGGCAAGGCCGCCGCCCTGGCGGACCTTGACCTTGAACGGGGACAGGTCGAGCTCATCATGGAACACGGTTAGGGCTTCAACGCCCAGCTTGTGGAAACGCAGCGCCTCGCTCACCGAACGGCCGCTTTCGTTCATGAAGGTGGCGGGTTTCAGCAGCAGGATCCTCTGCCCGCCAATCCGTCCTTCACGCAGCCAGCCCTGGAACTTCTTGCCCTGGGGACCAAAGCCGTGGACCTCGGCAATGGTGTCGAGCACCATAAAGCCGACATTGTGCCGGTGCAGGGCATATTGCGGACCCGGATTGCCTAGACCGACCCAGAGCTGCACGCACTTTCTCCAAAACGAAGCCGGGCCGCATCGCTGCGGCCCGGCCTGTGTGGGGCAGCAGGGCCGCCCCGGTCAACCTGAAGGGCTTAGGAAGCCGCTTCGGTCTTGCTGTTGTCGCCTTCTTCGCTGCGCAGGCCCGAAGGAGCAACGATGGTGGCAATGGTGTCGTCGCGATCGGCATGGGCGGCGGAAACGCCGGCCGGCAGCTTCACGTCGTGAAGATGGATCGAGGCGCCAACATCGAGGCCGGTCACGTCGATCACGACTTCGTCGGGGATGTTGTCGGGCGAGCAGACCACGTCGAGGTCATGCAGCACGATGTTGAGCACGCCGCCGCGCTTCAGGCCCGGCGAGGCATCTTCGTTGGCGAAGTGAACCGGCACGTTCACGTGGACCTTGTGGTCCTTCGAAACGCGCAGGAAGTCGGCATGAACCGGACGATCGGTGACGGGGTGGAAGGCAACGTCCTTGGGGAGCGTGCGCACGGTCTTGCCGCCAACTTCAACTTCGACAATCGAGTTGAAGAAGTGACCGGTGCCAAGCTGCTTGCGGAGCAGCTTCTCTTCGACGTGGATCGCCAGTGGCTCTTCATTGCCACCATAGACGACGGCGGGGACGCGGCCTTCACGACGCAGGGCACGGGAGGCTCCCTTGCCTGCCCGTTCGCGCGTCTCGGCCGGCAGGTGCAGCGTATCGCTCATTGCATTGCCTTTCAAAACTCTGGATTACACAACTTCTCCGCCACGCCTCCAGGGATGACCATGACGGGAAGCGGGGGCCGTTAGCGGCAATGGGGCGGAAATGCAAGGCTACTGAAGCCGGGTCACCTTGTAGCCCTGCGCTTCAAGCTGCGCGACCAGGCCATCGCGGCCAGCCAGGTGCAAGCTGCCAACAGCTACCAAGGGGCGTTCGCCACGCTTCAGCATGGGTACCAGCTGCTCCAGCCAGGCCCGGTTGCGACGGACCAGCAGAGCCTCGCGCAGTTCCGGATCGGCCAGCAGGCCCTGATGATCAAGCGCCGCCAGTTCCGCGATATCGCCGCGCAGCCAGGCCTGTTGCAGCCGCCGCCCGTCTTCCCGGGCTGTGGCGGCCGAGCGGATCACGGCTGAGAGCAGGTCGCGCTGTTCGGTTTCGGGCAAGGTATCGAAAATGGCAAGCTGGCGCTCAGCTCCTTCGAACTCGGCCAGCGGCTTGCCCTTCATTTCCTTGAGGACCAGCCGGTCAGCGCCATTGCCGCTGTCATCGCCGCTGCGGGCCGATACGGCCTGCCCGAGGGCCAGGGCGGCAGCCCAGGTATCCATCTGGTTGAAGCGATCCGGCGAGATCCTGGCCTCGCTCATCAGCCTGGTCAGCGCGGCGCGGTCGGCTTCGCTGGTGCGGGCAACAATTGGCGGCGCCGCTGCGACTGCCGAGAGCTTGTGAAAAGCCAGGGCGGTGCGCTGGTCATCCTCCAGCGCTGCAACTTCGACCACCAGCTTGCTGGCTTCGCTGGTCGCGCGATCAAAGGCCGGGCTATCGAGGCTGATGGGGTTGGGCAGGGCATGGATCGTGCCGAGCAACCAGGCCCGCTCACCATTGGGTCCATCCACCTGCCATAGCGCGGGCCGCGCATCTTCTCTTTGCTGGCATGCCGCGAGCAGCAGCGCCAGCAGTGCGGCAATGATCCTATTGAACACGGGCTGACTTCACCCCCAGCACGGCAAGCTGATCCTGGACCGAGCCTTTGCCGCCCAGGTGGCCGGCGCCTACGGCGACGAACGCCGTTCCGGGCCGCGCCAGCCGCGCTTTGATCCACTGCGCCCAGGCCTTGTTGCGGTTGGTCAGCAGGGCCGCTACCATGGCGGGGTTGTCCTGTTCGGCATTCATCAAGCTGGCCAGCTTCGACGCGTCGCCGATCCGCCAGGCTTCGACCATCTTGGCAACTTCCTTGTCGATCTCGGGCAGGGCAGCGATCACCTCGAACAGATAGCGGCGCTGGACCTTGGCCGGGAAGGCATCGAACAGGCCAAGCTGGTAGTCCAGCGTTTCCAGCCCCAGGCGCGGCCGCTCCAAGGCGGCGTTGCGGGCTGCCAGGTTCGTTTCGACGCCATTGGCCAGCGAATAGCCCTTGCGCTGGAGCGGCAGGGTGGAAAGCACCACGGCGGCATACCACGGCTTGAACCGGTCAAAGGCCGCGGGTGGAAGGCCAAATCCCGCAAGCGTCTTTTCAAACAGCGCGCGCTGCTTGGGCGACATCTGGTCGCGCAGGCTCTGATCGGCCGGCAGGATGCCGCGCTTTAGCAAGACGGCCTGGCTGGTTTCAGGGTCAACCTCGGGGATCTCGGTCACCAGTTCGCCGGACCGGGCAAAGGCATCGGCCAGTGGTCCCTTGAACCAGTCCAGGCCCTGCGGCAGCAGGTGGATCGTGCCGAACAGGTAGATCGTGGTGTCCTCGTCTGCCACCTGCCACAGCGCCGGGTGAACATCGTCGGCAACGGGCACAGCGACCACGGGTTGCTCGGTCGGGAGCGCTTGCTGGGCCGGAGCGGCAGTGGCGAGGAGCAGGGCAAAGGGGCTTAGCAGGCGTGCAATCATTGTGGCGCTATAGCGCAAGAACCCGGCGCGTCGATGAACGATCACGCTTAGCGGAACCTTGCCCAAAGGATAGCCTCGCCGGTTGACCAGAAACGGCCCATCCGCCAAAGGCCTCGGCCATGACGGACAATGCCCGCCCGCTTTCGTTCCAGGAGATGATCCTGCGCCTCCACGCGTTCTGGAGCGCGCAGGGCTGCCTGATCCTGCAGCCCTATGACATGCGCATGGGTGCAGGCACCTTTCACCCTGCCACCACGCTGCGTGCGCTGGGGCCGGAGCCGTGGAAGGCCGCCTATGTCCAGCCGAGCCGCCGGCCGACCGATGGCCGCTATGGCGAGAACCCGAACCGGCTGCAGCACTATTACCAGTATCAGGTGATCCTGAAGCCGAACCCGGAAAACCTGCAGGAGCTGTACCTGCAGTCACTGGCCGAAATCGGCGTCGATCCGCTGGCGCACGACATCCGCTTTGTCGAGGATGACTGGGAAAGCCCCACGCTGGGTGCCTGGGGCCTGGGCTGGGAAGTCTGGTGCGATGGGATGGAAGTAACCCAGTTCACCTATTTCCAGCAGGTCGGCGGGTTCGATTGCAAGCCGGTGGCGGGTGAGCTGACCTATGGGCTTGAGCGCTTGGCCATGTACATCCAGGGCGTCGACAACGTTTATGACCTGGCCTTCAACGCCGAAGGCGTCAGCTATGGCGAGGTGTTCCTGAAGAACGAGCAGGAGCACTCGAAGTACAATTTCGAGGTGGCGGACACCGAACAACTGTTCAAGGGCTTCCAGCACGCCGAGGCCGAGTGCCAGCGCTGCATCGCCGCTGAAGTGCCGCTGGCCGCCTATGACCAGGCGATCGAGGCCAGCCACCTGTTCAACCTGCTGCAGGCGCGGGGCGTGATCTCGGTCCAGGAACGCGCCAGCTACATCGGCCGGGTCCGCGATCTCGCCAAGGGATCGTGCGAGGCCTGGATCGAGAAGAACAAGGCCGAATGGGAAGCGAAGTACCCGGGGTGGACCGTATGAGCGATTTCCTGCTTGAACTCCGCTCCGAGGAAATCCCGGCCCGGATGCAGGCCGGCGCACGTGCGGACCTGGAAAAGCTGTTCCGCAAGGAAATGGATGCGGCCGGCGTGGCCGTGGGCGAGGTTACCGTCTGGTCGACCCCGCGCCGCCTCGCGCTGATCGCGCGCGGCTTGCCAGCGGCGACGGCGGCGGTTTCGGAAGAAGTGAAGGGCCCACGCGTTGGTGCCCCGCCGCAGGCGCTGGAAGGTTTCCTGCGCAAGACCGGGCTGACCGAAGACCAGCTGGTCGAGCGCGATGGCGTGCTGTTTGCGGTCACCGAGAAGCCCGGTCGTGCCACTGCCAAGGTCCTCGCTGAAGCGATTCCGGCGATCGTCCGCGCCTTTCCTTGGCCCAAGTCACAGCGCTGGGGCGCGGCCTCGATCTCGACCGAAAGCCTGCGTTGGGTTCGCCCGCTCTCGGCCATTGTTGCGCTGTTCGACGGGCAGGTGGTCGATTGCGAAGTCGGCGGGATCAAGGCTGGCCGGCTGACCAAGGGCCACCGCTTCCATTCCAGCGGTGAGATCAGCATTGATGGCGCTGATGACTACGCCGCCAAGCTCAGCGCTGCCCATGTCATTGTTGACCATGTCGAGCGCCAGGACCTGATCCGCGCCAAGGCCAGCGAAGCGGCTGCAGCGGCGGGCCTCAAGCTGGTCGAGGACGAAGGCCTGGTGATCGAGAACGCCGGCCTGACGGAATGGCCAGTGCCGCTGCTCGGCCGCTTCGACGAACAGTTCCTCGAAGTCCCGCCCGAAGTGATCCAGCTCACCGCGCGGACCAACCAGAAGTATTTCGTCTGCGAAGATGCGGCGGGCAAGCTGGCCAATGCCTTTGTCTGCACCGCCAATATCGCGGCGGACGATGGCGGCGCTGCAATCGTCGCCGGCAACCGCAAGGTCCTCGCTGCGCGTCTTTCTGATGCCCGCTTCTTCTGGGAGCAGGACCGTAAGACCGCGCTGTCCGACCACGCGAAGAAGCTGGAGCGGATCACGTTCCACGAAAAGCTTGGCACCGTGGCCGATAAGGTCGAGCGGGTCGCCAAGCTGGCGCGCTGGCTGGTGGAGGAAGGGATCGTCAAGGGCGCCAGCGCCGAAGAGGCCGAACTCGCCGCGCGGCTCTGCAAGGCCGATCTCGTTACCGAAATGGTCGGCGAATTCCCCGAGCTTCAGGGCCTGATGGGCGGCTACTACGCCAGCGCCGAGGGCCTGAGCGATGCCGTCGCCGACGCCATCCGCGATCACTACAAGCCCGTCGGGCAGGGGGATGTCGTGCCGACTGCGCCGGTCACGGTGGCTGTGGCGCTGGCGGACAAACTGGACACGCTTTTCGCCTTCTTCCTAATTAGGGAGCGGCCAACTGGATCAAAGGATCCATTCGCGTTGCGTCGTGCCGCTCTGGGTGTCTTGAGTCTGACTTCAGAGTCTTCGCTTCGATTGGGCATCACAGCTCTGACCAATTGTTGGGTGAAGATTGCTTCAGAGGCCTTCCTGGATCGCACGCTGGCCGGGATTGTTGCCTTGGGGGCAGTTATGAAAGCAGAAGAGCGGATCAAAGAGGTAACCGACCAAGTCAGACAGGGCGATCCAAAGGCTGTGTCGGCTATCTTGAAGTCCGCGAACATCGATTTCGTTGATCCCGTATTTGAGGCTGTGACGCCGGAAATCGCAAAGATATTCAAAGGCCAATCTGATTTCTTGGAGCAGGTGGGTGCCTTCTTCGCCGATCGCCTCAAGGTCCAGCAACGCGAAGCCGGTGTCCGCCACGACCTGATCGACGCGGTCTTCGCTCTCGGCGGCGAGGACGATCTCGTCCGCCTGCTCGCTCGCGTCCATGCGCTCCAGGCCTTTGTCGGGTCCGAGGACGGCGCCAACCTGCTCGCCGGCTACAAGCGTGCCGCCAATATCCTCAAGAAGGAAGACTTTACCGGGGGCGAGGAAATAGCGCTTTCCTACACCCCCGAACCTGCCGAAAGGGCGCTGGTCGATGCACTGGCCGAGGCCGGTCCGCGCGCCGCTGCGGCGGTGGCGGGCGAGGACTTTGCCGGGGCAATGGCTGCGCTGGCGTCCTTGCGGGCGCCGATCGATGCCTTTTTCGAGCAGGTGACCGTCAACGATGCCGACCCCGCCAAACGGACATCCCGCCTTAACCTGCTGGCGCGGCTGCGCGATGCGGTCCATGGCGTGGCCGATTTCTCGAAGATCGAAGGGTAGCGATACCGGAGAATTTCTTCCCGTCTCGCGCCAAACGAACGCTGATTTTGGTCCAAGGTGTTGAAAATTCACCGGATCAGGCTGTTGGGATAAGCGGACACAGTGTCAACTGTGTCAACCTGCAAGTTCAGGGAAGAGACCGGAAACGTGAACAAGCAAGTCTATACCTTCGGCGGCGGTGCCCGTGACGATAGCGCCCGCAGCCGCGACAAGACCATTGTTGGCGGCAAGGGCGCCAACCTGGCCGAGATGGCCGGGATTGGCCTGCCGGTGCCGCCGGGCTTTACGATCACGACCGAGGAATGCGTTCGCTACCTGGCTGAAGGCGGCGACTTCTCGGACAGCCTGAAAGCCGAAGTGCAAGTCGCGCTCGCCCATATCGAAGCGGCGGTTGGCAAGAAGTTCGGCGATGCGGCTGATCCGCTGCTGGTCTCGGTCCGTTCGGGCGCGCGGGTTTCGATGCCGGGGATGATGGATACCGTGCTCAACCTGGGCCTCAATGACGCCACGGTCGAAGGCCTCGCGGCGTCATCCGGCGACGAGCGTTTTGCCTGGGACAGCTATCGCCGCTTCATCCAGATGTATTCGGACGTGGTGCTCGGCCTCGATCACCACCTGTTTGAAGATGCGCTGGAGATCGCCAAGGAAGACAACGGCTTCTACGCCGATGTTGAGATGGAGGCTTCGCACTGGCAGGCACTGGTGGGTGAGTATAAGGCGATCGTGGAAAGCGAACTCGGCCGCTCCTTCCCGCAGGATCCGCACGAGCAGCTGTGGGGCGCGATCCGCGCCGTGTTCGATAGCTGGGATTCGGACCGCGCCAAGGTCTATCGCCGCCTGAACGACATTCCGGGTGACTGGGGCACGGCGGTCAACGTCCAGGCTATGGTCTTCGGCAATATGGGCGATACCTCGGCCACCGGCGTGGCCTTCACACGCGATCCGGCGACTGGCGAGAAGGCCTATTACGGCGAATGGCTGGTCAATGCCCAGGGCGAGGACGTTGTCGCTGGCATTCGCACGCCACAATACCTGACCAAGGCCGCGCGCGAACGCGCCGGGGCCAAGCCGCTGTCAATGGAAGAGGCCATGCCCGAGGCCTATGCCGAGCTCGCCGCGGTGTTCGAGCTGCTCGAAAAGCATTACCGCGACATGCAGGACATCGAGTTTACCGTTGAGCGCGGCAAACTCTGGATGCTCCAGACCCGCTCGGGCAAGCGCACGGCCAAGGCCGCGCTGAAGATGGCGGTCGACATGGTCGGCGAAGGCCTTATTGACGAGGCGACGGCGATCCTGCGGGTCGATCCGATGGCGCTCGACCAGCTCCTGCACCCGACGCTTGACCCTTCGGCCGCCCGTGATGTGCTGGCCCGCGGCCTGCCGGCCAGCCCTGGCGCAGCCTCGGGCGCTATCGTGCTCGATGCCGATAACGCCGAAAAGCGCGCCGGGATGGGTGAGGCGGTGATCCTGGTTCGGGTCGAAACCAGCCCAGAAGACATCCACGGCATGCACGCCGCCAAGGGCATCCTCACTGCGCGTGGCGGCATGACGTCACACGCCGCCGTGGTGGCGCGTGGCATGGGCCGACCTTGCGTTTCCGGGGCTTCGGCGGTCTCGATCGACATGGCGAGCCGTACGCTCAGGATCGGTGCGCGCGAGCTCAAGGAAGGCGATGTCATCACGCTTGATGGCGCCAATGGCGAAGTCATGGCCGGGAAGGTCGCGACGATCGAGCCTGAACTGGTCGGTGATTTCGGCACACTGATGGCCTGGGCTGACCGGCACCGGCGGATGAAGGTCCGCACCAATGCCGAAACGCCCGAGGATTGCCGCATGGCGCGCCAGTTCGGGGCCGAGGGGATTGGCCTGTGCCGGACCGAGCACATGTTCTTCGATGCCAGCCGCATCTCCGCCGTGCGCCAGATGATCCTGGCCGAGGATGAGGCCGGCCGCCGCGCGGCGCTGGCCAAGCTGCTGCCGGAACAGCGCGCCGACTTTCAGGCGATTTTCGCGGTCATGGCGGGCCTGCCGGTCACGATCCGCCTGCTTGACCCGCCGCTGCACGAATTCCTGCCGCACAGCGAAGCGGACTTTACCGAGCTGTCCGAAGCGATCGGCATCGGCGTGGATACGCTGAAGCGCCGCGCGGGCGAACTCCATGAGTTCAATCCGATGCTGGGCCACCGGGGCTGCCGCCTGGGGATCACCTTCCCTGAGATCTACGAGATGCAGGCCAGGGCGATCTTCGAAGCCGCTTGTGCGGTTGCCGCCGAAAGCGGTGAGGCGCCTGTGCCCGAAGTGATGATTCCGCTCGTCGCCACGCGCAAGGAGCTGGCGATCCTCAAGGCCCTGGTCGATCGCACGGCCGAAGCTGTTTTTGCCGAGCAGCGCCGACGGATCGACTATCTGGTCGGGACGATGATCGAACTGCCGCGCGCCGCGCTGATGGCGGGCGAGATTGCCGAGGAAGCCACCTTCTTCTCATTCGGTACCAATGACTTGACGCAAACAACTCTGGGCGTTTCGCGGGATGATGCGGCCCGGTTCCTGACGCCTTATGTCGAACAGGGCATCTATCCGCGCGATCCCTTCGTCAGTCTGGATATCGAGGGTGTGGGTCAGCTGGTCGAACTGGCGGCCGAGCGGGGCCGCAAGACCCGTGGCGACCTGAAACTCGGCATCTGCGGCGAACATGGCGGCGATCCGGCCTCGATCGCGTTCTGCGAGAAGGTTGGCCTCGATTACGTCAGCGCCTCGCCCTACCGCGTGCCAATCGCACGTCTTGCAGCGGCGCAGGCGGCACTCAGCGCTTCCAGCCACTGAGGGTCAGAATCTCTAATCGCTCTATAGTTCCGGTTCCAAACTGCTCTTTCACAATGGAATACTGCTGACGGTCCAGGGCCGAACCGGATTGCAGCAGCACGTTTGTCAAAGCCTGGGCGCGCAGGTCTGCCAGCAGGCTGGCGAGACTGCTGAACCGCACCTCTAACGGGCGGCTATCGACCACGGGATCGACCCAGCCGGCCCGTTGTAGCAGCTGCCCGCCGGCGCGAACGTCAACCGCCGGATGGATCCGCGGAGCCGGGCGCTCGCCATCCGCCGCCAGCATGGCCGAGCGCAGGACCGGCAAGCTCCCGGCACCCACAAAGCTAACAATCGCTAGGCCGCCCGGAGCGAGCGCGTTGCGGATATGGATCAGCGCGCCGGGCAGGTCGTTGACCGTATCTAGAGTGCCGAAGCTCGCGATCAGGTCGAAGCTGGATTGAGGGAAGGGCTGCTCTTCCACGAAGCCTGCGGCCGGCTCAGCCTGGGTCACTTCCGCGCCTTGCGCTGTCAGGTCGGCAACCAGGCTGCCCGGTGCCATGCCGATCAGCAGGACTCGCTTGGGTTGGTGCCGCAGGAACGCCAGTCGCTCGACCAGGTCCTCGGCCATGTCGTCCATCAGGTAAGTGGCGGCACCGGGCCGGGCCTGCAGCGCCAAGGCACGGCAGCGGGCGGCCAGGCGTCTGGCAGGCGAGAAGATCTGGGGCGGGGTCTGGCCAGTCACGGCGCTGCCACTGCCTTGCGCCGAAGGCAGGCGCAAGCGATAGTCGCGCCCCTCATGCGCGTTCCTGCCGCCTTAGCTCCGATCGTGGACCTGGTCTTCCCGCCGCGCTGCCCCTTGTGCGGCGAGGCACTGGCGAGCCAGGGCGGGCTTTGCTCGGACTGCTGGGGCGATCTCGCGATTCCAGGCGATCCCTGCTGTTCGGCCTGCCAGCGCCCGTTCGGCGAAGGCGCGCCCGATGGGATGGTCTGCGCGCCGTGCCTCGCGAATCCCCCGGTGCATGACGGCATCGCGGCGGCGACCCTCTACACCGATGGCTCCCGCCGTCTGGTCCTGGCCTTCAAGCATGGCCGCCGGATTGCTTTGGCCCCGCTGCTGGCCAGGCTGATCGCGGCGAAGCTGCCGATGGTCCGGCCGGACTGGGTGATTGTGCCCGTGCCCTTGCATCGCTGGCGGTTGTGGCGGCGCGGCTTTAACCAATCGGCCTTGCTGGGACGGGAGATTGCCAAGGCGACCGGCGCCGGTTTGCTGGTCGATGGGCTGGTCCGCCGCAAGGCTACGCCCATGCTCGGCGGCCTGGGCCGAGCAGCGCGGCTCCGAGCATTGAGCGGTGCAATCGCGGTGCACCCGGGCCGGGCCGGCCAGATCAAGGGCAAGTCCGTCTTGCTGATCGATGACGTGCTGACCAGCGGCTCGACCAGCGAGACCTGCGTGAAGGCACTGAAGCGCGCTGGCGCCGCCAGGGTGCAGATCGCCTGTTTCGCCCGAGTCCTCGATGAAGCGCTGGACCTGGTCTGAAAACGAAAACGCCCGGAGCTGAGCCCCGGGCGTCCTCGTGACGAAACTGTGAGGCGTCGCTTGCGCGATTTGGCAGTCCCCCTTTGACCACCTCGCCAAACCCTCATGCGGTGGCTCACCTGTGTGGGGAGCCGGCCTGGTCCCTGAACCTTGGCCGCTTGCTTTCCGCAGCGCCTCTTTCTCCGAATCCGGTGATCTGTGAAAGCGTCAAGCGACCTGCGCGTAGATTTTGGTCGACACATGTGGTTATCGTGCAACAAGGAAGCCCCATGACCCAGAATGACGACCGCGAACAGGGAAGCACCTTCCAGCCCCGTTTCGATGCCAGTGGCCTGTTGACCGCTGTCGCCGTCGATGTGGACAGCCGCGAAATTCTGATGCTCGCACATATGGATGCGGAGGCACTGGCGAAGACGCGCGAGACCGGCCTGGCGCATTTTCACTCCCGTTCGCGCGGGCGGCTGTGGATGAAGGGTGAGAGTTCGGGGCACGTGCTGCGGGTTGAGCAGATTCGGGTCGATTGTGATCAGGATGCCCTGGTTCTGATCGTCCGGCCGGCCGGTCCGGCCTGTCATACTGGCGCGACGAGCTGCTTCTACCGCGCGCTGGATGGCGACTCGCTGATTCGCATCGGCGATTGACGCTTACGTAAAGGGAACCTAGAGAAGGCGGTGATGGACTCGCCGGTTTCCACACCCCCCGCTCATGACGGCGCTCACCTTGAGCGGCCCGATGCCCTGGCGCGTGAACACTTCACCATTTCCGACCTGACGGCTGAATTCGGCCTGACGGCCCGCGCCCTGCGGTTCTACGAGGACGAAGGCCTGATCGCCCCCGCTCGGCAGGGCCTTAGCCGAGTCTACTCTAAGCGCGACCGCGCGCGGCTCGCCTGGATCATGCGGGCCAAGAACGTCGGGTTCAGCCTGACCGAGATCAAGGAAATGATCGACCTCTATGACCTGGGCGATGGCCGGGTCGAGCAGCGCCGCGTCACCGTGGCGCGGTGCAAGCAGCAGGTTGAGCGGATGCAGGCGCAGCGCGCCGATATCGATGCGGCGATCAAGGAACTGACCGACTTCATCACGCTTGTCGAAAATATCGATCGCGCCCCGCGCGGTTGACCCCACACTGCAACGAGGACCCCCATGCCGGTGTACAAGGCGCCCACCCGTGATGCCCGTTTCCTGATCAACGAGGTACTGCGGATCCAGGACTATGCTGCTCTCCCGGGTTTTGGTGGCGCCACGCCCGATATGGTTGAGGCAGTAGTTGAGGAAGCTGGCAAGTTCTGCTCGGAAGTCCTCGCGCCGATCAACCTGGCGGGTGACCAGGAAGGTTGCACACGCCATCCGGACGGTTCGGTCTCTGCACCCTCGGTCTACAAGCCGGCCTTCGCCCAGTTCCGCGAGGCGGGCTGGTCGACCCTGTCGGTGCCGGAAGAATTCGGCGGGCAGGGCCTGCCCCACGTTCTGGGCATGCTGATGGAAGAGTTCATGTCTTCTGCCAACCAGGCCTTCTCGATGTATCCGGGCCTGACTGCCGGGGCGATTTCGGCGATCCTCGCCAAGGGTTCGCCGGAGCAGAAGGCCAAATATGTGCCGAAGATGGTCACCTGCGAGTGGCTGGGCACAATGAACCTGACCGAGCCGCAGTGCGGCACCGATCTGGGCCTGATCCGCACCCGCGCCGTGCCGCAGGCTGACGGCTCCTATGCGATCACCGGCACCAAGATCTTCATCTCCTCGGGCGAGCATGACCTGGCCGAGAACATTGTCCACCTGGTCCTGGCCAAGCTTCCCGATGCACCGGATTCGACCAAGGGCATATCGCTGTTCATCGTCCCCAAGGTGCTGGTCAACGATGACGGTTCGCTCGGCGGGCGCAATGCGGTGTCGTGCGGGTCGATCGAGCACAAGATGGGCATTCACGGCAACGCCACCTGCGTGATGAACTACGATGGTGCGACCGGCTATTTGGTGGGCGAGGAGAACAAGGGCCTCGCCGCCATGTTCATCATGATGAACGCAGCCCGCCTGGGCGTCGGCATCCAGGGCCTGGCCCAGGCCGAGGTCGCCTACCAGAATGCGGTCAAGTATGCCGGCGAGCGGCGCCAGGGCCGGGCGCTGACGGGTGCAGCCGAACCGGCCGAAAAGGCCGATACCCTGTTCGTCCATCCCGACGTGCGGCGGATGCTGATGGACGCCAAGGCTTTCATCGAAGGCTTGCGCTCGCTCTGCCTGTGGGGGGCGCTCCAGGTCGATCTCAGCCACAAGGCCACGAGCGAGGAAGAGCGCCAGCTGGCCGATGACCTGATCAGCCTGCTGACCCCCGTGATCAAGGGCTATGGCACCGACAAGGGCTATGACGTCGCCACCAACATGCAGCAGGTCTTCGGCGGCCACGGCTACATCGAGGAATGGGGCATGAGCCAGTTCGTGCGCGATGCCCGCATCGCCATGATCTATGAAGGCGCCAACGGGGTCCAGGCGATGGACCTAGTTGGCCGCAAGCTTGCCCAGAACGGCGGCCGTGCGGTCCAGGCCTTCTTCGCGCTGGTCGATGCCGATTGCGCCGCCGCGAAGGACAAGCCGGAACTGGCCAGCCTGGCCGCCGCAGTCGAAGCCGCCAATGGCGAACTCAAGGCGGCGACCATGTGGTTCATGGCCAATGGCATGACCAATCCGAACCAGGTCGGCGCCGGGGCGCACCATTATATGCACATTATGGGCATCGTCGCACTGGGCTCGCAGTGGCTGCGCATGGGTGAGACGGCACTGGCCGCGCTGGCTGCAGGCACCAGTGACAAGGCTTTCTATGAAGCCAAGCTGACCACCGCGCGCTATTTTGGTGAGCGCTTCTGCCCTGATGCCGCCGCACTGCGCCGCAAGATCGAGGCGGGCAGCGAGGCGGTGATGGCGCTGCCGGCCGAAGCCTTTGCCACAGCCTGAGGCGATGGACTGGCGCGAACGCTGGCATGGCGCCGTCTGGGCCGCGCTCCTGCCGGTGCGGCTCTGGTTCCGCCACTTCCCGATCCACCGTGGCAAGGGGCTGATCTACCGCTGGATCATCCTGCCGGCCCTGCCGCCGCGCCCGGCGCGTTTCCCCTATCGGCTGCGCGACGGGCAGCTGGTTGAGCTGTTCTATCGCGAGGACCTTGGCACCAAGGTTCTCTTCGGCGGCGCTTACGAGGACCGTGAGGCAGCGGAGCTGTGCAAGCATGTTCGGCCAGGCACCTGGGTGCTCGACGTGGGCGCGAACATCGGCCTGACCTCGCTCGAATTCGCGCGCCGCGCCGATCGGGTTCTTGCCTTCGAGCCGAATCCGCCGACCGCCGAACGGCTTGAACGGAACCTGGCGGCCAATGGCCTTGCCAATGTGACGATCCGCCAGTTCGCGGTCGGGGCCGAAGCGGGCACCGTGACCTTCCACGAAAGCGCCCAGGCCACCCTCAGCTCGGCGACGATCGTCCCGCCCGAACTGATCCGCTCTTTCGAAGTGCCGGTCACGACGCTCGACGCCGAATGGATCGCGGCGGGTCGCCCGCCGGTCTCGGCACTCAAGATCGATGTCGAAGGCGGCGAGCTCGACGCGCTGCGCGGGGCGAGCGAATTGCTGGCCAGCGAACGCCCGGCTATCCTGCTTGAAGCCTGGGGCGCCGATCAGCTTGACCCGATCGAAGCGCTGCTCACTGAGGCCGGCTATCGCCGCACCCAGCCACACGGCTTCGAGCCGCGCAATTACCTGTTTCTCCCAGGGGCGGCGTGATCGGTTGATGACGCAGGCAGCGTTACGCTCAAGTTGACACAGTTGACACTGAGTCCGCTTTTCCCAACACGCTGAACCCCGCACAATTGCTGGCGTTTGGGCGCGATACCGGTTTGCACGCGCCGTTGGAAAGATAAAAAAGGCAACGGACAGGGTGCGGCAGTGCCGCCACGGTATGCGACTAGGTCCTACAATGGGAAAGAGCGGCTGCCGGTTTAGCAGGTCATTGCCCTGTAGGAAAACTCCGGGTCACCCGGTCAAGCGCCGGATAGCACCTCATCGAGCAGACCCAGCAGCGCAGACCATGACTGGCGATCGGCGCTGGCGTTGTAGCTGGGATTGGGTGTGCCCGCAGGGGTCAGCGGGTTGGTGAAGCCGTGATCGACCCCGGCATAGCTGTGGAAGTGCCACTGGGCCTTAACCGCGTCCATTTCCTCCCAGAAGGCAGTGACATGGCTGCGCGGTACGAGGAAATCGACATCGCCGTGACAGACCAGGATGCGCGGCTTGATCGGCTGTGTGGCAGGCAAGGGCGATTGCAGCAGGCCATGGAAGCTGGCGACCAGCGCCAGGTCGGCGCCGTCGCGCGCCAGTTCCAGCACGGCCATGCCGCCCAGGCAGAAGCCGATGGCGGCTTGGGGCAGGTCGGGCTCCAGTTCTGCCAGCTTGGTCAGCGTAGCCCGCAGCCGGGTCCGCATCGCGCGCGGATCGGCCCGCAGCGCCATCATCGCTGCATTGGCGGACTCGAAGTCATGCGGCGAGGAGGGGCCATAGAAGTCGGCAATGAAGGCCGTGTAGCCTTCTGCCGCCAGCGCCCGGGCCTTGGCCTCGACGCCAGGGGTCGTGTTCATGAAAGTCGGGAACACGGCCACGGCGGCGCGCGGCGTGCCAGCCGGCCGGGCGAGCCAGCCGGTCAGGGCTGTCTCGCCGTCGGCGTAGTCAATCCGCTCGAGGCTGCTCATTCGGGCAGGAAGTCCGGCACCGAGAGATAGCGCTCGCCGGTATCATAGTTGAAGCCAAGCACACGGCTGCCAGCCGGGAGATCAGGCAGCTTCTGGGCAATCGCCGCGAGCGTTGCGCCCGAGCTGATGCCGACCAGCATGCCTTCCTCGCGGGCGCAGCGGCGGGCCATTTCCTTGGCATCCGCCGGATCGACCTGGATCGCGCCGTCGATGGCCTGGGTGTGGAGGTTGGTCGGGATAAAGCCCGCGCCGATCCCCTGGATCGGATGAGGCGCGGGCTGACCACCCGAGATGACGGGGGAGAGCGTCGGCTCAACCGCCCAGGCCTTCATCGCCGGCCACTTGGCCTTGAGCACTTCGGCGCAGCCGGTCAGGTGCCCACCGGTGCCAACGCCAGTAATCAGGGCATCAATCGGGGTATCGGCAAAATCGGCCAGGATTTCCTGCGAGGTCGTGCGGACATGGACCGCGATATTGGCCGGGTTCTCGAACTGCTGCGGCATCCAGGAGTTGGGGGTGCTGGCGATCAGTTCGTGCGCGCGCTCGATCGCGCCCTTCATGCCCTTTTCGCGCGGGGTCAGATCGAAGGTCGCGCCATAGGCCAGCATCAGCCGGCGGCGTTCCAGCGACATCGATTCGGGCATGACAAGGACCAGCTTGTAGCCCTTGACCGCCGCAGCCATCGCCAGCCCAATCCCGGTATTGCCGCTGGTCGGTTCGATGATCGTTCCGCCGGGCTTCAGGCTGCCATCGGCCTCGGCCGCTTCGATCATGGCCAGGCCGATGCGGTCCTTGATCGAACCGCCGGGGTTCGACCGCTCCGACTTGATCCAGACCTCATGGTTCGGGAACATGCGCGAGAGGCGGATGTGCGGGGTGTTGCCGATGGTGGCGAGAACGGAATCAGCCTTCATGGCGCAGGTCCTTCCTTTGGAGGGGCATGACGATATTGCGGAGCAAAGGTCTTTGCCCGGCGTAGTTCGGGAAATAGCACGGCCCAGGCCGCTGTCACCGCAATCGCGCCGACCCCGCCGAGCGCAACTGCCCAGACCGCGCCGAACAGCCCGGCGGCCAGGCCAGACTGCATCTCACCCAGTTCGTTTGAAGCCGAGATGGCGAGGCCCGAGATCGAGGAAACCCGGCCGCGCATCTCGTCCGGCGTATTGAGCTGCACCAGCGTGCCGCGCACGAAGACCGAGACCTGATCCGCCGCGCCGAGCAGGGCCAGCATGGCAAGCGAGAAGGGGAAGCTCTTCGAGAGGCCAAAGGCCAGCGTCGCCGCTCCAAACACGGCAACGGCCCAGAGCATCTTCGGCCCGACGTTGCGGGAGAGCGGGAAGAAGGCGAGGAACAGGGCGACCAATGCTGCGCCCAGCGCCGGAGCTGCGCGCAGCAGGCCAAGCCCTTCATCGCCCACATGCAGCACGTCATAGGCAAAGGCTGGCAGCATGGCGGTGGCCCCGCCCAGCAGCACGGCAAACAGATCGAGCGAGACACAGCCGAGCAGGAATCGCTCACGCCAGACAAATCGCGCGCCTTCCGAAATCTGGCGGAGCGGGGGTTCAGAGCTCTTGGGCTTGATTGGCAGCGGCTTGATGAACAGCAGCGCGATGATCGCTATCGCGAGGAGGACCGCCGACCAGACGTAAGGCAAGGCATCGCCGCGGGCGAGCAGGAAGCCGCCCAGCGCCGGGCCGAGCACCGAAGCGCTCTGCCAGGCGATCGATCCGGTCGCGACCGCCTTGGGCAGGATCTCCGCCGGGACAACATTGGGCACGATCGAGCTGATCGCAGGTCCAATAAAGACCCGCGCCGCGCCATGCAGGGCGGCCATGACGAACAGCAGGGGCAGACTGACCACGCCAAGCGTGTTCGCGGCAATCAGGCTGAGCGCGACCAGCAGGTCCAGCAGCGACGAAGCTGCCCCGACAAACCGCCGGTCCATCCGATCGGCGACCAGTCCGGCGACCGGGGTCAGCAGCAGGAAGGGGATGAACTGCGCCAGCCCCAGCGTGCCGATCAGGAAGGCGGCTTGCTTGGTATCGTAACCGTAGTCGGTCCGCGCGATCTGATAGGTCTGGGCGGCGACCACGACGACCATGGCCGTGGTGGCGGCCACCGATGCGAAGCGCGCCAACCAGACCAGGCGATAGTCGCGGATCTGCAGCGGGTGGGTCGGTGTGCTCACGCCCCCGGCATGGCAGCGCCAAAGACGCTTGCCAAGCGGGGACTTGCTTCTTTCCTCAGAAGGAAAGCTTGGCCGTCACGCGGACGTCGCGGCCAGCCAGTGGCACGAAATCGCGGGTGAACGAAGCAGCGCGGCGGGCCGAGACGTTGAACAGGTTGTTGGCGGCCAGGCTGACCGTCAGCGGACCTTCATCGCCCATCGGGTGCCAGACGGCCGAGATGTTCACCAGGGTGAAGCCATCGACCGGGGTTTCGAAGCTGGCGACACGGTCCTGCTTGTCATTCCATTCAACCTCGCCGCGGAAATGCAGCGGGCCGAATTCGAGTTCGGCCCCGCCACGCAGGCGCAGCGGCGGGATGCGCGGGACCGGGCCAATGCCCTTGAGTTCGGCATGGGTATAGTCGGCCTGGGCATCCAGCGTCAGGCCGCCATCGGTCCAGTCGAGCACCTTGGCGCTGGCCGAGGCTTCGAAGCCCTGGAAGCGGGCGGGACCCTGGATATACTGGAAGACCGGGAAATCGTCTTCCTCGGCGCCGGTGGGGAGGGCGGCGATGAAGCTGTCAAAGTCGGTCAGGTAGCCGGTGATCGAGAGGTTATAGCGCCCCCCGTCATAGCGCAGGAAGACTTCGCCGCCGTTGCTGGTTTCGGGGCGGAAGCCGGCATCACCAACCTCGTAGGCCTGGGTGGCGACGTGGAGGCCGTCGGACAGCAGCTCTTCCGGGGCCGGGGCACGGGCACCGCGGATGTAGCTGGCACCCAGTTTCCAGCCCGGGGCGAAGCGCCACGACGCACCGGCCGCGCCGCTCCACAGGTCATAGCTCTGCTGGAAACCGACCGAATTGGCGCGCACCGTGGCGCGCTCATAGCGGCCGGCGCCTTCGATCTCGAACGGACCGAAGCGGAACGATTGCAACGTGAACACGCCGAAGCGGGTCACGTCGTTCGACGGCGCGAAAGCCTCTGCGCCGACGATCGAGAGGTTGCGGGTGAAGTACTGCACGCCGCTGCGGCCACGCCAGCCGCCCTTGGTGTTCTGGACCAGATCGGCGCGGGCTTCGACGCCGCGGCCGGTGAAGGTCGTGCCGACCTCATCACCTTCGAATTCGATATGCTGGTAATCGCCGAAGGCACCGCGGACCTGGATCGAATCGAACAGGCCGTCGCCCAGCTCAACCGCGCCGCGCAGGTCGACGCGGGTCTGGCCGAGATCGATCGAGACCAGCTCTTCGCCGTGATCCCCCCCGCCACCACCGCCGTGGTCGTGGTGCCCGGCGCCGGGACGGGTTGGCAGGCCATAGCGCATATCCTGGCGCTGGACCGAAATGCCCAGGTTCCCGCCAGCGTCAATGAAGGCCAGGCCCGCGCCAAAGTTGGTGGTGCGTGCGGCAGTGTTGGGTACCTTGCCGGTCAGGTTGGCGAGTTCTTCGTACTCTTCCGCTTCGGCCGGTTCGCCATCAGCGCGGTATTCGGCTGCTTCGTCGAGCAAGTCGGCGCGCAAGGATGGCGAATTGACGAAGCCCGGGACCTTGAGGTCGTCGCTCTTGCGCCAGGAGGCGTCAACGCTGGCGGCCCAGCGATCGCCGAGGCGGAACTGCGCTGCACCCGAGGCGGCGCGTTCATTGGCGGCCGAGCCATAGGAGCCGAGGACATCAAGCTTGATCCCGTCGGGCACGGCGCGCGGAATGCGCTTGTCGAGCGCGTTGACTGCGCCGCCGATCGCCTGTCCGCCGAACAGCAGCACGGCCGGGCCATGCAGCACGTCGATATGGTCAACTGTCAGCGCATCGAAGACCACGGCATGGTCGGCCGAGACGCTGGAGGCGTCGATCGCGCCGATCCCGTCGGTCAGCACCCGGATGCGGTCGCCATCGAAGCCGCGCAGCACGGGCCGCGAGGCGCCGGGGGTGAAGGAAGTAGCCGAGACGCCAGGCAGGCTGGCGAGCGTTTCACCGAGCTGGCCGCGCAGGCTGACGTCGAGCTTGTCGCCCTCGATCGTGCTGGTGCTGTTGAGCAGGTTGAAATCAACCGGCGGGTGGCCAACCACGACAATCCCGTCATCATCGGCATGGGCCTTGCCATGCGGATCGTTGCCCTGCTCTTCATTGGCATAGGCCGCGGTGGGGACAAGGGCGATGGCGAGGGCCGTGAGGCTCAGTCTGTTCTTCAGCATGGCGCGCCGTCTAGACACCATGTTATACTATATCAAGCGCCTTTTATAGCGTCTCGTCGATGCGAAAAGGCGGTTTGTCGGCGGAAGTCAGTTGTGAGACTGGCTCAGCGGCGGGTCGGGCGCAGCCGCGGGTTGGGCTGCAGCGTGTCGATCATCTTCATGAAGTCTTCAAGCCGGATGATCCGCTCAAACTGGAAACCGGCGCGATCGCCCGCCGACCAGATCATGTGGGCTTCGATCCGGCCAACTTCGGGCAGACGGATCACCACGCGTTCACCGCGTTCCAGCGCCAGCTCGCCTTCGGTCATGAAGCCATGCGCCGAGATATTGGCGATGTGCAGGTGCACGTCGCCGAGGCGGCGGTGTTCGCCGATGACTTTGTGATCGACCGGGTGCCGCGTTGCGCGGCGCAGGTCGGTGACAGTCAGTTGTGCTCCCGAAGCCATGCTCCGCGCGCCTCCATCAAGTTGATCCAGGCGCTATTGTGAAGGCAATCGGCAAACAAACCGTAAACCAGGCAGAAATTGACAGGTACCAGTACCTTAGGCCGGCCGCAGCACCCCGTGCTTCTTCTTGCCGGCCGAAATCCGTACCTCGGAACCACCCGCTATGTGGTGCGATTCATCGGTAACGCTGACCCCGTCGAGCTTGGCGCCGCCCCCGGCGATCAGCCGCTTGGCCTCACCCCGGCTTGCCGCAAAGCCAATCCCGACCAGGGCATCGATCAGGCCGAGGCCCTCGGCAGGTAGGGCCAGTTCGGGCAGGTCTTCGCCCACGCCGCCGCCGGCAAAGGTCGCCGCGGCAGTGGCTTCGGCGGCCTTGGCGGCGTCTTCGCTGCGGCACAGCCGGGTAACCTCGTTGGCCAGGACGATCTTGGCCTGGTTGATTTCGGCGCCTTCCAACGCCTCAAGCCGGGCGATCTCGTCCAGCGGCAGATCGGTAAACAGACGCAGGAACTTGCCCACGTCCCGGTCATCGGCGTTGCGCCAGTATTGCCAGAAATCGTAGGCGGGCAGGGCATCGTCGTTGAGCCAGACGGCGCCAGCGGCAGTCTTGCCCATCTTCGCCCCATCGGCCGTGGTCAGCAGCGGCGTGGTGACACCAAAGACTTCGGTCCCGTCCATCCGGCGCGACAGCTCGATCCCGTTGACGATATTGCCCCACTGGTCGCTGCCGCCCATCTGCAGCCGCACGCCTGCGTTCTTGGCCAGATGCCGGAAATCGTAGCCCTGGAGGATCATGTAGTTGAATTCCAGGAAGGTCATCGGCTGTTCGCGCTCAAGCCGCAGCTTGACCGAATCGAAGGTCAGCATCCGGTTGACCGTGAAGTGCGTGCCCACTTCCTGCAGCAATTCGATATAGCCCAGCTTGCCCAGCCAATCATGGTTGTTGACCATGATCGCGTCGGTCGGCCCGTCGCCAAAGGTCAGGAAGCGTTCGAAGATCGTTCGGATCGAGGCGATGTTGGCTTCGATTGTCTCGTCGCTCAGCATCTTGCGGCTCTCGTCGCGCCCGGTCGGATCGCCAATCCGGGTCGTTCCGCCGCCCATCAACACGACCGGTTTGTGTCCGGCCTGCTGCAAGCGGCGCAGCAGCATGATCTGCACCAGGCTGCCGACATGGAGCGAGGGCGCGGTCGCGTCGAACCCGATATAGCCGGGCACGACCTGCTTCATGGCGAGGGCGTCGAGGCCCTCGCCATCGGTCATCTGGTGGACGTAGCCACGCTCATCGAGCAGGCGCAGGAGGCTGGATTGGTAAGTCATCGCGCCGCGCCCATAGCAGCGGTTGCGGACAAGCCCAAGTGTAGCTTGAAGCGGAATATGGCAGCGGGCATTAGGCGGCGATGCAGAGCCTGGTCCTACACCCCGAATGTGCCCCCGGATCGATCCATGCGATCGAGGCCGAGATTGTCCCCACCGCCGACGGCTGCCGCGCGACTTTCATCGCGCGCGGCGATGTGGCGCAGATTGCCGTGCCGACCGTCGCGACGCCGGGCCGTTTCGACAATCTCTGGAAGACCACCTGCTTCGAAATTTTCTGGAGCCACGATGGTACCAGCTATCGCGAGTTCAACCTTTCCCCCTCGACCCGCTGGGCCTGCTACGATTTCGATGCCTTCCGCGAAGGCATGCGCGATGCGCCCGCCGAGGTGGAAATCTCCGTCACAGCCAGCGATAGCGAGTTGCGCCTGACCGCCGAAATCCGCTCAACCCTGCCGCTGACGGCGACGGTCGCGCTTAATGGAATCATCGAGGACGCGGACGGTGTGAACCGCTTCTGGGCACTGGCCTTCCGCCCCGGCGCACCCGAATTCCACGCCAGCGAATGCCGTGCGCTGGAGCTGCCGGCGTGAGCGTGCTGTTCGGGATCGACCGCCTGCTGGCTGAGCCGGAGCTGCGCGCGCCGCTGGCGGGCAAGCGGGTCGCGCTGGTCGCGCATCCGGCCAGCGTCACCGCCGACCTCACGCACTCGCTCGATGCCCTGATTGCCGCCGGGATCAACGTGACCGCCGCCTTTGGTCCGCAGCACGGCCTGAAGGGCGACAAGCAGGACAACATGGTAGAGACTGCGGACGAGCTCGATCCCCATTACAACATCCCGGTCTTCAGCCTCTATGGCGAGGTCCGCCGCCCGACCGGGCAGATGATGTCGACCGCCGATGTCTTCCTGTTTGACCTGCAAGACCTCGGCTGCCGGATCTACACCTTCGTCACCACGCTGCTTTACCTGCTTGAGGCGGCATCGGGCACCGGCAAGGAAGTCTGGGTGCTTGATCGCCCCAATCCCGCCGGGCGTCCGGTCGAAGGGACGCTGCTGGTGCCGGGGCAGGAGAGCTTTGTTGGCGCAGGACCCATGCCGATGCGCCACGGCCTGACCATGGGCGAGATGGGGCAGTGGTTCATCGCCGAGAACAAGCTCGATGTGCCTTACCGCGTCATCACGATGCAGGGTTGGACGTCGGAAGCCGGACCGGGCTGGGGTTGGCCCGAAAGCCGGATCTGGATCAATCCCAGCCCCAATGCCGCCAGCCTCAACATGGCCCGCGCCTATGCCGGCACGGTCATGCTGGAAGGCGCGACCCTCTCCGAAGGGCGCGGCACGACCCGGCCGCTCGAAGTGCTGTTCGGTGCGCCCGATGTCGATGCCAAGGCTGTCCACGCTGAGATGCGGCGGCTTGCTCCGCAGTGGCTGGCGGGCTGCGCGCTGCGTGAGGTGTGGTTCACGCCCACCTTCCACAAGCATGTCGGAGCGCTGTGCAACGGGCTGATGATCCATGCCGAGGGCGGCTTCTATGATCACCACGCCTTCCGCCCCTGGCGGCTGCAGGCCCTGGCCTTCAAGGCGATCCGGCGGCTCTACCCGGACTATGGGCTGTGGCGCGATTTTCCTTACGAGTACGAGTTTGAGCGGCTTGCCATTGACGTGATCAACGGTGGCCCGGCCTTGCGCGAGTGGGTGGACGATGCGTCGACTCAGGCAGGCGATCTGGAAGCCATCGCTGGCCGCGATGAAGCCGCCTGGAGCGAAACGACACAGCGCTATCGCCTCTATCCTTGACCCTGCCATCCTCTGACGCCAACCTGCCAACGGATGGGATTCGCGGCGGGGAACGCCGGGGCCAAGAGAGGATGATCGATGGCAGAAGCTGCTGCAGGCACTAAGCCTGCCAATTCGCTGCGTGTTACGCTTTGGGTCCTGCTGATCGTCTACATCTTCAATTTCCTCGATCGCCAGATCGTTAACATCCTGGCCGAGCCGATCAGCCGCGACCTAGGCCTGTCCGACACCCAGATTGGCCTGATGACCGGGATCGCCTTTGCGGCGTTCTATACGTTCCTTGGCATTCCGATTGCCCGCTATTCCGACCGCCCGAGCACCAACCGGGTCAGCCTGATCTCGATCTCGCTGGTGATCTGGTCGGGGATGACGGCGCTATCCGGCATGGCGCAGAACTTCATCCAGCTGCTGCTCGCCCGGATCGGGGTGGGGGTGGGTGAGGCGGGTTGTACACCCGCAGCGCACTCGCTGATCGCCGACCTGGCACCGCCGGAAAAGCGCGCTTCGGCGATCTCGTTCTATTCGCTGGGCATCCCGATCGGCGGGCTGCTGGGCATGGTCATGGGCGGCTTGATTGCCGATGCCTATGGCTGGCGCGTTGCCTTCTTTGTCGCCGGTCTGCCGGGCATCCTGATGGCGCTGGTGGTCTGGTTCGTGCTGCGCGATCCGCGCATGTCGACCCTGGTTGAGAACCGCCCGGCTGCCTCGACGCTTTCGACCAAGGAAGCGATCCGCGAAGTGCTGAGCTCACGCGCCTTCATCTACCTGATGATCGCGGGTTCGGCTGCAGCCTTCCTCGGCTATGGCAAGGCCACCTGGACCACGATCTTCTTCCAGCGAACCCATGACCTTACCCCGGGCGAAGTCGGCTTCTGGTTCGGGATCGGCGGGGGCATTGCCGGGGTGCTGGGCACCTATGCCGGGGGCTGGTTCGCCGATCGCTATGGCAAGACCAACCGTCGCCACGTGCTGACTGCTCCGGCGATTGGCATGACCGTCGCCATCCCGCTCGCCATTGCTGCCTACTGGCAGCAGAACTGGTGGGTCGCGCTGATCCTGATCATGCTGCCGACGGTGCTCAACGGCCTCTACCTTGGTCCGACCTATTCCTGCGCCCAGGGGCTGGTGCCGCTGCGCGCGCGGGCCATGGCGGCGGCCGTGCTGCTGTTCGCGCAGAACCTGATCGGGCTGGGGCTGGGGCCGCTGTTCTTCGGCATCCTGTCAGACGTGATCAAGCCGATGGCCGGGCCGGACAGCGTCCGCTACGTGCTGTACGGCGCGGCGCTGATGGGGCTGATCCCCTCGTTCTTCTTCTGGCGCGCCAGCCTGCGGCTGAACGAGGAGCTCGACAAGAAGGGCTGAGCGTTCAGACGTAGTTCGCAACCCAGGCAATGGCCTGGGCCGAGGGCAGGAAGAGCAATTGCGCCAGCAATGTGCCGGCGAGGCGACTGAGGCTGATCCAGACGATGGTGCGGCGGAACAGCGCCTCGCTGACCCGGCCTTCAACCACGTCGTCGGTCATCACCGAAAGCTGCGGGTCGATCAGCGCGAACAGCAGGATGGTGGCAAAGCCATTGACCACTGCCGAAAGCTGCGAGGCGGTGACGCGGAATTCGGGGTTGAGGTAACCGGCATAGAGCGAGGCGACCACGCCCACCGTGATCAGAGCCTGGGCCAGGCAATTGGCCAGCAATACGCCCCAGCCGACGCCGCGTTCCTTGACCAGTTCCTTGAGGATGGACGGGCTGGGCGGGGTCAGCGCCTCGCGCAGGGTATGCAGGCCTGCCGGGGTCGCTGTGCGCAGCAGCATCCGGGTGGTTGAGCGGTGCTCCTGGAAATAGCCGATCGCGCTGGCGAACAGGCGCTGGCCAGTGGGGACGAGCAGGATACCGATCAACACGGCCAGCGAGGCGGAGGCCAGGAGTAGGTGGAAATCGAACAGCAGCGCCTCACCGCCGCCCTCGGATATTCGCACCTCGATCCGTTTGGCGAGGAAGGGGCCGAGGAACGAGTTGGACGTGCGGCTGACCAGCACCAGGATGTTGAACAGCGCAAAGCTCATCGCGATCCGCCGGGTCCGCACCCCGGCAATGCGCGCGGCATAGGCCAGCGTCCCGATCAGGTTGATCGCCGCAGTAAGCAGGCAGATGACAAGGAGCTGGCTATCCATGCCGGGCTTCTAACCCCGCGCGTGGTGCCGGGCCAGCATTGCCGGCAAAGCTCCACAGATTCCGGTCAGGCAGCAAGCAGGGCTGTGTCACCAATCAGGTAGCTGGTCATCGACAAGGCGCCATCGATGCTGTCGCTGAACACTGCGGTCCCATCGCCCGGCAGGCGCGCTCCGACGGCGTAGAGCAGCGGCAGGTAATGCTCGGCGCTGTTGATTGCCGCGCTGGCTGCTTCGTCATCGGCGGCGAAGCCGGTGAGCGCGGCGTGATTGCCGGTCCCGACCGCTTCATTGATCCGGTCCTGGAAATTGCGCGCCCAGGCGGGCACTGTTCCCGCAAACTGGCGCCACAACCGCAGGTTGTGCACCACATTGCCGCTGCCGATGATCAGCACGCCTTCATCGCGCAAGGGTGAGAGCTTCGCGGCGGTCTGAAGATGCTGATCGGCTGACAGGCTCCGGTCGAGGCTCAACACTACCAACGGGATATCGGCGGACGGATACATCGGCTGCACCACGCCCCAGGCGCCGTGATCGAAGCCCCAGGTCTCGTCAGCCAGGGCGCGGTCCTCGCCCAGTAGCGCGATGATCCGGTTGACCAGTTCGGGCGAGCCGGGCGCCGGGTACTGGATCGCATAGAGCTCGTCGGGAAAGCCGCCGAAGTCATGGATCGTTCGCGGAGCTGTGCCCGCGGTCAGGTGGATCATGCCATTGGTTTCCCAGTGAGCCGAAATCACCATGATCGCCTTGGGTCGCGGCAATGCTTGGCCCAGCGCCTGCCAGGCGCGGCGTTCGGGGCCGTCGGTGATCACGGTCATGGGCGAACCGTGGCCGAGGAACAGGGTGGGGAGGCGTTGGGGCATGTGGCCAAGATGGACCCTGCGCCGCGCCAATCAAGCGAATGATTTCTTTATGCGGCTCAATGCTTCTTGCGGGTTAGCTCGCGCATCGCCCCGTCAAGGCCCTCTAGCGTCAGCGGGAACATGTTGCCGCCGACCATTTCCTTGATCACCTTGGTGCTTTGCGAATAGCCCCACTGCTTTTCGGGCACGGGGTTCATCCAGACCGTGGCCGGATAGACGTGGGCCACGCGTTGCAACCAGACGGCGCCGGCTTCTTCGTTGAAGTGTTCGACCGAGCCGCCCGGATGGGTGATCTCATATGGGCTCATCGCCGCATCGCCGACGAAGATCACCTTGTAGTCGTGACCATACTTGTGGAGGATGTCCCAGGTGTTGGTCCGCTCTGACCAGCGCCGCTTGTTGTCCTTCCACACGCCTTCGTAGAGGCAGTTGTGGAAGTAGAAGAACTCCAGGTTCTTGAACTCGGTCGTGGCCGCGCTGAACAGCTCCTCGACCAGCTTGATGAACGGATCCATCGATCCGCCGACGTCCAGGAACAGCAGCACCTTGACCGCGTTCTTGCGCTCGGCCCGCATCCGGATGTCGAGCCAGCCCTGCTTGGCCGTACCCTCGATCGTGCCTTCCAGATCCAGCTCGTCCGGGTTGCCCTCACGCGCGAACCGGCGCAGGCGGCGCAGGGCAACCTTGATGTTGCGGGTGCCGAGCTCGCGGGTGTTGTCGAGGTTCTGGAACTCGCGCTTTTCCCAGACCTTCAGCGCGCGCTTGTGCTTGCTTTCGCCGCCGATGCGCACGCCTTCGGGGTTGTAGCCGGCATTGCCATAGGGCGAGGTTCCGCCGGTGCCGACCCACTTGTTGCCGCCCTGGTGGCGCTTCTGCTGTTCCTCGAGCCGCTTCTTGAGCGTCTCCATGATCTCTTCCCAGGAACCGAGCGACTTGATCGCTTCCATTTCCTCGGGCGTCAGGAACTTCTCGGCAACGGCCTTCAGCCATTCCTCGGGAATGTCGACCGGGTTCTGGCCGTAGTCGCTCAGGATCCCCTTGAAGACCTTGTTGAAGACCTGGTCGAACTTGTCGAGCAGGCCTTCATCCTTCACGAAAATGGCGCGCGACAGGTAATAGAACTGCTCGGGCGTCTGCTCGATCACGTCCTTGTCGAGCGCCTCGAGCAGCACCAGGTGCTCCTTGAAGCTCGCCTGGATGCCGGCGCTGCGCAGCTCGTCGATGAAGTTGAAGAACATGGCCCCGTGCCGTTCCGATCAGTTCTGGCGCCGGGCCATGAATGCGAGGCGTTCGAACAGCATCACGTCCTGCTCGTTCTTGAGCAGCGCGCCGTGGAGCGGCGGGATCGCCTTGGCCGGATCGCGGTTTTGCAACACGTCGAGCGGCATGTCCTCGTTGAGCAGCAGCTTGAGCCAGTCGAGCAGCTCGCTGGTCGAAGGCTTCTTCTTGAGGCCCGGCACTTCGCGGACTTCGTAGAAGATTTCCATCGCCTTCGAGACGAGGGTCTTCTGGATGCCGGGGAAGTGGACATCGATGATCGCCTGCATCGTGTCGCGATCGGGGAACTTGATGTAGTGGAAGAAGCAGCGGCGCAGGAAGGCGTCGGGCAGTTCCTTCTCGTTGTTCGAGGTAATGACGACGATCGGGCGCTCCTTGGCCGCGATCCGCTCCTTCGTTTCGTAAACGTCGAAGCTCATCCGGTCGAGTTCCTGAAGCAGGTCGTTCGGAAACTCGATATCGGCCTTGTCGATCTCGTCGATCAGCAGGACGGGCAGCTCAGGCGAGGTGAAGGCCTCCCACAGCTTGCCCTTCTTGATGTAATTGGCGATGTCGTGGACCCGCTCGTCACCCAGCTGGCCGTCGCGCAGACGGGCCACCGCGTCATACTCGTAGAGACCCTGCTGGGCCTTGGTTGTTGACTTGATGTTCCACTCGATCAGCGGCGCATTGACCGCCTTGGCGATTTCATGCGCCAGCACGGTCTTGCCGGTGCCCGGCTCACCCTTCACCAGCAGCGGGCGGCGCAGCAGCACCGCAGCGTTGACCGCGACCTTAAGGTCATCGGTGGCGACGTAATTCTTGGTCCCTTCGAAGCGCTGCATGGAAGTGGTCATCCCCGGTCATTAATCGTTCGGTTAAACGATAGGGAGAGCAGGGGAGAGAGGCAAGCGCGAAAAGCATAGGCCGCGGGTACCATAACCGGTCTGACGCCATTTCCGCATTCCATCCAGATCCGATGTTCTGCCTAGGTGCGAATCTTGTCCTTGATGCAGTTGTACATCGCACGTGCGCTATATGGGCGGCGGTCGAACACTTCGCCAATAACGCGAGCTTCGCACGCTCGGATTTCGTCATCAGTGACCCGCGCCCAACTCTTTTTTAAGAGGTCAGAGTAACCAGCCTCGTTCTCAGCGCAGGATTTTATTGCAAAACTGTCATGGTCGGGAATGTTGTAAGCCTTTGCGCAACGGTAAGCTGGCGATTGTGCCTCTCCGGCAGGGCGATAAGTCGAGCGCGGCAAAATAGGTGCAGGCTTAACGGGCTGAGACGCTGCGTTCTGCGTCAAAGCTGAGCCGGTTACTCCATCGCTGGTTTGGCAGGCCGACAAGAGCAGTAGCGTCAAGACTGCTGCAACTCGCGGGCTGACCCGGCGGGGGAGCAAACTGGCCAAGCCAAGATTTCCAATCATGCTGGCCTCCCGATCTGTGCCAAATGCTTGTGCTAACGAGCTTAACACTGCTGCAGGCATTGGCAATGCACCAACAGAAAGTAGCTTGAACCGGGTTTTGGGCCGGCGCAAGCTACCGTCCGGTGCCGATCAGCTCGTTGGATCAACAGCTCTCAGCTTGCTCAAACCGCGCCAGGCGAACCAGCCCAGCAGGCCCAATGCGGCCCAGGGCAGAATTCCCCCGCCCACGACCAGCAGGAACGAAAGCATCGTCATCAGGCTGGCCCAGGAAGCCTTGGCCGCGCCGCTGAAGGCATTGCCCGAACCGAGCAGGCCTTCGCTGGTGTAAGTCAGAGTAACCGGGGTGGTCGCCAGCGACGTTTCGGCGCGGGCCCGAAGCTCACCCTGGCTGGCGAGTTCGCGGCGCAGCTCGGTCAGGCGGGATTCGAGTTCGGTGCGGCTTTCGCGGGTCAGGCTGCGCGTGGCCAGGCGCGCCTCGATCCGCGCCATTTCGGCCTTGAGGCCGCGACTGGTCTGGTGCGAAGCATCAATCGCGTCGCCCGCGTTCTCGCCGCTGACCGTGGCATCGGCGACTTTGCCTTCCGCGGCCTTTACCAGTTCAACCGCCTCGCGACCGAATGCTGGTGCGGCTTCCGGTGCCAACAGCAGATCGAGCCGCCCTTGCGCTTCGCCTTCGGCCGGCTGGCGATAGTCCATGCCGGTCACGCGGCAGCGGTCCAGGCCAAGCTGGCCGCAGGCCGCGGCGTGGCGTTGCTGGACATCGCTGACCTTCTCCGCCGGCAGGGTAAAGGCATAGGCGAAGGTAAAGGCGACACCCGGTGCGACCGCCGCGACATCGGGCAGGGCGGCGTCACTGGCAGTCACTGCTTCACTCGTTGCGGCGGCCTCTTCCGACTTTTGCTGCGAACAGGCCGCCAGGAAGGCGAGGGGAAGCAAGGCGATGGTGGGATCAAGGCGATGGCGCATGACATCACTCTCCAGACAGGACCCGACTTATACGGGTTAGCTCTACCGAATCGGTAGAGTTATATGTCTATCAAATGACTTGAGTTTAGCAAGCGTCAACGCGGCCCGTCCGAAAGGGTCACTTTAAAATGAAAAAACGGATGTTTAGGCGTCGATCAGATCGGGATCGATATCCGCCGCGCGGTTCTGGATGAACATGAAGCGCTGGGCCGGATCGCGGCCCATCAGACGGTCGACCAGGTCCTTCACCGCCGCCCGCCCTTCGTATTCAGGCGGCAGAGTGATGCGGATCAGGCTGCGCTGGGCGGGGTCCATCGTCGTCTCGCGCAGCTGCTGCGGGTTCATCTCGCCGAGGCCTTTAAAGCGGCCGACTTCGACCTTCTTGCCCTTGAATTGGGTCGCCTCCAGCTCGGCGCGGTGCGCGTCGTCGCGGGCGTAGGCGCTCTCCTTGCCCGCCGTCAGCCGGTAGAGCGGGGGCTGGGCCAGGTAGAGGTGCCCGCGTCGGACGATCTCGGGCATTTCCTGGAAGAAGAAGGTCATCAGTAGCGTGGCGATGTGCGCCCCGTCAACGTCCGCGTCGGTCATGATGATGACCCGGTCATAGCGCAGGTTGTCCGGATTGCAGTCCTTGCGGAAGCCGCAGCCGATTGCGAGGCCGAGGTCGGCGATTTCGCTGTTGGCGCGGATCTTGTCAGCCGTGGCGCTGGCGACGTTGAGGATCTTGCCGCGGATCGGCAGGATCGCCTGGGTCTTGCGATCGCGCGCCTGCTTGGCCGAGCCACCGGCGCTGTCACCTTCAACGATGAACAGCTCGGTCTCGGCATCGCCTTCGCCGGTGCAGTCGGTCAGCTTGCCGGGCAGGCGCAGCTTGCGGGCGTTGGTCGCGGTCTTGCGCTTGACCTCACGCTCTTGCTTGCGACGCAGGCGCTCATCCATCCGCTCCAGCACGTGGCCGAGCAGCGCCTTGCCGCGCTCCATATTGTCCGCCAGGAAATGGTCGAAGTGATCGCGCACGGCATTTTCGACCATCCGCGCGGCTTCCGGGCTGGTGAGCCGGTCCTTGGTCTGGCTCTGGAACTGCGGATCGCGGATGAAGACCGAGAGCATGATTTCGCTGCCGGTGATCACGTCTTCGGGCGCAATGTCCTTGGCCTTCTTCTGGCCGACCAGGTCCGCAAATGCGCGGATGCCTTTGGTCAGTGCGGCGCGGAGGCCAGCCTCATGGGTGCCGCCATCCGGCGTCGGGATGGTGTTGCAGTACCAGGAATAGGCCCCGTCACTCCACAGCGGCCAGGCAACCGCCCATTCGACCCGGCCCTGTTCCTCGCCCGGAAAATCCTGGCTGCCGGAGAAGTGCTGGCTGGTGGCGCATTCGCGTGTGCCGAGCTGGTCCTTGAGGTGATCGGCCAGACCGCCCGGGAACTGGAACACGGCCTCGGCCGGAACTTCCTCGCTGGCGAGCGAGGCGGCGCATTTCCAGCGGATTTCGACCCCGGCAAAGAGATAGGCCTTGGACCGGACCAGCTTGAACAGCCGCGCCGGCTTGAACTTTGCATCGTCTCCAAAGATTTCCAGGTCCGGCACGAAGGTGACCGAGGTCCCGCGCCGGTTGGGCGTGCCGCCCAGCCGCTGAAGCGGGCCGGTGGAGAGGCCGCGCGAGAATTCCTGTGCGTAAAGCTCCTTGTTGCGGGCCACTTCGATCCGGGTGAGGGTGGACAGCGCATTGACCACCGAGACGCCGACCCCGTGGAGGCCGCCCGAGGTGGCATAGGCCTTGCCCGAAAACTTGCCGCCCGAGTGCAGCGTGGTCAGGATCACCTCAAGCGCCGACTTGCCGGGATACTTGGGGTGCTCGTCAACCGGGATCCCGCGGCCATTGTCGGTGATGGTCAGGCGGTTGCCTTCTTCCAGCGTGACCTCGATCCGGTTGGCATGACCGGCGACGGCTTCGTCCATCGCATTGTCGAGCACTTCCGCCGCGAGGTGGTGCAGGGCGCGCTCGTCCGTGCCGCCAATGTACATGCCGGGGCGGCGGCGGACGGGCTCAAGCCCCTCCAGCACCTCGATCGCAGAACCATCATAGGAATCGCCGCTGCTTTGGGGCAGCTTCTCAAACAGGTCATCGGCCATGGGAACGCCTATAGAACGCAGCGATTCCGCTAAGCAAGGCGTAGCCCGGGGTTTTCGTCAGTCCGCGAACTTGTCCGGTGCCGGGCTGACCACAGCCACGGTCCCGGCGCGGGCCTCGCGCACTTCCAGCGCCCGCTCGATCTGGCCTGAGGGCGCGAAGCGGAACGGGCCGTCCAGCCCCAGGAAACCGCCAGCGTCGTTCAGCCGCGCCGTGGGGAAGGGGCTGCCGGGGCGCCACTCCCGCGCGATCCGGATCGTCAGCAGGACCGAGTCATAGCCCTGGGTGGCTACGCGGAACGGGCGCGCGCCAAACCGGCTCTGATAGCTGTCAGCAAAGGTCTTGAAGCGGGTGTCGGCGATCGCCGAGAACCAGGCGCCGCGCAGCGCCGGCGTGGAACTGATCACGCTTTCCCCGCTCCACAGCTCGGTGCCAAGGATGCGCGGGCTTGCCGTGCCGGCGGTCTTGAGCTGCGGCGCGGCCAGGGCGGCAAAGCGCGCGCCATCGGCGATCAGCACGGCATCGAACCCACCGCGCGTCCGCAGCCGCCGGGCGGCGCTGACGATCGACGGGTTGGAGCGATCATAGGCCTCGCTCGCCACCAGACTGCCGCCTGCTGCCTTGATCGCCTGGTCATAGGCGACCCGCACGCGCGCACCATAGTCGCCATTGGGGACCAGCAGCGCGAAGCGCGCGATCCCGCGGCCCTTGGCAAAGGCCACCGTCCGGCCAATCGAATTGCCCGGCGCCGTGCCCATGGCAAAGACATCGCGGGCAGTGCCGCCGGTGTCGCTGGCATAGGAGATGAGCGGCACGCGGGCAGCGCGGGCGACGGAGGCTACGGCCTGCACCTCATCCCCCATCAGCGGACCGAGGATCAGCTTGTTGCCGTCCTGGATGGCCTTCGTCGCGGCGGCCGCCGGACCAGCCGAAGTGTCATAAGTTGTGATCCGGATGTTCTGCGCGTTGGTATCGAGCAGCGCCATGGTCGTCGCATTGGCAAGCGACTGGCCGACATCGGCATTGGGGCCGTTCATCGGTACCAGCAGCGCGACACGATGCCGCATCTGGTCGGCCGGCAGGGCGTCCGTCGGCCGGTCCTCTGGCGGCGGCGCGGGGGTGGGGGTGCCCTTCGGGATGACCTTGCAGCCCGCCAGCAGCACGATGGCCCCGACCATGACGACGTTGCGCCGATTGAAGGTCATCACTTTACGCTCCCCTCGTGGCGGTCCATTAGCTGGTCATGGACGCGCCGCTTTCCGCAGGACTCTACATTGTCGCCACGCCGATTGGCAATCTGGGCGATATCACCCTGCGGGCGATAGCGACGCTGCGTGGCGTAACTGCGGTAGCCTGTGAAGATACCCGCGTCACGGGCAAGCTGCTGCACCATCTCGATATAAAACAGAAGCTTATCCGCTATGACGATCACGCCAGCGAAGCGACGCGCGATCATATCCTGGCGCTGGCCAGCCAGCAGCCGGTCGCGCTGGTCAGCGATGCGGGCACGCCGCTGATCTCGGACCCCGGTTTCAAGCTGGTCCGCGCTGCGCGGGAACAGGGCATTCCGGTGACGAGCCTGCCCGGGCCCTCCGCAGCGATCATGGCGCTGACGCTGGCCGGATTGCCCAGCGACCGGTTCCTGTTTGCCGGATTTCTGCCCAGCAAGGACAAGGCCCGCCGCGATGCCCTGCGCGGACTGTCGGCTGTCGATGCGACGCTGGTGTTCTATGAAACCGCACCGCGCCTCACCGATGCCCTGGCCGCGATTGGCGAGGAATTGCCGGGACGCGAAGTGGCCGTGGCGCGCGAGCTGACCAAGAGGTTCGAGGAATGCCGTACCGGCTCGGCGGGTGAACTCGTCGCGCATTACAGCGCCAATCCGCCGAAGGGCGAGATCGCACTGGTCATCGCCCCGCCGGGCGAGGCCGCGGCGGTTGAGCATGACGTCGATGCCCTGCTGCGCGCGGCGCTGGCCACTGGCAAGGCTTCGCAGGCTGCAGCTGCCGTTGCCAGGGCGACCGGGCTGGACCGCAAGGCGCTCTATGCCCGGGCGATGGAACTGAAATGAACCAGCGGGCCCGCCGCGAAGCCCAGGGGCGGCGCGGTGAGGCGCTGGCCGCCTGGTATCTGCGCCTGACCGGCTGGCGCATCCTCGCCCAGCGCCTCAAGACGCCGCGCGGGGAGATTGATCTGATCGCACGGCGCGGGCGGACGGTGATCTTTGTCGAGGTGAAGTGGCGTTCGTCCGCCGAACTGCTGGACGAGGCGATCGATCCTTACCGCCTCCGCCGCGTCGCCGCTGCGGTCGAGGCGGTGGCCCATCGCCATGCCCGGCCGGGCGATCTTGTCCGGATCGACGTTCTCCTCCTTGCGCCGTGGCGCTTCCCGCGCCATCTGGAGAACGCCCTGGCGGCTTGAGGAATTTGCATGACCCTGCGTGTCGCGGTCCAGATGGACCCCATTGAAACGATCAACATCACCGGCGATTCCAGCTTTGCGCTGATGCTCGCCGCCCAGGCGCGCGGACACCGCGTGTGGCATTACGATGTCAACGCCCTGACGCTGGACGCGGATGACCGCCTGACGGCCGTGTGCCACCCGGTAACGGTCCAGCGCGTTGCGGGCGATCACTTCACCAAGGGGGATCCCGTCCGGCTTGACCTTGGCCGCGATGTCGACGTGGTCCTGATGCGCCAAGACCCGCCGTTCCACATGGGCTACATCACCGCGACCCACCTGCTCGAGCGGATCGAGCAGGAGACCCTGGTGGTCAACAATCCCCGCTCGGTCCGCAATGCACCGGAAAAGGTGATGGTGCTGGACTATCGCCGCTTCATGCCGCCGACGCTCGTAACGCGCTCGGTCGACGAAGTGCGCGCGTTCCAGGCGCAGCACGGGGCCGTGGTGGTGAAGCCGATCCACGGCAACGGCGGCAAGGCGATCTTCCGGGTACCTGCCGAGGGTGACAACCTGTCCGCCCTGTTCGAAGTGTTCAACCAGACCTGGCCCGAACCGCACATGGTCCAGCCCTTCCTTCCCGAAGTGGCGAAGGGCGACAAGCGCATCGTGCTGGTAGATGGCGAAGTGGCCGGCGCGATCAACCGCAAGCCGGGCGAGGGCGAGTTCCGCTCGAACCTCGCCGTTGGCGGTAGCGCCGAAGCGACCGAACTGACCCCGCGCGAGCAGGAAATCTGCGCCGCGATGGGACCCGAGCTGAAGCGCCTGGGTTTGATCTTCGTCGGCATCGACGTGATCGGCGGGGAGTGGCTGACCGAAATCAACGTCACTTCGCCCACCGGCATTCAGGCGATCGACCGGTTCAACGGCACCGACACGCCCGGCAAGATCTGGGATGCAATCGAGGCGCGGCTCGCCGCTCGCCAGGCAGGATAAGGCACCGATGGAAGACTGGATCATCCGGCTCGTTGAATGGGCCGGCTACTGGGGTGTTGCCGCACTGATGCTGCTGGAAACGGTGTTTCCGCCGGTGCCATCCGAAGTGATCATGACTGTGGCCGGCGTCTCCGCCGCGCGCGGCACGATGACGCTGGAGGGCACGATCCTGGCGGGTAGCGCGGGTGCAATGCTGGGCAACTGGTTCTGGTACTGGCTGGCAATCAAGTTCGGCGAAGCGCGGATGCACGTGTTCATCGACAAGTACAGCCGCTGGCTGACGCTCGATTGGGACGAGGTTGAACGTGGCGAGCGACTGTTCGAAAAGTACGGTTCCACCATCGTCCTGGTCGCCCGAATGATCCCGACACTGCGCTCGCTCATCTCGATCCCGGCCGGGCTGTTCAAGATGTCGCTGCGGCGTTTCCTGGTTTTCTCGACCATCGGCACGCTCGGTTGGAGCGCCGCGCTGGCTGGCGCGGGCTATTTCCTGGGTTCGCAGTTCGGCGATGTCGAGAAGTGGCTGGGGCCACTGTCCACAGCCGTGATCGCCGGGATTATCCTTACGTACCTGTGGCGTGTGGTGACCTGGAAGGCGAAGGGCTAACCCACCTCGCGCGGGTGGGCGTGACGATAAACGTCAAGCAGCACCGCCGCGTCGACCTTGGTGTAGATCTGGGTCGAGCCAAGGCTGGCGTGGCCAAGCAGTTCCTGCAAGCTGCGCAGGTCTGCCCCCGCGCCGAGCAGGTGCGTCGCGAACGAGTGGCGCAGCGCGTGTGGCGTAGCCGTGGCTGGCAGACCCAGCGCCTTGCGGGCCGAGGCCATCGCTTTTTGCACCATGCCCTGCGCCAGCGGACCGCCGCGGGCTCCGCGAAACAGTGGCTTGTCGCGCTCCAGCGGCCAGGGGCACTTGGCGGCGTAATCGGCCACGGCGGCGGAGACCAACGGCAGGATCGGCACGGCGCGCTGCTTACCGCCTTTGCCGGTGACGGTCAGCACCTCGCCGAGCGGCAGGGCCGCGCCGGTTAGCGAAAGTGCCTCGGCGATGCGCAGACCGGCGCCATAGAGCAACAGCAGGACGGCCCGGTCCCGAGCTCCGATCCACTCGGTCGCTGCGTTTTCCTCGACCCCGGCGGCCAGGTTGATTGCTTCATCGGGAGTGACGGGGCGAGGAAGACCTTTCTTGACCCGTGGCCCACGCATCCGCGGTGCCGTGGGATCGGCCATCCCGGCTTGAGCGCGGGCAAAGGCTACGAAGCCTTTCAGAGCGGATAGCTCACGCGCGGCCGAAGAATTGCTGAGGCCCTCGGCACGGCGGCGCGCAAGTTGCTGGCGCAGCGCTGTCGCCTCGATCCGGGCGAGGGCGGGCCAGTCGGTCAGCCCGGTCGCCTCGATCAACCGTTCGGCCGTGGCGACATAGGCACGAACCGTGTGCGGCGAACGGCGGCGCGCCTGTGCCAGGTGATCGTGCCAGGCGTTAAGGATCGCACTGGCGCTCATGTTTCGACCAGGTCCGCCGGAACCAGTTCACCAAGCAGCGCATCGAGCAACGGCATTCCTGCCTCGGTCACGCCGACCCTTGCGCCATTCTGCCAGACCAGGCCTTGCTGGCGGTAAAGCGCGGCCTTGCCGGAATCGAGCAGCGCCGCCTCGGGCAGGGCAAAGCGCGCGGCCATGGCCGCAAGGTCGATCCCTTCGCGAAGGCGCAGCCCCATCAGCATGGCTTCGGCGGCCTGTTCGGTGCGGGCGAGATCGCGGCTTTCGGCAATACCGTGGCCATTGGCGGTTACGGCGCTCAGCCAGTTCTCGGGCTTCTTGTGCCGGACGGTGGCCATGCCCTTGCGCCGGCCATGCGCGCCCGGCCCGATCCCGACATAGTCCAGATAGCGCCAGTAGGTCAGGTTGTGCCGGCTCTCCTCGCCCAGCGCGGCATGATTGCTGATCTCGTAGGCGGGCAGACCGGCTGCGGCAGTGGCTGCACGGGTGAGGGTGAAGAGGTCCGCACAGGTATCGTCATCGAGCGGTGCGAAGTCACCCTTGCGGACCATGGTTTCGAACCGGGTGCCGGGTTCGATGGTCAACTGGTAGAGCGAGAGGTGCGTGGTGCCAAAGCCGATGGCGCGCCGCAGTTCCGCCTCCCACGCATCCGGAGTCTGGCCGGGGCGGGCGTAGATCAGGTCGAACGATACACGGCGGAAGACCTGCTGGGCCGTTTCAAGGGCGCGAAGCCCTTCCTCGGCATCGTGGAGCCGGCCCAGGAAGCGCAGCGTCTGGTCATCGAGCGCCTGAATCCCCAGCGAGGCGCGGTTGACCCCGGCAACGGCGAGCGCGGAATAGTTTGCCGCTTCAACGGAGGAAGGATTGCCTTCCAGCGTGATCTCGATGCCCTCGGCAAAGCCCCACAGCTTCTCCGCTTCGGCCAGCAATCGTGCGACCAGCGCCGGAGGCATCAGCGATGGCGTGCCGCCGCCGAAGAAGATGCTGCCGAGCGGTTCTCCCGCCGCCATTTCCGCTTCGTGCCGCAGGTCGGCCAGCAGCGCAGCTTCCCAGGCACCATGATCGACGCTGTCACGGACATGGCTGTTGAAGTCGCAATAGGGACACTTTGCGAGGCAGAACGGCCAGTGGATGTAGAGCGCGCGGGCCATGGCGGCCTCTTACCCGCCAAACTGCTCCGCGACCAGCTTGGCAAAGGCATCGGCGCGGTGGCTGATGGCGTGCTTTTCGGCCGGGTCATGTTCGGCAAAGGTGCGGGTGTCGCCCAAGGGCACGAAGACCGGATCATAGCCAAAGCCCATGGTGCCGCGCGGCGGCCAGGTCAGCGAGCCGTTGGCGCGGCCTTCGTAGACGGCGCTTTCGCCGTCGGGCCAGGCAAGCGCGAGGACGCAAGCGAAGTGGCAGGACCGGTCTGTTGCGGGTCCCAGTTCGCACAGCAGGCCCTCGACCTTGCCCATCGCCATGTACCAGTCGCGCCCGGCAGGTCCCTCGAACCACTGCCGTTCGGCCCAATCGGCGGTGTAGACGCCCGGGCGGCCGCCCAGTGCTTCGACGCAAAGCCCGGAATCGTCTGCGAGGGCTGGGAGGCCCGAAGCCTCCGCCGCTGCCCGCGCCTTGATCAGCGCATTCTCGACAAAGGTCTTGCCCGTCTCGGCTGGTTCGGGCAGCCCGAGCGAGCCGGCGGAGATGCAGCCCACCCCATAGGGATCAAGCAGGGCGCCGATTTCCTTGAGCTTGCCCGCGTTGTGCGTGGCAATCACGAGTGTCTGAGCGCCAAGCTTCCGCATCAACCCTCTCCGTCATTCCCGCGAAAGCGGGAACCCATCTCCCGCCGCTGGTTCAAGCTCGACCGTCCGGTGATGGCTCCCCGCTTTCGCGGGGATGACGGCAGATTGGCTAGCGTCCCACCGCCTTGTCCTGCGCCGCGAAGATCGCGTTGCAGCCGATCCGGGCGAGGCGCAGCAGGCGCAACAGGCCTTCCTCGTCATAAGTCGCGCCTTCGGCCGTGGCCTGGACCTCGGCAATGTGGCCGCCTTCGATCAGCACGAAGTTGGCATCGGCATCGGCCGAGGAATCCTCGTCATAATCAAGGTCGAGCACCGGGTTGCCCTTGAAGATTCCGCAGCTGACCGCCGCGACCTTGCGCGGCAGCGGGTCACCGGTGATCAGGCCCTGCTTGATCAGGCCATCGACCGCCAGGCGCAGCGCGACCCAGGCGCCGGAGATCGCGGCGGTGCGGGTGCCGCCGTCAGCCTGAATCACGTCGCAATCGAGCGTGATCTGGCGCTCGCCCAATGCCTTGAGGTCGGTTACCGAGCGCAAGGACCGGCCGATCAGGCGCTGGATTTCCTGGGTGCGGCCCGATTGCTTGCCCTTGGCCGCTTCACGGCTGCCACGGGTGTGGGTGGCGCGGGGGAGCATGGAGTATTCCGCCGTCACCCAGCCTTCGCCCTTGCCGCGCAGGAAGGGCGGCACGCGTTCCTCGACCGAGGCGGTGCAGATCACCTTGGTGTGGCCGAAGCTGACCAGCACCGATCCTTCGGCGTGCTTGGTGAAGTGGGGTTCGAAGCTGATAGCGCGCATCTCGTCGGGCGCGCGGCCGGAAGGTCGCATAAGTAATCCTTGCTTGGTTTCGCGCCGCGTTAGGCGCAATGGGCTTGAGGCTGCAAGCCCAGCCTTTACATTAGGCCCGCAATGTCCACCCCGCCGATCACCGAACTGACCTCTCGCGCCCGCGATATCTTTCGCCTGGTGGTGGAAGGCTATCTGACGTCCGGCAGCCCGGTTGGCTCGAAGACCCTGGCCGGGGCGGGGGTGAACCTGTCGCCCGCCTCGATCCGCTCGGTCCTGCACGAACTCGAAATGCTCGGCCTGCTGGCCGCGCCGCATACCAGCGCCGGGCGGATGCCGACCGACCAGGGGCTGCGGCTGTTTGTCGATGGCATGATGCAGGTGGCCGAGCCGACGCCCGAGGAACGCGCTGCAATCGAAAGTCGCCTGGGCCAGCCGGGGCCGATCGAGGCGGCATTGACGGCGACCAGTGCGATCCTGTCCGAATTGTCCGCCGCCGCCGGCGTCGTGATGGTCCCGCGCCGCGAGCCGCGCTTGCAGCATTTGCAGCTTGTCCCGTTGGCTCCCGGTCGGGCGCTGGCCGTGCTGGTGGGCGCCGATGGCGGGGTTGAGAACCGGGTGGTGGAACTGCCGATCGGCCTGGCAGCCGGTGCGCTCGAACAGGCCTCGAACTATATCTCCGCGCACCTCAGTGGACGGACCTTGGCCGAGGCGGCGCGGGCGATGCGGGCTGAAATTGCTGCGGGCAAGTCCGCGCTTGATGCCGCCAGCCGCGACCTGGTCGAACGCGGGCTCGCCGTGTGGAGCGAGGATGCGGCGCAGCGCCCGGTCCTGATCGTGCGCGGTCAGGCTAATCTGCTGGATGAAGGCGCCCTGACCGATATTGAGCGGGTTCGGCAATTGCTCGACGATCTGGAGAATCGCCAGTCGGTTGCCGACCTGCTCGATGCCGCGCGCGAGGCTGAGGCGACCCGGATTTTTATCGGCGCAGAGAACCGGCTGTTCTCGCTGTCGGGCTCTTCCGTGATCGCCTCGCCCTATCGTGATCGCGACGGCCGGGTGGTCGGCGTGGTGGGGGTTATCGGCCCGACCCGGTTGAATTATGCGCGGCTAGTCCCCATGGTGGATTTCACAGCCCAGTCGCTGGGCAAACTGATCCGCTAGACAGGTTTTTGAGCACATGACCGACGACACCAAACCGCAGGGCGACCCGGCGGTGGAAGCCGAACTGGCAGGCGTTCCCGACGAGCTGCTGGACAAGGAAGCCGACAAGCTGGGCGCAGCGCTCGACCGGCTGCGCGAGGATCTTGAGGCGGCGAAGCAGGAAGTGCTTTACGCCAAGGCCGAAACGCAGAACGTGCGCCGCCGCCTGGAAAAGGATATCCAGGATGCGCGCGCCTATGCCGCCACCGGCTTTGCCCGCGATATCCTGTCCGTGTCAGACAATCTGGCCCGCGCGCTCGATTCCATCCCGGCCGAGCTGCGTGAGGATGACAAGCTCAAGAACCTCGTCGCCGGCATCGAAGCCACCGGCCGCGAGATCGACAAGGCCTTCGCCGCCCACGGCATCAGCCGCATTGCCGCGGTGGGTCTTCCGCTCGATCCCAACCAGCACCAGGCGATGATCGAAGTCCCCTCGGCCGATGCCGAACCTGGCACCGTGATCCAGGAACTGCAGGCTGGCTACATGATCAAGGACCGCCTGCTGCGTCCGGCGATGGTGGCGGTGGCTAAGAAGCCGGAGTGATTGCAGCCAGCCTAGTCTGAACTTGGACCAGCAATGCGTTTAGCCACTCCTTGCCCGCTTGGGGATTGTAGGCGTCAATAACGGAATGACCTTTTTTGGCGTTGCAAGGTTTGCACGCGACCACGAGGTTGGACAAATTTCCCTTGCCGCCCAGGCTTGCTGGCTCAACGTGGTCGATGGTCGCATTGCCCTTGGCTATGGATTTCTTGCAATAGAAGCAGTCGCCACCATGAATCTTGTGTGAGGTGGCAAGCGCTTTGGACGCCGACCAAGGTCCGCCTTGGGCGCCAGCAACAAAATAAAGAGATGTGTCTCCATTAGTTCGCGCAAACACAACCGCCCGATAGGCTAAGCCATCAATCGGCGAGCAATGGCTTAGTTGGCCAACGAAAGTGGATTGCTGGTTCTTTTCAGGCATCCACATTTCGTGGCATGTATATGCTTACGTTACGTTAAATGCCCGAACCAATCAAACAACCTGCGCCGCATTTTCATCCCGGTGCTTCTTCAGATATTTCATGAACGGTGTACCCCCAGTCCCAACATCCGGATCATTACCCGGGATCGAGCCGGCCTGCTTGTTGATATAGCTGGCCGCATATTCGAGGTGCCGGGTGCGGAAGCGCGCAACCTGTTCGAGGTTGGCGTTGAAGGCGTCCTTGAGGCTCTGGCTGCCTGACCCGGCGACAAAATCACGCAACTGTGAGCGGGCGCCGACATCCTCGATAAAGCGCCGGTGCGGCATCGGGCGGTAATGGTGCAGCTCATCGAGGAAGGCCTTAAGCGGATCGTCGCTGTGCTTTACCGCGAACAGCGCATCCATCGCCGGGACGACCGAGCTTTGCGAACCGGTCTGGCCGCGCAGCGCCTGGGGCTGGCCGTCGTAGAGCCCTTCATAGACCAGCCCGCCGTTCAGCGCCGGGTTGTTGGCCCAGCCGTGGATCCAGGGGCGCACGCGGTGGAAATAGACATAGGGATCGCAGCGTTCCGGCATCCGCTTGAAGTGCGCGTAGATCCGCTCCCAGGCCTCGTTCATTTCCAGCAGCAGCGCCTCGCAGCGCGCGGCATCACCGGCTTCGCAGGCAGCGATCAGCTGGACAGCGTTGTCGAGCAGAACGCCGGCCTCCTGCTCGATCGCGACGTGGATCAGCACGAACCAGTTCTCGTCCTCACCCCCGGCGAAGTTCTGGACCATGCGGACATTGTCAAGGCTGAGCGGGGCGGCCTTGTCGATCCGCGCCCAGTTATCGAGGACATAGCCCGAATAGGGCAGCAGCGGTGCCTGGCCGAGCCGATCGGCTATCGCAACCATCGGCTTGGCGAGGTTGGTGGGCAGATGCCGTGGCGGCTCGGCATGGCCCCAGACATAGGCCTGCACCAGAAAGCTGTAGCGCACCATCGCCACGCGGACCTGCTCCTCGGGGGCGGTCTGGGCCCATTCGGCCAGGTCCGGATCGGGAAGGCGCTCCAGCCAGTCACGCACCCTGCCGCTGGTGATCAGGCCGGAGAGCTTCTCAGCTGCCTCGACAATCGGATCGAAGCGGGCTGGCAGGGTGATTTCGTCAATTTCGAAAGCGGAAAGAAACCCGCGCTCGCGCGACAGGCCATAGTCGGAAAGATGCATCGGGCAACTCTCGGTCGGGCGCGGGTTGGGCCGCCCTGATAGTTGCAACTGTTACGATCTGCGTTTGGGCAGATCAACACCCGTGCCGCTACGGAAGGGCAGGATCTGTTGATAGATCTCGAGCGGTGGTGCCCCAACCACCGGCACGCCGCGCGACAGCAGAAAAGCATGGCGCACAATCTCGGCCTGCTGTTCCAGCCCATAGCGTTCCAGCGGCCAGCCGGGCTTGAGCGCGTAGTCATACCGGCACAGCGGATGCCGGCGCAGGACCAGATACCAGCGCCCCCTGGCCTGAGTCTGCCAGACGTGCGTCATCTCGTGGATGAAGTGCCCTTGCAGGTGCAAGTCGGCATGCGCGAAATCGTCGCAATAGCTGTCAGAAGCCGGGTGGAAGTGCAGGTGCCCCATCGGCGCCATCGTGATGCGGCGGGGCTGGAAGGGAAACCACCGGCGTCGGCGGACGCGCACGGCGTCGCAGTCGATCGCCGCGCCAAAGACCGACCGGACCAGCACAATCTCACCCGACGTCAGCGGCCGTTCGCCGCCGACCGGGCAGACGTGCCGGGCCGCGATGTCGCTCAGTTCTGATGCTCCATATGCTCCGAATGGTCCATGCCTTCCATGGACCCCATGTCGCCGCCAGGCGCCTGCAGCTTGAGTGGAGCCGAGAGCTTGTCGCCATCGGCGAAGGTCAGGGTCACTTCGGTGGACCCGCCGGCCGCTAGCGTGGGGTCGAGTTCGAAGGCCATCACGTGCTTGCCGCCGCGCTCGAACTTCACGGTCTCACCCGGCTTGATTTCCAGCGTGGCGAGCGGGGCCATGCTTTCGCCGGTGGTCTCGTGCATTTCGGCCCGGGCTGCGCCGGTTACGCTGACGGCGGCCAGGGTGACGGCCTTGTCGCCATTGTTGACCAGGGTGAAATAACCCCCGGCCGGATTGCCCTTGACCGCCGGAAGGACCAGCGCCCCTTCGCTCAGCGTCAGGCCCGGCTTGGCTTCCGGAGCGGCCTGGCTGGCTTCGTCCTTGGCGGCCTGCTGCCCGCAGGCGGACAAGGCGGCCAGCGAAACGGCCAGGAACAGGGGAGCAAAGCGGTTCATGGGGGACCTCGGAGCAGGGGGTTGAAATTGCTGTGCTGCCTAATGCGGCGCTGCCCTTGTGCCAAGCAAAACCGCTCCTATATCCGCCCCGTCAACGAGCCGCAGGGCACCTTTGCCGGGACTGGGAAGGTGTAGAGGCGGTGTCCAAAATATGACCAAGGATGGGCAGTAATATGGGTAAAGTTATCGGTATCGACCTCGGCACCACCAACAGCTGCGTTGCTGTGATGGACGGCGGCAAGCCGAAGGTCATCGAAAATTCGGAAGGTGCGCGCACCACGCCGTCGATCGTTGCCTTCACCAAGGATGGTGAGCGGCTGATCGGCCAGCCGGCCAAGCGCCAGGCAGTGACCAACCCCGACAACACGATTTTTGCGGTGAAGCGCCTGATTGGCCGCCGCTTTGATGACCCGGTGACCAAGAAGGACACCGAATTGGTCCCCTATACCATCGTCAAGGGCAAGAACGGCGATGCCTGGGTCAAGGCCGGCGGCGAAGACTATTCGCCCAGCCAGGTTTCGGCCTTCATCCTGCAGAAGATGAAGGAAACGGCGGAAAGCTACCTCGGTGAAACCGTCACCCAGGCGGTCATCACTGTGCCGGCCTACTTCAACGACGCCCAGCGCCAGGCGACCAAGGACGCCGGCCAGATCGCCGGCCTTGAAGTGCTGCGCATCATCAACGAGCCGACTGCGGCCGCGCTGGCCTATGGCCTCGACAAGAACGACGGCAAGACCATCGCGGTCTATGACCTTGGTGGCGGTACCTTCGACATCTCGGTCCTGGAAATCGGCGACGGCGTGTTCGAAGTGAAGTCGACCAACGGGGACACGTTCCTTGGCGGTGAAGACTTCGACTCCAAGCTGGTCGAGTACCTGGCCGACAAGTTCAAGGCCAAGGAGAACATGGATCTCAAGGCCGACAAGCTGGCCCTCCAGCGGCTCAAGGAAGCCGCTGAAAAGGCCAAGATCGAGCTGTCGAGCGCCCAGACCACCGAAATCAACCTGCCGTTCATCACGGCCCGCATGGAAGGCGGCACCACCACGCCGCTGCACCTCGTTGAAACGATCAGCCGCGCGGATCTGGAAAAGCTGGTTGCCGACCTGATCCAGCGCACGCTCGAGCCGTGCCGCAAGGCGCTGGCCGATGCTGGCCTGAAGCCTTCGGACATCGACGATGTCGTGCTGGTCGGCGGGATGACCCGCATGCCGCGCGTGCGCGAAGTCGTGAAGGAGTTCTTCGGCAAGGAGCCGCACACCGGTGTGAACCCGGATGAAGTCGTTGCGATGGGCGCGGCGATCCAGGCCGGCGTGCTGCAGGGCGACGTCAAGGACGTGCTGCTGCTCGACGTGACCCCGCTCTCGCTCGGCATCGAAACGCTGGGCGGCGTGTTCACCCGCATGATCGATCGCAACACCACGATCCCGACCAAGAAGAGCCAGGTCTATTCGACCGCCGAGGACAACCAGCAGGCGGTGACCATCCGCGTGTTCCAGGGCGAGCGCGAAATGGCGGCGGACAACAAGCTGCTTGGCCAGTTCGACCTGGTTGGCATTCCGGCGGCGCGCCGCGGGGTGCCGCAGATCGAGGTGACCTTCGACATCGACGCCAACGGCATCGTCAACGTCAGCGCCAAGGACAAGGGCACCGGCAAGGAGCAGCAGATCAAGATCCAGGCTTCGGGCGGTCTGTCCGACGCGGATATCGATCAGATGGTCAAGGACGCTGAGCGCTTTGCCGAGGAAGACAAGCAGCGCCGCGCTGCCGCCGAGGCCAAGAACAACGCCGACAGCCTGGTCCACGCGACCGAGCAGCAGCTGGCCGAGCATGGCGACAAGCTTGATGCCGACCTCAAGGCCGAGATCGAAGCGGCCGTGGCCGAAGCCAAGACCGCGATCGAAAGCGGCAATGTCGATGACATGACTGCCAAGACCCAGGCCCTGACCGAAAAGGCCATGAAGATGGGGCAGGTGATCTACGAGAAGGAACAGGCCGCTGCTGCCTCTCCGGGTGCCGGGGCGGAAGCCGCCGACGCAGCCGAAGAAGTTGTCGATGCCGAGTTCTCGGAAGTCGACGAAAACAACAAGGGCTGAGCCTGAGCGAAGCGCGAGAAAACAACCGTCGTCATTCCCGCGAAAGCGGGAACCCATCTTCCGGCCGTTCCGCCGAACGCGACCTTTCGAGATGGGGCCCCTGCTTTCGCGGGGGTGACGGGGTTTGTTGGGGGATAGAGCGACGTGGCTGGCGTTGAAATCGACTATTACGAGCTGCTCGAGGTGGATCGCGGCGCGGACGATGCTGCGATCAAGTCCTCTTACCGCAAGCTTGCCATGCGCTGGCACCCGGACAAGAATCCCGGCGATGCCGAGGCTGAAGCCCGCTTCAAGGCGATCAGCGAGGCCTATGATTGCCTCAAGGATCCGCAAAAGCGCGCGGCCTATGACCGCTTTGGCCACGCCGCCTTCCAGAACGGTGGTATGGGCGGCGGTGCTGGCGGGTCTGGTGGCGGCTTTTCCGATCTGGGCGACATTTTCGAGACCATATTCGGCAGCGCCTTTGGCGGTGGCGGCGGCCGCCAGCAGGCGCGGCGCGGGGCTGACCTGCGCTATGACCTGGAAGTCAGTCTGGAAGATGCCTTCCACGGCAAGCAGGCCCAGATCGAAATCGAAGTGGCCGCAACCTGCGAGCCCTGCGACGGATCGGGCGCCGAACCGGGCACCGGTACGCGGCGCTGCAATCTGTGCGGCGGTCACGGCCAGGTCCGCGCCCAGCAGGGCTTCTTCATGGTCGAACGGACCTGCCCGACCTGCCACGGCCGCGGCGAGGTGATCGAAAAACCCTGCCGCAAGTGTGGCGGGGAAGGGCGGGTCGATCAGGCCCAGAAGCTCGATGTGGCGATCCCGCCCGGCGTCGACACGGGCACCCGCATCCGCCTGGGCGGCAAGGGTGAGGCTGGGCCGTTTGGCGCTCCGGCCGGCGATCTCTACATCTTCGTCCACGTCCGCCGCCACCCGGTGTTTGAGCGTGACGGGACTACACTGATTACCCGCGTGCCGATCACCTTCACCACGGCTGCCCTTGGCGGCGAGATCGAGCTGCCCGGCATCGATGGCGAGCGTCATACGGTGCCGATTCCGGCGGGAATCCAGTCCGGCAAGCAATTGCGCCGCCGCGGCGCGGGCATGCCCGTGCTGCAAGGGCGCGGACGTGGGGATCTGGTGATGGAAATCACTGTTGAAACCCCAACCAAGCTGACCGCGCGCCAGAAGGAACTGCTGCGCGAGCTGCAGGAAAGCGAAACGGGTGACGAATGCCCGGGTTCGAAGGGCTTCTTCGACAAGCTCAAGGAAGCCTGGAACGACTTGACCGATTAGCGGCGCGGGCGCAGTCCTCTCGCTCGTAAGAACCGAGAGGATTGACCATGCGCCTTGCCATTTCCGCTGCTGCCGTGCTGGCCGCCAGCGTACCAGTTGCTGCCCAGTCGCCCGATTTCAGCAAGGTCGAAATCAAGGCCGAAGTTGTCGCGCCCGGGGTCGCCGTATTGTTCGGGGCGGGGGGAAACATCGGTCTGTCCTATGGCGAGGATGGCTCGGTCCTGATCGATGACCAGTTCGCTCCGCTGACCGACAAGATCCTGGCCGCCGTGGCTGGCCTGGGCGCCAAGCCGGTCAAGTACCTGGTCAACACCCATTGGCATTACGATCACACTGGCGGGAACGAGAACCTTGGCAAGGCCGGGGTGACGATCTTTGCCCACGAGAACGTGCGGGTGCGGATGATCGCGGGTTCAACCTCCGGCATTGCGGCGGCCAAGCCGGCACCGCCGGCTGCGCTCCCGGTTGTGACTTACCAGAACGGGGTCAGCTTTCACCTCAACGGTGATCGGATCGATGCGATCCACACCCATGGCGGGCATACCGATGGCGATACCGCGCTCTACTGGCGCAAGGCCAATGTCCTCCACACTGGCGACCTGATGATGAACGGGCTGGGCTTTCCCTTCATCGATACCAATTCAGGCGGCAATGCCCGGCATCTGGTTCACACGCTCGGTCAGCTGATCAAGGTCACCAATCCTCAGACCAAGGTCATTCCGGGGCACGGCCCAGTCGGGACCCAGGCCGATCTGATCGCCTGGCGCGGCATGATTGCCCAGTCGATCGAACTTATCAGCGCGCGCAAGGCCAAGGGCCAGACGCTGGAAGCCGTGCTGGCCAACAATCCGCTGGCCGCGCTGCAGAAGTCCAAGGGTTTTGTCACGCTGGAAGCCTATACCAGGGCAATCTGGGCGAGCCTGGATGCCAAGCCGGCACCCGCGCACAAGCACTAACTGGCCATCACCTCTGCCCTGATCCGGGGAACCAGCCCCGGATCGGCGCGGAGGCGGGGTTCCTCTTCATCAAGGACCGTCAGGAAGGCCTCGCGCTTGAGCGCGGCCAGTTCCTGCTCGTCGATGATGCTGCCGGCCGGCAGGGCTGAGGCGACAAGGTCGATCATCCGTTCCGCCCCGTGGAGCCGACCCCACAGGTAATCGTTCTCACGATAGGCGCGGCTGAAGAACGCACCGAAGTTGTAGAATTCCACCCCGCGCAGCGTCTGCGCTGCGCCGCCGGTGCGAATGCCGGGGCAATCGTCGGGCGAGATCCGGTCAACCTTGGCGGGATCGAGCTCGTTGATGTTCTCACCGCGCAGCAGCGGCAGGGTAACCGTGTCGTAGAACGGAAAGCCCAGGTAGGTCAGCAGGATCCGCCGCCGCAGCTCGCGGGGCAGGGGCTTGAGCGCCTCGACCAGGATCGCATCGACCTGCGGATCGAGCATGGCCAGCGCGCGGCGTTCCGCCATGGCGGCAAGCACCATGCCCGGATCATCGAACACCTTGCGCGCCGTGGCGGCAAAATCCTGCCCCAGGAAGCCCGGAGCCTCGCGTTCGAAATGCAGCCCCAAGGCGCGATAGACCGCGTCCCGCGCATCCTCGCGGGCATGCGGATGATCACGGTCGATATCGTCCCAGTCCTCGGACAGGCGCCGCGCCAGGTGGCGCAGGCGGCGGATCCGGTAGCCCAGGTCATGATCGCGAAAAAAGGCCACGGCCTCGGCCGAGGCGCCGCCCTTCAGCCCGGTCAGGTGATCGAACCCGATCGTGTTGAGCCAGGTGGCGAGATGCCGCTCGATCGCTTCGGGTCCGCCAGCCAGATCGGGCGCGGCGGCATGGATCGTCTGGGCCAGGTCCTGGACAATTGCCCGCAGCTTGACCTGACCATAGCCGTGATAGGCATAGCCCGCGCCCTTGGCCGCCGCATCCTGCGCTTTCCCGCGCCACCCCGTCAGTCGCCGCTGGCTGGGCCATTCGAACAGCAGGGTCCGCCCGAACAGGCGCTCCACCTCCGCCTCGACATCCGGCCGCAGCGTTTCCACTACGCGCTTGAGTTCATCCAGCTCGTGCGAGCGTTGAGCAATCGCATCGAGGTTGTCGCGCACGGGCTGTTCGCGCGGGATTGAGGAGAGCGAACCGAAGATGACGGAGAAGAATCCCGGCGGCCGCGGATCGTTGCGGCGCATCCCGCCGACCCGGTCCGGGTGCGGATCGACATAGACGAACCGGCGATCCACTTCGCGCTGGGCCGGCCGATCGCGCAGCACGCTCATCGCTTCGGCAAAGGGGGCATTGACCAGGACCGAGCCGTCGATCAGCGAAACGCCGCCGAGATCGCCCAGCTTGGTGTGGTTCGGCATGATCCGCGTGAAGAAGGCGGTGCGGCTTGGCCACTCTTCCTGGCGTTCGGTGACCAATCCATCGATCTCGGCGGTCTGCAGCGCGGGGAAGGCGCCCGGGAAGCTCGCTGTCGCGCGGGCGGCAAAGACCAGCTCGGGCGTCGGCGCCAGCGGATTCGCGCCGGTCAGCGGAGTCTTGCTGCGGAAGCCGATCGAAAGGCGATGTTCGCTCTCCTCAGCCTCTGCCGGGCTGTTGAGCCGCAGTGGTTGGGGGTGACCCTTGAAGTCCGTCGCGGTCACGAACAGGTCGAGCGGATGGCCCGGCGGCAGCAGCGGCGTATCGGTCGGCCCCTTGGTCATTGTATCGAGCGCTTCGGCCAGCAGGCGCGAAAAGCCGATGCCGGAGAACGGCGGCTCGAACCAACGCGAGCGGATCAGGCGCGATAGCTTGGCCCGCACCTCGCCGCGCGTTTCCGGGGCGACGCTTTGCGAGACGACATTGCCGGGGCGCGAGAGCAGGAACCAGACGATCGGCATCGCCCAAAACTTGGCGAAGCGCCACCAGGGGCGGGCATCGGGATCGACCAGCACATCGACATCGGCACGCTCCAGCCACAGATCGGTCAGCGGCTCCAGGCTTTGCCCGGAATGGATTGCCTGGGCCAGGAACACGCCATTGATCCCGCCGGCACTGGCCCCGGCGATGACGTCCGGCAGCACGCGTAGGCGCAGCTGCCGGTCATGCTCGATCCGGCGCAGCAGTTTCAGGTAAACTGCCTCGGTGCCCTTGGGCGCATCTTCCCCGCCGACATGCGCCCGGCTGGCGCGGGCCAGCTTCCACAGCTCTTTGGTGACCCCGTGCATGTAGACCGCAAGACTGACCCCTCCATAGCAGACAAGGGCAATGCGGAGTTCCTTCTGGCGCATGGCGTTCATATAGGCACAAATTGTGACTTGGCGATAACTACCGCTATCGGTGCGCGCTGCACTTGCGTTCCTGCTTCGTTCCGTTTATCGACAGACCATGGCCAAGCCCAAACGCCGCTATGTCTGTCAGGCCTGTGGCAGCGTTACCTTTCGCTGGCAGGGGCAGTGTGCCGACTGCGGGGAATGGAACACGCTGAGCGAAGAGGCCCCGGAGACGGTCTTTTCGGCCAAGCATGACCTCTCCGGAGGCGGCCGCAAGATTGCCTTTGAACCGCTCGACAAGCCGGGGGAAAGGCTGGTCCGGCGCAGCACCGGCATTGCCGAGTTTGACCGGGCGCTGGGTGGCGGGCTGGTCCCAGGCTCAGCCGTGCTGATGGGCGGCGATCCGGGCATCGGCAAGTCCACCCTGCTGATCCAGGCCGCTGCGCAGATGGCGCGGGCTGGGGGTGAGGTGGTCTATATCAGCGGGGAGGAAGCAGCCGGACAGGTCCGGCTGCGGGCTGAACGGCTTGGCTTGGCCGATGCCCCGATCCGGCTCGCTGCCGCCACTTCGGTTCGCGACATTCTGACCACGCTTGGCGGCATGGCGCCGCCGGCGCTGGTGGTGATCGATTCGATCCAGACCATGCATTCGGACCAGATCGAAGGCGCACCCGGCACGGTCAGTCAAGTCCGTGCCTCGGCATTCGAGCTGATCCGCTTTGCCAAGGAATGCGGCTGCGCGCTGGTGCTTGTCGGTCATGTCACCAAGGACGGCTCGATCGCCGGCCCGCGCGTGCTGGAACACATGGTCGACGTGGTGATGAGCTTCGAGGGCGAGCGCAGCCACCAGTACCGGATCCTTCGCAACCTCAAGAACCGCTTTGGCCCGGTTGACGAGATCGGCGTGTTCGCCATGGCTGGGGCGGGGCTGGAGGAAGTCGGCAATCCCTCGATGCTGTTTCTCTCGGGCCGCGAGAACCCGGTGCCGGGCAGTGCAGTGTTCCCGGCGATGGAGGGCACCCGGCCGGTGCTGGTTGAGATCCAGGCGTTGATTGTCCGGCTCGCCAGTGGAGCGACGCCGCGCCGCGCGGTGGTGGGCTGGGATAATGGCCGGATGGCCATGCTGCTGGCCGTTCTGGAGGCGCGCTGCGGGCTCAATTTCTCATCCTGCGAGGTCTACCTGAACGTCGCCGGCGGGTACCGCCTGGGCGATCCGGCGGCGGACCTTGCCGTTGCTGCCGCGTTGATTTCTGCATTGGCTGACAGACCCTTGCCCAACGATGCGGTCTGGTTTGGCGAAGTCTCGCTGGCCGGTGAAGTCCGCCCCGTGGCCCATGGCAGCCTGCGCTTGAAGGAAGCGGCGAAGCTGGGGTTTACCAAGGCCTTCGGCCCGGGCGATGTTTCGGGCATGGGCAAGGGCCACCGTGAGGTAACCATGCTCCGGAATCTCGTTGACCAGGTGATGGGCGAGTCATAGATTTGAAACCATGACGGGTTTCGACATCGCAGTATTGATTTTGGTCGGGCTCGGGGCAGTAACCGGCTTCCTGCGCGGCTTCGTGCAGGAAATCCTGGCCCTGGCTGCCTGGGTTATCTCCCTGTTTGCAATTCACAATATGCATACGCCGCTCTCTGCGGCGCTGGTGCCTTATGTGGGCAGCGAATCCGGCGCGACGGTCCTTGCCTTCGCGCTGCTGCTGTTGATCCCCTATGCGATCGTCAAGCTCGTCGCCAACCGGATGGGTGAGGCGAGCCGCGAATCCGTGCTTGGTCCGATCGACCGGCTGCTTGGCTTCGGCTTTGGTGCGGTCAAGGGCATGGTCATCACCGTGCTGGCCTTTTCGGTGCTGGTACTGGGCTATGACACCGTTTGGGGCATTGGCGGCCGGCCGACCTGGATTACCCAGGCCCGGGCCTATCCCTTCGTCAATGCGAGCAGCGAAGCCTTGGTCAAGATGATTGCCGAGCGCCGCAAGGAAGCGGCCGAGGCCGAAGCCAAGCGCCTGGGCAAAGACAAATCCTGATCCTTGAGCGGCAGCGGGAACCTCTACACGCGCGAAGTTCTCGCGCTGGCCACCGGCCTCAGCCAGTGGCCGCTTGATCCTGATTTGCCGCTGAGCGGAGCCGCGCGCTCACCAACCTGCGGGAGCGCGATTGCGCTGTCGCTGGCGACCGATCAAGCCGGCGCCATCGCGAAAATCGGCCTCAAGGCCCAGGCCTGCGCGATCGGCCAGGCGAGCGCGGCGATCTTTGCGGCTGCAGCAGCTGGCCGCGACGCGGACAATCTCGGCGCCGCGCTCGGCGCGATCCGGAGCTGGCTTAAGGACGGGGGGGAACTGCCTGACTGGCCGGGGCTGGCCATGATCGCCGCCGCGCGTGACTATCCAGCCCGGCACGGCGCGATCACGCTGGCCTGGCAAGCCGCGCTTGAGGCGCTTTCCAGCCAGCAAAACCCTCGCTAGAGGGCGGATAACGAGACCAAAACAACAGGGGAAGCCATGGCCACGCAGACTGCCCACCACGAACCCTCCGCCGCCGACATGCGCCTGGTGATCGGCGCGTCCTCGGCCGGTACGGTGTTCGAATGGTACGACTTCTTCATCTACGGCGCGCTAGGCGCGATCCTGTCGAAGACTTTCTTCCCGACTGGCAATGCCACGCTGGAGATGTTGCTGTTCTGGCTGGTCTTCGCGGTCGGCTTTGGCTTCCGACCGCTTGGCGCGATCCTGTTCGGCTATCTGGGTGACAAGCTGGGGCGCAAATACACGTTCCTGGTCACCGTCAGCCTGATGGGCGTGGCAACGGCCGGGGTCGGCCTGATTCCGGCAGCCTCTGAAATCGGGCTGTGGGCACCGGCCATCGTGATCCTGCTGCGCATCCTCCAGGGCCTGGCGCTGGGCGGCGAATATGGCGGCGCGGCGATTTATGTCGCGGAACATTCCCCGTTCCATCGGCGCGGCTATTTCACCAGCTATATTCAGGCCAGCGTAGTTGGCGGTTTTGTGCTCAGCCTCGTGGTGGTGCTGGGCTGCAAGGCGGCAATGAGCGATGCGACCTGGAACGAATGGGGCTGGCGCGTGCCTTTCCTGCTCAGCATCCTGCTACTCGCGATTTCGCTGTGGATGCGCGTGAAGCTCTCGGAAAGCCCGGTATTCCAGGCAATGAAGGAAGCGGGCGAAACGGCTGGCAATCCCTTTGTGGAAAGCTTCACTTATCCCGGCAACAAGAAGCGGATCTTCATCGCCCTGTTCGGCATTGCCGCGGGTCTCACGGTGATCTGGTACACCGCAATGTTCTCGGGCCTCTCGTTCCTTCAGAACGCGATGCATGTCGAAACCACGACGGCGGAAATCATCGTGGGGATTGCTGCGCTGATCGGGATGGGTTTCTACATCTACTTTGGCAAACTGTCGGACCGGATCGGGCGCAAGAAGCCGATCGTGATCGGCTATGTGCTGACCCTGGTGCTGTTGTTCCCGACCTTCTGGTTCATCGGTTCGGTGGCCAAGAACCCGGCGCAGCATGCGTCGATCGAATGGACCATCCGCGGCAACGATTGCACCTATGATCCGTTCTCGACCAAGCAGAAGACCCAGTGCGGCAAGCTGATGGGCGATTTTGCCGGGGCTGGGATCGGCTATACGCTTGAACAGGGTGACAAGCTTGAACTCGTCATGGGCGGCAGCGAAGTGATCGCGCTCGACGGGCTCAACTGGGACGATGCCAAGGCCCGCAAGGCCGAGATCGAAGCTCGCGCCGGCAAGACCGTGTTCAACTTTGAAAAGCACAAGCCAAGCCTGGGCCAGTCTGCCCTGATCATTGCCGCACTGCTGGTGCTGATGGCGCTGTCTGCGGCAACCTATGGCCCGGTCGCGGCGCTGCTGGCGGAGATGTTCCCGCCCAAGGTCCGCTACAGCTCGATGTCGATCCCATACCATATCGGAACCGGCTATTTCGGCGGCTTCCTGCCGTTCATTGCCGGCTACATCGTCGCCCGGACCGGCGATCCCTATTCGGGGCTGTGGTACACCTGGGGCGTCGTGCTGATGGCATTGATCGTCGCCTGGTGGGGGCTGCCGGACGGCAAGCCGCGCGACTTCGCTGACGATGCCAGCTGAGCTGCCGCCAGCCACGCTGCGCCTCTCGATCGACCGTGAAGCGCTTGCCGCGAACTGGCGGGCCCTTGACCGGCTGTCTGGGCAGGCAGCGGCTGGCGCGGCGGTAAAGGCCGATGCCTATGGGCTCGGCGTGGCGGTCGCGGCGCCTGTGCTGCGCGATGCCGGTTGCCGCGATTTCTTCGTGGCGCACTGGCAGGAAGTCCCGCCGCTACTTGATCATGTGCCGGCCAGCTCTGTGGCGGTGCTGCACGGTCCGGTGACCGCTGCTGACGCAACCTTTGCCAAGGCCACCGGGGTTCGGCCGGTCATCAATTCGCTCCACCAGGCACGGCTCTGGCTTGAGGCAGGCGGCGGCGTCTGCGACGTGATGGTCGATACCGGGATCAACCGGATCGGTCTTGGTCTAGCGGATCTTGCGGACCCTGTGCTTGGCCGGTTGCAGATCGATGTGCTGCACTCGCACCTCGCTTCGGCCGACGATGATTCCGCACTAAATGCTGCGCAGCAAAATCGCTGGAATGCTGCACGCGGCATGGTGCAGCATAATCGCGCCAGTCTTGCGAACAGCGCCGGCATCGCGCTTGGCACGGCCTATCACGGCGATCTGACCCGGCCAGGTCTGGCGCTCTATGGCGGGGTGCCTTGCGCTGCGCTGGCCAGCGAAATTCGGCAGGTTGCCGCGCCGGAAGCAGCGCTGGTCCAGGTGCGCGACATCGCCGCAGGCGAGAGCGTGGGTTACAACGCAACCTTTGTTGCACAGCAGGCGATGCGGATTGGGGTTGTCAGCCTGGGCTATGCCGATGGCTATCTGCGGGCGTGGTCGGGCAAGGGCATACTGCGCAGCATGGGGCGACCGGTGCCGGTGCTTGGCCGCGTTTCGATGGACATGACGGTGGTCGATCTCACCGCTGCACCGGACCTGCGCGAAGGCGATTGGCTCACCGCGGATTACAGCCTTCCCGAGGCGGCTGCGGCAACCGGCCTGTCGCAGTATGAGCTCCTAACCGTGCTGGGCTTGCGCTTCGCACGCTGACCGATTTGCTGCGCAGCACGGTTCATGTTGCATTGCCGTTGTTGCGGGTGCTAACAGTGCTGCAACTGCACAGGCAAAGGGGGACGTCATGGCCCAGGCCAAAGGCGATACCGTAATCATCAAGAAGTACGCCAACCGGCGGCTCTACAACACCCAGTCATCGAGCTACATCACGCTGGAGCATCTCGCGAAGATGACGCGTGAGGGGGTGGAGTTCAAAGTGCTCGACGCCAAGACCGGGGCCGACATCACCCATCAAATCCTGACCCAGATCATTATGGAAGAGGAAAGCTCGACCGGGGAGCAGATGCTGCCGGTGAACTTCCTGCGCCAGCTGATCGGAATGTACGGTAATTCGATGCAGAGCCTGGTGCCGCATTACCTCGAAGCCTCGATGGACAATTTCCGTTCCAACCAGGCCAAGCTGCGCGAGGCGTTCGAGAGCAGCCTGGGCAACAATCCGCTCGCCAAGCTGGCCCAGCGCAACCTAGAGATGTTCAAGGCGGCCGCTTCGGCCTTCGTTCCGGGTCTCGCAGACAGCAAGCCGGCAGGCGGTGAGAGCAAGGACGATGAGATCGCCCAGCTCCGCGCCCAGATGGCGGCGATGCAAAAGAAGCTCGACGAACTCAGCAAGTAGCGCAGTGCTTGCCCGGGCCGGGGCGCTCCGCTATCGCGCGGCCCCATGAAGCACGCCCTATCCGTCACCCGCGCCGACGATTTCGCCCAATGGTATCAGGAAGTCATCTCCGAAGCAGAGATGGCTGAGGAAAGCGGCGTGCGCGGCTGCATGGTGATCAAGCCGTGGGGCTATGGCATCTGGGAGCGGATCCAGCACCTGATGGACGCGCGGATCAAGGCCGCGGGCGTTCAGAACTGCTACTTCCCGCTGTTCATCCCGCTGTCCTACTTCGCCAAGGAAGCCGAGCACGTTGACGGCTTTGCCAAGGAAATGGCGGTCGTAACCCATCACCGCCTGATCCAGGACGGCAAAGGCGGGCTGGTCCCTGATCCCGAGGCCAAGCTGGAAGAGCCGCTGATCGTCCGTCCGACCTCCGAAACCGTCATCGGCCAGGCGATGAGCCGCTGGATCCAGTCGTGGCGCGATCTGCCGCTGCTGACCAACCAGTGGGCCAATGTCGTGCGGTGGGAAATGCGCACCCGCATGTTCCTGCGCACCAGCGAATTCCTCTGGCAGGAAGGGCACACGGCCCACGCCAATCGCGACGATGCGATGCAGGAAACCTTGCGCGCGCTTGAGATGTACCGGGCCCATGCCGAAGATGATCTCGCCATGCCGGTGATCGCCGGTGAGAAGCCCGAGAACGAGCGCTTCCCCGGCGCCGTCGCGACCTATTCGATCGAAGCAATGATGCAGGATGGCAAGGCGCTGCAGGCCGGCACCTCGCATTACCTGGGCACCGGTTTCGCCGAGGCGGCTAATATCCGCTACCAGGACAAGGAAGGCGGGCAGCAGCTGTGCCACACCACTTCGTGGGGCGTTTCGACCCGCCTGATCGGCGGCGTGATCATGACTCACGGCGATGACGATGGCCTGCGCGTACCGCCGCGCATCGCGCCGCACCAGATCGTGATCCTGCCGATGCTGCGCGAGGATGATGGTGACGAAGCCCTGCTCGCCTATTGCGAGGAGCTGCGAGCATCGCTGGCCAAGCAGTGGGCGCTGGACGAACCGATCCGCGTGCTGCTCGACAAGCGCGCGGGCAAGGCCACGGCCAAGCGCTGGGGCTGGGTCAAGAAGGGCGTGCCGCTGATCCTTGAAATCGGCGGCCGCGATGCCGCTGGCGGCCAGGTTTCGGCCGTGCGCCGCGACCGGCTCTACCGCGAGGACGGCAAGGTCAATTTTGTCGGTCAGTCGCGCGAGGAGTTCCTGGCTGCGGCCGCCGGGGAACTGGAAGATATCCAGCACTCGCTCCATGCCGAAGCAACCGCCCGCCGCGATGCCCAGATCCACCGCGGGGTGACTGACCTGGCCGGCCTCGAATCCTTCTTCAGCGCCGACCAGCGCTATCTGGGCTGGGTTGAAGTGCTGTGGTCACGCCCGACTGGCGCGGCGCTCGAGGCCGTGGTCGCCAAGCTCAAGGCGCTCAAGCTGACCATCCGCAATACGCCGATGCAGGGTGAGCCCGCGGGCGGGACCTGCCTGTTCACCGGCGAACCGGCAGTGGAACGCATCTACGTCGCCCGGGCTTATTGACTTGGTGAAACGACCCAAGCCTCAACCCGGCCTCCCGAGCCGCCAGCAGATCCTGGATTTCATCGCGAACAGCGAAGAGCCTGCCGGCAAGCGGGAGATCGCGCGCGCCTTCGGCCTGAAGGGGCAGGAGAAGATCCAGCTCAAGGCCCTGCTCAAGGACATGGCCGAGGAGGGGCTGATCGATGGCAACCGGACGGCCTTCCACCGCATGGGCGGCGTGCCGAAGGTAACTGTACTGCGCGTGGTCGGAACCGAAGATGGCGAGGCCCAGGCCTTGCCGGACACCTGGCAGCCGGAAGAAGCGGTGCCGCCGCCGCGTCTGCGCCTGATCGAGCAGCGCAAGCAGCCGGCCTTGCGCGTTGGTGACCGGGTTCTGGCCCGGACCGAGGAAACTGCCACGGGCTGGATTGCCCACCCGATGAAAAAGCTGCCGGCCCGGACTGAGCAGATCATGGGCGTGGTTGAGATCGACGGCGCCGGGAAGGGCTGGCTCGCCCCGGTCGACAAGCGCGAACGCCATTCGCAGCCGATTTCCGACCTAGGCGGGGCCGGGGCCGGACAACTCGTCCTGGCTGAACCGGCCGGCCGTAGTCCTCGCTCCGGTGTCAAGGTTACTGACGTGCTGGGCGATCCACTGGCGCCCAAGGCCTTCAGCCTGATCGCGATTCACAAGCACGGCATCCCATATGCCTTCTCCTCCGAAGCGATCGAGGAAGCCCAGCGCGCTGCCAAACTGCCGCTGAGCAAGGATCACCGCCAGGACCTGCGACACCTGCCGATCGTGGCAATCGATCCCAGCGATGCGCGCGATCACGATGACGCGATCTGGGCCGAGCCGGACGGGGAAGGGGGCTTTCGCGCTCTCGTCGCCATTGCCGACGTCAGTTTCTATGTCCGGCCAGGTGGCTCGCTGGACCGGTCGGCGCGCGAGCGCGGCAACTCGGTCTATTTCCCGGACCGGGTCGTGCCGATGCTGCCCGAAGTGCTCAGCGCCGACGTCTGCTCGCTGCGGGCCGGCGAGGATCGCGCGGCCATGGCCTGCCACCTGACCATCGCCGCCAACGGCAAGGTCACCGACTGGCGCTTTACCCGCGCACTGGTTCGGATCGACGAAGTCATCGCCTACGAAGAGGCCCAGCGCCGGATCGACGACGGTGATGCTGCGCCGCACTTGGTCAATCTGTGGGACGCCTGGCGCGCCTTGGAACGCGCCCGGACAGATCGCGATCCGCTTGACCTTGATCTGCCTGAGCGCCGGGTAAAGCTAGACGAAGCGGGCCGGATCACCGAGATCGCGCTGCGTGAACGGCTCGATGCGCACCGCGTGGTCGAGGATTTCATGATCGCGGCCAACGTAGCCGCGGCCAAGGCCCTGGAAAGCAAGGTCGCGCCGATTGTCTACCGCATCCACGAGCCGCCGAACCGTGAAAAGCTGGTCGCGCTGAAGGACTATCTCGCCACCTTCGAGCGCAAGGTGGCCCTCGGCCAGGTGATCACGCCGGGCCTGTTCAACCGCCTGCTCAAAGACGTGGCGGATGAGGCCGAGAAGGCGCTGATCATGGAAGCCGTGCTGCGCAGCCAGACCCAGGCCTATTACGGACCCCGCAACGCCGGGCACTTCGGCCTGGCGCTGGGTTCCTATGCGCACTTTACTTCGCCAATCCGCCGCTATGCCGACCTGCTGGTGCACCGCGCGCTAGTCGATGGTTTCGGGCTGGAGCAGCCGGAGCCGAAAGGTGAGATTCCGCCGCGCTCAGGCCTGTCGGATCGCGACCGCAGCGACCTATCCCGCATCAGCGATGCAATCAGCGGGGCCGAACGCCGCGCAATGGAAGCCGAGCGCGAGACGATTGACCGCTATGTTGCCGCCTGGCTGTCAGCGCGGGTTGGTGAGGTGTTCGAATGCCGGGTGACCGGCGTGCAGAAGTTTGGTCTGTTCGCCACGATCATCGGCCTCGGCGGCGATGGCCTGGTGCCCGTTTCAACGCTGGGTGATGAGCGCTTCCACTTTGACGAACGGGCCAAGGTGTTGGTTGGCGACAGCGGTCATACCCGCTTTGCCATGGGTGACCGCCTGCGGCTGCGCCTGGCCGAAGCCAATCCGCTGACCGGCGCTTTGAAGTTTGAGCCGGAAGATCATGTCGGTGCGCCGATCGAGCCGCGCGGGCGCCCGGTGCAAATGCCGCTGAAGAAGCGCGGCAAGCACTTGGTCGGTCAGCGCGGACGGCCAAGCAATATCCGGCACCAGGGCCGGGGCAAGAAGCGCTAAGGCAGAATTAGCCGAGCCGTTCGAGATCGGCGTCGCTGATGCTGCCGGGAATCACATAGACCGGGCAGGGCAGCTGCCCCGCGATCCCTACAAAGTGATTGACCAGCGGGCCAGGTCCGCCACTCGCCGCTGCACCCAGCACCAGCGCGGACACTTCGGGATGTTCGGCGAGGTAATCGCGGATCACCGCCACGCCTTCGCCCTGACGGACCGAGATAGTTGGCGGATGCGGACTGTCGCCCATCACCGATCCGGCGGCGCTGGTTACCAGTGCTTCGGCGCGGACGCGGGCCTCTTCCTCAATCGTCGCCTGAATGCCGCCAAAGGCAACGAAGGGCTGGCGCGGGATCAGGGCAAGCAAATGGATGGAACCACCGGTGCGCGCAGCGCGGCGCGCGGCAAAGCGTAAGGCGACACTGGCCTCGTCGGTCTCATCCATGATCACCAGATAGACACGCATCGGCTTGCCCCTTCCGCCCCTGTCATATCCGCTACAATCGTATTCCGCGCAAGAACCTTGCCCTCCGGCGCAGTTTTGGCCAGAGACGTAACGGCAAATCACTCCCCAGCAGGACTTACCCGACCGATGCCGATCGAGATCAAGATGCCCGCCCTCTCGCCCACGATGGAAGAGGGCACCCTGGCCAAATGGCTGGTGAAGGTTGGCGACAAGGTTTCATCCGGTGACATCATGGCCGAAATCGAGACCGACAAGGCGACGATGGAATTCGAAGCCGTGGACGAAGGCACGATTGTCTCAATCAGCGTTCCCGAGGGTTCCGAAGGGATCAAGGTCGGCGCGGTAATCGCCACTCTGGCCAGCGACGATGAAGATACAGCGCCCGCCGCGCCGAAGGCTGCCGCTCCGGCGCCCAAGGTGGAGGCTGCTCCGGCACCGGCTCCGGTCGCCGTCCCTGCTGCCGTTGCATCCGGGCCCAAGCCGGTCGCCGACGATCGCGTGGTTGCTTCTCCGCTGGCCAAGCGACTGGCTGCAGAGCTTGGCGTTGACCTCTCCGGAGTTACCGGCACGGGTCCTAACGGCCGGATCGTCAAGGCCGATATCGAAGCTGCTGCCGGTGGCGCCTCCGCTCCCGCCATTGCTGCGCCGACTGCAGCACCAGCTGCGGCAGCTACCCCTGCTGCACCTGCTGCGGTTCCAGATTTCGGCATCCCCTACGAAGCCGAAAAGCTCAACAACGTCCGCAGGACCATCGCTCGCCGCCTGACCGAGGCGAAGCAGACCATTCCGCACATCTACCTCACCGTCGATGTCCGGCTCGACGCCCTGCTCAAGCTGCGCGGTGAGCTGAACAAGGCTCTTGAACCGCAGGGGGTGAAGCTCTCGGTCAATGACCTGATGATCAAGGCGCTGGCCAAGGCGCTGGAGATCGTGCCGAAGTGCAACGTCAGCTTCGCGGGGGATGAGCTTCGCAAGTACTCGCGCTCGGATATCTCGGTGGCCGTGGCTGCGCCTTCGGGCCTGATCACGCCGATTATCGTCGATGCCGGGGCCAAGTCGGTCTCGCAGATTTCCAGGGAAATGACCGCGCTTGCCGGCAAGGCCCGCGAAGGCAAGCTGCAGCCGCACGAGTACCAGGGCGGCACAGCCAGCCTCTCCAACCTCGGGATGTTCGGGATCAAGCAGTTCGATGCGGTGATCAACCCGCCCCAGGCGATGATCCTGGCGGTCGGCGCGGGCGAGCAGCGGCCCTATGTGGTCGACGACGCGCTCTCGGTCGCCACGGTCATGTCCGCCACCGGCAGCTTCGATCATCGTGCGATCGACGGCGCCGATGGTGCAGCGCTGATGCAGGCCTTCAAACAGCTAGTGGAACAGCCCCTCGGGCTGCTTGCATAAGCGAGACCAAGACAGATTTCCGGAGAGTTCGATGTCTGAACAGTACGACGTCATTGTCCTTGGTTCGGGTCCGGGTGGCTATGTCGCCGCGATCCGCTGCAGCCAGCTTGGCCTCAAGACCGCCATCGTCGAGCGTGAGAACCTGGGCGGCATCTGCCTCAACTGGGGCTGCATTCCCACCAAGGCGCTGCTGCGCTCGGCCGAGGTGCTGCACAACATGAAGCACGCCGCTGCCTATGGCCTGGCGGCTGACAATATCCGCGCCGATCTGGATGCGGTAGTCAAGCGCAGCCGCGGGGTGGCCAAGCAGCTCAACCAGGGCGTCACCCACCTGATGAAGAAGAACAAGATCACGGTGCACATCGGCACCGGGGTCCTGAAGAGGGCGGGCAAGCTGGAAGTGACTGGCGACAAGGGCACCGAAACCCTCACCGCCAAGCACATCATCATCGCAACCGGCGCGCGCGCGCGCGACCTGCCGTTTGCCCCGGCTGACGGCAAGCGCGTCTGGACCTATCGCCACGCGATGGTCCCGCAGGAACTGCCGAGCAAGCTGCTAGTGATCGGTTCCGGTGCGATCGGGATCGAGTTTGCCAGCTTCTATAACGACATGGGCAGCGAAGTTACGGTCGTCGAGATGATGGACCGGATCGTCCCGGTTGAGGATGCCGACGTTTCGGCCTTCCTTGAAAAGGCGCTGGTCAAGCAGGGCATGACGATCATGACCGGGGCCGGGGTCGAGAAGCTCGACGTCACCGCCTCGGGCGTGAAGGCCGCGATCAAGGGCAAGGACGGCAAGGTCGTCACCAGCGATTTCAGCCATGTGATCGTCGCGGTCGGGATTGTCCCCAACACCGAGAACATCGGCCTGGAAGCTCTGGGCGTGAAAGCCGAACGCGGGATCATCGCGATCGACGATTACGGCCGGACCAATGTGAAGGGCCTCTGGGCGATCGGCGATGTGACTCCGGGTCCGTGGCTGGCGCACAAGGCGAGCCACGAAGGCGTGATTGCGGCGGAAAGCATCGCCGGGGAACTGGGCAACAAGGATGTCCATCCGCACGCGATGGACCGTCGCAACATTCCGGGCTGCACTTATTGCCACCCCCAGGTCGCCTCGGTTGGCCTGACCGAAGCCAAGGCGAAGGAAGCCGGCCACGAGGTCAAGGCCGGGACCTTCCCCTTCATCGGCAATGGCAAGGCCATCGCGCTGGGTGAGCCGGAAGGCTTCATCAAGACCGTGTTCGACGCCAAGACCGGTGAATTGCTCGGCGCCCACATGGTTGGCGCGGAAGTGACCGAGCTGATCCAGGGCTACGTTGTCGGCAAGACGCTGGAGACAACCGAGGCCGAACTGATGGCCACGGTCTTCCCGCACCCGACACTCAGCGAGATGATGCACGAAAGCGTCCTCGCCGCTTACGGGCGCGCGCTGCACATCTAGGCGGCGATGCACGTCAACCATTCGCCCGGCGCGCCAGCCGCAAACCCGATCACCTTTGAGGACTTCCTCAAGGTCGATGTTCGGGTCGGCCGGATCGTCGCGGCGGAGGCTTTCCCTGAGGCGCGCAGGCCGGCCTACAAGCTGACGATCGATTTTGGCCCGGTTATCGGCCACAAACGCTCATCGGCCCAGATCACCGAGCACTATGCGCTGGAGGACCTGCCGGGCCGCCTGGTTGCCGCAGTCGTCAACTTCCCCCCGCGCCAGATCGGCAAGTTCATGTCCGAAGTGCTGACCCTTGGCTTTCCGGACGAGCAGGGTGCCGTGGTGCTGTTCGCGCCTGACAAGGATGTGCCGCTCGGCGGGCGACTGTTCTGACCTGGCGGACAGGGTGGGATTCGAACCCACGGTGAGCTTGCACCCACGGCGGTTTTCAAGACCGCTGCCTTAAACCACTCGGCCACCTGTCCATACCAGTGAAACGCCCGCTAGCGCCAAAGTGCAGGATTGTCACGCCCGATGGATTTTCCGAATCGCGATGGCTGTGCCAAGGTCGGTGCATGAGCCTGCTGCGCCGAATCTGGATTGCTTTTCCGCTAGGTGCGGCCGCAGCAGCATTCTCGATGCCGGCTGCGCCGCAAGCCGAGCCCGATGTGGCCGTCCCGGTGGTACAGCCATTGCCGGCAGCACCGGCGCCGGAACCCGTCGATGGCTTCCAGTCCTACCTCCAGCTTGTCGCCGCGAAGGCGCGCGGACAGGGGGTCAGCCAGTTGGCGATTGACAGCGTCCTGACCGGGCTGACCTACAACCCGCGCGTGGTTGCGCTTGATCGGGCCCAGCCGGGTTCAAACGCGAGCACGCCGCCGTCGTTCTCGAGCTATTATGTCCGGCACATCGGCGCGGCGCGGATCAATGACGGGCGCAATGCCCTGGCTGAGAATCTCGACCTGATCCGCCAGATGGAGGCGCAGTACGGCGTTCCGGCCAAGATGATCGTGGCGATCTGGGGCAAGGAAACCTTTTATGGCCGGATCAAGGGCGATTTTGACTTGGCCCGCTCGCTCGCCACCCTGGCCTATGAAGGCCGCCGGCGTGAGCTGTTCGAGGGCGAGCTGATTGCGCTGATGAAGATGATCGATCGCGGCGTACCGCGGTCGCGCATGCTGGGGAGCTGGGCCGGAGCCTTTGGCAATCCGCAGTTCCTGCCGTCGGTCTTCCTGCGCGTCGCGCGCGATGGTGACGGCGATGGCGATGCCGATATCTGGAACGATCGCCCCGATACCTTTGCCTCGATCGCCAACTACTTCCGCGATGCCGGCTGGCGGGCGGGAGAGCCCTGGGGTGTGCGGGCATCTGTCCCGAGCGAACTCGAGCGCAGCCAGCTCGCCACGCGGCTGCAATCGCCGGCCTGTCCGCGAGTCCATGCCCGTCATTCCGTCTGGAAGAGCGTGGCCGAATGGCGCGCCTTGGGCGTGGTGCCGCTTGGCGGCATCGCCGATTCCACCATGGCCACCCTGTTCGAACCCGATGGGGCGGGGAACGGGGCTTTCCTCTTAACCGGTAATTATCGGGTTATCCTGCATTATAACTGCTCGAACTACTACGCACTGTCCGTGGGGTTGCTTGCAGATGAGATTGCCCGTTAACCGAAACCTGCCGCTTGCGGCGCTGACCCTGTTGCTGGCCGCCGGGGCTCCCGCCTGGGCCAAGGATCGCCCCGCGCCGGTCGCGGCCAATGGGCCCCAGGCCGACTATCCGATGGTGCTGGGCCAGCCTTTTACCGTCGATGGCGTGACCTATACCCCGGCCGATACGATGAATTATGACGTGGTCGGCCATGCTGCCACTTCGGCCGAGGGAGGCGATGCGATTACCGCCAGCCACCGCACCCTGCCACTGCCAAGCTATGTCGAAATCACCGCGCTGGATACAGGACGTACGATCCTGGTCCGGCTGGAGCGGCGCGGGCCGATGACGGGAAGCCTCCTGACCGAGCTTTCGTCCGGCGCCGCTGCCCAACTCGGCATAGCCGGGCAGGCCCGCGCGCCAGTGCGGGTGCGCCGGGTCAATCCGCCGGAGCCGGAACGTTCGGCCCTGCGTGCAGGCCGATCCGCTCCCGCGCGGATGGATACCCCGCCGTCGCTACGCGCCGTGCTGATGCGGCGTTTGGAACAGCAGGGCCCCGGCGTGCAGGTTTCCCGGCCTGGCCCAATGCCGACGCCGGACAAGTTGCCCCCCGTGCCGCAGGCCGTGCCGGGTTCGCGCGCCGAAGCGCCGACGCCGGTGCCGGCCGCTCCGCCTGCCGCGAAGCCTGCTCCAAAGCCGGCGGTGGTAGCCGTCAAGCCGGAACCAAAGGCCGAACCCGCTGTGCCTGCAAAGGGTGGCTGGTTGGTCCAGGTTGGCGCCTTCTCCAGCCAGGCCCGTGCCGAAGCGGCCGCCAAGTCGATCGGGGCCCAGGTGGCGCCGGCTGGCAAGTTGTGGCGCGTGCGGATGACGGGATTGGCATCACAGGCCGCTGCCGATGCAGCGCTGGCGAAGGTCAAGGCGGCGGGCTATAGCGACGCCAGGATCCAGCGCGCCGATTGATCTGCTCTCTCGGTGCGCTAATGCGCCGAGGGTTGTTTGCATAAAGCACTGGTGTTGCTCGCTATTGTAGCCGGTGCCCTGGCATTTCCGGGGCGCGCAGTCGCGCCTGTGGCCGAAAAAGTACCGGCGGCAGTTACCGCAGCACCCATTGCGCTGCTGGTCGATCTTTCCGCCGGGCAAACACTTTACGCCCGCAATGCCGATCGGCGCTTTCGGCCTGCTTCCATGGCCAAGGCGATGAGCGCGCTGGTCGCCTTCGACCTGATCAGGACCGGCCGACTCGATCCGGCGGCGACTGTCACTGTCGATGCCGCACTTGCCAAGCAATGGGCCGGGAAGGGCACGACCTTGTCCCTGCGCGCCGGCGAAAAGATCACGGTAGCGCGATTGATCGAGGGCATGATCACGGCATCTGCCAACGATGCGACCGAAGTTCTCGGGCATCATGCTGCGGGCAGTCGCAGTCAGTGGCTGGTGTTGATGAATGCCCGGGCCAAGGCCCTTGGCATGGCCGACAGCACTTTTGCCAGCCCCAGCGGCTGGCCTGACGGTGGCAAGACCCAGGTCACCGCACGTGACATGGTCCGGCTGGCGCGGGCGCTGATCGAGGAGCACCCGGCGCTTTACCGGCGCTACTTCGGCCATGTCGGGATGACCTGGCGCGGGGTTCAACTAGCCAGCCGTAACCCTTTCGCCGGCAAACTGGTGGGCGCGGATGGCATCAAGACCGGTCATACCAGCGAGGTGGGCTACAACTTCCTTGGCGCGGTCGAACGGGGTGGACGGCGCCTGGTGCTGCTGGTTGCCGGTACACCGAGTGAGGCAGCGCGGGCAGCGGCGGCGCGCGATCTGGCGGAATGGGGATATGCGGCATGGGACAGCCGCGTGCTGATCAGGAAGGGACAGGTGGCCGGTCCCGCGTTGGTTCAGAATGGATCCGACCGAACGGTTGACCTGGTGCCGCTCAAGGATTGGCGGGTAGCGGTGCCGCGAGGCTCGAAAACCAGGATCGCGGCACGCATCGTCTACCGTGGTCCCCTGCGCGCGCCGCTGGAAGCCGGGCAGGTGGTTGCCGGGCTGGAAGTGACAGTCGATGGCCTGCCAGCGCATGACATCCCGCTTGCAACACGGCAGCGGGTAACGCGGGCCGGACCGTTCGACAGGATGGTCAATGGCCTGCTAGGGCTGCTGCCATGACGCGAGGTAAGTTCATTGCCCTGGAAGGCGGCGAGGGCGCTGGCAAAAGCACCCAGGCGCGGCTGCTGGCCGAAGCGCTGCGCGCGCTCGGCCAGGCCTGCGTGATCACGCGCGAGCCGGGCGGTACCGCCGGGGCCGAGGCGATCCGTGCGCTGCTGCTAGGCACCGAGGGGGAGGGGTGGCATCCCCGGGCCGAGGCACTGCTGTTTGCCGCTGCCCGCTCTGACCATGTCGAACGCTTGATCATCCCGGCGCTGGAACGCGGCGAGTGGGTGATTTGTGACCGTTTTGTCGATTCGAGCCGGGCCTATCAGGGCGGCGGCAGCGGGCTGTCCGATGCCGAAGTGCTTGACCTGCACCGGATCGGCAGCAGCGGGCTGCTGCCCGACCTGACCCTGCTGTTCGAGGTTTCGCCCGAGATTGTTGCGGCCCGCCTGGCGGCGCGCGATGGCGATCAGGCCGATCGCATCGGCGGGCGCGATGCCAGTTATCACGCCGCCGTAGCGGCCGCATTTGCGCGCTTTGCCGCGGCGGAGCCTGAACGCTTTGCCCGGATTGGCGGCGATGGTTCGCCCGATCAGGTCCATGCTGCGGTGATGACCGCGCTGGAGCCGCTGCTGCCATGACGCTGCGCGGTCACGATGCGGCCTGGGCCGAATGGCGCGCGGCGCTGGGCTCGGATCGGATGCATCACGCCTGGATCCTGGCCGGACCGCGCGGACTGGGCAAGGGCACCTTTGCCCGGGCCGCGGCGGCCGAACTGGTGGCCGAGCCGGGCGTGCCGCAACCACCAGCTGACCGTCATCCCGATATCCTCGTCCCCGAGCATCCGCCCGAGAACAAGGAAGAGGAAAAGAAGCGCGCCGATGGGCAGGAAGATGTCCGCCGCAAGCGCTCGATCCCGATCGACGAGATCCGGACGGTCCAGCACCGCCTGACCACTCGTCCGACGCTTGGTTCACGCCGTGCCGTGATCATCGATCCGGCCGATGACCTCGAGAAGGGCGCGGTCAACGCCCTGCTCAAGAGCCTGGAGGAGCCGCCGGCGGGAACCTATTTCCTGCTCGTCGCGCATCGGCCGGGCCGGTTGCTGCCGACCATCCGGTCGCGCTGCCGGATCTTGCGCTTTGCCCCGCTGGCCGATGCCGAGGTTGATGCGGTGCTGCGGGTGGTGGCGCCCGAAGCCGATCCTGCGGCCCGCGAAGCTGCCGTGGCGGCGGCCCAGGGCGCGCCCGGCGTGGCGCTGGAATTTCTTGACCAGAACCTGGGGGCGATCCTCAAGGCGATGAAGGCCATCCTCGCGCGCGGCGACGATGACTTTGCCCTGCGCGGTCTGCTCACGGAAGAGATCGGCGCTCGCCCGGATCGTGACCGGATGCAGGCCGTTGCGGAGCTGGCGCGGGCGGTGGTGGCTGCCGATCTGGCCAAGGCATCACGCAAGCGCCAGGGGCTGATCATCGCGGCCCATGCCGAACTGGTCCGCCTGGCCGGGCAGTTGCCGACCTACAACTTCGATCCTGGTCTTGCCGCCATGGAAATTGGCGGGTTGCTGGCCTCCGCCGCGATGCCTAGAGAAGCCGCGTAACCCCATCCGGAAAGACTGCAAACGGCCATGGCCGAACCGTTCTATATCACCACCGCAATCGCCTATCCCAATGGCCGCCCGCATATCGGCCATGCCTATGAGGCGATTGCCGCCGATGCCATCGCGCGCTTCCAGCGGGCCATGGGCCGCGATGTCCGCCTGGTTACCGGGACTGACGAGCACGGCCTGAAGATGGACCAGACGGCACGCAAACTGGGTCGTGACACGCTTGAGTTTGCGACGGAAATGTCTAATTATTTCCGAGAAATGTGCGCGGCTCTTAACATCAGTTACGATGCATTCCGGCGCACCACGGAAGATCAGCACAAGGCCGCCTCAGTCGCGATCTGGCAAGCGATGGAAGCGGCGGGTGATCTCTATCTTGACCGCTACGAGGGCTGGTACTCGGTTCGCGACGAAGCCTTCTATGACGAGAGCGAGCTGCAGGACGGGGAAGGGGGGCAGCGCCTTTCGCCGCAGGGCACACCGGTTGAGTGGACGGTAGAGGAGAGCTGGTTCTTCCGCCTCTCTAAGTACCGCGATTACCTGATCGAACTCAACGAAACCCCCGGATTCCTGGAGCCGGAAAGCCGCCGCAACGAAGTGCTGGCCTTCCTGAAGGGCAACGAACTGCGCGATCTGTCAGTTTCGCGGACCAGCTTTGACTGGGGCGTGCCGGTGCCGGGCAGCCCGGGGCACGTGATGTACGTCTGGGTCGATGCCCTGACGACCTACCTGACGGGGATTGGCTTCCCGGACCGCGAGGGCGATTTTGCGCGGTTCTGGCCGGCTGATCTGCACCTGATCGGCAAGGATATTGTCCGCTTCCACACGGTCTACTGGCCGGCCTTCCTCAAGAGCGCCGGTCTTCCGGCCCCCAAGGCAGTGTTCGGCCACGGCTTCCTGCTGCATCGCGGGGAGAAAATGTCGAAGTCGCTGGGCAACGTGGTCGATCCGCTGGAACTGGCAGAACGTTTCGGGGTCGATCAGCTGCGCTATTTCCTGCTGCGCGAAGTCAGCTTTGGCCAGGACGGATCCTATTCGGCCGAAGCGATTGTCACGCGCTGCAATGCCGAGCTTGCCAACAGCTTCGGCAACCTGGCGCAGCGTTCGCTGTCGATGATCTTCAAGAACCTTGATGGAAAGCTTTCCAACTTTGAACCGGCCGAAGCCGACAAGGCCTTGCTCGATGCGGTTCACGCCGCCTGTGCGGCAGAGTTTCCGGCCGCTTTCGGCGCGCTTGACCTGTCAGGTGCGATCGAGGGCTGGATGAAGGCGGTCTTCGCCTGCAACCAGTATGTCGACGAACAGGCCCCCTGGGCGCTGCGCAAGAACGATCCTGAACGGATGCGCGTGGTGCTGATGACCCTGTTCAGCGCGGTGCGCAGTCTGACCATTGCGATCCGCCCGGTGGTCCCGGCCTCAGCAGATCGCCTGCTCGACCAGATGGGCATTGCCGCTGAGGCGCGCGACTATGCGGCGCTTGGCACCGCAGACTGGTTGAGCGAGCTCGCCGGCAGCGGCTTTGTCCTGGAACAGCCGGTGGGCGTGTTCCCGCGGCTTGAACTGCCGGAAGACGAGGCAGCGGACTGATGCTGATCGATTCGCATTGCCACCTTGAATACAAGGGCCTGGTCGAGGATCAGGCAGGCGTGCTGGAACGGGCGCGGCAGGCCGGGGTGGGGGGCTTCCTCTCGATCTCGACCCGCCAGCGCGAATGGGGCCAGGTGATCGCTACAGCCGAACGCGAGGCCGACGTTTGGGCCAGCGTCGGTATTCACCCGCATGAGGCCGATGGCCATGCTGACTTGGGCGAAGCGGCCTTGCTGGGCGCCGCCGAACATCCGCGGGTCATCGCCATCGGCGAAACCGGGCTCGACTATTATTACGACCATTCCGACCGCCAGGTGCAGCAGGCGCTGTTCCGCCGCCATATCGCGGTCAGCCGCGCGACCGGGTTGCCGATCATCATTCACACCCGCGACGCCGAGGATGATACCGCCGCGATTCTGCGCGACGAGATGGAGCAGGGCGCTTTTCCGGCCCTGATCCACTGCTTTACCGCTTCGGCCGACTTCGCCCGGATCGTACTCGATCTGGGCCTGACCATATCGCTGTCAGGGATCGTGACGTTCAAGAATGCCAAGGACTTGCAGGCAATAGCTGCAAAAGTTCCGGAAGACCGTCTGCTGGTCGAAACCGATGCACCGTTCCTGGCGCCAGTGCCCAACCGCGGCAAGGTTTGCGAGCCGGCCTTCGTCGCCGACACGGCGCGGTTCGTGGCCGGTCTGCGCGGCGTGACGCCCGAGGCCTTGGCCGAAACCACTACTGCCAATTTCCGGCGCCTGTTCAGCAAGGCGGCGCTGTGAAGCTGCTGATGCTTGGCTCTGGCACCTCGACCGGGGTGCCGCGGATCGGCAACGATTGGGGCCTGTGCGACCCGAACGAGCCGAAAAACCGCCGTACCAGGGCCTCGATCATCGTCGAAAGCGCGGCCGGCCAGCGCATCCTGGTCGATACCTCGACCGATCTGCGCCAGCAATTCCTGGCCAATGGCATCGACCGGATCGATGCGGTGTTCTGGACCCATGATCACGCTGACCATGTCCACGGGATCGATGACCTGCGTCCGCTGCGCTATGGTCGCGGCGGGCCGATCCCGGGCTATGCGATTGGCGAGACCGTCCGGCGGCTGCGGCAGCGCTTCGACTATGTGTTCGCGGGTCAGCACGGCTACTATACGATCGTCGAGATTGACACACTTGACCGCTTGCGCATCTGCGCCGGGTTCGGGATCGCCCATTGCCAGATGCCGCACGGACCGGCACAGAGCACGGCGCTACGTTTTGATTGCGACGGCAAGACAATCGGTTACGCGACAGACTTCAGTGCGATTACCAGAGAAATGGTGGACCTGTTTGCCGGGATCGACCTGCTGGTGGTCGATTGCCTGCGCCGCGAACCGCATCCGACCCATGCGTGCCTGGATCTGGCGCTTGAATTGGTCGAAGCCAGTCGCGCCCAGCAGGCCGTGTTGACGCATCTCGACAAGTCGATGGATTATGCGACTTTGTCTGATGAAGTGCCGCCGCATGTCGCGGTTGGCTACGATGGACTGGAGATTGTCCTGTGAGCACGACCGCGCAGATCGTGACGATCATCTCGGTGTTGTTGAGCCTGTACCTCGTGACGCGTGGCTTTCGGAGCCATGGTTTGTCGATCAATCAGACAGTGAAGATGGCGTTGGTCTGGGCCTTGATTATCGCAGTGGGGACGTTCCTGATCAGCCGAGTGGCTGGATAGTGTCTGTTTTTATTTTACATAATATATATTATCATTCTTAAAGGACCGAGCCAACCGTGCCCCCGATCGACCGCCTCCTCGCCATCATGGCTCGCCTGCGCGATCCGCAGAGCGGTTGCGAATGGGATCTGGCGCAGAGCTTTGCGACGATCGCACCCTATACGCTTGAAGAAGCTTATGAGGTTGCCGACGCCATCGAACGGAACGATCTGCCGGCGCTGAAGGAAGAACTGGGTGACCTGCTGCTGCAGGTAGTCTTCCACGCGCGCATGGCCGAAGAAGCTGGCCACTTCAATTTCCACGCCGTTGCAGAAACGATCAGCGCCAAGATGGAAGCGCGCCATCCACACATCTTTGGCAACCAGGCCGACGAAGGCCAATCGCGCGAGGAACGCTGGGAAAGCCTCAAGGCCGAGGAACGCGAATCCAAGGGTGCGACCAGCGCAATGGACGGCGTTGCTCAGGCCCTGCCAGCCTTGCTCCGCGCCGAAAAGCTCCAGAAACGCGCCGCGCGACAGGGCTTTGATTGGCCCGACCGCGAAGGTCCCGCCGACAAGCTACGCGAGGAAATGGCCGAGCTTGCTGCAGCAGGAACAGAAAATGAACAGCTGGAAGAAGCCGGTGACCTGCTCTTTGCAGCGGTCAATTTCGTCCGCGCCTATGGCGTCGCTCCTGAGGACGCTCTTCGCGCGGCCAATATCAAGTTTGAGCGGCGCTATCGCGGCATGGAGGCCCTCGCCAGCCAACGCGGCACCGCGTTCTCAAGCCTGAACCTCGATCAGCAGGAAGCCCTGTGGCGTGACGTCAAGGCGTCAGAGCCGGACGAAGCGCCCTAGTTCGCGCGGTTCTAGCCGCACGGTCAGCCGCCGCAGCGGCCCGCGTTCATCCTCACCGCCATCGTCATCCGCGACGACCTCGCCATGGGCATGGAGCCAGGCGATCCGCTGTCCGTCGCTGACCGGCACAACAAATTCGTGCGGACGCGCGCCAGAGGTCAGCAGCCTGGATACCGCGGTAAGCAGTTCATCGCAGCCCTGGCCGGTGATTGCCGATAGCGGCACGACAACCTCGTCCGGATGGGCCGCGATCTGGGCGGCAAGTTCCTCTGCCCGGTCAGCCGGAAGCAGGTCCCATTTGTTCCAGGCTTCCAGGATCGGAATGGTGGGGGCGCTGCCCTCCCCTTCGATCAGTCCCAGTTCGGCGAGCACATCCAGCACCTGCCGCTTCTGCGCCAGGCTGTCTGGATTGGCGATATCGCGCACGTGGACAATCACGTCAGCGGCCGTGACCTCTTCCAGCGTGGCGCGGAAGGCGGCCACCAGCTGGGTCGGCAAGTCGGAAATGAAGCCGACCGTGTCGGACAGGATCGCCTTATCGACACCCGGCAGGCGGATTCGCCGCATGGTGGGATCAAGCGTGGCAAACAGCAGGTCCTCGGCCATGACTCCGGCCCCAGTCAGCCGGTTGAACAGGGTCGATTTGCCGGCATTGGTATAGCCGACCAGCGCGATGACCGGCCAAGGGGCCTTCTCGCGCCGGCTGCGATGCAGCCCGCGGGTGCGGCGGACTTGCTCCAGCTCGCGGCGCAGACGGGCCATGCGGTCGCGGATCATGCGGCGGTCAGCCTCGATCTGCGTTTCACCTGGGCCGCCGAGGAAGCCGAAGCCGCCGCGCTGTCGCTCAAGGTGAGTCCATGAGCGAACCAGGCGCCCGGCCTGGTAATCGAGGTGAGCAAGCTCGACCTGCAGGCGCCCTTCGGCTGTCGCCGCTCGCTCGCCGAAGATCTCGAGGATCAGCCCGGTCCGGTCGATGACCTTGCGCTTGAGCTTGTCTTCCAGATTGCGCTGCTGGATTGCAGTGAGCGCCCCATCGACGATCACCAACTCGGCCTGCTCCATTTCGCAGGTCGCGGCGATATTCTGGATCTGGCCCTCGCCAAACAGGGTCCCGGCCCGCGCCTCACGGATCGGAACGGCCATGGCTTCAACCACGACCAGACCGATCGCGAGCGCCAGGCCTTTGGCCTCTTCCAGGCGTGCGTCCGGATCGGCCGCGGCGCCGCGCGAGCGGAACGTTGGGCATACAATCACGGCCCGTGCGCCGCGGGCTACGTCTTCACGGTTATCGTCAAGAAAGCTCAGGCTTCGTCGTCCTCTTCCCCGTCCCACTCACCGGTCAGATCGACCGGGGTGACGGGTTGGATGGTCGAGACTGCATGCTTGTAGGCAAGCTGCACATAGCCCTCACGCTCAAGCAGCATGCAGAACAGGTCGTAGGCCGCGACCCGGCCCTGCAGCATCACGCCGTTGACCAGGAACATGGTCACCTGGACCGCTTCCTTGCGCAGGCTGGAAAGGAACACGTCCTGGAGCAGGCGGGTCTTCTTGCCCCCCTCCCCGGCGCTGCCGAACTGCCCGGCATCGATCGGCTGGCTGGGCATGATCGTCGATACGGCATGCTTGTAGACCAGCTGCGACTGGCCATCACGGCGCAGCAGGATCGAGAAATTGTCAAACCAGGTGACGATGCCCTGCAGCTTCACGCCCTTCACCAGGAACATGGTGACGGGGATCTTATTCTTGCGCAGCAGGTTGAGGAACTGGTCCTGAAGGTTCTGGCCCTTGCCGGCGACAACAGGAGCGACAGTCGCAGCCGGCACTTCGGCTTCTGCCTTCGGCGGGCGCGGACGCGCGGTGAGGGTGCGAGAGGTCATTACTGTCTCCTTCGTTCTTGGCGGCCACCTTGCTGATGGTCCGCAGTCTGGTTGCCCGAAGACAACCGGCATTTAGTGCGCAGAGACTATCGCGGCTTCAGTCTTGCCGCAATGCACAATTCGCTGAGGTCTATTCGGCAACTTCATCCTCGCACTCATCCTCGCGCCGATCGACCATGCCTAGCAACTTGAGCTTGCGATGCAGCGCCGAGCGTTCCATCCCGATAAAGGCCGCAGTCCGCGAAATGTTCCCCGAAAAGCGGCGAATCTGCACCCGCAGGTACTCGCGCTCGAAATTCTCGCGCGCCTCGCGCAGCGGCACGCCCATCAGCGCGGAAATGCTGCTATCGCCATTGATGCGGCCGCCCAGCAGTTCGCCGGGCAGCATATCTGCTTCGATCCGCTCCAGCTTTTCGCGCGGGGTCAGAATGATCGTGCGCTCGACCAGGTTGCGCAGCTGGCGCACGTTGCCGGGCCACTCATAGCTTTGCAGGGCTGCCATCGCTTCGCTCGTCACTTCGGGTGGCGAAACACCTTGATCGGCCGCAAAACGGGCGAAGAAATGATCGACCAGCGCGGGAATATCGTCGCGCCGCTCCGCCAGTGACGGGATCCCGACCGGGACGACGTTCAGCCGATAGAACAGGTCTTCGCGGAAGCGACGTTCGGCGATTTCAGTCTCGAGATCGCGAGCCGTCGAGGATACCACTCGGACATCGACGCGGATCTGGCGGTTGCCGCCGACGCGGACAAAGCTCTGCTCGGTCAGCACGCGCAGGATCCGGGCCTGGGTCGAGAGCGGCATGTCGGCCACCTCGTCGAGATAGAGCGTGCCGCCATCAGCCAGCTCGAGCAGCCCGGCCCGGACCAGCTTGCCGCCCGATTCCTCGCCAAACAGCTCCTGCTCGAACCGCTCCGGGGTGATGCGGGCGGAATTGACCGTGACGAAGGCATGGTCGGTTCGCGGGCTCCACGAATGCAGCAATCGTGCGGCCACTTCCTTGCCGGCCCCCGCCGGACCCGAAATCAGCAGCCGGCTGCCGGTATTGGCGACCCGCTTTAGCGTGGCGCGGACCTGATTGATCGCGCTCGAATTGCCGGTGAATTCGTCCGCCGTGACAAACCCTTCGCGCAGCCGCGCATTTTCTCGGCGCAGACGCTCGGTCTCGGTCGCGCGGGCAACCAGCAGCAGCAGGCGTTCAGCCTCGAACGGCTTTTCGATGAAGTCCATCGCCCCGCGGCCAATGGCCGACACCGCCGTGTCGATATTGCCGTGGCCGGAGAAGATGATCACCGGCAGCTCCGGCTCGCGCGCCTTGATCGCGTCGAGCACTTCCAGTCCGTCCATCGGGCTGCCGTGGAGCCAGACGTCAAGCAGGACCAGGCTGGGCCGGCGCTGGTCGATCATCTCGAGTGCGGTGATGCTGTCGCCAGCCGTGCGGCATTCATAGCCCTCGTCGCTCAGCACACCCGCCACCAGGTCGCGGATGTCGCGCTCGTCGTCGACGATCAGAATATCGAGTGCCATTACCTGTCCTGTTCCCGCTTCTTATTCTGCTGCTTCACTCGCGCGCCCACTGCCCAGCGGATCGCGCGCGAACCGCATGGTCACCACAGTCCCCTGCCCGTCCGCCGGGCCGAATGTCATATCCCCGCCATGCTCCTCGACGATCTTCTTGACGATCGCGAGGCCAAGCCCGGTGCCCTTCTCCCGGGTAGTAACGTAAGGTTCGATGATCCGTTCCCGATCCTGCGGCAGGCCGATGCCGTTGTCGGTAACGGTCGCGATTAGGTCTTCATCCTCGAGCGTCAGCGCCAGGCTGATCCGGCCGCGATAGTCGGCATCGGTGGTTTTCTGCCGGGCCTCGACCGCTTCGGTCGCATTCTTCAGCACATTGGTCATGGCCTGGCCGAATTGGTGCCGGTCGCAGGCGATGATCCCGATCCCCTTCTCCGCCGAGAATGTGAAGTTGATCTCTGGCCGTGCCACTTCCTGAAGGAACAGCGCCTGCCGGGCGAGATCGACCGGGTCTTCACCGCGGAACACCGGCTTGGGCAGCCGCGCGAACGAGGAGAACTCATCGACCATCTTGCGCAGGTCCCCGACCTGGCGAATGATCGTGCTGGTCAGCTCATCGAACAGGTCGACATCGGCAGTAACCAGCTTGCGGTAACGCCGCTTGAGGCGCTCGGTGGCCAGCTGGATCGGGGTCAGCGGGTTCTTGATCTCGTGCGCGATCCGGCGGGCAACATCGGACCAGGCGGCCTGGCGCTGATCGAGCAGTTGCCGGGTGATATCCTCGAAGGTCACAACCGAGCCCGCCTGGCTGACGCTGGCCTTGACCGCCAGGGTCAGCAGCTCGGAGCCTTTGGCGAACTGCACGATCCCGCTGTGCTTTCCGCTCTCGACCAGTTCGGCAATCGGCGGCACCAATTCCGCTAGCGGTTGACCAACTGGTGAATCCGCACCCGGCGGGAGCAGCAGCTTCATTGCAGCGCCATTGATCAGGCGCACTTCGCCCTTGGCCGTGGTTGAGACTACCCCGGCTGTGACCGAATCCAGCACGGCCTCGATAAAGGCGCGGCGCTCGTCGAGCTGCTGGTTGGCACCGACCAGCGCCTGGGTCTGCCGTTCAAGCTGCTGGGTCATGCGATTGAAGGCGCGGTTGAGCAGGCCGATTTCATCCGCCCCGGTCCGCCCTTCAACCCGCATCGAGAAGTTGCCGGCGCCAACCTCGCGGGCCGCGGCAACAAGATCGTAGAGCGGCTTCACCTGGCGGTCGGCAAAGCGCAGCGCGAACCAGACCGACAGCCCCACCAGCGCCAATGAGGCTACGAACAGCGCGATGATCGACTGCAATTGCAGCACCCGCGTGCGCTTGGTCAGCTCGGCATAATCGCGCACGATGCTTTGCGCGCGCTGCCCCTGCGACAGGCTGAGCAGGTCGGATTTTCGGGCCGTGTAGAGGTAAATCCCGGTCCGACGGTCAATCGGGGCCAATGCTTCAATCTTGTCAGGCTTGGTATCCACGACGATGTCGGCGCCCTGATCGAGCTGCCGCACCACCCCCAGCGATACCTGCTCACCCAGCGGGTTCTCCCCGCGCGCAAATGCTGCGCGGCTCAGCGAGCCATCCGGCAGCTTTTGCAGGATGGTCGATTCGTTGATGTTCCGGTTGGTGATCTGGAACTGGTAATAGCTGATGAACTCCGGACTGACCGGGCTTTGCTGACTGAGGAAATCACGCAGATCCGCCGCCATGGCCAGCGACGAATATTTCATGTCGTTCTCGGTCTGCTCGTAAAAGCCGAGCGCCAGCTTGTTCGAGTTTTCCAGCAAGCCGCGCGACTTGTCGGAGAACCAGAATTCAACCGCCGACTGGAACAGGAACGAAGCGAAGATCGCCACCAGCAGCGTTGGAATGGCCGAAATCAGCGAGAACAGGAAGACCAGGCGGACATGGAGCTGGCCGGAGCCGCCAGCCACTTCGCGGGCGCGTTGCAGTGCCAGGCGCCGCCCAAGCAGGACCAGGATACCCAAGGCCGGGATCAGCGTGCCCACCAGCAGGGTTGCCGTGAGGTCGGTTGGCAGCAGCTGGTCGGTCTTTGCCTGGGCGCTGATCACATACCAGGTGATCCCGGTCATGATCAGGAAGGCCAGCACGGCCGAGACTTCCATTACGGCAAAGAAATTGGCCCGCCGCGCCGCCACCTGGAAGCGACGCCACCAGCGGGGCCAGCCGCTATTGCGCGAAGAAGGGGCGCCGGGCGTCATCGTTGCGCAGTTACAACACCCCTGTTGCTAAAAAGCAAGAGTGACCTAGCGTACTAGTTCACCCGGGGTGATGCCCAGTTCGCTCAGCCGTTTGCGCAGCGTATTGCGATTGATACCCAGCACCTGCGCAGCGCGCAGCTGATTGCCGTGCGTCTCGCGCAGCACCGCCTCGAACAGGGGACGCTCAAAAGCGGCTAGCGCGGCATCATAGACACTGCCCGCAGCCGGATTGTGCTGGGCCAGCCAGCTGCGCACTGCAGGATCGAGCCCTTGCCCCGCTGCCGCCTCGGCGCGCGGCATCTCTGCCAGCATTGGCGCAAGCGCGCCGCCATCGATCACGTCCTCGCGGGAAAGCAGTGCGAGCCGGTAAATGAAGTTGCGCAGTTCACGGACATTCCCGCGCCATGGCTGGCGCGAAAGCAGCGCCGCGGCATCGTCTGACAATTGCCGGCGCGGCAGCCCTTCCTGCGCAGCCAGGACCAGGAAATGCCGTGCCAGTGCCGGAATGTCATCGGCCCGCTCGCGCAGCGGCGGCAGCGTGATCGGCACGACATTGAGGCGGTAGTAGAGGTCCTCGCGGAAGGTTCCCGCCGCAATCATGGGCTGCAGATCGCGGTTGGTGGCCGCAATGATCCGGACATCGACCTTGATCTCGTCGCGCCCGCCAACCCGCCGGATCGAGCCGGACTGCAAGGCCCGCAGCAACCGCGTCTGGGCCTGCATCGGCATGTCACCGATCTCATCAAGGAACAGCGTGCCGCCATTGGCCTGCTCGAACTTGCCGACATGGCGGGCTACCGCCCCAGTGAAGGCGCCCTTTTCGTGGCCGAACAATTCGCTTTCGATCAGTTCGCCGGGGATGGCCGCGGTATTGACCGCCACGAAGGGTCCATCGCGGCGTTGGCCGAGCTGGTGGATCGCCTCGGCGACCAGCTCCTTGCCGGTGCCGCTTTCGCCGAGAATCAGCACCGTCAGATCGTTGCGCAGCACGCGCGTGATCATCCGGTAGACTGCCTGCATCGGCGCACTGCGCCCAACCAGTGGCAGGCCGGCAGGGGTGCCCTCCCCTTCGGCATCGGCCTTGATCGCATTGCTGCCAACCGCCTGGCGCACCGTCCGGGCCAGCTCGTCGATGTCAAAGGGCTTGGGGAAGTATTCAAACGCGCCGGTGTCAGTCGCGCGGACTGCGGTATCGAGTGTGTTCTGGGCCGAAAGGATAATGATTGGCAGGTTCGGATCGGCGGCCCGCACCCGGTCGATCGTGGCAATGCCATCGCCATCGGTCAGCATGACATCGGTCACCAGGGCGGAGAAGCGCTGCTCGCCGAGCAGGCGATCGCGCTCGGCAATCGAATCGCAGCGCACCACATCGAAACCCTCGGCCTCGAGTGCGGCAGTGATGACGATGGCAATGGACATGTCGTCCTCGACCAGCAGCACGCTCATGCCACTTGTTCCTTTGCCTTGCTGTTCGCCACAGCGGCAGGTTTGGGCGCAACCTGCAAGTGGACGCGGAAGTGGGTCAGGCCGGTGGCCTGCTCGCGGTCATGGCTGATCCGCCCGTTCATGTCGCGCACCATGCGGCGCACCAGGGCGAGGCCAAGGCCCTGCCCGCTCTTCTTGGTGGTCACGAAGGGTTCGAACAGGTGATCGGCCATCGCCGGATCGACCCCTGGGCCATTGTCGCTGACCCTGAGCTCAATTGGCAAACGCACCGGGGCGCCTTCACTGGTGCGGTGCAGTTGCAAGCCGCTGGCGAAGCGGGTGCGGACGACGATCCTTGGCTCGGCGGCGCCGGCACAGGCCTCGGCAGCATTGGCGATCAGGTTGATGAGCACCTGGACCAGGGCATCGGCATTAGCGAGGACCGGCGGCAGTGAGGGGTCAAACTCCTCGATCACCACGGGCGATTTGCCCCCCGCCTCGATCACGGCGCGGGCGCGGCGGACCGCCTCGTGTAGGTTGCAGGCAGCCAGTTCGGGGGGCGTGCGGCGCGAGAGCGACTGCATCTGGTCTATCAGCTTGGCAATCCGGTCGACCTCATCCGCGATCAGTCCGGTCAGCGCCAGGTCGCCATCCTTGAGCTTGCGACCCAGCAGCTGCGCCGCGCCGCGAATCCCGGCCAGCGGGTTCTTGATCTCATGCGCCAGGATTTCCGGGGCGCGTAGCACCGTATCCTCGCTCCCTTCGCCGCGCAGAGCTTCCGCACCGGCCGCATCCTGCAGCGACAGCACTTGCCAGCCAGGCTGGTCGATCACCGGGGCCGCTGTCACATCGAGCCGGCGCTGGCCCTGCCCCGGAATCAGGACAGGTGTGGCGCGCGCCGAAATCTGCGCCTCAGCCTCCGCCATGCGATCAGCCAGGCGCGGCTCGTCGAACAGCATCACCTCGCCCAGCGCACGACCGATCAGGCGCCGGGCGCTCTGGCCAAGCAATTGCTCGGCGGCGGGATTGGCGGCGGAAATTCGCTGCCCTGGCGAAAGCAGGATCACGGCCAGTGGCAGCGAGGCCAACTGACGCGCCGGATCGGTCATGGTCAGGCCGCCAGCCTTGAGATGAACGGCGCGTAGAATTCGCGCAGGCTGCGCATCACTTCACCCGCATCGTCGACGAAATTGATCCGGTTGCGGAATTCGGCCGAACCATGCAACCCCTTGGTATACCAACCCAGGTGCTTGCGGGCCATTTTCACGCCGGTGTCGGTGCCATAGTGGCTCAGCATTGCCTCGTAATGCTCAAGAATCACAGCCAATTGTTCGTCGATCGAAGGATCGGGCACCTGCACCCCGTGACGCAGCCAATGCATGACCTGGCCCAGCATCCACGGCTTTCCATATGCCCCGCGACCGATCATCACGCCGTCTGCGCCAGACAATTCCAGCGCCCGGGCGGCATCGTTGATCGTGCAGATGTCACCGTTGACGATCACGGGGATCGAAACGGCATCCTTGACCTGGTGGACGAAGGCCCAGTCGGCCTCGCCCTTGTACATCTGGTTGCGGGTACGGCCGTGGACCGTGACCATCTTCGCACCGAGGTCCTCGGCGATCCTGGCCAGTTCCGGGGCGTTGAGGCTGTCATGACACCAGCCCATCCGCATCTTGACCGTCACGGGCACTGACACGGCCTTGACCGTCGCCTCGATCAGCTTGGCGGCCAGCGGCACGTCGCGCATCAGCGCCGATCCGGCATCGCCATTCACGACCTTGCGGACCGGGCAGCCCATGTTGATGTCGATGATTGCTGCGCCGCGATCTTCGACCAGTTTGGCCGCCTCGCCCATCTGAATCGGGTCGCAACCGACCAGCTGCATCGAGACCGGCTCCTCGATCTTGTCCCACATCGCCTTCTGCACCGAGACCCGCGTCTCGCGGATCGCAGCCGGGCTGGCGATCATTTCGGTGACATTGAGCCCCGAGCCATAGCGCCGCACCATCCGCCGGAAGGGCAGGTCGGTGACGCCGGTCATCGGTGCCAGGATGACCGGGCAATTGATCCGTTCGGGGCCGACCATGATCGGGTCGAGCGAAGGTGGAACCGGGAGGGACATGATGCTCTGCCTAAAATTTGGGCAGCACATAGGGAATTGCCGGAAACACGGCAAGTCTTTACCGGCGCGGGAGCCATGACCGCGCCCAGCACACCCCTACCCCGCCTAGCCGCCGTGATCGTCGCGGCCGGGCAAGGGCTGCGCGCGGGGCAGCCGCTGCCCAAGCAGTTCGCGCGCTGGCGCGGCAAGCCCGTGGTGCGGCACTCGGCCGAGGCGCTCGCGGCTGCCGGTGCAAGCCCGATCGTGATTGCTATCCCCGAGGGCGCCGAGGCGATTGCCACCGAATGCCTGGCCGGCCTGCCCGGCATCCGCCTGATCACCGGCGGCGACACCCGGCAAGAGTCGGTCCGGTTGGCCCTGGAAGCCTTAGCCGGGAGCGCACCGGATCTGGTTCTGATCCACGACGCCGCGCGGCCGGTTCTGCCTTTGCCTGTTATCGACCGGTTGATCGCCACCCTGGCGGTTCAGCCTGGAGCCATCCCGGTCCTGCCAGTGGTCGATAGCCTGACCGAGGTTGATGGTGAGCTGATGAGCAATCCGGCCCGGCGCGAGGTGCTGCGCAGGGTCCAGACACCCCAGGCCTTCCGCTTTGCCGAGATCCTGGCGGCCCACCGGTCCTGGTCCGGCGCAGCCGATGCAGGTGACGATGCCCAGGTCGCCCGAGCTGCGCGCCTGGCCGTGGCCCTGGTTGAAGGAGACGAACGCTTGCACAAGCTGACTTTCGCCAGCGATTTTGCCGCCGATCTGCCACCCATTCGGGTTGGCACCGGCTATGATGTCCACCGTCTGGCCGCCGGCGAGGAGCTGTGGCTCTGTGCGGTCCAGATCGAGCACAGCCATGGCCTGGCCGGCCACAGCGATGCTGATGTAGCGATCCACGCCCTGGTCGATGCGATTCTCGGGGCAATCGGCCAGGGTGATATCGGCAGCCATTTCCCGCCCAGCGACCCGCAGTGGAAGGGCGCCGCATCAGACCGCTTCCTGGCCCACGCAGCGAAGCTGGCAAATGAGGCTGGCTATCGCATTGGCAATGTTGACCTGACCATCATCTGCGAGGCGCCCAAGATCGGCCCGCACCGCGACGCAATGCGGGCACGGCTGGCCGAAATCCTTGCTACCGGGATCGATGCAATCAGCGTAAAGGCCACCACGACTGAACGGCTGGGCTTTACCGGCCGCGCCGAAGGGATCGCCGCGCAGGCGGTTGCCACTCTGCTGCGCGATTGATGGAGTTTCCTCACATGCCTGTCCTCAATCGGACTATCGCCGCACTGCTCTTTGCAACTCTGCCTGCCCCGGCAATGGCGCAAGCCGCTGAGCCGCCATGCCTGACGGCGCAGGAATTCACCGCGGTTTCGACCTTCGCTTTGCCCGGCGTGATCCGCGGTGCGGCGCAACGCTGCGCGGCGGTATTGCCGAACGATGCCTTCCTGCGCAGCCAGTCGGAAAACCTGGCCAAGCGTTACAGCGCCGGCCGCGACCGCTCCTGGCCGCAGGCCAAGGCGGCGTTCTTCAAGATCGGTGGCGGGATGGACCCGCAGGCCGCCAATCTGCTCAAGGCCATGCCGGATGAGAACCTGAAGCCCTTTGTCGAAGGGGCCGTCACCACGATGGTCGGCCAGCAACTGCCGACCGACCGTTGCTCTGCCGTCGACCGCCTGGTCATGCTGCTTTCCCCGCTGCCGGCCGAAAGCACGGCCGAAGTAATCGGCCTTGCCGCCGGTCTTGGCGCCCGTTCCGGCCAGGCCCGCGTCGGCAAATTCGCCATCTGCAAGGCCTGAACCATGGACCACCTGCTTCCTGAAGACATCGCCGAACTGGCCGCACGCGTGATCGAGGGCAACATTGCCGCCGGCCGCACCGTGGCCCTGGCAGAAAGCTGCACCGGCGGGCTCGTTGCCGCCGCACTGACCGAGATCGCCGGCTCATCTGCCGTGCTCGACCGCGGCTTTGTGACCTATTCGAACGAGGCCAAGCAGGAGCTGCTGGGCGTCAATCCTGACATCATCGATACCTTCGGTGCGGTCTCGATCGCCTGTGCCTGGGCCATGGCGCAAGGCGTGCTCAAACGCAGCGGGGCCGATGTGGCCGTGGCGATCAGCGGGATTGCCGGGCCGGGTGGCGGATCACCGCAAAAGCCGGTTGGCACGGTGGTCTTCGCCCGCGCCATTCGCGGCCAGGATGAGGAAGAGGCGCTGGCCGAAGAGCGGCTACTTGACGGCTCAAGCCGCTCGACGGTGCGCCATCAGGCGGCGCTGGTCGCGCTGGAACTGTTGCTACCGTAAAGCGCCTCGGCGCGGGTTTCGAATGCGCTGACCATCTTGCGGAAAGCGCGGTCAAAATACTGGCCGGCCAGCTTTTCGAACATGGCGTTGCGAAAGGTGAAGCTGACCTTGAATTCAATCTCGCAGCCGCCTTCGGCCGGCCGAAACTCCCAGACATTGTCGAGATCGCGCATCGGCCCGTCGACGTAGATCACCTCGATCCGTTCGGCGCGCTGCTTGAGCACGCGGGAAGTGAACTTTTCTCGCAGCGCGTTGAAGCCCACCAGCATATCGGCGATCATCTCGGTCTCGCTGTTCGAGCGGACCCGTGTTGCGACCACCCAGGGCAGGAACTCGCCATAGCGGGCGACATCGGCCACCAGGTCATACATCTGCTCGGCGCTATAGGGCAGCCGGCGAACTTCCTGGATCCCCGGCATCAGCCGCGCGCGGCCGCCTTGGCCAGCTGCGCTTCGCGCGCGGCGCGCATCGCTTTGAAATCGTCGCCAGCGTGATAGCTGGATCGGGTCAGCGGGCTGGAGGCGACCTGCAGAAAGCCCTTGGCCCGCGCAATCGCACCATAGGCATCAAAGGCCTGCGGGGTGACAAAATCGATCACCTTGGCATGCTTCGGCGTGGGCTGGAGGTACTGGCCCATGGTCAGGAAATCGATCCCGGCGCTGCGCATGTCATCCATCACCTGATGCACCTCCAGGCGCTCTTCGCCCAGGCCCAGCATGATGCCGCTCTTAGTGAAGATCAGCGGATTGTGACGCTTCACTTCCTCCAGCAGCCGCAGCGACGCGTAATAGCGCGCCCCGGGACGGATCGTCGGATAGAGCCGCGGCACGGTCTCCAGGTTGTGGTTGTAGACATCCGGCCCGGCGGCGACGATCGCCTCGACCGCCCCGTGCATCTTCCCGCGGAAATCGGGGGTCAGTATCTCGATGGTGGTCGTTGGCGTCGTCCGGCGCAGCGCCTCGATCACCTTGACGAACTGCCCTGCACCGCCGTCCGGCAGGTCATCGCGATCGACTGACGTGATGACGATGTGCTCCAGCCCCATCTTGGCCGCGGCCGTGGCGACGTGTTCCGGCTCAAGCGGGTCGACAGCGCGGGGCATCCCGGTCTTGACGTTGCAAAAAGCGCAGGCCCGCGTGCAGACATCGCCCAGGATCATCACAGTCGCGTGCTTCTTGGTCCAGCACTCCCCGATGTTCGGGCAGGCGGCTTCCTCGCAGACCGTATTGAGGTTCAGGTCGCGCATCAGCTGGCGAGTTTCGCCATAACCCTTGCTGGTCGGCGCCTTGACCCGGATCCAGTCCGGTTTGCGTTGACGTTCGGGCTTGGGGAGGTTCGCCAGGTCGTTCATGCTGTGCCCTCTAGTCGCCTTGCCAGCGCTTGCCAATGGCGCTAGCGCCTCTGGCTCATGGAAGTGTCTGCTTTTGCCCCCTTCGCCTCACCGGTGATCCTGTTCTTCCTGTTGGGCCTGCTGGCATCAGCGCTGCGGTCTGATCTGGCCATTCCGGAAGCCATCGCCAAGGGCATGTCACTTTACCTGATGGCCGCGATTGGCCTCAAGGGTGGGGTTGCGGTCGCGAAGTCGGGCGTCAATGCCGAGGTTGCCGCGGCGTTGCTGGCCGGCCTCGTGCTCAGCTTCACCATACCGTTCCTGGCCTATGCCGTGTTGCGCAGTTTTGCCAGGCTCGACCAGGTCAATGCCGGCGCGGTTGCGGCGCACTATGGCTCGGTCAGCGTGGTGACCTTCGTGACCGCCAATGAACTGCTCGGAGCAAGCGGCCTCGTCGTGGCCGGGTTCATGGTCGCCGTCCTGGCGGTCATGGAAACGCCGGCGATTCTCTCCGGCCTGATGCTGGCCCGCCGGGGCGGAGGAAGCGATGGCCAATCGAAGAGTGAGCTGCTGCGTGAGGTGTTCCTCAATGCTTCGGTCGTCCTGCTGCTTGGCAGCTTTGCGATTGGCGTGATCGCCGGGCCGAAGGGCTATGCCGAAGTGCAGCCTCTGTTCGACAGCGGCTTCAAGGGTGTGCTGTGCCTGTTCCTGCTCGACATGGGTCTGATTGCGGCCCGCCGACTGATCGACGCACGGGCGTTGAACATGCGTCTGGTGATCCTTGCCATCGCCTTCCCGCTGTTCAACGGTACGCTTGGTGTCCTGGTCGGGAACCTGATCGGCCTTGATGTGGCTACTGCCGCAGGTCTCGGCGTGCTCTGCGCCAGCGCCAGCTACATCGCCGTGCCCGCTGCGATGCGTCTGGCCTTGCCGCAGGCCGATCCGGGGATCTACCTGACCATGTCCTTGTCGATCACCTTCCCTTTCAACATCCTGGTCGGGATCAGCCTGTTTGGTGAATTGTCCCGCTGGCTTAGTGCGAGCTGAGGAATGCCATGATCGAAACCGTCATTCGCAAGCGTATCGAGATCCTGGTCGACAGCCCGCTGGTTCGCCGGGTGACCGACGCAATCGACAAGGCCCAGATCACGGGCTGGACCGTGCTGCCCGTAACCTCCGGCAGCGGCCGTGACGGGCGCTGGCGCGAAGAACGGGTGATGGGTACGGACAAGTCGCTCGTTCTTACGATTTCGTCGGTTGAGAAGGCGGAGGTGCTGGTTGATACGCTGGCGCCGATGCTCACCAGCCACGGCCTGTTGCTGACCATGTGGGATGTCGAAGTAATCCGGGGGGAACGCTTCTAGTGCCTGAATTTGCCACCTTGCTTGAGGGCTATCGCCGGTTTCGTAACGGTGCTTATCGCGAACAGAAGGAGCGCTATGACCGATTGGCGCATGAGGGGCAGTCCCCCAAGCTGCTGGTAATTGCCTGTTCGGACAGCCGCGTTGACCCGGCCCAGGTGTTCGACGTCGATCCAGGTGAAATCTTCGTTGTCCGCAATGTCGCCGCGCTGGTGCCGCCGTTCGAAACTGCGCCTGGCCTGCACGGCGTTTCCGCCGCGCTCGAGTTCGCGATCCAGAAGCTGCAGGTGAAGCAGGTCGTGGTCATGGGCCACGGCATGTGCGGTGGCTGCAAGGCAGCGCTGACGCGCGAACTACAAGGCGCACCGCGCGGTGAAGGGGGCTTCGTTGCCGACTGGATCGGCCTGCTCGATGGCGCACGGCACATGGTCGCGCTGCGTCACGGGACCGAAGGACCGGAGGCCGAGCGCGCGATGGAAATGGCCGGCGTGAAGGTGAGCCTGTCCAACCTGCGCACCTTCCCCCAGGTGCTCGCCAAGGAGCGCGAAGGCAATCTGAAGCTACGCGGCGTATTCTTCGCGATCAGCGACGGGGTACTGCACGTGCTCGACGAGGCCACGGGTGAATTCTACGCAGCCGACTGAGCCCAAGTGAAAGGGGCGACAGTTGCCTGCCGCCCCTACCCTTTGATTACCTGAATGGCTCGATCAGACCGCCGGGATGGTCTTGCCCTTGGCGATCAGCGTCCACAGCTGGGCAATGCCCTTGCGCGGCCCATCGACCTTGGCCAGCACTGCTTCGGCTTCCGCCATCAGGCCTTGCTTGACGAGCGCAATGCCGAGACCAAGGTTGGTTCCAGCCACGTCAACGCTCGGCTTGCCCAGGGCGATCTTGTACAATTCGGCCGCCTTGGCATCCATGTCGTAGCTGAGCAGCGTATCGGCACCGATCAGCACGGTCTTCGCCGTTGCTGCAGGGGCCCGGGCATCGCGCTCGAGCCCGGCGAGCGAGGCCTTGTCAGCCGCGAGGCGGCGGTTGGCTTCGGCAATGGCGTCGCGCACAAACGGGTCGGTCGCCTGCAGCGCAGTTACCTTGATGCCCTGATTGGCGACCTTGATCACTTCACCCGGATAGAGCACGCCGACCTTGCCGACTGCCGACTGCAGATATTCGATGTATTCTCGCTGCACGGACTGGGTATTGGAGTTGAGCGCCCCGGCCTTGTCGAGTGCACGCGAGATGTCCAGCGACTCAGCTGCCGCGAAGTTGCCCCGCTCGCGCAGGATCTGGCCGGCAGCGACCCAACCCAGCTGGGTGGGATAGAACTCGACGCGGCGGATTGCCCACTCGGCGGCGTCGGGGCTCTTGCTCTGATATGAAATCAGCACGGCGCGCTCGAGCACGTCGGCAGCCGGGGCCTGGCCGGCAGCCACGGCGCTATCCACCATCGACTTGATCGTAGTCAGCGCGTCCGCAGGACGACCTGCGGAATTCTGCGCCTCGGCCAGCAGGCCTTTGACGTCAGCGCCATTGTTACCGGCGGCGATTGCGGACTTCAGCGAAGCTTCGGCCGCAGCATAGTCCTTCATGTCAAAGGCGAAACCGGCGGCATAGTAGTGGTATTTGCCAACTTCAGCCGCTGGCACGTTGCCGCTGTCGATCATCGCGACGAGGCCGAGACGCTGCGCTGCCTTGTCGACGGCAAGGCCGCCATAGGTAAAGCCCAGCTGACCGGCGAAGAACTTGTCCGCCTCGTTGCCCGTCTTGCCGTAGACTTCCTGGACCTTGGCCTTTTCCGGAGCCAGCAGCGCGGCCAGCGCCGCAACCGAGGCGTCGTACTGGCCACGCGCAGCTTCCTGCGCGGTGCGGCCACGTGCGGAACGATAGGCCCGCTCGGTTTCAGTCACCTTGGCCTTGGCCGCGATCACGTCGGGACGCTTGGCAGCTGCATCGAGCATGGTCTTGAGCTCGGTATAGGCCGGAATGAATGCCTTGGTCGGCTGCGGCGCCTTGGTGGCGGCCGCGGCCTTCTTGTCATCCTTCTTCTGGGCCTGGGCCGGGGCGGCAATCACGCCAACGGCACCAAGCGAAGCCAGCGCAATGGCAAGCGCATAGGACGGACGGGTCAGAAACTGGGTGCGACGCATCGTTCACTTCACTCCTCGATCGCCCGAAAGTGTTTCCGGACAGACTTCCTTCGTGCCTGCTACTGACGGCAAAACGCCAGTTTGGCAACTGTCGCTGCGCACTATGGCCCCGGCACTGAACCGGCGTTGAATGCACTTTGGCGCGTTCATTCAGCCAAGGTGCCGCGGGTGTGGAAAAATTGCGATCCGGCGGCGCTTGCGGTGGCCTTTCCAGCGTGCTTGGCCTAGGCGCTTGATCGAGACTTTCCCGCCAACAATCGGCCGATATTCCGCGTGAGCGACAACACAGACATTCCTGAATTCGAACCCAGCGACCCCATCGGTCCGGAGGGTGATTTCCAGCGCGTCGACATCGTCGATGAGATGAAGGCCAGCTACCTCGATTACGCGATGAGCGTGATCGTCAGCCGCGCCTTGCCGGACGTGCGCGATGGCCTGAAGCCGGTGCACCGCCGCATCCTGTTTGCCAGCCAGGAAGGCGGCTTCGTCGCCGGCCGGCCTTACCGCAAGAGCGCCAAGATCGTTGGCGACGTGATGGGTAACTATCACCCGCATGGTGATAGCGCGATCTATGACGCCCTGGCGCGCATGACCCAGGACTGGTCGATGCGCCTGCCGCTGATCGACGGCCAGGGCAACTTCGGCTCGATGGACCCCGATCCGCCGGCCTCGATGCGCTATACCGAAGCGCGCCTGGCCCGCGTTGCCAACTCGCTGCTCGATGATCTCGACAAGGACACGGTCGATTTCGCGGACAATTATGACGGTTCGCGCCAGGAGCCGACTGTTTTGCCGGCCCGGTTTCCCAACCTGCTGGTCAACGGTGCGGGCGGGATCGCGGTGGGCATGGCCACCAACATTCCGCCGCATAACCTTGGCGAGGTGATCGATGGCTGCCTGGCCTATATCGAGAACCCGGCGATCACCTCGGAAGAACTGATCGAATTTATCCCCGGGCCCGATTTCCCCACTGCCCCGCTGATCCTGGGTACGGCCGGGGCCCGCAAGGCCTACACCGAAGGCCGCGGCTCGATCATCATGCGCGCGCGACACGAGATCGAGGAAGGCCGGAATGACCGGCGCTCGATCGTGCTTACCTCGATCCCCTATCAGGTCGGCAAGAACGGTCTGGTCGAGAAGATTGCCGAAGCCGCCAAGGACAAGCGGATCGAAGGCATTTCCGACATTCGCGACGAATCGAGCCGTCTTGGCGTACGCGTGGTGATCGACCTCAAGCGCGATGCGACGCCGGAGGTCGTGCTGAACCAGCTGTGGCGCAACACGCCGGCACAAAGCTCGTTCCCGGCCAATATGCTGGCAATCCGCGGCGGCCGACCCGAAGTGCTGATGCTGCGCGACATCATCGCCAGCTTCATCACCTTCCGTGAGGAAGTGATCACCCGCCGCACCAAGTTCGAACTGAACAAGGCGCGCGATCGGGCCCACATCCTGCTTGGCCTGGTCGTGGCCGTCACGAACCTGGATGAAGTGGTGCGGATCATTCGTGGCTCGCCCAATCCGGCAGCGGCGCGCGAAGCCCTGCTGACCCGCGAATGGCCGATTGGCGAGATCGCCCCCTACATCAGACTGGTCGAGGCGATCGAACCGAGCGCCGAGCAGGAAGGCGGCACTTACCGTCTGTCCGAAGTCCAGGTGAGAGCAATCCTTGATCTGCGCCTGCACCGCCTGACTGCGCTGGGCCGTGACGAGATCGGTGACGAGCTCAGAGAGCTGTCGATCGCGATCGAGGAATACCTCTCGATCCTGGCTGACCGCGCCAAGCTCTATGGCGTACTCAAGGACGAGCTGGTCCAGATTCGCGATGCCTATGCCACGCCGCGCGTCTCGGAAATCACCGCCGCTGCCGACGGAATCGAGGACGAGGACCTGATCGAGCGCGACGAGATGGTCGTGACCGTCACGATGGACGGCTACATCAAGCGCACCCCGCTCTCGACCTTCCGCGCCCAGAACCGCGGCGGCAAGGGTCGCGCCGGCATGGCGACAAAGGACGAGGACGTCGTCACCAACATGTTCGTGACCAGCACTCATAACCCGGTGCTGTTCTTCTCGACCGCCGGGAAGGTCTATCGCCTCAAGGTCTGGCGCCTGCCCGAAGGCGGGCCGGCGACCAAGGGACGTCCGATCGTCAACCTGCTGCCAGCGCTAGACAAGGACGAGACGATTCAGACCGTGCTGCCGCTGCCCGAGGACGAGGCCGAATGGGGCAACCTTTCGGTCGTCTTTGCGACAGCCAAGGGCAATGTGCGTCGCAACGCGATGGACGCGTTTGCCAACATTCCGTCGAACGGCAAGTTCGCCATGCGGTTCGAGGAAGGCTCCGACGATCGCCTGATCGGCGTGGCCCTGCTCGAAGCCAGCGACGACGTGCTGCTCGCCAGTCGCCAGGGCAAGGCGATCCGCTTTGCCGGCGATGAAGTGCGCGAGTTTACCAGTCGCACCTCGACCGGTGTGCGTGGCATGCTGCTGAAGGGTGATGACGAGGTGATCAGCCTCTCGATCCTCCACCGCGTCGGCACGACCAGCGAAGAGCGCGAAGAATACGTCAAGTTCGCCCCCTGGAAGGGTGAGAAGGACGGTGAACCATCGCTTTCGCCAGAGCGGTATGCCGAAATGCAATCGCGCGAGCAGTTCATCCTGACAGTTTGCGCGAACGGCTATGGCAAGCTCAGCTCCGCCTACGAGTATCGCCGCACCGGCCGCGGCGGCCAGGGGATCACCAATATCGACAACATCGGCCGCAATGGCCCGGTGGTGGCGAGCTTCCCGGCCAGCCAGGCTGACCAGCTGATGCTGGTGACTGACCAGGCCAAGCTGATCCGCCTGCCGCTCGAAAGCCTGCGGGTGATCGGTCGCGGCTCCGCCGGCGTCCGCCTGTTCAACGTGGCCGACCAGGAACATGTCGTCTCGGCGGTCCGCCTGGCGGACGATGGCAGCGATGGTGAAGACGGTGGCGAGGCTGCGCCGGTCGATGGGGACACGGTGCACTGATGGGCGTGCGGGTCGAACCCTCTGGCGGCGCGTGCGGGGCACGCATCACCGGGGTCGACCTGAAGGCGCCGCTCGATAGCGCAGCAGTCTCAGCAATCCGGGCGGCCTGGCTTGAACATCACGTCCTGGCCTTCCCGGACCAGTTCCTGAATGACGACGAGCTCGAGCGGTTCACGCTGTATTTTGGCGGATTTGGCGAGGATCCCTTCTTTGCACCAATTGCCGGTCGGAAGCACATTGCGGCCGTTCGGCGCGAAGCGGATGAGCAATCGCCGCTGTTTGCAGAAAACTGGCACGCCGACTGGTCTTTCCAGGCCCGCCCGCCTTCAGGCACCTGCCTCAATGCGGTCGATATTCCGCCGGTTGGCGGCGACACGCTGTTCGCCAACCAGCATATGGCCTGGGAAGCCCTGCCCGATGCCCGCAAGGCCGAGATTGGCGACCTGATCGCGATCCATTCGGCGCGGATGCCCTATGCCCCCGACGGGACCTATGGCTTGCGCGACAAGGGACGTTCGATGGATATCCGCCCATCCGAAGCCGCCTTTGCCACCCAGACCCATCCCCTGGTCCCAACTCACCCTGAGACGGGCCGACGCGGTTTCTATTCAACGCTTGGCTACATCATTGGGATCGATGGGATGGATCAGGCAGAGGCGATGCCGTTGCTGATGGAACTGGCGCAGTGGCAGGGGCAGGAACGGTTCACCTATTCCCAGAAGTGGGAACCCGGCATGCTGGTCATGTGGGACAACCGCTCGGTCCTGCATAAGGCCACGGGAGGCTATGAGGGCTATCGCCGCGAGCTTCACCGGACGACCATCGCCGCCTGGGAAGGCTAAGTCGCACCGGCTTCACAAGCCGTCGTCAGCGCGCCACAAGCAAATCAACCGACTCGGCCTGTGAAGGCAGGGCAGAACTTTTCCAGGAGGGGAATACCCATGAAGACCCGCGCCGCCGTTGCCTTTGCCGCGAAGCAACCGCTCGAGATTGTCGAGCTGGACCTGGAGGGCCCCAAGGCTGGTGAAGTGTTGGTCGAGATCATGGCGACCGGCGTGTGCCATACTGATGCCTACACGCTTGATGGCTTGGACAGCGAGGGCATCTTCCCCTCGATCCTTGGCCATGAAGGCGCCGGGATCGTGCGCGAGGTCGGCCCGGGTGTAACCTCGGTCAAGGCGGGCGATCACGTGATCCCGCTCTACACGCCGGAATGCCGCCAGTGTAAGTCGTGCCTTTCGGGCAAGACCAACCTCTGCACCGCGATCCGCGCCACGCAGGGCCAGGGCCTGATGCCCGACGGGACCAGCCGGTTCTCCTACAAGGGGCAGACGATCTATCACTACATGGGCTGCAGCACGTTTTCGAACTTCACGGTCTTGCCCGAGATTGCCGTTGCCAAGATCCGCGAAGACGCGCCGTTCCAGTCCTCGTGCTACATCGGCTGCGGTGTGACCACCGGGGTCGGCGCGGTGGTCAACACGGCCAAGGTCCAGGTCGGTGACAATGTCGTGGTCTTCGGCCTGGGCGGGATCGGCCTCAACGTGATCCAGGGCGCGCGGCTGGCCGGTGCCAACAAGATCATCGGCGTCGACATCAACCCTGACCGCGAGGAATGGGGCCGCCGTTTCGGCATGACCGAATTCCTCAACACCAAGGGGATGAGCCGTGAGGATACCGTGGCGAAGATCGTCGCCATGACTGATGGCGGGGCCGACTATACCTTCGACGCTACGGGCAACACCGAGGTGATGCGCACTGCCCTTGAAGCCTGCCATCGCGGCTGGGGCACCAGCATCATCATCGGCGTGGCCGAAGCCGGCAAGGAAATCGCCACGCGCCCGTTCCAGCTGGTCACCGGGCGCAACTGGCGCGGTACGGCATTTGGCGGGGCCAAGGGCCGCACCGACGTCCCGAAAATCGTCGACATGTACATGACTGGCAAGATCGAGATCGACCCGATGATCACCCACGTCATGGGGCTGGAAGAGATCAACACCGCCTTTGACCTGATGCACGCGGGCAAGTCGATCCGCTCGGTCGTGGTGTTTTGATGTTCAGCCATGTCACCATTGGTGCCAACGATATCGCAGTGGCCAAGCAGTTCTATGACGCCTCTCTGGGCGCCCTGGGCGTACCACCGGGCGAGATCGATGTCCGTGGGCGGCTGATCTACAACCATGCCGGCGGGCGGCTGCTGATTACCAGCCCCATCAATGGCAAGCCCACGCACGGCGGCAACGGCCATACGCTGGGCTTCATCGCCGCATCCCCCGCAGAGGTTGATGCCTGGCATGCAGCCGGTCTGGCCCATGGCGGTACCGCGATCGAAGACCCGCCGGGCGAGCGCCATCCGCCAGACGGACGTGTGCTGTATCTCGCTTACCTGCGCGATCCATCAGGCAACAAGCTGTGCGGATTTCACCGGGTCCAGTGATGGAAACTGTCTCCACCAATCGCAGCCATGGCGGCACCCAGGGCGTTTACACGCACCAGAGCAGTGCAACAGGCACAACGATGACCTTTTCGGTCTTCGTGCCGGATCACGCGCCGGGGACCAGGCTGCCTGTGCTGTGGTATCTGTCCGGCCTGACCTGTACCCACGCCAACGTCACCGAGAAGGGTGAGTTCCGGGCTGCCTGTGCCCAGCATGGGATCATCTTCATCGCGCCCGACACCAGCCCGCGCGGCGGTGATCTGCCGGATGACGAGGCTTATGATTTCGGCAAGGGTGCCGGCTTCTATGTCGATGCAATGCAGGCACCGTGGTCAGCCAATTTCCGCATGCGCACCTACATCGAGCAGGAACTGCCCGCCCTGATTGCGGAACACTTCCCGGTCGACACGGCGCGCCAAGGCATCACCGGCCATTCGATGGGTGGCCATGGTGCCCTGACCATCGCCCTGCGCAATCCTGATCGCTTCCGCTCGGTCAGTGCCTTTTCCCCGATTGTCAGTCCGCTCAATTGCCCCTGGGGGGAGAAGGCGCTGGGGGGTTACCTGGGTCCCGACAAGGCTACCTGGCGCGAGTATGACGCCTGCGCGCTGATCGAGGACGGGGCCCGCCTGCCCGACCTGCTGGTCGATCAGGGCGATGCCGACAATTTCCTGCATGAGCAGCTCAAGACCGGGTTGCTGGTCATGGCCTGCCGCAAGGCCGGCATTCCGGCCACGATCCGCATGCAGCCGGGCTATGACCATTCCTACTACTTCATCTCGACCTTCATGGCCGAGCATATCGGCTGGCACGCCGCGCGTCTGAAGGCGTGACGCAGGAGCAGCGCATCACCGAAATCTGCGCGGCCCATGCGGCACGCGAAGGTCCGCTCCTGCCAATTCTACATGATATCCAGACCGAGTTCGGCTGCGTGGATGTGGAAGCCGAACGGGTAATCGCGCACGAGCTGAACCTCAGCCGGGCCGAAGTCCACGGCGTGGTCAGCTTCTACCACGACTTCACGGCCGAACCCGATCCCCGCCCCTGCGTCGAACTATGCCGGGCCGAAGCCTGCCAGGCGCGCGAGGTTGAAGCGCTGGTTGCCGCCGCTGAAACCGCAGCCGGCGAGCGGGTGCGGCTCAAGACAGTCTATTGCCTCGGTCTGTGCAGCGTCGGACCGGCCGCGCGGATTGGTGACAGCCTTCATGCCCGGCTTGATGAAGCGGCGCTGGTCAAGCTGGTGCAATCGGCATGACCATCGTGCGGATCAGCGACGACGCCCTGGCCCTGGCCTGCGGGGCAGATGCCGTCGCACAAGCATTCGAAGCGGCCCGCTGCCAGGTTGAGCGGGTGTCGAGCTGGGGAATGCACTGGCTGGAACCGCTGGTCGAAATCGATGGAACGGGCTTCGGGCCTGTGACCCCGGCGGACGTATCAGCCATCCTGGCCGGCTCGTTCGACAAAGCCATCGGCGCAATCGCTGACCACCCCTTCATCACCCGCCAGCAACGCCTGACATTTGCCCGCGCTGGCAAGACCCGGCCTCTCAACATCGCCGACTATGCCGCAACGGGAGGCTGGACTGGACTAGCCCGCGCCCAGGCTATGGCACCGGCAGACGTTGTCGCGGAGGTCACCCGTTCGGGCCTGCGCGGGCGCGGCGGAGCAGGGTTCCCGGCTGGCATAAAGTGGGAGACGGTCCGCAAGGCCACTGGCGATCGCAAGTACGTTGTCTGCAATGCCGATGAGGGCGACAGCGGCACCTTTGCCGACCGGATGCTGATGGAAGGCGATCCCTTCCAGCTGATCGAAGGCATGGCGATAGCTGCCCATGCGGTGGGGGCTGGACATAGCTACATCTATGTCCGCAGCGAATATCCTCATGCGATCGCCAAGCTGCGCGCGGCAATCGCGCTGGCCGAGCCGCTGATTGCCCCTTTCCGGATCGAGGTCCGCGTTGGCGCGGGGGCCTATGTCTGCGGTGAGGAAACCTCGCTGCTCAACTCGATCGAGGGCAAACGCGGCGAGGTCCGCGCCAAGCCCCCGCTTCCCGCGATCGAGGGCCTATTCGGCTGCCCCACGGTCGTGAACAATGTGCTGACGCTGGCTGCCATTCCGCACATCCTGGCTGAGGGCGGAGCAAGCCTCTATGACAGTCTCGGCATCGATCGTTCCAAAGGAACCATGCCGATCCAGCTGGCGGGCAATATCAAGCGCGGCGGCCTGTTTGAAACGGCCTTCGGGGTCACGTTGAATGAACTGATCCACGAGATCGGTGGCGGCACGGCATCGGGACGACCGGTCAAGGCGGTCCAGGTCGGCGGACCACTCGGTGCCTATTTCCACCCGAGCCAGTTTGATCTGCCCTTCGATTACGAGGCCTATACTGGCGCCGATGCCCTGATTGGTCACGGCGGCGTGGTGGTGTTCGATGATACGGCCGACATGGGCGCCCTCGCCCGCTTTGCCTTTCAGTTTTGTGCGGCCGAAAGCTGCGGCAAGTGCACGCCCTGCCGGATCGGCTCGACCCGCGGAGTTGAGCTGATTGATCGCATTCGCTCGGCTCAGCGGGCCCCGGATGCGGTCGAGGCGCTGCCTCAGATGCATAATGCTCGCAAGGCACCCCGCAGCCGCGAGGAGGATCTGGCCCTGCTCGAAGACCTGTGCGAAACTATGCAGTACGGATCGCTCTGCGCGCTGGGCGGGTTCACGCCTTATCCGGTGCGCTCGGCGCTGAAGCATTGGCCGGAGGACTTCACATGATCCTGGGCTGCGTTCTGGCTGGCGGTCAATCGAGCCGCTTCGGCAGCGACAAGGCGCTGGCCGAACTGCACGGACGCACCCTGCTCTCGCGCGCAGTCGATACGCTATCGGGCTGGTGCGAACATGTCGTGGTGGTTGGCCGCGCCGAGGCCCCTGCCCCGACCCTGCCTGACTGGCCTCGCCCCGGAATGGGTCCGCTGGGCGGCCTTGCCGCCGCCCTGCACCTTGCGGCGGACGAGGGATATGCGGCGGTGCTGACTTGCGGCGTCGATGCTCCGCACTTGCCAGACGACCTGCCATCCCTGCTTGACCCGGCACCGGCCTATCTGGCGGCACAGCCAGTGATCGGTCTGTGGCCAGCCAGCAGTGTTGCGGCGATCGAAGCGATCCTGCACGGCACCGGCAAACACTCGATGCGCGCCCTGGCCGAAGCGATTGGCGCCCGGCCCGTGGATCTGACTGCCGCCCCGGCCAACATCAACACGCCCGACGATCTGCGGGCGGTGGAGACGCACCATGGGCTATGAGCGGCAGTCCGATTTCGGCACGCCGGCGGTCCAGTCGGACAGCACGGTTTCGCTGACTATCGATGGACGCGGCGTGACCGTTCCCGCCGGGACCAGCGTAATGCGCGCCGCGGCGGAATGCGGCGGTTCGATCCCCAGCCTCTGCGCAACCGACAGCGTCAAGGCCTTCGGCTCGTGCCGGATGTGCCTGGTCGAGATCGATGGGCGGCGCGGTACACCTGCAAGCTGCACCACCCCGGTCGAGCCAGGGATGGTGGTCCACACCCAGACCCCGCGGCTGCAGAAGCTGCGCAAGGGGGTGATGGAGCTCTATATCTCCGACCACCCGCTCGATTGCCTGACCTGCAGCGCCAACAACGATTGCGAACTGCAGGATACTGCCGCCGAAGTCGGCCTGCGCGATGTTCGCTATGGCTATTCGGGCGAGAACCACCTCGGCCTGATGCCGGACGTCTCCAACCCCTATTTCGATTTCGACCCCTCGAAGTGCATCGCCTGCTCGCGCTGCGTGCGCGCCTGCGACGAGGTTCAGGGCACACTCGCCCTGACTATCTCGGGCCGCGGGTTCGAATCCAAGGTCAGCGCTGGACAGGCCGGCGACGATTTCCTTTCGAGCGAATGCGTTTCGTGCGGCGCCTGCGTCCAGGCCTGCCCGACCGCGACCTTGCAGGAAAAGGCGGTCAAGGAAGTGGGCAAGCCCGAGCGCGCGGTGATCACGACCTGCGCCTATTGCGGCGTCGGCTGCACCTTCCGCGCCGAAATGCGCGGGGAGCAGTTGGTCCGGATGGTGCCGTGGAAGGAGGGCAAGGCCAACCGTGGCCACTCCTGCGTCAAGGGCCGGTTCGCCTGGGGCTATGCCAACCATCAGGACCGCATCACCGAGCCGATGATCCGGGATTCGATCGAAGAGCCGTGGCGGGTGGTGAGCTGGGAAGAAGCTTTCGCCCACACCGCCGCGCGGCTTAACGTGATCAAGGTGGAGTACGGCGCGCGGGCGCTCGGCGGGATTACCTCTAGTCGTTGCACCAATGAGGAGACCTTCCTCGTCCAGAAGCTGATCCGTGCCGGGTTCGGATCGAACAATGTCGATACCTGCGCGCGGGTCTGCCACTCGCCGACCGGCTACGGTCTGAAGACCACCTTCGGGACCTCGGCCGGCACGCAGGACTTTGACTCGGTGATGGATTCGGACGTGATCCTGGTGATCGGCGCCAACCCGACTGACGCGCACCCGGTCTTCGCCAGCCGGATGAAGCGCCGCCTGCGGCAGGGCGCGAAGCTGATCGTGATCGACCCGCGCCGGATCGACCTTGTCCGCTCGCCGCATATCGCCGCCGCGCATCACCTCCCGCTCCAGCCGGGCACCAATGTCGCGGTGCTGACCGCGATGGCGCACGTGATCGTAACCGAGGGCCTCGCCAACGACGCCTTCGTCCGCGAACGCTGCGATTGGGACGAATATCAGGACTGGGCGCGGTTCGTCTCGGACGAGAAGCACAGCCCCGAAGTGCTCGAGGCGGTCACCCGCGTCCCCGCCGCCGAGCTGCGCGCCGCTGCCCGGCTCTATGCCACCGGCGGCAACGGGGCGATCTACTACGGCCTCGGCGTGACCGAGCATTCGCAAGGCTCCTCGACCGTCATGGCGATCGCCAACCTCGCCATGGTGACCGGCAATATCGGTCGCCGCGGCGTGGGCGTGAACCCGCTGCGCGGCCAGAACAACGTCCAGGGCGCCTGCGACATGGGCTCGTTTCCGCACGAGCTTTCGGGGTATCGCCATATCTCCGATGCCGCGACCCGCGAGCTGTTCGAGAAGGATTGGGGTGCGGTGCTCGATCCCGAACCTGGCCTGCGCATCCCAAACATGCTCGACGCCGCGCTCGATGGTTCGTTCCGCGCGATCTACATCCAGGGCGAGGACATCCTCCAGTCCGACCCCAACACCCACCATGTCGCGGCGGGGCTCAAGGCAATGGACCTGGTAATCGTCCACGACCTGTTCCTCAACGAAACCGCAAACTACGCCCACGTTTTCCTGCCGGGTTCGACCTTCCTCGAAAAGAACGGCACCTTCACCAATGCCGAGCGCCGGATCCAGCTGGTCCGCAAGGTGATGGAGCCGGCCAATGGCCTGGAGGACTGGGAAGTAACCCAGGAACTCGCCCGCGCGATGGGGCTGGACTGGACCTACCGGCACCCGAGCGAAATCTTGGACGAGATCGCCCGGCTCACCCCCACCTTCACCGGGGTTTCGTTTGAACGGCTCGATCGCGACGGCTCGCTGCAGTGGCCGGTCAACGACAAGGCCCCCGATGGCAGCCCGATCATGCACGTTGATGGCTTCGTGCGCGGCAAGGGCAGGTTCGTGGTCACCGACTATGTCCCCACCGACGAACGCACCGGCCCGCGCTTCCCGCTGCTGCTCACCACCGGGCGGATTCTCAGCCAGTACAACGTCGGCGCGCAGACCCGGCGGACCGCCAATACCGTCTGGCACGATGAAGACCAGCTGGAAATCCATCCGACCGATGCCGAGAACCGAGGCGTCAAGAGCGGAGACTGGGTGCGCCTGGCGAGCCGGACCGGCGAAACGACCCTGCGGGCCGAAGTGACCGAGCGCGTGGCGCCAGGGGTGGTCTACACGACCTTCCACCACCCAGCGACCCAGGCCAATGTCGTGACCACGGAGTTCTCCGACTGGGCGACCAATTGCCCCGAGTACAAGGTCACGGCAGTCCAGGTGACGCCCAGCAACGGTCCGACCGAATGGCAGGAAAGCTATGCGAGCTGGTCGAAAAAGAGCCGTCGCATCGCCGCCGAGCCGGCGGAGTAGCCGTGGATAGCGCGCGCCTGATTTACATGGCCAACCAGATCGCCCGCAACTTCGCCGCCCAAGGTGAGGAAGCTGCGATTGCCGCCACAGCCCAGCATATTCGCGACTTCTGGGACCCGCGAATGAAGGCGGCAATCCTGATGGCAGATGAGTCGACGCTGCACCCGATCACAAAGGCGGCGCTGTCGAAGCTTCAATAGATCTGGGAAATGATTGGTAGCGGAGGAGGGACTCGAACCCCCGACACGCGGATTATGATTCCGCTGCTCTAACCGGCTGAGCTACTCCGCCCCGAACAGGCTTTCGGCACCGCAAGGCGCCCCGGCAGGCGCGCCACATAGGGTGCGGTGCGACTGCGGTCAACCACTGACTTTGCCCCGGAATGGCCAGACACCGACTGCCTCCCAATGCGGGTTGCAATAGCGGTGCAAGCCAAGGCCGGTGAAGGCAAATCTGCGCGGCTGCACCGCCGGGCCAAGCTCGGCCTGGAGGGCGCGGGCGGCCTCTGGCGTGACCTTGTTCTGGATCGTGATGTGCAAGCGCGGCTTGTGCTGGTCCTGCGCGGTCAGCATGCCATGGAACGGGTCAGCGATCTCGCTGCGGATCGAAAGCATGGCCGGACTGGTCAGAGCCAGGGCAGTCCCCTTCCCCAGGTTCATCAGGCCGTTCAGCTCGGCCGATGGCGGCGCATACTCGGCAGCCATCCGCGCCAGAACTGCCGGCAACTCCTCACGCAGCGATGGCGCAAGCGCGTGGAACAGCGTCACGTGAGCCGCCAAATGATTGCGTTCCGGCGGGAAATGAGTCCGGCGCAAGCCATTGGCCCAGGCGAACAGATCCGCTGGCAGCTCTGCCGTAACGATAAAGGGTTCAAAGGCCATTTGGGCACCTTACCCTTGGGGGCGGCAGACTGGGAGGGGGTGGTTGTGTCTGCCGCCCTGACCGAAGCGCCGCCAAGCCGCTCCGGTATCCGAGAGATGCGTTCTAATTAACTCTGCCCGCTCCGCCCCGCCAACAGGCGTTTCCGTTCTGAGTGATCGTTGCGGTCGATCAGCAATCCCGCTTGCCCGAATCGACAGCGGCTTTCAGGCTGTGTTTGGGAGGATCTTACATGACTGCTTTGCGCCATCGCCGGCTGGCCGGTACTGCCTTGCTCGCCTTTGCCCCGCTCTTGCTGGCCCAGGCGCCTGCTCCGGATGCGCCCAAGCCGGCGACTGCCGCCACCCTGGCCGCCCAGCGCGCGGCAGCGGCTGCCCTGCCGAAGGACGACGAACGCGACGTCACCTTTGCCCGGCAGGGCTTTGTGGGGACCCGCACCGACCCGCTGATCAAGGCGGCGGACGGTCGCCCGGTCTGGAACCTTGCAGCCTATGAATGGGTGGCCGGCGCAGCGCCCGATACGGTCAATCCCTCGCTGTGGCGCCATATCGGCATCCTGCGCCAGCATGGCCTCTATCAGGTGGCCGAAGGCGTGTGGCAGGTGCGCGGCTTCGACATCTCGAACATGACCGTGGTGAGCGGCTCGACCGGCTGGATCCTGATCGATCCGCTGACCGGGCGTGAGACGGCGAAGGCCGCGCTCGATCTGGTCAACGAAAAGCTTGGCAAGCGGCCTGTGACGGCGGTGATCTACAGCCACAGCCACGGCGACCATTTCGGCGGCGTGCGCGGCGTGGTGGACGAGGCCGACGTGAAGGCAGGCAAGGTGGCCATCATCGCCCCGGCCCATTTCATGGCCGAGACTGTCTCGGAAAACATCATGGCCGGCGCGGCGATGGGCCGCCGGGTCAATTACCAGTTCGGCACGGCCTTGCAGCCCGGCGTGCAGGGTCAGATCGGCAGCGGGATCGGTTCGGCCGTCTCCGGCGCGGAGATCACGCTGATCGCGCCGACCGATACCATCAACAAGACCGGTGAAAGCCGGGTTGTCGATGGCGTCTCGCTCGAGTTCCAGATCGTCTCCGGCAGCGAGGCTCCGTCCGAACTCAACGTCTATATCGCGCCGACGCGGACCTTCCTGTCAGCGGAGATGACTACCTGTTCGCTCCACAACATCCTGACGCCGCGCGGCGCCAAGGTGCGCGATGCGCGGCTCTGGGCAAATTATATCGATGAGGCCCTCCAGACCTGGGGCAGCCGCAGCGACAGCCTGATTTCAAGCCACTGCTGGCCCCGTTTCGGGACTGGCGAGGTGACCAGCGCCCTCGCCTCTAACCGGGATAACTACCGTTATCTCCATGATCAGACCGTGCGCCTGATGAACAAGGGTGAGACCATGGTCGAGATCGCCGAGGCGCTGAAACAGCCGCCCGAAATCGCCAAGGACTGGTTCAATCACGGCTATTACGGCACCTACAATCACAATTCCAAGGCGGTCTATCAGTTCTATCTTGGCTGGTACGACAGCAATCCCGCCAATCTCAACGCCCACCCCCCGGTCGAACGCGCCAAGCGGACTGTGGCTGCCATCGGCGGAGCCAAAAAGGCGCTGGCTGCTGCGCGCAAGGCCTTCGATGCGGGTGACTATCGCTGGTCTTCCGACCTGCTCAGCCAGATCGTCTTTGCCGATCCAACCAACAAGCCTGCCCGGCTGCTACTGGCCGACAGCCTGGAGCAACAGGGCTATCAGGCTGAAAGCGCGATCTGGCGCAACCAGTTCCTGATGGGAGCCAAGGAGCTGCGGCAGGGTGTGCTGGTGCGGCCGACCTCTTCCCAGAATGCGGACATGATCGCCGCCGTTGCGACGCAGGAACTGCTCGATTCGGTTTCGACCCGGTTCGATCCGGCCAAGCTCGGTGGGAAGACGTTGGGGATCAATCTGGTCATGCCAGAACGGCAGGAAATGGCCGGAATCGAAGTCACCCGCACGACGATGATTGGTCGGATGAAGCCCGTGGCCCAGCCTGCTGCCACCATCACTGGGCCGCGCCGGGCCCTTCTCGGCCTGCTGTTCCTTAAGATGCCGCTGGCTCAGCTCGAGATGATGGGCGTGAAAGTCGAAGGTGATCGCGCGGCGGCCGAAGCATGGCTCAATGCAATTGAGCCGATTCCGGGGGCTTTCAATATTGTCGAACCCTGAGCAGGAACGACGGGGGCTTCGTCAGAAGTCCCCGCGCGCCTTGCGGATTGCGAACCAGCGTTCGACATTAGCATTGTGCTCAGGCAGCGTCCTGGCAAACAGGTGCCCGCCAGTGCCATCCGCCACCATATAGAGCACATCGGTCTGCGCCGGGTTCAGCACTGCCTCGATCGAGGCGCGGCCCGGGTTGGTGATCGGTCCCTTCGGCAGCCCGACCATGGAATACGTGTTGTAATCGTTGACTGCCTGGATCTCGCTCTGGCGGATCCTGCGACCCAGCGGCTTGCCCTTGGTGATCGGGTAGATGATCGTCGGATCGGCCTGGAGCATGATCCCCTGGCGCAGCCGGTTGGAGTAAAGCCCGGCCACAGTCCGGCGCTCGCTCGGCTTGCCGGTTTCCTTCTCGACGATTGCCGCGAGTGACAGCGCCGCCTCCGGCGTTGCTACCGCAGTGTTGGGGCTCCGCTTGGCCCACAGCTCGGCCAGGGTGCGCTGCATCGCCGCCTGCATCCGCAGCACGACAGCCTGGCGGCTCTCCCCGCGTTCGATCTCATAGGTATCGGGCAGGATCGATCCTTCGGCTGGCACTTCGATCGATCCGGTTAGCTGGCTGTTTGCCATCAGCCGTTCGTAGACCATGATCGAAGGCATGCCTTCAGGGATGGTCACGAAGCGCCGCAGCACTTCATCCCCCTGAATGATCGAAAGAATCCGCGAGGGGCTCGCTCCCTTGGGGAACATGAACTCCCCGGCCTTGATCGGTGCACCGGCCCCAAAGATGCGGGCGCGGATGCGGAAGGCTTCGGCACTGCTGATCGCGCCCTCCGCCTCCAGCTTGGTGGCGACCGAGGACAGGCTGGCCCCATCGGGCACGACAAAGGACGTTTCCTGCTTGAGCGGTCCGGCAGTGAACCAGCCCGCGACCAGCCAGCCCAGCGCGGCGAGCGCCAGCAAGGCCGCTGCAAGCAGCGGCCAGCACCCCCGCCGTCCGAGCATCAGTCTTCCAGCGCCTTGACGATCACCGAGGCGTTAGTCCCGCCGAAGCCGAAGCTGTTGTTAAGCGCGGCACGGACAGCCCGCTTACGCGCGACCTTGGGCACCAGGTCAACGCCTTCGGTCCCTTCATCTGGATTGTCGAGGTTCAGCGTCGGCGGCACGACCTGATCGCGGATCGCCAGGATGCAGAAGATCGTCTCAACCGCGCCGGCCCCGCCGAGCAGGTGCCCGATCGCGGACTTGGTGCTGCTCATCGAGGCGCCTGACAGGTCATCGCCCAGCACGCGCTTCACTGCGGCCAGTTCGATCGTGTCGGCCATGGTCGAGGTGCCGTGGGCATTGACATAGTCGATGTCGCCCGGCCCCATCCCGGCCTTGCGCATGGCCATCCGCATCGACAATTCCGCACCCTTGCCTTCCGGGTGCGGCGCGGTGACGTGATAGGCATCGCCCGAGAGGCCATAGCCGACCACTTCGGCATAGATCTTGGCGCCGCGGGCCTTGGCGTGCTCGTACTCCTCAAGCACGACGATTCCGGCGCCCTCACCCATAACGAAGCCATCGCGATCCTTGTCATAAGGGCGGCTGGCCGCTTCGGGCCGGTCATTGAAGCTGCAATTGAGCGCACGGGCTTGGGCGAAACCAGCGATTCCCAGAGGGTTGACGGTACCTTCCGCCCCCCCCGCCAGCATGATGTCGGCATCCCCGTCCTTGATCATCCGGGCTGCGTCGCCAATCGAGTGTGCGCCGGTCGAGCAGGCGGTGACGACCGCGTGGTTCGGCCCCATCAGGCCATACTTGATCGAGACTTGACCCGAGATCAGGTTGATGATCCGGCCATGGACGAAGTGCGGGCTGACGCGCGACGGGCCCTTTTCATGCAGCACAATCGATTCGGATTCGATACCCGGCAGGCCGCCGATCCCCGCGCCGATCGAGCAGCCGGTGCGCATTTTCAGATCTTCGTCCATTTCGGTCAGGCCGGCGTCTTCCAGCGCCTGTCCAGCGGCATCGAGGCCGTAGATGATGAAGGGATCGACCTGACGCTGGATCTTGTGATCGACCCGCCTGTTCGGATCGAAACCCCAGGGATGATCGGCCGGCTTCACTTCGCAGGCAATCTGGCACTTCTGGTCACTGGCATCGAACCGCGTGATCGGCCCTGCGCCGGACTTGCTCGCCAGCAGGTTTGCCCAGGTCGTTTCGACATCGCCCCCAAGAGGCGTCACCAGGCCCAGTCCCGTAACCACTACGCGGCGCATGCACTTCTCCGGATATGCGACAGGCCCAGACCCTCTGCGGGACTGGGCCTGTCAAATTTCGTGTCTCGGTTTCCGCAGTTCAACCCCCAGACAGGCTTGGGGTCAGTGCGGAAAGCGGGCTGGATCAGCCCTTGTTCTCGTCGATGTACTTGATCGCGTCCGAGACGGTGCTGATCTTCTCAGCCGCATCATCGGGGATCTCGACGCCGAATTCTTCTTCAAACGCCATAACCAGCTCGACAATGTCGAGGCTGTCAGCGCCCAGATCGTCGATGAAGCTCGCGTCCTCAGTCACCTTTTCGGCTTCGACGCCGAGGTGCTCGACGACAATCTTCTTAACCCGGTCGGCGGTGTCGCTCATGGATTTACCCCTTCGTGAACGGCAAATGAAACAGTGTTGAGCCCCGCCCTAGAGAACGGTGAAGCGGCTGGCAAGAGGGTGCGACCTGTGGATCGCCGATCAGTGCTCTCCACAGGTCTGACTTCCCACTATTTCGCTGCCTGGGCCGGGACGACGCGGATTGCCGCCGACTTGCTTTCCACCAGGTAACGCTTGGCTGCAGCCTGGATATCAGCCGGTGTAATGGACTGCAGCACGGCTTCGCGCATACGGCGGCGGTCAAGCCGTTCGGGCCAGCTCTGCGCCGTATTGGCGACCGCCGTCCAACCAGCATTCTGCGTGTTCGAACGGGCCATGGCCGCGAGCAAGGGCTCGCGAGCGCGCTTGAGCAAGTCCTCGCTCACCGGCCCGGCCCGCATATCGCCAGCGATCTTGCGGAACGCTGCCTCGATAACCCCCATCTGCGCCGGAGCAGCTGCAGCAACCAGCGTGATGTGGCCGAACCCGGCGTAGGTGGACTGGTCATAGGACAGGCCCTGGGGGGTATAGGTTGCCCCCAGCTTCTCGCGGACCAGATCGAGTGCAGCCAGGCTCATCGCCTGCGCCAGCAAGCCGCGCGTCAGCGAATCCTTGAGGTCGCGGTCGTCCGTGGTCGGCCAGCTGACCGACAGCACGCCCTGGTCGGCCTGGCCGCTGTGCGTCAGCGTGGTCGTGCCGGTGGCCTTGAAGGCCAAGCCCGGCTCGGCAAAGCCGGTCCGCTGGCGCGGGCTGCGTGCCGGCAGCGCGCCGAGCGTGCTGGCAACCGCCTTGATTGCAGCATCCTCATCGATATCGCCCACCAGCGAGAGCGATACCGGCCCTTGGGCGAGCTGCGCGCCAATCGCGGCCTGCAGGTCTTCAAACTTCCGGTCGGAGAGGGCCGTTGGCGAAGGTACGCCAAGCCGCCCATCGCCGCCGGACAGCACATTGTTGAAGGCGGTCTGCCAGACTTGCAGCGGCTGAGCGGTCAGCGCCTTGCCGATGGTTTGGGCAAAGGGCGCCCACTGCCCCCCCGTCTCAGGCCGGAAGCCGGTCGCGCTGAGGCGGGCGGCGAGCAGCTTGAGTTGCAGGTCCAGATCCTTGGCAGGCACGGCGCCGCTGGCCGTCAGCGCATCCTGCCCGGCGGTAAGGCCAAGCGAAATCTGGCGCCCGGCCAGTATCCGGCGCAGTTCGGTCGCATCGTGGGCCTTGAAACCGTCCTGCGCCAGGAGCGCGCCGGTCATCACGTCGAGCCCCGGCTGGTTCGCCGGGAAGGCCGAGGCACCCTTGCCCACTTCCATCGAGAAGGCGACGTTGCCCGGCTCCCAAGCCGTCTTCTTCAGGTTAACCTGGAGGCCATTGGCAAAGCGGACCGTGCGGATCCCCAGATCATCGATGCGGCTATCGGCCACGACCTTGCCGGGGGTGCCGAAGCTGTCATAGGCAAAAGCCTTGGTCGCGGCTTCGACGGGAGCGGTCACTGCCACCTGCGCGCTCTTGTCGAGCAGGGCAGCAATCTCGGATGCCGAATTGGCAATCGGGGCCTTGGCCGAAACGTGCACCAGCGAAGGCTTGCCCTGCCAGGCCTGCCGGAACGCTGCTGTAACGGTTTCGGCCGTGATCGAAGCTTCAACGGCCTTGTAGAAGGCCAGATCAAACTCCGGCGCGGTCGGCACTTCGTTTTCAAGCGACTGGGTAACCAGGCTTTCGGCAATCTGCGCCGGCCGCCGTCCCTTCTTCTGGGCAACCGCGTTGGTCAGCGCAGAAAGGACATTGGCCTTCATCTCGTCCACTTCGCTGGCGGTGAAGCCAAATTGCTGCGCCCGGCGCAATTCCTGTTCGCCGATGGCCAGGCCTTCGCGCCACTTGCCGTCACGGGCAATCACATAGAGGCCATAGGTCGTGGCATTGCGCGCCAGATCCTGCCGCAGGAACTGCGCGCCCAGCACGGGGCTGTCCGGCTTGAGCGCGATGGGCTGGAAGCGGTTGGCCAGGGTATTACCCGCGATCGTCTCCAGCAATTTCTGGCGCTCTTCCGCCACGGTGTTGGCCGGTGTGGCATAAGGCCGGGCCTTGTCGAACATGATGATTTCCGGGATCGCCGGATCAATGAAGCTGGCAGTTGCCGGCTTGTCGCTGGGCGTAACCGGGCCGCGATATTCGGTTCCGGCCGGGCCGATCGGCTTCCAGTCTCCAAAGGTCGCTGTGATCTTTTTCTGCAGTTCAGCCGGATCGACATTGCCGACAATCACCAGGGTGGCGCGGTCCGGACGGTAGAAGGCGTGGTAGAAAGCGCGCAGATCCTTCGTTGAAATCCGGCGAATCTGCTTCGGATCAGCCGTGACGGCCGCGGCCAGACGATTGCCGGGCAATTCGGCTTCCAGCACATTGGCGATCCGGCGGCGGTTGGGATCATTGCGCACACTGGCTTCGGACAGCAGGATGCCGCGTTCCCGATCCACCGCTGCCGGGGCAATGGTCAGCCGATCACCGATCTCGCGCATCATCAGTAGCGCGGCATCGACCACCTCGGCCTTCGAGTTGGGCAGGTCGAGCTTGTAGTTGGTGAACTCGAGCGAGGTCGTCGCGTTGGTATCCGCTCCAAACGAAAGGCCGAGGCGCTCAAGCTTCGGGATCAGCTGGCCTTCGGGGATGTTCCTCGATCCGTTGAAAGCCATGTGTTCGACAAAGTGCGCCGCGCCGCGCTGGCTATCGCTTTCGTCCTTTGCACCGCCCTTGATCGAGAACCGCACAGCCACATCGCCCTTGGGCGTTTCATGCCGCTGGATGGCGTAACGCATGCCATTGGGCAGTGAGCCGAACACCACGTCCGGGTCGGCCTGAAGGGCATCGCTGGTGATCGACCAACCCGGCACGCCGGCTGCGGACTGAGCTTGTGCGGCAGGGGTCTGAGCAGTCGCTGTCGCAGCCAGCGGCACCAGTCCGACGGCCGCCAGACCTGCGACAACCAGCGGCAAAATTGAGGGACGGCCATTCAGGATATGCTTCACGATGCGACCTTTCCTTGCGCGACGACAGGCCAGGACCAGGCATAGCGAACCCCCGCCTGATCACGGCTGCAAAAAACCCATCCAATCCAACGATGTCGTTCCGACGCGCGCGAAGGCAATGCCGCTTCTACGAACGACATTCCCCGCACCGGCGAACGGCTATGTCCAGTGGCGAATCAGCCCTTCGGCTGCTCGACGATCCGCAAGCCCAGTTCGCGCAGCTGCTTGGGCTCAGCCGGCGAAGGCGCGCCCATCAGCAGGTCTTCGGCGCGCTGGTTCATCGGGAAGAGCGTGATCTCGCGCAGGTTCTGCACGCCGCAGAGCAACATCACCATGCGGTCCACCCCGGCGGCCATCCCGCCATGCGGCGGCGCGCCATACTGGAACGCACGGTACATGCCGCCAAAGCGCGCTTCGACATCGGCCTGGGTCAGCCCGGTCAGCTCGAAGGCCTTGACCATCAGGTCCGGGTGCTGGTTGCGGATCGAGCCCGAAGCAAGCTCGTAGCCGTTGCAGACCATGTCGTACTGATAGGCCTTGATCGTCAGCGGATCCTGCGTCTGCAGTGCTTCCAGCCCGCCCTGCGGCATCGAGAACGGGTTGTGCGCGAAGTCGAGCTTCTTCTCGTCCTCGTCCCATTCGTAGAACGGGAAATCGATGATCCAGCAGAAGCGGAACGAATCCTTGTCGGTCAGTTCCAGCTGTTCGCCCACCCGGGTGCGGGCGGCACCGGCCAGCTTGGCCGCCTGCTCTTCCTTGCCGGCGGCAAAGAAGGCGCCGTCGTTGGGGCCGAGGCCGAGGCTGTCCCACAGTGCCGCCATCTTCTCTTCGCCGTGGTTCTTGGCGATCGGGCCGCCGAAGACGCCGTCCTTGCGGGTGGCATAGCCCAAGCCGGCATGGCCTTCGTGGCGCGCCCACTCGTTCATGTCGTCAAAGAACTTGCGGCTGAGGCCAGCCGTTTCCGGCGCCGGGATCAGGCGCACAACGCCGCCGCTGCCGACGATCTTCTCGAACAGGCCGAAGCCCGACGCGGTGAACTCGCTTGTCACGTCGCGGATGATCAGCGGGTTGCGCAGGTCCGGTTTGTCAGTGCCATAATCCAGCATCGCCTTGGCATAGGGGATGCGCGGGAACTGGCCGGCCGGGGTCACCGCCTTGCCGTTCGCAAACTTCTCGAAGATCCCGGCCATGACCGGTTCCATCGTTTCCCAGACTTCTTCCTGCGTGACGAAGCTCATTTCCAGGTCGAGCTGATAGAATTCGCCCGGCAGGCGGTCAGCCCGCGGGTCTTCGTCGCGGAAGCAGGGGGCGATCTGGAAATAGCGATCGAACCCGGCAACCATCAGCAGCTGCTTGTACTGCTGCGGCGCCTGCGGCAGCGCGAAGAACTTGCCCTGATGAATGCGGCTCGGCACGAGGAAGTCGCGCGCGCCTTCGGGGCTGCTTGCGGTCAGGATAGGGGTCGAGAACTCGGTAAAGCCGATGTCTTCCATCGCCCGGCGCGTCTCGCGGATCACCGCGGTGCGCGTCATGATGTTGGTGTGCAGCGTCTCGCGGCGCAGGTCGAGGAAGCGATAGCGCAGGCGGACGTCCTCGGGATATTCCTGTTCGCCCGCCACCGGCAGCGGCAGTTCGTCCGCCCGGCTCAGCACAGTGGCCGAGCGTGCGTAAACCTCGATCTCGCCGGTCGGCAGATTGGCGTTGACGGTCGCAGCGCTGCGGGCCTTGACCTCGCCATCGATCGTTACGACCGATTCAACCCGCAGGCCTTCGAGGATCGCCAGCGCCGGGCTATCAACGTCAGCAACGATCTGGGTCATGCCGTAATGATCGCGCAGGTCGACAAACAGCACGCCGCCGTGGTCGCGCTTGCGGTGGACCCAGCCCGACAGGCGGATGGTCTGGCCTACATCGCTGGCGCGCAGCGCGCCGCAGGTGTGCGAACGATAAAGATGCATCGAAACTCTTTCCAATCGGCCTGCAATGATGCAGGGGCGAAGGCGCGGCTAACAGGCGATGGCCGCACATTTGTCAAGCCGGGGGCTCGCACGGGCCCAACTACAGAAAAGAAGCATGAAAATACACCCCCTGATCACCGATAGCGCGGAACTGGCTGCGCTGTGCGAACGGCTCGCCAAGGCGGAATTCGTGTGCGTCGACACCGAATTCATGCGCGAGAACACCTACTGGCCCGAACTCTGCCTGATCCAGATCGCCGATACCGAGGAAGCCGCGGCCATCGATCCGCTGGCCAAGGGGCTCGATATGTCCCCTCTGCTCGACCTGCTGGTCGACAACGAAGACGTGCTGAAGGTGTTCCATGCCGGCGGTCAGGACGTTGAAATCATCTACAATCTGACCGGCAAGACTCCGCATCCGATCTTCGATACGCAGATTGCGATGATGGCGATCAGCCAGAGCGAACAGATCGGCTATTCCAACCTGGTCGAAAGCTGGATCGGCCTGCAGATCGACAAGGGCGCCCGCTTTACCGACTGGTCGCGCCGCCCACTGACCGAGCGCCAAATCGAATATGCCATCGGCGACGTCACTCACCTCGCCAAGATATTCCCCAAGATCCTCGGCCGCCTGATCAAGACCGGGCGCGGGGCCTGGCTCGATATCGAGATGGAAAAGCTGGCCGACCCCGCCAACTACCGCAACGACCCCTCGATCGCCTGGCAGCGGATCAAGGCCGCCGGCCGCAATCCGGCCATGCTTGGCCGGCTCAAGGCATTGGCGGCCTGGCGCGAATATGAAGCGCAGGACAAGAATATCCCGCGCGGCCGGATTGCGCGTGACGAGACCCTGGCCGACATCGCCAGCCACCCGCCCAAGACCCAGGCCGATCTGGCCAAGGTGCGCGGGCTGTCCGCAGGATGGAAGGATAACGAAATCGGCAGGCGCATGATGGCCACCCTCGAGGCCGCCAAGCCACTTGGCGACGATGAACTTCCGCCGCGTACGCCGCGCGGTGCTCCCTTGGGCAAGGAAGGCGCGCTGGTTGCCGACCTGCTGAAGCTCCTCCTCAAGATCCGCAGCCGTGAGATCGACGTGGCCGCTCGGCTGTTGGCGCGCAGCGAAGACCTTGAACTGTTGGCCGCCGGTGTGCGTGAGCTACCGCTGCTCGAAGGCTGGCGCTATGAGCAGTTCGGGCGTGATGCACTGGAACTGGTCGAGGGTCGCCTGGCCTTCGCCGTGGTCAAGGGCCGCCTGAAGATGGCCCACATCGACAAGATTGGCGACAGCAGCGAGACGAAGGTTGCCGCGGCGGAGTAGGATGCCATGACCACCTACCTCCCCACACTCAAGCAGCTCCAGTATCTCGTCGCATTGCACGAACACGGCCATTTCGGGCGCGCTGCCGATGCCTGTTTCGTTTCGCAGTCCACTCTATCGGCAGGCTTGCGCGATCTCGAAACACTGCTCGACGTCGTGCTGGTTGAGCGCACCAAGCGCGCGGTCCGCTTTACGCCGCTGGGCAATGCGGTAGTCGCCAAGGCGCATCGCCTGCTGCGTGAGGCCGAAGAGCTTTCGGACATGGTCCAAAGCGCCGGGCAGCCCCTGTCGGGCGAGGTCCGGATGAGCGTAATCCCTACAATTGCGCCATTCCTACTCCCCCGCATGCTCCCCCGCCTGCGCCGCGAGCGTCCGCAGCTGAAGCTCTACCTGCGCGAGGAAACCAGCCAGGCGGCGATCGAAAGCCTCCACCACGGCCGCAGCGATTGCGTGTTGCTGGCCCTGCCCTTCCCGACCGGCGAGGTCGAGAAGGAGACGATCGAACTCGACGCGCTCTATGTCGCCTTCCCCAAGGACGATCCGCGCGATCCGCCCGCCGAAATCTCGGCTGACCTGATCGACGAGAATCGCCTGCTGCTGCTGGAAGACGGGCATTGCCTGAAGGAACACGCCCTGGCGGCCTGCAACCGCCCTGAACTACGCGCCAGCGCAACCATGATCGGCACCTCGCTGCACACGCTGGTGCAGATGGTCGACAATGGCCTGGGGCTGACCATGCTGCCCGAGATGGCACTCGATGCCGGGATCCTCAACGGCACCCAGGTGGTCGCGCGGCCCTTGATCAGCGAATCCGCCAACCGCGAGATCGCGCTGGTCTGGCGCAAGAACAGCCCGCGCGGCGAGGAATTCCGGCTGCTGGCAGAGGAACTGCGCGCGGGCTAGCTCAATCCATGTGCTTCAGGCCGACCCGCAGGTAATCCCAGCCTGTAATCACGGTCAGCACTGCAGCCGCCCAGAGCGTGGTGAGGCCAACCGTGTGCGGGAAGTTGATAATGAGGCCCAAGACGTCCACCGTCCACTCCGGCCACGCCACCCCCAGGATCAACGCACCAAGGCAGACGAGCTGGAAGGTGGTCTTCCACTTGGCCAGCCGGCTGACCGGCATCGATACTTGCAACCCGCCAAGGAACTCGCGGAGGCCAGATACGGCAATCTCGCGCACCAGGATGACCAGGCCGGCAATGACATGCATGTCACCGACATACGGGCCGCGCAGGATCCCCTGCGCGGTCAGCGTCAGGATCACGGTGGCAACCATGATCTTGTCTGCGATCGGATCGAGGAACACGCCCAGACGCGAAACGGCACCGCTGGTCCGGGCCAGGTATCCATCGAAATAGTCGGTAATGCCCATCAGCACATAGAGGACGAAGGCTAGGCCATAGCCCAAGCGCCAGTCAGGCCACCACAGCAGAAAGGCGAGCAGCGGCAGGGCCACGATCCGCGACAAGGTGAGGATATTGGGCAGTGTCCACATTGCCGGAAAAGCCTAGCCGGGTTCGACCCGGTGCAAAAGAGGCGCAAGCAGGCTTGTCCGCAGCGTTTCTATCGCTAGAGCCTTGACCCGGGGCAACAAAGCAAGGGCCGCATGACCACTTCGACCCACCTGATCCGCAGCCGCCGTTTCCTGCCGCTGTTCGTGACCCAGTTGCTCAATGCGTTCAACGACAACCTCTATCGCAATGCGATGGTCTTCTTCGTCGTCTACACGCTCTACAACTCCGAAGCGGCCGAGGGCCTGTTCAGCGCGGTTGCCTCGGCCCTGTTCATCGCACCCTTTTTCCTGCTTTCGGCGCTGGCCGGCCAGCTGGCTGACATGCGCGACAAGGCCCGGATCATCCGCATCGTCAAGGCATCAGAGATTGCAATCATGCTGGTCGGTGGGGCCGGGCTGCTGCTGGCGTGGCAAGGACTGTTGAGCCAGACCGTTACCGTTGGCCTGATGCTGTTGGCGCTGCTGGCGATGGGCATCCATTCCACCTTCTTCGGCCCGATCAAGTACGCGATCCTGCCGCAGCATCTGCATGAGAACGAAGTGCTGGCCGGCACCGGTCTGGTCGAGGCCGGGACCTATATCGCCATCCTTTCCGGCACGATCCTGGCAGGCTGGATCCCGGTCGAGTGGGCGGCGGTGGGGGTCGTCTTGACGGCACTGATTGGCTACGTGACGTCACGCTATGTCCCGCCTGCTCCGCCGCAGACGGCCAATGAGCCTTTGGATTTCCATGTCTGGCGATCATCGGTTGCCCTAATCCGCCACACCATGAAGGATCGCCGCGTGTTCCTGGCGATCATGGCGATCAGCTTCTTCTGGACGATCGGTGCCGTGCTGTTCATCCAGTTCCCGCCGCTGGCCAAGAACGTGCTGTCAGCCAGCAAGGAAGTGGCCAGCCTGTTCCTGGTGATCTTCTCGATCGGTGTCGCGATCGGCTCGATCTCGGTCAATGCCTTGCTCAAGGGCACTGTGTCCGCGCGCTATTCGCCCAGTTCCGTGGTGGTGATGGGCTTGTTCGTGGTCGCCTTCTGGTGGGTCTGCCACAGCTGGTACGCCCATCCGCAGGACGGATTGCTCGATACTGCCGCCTTCCTCAACGAACCGCTGGCGATCCCCCTGCTGCTCAGCCTGCTCGGCATTTCGGTGGCTGGCGGGATGTTCGTCGTGCCCCTCTATGCCTTCCTGACCACATTTGTGGACAAGTCTGAAACGGCGCGCACCATTGCAGCCAACAACATCGTCAATTCGGGGGCAATGGTGCTCGGTTCGGTCATTGCGCTGGCAATGAGCGCGGCCGGCATCCCGATGGTCGATCAGCTGCTGCTGGGCGCCGCCATGTGCCTGATCTCAGCCTGGCTTGGCCGGAAACTGGTCGCGGCCGAAGAGGCTGCTGCGATCAGATAAGAAAGGCGCTGACCGCGACGAAGCAGGCGCAATAGGCCATCAGGAATTCCTTCACATCCTGCAGCGAGACGTGTTTCTGCACCGTCCGCTGGATCGGTTCGATCCCACGTCGGATATGCGGGGGCAGGCTCGCCAGGAAGGGATGGCGAGCAGTTTCATTGGTGACAACCAGTGCGCGTCTCATACCAATAAGCTTAAGACTTGGTTCACCATCGAACCAGCCCGGTAACCTTGCAGAATTTCCACCATCCCAATGCGGGACAGTAACCCTGATGGTCATAAATGGTCGCCCCGCGTTGCCGCCTTCGCCGCGCGCCGCTAAGACGCGGCAATGACTGAACAGACCAGCATTACCGGCGGCCGCTTGCTTGTTGATTGCCTGATCGAACAAGGCTGCGACCGGATTTTCACCGTTCCCGGCGAGAGTTTCCTCGCCGTGCTCGATGCCCTGCATGACACGCCGCAGATCGAAACCGTGATCTGCCGCCAGGAAGGCGGCGCCGCCTTCATGGCCTGCGCCGACGGCACGATGACCGGCAAGCCGGGTGTCTGCTTCGTCACTCGCGGCCCCGGTGCGACCAATGCCAGCATCGGCACCCATGTCGCGTTCCAGGATTCGCAGCCGATGCTGCTGTTCATCGGCGACGTCGATCGCGGGATGAAGGACCGCGAGGGCTTCCAGGAGGTCGATTTCGGCACGATGTTTGCGCCGCTGGCCAAGCTGGTGCTGCGGATCGACGATCCCCGCCGGATTCCCGAGTATATCGCCCGCGCCTGGGCCACCGCTCTGGCTGGCCGCCCCGGCCCCGTGGTGATCGCCCTGCCCGAAGACATGCTGCTGGAAGAGGTCTCCGGCCTTGCCCCGCGCCCGGCAATAGCCCGCCCCGCCCAGGCCGTCTGCCCCGATGCCATGGGCACGCTGATGCGCATGCTGGAGGATGCCTGCGCCCCGGTTGCGATTGTTGGCGGGGCCGGCTGGCATGCCAAGGCGCGCGAACATTTCACCAGCTTTGCCGAGCGGATCGGCTTGCCGGTGGCGGGAGCCTTCCGGCGTCAGGACGCCGTGCCCAATTCAAGCAAGGCCTGGGCCGGCAACCTGGGCTATGGCCCGAACCCCAAGCTGGTCGAGCGGATCAAGCATGCTGACCTGGTGCTGGTGGTCGGCGCGCGCCTCGGTGAAGCGACGACCGACAGCTACACGCTGGTGACGCCGGAACATCCCGGGCAAACGCTGGTTCACATCCACCCCGACCCGGCGGAACTGGGCCGGGTCTATCGCGCCGATCTGGCAATCTGCGCCGACATGGCAGAATTCGCCGAGGCTGCCGACCTCTGGGACGATGACATCGTCCCCTTCGACGCGGGGCCTGAGGCGCACCAGCAGTGGCTCGACTGGTCGACGCCCCAGCCCAACGGCCACAAGCTCGACATGGGTCAGGTTGTCGCAGCAATGCGCCACACGCTGCCGGACGATGCGATCATCTGCAACGGCGCCGGCAACTTCTCCGGCTGGTGGCACCGCTACTGGCATTACAATGGCTTTCCGACCCAGCTCGCCCCGACCGCCGGGGCCATGGGCTATGGCGTCCCTTCTGCTGTTGCCGCCGCAAAGCGCCACCCGGAACGGACCGTTATAGCCCTGGCGGGCGATGGCGATTTCCTGATGAACGGACAGGAACTGGCCACCGCCGTGCAATATGGCTGCGATATGCTGGTCGTGCTGGTCGACAACGGCGCCTATGGCACGATCCGGATGCACCAGGAGCGCGAGTTTCCGGAGCGGGTGTCCGGCACGACGCTCCACAACCCGGACTTCGCCACCCTGGCCCGCGCCTATGGCGGCTGGGCCGAACGGGTCGAGACCAATGCCGAGTTCGACACCGCGCTGGCTGAAGCCAAGAACCGCAAGGGCCTCCGCCTGCTGCACCTGGTAATCGATATCGAGCAGCTCAGCGCCGGTGGGGCCAGCGTGTCAGGACTGCGGGCTAAGGCGAAGGGCTAGACGCCACCCGCCAACTTGCGGATATGGTTCCATTCGGCCTCGGTCACCTTGCTGACCGAGAGCCGGAACTTCGTCAGCAGCTCCATTTCTGCCAGCGCCGGGGCAGCCTTGATTTCCTTCAGCGTCACCGGCCGCTCGAGTTTCCGCACCGGTTTGACCTTGACCGAGGTCCAGCGCCCGGTCTCGTCGGTCGGATCCTGGAAGCCCTCCTGCGAAATCATCGCAATTCCAACAATCTCCAGTCCGATGTTGGAGTGATAGAAGAACACCTCGTCACCCGCTGCCATCGCCCGCAGGTTGAGCCGCGCGGTATAGTTGCGCACACCGTCCCAGGTGCCCTCGCCTTCGGCCACGAGGTCATCCCAGCTGTAGACATCGGGTTCCGACTTCATCAGCCAGTAGGATTTGATTTTGGTCATGCCAGAACTCGCGAAAGGGTTTATGGCCCGGCCCATTGCCTTAGAATCTTGAAAGCGTCCACTCCATGTCCCTGACTTCGCTCCCCGTTCTCTCGCTGACCATGCCCAAGGCGGAATTTGCCCAGGCAATCGGGGAAAGCTTCCGCACTTTCGGCTTTGCCATGGTCAAGGATTTCGCGATCGATCGCGGCCTGATCGACCGGGCGTGGAAGCTGTCTGAAGAATTCTTCGCGCTACCCGAGGAAGAGAAGCGCAGCTACCACAACCCGGCGATTGCGGGCGCGCGCGGCTATACCCCGTTCGGGGTCGAAATCGCCAAGGATGCCAAGCACCACGACCTCAAGGAATTCTGGCACGTGGGCCGCGACTTGCCCGAAGGCAGCGCGCTGGCCGATGCATCGATGCCGCCAAACGTCTGGCCGGCGCGGCCCGAGGGCTTCCAGGAAGTCTTCACCGAACTTTACCGCCAGTTCGATGAGACCGGCGCCACGATCCTCTCCGCGATCGCCCTTTACCTAGGGCTTGATGAGCACTGGTTCGACCAGGGGATCGAGGATGGCAACTCGGTGATGCGCTTGCTGCACTATCCGCCGATCCCCAACCTGGAAGGGGAAGCGATCCGCGCCGGGGCGCATGGCGATATCAACCTGATCACCCTGCTGCTCGGCGCCGAGGAAGCCGGGCTGGAGCTGCTTTACCAGGGCAAGGAATGGATCAACGCGTCACCACCAGAAGGCGCGATGGTGATTAACGTTGGCGACATGCTGGAACGGCTGACCAACCACTTCCTGCCCTCCACCATTCACCGCGTCCGCAACCCCAATCCGGAGCGGGCAAAGTTCAGCCGCTATTCGATGCCGTTCTTCCTGCATCTGCGCAGCGATTTTCCGATCAAGACGCTGCCGCAGTGCGTATCGGCCGAGAATCCGGATCGTTATCCGGAGCCCATCACCGCTGATGAATTCCTCCAGCAGCGCCTGCGTGAAATTGGCCTGAAAAAGTAGCAATCCGGCCTTTAACCCAAACTTCAGCAAGATCTGGGACCATTGCGGCTAACTTTGGCTGCAAGGTGACTTATGGCGGCGTTGCCACCAGCACGGCAGGAGAAAAAGCGGGACTTTGTCACGCATGGCATCGCTGTGGCCGCCGTGGTCATGTTCGTCGGCACCGGCGGACAGGTCTTGCCGAAAGTCCTGCGCGCAGCTTTCGGCGAAGGTGATGGCCCTGACCAGATCCTGGCCAGCGCGATGCTGCTCAATATCGCCTTGATCCTGCTTGGCTGGCGCCGCTTTCGCGAGCTGGCCCGCGAAGTCGTTGCCTCCCGACGGGTTGCCGCCGAAGCGCTAGAACTGGCCGAAACCGATCCCTTGACCGGGTGCCTCAATCGGCGCAGCGTCAATGCTGCGGCAGATAATCTGCTGGCGACAGCCAAAGCCGAGCGACGCGCCCTGGCCTTTGCCCTGCTCGATCTCGACAACTTCAAGCACGTCAACGATCTGCACAGCCACCAGGCTGGCGATGCGATCCTGCGCGCTGCGGCCGAGCGACTCCGTGACCTGTTGCCCGAAGGCGCGCTGCTGGCGCGCATGGGCGGCGATGAATTCGCCTGCATCATCCCGTTCGATCCGCGGCGGCCCGATCAGGTTGATCAGCTCTGCGCTGAAATGGTGGATCGACTGAGCCAGCTGGTCGAATGGAACGGGATGGAAATCGAGGCGACCGTCTCGGTCGGTCTGTCGCGCAGCGACGCGGCGCCCGATGACGAAGTCCAGACCCTGCTGCACAAGGCGGACATCGCCATGTTCCATGCCAAGCGCCAGGGCCGCAACCGGATCGCCTGGTTTGCCCCGGCGATGGAGAGCGAGCTGCGCTTTCGCAGTGAACTGGAAGCAGGGATACGGCGCGGTGTCGCGGCCGGCGAATTCGTGCCCTATTACGAAAAGCAGATCGACCTTGCGACCGGCGAGCTGGTCGGGTTTGAAATGCTGGCGCGCTGGATTTCGCCCACGCTCGGCCGAGTCGGTCCGGACATCTTCATTCCGGTGGCTGAAGAAATCGGCGCGATCGTCGAGCTGTCCGAATCAGTCATCTGCCAGGCACTGCGCGATGCCCGCGAATGGGATCCGCGCCTGACCTTGGCGGTCAATATCTCGCCGGTCCAGCTGCGCGATCCGTGGTTCGCCCAGAAGCTGCTCAAGCTGCTGGTTGAGGCGAATTTCCCGCCGCACCGGCTGGAGATCGAGATTACCGAAAGCAGCCTGCACGAGAATATCGGCCTGGTCCGCTCGATGATCACGAGCCTCAAGAACCAGGGAATTCGCGTCAGCCTGGACGATTTCGGCACGGGCTACAGCTCGCTGGCACAGCTGCGCAGCCTGCCGTTCGACCGGATCAAGATCGACCGCAGCTTCATTTCCAGCCTGCCCGACAGCGAGGAAAACCGCACGATCGTAAAGTCGATCGTCGCGCTGGGTCAGGGTCTGGGCATGCCGGTGACAGCCGAGGGCGTCGAAACCGAGGCGGTTCTGGCGGCACTGGGCGGCTATGACGGGCTGAAGGCCCAGGGCTATCTCTATGGCCAACCCCAACCTGCCGATGTCACCCTGGCCAGTTTGCGCCAGCTGCATCTGACCCTGGAGCGCAGGGAGCAGACCCCGGCCCAGGCGCCAGCCACGGCACAGGTGACCGACGAACAGCAAGCCCGCCGCGCCTGACACTGGACGCGCCGCCGCCCAGCGCATAGACGCGCGCTATGCGCGTTCCGTTCATCAAGATGCATGGCCTGGGCAACGACTTCGTCGTGCTCGACGCGCGCAGCAGCGAGATTCCGGCCATGACCAATCAGTTCGCGGCGGCCCTGGCCGATCGCAAGACCGGCATCGGCTGCGATCAACTGATCCTGCTCGAACCTTCCGCACAGGCCGATGTCCGGATGCGGATTTTCAATGCCGATGGCGGCGAAGTGGAAGCCTGCGGCAATGCCACGCGCGCAGTCGGGCTGCTGCTGGGCAAGCCCGCGTCGATCGAGACCTTGGGCGGAATGCTGGCGACGGACCCGGTGGCGGCGGGCGTAGCGGTCGATATGGGGCAGCCCCGATTTGACTGGGAAGCGATCCCGCTTGCCTATCCGCTCGATACGCTCACCATGCCCGTAGGCTGGGAAGAGCTGGAAAATCCGTCGGCGATCAACGTGGGCAACCCGCACGTCGTGTTCTTTGTGCCTGATACCAAATCCGTTGATCTGGAGCGGCTTGGGCCGCTGATTGAGCATGATCCGCTGTTCCCCGCGCGGATCAACGTCAACGTCGCAACCATCGTCTCGCCATCAAAACTGCGCCTGCGCGTCTGGGAGCGTGGTGTGGGGGAAACCCGGGCCTGCGGCACTGGCGCCTGCGCCACAGCCATTGCCGCGATGCGCCGCGGACTGGTCGAGCGCGGAACGGTAACGGTCCTGCTGCCGGGTGGCCCGCTCCTGATCGGTTGGGGGGCGGATAACCGCATCACCATGACCGGCCCGGCGACCGAGAGCTTCCGCGGCACCTTCGATCCGGCCGATTTCGGAGCCTGACATGCCGGCCGAAGTAATTTCGCTGGGATGCCGGCTCAACCTGTCGGAAAGTGAGGACCTGCGGGCGATGCTCGCAGGTGAGCCGGACCTGGTGGTGATCAACAGCTGCGCGGTAACCGGGGAAGCGGTTCGCCAGACCCGCCAGGCGATCCGCCGCGCCCGGCGCGTTCGCCCGGACGCGCGACTGATCGTCACTGGCTGCGCCGCCGAAGTGGAGCGGCAAGCGCTGGCCGCAATGCCCGAAGTCGATGGGCTGGTTGCCAATTTCATCAAGCTCGATCCGCGCGCCTGGAACATTGCCCCGCCGCAGGCGGTCGTCCGGTCACAACACACCCGCGCCTTCATTGCTGTCCAGAACGGCTGCGATCACGCCTGCACGTTCTGCGTCATCCCGCAGGGACGCGGGGTGAGCCGGTCGCTGTCTGTGTCCGAAGCCCTGCGGGAAGTGGAGCGGCACATCGCTAGCGGGGCCGGCGAGGTCGTGCTGACGGGTGTCGACCTAACCTCTTGGGGCCACGATTTGCCCGGTCAGCCCAGTCTTGGCGTATTGGTTTCCGCCATCCTTGCCGAGTTTCCCGAGCTTCCCCGCCTGCGGCTGTCCTCGCTCGACGGGATCGAGATTGACCAACAACTGTTCACGCTGCTGGCCAGCGAGCCCCGCGTGATGCCGCATGTCCACCTCTCGCTCCAGCATGGTGACGACCTGATCCTGAAGCGGATGAAGCGCCGGCACCTGCGCGAAGATGCGGTCCGTCTGGTCCAGGCGCTGCGCCAGCAGCGGCCGGAGATCGCCATTGGCGCCGACCTGATCGCCGGTTTTCCGACCGAGGATGACCGCGCCCACGCTGCCAATCTCTCGATCATCGCGGAGCTGGGCATCGTCCACGGCCATGTGTTCCCCTATTCGGCGCGGGCCGGAACGCCGGCAGCCCGGATGCCGGCGGTGCCGCCTGCGATCATAAAGTCCCGCGCTGCCGCGCTGCGCGCAGCTGTCGCGAGCGAGCGGGCTGCTTGGCTCCAAACCCTGCTCGGCAAGCCGCAAGAGGTGCTTGCCGAACGCGACGGGACAGGCCATGCGCCGAACTTCGCGCGGGTGCAGCTCGCGCCTGGAACAAAGGCTGGAACTATCGTGACCGTTACCCCGATCCGGATTGTCGAAGGACTGCTGGCATGAGCGAGGGCACAAGCTGGACCGACCGTGTCTTCGGCGGCCTGCGCAAGACCTCGGAACGCCTGGGTGAAAACCTTGCCGGCATTGTCAGCAAGACCCGTCTTGATGAGGCCCAGCTCGACGAGATCGAGGATGCACTGATCCTCTCCGATCTTGGCCCGCGCGTCGCTGCGCGCATTCGCGAGCGTCTGGCCGAAGAGCGCTTCGAACGCGGGGCGGACGAACAGGCGATCAAGGAAGCCGTGGCCGAGGAAATCGCCAAGATTCTCCGCCCGGTCGCCAAGCCGATCGACATCGTTGCCTTCCCGCGCCCCCAGGTGATCCTGGTGATCGGGGTCAACGGCTCGGGCAAGACCACGACCATTGCCAAGCTGGCGCATTATTTCCAGGAACTGGACTATGGCGTGATGCTGGCGGCGGGGGATACCTTCCGCGCGGCCGCGATCGGTCAACTGAAGGTCTGGGCTGAGCGGGTTGGCGTGCCAATCATCACCGGACCCGAAGGCGGTGATCCGGCCTCGATCGTGTTCGATGCAGTCAAGTCTGCGACCGACCAGGGGATCGACGCGCTGATCGTCGACACGGCTGGACGTCTCCAGAACAAGCGCGAGCTGATGGACGAGCTGGCCAAGATCCGCCGCGTCCTCGGCCGGCTCAATCCGGAGGCGCCGCACGATGTCGTGCTGGTGCTCGATGCCACCAATGGCCAGAACGCGCTCCAGCAGATCGAGATTTTCAAGGAGGTCGCCGGGGTGACCGGACTGATCATGACCAAGCTGGACGGCACGGCCCGCGGCGGCGTGCTGGTCGCGGCAGCCGAGCAATATGGTCTGCCGATCCACGCGATTGGCGTCGGCGAACGCCTTGATGACCTGCGCCCGTTCGACCCAGATCTGGTCGCACGCGTGATTGCCGGAGTAGCCTGATGACTGAAGCAACCAAGCCCAAGTCGGGCTGGCTCAACCTGGTGGTCGATTACGGCCCGGTGATCGTGTTCTTTGCGATCTACAAATACTACTCGCCCGCTGACCGCGAGAATAGCGTTGCCGAGGTCCTGGCGGTGATCAAGGGCACGGTCAGCTTCATGGTGGCGGCGGTGATTGCGCTACTCGTCTCGAAGTGGAAGCTCGGCAAGATCTCGCCGATGCTGTGGCTCTCGACGCTGCTCATTGTCGGTTTTGGCGGGCTGACCGTCTTGCTGCGCGATCCGATCTGGATCCAGGTTAAGCCGACCGCGATCTACCTGCTGTTCGGCGTGGTCCTGCTGGTCGGCGTCTGGCGCGGCAAGGCGCTGCTCAAGATCCTGCTCGAAGCCGCCTTCGAAGGTCTGAACGACGACGGCTGGATGAAACTGTCGCGCAACTGGGGGGTGTTCTTCCTCGTCCTGGCCGGGGTCAACGAAGGGCTGCGTTACTGGCTGTCGTTCGGAGACTGGATCGCGGCCAAGCTGTGGGTCTTCCTGCCGGCCACCTTCCTGTTTACCTTCAGCCAGATCCCGATGCTGATGCGCCACGGGCTGGCGGCCGAAGAACAGATCGAAGTGCTGGAAAACCCGCCGCACGAGTGAGCCGACCTGTTCCAAAGGACAGGGGAAAGCGCCCAAAAAGCGTGTGACTTTGTCGCCTGAACGGGCGATACTGCCGGCCTGCCCACCGACAGAGTGGGCCAACCACAAGCTTCATATCTAGGGGGAAGCAAATGGCTAAGTTTTTCGGAAACCTGCACCTGGTGTTGGTTGTCGGGCTGATCGCGGCAGTGGCCGTGATGCTGCATTGGGCCGGTTCGGCCACGCTTGATGTCAACTCAGTGTTCCGCTGGCTGCACGTCTTCTTCGGCATCCTGTGGATCGGCCTGCTCTATTACCTGAACTTCGTACAGGTCCCGACCATGCCGACCGTACCGGACGAACTGAAGAAGGGTGTTACCGGCTACATCGCACCCAAGGTGTTCTTCTTCTTCCGCTGGGCCGCACTACTCACAGTGGTGACCGGGCTCGTGATCGCCGTAGTCAGCGGTTATGCCCATCAGGCGATGACCTTCTCGGGCGAAGGCAATGTCAACCTGATCGGCCTGGGCATGTGGCTGGCGCTGATCATGGCCTTCAACGTCTGGTTCATCATCTGGCCGGCGCAAAAGCGCATCCTGGGCATCGTCGAAGCCACGGCTGAGGAGAAGGCCAAGCTCGCACCGCGCGCACTGATGGCAAGCCGCACCAACCTGCTGCTTTCGCTGCCGATGCTCTATGCGATGACCAGCGCGAACCTCGGCTGATCAATCTATCTGACTGCAAAGCGCAAGGGCGCGGTACCGCCGGGTACCGCGCCCTTTTCGTTTGCGCTCAATAGCTCTTGGGCAGATCGGGCTTGTCGCTGATCGTCTTGGTCAGGTCGAGGTCCTGCGGGCCGATCCAGCCATTGACGTAATTGGCGTAGTAGAGCCCGAACAATACCGCCGCCAGGATCGTTGCGCGCATGGCCACCTTGCGCGGCTGGAAGTTGGCCGGCGCACTTTCGGCCTGACCGGCAATGGTGGCTTCACCCGCTTCCTTGTGGGTGCGGATACCAAATGGCATCACGAGGAAGGCCGACAGCACCCAAAACATCGCATAGATCGCGATAATCGAAGTAATTTTCATCGTCTCATGGCTCCGGGAGGATCACGCGCACCTGGGGCTTCTTGCCCGACCAGCGCTGCGCGGCACGGCGAGCCGCCAGGCGCGCCGCTTCTGAAACTGCTTCGCGGTCATGCCGCGCCCCACCCTTGAGCTTGGTCAGTGCCACGGCCACGTCCTCGCGCGCCTCGGCGGTGAAATCGTCGTAATCCTCGTCCAGCGGCAGGCCGATGCCCTCCACATGGACCCGGCCCTTGCCATCGAGCACGACGATGACGAGGCCATTGGCGGCGAGGCGCCGGCGCATGACAATGGCTTCGCCATCGGCAGGCACCAGGATATCGCCATCCAGCACAAGCCGCCCGGCCCGCACTTCGGAAATCTTGCCGGGTTTACCGGGAGCGAGGCGGATCAGGTCGCCATTCTGCTGCACTACGGCCTTGGGAATGCCCTTGGCCCGACCGACCCGGGCCTGCTCGCGCATGTGGCGCAGTTCGCCATGGACCGGCACCAGGATTTCCGGCCGCAGCCAGTCGTACATGGCTTCCAACTCAGGCCGCCCCGGATGACCGGAAACGTGGATTTCCGCCTGACGGTCGGTCACCATCGTGATGTCGCGGCCGGCCAGGCGATTCTGGATCCGGCCAATCGCGATCTCGTTGCCGGGGATCTGCCGGCTGGAAAACAGCACGACGTCGCCTGCTTCCAGCGCGATCTGGTGGGTATCCTCGGCGATGCGCGACAAGGCGGCGCGCGGCTCACCCTGTCCGCCAGTGGCCAGGATCAGCACCTCGCCCCGCGGCAGGTTCATCGCCGTATCAAAGTCGACGAGGTCAGGCAGGTTCTTCAGATAGCCACTGGCCTGGGCGGTGCGGATGATCCGGTCGAGTGAGCGCCCCGCCACGCACAGCCGGCGCTTGGTCGCCACGGCCACCTCGCCCAGCGTCTGCAGCCGCGCTACGTTGGAGGCGAAGGTGGTGACCAGCACCCGCTTGCCGTGGTGCCGGCCAACCTCTTCCAGCAAGGCCGCCCGCACCGCGCCTTCCGACCCCGATGATTTCGGATTGAACACGTTGGTCGAATCGCAAACCAGCGCCAGCACGCCCTGATCGCCGATCGCCGTCAGTTCGGCTGCGGTTGCTGGTACGCCAACCAGCGGATCGTCATCGAGCTTCCAGTCACCGGTGTGGAACACCCGGCCGTACGGTGTCTCGATCACCAGCGCGTTACCCTCGGCAATCGAGTGGGCCAGCGGCAGATAGCGCATTGAGAACGGGCCAAGCTGGAACGGCTCCAGATGGTCGATCACCTTGAGCTGGACCTCCTTGAGCAGACCCGCTTCCTGCAACTTGTCAGCCACAAGCCGCGCAGTGAACGGTGTCGCATAGAGCGGCACGCCCAGTTCCTGCGCGAAATAGGGCACGGCACCGATGTGATCCTCGTGCGCGTGGGTCAGCACCACGCCGACCAGGTCCTTCTTACGCTCTTCGATGAATTCCAGATCGGCAAAGACCAATTCGGTGCCGGGATATTCATTGGCGCCAAAGGTCATGCCCAGATCGACCATCAGCCATTTCCCGTCAGCCCCATAGAGGTTGACGTTCATGCCGATCTCGCCGGATCCCCCGAGCGCGCAGAACAGCAGTTCCTTGCCGGGCTTCACTTGGCCTTCTCGGCCAGGATAGCCATGCCTTCAAGGGTCAGGTCGGCATCAACGGCATCGAAGATATCAGTGTGCTGGTCAAACAGGATGGCGAGGCCGCCGGTCGCGATGACGCGCGCGGGGCGTCCAATTTCACTGCGCATCCGGGCAATCAATCCTTCCATCATGGCGACATAACCCCAGAACACGCCGATCAGCATCTGATCCTCGGTATTCCGGCCAATCACGCTGTTCGTATCCGGGCTGCGGATCGCAATCCGCGGGAGCTTGGCCGTGTTCCCGACCAGGGCATCGAGCGACAGGTTGAGGCCGGGGGCGATGATACCGCCCTTGTAGGCGCCGTTGAAGTCGATCGCGTCAAAGGTTGTGGCCGTACCGAAATCGACCACGATCAGATCGCCCTGGTACTTGGCGTGAGCGGCAATGGCATTGACCGCGCGGTCAGCGCCGAGCGAGCGCGGTTCGTCAACGTCGATCTCCATGCCGTAATCGACCGGCGGCTGGCCTGCGACCAGCGCCTTCACACCGAAATACTTGTCCGCAAGCACTTCCAGGTTGTGGAGCGCGCGCGGCACGACGGTCGAAACGATGATCTTCTTGATGACCGAGCGGTCGATGCCCTCGATCGTCAGCAGCTGCATCAGCCAGACGGCATATTCATCGCCCGTCCGGCGCGGATCGGTGGCGATACGCCAGCGCGTCTTGATCGTTCGGCCTTCGAACAGCGCGAAGACCACATTGGTGTTGCCGACATCGATCGCGAGCAGCATGACCTAGCTCCGGTTGGACAGGTTGATTTCGCCGGCGTGAATGGCACGCAGCGAGCCATCCGCCAAGCGAAGTTGCAGGGCTCCGTCGGCGGCCAGGCCGGCAAAGGTGCCCTCGTTGACGTCAGCCCCCTCGCCCGCCCGAAGCGGCGTGCCGAGCGGATGGGCTGCCGCCACCCAGCGGCGGATCAGCGGCTCCAAGCCAAATGTGCGCCAGCGCTCCACTTCCTGATCGACGGCCACGGCCAGATCCTGCGCAAAAGCGTCACGGTCGGGATGCCCCCCAAGCGCGGCGAGCGAGATTGTCGGGCGATCGGGTAGTTCCGGCGCCGCTGCAAGATTTACTCCGATGCCGACCACCACGCCTCCGCGCGCGCCTTCCAGCAAGATACCGGACAGCTTGGCACCGCCGACCAGCAGGTCGTTCGGCCATTTCAGCAGAACCTCGCGGCCAGCAGGCAAGTGCTTAAGCACGGCTTCCCGCACAGCCACCCCGATTGCCAGCGCCAGGGTCCCGAGCGGTGGATCGCCGGCATGGCTGGCAACGAAGGTCGAGCCCATGAAGTTGCCGCGGCCATCGAACCAGGTCCGGCCTTGCCGGCCGCGGCCGCTGGTCTGGCGGTTGGCCACGAGCCAATGGCCTTCAGGGACTGCCGCACCGGAGGCCAAACGCTCCAGCAATGTCCCGCTGGTCGAAGCGAGTTCCTCGATGACCTCGATCAAAGCACTGCTCAGGGGGTGATCAGCGAGGTCGCCGCGGCGAGCGACAGACCAGCGAGGCACTTGGTCAGCAGGTAGCCAGCGGGCGAGATCGCCAGGGCGCAGATCGCCAGCAGCGCCTGGTGCATCCAGTCGCTCTTGCTAGTCACCTTCATCGCCGGTTCGTCAAAGTACATCACCTTGACGACCTTGAGGTAATAGAAGGCGCCGATCACGCTGGCAGCGATACCGATGGCAGCAAGGGCGACCAAGCCGGCGTCAACCGCAGCCTGGAAGACCACGAACTTGCCCCAGAACCCGAACAGCGGCGGGATCCCGGCCAGGCTGAACATGATCATGGCGAAGCAGGCGGCCAGCACCTTGCGATGGCGCGAGAGGCCGGCGATGTCGCGCAGGTCTTCAACCGGATCGCCATTCGCGTCCTTGAACATCAGCAGGGCAACGAAGCCGCCGATGGTCATCGGCACGTAGATTGCCAGATAGACCAGCATGGCCGCCACGCCCAGGGGCGTCGCCACGGCAAGGCCGATCAACAGGAAACCGACATTGTTGATCGAGGAATAGGCCAGCAGGCGCTTGAGGTTCGTCTGCCCGATTGCGCCCAGCGCACCGACAACGATCGAGGCCAGCGCGGCAAAGATCACGATCGGCTGCCAGGCCGGGACCTGGTTGCCGAACGCAGTCATCGCGACGATCACGGTCAGCGCGAGCGCGGCCACCTTGGGTGCCGAGGCGAAGAAGGTGGTCACCGGGGTCGGCGCGCCTTCGTAGACGTCGGGGGTCCACATGTGGAACGGCACGGCGCTGATCTTGAAGGCAAGGCCAGCGAAGACGAAGACCAGGCCAAACACGGCCCCGGTCGAGATCTTGCCGGTCAGCGCGGCGGCGATCCCGGCAAAGTCGATCGTCCCGGCAAAGCCATAGGTCAGGCTGGTGCCGAACAGTAGGATGCCAGAGGCGAGCGAGCCCAGCACGAAGTACTTGAGGCCCGCTTCGGCCGATCGGTCATCGTTGCGCAGGAAGGCGGCCAGGACATAGGCGGCGAGCGAATTCAGCTCGAGCCCGATGTACAGCGTCAGCAGATTGGTCGCGGAGACCATCAGGCACATGCCGAGCACGGCGAACAGCATCAGCACCGGATATTCCGGGCGATAGGCCCCGACCCGCTGGAAGAAAGCCGGGGCGACCACCAGCGATCCGGTCGCTGCGGCAATGATCAGCAGCTTGGCAAAGGCGGCAAAGGCGTTGGCCGAGAACAGGCCCGAGAACGCCAGGGTCTCGGGACCGGCAGCGCCACTGAACAGCGTCGGCGCAATCAGCGCGGCACCTGCGGCCATGGCAGCCACGGCCAGCCAGGTGATGATCCGCGCGCCGGCATCGCTACGGGACCAGGCAGCAGCCAGCAGCAGGGCGAGACCCGACAGGCTGAACAGGACTTCAGGCGCGGTCAGGCGGAAAGACTGGACGAAATCCATCAGTGCGCTCCCCCGTGCGCGGCATGTTCGGCGGCAGCAGTGGCAGCCTTGGGCTTGGGCGCGGTCAGGTGGGCATCGCCTTCGGGCTTGGCCCGGGCGAGCCGCGCATCGAGCGCCGCGATATCGGCGCGCATCGGCGCCATGAAGCTTTCAGGATAGACCCCCATCCACAGCACCACTGCGGCGATCGGTGCCAGCAGGAACCACTCGCGCTTGTCGAGATCGGCCATCGCGGCAGCATCGGCGTTCTTCTGCTCACCAAAGGCCACGCGGCGGTAGAGGTAAAGCATGTAGGCCGCACCCAGGATGATCCCGGTGGTGCAGATCAGCGCCACCCAGGTCGAGACCTGGTAGATGCCGGCCAGGCTCAGGAACTCACCCACGAAGCCGCTGGTGCCGGGCAGGCCGATCGAGGCCATGGTGAACAGCAGGAAGAACAGCGCGTAATAGGGCATGTTGATCGAGAGCCCGCCGTAACGGTCAATCTCGCGGGTATGCAGCCGGTCGTAGATCACGCCGACACAGAGGAACAGTGCGCCCGAGACCAGGCCGTGGCTCAGCATCACGATCATCGCGCCTTCCAGCCCCTGCGGATTGAAGGCGAACAGGCCGATCATGACGATCGCCATATGCGCAACCGAGGAATAGGCGATCAGCTTCTTCATGTCGTGCTGCACCAGCGCGATCAGCGAGGTGACGACTACCGCGATCATCGACAGGGCGAAGACCAGCGGGGCAAACTGTGCCGAGGCTTCCGGGAACATCGGCAGCGAGAAGCGGATGAAGCCATAGCCGCCCATCTTCAGCAGTACGCCGGCGAGGATCACCGAACCGGCGGTCGGCGCCTGCACATGGGCATCGGGCAGCCAGGTGTGGACTGGCCACATCGGCATCTTCACCGCGAAGCTGGCGAAGAAGGCCAGCCACAGCCAGGTCTGAACCTTGGGATCGAAATCATAGGCCATCAGGGTCGGGATGTCGGTCGTCCCGGCCTCGTTCACCATCCACAGCATGGCGATCAGCATCAGCACCGAGCCGAGCAGCGTGTAGAGGAAGAACTTGTAGCTGGCGTAGATCCGGTCCTGCCCGCCCCAGATGCCGATGATCAGGTACATCGGGATCAGTCCGGCTTCGAACATGATGTAGAACAGGAAGATATCCTGCGCTGCGAACACGCCGATCATCAGCGTTTCCATCAGCAGGAAGGCCGCCATGTATTCGCCAACGCGCTTCTCGATCGCTTCCCAGCTGGCACCGATGCAGATCGGCATCAGGAAGACCGAGAGCATGATCAGCATCAGCGCGATCCCATCGATCCCCAGCTTCCATTCGAAGCCGGCGAACAGCGGCGCGCGCTCGACAAACTGCCACTGCGCCCCGCCGACATCGTAATTTGCCCAGAGCACCAGGCCGAGGCCCAGGTTGATCAGGGTCGCGATCAAGGCGGTCCAGCGAGCGGCACGCGCTTCGACCAGGAGACAGGCCACGGCCGCCAGCAGCGGCACCAGCAGCATGACCGAGAGAATGGGGAAACCGGCCATCTTAGCGCACCATCATCCAGGTGATCGCCGCCGTCAGGCCCAGCAGCATCACCAGAGCATAGGAATAGAGGTAACCCGACTGGACCTTCTGCGCGAAGCGCGTGCCCTGTTGCACGGTCCAGGCCGCGCCATTGGGACCGAAGCGGTCGATGATACCGATGTCACCCAGCTTCCAGAACTTGTCGCCAAGCCAGAAGGCCGGACGGACAAACAGGAAGTTGTAGAGCTCGTCGAAGTACCACTTGTTGTAGACGAACCGGTAGAGGACATCGATCTGGCCGACGACCTTGGCCGGAAATTCCGGATTGCGGATATAGGCGTACCAGGCGCCCGCCAGGCCGATCAGCATGACGATCGTGGCAGAGAGCTTCACCCACAGCGGCACTTCATGCATCGCATGCATCAGGTGTTCGTTATAGAACAGCGAACCGCCCCAGAATTCGGCGCTTCCCAGGAAGCCGTGGCTGAACACCCAGCCCGCGAAGACCGCCCCCAGCGTCAACACACCCAGCGGGATCAGCATCGATAGCGGGCTTTCATGCGGGTGATAGCCAGCGGTGCCATCGTCATGATGCGCATGACCGTGGGCGTGATCGTCATGCCCGTGATGGTCATCATGTACCGCATGCTGGATATGCTCCGACCCGGCCCAGCGCGGCTTGCCGAAGAAGGTCAGGAAGATCAGGCGCCACGAATAGAAGCTAGTCATCAGCGCGGCGGTCACACCGACCCAGAAGGCAAACTGGCCGGCTTCCTTGCCGCTGGCAAAGGCGGCTTCAAGGATCGCGTCCTTCGAATGGAAGCCCGCGAACCCGGCGTGGAGCCAATAGACGCCAACCCCGGTGATCGCCAGCGTGCCGGCCATCATCGCCCAGAAGGTCAGCGGGATCTGCTTACGCAGGCCGCCGTAATAGCGCATGTCCTGCTCGTGGTGCATCGCATGGATCACCGAACCGGCACCCAGGAAGAGCAGCGCCTTGAAGAAGGCGTGGGTGAACAGGTGGAACATCGCCGCGCCATAGGCGCCGACGCCGGCCGCGAAGAACATGTAGCCCAGCTGCGAGCAGGTCGAATAGGCGATCACCCGCTTGATGTCCCACTGCGTCAGGCCAACCGTGGCGGCGAAGAAGCAGGTGGCCGCGCCAACATAGGTCACTATATCCAGCGCAATCGGGCTGGCTTCGAACATCGGCGAAAGACGGCAAACCATGAAGACGCCGGCCGTAACCATGGTCGCCGCATGGATCAGCGCCGAAACCGGGGTCGGGCCTTCCATCGCGTCGGGCAGCCAGGTGTGCAGACCCAGCTGGGCCGACTTACCCATCGCGCCGATGAACAGCAGGATGCACAGGATCGTCATCGTATCCCAGCGATAGCCCAGGAAGCCGATGGTCGAGCCTTCCATGCCCGGCGCGCGGACCAGGATCTCGGGGATCGAAACGGTGTTGAACACCAGGAAAGTGCCGAAGATGCCCAGCATGAAGCCAAGGTCGCCCACGCGGTTGACCACGAAGGCCTTGATCGCGGCGGCGCTGGCCGAGGGTTTCTTGAACCAGAACCCGATCAGGAGGTACGAGGCGAGGCCGACCCCTTCCCAACCGAAGAACATCTGGACCAGGTTGTCGGCGGTCACCAGCATCAGCATGGCGAAGGTGAACAGGCTGAGATAGGCAAAGAACCGCGGCTGATCCGGGTCTTCGTCCATGTAGCCCCAGGAATAGAGGTGGACGAGCGCCGAAACGGTGGTGATCACCACCAGCATCACGGCGGTCAGCGCGTCGACCCGCAGCGCCCAGTCAAAGGTCAGGCTGCCCGACTGCACCCAGTGCAGCACCGGCACCACGTGGGCCTCGGCATTCCCGCTGAGGAAGCTGATGAAAATCGGCCAAGACAGCGCGCAGGAGATGAACAGACCGGCCGTGGTCACCAGCTTGGCCGGGACATTGCCGATAATACGGTTGCCCAGCCCCGCGATCAGCGCGGCCAGCAATGGCAGGAAAACGATGAAGAGGATCGTATCCACGGATGCTTACCCCTTCATCCGGTTGACGTCGTCGACAGCGATGGTGCCGCGGCGGCGGAAATAGATCACCAGGATCGCCAGGCCGATCGCCGCTTCGCCAGCGGCCACGGTCAGCACGAACATGGCGAAGATCTGCCCGGTCAGGTCGCCCAGGAAGCTGCTGAAGGCCACCAGGTTGAGGTTCACCGACAGCAGGATCAGTTCGATCGCCATCAAGATGATGATCACGTTCTTGCGGTTGAGGAAGATCCCCAACACGCCCAGCACGAACAGGATCGAGCTGACGACTACGTAGTGCTCAACGCCGATCACAGCTTTACCCCCTGCCCGACTTCCGGCTGCATGTTGATCACCGCCTCATCCGGACGGCGCGCAACCTGATTGGCAATGTTCTGGCCGCGCACCCCGCCGCGTTGGCGGTGGGTCAGCACGATCGCGCCAACCATCGCGACCAGCAGAATGATGCCCGCCGCTTCGAACAGGAACAGGTACTTGCCGTAAAGCAGCGCCCCGATGGCCTCGATGTTGGAGGCACCCGCAGGTGCAGCGCCCGAACCGTCCGGCGTTCCCAGCTTCAGCGAGCCGGCCTGGTATGCGCCCATGCCCAGCACGATCTCGGCCAGCAGCACTATCGCGACTGCCAGGCCGAGCGGGAAGTTCTTGATGAACCCGGCTCGCAGCTCGGCAAAATCGATGTCGAGCATCATCACGACGAACAGGAACAGCACCGCGACCGCGCCGACGTAGACGATCACCAGCAGCATCGCGATGAATTCAGCCCCGGCCAGAACCATCAGCCCCGCCGCGTTGAAGAACGCCACGATCAGCCACAGCACCGAATGGACCGGGTTGCGGGCGAGGATCGTGAAGGCTGCCGCCGCCAGCATGATACCTGCGAACAGGTAGAAGGTTAGCACCTGGATCATTGCCGCGGCCCCCTACCGGTACGGCGCATCGGCTTCAAGGTTTGCGGCGATTGCCCGCTCCCACTTGTCCCCGTTCGCCAGCAGTTTTGCCTTGTCGTAAAGCAGCTCTTCGCGCGTTTCGGTCGCGTATTCGAAGTTCGGCCCCTCGACGATCGCATCGACCGGGCAGGCTTCCTGGCAGAAGCCGCAGTAGATGCACTTGGTCATGTCGATGTCGTATCGCGTCGTGCGGCGGCTGCCGTCATCGCGCGGTTCGGCCTCGATCGTGATCGCCTGCGCCGGGCAGACCGCCTCGCACAGCTTGCAGGCGATGCAGCGCTCTTCCCCGTTGGGATAGCGGCGCAAGGCATGCTCACCGCGGAAGCGCGGGCTCAGCGGGTTCTTCTCGAAGGGATAGTTGATGGTCGCCTTGGGCCTGAAGAGGTACTTCAGGGTCAGCCAGTGCGCCTTCAGAAATTCCCAAAGGGTGAAGCTCTTGATGAGCTGAGCGACACTCATGCGCCGTACCTCGTAAGCATCAGATAGCCGCTCACCAGGACAACGAAGCCCAGCGAAACCGGCAGGAACACCTTCCACCCCAGGCGCATCAGCTGATCATAGCGATAGCGCGGGACCGTGGCCTTGACCCACGAGAAGATGAAGAAGAAAAAGAAGATCTTGGCGAACAGCCAGATCCAGCCCGGCACCAGGTAGAGCACCGGAATGTCCAGCGGCGGCAGGTAACCGCCGAAGAACAGCACGGCATTGAGCGCGCACATCAGCAGGACGTTGGCGTACTCACCCAGCCAGTAGAGCGCGAAGCTCATCGACGAGTATTCGGTCTGGTAACCGGCGACGAGCTCGCTCTCGGCCTCGGTCAGGTCGAACGGCGCGCGGGCGGTTTCGGCCATGCCCGAGATCAGGAACATCACCCACATCGGAAACAGCAGCGGGTTGGCGACGAAGCCGTTGATCAGCCAGACATGGCTGCGCTGTGCCTCAACAATCTCGCGCAGGTTGAAGCTGTTCGCCCACAAGACCACGCAGATCAGGATGAAGCCGATCGAGACTTCGTAGGAAATCATCTGCGCCGAGGCGCGCATGGCTGAGAAGAAGGGATACTTCGAGTTCGACGACCAGCCCGCGATCACCACGCCGTAAACTCCGAGCGAGGAGATCGCCAGGACATAGAGCAGGCCGACATTGATATCGGCGAGGACCGCGCCCGAATTGAACGGGATCACCGCCCAGGCCAGCAGCGCGACCGTAAAGGTGATGATCGGCGCGATCAGGAACAGGCCCTTGTTTGCGGCCGAGGGAATGATCGTTTCCTGCAGGAAGACCTTGAGGCCGTCCGCGAACGACTGGAGCAGGCCCCAGGGCCCGACCACGTTCGGCCCGCGCCGCAGCGCCATTGCCGCCCAGACCTTGCGGTCGACATAGATGATCATCGCCACGGCCAGCATCAGCGGCAGGGCGATCAGCAGGATCCCGGCGATGGTCGCAGTGAACCACGCCCATTCGTAGGTCATGCCGAGGGATTGGAAGAACTCAGTCATTCCGCGGCCTCCGCGAAGCTCTCACCGTGGAGCAGTTCGGCCGAGCAGCGCTGCATGGTTTCGCTGGCCCGGACGATCGGGTTGGTGAGGTAGAAGTCCTTGATCGGATAGGCTTCGATCGAGCCAGCAGCCTTGGCCTTCTCGGCCTTGGGCAGCGCACCGTAAGCGGCAAGGCCCTCGCTGCCGAGCGCCGGCACCGCCTTGATCATCGCGCCGCGCAGTTCGGCAAAGCTGTCAAACCCGACGTTCACGCCCAGCGCATCGGCCAGCGCGCGCAGGATCGTCCAGTCTTCGCGAGCATCACCCGGGGCAAAAACAGCCTGCTCGGCAAACTGCACCCGGCCCTCGGTGTTGACGTAGGTTCCGGCCTTCTCGCTGAAGGCGGCGGCGGGCAGGATGATGTCGGCCGCATGGGCACCCTTGTCGCCGTGGTGGCCGACATAGACGACAATGCTGCCGGCGAACTTGGTGTAGTCCACTTCGTCCGCGCCGAGCGAAATCAACAGCTTGGGCTTGGCCTTGACCAGGTCGGCAATGCCGCCCTTCTGGGCATAGCCCAGCATCAAACCGCCCATGCGCGACGCCGCCATGTGGAGCACGTTGAAGCCGTTCCAGCCATCACGGACCAGCTTGTACTTCTCGGCCAGCGCCAGCGCCGAGGCCAGCGCGCCCTTGCCAAGGGCTGCACCGCCCAGGATGATCGCCGGGCGCTGCGCATTCTTGAGCGCATCGGCAGCTTCCTTCGGCAGCTTGTCGAGCACCGCCAGATCATTGCCCAGGTTGGTCACCGGATAGGTTGCATCCCATTCCGGACCGACCACGAAAACCTTCGCCCCGCGCTTAGCCGCCTTGCGCAGACGGGTGTTAACCAGCGGTGCTTCCCAGCGGACGTGGCTGCCAACGATCAGCACGGCGTCGGCGTCTTCGATGCCTGCGATGGTCGAATTGAAATTGACCGCAGCGAGGTTCGAGCAATCGTAATCGAGCCCGGTCTGGCGGCCTTCGAGCAGCTTGCTGCCGAGCGCGCCGGCCAGGGCCTTGGCGGCGAACATCGTTTCGCAATCGACCATGTCACCCGCGACAACGGCAACAGACTTGCCCGGATTGACCTTGGCAACGGCCGCAAAGGCTTCTTCCCAGGTGGCCGCAACCAGCTTGCCATCGCGGCGGATCCACGGACGGTCGAGCCGGCGGCGGGTCAAGCCATCGACCTGATAGCGGCCCTTGTCGGACAGCCATTCCTCGTTCACGTCATCGTTGATGCGCGGCAGGATGCGGAGCACTTCGCGGCCGCGGCTGTCGAGCCGGATGTTGGAGCCAACCGCGTCCGAAACGTCGACCGACAGGGTCTTCTTTAGCTCCCACGGCCGCGCCTCAAATGCATAGGGCCGCGAAGTCAGCGCGCCGACCGGGCAGAGGTCTATTACGTTGGCCGACAGCTCGTGCGCCGCGGCCTTTTCCAGATAGGTCGTGATCTGCATGGATTCGCCGCGATAGAGCGCGCCGATCTCGTCCACCCCGGCGATCTCTTCGGAGAAGCGCACGCAGCGGGTGCAGTGGATGCAGCGGGTCATCACTGTCTTGATCAGCGGACCCATGTACTTTTCGGTCACCGCGCGCTTGTTCTCGTCATAGCGCGAGGCGCCGCGACCATAGGCGACCGACTGGTCCTGCAGGTCGCATTCTCCGCCCTGGTCACAGATCGGGCAGTCGAGCGGGTGATTGATCAGGAGGAACTCCATCACCCCTTCGCGCGCCTTCTTGACCATCGGGCTGTCGGTGCGGATTTCCTGGCCCTCGGCCGCCGGCAGCGCACACGAAGCCTGCGGCTTTGGCGGCCCGGGCTTCACCTCAACCAGGCACATCCGGCAGTTGCCGGCGATGGAGAGCCGCTCGTGATAGCAGAAGCGCGGGATCTCCTTGCCGGCCATTTCGCAGGCCTGCAGGACCGTGGCCCCTGCCGGGACCTCAAGTTCCACGCCGTCGACGGTTACCTTGGGCATTACTGGATCGCTCCGGAAGGCTTGGCCTGGGACAGGCGGTAATAAGCAATGGCGAGCGCGCCGCGGACGCTGACGCGGTCAAGCGAGACGGTTTCACCGGCCTTGATGCATTGGCCGAGCGTCGGCCCCAGGGCGTTAAGCGCCTGGAGCTCGGCCGGGGTGTCAATGGCAGTACCCATGACGGCCCGCGACTGGGCCGGCGCGGCCCGCACCGCGCATTCGCCCAGCTTGCCCATCAGCATGGCCTGGGTCTTACGGGCGATGGCTGCGCGCTGACGAGCGAGGCTGTCCTCCGAGATCGGCTTGCCTTCGCGGTCGGTCGTGCGCAGCGGGCGCGGCTCTTCGTAGGTGAGGACCGCGATGGCTGGCAGTGCCGCCGAATCAACCGAGGCACCCTGCTTGGCAATCAGCGCTTCGGCGATCACACCGCGATAGGTGTCCTCATCAAATCGCATCCGCAGCCGGCCAGCAAAGCCATCGGCCTGGTTGCGGAGCAATTCGGGGTCCATGCATTCGCGCTGCATCAGCCGCTTGCCCTCGGCGCTGTCGCGACTGAAGCTGGCACCGCTGAGCACAGACTTCTGCGCCAGTTCAGGCTCGCGCTTGGCAACGCATTCGCCATACTGCGCCAGGAAGGCGCGGATCTGCTGCGGGCTCGGCGGCTCGGCAGCCGAGGCCGGTGCGCTGGCCAGCGCAACAAGAGGAAGAAGGCGAAGGGCCTGCCTCACTCGGCCGCCTCCCGCACATTCTCTGCGATCCGCTTTTCGAGTTCCGGGCGGAAGTGGCGGATCAGACCCTGGATCGGCCAGGCGGCAGCGTCGCCCAGTGCGCAGATGGTGTGGCCTTCGACCTGCTTGGTCACGTCCCACAGCATATCGATCTCGGCCACGTCGGCATCGCCGGTGCGCAGGCGTTCCATCACCCGCCACATCCAGCCCGTGCCTTCGCGGCAGGGGGTGCACTGGCCGCAGCTTTCGTGCTTGTAGAAGTAGGACAGCCGGCTGATCGCGCGGACGATGTCGGTCGACTTGTCCATGACGATGATCGCTGCCGTGCCGAGGCCGGAGCCGACATCGCGCAGGCCGTCAAAGTCCATCGGCGCGTCCCAGATCTGCGCGGCCGGAACCAGCGGCACTGAGGAGCCACCCGGGATCACCGCCAGCAGGTTGTCCTTGCCCCCGGTAATGCCGCCGCAGTGCTTTTCGATCAGCTCGCTGAACGGGATGCTCATCGCTTCCTCGACAACGCAGGGCTTGTTCACGTGCCCAGAAATCTGGAACAGCTTGGTGCCCTTGTTGTTGTCACGCCCGAAGCTGGCGAACCACGAAGCACCGCGGCGCATGATCGTGGGGGCAACCGCGATAGATTCGACGTTGTTAACCGTGGTCGGGCAGCCATAGAGACCGGCACCGGCCGGGAACGGCGGCTTCAGGCGCGGCTGGCCCTTCTTGCCTTCCAGGCTCTCAATCATCGCGGTCTCTTCACCGCAGATGTAGGCGCCAGCGCCGCGGTGGACGAAAACGTCGAAATCGTAGCCGCTCTTGCAGGCGTTCTTGCCGATCAGGCCGGCGTCATAGGCCTCCTTGACCGCCGCAAACAGCACTTCTGCCTCGCGGATATATTCGCCGCGAATGTAGATATAGGCCGCGCGCGCGCCCATCGCGAAACCGGCAACCAGCGCGCCTTCGATCAGCTTGTGCGGATCGTGGCGGATGATCTCGCGGTCCTTGCACGAGCCAGGTTCGGATTCGTCAGCGTTGATGACCAGGAAGCTGGGACGGCCGTCCTTCGATTCCTTGGGCATAAACGACCACTTGAGACCGGTCGGGAAGCCAGCGCCGCCGCGACCACGCAGGCCCGAGGCCTTGATCTCATCGATGATCGCGTCCTTGCCCTTGGCCAGGATCTTCTTGGTATTGTCCCAATCCCCGCGGGCCTGGGCGGCCTTCAGGTTCCACGGCTGGTAGCCATAGAGATTGGTGAAGATGCGGTCCCTGTCAGCGAGCATCGCCGCCATCCTTGTTCTTCTTCTGCTGCGCCGCGTAAATCGCGATGGTCATGGCCAGCAGTCCCATCGCGACGGCCCCGAGTGCAATCCAGACTGCCATCACCATTCCTTCCGGTAATCGTGATTGGCCTTGACCATCTTCTTGAGACTGGTCGGCCCGCCAAGCGGCTCAACGGTGTGACGGCCCGGCTCCTGGGTCCCCGCCTTGGGTGTCTTGCCGGCAGCCAGCGCATCGAGCACGGCATCAAGCCGCTCGGGCGTCAGGTCTTCATAGTTGTCATCGTTGATCTGGACCATCGGGGCCGAGGCGCAGTTGCCCATGCATTCGACCTCGGTCAGCGTCCACAGGCCATCGTCGGTGGTGTGGCCCTTCTCCATCCCGCGCTGCTTGCAGGCGGCCATGATTGCGTCCGAGCCGCGCAGCATGCAGGGCGTCGTACCGCAGACCTGAACGTGGAATTTTCCAACCGGAACAAGGTTATACATGAAATAGAAGGTCGCGACCTCAACGACGCGGATCACCGGCATGTCGAGGTACTGCGCGACATATTCCATCACCGGAATCGGCAACCAGCCCTGGGTAGCGGTTTCGGTGCCGACCTGACGCTGGGCAAGATCGAGCAGCGGCATCACCGCCGAGCGTTGGCGACCGGCCGGATAGCGAGCGACGATTTCCTTCGCCTTGGCCGCGTTTTCCTTGGTCCAGGCAAAGTCCGACCAGCGCGCGCGCAGCTCGGGAGTATCAGGTTCGAGATAACGGTCGGCCATTAGCGGACAAACTCCACGCGAGAGCACTTGTCGCCCTCGAACGAGTAGATGGACATGACTTCAAAGGGCTCAGCCTCGGCCGAGCGGTAGACCTTTTCGTGCAGCACGGCGGTATCGCCCAGCTGCCAGCCCTGGATGATTTCGGCGCGGTTCTGCGGGAACTCGGCGAACATCGCCGTCAGGCCCGCACGGACGCCATCCTTGCCTTCACGCAGCACAGCGCCGCGATAGCCCGCTTCGCAGGCATTGTCGGTCATCAGCGCGACATAGGCGTCGGCATCCTGCGCGTTGTAATGCGCGATCATTTGCTCGGCGATAGTCAGGCGATCAGCCACGGGCCATCCTCCGCTCGACCCAGCGGCCAACGAACACACCGACCATGCCGGCGAAGGCCGTGCTGAGCACTTCCTTGAGCGAGGCCGTGGCCGGATGGAACACGAACAGATAGGCCGCCACCGCCGAGGCGAAGGCCGAAAAGGCCAGCATGGCAATGAACAGCTCGCGCAGAAAGAAAGGAAGATTAACCAACTTTGTTCCCTCCTAACGGAGGCGAAGGCGGAACCCAGAACATGTGAATCAATGTCACTTTGCCGCCCTTAACAACTGCATTGGCGAACCAAGTCTTCGAAAGTGGGCTTAACCCACCGCAATCAAACTTAAAGTGAGCGGCGGACCCATAGGCCAGTGTTCCGGCATGATCGTAGGTGCAAGATTGTCCGAACTTCGCAAACGAGCTGATTGTGAACGGCACATCTTTGAAATCGAACCGGCCAGCAGCACCCGGTCCAGCGAGCCGGTCGAATTCCCGCACTTGACCCTTGGCCGCCGCATTCAGCAGACCAACTACGACCTTAGACCGTTCCAATATCTCAGCATTCTTAGCTGCGTCGCTCGCGGACGCTGCGCTAGCGATGCCCGCAAGCACCAAAGCTGAAATCAATAGCGTGAGGGCTTTCACCGGTCACACTCCCCGAACACCACGTCGATCGCGCCGATGATCGCGGTCACGTCGGGCAGCATGTGGCCCTTGCACATGAAGTCCATCGCCTGGAGGTGGCTGAAAGCGGTCGGGCGGATCTTGCAGCGGTAGGGCTTGTTGCTGCCGTCGCTGACCAGGTAGACGCCGAATTCGCCCTTGGGGCTTTCGGTCGCGACATAGACCTCCCCGGCCGGCACGTGGAAGCCTTCAGTGTAGAGCTTGAAGTGGTGGATCAGCGCTTCCATCGACGCCTTCATCTCGGTGCGCTTGGGCGGCGAAACCTTGCGATCAGTGGAGGCGACCGGGCCGGACGGCATCTGCGCCAGGCACTGCTTCATGATCCGGGCTGACTGGCGGACTTCCTCGACGCGGACCATGAATCGGTCATAGCAATCGCCGCGGGTGCCGACGGGAACGTCGAATTCCATCCGGTCATAGACGTCGTAAGGCTGGGCCTTGCGGATATCCCAGGCGATGCCCGAGCCGCGGATCATCGGGCCAGAGAAGCCCCACTTGACCGCGTCTTCCTTGCTGACCGTGGCAATATCGACGTTGCGCTGCTTGAAGATGCGATTGTCGACCACCAGGCTCATCGCGTCTTCGAACAGTTCCGGCAGGCGCGTGTCGAGCCACTGGCCGATATCGACCAGCAGCTTTTCCGGCACGTCCTGGTGAACCCCGCCGGGGCGGAACCAGGCGGCGTGCATCCGGGCGCCCGAGGCGCGTTCGAAGAAGTTGAGGCAGTCCTCGCGGATTTCGAACATCCACAGGTTCGGCGTCATCGCGCCGACGTCCATCACGTGGCTGCCGAGGTTCAGCATGTGGTTGCAGATGCGGGTCAGCTCGGCGAACAGCACGCGCAGGTACTGGGCCCGCTCCGGCACTTCGACATTGAGCAGCTTTTCGACTGCCAAAACGTAGGAATGCTCCATCCCCAGCGGCGAGCAGTAATCAAGCCGGTCGAAATAGGGCAGCGCCTGCAGGTAGGTCTTGTGCTCGATCAGCTTTTCGGTGCCGCGGTGGAGCAGGCCGACGTGCGGATCGACGCGTTCGATCACTTCGCCGTCCAGCTCCATCACCATGCGCAGCACGCCGTGGGCGGCCGGGTGCTGGGGCCCGAAGTTGATCGTGTAATTGGTGATGACATCGTCACCCGTGGTGGGCGACTGTTCGAGGCTAAGTCCGCTCATGATCAGCTACCCTCGGGCGCGGTCGAAGGCTTGGCATCGGCCGATTTCTTGCGCGGCTTGCGGTCCGGACGCGAGGACGTGGGCTTGGGCGCACCGGGTTCCTTGGCCGCCTTGACCTTGGGAGCCCCCGGCCGTGCAACCTTCTTGGCCGCAGCCTTGTTGGCTTCCTTGCCGGCGCCAGTGTCGGCCGCTTTCTCGGTCGTCTTCGGAGTTGCCGGAGCCGCAGCGGGCGGCGGCGGGGTTTGCACCGCCTTTTCATCGCCCGGCAGGACATAGTCCGCACCTTCCCACGGGCTCATGAAGTCAAAGCTGCGCAGGTCCTGGGCCAGCTTGACTGGCTCATAGACGACGCGCTTGTCTTCTTCCGAATAGCGCAGTTCGACATAGCCGGTGAGCGGGAAGTCCTTGCGGAACGGATGGCCTTCGAAGCCATAGTCCGTCAGGATCCGGCGCAGATCGCTGTTGCCATCGAAGATCACGCCGTAGAGGTCGAACACCTCACGCTCAAGCCAGCCAGCGACCGGCCAGAGGTGCGTCACGGTCGGCACCGGGGTGTCCTCGGCGGCATTGACCTTGACCAGCAGGCGGTGGTTGCGGGTCAGCGAGAGCAGCATGTAGACCACTTCGAACCGCAGAGCGCGATCCGGGTAGTCAACCCCGGCGATCTCCATCAACTGCTGGTATTCGTGCCGGTCACGCAGCAGTTCCAGCGCGTCGGCAATCGCCGCGCGCCCAACCGTCAGCACAACCTCGCCATGCTCTTCGCGCGCGGCAATCAGCCGCTCGCCCAGCGTGGCGCTTACGGCATCGATCACGCCTTCGTTGCTGGCCCAGCGTGGGGCGGAGTGCAGGACCACGCTCATCGTTCGATCGTCCCCACCCGGCGGATCTTCCGCTGGAGCTGCATCACGCCATAGAGCAGTGCTTCGGCAGTCGGCGGGCAGCCGGGGATGTAGATGTCCACCGGTACGATCCGGTCACACCCGCGCACCACCGAGTAGGAATAGTGGTAATAGCCGCCGCCATTGGCGCAGGAGCCCATCGAGATGACGTACTTCGGGTCCGACATCTGGTCGTAGACCTTGCGCAGCGCCGGGGCCATCTTGTTGCAGAGGGTTCCGGCCACGATCATCACGTCCGACTGGCGCGGGGAGGCGCGCGGGGCAACGCCAAAGCGCTCCATGTCATAGCGCGGCATGTTGACGTGGATCATCTCCACCGCGCAGCAGGCTAGGCCGAAGGTCATCCACCACAGCGAGCCGGTGCGGGCCCACTGGAACAGGTCCTCGGTGCTGGTGACGAGGAAGCCCTTGTCATTCACCTCGGCGTTGAGATCGTTGAAAAAGGCCTGGTCCGGCGGCGTAATCGCCGACGAACCTGCCTGCGCCGCGCCAAGCGGCAGACCCTGGGCATTCACGAGCGTGCTCATTCCCAATCCAAAGCCCCCATTTTCCAGGCATAGGCCAGCCCAACCGCCAGTTCGCCCAGGAACACCATCATCGTGATCCAGCCCGGCCAGCCGGTCAGATCGAGGCTGACCGCCCAGGGGAACAGGAAGGCCGCTTCAAGGTCGAAGATGATGAACAGGATCGCGACCAGATAAAAGCGGACGTCGAACTGGCTGCGCGGATCCTCGAACGCCGGGAAGCCGCATTCATACTCGCTGAGCTTTTCGGCGTTGGGGTTGTGCGCGCCGGTCAGGCGGGCGACCCCCATCGGCAGGAACACGAACAGGCTTGATAGCGCCAGGGCGATCCCAAGGAAAATCAGGATCGGCAGGTATTGCGACAGGTCGACCAAAGCTCTGACTCGGCATTGCGGATGGATGCCCGCGCCCTAGTCCCGCCGTGCGTCCCGCGCAAGTGGGGGAAGCCCCCAATTTACCGGAAAATGCCGCCGCCGCGCCATTGTGGCGCAGGCAGCGGCACTTGGTCGGCTCAGCCCAGTTCGCGGGCCAGGGTCTTACGGGTGGCTGGCCCGTAGGGCGGCTTGAGGCCAGCCAGCTTGGCCAGATCGAACTTGGGCTGGGTATAGACCGAGCGGGCGTGGCTGAAGCTCTTGAAGCCTTCCGGCCCGTGATAGGAACCCATGCCCGAAGGCCCGACCCCGCCGAATGGCAGGTCATCGATCGAGACGTGCATGACCACGTCATTGACCGTTACCCCGCCCGAGATGGTCCGGGTCAGCACCCGCTCGCGCTCACCGGCGTCTTCGCCAAAGTAGTAGAGGCCCAGCGGCCGATCATGGGCATTGACGTAATCGATCGCCTCGTCGATCGCCTTGTAGGTCTTGATCGGCAGGACCGGCCCAAAGATCTCGTCCTGCATCACCTTCATGTCATCATCGACATTGCGCAGGATGGTGAGCGGCATCTTGTGACCGTTCGACGCCGAGAAGTCCTCGTTGCCCGGATTGATCTCGATCGCTTCGGCACCCTTGGCCTTGGCGTCGTCGATCAGCCCCTGGATCCGGTCGCGGTGCCGCGCGTTGACGACCGAGGTATAGTCATCGTTGTTGAGCAGCGTGGGATACATCGCGCTGACCGCATTGCTGACCGCACCGATCGCGCGCTCCTCCAGTTCCTGCGGCACGATCATGTAGTCCGGCGCCAGGCAGATCTGACCAGCGTTGAGCATCTTGCCCATCGCGATCCGCTCACCCGCGCGCTCGACATTGGCGCTGCGGCCGAGGATCGTCGGCGACTTGCCGCCCAGTTCCAGCGTGACGGGCACCAGGTTGTCGGCAGCGGCGCGCAGCACATGCTTGCCTACCGCGGTGGCCCCGGTGAAAAGCAGGTGGTCGAACGGCAGCCCGCAGAAGGCCTGACCCACGTCCGGCCCGCCGGTGAAAACGGCCATTTCCTCTTCGGCGAAGTAGCGGGCGAAGACCTCCTTCATCAGTTCGGAGGTGTCTTCGGTGAATTCGCTGGGCTTGATCATCACCCGATTGCCGGCGGCAAAGGCCTGGGCGACCGGTCCGATGGTCAGGCCAACCGGGAAGTTCCAGGGGCTTACCACACCGACAACGCCCTTGGGCTCATAGCGCAGCTCGGCCTTGGCGCCGAACAGGCCGAGCGGGAAGTTGGGCTTGCGCTTTTCGGTCTTGGCCCAGGCATCCATGTGCTTGAGGCAGTACTTGGCCGCGGTGACCGAAGGCATAATGTCGGTCATCAGGCTCTGTTCGTGGCTGCGGTGGCCGAAATCGCGGCTGATCGCGCGGGCGAATTCCTCACCGGTTTCCTTCATCATCGCGATGATCCGCTTCAGGCGATCCTTGCGGACAGACATCGGTTCCGGGCGGGCGGCGGTAAAGGCATCGCGCTGGCGTTGCAGCGTGGCCATCATGGCGGCGGTATTGGCGGACATCGGCTCTCTCCAGTTTCTGTTTGCCACGCTTTTCCAGCAAGAATGCCCGCTTGGCAAGCGGGGTGCCCTTCTCACAATTGCCAATGATGCAGTGCAGCATTAAGAGGCCGCTTTCCCTTCCAGCGAAAGGCCCGTGCCATGCCGCAGCTCTCCCCCGCCGATCCGATCGTCATCCTGTCCTATGCCCGCACCCCGATGGGCGGCATGCAGGGCGCCCTCGCCGATGTTTCGGCGACCGACTTGGGCGCGACCGCGATCAAGGCGGCGGTTGAGCGGGCCGGCGTCAACGGTGCTGAAATCGAGCGCGTTTACATGGGCTGCGTGCTGCCGGCCGGTCTGGGCCAGGCCCCGGCTCGCCAGGCCACGATCAAGGCCGGCCTGCCCAAGTCGGTCCAGGCGACCACGGTCAACAAGGTTTGCGGCTCGGGCATGCAGACCCTGATCATGGGCGCCGAGGCGCTCGCTGCCGGCACGATCGACCTGGTCGTGGCGGGCGGCATGGAATCGATGACCAATGCCCCCTACATCCTCAAGAAGCACCGCTCGGGCGCGCGGATCGGCCATGACACGGCCTATGATCACATGTTCCTCGATGGTCTGGAAGACGCCTATGAGCCGGGCCGGGCCATGGGCACTTTCGCCCAGGACACCGCCAATGCCTATCAGCTGACCCGTGAGGCCCAGGACGCCTATTCGATCGAATCGCTGCGCCGCGCCCAGGCTGCGATTGCCGATGGTGCCTTTGCCGATGAGATCGCCCCGGTTACGGTCGTGTCGCGCAGCGGTGAGACCGTGGTCGATACCGACGAGCAGCCCGGCAAGGGCCGCCCGGACAAGATCCCGACCCTGAAGCCGGCCTTTGCCAAGGACGGGACGATCACGGCGGCAACCTCCAGCTCGATTTCGGACGGAGCCGCTGCGCTGGTCCTGACCCGCGCAAGCGTTGCCGCTGCCAAGGGCGCCAAGCCGGTGGCCACGGTTGTCGCCGTTGCCGCCCACGCGCAGGAGCCGAAGGATTTCACCACGGCTCCCGTCGGTGCGATCAACAGGGTGCTGGAACGGGCCGGCTGGTCGCTGGCCGATGTCGACCTGTTCGAAGTGAACGAAGCCTTCGCCTGCGTCGCCATGTTTGCGATGCATGACCTTGGCATCCCGCATGAGAAGATCAACGTTCACGGCGGCGCCACGGCACTGGGTCATCCGATCGGCGCTTCGGGTGCGCGCATCGTCACCACGCTGATCGCCGCGCTCAAGCGGCACGGCAAGACCAAGGGTGTGGCCAGCCTCTGCATCGGCGGCGGCGAAGCGACTGCGGTGGCGATCGAACTGGCCTGAACCTGCGACAGGCTGCGACAAAGCCTTACACTTATGAGCGGAATCTGACAGCGCCGTTCCGGCGCCTGTCAGGTTTGCCTGCCTAGCCTGCGCAAGTCCCGGAAATTGCTCCGGGACTTGTCTTGCAAGGGAGAACGCACATGAAGACCATGCTGATCGCCGCCGCCGTAACGCTGGGCCTTGCCGCTCCGACCGTCGCTGAAGCCAAGGTTACCCGTCACGAACTGCGCCAGGACGTTCGCGACGTCCACCAGGAGCGGCACGACGTGAAGCGCGCCCTGCACTCTGGCAATCCGGCCCGGATCAAGGCCGAGAAGCGCGAACTGCGCGGGGCCAAGCAGGAACTGCGCGAAGACAGCCGCGAGGCGGTTCGCCAACGTCGCAATTGACCGGTTTGCGGCACCGCTCTGAAGAGTGGTGCCGCCGCCGTGGCCTCCAGACCGGGCCAGCCATGAAGGCCTGAAAGCAAAACGACTCGACTCGCCTGTCGCCTGCCGGAACGGCGACAATCTTGCTTGGAGATCCGGTCCGCTTTGATATTGCGGTGTTTTAAACCAATAGGTCAGTCGCCCGGATCGTGTTAGCCTCCGCTAATTGAAGTCGAGGGGGAATTAACATGCGCATAGTTCTTGTGATTGCCGCCGTCGCTGCATTGGGGGCCTGCTCAAAACCAGCTGAAGAAGCCGCAGCCCCGGCAACAACCGCAGCCGCTGCAGAAGCCGCTCCGGCCGCCGCTGCAATCATCCAGGCGGGTGAATATACTTTTGTCGACAAGGACAAGAAGCAAGGCACGCTTTCGATCGCGGCCGACAATACTTATTCGGTGACCTGGCCTGATGGGACCACCCAGAAGGGCACCGCATCGGAAAAGGACGGCAAGGGCTGCTACGATCCCGAAGGGGAGAAGGACGCGACCCGGTGCTGGAAGAATGACCCGCCCGCCGCTGATGGTACGTGGACTGCCACCAGTGACGATGGCCAGGTTGTCACGGTGACCCGCGTTTCGACCTGATATCGAACTGGAATCTGTGATCGATCGGGCAGTCCGCAAGGGCTGCCCGTTTCGATTCAGGGCTCCCCCGCACCCCACAGCCGGTCTTCGCGGACATAGCCCTTTCGTTTGCCCATTTCGAACTGGCACCAGCCTGCATCGCAATCGCCTAGCAGGCCGACGTTGCCCGGCGCGATTCGCCACAAAAGCTTGGCCGATGCTTCCCCTGCCTGGCGCATGGCAGCCGGCTCGGTCCCATTGACATAGCCGGTGCGCTGACGCGTCAGGAAGCGCTGGTTCATCCAGCCCTTCGTTCCATCCGGATCCTGCACCAGGCGCCAACCGTCCTTCACGCGCAGCACCTTCAGCGGCAGCTGCGGGCGGCGATAGACCCAGGCGATCTGGTATTCCTCAGCCGGCCCGACACGCATGTTCACCTCGCTGGCCCGGATCGAGGCCCAGTAGGGTACCTTGGCCTCCTGCGCCGCTGCGGGAGCGGCGAAGCCAAGTACGGCGACGATGGTCAGCAAATGGACTCGGGTCAGCATGAGTCGCTGATAGCGATGTGCAGCGGCAAGGTTCAAGCCGCTTGACCCCCACCCCTGCCCCGGCTTAGCGCATGGCCATGCCGATCGTCTCCGACACGCCCCTCGCCCGCCGCGTTTCCGGCAAACCCCGGGTCCATGTGACCCGCCATCTGGTGCCCGCCGTCGAAGCCCGCATGGCCGAGCTGTTCGATGTTGTGACCAACACAGCCGACGCACCGCTCAACCGCGACGAACTCGTCGCAGCGATGCGCGACGCCGATGTGCTGGTGCCGACAGTGACTGACAAGATCGATGCGACCATGCTGGAAGAGGCCGGTGACCGGCTGGGCCTGATCGCCAATTTCGGCGCCGGGGTGGACCATATCGATCTCGCCGCAGCGCGGGCCCGCAAGATTATCGTCACCAACACCCCCGGCGTCTTCACCGACGACACCGCCGACCTGACCATGATGCTGATCCTGTCGGTGCCGCGCCGGCTTGGTGAAGGCAGCCGCCTGGTCCGCGATGGGGCCTGGACAGGCTGGGCGCCGACCCAGCTGCTCGGCCGTTCGATCGGTGGCAAGCGCCTGGCGATCGTCGGCATGGGGCGGATCGGCCAGGCCGTGGCGCACCGGGCCCGCGCCTTCGGGATGGAAGTGACCTACCACAACCGTCGGCCACTGCCGGGTGCGATCGAGAACATGCTGGGCGCGCGCTATGTAGCCGATCTCGACAAGCTGCTGGCAGAGGCGGACATCATTACCCTGCATTGCCCCGCCAGCGCCGAAACGCACCGGCTGCTGGATGCCCGGCGCATCGCCCTGCTCAAGCCCGACGCCTACATCATCAACACCGCGCGCGGGGATCTGATCGACGAGGATGCGCTGATCGTGGCCCTGGAACAGGGCAAGCTCGGTGGTGCGGGGCTGGACGTCTATGCCCGCGAGCCGGCGGTCGATAGCAGACTGATTGCCCTGCCCAACGTGATCACCCTCCCCCACCTTGGCAGCGCCACTGTTGAAGGGCGCTCGCTGGCCGGCGAAAAGGTCATCGCCAACATCCGCTTTTGGGTCGACGGACACCGGCCGCCGGACCAGGTGCTGCAAGGCTGGGCATAAGCGGCCCCTCCACGCAACAAATCAGCAGCGCAATTGCTTGCCGAGGTCCCGTTTATTGCTCTAACCGTCCCTGCGGAATCACGCGATATCGCGGCAGGGGAGAGACGGGATGCGCAAACAACTGGGCCTGGCGCTGGCTGGGGCACTTCTGGCAGGCAGCACCCCCGCCCTGGCCCAGACCGTGACCGAAGCGACGATCGACACGGGCGACACTGCCTGGATCCTGACTTCGTCGGCGCTGGTCCTGCTGATGACCATGCCGGGGCTGGCGCTGTTCTACGGTGGCCTGGTCCGCGCCAAGAACTTCCTCTCCGTGCTGGTCCAGGTCGGCGCGATCGCCGCGGTCGCCTCGACCCTGTGGATCATAGCTGGTTACACCCTGGCCTTTGGCGATGTCACCAATGGCTGGCTGGGTGCGGGCAATGCCTGGATGCTGATCGGCACTGAAGGGCTGATGCGCGGCGAACTGACCATTTCAGAACGCACCTTTGCCCTGTTCCAGTTGACCTTCGCCGCGATTACCCCGGCGCTGATGGCCGGTGCCTGGGTCGACCGCGCCCGGTTCGGCTGGGTCATGGGCTTTTGCGCGCTGTGGAGCCTGCTGGTCTATGCACCGGTCGCGCACTGGGTCTGGGGCAATGGCTGGCTGGCCACATCGATGGGCACACTTGATTTTGCAGGCGGCATCGTCGTGCACACCACGGCCGGCGTTTCGGCGCTGGTCGCTGCGCTGTTGCTCGGGCGCCGCCAGGGCTTCCCCAAAACGCTGATGCTGCCGCACAGCCCCTCGCTGACCATGGCCGGCGCCGCCCTGCTATGGGTGGGCTGGTTCGGCTTCAACGGCGGTTCTGCCCTCGCCGCCAATGACGATGCGGCCAGCGCGATCCTCAACACCCATGTTGCTGCCAGCGTCGCGGCGCTGGTCTGGTTGCTGATCGAGCGGTTTAGCGTTGGCAAGCCAACCTCGGTCGGTTTTGCGACTGGCGCCATTGCGGGCCTTGCCACCGTCACACCGGCCGCCGGCTTCATTTCGCCAGGGGCCGCCATGCTGTTCGGCGCAGTCGCCGCACTGGTCTGCTACCCGATGATCCAGGTGGTGAAAAAGAAGCTGCAGATCGACGATTCGCTCGATGTCTTTGCCGTTCACGGGGTTGGCGGCATGATTGGCTCGCTGTTGCTGGCGGTGTTCATGGCCCCCGCGCTGGGCGGCGCGGGCTATGCCGAAGGGGTCGGCATGGTAAACCAGCTCGCCGCGCAAGCGGTCGGCGTTGGGGTAGTCGCGCTTTATTCGGCAATCGCCAGCGCGGTGATCGCGGTCGTGGTCAGCCTCGCCTTCCCGATGCGCGTGAGCGAGGATGCCGAGCGCGAGGGGCTGGACATCACCAGCCACGGTGAGCGCGCCTGGGAGCTCGATTAAGGCAGTGGCGGTGAGCGAAAGCGCCTCCGCTCTGCCCCGACCGACTTCGGCCAGGCGCACGGTCGCGCTGTCATTCACCTTCCAGGGACGTGCCACCCGCACCGAGCTGGCAAGTTACATTCTCAGCGCAGTGTTCGTGACGCTGGCAGTCTCATTCGCCACGGCCCTTTTCGCGCCATACCCTGTGCGGGCACTGGTCAGCGACGGCCTGACGGTGCTGCTGGCCATTCCCATGCCGGCACTGCTGGTCCGGCGGCTGCATGATCAGGATCGTTCCGGCAAGCTCGCCTGGCTGGCCATCTTTGCCTTCGCCGTCTGGCTGGTGCGTATGGTGATTGCCAACACGCTCGGCATGGATGCGCGGATCGGATTTGATCGCCTGACCTGGTTGCTCGACTGGGCGGTGATATTCGCCAACCTCGCGGCCGTAATCCTCGCGATCCTGCCGGGTAGTGAGGGGGCCAACCGGTTCGGGCCCGACCCGCGCCAGCGTTCAGCCTGATCGCGCCAGCCAATCCGCCAAGACCGTCCCGATCGCCGTGATCCCCTTGCGGGCCCAGGCGAAACCGAGATGGCGGCAATTAACTTCGATCGCTGCGTCGCGCTCGCCATCAAGACCAGCGGCACAGGCAGGCGGGACGATCCCATCACGGCGCGACCACAGGGCGACGGTCGGAACCGAAGGCTTTTCGGCCAGATGCGCTTCGATCGGGGGCTGATCGACCGGGTGGTCATTGACCAGCTCATAAAGCCGCCAAGCGTTGTTGGCGTGCGGATCGCCCGAGAACGGACTGCCCAGCGTGACCACCAGTCTGACATCCTGCGGGATCAGTTTGGCAACTTCCCGCGCGAAGACGCCGCCTAGGCTCCAGCCAACCAGCGTCACCGGCTGTCCGCTGCGCGCGGCAAAGGCGGTGATCCGCGCGGCCAGTCGATCGAGCAGATCGGAGCGTGCGCCAAGATTGAAGCCAAGCCCCCAGCCCTGGACGGCATAATCCGCCGCCCTCAGCGAGCGGCGCAACCGCACTGTCGTGAAATCGTGCGCCAGAAAGCCGGGCAGGACCATCACCGGCTGGCCATGACCGGGTGTCACCGGAACCGGTGCTAGCAGCGGTGCAACAATCAGCCCTGGAACATCCAGCAGCTCAGCCGCGAAGAGACCTGGCGATGGAGCCGTAGCCGGCAGCGTCTCCATCACCCGGGATCATTCGCCGGTCAGGATACGGTCAACCAGCTGCTTCACCGTTGGGGTGAAGTTGTTGGAATAGAACGGGTCCTGCTTGAAGCGGTAGGCGGCGTGGCCGGCGAACATGAGGTTTTCGTCGATCGGTCCACCGTGGGCGATGTCCTGCAGGGTCTTCTGGATGCAGAAGCTGCGCGGATCGGCCAGGCGCCCCGTGGTGTAATCGTCATGATCCTTCCATGACGAGAACCCGCAGTGGCTGAGGCAGCCCATGCAGTCCTTCTGGTCCTGCTGTATTTCCGAGCGCTCTTCCGGCGCGACGAAGACGATCGTGTCATCCGGCGTGCGCAGGCCATCGGTGTAACCGGCGGCAACCCAGCCTCGAGCCCGTTCAAGGTCGCGCGGGGCAACCCAGAAGTTCTTGCCGCGCACACCGACATCAAGCTGGACGGTATGTTCCCCAGCCTGCACTTTCGAATAGGGGATCTGGCGCTCGCTGCGGTCTTCCAGCTTGCGCAGGAAAGGGTTCTTCACGGCCGAGGAATAGAACCCTGTAGGCGAGAACCGGTGCAGCAGAACGTCGCCCGGCTCGAGCGTGCGCAGATGATCCTTCCACGCCTGCGGGATCGGGCTCTCCTCGGTCAGCAGGGGGCGCGTGCCGAACTGGAAGGCGATGCTGCCCAGCTCCGGATTGTCGATCCAGTTGTCCCATTCACGCAGGAACCAGACCCCGCCGGCCATGACGATCGGCACCGAATCCGGCACGCCTTCGGCCCGCATGGTGTCGCGCAGCGCCTTGACGCGGGGATAGGGATCCTCGGGCTTCAGCGGGTCTTCCGCGTTCGACAGGCCATTGTGCCCGCCCGCCAGCCAGGGATCTTCATAGACCACTGCCGCCATCAGGTGGGCAACCTTGTGATAGGCGCGTTTCCACAGCGCCCGGAAAGCGCGGGCCGAGCTGATGATCGGCAGGTAATTGACGTTGAACCGCGCCGCGATTTCCGAGAGCTTGTAGGGCATGCCCGCCCCGCAGGTGACCCCGGTCACCATCCCGCGGGTGCGTTCCAGCACGCCTTCCAGGATCTGCTGGGCCCCGCCCATTTCCCACAGGACGTTGATGTTGATCGCGCCCTGGCCGTTGGATATTTCATAGGCCCGGCGGACCTGCTCGACCGCACCGGAAATCCCGTACTGGATCAGCTGCTCATGGCGTTCCTTGCGGGTCAGCGCATTGTAGATCTGCGGGATGATCTTGCCTTCGGCGTCATAGCTATCGGCATTGACCGCGCTGACTGTCCCGATTCCACCGGCCGCAGCCCATGCACCTGAACTGGCATGGTTAGTGGCCGCCACACCCTTGCCGCCTTCAACCAGCGGCCAAACTTCACGGCCACCATAAAAAATCGGCTTCAAACCCTTGAACGACATTAGCTCCCAGTCTTTCCCTGTGCCGTATTGCACGGCTTGATTGCCCCGGGTTCGGGGCGCGGCCCTACGGCTTCAAACTGCGCGTAGTAGCCGTTGAGTTCCGGTCTACGCACAAATTCCACGAGACGAAAGCCCACCGCCTGAAATTCGCAGAACAGCAGGCTGGGCGGCATTCCGTGGCGATCGGTCGGCCGATCGACATCCACCACGATCACCTGCCCGCCCTCACGCAGCGCCGGCCGCAGTCGCCAGAGGAAGGCATAGGGCTCAGTCACTTCGTGATACATGTGAACCAGGAAGACCCGGTCAAAGCTGTTCGCCGGCAAGCGCGGATCGTCCGCCGCCCCGGTCTTGATCGAGACGTTGTCGAGCCGCTCGCGCTCAACCCGCTGGCCAAGCCGCTGGATCGCTCCCGGATCGATATCCTGCGCCAGCACGCGCCCCTTGGCCCCGACCCGCTCAGCCAGCCGGACGGTATAGTAGCCCTCGCCCGCGCCGATGTCGGCGACCGTGGTACCGGCCTTGATCGCGGCCAGGTCCATCACAACCTCAGCCTCACCGAGATTGTCACGCTGGTCTTCGTTGCCGAACTCGGTGCCGGACAGGTCGGAAACCGGACGCCAGGCGCGCGGAAACTCGCGCGAGGTCTCTGGCCGGTCAGCGTCCTTTTCGGCGCTGCAGGCGGTCAGCAGCAGCAGGGCAGCAAGGCTGGCCCACAGCCTCAATCGTCATCCTCCACGTCCACCTTTTCACCTGTCACGCGCTGGGCAAGCGCCGCAGCCATGAACTGGTCAAGGTCCCCATCGAGCACGTCGGAGGGAGTCGGACTGGTCACCCCGGTGCGCAGGTCCTTGACCATCTGATAGGGCTGGAGAACGTAAGAACGGATCTGGTGCCCCCAGCCAATATCGCTTTTGGCCGAGTGTTCCGCAGAGGCCGCCTCTTCGCGCTTGCGCATTTCCTCTTCGTAGAGCCTCGACTTCAGCATGCCCATGCAGATTTCGCGGTTCTTGTGCTGGCTGCGATCCTGCTGGCTGGCAACGATGATCCCGCTGGGCACGTGGGTGATACGCACCGCCGAGTCCGTGGTGTTGACGTGCTGGCCGCCGGCGCCCGAAGCCCGGTAGGTATCGATTTTGAGGTCGGCCGGGTTGATATCGATGCTGAAATTGTCATCGATCACCGGGAAGACCCAAACCGAACTGAAGCTGGTGTGGCGCCGCGCCGAGCTGTCGTAGGGCGAGATCCGGACCAGGCGGTGGACCCCGCTCTCAGTCTTGGCATAGCCATAGGCGTTCTCGCCCTTGACCAGGATCGTCGCGCTTTTGATCCCGGCCTGCTCGCCGGCCTGGTATTCAATCGTCTCGACCTTGAAGCCGCGCTTTTCGGCCCAGCGGGTGTACATCCGGAAGAGCATTTCGGCCCAGTCCTGGCTTTCGGTCCCGCCTGCGCCAGCATGGATTTCGATGTAGGTATCGTTCCCGTCAACCTCGCCGGCCAGCAGGGCCTGGACCTTGTCGGCATCAGCGCGGTCGGCCAGGCTGGCCAGCGCATCCAATCCTTCTTGGATCGTCGCCTCGTCATCTTCCATCTCGCCGAGCTCGACGAACTCGATGGCATCGGCCTTTTGCGCCGAGATGTCCTTGACCGTGCCGATCGCCGCCTCAAGCCGACGGCGTTCCTTCATGACCGCTTCGGCTTCCTTGGGACTGTCCCACAGCTTGGGATCCTCGACCCGGGCGTTAAGCTCGTCGAGCCGGCGCAGCGCGCGGTCCCAGTCCAGAAATTTGCGGACGAGGGCCAGGGCGGCGTCGATCCGGTCGATATGGGCCTGCCCTTCGGCACGCATGATACTTCAACTCCGTATTATCGGGTCCGCGGACCGGTCTGCGGCCCGATTAGCGGACAGCCTCGGTTTGTAAAGCGGGTGGGCGCTCAGCGCTTGCCCTTGCGCAGTGCCAGCACGGCTTCCAGCGTCAGGCGGACATGATCCTTGTAGTCCAGGTTCGAATGGACAAACCGGATCTTGCCATCCTGCCCGATGACATAGCTGGTGCGCGAGGTGAGACCCGTCGACACGCCATCGCGCTGCAGGTCAACATTATAGGCCTTGATGATCGCCGGGGTGGCGATGGCTACGGCAAACTTGTCGCGGCAGGCCTCGGTCGAGAACTTCTGCAGTGTCGGCAGGTCATCAGCCGACATGCCAACGACCGTCGCCCCGGCAGCAGCGAACTGCGGCGAAGCATCGGCAAAGGCCTTGGCCTCAAGTGTGCAGCCCTGGGTGAAGGCCTTGGGGTAGAAATAGAGCACCAGCGGCCCCTTGCGCAGCGCGGCGCGCAGGCTGAACGCATAGGGCTTGCCGGCCTTGGCACCCTGCGTGGCGAACACGGGAGCAGTTGCCCCGACCGGCAGATTGGCGCCGACCGGCGCGGCAAGAGCGACGGCGACGACAGCGGAGAACAGGGGTCGGAAGTTCATGGAGTGCTCCGGGGTTACTGGATTGCCACGGCGCTATCGACCGCGATCTGGGGGTCTGCCGTGTCTTCGGCTGCGGCTTCGCTGGTCTGGGCCTGCGAGCCGCGCCTGATCGCCGCGATCAGCGCATCACGCTGCTTGGCCAGGTCATCCTGCCGGGTCGTCCGCGCCACTTCGCTGTCAGCCTTGAAGGCCTCCCAGATGATTCCGGACTTGGGATCATCGGTCGGGCTACCGGCAAAGATCTTGCTGCCGGATACCCGGTCGATCTTGACCCAGTGGATGTTGGCCGGGGCCACGAAGGGCCGGTCATACCAGCGGTTGCGGCTTTCCTGGATGAACTGCTTGAACATCGGCGCCGCGATCGAGCCGCCCTGGGCATAACCGCCCAGCGAACGCGGCTGGTCATAGCCGAGGTAGACCGCCCCGACGATGTCCTGAGAACCGCCCGCAAACCAGACATTGGTTGGGCCGGTGGTCGTGCCGGTCTTGCCGAACAGCGAGAGATTGAGATCGCGCAGCACCGTTGCGGTCCCGCGGGTCACCACGCCTTCCAGCATGTGGATCACCTGGAAGGCGGTGCGCGGGTCCATCACCTGCTTGCCGCGCTTGGCCAGGCGCGGCATCGGCTTGCCGTCCCAGTTGGCCATGTTGCACTTGTCGCAGCGGCGGTTGTCGGACCGCCAGATCACCTTGCCGTTGCGATCCTGGACGAAGTCGATCAGCGTTGGCGTGTACTGCACGCCATTGTTGGCCAATGCCGCATAGGCGTTCGCCATCTTGAGCACGGTCGTCTCGCCAGCACCCAGCGCGAAGGAGAGGTACGGCGGATACTTGCCGATCCCCACCCGGTCGATCTGGCGCGCGACGTTGTCCATCCCGGCATCGTTGGCGATGCGGACGGTCATCAGGTTGCGCGATTGTTCAAGCCCCCACCGCATCGTGTGGGTCCCGCCAGCGCCGCGCATGTCGAAATTGCGGAAGCACTTCTGGCCGAGCTGTGCGCCCTGGTAGACGCAGAACTGGCCGTCGAGCACTTCGCTGGCCGGGGTCATCCCGTTATCGAGCCCCGTGGCATAGACGAACGGCTTGATGGTCGAGCCTGGCTGACGCTGCGCCTGGGTGGCGCGGTTGAAGCTGCCCAGCCCAGCATCAAACCCGCCCTGCACCGCCAGCACCCGGCCAGAGTTGGGATCGACTGCCACAAAGCCGCCCTGCACTTCGGGGACGTTCTTGACCGCCCAGGCGCTACCATTCGGCGCCGCGGCGATGACATCGCCAGCGCGCAGCGAATCCGGCAGGGCGATCAAAGGCGCCTTGCTGCCATCGGTAAAGCCGATCGTCGCCTGATTGCCGGAGCGCGAAGTGACCACCCCGACCCGCCAGTTCTGGTAGGATACCGACTTGCCGGCCGCGATCAGCTCGGTCTGCCAATTGTCCGGATCGACCTTGATCTTGGCGATTGGTCCGCCCCAGCCTCGTCCGCCCTGATAGCGCAGCAGCCCCGTGCGCAGTGCATCCTGTGCGGCCTTTTGGAGCTGCGGATCGAGCGAAGTGCGGACCCACAACCCGCCGCCATAAATGCTGTTCGGACCGTCTTCGGCCTGCTCGCCATATTTCTCGATCAATTCGCGGCGCACATCCTCGACGAAGTAGCCGACGGAGGGGTCGTAACTTTCCGCGCGGCGGGCAATCAGGCCGAGCGGCTGGACCTTCGCCAGACTCGCTTGCGCTGCCGTCACCCAGCCATTGTCGACCATCTGATCGAGTACATAGTTGCGGCGGTCGATCGCCAGCTGCTGATACTTCTCGCGCCCATAGCGCTCGGGCGCCTTGGGCAGGATCGCCAGGAAGGCCGCTTCGTGCAGCTGCAGGTCACCCACGTCCTTGCCGAAATAGGCTCGCGAAGCCGCCTGGACGCCGAAGCTCTGGCGGCCGAGCGGGATCTCGTTGAGGTAAAGCTCAAGTATTTGCTGTTTGGTCAGCACGCCTTCGATCCGGCGGGCCAGGACCATTTCCTTGAACTTGCGGGTGATCGAGTACTCGTCCCCGATCAGGATGTTTTTGGCGACCTGCTGGGTAATGGTTGAGCCGCCCTTGGCGCGCTCACCTGAACCGAACTTGGTGACATAGTCGATCACCGCGCCAATCAGGCCGGTGTAGTCCACCCCACCATGGCTCCAGAAGGTCTTGTCCTCGGCCGAGAGGTAGGCGTTGATCAGCGGCTTGGGAAAATCGACGAAGCGCAATTGGACACGCCGCTCACGCGCATAGCTGTAGACGATCTCGCCATTCACGCCGCGCACCATGGTCGGCAGCGGCGGCTGATAACTGAGCAACCGGTCGGCGGAGGGCAGGCCGCGCAGCACCGTGATCCACAGCAGCAGGTAAAGCACGACCAGGCCGCCAAGCCCGTAACCGACCAGGCGGAAGCGCTTGCTCGTCTGCCAGTTGGACTGGAACCACTGGCCCGCTGGATGGTCCTGCAGGCGGGTGAGCAGTCCCCCGGCTTCGCGCCGGATGCGCAGGCGAATGGATTCGGAAGGCTCACTCATCTTGGGCGCGGCTCTAGCATGGGGGAACGGCGGTAGGCCAGCGGCAAGCTAGGGGACCAGCGGAGCCGGCGCGGTCTCACGCGCGAAATGGATGCGGATCGCACTGGCCAGGCTTTGGGCAAAGGCCTGCTGGCCGGCGGGCGAGGCGAGCCGGGCGGCATCCTCTTCATTGTTGATGTAGCCGCTTTCGAACAGGATCGAGGGCACATCGGGCGCCTTCAGCACCGCGAAAGCGGCCGATTGCACGGCCTGATCGCGGAACGGCAGCCGGCCGCGCCCTTCACGCAAGATCAACTGACCAAAGGCTTCCGCCTTGGCCTGCATTTCGCGCTGCGAGAGATCGACCAGGATCGCCCCGACGGAATCGCTCGTTTCGGCGATGCGGATCCCGTTGATCTCATCCGCAGCGTTCTCGCGGGCAGCGATCCGCTCAGCGGCTTCATTGCTGCCCTTGTCGGACAGGACATAGACCGTCGCGCCGCGCGCGCCGGTCCCAACCTCGGTGCTGTCGGCGTGGATCGAAATGAACAGGTCAGCCTGCAAGCGCCGCGCGATGTCCGGCCGTACCGGCAGCAACAGATAGCGATCGTCCTCGCGGGTCATGGCTACCCTGATCCCGCCCTGGCGCAGCAATTCATCGCGCAGGGCCAGCGCCAGGCGCAGCACCAGGTCCTTTTCCTTGAGCGCACCGTTACCAGCCCCGGGATCCTTGCCGCCGTGCCCTGGATCGATGACGACCAGCGGGCGGCTTGCGTCTTGCGGTCCGCGAACGGGCGGCAGGCCCTGGCGGGCATCGTCATCAGGCAGGAGGATCTGGACGACGTAACCATAGCCCCGGCCCGGACCGCCGAAATAGCGATCAGCCGCGACCATCGCTGCGAAGACCGCCAGCGGTGCGACAAAAAGACCAAGGATCAAAGCAGCGCGGCGCATTTCGCCATTCTGCTAAACAAGGTAAATTGCGAGAGCAATGGGCCGGATCACGCTTTGCCGGATTGCCCCGCCCTTGCCGCCCGCGAACCATGATGCTAGGCACACACTGCGCGAGACCCGCCGGGACCATTCGTAACGCCTTCGGCATTACTTATTAACCACTACGCGGGCAGTTCTCGCCAGGAATCCCGGGCCCTGCCCGGACGTACAGGTTGATGCCGTAATGAGAAGTGGTTCGTTGCCTGCCAAGACCCTGCCCTTCCGGGCTGTGGCTGTGGCAGTGTGGCAACCGGCGCATGATAAGTCTCTGCGCCTGATCCTTACCGCAGACACACACCACGCCGCCGGGCGCGCCAATGCCCCCGGCTATTCCCATACAGCCGCACGCCACGCCGGGATCAGTTCCCGGGCGCGCGGCCGTTTCGCACAAGAACGCGCCACTCAAGCCGGCAGGGACCTGATAAGGTCCGGCCAGGCCTGGCGCGCACGGAGAGTTATAAATGACAATGCGCATGCTGATCGATGCGCGCCACCAGGAAGAAACCCGGGTGGCGGTGCTCAAGGGCAACCGGATTGAGGAATTCGACTTTGAATCTGCCGAACACAAGCAGATCAAGGGTAACATCTATCTCGCCAAGGTAACCAGGGTCGAACCCTCGCTGCAGGCGGCGTTCGTGGAATACGGCGGCAATCGCCACGGCTTCCTGGCCTTCAGCGAAATCCACCCGGACTATTACCAGATCCCCAAGGAGGACCGCGAGGCCCTGCTCGCGGAAGAAGCCGCCCATGCCGAGGAAGAGGCCGCCCTGCGCGCCATCGCCGAGGGTGAGGAAGACTTCGTTGGCGATGACGAGCTGGGCGAGACCCTGGCCGATGACCTGGCCGGTACCACGCACGAAGCCTATCACGATGACGATGGCCACGGCCTGACCGAGGTCGATACCGCCGAGAAGGACGAAGTCGCAACCATCGAGGATGGCCAGATCGACAACGCCTTTGATCATGATGGCGAAGAAGCCGCCGAGGCCGAAGGCGGCGATGATCGCCGCCGCGGGCGCGGACGCCGTCGCCAGGGTCAGGGCCGCGGCAAGGCGAAGGAAGCCGATGAGCTCCGCGCCAAGCGCATGGCGCTGCGCCGCCGCTACAAGATCCAGGACGTGATCCAGCGCCGCCAGGTGCTGCTGGTCCAGGTCGTGAAGGAAGAGCGCGGCAACAAGGGCGCTGCCCTCACCACCTACCTCAGCCTGGCTGGCCGTTACTGCGTGCTGATGCCGAACTCGAGCCACGGCGGCGGCATCAGCCGCAAGATCAGCTCGGCCGCTGACCGCAAGCGGCTCAAGTCGATCATCGCCGAACTCGATCTGCCCAAGGCGATGGGCTGCATCGTCCGCACCGCCGGGCTGCAGCGCACCAAGACCGAGATCAAGCGTGACTTCGACTATCTCGCCCGCCTGTGGGACGATATCCGCGAAACCACACTGAAGAGCACGGCGCCGGCGCTGATCCATTCGGACAGCGACCTGATCAAGCGCGCGATCCGCGACATCTACAACCGCGAGATCGAGGACGTGATTGTTGAAGGCGAGCAGGGTTACCGCCTCGCCCGCGACTTCATGAAGATGCTGATGCCGAGCCACGCCAAGCGGGTGAAGCAGTATGCCGATCCGGTCCCGCTGTTCCAGCGCTATGGCGCCGAAGACCAGCTGACCGCGATGTACGATCCGGTCGTCCAGCTGAAGAGCGGCGGCTATATCGTCATCAACCCGACCGAAGCACTGGTGTCGATCGACATCAACTCGGGCCGCTCCACCAAGGAGCACGGGATCGAGGCAACGGCGCTCAACACCAACCTTGAAGCCGCGCGCGAAATCGCCCGCCAATTGCGCCTGCGCGACATGGCCGGGCTGGTCGTGATCGACTTCATCGACATGGAATATGGCTCGAACGTCCGCAAGGTCGAGAAGGCCATGAAGGACGCGCTGAAGAACGACCGCGCCCGCATCCAGGTTGGCCGGATCTCCAGCTTCGGCCTGATGGAAATGAGCCGCCAGCGCCTGCGCACTGGCGTGCTGGAAGCGACCACCCGCCAGTGCCCGCACTGCGATGGCACCGGCCTGGTCCGGACCGCCTCCAGCGCCGGCCTGTCGGCCCTGCGTCTGATCGAGGACGAAGCCGCCAAGGGTCGCGGTTCGATCATCTCGCTGTTCGCCAGCACCGAAGCGGCGGTCTATCTGCTCAATGCCAAGCGCGCCGATCTCGCCGAGATCGAGGAACGCTATGGCGTTCGGGTTGAGGTTCTGCCCGAAGGTGAGAATGAAGGCGCCAAGATGCGCGTCACCTCTTCGGGCCCACGCCCCGAATTTGTGCCGAAGTTCGAGCCGATTGCCCTGGAAGACGATGATCACATCGCCGACCTGGTCGACGAGGACGAAGAGGACGAGCGCGACGAGGACGAAAGCCGTGAGCGTGGTGGGCGCGGTGGCCGACGTGACGAAGGTGATGGCGAAGGCCGCGGCAAGCGCCGCCGGCGTCGGCGCCGCCGGGGTGGGCGTGATCGCGAAGAGGGCGAAGGCGCCGAGAACGGCGATGCCGCCGAAGACGACGAAGCCCGCGACGGTGACGAAGTCGGCGACAACGAAGACGGTGACCGCGACGAAGGTCCGGCGGGTGAAACCGATGAGCAGCGCAAGCGCCGCCGTCGCCGCCGCCGGGGTGGTCGTGGCCGCAACGGCAATCGCGAAGAGCAGGGTGAAACCTCTGGCGGTGAAGCTGGCGAAGATGCACCGGCTGCTGATGAGCCGGTAGCGGTCGAGGCCGAGAGCGAACCTGCCGCGGAAGCGCCGGCCAAGCCCAAGCGTAGCCGCAAGAAGGCCGCGCCGGCTGAAGCCGAAGTGGAAGCCAAAGCCGAAGCCGCTCCGGAAGTGGCCGAAGTCGCCGCGGAAGAATCGGCTGCCAAGCCCAAGCGGACTCGCAAGAAGAAGGCTGATGAGGCTCCGGCCGAGGCGGCTGAAGTGGTTGCAGAACCCGCGCCTGAACCGGTAGCCGAAGAAGCCCCGGCCAAGCCCAAGCGGACCCGCAAGAAGGCGGTTGCCTCTGAAGCCGAAGCCCAGGCCGACGACACTGTCTCGGCCGAGGCGGAAGGTGATGGCACCCCGCGTCGCGGCTGGTGGCAGCGGACCTTCGGAAACTGAGTGATCTGGGCCGGGTGGCGACCTGCTACCCGGCCTTCACTCCCACGCCCCACTCCATCCAGCCCGCAAAGCGCGGCACCTTTGGCGCATACTGTGCCCCCAGCGGATCAAGGGCAAAGCCACTGCGCTCGATCGCGCTGCCCACGGGCCGCGTCAGGTGGCAACCGCCCGCAATCCGTTTCCACACCGGCTCGATCCGCGCTTGCCAATGCGCCACGCTGTCATCCGGTGCTGCGCCATGCTCGGCAAACAGCAGCTGGCCGCCAGGCTTCAGCACCCGGCGCATTTCCTTCAATGTCTGGGCCGGGTCCTGCACCGAGCAGAGCGTGAAGGTGCAGACCACAGAATCGAAGCTGTCGTCTGCAAAGGGAATCGCTTCGCCGGTGCCTGCGCGGATGTCATGCGCCCAGCCTTTCCGCGCAGCCTCGGCCCGGGCGAACTCCAGGCCCTTGGCGGATGGATCGACGCCGGCATAGGAGCTGATCCGGCCCGGTTCGTAGAACCGCTGATTGAGCCCCCCGCCGCAGCCCAGCTCGAACACGGCACCCGAAGCCAATGGCACGACCTTCTCGCGCAGCTTCATGATCGCTGGGCCCGAACAGGCGCAGCGGATCAGGCGCGGCACCACGTGCTCATCGTACCAATTGGCGAAGCCCATCCTGTCCCCCTCTTCCCATGCCAGACTTGTGCCGCCATGATGGCAGAAACGCGCGAGGGGGAAAGTGCCAATGCAGGTCTATCGCACACCGGATGACCGCTTTCAGAGCCTGCCGGATTTTCCGTACGAGCCGCATTTCCACACGCTCACGTCCGGCCTGCGGCTGCATTACATCGATGCAGGCCCGCGCGATGGCCGTCCGATCCTGTTGCTGCATGGCGAACCGACCTGGTGCTACCTGTGGCGGCACATGATCCCCTTGCTGGTGGCAGAAGGCTTTCGCGTCCTTGCGCCGGACCTGATCGGGTTCGGCCGCTCGGACAAGCCGCTTGGCCGTGAAAACTATTCCTACGCTGGCCAGGTCGCCTGGATCCGCGAATGGGTTGAGGCGCTGGATCTGCGCGACATCACACTCGGTTGTCAGGACTGGGGTTCGTTGATTGGGCTGCGGGTCGTGGCCGAGGTGCCTGACCGCTTTGCCGCAGTTGCCCTTTCCAACGGCGGGCTGCCGGATGGTCAGGATGCACCCCGGGCCTTTGCCATCTGGCGGGCCTTCGCGAAGTACAGTCCCGCCTTCCCGATTGGCGGCATCGTCAAGCGCGGCACGCGCCGTCCACTCTCGGCCGAAGAAGTTGCCGCCTACGACGCCCCCTTCCCGACCCGCCCCAGCAAGGCCGCCGCCCGGGCCTATCCGCCGCTGGTTCCCTTCAAGGGCAATGTTGCCGTGCCCGACCAGCTGCGCGCCTGGGAAGTTTTCCGGCAATGGACCAAGCCGTTCCTGTGCTGCTTTTCCGATCAGGATCCGATCACGCGCGGCGGCGATGCGGTCTGGCTTGAGCGCGTTCCAGGCACCCGCGGGATGGCGCATCGGACGCTGCATGGCGGCCATTTCATCCAGGAAGATGACCCGGCTGGCTTTGCCGCTGCGATTATTGCGGCAGCACGCGCATAATTTTCAAAGCAAGACTCTGAATTTAGTCCACTGCAATCAATTGTGACGATTGTCTCGCGGTCACGGGTTGCTTAAGCTTAGTGGCCATGCAGATGCAGACTCGCCATTCGTCTGATCCCCTGGTCCTGCCCCAGCTGACCCCCAAGCAGCGTGAGGTTATGGCCCTGGTAGCAGACAACCGGACCAGCAAGGAAATCGCTGGTTTGCTTGGTATTTCCGAATCCGCAGTGAACCAGCGGATCGAACATATCCGCGCCAGACTGGGCGGATTGCCGCGCGGCGAGATGGCGCGGCTCTATCGTCAGCAATTCGCGCGGGAACAAACGATTGCCGGCACTTTCCCGCCAACATGGAAGAAAATTCAGGTTCATCCCGAGGCCGATTCTGACCAGAGCGGCGGCGTGGAGGGTCCGTCCGGTGCGGTTGCAGCAATGCAGTCACGCAATGCCGGATCAGGGTCGCACCCTTCCCATCCGCTCCTCCCGGTCGGGTTAGCCTGGCTCAGCCGGGAGGAGCCTTTAGCAGCCTTCTTCCGTAGCGCCGCTGTCGCCGCACTCGTGCTGGCCGGAATGGCGGCCGCCGCCACAATCACCCAGCTGGTTGGTTTCTCCGTCGGCGGCCAGTAAAAGCTGCACAGAGGCGCTTGCTCCTTGCCGCTGAATCGCTAGATGGGGACCCGATGCGGCCACTCCGCCGCGTAGCGACAGGGATCGACATGGCCACTTTCACGCTTCCTGCTAACAGCAAGATCACCGGCAAGGCCCAGCATCACAAGGCTGACGGCGCGGCCCGCGTGAAGAATTTCACCGTCTATCGCTACGATCCCGACAGCGGCGAAAACCCGCGCTATGACACCTTCGAGATCGATCTCGACAATTGCGGCCCGATGGTGCTGGACGCGCTGATCAAGATGAAGTCGGAGCAGGACCCCAGCCTGACGTTCCGCCGCTCGTGCCGGGAAGGGATCTGCGGCTCCTGCGCGATGAACATGAATGGCCGCAATGGCCTAGCCTGCACCACGGCGATCGAAGACCTGAAGGGTGATATCCGCATCACCCCGCTGCCCCACATGGAAGTGATCAAGGATCTGGTGCCTGACTTCACGCACTTCTACGCACAGTACGCCTCGATCCGCCCCTGGCTCCAGACTGTCAGCACCACGCCTTCAGGCAAGGAGCGGCTGCAATCGCCGGAACAGCGCGAGAAGCTGGACGGCCTTTACGAATGCATCCTGTGCGCCTGCTGCAGCACCTCGTGCCCCAGCTACTGGTGGAACAGCGACAAGTTCCTGGGTCCGGCAATTCTGCTGCAGGCCTATCGCTGGCTGGCTGACAGCCGCGACGAGATGACCGGTGAGCGGCTTGACGAGCTGGAAGATCCCTTCCGCCTCTATCGCTGCCACACAATCATGAACTGCGCCAACGTCTGCCCCAAGGGCCTCAGCCCCGCGCGCGCGATTGCCGAGATCAAGAAGATGCAGGCCGCCCGCCATGCATAACGGGCGCCGCGACTAAGTGGCCGATCAACGCGGCTTCATCTACGAACCCGATCCGGAAAATCCTGGCTGGCATCGCTGGGAACTGGCGGACGATACCCGGTTCAATGCCCAGACCATGGGGCGGATGCTGGTTCGCGCCGAGAGCGATCGCACTTGCCGGGTGCGGATGTTCCCGGAACGAAAGCATTCGAACCTGCTTGACATGGTCCACGGCGCGGTCACCCTCGCCCTGGTCGATATCGCCCTGTTCGCGGCGATGCGGACCCTGCTGAATGGCAATGCCGGTGGCTCGGTTACGCTGGAGCTATCCAGCCAGTTCATCGGTGCCGGCGCCCTGGGTAAGCCACTGGACGCCGTAGTAGAGGTGATGCGTGAGACCAAGCGCCTGGTCTTCATGCGCGGCACCGTGGTCCAGGGCGAAGGGGACGAACATCTGGTCGCCACCTTCTCGGGCATTGTCCGCAAGCCTTCGGCAAAATGACCGCGCTGCTGGCGCGGTACGAAGCGCTGGTTGCGGCTGGCGAGCTCCGGCCCGATCCGGAACAGCGCGCCGCTGCCGCGCGGCTCGCGCAGTTGCAGCAAGAACTGGAAGCGCCGCACGCGAGCGGCCTGCTCGGCAAGTTGTTCAGCAGGAACGCACCCCGTCCGCGCGGGCTCTACCTGTGGGGCGGGGTCGGGCGCGGCAAGTCGATGCTGATGGACCTCTTCCATGACAGCCTCGCCATCCCAGACAAGCGCCGCGTCCACTTCCACGCCTTCATGCAGGAAGTCCACGCGCGCCTGCGCGAAGCCCGGAAGAGCGAGAGCGGCGATCCGATCCCGCCGGTCGCCGCTGCCATTGCCGAAGGGCTGCGCGTCCTCGCCTTTGACGAGATGGTGGTCAACAATTCGGCCGATGCGATGATCATGAGCCGGCTGTTCACCGCGCTGATCACACAGCACGGACTGGTGATCGTGACGACCAGCAACCGCGCCCCGTCCGAACTCTACAAGGACGGCCTCAACCGCGAACATTTCCTGCCGTTCATCGCCCTGATCGAGCGCGAGCTTGATGTGCTGGCACTGAATGGCCCGGTTGATTACCGGCTGGAGCGGCTGGGCGGCATGGCCACCTGGCACACACCGCTGGGCGATGCCGCCACGGCGCAAGTCCGCGAGGCTTTCTTCCGCCTGACCGACTATCCGCCCGAGGATGCCGAACACGTCCCCTCGGCCGATCTCGACTTGGGCGGTGGACGCATCCTCCATGTGCCGAAGAGCCTGAAGGGCGTGGCGGTGTTCAGCTTCAAGCGGCTCTGTGCGGAAGCACGCGGGGCGCCGGATTACCTCGCGATTGCGCAAACCTATCATACCGTCATCCTGGTCGGGATCCCGAAGATGGGGCCAGAGAACCGCAACGAGGCGGCGCGCTTCGTCACCCTGATCGACGCGCTTTACGAACAGAAGGTCAAGCTGCTGGCCACGGCCGACGCAGTGCCTGAGGAGCTATATCAGGCGGGTGACGGCCGCTTCGAATTTGAGCGTACGGTCAGCCGGCTGATGGAAATGCAGAGCGCCGACTACATGGCGCTGGGTCACGGCGAGCAGGGTTGAATTAGCTTCGGCCGCCCCCACTTACCCAACATTCCGGCGGCAACACCCCGCCGAGGTGGATAGCAGACATGATCGAAGTAAGACCCTTTGCTGGCCTGGGCCATGCGAACCTCGGCTGGCTGGATGCCCGCCATCACTTCAGCTTCGCATCCTATCACGAACCCGCCCGGATGGGTTGGGGCGCGATCCGCGTCTGGAACGACGATACGATCGCGCCGCGCAGCGGATTTCCGCCGCACCCCCACAATGACATGGAGATCGTCACCTTTGTCCGCACCGGGGCGATCACGCACCAGGACAGCCTGGGCAACAAGGGCCGCACTGGTGCCGGCGACGTTCAGGTGATGAGCGCCGGCACCGGAATCGTCCACGCCGAATACAACCTGGAGGATGAGCCGACGACGCTGTTCCAGATCTGGATCATGCCGGACCGCGCTGGCGAGGCGCCCGGGTGGGGCCAGCGGGAATTCCCGCGCGGGGAACGCGCCGGACGTTGGGAAATGGTTGCCAGCGGCACGCCCGAACTCGACCAGGCCCTGTCGATCCGCGCCGACGCCAAGGTCGCCGCAGCGACACTCGCGGCAGGCGAATCCGCGACCTGGTCAACCGGGGAAGCGCGCCATGTCTATCTGGTTGCGCCAACCGGAACGATTCGTGTCAACGGCATCGAGGCCCAGGCGCGCGACGGCGTGGCCATAACAGGCGAGGCCAGCATTACCGTCGAAGCGGTCAGCGACTGCGAAGTCGTCCTGGTGGATTCGCTTTAGGCCGCGGCGCGCGGCAAGCGGGCTTGGGCCCCGGCCAGGCGCTGCATCAGCTTGAGGTCCTGCTCACGCAGCTGCAGCGCCGCGTCGGCCCAGGAATCGACGATATCCCGCAGCTCCGCCAGGGTGACATTGTTGGCCCGGCGACTGGCACGTCGCGCGCCGACCAGGCCGGCATGGCGGCGGTTCGACTTGGCAATGAAATCGCGCACGGCCGCCTCACCCTCGCCCGGTTGGGCGAGTTGGTGGACAATGCCCAGTTCATACATTGCCTCGGCGGAATAGGTCTCGTTGCCCATGATGATCCGGTCAGCCATCGCCTGACCCAGGCGCCGCGAGAGGATCGCATGCGCCCCCATCCCCGGGAACAGTCCGAACATCACTTCGGGTAGCCCGAACGAGGAGCCACGCTCGGCGATGATATAGTCGAAGGACAGCAGTGCCTCGAACCCGCCGCCCAATGCCTGGCCCTGCACCATGCCAATCGTCAGGATCGGCAGATCGAGTGACTGGATATTGCGGTGCAGAATCTCGACACAGCGGTAGCCATAGGCGGCCAGTGCATCGCGATTGCCCTCCCGGATCAGGGCTGCGAACAGCTCAAGATCGCCGCCGAAGCAGAACACGCCGGGAGCACGGCTGCCGAGGATCAGATATTTGAGCGGTACCCGATCCGGACCGAAATAGGCCCCGATCAACCGCTGCCAGTTGGTAAAATCGGCCAGCATCGGCGGCGTAAAGCTGGGCCGGCCAGCGGGTCGCATGTAAGTCCAGATCGCTTCTTCAGCCTCGCTGTAGAGCACATCCAGCTCGTTCAAGGCGAACAATTCGTCAGGAATGGAAAGACGCATCCGCGCCTGGTTCAGTAGGGTCGAAGTATCGCTGTCGCTCACGGAATAGGCGCCGTGCACCTCCGCATGAGGCGCTTCCGAACCTGAAAGATCGCCTGAAAGTCGATCCATAAATGCCTCGCGCGTAACCCGATTCAGGTAATCCGGTAAAACCACTTACCTGCTATTTTCAGGAATCTAACCGAGGGTGGAGTCGCTTGGCAAAGGAAATCTTTACCCTGTGCGGTGAAGCGAGTCCCAATTCTGGTCAGTTGCTGCGTCCGCGCAACAGGGTGTGACCCACCAAAAGCGCCACCAGGGCAACGGCCAGCATGGGCCAGATATGCCCTGCGATCATCGCCGCGGGCATTTCCTTAAGGAACACACCATGGGTAATCGCCAGGAGGTGGCTGAGCGGATCTATCGCCGCGATGGGCTGGAGCCAGGCCGGCATGCCATCGATCGGGCTGGCATAGCCTGACAGCAGGATCATCGGCACAATCACTAGGAACCCGCCCAGGAAGGCCTGCTGCTGGTTCGCGGCGACGCTGGAAATGGCGAGGCCAATCGCGCTGACCGCCAGACTGAACGTGGCAATTGCCAGCACAATCAATAGGTAGGAGCCAAGAAACGGCACGTCCGACAGCAAGGCCACCATAGCGACATAAAATGACCCGTTGAACAGACCGACAAGAAAGGCCGGTACCATCTTGCCCACCAGGATCTCCCAGTGCCGCATCGGCAGAGCCATCAACTGGTGATAGGTTCCGAACTCACGTTCCCGGGCGATGGCCTGGACCGAGACCGAGAGGACCAGTACCGTGGTGATCACGGCAATCATCCCCGGCAGCGTGAACCAGCTATAGTCGAGGTTGGGATTGTACCAGTTGCGCACCACCAGATCCGGTGCCGCCGGACCAGGGCGCAAGGCCACGCCCGTAGTTGCGGTAATTTCCGAGATATAGGCTGTAACAATCTGGGCAGCATTGACTCTTCTGCCATCTAACAAAAGGCCGATCTGCCCTTCCTCGCCCCGGGCGACCCGGGCTGACAGGTCCGGCGGCAGGATCATCCCGCCCAATACCTCGCGCTGCTCGATTGCCATACCAAGCGCCGCCTCGTTGGGGTAGATGATAACGTCCGCGACATTCCGGGCCGCCCCCACGGCTGCCAGGAATTGCTCGGAGGCAACTCCGGTGTCGCGGTTGACCAGACCGAGCGAGACGTTTTTCACTTCCAGCGTGGTTGCCAGGCCGAACAGGATGAGCTGAATCACCGGACTGGCCACCAGCGTGGTCATCACCCGCCGGTCACGCAGCACCACCGCAAGCTCCTTGAGCGCCATGGCGACAACCCGGACCAGCGCCCCGCTCATGCGATCTGCCGCTTGATCGCGCGCGTCACGCGCAGGAAGAAGAAGCCCCCAAAGCCCATCAGCGCCAGGATGTTGGGCAGAAACATCGACCAGATGTCCCCGACCAGGAACACGCTTTGTAGCGGCGGGATCAGATAGCGCGCCGGGACGATATAGGTCAGCCACTGGATCGCAGTGGGCATTGAATCGATCTCGAACAGAAAGCCGGACAGCAGCAGCGAGGGCAGAAAGCCCGACAGCAGCGCGAACTGGGTGGAGACGAACTGGTTCTTGGTCCCCGCCGAAATCAGCAGGCCCTGCCCCAGCACGGCCGCCAGAAAGGCCGAGGAAACAAGGAACAACGCCAGAAACGAGCCGCGGAACGGCAAGCCATAGCCCAGCACCGCCACCGCCACGCAGATCGCGGTCGAAGCCAGGCCCAGCACGTAATAGGGGAGCAACTTGCTGAGCACGAGCGCCGGGATCGAGATCGGCGTCGATAGCAGCCCTTCCATCGTCCCGCGCTCATACTCGCGGGCCATGATCAGCGCGGTCAGCAGACTGCCGATCATCGCCATGACGATCCCGATCGCGCCGGGGACCAGCATGTAGCGGCTCTCCAGCTCCGGATTGTAGGTATAGCGTGCAATCAGGCTCAAGGGCGGGGCAAAGGCCTGGTCCTGCTGGCGTGCGCGCGCTTCGGTCCAGCTGCGGAGCGTTCCGCGCAGATTGGCCGCCAGCAGCGTCGCCGTGTTGACCTGCGAGCCATCGGTAACGAGTTGGACGGCCGGTGCAGTCCCGCTGGCCAGATCACGCTCAAATCCATCGGGAATGACCACGAAACCGCGCAAGGCCCCGCTGCGGATCTGCGGCTCGGCCTCGGCAACGCTGTTCTGCTCGGCTATCCGAAAGTAGGAATTGTTCGAAAGCGTCGCTGCCAGATCTCGTGATGCGCTGGTGCGGTCGAGGTCGATCAGCCCGGTGCGGGTGCCGTGGACATCCAGCGTGACCGCGCTGCCAAACAGGAACATCAGGATCAGCGGCATCAGCACGACCAGCCCGAAGGTCGAGGGATCGAGCCAGATCTGGGCCCATTCCTTGGCCCGGATCGCAGCGGCGCGGCGCCAGAACAGCGGATCGCGCGCGCTCATGCCGCAGCCTCAGCCAGGACCCGGCGCTGGGTGTCGATCAGGCTGAAGAAGGCATCCTCCAGCGATGACGCCACCGCTCCTCCGGGAATTGAATGGCGCAGCTCGTCAGGCGTCCCCTGCGCAATGGTCTGCGATCGGTTGATAACCAGCACCCGGTCACAATTTTCGGCCTCGTCCATGAAGTGGGTCGTCACCAGAACAGCCGTACCGCGTGCCGCAATCGCATTGATATGATGCCAGAACTCGCGCCTGACCAGAGGATCGACGCCAGAGGTCGGCTCGTCCAGGAACAGCACCGGCGGCGTATGCAGGACCGCTGCCCCCAGTGCGAGCCGCTGCTTTACGCCCAGCGGCAGCAGCCCCGCCGCCGTGGCCATAAAGGGCTCAAGCCCCAGGGCTGTCACTACCCGTTCGATCGCCGATGCCTGTGCAGCGCCGGTCAGGCCATAGCTTCCGGCCATGAACTTCAGGTTCGTCGCCACGTTCAGGTCCGCATAGAGCGAGAACTTCTGCGGCATATAGCCCAGCGCCTGACGGGCTTCGGCACCTGCGACAGACAGATCGCGCCCCGCTACCGTACCCCGCCCCGCGCTTGGCGTAGCGAGACCGCAGAGCATCCGGAACGTGGTCGATTTCCCGGCGCCATTTGGCCCCAGCAGCCCGAAGATCTCGCCAGGCCGGACCGAGAAGGAGATGTCCTGCGCTGCAACGAAATCGCCGTAACGCCGGGTCAACCCGATAGCTGCAATAGCCGGTTGGTCGGGCTGGTCGAACCGCAGCGGGAAGGCCTCGGCCAATGCGCTGGGCTGAAGTGCCGCTCCGTCATCAAGCATCGCGGCAAAGCCCTCGTCCGGACGCGCCGCCACCGGCAGCCAATTTCCGCCTGCTGGCGCTGCTGGCTGGCGAGCGAGCGCATGGAGATTTCCGCCCTCGATCCGGCCTGAAATCACGCCTGGATCGAGCAGAAGGTCCTGCAAGGCCTTGCGCCTGACACCGTCCGGCAAGGGCCTCACAAAGCAGCGCCCCTCGGCCCCGGCGGCAAGGCCTGCCGGAGCGCCATGGTACCGGATTTCCCCTTCATGGAGCAGCACGATCTCATCACAGCGCGCTGCGTCCTCAAGGATATTGGTCGTCCAGACCAGGCTGGTTTCCGGGCCTGACAGATCCATCGCCAGTTGCCAGATTTCCTGCCGCGAAACGGGGTCCACCCCAACCGAGGGTTCATCCAGCAACATCAGCCGCGGTGCCGCGACGACCGCACAGGCCAGCGCCAGCTTCTGCCGCATCCCGCCAGACAGCTTGCCCACGGCGCGGTCCTGGAACGGCTCCAGTCCGGTCAGGCGGTAAAGGTGGGACATGCGCTCAGGGCTGTCCTGCGGCTCGACCCCGCGCAGCCGGGCGTAAAGCTCCAGGTTCTGGCGGACTGTCAGTTCGGCATAGAGCGCCCCGCCCTGCGGCATATAGCCGACCTGGCTGCGATCGAGCTGCTCGGCCGAACCGCCCAGCAGCTCGACATCGCCGCTGTCCGCAACCACCAGTCCGGCCAAGATCCGCATCAGCGTGGTTTTGCCGCCCGCGTCTGGCCCGACCAGCCCCAGGCGCCGGCCAGGGGCGAGGCTCAAGGATACACCGCGCAAGGCCTCGACCGGCGGTGCACCGCGACGCGCGCCCTTGAAGCGCTTGGACACGCCTTCAAGCCGGAGGAGCGGAGCCTCCGCCATGGCGCGGCCTCAGCGCTTTCCGTCGCTGGGAACGGTAACGGTAACCGGCTGCCCCTGGCGCAATTCGCTCTGTGGATCGTCAACAGTCAGGCGCAGGCGGTAAACCAGATCGGCACGCAGCTGCTCGGTCTGGACGGTCTTCGGAGTAAACTCCGCAACCGGAGCAATATAGCCGATTTTCGCGGGCCAGCGCTTGTCACTGCCATCGACGCTGACCGTAACGGCCATACCCGGGCGGACCTTCGGCAGGTCCGGTTCGGCGACGTAGGCGCGAACCCGGACAGGCTGGGTCAGGGCCACGGTCAGCACGGTCTGTCCCGGCTGGACGATCGCGCCGACTTCGCGGGCGCGGGTCAGCACCTGGCCGGGCTCGGCCGCGGTGATCCGGGCATCGGAAATGTCAGTCTGGACTGCGCGGCGTTCGGCGAAGGCGACGTTGCGTGACGCCTCGCTGGCGGCACGGTCCTCAGTCCGCACGCCTTCTTCGGCCAGCGACAGGGAATTGCGTGCTGCGGCCAGGCTGGCCTGGGCCGCCGCGACGGCCGCCTCGGCCGTCTGGACATCGGCCTTGCTGATGAAGCCCTTGTCGACCAGTGCCTGGCGTCGTTCAAACTGGCGGCGGGCTTCGAGCAATCGCGCTTCGGCCGCGGCGACGCTGGCTCGAGCCTCGCCGACTTCCTGCGGGCGCGAACCATTGGCATCGCGGGCCGCGGCGGCACTGGCGGCATCAAGCCGTGCAGCTGCGCCGGCCAGGCGATCGTCGAGCGGACGGGTATCGAGCTCGGCCAAGAGCTGGCCTGGTGCAACCCGGTCGCCTTCATCGACATAAAGCTTGCTGATCCGGCCGCCGACACGGAATCCAAGCTGCACTTCGCGAATCTCGACGTTGCCATAGAGCTTGAGCTGGCCGTCGTCCTGCGGCCCCCACAGGCCGGCCCAGCGACCACCCAGATACACCAGTCCCGCCAAAATAATCAGCAGGATCACTGGCTTCAGCCGGTTTGGTTTCGCGGTCCCCGCGGGCGTATCGCCCATTATTATCCTCCCCTGGAATCTCGAAGATTCACAAGTGGAAGCTACCCGAAGCTAGCAAACGGTCAAGGCCGTCAGGCGATGATCCCCAGTCGGGCGAGCGAGCGATCAAGCATCAACAGCTGCCACAGCAGGCGGCCGTGGTCGGCACTGCCCGCGATATGCTCTTCGGCGATACGGCTCAGCGCCGCGCCATCGAACCAACCGGTGCGCGACAAGGCGGCGCTGCTGCCGATGGCGCGGGCCGATCCGGCCAGCGGTCCGCGCAGCCATTGGCTGATCGGCGTTACAAAGCCCTGCTTGGGCCGGAACAGCACCTCATCGGGCAGATAGCGGCGCATCGCCTGCTTCATCAGCCACTTGCCCTGCCCGCGCCGCAGTCGCAGCCGTTCAGGCAGTGCCGCGGCAAATTCGATCAGGCGATGATCGAGCAAGGGCTCGCGCGCTTCCAAGCTGACTGCCATGCTGGTGCGATCGACCTTGGTCAGGATATCGCCCGGCAGCCAGAACTTGAGATCGGCATATTGGGCCTGGTCCAATCCCGAGCGGGCCGGCGCCTGGTGCATCAGATCGACAAAGGCCTGTTCAGCCCGATAGTCACCACGCTCGCGCAGGAATTCGGGCGAATAGAGCCGCTCGCGCAGTTCCGGCGGGGCGAAGCCAACCGCGCGGGCATAGCCATGGGCCCCATCGACTGCCAGTGACTGAAACGTCGCCTTGGCGCGCAGCGGACGCGGGGCCCAATCGGCCTTGGGATAGATCGCCCCCAGCGCGCCGAATACCGGCTGACGCAGCGCCCCCGGCAGCAGTGAGCGAATGCGCTCCTCGGCATGGTGGAAGCGGTGGCGGCGGTAACCGGCTAGCGCCTCGTCGGCCCCGTCGCCCGAGAGCGCGACAGTCACGGTTTCGCGGGCAAGCTGGCTGACCCGCCAGGTTGGCAGGGCCGAGGCATCGGCAAAGGGCTCGTCAAACATGCCGACCAGCGTATCGACATGCTCGAAATCATCGCTGCCAACCACCCGGGCCCGGTGATTGCTGCCGAAACGTTCGGCGACGAGCTGGGCGTAGGCGGTTTCGTCAAGCGAGGCTTCGTCGAAGCCGATGCTGCAGGTATTGACCGGGTTATGGCTCGCCTCGGCCATCAGCGCGACCACGCTCGAGCTATCAACCCCGCCCGAGAGGAATGCCCCCAGCGGCACGTCCGAGACCATTCGCGACGTAACCGCCTGGCGCAGCAGATGCAGCAGTTCGGCTTCCAGATCGGCCGCGCGGCCCTGGCGGCGCTCGGCAAAGCTGACGTCCCACCACCGCACCGGCGCGGGCAATGGTGCGCCGTGGCGGAGCAGCAGCGAATGACCGGCCGGCAGCTTGTGCACCCCGGCTAGGATCGACCGGTGGTCAGGAACATAGCCCCAGGCCAGGTAATCCTCGATCGCCAACGGATCGACCTCGCGCCGCAGCAGCGGATGCGCGGTCAGCCCCTTGAGCTCGGAGGCAAAGGCCAGGCTGCCATCGCTGAGCGGGGCATAGAACAGCGGCTTCACGCCCAGCCGGTCGCGCGCCAGGAACAGCGTGCGCGCTTCCAGGTCATAGATCGCGAAGGCGAACATCCCATGCAGGCGCGGCAGACAGGCAGGACCCCATTTCTGCCAGGCTGCCAGGATCACCTCGCTATCACCGTCGGTATGGAACATGGCCCCGCCCGCGCGAAGTTCCTCACGCAGCTCGCGGTAGTTGTAGATCTCTCCATTGAAGACCAGCATGGCCCGGCCATCGCTGGAGGCCATCGGCTGAGGCGATCCGGCCAGGTCGATGATCGACAATCGCAGGTGACCGAGGCCGACCCCGGGGGCAGTCCAGACCCCCTGCCCGTCCGGTCCCCGGTGCGCCATTGCCGCGCACATCCGCTCGATCCGCGCGGGATCGACCGGCTTGGGGGTCGAAAGGTGAAAGATTCCGGCAATTCCGCACATAGGTGAAGTCGCCTAGCGGAGCGCCACGATGCGGTCCATCCATGGTCCGACTGGGCCAGTCGATTGCCGAAACCGGTCGAGCGTTATTGCGGGATCTTCGTCAGCCGTCACTTCGGTCGAGAGGATCAGCATGGTGGTCGGCTCGCGCCGCAGCAGCAGCCGATCGGCGATTGTCGCAAGCTTGAGCTTGAGCGCGCTGCCTGTAAGCAGGTCGCCATTGCGATAGTAAGTCTCGGCCATCCGCTCCATGCTGCCGCGTGCGCGCAGCAGGTCGGATTTGGCATGCGCCACTTGGGGGCCGGCACTGTTCCACGACCATTCGCTGTTTTCAGGCAAGGCACCTTCGCCAAAGCCGGTGGCTTCGCGCCCTTCGTTCTGGGCCGGGTAGAGCGCCAGGAAGACATCGACCTTGCGCCCCTGCGCATCGGCATAGGAGCCGAGCAAGCGATGTTCGGCCCCGACGGCGCGCGGTTGCCACGGCACGGCCGGGGCAAAGTCGCTACGCTGCCAGCCCGGAACCTCGGGCAGGAAGATCTGCTTCGGCATCGGCGCAACCAGGGATTCGGCTGTCCTGGCCCAGGCCTGCCCGCCCAGCACCAGGGCACCGCACAGCAGGATCGTCAGCGGCGCAGCAACAAAGCCGCGATTGAGCAAGCGCGGCAGCCTTGCCTGCTCGATCGCAGCGGCATCGATCATCGGATCGTCGACCGCGCGGTCAAAGTGCCGCCACGACAGGCCCAGCACGGCGGCAATGACCAGAGCGAAGAACACCCAGCCATAGACGATGTGGTCGAACCCTCCCGCTTTCTCTGCCCCGACATATTGCGCCGCCAGGATCGTTGCCCAGGCGCGTACGCCGTTGGCGAGGATCGGCGCAGCCACGCACAGCGCCATGAACAGCGCCCGGCGCTTCCAGCTGCCGAAGCAGACGTTCGCAACCAGAGCGCCCAGCGCAATCATTGCAATCAGGAACTTCACGCCCGAACAGGCTTCGGCCACTTCGAACAGGCCAGCCGGGGTATCGATGAACACGCCGTCGATCACTGCCGGGATGCCGCTGATCTTGACCAAGGCAATCGTCAGGGCAGCGGTAATCATCTGAAGCTGTGGGACAAGTTCATCCCCGAACGGCACCAGAAACGCCATGTAGCAGAGCGGGAACAGCAGCCCCAGCGCGACCCGTGGCCCCAGCAAGGCCAGCAGACTCCCGGGCAGGACCAGGACTGCGCCGGCCTGCTGGACCAGATTGAACCCGGCAAAGCGCCCCAGATCCCAAAGCAGCACACCACCCCCGACCAACAGCAGGCCAGGCACCCAGGTTTGCGGCGTCAGCTTGCGCAGTTCATCTAGACGAAGCGAAACGAGCCAGGCCAGGATCGGCGGCACCAGCAGGATGTGATTATAGGTCGAGCTGTCCCACCACTGGCGGGCCATAGCGAACCAATCGCCGGCAAAGGCCAGAATCAGCGCGAGCCAGACGCAGCCGAGCCGAACCAGGGCATCGCGCCACGGGCTCACTCCAGCTTGCGCAGAGGTTAGCTGGAGACGGTCAGGCTGCATTGCGCTTGCGCGCCTCAGCGATGCCGATCAGCTCAGGCAGCGGCGCCAGGCAGGCTTCCCAGCTGAGGTTATCGACCATGAATTGCCGCGCGGCGCGCCCCAGCGCCAGCCCTTGGCGCGGGTGGGCAATCAGCGAAGTGACCCGGTCAATCAGCTCTTCGTCGGTGTCGGCCACCATGAAATGTTCGCCGTCACGCGCCCCAAGACCCGTTGCCGCGCCGCTGGTCAGGACCAGGGGCAAGCTCATCGCCATGGCTTCGAGCACCTTGGTCTGGATTCCCCGCGCAATTTCCAATGGAATCAGCGCCAGGTCGGCCGCGGCCAGCCAGGTTCGCGTGTCCTCTACCGCGCCCCAGACGTAGACGCCGCCTTGGCCGTGGTGTTCGCGCAGTTCCTCGGCCGGATTACGACCAACGATGTGAAAAGTGGTATCGGCCCGCTGGGTTCGGATTGCCGGTAGCAGCCGTTCGATCACCCGCAGGCACGCCTCGACATTCGGCGCATAGTCCATCTGGCCCGTGTAGATGATCCGCGGACCAGGGCTTTCCGCCAAGCGCTGTTCAGGGCGCACACCGGCGCGATCGAAGTGTTTGCTGTCAATTCCGCACTTGAGGGTGCGGACGTCACAAGTGGCCGCCGCCTCTGGCGAAAGCCTCGCCCGAAACAATGCCATTTCCTCCGGCGTGACCAACAGGCTCACCGTTGCCCGGCGGGCCAGTCGTTCCTCTTCAGCCCGCAAGAGACGGGCCTCGCGGGCATTGATCCAGCGCCGCAATCCGGTGTCGCGCTCGGCATAGGCCTCGAACTTGGCGGAATCGACATCGACAAAATCGAACACGACCCGACCGGTGAACCAGTCAGGGATATACTGACCCATTTGCCCGGAGAAGGCATAGATCGTGCCGATCGGCCGCTCGCGCAGGATCTTTTCTACGTATTGCGCCAGTTCGGGATTTGCGAAGGCTGGCAAGCTGACCGGTGCGCGTTGGACCAGCGATTGCAGGCCAGCCACCACCAGCGGCTTGACCCGGCGGACCAGGCGATAACTCCGCGCGATCGCTGCCAGCTCAACCTCTTCGGCCAGGTCACGCTCGTCATCGGCAAAGGTCGCGACGTGAACCGGGGCCAGGGCCGCGAGCCGCTTGAGCACATGGTGCGAGCGGATCTTGTCCCCACGATCGGGCGGGAACGGCATGCGGTGCGAAATGAACAGGATCTCGTTGGTCATGCCAGCCCCCGGGCTATAAATGGCCCGACCAGGTTTGCGACCGGCAAGGGTAGTTTCTTCCACAATGCGATCCGGGCCGCGTGGCGGCCGCTGGTGGGATCGGCATCGCGTGGCTCGGCGCCCGGCGTCGTCCAGCTGGCATAGCCCAGCGGTTCAGCGGCAAAGCCCCAATTCTTCTTGAACTCGCCCGCACCTGAATCGACCTTGGACCGGCCAAAATCGAATCGCTGGCAACCGCGCCGGCGGGCATGGAGCATCAGCTCGAAATACATCCGGTCATTGGCGCGCAGCCTGCGCGCGGCCTGCGTGCCGCCACCCCAATAGGGCATGACCGTGCCGCGGTGGTAAAGCGACAGGACGCTGCTGACCGGCTGCCCCTGATGCCAGACGGACAGGATATCGGCATCTGTGCCAAAGGCATCGAGCACTTCGGCGAAGAGCCGCCTGGGAAACACGGGCGTCCCAAGGTTGCGGACGCTTTCGGAATAGACCGCATAGTGCGCCGCGCGATCAGTAGCAGTGGTCCCGACCGTCACAGTCAGGTCAGCGGCCAGCCCCTTGCGGACTTCGGCGCGCTGCTTGCGTGGTACCCACAGCAGCTGCACCTCATCGTCCGCTGCGAGTTCAGCGACATAGCCGCAGTGCGAATCGTGGCGCACCTTCCAGCCCGGCCGGTCATCAGGCAGCGGCCCGCCGCGCAGTTCGATCGTCGGGCAAGACCGGCGCAGCGCCTGGTCCTCGGCAAAGGCAAACAGCGCCTCATCCTGCCCGCGCCCCATGGTCAAGGCACCCCCGCCCACGCCAAAGCCGCTGGAGACCAGCACGCGGCCGAACAGCGGCGAATGCACTTCAAGCAGCGGCAGGACGGCAGCAAGATCGGCGCCGTGTTCAAGTGCCAGATACAGCGCCTTATTGCCCGATCCTTTGGCGACTGCGGTCAGCCAGGCTGGCCGATGAAATGGGGTCGCATCCGGATGGGCGGCAACAAAAGCGTCGATCCGGGCGGCCGCATCGGGTTCAGCCGGATCGAGCAGCGCCAGCGTGGCGGCATGGCGGAATGGGGCGTTCACGCCGCCAGTTCCACTGCATGTTGCGCTTCACGGTGCGCCAGCAAGTCCATGCGGCCCCACTCGAATTCCCGGATCAGCTGTTCCAGCTTGCCCGCCATGACGTCGAGGTTGGTATAGTGCCGCAGCTTCGAGCGCAGCGGCGCACCGGCCACGCGCGGCTGGGCCGGATCGATTTCCCACGGGTGGAAATAGAACACGGCCGGGCGCTGGTCCTGCAAGTTGACCCGACGGATCGCCCACCGCGAAAAGGCATAGGGCAAGACGCGGAAGAACCCCCCACCCCCGGCAGCCAGACGCTTGCCGGCAAATTGCGCCGTCGTGACCGGCACCTCGACCAGCGAGGACCAGGCCAGCGGCAGGAAGGCAAATCGCGGCGCATCGCGCCAACCGTAGTGATCATGGGTAATCGGCGCGACACTGGAGCTGTAGGAATAGCCCTGCTCGGCCAGCACCGCATAGGCCCAGGGCGTGCGCAGATCGATCGAAAAGCTCGGCGCGCGGTAGCCAGTGATGGCCACACCCGATGCATCCTCCAGCACCTTGCGGGCGCGTTCGACATCGCGGGCGAAGGCCTCCTTGCCCAGCGTGAAGACGCGGGCATGGTCCCAGCCGTGGCTGGCCAGTTCATGCCCCGCATCGACGATCCGGCGCATCAGCGGCCCGTGCCGTTCCGCCACCCAACCCAGCGTGAAGAAAGTCCCCTGCACCTCGCAAGCCGCGAACAGATCCAGGATCCGCTCGACATTGCGCTCAACCCGGTCAGACAGTGAATCCCAGCTACCCCGGTCGATCACGTTCTCGAACGCGCCGACCTGGAACCAGTCTTCGACATCGACCGACAGGCCGTTGACCACACGGGGTAGGGATTCGCTCACGCCAATGCCTCGGTCAGGCTGCGGCGCGATTGGCGTCTTCGGCCTCGATCCACTCGATCAGCATGGTCAGGGTGTGGCGAATGGTCCGCTCCTGCTCCAGCATCTTGGCTTCCAGCCCTGCGAACTTGGCTTCAAGTGCGGCAAGGCCTTCGTCGCTCTGGACCGGCCGGGCAAGATCGGCGTCGCGCGCGTTGGCCAGCTCGATCACGGCCTGCTGCAGCTCGGCAATCTGGGCGTCGCGCTCGGCCAGCAGGGCCTCGAGCTGCGCCATGGCAACGCCATCGACGGCGACCGGCTGTGGCGCCGCAACCACTTCCGGCGCAGCTGCAGCCACGGGCTGCGGCGCGATCTTCTTGAGCTGCATCGTGCCATCGAGCTCCAGCTCGTCGAGCACCTGGCTCAGCATGGCCCGGTCAATCCGGCTGCGCTGATCAACAGCGCCCAGCATCATCAAGCGGTTGCAGATCTGGTTGATCCGGCGCGGCACGCCGCCCGAGGCTTCGAACAGCTCGGTAAACACGCCCTGGTCGAACTGCGGATTGCCGACCCAGCCGACGCACTTCAGGCGGTGCTCGATATAGGCCTGGACTTCGCCCAGCTCCATCGCCTCAAGGTGATGGGCGGCGATCACGCGCTGGCGCAGCTGTTCAAGCTGCGGGTGATCCTGGATCGTGTCGCGGAATTCCGGCTGGCCCAGCAGCAGGGTCTGCAGCAGCGGATGGGCACCGAGCTGGAAATTGGAGAGCATGCGCAGCTCTTCCAATGCCTCAAGCTCAAGGTTCTGGCTCTCATCGACCACCAGCAGGCAGCGACGACCAGCGCGGGCCTCGTCGTGCAGGAAGGCTTCGATCGCACCAAGCGCGGAAGCCTTGTCGTGACCATCGACGATCAGCCCGAAGGCCTGCGCGACGACATGGACCAGCTCCTCGCCGTCCAGCTTGCTGGTGACGATCTGGGCGGCGGTCAGCCGGGCCGGGTCAATCGTGGCCATCAGGTGCGCGACCAGGGTCGACTTACCGGCCCCGACCTCACCCGTGATCACCACAAAACCTTCGCCCTGGGCCAGACCATAGGACAGGTAGGAGAGTGCCTTGCGGTGCGTCAGGCTCTCGAAATAGAAAGTCGGATCAGGGGTAAGCTGGAACGGCCGCCCGCTGAGCCCGTAATAATCGTTGAACATATCCATCACTCCGTCAGGCTCAGAACGAATACCGCACGCCGACCATCGCCTGGCCGGACCAGATATCGACCAGGTTCTCACGCTTGACCCCATCGATTCCGACGGCCGCAGTGGCGGTCAGCTTGCTGGTCAGCTGGCGATAATAGGCAGCGGTTGCGCCGATCGCGGTGATATCGCCAGACAAGGCGTCTCCGCTTTCGTACAAATTGCCGTAAACGCTGGTCGAGAAGCTCGAAGAGCGGTCGATCCGACCGTTGAGATAGGCTGCGACCCACACGTTCTCATCGATCACACCATTGGCAGCGGCCAGGACCGTACCTGGCGCGGCAATGAACTTGCGGCGATCATAGCCAGCGCCGATGCCGTATTGCAGGCGATTGCCGGTAACCGAATAGCTGGCCATCACACCACGCGACCGGAATACCGAACTACGGACCGAGCCAAGCGCGGTCGACAGGCATGGGCTCTGGCCCGAAGACACCGAACCGCTGGCCGCAACGCAACCGGACAGCGACCCGTTGAACGGATTGCGGATCGCCTCGAACTCGGTCGGCAGGCTGGACAGCGCATTGTTCAGCTGGCCGCCAAAGCCGTTGATCGAATCGTAGACCGAGACATTGAAGCTGCTGCGTGAATTGGGCGCATAGGCAAAGCTGCCGTAATAGCTGGTCGAGCCATAGCGCTTGCCAACGTGGGCCTCGAGCGCGGTGCGGCGGCTCGGCCTCCAGATCACGCCGGCATCCCAGATCAGGCCATCTGCGTTGTAGGAAATCGTGCGCGGCACACTCTTGTCTGTCACGAAGCGGCCATCCGTGCCCAGCACCGGCGCGCCCGTAACGGGGGTCACGCACGGCATCGCGGCTGGAAACGCGGACCTTTTCATAGCCGACCCCACCGACGAGGTGCAGATCGGGACTGACTGGCAGAGTCACGTCACCGCGCACCCAGCGGTCATCGATCCGTTGATCGAGATTGGACACATCTTCCCGGTTGAAGCCCGCGCCAACACCCAGACCAACCGGCAGGACATCGCCGGGCTTCACCCCGGCGCGCACGGCGGCATTATGGGTGATCGAATCGTCGAACACGTCGATCGGGGTCTGGCCCGGCAAGACCTGGATGGCATCAGGCGATTCAACGCGGGTGTAACCCAGCCGGTAGGAACCGGTCAGCGCGACATCGCCCAGGTTGGTTGCCAGCTGCGGTCCGGCATAGATCGAATAGATCTGCGTGACGCTGTCCCCGAACTCGAGCCCGCTGGTCACGGCCGCGCCGTTGTTTTCGACACTGCTGCGCGCCGCCAGCGCGCCCGCTTCGAACTTCAGCGTCTGCGGCACCACCGAAAGCGAAGCCCGGGCCACACCGCTGATCGCATCGTTGTCGGTTGCATCCCCCCAGCCGAAGCGGCGCTCATAGCGGACCGAAACCGAAGCCTGGTTGTGGCGCCCGGCAATCGCGGCATCGACCCCGGCCGCAAGCACCGAATAGGTCAGCACATCGTTGCCCGGCTTCAGCTCGGCAAAGACCACCTGCTGCGCCTCGATATAAGGCGTAACCCTGACCTTCTTGCCGCCACCACGGCGCGGTGCGCTAACGTCGCTGTCTTGATCGTCCGCGTCAGCACTGTCGCTGCCACGATCGCTCGAAGCCTTTGCGCCAGAGCCCGATACGTCGCCATAGGCAATCGACTGGGCCTGGGCCACAGCCGGCAGGGCCAGTGCGGTGCCAGTGCACAGCAGGGCGATCAGGCGTTTGGTATCAGAGGTCATAGTTACCCCCCGTAGCCATAGTAAGACCCGAAGCGGCGACCGCTCGGGCTGAAATGGACGGCGTTTAGAAGCAGTTGAATATTCGGGCAGCCCGACAGGAGCCTGATGGCATCCTCCAGTGAGCCCTGCCCGGTGCGATCAGCGCGGGCGACGACCACGGCTTGGCCAACATACTTGGCCAGTTCGGCTGCCGGCGATGCGGCCAGAGCTGGCGGCGAATCGAAGATCACGAAGCGGTTGGGCGCACCCTCGACCAGTCGATCGAGCACCTGGCGGGTGCGCGAGCTGGAGAGGTATTCAGTGTCGGACGTCGTGGCATTGCCGGCCGGCAGCACCCACAACCCCGAAATGTCGGTGCCCTGGACGCAATCGGCGACATCGAGCGAGGGATCGGCCAGAGCATCCATCAGGCCTTTGCCGCCCGGCAGGCCGAGCGAAGACAGGACCGAAGGCTTGGCAAAGTCGGCATCGACCAGCAGGACCTCGGTTTCCTTCTCGGCAGCAATCGCCAGCGCCAGATTGACGGCGGTGAAGGTCTTGCCCTCACCCGGATGGGGCGAGCAGATCAGGACGCGCTGGGCGGCATAGCCCATGCCCTGCTGCTGCAGGTGCCCGGCATTCAGCAGCAGCTGCCGCTTCACGATGCGGAACTCTTCGAGCAGCGCGGTGACCGAGCCTTCCGGCACGATCAGCCCCTGATCGCGCAGGTGCTGGCGGTTGACCGGGTTGACCGGACCCTTGAACTGGACCGGCTGGACGGCCGGAACCAGCTCGCTCGCCGGTGCTGCCGGCGCGGGCGTGATGACTTCCGGCTCGACCACTTCGGGGCGAACCTCTGCAACCGGTGCCGGCGCAGGTGCGGGAGCGACCACGGGGGCAACTTCCTCAACCTCGGCCACCTCATCGGCACGGCGATAGCGGCGACGCTTGGCCGCAGGCGGGATCAGTTCTTCCGGAATCGGCGCCGGGGCCAGTTTCACCAGATCGTAATTGCGCACGACTCGCTCGATCAGCGAGCCCTTGGCTGCTTCGGCTGCCTCGGCCGGTTCGTCCTGCGGCGGGACGGGGATCTTGCTCTGTTCGGTCATTTCAAGCCCCTCACGCCACCATGCTGACCTGGATCATCTCGGCCACCAGCAGCAGCACGAAGATCCCGCCCAGCGCAGCGCTGGCCATGTAGAATTGTTTCATCCGGCGCTTGCGCAGCGCGCGGGCGCTGTCGGTTAGCGTCTGGCTGATCGCGCCCAGCACCGGCAGTCCGGTCACCCGCTCAAGCTTGGCCGTGGTGGCAAAGGTCGAGCGCAGCTGGCCGATCGCAAAGGCTGCTGCCACACCCGCACCCACACCCAGCACCAGCACCGCCATCAGCAGGAGCGGCCGGTTCGGCGCGACCGGTGCACGCGGCGTGGTCGGCGGATCGATCACTTCGAACTTTACCGCGTTGTGCTCTGTCTCGACCTGGCCGCGCAGGCGCAGCTCTTCGCGGTCTTGCAGCAGCTTGTCGTACTGCTGCTTGAGCACGTCATAGTCGCGGTTGATCCGCTGCTGTTCGGCGGCAAGCTCGGGATTGTTGATCTGCATGCCGGTCACCCGGCTGATGTCCGACTGGATTGCGGCACGGCGCGCCATCAGTGACTGGACATTGGCCTGACGCTCGGCCTTGATCGACTGAAGCGAGCTATAGGCCGGATTTGGCATACCGCCCGGACCGCTCTCCGAAGCCGCCGCGCCCTTCAGCGCGTTGACCTGATTGCGCGCGGCAATCACATCGGGATGGTTCTCGGTCAGCCCGCGTGAGCGCAAACCCGATAGCATCGCCTGAGCCTCGGCCAGCGCGCCGCGAGCGCCACCTTGCGGACCGATGCCAGGAAGGCTCTGCGGTGTACCGGCCAACTGGCCGTTGATCGCCGCCAGCGCCGACTGGGCGGCGGCAAGGTCGGCATCGATCCCGCGCAGTTCCGAGCGGCTGGCTTCCAGACGCTGGAGCGCACTGGCGCCGCCCTGGATCAATTCCGGGTGCGAGGCTTCGAAGGCCAGACGCTTCTGTTCGGCGGCTTCCAGCTCCTTCTGGCGATCGGCCAGCTGCTGGTTCATGAAGTCGAGCGACTGGGTCATCTCGCCGCGGTTGCCGGCCAGGTTTTCCTCGCGGAAAATGTCGATCAGCTTCTGGGCAATGTCCTGGGCAATCTTGGCGTTCTCGGCATCAGAGCGCGAGCCATCACCGAATTCGGCCGTGATCTCGAACAGGTTGTCCTTGACGTTCTCGACCTTGATCTTCTTGGCGAGGCCCAGAACCGCCGCTTCCATCTGCTTCGGCGAAGTGATTTCCTCGCCCACGGCGGTGGAACGAATGACCTTTTCCAGGTTTACTGCGCTGGTCAGGGTCTGTTGGACCCGATCGATGTCGCGCTTGCGGTTGCCGACGCCCACGCCGGTCACTTCGGACAGGGCATCGTCCAGCTGCACATAGAGCCGCGCATTCGATTCATAGGTGTTGGGCACCATGGCCACGACCAGCCAGCCGAGCAGGCAGACCGCCCAGGCGACGGCGAGCGCCAGCCACCGGCGATGCCAGATGGAATGAAGCGCCGAGCGCAGTTCGTCATAAATGTTGTTCATCGTTCGCCCCTGGCGCGCCCCTTCCTCAGAACGTGCTTTCAGGGATGATGATGACGTCGCCCGGCATCAGCATGACGTTGGCCTTGCTGTCGCCCTTGCGCAGCAAGTCGCCCAGCTTGATCGCATATTCCTTTTGCGTGCCGCTTTCCTTGTCGAAGCGGATCAGCCGCGCCTTGTTACCGGCGGCATATTCGCTGAGGCCGCCCACCGCGATCATCGCGTCGAGCAGGGTCATGTTGGCGCGATAAGGGATCGACGCCGGCTTGGTGGTTGCGCCGACCACGCGGACCTGCTGGCTGAAGGTGCCGGCAAACTTGTTGACGATCACCGAAACCAGCGGTTCCTGGATGTACTGCGAAAGCTGCAGGGTAATGTCATCCGCCAGCATCTTGGGCGTCTTGCCCACGGCCGGCATGTCGGTGATCAGCGGCGTGGTGATGCGGCCGTCCGGACGGACCTGGACCTGCGCACCAAGTTCGGGATTGCGCCAGACGAAGATCGTCAGCTCGTCGAGCGGGCCGATCACATATTCCTCGCCCGGGCCTTCCTGCATCGACACGAAGGAGGCCGGCGGCAATTGCTGGCCACCGCCGCCGCTGGCGCAGCCGGACAGCGCAAGGCTGGCCATGGCGCTACCGGCCAGGAGGCGAGTGAAACGGTGGATCGGCATCGGGCATATCCTCGAATTTGAGTGCCGCGCCACCGATCGGGCTATGCCCTTCCCGCTCGACGACCCGGCTGTTCAGGCTCGGGTATCGGCAAAAAGGGTGAATATTGCGTTAGCCTTATATGGGATTTCGGGGGTTTAGCACTTGCTTTCCAGCCCCGTAGGGGTCCCGACTAGGGTTCTAGACCAGCAACTCCGCGGCTGGTCCCTGGCCCAGGAACATCGCCGGGCTGGCCGTGGCGCCATAGGCTCCGGCGCAGAACACGGCGACCAGATCCCCGACCTCGGCTTGGGGGAAGCCGCCCTTGTCGGCCAACCGGTCGAGCGGGGTACAGAGGCACCCGACCACACTGGCCTCTTCTTCGGCAGGGACATCGAACCGCGAGGCGATCGCGACGGGATAGTTCCGGCGCACCACGGTCCCGAAGTTGCCCGAGGCAGCCAATTGGTGATGCAGCCCGCCATCGGTAACGAGGTAGACTTCGCCGTGACTGACCTTCCGATCGACGATCCGGGTCAGGTAAACTCCTGATTCTCCAACCAGATAGCGGCCGAGCTCGATACAGAAGGCTGTCCCGGCCAGTTCCGGCTGGAGTTGCGCCAGTTGTTCGCCCAGCGCCTGCCCCACGACGGCCAGATCGAGCGGTACATCGCCGGGGAAATAAGGAATGCCGAACCCGCCACCCAAGTTGACCTTGGGCGGCACCGTACCTGCCTCTGCCGCCAGCCGGGCCGCCAGAGCGATAGTTTGAGCCTGAGTGTCAGCAATCGCGGCGGCATCCAGCGCCTGACTACCGGCGAAGATGTGGAAGCCCCGCCAGTCCGCGCCTGCCGCGATCAAGTGCCGCACCAGGGCGGGAACTCGCTCAGCGTCGACGCCAAACGGCTTGGCGCCGCCGCCCATCTTCATTCCCGAACCTTTGAGATCGAAATCCGGGTTCACCCGTACTGCCAGCCTGGGCACTGTGCCGAGGCCGGTTGCAATCGCCAGGGCACGCTCCGCTTCGCCTTCCGATTCGAGGTTGAGCGTCACGCCGGCCGCAATCGCCACTTCCAACTCGGCATCGCGCTTGCCGGGCCCGGCAAAGCTGACGCGAGCAGGATCGATGCCTGCGGCAGTCACCATCGCCAGTTCGCCGCCCGAGGCGATATCGAAGCCATCGACCAGCCCCGCCATGACCTGCAACACGGGGCCATAGGGATTGGCCTTCACCGCATAGTTGAGCGCCACCTGTGCCGGCAACGCCGCGCGCAGCTCCGCCACGCGTGCGGCAATCCGCTCCTGCGAATAGACAAACAATGGCGTCTGTCCGGCCTGCGCCACCAGATCGCTGGCCTTACGGCCGCCAATCGCCAATTCGCCATCCAGGGTGGCGAAACCGGCGGGAATAGGACCGAGCGGCTTCACGCCGTCAACTCCGTATAAAGCCCGGTGCGGTCGATCTTACCATTGGGGGAGATCGGCATGACTTCACGCCAGTGTATCTGCTTCGGTTGCATGAAATTGGGTAGTTCCTGCATAAGTTTGCGCGGAAGTGCTTCGTCCGCACCTGAGGTTCCCGGTGCTGCCCGGACGACCAGATGGACCGCATGGCCTAAACGCTCATCCGGAATGCCCAGCGCCACCGCTTCCGCCACCAGCCCGGTGCCAAGCGCCGCATCCTCGATCTCTTGCGGGCTGATCCGGTTGCCCGCGCTCTTGATCATGGCGTCACGCCGCCCGACGAAATAGAGCAGGCCATCCGCCTCACGCCGGACCCGGTCGCCCGACCAGACGGCTATGCCGCCATATTCGGACGCCACCGGGGCGGGTTTGTAGCGTTCGGCAGTGCGTTCCGGATCCTGCCAGTAGCCCTGCGCCACCAGCGGCCCGCAATGGACCAATTCGCCCTCTTCGCCGTCTGCCGTCACTGCGCCATCATCACCGATCACCAGGATTTCCGCGTGCGGGATCGCCTTGCCCATCGATGTGGGGTGGCTATCGACAAGCTCCGGATCGAGGAAGGTCGACCGGAATGCTTCGGTCAACCCGTACATCGGAAACAGCCGGGCTTGCGGGAAAAGGCTGCGCAGGCGCTTGACCAGGTCCACGGTCAGCGCCCCGCCACTGTTGGTTAGCCGCCTGAGCAGTCCCGCAGTTTCGGCCGGCCAGTCCAGTTCGGTCAGCTGCACCCAAAGCGGTGGGACGGCCGCCAGGGTCGTGACGCCATGTTTCTCGACCGCCTTCATCACATCGCGCGGGGTCAGGTAATCGAGCGGCACCACGCAGCCCCCGGCGAACCAGGTCGAAAGCAACTGGTTCTGGCCGTAGTCGAACGACAGCGGCAGCACCGCCAGGGTGACGTCTTGCGACGTCACCGCCAGATAGGATGCCACGCTTTCCGCACCCAGCCACATATTCGCATGGCTCAGCATGACACCCTTGGGCTTGCCCGTGGAGCCAGAGGTGTAGAGGATCGCTGCCAGTTCCTGCGGATCGGCTTCAGAACGCCCCATCGGCGGACTTGAAGCATATTCTTCAATCACTTCCGATTCAGACTTTACAGCGCACCTGAGGGGCAAATCGTCCGCCTCCAGTGTCGCCAACCGCGCGGCCGTACCGATCAGCAGCCGCGCACCGCTGTCCGCCAGGATATAGGCCACCTGTGCGCGCTTGAGCAGCGGGTTGATCGGCACGTGGACCAGCCCGGCCCGGGCGGCAGCCAGCGGCAGCAGGCAGGTCAGCTCGCCCTTGGCTGCCCAGCTTGCTACGTGAGCACCCGGTTCAGGCACCATTGCCCGCAGCCACCCGGCCAGGTGCGCGACACTTTCCCTTAAGTCATTGTGGCTAAGGGTGCGGTCGCGCAGCACGAGCGCCGGAGCCGTTCCCTCGCCCCGCATGGCCAGGTGATCGAGCGGTTTCGGATCGATCGGCAGGCTGGCAGGCACGGGGTGGGGCTCCGGAGTTTGGGGAAATGGACGTGTGATTTCGGTCGATTATCACGGCGATCTTAAGGAAGTGCAAGGCGATGCGGTGCTGGCTGCACTGCTGAGCGCGCCGCAGGCCGCTGCGCCCTTCGACCGGTTGGCCTGGTGGCAGGGTCTGGTCGATTGCTGCGATCTCCTGCCGCTGATCGCCGTGGTTCGTGATGGTCCGCACCGTGCCGTCATGCCGCTGCTCCGCCGTGATCGTCAGGTGCATTGCCTGGCCAACTGGTACTCGTTCCGTGTCCCGCCACTGTTTTCCGATGGCGCGAATCGGCCTGCCCTGCTGGCAGCAATGGCAGCCGATCTGGCCGGCCAGACGCCGCACCTTGTCCTGTCGCCACTGCCCGACGAGCATGGTGAAGCCAGCATGATCGCTGCGGCGCTGCGCCAGGCCGGTTGGACGACCTTTGTCGAGCCATGCGATACCAACCACGTGCTGACGGTGCGCGGCCGCAGCTTCACGGACTATCTCGACACGCGGGCCGGCCCCCTGCGCACCACGCTGAAGCGCAAGGCCGGAAAGGTCGAGGTCACGATCGAAACCGCGTTCAACGCAGCCAGCTGGGACTGCTACGAGGCAATCTACGCCAACAGCTGGAAGAGTGAAGAAGGCTGCCCCGGGTTCCTGCGCGCCTTTGCCGAGCAGGAAGGCACCGCTGGCCGCCTGCGGCTGGCCATTGCCCGGGCCGAGGGGCGACCGGTCGCCGCGCAGTTCTGGACCGTGGAAAGCAAGACTGCTTTCATCCACAAGTTGGCCCATCTCGAGGATGCCAAGGCGCTCTCGCCCGGAACCACGCTCACCGCAGCCTTGCTTGAACGGGTCATCGATTACGACAAGGTCGAGCTAGTCGACTTTGGCACCGGCAACGATGCCTACAAACGCGACTGGATGGAGGAAGTCCGTCCGCGCTACCGGATCGAGGCCTTCCGCGCCAAGTGGCCGGGCACCTGGCCGGCAATCGCCCGCAAGGTCCTGCACAGGGTTGCAGCGAGCGGATCGCATGGCTAGAGGCGCGGCTCTAGAGCAAACCACGCGCCACGGGGGATCGATGCGCAGCCAGACTGATATGCAACTGCGGCGGATCCTCACCGACGTGCTGGGACTGAAGCCCAGCCAGGCCGATGATTTCGAAGCTGATACCGGACTGTTCGGGCACCTGCCCGAACTGGATTCGATGGCGGTGGCGGGCCTGCTGACCGAGATGGAAGACCGGCTCGACATCGTGATCGAGGATGACGAGGTCGATGGTGAACTGCTGGAGAGCTTCGGCAACCTCCTCGCCTTTGCCGAGGCCAAGCGCAAAGCCGCGTGAAACCCAGCAGCTATCCCTGCCCCCTGCCCGATGGCTCCAGCGCCGACGAGTATGCCCTTGTCCATGATCAGGGTGCGGCGCAGCGGCTGTTGATCCTCCCCGCGCTGTTTGACGAAGGGCACCGCCTGCGCCGGCTGTGCATCGATGTCATGCAGCGGCTCGGCGGCAGCGGGATCGATAGCATGCTGCCCGACCTGCCCGGCAGCAACGAAAGCCGCGCCGATCTCGCCTCGCTCTCCCTGGCCGAGTGGACAAAGGCCGTCAGTGCGGCCGCCGGGCAGTTTGGTGCAAGCCACGTGCTGGCGGTGCGGGGCGGAGGCCTGTTGGTGCCGCCCGGGCTGGCTGGCTGGCACTATGGTCCGGTCAAGGGCGCTAGCCTGCTGCGCACGCTGATCCGGGCGCGTGTGCTGTCGAGCCGCGAAGCCGGACGCGAAGAAAGCGGCGAAGGCTTGCTCATCGAGGCGCAGGAACACGGGATCGAACTCGCCGGCTATCGTCTCGGCGCGGCAATGGTCCAGCAGCTCCAGGCCGCCCTGCCCACCGAGGATTTGAGCGAAATCGACCAGGACCTGCTAGGTGGCAGCCCGCTATGGCTGCGCGCCGAACCCGATGCCGACGCGGCCCAGGCTGATGCCCTCGCCGCCTATCTGACCATGGCGATCCGCGGATGAGCCGGCGGCACGTCACTTTTGCCTGCGAGGGCAGCGAACTGGTCGGCACGCTCGACCTGGCAGCGGGCCGCACCGGCCTGCTGATCGTGACGGGCGGCAACGAATTGCGCGCCGGTCCCTGGGGTAGCCAGGCCCAGATCGCGGAAAAGGCCGCGCTCGCCGGTTTTCCCACCTTCCGCTTCGATCGCCGCGGGACAGGTGACAGCGAGGGTAAAAATGCGGGCTTCACCGGCTCTGCTGCCGACATTGCCGCCGCAATTGCTGCCTTCCGTGCGCACGTGCCAACGCTCAAGCGGATCGTCGCGTTCGGGAACTGTGACGCGGCTAGCGCCCTGATGCTGGCGGGCGGCGCGGGGCTTGATGCTCTGGTCCTTGCCAATCCTTGGACCTTCGAGCCCGATCCGGAAGCCGCGCCTGAAGCCGAGGCAGTGCCTGCCCCCACCCCGATGCCGCCTTCGGTCCTGCGCCGCCATTACCTCAAGCGGCTGACCGACCCGCGCGCGATCTGGCGGCTGCTGACCGGCAAGGTGCAACTGGGCAAGATGGCTTCATCGCTGGCCGAGGCGGCCAAAAGCGACGGCGCGCCCACGCCGCTGGCTCAGCAACTCGCCGACGGCCTTGCAGGCTTTGCCGGCCCCATCACGATCCTGCTGGCGGAGAACGACCGCACGGCCCAGGCGTTCCTGGCCAACTGGGACAAGGCCGACCCGCGCCTGCGCCAATGCCCCGGCGCGAGCCACAGCTTTGTCGAGCCGCAGGCCCGGATCTGGCTGCAGGGCCAGATCCTCGCCGCGCTGCGCAGTCTCGATTAGCCGCGCGCCGCAAATTCCTTCGTCGCCAAGAACCGTTCGGCATCCAGCGCGGCCATGCAGCCCGTGCCGGCAGCGGTCACGGCCTGGCGATAGGTGTGGTCCATCACATCGCCGCAGGCGAATACGCCCGGAATTGCTGTCTTGGGGGTGCCCGGCTCAACAATGATGTAGCCGCTGCTGTCCAGTTCCAGCTTGTCCTTGAACAGCTCGGTTGCCGGAGCATGGCCGATCGCGACGAAAGCCCCGTCAGCCGGCTCGACCGTGGTTTCGCCAGTGACCGTATCCTTCAGTTCCACGCCGGTCAGCCCGCCTTCACCCACGAACCGCTCGACGGCCTTGTTCCACAACACCTTGATGTTGGGATGGGCGAACAGTCGGTCCTGCAGGATCTTTTCGGCGCGCAGCGAATCCCGGCGGTGGATCAGCGTCACGTCCTGCGAGTGGTTGGTTAGGTAGAGCGCCTCTTCAACCGCGGTATTGCCGCCGCCGATCACGACCACCTTCTTGCCGCGATAGAAAAACCCGTCGCAGGTGGCACAGGCCGAAACGCCCTTGCCGGAAAACTCCTGCTCCCCCGGCGCGCCGAGCCACTTGGCCTGGGCCCCCGTCGCAATCACCAGCGTATCGCCTTCGTAGATGTCCCCGCCATCGCCGATCGCGCGGAACGGCGAGCCTGACATGTCGACCGAAACGATCGTGTCCCACAACATCCGCGTGCCGACATGCTCGGCCTGGGCCTGCATTTCCTGCATCAGCCAGGGCCCCTGGATCACGTCGCGAAAGCCGGGGTAATTCTCGACATCGGTGGTGATGGTCAGCTGGCCGCCCGGCTGCAGGCCCTGGACCACGATCGGCTGCATCCCGGCGCGCGCGCCATAGATGGCCGCCGAAAGCCCGGCCGGGCCGGAACCGATAATCAGCATCTTGGTGGTGTGGGTGGCCATGACAGTTCCCTGTTGATCTTGCGCCCCATCTAGGGAGCGCATGGCCGCTGCGCAAACCCGCAAGTCGCGCTTTCCCCACAGATTGACGGCCCGCGATGAAGCGCGCAAAGGCGTGGGACATGACGATCCACGGCCCCACTTCCAACAGCTTCATCTCGCAGCGCCTGCGCCTCCACTATGTCGATTGGGGCAATCCCGGGGCGCCGCCGCTGATCCTGCAGCACGGCGGACGCGACCATTGCCGCTCGTGGGACTGGGTGGCCGAGGAACTGGCCAAGGACTGGCACGTCATCGCGCCGGATCTGCGCGGCCATGGTGACAGCGCCTGGGCACCCGACGGCAATTACGAGATGAACGCCTTCGTCTACGACTTTGCCCAGCTGGTCCACACCCTGGGTCATGACCAGGTGACGATCGTGGCCCATTCGCTGGGCGGCAATATCGCCTCGCGCTTTACCGGATTGTATCCGGAAAAGGTCCGCCGCTTCGTCAACATCGAAGGGCTAGGCCCCTCCCCCAAGACCCGCGCCGAGCGCGAGGCGGCCGGCTATGCCAACCGCTTCCGCGAATGGATCGACAAGCGCCGGGCTGCCGCTGGCCGGATTCCGCGCCGCTATCCCAGTATCGAGGCTGCCTATGCCCGCATGAAGGAGGAGAACTCCTTCCTGACCGACGAGCAGGCTCGCCACCTGACCATCCATGGCGCCAGTCGCAACGAGGACGGCACCTGGAGCTGGAAGTTCGATCCCTATCTCAACGTCTGGCCGTTCGAAGACGTGCCCGAGTTCCGCACCGAAGAGCTGTGGGCGGCGATCACCTGCCCGATGCTGCTGCTCTACGGCGCCAATTCCTGGGCTTCCAATCCCGAAAAGGACGGGCGGCTCGACGTGTTCAACAATGATCCCAAGGTGATCGAGTTCGAAAACGCCGGTCACTGGCTCCACCATGACCAGTTCGACCGGTTCATGGCGGAGATTCGGGCGTTCCTCTAACCTTCGAGGTAATGCGCCCGCAGCGCCTCGCGCTTGGCGGCACCAATGCCAAGCACCTGCTCGAGATAGGTGTCGAGATCGCCGTGACGATCCTCGGTTACCTTGAGCGCAGTCACGATATAGTCTTCCTGCACGCCCCACAGCGCACGGACCGTTTCGGCATCCATCGACGCGTAACGCGGCAGGTCCTTGAACGCTTCAGCCGCAATCCGCTCTTCCAGGCGGCTGGCGTCATTGGTCAGCATGTAATCGGCAATGATCGCATCGCGCGGCACACCCAGGGCATGCTGCGCCATGGCGACTGCCCAGCCGGTGCGATCCTTGCCAGCAACGCAGTGAACCAGGCTCGGCCCTTCGGCGCGCAGCAGCAGTTCGAAGTAGAGCCGCAGCATCGGCGTTAGATTTTCGCGGAAGGCGATCCCTTCGTAGAGCCGGACCATGGCCGCGCGCGCTTCAGCGGCCGTCAGCACGCCATCGGCAGCCTCGGTGTGAAGCGCGAGGCCGGCCGTCTCCTCGGGATAGGTCCAGACCTGAGCGGCAAAATCATCATGCCGACGGCAGGGCTTCATGTCCCGCTCGCTGGGTCCGCGCAGGTCGATAACGTGGGCGATGCCAAGCTGGTGGATCGCGGCGAGATCGTCTGCGCTGGCATCGCCGTGCTGCGCCGAACGCCACAGCAGCCCCTGCTTGACCCGCCCCCCGGCCGACGACTCATAGCCGCCGTAATCGCGGAAATTGTTTACACCTTCGAGCGGGACAACGCGGGTCTGGGTCATGCCTGGCGCTTGGCAGCATGAAGCGGCTGAGGCAAGCCGCTTGCACAAAGCCCGATCCTGCATCAAGCTGCCAAAAAAGAACGACGAGAGGGGGCTAAGTGGGAAAACGGGTCCTGGCACGGGAACTGAAGGTTGGGCTGCTGGGCGGCGGATCGTGGGGCACGACGGTCGCCTCGCTGGTCGCGCGCAATGCGCCGACCACGCTATGGGCGCGCAGTCAGGATACGGCGGATGAAATCAACCAGCATTCCACCAACCGGCGTTACCTGCCCGATGCCCGCCTGACCCCAAGCCTGCGCGCCACGACCGAACTGGCCAAGGCCGTCAGCGGCGCCGATGTGATCGTCTTCGGGGTGCCCTCCCAGGTCACGCGCGAAACCGCTGCGGCGATCCGTCCGTTCATTCGCCCCTGGGTGCCGATCATCAGTCTTGCCAAGGGCTTTGAGCTTTCCACCGGCAAGCGGATGACCCAGGTGATAGGTGAGGAACTGCCCGGCCACCCGCTCGGCGTGCTGACCGGGCCGAACCTCGCCAAGGAAATCATGTCCGGCCTCGCCGCCGCTGCGGTGCTGGCGATGGACGATGACGTGATCGTCCGCGAATTGCAGGACCTGTTCCGCACCGGGCTGTTCCGCGTTTACACCAATGACGATCCGATTGGCGCGGAACTCGGCGGAGCGCTCAAGAACGTGTTCGCGATTGCGACTGGCATGGGCGATGCGCTTGGCGCGGGCGTCAATACCCGCTCGGCCCTACTCACCCGCAGCCAGGCCGAAATGATGCGGCTGGGTGTGGCGCTGGGTGGCCGCGCCGAGACGCTGATGGGCCTCGCCGGAATGGGCGACCTCCTCGCCACCTGCACCAGCCCGCAGAGCCGCAACCGCACCGTCGGGCTGGAACTCGGCTCAGGCAAGACGATCGAGCAGGTTCTGGCGGGAATGAGCCAGGTCGCCGAGGGCGTGAAAAGCGTCGGCCCGGTCTGGCAGATGGCCTGCGAACGCGGGATCGAGCTGCCGATCGTGCGCGAGGTCTATGCCGTGGTCCACGAAGGCGCGCCGGCTACCAGCGCCTTCCGCGGCCTGCTGAGCACAGCCGCCGGTTCGGAAGCGGAGCCGGGCTGACATGGCCACTGCCGTCTCCCCGCCCGAGCACGAACCGCAGATCGGCCGGATCTTCTTGGCGCTCTATCGCGGCGCGACCGAGCGCGAACTGCTGGAGCGGCACACGGCTGGGCTCGCGGGACGGCTGGTCGCAATCGAGCGTAGCGATGCGCCGTTCTCAACCGAGGTCGCGCGGCTCGTCGCCTCGCTTGACGATGACGCGGTCGAGCTTGCTCCGCTGCGCGTGGCCTGGCTGCCTCGCAAGGACGAGGGCAGCGGGTGGCGCGCCCTGCTTGGGCTGAGTGACCCGCGCGAACCGACCGAGAGCGTCAAACGGCGTGAGCAGGATGCCGCCGACCCGCGCTGGCGCATCGTCGTCGCCCAGCCCGCCGCGCTGGGCATGCTGCGCGCGCGCTGGAAGCAGCGCACCGGCGGCCGTGGCACGGACTTTGCCGATTTCGTCGCCCGTCAGGCCGAATTGTCGCTCGAGCGGGCCGAGTATCCGCTCTACGGCGCGCGCTACAAGATGCCGCGGGTCGAGCCGGCTGACGTGATTGCCGCCCCCGGCTTCACGGCCGGCCTGGCGCGATTGGCCGAGGAGAGCAGCCGGCGCGAGAGCGAACTGCTCGCCGAAGCGCGCGGCTATCTGGAAGAACTGCGCACCGGCCATAATCCCTTCGCGATCGAAGGCATGCTGCGCTTTTTCCGCGCGGCCTATGAAAAGGCCTATGGCACCGTCGATGTCCTTCCCGATGAGCTGGCGAAGCTGCACGATGTCTTCACGCGCTACCCTGCGCTGATCCTTCCGGCGCACAAGGCCAACGTCGATGCGCCGATCGTCAACACCGTGCTGGCGGATCACGGCTTGCCCTTGCCCAGTCTGTTTGCCGGTATCAACATGTCGTTCTGGCCGATGGGCCCGATCATGCGCCGCGCCGGCTATATCTTCCTGCGCCGCGACATCCGCGAGAACGCCACCTATCGCTTCGTCCTGCGCGAATATCTCGCTTACCTGATCGAGCGGCGGTTCAATCTTTCGTGGTTTCCCGAAGGCACCCGCTCACGCACCGGCAAGCTGCTTCCGCCCAAGCTGGGCCTGTTGACCTATGTGGTCGATGCCTATCGCCAGGGCCGGATCGAGGACATCATGCTGGTGCCGGTCGCTCTGGCCTATGACCAGGTCTACGAGACCAAAGACTTCGCCAACGAAGCCAAGGGCGGCAAGAAGAAGCCCGAGAACTTGGGCTGGATGCTGCGCTATCTGCGCAGCCTTCGCACCTCTTATGGCAAGGCCTATCTCCGGGTGGCCGAACCGCTCTCCATGCGCGAAGCGCTGGGTCCGCCCGATCCGGACGGCAACTACAAGACGCCTGAGGCGCAACTCGCGCTGCAAAAGCTGTCGCTGGCGGTGTCCTGGCGGATCAATCAGACGACCCCGATCACCGGCATTGCCCTGGTCACCTTTGCACTGCTTGCGACCGGCGGCCGTTCGATCCCGCGCAAGCGGCTGGCCAAGTTCGTCGCCATGCTGGTAGAACATGCCCGCAAGCGCGGCCAGCCATTGGCGGACAGCGCGGTGCTGCATGATTCCGAGCGGCTGGGCGCAGTGCTCGATACCCTGATGGAATCCGGTGTGGTGACCCGCTTCGATGGCGGCCCGACACCGGTCTATGGTATCGCCGAAGGCCAGCACATCGGCGCGGCCTTCTACCGCAATTCGATGCTCCATTTCGTGCTGGAACGTGCGATTGCCGAAGTATCGGCGCTGGGTGCAATGGCGGCGAGCCCAGCCAGGCGCGAGGCGCATTTCTTTGAAACCGCCGTGGCGCTGCGCGAATCCCTGAAGTTCGAATTCTTCTTCCGTGAGCGCCCAGCCTTTGAAGAAGGGCTGGCGGCGGAGATGGACCTGATCGACCAGGATTGGCGACGCAAGCTGGCAGAGGCGAAATCGGGCCGGGAAGCGCTGGACTCAATCTTCGGTGTCGGTCTGGCTCATGCAGCGCTGCGCCCCTTCCTCGAAGCGTACCGCATCGTCCTCGATGTGCTGCTGACCATGCCAGTCGACGTCGCGGCCCATGAAAAGGAAGTGCTCGCTGCCGCCGATGGACTGGGCCGGCAATACCTCCTTGAAAAGACCATCCGCAACCCGGAGGCGGTCTCACGCCAGCTCTTTACCACGGCCTGGCACCTGGCGGCCAATGTCCGGCTGGTCGAACCGGGTCCCGATCTCGCCACCCGGCGTGAAGGCCGGTCCAAGGTGCTGCGTGCTACGTTGGCCGCCCTCGATGCGATCGAGGTGCAATGCCGCGAGGCACTCGGCGGTTAAGCCGGCGGCCGCGCGTCCAGCCAATCCTTCACGATCCCCAACACTTGAAGCCGCTCCGGCTCGTTGAAGATCTCGTGATAGAGGCCATCGAAGATCCGCACGGTCTTGTCCGGGCTGGCAATGGCATCGAAAACCGGCTGGGCATCCTCGGCGCGCACCAGCGTATCGGCGCTGCCGTGCATCAGCAGACATGGCAGCTGCATGGCGCCAACCCGGGGCGGATAGGTGGTGACGGCATGCATCATCTCCCGCGCGGTCCGGGCCGGGACCTTGCCATGGAAGACCAGCGGATCGGCCTTGTAGGCAGCGACCACTTGCGGATCGCGGCTGACGGCATCGGCATCAAGCTGGATCATTCCCAATGACGGGGCGATCCGCGAAATCAGCGCCAACAGCAAACTCTGGATCTTTGGCAGGCCGCCGCCAATCGCTGGCCCGCTCAGCACCAGGCCGGAAAGCTTTTCCGGATGGTTCAGCGCATAGTTCAGCGCCAGCGAACCACCCATCGAATGACCAACCAGCTTGATCCGCTGCAGGCCGCTATCGGCGCGAACCTTGTCCACCAGCTGGTCGATATCGGCATCGACATTGGCGAACCTGTCGATCACAGCGCGCGTCCCGCCCGATTTGCCGTGTCCGCGGTGATCGAGCGCGTGAACCGCATAGCCCGCCGCGGTGAAGAACTCAGCCACGGCACGGTAGCGGCCGAGGTGCTCGGCATAACCATGCGCCAGCACAAGATGGTCGCGCGGGGCGCTATCCGGGAGCCAGGACGTGGCGAATATCTGCACGCCGCCGGCGCCAACGAAGGTGAACTCAGTCGTCTGCATCGGGCCAGTTCTCCAGCGTATCGATAAACATCTGCCGCACTTCCTCGGCCTTCTGACCCGTATTCTTCTCGGTCCAGCCCTTGGTGTGGACCGGCGGCAGGACGGCAATGTCGACCGTGCCGGATCGCAACATCACCGCATCGCGCCCCGCGACGTCCAGTGCATTGCGGATCACGATCGGGATCACCGGAATGCCCAGCGTCCGCGCCATGTGGAAGGCGCCCTTCCTGAACGGCCCGATATCGACCGTCATGTCGCGCACCCGCGTCCCTTCGGGCGCGATCATGATCGAGCACCCTTCGCGCACCATCTTGGCCACCGGTTCCAGCGCCTTGGCCGCTTCTTCCGGGGTGCCGCCGCTGCGCTCGACAAAGGCGACCGGGACTAGCCGACTCAGCATCGCGCTGATCGGGTTCTTCTTCAGCTCGGCCTTGCCGACCCAGGCGAGGTCCGTCCGCACCAGCGCACCGACGAAGAAGGCGTCGAAATTGTTGCGGTGGTTGAACAGGAACACCGCCGGCCGGTGGGATGTGAGGTGCTCGCGCCCCGAAACCCGCAGCTTGACGCCTGAGGCCAGCATTACGCTGTCTGCCCAGAGCGGCAGGGTCAGGTTGGCGGCATTGCGCTTGTTACGGGTCAGCAGGCCGACGCCGATCCCGGTATAGAGCAGCGGGAACAGGCTCATCAGCCCGGTGGCCGTGCGGGTCAGCAGTTCGGGCGTGGTCGAACCCCGGCTGGAATGCCGCAGGATATCCCAGCCCTCGGCCCGCGCTGTCGCTTCCAGTTCCTTCCCGGGATTGGTCGGCACCGGATGGCCGACCGCCTTCATCAGGCCGATTTCCTCATCGCCATCGGCATAGAACCAGGTGTCCGCCAGCTTGGCCTTGTGCGCCTTGACGAAGGCCTTGACCGCATCGGCCTTGCCCTTGCCCCACATCTGCGGCTCGAGCATCTTGCCGGTCAGCACCCCGCGCTTGACCTCGACGGTCGAGGTCATGACATGCTCGATCCCCAGGAACCGCGCCGTCGGCTCCACCTGGAAGCGCGTGGCCGAACTGGCGATGGCGATGGTGTGCCCGGCGCGGCGGTGGGCCAGCAGCAGTGTGACCATCTCCGGATAGACCTTGTCCGACAGGGTCTTATCGAAGATCTTCTCCCCCAGCGCGACCAGCTCGGCTTCCTTCTTGCCCTTCCACTTGCCAATCGCCTTGTTCAGCAGGTCCTGCATCTCGATCGCCTTGGCGACCGATTGCCAGATCGCCACCCCGGCCTCGGCCAGGTCAAAGGCGTTGTAATCGCCCTTGCGCAGATGGGCCTGGAAGAAGGCGCCGGCCGAGTAGCCGGCGATCAGCGTGCCATCGAAATCGAAGACAACGATATTCTTCGGACCCTGCGGGCCGGCCTCGATCCGCTTGACGAGATCGGCCACCGAAACCGGTCCGTGCCTGGTCCCTGAACGCAATGTGCCGGCCATGGCCCCTCCCCTGACCGGCACGTCACAGCACGCCGGCTCACCGCAGAGGGTAAGCCGAGCTGCGCCGACAATTCAAGCGGGTAGCGTCAGATCTTCTGCGTCGAACCGCGATAGATCGCGTCGATCGCTTCGCCCAGCGCCGCATCGAATTCGGCTTGGCTCATCTGGTGACGCAGGTCTTCCAGCAGTGCGCGGCTGAAGCTGGCGATAATTCCACGGTTCTTGCTGAGCTCGACGCAGGCTTCCGGACGCTTGTAGCCGCCCGAAAGCGCAACGACGCGCAGCACCTTGGGGTGATCGACCAGCGGGTCAAAGGTCCCCGGAACGACCGGCAGCGACAGCTTGAGCATGACCTGCTGGTCCATGCCTTCCAGATTCTTGAGCATTTCCTCAAGTAGGATGGTGTCGCACTCGGCACGGGTTTCGCTCTTGATGTTCACCTCGGGCTCGAGGATCGGCATCATGCCGTGCGCCAGGACCTGGCGGCCCACTTCGAACTGCTGGGCCACGGCGGCGGCAATACCGGCGGCATTGGCCGAGTTGATCACCGAACGCTCCTTGGTGCCATAGACGCCAAGCGCTTTCGAACGGGTCAGCAGCGCATCCAGCTCGGGCATCGGCTTCATCAGCTGAACGCCGTTTTCCTCAGCCTCAAGCCCCTTGTCGATCTTGATAAAGGGAACCACACCCTTTTCGATCAGCGCCTGCGGAACCGGCTTGCCGCCAGCGGTGCCGTCCATCGTCCGCTCGAACAGGATCGCGCCGATCACCTTGTCACCGGTGAAGACCGGCGAAGTGATGATCCGCTCGCGCATGGAGTGGATCAGGTCGAACATCTCGGCTTCCGAGGACCAGGCATCTTCGCTGACGCCGTATCCGGCCAATGCCTTCGGCGTGGAGCCGCCCGACTGGTCGAGAGCGGCGATAAAGCCGTTACCGGCGGCCATCTTGGCGGTCATGTCGGCGAAGTTCATGCGTGCGGTCCCTGTGCTGTGCATACGTATGCTGCGGCGGCCCATAGCGAGCCTGCGGCGGGGCCGCAAGCGCGCTAACTCTCTTGTTGTCAGGCTATTTCAAGCGCCTTGACGCCGGGCAGTTCCTTGCCTTCCATCCATTCGAGGAAGGCACCGCCAGCGGTTGAAATGTAGGTAAAGTCTGCTGCGACACCGGCGTGGTTGAGCGCGGCGACGGTGTCCCCGCCGCCAGCCACCGACGTCAGGACACCTTCCTTGCTTAGTGCAGCGGCACTGCGGGCAAGGGCGACGGTTGCGGCATCGAACGGCTCCATCTCGAATGCCCCCATCGGGCCATTCCAGACCAGCGTGCGGCAGGTCTTGAGCACGTCCGCCAGCGCCTCGACCGCCTGCGGGCCGACATCGAGGATCATTTCGTCAGCCGCGACCTCGTGGACATTGCAGGTGCGCAAGGACGCCGGATTGGCGGCAAATTCCTTCGACACCACAACGTCGTAAGGCAGGTGGACCGTGCAGCCGGACTTGTCCGCCGCGTCCAGAATGCCCTCTGCCGTCGCCGCCAGATCATGCTCGCACAGCGACTTGCCGACGTTGACCCCGCGCGCGGCGAGGAAGGTGTTGGCCATCCCCCCGCCGATGATCAGGTGATCGACCTGAGTCACCAGATGGGTCAGCACATCCAGCTTGGACGAGACCTTGGCCCCGCCCACCACGGCCGCAACCGGGCGCTCGGGCGTGCCGAGCGCAGCGTCGAGTGCCTTGAGTTCGGCTTCCATCGACCGGCCGGCATAGGCTGGCAGCAGGTGCGCCAGGCCTTCGGTGCTGGCATGGGCGCGGTGCGCGGCCGAGAAGGCATCGTTGACATAGATATCGCCATTGGCGGCAATTGCCTTGGCGAGTTCGGGCTCGTTCTTTTCCTCACCCTTCCAGAAGCGGGTGTTCTCCAGCAGGGCAATATCCCCGGGCCGCAGGATGCCGACCGACTGCGCGACCACTGGCCCGGCGATCTCGGGTACGAACATCACTTCCTTGCCCAGCACGGCCTGGACCGCGTCAATCGTCATCGAGACCGACATGGTCGAAACCCGCTCACCCTTCGGGCGGCCGAAGTGCGCCAGCAGCAGGACCTTGGCGCCCTTGGCAGCCAGTTCCAGAATCGTCGGCGCGGCGGCCCGCACGCGCGTATCGTCGGTAACCGAACCGTCCTGCATCGGCAGGTTGAGGTCGACGCGCACCAGCGCGACCTTGCCAGTCAAGTCACCCAGATCGTCGAGCGTGCGGAACCTGGCCATTTTCATCAATCCTTAGAGCAGCTTGCCCATCGCGCCAGCCGTATCGACCATGCGGTTGGAGAAGCCCCATTCGTTGTCATACCAGCTCAGCACGCGCACCAGCTCGCCATCGATCACGGCCGTTTCCAGGCTGTCGATCGTGCTGCTGTTCGGGCAATGGTTGTAATCGATCGAGACCAGGGGTTCGTCCGAATAGCCCAGCACACCCTTCAGCGGGCCTTCGGCTGCGGCCTTTAGCAGGGCGTTGACCTCATCCTTGGTGGTGTCACGCTTGGGCTGGAAGGTCAGGTCGACGACCGAGACGTTCGGGGTCGGCACGCGGATCGCCGAACCGTCGAGCTTGCCCTTCAGCTCGGGCAGCACTTCACCCACGGCGCGGGCAGCGCCGGTCGTGGTCGGGATCATCGACATGGCGGCAGCGCGGGCTCGGCGCGGGTCTTCGTGGATCTGGTCGAGGATCTTCTGGTCGTTGGTATAGGCGTGAACCGTGGTCATCAGCCCGCGCTCGATCCCGATCGCATCGTTCAGCACCTTGGCGAACGGCGCCAGGCAGTTGGTGGTGCACGAGGCGTTGGACACGATGGTGTGGCCGGCTTCCAGCTTGTCATGGTTGACGCCGTAAACAACGGTCAGGTCAACGTTCTTGCCCGGGGCCGAGATCAGCACCTTCTTGGCACCAGCAGCCAGGTGCTTTTCGCACGAGGCGCGGTCGGTGAAGAAGCCGGTGCATTCCAGGACGATATCGATACCCTGCGCGCCGTGCGGCAGATTGGCGGGATCGCGCTCGGCGGTCACGTGGATCCGCTTGCCGTTTATCATCAGGTCATTGCCATCGACCTCGACCGTGCCCGGAAAGGCGCCGTGCACGCTGTCGCGCTGGAACAGCATGGCATTGGCCTTGGGCGAGGCGAGATCGTTGATCGAGACCAGCTCGAGATCGTGATCGGCTCGCTCGATGATCGCGCGTGCCACATTGCGCCCGATGCGCCCGAAACCGTTGATCGCAACCTTGATCGCCATGTGAAGAACTCCTTCTAAGCAGCCAGTCTGGCTTCAATTTTCGGAACAATGGCTTCAACCGAGAAGCCAAAATGCTTGAACAGTTGGTCGGCAGGCCCGGAGGCACCGAAGGTATCGATCCCGATGGTCAGGCCGTCGCCGGCATACTTCTGCCAGCCAAGCGTCACACCGGCCTCGATCGAGACCTTGAGCGTCCCGGCCGGGAAAAGGTCGGCGCGGTAAGCCGCATCCTGTTCGTCAAACAGCTCGGCGCAAGGCATCGAGACGACATCGGCCCCGATCCCCTTGCCTTCGAGCGCCGCAGCGACATCCATCGCCAGCGAAACCTCAGAACCCGTCGCAACAAGGACTACCTGGCGCGCGGCACTCGCAGCCTTAAGGCGATAGGCTCCGCGAGCAGACTTCATCTCGGCTTCGGTCCGCAGCGGCGGCAGGTTCTGGCGGGTCAGCGCCAGGACCGAAGGCCGGCTATCCTGCTTCAGCGCCAGCGCCCAGGCCTCAGCTGTCTCGATCGCGTCGGCGGGGCGGAAGACCAGCAGGTTCGGAATCGCGCGCAGGCTCATCACGTGCTCGACCGGCTGGTGCGTCGGCCCATCCTCACCCACGCCCAGGCTGTCATGCGTCATGACATAGACCACGCGGGCATGCTGGATCGCGGAGAGCCGGATCGCGTTGCGGCAATAGTCGGCGAAGACCAGGAAGGTACCGCCGTAGGGAATAATCCCGCCATGCAGCGCCATGCCGTTCATCGCCGCCGCCATGCCGAATTCACGGATGCCATAATAGACATAGCGGCCGCCGTAATTGGCCGGGGTGAGTGGATCGGTCGACTTGGTCTTGGTCAGGTTCGAACCGGTCAGGTCAGCCGAACCACCAACCAGTTCCGGGATCGCCGCGGTCAAGGCCCCAAGCGCCATTTCGCTGGACTTGCGCGTCGCAACCTTGGGCGGTTCCGCGACCAGCGAAGCCATGTAGTCGCGCGCTGCGCCCTTGTCGGCCGGCAGTTCGCCCGCCATCCGGCGCATGAACTCGGCACCCTGGGCGTCGGCGGCCAGCCGCGCTTCCCATTCGGCACGGAGCTGTGCGCCCTTGGCGCCAAGCGAGCGCCAGTCAGCCAGTATTTCGGCGGGCACTTCAAAAGGCGCCGCAGTCCATCCGAGATAATCGCGCGCGGCGGCGATTTCATCGGCGCCAAGCGGCGCGCCATGGACGCTGTGGCCACCCTGCTTGTTGGGTGCGCCCTTGCCGATCACGGTGCGGCAGGCAACGAGGGTCGGCTTGTCGGCGGCTTCAGCTTCGGCCAGCGCGCGGGCGATGTCGGCAAAGTCGTGCCCGTCACAGGATGTGACATGCCAGCCAGCCGATTTGAACCGAGCCGGAATATCCTCGCTGGTCGAAAGGTCGGTATCACCGTCGATCGTGATCCGGTTGTCATCCCACAGGACCTTGAGACGGTCGAGCTTGAGGTGACCGGCCAGCCCGATCGCCTCATGGTTGATCCCCTCCATCAGGCAGCCATCACCGGCAATCACCCAGGTCTTGTGATTGACCAGGCTGTCGCCGAACTGGGCATTGAGGTGACGCTCAGCCAGAGCCATCCCCACGGCCATGGCCAGGCCCTGCCCCAGCGGGCCAGTGGTGCATTCGACACCTTCCAGCTCGGTATTCTCCGGGTGGCCGGCGCAGGGGCTGTGCAGCTGCCGGAAATTGCGGATGTCGGCCATCGTTGGCGCGGCATAACCGGTCAGGTGGAGCAGCGAGTAGATCAGCATCGAGCCATGCCCGGCCGAGAGCACGAAACGGTCACGGTCCGGCCACTTGGGCGCAGCAGGATCGAACTTCAGGAACTGCGAATAGAGCACGGTTGCCACGTCAGCCATGCCCATCGGCATGCCGGGATGGCCCGAATTGGCCGCCTGAACCGCGTCCATCGAAAGCGCGCGGATGGCATTGGCCATGGGCGCAAGGCGGGACGGATCAAGGGTCATGCTTGGGCTCTCCCGAAAAGGGCAGGAATAGGCCACCGATTCGATGTCGGGCTTCCTTTGCGGAGGCACCCCGCCCCGTCAAGCACAGGTCAGCCCTGCCGCTACGCAAATGGTGGGAAAGCATGGCCCAAGCTCTTTGCGGGGGCAATCAATTACGCTAGCCCTTAACCATGAGCGGGGATCGCAGCAGCCGCGCGCTGGCGCGGATCGAAGCGGCGCTTGAGCGGATTGAGGCCGCCACGCGTCGGGGGGCAAGGGACTCGGCTGGTTCGGAAGAACTGGCCGACCTGCGAACACGCCATGACCGGTTGCGCGCGGCGGTAACCGATTCCCTCGCCGAACTCGACCAGTTGATTGAGGGGGCACAGGGATGAGCAATGTGACCCTTAGCATCGGCGGGCGCAATTACACGGTCGCCTGTGCTGCCGGCGAAGAGGACCACGTCACCGGCCTGGGCCAGGCGATCGATGCCAAGATCCAGTCAATGGGTGCAGCCGGTACCAACGAAACCCGCCAGCTGCTGTTCGCTGCGCTGCTCCTGGCCGATGAGGTCCACGAAGCGAAATCCGCCTCCCGCGCACCGACAACAGCGCCGGCATTCGACGATAGCCAGGCCGACCGGCTTGAGGTCATCGCGGCAAAACTGGAAGCCTGCGCGCTGGCCCTTGAGGGTTGACGCAATCCACCCTATCTAAGGGGTGACGGGTACTGCCCGGTGCGAGCCTTCGAAAATCCCTGAGGCTATAAGCAAATCCATGGGGGCTGTCCCTGGTTCCGCCCTGGCGGGGCACATATGGTTCCCACCTGACGTGAACGCGTCAGAGGATTTCCCGGCAACGGCCCATGGTGGTCCCGTCACCCACCCCTTCGCGGAGCCACGCGTGATCGACAAGCAGGTGCTACGCACCGAACTGAAGAAACGCCGCCGTGAGCATGTCGCCGCCATTCCGGCCATGCAGCTGGGCCTGCTGTTCCGCCGCCCGCCCGAAGCCATTGTCCGCCTGATCGCCGAAAGAGCCGTCATCGGGCTTTATCACGAAATGCCGGCCGAAGCCCCGGCCAGCCACTACGCTCGCTGGTTTTTCGAGCGTGGCCACCGGATCGCCCTGCCCTGGTTCGCCGGTCGCGATGCAGCGATGGAATTTCGCGAATGGAGCAACCCGTTCGTTGAAGACCTGCTGGAGCCCGATCCCTTCAAGTCACACCAGCCGGCAGGCGAAGGCCCTGCCCTGGTGCCCGATGTCCTGTTCTGCCCCCTCGTCGGCTTCTCGGAACGCGGCGGCAGGCTTGGCCTGGGCGCCGGGCATTATGATCGCTGGCTGGCTGACCATGCTCCGCAGCTTGCCATTGGCCTCGCCTGGGACTGCCAGCTGGTCGGTGATCTGCCCATCGAACCGCATGACCGGGCGCTGGACGCCGTCATCACCCCCACCCGCCTTTACGGACCCTTCTGATGCGCACTGAACCGACTTGGCGAATTCCCGTAGGCGTGCTTGGCCTGCTGGCCGTGCTGCTGATCTACGGACTGCTCGTGGCGCGTTATGTTGCCCCGCTGATCACCGAGTGGCACGCGTTGCTGCAGACGCCGGTCTATATCGTGCTGGGCGTAGTCTGGCTGCTGCCGCTCAGGCGCTTCCTGATCTGGATGGAGACCGGGCGCTGGGGCTGAGTGCCGCGATCCGCAGCAAATCCTTTGGCCGGCCGAAGCGCTGCAAGATGGCTATCAGTTCGGTGCGCTCCGGGAGGTAAACTGTAACCTCGCCAACCAGCACGGCCACGCGGCTCTCTGGCAGCAGTTCGTGCCACGCCCCCTGCTCAAACAGCCTGAAGCCGGCAAACAGTTCGACCGGCAGGCTGGCCTGATCCCAGCGCTGGAAGACTTCCGACCGGAACTGGCCGTCACCCTGCCCGGACCGGACCGCAATGCCGAGCCGCTCGAACACCGCCGCGCAATCGCGCGGATCGAGCAGGACATCGACATCCCTGATCTCGGCCAGCTCGGCGCCGTGCAGCGCCACGGCCGCGCTGCCCAGGATCCACCAGGGATGCTGCGCGGCGGCGAGGGCCGGCTGGATCGCCGCAAGTGTCGCTTCCAAGGCAAGCCAACTGTTCACAATTGCCACTTGCCGTAACCCACCCCCTTCGGCAACCTTCGGAGCGGTCGAAGCGGGGAGAGAACAGGGTGACCACCAAGCGCAAGATCGGGCTCGGCATTGCCGGGCTGCTGCTGTTGATAGGGCTGATCCTGCTGGCGGCGCGCGATCGCCTGGCCCAGCGAGCCTTCGATACGGCGATTGAGCAGAACGTCGGGGTCGATCGCTCTGCCGCACTTCCCGATGGCATCCACGTCTATGTCTGCGGCTCAGGCTCTCCCATGCCCGATGCCGACCGGGCTGGCCCGTGCCTAGCCGTGCTGGCTGGTCGCCAGGGCTTTGTCTTTGATGCTGGCGCCGGATCGATCCGCAAGCTCGGCCGGATGGGCTTTCCGATGGACCGCCTTCAGGGCGCTTACCTGACGCACCTCCATTCCGATCATATCGACGGCCTGGGCGAACTGCTGCTTCAGGCCTGGATCGCCGGATCGCGCGGGACGCCACTGCCGGTCAGCGGACCGGCAGGAACCGATCAGGTCATTGCCGGGCTGATCCAGGCCTACAAGGTCGACAGCGGCTACCGCATTGCCCACCACGGTCCCGCCGTCGCCCGGCCCGGCGGCTTTGGCGGCACGGCGCAGATCATTGACCTGCCCGAGGGCCAGCCAAGCAAGGTGGTCTATGACCAGGGCGGCGTGAAGATCACCGTGATCCGGGTAATCCACGATCCGATCAAGCCCGCCTTCGGCTATCGGCTGGATTACAAGGGCCGCTCGGTCGCGATCAGCGGGGATACGATCTACGCGCCGGATTTCGTCGCTGCAGCCAAGGGCGCCGATGTAATGTTCCACGAAGCGCTCAACCCCAAGATGATCGGGGCGATGCAGGCCCAGCTCGCCAAGCGCGGCCGGTCTGATTCGGCCAAGATCATGGCGGACATTCCCGGCTATCACGCCAGCCCCGAAGATGCTGCGCGTGCGGCCAAGGAAGCCGGCGCAAAGGCGCTGGTGCTCTATCACATGGTCCCCGCCCCGCCGGCCAAGCTGATCGAACGGCTGTTCGTGGGCGATGCGCCAAAGATCTATTCGGGCGACCTGCGCCTGGCGCACGACGGTATGCTGGTCCACCTGCCGGCAGGCAGCCAGTCCGTGGACTATTCCGAAGCTTTCTAGGAAATCGTCCCAAGTGGCGCGAGTGACGGGGCTCGAACCCGCGACCTCCGGCGTGACAGGCCGGCACTCTAACCAACTGAGCTACACCCGCGCAGCCACTTGGGAGCCGCGCCACTAGGGCCTCGCGCCGGGGCTGTCAACGGGGTTCGCGCAGCAATTTGCGCGCATCATGGCTAAGGTCGAATTAACCATTCCTTTGCCCCTCTTTGCGACAAGCGTCGGCGAACAACCGGGGGCTTATCGCCATGAATCGCACTGTCCGCGCCGCACTTGCCGGCTTCATCTGCATCGCATCGGCCGCACCGGCCCTTGCCGCTCCGGCGGTCTCGCTGGACAGCGCCGTATTTGTCGAGCGGGTGACTCCGAAGGCCGGCCGGATGCTTGAGCCAGCCAGCGAACTCAATCGCGGTGACCGCGTGGTCTATGTCGTGCGCTGGTACAAGATGGGCGGCGATGGCGGCTTTGTCGTCACCAACCCTCTGCCCCGTTCGGTCTATTACCAGGGCAGCGCCAATGGCGACGAGGAAGTCTCGATCGACGGCGGCCGCACCTGGGGCAAGCTTGGCGCAATCTACGCCGGCGATCGCCTGGCTAACCCCGAAGACGTCACCCACGTGCGCTGGCGCGTTGATCCCCGCACCGCCTCGCGCGGCCAGGGCCGGATCGCTTACAGCGCGATCGTGCGCTAAGATTTAGTCCGCCAGCAGCAGGACAGGGGTTTCGATCAGGCGCTTGACCGCCTGGACGAAGCTGGCCGCATCCCAGCCATCGACCACGCGGTGATCGCAGCTGATCGAGAGGTTCATCAGCTTGCGCTTCTCGATGCGTTCACCGCCCATGCCATCGGGCACGAACATCGGCCGTTCGATGATCCGGTTGGGGCCGATAATTGCCACTTCGGGCCGGTTGATGACCGGGGTGTGGGCAACGCCGCCAAGGGGACCCAATGAGGTCAGCGTGATCGTCGAGCCGGACAGCTCTTCGCTCTTGGCCGTGCCGTTGCGGGCGGCATCTGCCAAGCGGGCGATCTCGGCAGCAAGCTGCCACAGATTCTTGTCCTGGGCATCGCAGATCACCGGCACCATCAGCCCGGCGTCAGTCTGGGTTGCCATGCCAAGGTGCACCGAACCGAAGCGGGTGACGACACCGGCCTCGTCATCGAACCGGGCGTTGAGCATCGGAAAATCGGGCAGTGCACGGCACAGCGCGGTGATCAGCAGCGGCAGCAGGGTCAGCTTGGGGCGATTGCCGCGCGCCGCGTTCAGCTGCGCGCGCATTTCCTCCAGCGCGGTCGCATCGCATTCCTCGACATAGGAGAAGTGCGGGATGTTGCGCTTTGAGGCCGCCATGTTTTCGGAAATGCGGCGGCGCAGGCCGATTACCTTGACCTGCTGGTCGGCACGCTTGGCACCGGCCGCGCGGAAGCCACCGGCCGCGTTGTAGGCCAGGAAGGCGTCGAGATCGGCGTGGCGCACGCGGCCATCCCCGGCCGGCTTAACCTGGGCCAGATCGATCCCGAGATCGGCGGCGCGGGCGCGGACGGCTGGGCTGGCAAGGGCCTTTGCAGCCTGCGCCGCTGGCTGTTCCACAACCGGTGCTGGTGCTGGCGGCGGCGGAACCGGCGTAGCTTCGATAACGGGCGCTGGAGCGGCAGCTGCAACGGGCGCAGCCTCTGCCGTGGCAACGGGTGCAGGCTCCTCGGCCTCCCCTTCACCATCGGTTTCAATTACCACCAGCGGCGAGCCGATCGCGATCATGTCGCCCTCGGCCCCGGCCACTTCCATGACCACGCCCGAGACCGGGCTTTCCATCTCGACCGTGGCCTTGTCGGTCATGACGTCGGCGATCTTGCCGTCTTCCTCGATCCGGTCACCCACCTTGACGTGCCAGGTGACGATCTCGGCCTCGGCGATGCCTTCGCCAATGTCGGGGAGGCGGAACGTGAACTTGCCCATGATTAGACCTTGCCTGTGCTGTCCAATCGCGTCGTGACGGAGCCAAATCGGGCACAGTGCAAGACGCGAGGAGATAAGCGATGTTTGCCATCGAGTTCGACGAGCAACGCAGCAATGGGCCCAATTTGGCCCGCCCCTGCGGGGTCGCTCAGAAGGGCCCCTTGGACTTCGTCGCGCAGCTTGCGCGGGACAACCAGCCCGCGCGGCGCAGCACTCCTTGCCAAGGGGCCCTTCTGGGCGATCACGGCGTGATTGGACAGCACAGGCAAGGTCCTACGCTTTCATCAGCCGGTCAACCGCCTCGCCGATGCGGACGGGGCCGGGGAAATAGGCCCACTCGAGGCTGTGCGGATAGGGAGTATCAAAGCCGGTCACGCGCTCGATCGGGGCTTCGAGGTGGTAGAAGCAGCGTTCCTGGACCAGTGCGGAAAGCTCACCGCCAAACCCGCCAGTGCGGGTCGCCTCATGGATGATGAGGCATTTGCCGGTTTTCTGCACAGACTTTTCCACAGTCTCGATATCGAGCGGGACCAGTGTGCGCAGATCGATGATCTCGGCATCGATGCCCTTCTCGCGGCATACCGCCTGGGCCACGTGGATCATGGTGCCATAGGCAATCACGCTCATCGCCTCGCCTTCCTGGACGATCCGCGCCTTGCCGAGCGGTACCGTGTAGTAGCCCTCGGGGACCTCGCTACCTTCATGCTTGGCCCAGGGCTCGACCGGCTTGTCGTAATAGCCGGAGAACGGGCCGTTGTAGATCCGCTTGGGCTCGAAGAAGATCACCGGATCGTCATCCTCGATCGCGCTGATCAGCAGGCCCTTGGCGTCATAGGGGGTGCACGGGATGACCGTCTTGAGGCCAGCCACGTGAGTGAACAGCGCCTCGGGCGACTGGCTGTGAGTCTGCCCGCCGAAAATCCCGCCACCGAACGGTGAGCGAACCGTCAACGGCGCGATGAATTCACCGGCCGAGCGATAGCGCAGCCGCGCCGCTTCGGAGATCAGCTGATCCAGACCCGGATAGATATAGTCGGCGAACTGGATTTCCGGCACCGGGCGCAGGCCATAGGCCCCCATCCCGACCGCCGCGCCGATGATCCCGCATTCGTTGATCGGGGTATCGAACACGCGGTTCTTGCCGAAGGTTTTCTGCAGGCCCGCTGTAGCGCGGAAAACGCCGCCGAAATAGCCGACATCCTCGCCGAACACGACGACGTTCGGGTCGCGGTCCATCATCACATGGAGCGCTTCGTTGATCGCCTCGATCATGTTGAGGCGGCGTGTGGTGGTGGCTGCCTCGGTCATTCCGGCTTCCATTCGGGCCACTTGATCTGGCGTTCGCGGATCGCCTGGTCGGCTTGCTCCTCAAGGTGCCAGGGCAGCTCCTTGTAGACGTCCTCGAACATAGTGTGGAACGGGTGGTGCAGGCCGTGGCCGAGGATGCCGTTCTTCTCGGCCTCCTTGGTCGCGGCCTTGACCATTTCCGTCAGCTCCGCGTCCATCGCTTCCTGTTGCTCCACCGACCATTCACCCAGCGCGATCAGGTGCCGCTTCAGGCGCATGATCGGATCACCGAGCGGCCATTCCTCACGCTCCTGCGCCGAGCGATAGGCGCTGGGATCGTCCGAGGTCGAGTGTCCTTCGGCGCGGTAGGTGAAGTGCTCGATAAGCGTCGGCCCGCCATTGGCGCGGGCGCGATTGGCGGCCCAGCGAGTGGCCGCAAAGACTGCCAGCGCATCGTTCCCGTCAACCCGGATCCCTGCGATGCCATAGCCGACCGCGCGGTTGGCAAAGGTGCTGCGCTCCGCCCCTGCAAACCCGGAAAAGCTCGAGATCGCCCACTGGTTGTTGACGACGTTCATCACCACCGGCGCGTTATAGACTGCGGCAAAGGTCATGGCGGCGTGGAAATCACCCTCGGCACTGGAGCCTTCGCCGACCCAGGCCGTCGCGATCCGGCTATCGCCCTTGATCGCCGAAGCCATGGCCCAGCCAACCGCCTGCGGATACTGCGTCGCCAGGTTGCCGCTGATCGTGAAGAAATTGTAGTCCCGGCAGGAATACATGATCGGCAGCTGCCGACCCTTCAGCTTGTCCGCCTTGTTCGAGTAGATCTGGTTGATCATCTCGGTCAGCGGATAGCCGCGCGCGATCAGGATGCCCTGCTGGCGGTAAGACGGGAACACCATGTCGTCAGCCGCCAGCGCAAAGGTTGAGGCAACCGAGGTGGCCTCTTCCCCGGTGCACTTCATGTAGAAGCTGGTCTTGCCCTGGCGCTGACCGCGATACATCCGGTCATCGAAGGCGCGGGTCAGCGCCATCGCGCGCAGCATCCGCCGCAGCGTTTCGGGATCGAGCTTGGGGTCCCACGGGCCGACAGCCCGGTGATCATCCCCCAGCACGCGGACCATGCCGGAGCAGAGCGGCGTTGTTTCCGTTGCGGCGCAGGTCTCATCGGGACGCGGCAGCGCGCCAGCCGGCGGAATGTCGAGGAACGAATAGTCGACCGGGTCCCCGGGCCGGAAATTCGGCTCGGGCACGTGCAGCGACAGCGGCGGCAGATTGCCGCGCGCGGTCTTCGCAGGATCAGGTCCGGTGGCCATCCTTCGCGCTCTCCCGCTTCCAGAGGGGTGGAAGCAATATTCTAAGTGAGCGTTATTTTATTTCAAAGTGGTTACAGCGTCAACTATCTGCCTAGACCGCCACGGGCGCAGAAATGTGCGCCTGCGGCGCATAATCGAGGACCGCGAAGTCATCGATCGCATAGCCAAAGATCGAATCGGGTCGGCGCGTGATCGTCATGGTCGGCTGGCCAGCGGGAACGCGTACCAACTGCGCCTCCACCAGCTCGGCGTGGTTCAGGTAGAGGTGCGTATCGCCCCCCATCCAGACCAGCTCACCCGGCTCAAGATCACATTGCTGCGCCAGTATTCGGGTGAACAGCGCGGCTCCAAACAGGTTGAACGGCAGCCCCAGCGCAACGTCGCAACTGCGCTGGTAGAGCGCGCAGTTCAGCCGGCCATTGCCAACATGGAACTGGTACGTCTTGTGGCACGGCGGCAGCGACATCTGGTCGAGCTCCGCCACGTTCCAGCCCTCGACGATATGGCGGCGGCTGCCCGGGTTGTGGCGCAGGCTCTCTACTACTTGGGCGACCTGGTTGATACCGGCGTCGCGTTTGTACAAGTTTTCACCAGCTGGAACATAGACCGGCCAGTCGACCCACTGCTTGCCGTAAACCGGCCCCAGATCGCCCCACTGCGCCGCAAAGTCCGCATCATCGGCGATCCGTTCGGCAAAGGCTTCGACCGAGATCGCATCGCCAGTCGCCTTCACATAGTTCGCGTGCGGCCACTCGTTCCAGATCTTGACGCCCTGCAGCACCAGCGGGCGAATGTTGGTTTCACCGGTCAGGAACCACAGGAACTCACGCGCGGCCGTCTTCCAGTAAACCCGCTTGGTCGTGACCAGGGGCATGGCCCCGCCCGCCAGGTCAAAGCGAATCTGCGTGCCGAAGACCGAACGCGTGCCCACACCCGTGCGGTCAACCCGCTCATCCCCCTGCTCCCAGATCTGGCGCATCAGATCGAGATATTGCCATTCCCAATGCGGCTGGCGGGGGGCGGAGGAGAGATTCGCGGCTGTGGCCATGGCCAGACGATAAACATGCGATTGCCCGCTTGCCACCCCGCACTTCGCTATCTATAGGCGCGCTCCTGCCTTGCCCCTGCATGCAGGGGCGATGATCGGTCGGGGAATAGCTCAGCCTGGTAGAGCACTGTCTTCGGGAGGCAGGGGCCGGAGGTTCGAATCCTCTTTCCCCGACCAAATCATCCTTTAAGCGCGGCGAGCCCGATCAGGGTGGTCAGTCCGCCAAGGCCAAGCGAAAGCTGCCAGCGCAGCGAAAGCCAATCCCGCTCCAGCCCGCCGATTGCTCGGTCCACCAGCGGCGATGCCAGCAGCAATAGCCCCAGCACAATCAGCGAGGGCCCCGGCCACTCCCAACCAATGATCCACGGCGAATAGGCGGCCAATGCCAGCAGGCTGGGCATCACGGCCGCCCCGAAGATCCAGCGCGGGGCAGCGCGGCGCGCAATGCCGATGCCCCACCAGACGCCACCCAGAAAGCTGAAGATCAGCGCCGCATAGCCGAATGCGATCGCCTGGGCCGTCCATTGCCACTTGCCGCCATCGAACACGTAGAGCGCGCAAAGCGCCTGCGGCAACAGGCCGGCAAAGCCCAATTGGCGGGCGGCGCGAGGCAAGGCTGTCATCAGCAAGGTCCCTGAATAACGGAACCACCAGATGGACCAACGGCCGTGGCGTTCGAAAGCTGGACCTAGGGCTGCCTATCCGCCGCGCAGCAGCTGCACGCCCCAATCGCGTTCGAACAGATAGAGTAGCAGCCGCGCCGCTTCGCCGCGTTCGCCCGTCAGCCCGCCATCGCGTTCCATCAGCAGCCGGGCATCGTCATGTGCTAGCGGGAGCAGCTTCTGGATCTGCTCGAGACTGGCGACGCGGAACGGCGTGTCACCCGATTGCCGGGTGCCGAGCAGTTCGCCCCCGCCGCGCAACCGAAGGTCCTCCTCGGCGAGTCGGAAGCCGTCCTGGGTTTCGCGCATCAGCGCCAAGCGTTCGCGCGCTGTCTCGGACAGGTTCGGTCCGCGCAGCAAAAGACAGGTGCTCTTGCCGCTGCCCCGCCCGACCCGGCCGCGCAACTGGTGGAGCTGGGCCAGGCCAAAGCGCTCGGCCTGCTCGATCACCATCAGCGTGGCATTGGGCACATCGACACCGACTTCGATTACTGTGGTCGCAACCAGCAACTTCGCTTCGCCGCGGGCAAAGCGTTCCATCGCGGCGTCCTTGATTTCGGGCCGCAATTGTCCGTGGACCAGCACCACGGCATCGCCGAAGCGAGCTTGCAGTTCAGCATGGCGTGCCTCGGCGGCGGCAAGATCCTCATTCTCCTGTTCGCGCACCATCGGGCAGACCCAGTAGGCCTGCTGTCCGCTTTCCAGGTGCCGCCCGATCGCGGCGATCACGTCCTCCTGCCGCTCTACCGCCACGACGCGGGTGTCGATCGGCTGGCGGCCGGGCGGCATCGTGTCGAGCTTGCTGACGTCCATCTCGCCATATTGGGCCAGCGTCAGGGTCCGCGGGATCGGGGTGGCGGTCATCGCCAGGCAATGCGGCGTCCGGCGGCCCTTCTGCGCCAGCATCAGCCGCTGGCCCACGCCAAAGCGATGCTGCTCATCAATCACGACCAGCGCCAGGTTCTTGTACGCCACGCTATCCTGGAAGATCGCATGGGTGCCGACGACCATATCGATCGAGCCATCGAGCAGCCCCATCAGGATTGCCTCGCGCGCCCGGCCCTTGTCGCGCCCTGTCAGCAGGGCGATTTCAACCCCGATCCCGGCAGCGAGCCGGGACAGCGTCTCATGGTGTTGCCGGGCAAGGATTTCGGTCGGAGCGAGCAGCGCGGCCTGCCCTCCGGCCTCGACCGCGATCAGCATGGCGGAAAGCGCCACCACCGTCTTACCAGAACCGACATCGCCCTGGAGCAGGCGCAGCATGGGCGACGGTTGCGCCAGATCGCCCTCGATCTCGGCAATCGAACGCTTCTGCGCCCCGGTCAGCGGAAACGGCAGGTTCAGCCGCGCCCGGCGCGAACCATCCCCCTGCAGCGGTGTGCCGCTCTGCTTGCGGTTTGATTGCCGCACCAGCATTAGCGCCAGGCTGTTGGCCAGCAGCTCGTCATAGGCCAGACGATCGCGTGCGGCAGTGTGGACACCGCGATGCGCCAGCGCCAGCGCATCGCGCCAGGTCGGCCATTGCATCTTCGCCAGCAGGCCCGGTTCGATCCATTCAGGCAGTTCGGGAAGCGTGGCGAGGGACTGCTCGACCAGCGTACCGAGCCGCCCCTGGGTCAGCCCATCGGACAGCGGATAGACCGGTTCGACCAACTGGCCGAGCAGGCCCGCGCTATCCGCTTCGACATGATCCGGGTGGACCATCTGGAGCATTTGCCCATATTGCTCCAACCGGCCCGCAACCCAGCGGTGTTCGCCCACCGGCAACAGCTTCTTGGCCGAATAGGAGGCGCGGCCGAAGTAACTGATCGCGCAAATGTTGCCGATCGCATCCTGCGCCAGCACGCGGAACGGCCCGCGCCCGCTGGAACTGCGATGTTCAACCGGCGTCAGCGCGACGACGATGTTTTCCCCTACCGAGGCATCATCAAGATTGCCGACTGCCCGCCGCTCCACAAAGCGATCCGGCAGGTGATAGGCAAAGTCCTTGACCCGTGTCAGCCCGAGCTTCTCCAGCGGGCGCGCCAGCCCGGGGCCGACGCCCTTCAGGCTGTCAGCCGCCACAAACAGGGGATTGAGCCGTTCGGGACGCATGGCTCCTGATAGCCGCACCAGCAGCATTGTCGCCACCCCTAGCTTTCACATGACTGACGGAACCCGATGCCGTCCAGCCTCGTTATGCCGAGGCACTCAATAGGAGAGCCCCGTGGCCGAAACTGAATTCACCGACGCAATTGCCATGCTGAAGGCCGATCACCGCAAGGTCGAAGACCTGTTCGCCAAGTTTGAAAGCGCGCGAGGCGAAAGCCGCATGCAGTCGCTTGCCACGCAGATCTGCAACGAACTCAAGGTCCATACGATGCTTGAGGAAGAGATTTTTTATCCGGCGCTGAAGGGCAAGATCGAAGATGACATCCTGAACGAGGCCTATGTCGAGCATGACGGCGCGAAGGTGCTGATCAACGATATCCTGGGCGCCGCGCCGGACGAGTTCTTTGAAGCCAAGATCAAGGTCTTGTCGGAAGAGATCGAACATCACGTCAAGGAAGAGGAAGAAGCACGCGTTGGCATGTTCGCTCAGGCGCGCAGCGCCGATGTCGACCTCGTAGCCCTGCGCGACGCGATGTTGGCCCGCAAGGCCGAACTGATGCCGCAGGCTGAGGCCAACGAACTGCCCGAGGCAGAAACCCGGACAATTCACGAATAAGCGCGCCGTATTTTGATGTAGCGCATGGACTGGCAAGCCGGCGCGACATCTAGTCACCTACGGGTCGCAACAGAAATCGGAACTTTGGAGCCGGATATGCTGTTGCCACATGGATGTGCTGTCGCGCTGGTCGATGGCGAATCGTTCGATCTCTACCGTAATGCCGGCAGCGAGGCCGAACCGCAGTTGCTGCTGCTAGATCCGCCTGAACTGGACAGCACGAACCATTCGGGCGGCAGCCACCGATCAAGCCCCGGCAACCACGCCGATCGCCAGGTCGCGGAAGATGCCCATGCCCGAGCGGTCGCGATCTGGCTCAACAGTCAGGTGCTGAGGCGCCGCATTAATGACCTTGTGATCCTTGCGGCCCCGCGCACCTTGGGAGAAATGCGCAAGCACTACCATGCCAAGCTGCACGAGGTTCTGCACAAGGAGGTCAGCAAGGATCTGGCCGGTTTCCACCCGCGCGACATCATGCAGGTACTAAACGATACACGCTGACGACTTGCCTTGGCCGCCACCTGGGCCTAGCGGCTTGTGCCATGATCGAGCCCAATCGTCTCAAGCGCCTGCAATTCCGCGCCTGGCATCGCGGTACCCGCGAGGCCGATTACATGATCGGCGGCTTCTTCGATCGCTACCATGCCGAATGGCGCGAGGCGGACTGCGCCTGGTTCGAAGCCCTGCTTGAGGAAGAGGATGTCGATATCATGGGCTGGGCCCTCGGCATCCTCGACGTTCCGGAGGAATATCGCGGTCCGTTGATGGATGCCTTCCGCAAGCTCGACTACGTCGAAATCCCGCACTGACACGGTGCTAAGCCCGCGCTAAGGCCACCTTATCGATTCTCACCCCGCTGGCCGCAAAATTGGCCCGCGGGGCAATTGTTATTGCGCGGACCATGGCTGACCTGAACAAGATCCTCTCGGCGAAAACGCCCCTGACGCTGTCAGGCCTGGCCCGGGGCGCCCAGCCGCTGGTGCTGGCCGACCTGGCCCGCGCCGCCAAGGGACGCGCCGTGTTCATCGCGCCCGACGAGGCGGCGATGCAGGCCGTGGCCGATACCGCCGCCTTCTTCGCGCCGGAACTGGACGTCATCACCTTTCCCAGCTGGGACTGCCTGCCCTATGACCGCGCCAGCCCGGCGCTTTCGATCAGCGCCCGTCGCCTGGCCGCGCTATATCGGCTGCAGGCCAAGGCCGAGGCACCGCAACTGCTGGTCACCACGATCAACGCCGTACTCCAGCGGGTGCTCACTCCCTTCCGGATCCGCGAATCGGTCAAGCTGCTGAAGCCCGGAATGGAGATCGGGCGGGAAAGCCTGATCGGCCTGCTCCAGCGCCAGGGCTACAGCCGGACCGATACGGTGGTAGACGCCGGCGAATATGCCGTGCGCGGCTCGATCTTCGATATCTATCCGTCCGGCCTCGATGCCGGCCTGCGACTCGATTTCTTCGGCGACGAGCTGGAAACGTTGCGGCTGTTCGATCCCAACACGCAGCGCTCCATCGGCACCCGTGAGCAGCACCTGTTGTTGCCGGCGAGCGAGGCCCTGCTCGATGACGATAGCGTCAAGCGCTTCCGCACCCGCTACCGTGAGCAGTTCGGTGCCAATGCCACCGGTGACCCGCTTTACCAGGCAGTCAGCGACGGACGCCGTCTGGCCGGGATGGAGCATTGGCTGCCATTGCTAGAAGAGCGGATGGTCACCCTGTTTGATCATCTTTCAGCCGATGATCTCGTGGTCGTTGACAGCAGCGCCCAAGGCGCCGCGGATGAACGATTGGGCGATATCGCAGATTACTTCGCCGCGCGCACTGACACGGCCGGCAAGGCGGCCGGCTCCTATCGCCCGCTGGGGCCCGATGCGCTTTATCTCTCGCGCGATGAACTGTCCGAGCGCCAGTCCGGCTGGCCGATCCACCGCGCCGATATCTTTGCCCAGCCGGACAGCGGCAGTGTCATCGATTTCGGGTTCTCGTCGGGCCGGGATTTTGCGCCGGAGCGGGCGCGCGGGGACAATGTCTATGAGGCTGCGGCTCGCTACCTGACCGGGCAGGCCGCCCAGGGCCGCAAGGCACTGATCGCCTGCTATTCCGCTGGCAGCCGCGCCCGCATTGCGGCGATCCTCGGCGAAGCGGTCAAGCCGGCGCCGGTCGAAGCCGAAACCTGGCAGGAAGCGCTGGGCCTCGCCGCCAAGGGCGTGCCAGTCGCGCTGGTCCTGCCGCTCGACAACGGGTTCTCCAATCCCAGCCTCGAGCTGATCACCGAGCAGGACCTGCTGGGTGACCGCCTCGTCCGCCGCAAGAAGCGCAAGAAAAGCGCCGATGCCTTCCTCGCCGAGCTGGCCGCACTGACGCCAGGCGACCTGGTGGTCCACATGGATCACGGCATTGGCCGCTATGAAGGCCTGCAGTCGATCCCGGTCGGGCAATCGCCGCACGATTGCGTGATGCTGACCTATGCCGGGGGCGACAAGCTCTACATCCCGGTCGAGAACATCGATGTCCTGAGCCGCTATGGCAGCGACAGCGACCTGGTCGCGCTGGACCGACTGGGCGGCGAAGGCTGGCAGCGGCGCAAGGCGCGGCTGAAGGAGCGTATTCGCGAAATCGCGCACGAACTGCTGCGCACCGCCGCCCAGCGCGCACTGCGGCAGGCGCCGGTGCTGGCACCGGAACAGGCCACATACGACCAGTTCACCGACCGCTTCCCCTGGGCCGAAACCGAGGACCAGGAACGCGCAATCGAGGACGTGCTGGAGGATCTTTCCGCTGGCCGGCCGATGGACCGCCTGGTCTGCGGCGATGTCGGTTTCGGTAAGACCGAGGTCGCCTTACGCGCGGCCTTCGTTGCGGCGATGGCGGGGCAGCAGGTGGCCGTCGTCGCCCCCACCACCCTCCTCGCCCGCCAGCACTTCAGCAACTTTGTGGAGCGCTTTGCCGGCTTCCCGCTCAACATCGGCCGTCTGTCGCGCCTGGTCCCGGCCAAGGAGGCCACCGCCACCCGCGAAGGGCTGACCGATGGCACGATCGACATCGTCATCGGCACCCACGCGATCCTCTCCAAATCGGTCAAGTTCAAGCGGCTCGGCCTGGTGGTGGTCGACGAGGAACAGCGCTTCGGCGTCAACCACAAGGAGGCGCTCAAGCAGCTGCGCACCAATGTCCACGTCCTCACCCTGACCGCCACACCGATCCCGCGCACGCTGCAGATGGCGATGTCGGGCCTGAGGGAGCTGTCCACCATTCAGACCCCGCCGGTCGATCGCTTGGCGGTGCGGACCTATGTGATGAAATGGGACAATATGGTGATGCGCGAGGCACTGCTGCGCGAACACCACCGCGGCGGGCAAAGCTTTATCGTCGTGCCGCGTATCGCCGACATGGAAGAAGTCGAGCAATGGCTGCGCGACACGGTGCCCGAGATCCGCTTTGTCACTGCCCACGGCCAGATGGGCGCGACCGAAGTGGAAGAGCGGATGAGCGCCTTCTACGAAAAGAAGTACGAAGTGCTGCTTTCCACCACCATCGTTGAAAGCGGGCTCGATATCCCGAGCGCCAACACGATCATCATCCACCGCGCCGATCGCTTTGGCCTGGCCCAGCTTTACCAGCTGCGCGGCCGTGTTGGCCGATCAAAGCTGCGCGCCTATGCCTATCTGACCACGCCGGCCGACGCGCAGCTGAGCGAAGTGGCCGAAAAGCGGCTCAAGGTGCTGGGCGATCTCGACAGCCTGGGGGCCGGGTTCCAGCTTGCCAGCCACGATCTCGACATTCGCGGTGCCGGCAACCTGTTGGGCGATGAACAGTCGGGCCATATCCGCGAGGTCGGCTTCGAACTCTACCAGTCGATGCTCGAGGACGCGATCCTGGCCGCCAAGGCAGGGGACATGGGCATCGCCAAGGAGCGCCACGCCCTCTCGCCGCAGATCACGGTCGATGCGCCGATCATGATCCCGGAAGAGTACGTGCCGGACCTGGCCGTGCGCATGGCGCTCTATCGCCGTCTCAACGATGCCGAGGACACCGGCGAGATCGAGGCGATTTCGGCCGAGATGATCGACCGCTTTGGCCCGCTGCCAGCGCCGACCGCCAACCTCGTCAAGCTGATCCAGATCAAGCAGCAGGCCATCGTCGCCAACATCGCCAAGATCGACGTCGGGGCGAAGGGCACGCTGGTCAGCTTCCACAACGACGAGTTCGTCGATCCGGCCGGGCTGATTGCCTATACCGAGCGGCTCAACGGCGCGGTCAAGCTGCGGCCCGACAGCAAGCTGGTGGTCAATCGCGCCTGGGGCGATCCGGCGGCGCGGCTCAACGGCTTGTTCCAGCTGACCAAGGGCCTCAGCGCGATCGTCCGCAAGGCACGTTAGGCAATCGCATCGGTAAGGAAGGCACCGGCGGCCAAGGGCGGGGAGCGCAGGAAGCCCTGGTAGGCATGGCAGCCCTCGGCAGCGGCGAGTAGCCGCTGCGCCTCATTTTCGACGCCTTCTACCACCGCTTGCAGGCCGAGCGCCCGCGCCATGGCGATGATCGCGCGCAGCACGGCCAGGTCGCGGGCATCGGTCGCCACACCTTCGATCATCGAACGGTCAAGCTTGAGGTAATCGAGCGGCAAGAGCTTCAGGTAGCGGAAGTTGCAGAAGCCTGCGCCGAAGTCATCGAGCGCGAACTTGATCCCACTTGCGGCCAAGCCGTTGAAGGCCGTGGCCGCCGCCGCCACGTCAGCCAGCAAGACCTGCTCGGTCACTTCCAGTGTCAGCCGCCAGGCCGGAAACCGGCTGGCCTTGACCAGCGCAGCAAAGCTCACGCCGAAATCGCCGGCAGCCAGGTCATTGGGCGTTACATTCAATGAAAGCCGCAGGTCCCCCGGCCAACGCGTCGCCGCAGCCAGCGCGATCCGGGCGATGTGGCGGGACAATTGCGGCACGTGATCGGTCCGCTCGGCAATCGCGAACAGGCCGCCCGCACCGATCCGCCCGAGAGTCGGATGGTTCCACCGCGCCAGCGCCTCGGCCCCGATCAGACGGTCGCTCGCGCAGGCATATTGTGGCTGGAACAATACCTCGATCTCGTCGCGGTCGAGGGCTTGAAGAAGATCGGCTTCAAGCTGGGCCGCACTGCGTCCGGCGCGGGTGCCCTCACCATCGGCCCAGGCCAGCCGCCGACCGGGCTGCGCCACCAGCAGCTCCAGCGCATGGCCGAGCCGATCAAGCATGGAGTCCGCGCCTTCACCTTCCAGTCCCCGCAGCAAGGCCGCACGCGGGCTCAGGCGCAGCGTGCCGCCGGCCGCAGCGATCGGGCGGGCCAGACCATCGAGCAATTGCGCCGCCACCAGTTGCCAGCGCTCGCGGCTGCACGGCTCTGTGCTCAGCAGCAGGAACTGACCCCCGCCGCTGCGGGCGGCCAGCCAGCCTCCATCCAGCTCATCGGCAGCGAAATGTTTCAGCCGGTTGGCGATCTCGGCCAGGGCAGCATCGCCGGCTGCGGCGCCATAGGCCAGGTTGACCGCATCGAACCGCCGCAGCCCGATCAGCATGGCATGAACCTGCGCTCCGTCCGCCAGCCATTCCGCCAGGCGTTGACGCGCGGCATCGCGTCCGGCCAGGCCGGTCAGACTGTCGCGCGACGCGTCGTTGGAAAGCGGCAAGCTCATTGCCTCACGTAACTAACAGCAGCTGCCTACCAAACCCTTGCGAAGTCTGCGCGTTGCCAAACGGGTCTGCGGACCATATGCACCACCCGAGATGACCCAACCGCCCCGCCTTGCCCTGCTGGCATCCGATACCCCGCGCGCCCAGGAGGCTGCCGAGGCCTATCGCGCCCGCGAGGAATTTGTCAGCGAGGCTGAGGCCGACGCCATTGTGGTGCTGGGCGGTGACGGCTTCATGCTCCAGACCCTGCACCACATGCTCGATACCGGCCGCGTCCTGCCGGCCTATGGTATCAACCAGGGCACAATTGGCTTCCTGATGAACCACCCACGCGGCAACCGGACCCTGGCCGACCGCGTTACCCGCGCCCGCCGGATTGCCGTTGCGCCGCTTGAAATGACGGCGACGACCGGCAGCGGCAAGCAGGAAAGCTTCTACGCGATCAACGAAGTATCGCTACTACGCGAAACCCGCCAGACAGCGCGGCTTGAGGTGTCGGTCAACGGCAAGGTGCGCGTACCCGACCTGGCCTGCGACGGAATCCTGGTCGCCACTCCGGCGGGTTCGACGGCCTACAACCTCTCCGCGAACGGCCCGATCCTGCCGTTGGGTTCCAGCATGCTCGCGCTGACCCCGATCAGCCCGTTCCGCCCCCGCCGCTGGCGCGGGGCGATTCTGCCCGATCATTACGAGATCGACTTCCGCGTGCTCGATCCGCAGAAGCGCCCGGTCGCGGCCGTGGCCGACCAGAAGGAACTGCGTGATATCCTTGCAGTCAAGGTCCGCGCCGCGCCGGCTCAGGCACTGACGCTGCTGTTCGATCCCGGCAAGAGCCTGGAAGAGCGGATCTTCGCCGAACAATTCCAATTCTAGGGCGTTCGCCCGCTTGCCAAACCCGATTGCGGTGTTATAGGCGCACCCCTGCCCGCAGGCGGGGGAGCATTCCCCGATAGCTCAGCGGTAGAGTAGGTGACTGTTAATCACTTGGCCGTAGGTTCGAATCCTACTCGGGGAGCCACCCCGCCCGGGCATTGCAAGGCCCCGTCAGACCGGCGGGGCCTTTGCTTTTTCAGCGCAGCAGAAGTTGCGATCCGGCCCAGATTGTCAGCGCGGCGGTCAGCCAGCGGATCACCTTTTCCGGCAACAGGCGCTGGGCCAACAGGCTGCCAATCTGGCCGCCCAGGATCACCGCCAGCAGCAGTGGCAAGGCCCCGCCCAGGGCCTCGGCAAAGCGCTCGGGACCATTCTTCGCAAGTTGCCCGACCAGCCCGGCAAGCGAGTTGATGAGGATAAACAGGCTGGCCGTCGCCGCAATCTGGCGCGCGCGGTTCCAACGGGTCAGGTGCAGCAGCGGCGCGAGGAATATCCCCCCGCCAATCCCGACCAGCCCGGCCAGATAGCCCAGCGGCGCTGCGGTAAGACCCATCCACTTCGCCGCAGCGGTGGGCTGCCCTTCCATTTCCGGGGGCCGCGGCGCGAGCAGCGCCAGCCCAGCCAGAATGAGGCTGAGGCCAAGCAGAATCAGGAAGGTCGCTTCCTTGATCGGCGTGAGGCCGCCCAGGAACGCCAGCGGCGCGGCGATCAGGGCCAAGGTCAAGGCACCGCGCCACGGCATCAGGCCATTGCGCGCAAAGCGGACCGTGCTGCCGCTGACGACCACGATATTGCAGCATAGTGCTACGATCGGAAGCAGCCGGTAGTCGAACCCGGCCAGCGCCAGCAGCGCGCTATAGGTCGAGCCGCCGCCAAACCCAACGGAGGCGTAAAGCAAGGCGGTGACGAAGAAGCCCAAGGCCAGCATCGTCAGCCCCCTGCCCTAATTGCTCAGGCCGCAGCGCCGTGGCAGTGCTTGTACTTCTCGCCCGAACCGCACGGGCAAGGCGCATTGCGCGACAGGCCCATGGCGGCATAGGGATCGCCCGCTGCCGCCGCGCCTGCGCCCAGCGCGCCCATCATGGCGGAAGCACCCGGGGTGCTGATTGCATCGTTTTCCCCGGTAAAGGGATCGATGTGGCTGGTCAGGAAGTCCGGCAGATCAGGCAGCTCGACCGGATCGGGCATGCGCAGTTCGCTGTTCATCAGGATCCGGGTCACGTCCTCGCGGATCACTTCCAGCATGCGCTCGAACAGACCGAAGGCTTCCTGCTTGTATTCGTTGATCGGCTGCTTTTGGGCATAGGCCCGCAGAAACACCACCTGACGCAATGCGTCGAGCGTGGCGAGGTGTTCCTTCCAGTAGTGGTCCAGCCGTTCCAGCAGGACCTGCTTTTCGACCTGGCGCCAGATCGCGCTGTCATCGCCGATCTTGGCCGCTGCCTTTTCGTCAGCGAGCGCGACGATCCGCTCTTCGATCACATCGGGTTCAAGCCCGTCTTCCTGCAGCCAGTCATGGATCGGAATGTCGACCCCGAGGACTTCGATCATCTTCTGGCGGAGCCCATCGATATCCCACTGCTCGGGATAGGAGCCCGGCGGGCAGGCGGTGCCGACCATCGAATTGATCGAATCGTGACGCATGTCGAGCACCACGTCATCGATTGCCTCGGCATCCATGATGTCGGCGCGCTGCTCGTAGATCACCTTGCGCTGGTCGTTCATCACGTTGTCGTATTCGACGACCTGCTTGCGGATATCGTAGTTGCGCGCCTCGACCTTCTTCTGGGCGGTCTCGATCGCCTTGGAGAGCCACTTGGACCCGATCGCCTCACCATCGGCCAGGTTCGAGTTCATCATCTTGGAGAACAGCGTGTCCGGCCCGAAGATGCGCAGCAGGTCATCCTCCAGACAGAGGTAGAACTTGCTGAGACCCGGGTCACCCTGACGGCCCGAGCGGCCGCGCAACTGATTGTCGATGCGGCGGCTTTCGTGCCGTTCGGTACCGATCACGCAGAGGCCGCCGGCGGCCAGCACCTGCTGCCGCTCGGCCTCGACGGCCGCTTCGATGCGGGCCACCGCGGCATCGCGCTCCGGCCCTTCCGGCATGTCCTTGAGCTCGTCCTCGATCAGGAATTCGGTATTGCCGCCGAGCTTGATGTCGGTCCCGCGCCCGGCCATGTTGGTGGCAATGGTGACCGCCCCCAGGCGCCCGGCCTGGGCAACGATATGGGCTTCCATCTCGTGGAAGCGGGCGTTCAGCACGTTGTGCTTCACCCCTTCCTGCTTGAGATATTCCGACAGCATTTCCGACTTTTCGATCGAGACCGTGCCGACCAGCACCGGCTGGCCAATCTCGTTCTTTTCGCGGATCAGCTTGGCGATCGCCTGGAACTTGTCGGCGGTGTTCTTGTAGAACTCGTCTTCCTCGTCGATCCGCTGGACCGGGACGTTGGTCGGGATCGTCACCACGTTCATGCGGTAGATGTCGAAGAATTCGGCCGCCTCGGTCGCCGCCGTGCCGGTCATCCCGGCCAGCTTGGGATACATCCGGAAGTAGTTCTGGAAGGTGATCGAGGCCATGGTCTGGTTCTCGGGCTCGATCTGCACGCCTTCCTTGGCTTCAACCGCCTGGTGCAGGCCGTTCGACCAGCGCCGCCCATCCATCATGCGCCCGGTGAACTCATCGATGATGACGACCTTGTCGTCCTTCACGATGTAATCGATGTCGCGCTTGAACATGACATTGGCCTTGAGGCTCTGGTCAAGGTGGTGGACCACCTGAGTGTTCTCGACGTCGTAGAGGTTCGAACCGACCAGCAGGCCGGCCGCTTCCAACTGACGTTCGGCCCATTCCACCCCATCCTCGGTCAGGGTGATGTTCTTGGTCTTCTCGTCCTTCTCGTAATGCTCTTCGCTGATCTGCTTGATGATCGCGTCGACCGAAATGTAGAGCTCGCTCTTGTCGTCAGTCGGGCCGGAGATGATCAGCGGGGTGCGCGCTTCGTCGATCAGGATCGAGTCCACTTCGTCCACGATCGCGAAATTGAACGGGCGGTGGACCATCTGGCCCCGCTCCTGCTTCATGTTGTCGCGCAGGTAATCGAAGCCCAGCTCGTTGTTGGTCGCATAGGTGATGTCGCAGGCATAGGCATCCCGGCGCTCATGCTCGGGCATGTTCGGCACGATCACGCCAACGGTCAAGCCCAGGAACTTGTAGATCTGGCCCATCCATTCGGCGTCGCGTCTGGCCAGGTAGTCATTGACCGTTACGACATGGACGCCCTTGCCTTCCAGCGCGTTCATATAAACCGCCAGGGTCGCGACCAGGGTCTTGCCTTCACCAGTGCGCATTTCGGCAATCTCGCCGCGATGAAGCACGATGCCGCCGATCATCTGCACGTCGAAATGGCGCATGCCCATGCGGCGCTTGCCCGCCTCGCGCACGGTGGCGAAGGCTTCGGGCAGGATCTCTTCGAGCGTCTTGCCCTCTTCCAGCTGGCGACGGAACTTGGCGGTCTGGGCCGCCAGCTCGTCGTCGGTCAGGGCCTCGATCGTCGGCTCGAAAGCGTTGATCTGGCGAACAATCTTGTCGAGCGATTTGACGTAGCGGTCGTTGGACGAACCGAAAATGGCCTTGGCAATGGCGCCGAGCATAGGGCAATTCCTGCTGAAATCGATGGTATAGCGGCAAGCGCGCAGCCGCCTTGGCCGCGCGCGATCAGGGGGTCGGGAAAGGACGGCGCGCTATTCTAGCGCGCGGTCAGGACCATAGAGGACCGAGGGGATATAGACCCCGCCACGCGCCGGGCGGATGCGGGTCGCCTGACGCTCACGGCGTTCCTTCTGGACAGCCGGCGCATCAATCGTCTGCGACTGGGTCTGGCTGGGCCGGGCCGAGCCGCGCGTGCCATCGGCCACGCCAATCTCGGTATCCGCACTGCCGTTCATGCGCGCCTGGACAGGACCGGCCTGCGCGACAAGGCCCGTCATGATCGCGAGCAAGGCAAGAAGGATACGCTTCATTACCGGCAATATAGGCGCGGACGTGGCAAGCGTCCACCCTGCTCCGTTCGCCATGCCCTGAAAAGCCAAGCGCCGCGCCTGCACAGAGCAGACGCGGCGCAATGGACTGGGCGGCCGCGAGGCGTGCGGCCGTCAGGATCGCTGCTTAGTTGACAGCGTCCTTCAGACCCTTGCCGGCCTTGAACTTCGGCTGAGCCGAGGCCTTGATCTTCATCGGTTCGCCGGTGCGCGGGTTGCGGCCGGTCGAAGCCTTGCGCTTGGCAACCGAGAAGGTGCCGAAGCCAACGAGGCGAACTTCGTCGCCGCTCTTGAGGGCGCCGGTGATGGCGTCGAAAACGCCTTCGACAGCCTTGGTTGCATCGCTCTTGGTCAGGCCGCTGGCATCCGCGACTGCGCCGATCAGGTCGTTCTTGTTCATGGAGATAACCCCCTACCTTTTTTGGAATTGATGACTGGTTTGATTCGCCTCGAAAAGCTGGCGGAATTGAGCCGCTTTTCCGGAAACTGTCAAAGTGAAACCTGCCTGAAATCGGGCGATTATCCACCGATTCCCGCCATTCCTGGCTTACTTTGTCCCGCAACGCGACGATCCGGAGCAATGCTGCGATGCAGCGAATCGCTCCGGCGCCCGAAACGGCCACTCAATGAGCCGTTCGCGGATCTCCACTCGCGGCGGCCGTAGCGGCATTTGGCTGGCTCGCCAGGTCATCCGCTTCGGTCCACTCGATCGCCTCAAGCGGGGCAATCAGCGCCCGTTCGAGCACCTGATCGACATGCGAAACCGGCACGATCTCGAGCCCGGCCGTGATGTTCGCCGGCAGCTCAACCAGGTCCTTCACGTTCTCTTCCGGGATCAGCACGGTGGTGATCCCGCCGCGCAGGGCCGCCAGCAGCTTTTCCTTCAGGCCGCCAATCGCCAGAACCCGGCCGCGCAGGGTCACCTCACCGGTCATGGCAAGGTCCTTGCGGACCGGAATGCCGGTCAGGGTCGAGACAATCGAGGTGACCATGCCGATCCCCGCGCTTGGCCCGTCCTTGGGCACCGCCCCTTCGGGCAAGTGGATGTGGATGTCCTTGCGGGCGATCAGGCTGGGCTTGATGCCATAGGCCGGCGAGCGTGCCCGCACGAAGCTGAAGGCCGCCTGGACGGATTCGTTCATGACCTCGCCCAGCTTGCCGGTTGTCCGGACCGCACCCTTGCCCGGCACGGTGACGCTTTCGATGGTCAGCAGCTCGCCGCCAACCTCAGTCCAGGCAAGACCGGTGACGGCACCGACCTGATGCTCTTCCTCCGCCTCGCCGAACTTGTACTTGCGTACACCAGCGTATTCACCAAGGTTTTCGGGGGTGATGGTGACCGACGTCTCCTTGCCCTCAAGGATCTTGCGCAGGCTCTTGCGCGCCAGCCGTGCGATCTCGCGCTCCAGCGTGCGCACCCCGGCTTCACGGGTATAGTAACGGATCAGATCGCGCAGTGCGGCGCTTTCGAGCGTGAACTCGCCCTTCTTGAGTCCGTGGGCCTCGACCTGCTTGGCGACCAGGTGGCGCTCGGCAATCTCGACCTTCTCGTCCTCGGTGTAGCCTTCCAGCCGGATGATCTCCATCCGGTCGAGCAGCGGCTGCGGCAGGTTGAGGCTGTTGGCCGTACAGACAAACATCACGTCCGACAGATCGTAGTCCAGCTCCAGGTAGTGGTCCTGGAACTTGGCGTTCTGTTCGGGATCGAGCACTTCGAGCAGCGCCGAAGCCGGATCGCCGCGGAAATCCTGGCCCAGCTTGTCGATCTCGTCGAGCAGGAACAGCGGATTGCTGGTCCCCGCCTTGCGCAGGTTGCTGACGATCTTGCCCGGCAGCGAGCCGATATAAGTGCGGCGGTGGCCGCGGATTTCGGCCTCGTCGCGCACGCCGCCCAGCGACTGGCGGATGAACTGGCGGCCAGTAGCCTTGGCAATGGACTTGCCGAGGCTGGTCTTGCCCACGCCCGGAGGACCGACGAGGCACAGGATCGGCCCCTTCAGCTTGTTGGTGCGGGCCTGGACGGCGAGATACTCGACGATCCGGTCCTTGACCTTCTCCAGCGCGTAATGATCGGCGTCCAGGATCGCCTGAGCGGCCGGAATATCCCGCTTCAGCTTTGACTTCTTGCCCCAGGGCAGGCCCAGCAGCACATCGAGGTAATTGCGGATCACGGTCGCCTCAGCGCTCATTGGCTGCATGGTGCGCAGCTTCTTGAGCTCGGCATTGGCCTTGGCGCGGGCTTCCTTCGACAGCTTCAGCCGATCGATCTTGTCCTGCAGCTCCTGCAGTTCGTTGACCTCACCGGCGTCATCGCCACCCAACTCCTGCTGGATCGCCTTGAGCTGCTCGTTGAGGTAGTATTCGCGCTGGGTCTTCTCCATCTGGCGCTTCACGCGCCCGCGGATCCGGCGCTCAACCTGCAGCACGCCCAGCTCGCCTTCCATGAACGAATGGGCCATTTCCAGCCGCTTGAGCGGATCGATTTCACTCAGCATGGCCTGCTTGTCGGCCACCTTGGTCTGGATGTGCGCCGCAACGGCATCGGCCAGCTGCGAAGGTCCGGTGATTTCGCCGAGGTTCTCGCCAGCATCCTGCGGCAGCTTCTTGTTGAGCTTGGCATATTCGGCAAAGGCATCGACGACAGAGCGCATCATCGCCTCAACCTCGCTGCCGCTGGCAGCTGGCTGATCCATCGCCTCGACGCCGGCCACAGCCATTTCGCCCGAACTGGTGGTTTCGAGGCGCAGATCTTCCAGCCGCGCACGCTCGCGCGCTTCAACCAGCACGCGGACCGTGCCATCGGGCAGCTTGAGCAATTGCAGCACCGAGGCGATCACGCCGACGTCGTACAGATCGTCGCCATCGGGATCGTCGCAGCCGGGATCAAGCTGAGCGAGCAGGAAGATGTCCTTGTCACCCGCCATGGCCGCTTCCAGCGCCGCGACCGATTTTTCGCGACCTACGAACAGCGGCACGACCATGCCGGGAAACACGACAATATCGCGAAGGGGCAGCAGGGGAAGCAGTTGCATGGGGCTATCCGTCAATCATCCGGCGCCCGCCGGCGCCATCCGGGTGAATCCCGGTCTTGCCCGAGATATGGGGTGCCCCCTTGGACGGCGCAATGGGGGGCGGTTTCAGGGCTGTGGACGGCGCGGGATTGCTATTCACGTACGGAACAATCATCGTGGGGGCGAAATCCGAGGAGATGTTGCCGATGAAGCGTCTTGCCATTTCATTTTCGATTGCCGCTGCAGTTTTGGCGGCTCCCGCGTTGGCCAAGCCTTCGGTGATCACGGCAGACCGCTATCTGGATGTGGCCAAGGGTACCTATGTTGAGCACCCGGCGATCTTAGTCGACGATGCCGGTCGGATCACCCAGATTGCCGATGCGCGGACAATCCGCCTGTCCGCAGATGTCGAGCGGATCGACCTGTCGGGCAAGACGCTGGTTCCGGGCTTCATTGACATGCACGTCCACCTCGATGGCCCGGCCGACATCGGCGGCTATCGCGGGCTGGAATTTACCGACAGCTTCTTTGCCATGACCGCTGTCGGTAATGCCCGGGCGATGCTCGATGCCGGGTTCACGACCGTGCGCAATGTCGGTTCGGGCAATCGCAACGACATCGGGCTGAAGCAGGCGATCAACAATGGCTATGCGATCGGGCCGCGGATCGTGCCGGCAGGCTATGCCCTCGGCGCAACCGGCGGGCACTGCGATTCCACCTTCCTGCCGCCTTCGCTCGAAAAGGCGAAAAAGGAAGAAGGCGTTGGCGATGGCGAGGAAGAGCTGCGGCATCAGGTCCGCCGCCAGCGCAAGTTCGGCGCCGAGGTGATCAAGGTTTGCGCCACGGGCGGGGTGTTCAGCCGCAATACCGAACCAGGCCAGCAGCAACTGCACGAGACCGAGCTGAAGGCGATTGTCGATGAGGCCGAGATGTGGGGCCTGCGCGTTGCCGCCCATGCCCACGGTGCGGCGGGTATCAAGGCCGCGATCAAGGCCGGGATCGACACGATCGAGCACGTCAGCCTGGTTGACGATGAAGGGATCAAGCTGGCCGCCGCGCGGGCCAAGCCGGTCTATTTCTCCATGGACATCTACAATACCGAGTACACCCAGGCCGAAGGCAAGAAGAACGGTGTGTTGGAGGACAACCTGCGCAAGGACCGCGAAGTCGCGCAGATTCAACGCGACAACTTCCGCAAGGCATTCAAGGCTGGCGTGAAGATGGTATTCGGGTCGGATGCCGGGGTCATGCCCCACGGCCAGGCCGGCAAGCAGTTCGCGGCCATGGTGCAATACGGGATGACCCCGCTCGACGCGATCCGCGCGGCGACGGTCACTGCCTCGCAGGCGCTGGGCAAGGATGGCGATGTCGGCCAGATCGCGACTGGCCGTTTCGCGGATATGGTCGCGGTTGAGGGTGATCCGCTGAGCAACGTCCGCCTGCTGGAAAAGCCGGCCGCCGTGATCAAGGGCGGCAAGAAGATCGAACCAGCGCGCTAACCACGCGCTGGCCGAAGCTTACATTCCCGGCAGCTTGAACCCTGGCGGCAGGCCCATGCCGGACTGCATCCGGGCTATTTCCTGACCGGCAACCTCGTCGGCCTTGGCGCGCGCATCGTTGAAGGCGGCGGCGATCAGGTCCTCGAGGATGCCTTTTTCCTCGGGCTTCAGCAGGCTGTCATCGATGTTGACGCCGATGATGCGGCCCTTGGCCGAGGCGCGGATGGTAACCAGCCCGCCCCCGGCACGCCCCTCAACCTCGATCCCGTCGAGCTTGGTCTGGCTTTCGGTCATCTGCTTCTGGATGGTCTCGGCGGCTTGCTGAGCGGCCTTGAGCATCTCTTCCATCGACTTCACGTCAGTTTCTCCACTTGTTGCCCATGCTCGCAACGCGAGCGTCGGGGCTCTCATCAACGATTTCCGCCTGAGGGAAGGCCGCAAAAGCCGCCTCTACCAGCGGATGGCGGCGCAGCGCCTCGTCCGCCGCGGCCTTTTCCGCTTCGGCCTGTTCGCGCAAGGTTGGCGTTCCGTCACCCTCGCCGCGCTGCACGGTCCAGCGTTCGCCGGTCGCACGCAGCAGCGCATCGCGCAGCTCCGGACCAAGGTCACCCGGATAGCCCGGGGCGACGGAATAGGTCAGCTCGCTTGGCGCCAGGGCAATCACCCGCACCCAGTCGCGCATGACCTGCGCCACCCGGAGCTGGCCCGAACGGTCGACCGTTTCGATCAACTGCTCCCAGCCGAGAGTGGCCACGGGTGCCGGCGCGGCTGGAGCAGCGGTTGTGCTTTCGGCGCGAGGAGCGCTGGCAAGCGCGCTCTCCAGATGTTTGGCGAGCGTGCCGGGGTCCGGCAGGTCGGCAGCATGCAGCACTCGCAGCAACGCCATCCGCGCGGCAACCAGCGGATCGGGCGCAGTCTTGACCTCTTCGTGCCCTTTCAGCAGCAACTGCCAAAGCCGGTGGAGCTGCCCGGCGGAAAGGCGCTGGGCCCATTCGCTGACAGCCGCCCGTTCCTCCTCGGAGAACGAGGATTCGTCGCGCCCCAACTGCGCCAGGGTTACCCGGTGCGTCAGTTCCAGCGAGCCGCGCAGTAGTGCTGGCGGCTCAACCCCAAGCGCAAATTGCTGATCGATCAAATCCAGCAGTCCCGCTGCATCCGCACCGATCAGCGCCGCGAACAGCCGCCGCTGGGCAGTCTTGTCAGCCAGACCCAGCATTTCCTGGACCTGCGCAGCACTGACCTTGCCGTCACCGCCCAGATCCGCATGGGCAATCGCCTGATCGAGGATCGACAGGCCATCACGAACCGATCCATCGGCGGCCGCAGCGATCATGGACAAGGCTTCGGCCTCAGCCTCGACGCCTTCCTTCTCGCAGATCATCGCGAAGTGGCTGGTGAGGAGCTCGGTCGGGATCCGCTTCAGGTCAAATCGCTGGCAGCGCGAAAGGACCGTGACCGGCAGCTTGTCCACCTCGGTCGTCGCGAAGAGGAACTTCACGTGCGGCGGCGGTTCCTCCAGCGTCTTGAGCAGCGCGTTGAACGCGTTGCGGCTGAGCATGTGGACTTCGTCGATGATGTAGATCTTGTAGCGCGCCGAAACAGCGGAATAGCGCACTGCTTCGATAATCTCGCGCACGTCGTCGACGCCGGTGTGACTGGCGGCATCCATCTCAATCACATCGATGTGGCGGCCTTCGGCAATGGCAAGGCAGGGCTCGCACTGGCCGCAAGGATCAATCGTCGGCCCGCCCCGCCCGTCTTGGCCGACGCAGTTGAGCGCCTTGGCGATCAGGCGTGCGGTCGAGGTTTTCCCCACCCCGCGGATGCCGGTCATCAGGAAGGCGTGGGCCAGCCGATCGCGCCGAATCGCATTAGCCAGGGTCTGGACCATGGCATCCTGGCCGATCAGCTCGGCAAAGGTCTGCGAGCGGTACTTGCGGGCGAGGACCCGATAGGGCTGGGTCTGGGCAGTTGGGACGGCAGGCGCCGCCTTTGGCGCCGGTGTCGGCTCTGGTCCAGCGAACATCGATTCCTGACCCGCAGCCTCCAGCTCGGCAGCGCTGGGGCCATCCTCTTCAGGCTCATCGGCAAAGATATCGGGTGAATCGTCCATTGCGTCCTTGGTAGGCGCTGACGCTCGAATTGTCGAAGGGGGAAAAGGAGCCGGCCGACCCGCCGCAACCCGTTGTGGCTGCTTCCTTCCGGACCTGACCAGGTTGGCGGACGCAAGCGTCCGACCGACTCCCGCGCGGCCCTATGACGACCTTGTCGCGTTTACGCAAGTCTTTGACAGGCGAATCGGGTTATCCAGAAAAAGAGCAGCCCTCTAGAGGGTGGAGAAACGGTCAGTCCTTGGGCTGACTGTTGCGGAGGCCGCCGGACGTCAACAGCGCGACCCTGGCGAATGGCGGCCCCGCTTACTTAATCCAGCACAATCCCCAGACGCTTTGCTTCGGCTTCCAATGCCGTGTTCACGCGCGACCAGTAAGCCCATTTGGCCAGGTGGCCCTTGTACTCAAAGGCCATCAATCGGCGCAAGGCATCGCAACTGGCGAACTTGTCGCCAGCTTCACGGGCCTTTGCCAGTTCTCCGCCAAGAGCCAGAAATTGCATCATCCGCGTCATGTCGGCACCGATATCGACTTTTGCGGCCTTCTCCTTGATCGTCATCAGCCCGTCGTCGGTGACCTTGGTCGAGCCCAAAAGCTTCCATTCCAGCCAGGTCATCAGCCGCTTGCCGAAGAAGCTTCGATCAGCTTCCTGCATCGCTGCGGCCAGGAATGGCACCATTTCCGGCGCGGCTTCGTCAAACTTGTCTCGGTCAACTATGGCCTCCTGGACCGCGACAGACCGGCAAGCGGCGGCATCGGGCAATCGCAGCGAAGGATCATAAGGCGGGGCAACAGGGCGGGGAGTGCTCGGTTCAAGCGTTCCGTCCAGCTCGCGCTGATCCAGTTCGAGCAGCGCCGGGTCGCCGCAGCGCAGGGCCAACGCTCCATCAGCCGCGAATTCCAGTAGCAGCATTCGCTTGCCATCGGGGCCTTCCACTTCACGCTCCAGCGTCCGTCCGCCGAGCGCTGAGAGCGGCGAAATCGTCTTGTCTATAACTGTCCCGCTCCAGCCGGCTGCCTGCATCGTATCGTCAAAATCGTACAGCAGCTGCTCATTGACGTCGCCGTCCGGGCTTGCCGCGCGATAGGTGATCGCCGCGACCCGACCCGACCAGGCGGTCGTTTCAAGCTCGGCTTCGGTGAATGGCCCAAAGCCGTCTGGCAGGGGGCGCAAGCTGCGGAGCAATTCCGGTGGTTGCTCGTTACGGGTCATGCCCAATTTCAGTCCAGGCATGCCAGTAACAGGGCAAAGCCTCGCCACCAGTTCAGCAGTGATGACCGGCTTGGGCGCCTCCTGAGCATAGGCCGGGGCGCTGCCAGCCAGCAGCAGAGCAACGACAATGCTGCTAGCGGATACGGAATTCACTCTGGCGCTCCCCTGTCACGTGCTCAGCATCGGGCCGAATACCCGAACGGCGCATGAACGGGATCAGCGGAAATTGTCGGCGTAGCTCTGCAGCTTGAGCCGGCGCGGCGGGGTTACATGGACCGTCGCGGCGATGCCGTGCTTAGCGGCATAGGCCTGGGCTTCTGCCAGGCTAGCGAACTTGAGCTGCACCTGGGTCTGGGTATCGCCCGAACCTGACCAGCCCATCAGCGGATCGGGCTTGCGCGCCTCGGCCGGGGCGAAATCGAGGATCCACTGGTCCAGCAGGGCCTTGCCCGACTGCATGGCGTTCTTGGGGCGTTGATAGATACGTGCTGGCATGCTGGCGCTTTCGGGCGAATCGCTGCCGGAATCAAGAGCGGCGCGAAGCTTCGAAGGCGTTTTTCGTCTTGAGGCTGGGATCCTCGGCCCAGGGTGCATCGGGCCAGCGGTGTTTCGGGTAGCGCCCCTTCATGTCGCGCTGCACGTCCTTCCACGATCCGCGCCAGAAGCCGGGCAAGTCTCGCGTGGTCTGGAGTGGCTTGCCGCCGGGGTCGGTGAGCTTGAGCAGCAGCGGCTGCGCCGGCTGGCCAAAGGTCGGGTGACGATCCAATCCAAACAGCGCCTGGACCCGCACCTCAACCGACGGGCCGCCCGGATCATCATAATCGATCGCGTGGCTGGTTCCGGCTGGTGAAGCGAACTGTGCCGGGGCCAGCTTGTCGAGCGCCTGCTGCGCCGGATAGTCCAGACGCGCCCGCAGCGCGTCGTGGAGCTTCGCCGGGTACAGACCATCGAGCCGTCGCCCCAGCAATGGCCCGAGCCAGGTATCGAGGTCTTCGAGCAGTTCGGCTTCGCCCAGAGCCCCGATTCCGGCGAACCGCGCGCGCTTCAGCAGGGCAAGGCTGGCCTTGCCGAATGGCACCAGAGCAAGCCCATCGGCGCGGATCCGGTCGATCAGGAATGCGCGGATCGCAGCCGGGTCGGGCGAAGGGTCGGAGCCGCGGGCGAGCGAAATGGCCCCAAGCCGCGATTCGAGCAGGGCCTCTACGCGCTTCTCATCCGCAACCCAGCGCAGCACGCTGCGCCGTTCAATGCGGTGCGGCAGCCAGCGTTGCACTTCGGCCTCGCTCAGCGCGATTGCACCGGTAATCCGCGCGCCCTTGGCCTCGCCCTGGGCATCGCCAACCGCCAGCCACTCTGCTCGCGCCAACGATGATGCCGGATCGAGCCGCAAGCCGCGCCCGCCGGCTGTCAGCCAATCCTCCCCGCCTGCATCGCGGCGCTTTGCCAGGTTGTCGGGAAAGGCCTCGGCCAGCAGGACTGCCAGCGGCGGATCATCCTTGCGGTCGGCGGCGACCAGCTTACTGGCCCGGTCGGCCCAGCGCCCGGCGAGCTGCCGTGAAGCCTCGGCGCGGGCCGAGCGATCGCCGTTCCAGCGATCAAGCCGCAAGGCGAGATCTTCCCCGCGTCCGCCCAGGCCGCGCTCCTGCAACAACAGCGCAAGCTGCGCCGCCGCTTCCGCCGCGCCATGCTGCGCAGCATAGAGCAGCATATGCGCCAGGCCAGGCTCCATCGGCAGGCTCGCCATATTGCGCCCATGCGCTGTGATCGCACCGATATCATCGAGCGCGCCAAGCGTTTGCAAACTGGCTCTTGCCGCAGCCAATGCTGCAGCTGGTGGTAGATCCAGCCAGGCCATCTGCTGCACGTCTGTTGCGCCCCATTGCGCAAGGGTCAGCAGCAGCGGTGCAAGATCGCTGGTCAGGATCTCCGGCGGTTCGAATGCCGGTCGTCCGGCATGGGCCGCCTCTTCCCACAGGCGATAAGCGACACCCGGTCCTTGCCGTGCCGCGCGGCCGGCACGCTGGGCCGCAGCAGCCTGCGAAGCGCGATGGGTGACAAGGCGCGTCACACCCGCCGCCTTGTCAAATTCCGCGCGGCGCGACAGGCCGGCATCGACGACAACGGACACGCCGTCGAGCGTCAAAGACGTTTCCGCGATTGCCGTCGCCAGCACGATCCGGCGGCGCCCATCCGGGTCACGACGTATGGCTGCCCGCTGTGCCGCCGGTTCGCATTGCCCATGCAGCGGCAGGACCGGAACGTCCGGCAAACGCTGAACCAATCGCTCGCGCGTCCGTTCGATTTCGCCAACACCGGGCAAGAATGCCAGCACATCGCCGGTCTCCTCGCGCCAGGCTGTCAGGATCGCGCTGGCCATGGCCTCGTCCAGCCGCAGTTCGGGGCGAGCGCCAAGCCAGCGGATCGTCAGCGGCCAGGCCTTGCCTGCGCTTTCGATTACTGGCGCTGCCCCGAGCAGGCTGGCAAAGCGCGCGCCATCAAGTGTGGCCGACATCACGACCAGCCGCAGATCCTCGCGCAGCACGGCCTGGCTCTCAATCGCCAGGGCAAGGCCCAGATCGCTATCCAGGTGACGCTCATGCGCCTCGTCAAACAGGATGGCCGAGACCCCGGCGAGTTCGGGATCGCCCAGCAAGGTCGAGACAAAGATCGCCTCGGTCATCACCAGCACGCGGGTCCTGGCGGAACGCTTGCTGTCGAGGCGCGTCAGATAGCCGACCGTCTGTCCGACCGGCTCTCCCATTAGCTCAGCCATGCCTTCGGCAGCAGCGCGGGCCGCCACGCGGCGCGGCGACAGGACGATGACGCTGCCAGTGCACCAATCCTCTGCCAGCAGCGCCGGGGCGACCGCAGTCGTCTTCCCTGCCCCTGGCGGTGCGATCAGCACGGCCGCCGACTGCGCGCGCAGCGCAGCCAGCAGGTCCGGCAAGACGGCATGGATCGGCAGCGTGCTCACGCCAGACGCCATGGCGGGCAAGGCGCCATAGCGTCAAGCGCGCGCACTGCTTAGGAATTCAGCAGTGTCCGGCTGCGGCGCGCAGTGCGATCGCTCTGCACCGCTGCCACGCGCAGGCCCGCAACGCCGGACCGATCCATCGCATCCTGCCAGCTGTAGTATTCGGCGAGTGACAGGCTGTAGCGCTCCAGCGCCTCGTCCAGCGTCAGCAGGCCGGACTTCACCGCCGCGACCACCTGCGCCTTGCGACTGGCGACCCAGCGGGTGGTGTGGCGCGGCGGAAGCGTTTCCCGAGTCAGCACTTCGTGGCTCGGACCCACGATCCGAACCGGGCGGGAGTTGGTATATTCAAGCATGATCACGACCTCAGTTGAGTGAAACAACATCGGCCCCCAAAGCGAGTCTCAACCTCGGCTTGGATGGTTAAATTGGGCTAAATTTGGAGCACGGCTCATCGCTGCTGCGGGGCAGAATCCGGCCACTTGTGGATAGCGCGCGACCAAGCGCAGAAGGGTGCGAAAGCAACCTTTTCAGAAGCGCCGCGCGACAGCGAATTCAGCCGCTTCGATCATGGCCGCATGGGCGGCACTGGCCGGGAAACCGGCAATGGCATCGATGGCCCGCTGGGCGAAGTGGCGCGCCCGTTCCCGCGTCGCACTGACCGTGTCATGCTTGGCGATCAGGGTGATCGCATGGGCCAGGTCGGCATCCGAACTGAGGTGCCCCTGGATCGCATCCTGCCAGAACCGTCGCTCTTCATCCGAACCGCGAGCATAGGCCAGGATCACCGGCAGGGTCATCTTGCCCTCGCGGAAATCGTCGCCCTTGCCCTTGCCCATCTCGCCAGCTTCGGAATCGTAGTCCATCGCATCATCGACCAGCTGGAAGGCGATCCCCAGGTTGCGACCGTAATCTTCCAGCGCCCGCTCATCCGCTTCGCTACGCTCGGCAACCACGGCAGCGATTCGGGTGGCAGCGGCGAACAGCGCAGCAGTCTTCGAGCCAATGATCGAGAGGTAACGCTCTTCGCTGGTTTCGATCTGGCGTTGGGCGGTCAGCTGATCGACTTCGCCCTCGGAAATGACCGAGCTGGCGTTGGAGAGGATCTTGAGGACCTTGAGGCTGCCATCCTCGACCATCAGTTCGAACGAGCGGGTGAACAGGAAATCGCCAACCAGCACAGTCGCCGGATTGCCGAAGACGATATTGGCGGTGGACTTGCCGCGGCGCAGTTCCGAGCCATCGACCACGTCATCGTGCAGCAGCGTGGCAGTATGAATGAACTCCACCGCCGCAGCCAGCTTGTGGTGCCGGGTGCCGTGGTAATCGCACAGCGCCGCCCCGGCCAGGGTCAGCATCGGCCGCATCCGCTTGCCGCCGCCGGCGATCAGGTGCCCGGCCAGCGTCGGGATCAGTGGAATCCGGCTCTGCATCCGGTCGAGGATCACCGCGTTGACGGCGTTCATGCCTTCGGCAGTCAGCGCCAGGATCGGGCCCAGAGACGGTTCGGTCGCGCGCTTGCGCAGCGGGATAATGTCGGCGCTCATTACGCTGCGCCCTAGCGAGAGTGCCCGCCCATCGGCAAGTGCAATCGCAGCAATAGCCTTTCGCAAAACTGCATGCTAGCGCACCGAATATGTCCGAACCCGATCCCGTCCTCGCCGGCTACCGTGCCTCGATCGATAACATCGACGCGGCCTTGATTCACATCCTGGCGGAACGGTTCCGCATCACCAAGGCCGTCGGTGCCTACAAGGCGCAACACGCGTTGCCCGCCTCGGACCCAAGCCGTGAGGAACGGCAAATCGCCAGGTTGCGGCAACTGGCAGTCGAGGCCAATCTTGATCCGGAATTCTCGGAAAAGTTCCTGCGCTTCATCATCCAGGAAGTGATCCGCCACCACGAACAGGCCGCCGAGGCGAAGTAGTCAAGCTGGCTTGGCCGCGCGCGGCAGCCGCAGCTTCACCAGCAGGCCGCCCAGGTCCTCACTCTCTTCCAAAGTGACACTGCCGCCATAGATTTCGGCGACGTCGCGGACGATCGCGAGGCCCAGGCCCGTCCCCGGCTTGCTCGTATCCAGCCGCGCTCCGCGGTTGAAGATGCGGGTGCGTTCCTCCTCGGGAATACCGAGCCCGTCGTCCTCCACCCAGATTTCGCACCAATCCGGCTCGGCGGTTGGATCGATCGTCACAAAGACAGATCCGCCGCCATACTTGGCGGCATTCTCGATCAGGTTGCCGAGAATCTCGTCCAGGTCCTGCCGTTCAATCGCGACTTCGGCGGATCGGTTGCCATCAAGATCAAAGCGGGTCTTCTCGTAAAGCCGGGTCACGGCGCGCAGCACGGCCTCGGCGCTTTCGGACACCGAGGCGCGACTCAGGCCGACCGCGCGGCGCCCAACCGCGCGGGCGCGCGCCAGGTGGTGATCGACCTGCCGCCGCATCACCGCCGCCTCGCGGATGACCGTATCGGAGAGGTCCGGCGCCTTGGCCGTCGCCGCGTTCATCACCACGGTCAGCGGCGTCTTGAGTGCATGCGCCAGGTTACCGGCGTGGGTCCGGGCCTCTTCGGCCTGCTTTTCGGAATGGGCCAGCAAAGCGTTCAATTCCTGCACCAGCGGCTGCACTTCCAGCGGCAGCGGCTCGGTCAGCCGGTTCTGTCCCGTTGCGCGCAGGTGCTGGATCGCCAGCCGCACGCGGCGCAACGGCCCAAGGCCGTACCAGGTTTGCAGCACTGCCATCAGGAACAGCCCAAGGCCGAGGACGAGGAAGCTCCAGATCAGAATCGACCTGATCCGGCTGATCTGCTGGTCCAGGTCTTCGCGGCTGGCAGCCACGGCGAATTTCCAGCGCGTCTCACTGTCCGGCAGAATTACCGAGCGCTCAATGACCCGCAGCGGTTCGTCCGGGTACTGGAAGTTGTCGTAAAGATGCGCGGCCTTGTCGAAGTGATCGTGCTTCAGTTCAAGGCTGCGGTCCCACAGCGAGCGCGAGGGGAAGTTCTCGTGTCCCTGGCCGGTCACCAGCCAGTAGCGCCCGCTGTTGGGCTCCAGAAAGCGCTGGTCACCCAGCGGCCGGTTGAAGAACACCTCGCCATCCGGCCCGATTTCGGCCGAGGCGATCATCGCGTTCATGACGTTTTCAAGTTGTTCGTCGAAATTGCGGCTGACCAGGCCGGTCAACGTGCGATCAAGCGCAAACCCGCCCAGCGAGAGCAGGATGACAATCCACCCTGCCGCAATCAGCATCATCCGGCGCGATAGCGACCCCGTATGCGCGAGGTTTCGCGCGGAAGGATCGCCCGCTGTCATCGCTGCTTAGCCGCGGCTGCCTTCGGCCGGATCGTCAAGGCTGTAGCCCAGGCCGCGGATCGTGGTGATCACGTCGGCACCCAGCTTCTTGCGGATGCGGGTCACGAAGACCTCGATCGTGTTCGAGTCGCGGTCAAAGTCCTGATCGTAGATGTGCTCGATCAGTTCCGTCCGGCTGACCACCTTGCCCTTGTGATGGAGCAGATAGGACAGCAGCTTGTACTCCTGCGCCGTCAGCTTGACCGGCTCGCCATTCAGCGTGACCCGGCCCGAACGGGTATCCAGCCGCACGTCGCCGGCGGTCAGCTCGCTGCTGGTGTTGCCCGAGGCACGGCGGATCAGCGCGCGCAGGCGGGCGATCAGCTCCTCGGTCTGGAACGGCTTGGCGAGGTAATCGTCCGCTCCGGCATCCAGCCCGGCGACCTTGTCCGACCAGCTATCGCGCGCTGTCAGCACCAGTACCGGGAACTTGCGGCCTTCCTTGCGCCACATGCCCAGCACGGTCAGCCCGTCGATCTCGGGCAGGCCAAGGTCGAGGATGACGGCATCGTATTCCTCGGTCGAGCCCATGAAGTGCCCGTCCTCACCATCGGTCGAAAGATCGACCGCATAGCCGGTTGCCTCCAGCGTGGACTTGAGCTGCTTGCCAAGGGTCGGTTCGTCCTCGACGATCAGGATGCGCATCGCAAAATTCCCTGTTGTGAAATGCTGTTCTGCTTGCCGCAGTCAGCGGCGTCAAGCTAGCGGGATTGCCGCAGAACTTCGCCGGAGCGCGCATCTACGTCGACAAACAGGACGCGGCCGTCGCGAATGAACTTGAGGCGATAGGTATAGGCCGCCGGATCATATTCCGGGCCCAGGTACTGCGCCCCGGCCATCATCGGCAGAACGCGGCGCTCAATCTCACGCAAGGGGCGGACATTGCCGGCGCGTAGGTCCTTGCGGGCCATGCCGGCTTCGTCGCCCTGGCTGGCAAAAGCAGGTGCTGTGGGAACGCTGGCCACAAGGGCAATGGCAAGAACAGTACGGATCATGTCGGTGCACCTAACTCGCCGGGATTGAACGGACAGTGAATAGGTCACGAGTTGCGCAGACGCTCGACATAGCGCTTGCGCAGCTCGGCGGTCAGCGCACCCGGCCGGCCATCGCCAATCTTGCGGCCATCGACTTCGACCACTGGCATGACCACCGTGGTCGCGCTGGTCACAAAGGCTTCGCGTGCCGCGAACAGCTCTTCAACCGAGAAGGCCCGTTCCTCGATCGCCAGACCCATGTCCTGCGCCAGTGGCAAGACCGAAAGGCGCGAGATACCCGGCAGCACCCCATGATCGACCGGATGTGAAACCAATACGCCGCGGCTGTCGATGATATGGGCATTGGCGCTGGTCCCCTCGGTGACCATGCCATCGTCGACCAGCCAGGCATCGTCCACGCCAGCATCCCGCGCCGCTTCCTTGGCCAGCACGGCGTAAAGCAATTGTGTGGTCTTCGCCGAGCGCAGCGCCCAGCGGCCTTCGGGGTGAAGGATGACCCGCAGCCCTTCGAGCGCCTTGGGCTGGTCAACCACTGCGGCCGCCTGAGTGAAGGCAAAGCGGGTGGCAGGCACCGGCGGTAGCGGCGAAAGGAAGTCACGATCAGTCGGTGCCCCGCCAGTCACCTGCAGGTAGATCCGCCCCTCGGTCAGGTCGTTTCGCCGGATCAGCTCGTTCAGGATCGGCGGCCAGTCGGTATCGTCAGCAATCCGGGCCAGTTCCATCGAGCGCCCCAGCCGCGCGGCATGGTGTGGCCAATTGCGGAAATGCCCGTCGATCACCGGGGTCACTTCATAGACACCTTGCGCGAAAAGCAGGCCGCGATCGAAGATCGGCACCTTTGCTTCTATTTCGGGCAGGAACTCACCGTTGAGCCAGACTGTACGCATGACCCCTCATCCGCACCCGATCCGTGCTTGTCAACGCTCTGCCTCACCCGCTAGGGCGCGCCGGTCATGGCCGCCGCACCGATCCTTTCCTGGGAAGCCCTGGGCCTGCAACAAGGCAACGGCTGGCTGTTCCGCGATCTTGACCTGCACATTGGCCCGCGTGACCGGCTGGCGCTGATCGGCCGCAATGGCGCAGGCAAGACCACGCTGCTCAAGCTGATCTCGGGCGAGGTCGAGGCTGACAAGGGCAAGCGCTCGATCCAGCCTGGCACGCGGATCGTGACGCTGGAGCAGGACCCGTTCTTCACCGGCTATGACACGCTGATGGACTTTGCCCTGCACGGCAAGGACGCGCCGCCGCGCCACGAGGTGGAGGCAATCGCCGGCCAGCTTGGCATCGACATGAGCCGCAAGTCGGACAGTGCCAGCGGCGGGGAACGGCGCCGCGCCGCCCTCGCCCGCGCGCTCGCCAGCGAGCCCGATCTGCTGCTGCTGGATGAACCGACCAACCACCTCGACATCACCGCGATCGACTGGCTGGAAAGCTGGCTCAGCCGCTACACCGGCGCCTTCGTAGTGATCAGCCATGACCGTACCTTCCTGGAGCGGCTGACCAAGGCCACGATCTGGATCGACCGTGGCAGCCTGCGTCGCAAGGAGATCGGCTTTGGCGGCTATGAGGCCTGGATGGAGCAGGTCTATGCCGAAGAAGCCCGCGCGGCTGACAAGCTGGACGCCAAGCTGAAGATCGAGGCGCACTGGCTGGAACGCGGTGTCACGGCGCGGCGCAAGCGCAACCAAGGGCGGCTCGAAAAGCTTTGGGAAATGCGCGCCCAGCGGGCCGCCATGCTCACTCCGCAGGGTACCGCCAAGCTTGGGCTGGCAGTCGACGATGCCAAATCCAAGGCCGTCATCGTGGCCGACAAGGTTGGCAAGAGCTTTGGTGACCGCCCAATCATCAAGGACTTTACCCTGCGGATCACCCGCGGGGACCGGATCGGGATTGTCGGCTCGAACGGTGCGGGCAAGACCACATTGCTGAAGCTGCTGACGGGTGAGCTTGAGCCCGACACCGGCACGGTCACCCGGGCCAAGACGCTGCAAGGGGTGCTGATCGACCAGCAGCGCAGCCTGATGTCGCCCGAAAAGCGGGTGCGCGATGTGCTGGCCGAGGGCGGTGACTGGATCGACGTGCGCGGGGTGCGCAAGCATATCCAGGGCTACCTGAAGGACTTCCTGTTCGATCCCGGCCTGACCGAAGCGCGGGTCGGCACCTTGTCCGGCGGCGAACGCTCGCGCTTGCTGCTGGCACGCGAGTTCGCCCGATTCTCGAACCTGCTCGTGCTGGACGAGCCGACAAACGACCTAGATCTGGAAACGCTCGACCTGCTGCAGGAGGTAATCGCGGATTATGATGGCACGGTGCTGATCGTCAGCCACGACCGTGATTTTCTCGACCGGACGGTGACGATTACGCTTGGGCTCGATGGGAGCGGCAAGGTCGATATCGTCGCTGGCGGCTATGCCGACTGGGAAAAGCAGCGGACCCGGCGGGTCGTGCCGGTTCGCGCGAGCAAACCGGCGACGGAGCCTGCGCCCAGTGCGCCGCCGCCCCCGCCGAAGAAGGTCAAGCTGTCCTACAAGGACCAGCGCGATTACGATCTGCTGCCAGGCCGAATTGAAGAACTGCTGGCCCAGATCGCCCGCTACGAAGCGGCATTGGCCGATCCGGCGCTCTACACCAAGGATCCGACGAAATTCGCGGCGCTGACCAAGGCCATCGAAACAGCCCGCGCGGAAAAGGATGCCGCCGAGGAGCGCTGGCTCGAACTGGCCGAACAGGTCGAAGGCTAATATCCAGGCCAGCTACGGACAGGTGAAATAGGTTTTACTGGCGGAAAATTACTTAAAAGCAAGGTTTTGCCGCAATGCTGGCATTCAACTCGCTCTCCTCCGGAGTGCTTCGTCTTAACTTGCAGCACTGACTTTCGACCTTCATCAAAGCACTTCACACAAAGGCAATGGTCCGGATCATCTCCCCGCGATTCCTCTTTCAATGCGTAAACCAGCGCACCTGTAGGTTTCTCAACTAGCTTGTAGCGCTCCTTCTCAGCCTCCCATCCGTCACCTTTGGCAAGCCTATGTTCCAGCTCATCGATTTTTTTTAGAAGTTGAGATACTCGCTCGCGATCTTCGAACGCGGCCGCTTGGGCCTCAAGCAGGGCACGCTGTATATCGATGATTGCCTGATTCACCTCTGTTGATGACTTGAGGCTACTCACGCCTTTGGCAACGTCGATAGCTGCCTTGATGCTGCCTAAGGCTGCACTGGCTTCTGTAATCATACCTCAGCCTTTTCGATGAGATTAGTTGGGCCTCTCTCGTGAATATCGAATCAAGCAGAGAAAAATCAACTGTTCGAGTGACTTTGTTCTAAACCGATCCGGTAGAACCCGGCGACGCGATCAAGCGCGATCCGCAGCACCAGCTTGCCGCTGCGCACCGGCCAGGCCAGCGCCCGCTCCGCCACGGGTATTGTCTCCCCGGCGCAGACCACCCGCCAGAGGATATCCGCCAGGTCCTTGCCCGCAGCCGCCAGCGCCCCGTCGAACCGCTGGCGGGCCGCCAACTGACGCTCGGTCGGATTCAGGCCGCGCTCGCCGCCCGTGCCGGCGATCAGCACTGCATCCCAGCGCATGGTCACGCCCGGAGCCAGTTGCGCGCGTTCGAAATCGCGGCGCAGACATTCGCCCGCCGCCAGCTGCGCATCGCTCAGGTGCCCGCGGGAATGCAGCCAGGTCAGCGGGCTTTCGGCAAGGTTGACCGTAACCCGCCGCCGCCCGGCCCGGGGCGCGGTTGCAAGCGGTCCAGTGCTGTCCAGTTCACGTTCGACCAGAACCTGTTTCATGCGCGCTCCCTTTGCTTGTGCCGAATCCGGACTTGCCAAATCCGGCAGTCTGTAGGAAAGCAGAAAAACCAATTTGGTTAATTGAGGTCCGCCGTGATCAACCGCATCCGTGATATCCGCAAGCAGAAGGGCCTGACCCTGGCCGACGTGGCTGAGCGTTGCTCGCCCCCAACGACGGCCCAGACGATCGGCCGGCTTGAGACCGGGATGCGCCAGCTCTCGCTGACCTGGATGAACAAGATCGCCTCCGCGCTGGAAGTGGAGCCCGAACTGCTGGTGCGCGGTGCCGAGAGCGAAGCGCCGCGCTATATCGCGCGCTTTACCGAGAACGGGGCCGAGGCCCTGCCCGCCCCGCGCGATGCGATCCTGCCGACCGATCTGGGCGGCGATGCGCCGCTGGTGGCCCTGGCGATCGAGCATGGTGCGGGCGATTATCGCAGCGGCGACCAGGTCTGGCTGCGTCAGCACGGACCGGCGCACTATGCCCGCCTGCTCAATCGCGATGTCCTGGCCCCCCGCCCCGGCGGCCGCTTTGCCTTCGGACGCATGATCGACCGCGACGACAAGCGGGTTGCGATCCTGCCGCCCGGGCCTGGCAGCCGCCAGGTGGTGATCGATGGGCCAGCCTGGATCGCGGTCGCGGAAATGCTGGTCCGCAAGCTGTGAGCAACGGTTTGCGCGTACTGTCGCTCAGCACGCTCTATCCTCATGATCAGGCCCCAAACTTCGGCGTGTTCGTCGAACGCCAGATGCAGGCCGTCGCCAAGCGCGGCGATGTTGAACTGACCATGATCAACCCGATCGGCCTGCCGCCATTCCCGCTCTCGCTGCATTCCCGCTACCGTGCACTGCGGAGCCTGCCCGAACAGGAAGTGCGTGGCGGGGTGACGGTGCTGCGGCCGCGCTTCACCACGCTGCCCAAGCTGGGAGCCCGGTTCAATGCTGGCGCGATTGTTCGGGCCGTGCTGCCGCTGGCGCGCAAGCTGCACGCGCAGCAACAGTTCGATCTAATCGACGCCCAGTTCTTCCACCCCGATGGCCTGGCCGCCGTGCGCATCGGCGCGGCGCTGGACTTGCCGGTCTCGATCAAGGCGCGCGGAGCGGATATCCAGCATTGGGGGCATCAGCCCGCCACTGCCGCGCAAGTGCATGAAGCCGGGCAGCGCGCGCGGGGCTTGCTGGCCGTATCAAAGGGCCTGGTCGAAGATATGGCCGCGCTGGGCATTCCGCGCGACAAGATCACGCTGCACCGCACCGGCCTCGATGCCGATCTTTTCCGTCCTTACGACCGCCGGATGTGCCGCGAGCAGTTCGGCCTACCGCGCGACAAACCTGTGCTGGCGACAGTCGGCGCGCTGATCCCGCGCAAGGGCCAGCGCTTCGTGATCGAGGCGCTTGCCGACCTGCCCGAAGCCATCCTGCTGGTTGCCGGCAAGGGTGAGGACGAGGCCATGCTGCGCGGTCTGGCGCGCGACCTTGGGTTGGCGGAGCGGGTGCGGTTTCTGGGACCGGTGCCGCACGCCGAGCTGCCGATCCTGCTCAACGCCGCCGATGTGCTCGTATTACCGTCCAGCAGCGAAGGCCTGGCCAATGCCTGGGTCGAGGCCCTGGCTTGCGGTACGCCGGTCGTCACCACGCCGATCCCCGGCGCACAGGAACTGATCACCGATCCTGACTGGGGCCGGCTGGTGCCGCGCGAAGGCAAGGCCATCGCCGAGGCCGTCAAAGCCTTGCTCGCTGATCGTCCCTCACCTGAACGCGTCCAAGCCGCCGTTGCCGGAATGAGCTGGCAAGCCAACGCCGCCGCGCTCGTCGAGCACTGGCGGCGTTTGGCAGCCGCTTAGGGCAGTTCTCGGGCCAGGCGCTCCTGGCGGTCCACTTCGGTTTCGGTCGGCACGAAGCTGTTCGGATTGACCTTCAGCCAGATCAGGATCGGCGCGGCCATGTAGACCGAGCTGTAGGTTCCGACGAAGATCCCCAGCGTAATCGCGGCAGTGAAACCGAAGATCACGTTCGGACCGAGCAGCAACAGCGCGACCAGCGTGATCAGCACTGATAGCGAAGTCACCATTGTCCGGCTGAGCGTCTCGTTGACTGACAGATCGAGCAGTTCCGGCATGGGCATCTTGCGGAACTTCTTCATGTTTTCGCGGATCCGGTCATAGATCACGATCGTATCGTTGAGCGAATAGCCAATCAGGGTCAGGATCGCCGCGACGATATTGAGGTCGAACTCCATCTGCGTCACCGCAAACAGGCCAAGCGTCAGCGACACGTCGTGGACCAGCGCGAAGAGCGCACCGACACCGAATTGCCATTCGAACCGAACCCAAATGTAGATCGAGATCGCAACGACAGCCGCGATCAGCGCCTGCATCCCGGTCTTGAACAGTTCGCCCGAGACCTTGCCCGAAACCGAATCCACCCCGTCAATCCGGGCGTCACCATGGTCGGCCTTGATCGCCGCAGTAATCTTGCGCGCCATCTGGTCGGCCAGATCAGCATTCTGCGCCGAGCCATCGGGCAGTCGCATCCGGATCGAAACCTCGTTCGGCTGGCCGAACTGCTGAATGATCGGCTCGCCATAGCCGAGCTTGCCCACCGTCTCGCGCAGCTCCGCAACGGGGGCGGTGGGCGTATTGACGAAGGTCACCCGGATCATCTGGCCGCCGACGAAATCGACGCCCAGGTTGAGGCCCTTGGTCAGGATCATGCCCCACGAGGCAGCGATCAGCAGCAGGCTGACGGCGTAGAACGGAATCCGCCAGCGCAGGAAGCGGATGTTGGTGTTGTCGGGAACAAGCTTGAGCAGTTTCATCGGTTTGCTCCCTCAGAGCACCAGTTCGGCCGGGCGCGCGCGGCGCAGCCAGCCGGCGACCCACATCCGGGTCAGGGTAACGGCGGTAAAGACCGAAGTCGCGATCCCGATCATCAGCACGATCGCAAAGCCGCGAACCGGGCCAGAGCCGAAGACGAACATCAGCGTTGCCGCGATGACATTGGTGATGTTCGCGTCAAAGATTGCGCGGCTGGCTTCGGTATAGCCCATTTCCACCGCATTGACGACGCGTCGTCCGCGCGCCCGCTCTTCCCGGATACGCTCGTTGATCAGCACGTTGGCGTCGACCGCCGCACCGATCGTCAGCACGAATCCGGCGATCCCCGGCAGGGTCAGTGTGGTGTTCATGATCGCCATGATGCCCAGGATCATCAAGGTGTTCAGGATCAGCGCCGTATTGGTATAGACCCCGAAGCGGCCATATGTGACGAGCATGAACAGCATCAGCGCCACGGTGCCGACACCGAAGGCAATGGCACCTTTCTCGATCGAATCAGCACCGAGGTCCGGTCCGACCGAGCGTTCTTCCACCACCTTGAGATCGACCGGCAGCGCGCCCGAGCGCAGGGCAATCGCCAGCTGGTTCGCGCTCTCGATCGTGAAGCTTCCGGAGATCCGCGCCGTACCGCCAATGATCGGCTCATTGATCACCGGCGAGGACAACACCTTGCCATCGAGGATGATCGCGAACGGCTTGCCGACATTGTCGGTCGTCAGCTTGGCAAATTTGGCGCCGCCCTGCTGATCGAAGGTGATGTTGACGACCGGCTCGTTGGTCTGCTGGTCAAAGGTCTGCTGGGCGTTGGTCAGGCGATCGCCCTTGATCCCGCCCAGACGCTTGACGGCAATCGCCCCGGCCGGCTGGTTCGAACCCGGCGCAGCCTCCATCGGGACGATTTCGGAACCCGGAGGGGCAATGCCCTGGGCTACGTCGCTGGGCAGGGCAAGGCTATCGACCAGTTTGAATTCGAGCTTGGCCGTCTGGCCCAGCAGGTTCTTGAGCGCGGCTGGGTCCTTCAGGCCCGGAACCTGCACGACAATGCGCTGCGCACCCTGACGGATGATGGTCGGTTCGCGCGTCCCGAGCGCGTCGATGCGCTTGCGGACCACTTCGGTCGCCGTGTCCATCGCCTGGCTGATCGCCAGGTCGATCCCGGCCTGGGTCGGACGTAGGACAATGCGGTTGCCATCGAGCACCTGCAGGTCCCAATCGCGCTGACCGGTCAGCTGGGCGCCGCTGGTCAGCGTCTGGAGCTGCTCGCGCGCGGCGTCGACCTGGCCCGGATCGGCAACGATAAAGCTGACCGTGCCATCCTTGGTCGAGATATCACCAATGCGGATCGCCGGATCGGCCTGCCGCATCCGGGCGCGGACATCCTCTTCCATGGTCTCAAGCCGCTGGCGCTTGACCTGCTCGGGGTTGGCCTCAAGCAGGATGTGGCTGCCGCCGGCCAGGTCGAGGCCCAGGTTGATCTTGGGACTGGGCAAGCCTTCAGGCAGGGAAACTCCGCCTACCGACAGCAGTGACGGCAAAGCCGCAAGGCAGGCCAGAATGGTGATGGACCACAGCCAAAGCTGCTTCCAGCGAGGAAAATCGAGCATCTAGGACCTGCCTTGAATTCTGCGGACCGGATCAGTCGTTCGCGGCCGTGCCATTAGGCGGGATTACATCGGCGATGGTCGACTTCAGCGCCTTCACCTTGACGTTCTGACCCAGTTCGAGCTCGGCGTAATGATCGTCCACCTTGATCACCTTGCCGACCAGGCCACCGCCAGTCAGCACCTGATCGCCCTTCTTGAGCCCACCCACCTTGGCCTGATGCTCCTTCTGCCGGCGCATCTGCGGGCGCAGGATCAGGAACCAGAAGATCACGACCATGGCGACCAGCGGCAGGAACTGGATCCAGACCGGCGGTTCGCCAGCGGCACCGCCCGCGGCGGCAAGGAACGGAAGGAGTGGAGTGTTCATCGCGGTTACGGCTTTCGTGACAGATGGTTGCCCCACGCCGGAAGATTACCCTCCGGCGCAATTGCGCGCGACTAGCAGCAAGCCGCTGCCTTAGCAACGCAGCCACCCGTCGAACCCGGCGCAGATGGCGCTTGTGTGGTCAGGTTCAAGGGCTTGAACTGCGACAGGGTCCGATTGTCGCAGCACGCTTGCCATGATGCCACACCCTGCCTATAGGCGCGGCTCCCCAACCCGCCATGCGGGCAGGAACCGGTCGGGACGTAGCGCAGCCTGGTAGCGCATCACACTGGGGGTGTGGGGGTCGGAGGTTCGAATCCTCTCGTCCCGACCATTTTCCTACTTCGGAAAATTCAGTTATCTGGTTCGGCTTCTTGCATCGCAAAGGAGCCTTCCCATGCCCATTCTCGAAGCCCTGATTGGCCCGGTTGCCGCGATCATCGACAAGGTGATCCCGGACAAGGGCGCGCGCGACAAGGCCAAGCTCGAGCTGCTGCAATTGCAGGGTTCGCAGGCCCTGGCCGAAATCGAAGCCCGCCTCTCGGCCATCGTCGCCGAGGCCAGTTCGCACGATCCCTGGACCAGCCGCGCCCGGCCCAGCTTCCTCTATGTCATGTACCTGCTGCTGCTGTGGTCGCTGCCGATGGGCCTGGTGGCGGCATTCCGGCCCGAAACCGCCCAGGCGATTGCAGCGGGGATGACTGCCTACCTCTCGGCCCTGCCCGAAGCGCTCTATGCGCTGTTTGGCACAGGCTATCTTGGCTACACGGCGGCCCGGCAGTGGGGCAAGGTCGCGGGCACTGACAAGTAGCCGCGATGCGGATAGTTATTTTCGGGTAAGTTTTTTGCGCTATCGCTCCTGTCCTGTCCGGGCGGATCTGCTCTTCCCGGACTAGGACAAGGAGTGACCCAGCGTGTTTGATCGTGTCCCTACCCACCCCAAATCGCTTGTGCTTGCCGCATCCGCGCTGGCCCTGTTGCTGGCGGGATGTTCGGGCCGCGATGCTGAATTGGCCGAAAAGCTGGCCCGGGCTGAGGCTGCCGCCAACCGCGCCGAAGAAGCTGCTACCCGCGCCGAGGCCGCGGTCAGCCGCATGCCCATCGCTGGAGGCGAGTCGAGCCAATCGACCGATTCCAACGAGCAGGACGAGCCGGAACCCAAGCCCGGCGAGCCGATGGTGAACCCTGATCCAGCGGCGTGATCGCTGTGGGTTGCAGGCTGGCTGAATGACTTCGGGTCTTGCCTAGGCCCGCCGGCCCGCGCATAGGCGGTTGCCAAAGCAACCAGTCGAGGATCGCATGGCCGACAGCAAGGCAGGCAGCCGCCCCACCGGAATGAATATCGATACCGCGCTGGTGCGCGAACTGGCGGAAATGCTCGCCGATACGGGCCTCACCGAGATCGAGGTTGAGGACGGCGATCGCAAGATCAAGGTTTCGCGCGGCGGCACGGTCGCCCCGGTAATCCATCACGCGCCGGCCCCGGCTCCGGTGGCACCGGCCGCGCCTGCTGCAGCCGCCGCCGCACCGGCCGCGCCGGTTGCGCCTGCTGCCGATCCCAATGCAGTCAAGTCGCCGATGGTCGGCACTGTCTACATGGCCCCCGAACCGGGCGCGGCCAACTTCGTCAGCGTCGGACAGGCGGTGAAGGAAGGCGATACCCTGCTGATCATCGAGGCGATGAAGGTGATGAACCCGATCGCCGCGCCGCGTAGTGGCACGGTCACCGCGATCCTGGTCGACAATGCCCAGCCGGTCGAATTCGACCAGCCGCTGGTCGTGATCGCGTAAGGCAGACCATCCATGGGCATCTCGCGTATCCTGATCGCCAACCGCGGCGAGATCGCGCTGCGCATTCACCGCGCGGCGCACGAAATGGGGATCGAGACGGTGGCGGTTCACTCCACCGCCGATGCCGATGCCATGCACGTGCGCTTGGCTGACCATGCCGTCTGCATCGGTCCGCCGGCCGCCAAGGACAGCTATCTCAACATCGCGGCGATCATCTCTGCCGCCGAGATCACCCATGCCGACGCAATTCATCCCGGCTATGGCTTCCTGTCCGAGAACGCCAAGTTTGCCGAGATCGTCGAGGCGCACAACATCACCTGGATCGGCCCGAAGCCCGAGCACATCCGCACCATGGGTGACAAGATCGAGGCCAAGCGCACCGCCGGCGCGCTCGGCCTGCCGCTGGTGCCGGGTTCGGACGGCGCGGTCTCCGATATCGCCGAAGCCAAGGCGATTGCCGAAAAGGCCGGCTACCCGGTGATCATCAAGGCCGCCTCGGGCGGCGGCGGGCGCGGGATGAAGGTCTGCAATGGCCCGGAAGAGCTGGAAACGCTGATCCAGCAGGCCGGCAGCGAAGCCAAGGCCGCGTTTGGCGATGCAACGGTCTATATCGAAAAGTACCTCGGCAACCCGCGCCACATCGAATTCCAGGTGTTCGGCGATGGCAACGGCAATGCAATCCACCTGGGTGAGCGTGACTGTTCGCTGCAGCGCCGCCACCAGAAGGTGCTGGAAGAAGCCCCCTCGCCCGTCATCAGCCCCGAAGAGCGCGAGCGGATGGGCGGCATCGTCTCCAAGGCGATGGCCGACATGGGCTATCGCGGCGCCGGCACGATCGAATTCCTGTGGGAAAATGGTGAGTTCTATTTCATCGAAATGAACACCCGTCTGCAGGTGGAACACCCCGTCACCGAAGCGATCACCGGGGTTGATCTGGTGCGCGAACAGATCCGTATCGCCGATGGCAAGCCGCTGTCGGTCAAGCAGGAAGATATCGAGTTCAACGGCCATTCCATCGAGTGCCGGATCAACGCGGAAGATCCCTGGAATTTCGCCCCTTCGCCTGGCCTGGTCAGTGCTTATCACCCGGCGGGCGGGATGAATGTCCGGGTCGATTCAGGGCTTTACGCCGGCTACAAGATCCCGCCCTATTATGACTCGATGATTGCCAAGCTGATCGTCAAGGGCCGTACCCGCGAAGGCTGCATCATGCGCCTCAAGCGCGCGCTGGAGGAAATGGTGATCAGCGGCGTCAAGACCAGCATCCCGCTGCACCAGGCGCTGATGACCGAGCCGGACTTCATCCACGGCGACTATACGATCAAGTGGCTGGAAGAGTGGCTGGCGAAGCGGGCTGGTTGAGCGTCCACAGTCCTCTCCCGTTTTGCGAAGCACAACGGGGGAGGTGGCAGCGCGCAGCGCTGACGGAGGGGGAAATTGCCACGCCAGCGACGTAGTGGTGATCTGACCGGAGCGCGCAATCTGCGCCAGGAAATGACACTGCCAGAGGTGCTGCTGTGGAACGTGCTACGGAAATCACCGGATGGTGTGCACTTTCGGCGGCAGCACCCAGTCGGAGACTATGTGCTCGATTTCTTTTGCGCCAAGCCTAGCATTGCGTTCGAAATAGACGGCATTGCTCATGACATGAGCGATCTGGCGAACCGCGATATCCAGCGCGACGCTTGGCTAGAGGCTCAGGGGATCAAGGTCGTTCGGATTCCGGCTGCAGAGGTGCTGAGATCGCCAGAGGAAATTGCGGAGGCAATGGTGCGCTATTGCAAGCGGTGAAGACCCCTCCGTCAGCCGCCTTTGGCGACTGCCACCTCCCCTTTTGCACTTCGTGAAAAAGGAGAGGACCTGAAAAGTCACTCCAACGGCACCCCAGGCATCTGCTTCGCCGTACGGATCGTCAGCGAGGTCTTCACGCTCGCCACGTTCGGCGCGGGGGTCAGCTTGCTGGTCAGGAATTCCTGAAAGCTCTGCAGGTCCTTGCTGACGATCTTGAGGATAAAGTCGATCTCGCCGTTCAGCATGTGGCATTCGCGCACTTCGGGCAGGCCCTTCATCGCCTCTTCGAACTGACGCAGCGAATCCTCGGCCTGGCTCTTCAGGCTGACCATCGCGAAGACCGTGATCGCAAAGCCCAGCTTCGAGGCATCGAGATCGGCGTGATAGCCGCGAATCACGCCGGATTCCTCAAGGCTGCGGACCCGGCGCAGGCACGGCGGCGCGGTCAGGCCGACGCGCTGCGCCAACTCGACATTGGTCACGCGCCCTTCGGCTTGCAGCTCGGCAAGCAGGCGTCGGTCGATTGAATCCAGATTTGCCATCACATCCACCCTTTCGCGTCTGCGGCTATCGGACAATGGCCCACAGCGGCAATATTCACAGTATTCCCTGCGTCTGCGCGATAATTTTATTGTTTCATATCGCAACCGTCCCGCTTTGCAACGCATCAATCGGAACGCTATGGTCGGCGTGCCGGTTTGCTATGGCGGGATGTCACCCGAGCGCCCTGTGGAGCTGAGCAAAGCCCGATGCATTTCGACGATCGCCTCGCCACCGTGCTGCGCCTGCGCGCGCAAGGCACGGCGCTTGGCCGCATCCAGTACCGGCAATTGCTCGACCTGCTTGGCACCCAGCCAAGCGAGGCGCGCGGCGCCAATGTCGAAGCCGCCTACGAACGGCTGGCGCAGCTGAGCGCGAGCATTTCCGCGGGTGACCGCGCCGCCATGCTGCGCGACAAGGCGATGCGGCTGCGCTCGCCGCGCCTGATTGCAACGCTGTGCTCGGCCGAGCCGATCCAGGCCGAAGCGGCGATCGATGCAGCCCGGCTGGAACCGGCCGAATGGGCGGATCTGCTGCCGGCCCTCCCCCCGGCGGCCCGGGCGCGCCTGGGCACCCGAGACGATCTGGTCCCTTTGCTGGCCGAACAGCTGGGCCGGCTCGGCGTGATCCGTCCGGGCCTGCCCCCCGCTGCACAGGCCTTTGCCGAAGCGCCCGTGAATGCCCTGGCCGCCGAGACCGCCGGCGCGCAGCCCCCGGTAGAGCCGGATTCGATTGGCGCGATCGTCAAGCGGATCGAGGCCTATCGCAAGGCGCGCTCGACCGAAGCAGCGGGAGAGGCCCCCCGCCTGCCACTGGGCGAAGAGCACGTCCTGCAGGTGCCCGAGGCGGCGCAGGCCTTCGATTTTGCGACCAATGCCAATGGCCAGATCGTCTGGGCTGACCCTGGCGTGGCGCCGATGGTGATCGGACAGGCCCTGGCCGGCCCGGCTGCATCGCCTACCCTGGCCGGCGCCTTGACCCGGCGCCAGCCGATCGCTGCGGCCCGGATCGAGCTGGGCGGCAGCCCTTCGGTTACGGGCGCATGGCGCGTCGATGCCAGCCCGCGCTTCGATCCGCTGACCGGTCAGTTCATGGGCCACCAGGGCCGGATGCGGCGCTGGCCAGAGCCGGTCGCCAATCCGGTCAAGACGCCGGACAGCGAGGCTGATCGGATCCGCCAGCTGCTGCACGAGCTGCGCACCCCGGTCAATGCGATCCAGGGCTTTGCCGAAGTCATCCAGCAGCAGCTGTTTGGCCCGACCCCGCACGATTACCGCGCGCTTGCTGCCACCATCGCGGGTGACGCCGCCCGGATGCTGTCCGCTTTCGAGGAACTGGAGCGGCTCGCCCGCCTGGAAAGCGCGGCGATGCAGCTTGAAGCGGGTGAGACCGACCTTTCGGCCGTGGTCAGCGGAACAGTGGCCCAGCTGGCTGCCTATACCGGGCAGCGCGGGAGCGGCTTTGCGCTGAGCTTGCCGGACACCCCCTGCCCGGTCGCGCTGGAGCGGCTGGAGGTAGAGCGGCTGATCTGGCGGCTGCTGGCCACGCTGGCCGGTACTGCTGCGCCGGGGGAGATGCTCGGCCTGGCGATCGAGCAAGCCGAGTCCGGCTGGCAAATCGAACTTGCCTTGCCAAGCGCCCTCGCCGGCCGATCCGACAAGGACCTGTTCGAAGCTGGCCCCGGCTCGATTCCCCAGGCCATCGCGGCGGGCGTCTTCGGGGTCGGGTTTGCCCTTCGACTGGCCCGGGCCGAGGCCAAGGCCGCCGGTGGCCGGCTCGAACGTGTGGATGCACGACTGATCGTTTCACTCCCGCACTTGACCGCAGGTTTGCAGCACCATAGCCAAGCAGGCTGACGCCGCTGGTCAGGTAAGCGCGCGGAGATCAAGGGGAAAACTGCGCCGTGCCGCAGGTTCGCATCACCGACTTGCCGGCACCGCAACAGCGGGTGCAATTCCCGCCGGGCTTCGGGCAGCGCTTTATCCTGACTGTCGATACCGAGGAAGAGTTCGACTGGGGCCAGCCCATCCAGCGCGAAGGCCACACGCTCCACTCGATCGCACGCCTCGCTCGCTTTCAGGAGTTCTGCGAGGGCGTGGGAGTCGTGCCGATCTACCTGGTCGACTATCCGATCGCGACGAGCCCTGCGGCCTGCGAGATGCTGAAACCGGCGATCGCCGCCGGCAAGGCCGAAGTTGGCGTGCAATTGCACCCCTGGGTCAGCCCGCCGCACGAGGAGGACGTCACCGAATTCAATTCCTTCGCCGGCAATCTTCCTGCGGCGCTTGAGCGCGAGAAGTTTCGCCGCCTGCGCGATGCGATCGAACTGGGGTTCGGAGCAACGCCGCTGATCTATCGCGCCGGGCGCTATGGCCTTGGCCCGGCGACAGCTGAAATCCTGATCGAGCACGGCATGGCCATCGACACCTCGGTCCGCGCGCGGTTCGATTACAGCGTTGGCGGCGGACCGAACTATCGCGATCACCCGGTTGTGCCGTGGTGGATCGACCGCGAGCGGGGCCTGATGGAGCTGCCACTCACCACGGTCTACTGGGGTCTGCTCCGTCAGTTCGGCCCCTGGCTCTATCCCAAGATGTGGCGCGTGCCGCAGCTGCGCGGAATCCTGGCCAAGGTTGGCATGCTCGAACGGATTCCGCTGACCCCCGAAGGCGTCACACTGGAAGAAGCGATCCGCGGGATCGACATCGCGCTGGACGAAGGGCTGCCCGTGCTGGTCTTTTCGTTCCACAGCCCATCGCTGGCCCCCGGCTTCACCCCGTACGTCCGCAGCGAAGCCGATCTTGATGATTTCTATGATTGGTGGCGCGGGGTATTTGCCTATCTCGAGCGCCGCCAGGTCGCGCCAACCTCGGTGCGCGGCCTGATGGAATCCGTCACGCTTGCCTAAGCGGCGGGCGCGGGCTAACCGCAAATCTGCCATCGCGCAGATGGGCCTGTAGCTCAGTTGGTTAGAGCTGGCCGCTCATAACGGCTAGGTCGCGGGTTCGAGTCCTGCCGGGCCCACCACCTCCCCACAGTCCACGCGCCGCCGGCTGGGAGGGGAAAGAGACATGCGCAAGAAAATCGGACTAGGGATGCTGCTGGGCCTTGGCGTAGCGGCTGGCGTCGTCGCCTGGAACACCGCGACGTTCAAGCCCGCGGGCCTGGCGACAGCCGAAGACATCAAGCTGGCCGATGCGATCGAGCCCGATCTTGGCGCTGCTGCCAACCGGCTCGGTGCCGCGATCCGGTTCCAGACGATTTCCAACCAGGACCCGGCGCAGAACCGGATGGACCAGTGGACCGGCTTCCAGGCCTGGCTCCAGACCTCATACCCCGCCGCACACCGGGCCATGCAGCGCGAGATCGTTGGCCAGGCGACCCTGCTCTACACCTGGCCCGGCAGCGATCCAGCGCTCCAGCCGATCATCCTGATGGCCCACCAGGATGTCGTGCCGGTCACGCCGGGTACGGAGAAAGACTGGAAGCACCCGCCCTTTGCCGGTGTCGTTGCCGAAGGCGCGGTCTGGGGCCGCGGCGCGATCGATGACAAGGGTTCGCTCATCACCCTGTTCGAAGCGGCCGAACTGCTCGCCGCCAAGGGCTTCAAGCCCAAGCGCACGATCATCATCGTGTCCGGCCATGACGAGGAAGTTGGCGGCACTGGCGCCCAGGCGGCGGCGGCAGCGCTGAAGGCGCGCGGGGTTAAATCGCTGTTCACACTGGACGAGGGCAGCGCGATCATTGCCGATGCGCCGATCGTCAACGGACCGGCGATCATGATTGCCGTCGCCGAAAAGGGTTACGCCACCCTGCGCGTCACCGCCAAGGCCCCCGGCGGCCACTCCTCGATGCCACCGGAAGAGATCGGCACCGTCACCCTGGCCAAGGCGATCACCGCGATCCACGCCAAGCAATTCCCCTCGCGGCTCGATCAGCCTGGTTTCGGCACGGTCGAGGCGCTGGCTGCCGAAAAGGGCGGACTGATGAAGATGGTCGCGGCCAATCCCTGGCTGTTCGGCAGCCTGATCAAGGCGCAGATGGGCGGCACACCGGCTGGCGCGGCTCAGCTTCACACCACCATCGCACCGACCATGCTGCAAGGCAGCCCCAAGGAGAATGTCCTGCCGCAGGAAGCCTTTGGCCTGGTCAACTACCGCCTCGCCCCGTGGGATCGCTCGGCCGATGTGCTGGCGCGGGCCAAGGCAGCAGCGGGCGATCTGCCGGTGACCTTCAGCTGGGAGCGCGAGCCGCGCGAGGCTTCGCCCGTCTCATCGACCACCTCGCAAGGCTGGAAGCTGGTCCGCGCTGCGGCCGAGGCCGAAGCGCCCGGTGCCCCGGTCGCGCCGTTCATGGTCGTTGGCGGAACGGACAGCCGTTACATGAAGGATGTCAGCCAGGACACTTACCGGTTCCAGGCGATGCGGCTCTCCACCACCGAGACCAAGATGATTCACGGCACCAACGAACACATCACGACCGAGAATCTGGGCAGCATGATCCGTTTCTTCACGCGCCTGATTGCCACCAGCACAAGTTGAGCCTAAGGCCCCCGCACGGTCGGGGAGTGGCGCAGCCCGGTAGCGCGCTTGCTTTGGGAGCAAGATGTCGCAGGTTCGAATCCTGTCTCCCCGACCAATTCCCCCTTCCCGCGACATTCCAATACAATTTGCGGCGTGACAGCGCCGCCTGGCAAGGCATTCTATCGCTCCATGCATGAGGGAGCATCGCCAGTGAGCGGCAGCAGTGTGGCCCTGAACCGGTTTGGCCTGGGTGGACGAAAAGGCGAAGCGCCGCCCACCGATCCCGAGCGTTGGTTGCTTGACCAGTTCGACCGGTTCGATTCGCGGCCAACCGCGATCACGTCCCTGCCCGGCAGCTCTACTCTGGTCACCATGTTCCGCGAGGCGCGTGACAATCAGCGCGATGCCAAGCGGGCGGCTGAAGCATCGGGCAGCCAGATGCCTGACATCGCCCCTGAGCTGCGCCCCTACCGCGCGCTGCGCGATGTCTATGGCCAGGCGGCAGCGGTGCGGACCAACCTGGCACTCACCGCGCCGGCTCCGTTTATCGAACGGCTGGTGCATTTCTGGGCTAACCACTTCGCCGTATCGGTCGATAAGATCGTCACCCTCGGGCTGGCTGGTGCGTTTGAATTCGAGGCAATCCGGCCCAACGTGCTCGGCAAGTTTGCTGACCTGCTGTTGGCGGTCGAACGCCATCCGGCGATGCTGCTCTATCTCGACCAGGCTCAGTCGGTCGGACCGGATTCGCCGCTGGGCCAGATCGCCGCGCGGCGCGGCAATGCGCGGGGGCTCAACGAGAACCTGGCCCGCGAGATCCTGGAACTGCACACGCTGGGCGTTCGTTCGGGCTATAGCCAGGATGACGTCACCGAACTGGCCCGCGCGCTGACGGGCTGGAGTGTCGGCGGACTGGCCCAGCAGCCGCGCTTGCGCGGCCCGGGACCAGGATACTGGTTTGCCGAACTGATCCACCAGCCGGGCGAACGCAGGGTACTGGGCAAGCGCTATGGACAGCGCGGCGAGGCACAAGGCGAAGCGATCCTGCGCGATCTGGCCGTCCATCCTGCCACCGCCCGCCATATCGCGACCAAGCTGGCGCGCCACTTTGGCGGGGATGAGCCGCCGCCCACACTGGTGAGCCGGCTTGAGCAGGCCTTCCTGGGCTCGGGTGGCGATCTGCCGACCGTCTACCGCGCATTGATTGATGCGCCCGAAGTCTGGAGCGGACCGTCCAAGTTTCGCACCCCTTGGGACTGGACCCTGGCAACGCTGCGGGCAGTCGGCACCGACAGCCTGCCGGCGCTGATGAATGCCAATGCCTTGAACCAGCTTGGTCAGCCGGTCTGGCGACCCGGATCGCCCGCCGGCTGGGACGACACGGCGCCAAGCTGGGCCGGACCGGATGCGCTATACCGCCGGGTCGAAGTTGCCGAACGGATTGCCAGCCGAGCTGGCCCGATCGATGCCCGGGTCCTGGCCGACCAGCTCTATCCCGGCACGCTGACTGCGCCCACCCGCCAGGCACTGGCCGGCGCGGAAAGCCCGGTCCAGGCCCTGGCGCTGCTGCTGGCCTCGCCTGAAATGATGCGGAGGTGACGATGATCGACCGGCGTTCCCTACTGGCACGCGGTGCTGTCTTGTCCAGCGCGCTGTTCGCCCCCCGCCTCGCCTGGGCGGCAGCCCCGACCGAGCGACGGCTGGTCTTCGTGATCCAGCGCGGCGCGGCCGATGGGCTGGCGACACTCGCGCCGACCGGGGATCCGGCCTATTCCGCCCTGCGCGGCGAGCTCGCCGACCTGGGCGGCGGCACCAAGCTGGACGGCCTGTTTACGCTCCACCCGTCGCTGGCTCAGGTCGCTGCGCGGTACCAGGCTGGAGAGGCGCTGTTCGTCCACGCCACCGCCTCGCCCTATCGCGACCGCTCGCACTTCGATGGGCAGAACGTGCTCGAGACCGGCGGAAAACTGCCCTACGACCGGGATGATGGCTGGATGAACCGCCTGATCGGCCTGCTCCCAGGGGGCGATGCCAAGGCGCTCGCGCTGAGTCCGGCGATCCCGACAGCGCTGCGCGGTCCGGCCAGCGTTTCCAGCTATGCCCCCACCAACCTGCCGGAGGCTTCGGCCGAGTATCTCCAGCGGATCGAGCGGCTCTATGCCGGGGATGCGCAACTCCACACGTTGTGGTCCGAGGCTGTCCAGACCCGGGCCATGGCGGCAGGACTTGGCGAAGATGGCGGACGCGGCGCTGCTGCAACGGGCAAGCTGGCCGCCTCGCTGATGACCGGAGTGGAAGGCGCGCGGCTGATGATGATCGAATCAAACGGCTGGGATACCCACGCCGGCCAGCGCGGCCGCCTGACCAACCAGCTTTCGGGCCTGGACGCCTTGCTGGCCGCCCTGCGCGAAGACCTTGGGACCGCCTGGGCTGATACCCTGGTGATCGTCGCCAGCGAATTCGGCCGTACGGCCGCCGTCAACGGCACGGGCGGCACCGATCATGGCACCGGCGGGTTGGCCTTCATGCTGGGCGGCACGGTCAAGGGTGGGCGCGTCTTGGCCGATTGGCCGGGGCTTGGCCAAGCCGCGCTCTATGAAGGACGCGACCTCAAGCCAACCACGCCGCTGGACACCGTGCTGACGGGCGCGATCGCTGGGCATTTCCGGCTGGACCCAGCCCGCGCCGCCCGCAGCCTGTTTCCGGGCGGGGCCGGGAAAGCGCTGGACGGCCTGGTCCGGACCCAGCTGTCGCCCGCTCGGCCGCAATCTGGTCGACTGCCATCCTGGCTGAAGTCCACATAGACCAGAAACAGTAAGGGCCGCGGATTGCTCCGCGGCCCTGCCTGTTGGATCGAATGACTTAGAACCGGATGGTGAAGTCTGCCACCGCGCGGTCGTCACGGAAGTCGTAGCGACCGACGCTGGTTTCGACCCCGGCGCCGATCGAGACCGGGCCGTTGACGAAGCGCATGCCGGCCTTGACCTCACCCCAGCTGCCGTCCTGCGAGCCGAACGGCAGGTTGAAGGCGACAGCATCGGCCAGATCGAACCGCGCCGTCATTGTGCCGCCATTGCCGGCCATCCGGCCGACGTACTGGGCCGAGAACTGCGGGCTGAACGACCAGCCGCCCAGTGCCTTGTAAGTGCCGTCCAGCGCGAGGCCGAGCCGCGTTTCAAGCCGGCTTTCCTGAATATCGCTGAGCCGCAGCGCCAGTTCACCGCCACCTTCACGCAGACGGTCCATCGAGAAGGCGCTGTAGCGCAGCGCCGCCTTGGGCGTCAGGGTCAGGCCGCGCGCGATCGGCAGGTTGATCCCGGCTTCCACTTGCGCGGTGTAGGCCAGCGCCGAGGCATCGCCATTGAGCCGTGCCGACAATTCACCGTTCGAGATCGAACGCTGCGTGCCGATGCGGCTGGAGGCGAGGCTGGCCAGACCGGCGACATAGGCGCGCTGGTTCAGACGATAGGTTCCGTAAACCGCCGCCTGGCTGGTGCGGATATCGGTGGTGGAACCGGCCAGATTGGCAGTGCCATTGGCAAAGCCCGCAGCCGTACCCAAGGTGAAGCGGTCCGACATCTGGGTTTCGAGGCCCATGGCGAAGTTCCAGTTGTTGCGCTCGCTCTGGCCACTGATCGCGGCATCGGCATTGGCAACCTGGCTGCGCTCGACATTGCCCGAGATGAACCCGCTCATCCGCTCCGGCAGGGCTGCCGCGAGGCTGGACGCCGGGGTCATGCCACGGACCAGGCTGCGCTGAGCGATAGCCACCGGATTGACCATTTGGCTGGACGCGAGTTCCAGCAGCGCGCCGGGCGAGCCGACGATCTCAAGGCGTCCGCCGCCGGTCGCGGCGGTGCCAAGCCGGCTGAGGCGGCTGGAGACCAGGCCGTTCATCGCCTCGGTCTGGACCCGCCCAAGCGAAGCCGATTCCCCGATAATAGTCGGGTTCAGGCCGCGCAGCGTCATGGTCAGGCGAGCCGGATCCATCACGTCAATCGCGCCGTACAGTCCATAAAGGTTGGTGTAGCTGGTGCTGCGCAGGCTATCGAGGGTCGCGGCAAAGGCGCTTTCGATGGTGCCCTTTGACAGCAGTTCGTCGGTCAGCTTGCCAGCGAACAGCGTGACGCTGACGGTGTTGGCACCGTAGCTGACCGTCGGCCGCAAGACACCCTGCTTGCCAAGGACCTGATCAAAGGCCTGCTGGACCCCGCCGGTTGCGGTCAGGACATCGAAAGTCTGTCCGTGGCGCGGCGCCGGGCCGCTCTTCTGGAAGTAGAGCGTGCCGCCGAGCGAGGCGATGCCGGTGTTCTGCGCATCGCCGACCACGGCGAGCTTGTCCGCCCCGCTGCGCGAGGCATCGAAGAACAGCGTGGTCTTGGAAGACAGGATCAGATCGCCACGGACGGTAAGCGTGCCGACTGTGCCGTCACCGCCAGGCACCACGTAAGCATTGCCCACGGTCAGGAAGGTCGGATCGATCGTACCCGAACCCGAGAGGATGCCGGTCGCCACCAGCGCCTCACCAGTCTTCAGCCGGCCATCGACGTTGGTCCAGCCGAACCACTGGGTAAAGTCGCCGAGCACGCGAAGGTTGCCGGTCGAGGCGACATCGAGCTTGGTCGCGCCATCGATGGTAAGCTTGTCGATTTCGATCGACGTGCTGGCGGTAGTAGTACCCGCAGCTGACAAGGTCACGTCGAAGTAACGCGCCTTGACTGTCAGGCCGGGAGTGGCGCTGTTGACCGGGGCGACGTTGTTCGGAACGAAATTAGTCGAACCCGGTCCGCCGGGCACGAAGATCGGCGAACCCGAGTTCTGGAGCGGCGTGCTCAGAACCGAGGTATCCACGCACGAGTCAAGGAAGCAAACGTCCCCGAACCGTGGCCCGCGGCCGGCCGGACCATCGGCGAAGAAGGTCGGCAGTCCGTTCTGCAGCGCGCCGCCGGACGCAATCATGTAGTTGGGATCCATATCTTGAACCCAATGGTTCGGATCGGTCCAATCACGATTGCCGGCAATGTTGGTGGCGTAGACGTAAGGATTGTTGGCGACGATCTCCTGCCAATAGAGGAACAACGGCTGATAAAAGCTGTTGGTCCCGTAGGTTGAGAAGCGTTGGCCATTGTGGAAACGCGAGCCACCGGACAGCACGCCGACGACCACCGGGCGGTCGAAGGCCTGGTCGGCGATCAGCGGACCGCCGGAATCTCCGCCCGCGGTGACTCCTTCGCGCGGCAGCGCCGCACCGTCGAACAGATCGAAATCGTAGTTGTTGAACCCTCCGGTATAGCTAGCCTGGCCAGCCGGACTGTCGAAATCGGTCATGTAAAGCGTTTGCGGATTGTTGACGAAGGTCCCGCCGAACAAGATGCTGTTGCGCTCGTCGAGCGAGATCAGCGCGTCGATCATGTTCTCGGCTACGCGCCGCCGATAGTCGATCGCACCCAGCGTACTGCAATTGGTGGTGCACGGAGCGCCCCCCTGCGCAGAAGCAGCAGTGCCGTTGGTGCCGTAACCGGTGATAACGCCGTGAGTCGGGCCATCGAGCGGGGAGAACAGCATTGCCCACGTGGGAATGTCCGAGGCCGGCGTATCAAGCGTCGCCATCGCGACGTCAGCGTAAAGGAAGCCGATCGAATTGGGTTCGAGCGAGCGGGGGTCGTACCACACCTGGTTGACGTTATAGATCGCCGAGCCGGTGACGGTGTTGAAATTGGAGTTGCGCCATTGCTCGTAGGCGCCGGTTTCGGCCTGGCAACCATTGCCGGGATTGGCGACGGTTGCGCTGCCCGCGTTAACGCCAGGGGTGCTCGCAAGGCAGCGATTGGTTGCGCCGAAGCCGAAGCTGAGCGGGACTCCCTGGGTAGTCAGCGCCGCACGCGTAACGGTCGTGGTACCGATTGAGGTGATTGCGCCGAAGTTGCCGTTGACCCCGCCCGTAGTCCCGGTCTGGCTACCATACTGGTCGGCCGGCCGCGAATTGACGCAGTGCGCTGCGAAGATGACGGTGCGGGGATTGATCAGCGTACCCGAGCACAGTCCGAGGCCGGCTGAGGTCGGACTGTTCTGTACAAAAGCGATCATCTGCCCGACGCCGTTGATCCCGGTATCAAGCGCGCCCCCTGGTCCAGTGGCGCTAGGGTTAAGCCCGTTGTTGACGACGATTTGCGGCTGTTCTTCGACCATGGTGGGAGAGGAGCTGTTCGCTTGCGCTTGCGCTGCGGTCGGCAGAACCAACAGCGCCGAGGCGGCCAAGAGGCCGGCACGAAATTCAGTCGAACGATGGAACTTCTTCATGGAATTCTCCCTCGAATGTTCGTTGTGGGGAGAATATGCCGGCCCTGCGGATCGCGACTCACCCCTGATGCGGGGGAGCCTAATGTTCATGAGATGTTAAGCAAGCGGGCCATCCGAATATTCGACCTGTTTCCAGCAATTAACTGTGCCAAAATGATGCACACCTTTTAAGGTGCGGCCTTACTCGACTGGCGCAATCTCGGTCGCATTGGCGACAATCCCAAGCACTGCGGTCCAAGCCGTCACGTTCTGCGCCAGCTGCACCGGGTCAACCTTGTCGAGTGTATCGTCCGGCGTGTGATGCAGGTCGAAATAGCGGGTGCCGTCCTGGCCGAGGTCGACCATGGCCAGCTTCAGGGCTTTGGCGATCGCGCCCACGTCAGCCCCGCCATTGGCCTTGCCGCCAGTGCGAACCACACCCATCGGCGCCAGCGCGGCCGCGATCCTGTCAGCCAGCGCGGTATTGCCGGGAGCGAAATTGAACTGGACGCGCCAGACCTTGTCGGCTCCGAAATCACTTTCCATCGCCAGCGCGTGCGGCTCGCTCTTGTGCGCCTCGGCATAGGCCGCGCCGCCGAACACGCCGACTTCCTCGGCCCCGGCCCAGAGGACGCGGATGGTCCGCAATGGCTTGCCCTGCTTGTGGGCGGCCAATGCGGCTTCGGTGATGATCCCGCAGCCGGCGGCATCGTCAAAGGCACCGGTGCCCAGGTCCCAGCTGTCGAGATGGCAGGCGACCAGGATTGGCGGCAGCGAAGGATCGCGGCCGGTCAGCTCTGCAATCACATTGCCCGAGGGCAGCTTGGGCACTGGCCGGCCTTCCAGTTGCAGCGCCAGGGTCATCGGCTTGCCGCGCTTGGCGATGCGGGCGATCAGGTCCGCATCGGGGTTTGAGACTGCCCCCGCCGGGATCGCCGTCACGTCCTTGGTCCAGCTGGTTGCGCCGGTGTGCGGGTTGCGCTGCCAGTCGGTGCCGATCGAGCGGATCACCATACCCGCCGCACCCTTGGCCGCAGCGATCGACGGGCCCTGGCGGCGGGCCGCGCCATAGGGACCATAGCCGGCCCCGTCCTGCGCCGCACGCATGGCGTGGTCGATGAAGGCGATCTTGCCCTTGAGCGAACCGTCCGGCGCGGCCTTCAGTGCATCGAGTGTCGGGAAATAGACCAGTGGCGCAGAGATCCGGCCCTTTGGCGTCGGCGCGCTATAGCCCAGTGCGGCGATCGCCAGCTTGTGCGGATAGGGCGCGGTCAGGCTGGCGCTTTCGGGCCCGCGAACCCAGCCATCGAATGTGAACGGCTCGATCCGCACATTGTCAAAGCCCAGCGTCTTGAGCCGCACCACGGCCCAGTCGCGCGCCGCAGCCTCACGATCCGACCCGGCGAGGCGCTGACCAATCTCGGTCGTCAGGCCTTCGGTAATGTCCCAGGCGATGCCCGAGCCTTCGGTTGGTGGACCGGCATAGGCAGCAGTCGAAAGCACGAGGGCGGAGAGCGCGGCGGCGCGGGTCGTGAGCTTGAGCATGGCCCAAGCTTTACCCGCCCTCATGGCAAAGGCAATCCGCTTGCCCCGTGCCGCGCCCCCTTGTAGAGGCGCGGCCAAATCCCATTTCGCGCATTTTTCCAGAGGACCCCCGATGGCCGCCCAATACGCCTATGTCATGAAGGGCATGACCAAGACCTTCCCCGGCGCGCAGAAGCCGGTGCTGAGCAATATCAGCCTGCAGTTCTACCAGGGTGCGAAGATCGGCATCGTCGGCCCCAACGGCGCGGGCAAATCGACCCTGATGAAGATCATGGGCGGGATCGACACCGACTTCACCGGTGAAGCCTGGCCGGGTGAGAACATCACCGTGGGCTATCTCCCGCAGGAGCCGGAGCTCGACAAGACCAAGACCGTGCTGGAAAACGTCAAGGACGGGGCGCGCGAAACGGCCGACCTGGTTGACCGCTTCAACGCGATCTCGGCCGAGATGGGCGATCCTCAGGACGATACTGATTTTGACGCGCTAATGGAGGAAATGGGCGAGCTGCAGGCCAAGATCGACGCGGTCGATGGCTGGACGCTCGACAACCAGCTCGAAGTGGCGATGGAAGCGCTGCGCTGCCCGCCGGGTGACTGGTCGGTCGAGAACCTGTCGGGCGGTGAAAAGCGCCGCATCGCGCTGACCCGGCTGCTGATCCAGAAACCGGACATCCTGCTGCTCGACGAACCGACCAACCACCTCGATGCGGAAAGCGTCGAATGGCTGGAAAACCACCTCAAGGAATATGCCGGCGCGGTGCTGATGATCACACACGACCGCTACTTCCTCGATAACGTGGTCGGATGGATCCTTGAACTCGATCGCGGCCGCTACTTCCCCTACGAAGGCAACTACTCGACCTACCTGGAAAAGAAGGCCAAGCGCCTGGAACAGGAAGACCGCGAGGAAAGCGGCAAGCAAAAGGCGCTGCAGCGCGAACTGGAGTGGATCCGGCAGACCCCTGCCGCGCGCCAGACCAAGTCCAAGGCCCGTATCCGCAAGTTCGAGGAACTGCAGAACGCACAGGACAATCGTCCGATCGGCAAGGCCCAGATCGTCATCCAGGTGCCCGAACGCCTTGGCGGCAAGGTGATCGAGGTGAAGAACATCTCGAAGGCCTATGGCGACAAGCTGTTGTTCGAAGACCTTTCCTTCACCCTGCCGCCGGGCGGCATCGTAGGCGTGATCGGTCCGAACGGCGCGGGCAAGTCCACGCTGTTCAAGATCATCACCGGCAAGGAAGTGCCCGACAGCGGCACAATCGAGATCGGCTCGACCGTGCACCTTGGCTATGTCGACCAGAGCCGTGACCACCTCGATCCCAAGCACAACGTCTGGGAGGAAATCTCCGACGGGCTCGATTACATGAAGGTCAACGGCCAGGACATGTCGACCCGGGCCTATGTCGGTGCCTTCAACTTCAAGGGTGCGGACCAGCAGAAGAACGTCGGCAAGCTCTCGGGTGGTGAACGCAACCGCGTCCACGTGGCCAAGATGCTGAAGCAGGGCGGCAACGTGCTGCTGCTCGACGAACCAACCAACGACCTTGACGTCGAAACCCTCGCCGCGCTCGAAGACGCGATCGAAAACTTCGCCGGCTGCGCCGTGGTCATCAGCCACGACCGCTTCTTCCTCGATCGCCTCGCCACCCACATCCTGGCCTTCGAAGGCAACAGCCACGTCGAATGGTTCGAAGGCAACTTCGCGGCCTATGAAGAGGACAAGCGCCGCCGCCTGGGTGACGCAGCGGATCGTCCGACCCGCCTGGCCTACAAGAAGTTGACGCGCTGACCGGTCAGGGGATCACCCAGGTCCCCTGCCAATCCTGCCCCGGCGCCGCCCGCGCGAACTGCGCGCGGCGGTGGCCGTCATGGGCCAGATAGAGCCAGTCGAGCGAGGTCGGTTCGATCAGCAGCACGGCAAAGTTTTCCCGCGCCGGCAGCAATTGTTGTTCGCTCGGCCGAATGCCCTCCACCTCTTCGGGCAGACCGGAGCGCGGCTGGTCCGTTGGCGATCCCGGCGCGCCGACTGCCAGGTAGCAGCGCCGGGCATATTCGGAAGCCGCAGCCCAGGCCGCGTCAGCAATCGGACCCGCCGTCTCGATCCGTGCCGGCCCGCGCAGCCGCAACTGGATCTTGGCGTCGGGATCAAAGGCCAACACGCTCGCCACGCGATCCGCCGCGATCGTGGCGGCCTTGGCGCTGCGGGCATCGGTGTGAAAGCGCAGCAGGCCGATGTCGGCATCGCAGGCGCGCAGGACCATCATCCTGAGATCGCCATCGGCGGTTCCCACGACCGGCACATGCATCGGCGACTTCCGGTCGCGCGCTGCGCGGGTGAGGTGAGCGGTGGCGTCCGCCAGCACGGCATCGAGTGTCTCAAACATGGCAGGGCCTTACATCGCCACGGCAGAAACCTGAACAGAGAACCCTAACGTTCATTCACCGTGGCGACAGCGCGAATCGCTTAGCTGGTTGCACGAGGTCGCCGCCGATGGTGCGGCGCGATGGATGGAGAACGGCCATGGCCGTCAAGTTCAAGTCGATTGCCGGCAAGGTCAGCGCGTTTGCGCTTGCCGTTTCCGCTCTGGCCCTCCCCGCTGCCGCCCAGGCGCAGGACGAAGCAGGTGGCCGCTTCCGTGACCGCGAGGCCGCTGGCAACATTGGCGGTGACAATGAAGCGCGCCGTGCACCGCGTTCGGCTCCGGCCGAAGGCGGCTGGTCGCGCGGTGACGGCAATGGTGGCGGCTGGTCACGTCCGGCCCGCGCCCAGGCTCCTGTGGCCGTGCCGCAGGCGGCCCCGGCTGGTGACTATCAGCAGGGCCGCGCTGCCCAGGCCCCCGGCTGGAACCGCAGTGCCGAACGCCGCGAAGGCAATGGCTGGAATGGCAATGGCCGCAGTTGGGAAAACCGCGGCGGTGGGAACTGGCGCGGTGACAATAATGCCCGTCCGGCTCCTGCCCCTCAGGCCCAGCCGCAGGCAGCACCTGCCCCGGTCGTCCAGGGTCGCAACTGGAATCAGGACCGGACCGTCCGTACGGAAGATTCGCGCCGCACGGACCGTTCGGGCACCTGGTGGCGCCAGGAGGGCGATCGGACCTATCGCGATGCCGATCGCCGCGGCGATGACAACCGCTGGCGCGACCGCAACCGCGAAGAGTACCGCCGCGACAACGATCGCCGCTGGGATGGCAACCGGCGGTGGGACAACAACCGCAGCGATCGCCATCGCTATGGCTACAACCAGAATTACCGCCGCTGGGATCACCGCTGGCGCGATAATCGGCGCTATGACTGGTATTCCTACCGCCGGACCTATCCCAGCACCTTCCGGGTCGGGGTCTATTATTCGCCTTACCGGAACTACAGCTACCGGCGCCTGAATGTCGGGTTCTTCTTGGACTCGCTGTTCTATTCGAACCGCTACTGGATCGACGATCCCTGGCAGTATCGCCTGCCGGACGTCTACGGGCCCTATCGCTGGATCCGGTACTATGACGATGCCCTGCTGGTGAATACCTATACCGGCGAAGTGGTCGACGTGATCTACCGCTTCTTCTGGTAGCACCAGCCAAGTACGCGGTCCAACGAGTGGACGGGCCGCAAGGAGCCCCTGCCCGGGAACGGGTGGGGGCTCTCCTCTATCAGCGCAGGAAGGGCAGTATCCGGGCCATGATGCCGTCGCGGTCAAGGAACTGATGCTTCAGCGCGGCCGCCACGTGCAGCCCGAACAGCACCAGCATGGCCGTGGCGGTCACCTCGTGCAGTTCATGGAACAGGCCGATGGTCGCCTTGTCCGAAGCCACCGGCAGGGCGGGGAACTCGAACAGCCCGAACATGCTGACCGGCTTGCCCTTGCCGAACGCCGAATGAAGACCCAGCCCAGCCAGCGGCACCGCCAGCATCAGCACATAGAACAGCGTATGCGTGACGCGGGCCAGCGCGGCTTCCCAGGATTTCAGCGTTTCGAGCAGCGCAGGCGGACGATAGGCCAGCCGCCAGCCGATCCGCACCAGCGTCAGCAGCAGGATCAGCACGCCGTTGGCCTTGTGATAGCCCATCATCACGATCTTCTGATCGCGGGGCATATCTTCTGACACCCAGGCGCCGATGAAGTTGCCGATGATGAGGAGGGCGATCAGCCAGTGGAGGATGATCGCTCCGCGCGAATAGCGTGCTGCGCTGTCGGTTGTGCTCATGGAACAGGAAGTTGGCTCAAGCCGCGCGCGGCTGCAAGCAGCTTTTGCTTGCCCTGACGCGCGGCAACGATAGGCATATTTGCATGGAGTATCCCCCCTGCCCCAACCCGGACAAGGTCGCGCTGATGCGCACTGGCGCGCATGTCCGCCGCCGGCTCGAGGCTGATCCCGCCGTGCACAAGGTGCCGGTTGACCGGGCCGAGATCTGGGCGCTGTCCGAATTCGTCAGTCCCGCTGAATGTGCCGAACTGATGGCAATGGTCGATCGTACCGCCCAGCCCTCGGCCGTGCTGGATCACGGCTACGCCTCGAACACCTGGCGCACATCCTATTCAGGCGATGTCGATCGCAACGATCCCTTCGTGAAGATGATCGAGCGGCGGATCGATGACCTGCTCGGCATCCCGCACGAATTTGGCGAGACCATGCAAGGCCAGCGCTATGCTCCGGGCCAGGAATTCAAGGCTCACCAGGACTGGTTCTGGACCAAGGCCCCCTACTGGAAGACCGAAGCCAAGCGCGGCGGCCAGCGCTCGATCACGGCGATGATCTACCTCAACGATGTCGAAGAAGGCGGGACGACCGACTTTCCGCGCATCGGCGTGTCGATCCCACCGCAGCGCGGGGCGTTGATTGTCTGGAACAACTCCTGCCCGGACGGCTCGCTCAACAATGACACGCTTCACGCCGGCACGCCGGTGATCAAGGGCACGAAATACATCATCACCAAGTGGTATCGTACCCGCAAATGGGGCTGACCCGCGCGTTCCTGCTGGCACTGCTGGTGGCCGGGCTGATCGCCCCGGCCAGCGCGCAGCCGATTCCGGCGATTCCCGTGGCCGGCGCCCGCCAGGACGAGGACGCGCGGCTGCTGGCGCTGCTCAATTCCTATGCCCGTGCGCAGGAAGCGCTCGATCCGTTGGGTGCCGTAGCGCGCGGCGAAAATGGCAATCCGGAGGCGCTCCAACGGCTGTTCAGTGATGAGCTGGCCGCGGCCCAGCGCACCGAGCTGCGCCGCCAGCTGGCCGGCCTCGCCCGGATCAACCGCGCGCGGCTGAGCCCGGAACGGCAGCTCTCCTATGATGCCTTTCAGCAGCAGACCCGCGAGGCCCTGGGCTGGCTGGCCCCGGATATCATCGCGCTGACCGCCGTGCGCCCCTTCAACCACTTTGGCGGACTGCATCAGGAGTTTCCTGCCCTGCTTGGTTCGGAAGGTGCGCTGCCTTGGCGGGATGAGCGCGATTATCGCCGCAACCTGGCGCTGCTGCGCAGCCTTCCCCTGGTGCTCGATCGAGCCATTGCCCGGTTCCGCCAGGGCATGAGCAGCGGGGTGCTGGAAACCCGGCTGACCACCACGAACATGATCGCCCAACTCGACGAGCTGCTGGCCCGCTCGCCCGAGGACTCCGTCTTCGCCGCGCCGGTGGCTGACCTCCCTGCCGCCATCCCGCCGGCGCGCCAGGCGCTGATCCGGGCGGACTGGCAGGAAGCCGTGGCGCAGGACGTGGTGCCTGCCTACCACCGCTTGCGGCGCTTCCTGGCCGAGGAATACCTCCCTGCCGCTCGCGCCGAACCTGGCCTGGCGGCCATGAAGGGTGGCAGCGGGCTCTATCGCCGGCTGATCCTGCGCCACACCACCCTGCCGCTCGAACCCGAGGCAATCCACGCCTTGGGCCTGTCCGAAGTAGCCCGGATCCACGCTGAGATGGAGCAGGTGAAGGCCCAGCTTGGCTTCAAGGGTACGCTGTCGGCCTTCTTCAACCACATCCGCACCGACCCGCGCTTTCACCCGAAGACCGCGGAGGAGCTGAGCCAGGGTTATGCGACGGTCGCCAAGGCGGTCGACGCGCAGTTGCCCCGCTTCTTTGCGCGCCAGCCGGCGGGCAAGATGACCATTGCAGCCTATCCGGCCAGCCGCGGCAAATTCGAGGCCGGCGGGTCCTATTCGCTCGGTTCGACGGATGGCCAGCGGCCGGGCGTATTCTATTTCAACACCTATGACCTGGAGAGCCGGTTCCTGTCGGGCGTGACCACGCTCTACCTGCACGAGGGCATCCCCGGCCACCATTTCCAGACCAGCCTAGCCCAACAGGACCAGTCCCTGCCCGACTTCCAGCGGTTCGGCGATAATGCCGCCTATGTCGAAGGCTGGGCGCTTTATGCTGAAACGCTGGGCTACGAAATGGGGCTCTACAAGGACCCCTTGCAGCACTGGGGCACCCTGGATGACGAGATGCTGCGGGCCATGCGGCTAGTGGTCGATACCGGTCTCCACGCCAAGGATTGGAGCCGCAGCCAGGCGGTGGCTTATATGCTCGCCAATTCCGGCATGGGCCGGAGCGATGCCGAGGCCGAGGTTGACCGTTACATTGCCAATCCCGGCCAGGCGCTCAGCTACAAGATCGGGGCGCTCACCATCCAGCGGCTGCGCCGTGAGGCCGAAACGAAGCTGGGCCCGCGCTTCGACCTCAAGGCTTTTCACGAGCAAGTGCTCGGCAGCGGCGTGCTGCCGCTGTCCGTACTGGAAACCAAGGTGCGAAGGTGGATTGCCAGTTCTGCTTAAGCCTGCTGTATTGCCGCCATAATTCTCTGGGGAGACCATACCGATGATCAGCTATTTTCTGGCCGCCCTGCCCCAATTCCTGGCCTATTTCGGATCGGCCGTGGCGCTCGCTGTGGTCTTTCTGTTTGTCTATTCGCTCTGCACCCCGCACCGCGAATTCGCCCTGATCCGCGAAGGCAACGCCGCAGCTGCCACTCAGCTGACCGGTACTTTCCTGGGCTTTGCCATTCCGATGGCGGTGGTGATCGGCAATTCGGTCAGCATTCCGGACATGCTGCTGTGGGGCGCGGTGGCCGCGCTGGTGCAGCTGGCCGTGTTCGTCGTGATCGCGCGGTTCCTGTTCAAGGCTGTGTCGGACAAGATCACCGAAGGCTGCGTTGCCTCCGGTCAGTTCGTGGGCGGGATGGGCATCGGCATCGGTCTGCTCCAGGCCGCCTGCATGGTTCCCTGATCGGGCGCGAAGGGAACCGGATCGATGAAAAAGCAACTTTTCCTGACCACGGCGATGGCGGCCACGCTCGGTTCGCTATCCGGCTGTTCGAGCCCTGAGGATGATTGGGGCAACGACGTGGTGGCCGATAGCGACACCCGCGTTTGCGTCGATCAGAACGGCTACCGGGTCGACGATGATCGCTGCGAACGCAGCACCCACGTCCACAGCGGTGGTGGTGGCCTGTTCTGGTATTATATCGGCCGGGGCAGCCGCGTGCCCTATTACGGCGACCCGGTGCGCGATCCGCGCTATGGCTTCAAGGGCTCCTATTTCCCCACCAAGGGCGTGCAATATGCCAAGGCCCCGGCCGCATCGAGCATGGTGCGATCGACCCCGGTGGCCCGCAGTGGCTTTGGCTCCAGCGGCCGCTCATTCGGCAGCGGCCGGTCCTAGGCGGTGCAGCGACGCAGTCTGACGCCGCGCGCCAACTGGCAAGCGGCCGTGGAAGAGTATGGGCTGATCTGGCACAGCGATGCCGAGGGGCCTTATTGGGACGAATCCGCCTGCTACGCCTTCTCGATGGCCGAGATCGAGGCGATCGAGGCCGCCACCGAGGAAGTCCACCGGCTCTACCGCGCTGCCGGTGATCGGATCGCCAACGATCCGGCCCTGCTCGGGCTGTGCGGCATTCCGGACAGCTACCACCCGGTCGTTCGAGCAGCCTGGCAGGGCCAGGTCCCGGCGCTGGACTATGGCCGGTTTGACTTTGCCTGGGACGGTAGCGGCGCGCCCAAGCTGCTTGAGTTCAACTGCGACACGCCCACCGCGATGCTCGAGACATCGATCGTCCAGTGGTACTGGAAGGAAGAGGTCTTCCCGGCCGCCGATCAGCTGAACAGCCTGCACGAACAGCTGATCGCGCGCTGGCAGGGCATTGCCCACGCCCTGCCGGGACGGCGCGTATGGTTCACCCATTTCGGCGATGCTGCCCACGAAGACACGATCACCACCACCTATATGCGCGATCTGGCGGCGCAGGCTGGCCTCGAAACCCGCGCCGTGCTGATCGACCAGATCGGGATCGATGCGGCTGGGCGGATTCTGGACCAGGAAGACTACCTGATCACCGCGCTGTTCAAGCTCTATCCGTGGGAATGGCTGGCGACCGAGGAATTCGGCGAGCGGGTGCTGCCGCGACTGCTTGAAACCATCTGGCTTGAGCCGGTCTGGAAAATGATGTGGAGCAACAAGGCGGTCCTGGCCGTGCTGTGGGACATGTTCCCCGGCCACCCCAACCTGCTGCCCGCCAGCTTCGATCCGGCCAGCATGACCGGAGACTATGTGGCCAAACCGGTGCTGGCCCGCGAAGGCGCCAATATCGAGATCGTTTCCGGCGGTCACGTCATCGCCCGCAGCGGCGGCGAGTACAGCCAGGCCAGCATGGTCTATCAGGAGCGCTATCCCCTTCGCGATTTCGGCTCGGGCTATCCGGTGCTGGGCAGCTGGACTGTTGGCGGCAATGCCGCCGGACTTGGCATCCGCGAGGACGGCCTGATCACCGGCAACCGCGCGCGTTTCATTCCCCACATCATCGAGGACTGACCCCATGACCCGTCTTCAGGCCGCCACCGACACGTTCCGCGAACTGGCGCTGATCTACACCGCACTGCTGCTGGCCAGCGCCGGGCTGCTGATGCACTTCGAAGACCTGGACTTCGGCACGGCGCTATACTGGGCCGCGACCACCGCGACATCTACCGGCTATGGCGATATCAGCCCCAAATCGCCCGAAGGCCGGCTGGTTGCGGTAACGCTGATGCACCTGTCGATCTTCGTGGTCGCCCCGCTGATCGTGGTCCGGCTGGTCGACCGCCTAAACATGGACCGCGACGCCTTCACCCACGAAGAGCAGATCCATATCCTCGAAGGGATCGCCCGGATCGAAGCGCGGCTGGATGCGCTGGAACAGTCCAGACAAGCCTGAGGGCGGCTTCGCGCACCGATCAGTTCGGCCAGGGCACAACCCTGATCGGATTCCTTTTCGCAGCCTCGCGCAACCAGGCTGAATAGCGCTCATCCGAACGATTCCGGGCAGCGAGGCAATAGGCCACGGCTGGGTCGTCGCTCTCCGGCAAAGGCCAGGTTCGGCTGTACTCTGCCAGCGGCTTTTGCGGCCACGGGAAGCCCTGGAAAACGCAGACGCTACGATCGCCCACGCCCTCGCTGAGTACGCCGCCATGCAGCACCAGCGTGTTTGACCCGTTAGTCTGGCGGACCAGTCCGACCGCCTTAACGCCGGCTGGCAGCTGTGAAACCTGGGCCAGTCTGGCGTCACCGAGCACAAACGCGCCAGCTCTCGGCCAGCTTAACCGCTCACCTCCGCTGTACTCGACGACTGTAACCCTACGGCCGCGCGGAAATTCGCGCTGCTCAGCCACCTTGTAGCCCTTGTAGTCGATTGGCGCGCGCATTTCGGCCTGCAATGCCTGATCGCCCAGGCCCTTGAGCGAGCAACCATCGCGTACCACGATGATCTGCAGCAGGGTGGATGTCGCAAGCGTTGCGCCGCGGGGGAACGCGGCTAGGTTGAACCTTACTTCGCAGATGCGCAGGTGCGACTGGGTCTTGTCGCCTGCCAGAGCAAGAGCATTAGCCGGCCCAGCCGCAACCTTTGCCGCAAAGTAGACTGACCGGTTGGGCGCAACAGCCGCCGCGATCCAATGAGGATCAGGCCACTGACTGATCCAGTAAGTACCGTGCGAAGCCGGCCAGCCCGGCGTCAGATGCACCCGCCGGAACGCGGCTAGCATTTGGCGGTTGGAGAAATAGTTGTCGCGTCGGGCATCGGCCGCATCGATCGGCAACTCCAGCACCCGCAGACTGATCCCAGGCGCTTGCTCGCGGCTGACTTCGCTAACCGGCGGCGCCGAAGATGCTTCGGCGGCCGCAGCAGCAACTGGCGCCAATCCGAGCAACAGCGCCAACAGCGCCTGCCAGATCGGCGCAAATCTCACGCCAGCGCCTCGGCAATCAGCTTGCGGGTGTTGGCGATCCCGTAAAGCGCAATGAAGCTGCCCATGCGGGGGCCTTGGCTGGAACCGAGCAGGGTCTCGTAAAGGCACTTGAACCAGTCGCGCAGCTGTTCGAACCCGTAATGCGGGTCCTTGCCGATTTCGTAGACCAGGTTCTGCAGCTCTTCCGCCGTGGCATCGTCGCTGGTTGCCGCCAGTTCCTCGTCTAGCGCGGCGAGTGCCTGGGCTTCGTTGCCTTCCGGCTTACGGCGCTGCAGCGTCGGCGCGATGAAGTCGCGGTTATAGGCCAGCGCGTTGGTGACCAGCTTATCGAGCTGCGGGTGCGCCGCCGGATCGGCATTCTCGACATAGTTGCCAAGGTAGGACCAGACCTGTTCCCGCGTGGCGCCCGCGCCCAGCACGCCCACCAGGTTCAGCAGCAGGCCATAGGTCACTGGCAGAGCGTCGCCGTCACCGCCCTGATAGCCATTGGCGCGCAGCAGGTGCCAAACCGGATTGCCAAGCTGCTGCTCGACCGGCTGGCTCGGCAGCTTTTCACGGAACTGCCAATACTCGTCGACCGCGCGCGGGATAATCCCGACGTGCAGGCTCTTCGCGCTCTTGGGATCGCGGAACAGGTAGAAGCCCAGGCTTTCTTCGCTACCATAGGTCAGCCACTGGTCGATGGTCAGGCCATTGCCCTTGGACTTGGAAATCTTCTCGCCGTTCTCGTCGAGGAACAGCTCATAGATCATCCCTTCCGGCGGCCGGCCACCCAGCGCGCGGGCGATCTTGCCGCTCTCGCGCACGGAATCGGTCAGGTCCTTGCCGCACATCTCGTAATCGACGCCCAGCGCAACCCAGCGCATCGCCCAGTCGACCTTCCACTGCAGCTTGGCATTGCCGCCCAGGATGCAGCTTTCGACCATCTCTCCATGGTCCTCGAACCGCACGATCCCGGCCTCGGCATCAACCACCTGAACCAGCACCTGCAAGACCTGGTGGGTCTTGGGGCTGACCGGCAGGACCGGCGAATAGGTCTGGCGGCGTTCCTCGCGCAGAGTCGGCAGCATGATGTCCATGATCGCCTGCCAATTGCGCAGCACGCCGCGCAGGGCATCGTCGAACTGACCGGAATTGTAGCGATCGCTCGCTGAGACGAATTCGTAATCGAAGCCGAACTGATCGAGGAATTCGCGCAGCATCGCGTTGTTGTGGTGCGCGAAACTTTCGTACTTGCCGAACGGATCGGGGATCCGGGTCAGCGGATGGCCGAGGTAAGCGGTAAGCAGCCCCTGATTGGGAATGTTGTCCGGCACCTTGCGCAGGCCGTCCATGTCATCGCTGAAGGCGACGAGCCGCGTCGGCGCGCCGCCGGTCAGCGTTTCATAGGCGCGGCGGACCAGCGTGGTGCGCAGCACTTCCTGGAAGGTGCCGATGTGCGGCAGGCCCGATGGGCCATAGCCGGTCTCGAACAGCACGGGACTGCCATCGGGTTTGCCCTCCGGATACCGCTTCAGCAGCTTGCGCGCTTCCTCGAAGGGCCAAGCCTTGGAAACCCGTGCGGCGGTAAGGAGAGCTTCGTCAGTCATGCGCGGCCCTTTCGCGCCAAAGCGCCGGCGTTGCAAGGCACGATTGCCCCTTGCGCTTGGGCTCGGGCGGGCTGAAAGTCGCTCTTGAGGAGCGGAGGGGCGATAATGCGAAAATTATACTGGCTGGTTGCAGCAGGGCTGGCCTTGGCCGCGCCGCTGGCGGCGAAGGACGGCACCGTGACACTGTGGCGCGGCGGCACAATCATCACGATGAATGGCGAGGCGCCCACTACGGCCGAAGCGGTGGTCGAGCGCGAGGGCAAAATCGTCTTTGTCGGCGCCGAAGCAGCGGCACGGGCCGCAGCCGGCAACAATGCCAAGGTCCGCGATCTGAAGGGCGCGACGCTCCTCCCCGGCTTTGTCGATGCCCATTCGCATTTCGCGATCGGGCTCCAGACAGCGGGCGGGCTTGATTTGGGCGATCCGGCCGTGGGAGACACATCGACGGTTGCCAGGCTGCTCGCGGCGGTCAAGGCCTATGGCGCCAAGGTGCCCAAGGGCGGCTGGGTCGTGGTCTGGCGCTATGACGATGGGCAACTGGCCGAACGCCGCCACGTTACCCGTGCCGAACTTGATGTCATCCTGCCCGATCGCAAGGTCGTGCTGATGCACATCTCGGTCCACGGCCTGATCACCAACAGCGCTGCGCTGAAAGCCGCCGGTCTGCGCGATGGGATGAAGCCGCCCGAAGGCGGGGTGATGCCCAGCGATGCCAAGGGCCGGTTGACCGGGCTGATCTTCGAAAAGGCCATGCTACCAGTCGCCTCGGTCCTGCCCCAACCAAGCACCGAGGCCCGCCTCGCCACGCTCGACAGCGTGCAGCTGCGCTATGCCCGCGAAGGCTTCACCTGGGCGCAGGACGGGGCGACCAATCCGGTTGACCTGGCATTCCTCACGTCGCCAGCGGCGCAGGCCAAGCTCAAGATCGATCTGGCGCTGCTGCCATTTGCCATGACCGGGATCGATGCCGTGCTGGATAACCCGGCGATGACGCCCGGCGCGCGGTTCGGGCGGGTCAAGCTCCAGGGGATCAAGTTCACGCTCGATGGCTCGCCCCAGGCGCGCACTGCCTACTTTACCCGCGACTATGCGCTGGGTTCGCCCGATGGCCAGCACCCCTGGCATGGCCAGCCGGTGACCAGCGATGCGGTGTTTCAGGGGCTTGCGCGCAAGGTGCATGAGCGCGGCTGGCAAATCTTCGTCCATGCCAACGGCGATGCTGCAATCGACATGGCGATCCGCGGCTTCGATGCCCTGGGGATCAAGGCCGCCGACAACCACCGCCCGATCGTGATCCACTCACAGTTCATGCGGCCCGACCAGATCCCGGCCTATGCCCGGATCGGGGTCGGCCCGGCCTATTTCTCCAACCACACGTTCTACTTTGCGGATACGCACCGGAGGAACTTCCCGAACGAAGTGGTCGATTACATCAGTCCCTTTGTTGCCAGTCGCGCGGCTGGACTGATTCCGTCGAACCACTCGGACTATCCGGTGACCCCGCTTGATACCCGCGCCCAGCTATGGAGCGCGATGGCGCGCCAATCCCGCACCGGCGTGGTCAGCGGCGATGGCCAGCGCGAGGGTGCGTATCAAGCACTTCAAGGACTGACCACCGGCCCGGCCTGGCAAGTGTTCGAGGAGGACCGCCGCGGCCGGATCAAGCCCGGGCTGCTGGCCGATCTCGTCGTACTGGATCGCAATCCGCTGGACACCCCGATTGACCAGATCCGGACGATCCGCGTCCTCGAAACGGTCAAGGAAGGCAAAACTATCTGGCAGGCGGATAATTAGAAATCCCAGAGCGAAACTTGCCGCCCCGTTTACCTTCCCTCAACACCTTGCCAGCAAGCCGTTTTCTCAGCGAGACGCTTGATCTCGAGGGATAAAATGAGTCGCAAACCTATCGATCACATTCCGGGCGAAGAACCCGCACAGCCCCGTGCTCCCCGCATGACCACCTTGCTGGTCATCAAGGGCCAGCGCAGCAGCGGCGTCCAGTTCGGCTTGAAGGTGCGCAACCTTTCGGAGACCGGCCTCAAGGGCGATTGCCCCGATGTGGCCGATTTCGCGGTCAATGAGGAAGTGCAGATCCACTTCCGTAACCTCGCGCCGATCCCGGCTGAGGTGATGTGGTACGAAGGCCGCGAGGTCGGCTTCAGGTTCCGCGAACCGGTCGATCTTGAAGAGATCAGCCGCGCCCGCAGCGCCGATCGCCCTAGTCTGCTTCGCGCAGGATGATCGCCGCGCCCGGCTTGTGGGCGCGGATCTCAGCTTCGGTCAACCCGCAGATCTCATGCGGAAAAACTAGCCACTCTTCGGTCTCGTGCACGAAGTAGTCGGGCTTGAGCTGTGTCTGGTTGCGGCTCGGCTTGTAATAGGCGGTCGCGATCCTGATCGTCTGCGGCATGTTGTGCCGACACCGCGCCTTCAGTTCCTTTAGGAAAGCCTCGACCGAGCGACCCGTGTCAAACACGTCATCGATCACCAGCAGCCGGTCCTCTGGATCAAGCACGTCGATCAAGTAACCGAGGGCATAGACTCGCACTTCCTTGTTCTGCTGGTCGATCCCTGAATAGCTGGCGGTGCGGATCGCGATATGGTCGGTCTCGACCCCGCGATAGGCCAGCAGTTCCTGCACAGCGATGCCTACAGGCGCTCCACCGCGCCAGATGCCGACGATATGGGTCGGCACGAAGCCCGAATCGAGCACCTGATTGGCCAGGGCAAAGCTGTCCTCCAGCAGCCGGTCGGCGGTCAGATAAACCTTATCGACCACCGGCCACCTCCGCGATTTCGGCCAGGTGCTGGATCTGGTCGGCCATCGGAAGGAACGAGCCGGTAAAGCTGTTCTCCGCCAGTCGGACGATCTCGGCCTCCGAAAGATCAAGCGCATCGGCGATCGCGCGGAAGTTGTCGTTGATATAACCGCCGAAATAGGCCGGATCGTCCGAGTTGACCGTCGCCTTGAGCCCGAGGTCGAGCATCCTGCGCACCGGGCTCTCGCCAATGTCCTTGATCACGCAGAGCCGCAGGTTGGACAGCGGACAGACCGTCAGCGTCAGGCCCTCATCGGCGATCCGCTCGACCAGCGCGGGATCCTCCAGGGCGCGGTTGCCGTGGTCGATCCGCTCCACCTGCAACAGGTCAAGCGCTTCGTGGACATATTCGGGCGGACCTTCCTCGCCGGCATGGGCCGTGACATGGAGGCCCAGCTCACGTGCCTTGGCAAAGACGCGCTGGAACTTGGCCGGCGGATGGCCGACCTCGGACGAATCCAGCCCGACGCCGTGGATGCGATGCAGATGCGGCATGGCCTGGTCGAGCGTCGCAAAGGCCTCATCCTCGCTCAGGTGGCGCAGGAAGCACATGATCAGGCGGTAGCTGATGCCCAGCTGCACCTCGCCGTCCTTCAGCGCCCGCTCAATCCCGTTCAGCACGGTTTCGAAAGCCACGCCGCGCTCGGTATGGCCCTGCGGATCGAAGAAGATCTCGACATGGCGGACCGTGTCAGCCGCGGCCCGCTCAAGGTAGGCCCAGGTCAGGTCATAGAAGTCCTGCTCGGTCAGCAGCACCGACATTCCCTGGTAATAGATGTCGAGGAAGTCCTGCAGGTTCGAGAAGGAATAGGCCGCGCGCACTGCCTCGACCGATGCAAACGGGATCGAGACCCCATTGCGCTGCGCCAGGGCAAACAGCAGCTCCGGCTCGAGCGAGCCTTCGATATGGAGATGAAGCTCGGCCTTGGGCAGGCGGGCGATCAGGGCGTCACGCGAGGGATTCGACATGGCGGCATAGCTGGACTGTGCGCCGCGCGCGGTCAACGGGAACCACGGCGGCGCTCGCGCGTTGTGTCCTCGCAAACCACGGGGCCTTCGCCATGCTAAACCTGCCTAGCCGTAATCGCTTCCAGCATCTGCCGGTCCATACGCCGAAGAATCTTGATCCGCTGCGCCGCCGGATAATCTTCGGCCCGTTGCGCCCGATGGAGTGCGACCAGTCGTGGTGGGAACGACTTTTCAGCCGCTGAGGCGCTTCCCCCGCTTTTCCGCGTTCCATTTTCGTTCTAGCAGGACTGGGTGACGGCCGCCCTGCCCCTCCCCGCGATTCACGCCAGCCACTCTGGCTGCTGGCTGCGCGACGGCAATGGCAGCACGCGTGCGACCGGCAAGGGCGAGGCGATCATCGCCGCCGCCGATACGCCGCTGCTGATGCTCAACGCCCCGCTGGTGGCAACGCGGCTGGGCTATCCGGACCTGTCGGGGCTCGACCTGCTGGAGCTGTTTGCCTTCATCCACCCCGCCCGGTTCATGGTGCCGACGCCAAAGGGCCTGGCCCATGCGCTCGATCTGCCCGAGCCGGCGGCGGACGATGCCGTTCCCGCCCTGCTCCAGGTCGCGGCTGAAGCCCTGTTGGCCACCTGCACTGACCCCAACTGGCCGGAGCGCGAAGGCGCCTGGAGCGCACTCCAGAACCTGACCCGGCTGCGCTGGCCCTGGGCTCCACTGTTGGCCGCGCGACTGGCGGCGCCCGACAAGGCCGAACGCTGGCTCTTTGCCCGGTTGCCCGAGTGGGAGGAAGCGCCCGAACGGCCGCAGCCCGCACAGATCGCCCTGCCGCCCGAGGCAATCACCCAGCGGCTGGGTCAGCTGACCGGCAGCGCAGCCGAGGCCCGCCCGGCCCAGGTCGCTTATGCCAGCGAGGCCGGCGCGGTCTTCGCCCCGCGCCGGCGTGAAGGCCTGCCGCACGTGTTGCTGGCCCAGGCCGGGACCGGGATCGGCAAGACCCTGGGCTACCTTGCCCCGGCCTCGCTCTGGGCCGAGCAGTCGGGTGGTACGGTCTGGGTTTCGACCTATACCAAGGCTCTGCAACGCCAGCTCCGCCGCGAAAGCCGCCGCGCCTGGCCGGGCCAGCGCAGCAATGGCACCCAGCCGGTTGTGGTCCGTAAGGGGCGTGAAAATTACCTGTGCTTGCTGAACCTTGAGGATGCCTTGCAAGGTGGTTTCGCAGGTCGGGCGGCGATCATGGCGCAGCTGGTGGCGCGGTGGGCCGCCTATAGCCAGGATGGCGACATGATCGGCGGGGACCTGCCCGGCTGGCTTGGCACCCTGTTCCGCCAACGCGGGATCAAGGCGCTGACCGACCAGCGCGGCGAATGTGTCTATGCCGGCTGTCCGCATTACCGGAAGTGCTTCATCGAGCGCGCCGCCCGCGCCTCGGCCCAGGCCGACCTGGTGATCGCCAACCATGCCCTCGTGATGGTCAACGCCGCGCGCGGCCGGGACCACGCCCAGCGCCCGACCCGGCTGGTCTTCGACGAGGGTCACCACGTGTTCGAGGCAGCGGATTCAACCTTCGCCGCCGCGCTTACCGGGGCCGAGACGATCGAGCTGCGCCGCTGGGTAATCGGCCCCGAACGCGGCTCCAAGGGGCGACGTCGCGGTCTGTCGGCGCGCCTCGCCGATGTTGCCAGCTATGATGAAGCTGGCGGCAAGGCGATTGCCGCCGCGCGTTATGCCGCCGAAGCCCTGCCCGGTGACGGCTGGCTGCAACGCCTGGGTGAGAATGCGCCGTCCGGTCCGCTTGAGGAGCTGCTCGCGGCGGTCCGCGCCACGGTCTATGCCCGTGACGAAAGTGGCGGGCAGGAAGCCGGGTACGGGCTGGAGACCGAAGCGGCGCAGCTTGACGGCGCCTTCGTCGAACGCGCCCAGGCCGCACAGGAAGCCCTGGCCGAACTGCGCGTGCCGCTGGTGCGGCTGGGCGTGCGGCTGGAGGCGATCCTGGCCGAGCCGCCAGACTGGCTCGACGGCGCAGGCCGCGCCCGGATCGAAGGCGCGCGCCACTCGCTAAGTTGGCGGATCGACTTGCTGTCCGCCTGGGAAGCCCTGCTTGACCGGCTGGGTGGCCCGGCCGATCCCGAATTTGTCGACTGGCTGGCGGTTGAGCGCAGCGAGGCGCGCGAGTTCGATGTCGGCATCCACCGCCGCTGGCTCGATCCGATGAAGCCCTTTGCGCGCACCGTGCTGGAAGGCGCGCATGGGGTGATGATCACCTCGGCCACGCTGCGCGACGGGCCGGACTGGGACACCGCAATTGCCCGCAGCGGCGCCGCCTCGCTTGAGGTCGCCCCGCGCCTCTCCAGCTTCGAGAGTCCGTTCGACTATGCCGACCAGGCCGAAGTGCTGATCGTAACCGACGTCCTCAAGGGCGACGTTGCAGCCCTGGCCGGGGCCTATGGCCGGTTGATCGAGGCTTCGGGCGGCGGGGTGCTGGGCCTGTTCACCGCGATCCGCCGGTTGCGCGCGGTCCACGGCCGGATTGCCGACCGGCTCGCCCGCACCGGCCTGCCGCTTTATGCCCAGCACGTCGATCCGATCGATACCGGCACGCTGGTCGATATCTTCCGCGACGATCCGCGCGCCTCGTTACTCGGCACCGATGCCCTGCGTGACGGGGTTGACGTGCCGGGGCATTCGTTGCGGCTGGTGGTGATGGAACAGGTGCCCTGGCCCAAGCCCTCGATCCTGCACCGCGCGCGTCGGGTGGCTGGGGGCGGCGCAGCCTACGACGACCAGATCATTCGCGCCCGCCTGGCGCAGGCCTTTGGCCGGCTGATCCGCAGCAAGGAAGACCGCGGCCATTTTGTCGTGCTGTCCTCGGCCTTTCCCTCGCGCCTGCTCTCGGCCTTCCCGGCCGGCACTCCGATTTCCCGGGTGACTCTGGACGAGGCTTTACAACGCGTCGGCGCCGGTGTTTCTGGGCGCACCGTTCCTAACGAGAGCCCTGCGTGAAAATCCTCGGTCTGTTTCGTCATGCCAAGTCTGACTGGGGCGATCCGCGCGCGCGCGACTTTGATCGCCCACTCAACGAGCGCGGCCGCAAGGGGGCCGAGATTATGGGGCGGCATATCCGCGATCACGGCGTGCGCTGGAATCGGGTGCTGTCTTCTCCCGCAATCCGCTGCGCCGAGACAATCGAACTCGCCTGTCATGCCAGCGGCCAGCCGGTGAAGGTCAACTGGGACCGGCGGATATACCTTGCCAGCAGTGTCACCCTGGCCGACGTGCTGCGCGAGCAGGAAGGTGATCCCGCGGCGATCCTGATGGTCGGGCACAATCCGGGCCTGGAAGACCTGATCTTCGATCTTGTCCCCGATGATGGCACCAGCCCGCTGCGCGATGCGGTGGAAGAGAAGTTTCCGACCGCTTGCTATGCCGTGCTCGAACTCAATATCGACCGCTGGGCCGACCTGCGCGACCGTTGCGCCCGCCTGGTCCACCTGACCCGGCCGCGCGATCTGGATCCGGCATTGGGACCGGTGTTCTAGACCACGCCCAGCGGCACATGCTGTGCGGGTGCAAAGTCCAGCGCGATCTCGTCACCGACCGAAACCACGCCGCTGGCAATGACAATCGCCATGATCCCGCATTTGCGGATTAGGCTGCCATCGGCGACACGGTCCAGCACGGCATCCATCAGCCCAGGGGCAATACCGTTGATTTGGTAGCAGGGATTGCGCAGCCCGGTTACCTCGATCACCGCATCGGCACCCAGCCGCAGACGCGTGCCCACCGCCAGGCCGAGCAGGTCGATGTTCCGGGTGGTGATATTTTCGCCCAACTGGCCGGGCGAGACCGCGAAGCCCTTGCCGGCCAGTTCCTCGAACAGCTCGGCGTGGATCAGGTGGACCTGGCGCAGGTTCGGCTGGCTTGGATCCTTGGCCACGCGGGACCGGTGCTTTACCGTTGCCCCGGCATGGGCATCGCCTTGGACACCAAGGCCGGCCACCAGTTCCACCCCCTCCGCCGCTGGTTTCGAGAAATTGTGCGCCCCGTCGCGCGCCAATGCGATGATCGTCCCCATGCCTGCCCGATAGGCAGCGATTGTGGCGACAACGTGCCAAGCTCTTAATTTTGGCAGCCTTCCCCCACTCGACAGCGTGCCGCCCTCTGCTATGAGCGTCTTTAACCGTACGATTAAGCCATCGGAGAATGCCACCCATGCCGTTGCCCGCCCCGTTTGACCGCCTGCGCCTGCCCGTCATCGGTTCGCCGCTGTTCATCGTTTCGGGTCCCGAACTGGTGATTGCCCAGTGCAAGGCCGGGATCATCGGCAGCTTCCCCGCGCTCAACGCGCGTCCTTCCGGCGTGCTGGACGAGTGGCTGCATCGCATCACCGAGGAGCTGGCCGCGCATAATCGCGACAATCCGGATCGTCCGGCCGCGCCCTATGCCGTCAACCAGATCGTCCACAAGACCAACAACCGGCTTGAGGAAGACATGGAGGTCTGCGCCAAGTGGCAGGTGCCGATGACCATCACCTCGCTCGGCGCGCGCGAAGACATCAACAATGCGGTCCACGCCTGGGGCGGGATCGTGCTGCACGACGTGATCAACGATCGCTTCGCCCGCAAGGCGGTCGAAAAGGGCGCCGATGGCCTGATTCCGGTAGCCGCCGGCGCGGGCGGCCATGCCGGCACGCTCTCCCCCTTTGCGCTGATGCAGGAAATTCGTGAATGGTTCGATGGCCTGATCGCGCTATCTGGCTCAATCGCTTGTGGGCACTCGATCCTCGCCGCCCAGGCCATGGGCGCCGACTTTGCCTATATTGGCACGCCGTGGATTGCGACCAAGGAAGCCAACGCGGTTGAGGGCTACAAGAACAGCATTGTCGAAAGCCGCGCCGACGACATCGTCTATTCCAACCTCTTCACCGGGGTGCACGGCAACTACCTGCGCCCCTCGATCGTTGCCGCGGGCCTCGATCCCGACAACCTGCCGGTGAGCGACCCTAGCAAGATGAACTTCGGCTCGGGCGGCAATACCGAAGCGAAGGCCTGGAAGGACATCTGGGGCTCGGGTCAGGGGATCAACGCGGTCAAGGCGGTGGAATCGGTGGCCGACCGGGTTGACCGGCTGGAAGCCGAATACAACCGCGCGCGGGCCGAACTGGCCGAAAAGGCGCGGATGACCCTCGTTTAAACCAGACAACCGCCTGATCGCTCAGGGCCCGTCTACCGCGGTGGCGGGCCACAGGTCGTCGACCAGGGCATCAAGCTCGGTAAAGTCTACCCCGCTGCCCAGTGGATCCTTGCGGCTGAGCAGCAACCTGCGCCGCTGATCGAGCAGGCGGCGACGCAGCGCGCGTTGCAACAGCTCCAGCCGCGCCAGAGCGTCGGTCAGCGCAGCCTCGGGTGCCTGTGCGCGGCTGCGCGCCCAGCTCGCCTCAATCTGGCCAACCCGCTCGCTGACCAGTTCATTATAACTGCGGTGCGGGCCGCGATGCAGCGGCAGGCCGATGCGCAGCGCCGAACGGTCGGTCGCAGGCAGCAGCAAGCCATTCTGGCGGAAATCATCGAAGCGTAACCGGTCTCGCCCCAGGGTGCGGAACAGAATGGCGGTACCCTCTTGTCGCAGCAGTTGCCGGGGCAGCAGGTGGTGCCGCTGCAATCCGGGATCATACCCAGCCTGATCGCGGCGATTGACTGCGCGAAAGGATAGCCATGAGCGTTGCCCACCGGCGTGCTGGATCACCCCGCGGTCCCCATCGCACTAACCAGAATGCGCAGCTCCGTCCCATCGCGGACCGGGACGGCAAGCAGGTGCTCACCGGCTGGGCCGATGAAATCGCGCTCTTCATTGAGACGGCCAGTTTGCACCAGTTGATGGATCAGCCGCACGGCCAGCCGCGCCATGGCGGCCGCAGTCAGGCGCTTGTCCGGCTCAACGCGCAATTCCTGACCGGTCAGCAGGCCGAGCCCGCGCGAAACCATCGCCCCGTTGGCTTCCTGCTCCAGCGCAGTGAGGGCCAGGCCGGGAAAGGCCCCTCCACCCAGCCATTCCGTCACGGACCGACGGAAAAGCTCCGGGGCCACCCACGATCCGGCCGGTGACCAGACCACCGCCGCGATGCCGGGCAACCCGGCCAGCCGCGCGCCCAAGCCTGCAAGCATGCGCAGCACGGGAATCAGGCCGGCTCCGCCGGCCAGATGGGCCCCAGGTGCCAGACTGACCACTTCGCCGGCGGGCATCGAGCGCAGCCCGACCGTTGGCCCGGCGGGCGGCTGACTGTCGCCACTGTCCGGCGCTAGACCCGTGCAATCGAACGTCAACCCATGCGCCAGCAGTTCCGCCCAATCTCCCGTGGGGCTGCGGTGGGACAAGACAAAGACCGGTCCCGCATCCTCACCCGTTTGGTTGGCGAGCGCTTCCAGCGCGGCAAGATCCGGCCGGGAACCGGGCGCGAAGACCAGGCACAACCGCGGCGCCCCATCCTTGCCCTGATTGTTCCCGATCGTATCGATCGCCGGTCCCCCCGATCATTCGGCTCCAAACTTTCGGAATGTCTGGCATTTTTAGCCGCGCTTAGTCGAGTCCCCGCAGACAAGTTGTCTCAGGTTTGGACCCAATTTCCCATCGCTGTGCGCAACTCCTTCAAAAGACACCGGTAGCCAGGCCTTCAGCCAGAGCCGCCCCCAGCTCCGCCGCGCCCTGCAGTGCCGGTTCGGGCACAACCTTGGGGGCCATGATGGCTTCGGGCGTTTGTGCGGAGAGGTTGACGATGATCGGCTCGGCCACGCGCCGCAGCCGCCAGCCCGTAACGATTCGATCGAGCTGGGCCTGCGCGCCGCGCCCGTCGCTACCGGCGGCGATGATTGTCGCATAGGGCCGCCCCTCGACCCGCCCCAGCAGCGGATAGTAGTTGCGGTCGAAGAATTCCTTCATCGCCCCGCTCATGGTCCCAAGGTTCTCGGGGCAAGCGAACAGGTAGCCGCTGGCCGCCAGCAGGTCCGCCACATTGGCCTCGTCCGCTCCAAGCAGCGCGGCGCGGCCTTCTGCGCCAGCAAAGGCCGCTTCGGCCAGGGCGCGCGCGGCGCCGGTGCGGCTGTGCCAGATGATTGCCAACATATCCCGATCATGGCCCAGCACGGGCTTGCTGGAAAGCCGTGAAAAGCCCGGCCAGCCCCTTCTCAGCGCCTTCGCGTTAGGCTAGCCGGAATGCCATGGCTTCCGCCCCCTCCTCCATCCTCGGCATCGAACGCTCGCTGACTGGTCGGGCCTGGCGCTGGCGCGGCGGCAACATGGACCTGTCGAGCAGCCCGGCCTCGCTCGATCACGATCTGGTTACCCAGTTGCTGCTCGCGCGCGGTGTGCCGCCTGATGATGTGGAGCGGCACCGCAATCCCTCGCTGCGGGCCTTCCTGCCCGATCCGTCCGCCTTCCGCGACATGGACCTGGCCGCTGAGCGGCTGGCCCAGGCGGTCCTGACCGGCGAGAGCCTGACCGTCTATGGTGATTACGACGTCGACGGCGCGACCAGTGCTGCGCTGCTGATCCGGCTGCTGCGCATGCTGGGCCACCCGGCACGCCACTACATCCCGGACCGGCTGCTCGAAGGCTATGGGCCTTCGGGTGAAGCGCTCGTGCGGCTGGGGGCCGAAGGCTCCAGCCTGATCGTCACCGTCGATTGCGGGGCCATGGCCTATGAAGCGCTCGAGATGGCACACACCGCCGGGATCGACGTGATCGTCGTCGATCACCACAAGTGCGCTGCCCAGTTACCCCTGGCCACCGCGCTGGTGAATCCCAACCGGCTCGACGAGGATGACCTGGCCGCTGCCCATGGCCACCTCGCCGCGGTCGGCGTCGCTTTCCTGCTCGCCGTGGCGACAGTCCGCGTGCTGCGCCAGCGCGGCTATTTCGAGAGCCGGGCCGAGCCGGACCTGTTCTCGCTGCTGGATCTGGTCGCCTTGGGCACGGTGGCCGATGTGGCTGCGCTCCATGGCCTCAACCGGGCGATGGTCGCCCAGGGGCTGAAGGTCATGGCCCGGCGCGAGAACATCGGCATGGCGGCGCTGATCGATGCCAGCCGGCTGAGCCGCGCGCCGACCTGCAGCGACCTTGGGTTCGCATTGGGACCCCGCATCAACGCCGGTGGACGGGTTGGCGAGGCGACGCTGGGCGTGCGCCTGTTGACGACCGAAGACCTGGATGAGGCGCGCGCCATCGCCGCGCAGCTCTCGCAATTGAACGAAGAGCGCCGCGCGATCGAAGCCGCCGTGCAGGAAGCGGCCGAGGCCCAGCTTGAGGCCCAGCACAACCGGGCGGTTGTCTTGCTGGCCGGGGCCGGCTGGCACCCCGGAGTGATCGGGATCGTCGCCGGGCGAATCAAGGAGAAGTCCGGCCGGCCCGCCATCGTCATCGCACTCGACGCCGACGAGCATGGCCATGGCAAGGGCTCTGGCCGCTCGATTGCGGGGGTGGACCTGGGTGCCGCGATCATCGCCGCGCGCGAGGCCGGGCTGCTGGTCGCCGGCGGCGGCCACGCCATGGCGGCTGGCCTGACCGTTGATCCGACCCGCTTGAGTGCCCTTGCCGAATTCCTGGACGAGCGGCTCGGCGCGGCGGTGATTGCGGCCCAGGCTGGACAATCGCTGCAGTTGGACCTGGCCGTCGCGCCCGGCGGGCTGGTGCCGCCTCTGGTCGAAACGCTGGAGAGCGCCGGTCCCTATGGCATGGGCTGGCCGGGCCCGCGCGTGGCGGTCGGCCCGGTGCGACTGGTCAAGGCGGACCTGGTCGGCAAGGACCATGTCCGGCTGATCGTGCGCGGCGATGATGGCGCAAGCTTCAAGGCGGTCGCTTTCCGGCAAGCCGAGACCGAGCTGGGCCAGGCCCTGCTCAACCGGGCGCAAGGCCGCCGATTCTGGCTCGCCGGCCGGGCCAAGATCGACGATTGGGGCAGCCGTCCAACGGCCGAACTGCACATTGACGATGCGGCCTGGGCCGATTGAAATATTCTTGCAAAAAGCGGCTTGACCCTCTCCCGTCCCTTCCCTAAACGCCCGGCCTGCCTGACGGCCTCAAGCCGGTTTGGCCCCTTCGTCTAGCGGTCTAGGACGCGGCCCTTTCACGGCTGAAACACGGGTTCGAGTCCCGTAGGGGTCACCACCAGCTTCCGGCAGGTGCCAGCACGAAAACGTTGCTGGCATGCCCGGCCCGGACAGACTAATCATCCCACCCGCATGACCGGCAAGCTCCCGCTCCCAGGATTGTTCCTTGCCGCACTTGCCGCGCTTGGCCTAGCCGTCGCCGGGGTCAGCTTGCCGCTGGTCGGTGCCGTGGTGCTGGTCTGGATCGGTTCGCTGTGGCTGACCCTGCCCGAACCCGAATTGGCCGAAGTCCGCGTCGACAAGGCCGAAGTGACCCGCGATGCGGTCCGCGAGGCGATTGAATCGCTCGGCGCGCCGTTGCTGGTGCTGGAAGGCACCCGGATCGTCATGGCCAATGCCGCCGCGCGCGCTGCCTTGGGAGCACACGTGCAGGGCCAGGACGCGCGAATCGCCCTACGCCACCCTGATGCCATGCGCCTGCTGGACATGGCCGATGGCGATAGCGTGACGATACCCGGCTTCACCGGCACGCGCAGCCTGTGGCAATTGACCCGCCGCAGGATCGACAAGCAGCGCTGGCTGATCGAACTGGCCGACCGGACCACCGAAGCCGATGTCAGCCGTGCCCACACCGATTTCGTTGCCAATGCCAGCCATGAACTGCGCACCCCGCTGGCGTCGATCATCGGCTATGTCGAGACGCTGGAGGAAGGCGGCCCGGCCGTCGATGCCGAAGCGCAGAAGCGGTTCCTCAGCATTGTTCTGCGCGAAGCACGGCGGATGCTGTCGCTGGTCGAAGATCTGCTCTCACTGAGCCACGCCGAAGCCGAAAAGCACGACCATCCTACCGAGCCGCTCGATCTGGGCAAGCTCGCGGCGCGTGTTGTTGGCGAAGTCGCCTCGCTGCGCGGCAAGGAACAGGTCCAGCTGGTCGCCGCAGCGGACGGCGCGGTGGTAGCCGGCGATTCGACCCAGCTTGAACAGCTGCTGCGCAACCTGATCGACAATGCGCTGAAATATGGCGGCGCGGACTCGCCAGTCGAAGTGAGCGTGGCGGCACCCCAAGCGAACACGATCGAACTGGCTGTTACCGACCATGGGCCGGGTATTGCACCCGAGCATCTGCCGCACCTGACCCGGCGCTTTTACCGCACCGATCCGGGCCGCAGCCGCGCTTCGGGCGGCACCGGTCTGGGCCTGGCGATCGTCAAGCATATTGTGGAGCGGCACCGCGGCAAGCTGGACATTACCAGCACCCTTGGCGAAGGAACACGGGTGACTGTTTCGCTGCCGAAAACCGAGCTGGCAACGTTGTCATAAACTTGTCATGGAACTACTCCAGAGCGCTCTGGATCATGCTGATCGGAGGTTGATTCCATGAACAAGACCAAGCTGCTTATCGCTGCTGGTGCTGCCACCCTGCTGGCCGCCTGCGGCACCCAGTCCACTTCGCGTGACCAGATCCGTGCGGTCGGCTCTTCGACCGTCTATCCCTTTGCCAAGGCGATCTCGGACTCGCTCGCCAAGTCGAACGCCGAGATCAAGTCGCCGATCATCGAATCGACCGGCACGGGCGCCGGCATGAAGCTGTTCTGCGCCGGCGTCGGCGTGCAGCACCCCGACATCGTCAATGCCTCGCGCCGGATGAAGAAGTCGGAGTTCGAGGACTGCCAGAAGAACGGCGTCAAGGACATCATCGAAGTCCAGGTCGGCCTTGACGGCATCGCCTTTGGCGAAGCCAAGAGCGGCCCGGGCATCCCGTTGACCCTGGTTGACGTTTATAAGGCGCTGGCTGCCAATCCGTTCGGCAAGCCCAACACCGCCAAGAACTGGTCGGACGTGAATCCCGCCCTGCCGGCGATTCCGATCCTGGTCTATGGTCCGCCCTCGACCTCGGGTACGCGCGACGCGCTCAAGGAGCTGGTCCTGATGAAGGGTTGCGACAGCGACCCGGCGATGAAGGCGCTGAAGGACAGCGACAAGGAAAAGCACGAGAAGATCTGCACCGAAGTGCGCAATGACGGCGCCTATGTCGATGCCGGTGAGAACGATAACCTGATCGTCCAGAAGCTGGAAGCCAATCCCAAGGCGCTGGGCGTGTTCGGGTTCTCCTACCTCGAAGAAAACGCCGACAAGCTGAAGGGTTCGCCGGTCAATGGTATTGACCCGACCTATAACGCGATTGCCGATTTCAGCTATCCCGGTGCGCGTCCGCTTTACATCTACGTCAAGGCGGCACACGTCAGCGCGATCAAGGGGCTCAAGGAATTCGTCGCCGAATGGGCCAAGAACTGGAGCAAGGGCGGTCTGCTCGCGCGCCAGGGCATGGTCGTTTCGCCCGATGACGTTCAGGCCAAGAACGCGAAGGTCGCCAGCGACCTGACCGTGATGGACGCCAGCGGCCTCAAGTAAACATAGAACAGGGAACAGTACGAACGATGTCGCCAGCCATTCCTCTCCTGCTCGCCTTCGGGCTGGGCCTGATTGCATGGCTGGCGGCGCGTTCAAAAGCCTGGGCCTTCAAGCGCGCGGCGCCGCCCGGCACCCGCGCGCCACTGCATTCCCTGCCGAATTATCATGGCTGGTACGTTGCCCTGTGGGCGGTCGTGCCGGCCATGGCATTTGCGGCGGTCTGGGCCGGGATCAGCCCCAACCTGATTGTCACCCAGGCGCTGTCGGACCCGGCGGCTGCCGGTCTGCCGGCTTTTGGCGTCGAACGCGACGCGATCGTTGCCGAAGCCTATTCAGCGGCCTCTGGTTCGGCCGCGGCAGCGTTCAATCCCGCAGCCGGCGCGCTGGTTGAACCGTTTGCCCAGGCGATCCGCACCTATGGTTCGATCGGTCTGGCGATCACGCTGGTGCTCGGCTTTGCCGGCGGAACCTATGCCTTCCTGAAGCTGCGTCCTGACTTTACCGCCCGGACCAGGGTCGAGCGCGCGGTGATGTTCGGGCTGCTGCTGGCCTCGCTGGTCGCCATCCTGACCACGTTCGGCATTGTCGCTTCGCTACTGTTCGAAACGATCCGCTTCTTCGGCTTCGTCACCCCTGCAGAATTCCTGTTTGGCACGCATTGGGGCCCCGACCCGATGGCCACGCCCGGCGCCGATCTTGGCCAGGACTACGGCGCCATTCCGCTGTTCTGGGGCACGATCTTTATCGGCGCGATCATTGCCATGATTGTTGCAATCCCGCTGGGCCTGATGAGCGCGATCTACCTGACGCAATATGCCTCGGCCAATGTCCGCAAGTGGATGAAGCCGCTGCTCGAGATTCTGGCCGGCGTACCGACCGTGGTCTATGGCTATTTCGCCGCGCTCACGGTTGCCCCGCTGGTGCGTGATGCCGCGCAAGGGATCGGTATTGCCAGCGCCTCCAGCGAGAGCGCCATGGCGGCCGGCTTGGTCATGGGGATCATGATCATTCCCTTCGTCTCCTCGATGGCCGACGATTCGATTGCGGCCGTGCCCCAGGCGATGCGCGATGGCAGTCTGGCAATGGGCGCCACCACTTCGGAAACGATCAAGAAGGTGCTGATCCCGGCCGCCCTGCCTGGCATCGTTGCCGGCGTCATGCTGGCCGTCAGCCGCGCGATCGGCGAGACGATGATCGTGGTCATGGCCGCGGGCGCGACCGCGCGGCTCACTGCCAACCCGTTTGAAACGATGACCACGGTGACTTTCCAGATCGTCGCCATGCTGACCGGCGAAGGCAGCTTCGATCACCCGGCCACGCTTTCGGCCTTTGCCCTGGGGTTCGTGCTGTTCTGCGTCACCCTCGCCCTCAATTTCATCGCCCTGCGCGTAGTTAAGCGGTTCCGCGAAGCTTATGAGTAACGTCTCTTCTGCCCGCCTGAAGGCCCGCTACGCCGCTGAGCGCCGCTTCCGCGCGCTCGGGCTGATGGCTGTCGTGTTTTCGGCGCTGGTGCTCGCCTTTCTGCTCTTCACCATGACCGCCAATGCCGTTGGCGGGTTCAAGCGCGCTGAACTGCGCTTCCCGATTGATCTTGCCGCCAGCGGGATGACGGTCGATCCGGCCAATCTGTCCTCAGGCGATGCGGTCCCGCAGCTTGAAACCGCCGGCCTGCCCGACGTTGTGACCACGGCTGCGGCCAAGGCGCTGGGCGTCGATGCCGCTGCCGAGCTCGATCCGCAAGCCTGGCGCGAGCTGGCCCGGACCATCGCTGCCGACCCGCAGCTGCTGCGCGGCACGGTCAAGGCAGAGCTTCCTGCCAGCGATGACCTCGCCTCGGCCCTCCGCGGCGATGGTGCCTCGGACAGTCTCAAGGCTATTGCGGCCCAGCTCAAGGCCGAGGGCACGCTGGCCCAGGCCTGGGACCTTGGCTTCCTGTCGCGTGCCGACGCCACCGGTCCGCAGGCTGTCGGGATCTGGGGGGCACTGAAGGGTTCGATGCTGACCATGCTGGTCACGCTGTTGCTGGCCTTCCCGATCGGCGTGCTGGCGGCGGTTTATCTTGAGGAATATGCCCCCAAGAACCGCTGGACCGACGTGATCGAAGTCTCGATCAACAACCTCGCCGCCGTGCCCTCGATCATCTTCGGCCTGCTGGGTCTGGCCGTGTTCCTGACGATCTTCCCCAACTATCGCTCGGCCCCGTTGATCGGCGGCATGACCCTGGCGCTGATGACCATGCCGGTGATCGTGATTTCCGGACGCAACGCGATCAAGGCCGTGCCGCCCTCGATCCGCGATGCGGCGCTGGCCGTTGGCGCCAGCCGGGTGCAGACCGTGTTCCACCATGTCTTGCCGCTGGCCCTGCCCGGCATTCTGACCGGCACGATCATCGGCATGGCCCGCGCGCTGGGTGAAACCGCGCCGCTGCTGATGATCGGCATGCGCGCCTTTGTCGCCACGCCGCCGGAAGGCTTCACTTCGCCCGCCTCGGTCCTCCCGGTCCAGATCTTCCTCTGGTCGGACGAGATCGATCGCGGCTTTGTTGAGCGCACCTCTGCCGCGATCATCGTCCTGCTGGCCTTCCTGCTGGTGATGAACGGCCTCGCCATCTACCTTCGCAACCGCTTCGAGAAACGCTGGTAATGACCACGACCCACACCCTTGATCCCGTGAACGCCAAGATCAGCGCGCGCGATGTCTCCATTTTTTATGGGGAGAAGCGCGCAATCGATCAGGTGTCGATCGACATCCCGACCGAGTACGTGACGGCCTTCATCGGCCCGTCCGGCTGCGGCAAGTCAACCTTCCTGCGCTCGCTCAACCGGATGAATGACACCATCGCCGGGGCCCGCGTCGAAGGGGTGATCACGCTTGACGGCGAGGACATCTACAAGTCCGGCATGGACGTGGTTCAGCTCCGCGCCCGGGTCGGGATGGTGTTCCAGAAGCCCAATCCTTTCCCCAAGTCGATCTATGAGAACGTGGCCTACGGGCCGCGCATTCACGGCCTCGCCGGAAGCAAGGCCGATCTCGACGGCATCGTCGAGAAATCACTCAAGCGCGCCGGTCTGTGGGATGAGGTGAAGGACCGCCTCAGCGAAAGCGGCACGGCCCTGTCGGGCGGCCAGCAACAGCGGCTGTGCATCGCGCGGGCCATCGCGGTCGATCCCGAGGTGATCCTGATGGACGAGCCCTGCTCCGCGCTCGACCCGATCGCCACGGCCCGCATCGAGGAACTGATCGACGAACTGAAGGGCCGCTACGCCATCGTCATCGTCACCCACTCGATGCAACAGGCCGCCCGCGTTTCGCAGCGCACCGCCTTCTTCCACCTCGGCAAGATGGTGGAATACGGCAAGACCAGCGATATCTTCACCAATCCCCGCGAAGAGCGGACCAAGGACTACATCACAGGACGGTACGGCTGATGGCACAGGAACATACGGTCAAGGCCTTTGACGAGGACATCACCCGGCTGCGCGGTCTGATCGCCGAGATGGGCGGCCTGGCCGAAGTGTCGCTGGCTGAAGCAATGGAAGCCCTGGTCAAGGGCAACAGCGAACTGGCCAAGGGCGTGATCGCCCGCGACAAGCGTATCGACTCGCTCGAAGCCGAGGTCGACAAGCTGGCGATCCGCGTGATCGCGCTGCGTGCGCCGATGGCCGATGACCTGCGCGAAGTGATCGCTGCGCTGAAGATCGCCGGGGTGGTTGAGCGGATTGGCGACTATGCCAAGAACATCGCCAAGAGCACCGACAAGATCGAAGGCCGCAAGAAGTTCGAACCGCTGACCCTCATCCCGGCCATGGCCGAAGTGGCCGGTGAGATGGTCCACGACGTGATGACCGCCTTTGCGGCCCGCGACGCCGCACTGGCCCGCGAAGTGGTGGAGCGCGACGACAAGGTCGATGCCTTCTACAACAGCATCTTCCGCAACCTGGTGAGCCACATGATCGAGAATCCCTCGTCGATCAGCAGCGCGGCTGAACTGCTGTTCGTGGCCCGCAATATCGAGCGGATTGGTGACCATGCGACCAACGTGGCCGAGATGGTCCACTATGCCGCGACCGGTGCCTACCTCACCGACCGGGAAGACCTGGCAGGAGCCTGACATGAGCAAACCACGCCTGCTGCTGGTCGAGGATGATCCGGCACTGGCGGAGCTGCTGGAATTCCGCTTCACCGCAGAAGGCTATGCCGTGTCCGTCACCCCCGATGGCGATGAAGCCCTGCTGCTTGCCCAGGAAGAGGCGCCCGACCTTGTCGTGCTCGACTGGATGGTTGAAGGCACCAGCGGGATCGAGGTCTGCCGCCGCCTGCGGCGCGACAAGGCCACCGCCCACGTGCCCATCATCATGCTGACGGCACGCGGAGCGGAGGATGACAAGATCCGCGGGCTCGAAACCGGGGCGGATGATTACCTGACCAAGCCCTTTTCCCCACGCGAGCTGATCGCCCGCGTTGGCGCGATCATGCGCCGCATCCGCCCGGCGCTGGCGGGGGAAACGATCGCGGTTGGCGATCTCTCGCTCGATGCAACCGCCCACAAGGTGACCCGGCGCGGCCAGGTGATCCAGCTCGGCCCGACCGAGTTCCGCCTGCTCAAGTTCTTCATGGAACACCCCGGCCGCGTTTTCAGCCGCGGGCAGCTGCTCGATGCAGTTTGGGGCACCGAAAGCGAGATCGAACTGCGCACGGTCGACGTCCACATCCGCCGCCTGCGCAAGGGGATCGAAATCGACGGCGCGCCCGATCCGGTGCGGACTGTCAGGTCGGCGGGGTACGCGCTGGAGGCGGTTTAACTAGTCCTCCCTGAGCTCCGCTCGGGGAGGGGGACCGTCCGGAGGACGGTGGAGGGGTATCCCTCAGACGACGCATACCGCTCCACCATGCTGCGCATGGTCCCCCTCCCCAATCGGAGATTGGGGAGGATCAATGAAAATCCCGCGATTTCGGAATGACGCGCGCATCGCGCGGATGGCCGGCGCGGTGGTAGGCCGGCAGCCGTCCCGCAATCGGGCGGCGGACCTCGTCGGCGCGGTCGAGCGTGGCGGGGAGCAAGTCATCCGATAGGGCGTGGAGCGCCGGGGTGGCGTCGGTCAGATGGGTGGCGATGACGTGGATCACCTCGTCATCGTATTCGACCCGGCCCTTCACCTCGATCAGTCGCGCCCCCATGATCACCTTGCGCTGCTTCTCCATCACATCGGGCCAGATCACCAGGTTCACCACCCCGGTCTCGTCCTCGAGCGTGATGAAGCAGACGCCCTTGGCGCTACCGGGGCGCTGGCGGATCAGCACCACGCCGGCGACCTGCACGGCCGAGCGGTACTTGCGCTCACGCAGTTCACAGGCCCGGACAAAGCCCCGGTCGGCCAGGGCAGCGCGCAGGAAGGCCAGCGGATGCGCCTTCAGGCTGAGCCGCTGGGTCTGGTAATCGGCCACCACTTCTTCCGACAAGGGCATGGCCGGCAGGCGCGTGGCGCTGCGCTCCGCCCCCTCATCCCGCGCGGCCATGGCGGCGAACAACGGCAGGTCGGGCGCGGCGACCAGGCTGCGCGCATCCCATAGCGCCTGACGCCGGGTGAGGCCGAGCGAGTTGAAACAGTCCGCCGCCGCCAGCCGCTCGATCAGCGCCGGGGATAGCCCGGCCCGCTCCTTCAACGCACGCACATCGCGAAACGGCCCGGCCTCCCGCGCCGCGACAATCCGGGCGGCGGCGGCCTCGGAGAAGCCATCGACCTGACGCAGGCCGAGGCGGAGCGCGCCGTCCTCCAGCGCATTGTCCCACCCGCTGGCATTCACATCGACCGGCAGCACCGCCACCCCATGCTCGCGCGCATCGCGCACGATCTGCGCCGGGGCATAGAACCCCATCGGCTGCGAATTGAGCAGCGCGCAGGCAAAGGCCGCCGGGTAATGGCACTTCAGCCAGGACGAGACATAGACCAGCAGGGCAAAGCTGGCGGCGTGGCTCTCCGGAAAACCATATTCGCCAAAGCCCTTGATCTGGCTGAAGCAGCGAGTGGCAAAATCCGGATCATAGCCGCGCGCCACCATCCGCCCGACCATCAGGTCTTCCAGTTCATGGACCATGCCGCGGCTGCGGAAGGTGGCCATGGCCTTGCGCAGGCGGTTGGCTTCAAGACTGGAAAACTTTGCCGCATCGAGCGCGATCTTCATCGCCTGTTCCTGAAAGATCGGCACCCCCAAGGTGCGGCCGAGGATGCTGGTCAGCTCATCCGGCGGGCCATGCGCCGGACCGGGCGCCGGGATCTCCACCGCCTCGGCCCCGCGCCGCCGCTTGAGATAAGGGTGGACCATGTCGCCCTGGATCGGCCCGGGGCGAACAATCGCCACTTCGATCACCAGGTCATAGAAGCAGCGGGGCCGAAGGCGCGGCAGCATGTTCATCTGCGCCCGGCTTTCGACCTGAAACACGCCGAGCGAATCCCCTTTGCACAGCATGTCGTAAACCGCCGGATCCTCCCGCGGGACCGTCGCCAGGATCAGGTCCTGCCCGTGGTGATCGCGCAGCAGGTCGAGGCACTTCCTGATGCAGGTCAGCATCCCGAGCGCGAGGACGTCGACCTTGAGAATGCCCAAGGCATCGATATCGTCCTTGTCCCATTCGATGAAACTGCGATCGGGCATGGCGCCGTTGCCAATCGGCACAGTCTCGGTCAGCGCGCCTTCGGTCAGGATGAAGCCGCCGACGTGCTGGGACAGGTGGCGCGGCATGCCGATCATCTGCTGGGTCAGCGCCAGCACGCGCTTCAGGTGCGGATCGGAGAGAACCATGCCGGCTTCCGCCATGTGCTTTTCTTCGATCGAGCGCCCGTAACTGCCCCAGACGGTCTTCGCGAGCGCGCTGGTGACGTCCTCGGACAGGTCCATCGCCTTGCCGACCTCGCGGATCGCCATGCGCGGGCGATAGTGGATCACCGTGGCGCAGAGGCCGGCGCGGTGGCGGCCGTACTTCTCGTAGATGTGCTGGATCACCTCTTCGCGCCGCTCGTGCTCGAAATCGACATCGATGTCGGGCGGCTCGTCGCGGTCCTCGGAAATGAACCGTTCGAACAGCAGCGCGTGCTCGACCGGGTTGACCGAGGTGATCCCCAGGCAGAAGCACACCGCCGAATTGGCCGCAGAGCCGCGCCCCTGGCACAGGATCGGCGGCTCGCGACTGCGGGCGAAATCGACGATCTCCTTGATGGTCAGAAAGTACTGCGCCAGCTGCTTCTTGCCGATCAGCGCCAGCTCCTTGCGCAGCGTTTCGGCCACTTCATCGGGCACGCCGTGCGGATAGTGCTGGCTCGCCCCCTCCCAGGTCAGGCGATCCAGATAGGCCTGGGCATCGAGCCCATCCGGGTAGGTCTGGCGCGGGTATTCATAGCGCAGCTCATCCAGGCTGAACTGGCAAGCATCGGCGAGGTCCCGCGCCGCCGTGATCGCATGAGGCCAGCGCGCGAACAGCCGCTGCATCTCTTCGGGCGACTTGAGGTGCCGCTCGGCATTGGGTTCCAGCAGATGCCCGGCCGCCGCGACCGTGGTCTTGTGGCGGATCGCCGTCATCACGTCATGCAGCGGGCGGCGCTGCGGGGCGTGATAAAGCACCTGGTTAGTGGCGAGGAGCGACAGGCCGTGCGTCTTCGCCAGGGCATCGAGCCGGGCAATGCGGGCCAGGTCATCGCCAGTATAGAGATAGCTGGCGGCCAGATGGCGCAGGCCAGGCAGGCGGGCGACCAGATGCGGGAGCAGGTCAGGGAACGGGGCGATGCTCACCACCTCTGGCCGGGCGCCGTCCAGTGTCACCACATTGCCCGGCACCGCCACCGTCAGTTCCGCGTCCAGCTCATCCGGCGGCACCAGCACCAGGTGGACGCCCTCGCTGTGCTCAGCCAGCATCGCGAGTGAAATCTCGCAGGCGCCCTTCTCCTGCCATTCGCCGTCGAGCCTGGCCATCCGTCCGGCCGAGATCAGGCGGCAGAGCCGGCCATAGGCGGCGCGGTCCGATGGGTAGGCCAGGAACGCCAGCCCCTCGACCGTCTCGATCCGGCAGCCGATCATCGGCTTCAGCCCCAGCGCCTTGGCCTCGGCATGGATCCGCACCACCCCGGCCATGGTGTTGGCATCGGCAATCCCCACCGCATCATAGCCCAGCGCCCGCGCCGTGGTGACCAGGTCGACCGCGTCCGACGCGCCGCGCAGGAAGGAAAAGCAGCTGACCAGCCCCAGCTCGACGAACGGCGCGCGCGGCGGCGGGCCCAGGCCGGGGGCAGGATCGACCCGCCGCCGCTCAGGGGTAAGCGGGGCCTCAGGCACAGAGACCCTGCAGAAACCATTCCGGCACCCCGCCGCGGCCATCGTCCGCCAGGCCGGCGCGATAGATCCAGTAGCGCCGCCCCTCCCCGTCCTCGATCCGGTAGTAATCGCGCAGCCGCACGGTCGAGCGTTCGCGCCACCATTCCGGCGCGATCCGCTCCGGTCCCTCCGCCCGGGCGATCTCGTGCACTTGCCCGCGCCAACGGAACCGCCGCGGCAGGCCATCGGGGCTGGCATAGAGCACGGCGATCGGCTCGGCCCGGTCGAGCAGCTTCAAGGGCCGGGCGTGGAACGGCAGGTCGCTCTGGCTGGCACCCTCGCTCTCCAGCGGCGACACCCAGCGCTGGGCGCGTTCCGGCACATGGCTGGCGCGCGGGACCGGGCGGCGCACCGCATCGGGGCCAAGCCGAATCGAGAGCCGGTCGATACAGGCGGCCAGCGAGGTGCCATGCGTTTCCGCCGCTGCCTCAAAATCGCGCTGGCTGAGCGGCAGCGGCTCGGTCCACGGTGTGCGCAGGCGGGCCAGTTCGATCCCGAACCCGGCATCGAGATCATCGAGCTTGCGGCCAAACAGCCCCGCGATGTGGGCCGGATCGCGGCTGGCGGCGGCGAGTTCGAGGCGGCGTTGCAGCACCTCGCCATCGACCTTCCACAGCGCCAGTTCCAGCCGCCGCGCGCCCAGCGCCCGCCCTTCCAGCACCCGCACCAGATCGGCGCAGAGATCGCCCAGCACCTGATCGAGCAGGCTGCGATGGCGGATCGGCTCCATCAGCCGCCGCTGGACCAGCGGGACATCGACCGGCAAGACCGGCAGCAAGGGCTCCGGCACCAGTCCCCGCAACTGGTCCAGCCGGATCAGCGGATTGGCCGCAGGTGCCTTGTGGTTGCGGAATCGCCGCGCCAGCGCATCGCGCGCGACGCCCGACAGCTCGCCGATCCGCTTGAGGCCGAGCCGCCGCAGCACCAGCACCGTCGCTGGATCGAGCCGCAGCGCAGCGACGGGCAGTTCATCGAGGCTGTCACCGGGTTGGAGGATCGCCCCTTGCGGCCCGTAATGCGCCAAGGCCCAGGCCGCTCCCGCCGTGGGAGCAATCGCCAGTCGGGCAGCAAAGCCGCGCCTGGCAATGGACCGGGCAGCATCGGCGATCAGGCCCGCCTCACCCCCGAACAGGTGCGCTACCCCGGTCACATCGACCACCAGTCCATCGGGCAGGTCGAGCGCCGACCACGGGCCCCAGCGCTGGGCCCACAGCGCCAGCGCCTCCAGCACGGCGCGGTCGCCCGCCGGATCGGCCGGGGCAACGGCCAGCGCGGGGCACAGCGCGCGGGCATCGGCCAGCATGGTCCCGGTCTGCACGCCTGCTTCCAAGGCAGCCGCATTGGTCGCGGTAATCCGCGGGCCGTGGGCGGTCTCGCTGATCAGGGCCTGGGGATTGGCATCGGCACCTTCCCCCGCACGCAGCCCTTCAGCCAGCCGCCAGCGGTCGATCGCCAGCCGCGCCAGCCAGATCGACAGGATGCGTCGATTGCTGGGCCGGCTGGGCGACGAGGGCCTGTCCGTCATCGCGCAGGATCCATTCTCCGGGCGGGTGGTTGCGGGCGCGGAACAGTTCGGCGTGCCAGGCAGCGGTGCCGGGAGCCTGCGCGTTCCAGCGCGGCGGGAGCGAAGCGGCCGGGCGCAGCGCCCAGCGCTGGCGGGCGGAAGAGAGATCGCGCTGTGCCCCCACGCGCACCAGCCACAGCATCGCGCCATGCTTCTCCGCCGCCAGGCTGAGCCGGCGCTGGGCGGTGAGCGAGAGCGCGCGGGGATTGCCGGCCATCTCCCCCACCACGAAGGCCAGGTCACGGCACCGCAGCCCTTCTTCCAGCGCGAACAGCGCGTCCTCGGGCGTGGTCGTGACGACATGGATCAGCCGGTGGCGCAGCGCGCGCGGCAGGCCGGGACGATAGGGCCGCCCGGTCTGCCGCAAGGCGGCGCGATCCTGCACCCACAGCCAGGGCCGCTCATCCCCCGGCGCGGCGCGCTGGTTTTCCAGCGCCAGGGCGAAGGCCGCGCCGGCACAGTCCTGCGCGCTGGCAAACAGCTCGGCATGGCTGGCCCCGCCGGGGGCAAGCGCGAGCGCGGCAGGCAGCGCGGGAACAACGGATGGGGCAACAGCAGTCATGCGAATCGGGACCTCTATGTTCTTATTATGTTCCGTTCTACAGAACTGGCAAGGGGAACCCGGCTGCGTCCGACCCTGTTTGGCTCCTGCACCATCAAAGAAGGAGACGAAGCAATGCACTATGACCAGGGCGATCCCGCAGAGCTCAAGGAAAAGTTCTGGAAGGCGCTCGCCGCCTCGCCCTTCCTGATGCTACAGCTCGATGCAGAGCCCGACAGCGCGGCCCCGATGACGGCGCAACTCGACCAGGATGCCAATTCGGCAATCTGGTTCTTCACTTCGCCCGACAACCGTTTTGCCACCGGCGGACCAGCCACGGGCACGTTCAGCAGCAAGGGCCACGATGCCTTCGCCCGGATCACCGGTGAGCTATCGGAAGAGACCAGCCGGGAACGCAAGGATGCGCTGTGGTCCAACATGATCGAGGCCTGGTTCCCCGCAGGCAAGGACAGCGCCATGCTGCTGCGGATGGACCTGGGTGACGCCGCAATCTGGGCCGGCGAACTGGGCGCAATCAACACCGCCAAGATGTTCCTGGGCCTGAACGTGCGCGACACTATCAAGGGCGGCTATACCGAAACGCAGCTCTAGCAACGAAAAGGGCCGCCTCCCTTGCCAGGAAGCGGCCCCTCTCTCCCCACCCTTGCGGGTGAACATGGGTTTACCGATTACTCGTCCCGGATCCCCGGCAGGGGCGGCACAGGCAGCCCCGGCGCATCAGGATCGTCCTCATGAACTTCGACCAGGCCGCGACCAACGTGGCTGCGCTTGCGGCTATAGCTGAAGTACACGACCAGACCGATCACTGCCCAACCGAGGAACATCAGTTCAGTATAGCCCGACAGCTGGAAGAACAGGAACACACAGCCCGCAGCCGCCAGCGGCGCAATCAGCCACACCAAGGGCGTGCGGAACGGCCGGTGCCGGGCCGGATCGGTGCGACGCAGGATCATCACGCCAACCGCCACGGTAAAGAACGCAAACAGAGTGCCCGAGTTCGAGATATCGGCCAGCTTGCCGACCGGGAACAACGCAGCGAACAGTGCCACGAAAATCCCCGTGCACATCGTCACCACGTGCGGCGTGCTGTACTTCGGGTGCAGCTTCGAGAAGACCTCGGGCAGCAGACCGTCACGCGCCATCACGAAGAAAATGCGGGTCTGGCCGAACATCATCATCAGGATCACCGACGGCAGCGCCAGACCGGCGGCAATCGCCACCAGGTCACCGGCCCAGCCCTGTCCGATTTCACGCAGGACAAAGGCCAGCGCGTCATCCGACCGGGCAAGCGAACCGCCCGGCTCGGCACCAATCGACCCGATCGCGCCGGCAGCCACCAGCAGATAGATGATGGTGCAGATCGCGAGGCTGCCGATCAGCCCGATCGGTATGTTCCGCTGCGGATTGATCGTTTCTTCAGCAGCGGTGGAAACCGCATCGAACCCAACATAGGCGAAGAAAATCGAAGCCGCCGCCGCAGCCACGCCAACGGTGACTATCTCGTTGGTGATCGGATTGACAACCTCGTTGGCGAAGAAGCCGTTCGGCATGAACGGCTCAAAGTTCGCGCTCGACACAGCCGGCAGGGCGAGGACGAGGAACAGCATCAGCGCAGAAACCTTGACCGCCACCAGCACGGCATTGAACCGGGCGCTTTCCTTGGTGCCGCGGATCAGCAGCGCCATGCAGACCAGGCCAATCAGCATGGCCGGCAGGTTGATCAGGCCTGGGGTTTCACCCGGCGCAACCGGATCGAACGGTCCCTTCACGAAGGTATTCGGAATATCGATCTTGAAGATCTCTTCGACCAGGCTGACCATGTAACCGGACCAGCCAACCGAAACCGCCGATGCGGCAATGGCATATTCCAGCACCAGCGCCCAGCCCACGATCCAGGCCACGATCTCGCCGAACGTGGCATAGCTATAGGTGTAGGCGGAGCCGGAAACCGGCACCATCGAGGCCAATTCCGAATAACACAGTGCCGCCAGCCCGCAGACCACGGCAGCGATGACAAAGCTGATCATCATGGCCGGGCCGGCCTTGTTCGCCGCTTCGGCAGTCAGCACGAAGATCCCTGTCCCGATGATGGCCCCAATCCCGAGCATGGTGAGCTGGAAGGCGCCAAGCGAGCGGTGGAGCGATTTCTTTTCGGCGGTAGCCAGAATGGCGTCGAGTGATTTGACGCGACCGAACAACATGCAATTCCCCTAGAATTTACGAGGCCGGTTACGCCAAGCGCCCGGCCTTCCTGTCCCTGGCCCGGAAGCTAGCGGCAAGCGGGCCATTGGCAAGCGCAAATCGCCGCACTTCCCCAGCTTTGCGAGACCGTCTAAAGGCCGTCTCCATGTCCACGACCTTTCAGCTCGACACGGCCACCAGCCGCGCCAACCCAACCCCCGCGCCAATGAAGCGCCTGACCATCCCAGCGATCCGCAAGCGCAAGGTGGACGGCGTGACGGCCGAGCCGGTGGTGATGCTCACTGCCTATACCGCGCGGCAGGCCCAGCTGCTGGACGCGCACTGCGATCTGCTGCTGGTCGGGGATTCGCTCGGCCAGGTGATTTATGGCCTGCCCTCCTCGGTGCCGGTGACGCTCGACATGATGGCGGCGCATGGCGCGGCGGTGGTGCGCGGTTCTTATCATGCCGCCGTGGTGGTCGACATGCCGTTCGGGGCCTACGAAGCCTCGCCGCAGCAGGCCTTCGAAAGCGCCGCCCGGCTGCTCAAGGAAACCGGCTGCGCGGCAGTAAAGCTCGAAGGCGGCGCGGCCATGGCCGAAACGGTGGCCTTCCTGACCCAGCGCGGGATCCCGGTGATGGGCCATGTCGGCCTGACCCCGCAGGCGGTCAACGTGCTGGGCGGTTACAACGCCCGCGGTCGCAGCGATGCCGAAGCGGCCAAGATTGTCGCCGATGCCAAGGCGCTCGACGATGCCGGGGCCTTTGCCATTGTCGTCGAGGGCGTGGTCGAACCGATCGCGATCGACGTTACCAAGGCCGTCAGCTGCCCGACCATCGGCATCGGCGCCTCGGCCCAGTGCGATGGCCAGGTCTTGGTGACCGAGGACATGCTCGGCATGTTCGAACGTGTGCCGCGCTTCGTGAAGCGTTACGAGGAGATCGCCGAAACGATCTCCGCAGCGGCGGCACGTTATGCCGCAGAAGTTCGGGACAGAACCTTCCCGGGGATTGAACAGACCTATCAGCCGAAATAGGGCCTCGCCCAACAAGAAGGTGGGGACCACAATGCTGCTGCGTTATTACAAATTCTCGATCGTGTTCACGCTGATCTGCCTCGCGCTCGGCGTGTGGTATGGTTGGGCGCAATCGGGCAGCCTTGCCGCCACGGCTTCGATGCTGTGGATCATCTTCGTGCTCTCGATCCTCGAAGTGTCGCTGTCGTTCGACAACGCGGTGGTCAATGCCGCGGTGCTCAAGGATATGGACGAGGTTTGGCAACGCCGGTTCCTGACCTGGGGGATGCTGATCGCGGTCTTCGGAATGCGGATTGTCTTCCCGCTCGCCATCGTTGCAGTTGCTGCGGGGCTGGGGCCGATGGACGCGGTCAATCTGTCGCTCAACAGTCCGGAAGAATACGAACGGATCGTCTCCAGCGCTCATGTCGGGATTGCCGGCTTCGGCGGGGCCTTCCTGGCCATGGTGGGCCTGTCGTTCTTCTTTGACGGCGAAAAGGACGTGCACTGGATTGCCTGGATCGAGGAGAAGCTCTCGGTCGTCTCCAACATCAAGGCCGCCGAAATCGCGCTGCTGCTGCTGGTGATCTACGGCATCTCGACTATGCTGCCCGCAGCCGATGCCCTGACCTTCATGATCTCGGGCACGCTTGGTCTGGTGACCTTCATCGCGGTCGAGGCAATCTCGACGATCCTCGAAATGCGCGAGGAAGCCCTGAAGCTGCAGGGCGCGGTGGTCCGCTCGGGCCTCGGCGGGTTTCTCTACCTCAACATCCTCGACGCCTCGTTCAGCTTTGACGGCGTGATCGGGGCCTTTGCCCTGTCCAACAACATGGTGGTCATCGCGCTCGGCCTGTCGATCGGGGCGATGTTCGTCCGCTCGATGACGATCCACCTGGTCAAGCAGGGCACGCTGGCGGAATACCGCTATCTTGAGCACGGCGCATTCTGGGCGATCATCGCGCTGGGGGGCATCATGCTGTTCTCTGCCGTGATGCACATCCCCGAAACCGTCACCGGACTGATCGGCGCGGTGCTGATCGGGCTGTCGCTGTGGTGGTCGATCCGCCACAACAAGCGCAACCCGGACACCGAAATCGAGGAAGCTATCCGGGCGGATTGAGCCGAGCCGCAATCGGCGCGGCGATCACCAGCTGGACCAGGTGATAAAGCAGGATCGGCAACAGCACGATTCCCGCTGCGGCAGGCGGAAACAGCACCGTGGCGAGTGGCGCGCCCATCGCCACGCTCTTCTGCGCACCAGCAAACAGGAAGCTGATCCGGTTGGCGCGATCGAGCCGGATCGAGCCGCCGACCAGCCAGGCACCCAGGTGGCCGAAGATCAGGAAGACCGCCGTACCGCCCGCCAGCCAGACCCAGCCGGCCGGCTCGATCAGTTGCCAGAAACGCTGCTCGACCGCGCCTGAGAAGGCGACATAGACCGCAATCGCGATCGAGGCGCGGTCCATCCGCGTGACGAGCTGACGATGCCCCGCCACCCAGCCGCCCAGCCGCCCCTGCAAGGCCTGGCCCAGCAGGAAGGGGATCAGCAGGATCGTAACGACCTTGATCAGACCCTCGGCATGAAAATCCGCCGCCCCGCTCCCCGCGAGCACCGAGAACAGCGGCGCGGTGAGGAATACTCCGAGGATATTGAGCAGGGCGGCCGCAACGACCGAACTAGCGACATTGCCTCCGGCCAGCGAAGAATAGGCCGTCGCCGACTGCACCGTTGAGGGCAGACAACCCAGATAGAGGAAGCCCAGCGCCAGGAGCGGCGGCATCCAGCCCTGCCCGCCCTGCCAAAGCAGCCAGCCCGCCAGCCCCATCGCCCCGAACACCCAGCCGGTCAGCGGCCAGAGCAGGCGGTGATTGCCAATCCCGGCACGCACTTCGTGACGCGGCAGGCGCAGGCCGTTGAGGAAGAACAGCAGGAATACCGCCGCGTTGGCAACGAACTGCGCCACATCGCGCGCCGCGCCGTGGACCGGCAGGACCAGCGCGAGACCAATCGCCAGCGCGAGCAGCCGCACCATTGGATCGATGCGGCTCAGCAAGTGCTTAACGCCCCGCCAGCTTCACCGGCGGTGCCGGCGTGGCCGAGAACCGGGGTGCCGGGGCTGGCTGGATCATCCCGCCATCCTCCACAAAGGTGCTGCGCGCCACATTGTGAGGGTGCTGCGGGGCTTCCTTGAGGCTCAGGACCGGCGCAAAGCAGATGTCGGTACCATCCATGATCGCGCACCATTCGTCGCGGGTCTTGGTCAGGATCAGTGCGGTCATCCGTGCCTTCAGCTCGTCCCACTTCATCGGGTTCATCTGCTGGGCAAAGTCCGAATCGCCCGTCAGGCCGGTCTTCTCGAGCAGCAGTGCGTAGAACTGCGGTTCGATCGAGCCGAGCGAGATGTATTTGCCGTCGCTAGTTTCATAGGTGTCATAGAAGTGCGTGCCGCTGTCGAGCAGGTTTACCCCGCGCTCATCGCGCCACTGACCGTTGCCGAGGAAGGTATAGGTCATGGCCGAGAGGATGGCCGCGCCATCAACCATCGCGCAGTCAACCACCTGCCCTGCGCCGCCCGAGCGGGCATGGAGCACGCCCGCGACTACGCCAAAGGCCAACATCATCCCACCCCCGCCGAAATCGCCCACGGCGTTGACCGGGAAGGTCGGCTTCTCACCCTTGCGGCCATAGGAATGCAGCGCGCCCGACAGCGCGATGTAATTGATGTCATGGCCCGCCAGCGGCGCCATCGGCCCGTCCTGGCCCCAGCCGGTCATCCGCCCGATCACCAGCTTGGGATTGATGCCCAGCAGCACGTCCGGCCCGATCCCCATCCGTTCGATCACGCCGGGGCGATAGCCCTCGATCAGCGCGTCGGCCGTCTTCACCAGTTCCTTGAGCTGCTCGATCGCAGCAGGATCCTTGAGATCAAGCTCGATCCGTTCGCGGTTGCGGTTGAGGATGTCGCGGTTGCCGCTGTCGCCAAAACGGCCAGAGGTGCCGGGCCGCTCGACCCGGATCACCCGTGCGCCGTGGTCGGCCAGCATCATCCCGCAGAACGGCCCCGGGCCAATCCCCGCCAGCTCGATCACGGTAACCCCAGCCAGAACCCCTGCCATGTCGCATCCTCCAAATTTAATCGCGCGATTAGTTTTGGCGAGGGTAGCGCGGCTTGTCGAGAGGAAAGGCGCGTCAGCGCCGCAATTGCGCGCGGGCCTCCTTGAGCAGCGGATTGTTGCCCCCGATACGCTCGACCTTGTTGAGCAGCGCCGTGGCTTGCTCGGGATCGCGGCCAAGTTTGGCCAGTGCCATGCCCTTGGCCAGGGCAGCGACCGGACTGGCGCGTTGCAGGCGATAGGCCTTGTGCGCCGAAGCTAGCGCCGCCTCGGCATCGCCGCTGCGCAGCTGGGCCAGTGACAGGTCGGCCAGCAGCCGCGCGTCACCATGGCCGAGCCTCAAGTCGGCATTGTCCAAGAGCAGCCTGGCCCTGTCCCAATCGCCCGCCTGTGCTGCGCCGCCCGCCACCAGACGCGGCGCCAGCAGACTGGCGGGATAGGCCGCGAGATAGCGTTCCGCCAGCAGTGCGCCCTGGGCCGGGTTGCCGGTCGCATAGGCAGCGCGCGGCATCAGCCATTCCGGATAGCGCACCTGCGCAGCCTGACTGTAGGCCGCCAGGGCATCACCATTGGCACGCCTGAGCAAGGCGCTGTCGCCCGCCAGGACGAACCCCTCGAACGATCCCGCCGGGGCAGGTACATTCGCTCGTTCCTTTGCCGCGAACGGCAGCGCCCCGGCATTCGCGGCCCGATCGAGCAGCGCAGCGGCAGCAGCCCGGTCGCCAGTATGTTCATAAGAACGCCCCAGCACGGTCAGCAGGTAGGGCGGAGCATCGGGCCGCGCCACCAGCGGGCTGAACCGCTGGCGCAGGCGGACATGATCCTCGACCGCCAGCAGCGCGCGGGCGAACAGCAATTGCACGCGGGTGTTGAACGGCTGGCGCCGGTCAAGCCGCTCCAGCATGTCGACCGCCATGGCGCTATTGCCAGCCTCAAGCTCAAGCGCGGCTTGCAGCAGTTGTGCCGCCGGCACTTCGCTCAGCCGGTTGCCGTTGCGATTCAGCAGGTTGCGGGCAAGGTCGATCTGGCCCGCCCGGGCGGCCAGCACGGCCTGAAAATAATAGGGCAGCGGGCTGCGCGGATCGAGCTCGGTCATGCGGCGCACAACAGCCAGCATGTCGACCGCTCGGCCAGCCTCGCCCAGTGCACCGGCATAGCCGATCAGTAGCGGCAGATCGTCGGGCGCTGTTTCCAGTCCGCGTACGAACAGCGGGATCGCCGCGACCGGACCGGCTGAATCGTTGAGTAGCTGGGCGCGCAGCTCAATCGCCCGCGGATTGTCCGGCCCAGCCTGCAGCGCGCGTTCGGCCGCCGTGATCGCCAGCAGGTGTTCGCCCCCGACATAGCGCAGCCGCGCGATATCGACCCACAGCAGCGGATCATCCGGCGTTAGCGCCAGCGCCTTGTCAAAGGCCTTGCCCGCTTCGGGCAACTTGCCTTCCAGTCGCAGCAGCCGACCGGTCATGCGCCAGCCCAGGGCCTCGTCGCTTTTGGGAAACTGCGCCGTTTCAAGCCATTCGCGCGCATTGCGCAAGTCGCCTTGCAGCAGATAGGCCTCGCCCATCCGTGCCGCCACGTCGCTGCGGCTGGCTCCGGCAGAGAGCGCCTTGCGCAGTTCCGCCTCGACCTTGATCCCCTGCCCCTGCGCAGCGGCATCGGCCGCCGCGCTCAGCGCCGCATCTACCGCTTCCGGCCTTGCGCCCAGCGGACTGGTCAGCGCCAGCAACGCTGCCGCAACCAGCGCCGTCGTCAGCAGGCCGGAGCGCCTGTCAGGCATGGAGATCGTATTGCTTGAGCAGGTCGTAAAGCGTCGGCCGACTGATCCCGAGCAACTTGGCTGTGTTCGAGATATTGCCCTCGCACCGCGCGAGGGCATGGCGGATCACCCGGCGATCCGTCGCCTCGCGCGCCGACTTGAGGTTGAGCACGTCATCGTCGTCAAGCTCCTTGTCGGACAGGTCCAGATCGGCCGCGCCGACCAGCTTGCCCTCGGCCATGATGACCGCGCGCTTGACCCGGTTCTCCAGCTCGCGGACGTTGCCCGGCCAGTGCCAGGCATCGATCGCCGCCAGGGCATCGGCGGCAAAGCCCTTGACCTGCGGGTTCATCTCGCGGGCAAAGCGGGCGAGGAAGGCCTTGGCCAGCAGGGCCGCATCGCCGGGGCGCTCGGCCAGGCTGGGGATCTTCACGACGATTTCGGCCAGGCGATAGAACAGATCCTCGCGGAAGCTGCCCGCCGCGATCATCGCTTCGAGGTCCTGGTGGGTAGCGCAGACGATCCGGGTATCGACCGCGATCGACTTGCGCGAGCCGATCCGCTCGATCACCCGCTCCTGCAGAAAGCGCAGCAGCTTGACCTGCAGTGGCAAGGGAATGTCGCCCACTTCATCAAGGAACAGCGTGCCGCCCTGGGCCTGTTCGATCTTGCCCTCGGTGGTCTTGACCGCGCCGGTGAAGGCGCCCTTCTCATGCCCGAACAGCTCGCTTTCGAGCAGGTTCTCCGGGATCGCAGCGCAGTTGATTGCGACGAAGGCCCCGCCAGCGCGGTCGCTCGCTTCGTGGAGCCCGCGCGCCAGCAATTCCTTGCCGGTGCCGCTGGCGCCCAGCAGCATCACCGAGACATTGGTATTGGCGACCCGCTCGATCGTGCGGGCCACCTTGACCATCTCCGGCGCGGCAGTGATCAGCCGCCCCAGCACCTTGTTGCCCTGGTCACTCTTGCTGGCGAGCTGGCGGTTCTCGGCCTCGATCTGGTGCAGCCGGAAGGCACGCTGGACGATCAGACCCAGGGTCTCGATCTCGACCGGCTTCTGGTAGAAGTCATAGGCCCCGCGCGCGATCGCCTGCAGTGCAGATTCACGGGCGCCGTGGCCCGAAGCAACGATCACCTTGGTATCGGGCTTCAGCGCCATGATCTCGTCGAGCACGACAAAACCCTCGGTGGTCCCGTCGGGATCTGGCGGCAGGCCCAGGTCGAGTGTGACCACCGCCGGTTCCTCCGCCCGCAGCGTCGCGAGCGCCGAGGCCCGGTCTCCGGCGATGATCACCGAGAAATCGGGATAGGCCCACTTCAGCTGGGCCTGCAGGCCGGGATCGTCCTCGACGATCAGGAGCTTGGGTTTATTGTCACTCATCAGGCCACCTTTGCGGCAAAATTATTCAGCAGCTCGGCCGCTTCGGCCAGCGGCAGACGGATCGTAAAGCGCGAGCCGAGCCCTTCACGGCTTTCGACTTCCAGTTGCCCGCCCATCGCCCGGACCAGCTCGCGCGCTTCGTAGGCGCCGATCCCGAAGCCGCCCGACTTGGTCGAGACGAACGGCTTGAACAGTCCGGTGCGGACAAATTCGGCGCTCATCCCGCTGCCGGAGTCGACTACTTCGATCAGGCCGTGGAACTGCTCGCAGGACACCTGGACGAAGACCGGGCTTTCGGGCTGGCTGGCATCAATCGCGTTCTGGACCAGGTGGACCAGCACTTGCTCAAGCAGTTCCTCGCGACCCGCGATCAGGCATGGTGCCGACTGCACCAGCTCGACCTGATGACCAGCCCGGAACTGGGCAACCACGCGCCTGGCCACGGCATCGGCCGAAACCGGCGTCAGGCTTTCAACCGCGCTCGTGCCATAGCGAGAAAGCCGGGCAAGCAGCGCGTTGAGCTTGTCCGCCGCATTGCGCAGGGTGACCAGCATGTCGGCCCTGAACTCGGGATTCTCGGCATGGGCCTCGGCATTGCGGGCCAGCAGGCTGAGCTGACTGGCCAGGTTCTTGATATCGTGCATCACGAAGGCGATGCGGCGGTTGAAATCGTCGAACCGCCCGGCCTCAGCCAGGGCTTCCTGCCCGGTCTGTTCGGCGAGGTAGCTCGCCAACTGCTGCCCGGCGACGCGCAGCAGATCGAAGTCCTCCCAGTCGAGCCGGCGAGTCAGCGCCGGACGCGCCAGCACGATCATGCCAACCAGCCGGTCGAAGTGATGCAACGGCACGAGCGCCCAGGCGCGCGGTTCGGCCAGCAGCCAGTCCGGCACAGCCTGTTGCGGCGTGGCCCAGTGCTCACGCGGCGGAGCATCGGCGCCGCGCAGTTCATCCAGATCGACAATGAAGCCGCCCGAACGATCCGCCTCGAAAGTACGGACGGCGGCTGCCGGCAGCGCCACGGCTGGCACGTCGGCAGTCGGCCACTGCCAGCGACTGGCCAGCGCCAGATCGCCCTGGTCATTGAGCGTCAGCAGCAGCCCGGCCGGGCTGTCGGTCATATCGGCTACAGCGCGGATCACACGTTCATGCAGCGGGCCACCTTCCGGGCCGACCCGGGCCATGGTCTGCGTGAAGCGCAGCCATTCCTGGCGGTAATCATAGCGGTGCTGGAACAGGTGCTTGCTGAGCGTCACCCGCAACCGCGCGCGCAGCGCCCGCGACGAAGCGAAGGTGGCGAGCAGCACGGCGGCGCTGCCGGCAAAGGCCAGCTGCAGCTCGGCCGCCAGTTCCTGCCCGGCCCAGGCCAGCCAGCGCGCGATTGCCACCATGAAGACCAGATAGACGCCGATGATCATCAGAGAGGCCGATTGGAACATGACCGCCCGCGATGGACTGAAGCGCAGCGCTTCGCTGCCCCGCCGAAGGCCCAGGCCGATCAGCACCCCGATGGCGACCGCAGCCAGCCCACGTAGCGCCGCCAGCGCCGACAACGCATCGGCCAGCAGGTAGGAGACCGTGTAGTGATTGAGATCGAGCCCCCACTGCGCCGCAAGTGCAAGTGCGGGCCAGCGCAGGAGCAGCCGGGCATTGGGCGCAGCCCCGCCATAGAGATTGTGGACCAGCACCAGACCGCCAATTGCCACCAGCAGCCGGAACAGCGTGACGGTGTGGAAGGCCAGTTCCGCAAACTTGCCGCCAAAGGGGCTGACCACAATCGCCACCTCCAGAGCCAGTTGCAGCAATTCGACAAAGCCGAGCGCCACCAGCAGTGGCCGGACCGGCGCAAGGCTGGCATCGCGGCCATCGATCGCGAACAGGCGGTATAGCGCGAACAGCCAGGCCAGGTTGCGGAGGCTGTCGGCCAGCTCGGCGCCCAGCGATTCCGTTCCGGCCAGGGCTCCAATCAGGGCCCACAAGCCAGTCAGCGCAATCGCCGCCACCAGCGCGTGCCGCGCCGCGCCGAAGCGGCCGGGCCGCGAGTAGAGGAGACCGGCAGCAACCAAACAGGCAAAGGCCCCCGTGCCCCAGGCAGCGGAGCCGATCAGCTGCCAAAGGTCGCCAGCTGCGCCCATCTCAACGCGCACCCTCGTTCCACAGCACCACGCGCAGCGTCTGCAGCAGGATCAGCAGATCGAGGAACGGGCTGTAATTCTTGGCGTAGTAGAGATCGTATTCCAGCTTGTGCCGGCTATCCTCGATCGAGGCGCCATAGGGATAGTTGATCTGGGCCCAGCCGGTGATCCCCGGCTTCACCATGTGGCGCTCGGCATAATAGGGCAGGTGTTGCTCCAGATCGGCAACGAACTCCGGCCGCTCTGGGCGCGGTCCGACGAAGCTCATTTCACCCTTCAGGACGGTCCAGAGCTGGGGCAGCTCGTCGATCCGGGTCTTGCGGATGAAGTTGCCGATCCGGGTTACCCGCGGGTCATTCTCGCTGGCCCACTGCGCGCCGTTGACCTCGGCATCGGTGCGCATCGAGCGGAGCTTGATCACGTCAAACGGCTGACCATAAAGCCCGACGCGGGTCTGGCGATAGAACGCGGGCCCCTTGCTATCGAGCCGGACCAGCAGGGCAAACAGCAGGATCACCGGCGCGGTCAGCAGCAGGACCAGGCCGCTTACGACAATATCGAACAGCCGCTTGAGCGCGCGTGACACGACCTGGCCCGAAGAGAAGCCATCGTTGAAGATCAGCCACGACGGATTGACGGTTTCAAGATCGACCCGGCCCGTCTCGCGCTCGATGAAGCTGGAGAAATCGTTGACATGAACCCCGGTGGTCTTGATTCTCAGCAGGTCCGCCAGCGGCAGGGCGTTGCGCCGTTCCTCCAGCGCGAGGACTACTTCGCTGACCCCGAGGCCCTCAACGTGGCCGGTCAGGTTGTCGATTGCGCCGCGCGAAACGGGGTTTGGAACGACCGGTTCCGCCCCGGTCATCGATACGAAACCGGCAACGCGAAAGCCGCTTTCGGGGCGCAGCGACAGTTGTCGCAGCCGCTCGGCCCGTTGCCCGGCGCCCAGCACCAGAATCTGCCGGCGAAACGCATCGGTCCCGACGATCGCACCCACCAGCAAGCGGTTCAGCACCAGCGCAAAGACCGATCCGATCATCGCGTAGGCCAGGGTCGAGCGCCAGAAATTGCCGCCGCCGACGATGAAATCGAGAAAGGCCAGGCCGATGATCCCGAACGAGATCGCCACCAGCAGCCGCGCCGTGGCATAGCGCATCGAGCGCAAGGCTTCGGCGCCATAGACTCCCACGGCCACCATCGCCCCCAGCATGACGGCGGCATGGCCGCCCAGCTGCCAGAAGCGATCGGCGCTTGAACCCGGATCCATGCCGATCTGGGCCGCGCGCAGCCGCCACGACAGGTCCCCCGCCATGTACAGCAGGATCAGGTCAATCACCCCGACCAGCAGCACAGCATGGGGAATGTAATGTTTGAACAGCCGGATCATTGGTCCCTGCGAGCCCGATAACGTCGGACATGCCTAACGGGGACTTATGAAATGTCGGTAAACTTTACAGGTCCGTCAGTCCGCAATGGCGAACGGCGTCAGGCCGCGCGAGCGCTCGTCGAAGGCCAGGGCTGCCCCGCGCGGCGGGAGCGAACGCTGTGCGCAATCCTTGCGGTGGCAGGCGGCACAACCGGGCCCGATCGGCACGGCGTCAGTGGCTTCAAGGCGCAGCTCACGCGCCTGGGCCAAGGTGCCTGCCAAGCTGACCTCGATCCCCAGCGCCACAACGAAGCGGGCGCCATGCCCGCCCGGCGCACCGCTGCCTTCGACCGTGCGGGCAATTGTCAGCCACTGACTTTCCGCCCCGCTGGGTTCGACAAAGCTGGCGAGCTGGACGCATAGCTGGCCGGCACGTTCGAACGCCCGGTGCGCAACCCACAGCGGACAGCCGGTATCGCTATCGAGCAGCGCCGTACCGCTGGCTCCGGCATAACGCTTGGAAAACTGCCCGGCGCGGTCAACCCGGGCCATGAAGAACGGCAGCCCGCGCTGGCCCACGCGTTGCAGTGTGGTCAGCCGGTGGGCGAGCTGCTCAAACCCCACGCCAAAGCGGCGCTGCAGGATCGGCAGGTCATAGCCGGTCGCCTCGCATGCGCGGATGAAGCGGCCATAGGGCATCAGCACGGCGGCGACGAAATAGGCGGTCAGGTGCCGGCGGAACAGCCGCCAGGCGGCGCGATCGGTGAACTGCGCGCCGTTGGCAAGCGCAGTAATCTCGTCCCGCTGTTCCAGCAGCGCCAGTTGCAGCGCGATCTGGAAATTGCGCGACGAGGGATCGAGCAGTTCGGACAATTGCAATTGCCGGGCATGCAGATCGAGCCGCCGCAGCGCATCGGGCATGACCTCAACCGGCAGGATCCGCACGGCGATCTGGTGCTTCTGGCGCAGCCGCTCAGCCAGCGCCGCACCTGGATCGGCGCTCGACAGGCGCAGCTCGTCGGCCAGCACTTCGGCCGCGGCGTCCAGATCGGTAAAGTGATTGCGCCAGCGCTCGATCTCGCGCCGCACCAGTTCCATCGGTTCGTCCGCAGCGGGCGTCCCTGCTCCGCCGCTGGCATCGAACAGCCGGGCAAAGGCAATCGCCGCCTGCGGAGCGGCGCTGAGCCATTCGGCGATCTCGTCGCGATCGATCGCCAGGTCGGCAAAGCGTGCATCGGCCAGCCGGCGGCGCAGGCCATCGACCCCTCCCACCGCCTCGTCCTGACGCAGGCTGCGCGGATCGAAATCGAATGCCTCGGCCAGCCGCACCAGCAGCCGCGCCGAAAGCGGCCGCTGGTTGCGCTCCACCAGATTGAGGTAACTGGGCGAAATTCCCAGCTGCGCGGCCATGGCTGACTGAGTCAGCCCCTCACGCTTGCGCAAACGGCGAATAGCAGGACCGGCAAGGAGCAGGGCATCAGGCATGCCCCTTTTTGTAATTTTATTGACAACTTTGCAAGCATGGACTGCCCTTATAGCGCACCAAGACAAGATTTTTTGTAATTTGTTCGACAGCGACTCAGCGTATCGGGGTTAAGCAGGACGGGTTCAAACCCCTGGAGGTTCCCCGTGTCCTATACCGATGTCATCGCCGCCGCCGACAGCCAGATCAGCCGTTTCAGCAACTGGGACGGGATCGACGCCGAATCGGTTGCCCGCATGCAGCTGCAGAACCGCTTCAAGACCGGGCTGGATATCGCCAAGTACACCGCCAAGATCATGCGCGCCGATATGGCTGCCTATGATGCGGATCCCGCCAACTACACCCAGTCGCTGGGCTGCTGGCACGGTTTCATCGGGCAGCAGAAGCTGATCTCGATCAAGAAGCACTTCGGCACCACCAAGGGCCGTTACCTCTACCTTTCGGGCTGGATGATCGCCGCGCTGCGCAGCGAATTCGGCCCCCTACCCGACCAGTCGATGCATGAGAAGACGAGCGTTCCCGCGCTGATCGAGGAACTCTACACCTTCCTGCGCCAGGCCGATGCCCGCGAACTGGGCATGATGTTCCGCGAGCTAGACGAAGCTCGCAAGGCAGGTGACGCGGTCAAGGCCAAGGCGATCCAGGCCAAGGTCGATGCCTATGAAACCCATGTCGTGCCGATCATCGCCGATATCGATGCTGGCTTCGGCAATGCCGAGGCGACCTATCTGCTCGCCAAGAAGATGATCGAAGCGGGTGCCTGCGCGATCCAGATCGAAAACCAGGTCTCGGATGAAAAGCAGTGCGGCCACCAAGACGGCAAGGTTACCGTGCCGCATGAAGACTTCATCGCGAAGATCCGCGCGGTTCGTTATGCCTTCATGGAGCTGGGCGTTGAAGACGGCATCATCGTTGCCCGCACCGACTCGCTCGGCGCCGGCCTGACCAAGCAGATCGCCTTCACCCGCGAAGCCGGCGACATCGGTGATCAGTACAATTCGTACCTCGATTGCGAGGAAGTGACCGAAATCGGCCACGGCGATGTCCTGATCAGCCGCGACGGCAAGCTGCTGAAGCCCAAGCGCCTGCCCAGCAACCTGTTCCAGTTCCGCGCTGGCACCGGCGAAGATCGCTGCGTGCTGGACTGCATCAACAGCCTGCAGAACGGCGCCGACCTGCTGTGGATCGAAACCGAAAAGCCGCACATCGGCCAGATCGGCGGGATGGTCAGCCGCATCCGCGAAGTCATTCCCAATGCCAAGCTGGTCTACAACAATTCGCCCAGCTTCAACTGGACGCTGAACTTCCGCCAGCAGGTGTTCGATGCCTGGACCGCGGAAGGCAAGGACCTCTCGGCCTATGACCGCGCCAAGCTGATGAGCGTGGACTACGACGGCAGCGAGCTGGCCGCCGAAGCCGACGAGCGCATCCGCACCTTCCAGCGCGATGCCGCAGCCCAGGCTGGGATCTTCCACCACCTGATCACCCTGCCGACCTATCACACCGCGGCGCTCAGCACGGACAACCTAGCCCGCGAGTACTTCGGCGAACAGGGCATGCTAGGCTACGTCAAGAACGTCCAGCGCCAGGAAATCCGCCAGGGTATCGCCTGCGTGAAGCACCAGAACATGTCCGGTTCGGACATCGGTGACGATCACAAGGAATACTTCGCCGGTGAAGCCGCGCTCAAGGCCGGTGGCGAACACAACACGATGAATCAATTTGCCGCCTAAGAACCAACAACGCAGCAAGGAGTAAGGTGCGATGACCACTACGACCGCTACCGAAACCCGCGAACCGCAGCGCGCCCGCGCCCTGCTTTCGACGGCCGATTTCCAGCTGCTCCGGGCAGCCCTGGCCAGCCATGCCAGGGCGGTAGAAGCCCCCGAAGAAATCGCGCGGATCAACGCGCTCTACCATCGGCTTGGCACCTACAGCTAAGCCCACGCTCTCCTGGGGAGGAGAAACGACGGCCGTCGGAGCGCCCCTTTCGCTCCGGCGGCCGTCAACTTTTTTCTAACCATGTTGATCTGCCGGGCGATTAACCTTCGCACCCTATGGCAGGCCGCATGCGCCGCGCTGCCCAGACCTTGCCAATTTCACCACGCTTGCTGAAGCATTTCGCTGCAGCGACGCTGGCGATCACCACCTGCATCGCGATTTTCGCCGACGGCAGCACGACCGAGGCCGTGGCAGAGACGGTCAAGAAGAACGAGCTGCGCAAGGCCGAAGTCGATATGACCGGCTCGCGCCGCCAGGTCTTCAGCGGGATGAAGGTGAATACCGGCAATCGGATGCCCGCCGATGATCCCGGCCCGGGCGATACCGGCGGCGACAGCTCATACTATCAGGGCCCGACCATCGGACCCAGCTCGGCAATGGTCGGCAGTCAGCAGTCAGCCCGGCCGGAAGATTTCCTGCCCGGCGGTGAACTGGCGAAGAAGGCCCGCGACGCCGCCAAACCCCGCAGACTGACACCGCAGGAGTTGCAGAAGCTGCAGGAAAGCTCGCGCGCGCGCACCGGCTCAGCTGCGGTAAACTAGTTCAGCCGAAGCATTCCCGGCCGAGGTATTCGCGGCTGTCAGCGTTGATGATCGCGGCATGGCCGTAATTCGGGTGATCGATCACCAGCATCGCGCTGCCCTCACCCGACTGCCATGCGGCAATCGCGGCATCGTCGAAATCGAAGTGAAGGAAGTGAACCGCACTGGCCTTACCATCGCTTTCGCGGGTCCGCTCGACATCGCCTTCGGGGCGGGCCTTGATGACCTGGCCGCCGACGTGGATCGAGATATGGTCTTCCACCCCGCCAATCGTCCGCAGGAAGGCATCGCGGCGATCCGGCTCGGCGATCTCGAACAGCAGGGTGCAGGTCAGCTCGCGGCCCTTGGGAACCATCGGGTCATAGGCCGACAGTTCGTCAACCAGCTGGTCCGCGCCGCCCTTTTCGATCCGCAACATTTCCTGGACCTGCAACCACATCGAATCCCAGGTCTCGAACAGCGCCGTGGCATGTGGACCAACGCCCATGCGGGTCAGCTTCTTGCGCAGCAGGGCTTCCTGCTTCTTGTCGTTCCGGATCAGCTCATAGCGATCGAGCGGCAGGATATCGTCAGCGGTAATGGTGCGGGCGTTTCTGGGCATGATCCTAAAGTCCATAAGCCTGGGCCATCACCTCGATGGGGTGGCCGATGCGGTCGGGGGCCTGGGCCCCAGTGGTTTCGATCACCTGCTTCAGGTGCGGGCCGGCCAGCGGGCATTCGCTGACGATCACATCGGGCTCGCTCTTCAGCAGGTTGCGCGCGGCGGGCTTGCCCACCTTGACGGCGCGGTCGAAGTTCTCCTTGAAGATCCCCCACTTGCCACCGTGGCCCGAACAGCGCTCGGTCAGCGCGGGCTTGGCCTCGGGGATCAGCTTGAGCATTTCCATTGCCTTGGGGCCCATGTTCTGGGCGCGGGCGTGGCAGGCAAAGTGCACCGCGATCGAAGCCGGCATGGCCTCGATCGGAGCCAGGCCAGTCTCCTTCGACAGCGCCACGACATATTCGGACACGTCGAAGGTGTGCTTGCTGAGCAGCTTTACCGCGTCGTTCTCCGGCTCGATAAGCGGCCATTCGAACTTCAGCATCAGCGCGCAGGAGGTGGTCAGCGGGACCACGTCCCAGCCCTGCTCGATCAGCGGGTGGAAGAAGGCGGAGATCCGGGTCGCCGCACTGGCCACGGCCGGCAGGTCGCCATTCTCGAACTTCGGCATGGCGCAGCAGTCCGGGTACTCGACCCGCACCTGCACGCCATTGTGGGCCAGCACCTTGATCGCGGCTTCACCGGCCGTGCCATCGTTGAAGTTGTCGTGGCAGCCGGCATAGAGCACCACCTTCTTGCCAAAGGCCGGGCCATCCGGGTTGGGCGGCGGGACGATGCCGACGGCCTTGTTGACCAGCGGCACTTCGGCAAAGGTCGGCACATGCGCGCGGCGGTCGATCCCGAGGGTCGATTCCATCAGGCCGCGGGTGAAATCGTTGTCGTTGTCCGTGGCCCAGTTGGCCAGCCCGGCGACCGCCGAGCCCAGCTTGCCGTTGCGCGTCATCTTGGCGAGTTCGCGGTCGGCCAGCTTGGTTTCGCCCTTGCGATGCTCGATTGCGCGGGCGCGCAGCATCAGGTGCGGGAAATCCAGATCGAAGCTGTGCGGCGGCACATAGGGGCACTTCGTCATGAAGCACATGTCGCACAGCGTGCAGGCGTCAACTACGGCCTGGAGCTGCGGCTTGGTCAGGTCCTCGACTTCCTCATTCGGCGCCTCGTCGATCGCGTCGAACAGGATCGGAAAGCTGTCGCACAGGTTGAAGCACCGCCGGCAGCCATGACAGATGTCATAGACGCGGCGCAGCTCGGCATCGAGCGCAGCTTCATCGTACCAGGCCTCATCCTGCCACGGGATGTTGTGGCGGGTCGGCGCCTCCAGGCTGCCTTCCATGTCGGGAACCCCTGTATTCTGGAATCAAACGCCGCCCCGGGACGGACCCGGGGCGGCGCTAATGGATCACGCGTCAGCGAGGAGCGTGTCGAGCGTCTTCTGGAACTTGCCGGCGTGGCTCTTTTCAGCCTTGGCCAGGGTTTCGAACCAGTCGGCGATTTCGTCGAAACCTTCGTCGCGGGCGGTCTTGGCCATACCCGGGTACATGTCGGTGTACTCGTGGGTTTCGCCAGCGATCGAAGCCTTCAGGTTGGCAACGGTGTCACCGATCGGTTCGCCGGTGGCCGGATCGCCGCACTCTTCGAGGTATTCGAGGTGGCCGTGGGCGTGGCCGGTTTCGCCTTCCGCGGTCGAGCGGAATACGGCGGCAACGTCGTTGTGGCCTTCGATGTCAGCCTTCTGTGCGAAGTACAGATAACGGCGGTTCGCCTGGCTTTCACCGGCGAAAGCAGCCTTGAGGTTTTCCTCGGTCTTCGAGCCCTTAAGTCCCATGTTGTGTCTCCTTTGGCGGGGAATCGTGACTTTTGCGCAATGGGCAAAAGGTTCCCATAATTCCAAAGGAAATTTCCGCGCTGGTTAATCGACAAAATCGATCAATTTAATGCGAATAATTCGCAAATTCGGTTCAACGCAAATTGCCTCACTTGCGCGGCATAAGTTCCAGCGTGGAAGCGACCAGAGCCTCGGTGCCGGCCGCGATCACCTTGTCGGCTTCGGGCGCCCAGAACGGGCTGTGCAGGCCGGCCAATTGCTTGCCCTCCTTGGCGGCGGCCTCCAGCTCCGCCGCCGACCGTCCACCGATCCACAGGATCAGCGACTGCGTCTTCGGCCCAGCCGCGCGAGCGATCTCGCCGAAGTCCTCACCCGCCATCGACGGCTGCGGGTTGGCCACCCGGTCGGCGCCGAAGCGCTTGGTCAGCACGCCACGCATCCGCTCAGCCAGTTCGGGCGTATTCCAGGTCGCCTTGGCATAGGGTTCGGCGATCTTAACCACCGGCATCCGGTCATCCGGCACGCCTGAGGCCATCGCCTCCGCGCGGGCAATCCGCTTGATCCCGTCAAGCAGCAGCTTGCGCGAGGCATCGGAATAGGAGCGCACGGTCAGCTGCAGCTTAACCTCATCCGAAATGATGTTGTGCTTGGCCCCGCCGTGGAATGCACCGACCGTGACCACGCTGGGGTCCATCGGATTGCTGTCGCGGCTGACCAGCGTCTGGAGCCGCATCACGATCGCGCTGGCCAGGACTATCGGATCCTTGGTGGTGTGCGGATAGGCACCATGGCCGCCGAGACCCTTCACGGTGATGTCGACCGAATCCACGTTGGCCAGGGCAAAGCCCGCCTTCACGCCGACGGTGCCGGACGGCAGTTCCGCGCTGTCATGAAAGGCCAGAGTGTAGTCCGGCTTGGGAAAGCGGGTCAGCAGCCCGTCCTTGATCATCTCCAGCGCGCCCAGGTTGATCTCTTCCGCCGGCTGGCCGATCATCACCAGCGTGCCCGACCACTTGGCCTTGTTGGCCGCCAGCACGCGGGCCGCGCCGATCCAGCCAGCCATGTGGGTATCGTGGCCGCAGCCGTGCATGATTCCGCTTTCGACCCCGGCGGTCGAAACCCCGCGCTGCTTCGAGGCATAGGGCAGGCCGGTCTGCTCCTCGATCGGCAGTCCGTCCATATCGGCCCGGACCAGCACGACCGGCCCCGGCCCGTTGCGCATCACCGCCACCACGCCGGTCTTGCCCACGCCTTCCGTCACCTCGAACCCGGCCTTGCGCGCCGCATCGGCCATGATCTTGGCCGAGCGGACTTCCTGGAAGCTCAGTTCCGGATGCTGGTGGAGATCGCGATAGATCTCCATCAGGCTGGGCAGTTCGCTCTGCACTTGCGCGCGGATTGCGTCGCCTTGGGCGTTGGCGGGCGCGCCTGCAACGGCGGCAAGAACCAGGGCGAAAGCGGCGGTGCGCGAGACATTCTTGATCATGAGCGGCAGGACTAACCAGCCAATAGGCCGGCGGCAAGCGTCCAGCTTTTCGCCCACCCGGTTTGTCGGGCCGGTCAGGCGCGGAACTGGCCCCGCTGCAGCCGGTTGACCCGGCCTGCGGTGGAAGGCCACCGCTCCATCAACCCAGGAGGCCAAGATGGCACAGTATGGCGACAACAACGAGAACCGCGGTTGGGGCTCTGGCAGTTCGGCTCAGTCGGGCAGCTCCGGCCAGTACGGCAGCAGCGGAGGCACTTATCAGAGCGGTTACCGCGGCGATAATCGCACCCAGGGCAGCCAATATGGCGGATCGAGCCAGTATGGTTCGGGCAGCTACGGCGCGGACGATTACGATGACAACCGCAGCTATACCCGTGGCAGCAGCTACGGCGCGACCGGCGGTGCCGGGATCGCAATCGAGGAAACCCACCGCCTGATCGGATCGGACAAGGTCGAAGGCACGGCGGTTTACGACCGCGACGGGAGCCGCATCGGCACGATCCACAACTTCATGGTCGACAAGCGTTCGGGCAAGGCGGAATACGCCGTGATGAGCTTTGGCGGGTTCCTGGGCATGGGTCAGACCTATTACCCGCTGCCGTGGCAGATGCTGGACTACGACACAGATCTGGGCGGATTCCGCGTGGAAATGGACGAGGAAGACCTCGATCATGCGCCCAGCTTCCGCGCGGGCGGCGAGCCGGACTTTGATGACCAGTATGGCCGGCAGGTCTACGGCTACTACGGCATGCCGTGGTAGACTGGCCGCTGGATATGGTGCCCCTGGCCCGACTCGAACGGGCACGCCTTGCGACAAACGATTTTGAGTCGTTCGCGTCTACCATTCCGCCACAGGGGCTCCTGCAACGCCGCGCGGCTTAGCCGTGCGGCCTCGCGGGTTCAAGTAGCGCCTTCAATTCGGCTCAGGACTTCAGCCCGCCGACCAGCGCCTTGTGCAATTTCGAGTGCAGCGAATCGTTGGCGGCCAGCACCTGGGCATCGCAGACCGGCTGCGACACGCCGCGCCAGTCAGAGACGAACCCGCCCGCTTCGCGCACCAACAGGCAGCCGGCGGCCGTATCCCACGGCGCGAGAGCGCTTTCCCAGAAACCGTCGAAGCGGCCCGCAGCCACCCAGGCCAGGTCCAGCGAAGCCGCGCCAAAGCGGCGAATACCAGCCACCTGCGGCGCCAGCGCGCCATAGATGCGGGTCCATTCGGCGCTGTCACCGCGTCCGGCAAAGGGAATGCCGGTGGCGATCAGGCTTTCGTCGAGGTGACGGCGCGAGGAAACGCGCAGGCGGCGGTCCTGCAGCCAGGCACCGCGGGCCTTTTCGGCCCAGAAGCTCTCGTCGGTGACCGGCTGATAGACCAGCGCAGCGGTAATCTCGCCCCAACCCTTGCCGTCGAGCCGCGGCTCCTGCACCGCGATCGAGATCGCGAAGTGCGGAATGCCGTGGAGGAAGTTGCTGGTGCCGTCGAGCGGATCGATGATGAAGCGGGGCTTGCCCTCTTCACCGGCGATCTCGCCGCCTTCTTCCATCAGGAAGCCCCAGCCCGGACGCGCCGCGCGCAGTTCATCCCACAGGGTGCGCTCGGCGTGCTGATCGGCCTTGGACACGAAGTCGGCCGGGCCCTTGCGGCTGACCTGCAGATGCTCGATCTCGCCAAAGTCACGCCGCAGTCGACCACCCGCCTTGCGGGCGGCCTTTTCCATCACGCGAATGAGGCCGGAAATGGCTGCCATGAGTGGTTAGCCCGCCTTGCCGACGTAGGTGCGCTCGTAAACGTCCACCACGATGCGGGTGCCGCTTTCGATATGCGGCGGAACCATCACGCGCACGCCGTTGTCGAGGATCGCCGGCTTGTAGCTGGACGAGGCAGTCTGCCCCTTCACCACAGCGTCGGCCTCGACGATCGTGGCTTCGACCTGTTCGGGCAGCTGGACCGAGATCGGACGCTCGTCATACATTTCCAGCAGCACGGTCATGCCGTCCTGAAGGAAGGCATCGGCGCCGCCCAGCAGGTCTTTGGGCAGGTTGATCTGCTCATAGGTCTCGACGTCCATGAACACCAGGTCATCACCCTCGGCATAGAGGAACTGGAAATCCTTGGTATCGAGCCGGACCTTCTCGACTGTATCCTGGCTGCGGAAGCGGACGTTCGTCTTGCGGCCATCGATCAGGTTCTTCATCTCGACCTGCATGAAGGCGCCGCCCTTGCCCGGCTGGGTGTGCTGGGTCTTGGCAACCTTCCAGATGCCCTTTTCGTATTCGATGATGTTGCCGGGACGGATGTCCACGCCGCTGATCTTGGCCATAACGCCTGCCTTGCTGGATTGAGAAAGAGCCGCCCACCAGTGGCGGGTGAAGGCGCGCCCTTAGCGCCTGTCAGGGCTTCCGGCAAGGTGTGCCCTTGCGGTGCTGGCAAGGCGGGACCGGTGCTGCTAAGCGAAGCGTCATGAAGCGCGCCCTGTTCTTGCTTGCCGGCAGCCTTGTCACCTTGGCGGCCTGTGCCCCGGCCCAGACGATCAAGCCCGTCCCCGGCGGGCCGATCGGCGTGCTGCAGCAAGGTTTCTATGTCTGCGAGTTGCCGGGCGATGCCACCGGTGCCGCCGGGATCCGCCAGGCCGATCAGGACTTTTCGGTCCATAATGCCTCGCGCTATTCGACCAGCACGGGACGCGGCACCTATCTGCTGACCGGTGACCTGGTGGTCATGACCAGCGGACCCAAGCAGGGGCAGAAGTTCCGCAAGCTTTCGAACAACTTCCTGCGCGAGTTGAACGCTGCGGGCCAGGAAACCGACCTGCGCTGCGTCCGCCGGGTGCAGAACAACCGTTAGTCTGCGGCCAGCACCTTGGCGAAAGCGCGCACCGCTTCCGCCTCGTCGCCATTCCACACTGCTCCGGACACGGCAATGAAGTCGGCCCCGGCCGCAACCAGCGGCGCGCAGTTCTCCGGCGTGATCCCGCCGATCGCGACGCAGGGGATCTCCATGATCGCCTGCCACCATTCGAGCAGGTCGGTGCCGGCCTGGTGCTTCACTTCCTTGGTGGTGGTCGGAAAGAAGGCGCCGAAGGCAACATAGTCCGCCCCGGCCTCGCCTGCTTCCATGGCCAGGTGGCGGCTGTCATGGCAGGTCACGCCGATCTGCGCTTCGCGGCCCAGCCGCTGGCGCGCTTCTTCGACCGTACCGTCGTCCTGCCCCAGGTGAACGCCATCGGCGCCGAGGCGTTTGGCCAGACTGATCGAATCGTTGACGATAAAGGCCACGTCGCGCTCGGCGCAGATCGCCTGGAGCGGCGCGGCCAGGCGCGCGGCCTCATGCTCGTCGATCCCTTTCACGCGGAACTGGAACGCAGCGACCGGCCCGGCATCGAGCGCGCGGGCGAGCCGCTCGGCAAAGTCACCGCCCACGTCGAGCGGGGAGATCAGGTAAAGCTGGCAATTGCTCATGGCCCGCGCCCTAGGTCAGCCGCGCCCCAGCGGCAAGTGTTCACGCCGCTCCGGCCCGCCGCCGCAGCTCACCCACCACGCCGACGCAGATCAGGAACTGCCCGAAATAGTAGAGCGGCCAGATCAGCAGGCCCGGCAGCGGGCTTTGCGCAAGGACGCCCATCTGGGCGAAGATCAGCAAGTCGGAAGCGACAAACATCACCGCGCCCAGCCCAACGCGGTAGCGGGTGAAAGTGCTGAGCCAGGCCGTGGCCGCCATGCCGCCCAGCCCCAACGCATAGAGCGCCACCATCGCCCCGCCGAGCTGGAACGAGGCCAGCGGCGTCAGCACCAGCAGCGCGAGAACCGCCGCTTTCTGACTGCCGGTGGGGGCCGGCCGGCGATGCTGCCAATAGAGCCGGATCGCGATCAGGTGGCCGATCAGGAAGGCCACGGCGCCAGCCTCCAGCTTGAATTCGATCAGCACGTCGCCCAGCGCGCCAAAGGCCATGACTGCCGCAATGGTGTTGGCATCGTGCCCCTTGTGCCGGGCGAGCGCATAGGCCGCCAGCAAGGCCACGCCCGCACCTTTGAGAGCGATCAGATAGAGCCCGGGCAGGCCCGTATCCTTCAGCAGCCAGAAGCCGATCCCGGCGGCCAGGCTGGCCAGCAGCCAGGGCCGTTTCTCGATCAGGGCACGATGCGGCATTTGATCTCCCCTTCCCTCTGGCGCAGGCTTGCCGCTGGATTGTCAGCCTTGCAAGCGTTAGGGGCGCGCACATGGCATATGACGTTCACATCATCGGCGGCGGGATGGCCGGCAGCGAGGCGGCCTGGCAGCTCGCCAAGCGCGGCTTGAAGGTGCGGCTGTCGGAAATGCGCGGGGGCGGCGATATGACCCCAGCGCACCAGACGGCGGGCCTGGCCGAACTGGTCTGCTCCAACTCGTTCCGTTCCGACGATGACGAGAAGAATGCCGTTGGCCTGCTGCATTATGAAATGCGCCAGCTCGATTCGCTGATCATGGCCGCCGCCGCCAAGGCGCGGGTCCCGGCCGGATCGGCCCTGGCGGTGGACCGCGATGTCTTTTCGGCCGAGGTCGAGGCCGCGCTCGCTGCCCAGCCGACGCTGGAAGTGGTGCGTGAGCGGATCGACGTGCTGCCGTCGGCGGGCCTCACCATTGTCGCCACCGGGCCGCTTACCGCCGAAGCCCTGGCCCGCTCGATCGGTGCGGCGACGGGGGCGGACAGCCTCGCTTTCTTCGATGCCATCGCCCCGATCGTCTACCGCCAGTCCATCAACATGGACGTCGCCTGGATGGCCAGCCGCTGGGATAAGGGCGCCGAAGCCTCGCTCGAGATGGGCGGTGACGGGCGCGACTATATCAACTGCCCAATGACCAAGGACCAGTACCTAGCATTCCGCGAGGAACTGCTTGCGGGTGAGAAGACCGAGTTCAAGGAATGGGAAGCAAACACCCCCTATTTCGACGGCTGCATGCCGGTTGAGGTTATGGCCGAGCGCGGGGTGGAGACGCTGCGGTTCGGGCCGATGAAGCCGGTCGGGCTCGATAATCCGCACTGGGCCACGCCCGAACACCCCCACGGCCGTTGGCCCTATGCCGTGGTCCAGCTGCGCCAGGACAACAAGCTGGGCTCGCTGTGGAACATGGTCGGCTTCCAGACCAAGCTGAAGCACGCCGAGCAGGTCCGCGTGTTCCGGACCATCCCGGGGCTGGAGCAGGCGGAATTTGCGCGGCTGGGCGGGCTGCATCGTAACACTTTCCTCAATTCACCCACCCTGCTCGACCGGCAGCTGCGACTGAAAAAGGCGCCGCACATCCGCTTTGCCGGGCAGATCACCGGCTGCGAGGGCTATGTCGAAAGCGCCGCCGTCGGCCTGCTGGCGGGGCTGATGGCGGCGACTGAGGCGGCCGGGCAGGATTGGTCCGCCCCGCCCCGCACCACGGCGCTGGGTGCGCTGCTGGCGCACATCACCGGTGATGCTGAAGCCGACAGCTATCAGCCGATGAACGTCAACTTCGGGCTGTTCCCGCCGGTTGATGCCGATGTGAAGAAGAAGGTCCGCAAGGAAGCCTATACGGCGCGGGCAAAGGCTGATTTGGCAGGCTGGATCACCTAACAGCGACAGTCGGGCCGCTGCGCCTGCTTGGGCCGGGTGGTGACAAATTCCGCGCGGGTCAGGCTGGCATCGCCATTGGCATCGGCACCCTTGAAGCGGTTCGAAGTGGCAACGGCCCACTCCTCGAAGCTCAGCAGGTTGTTGCCATCCCGGTCGAGCTTGCGGAACGCGGCAACGCGGGGCTGGAGCGCCTCGCTGCGGCTGATCAGGTTGTCGCGGTTGCGATCAAGCCGGTTGAAGCGGCGCTCTTCGCGCGTGTCTTCATCCACTTGCGGCAGATCGGACCCCATCAGCCCGGCGCCGTCCTCGGTCGGGATCGCTTCGAGATCGCCTTCGCTCGGGATCTCGGCCAGGGTCGGTGGCGGCGGGGCGGCGCTTTCGACTGCCGCGCGGCCCTGCCACCAGAACAGTCCGGCCGCCGCCAGCAGCAAGGCCCCCACAGCGCCCAGTACGGTCCGGTTCATTGCCCTGCCCTTTCCTCTATCAATTCAGCGCCCTATCATGCCGATCCGCAGCGCCGCTGCCAAGGCCAGTGGCCCTTCCAGCAGCGGCATGGCGCCCCGGCGGCGGCGCGCCAGGCCGTGCAACACGGCCAGCGCTCGCAGTGGGCGAGGTAACTTGAGGGCCGCCAGTTCCCCGCCGTGGCCCATGCTGGCAAGGCTCCAGCCGTGCAGCGCAGCACCAGCCGCTTCCGCCGCCGTCGGAACGCCTGCCTGGAGCGCCAGCCCCCGCCCCAGCGCCGCGCGGCCCTCGGCCAGCGCCTGCGGGTTCGGCTCGTCGGGATCGAGCACGGCCTCCCAGCCATCGATCAGGGCAAGCAGCGGATCGACCGGCCCAGACCAGCCAGCCAGCGCCGCCAGCAAGGGTTCGCCGCGCGGCCGCTGCGCCGGTGCTTCGGCCAGCCGTTCGCGCCACCAGGCCAGCTTGATCTGGGCGAGCAGCACTTCACGCGCAGCGCCGACAATTCCCGCCAACTTCGTGTCGAGCGCAAAGGCGGCCAGTTGCAGCGGGCGCTGCGCCGCCGGGGCATAGGCCAGCGCTAGGCGCAGTTCAGGGGGCAAGGTCGCTTCGAACACGGTCCGGTCCTGGTTGAGAGCAGGCCTTTTGGGGAGGCGACAGGCCCGTGGCAAGCGCTCCGGTGCGCCAACCTAACGTCATGTTAACCCGGTTGCTTCAAGGAGTGCAAACCACTGCCGGGCGATAGCCAGCTTGAGTTAGACCGATTCCACCCTTGGGGGCGCCATGTTCGCATCGATTCGTCGTACCATGCGCAAGCTCAAGCGCAGCACCAGCGGCAATGCCGCCATGATTGTCGCGATTGGCATGCCAGCGCTGATCGGCAGTTCGGGCCTCGCTGTCGACGTGGCCCAGTGGTACATGTGGAAGCGCGAATTGCAGTTCGCGGTTGACCAGGCGGCATTGGCCGGGGCCTGGGCCCGCAGTTCGACGACTTCGCAAAGCGACTACGTGACTCGGGCACGGCAGGAGTTCGGCGCGAACCTGGCAGCCACCACTGGCGGGACGAGCACCCCCGCAGTCACGCTTGGCAACTACAACGGCGGAACCAACAACGCCGTGCGGGTTACCGCCACGGCTAGCAAACCACTGCCGTTCTCCCGGTTCATCATGGGCAGCAATGCCACAGTGTCGGTCAGCGCCACGGCGACGTTCTCGCAGAGTCACAATTACAGGGCCTGCATCCTGTCGGTAAACCCGACCGAGAACCGCTCGGCGATCTTCGGCAACGCCATTACTGGTGGATCGAACTGCGGCGTAGGCGCGCTTTCGACCGGCACGCAGGCCATTGTTGAAACCGGTGACTCTGAAGTGATGCTGGGCGATATCGTTTCGGCAGGCGGGATCGAGGAAACCTTTTCGAACAACGGCACAATCCATGAGAACGTCGCTGGCCTCTCCAATCCCTACGCGGGCCTGACCGCGCCCAGTTCGGCCGGCCAGCCATCGCGCACCTATACCTGCCCGGTTGCCTCGGCCGGCACGACCACCTGGACGGCACCGGTAACGGTGCGGACGGTGGTTACCTACGAATACAGGCAGGGTCCAAACAGCAATGGCGACTCGATAAGCCGCTCACCGGGTGACCCGGGCTATATGGCACCGGTTGACTCATCCGATGGGCCGACCGTCACCACCTATTACGCGGCACCGACTGCCGGCTCGACCGTACAGGGTCCGACAACGACCGACTGGGCCAGCGTTAGCGGCCAGGGCCAAAGCAGGATCTGGCGCCGTTCGACGACGACCATTACCACCACGATCGGCACGGTCACCGGCCCGATTACCACGGGCGGGAATGACGGCTTCGCCCGTCCGTTGCCCGGCATCTACAGCGGCATCAGCATTGACTGCCCGACCATTTTTCAGCCTGGCATCTACTGGATCAGCGGCTCGCTCGATTTCGGCAACAACTACTATGTCGGCGGTTCGGACGTGCTGTTCGTGATGACCGGTTCATCCAATGACATCCGCATCAATTCGAACTCGATCGTCACGCTTTCGGGCATCACCGCCGCGACCTTGACTGGCACCTATGGCGTCAGCGCGAGCGATGCGGCCAAGATCAAGAACATGCTGTTCTTCGACAAGGACAATACCAGCGATTTCGATATCAACGGCAACGCCACGCTCGACCTGAACGGCGTGCTTTACATGCCTTCGCGCGAGGTCAAGATTAACGGCAACATGAGCAGCGGCAGCCGCTGCATCATGCTGGTGTCCGATACATTCTGGATCACCGGCTCGGCCAACCTGACCAACTTCTGCGCGCCCGACAGCGATGGCGGGATGCAGATCGGCGAACGCATTGCCACCGTGAGGCTTATCGCATGATCGCTGCGCGCAAACTCCTTGCCCGGCTGGCCCGCGATGAACGCGGCGCCATGCTGATCGAAACGGCCTTCATTGCGCCGGTGCTGATCCTGATGAGTCTGGGCGCCTTCCAGGTCTCACAGGTTGTGGCCCGGCAGACGGAACTGCAGGAAGCCGCCGCCCAGGCCGCTTCGATCGCCATGGCGGCAGCGCCCGATACGGCGGCGAAGCGCACCGTGGTGAAAAACGTGATTGTAGCCCAAACTGGCCTTGCTGCCGAAAAGGTGACTGTTAGCGAGAAATTCCGCTGCGGCACGGACACAACTTTTGTTGATAGCGCCAGCCTGTGTGTCGGCGTGAAGGTCGCCAACTATGTGCTGATCCAGATCGACGATACCTATACCCCCCTGTGGGCCCAGTGGGGCTTTGGCAGCGCACTGACCTTCAATGTCGATCGCTATGTGATGGTGAAGCAGACATGATCCGCAAACCTGTCCATCGGCCGTTCCTGCGGCGTGACGCCTCCGGTTCGGTGGCGGTCGAGTTCGCACTGATCGGTCCGGCGATGCTAGCCATGCTGCTGGGCGTGCTCCAGATCGGCATCGGCATGCAGAACTACAACGCGCTGCGCTCGGTTTCGGCCGAAGTGGCGCGCTATGCGGTCACGGATTCGCAGGATGCTGCGGCCCGATCGAACATGACCCTGCGCGATACCAATACCCAGCTTGAGCAATATGCCCGCGAAGTGGCCACTGATGCTCCCTTTGGGCTGCAGGGCAGCCGCTTGACCGCCACGGTCACTTCGGTGCCGACGCGGGTTGACGGGGCGAGTGAGCGGACGATCGAGCTGCGCTACAATATCCCCTCGGTGCTGGGCGTGATCGGGATCAACTCTATCCCCATCACCTATACCCAGACGGTGTTCATCGCCTGATCACGCTATCGCGCTAAGCCGGATGGAAGCCCCAAGTGCCCAAATAGGTAGGGCTTTCCGGCCGGCTTCACGATCGTTTAACCATGTTCGTTGGGCAAACCGATAGGCCCGCGCACCTATGGCCACACCGGTACCAAACCGGGGCGCGCAAACACATGGCCAATGATCTGCACAACGTCGGCGCACGGAAGGATCAGTCCTTCCTGAGCCGGCTTGCGCGCGACGTGGCCGGCAATACCCTGGCCATGCTGGCCGCCGGCCTGTTCCCCTTGCTTGCCCTGGTTGGCGGCGGGGTTGATATGGGCCGCAGCTACCTCGCCCAAAGCCGCCTGCAGCAGGCCTGCGACGCGGGTGTGCTGGCCGCGCGCAAGAAGCTTGGCTCCGAGGTAGTCACCACGGGCCAGGTTCCGGCCGATGTCGTCACGGTCGGCAACAAGTTCTTCAACGTCAACTTCCGCGCCGGGGCCTATGGCACCAAGAACCGCAGCTTCGGCATGACGCTGGAGCCGGACTACGCAATTTCCGGCAGCGCCGCTGCCGAAGTGCCGACCACGATCATGAACCTGTTCGGCTATGACAAGACCGCCCTGACGGTCTCGTGCCAAGCCAAGCTGAACTTCAGCAATACCGACGTGATGTTCGTGCTCGACACCACCGGGTCAATGGGCTGGACCAATCCGGGCGATACCAAGCCGCGGATCGATGTGCTGCGCGATGTCGTGAAGGATTTCCACGGCCAGCTTGAAGGCAGCAAGACCCCCGGCACGGTGATCCGCTACGGCTTCCTGCCCTATTCGACCAACGTCAATGTCGGCGGGATCCTCAAGGCCGACTGGATGGTCGACGAGTGGAACTATCAGGGCCGTGTGCAGCACGATACCGGTACGACCACCACGGGACCGTTGTTCACCCAGAACTGGACCTATGTCAGCGGCAGTGACGTGGTTGGCGCATCCTACATCAGCACGGATTGTCCGGCCGACACGCACACCTGGACCGAGCTGCGCTATTGGCAGGATCCCGACGGAACCGAGAACTGGGAATACCTGCTGAACGGCATCGATTATGACTGCGCCTGGCTCGATTCGACCAGCAAGAAGGTCACTCCGCGCACCTTCACCGATTACCGTTACATCTACAGCTACCTGAACAAGGGCGAGCGCACGATCCCGGTGATGACCTGGCGGTACCAGTCGATTCCGGTCGATGTTTCCGGCCTCAAGAACAATGGCGCCAACACCATGCGCGTCGGCAACAGGATCACCGTGGCTAACATGGGTGGATGGGTCATGAACCCGGTATCATTCGATGCCTGGTTCCGCGGCTGTATCGAGGAACGCGAAACTTACGAGATAACCGATTATTCCGACATCGATTTCAGCCGGGCGCTCGATCTCAATATCGATCTCGTGCCGACCCCGGGCGATCCGAGCACCCAGTGGCGACCGATGCTGAATGACATCTCCTTCGTGCGGGCGATGGACTGGGGCGGCAACGGCACTTTCGTTCCCACGCCTGGCACTTCGGATGCCGACTGGGACTATCTCAATGCCGGCTGGGCCGGGCTTTCAGCCTGCCCCGCCCCAGCCCGCAAGCTGGCACCGATGACCGCTGGCGAGGTTTCGACCTATGTCGACAGCCTGTTCGCCGAAGGCAGCACTTATCACGATATCGGCATGCTGTGGGGTGCGCGGATGCTCTCCCCCTCAGGCATCTTCGCCGCGGAAAATGCAGACTCGGGCAGCACCAGCATCAGCCGCCACATGATCTTCCTGACCGACGGTGAGACCGCGCCGCTCGACCTGTCCTACGGGACCTATGGCGTCGAACCGCTCGATGGCCGGCGCTGGTCGACCTCTTCCTCGCAAACGCTGACCCAGGTGGTCGAAGGGCGCACCGCTGTCGCCTGCGAGGAGGCGAAGAAGCGCAATATCACGGTCTGGGTGGTCGGCTTCGGGACCACGCTCAATCCGGTGCTGACCCAGTGTGCGGGGCCGGGACGCTTCTTCGAAGCGAGCGACGCGGCCGAATTGCAGGACGTGTTCAGCAAGATCGCGGCCCAGATGGGCGATCTGCGGGTGTCCAAGTGATGCGCCGCCTGTTCCGCCAGATCGCCGCCGACCAGCAGGGCGCGACCATTGTCGAATTTGCGCTGATCACCCCGGCGCTGCTGCTGACGCTGATGGGCCTCTTCGACATGGCCCACAACATGTACACCGCGCAGATGCTGAATGGCGCGATCCAGCAGGCCGCCCGCAATTCGACCATCGAAGGTGCGCAAGGGCGGGAAGCCGCGCTTGATGCAATCGTCGCCAATGCGGTCAAGGCGATCTCACCCGGCGCGACGGCCCAGTTCTCCCGCACGGCCTACCGGGATTTCACCAGCGTTGGCCGGCCCGAGGACTGGAGCGACGTCAACAATGACGGCACCTGCAACACCGGCGAGCCCTATGAGGATGCCAATGGCAACGGCACCTGGGATCGCAGCCCCGGCACGGCCGGCTTCGGCGGCGCGCGCGATGCGGTGCTTTATACCGTGACCATCGAATATCCGCGGCTGTTTCCGATCGCCCGGCTCATCCCGGGCCAGTCTGAGCTGATGCGGATGCAAAGCGCAACGGTGCTGCGCAACCAGCCGTTCGGTGCGGCCGACACAAGTGCGCCGGCCGTGGGGAACTGCGCATGAAGCTGCTGCGCGCCCTGCTCCGCCACCGTTCCGGCGTTGCGATGACCGAGTTCGCGCTTGGGGCACCGCTGGTGCTGATGGCCGGCCTGTGGGGTACAGAAACCGCCAACTATGCCCTGACCAGCATGAAGGTCGGCCAAATAGCGGTGCAGCTGGCCGACAACGCCTCGCGCGTGGGTGACCTGTCGACCCTGCAGAACCGCAAGGTCTATGAAAGCGACATCAACGATGTGCTTTATGGCGCGCAGCTTCAGGCGGGGGGCCTCAACCTCTATGCCAACGGCCGGGTGATTATCTCCAGCCTTCAGGTGAGACCAGCAGCAGCCGGCGGAGCCGGTCAGCAATACATTCACTGGCAGCGCTGCCGCGGCGCCCTGGCGGTCAGTTCCAGCTATGGCATCGAAGGCCAGAACCTGGCCAACGGGATGGGACCGACCGGCGAGGAAGTGATCGCGCAGGATGGCGATGCCGTGATCTTCGTCGAAGTCCGCTACACCTATCAGCCGCTGATCTCTGACCGGTTCATCCCCAGAGAGGAAATGAGCTCGATCGCCTCGTTCACCGTACGCGACGATCGCGACATCTCGCAGCTGTACCAGCGCGATCCGGCCGTTCCCGATCCGGTGCAGCGCTGCAACGCCTATACTGGCTCGATCACCGTCAACTCCAGCGGGCAGATGAACTGATCACCTGCCCGTTCGGCCCTCAGCGATAGCAGACCTTGCGCACGGCAGCGGCGATCCGGGCGGCATCGATGATCGCGGCCTTTTCCAGGTTGGCAGCATAGGGCAGCGGCACGTCCTCGTCACAGACCCGCAGGACCGGGGCGTCGAGGTGATCGAAGCCCTCTTCCATGCAGATCGCCATGATCTCGGATGAGATCGAGCACTGCGGCCAGCCTTCCTCGGCCACGACCAGGCGGTTGGTCTTGGCGAGCGAGGTCAGCACCGCCTCGCGGTCAAGCGGGCGCAGGGTGCGCAGGTCAAGCACTTCGGCATCGATCCCCTCACCCGCCAGCACTTCCGATGCTTCAAGTGCCAGACCCACGCCGATCGAATAGGACACGATCGTCACGTCCTTGCCTTCGCGCATGATCCGCGCCTTGCCGATCGGCAGGACATGATCGTCCAGCTCGGGCAATTCGAAGGTCCGGCCATAGACCAGCTCGTTTTCGAGGAAGACCACCGGGTCCTCGCAGCGGATCGCGGCCTTGAGCAGGCCCTTGGCATCGGCCGCGTCATAGGGCGCGATCACCACCAGGCCGGGGACATTGGCGTACCACGGACCATAGTTCTGGCTGTGCTGCGCGCCAACCCGGCTAGCTGCGCCGTTGGGGCCGCGGAACACCACCGGACAGCGCATCTGCCCGCCGGACATGTAATTGGTCTTGGCGGCCGAGTTGATGATGTGATCGATCGCCTGCATGGCGAAGTTGAAGGTCATGAATTCGATCACGGGACGCAGCCCGCCCATCGCCGCACCCGCACCGATCCCGGCAAAGCCGTATTCGGTAATCGGCGTGTCGATCACCCGGCGCGGCCCGAACTCCTCGAGCAGACCCTGCGTTACCTTGTAGGCACCCTGGTACTCGGCCACTTCCTCGCCCATCACGAAGACGCGGTCATCGCGGCGCATTTCCTCGGCCATGGCATCGCGCAAGGCTTCGCGCACGGTCGAGGTCTTCATGTTGGTGCCAGCCGGGATCGCCGGATCGGCCTTGCGCGGCGCCGGCGCCGGACGTTCGGCCGCCACGACTGGTGCGGGAGCCTCAACCGGAACTGCAACAGGTGCAGCGGGCGCTGGTGCAGGGGCAGCCTCACCTTCGCCGCCGATCACGGCGATAACCGTGCCGACCTTGACCCCTTCGGTTCCTTCCGGAACCAGGATATGGCCGACCACGCCTTCATCGACGGCTTCGAATTCCATCGTCGCCTTGTCGGTCTCGATCTCGGCCAGGATGTCGCCCGATTTGACCGTATCGCCTTCCTTGACCAGCCACTTGGCCAGGGTCCCCTCTTCCATGGTCGGGGACAGCGCGGGCATCTTGAGTTCGATCGCCATCAGTAGCTCTCCACCAGCACGTCGGTGTAGAGTTCGGTCATTTCTGGCTCCGGCGAATTTTCTGCAAAATCAGCAGATTCGGCAACGATGCTGCGAATCCGCTTGTCGATATCCTTGATCCGGTCCTCGGCAATGCCGCGCGCCAGCAGTTCGGCCTTGGCGGCTTCAATCGGATCATGCTTGTCGCGCATCTCCTGCACTTCCTCGCGGCTGCGATACTTGGCCGGGTCGGACATGGAGTGGCCGCGATAGCGGTAGGTGTTGAGCTCCATCAGCACCGGACCGTTCCCGGCGCGGACATAGTCGAGCGCAATCTCGGCAGCGGCGCGCACTTCCAGCACGTCCATCCCGTTCACGTCCATGCCGGGGATGCGGAAGGCCGTGCCGCGGCGATAGAACTCAGTCTCGGCCGAGCCGCGCTTGACCGCGGTGCCCATGGCATAGCCGTTGTTCTCGACCACGAAGACGATCGGCAGCTTCCACAGCGCGGCCATGTTGAACGCTTCGTAGACCTGGCCCTGGTTGGCCGCACCATCGCCGAAATAGGCCATGCAGACGCCGCCATCGCCGCGATACTTGTGGGCAAATGCCAGCCCCGCCCCCAGCGGCACCTGCGCACCGACGATGCCGTGCCCACCGTAGAATTTGTGATCGACGCTGAACATATGCATCGATCCGCCCTTGCCCTTGGAGATGCCGGCGGCGCGCCCGGTCAGCTCGGCCATGATCACCTTGGGGTCGATCCCATAGGCCAGCATGTGGCCATGGTCGCGGTAGCCGGTAATCACGCTGTCCTTTTCACCGTCGAGGGCCGACTGCAGGCCCACCGCGACGGCTTCCTGGCCGATGTAAAGGTGGCAGAACCCACCGATCAAGCCGAGGCCATAAAGCTGGCCTGCACGCTCTTCAAAGCGGCGGATCAGCACCATCTGTTCGTAGAAGATCAGCAGTTCGTCATCGCTGGCGGCATAACGCTTGTTGGCGGCATGCGCTTCTTGCAGGCTGCGCAGCGCAAAGCCTTCATCGGCAGCGTCAGCAGCCTTGGCGGCAGTCGGTTTCTTGGCCAATTGTGGTCCCCTGGGGTGGAATCCTCTTCACCCGCCTATAGGGCGCGAGCGCCGTAAGGGAAACCGGTGCATTCGTATTTTTGAGAGGGCTTTCGCCCTGGCCGGTCAGTTGAGCAGAATGACCATCTCGTCCGGATGGACGACGTTCAGATCCTTGCGCAGCAGTTCGCCGGCCATATCGGGATCGACATTGTTGGGATTGAGCAGCGCAACGCGGTTCTTGAGCACGTCACGCTCTGCCTTCAGCTTGTCGAGCTGCACCTGCTGCTCGGCCAGAGTGCGGTTGTATTCGCTCCAGGCCAGGATTCCGCTGGGGCCAGCCAGTGCGATGCCGAGCAGGAACAGCAGTCCAAACAGCGGCGAGGCCTGCCGCACATTCTGGTTGATGATATTTGGTTCGTTCCGCCCGCCCATAGTTAAACTAGAATCACATTCGATTCAGCGATTCAAGCGGAAAATATGAGGAATCCTCCCAATTCTGTCCGCCGCAGAAAAAGTGAATCAATTTCAGTCACTTGGCGCCGGTACGAATTTACCCAATCGGCCGGTTTGCGCCTTTTGGCAATTGGTTCCCGGCCGGTCGCAAAAAGCTTTCGCCTGACCGCCCGAGGACCGTCCCAAATCCGCATCTAGCCCGGGACAAAGTCCAACGAAGCCCATGTAGTTTAGTAATTTTATCGCTGACCATGCGCGATTTGGTACGGAACTGCCCGAGCCTTTGTCGCGTCAGACGCACTGCTAAGCGGGCGACGCGATTTCAAGGCGCGATAACTGCGGGGGCGCAGGAGTACGCATAAATGATGTCCCGAGTGAGCAGGCCATGGCGGTAAGCATGACCTGGCCGCAATATCTTCGGCGCGAATGTACGGTCGCTCAATTCACGTTGAAACTGACAGACTACGAAGCGGAAGCCCTGCTGTTCCTGATGCTGCGCTGCCCCTACCCGGTCAGCAAGGAAGACCTGATCGAATGGCTCTGGCCCGACCCGGCGCTCGAGCCCGAGTTTACCGAGAACATGGTCTACCAGGTCATGCGGCGCTTGCGGGCCAAGGTGGGAGAATTCCACATCGCCTCGCGCGTGAACTTTGGCTATCGCCTGATGCAGGAACCCGATCCCGCCCGCGGCCGCCAACGCGGCAAGCGCGGCCCGGCTCATGAACTGCAAATGGCGGCGTGAAGTGGTGCGCCCGACGGGATTCGAACCCATGGCCCCCAGATTAGGAATCTGATGCTCTATCCTGCTGAGCTACGGGCGCCCGCGCCTCCCTTAGGGCGGAGCGGGCAGGCTGGCAATCAGTTCGCCTGATCGGGCGGGACAACCGGGAGTGGCAGCGGCATGACGGCAATGCCTTCCTCAAGCAGTTCCTTGGCCTCTTCGAGCGTCGCCTGGCCGTGGATCGTCTCGGCCTCGCGCTCGCCATAATGGATTGCGCGGGTCTCCTCGGCAAAGTCCGCGCCCACCCAGCGCGACTGCTTGAGCGCTTCGGCCTGGAGCTTGGCGAGCGCCTGGATCGCGGCGACCGCCTCGGGCGGCAGGCCAGCCGCGACCGGGGCCGCTTGTGCCGGGGCCGGGAGCTGATTGCCCTTCTTCGGCACCGCCGGTGCCATGGGCGCCTTGGTCACGGCGATGGATCCGCAATGCGGGCAATCGACCAGCCCGCACTGCTGCTGTTCGGCAAAGGCTTCGGAGGAGGCAAACCAGCCCTCGAAGCGGTGCCCGGCCGGCTGGCAGATCAGGTCAAACACAATCATGGCGCGGCCTATGTGTGAATTGGCCGGCGATTGGCAAGACTGGGCAGCTGGGCCCGAACCTCGGCGATGCGGGCCGGATCGAGCTCGGCAAAGCCCAGCCCCGGTTCGTCGCCGCCCAGATCGAACAGCACCTCACCCCACGCGTCGATCACCAGACTGTGACCATAGGTCTCGCGCCCGTCTTCGTGACGGCCGACTTGCGCGGCAGCGATGACATAGGCGCTGGCCTCGATCGCGCGGGCGCGTTGCAGCACGTGCCAATGGGCCGCGCCGGTCGGCCTGGTGAAGGCGGCGGGGATCGCAATGGCATCACAGCGCGCCTGGCCCAGCGCCTCAAACAGCGCCGGAAAGCGCAGGTCATAACAGACAGTCAGGCCCAGCCGGCCAAGCGGGGTATGCTCTACCGTAACGACCTGCTCACCCGGCGCATAGGCATTGGATTCGCGCCAGCTTTCGCCAGTTGCCAGATCAACGTCGAACATGTGGATCTTGTCATAGCGCGCGGCGATCGCCCCGTTCGGATCAATCACCAGGCTGCGATTGGCCCACCGCCCGTCTTCGCGGGCAACTGCCAGGCTGCCCAGCGCGACCCAGATCCCCGCCCCGGCCGCCGCCTCACGCACGGCGGCAAGGACCGGGTTATCGGCCTCGGGAACGATATGCTGGCTGCCGCGCGCCCGATCACGGTCAAGCAGGCCCGACATTTCTGGCGTAAACAGCATGCTCGCCCCGCCGCTGGCCGCCGCGCCGATCGCACTGACCAACGTGCGCGCATTGGCCGCCGGGTCGATCCCGGTGGTCATCTGCAAGACGGCGATACGAGTCATCGCTCGCGCTTATAGACCCAGCAGCGGATCAAGCTGGCCCGCCCTGTCCAGCGCCATGATGTCATCGCACCCGCCCAGCGCCTGATCGTCCACCAGGATCTGTGGAACGGTGCTGGCACCCGGCACGCGGCGGAGCATTTCATCGCGATCCTTGCCGCCGAAGGTCACGTCGACCTCGGTATAGTTCACGCCCTTGCTGTCCAGCAGCGCCTTGGCGCGGACACAGAAGGGGCAGCCCCACTTGGTGTAGATATCGACTTTCGGGGCAGACATGACGGCTCCTCTTGAAACGCGATGCGGCTAGCATACATCGGTGGCGGTGTCATGGTCCGCAAGGGGATGATGCCAGCCGGCAGGGCGCCATGACGGGCCCTGCACATACCAGAATTGCTCATTGGAGGATTTTGCGATGAACCGTTTCGACTTTACCCCCTATCGCCGCACCATGGTTGGTTTTGACCGGCTGTTCGATCTGCTGGAAAACCACAACCGGCTGAACAGCGGCGACAACTATCCCCCCTTCAACATCGAGCGCCGGGCTGAGGAAAGCTATCGCATCACCCTGGCCGTCGCCGGGTTCAAGCCTGCCGATATCGAGATCACCGCCCAGCAGAACCTGCTGGTGATCCAGGGCCGCAAGGGTGACGAGCCGCAGGCCGGGCAGTTCCTGCACGTCGGCATCGCCCAGCGCGGGTTCGAGCGTCGCTTTGAACTGGCCGACTATGTCCGGGTCGAATCTGCCAATCTCGAAGATGGGCTGCTGATCATCGACCTGGTGCGCGAAGTGCCCGAGGCGATGAAGCCGAAGAAGATCCCGGTGGGTACGCAGAAGGCGCTCAGCGTGGTTAGCGATGCGTCTGACGAAAGCAGCGCAGCCGCCTGAACTTTAACGCTTTAATGAATTGGGGGTGGGGCCTGGCGGCTCCACCCCCGCGACGCTTGCGCGCCGCCCCGTCGCGTCTTTGATCGTCCGGGTCGCAATAGACGATCAGACCATCGACAAGCCCTGAATTTCGCTGCGCACCACGTAATCCCGGCTAGGGGAAACGGCGGGACCATTGCAAGCGCTATCTTTTGATTTCCAAACGCTGCGTTAACCAGACTTGTTAAACCAGCCGCGCCTGCTGGACCGCTGCGGCGATGAAGCCGGCGAACAGCGGATGCGGATCGAACGGCCGGCTCTTCAGTTCCGGGTGGAACTGGACACCGATGAACCAGGGATGGTCAGGCCGCTCGACGATTTCCGGCAGCAGGCCATCGGGTGACATGCCAGAGAAGACCAGCCCGCCCTGCTCCAGCGCTTCGCGATAGGCCGAGTTGACCTCGTAGCGGTGGCGGTGGCGTTCGGAGATGGTAGTCGCGCCGCCATAGACCGAAGCAACATGGCTGTTGGCCCCCAGCTTCGCCTCATAGGCGCCCAGCCGCATCGTGCCGCCAAGGTCGGTATCGGCCCCGCGCTTCTGCAAACCTTCGGCGCTCATCCATTCGGTGATGATGCCGACGACCGGCTCCTTGGTTTCACCAAATTCGGTCGACCCCGCCCCGGCGATCCCAGCGGTATTCCGTGCGCCTTCGATGCAAGCCATCTGCATGCCCAGGCAGATCCCGAAGAACGGCACCTTGCGTTCGCGCGCGAAGCGGACCGAGGCGATCTTGCCTTCCGAACCGCGGACCCCGAACCCGCCCGGCACCAGGATGCCGTGCATCGGCTCAAGCCGGGTGACGATTTCCTCGTCACCGGCTTCGAACAGCTCGGCATCGATCCACTTGATGTTGACCTTGACCCGGTTGGCCATGCCGCCGTGGACCAGCGCCTCGTTGAGGCTCTTGTAGGCATCGGGCAGACCGACATACTTGCCGACCACGCCGATCGTCACTTCGCCTTCCGGGTGCTGATAGCGGTCGACGATGTCCACCCAGCGCGAGAGGTCCGGCGCCGGGCTGGTCAGGCCGAAGTGGTGCAGCACTTCTGCGTCCAGCCCTTCGGCGTGGTACTGCAGCGGCACGGCATAGATGCTGCGCGCATCGAGCGCCTGGATCACCGCTTCCTTGCGAACGTTGCAGAACAGCGCAATCTTGGCGCGCTCGTTCTCGGGCAACGGGTGCTCGCAGCGGCACAGCAGGATATCGGGCTGAACGCCCAGGCTGGTCAGCTCGCGCACCGAGTGCTGGGTCGGCTTGGTCTTGAGCTCACCCGCCGCCGCAACATAGGGCACCAGCGTGACGTGGACCGAGCAGAACTTGTCGCGCCCCAGCTCATTACGAAGCTGGCGGATGGCCTCGATGAACGGCAGGCCCTCGATATCGCCGACAGTCCCGCCGATCTCGCAGAGCACGAAATCGAGGTCTTCGGTATCGGCCAAAGCGAACCGCTTGATCTCGTCCGTGACGTGCGGGACCACCTGGACCGTCGCGCCGAGGTAATCGCCGCGGCGTTCCTTGGCGATGATATCGCGGTAGATCCGGCCCGAAGTGATATTGTCCGCCTGGCGCGCCGAGACGCCGGTGAAGCGCTCGTAGTGGCCGAGATCGAGGTCGGTTTCGGCCCCGTCATCAGTCACATAGACTTCACCGTGCTGATAGGGGCTCATCGTCCCCGGATCGACGTTCAGATAGGGATCGAACTTGCGGATACGGACCTTGAATCCGCGGGCCTGCAGCAGTGCTGCGAGGCTTGCCGCCATGAGACCTTTGCCAAGCGAGGAGACCACGCCGCCGGTAATGAAAATGAACCGCGCCATGGGAGTCGGGCCTTAAGCAATAAAGGGGGGCGCGGGCAAGCGCTGCCTGCCGCAATCCACAATTTCGGGAGAACGGCCCGCCGCAAAGCGGGCCAGGTGTTTACTGCTTGGCCGGAGCGCCCTCTGGCGCGGCAGCCGGAGCAGCGGCCGGCGCGGAGGCCGGAGCAGCCGGCACGGCCAGCGGATCGGCGCTGACCGGCGGGCCCGCCGGAGCGACAGTGCGATCAAGCGAGGTATCAAGCCCGCCGCCCGAAGCAGTGCTCGCCGCGATCGCCGCCAAGGCGATGCTGAGCACCACGAACAGCGTGGCGAGAACCGCAGTCGAGCGGGTCAGGAAATCTGCCGCACCGCGGGCCGACATCAGTCCGGCGGGATTGCCGCCAACGCCCAGACCGCCGCCTTCCGACTTCTGCATCAGGATCACGGCGACCAGCAGCGCGGCCACAATGGCCTGCACAACGGTGAGGAAGATGAATAGCGACATCAGGCGGCTTTCCGCTGGAGAGAACAATTGCCCGCGCATCTAGGCGCGCAAGGCTCTGGTTGCAAGCTTGGCGCTATTCGTCGCGCTATTCGTCTCCGGGCCCGCCAGCCGCCAGGACGATCGCCAGGAAGCTGTCAGCCTGCAGGCTGGCGCCGCCAACCAACGCCCCGCCCACCTCGTCAGCAGCGAGCAGTTCGCTCGCGTTCGCAGCGTTGACCGAACCGCCATAGAGGATCGAGACGCCGGCGCCGTCCTCGCCATAGATCCGGAGCAGCCGGGCGCGGATCGCGCGGTGGATGGCGCCAATGTCGTCAACCGAGGGGACCCGGCCCGTGCCGATCGCCCAGACCGGCTCATAGGCCACGGTGACGCGGGCGGTTACGCCCTCGCCCACTGGCAGCGAGCCATCGAGCTGGCCACAGACCACGGCTTCGGCCTGGCCGGCATCGCGCTGAGCCTCGGTTTCGCCCACGCAGACGATCACTTCCAGCCCGGCGGCCAGCGCCGCTTCGGCCTTGGCGCGAACCACATCATCGCTCTCGCCATGCATGGCGCGGCGTTCGCTGTGGCCCAGGATCGTGAAAGTGGCCCCACTATCGGCCAGCATGGCGGCGGAAACATCGCCGGTATAGGCGCCGCTGGCGGCCGCGTGGCAGTCCTGCCCGCCGATCGCCATGGTTTCGGCATTCTCCGCCATGGTCTGAATCAGGGTGAATGGCGGGGCAACGGCCACCCGCACGCCGGGATGACGCGCCGCGCCCCGATCGATCGCACGGGCTTCCGCCAGCATCGCCCGCGTGCCATTCATCTTCCAATTGCCGACAATGAAGGGTCGGTTAGCCATACCTGTTGTCCTGCTATCTTCTTGTGCCCCGAGGCCGCACCCGGTTCAAACCCTGCGCCTAGGCCACCGGTGGCCCGCTTGTCAAAGCAGGTTGTGGATCATCGCCGCCTTTGTCCGCTCGATGACCAAGCGGCATTGCCCGCGCGGCAATTGCTGCCTAAAGCCGCGCGACAGGCCGCCAGCGGGCGGACACATCTAATCATCTGGCGAGTTGGCATGCTGCAGTTCTTCCGCAAGTCCTTCACTTCGAAGTTCGGTCTGGCCCTGGTCATGGGCTTCCTGCTGCTGCTGGGCCTGGCCTTTGCGGCCGGTGACATCGCCGGCAACCAGACGTTCGGCGGCGTTGCCGGGGGTGACCGGGCGGCGACCGTTGGCAAGGGCCGCGTCGATACCTCGGAAGTCGAACGCGCCGTGACCCGCACAGTCGACAACCTGCGCCGCGAACAGCCGACCATCACGCTCAAGGACTTTATCGGCCAGGGCGGGTTCGAACAGGTCCTGCGCAACGTCATCGACCTGACCGCGATCAGCGAATTCGGCAAGACGCACGGAATCCATATCGGCAACCGCCTGATCGACAGCGAAATCGCCAAGCTGCCTGACGTTCAGGGCCCGGACGGCAAGGTCAGCGAACAGCTTTACCAGGCCTTCCTGCGCCAGCGCGGGCTGACCGATGCACAGCTGCGGCGTGAGCTGGGCAATTCGCTGATGGCCCGCCAGCTGCTGACCAATGCCGATCTCGGCGTGGCCGTGCCGGCCGATGTCGTGCAGCGCTATGCCGCCGTGGTGACCGAGCGCCGCACCGGCCAGATCGGCCTGCTGCCCTCCGCCGCCTTTGCGCCTAAGGCCGTGCCCAGCGATAGCGAGCTGGCCACCTGGTACGCGGCCAACCAGGCCAGCTTCGTTCAGCCGGAACGCCGCGTGATCCGCTATGCCACCTTCACCGATGCCGTGCTGAAAACCGTGCCAGCCCCGACCGAAGCCGAAGTCGCCGCAGCCTACAACGCCAACAAGGCCAAGTACGAAGCCAGCGAAAGCCGCAAGGTCAGCCAGCTGATTCTGCCGACCGAAGCCGCCGCCAAGGCTGCCCTGGCCGAAGCGGCCGGCAAGTCGCTGGAAACTGTAGCCGCCGGCAAGGGCCTCAGCGTGGCCGCGCTCGCGCCGCTGACCAAGTCCGCACTGGCGCTCCAGTCTTCGCAGGCTGCCGCCGACGCCGCCTTCGCCGCACCCAAGGGCAAGTTGCTCGGTCCGATCAAGGCTCCGCTTGGCTGGGTCCTGCTGCGGGTCGACACGATCGAGGGCAAGGCCGGCAAGACGCTGGACCAGGCCCGCGCCGAACTGCTGCCCGAACTGACTGCCCGGAAGCGCCGTGCCGCGCTGACCGATTTCTCGGCCCGGATCGAAGAAGAGTTCGACAATGGCGCGACGCTCACCGATATCGCGAAGGAGCTGGGCCTGACCCTGACCGAAACCGCGCCGCTGCTCAGCAACGGGCAGGTCTTTGGCCAGGATGGCAAGACCGCCCCGGCTGAGCTGGCCCGCGTGCTGCAGACTGCTTTCGCAATGGAAAGCGAAGGCCAGCCGCAACTCGCTGAAGTCGATCCCGGCAAGCAGTTCCTGGTGTTTGACGTGGCCCAGATCGCTGTCGCCGCCCCGCCGCCGCTGGCCGAGGTCAAGGCCCAGGCGATTGCCGAATACCAGCTGGCCAAGGGCGCCATTGCGGCCCGCGCTGCTGCGCTGAAGATCGAGACTGCGGTCAAGAAGGGCACGGATCTTGGTGCGGCCATGGCCGCGCTGGGGCTGCCGCTGCCGCCGGTCGACCAGGTCAATCTGCCGCGTGAGCAGGTTCAGGCCATGGGCCAGCAGACCCCGCCGCCGCTCGCCATGTTGTTTGCCCTCGCCAAGGGTCAGGTCAAGCTGATGGCCGCCCCGCGCAACCGCGGCTGGTACGTGGTCAAGGTGAATGAGGTGATCCCCGGCCAGGTGGCCAAGGAAGATCCCCGCCTGCCGGATTTCCGTCGGACCATGGCGCAGGTAACCTCCGCCGAATATTCGCAGCAGCTGCGGGCGGCGATGCGCAATGAAGTCGGCGTGAAGCGCAACGATCCCGCGATCAACGCACTCAAGACCCGCCTGACTGGCGGCAACTGAGCGAGGCGAGCGCGTGCCGGGCCTGAATAATCGCGATGCCGCGCTAGCGGCGCTGGGCGAAGGTCGGCCCGCGCTGGTCTGGCAGCGACTGATCGCCGATACCGAAACCCCGGTCGGCGCGGCGCTGAAGCTGATCGAACCCGGCCGCGGCGACTTTTTGCTCGAATCGGTCCAGGGCGGCGAAGTGCGCGGGCGCTACAGCCTGCTGGGGCTCGATCCCGACCTCGTGTTCCGGGCCACCGGCGCGGCCTGCGAGATCAACCGCGCCTGGCGGCATGATCGCGGCGCCTTCGCGGCCTTGCCCGGTGACAGCCTGACCGAGCTGCGCGCGCTGGTCGAAGCTTGCAAGATCGATGTGCCCCAGCCGCTGCCATCGGCCCTCGCCTGTCTGGTCGGCTATTTTGGCTATGAAACCTACGGCCTGATCGAAAAGCTGCCCCGGCCCGCGCCCAATGCGCTGAACCTGCCCGACATGCTGTTCGTGCGCCCGACCCTGCTGCTGGTATTCGACCGCCTGAGCGACGAGCTCTTTGCCATTGCGCCGGTCTGGCCGGGCGGCGGCGCGCCTGAGCGGATGGTCGAACTGGCGGGTGAACGGATCGAGGCCGCGCTGGCCCGGCTCGCCGCACCCGCCCCGGCCCCGACACGGACCACCGACCTGCCCCTGCCCGCGCTGGAGCCGGTGTTGGCGGCTGGCGACTACCGGCAGATGGTGCTTGCAGCGAAAGACTACATCGCGGCGGGCGACATTTTTCAGGTCGTCCTGGCGCAGCGCTTCACCACGCCCTTCGCGCTCCCCGCGCTGGACCTCTACCGCGCGCTGCGGCGGATCAATCCTTCACCGTTCCTCTATTTCCTCGACCTGCCCGGCTTCGCCCTGACCGGCTCAAGCCCCGAAATCCTGGTCCGCGTCCGCGATGGCGAAGTGACGATCCGCCCGATCGCCGGCACCCGTCCGCGCGGCAAGACGCCGGAAGAGGACCGTGAGAACGAGGTCAGCCTGCTCGCCGATCCCAAGGAGCGCGCCGAGCACCTGATGCTGCTCGACCTGGGCCGCAACGACGTTGGCCGCGTGGCCGAAGCGGGCACCGTGCAGGTGACCGAGAGCTACACGGTCGAACGCTACAGCCACGTGATGCACATCGTCTCGAACGTGGTCGGCAAGCTCGACAGCGCGAAGCACGGTGCGCTCGACGCGATGTTCGCGGGCTTCCCCGCCGGCACGGTCAGCGGCGCGCCCAAGGTCCGCGCCTGCGAGATCATTGCCGAGCTGGAACCCGAAACCCGCGGCGCCTATGCCGGCGGGGTCGGCTATTTCTCGCCCGACGGCAGCCTCGATTCCTGCATCGTCCTGCGAACCGGGGTGGTCAAGGATGGCATGCTCCACGTTCAGGCCGGCGCAGGGATCGTCGCCGACAGCAACCCGGAATACGAACAGCGCGAATGCGAAGCCAAGGCCGGCGCGCTGATCGCGGCGGCGCGGGAAGCCGTGCGGGTGGCGGGTGAGGCCGACTACGGCCAATAGTCCTGCCCCGCTTGACCCGAACCAACGCTCGGCTAGCGTGCCGGCCATGCGCAAACTGCTCCTCCCTCTCCTCGCCCTGATCGCCACTCCGCTCCACGCTGAAGACTGGCGCGCCAAGTCCACCGAGCGCGATGTGGTGCTCAAGAACTTCGAATTCGCCGAAGGCGTGCAGATGGACGTCAATATGCACGTCACCACGCTCGGCACGCCTCGCAGGAGCGCTGCGGGGGAGATCGAGAATGCGGTGATGGTGCTGCATGGCACCGGCGGTTCGGGCCACCAGTTCTTCCGCCCGCAATTTGCCGACGAGCTGTTCGGGCCCGGCCAGCCGCTCGACCTGGCGAAGTACTATGTGATCCTCCCCGACAACATCGGCCACGGCAAAAGCTCGAAGCCTAGCGACGGCATGAAGATGGCCTTCCCGCGCTACAACTATGCCGACATGGTCAGCGCCCAGCACCGCCTGCTGACCGAGGGGCTGGGCGTGAAGAAGCTCCAGCTGATCCTCGGCACCTCGATGGGCTGCATGCACGCCTTCGTCTGGGGCACCACCCGCCCCGGCTTTGCCGAGCGGCTCGCGCCGTTCGCCTGCAACGCCATGGAGATCGCCGGGCGCAACCGGATGTGGCGGCAGATGTCGATCGACGCGATCCAGGCCGATCCGGCGTGGAACGGCGGCTATTACACCAGCCCGCCAGAAAGCGGCCTGCGCACTGCGCGCTATCTCTCGATGATCGCCGGGGCCAATGCCTGGGTGCTGCAGAACGAATATCCGACGCGAGAAAAGGCCGAGGCCGCGCTGCGCACCGGCTATGCCGCCCGAGCCAATGGCGATACCGACGCCAATGACCAGATCTACCAGCTCGATAGCTCGCGCGATTACAATCCGGCTCCCAACCTCGCCAAGATCACCGTCCCGGTGCTGTGGATCAACAGCTCGGACGATTTCATCAACCCGCCTGAGCTGGGCCTGGCCCAGCAGCACGCCAGGCTGATGCCCAGGGCGCAGTTCATCCTCTTCCCCTTCAGCCCCGAAACCAAGGGCCACGGCACCCATACCTGGGCCAAGTTCTGGAAAGCTGACCTTGCCAAACTGATGGAAGCCAAGTGACTGAGCGCCGCACCCTCTATCCGCCGATCGAACCCTACGCCTCGGGCATGCTCGAGGTGGGTGACGGACACACGCTCTACTGGGAACGCGTCGGCACGCCGGGTGCCAAACCCGCGGTCATGCTGCACGGCGGCCCTGGCGGCGGATGCAGCGAAGGCCACCGACGCCAGTGGGACCCGGCGCTTTATGACGTGCTGCTGTTCGACCAGCGCGGCTGCGGACGCTCCACGCCTTTCGCCAGCCTTGAAGCCAACACGACCTGGCACCTCGTCGCCGACATCGAACGCCTGCGCGAAATGTGCGGTCACGCGCAGTGGCAGGTGTTCGGCGGCTCCTGGGGCTCAACCCTCGCGCTGTCCTATGCCGTCACGCACCCTGAGCGCGTGACCGAGCTGATCCTGCGCGGCATATTCCTCTCGAGCCGCAAGGAGCTGGAGTGGCTGACCCGCTATGGCGCGAGCGAGCTGTACCCGGAAGAATGGCAGCGCTTCGTCGCCCATGCTGGTGGGGCCAAGGACCAGGACATGACCGAACCCTATTGGGCGCTGCTCGACGATCCCGACCCCGCCGTGCGGCGCGCCGCCGCTGCGGCCTGGAACCGCTGGGAAGGCGTGACGGTCACCCTGCTACCGTCCGAAGAAACGGTCGACCACATGTCTGAGGGCGACAATGCCGTGGCCACCGCGCGAATCGAAAATCACTATTTCCGCCACCAGTGCTGGCTCAAGGAAGGCGAACTGCTCGAACGCGCCGCCGCAACGCTGCGGCACATTCCTGGCATAATCGTCCAGGGCCGCCACGATTGCTGCACACCGCCGGCCGCCGCCTGGGCGCTCAAGCAGGCCTGGCCCGAGGTGGACCTGCAGATCGTCCCGGATGGAGGCCACCTGTTCACCGAACCGGGCATTACCGATGGGCTGGTCCGGGCAACGGATCGTTTCGCGGGGAAGGCGGCCTAACTGGTATGGCAGCGCCTGCCTTAGCTCGTCACCCCGGGCTCGACCCGGGGTCCCGCTTCCTGGAGCAGAGCCAGCGGGACCCCGGATCAAGTCCGGGGTGACGGAACATGGTGGAACTATCGCAGGATGAAGCAAGCTTGTCTGGCCAATTGCCGTGCTTGCGCCTAAGGCCCAGCGCATGATCCTCGTTATCGACAATTACGACAGCTTCACCTGGAACCTGGTCCACTACCTGATGGAACTGGGCGCCGCGGTTGAGGTCGTGCGCAACGATGCGCTGTCGGCGGGGCAGGCGGTCAGCAGCGGCGCACAGGGCTTCCTGATCTCGCCCGGCCCCTGCACCCCGAACGAGGCCGGGATCAGCCTCGACCTGGTGGGTGCCTGCGCCGAGGCCGGCAAGCCCTTGCTTGGCGTCTGCCTGGGACATCAGTCGATCGGCCAGTATTTTGGCGGCAAGGTGGTGCGCGGAGGGTTGATGCACGGCAAGACTTCGCCCGTCACCCATGATGGCACCGGCCTGTTCGCAGGCCTGCCCTCGCCCTTCACGGCAACGCGCTATCACTCGCTGATCGTCGAGGACATCCCGGACAGCCTGGTGGTCAATGCCCGCTCGGATGATGGCCACGTCATGGGCTTCCGCCATGCCAGCCTGCCGATCCACGGCGTGCAGTTCCACCCCGAGTCCATCGCCACCGAGCACGGCCACGCCATGTTGGCGAACTTCCTCGGCCTCTGCGGCATCAAGGCGAAGGAACTGGCGTGAGCCTGCCCGTGGGAGAGGCCGAAGCGCTGTTCGGGCGGATGCTCGATGGCGGCATGGCCGATGACGAGATTTCCGCCACCCTGATCGACCTGGCCGACCGCGGCGAGACTGCCGCGGAAGTCGCCGGGCTGGTCCGCGCGATGCGGGCCCGGATGAAGCGCGTCTCCGCGCCCGAAGGTGCCATCGATGTCTGCGGCACTGGCGGCGATGGGCAGCACAGCCTGAATGTCTCCACCGCCGTGGCGCTGGTCGTCGCGGCCTGCGGCGTGCCGGTGGCCAAGCACGGCAACCGCGCCGCGTCCAGCAAGGCCGGTGGCGCCGATACGCTGGAAGCGCTGGGCCTGAACCTCGCCCGCGCCTCGGAGCTGGCCGAAGCAACCCTGCCCGATCTGGGCATTGCCTTCCTCTTCGCCCAGGCCCACCACCCGGCGCTCGCCCGGGTCGGGCCGATCCGCAAGGCGCTGGGGCGGCGGACGATCTTCAACCTCTGCGGCCCGCTGGCCAATCCGGCCGGAGTGACGCGCCAGCTGGTTGGCGTCGCCCAGCCTGGCCTGATCGCGCTCTACAAGGAAGCGATGGAACTGCTCGGCACCGAAGCGGCGCTGATCGTCTCGGGCGCCGAAGGGCTGGACGAACTGTCGATCGAAGGCACCAGCTATATGGCCGCGATCGGCCTGCCGCCGCTGCCCGCCGAACTGCGCCCCGAAGATGCCGGCCTGCCCAGCCACCCGCTCGAAGACCTGCGCGGCGGCGATGCGGCCCACAATGCCGAGGCGCTGCGCCGCCTGCTGCTGGGTGAGCCGGGTGCCTACCGCGACGCCGTCCTGCTCAACAGCGCCGCCGCCCTGCTGGTCGCGGGCGAGGCCGAGGATTGGTTCGAAGGCGTCGAGGAAGCCGCTGAAGCGCTCGACAAGGGTCTCGCCAAGGCGCTGCTCGATTGCTGGATCGAGACGGTTCGATAGCCTCTCTTCTAATCAATCATCCTAACCCTCTGTGTCATCCCCGCGAAGGCGGGGACCCATCACGTGTCATCTCCACCGTCGCGCCATTTGCCATCTTGGGAGATGGGTTCCCGCTTTCGCGGGGATGACGGGTTAGAGGAGGTAAAGAACCAATCTCCCCCTCGACACATCCCGCTGCCCACGGCATGGGCGCAGCATATGACCGACAAGCTCGCTGAAATCTGCGCGACCAAGCGCGTCGAAATCGCCGCGCGCAAGCCGCAGGGCATTGGCCATTGGCCCGCCCCTACCCCAGTGCGCGGGTTCGAGGCCGCCTTGCGCGCCAAGGCCGCAGACGGTTTTGCCCTGATTGCCGAGATCAAGAAAGCCAGCCCGTCCAAGGGCCTGATCCGCGCCGATTTCGATCCACCGGCCCATGCCCGCGCCTACCAGGCCGGTGGTGCGGCCTGCCTCTCGGTGCTGACCGACGCGCCCTATTTCCAAGGGCACGAGGATTATCTGATCGCTGCCCGCGCCGCCTGCGACCTGCCGGTGATCCGCAAGGACTTCATGGTTGATCCGTGGCAATGCGCCGAGGCCCGCGCGATGGGGGCCGATGCGATCCTGATCATCGTCGCCGCGCTGGACGATGCCGCGATGGTCGAGATTGAAGCCGCGGCGCACGAGCAGGATCTCGACGTGCTGGTCGAAGTGCACGACGAGGCTGAGATGGAACGCGCGCTGACGCAGCTCCGCTCGAAACTGGTCGGGGTCAATAACCGCAACCTCAAGACCTTCGAAGTCGATCTCGCCACGACCGAGCGACTGGCAGCGATGGTCCCGGCGGATGTCCTGCTGGTCTGCGAAAGCGGGATCGGCAGCCATGCCGATTGCGCGCGGATGGCCGCGAGCGGCGTCCGCACGTTCCTGGTTGGCGAAAGCCTGATGCGCCAACCGGATGTAGAGGAAGCCACGCGCTCTCTCCTATTTGGATAGGCTGGTCCTGATCGGCGCTTTCTGACAAGACTGCAGCCATGACCAAGCTCACTCACCTCGATGCAGCGGGTAATGCCGCCATGGTCGATCTATCGGCCAAGCCGGCGACCGAACGCGAAGCAATAGCCGAAGGGCGCATCACCATGTCGGCCGAGGCGCTGGCGGCGATCCGCGAAGGTGCGGTGAAGAAAGGCGATGTGCTCGCCACCGCGCGCATTGCCGGGATCATGGCGGCCAAGAAAACCAGCGAGCTGATCCCGCTGTGTCATCCGCTGATGCTGTCCAAGGTGGCGGTCGATTTCGAGTTCGATGCCGACGGTTTGCGGGTTACCGCCCTAGCCCGGCTGTCTGGCCAGACCGGGGTGGAAATGGAAGCCCTTACAGCAGCTTCTGTGGCACTCCTGACAATCTACGACATGGCCAAGGCGCTCGACAAGCGCATGGTGATTGGCGGCGTGCGGCTGCTGGAGAAGCGCGGTGGCAAGTCGGGCGACTGGAAGGCGAGAAGCTGATGGCTGCACCCCTGCCGCTGGAGGAAGCCCAGGCGCGCCTGCTCGATCTCGTCGAGCCGCTGCCGCTTGAGCGCGTCGATCCGCCTTCGGCGCTGGGTCGCTGGTTGGCCGAACCGTTGGTCGCCGCGCGCACCCAGCCAGCCTGCGACATGTCGGCAATGGACGGCTATGCCGTGGCCGGCAATGACCTCGCCGGTCCCTGGCAAGTGATCGGGGAAAGCGCGGCGGGGCATCCCTATTCCGGGTTTGTCGAGCCGGGACAGGCCGTGCGAATATCGACCGGGGCGGTAATCCCGGACGGTGCGGGCGCGGTTGTGGTGCAGGAAGATGTCAGCCGCGCGGACGACCACCTGACTCTGACCGGCGATGACCCTGGCAAGCCCGGCAAGCATATCCGCCGCGCCGGTTCGGACTTTTCAGAGGGCAAGGTGCTGGCCGAACTGGGCACGCGCATCAGCCCGGCCCATGTCGCCCTCGCGCTCTCGGCCGGCCATCGCCACGTCGCCGTACACCGCATTCCGCGCATCACGATCATCGACAGCGGCGACGAACTCGCACCCGACCCGGCTGACTGCGCCCCGCATCAGGTACCGGCCAGCAACGGTGCCATGCTGGCCGCGCTGGTCGCCAGCCATCCCTGCGAAGTCACCCGGCGCGGCCCGGTGCCGGATCGGCTGGAGGCCCTGATCGCGGCATTGGAAGATTCGGCCCAGGCTGACGTGATCGTCACCAGCGGCGGCGCTTCGGTCGGCGACCACGACCTCTTGATCCCGGCGCTGCAGGCCTGGGGCGCGGAGCTCGATTTCTGGAAGGTCGCGATTAAGCCGGGCAAGCCGCTGCTGGTGGCACGGCGCGGGCGGCAGCTGGTGCTGGGTCTGCCCGGCAATCCGGTCTCCAGCTTTGTCACGGCCTGGCTGTTCCTGCTGCCGCTGCTGCGCCGCCTGTCGGGCGCAGCCGATCCGCTACCCCGGCGCGAGACGACGTGCCTGGCGGAAGACCTTGCGGCCGGCGGCGAACGGCGCGAGTTCCTGCGCGGCGTCCTCGCCGGGGGCGAGGTAACTCCTGCCCTCGGCCAGGATAGTGGCGCCCTGGCGGCGCTGGCCGGCAGCAATTGCCTGATCGATCGGGCTGCCAACAGCCCGGTTCTGCCCGGTGGAACGCTTGTTCCCATCTATCCGCTCGAAAATGGCGGAATTGCTTGACTGGCGCTTCAATGTTGCTTACCTGTTCCACATTCGTTCACTGAACGGCACGGGAACACTGGTGTCCGCCCGGCCGCGAATGGGAGGTTTTTGGCGATGCTGACGCGCAAGCAGCATGAACTGATCCGGTTCATCCAGGTAAAACTTGAAGAGACCGGGGTCTCCCCTTCGTTTGAGGAAATGAAGGAGGCGCTGGACCTCAAGTCGAAGTCGGGCGTGCACCGCCTGATCTCGGCGCTGGAGGAACGCGGCTTCATTCGCCGCCTGCCCAACCGGGCCCGCGCGCTGGAAGTGCTCAAGCAGCCCGAAGACGTGGTGACGAAGGCGCCGCGCGCAGCCAATTCCAATGCGGCCGCAGCCGCCGTGATCCGCCCGCCAGAAGCCCGGCCTGCTCCCGCCAATGACGTGATCGAGATCCCGCTCCACGGCCGCATTGCTGCCGGCGTGCCGATCGAGGCGATGGAAACCAGCGCCATGCTACCGGTCCCAGCCGCCCTGCTCGGCGCAGGTGAGCACTATGCGCTCGAAGTGTCCGGGGATTCGATGATCGAAGCGGGCATCTTCGACGGTGATTACGCGCTGATCCGCAAGACCGACACGGCCCGCGATGGCGAGATCGTTGTGGCACTGGTGCGCGGTGAGGAAGCGACGCTCAAGTACCTCCACCGCGACAACGGCATGATCCGGCTCGATCCGGCCAATGCCGCATACGAACCGCAGATCTACCGCCCGGGCGAAGTCATGGTTCAGGGCAAGCTGGCGGGTCTGCTGCGCCGCTATCACTGAATGGATTGGGTGGGCCGGGGCCGGAATGGTACCGGCCCCACCCACCAACCATGGTCACCCTGGCTGTCGGCCACGCTGACCACGCTGCGATCGGCCAGATCGATCGCTAGGCCCCCGCTCCGCTCCAGAAAGCGTCGGTCGGCCTTGAGCCACCTGGGCCGGCAGGAGCGTGGCAACCAGCGGTCCGAGATCACCAGATCGACCCGCTCGCAAGCCGCCGCCAGCTCGCGCTCGGGCAGCCGGTCGCGGGTGCGGGTCATCAGCACCTGCCAGTCCCGCCCGCCGCGTCGTAACTGGACCACGCAGAGATCGGCATTGCAGCGCGCGCCAGGCCATTGATCAAGGCTGCGCGGCGTGCCGCTCATCCCGGCCAGTTCGAGCAAGGTATCGCGGGCATAGCCTTCGCGCCCTTCGCGCAGGACCAGCAGTTCGCCGGGCAGCTCTCCCGTCAGCCCGACATGCCGCCCATCACCGGACACTAGCAGATCGGGCGGCGTCAGTGTCGCCAGCGACAAGGCCCCGATCCCGGCCGGGACCAGACCCCACAGCCGCACGCGTCCGTTCCACAGGGCCAGCCACAGCCCGCCGGCAACGAACAGCAGGAAGGCCCCGCGCCCCATCGCCGGCATGGTCGATACTGCGCCGGGCTGGCTGGCCGTAAAGTGCGCCAGCGCCAGCAGGGCATCGAGCGACTTGCCCGCCAGCCACCAGACCGGCGCGCCCAGCCCGAAGGTATCCAGCAGCAATGCCAGGGCAATCAGCGGCATCGAGACAAAGGTCGTCAAGGGGATCGCCACGACATTGGCCAGCGCGCCGTAGACGCCCGACTGGTGGAAGTGGAACAGCCCGATCGGCATCAGCGCCAGCTCGATCACCACGCCGGTCAGCAGCAGCATGGCCAGGTTGCGCAGGCCCCGCGCCAGCCAGCTCTCTTCGCGCGGCGCGAGGAAGCCTCGGACCGGCGCCGTGCCGCTCAGGGCCACGATCGCGATCACCGCGGCAAAGCTCATCTGAAAGCTCGGCCCGACCAGTGCCTCGGGCCAGAACAGCAGGACCATGAAGGCCGCCACTGCGACCATCCGGAGCGACAGCGCCTCGCGCCCCAAGGCCAGCGCGATCAGCACCAGCAGCGCGGCGATGCAGGACCGCACCGTCGGCACCTCGGCCCCGGTCAGCAACGTATAGCCGATCCCGGCCAGCGCCCCGCCCGCCGCCGCCGCCAGCGGCAAACGCACCCGCAGCGCCAGCCACGGCAAAAGTGCCCCCAGCTTCATGATCACGACATAGATCGCCGCGATCACCGCGCTGACGTGCAGCCCGCTGATCGATAGCAGGTGCGCCAGGCCGGAATTGCGCATCGCCTCCTCGTCCGCCTCCGCAATCGCGCCGCGATCACCGCTGGCATAGGCGGCGGCGATGGCTCCGGCCGAGCCGGGCAATTGCGCGCGAACATGGGCCGAGAGCGCCCGCTGCACATCCTCCAGCCCGCCCCCTGGCGGCGCGGCCCGCAGCACCTGCACCTCTCCCAGCGCCGCGCCGGTCGCGGCAATGCCCTGAAACCAGGCCGCCCGGGCAAAGTCATAGCCCCCCGGCAACATCGGCGGCGCTGGCGGCACCAGCCGCGCTCGCAGCCGCACCTGAGCGCCCTGCCGCAGCTCCGGCCGATCAAGCTTCAAAGGCACGTTGAGCCGCGCCTTGATCGCGCGGCCGCTCTCCGGATCGCGCGTCGCCAGCAGCAGCCGGACGCGCCCTTCCGCTGGCTGTTCCTGGCGCGATAGCACGGTACCCGTCAGTTCCGCCGCCTGCGGCCGGGCAATCGGCGGGGCGCCCACCAGCGCGGACTTCACCCAGACGTGCCCGCAGCCGAGCGCCAGGGCCAAGGCCAATGCAGCCAGTGCCTGACGCAGGAAGGGGAATGCTCCACCTTCGCGCAGCACCAGCAAGGCCGCAGTCGCCACGCTGGCGCAGGCCAGCATCAGCGCCGCCCACCACCCCGGCGCCGGCAACGCGAACCAGGCCCCGATTCCGGCGGCAAAGCCCGCCACCAGCCAAGGCGCCCGGGCAAAACCGGCCCGGGCCAGAAAGCTCTCGATCCCGCGAAGTCCGCTTGCCAAGTCCACGCGCTTGCGCCAAGGGCCATGCTGCATTGCAGCGTCCCCATCGGGGGCGCTTTCAAACGGCACATCGGGCAAGGCGTCGCGGGCCATACCCGGACAAGACAGGATGGATCAGGTAATGGCAAGTAGCGGAGCAAGCAGCGGAAACAAGGACGGCCGCCCGGTCGTTACCCGCTTTGCCCCCTCGCCTACCGGCTATCTGCACATCGGCGGCGCGCGCACTGCGCTGTTCAACTGGCTCTATGCCCGCCATCACGGCGGCACCTACCTTCTGCGGATCGAGGATACCGACCGCGCCCGCTCGACCGAACCGGCGATTGCCGCGATCTTCGATGGCCTTGAATGGCTCGGCCTCGCCGGCGATGAACCCGCCACCTTCCAGTTTGCCCGCTCCGATCGGCACGCCGAAGTCGCGCATCAGCTGCTCGCGGCCGGTCACGCCTATCGCTGCTACCTGACCCAGGAAGAGCTGGCCGCCCGGCGCGAGGCTGCCCAGGCCGAACGCCGGACATTCCGGATCGACAGCGAATGGCGCGATGCCGACCCGGCCAGCGCCCCGGCTGACAAACCTTTCGTGGTCCGCATCAAGGCTCCGCGTGAAGGCGAAACGGTCATCGAGGACCAGGTCCAGGGCCGCGTTGCTGTGAGCAATGCCGAACTCGACGATTTCGTCCTGCTCCGCTCAGACGGCACGCCGACCTATATGCTGGCCGTGGTGGTAGACGATCACGACATGGGCGTGACTCATGTGATCCGCGGCGACGACCACCTCAACAATGCCTTCCGCCAGCTGGCCATCATCCGCCACATGGACTGGCCCGAGCCGGTCTATGCCCACGTGCCGCTGATTCACGGGCATGATGGCGCCAAGCTCTCGAAGCGGCACGGCGCGTTGGGGGTCGATGCCTATCGCGACGAGCTGGGCGTGCTGCCCGAGGCGATGTTCAATTACCTGCTGCGGCTCGGCTGGGGTCACGGTGACGAGGAAATCATCAGCCGCGATCAAGCGGTTGAATGGTTCGACATTGCCCATGTCGGCAAGAGCCCATCGCGCTTTGACCTGGCCAAGCTGCTCAACCTCAACGGGCATTACCTGCGCGAGGCTGACGACGCGCGCCTGGCCGCGCTGGTTGCCCCGCGGATGACCGGCGCGGTCGATGAGACCTTGCTGGCGCGGGCCATGCCGGTGCTGAAAGTGCGGGCAAAGGACCTTAACGAGCTGGCCGCCAATGCCGCCTTCCTCTTCGCCCAGCGCCCGCTGGCGATCGAGGACAAGGCCGCCGCGCTGCTGACCGACGATGCGCGCGCCCTGCTGGGGCAGGTAAACGCCCGCATCGCGGCGCAAAACGACTGGACTCTCGAAAGTCTCGAGGCCAGTTTGAAGGCAATGGCGGAGGAGATGGGCCTCGGTCTCGGAAAGCTTGCGCAACCCCTTAGGGCCGCGCTAACGGGCCAGACAACCTCCCCGGGTATATTTGACGTATTGGTTCTGCTTGGTCGGGACGAAAGTCTGGCGCGGATTGCCGCTCAGGCGGTTCCGGCCGGTGCGGCGCAGGATTGAAGGAGCAAGATGGTGGGCAACCAGGTTAAACTGAACGCGAACGGCCAGGATTTCGATTACCCGGTGCTGTCGGGCAGCGTCGGTCCGGACGTGATCGATATTCGCAAGCTCTATGCCCAGACTGGCATGTTCACCTTTGACCCGGGCTTTACCAGCACGGCCAGCTGCGAATCTGCCCTGACCTATATCGATGGCGATGAAGGCGTGCTGCTGCACCGCGGTTACCCGATCGGCCAGCTGGCCGAACATTCCAGCTTCATGGAAGTCAGCTACCTGCTGCTGAACGGCGAACTGCCGAGCCAGGCCGAACTGAGCGATTTCAGCCGCACGATCACCCGCCACACCATGCTGCATGAGCAGCTTGCCACCTTCTACCGCGGCTTCCGCCGTGATGCCCACCCGATGGCGATCATGTGCGGCGTGGTCGGTGCGCTGTCGGCCTTCTACCACGACAGCACCGACATTGCCGATCCGATGCAGCGCAAGATTGCCAGCCATCGCCTGATCGCCAAGATGCCGACAATCGCGGCCATGGCTTACAAGTATTCAGTCGGCCAGCCGTTCATCTATCCGGACAACAACCTGTCCTACACCGGCAACTTCCTGAAGATGACCTTTGGCGTCCCGGCCGAGGAATATGAAGTGATCCCGGCGGTCGAACGCGCGATGGACCGGATCTTCATCCTCCATGCCGACCACGAGCAGAACGCCTCGACCAGCACCGTGCGTCTGGCCGGTTCGTCGGGCGCCAATCCGTTTGCCTGCATCGCGGCGGGGATCGCCTGTCTGTGGGGGCCGGCGCATGGCGGCGCGAACGAAGCCGCGCTCAACATGCTCAAGGAAATCGGCACGCCCGACAAGATCCCGCACTACATCGAGCGCGCCAAGGACAAGAACGATCCGTTCCGCCTGATGGGCTTCGGCCACCGCGTCTACAAGAACTATGACCCGCGCGCGACGGTGATGCAGAAGACCGTGCGCGAAGTGTTCGATGCGCTGAAGGTCACCGATCCGCTCTTCGAAACCGCGCTGCGCCTGGAAGAAATCGCGCTGAGCGACCCCTACTTCATCGAGAAGAAGCTGTTCCCGAACGTGGACTTCTACTCGGGGATCATTCTTTCGGCGATCGGCTTCCCGACCACCATGTTCACCGCGCTGTTCGCCCTGGCCCGTACTGTCGGCTGGGTGGCGCAGTGGAACGAAATGATCAGCGATCCCGGCCAGAAGATCGGGCGTCCGCGCCAGCTCTACACCGGCCCGACGCAGCGCGATTACGTGCCGCTGAGCAGCCGTTAAACAGCAGCTGAGCAAGCGCTGAGCACAGCCGATCCGATCGCCGCGCCAGCCTCAGGCTGGCCGGCGTTACTCGGCGCAGTCAGATTCAGGCTGTTGCGCGGTCGTCGGGCGTAGCGCTAGGAGATCGGCCGGCACGTCGAGGATAAAGCGCGCACCCTGGCCCGGGGCGCTTTCCACTGTCAGATCGCCGCCCATTGCGCGGGCGAGCCGGCGCGAGATGTAGAGGCCCAGGCCCGACCCGCCGTCTTCGCCGCTGCGGCCCAGCCGCTCGAACTTTTCGAATACCTTAGCCTGTTGCTCGGCCGAAAGGCCCGGCCCCTGGTCGGCGACGATCAGCCGCGCGCGGCCGCCGGCGTCTTCGAGCCGGATCCAGACCTGCGAATTGTCGGGCGAATAGCGGATCGCATTGCCCACCAGGTTGAGCAGGATCTGCAAGACCCGCCGAAATTCGGCAATGGCGGGAAGATGCTCACCCGCCTTGGGAGCATCGATCGTGATACCGCGTTCCTGCGCGCGCACGGCCAGTATCCCGGCGGCGCGGCGGGCAACATCGGCCAGGTCGATACGATCGGGGGCAGTATTGAAATCCTCTGACTCGACCACTTCAAGGTCGGCGAGGTCCTCGACCAGCGAGAGCAGGTGCTGGCCGGCCGCCGCGATATCGGCGGCGTAGGCGGCATATTCCTCGGCCAGCGGTCCGGCAAGACGGGTCCGGATCGTCTCGGCATTGGCGATGATCCGCGAGATCGGCTGGCGCAGCACCGGGGCGATATCGCGCCCGACCGGGCCCGGCTCATTGCTGGGCATGCGGTTTTCGCCCGGCACCGGTCGCGGCGCGGCAACAGGTTCAGGCAGAACCGTTTCCGACGTCAGGCACAACTCAAAGCCGTGAATCTCACCGGCGACGCCGGTCTTGGGCACCAGGGTGGCGCGCCACTTGCGGCTTGAACCGGGCACTTTGACCCCGGCCCCGTCGAGCAGGCGCCAATGCACCGGCTGGCGGTGCGCGCTGCCTTCGACCGTGATGAAATCGGTCCAGGGGCGTCCAACCCCGGCTTGCATGGCCGCGGTCACTTCATCCAGGTCAGGTGCCTCGGCGTTGACTGCAATGATGGCCTGGGCGGCATCAAGCACAGCCACCAGTTCCGCCACGGTTCGATCGATGGCAACGCGGCGAGCCGCGGTTTCGTTCAGATCTTCGGCCGGCAGCGGACTGGCCTGCCAGTTGGCCACGCCGATCCGGCAGGCACCGGAAGCGGGATCAGGCTCAACCTCGACCCAGGCGGAAATGGCATCCTGCCCGTCGCTGGCGTCCATTCGCCGGGCCAACTTCAGCCCAAGCCCACGGGCGCGCTGGACCAGATCGCGCAGCGCAGGGATGGCCAGTGGTCCGGGAACATCACCGCCGCAGCGGTGCTGCAGCGTAGCCAGCAGCTCGTCAGCCGATGTCAGAACATCGTCCCCGTCGCACGTGGCGCGGGCCAGATAGGCGCCGCCTGGCTCCACCGCTCAGCGGCCCGCCCCGGCAAAGGAGCGGGCAAGCAGCGCGGCAGCGCGATCGGCCCCCAGCGTGTCGAACCCTTCGGGCAGGCTGACATCGGGGTGGATTGCCAGGAACTGCTCTTCAACATTTTCAGGCCGCACCCCGGCGGCGCGGAGCGCCAGCGCCAGGCGGGCAAGCTGACCCTCATGTGCAGCCAGTGCGGTCAGGTCGCGGTCCTGCCCGGCACCGAGCGAAAGCGCGGTCAGGAACAGGCCGACCCCGGCATGGCTGACATCAAGCGCGGCGGTCGCCCCGCCGCCCATGCTCATGACCAGGCGTGCCATCAGACCAAGCCGGCTGCGACCCTCGTCATAACCGGTGCGGATCGCCATCTCGGCCTGGGCCAGAACTTCTGGTTCGGCCTCGAGCCCGCGAACTGTCTGCAAGATGGCATGGAACAGATCGGCCGGCAGCTCCCCAACCGGCAGCTGCATCCGCCGCTGGGCCTGAACGTAACGAGCCTGCGCGGCGAGCAGGGCCATCGCGCTGGCAGCCGTGGTGCTATCGGGCGAGGCGACCAGTGCCTGGAGCAGCGGCGAAAGCACCGGATCGAGCGCGATGCGGGCCTGCAGCCGCTCGCCTAGCTGGAACTCTAGCGCCTGGGCATGGATATGGGTCAGCAGCGCGGCGCGCTCAACCAGCGTGGCGATGATCTGATCGACGGCAGCCGGATCATGATCGTGGCGCGCCCCGGCCCCCTGCGCATCCTCAACCGCATCAAGCACCTGGCGCGCAAGATGATCGACCATCCCGCGCACGCGTGCGACGACTTCGTCGTTGAACAGCGACTGGTCATCATTGGCCAGCAGGTGCCGAAGGATCGGCGCGATCGTGCCAATCACGGCATCGCCCTGCGCCAGTTCATCGCGCAGCACGTCTTCGACGGTGGGTTCGGGCCGTGCCGGTGCAAACATCTCGCTCATCAGGCAGGACCTAGCGCAGATCTGGTTAAGACGGCGTTAGCCGTGCAGGCCCCTGCGGCCACAGGATTCCACAGGCGGCCAGCAGGGCCGCCAACCCGTAGATCAATGGCGCGCCAAGCCCGGCCAGCAGGCCCAGACCGACCAGGATCGCCAGGAGGGCCCGGTCCTGCAGCCAGGCTGTCCACCCCTGCCGCAAGACCCGAGGGACAATTCGTAGCAAGGCCAGCAACATAACCGGCGGAAACAGCCGCTCGATCAGCCCCAGCCAGGGCCCGGCTGGAATGGCCCAGGCAATCAGCGCCACCAGCAGGACATCGACAGCCCATTCAAACAGGCCGTGCAGGCTGAACCGGCGCCCGGGCGGGACAATGCGATCCGCCTCGATCCGCTGCAGGACCACGGTTGCCTCGCCCAGCAGCCAGGCCAGACCGACCACGCCCAGCGCAGCGCCAGGCCAGCCCAGCCAGCCGATGCCAAAGGCCAGCACCAGCAGGACCGTCGCCGCCCCGAAGACAAAGCGCGATCCGCTGCCGGCATGGAGCAGCGCCGGACCAAAGCTGCGCACCAGCAGCCGCGCGAGGCCGCGTGTCGGATTGAACGGGCGGACATGGCGGATCCGGCGGCGGATCCACAGCGGCTCCAGCGCATGGGCCTGCTCTTCGCTGGCCAGCAGGGTCCAGAACCCGTCACCCTGCCCCGCCGGTGGCAGCGGCCGCTGGGCCACACCAGCCTGAAGGGCAATCCGCAGCAGCGCCGAAAAGGCATCGCAATCGTGTGGCAGGTCAGCCAGCCGTTCGACCAGTCGGCCTGGAACACGTAGCGCTCCCCCGCTGGCCAGGCTTGGGTCGATCCGTTCGAACCCGGCCTCAACCCCGCTCTCGGCCGGTTGGACCAGCACGGCCGGCCCCGGTTCCAGCAAGGCGATGGCATCCGAAACCGAAGCGAACAGGCCGTCGGTCAAGGCAATCACTTCATCGGTGGCAGTTACCTGGCCGAGCAGCCCGCGTGGCCCCGGGATCAGCTGAAACCGCACCCCGGCACGCTCGGCCTCGTGCTGTAGCGCCGCGATATCCGGCGACATCCGGCTGGCCAGGCAGAAAATCCGCTCGCACCCCAGCGCCAGCACCAGCACCAGCTGCTCCTGCGCCACCGATACCCCGCCCACGCGCAAGGCACCGCGCGGGGCGGTTCCGGTTTCAAGCATGGAAATGAGTGCGACCCGCAAGGGCGGCCTCCGCGGTTGTTGGCGTGAGGGAAGAACCGGCAGACTACCGGCTCAATCCACCTCGCACAACCATGCAGCGGCAGGTCAGGCGGCGTATTCGTCCAGGAAGCCGCGAATCTTGCGCACGGCAATCGGATCGCCGGGCGCCGCTTCCAGCGCTTCCTCGGCCAGATCCATCAACGCATCGGCATGAAAGCTGGCGGCCAAACCCTTGATCCGCATGGCAGTTATTTGCCAGTTGCCATCACAGCGAGCGCGGCCCAACAGGTCCACCTGCCGCGCCAGGCTCTCGATAAAGGCCGTCCGCAGCTCCGCAAACAGCGCAGCATCCTCGCCAGCGGCGGCGGACAGAGTAGCGTCAAGAGCTCCGACTTCATAGGCCATGGACAGACCCTATGATGCCAAAGGGTTAAAGTGGGGTTTATTGAGGGGGCGGTCGTGGTATGTCATTAACCATGACCAGGGGATCACGCATCGTGGCGATCGACGCCGGCGCGCCGGAAGGCGCCACCGGCGAAGCGCAATCCAGCACCAGCGCCGAAGCGCCGCTGACGCTTGAAGAGGCCTGGGCCGAAGCCCCTGCGGCTGAGGAAGACTATACCCCCGCCCCGCGCCGCGCCTGGCTGCCGATCATGGCCGCCACCTTTGCTGTCCTGGCGGTAATCGGCTGGAGCGCACTGTTTTTCCTGGCCCATCAGGCCGAATTGCTGGCCGGCGGTACCGTCCAGCAGTGGGCAACCTGGCTTAGCGACTGGTCGGTGCCGGTCCTGCTGGTGGCGGTGGCCTGGCTGCTGGTCATGCGCAACAGCCGCCGCGAGGCGAGCCGCTTTGGCGATACCGCCCAGCTGCTGGCGCGCGAATCTGCGGCACTCGAAGCCCGGCTGACGACCGTGAACAGCGAACTGAGCCTAGCGCGGGAATTTATCGCCGCCCAGTCGCGCGATCTGGAATCGCTCGGCCGCGTCGCTACCGAAAGGCTTGCGCAGCACGCCAGCCAGCTCGCCTCGCTGGTCGCGGACAATGGCACACGCGTGGAAACGCTCGGCACTGTCAGCGCTGCCGCGCTCGAGAACATGGAAAAGCTGCGCGGCCAGCTGCCCGTCATCGCCAGCTCGGCCAAGGATGTCACCAATACGATCGCTGCAGCCGGCCGCACGGCCCATTCGCAGATCGAAGACCTGATTTCCGGCTTCAACCGGCTCAACCAGTTCGGCCAGGCCAGCGAACGCCAGGTTGCCGCGCTGACTGACCGGATCGACGCGGCCATCGCCGAATTCACCAAGCAGACCGAGCAGCTCGATACCGTTGCCGGAGCTCGCTTTGCCGCCCTGGCCGAGCGCGGGGAGGCCTTCCGGGGTGAACTCGACGCGCACGAAGTGGCAGCCCTGGCTGGCATCCGCACCCGCGCCAACGCCCTGGCCAGTGAGCTTTCCGAAGCCCGGGCGCTGCTTGATGCGGCCGAGGAAGCCAGCCTGGTTTCGCTGCGCGCGCGCCTGACCGCCGTGCGCGACGAGGGGACCGCGATTGGGCGCTCGCTGCGCGAGGCCGAGGCCGGCGCGCTCGAAGCCTGGCAGAATGCCACGACAAGGTTGGTGGACGACCTGCGCAACGCAATCGGCCAGGTCAGCGAGATTGATGAGCGCGCGCTTGAATCCGCGCGGCACCGTCTGGCCGAACTGGCCAAGGAAGCTGAGGATGTCGACCTGCGCCTGGCCGAGCGCGATCGCAATTTCGCCGAGGAACTGGAACGCCGCCGCAGCGACCTGGCCGAGCGGCATGAGCAGTTCGGTGAAACGCTTCAAGCGCAGATGGAGGCACTCGACTTGGTGCTCGCCCAGCGCCGGGCTGAACAGGAACAGCGGGCCCAGCAGATGCTGGCCTATACTGCCGAGATCGCCACCCAGCTCGACGATTTCGGCACCCGGATCGGCGAAGCCGCAGCACAAGGCAGCACGGCGCAGAACCAGCTGGCAGACAGTCTGGCGACACTCGCCGAACGGCTTGCCGCCAGCCGCGAGGCCCTGGTCGGAACCGACAAGACCGTGCTGGACCTCACCGACAACTCGGTCCGCCTGCTCGAACTTATCCAGGCCAGCGTGACTCATGCCTCGAGCGACCTGCCTGCAGCGATGAGCGTTGGCGAAGCCAAGCTCGCCGAACTCGAGGCCCGCACCGCAGCGCTGCGCGATGTGGCCGGTGAGGCCGAAACGCGCGGCACCGGCCTGCTGACCCAGATCGAACGCAGCGATGAGCTGCTCGCCGTGATCGCCAGCAAGACCGAGGGGCAAGCGGCCGCCCTCGCCGGAATCCAGCAGACCCTATCTGCCACACGCGGCGAGAGCCTGGCCCTGGCCGAACAGGCCCAGGCCGAGCTGAAGAGCGCGATCGAGACGCTGGCGGCCTCGGTTCGCGACACTGTCGGTGAGCTTGAGAGCAACAGCGCAGCAGCCGTCAAGACCCTGGCCGAGCGGCTGGCCGAGCAGAGCGGCGCGGCGATCGACGCGGCAGTGCGCGCCCGGACTGTCGAAGTGGCCGATCAGCTTGAAGCCGCCGCCGCGCGCGCCTCGGGCGTCAGCCGCGAGGCCGCGATCCAGCTGCGCGACCAGCTGGCCAAGGTCAACGAACTGGCCGGCAATCTCGAACGCCGCGTGGCCCAAACCCGCCAGCGCGCCGAAGAGCAGGTCGACAATGATTTCGCCCGCCGCGTTGCGCTGATTACCGAAGCGCTCAATTCGAACGCAATCGACATTGCCCGGGCGATGGACGCCGATGTTTCGGACACGGCCTGGTCAGCCTACCTCAAGGGCGATCGCGGGGTCTTCACCCGCCGCGCGGTGAAGCTGCTGGAACCGGCGGAGAGCAAGGCCATTTCGCGCCTGTTCCAGGACGAGGTCGGCTTCCGCGAGCACGTCAGCCGCTACATCCACGATTTCGAGGCGATGCTGCGCCAGCTGCTCTCAACCCGCGACGGCCATGCCCTGGGCGTCACCCTGCTGAGCAGCGACATGGGCAAGCTCTACGTCGCGCTGGCCCAGGCGATCGAGCGGCTGCGGAATTGATTTCAGCGCAACCGAGTCATAGCGGGATTTGGTTCAGAGCGAGCCGAAAACGGTGCCTTCGCATGACCCGGCGCGCAGAGTACTTTTGAGTACGTGAGCACCGGAAGCGGGCGAAGGTGCCGTTTGCAGGCCGCTATGGGCCAAATAGCGCTATGACCTAAATTTCTACCTGGCTGCCCAGCTCTACCACCCGGTTTGTCGGCAGGCGGAAGAATTCCATCGCGCTGGCGGCATTGCGCAGCATCCAGGCAAACAGCTTTTCGCGCCACAGCGCCATGCCGGGTTTGGCCGAGGGCAGCAGCGTCTGGCGCGAGAGGAAGAAGCTGGTCTTCATCATCTCGAACGGGCCGCCACAGATATCGGCCCGCTTGAGCGCGGCCGGCACGTCGGTCTCCTCAAGGAAGCCGTAGCGCAGTGACATGCGGTAGAAGCCCTGGCCGAGGTCCTTGACGCTGCACCGCTCACTCTCATCGACAAAGGGCACGTCCTGGATCGCGACGGTCAGGATCACCACCCGCTCATGCAGCACCTTGTTGTGCTTGATATTGTGGAGCAGCGCCGAGGGCACACCCGAAGCGGCCGAGGCCATGAAGATCGCCGTGCCGGGCACGCGCGTGGCGCTGGAATGGGCGCTCTTGGCGAAGACCTCCATCGGGATCGCCCCTTCGGCCATCGAGGCGCGCATCAGCGCCCGGCCGCGCGACCACGAGGTCAGCAGGGTGAAGATCGCCAGGCCGATCACCAGCGGCACCCAGCCGCCCGAAGGCACCTTGAGCAGGTTGGCACCAAGATAGGCCATGTCGACCGTAATAAAGACGGCGACCAGCGGCGCGGCCTTCCACAGCGGCCAGCGCCACAGGCTGACCAGCACGGCGGCGAGCAGGATCGTGTCGATGAACATCGCCCCCGTCACCGCGATGCCATAGGCCGCCGCGAGGTTACTGGAGGAGCGGAAGAACAGCACCAGGAAGATCACCGCGATCATCAGACCCCAGTTGATCACCGGGATATAAATCTGCCCCGCAGCAGCGGCGCTGGTGTGCTTGATCTGCATGCGCGGCATGAAGCCCAGCTGGACCGCCTGCTGCGTCAGGCTGAATGCGCCGGAGATCACCGCCTGGCTGGCAATGATCGTGGCCAGGAGCGCCAGGCCGATGACCGGCAGACGCACCTCGTCCGGGATCATCAGGAAGAACGGATCCTTGATCAGCAGTGCGGCCTGTTCGGGCGTCTGCGAAAGGACCATCGCCCCCTGCCCCATGTAATTCAGCATCAGCGCGGGCAGGACGAAGACCAGCCAGCTCACCCCGATCGGCTTGCGCCCGAAGTGGCCCATGTCGGCATAGAGCGCCTCGGCTCCGGTCACTGCCAGTACGACCGAGCCCATCGCCACGAAGGCGCGGAAACCATCGGTGATGAAGAAATTGATCGCATTCAGGGGATTGATCGTTTCCAGCACAATCCCCGGCATCTTGGTCAGGTGCATCATGCCCAGAGTTGCCAGGGTGGCGAAATAGACCAGCATGATCGGGCCAAACAGCTTGCCGACCCGCTCTGTCCCGCGTGACTGGATTGCAAACAGGCCGAACAGGATCGCGACGGCAATCGGCACGATCCAGGCTTCGAACCCGGGATGCACGTATTGCAGACCCTCGGTCGCGGAGAGCACCGACATCGCCGGGGTGATCATCGAATCGCCGTAGAACAGCGCGGTTGCGAAGACGCCCAGCAGGATGAAGGGCCCGGTCCACTTGCGGTTTTCCGACTTGCGGTTGATCAGCGCCAGCAGTGCCAGGCTGCCGCCCTCACCCTTGTTGTCGGCCTTCATGATGGTGAGGACGTATTTGAACGTCACCACGATCATCATCGACCAGAACACCAGGCTGAGCACGCCGTGGATATGGACCGGATCGACTTGAATTCCCGGCACGCCGTGATGCGAGGCAAAGGTTTCACGGAAGGCGTAGAGCGGACTGGTACCGATATCGCCAAAGACGACCCCGATTGCCCCCAGCGCCAGCTTGCCCAGCCCGCCTTGGGCATGGCTATGGCCGTGGCCATGCTCGTGAGCGAACTGAGCGGCGGCAACTCCGCTGTCGGTCTTGGCGGTATCAGTCATCTATGCGTCCCATATCCGGCGAGACTCGACCCGCCCCCTGCCGCAAGGTTTCAGCGATTAGCAGTGTGTTGCGGCCCCGGCAACGCGGCTTACTGGACTGTCCCGCCCTGTGCCGGTTGCTGTGCCGGCTGCTGGCCCGCTTCCGCTGCGGCCTGCATGGCAATGAAGGCGTCGAGCCGCTGCAGGCGCTCGGCCAGATCGCCGCGCCAGGGGGCATCGGCCGGGCTGCGGGCCAGCAGCTCTGCCCAGAGCCCGCGTGCTTCGACCAGCTTGCCCGATTGCGCGAGGGCCAGACCCAGGAAGAATGGCGGCCCCGGATGCATCGGATCGGCCTGAGCCGCGCGGCCATAGGCATAGGATGCGGCCGGGGTCAGGTTACCCTCGGCATGGCTGGTCAGGGCATTGGCCAGCGCCAGCCAGGCATCGGCGTTCTTCGGATCCTGCTCGACCGCGCCCAGGATCACCCCGGCGGCTTCGCCATACTGGCCGTTGCGGGCCAGCGCATCGCCGATCACCATCCAGCGGTTGAGGCCCTGCCCGCTGGCCTGGGCCTGGGCCAGTTGCTGACGCGCCTCGACCAGGGCGGCGCCGCTCTTGGCGGCCTGCTCGGCCCCTTCCTTGGGCGCACCGGGCTGGCTGGGTGAGGCCTGGAAGGAATAGCCGGCAATCCCGACCAGCAAGGCCGCGCCGATCGCTTCCCAGCCCTTGCGCGGCGCGCGCAGCAGCACTGCCACGGCAAAGGCTGCAAGCGCCGTGAGGATAACGAGGGCCCAGGTAAAGCCAGCAGTCATGCATCGCCTCCCCGGCGCAGGCGCTTCCGCAGGACCAGGCCGACGCCCAACAACAGCAGCAGCGGAATGGCAAAGAGCGGCCAGGTCAGCTCGGTCACGCGCGGCTGGTAGCTGACGTAATCGCCATAACGCTCGACCAGCCAGGCACGCACCGCCTCAGGCTCTTCACCAGCCGCGATCCGCTCCCGCACCAGGCTGCGCATGTCGCCGGCCATCGGCGCATCGGAATCGGCGATCGACTGGCTCTGGCACTTGAGGCAGCGCAGGGTCAGCATCAGCGCATGGGCCTTGGCCTCCTGCGCCGGATCGGCCAGCTGGACATTGGCATAGGGTGCCGGCGGGACGGCATCCTGCGCGGCAAGCGGCAGCGCAAAGACCAGCGCGAAGACGGCCAGCAGGCGGCGGATCATTGCCCCGCCTCCTTCAGCTTTTCACGCAGCAGCGCGATATGCTCGGGCCGGATCTCGCCGATGTGTTGATAGCGGATCGTGCCCTTGCCATCGATTACGAAGGTTTCCGGCACGCCCGAGGAGCCGATCCCGAGCTGGACGATCGAACGGTCATCAGCCCCGATGCGGGTAAAGGGATTGCCGTGGCGGGCAAGGAAATTGGCCACATCCTCGGGCCGGTCGCGGATCGCCACGCCGGCGATCTCGATCCCCTGCTCCTTGAGCGCGGCGAGCTGCGGCGCTTCGACCGCGCAGGGGACACACCACGAGGCAAAGATGTTGAGCAGCCGCGGCTTGCCGTCGGCCAGATCGGCACGGGTCAGGCCCGGCCGATCTGGAACGGCGGCGCGCAGTGCGAATTCGGGCAAGGGTTTGCCGATCATGGCACTCGCCACCTCGCGGTCGGCCGGGCGGTAGAGGCCAACCATGACCAGGCCGGTAAAGCCCAGAAAGATTGCCAGCGGCAGCCACAGCGACCAGCGCGACGCAGGTTTGGTCTCGCTCATCGGCCCTGCCTCGAGCGGCGATAGGCGATCTTGTCGCGCGCCACGAGCCGCCGCAGATCGCTCGACAGCCGGCCAAACAGCGCCAGCAGGCCGCCCAACGCGATCAGGATGCCGCCGTACCAGATCATCGGCACGAAGGGCTTCCACCACAGCCGCAGCTGCCAGCGGCCGCCATCGGCCTGCTGGCCCAGCACGGCATAGAGTTGACCATTCCAGCGGGTCTTGAGCGCAGCCTCATTGGTCTCGTTCGGCGGAGACCAGAATGTCCGTGCGGCCGGATGCAGCTCGGAAATCGGACCGCCCTTGTAGCTGACCGCCAGATCGCCGCGCAGCGCGGTCCAGTTCGGTCCGGCGACCGGCTCGATTCGTTGGAGCTGGACCTGCCAGGGTCCAACTTCGACCACGTCACCCGGACGCGCGGCGACCAGCCGCTCGGTGGTAAAGGCCGCATCGCTCGCCATGCCAAGCAGCGCGACCGCGATGCCGAAGTGGGACGTCACCATGCCCCACAGCGGCAGCTTGATCTGGCGCAGCTTGCGCCCGCGCAGCGGCAGCAGACTGGCCACGGCGAGCGCGGCCGAGAGCGCCAGGCCGAGCGCCGGCAGCACGCCGATCGACTGGCTGGCAGCCCAGATCAGCGTGCCCACCAGCAGCACGGCCGGAATGGCAATCTGCCACTTGATCCGTGCCAGACTGTCACGCCGCCAGCGCAGCAGCGGCCCGACCGCCAGGACCAGCAGCATCGGCACGGCAAAAATCGCGCTGACCGGGTTGAAATAGGGCGGACCGACCGAAACCTTGGCGCCCAGCGCTTCGGCCAGCAACGGATACAGTGTGCCAACCAGGACGATTCCCAGGATCGCGCTGAGCATGACGTTGTTGAACACCAGCGCACTTTCGCGGCTGGTCGCGTGGAAACGCTCACCTTCGGTCACGCTTGAGGCGCGCAGGCCGAACAGCACCAGCGCCCCGCCGATGTTGAGCGCCAGCAGGCCGAGGATGAAGCTGCCGCGCTCCGGATCGACCGCGAAGGCGTGGACCGAGGTCAGGATGCCGGAGCGGACCAGAAAGGTGCCGACCATCGACATCGAGAAGGCGACCACCCCCAGCATCACCGTCCAGGCGCGCAGCGCATTGCGTGCGGCCAGGACCGAAACCGAATGGAGCAGCGCCGTTGCCGCCAGCCACGGCATCAGGCTGGCGTTCTCCACCGGATCCCAGAACCACCAGCCGCCCCAGCCGAGTTCATAATAGGCCCAATATGACCCGGCGACGATGCCCAGCGTCAGGAAGATCCAGGCCCCGAGTACCCACGGCCGCATCGCGCGGGCAAAGGCCGGGCCAACTTCACGCGTGATCAGCGCGCCGATCGCAAAGCTGAAGGCGACCGAGAGGCCGACATAGCCGATGTAAAGCGGCGGCGGGTGAAAGGCGAGGCCGGGGTCCTGCAAAAGCGGGTTGAGCCCCGCCCCTTCGAGCGCCGGCGAGCTCAGCCGGGTGAAGGGATTGGAGGACAGGAGAAGGAAGGCATAGAACCCCAGGCTGACAAAGGCCTGGCCGGCCAGCGTCGCCAGCATGGTCGGCTCGGGCAGGCGCCGCTCCACCGCCGCGACGAAGCAGCCCGACAGGCCCATGACCATGACCCACAGCAGCATCGAGCCTTCGTGGTTACCCCAGGTGCCAGTGATCTTGTAGATCATCGGCTTCATCGAGTGGGAATTGGCCGCCACCAGCTCTACCGAAAGGTCGGTCTGGGCGAACAGCAGGACCAGTGCGCCAAAGGACAGCGCCACCAGCACGCCCTGGACCATCGCCACGGGGCGGACAATCCCCGCCAGCCCGGCACCGCGCGATGTCAGCGCCAGAGCACCGGCGGCGAGCTGGAGCGCGGCAAGCGCCGCAGCAAGCCACAGGGCAGCAAGGCCAAATTCGGCGATCATTGTGTTTCCGCGATGGCCTTGCGGGCCTGTTCGGTGGTCATGTCCTTCATTTCCCGCGGCACGTAGTTCTCGTCATGCTTGGCAAGGACATTGTCGGCGCGGAAGGTGCCATCCGGCTGGCGGCGGCCTTCAGCCACTGCGCCCGATCCTTCGACGAAAAGATCCGGCACGATCCCCCGGAAGGTGACCGGCACGCGCGCCTTGTCATCGTGGATCACGAAGGAGATTGTCACGCCATCGGCAGCGGTCTTGATCGAGCCCTTCTCCACCATGCCGCCAAGCCGCACAGCGCGGCCGGCCTCGGGCGGATTGGCGGCATAGTCGGCCGGCAGATAGAAGAACGAGGCCTGGCTGCGCAGCGCCCAGGCGGCGAGCATGCCCGCGCCGACCAGCGCAACGACCGCGATCAGGGCCAGGACCAGCCGTTGATGCTTGGCTTTCATCGGCCGCGACTCTTGTCACGGCGCGCTTCCGCGCGGCGCATGGCCAGCCACGACTGCGCGACCAGGGCGAGCGTGCCGCCGATCCCCAGGGCAAACGAGGCGGCGATAAACGGCCAGTGATCAAGGCCCTCACGCATCTTCAAGTTCCATCGCTTTACGGCGCAGGCGGGCATCGGCCTGGGCATTGGCCAGAATCGCCCGCATCCGCGCCAGAACCACTCCGCCGAAGATCAGCGAGAAGCCCAGTGTCGCAGCGAGCAGGCCATAGAGGAACACCGGCGCCATCGCCGATTTCCCCACGGCAATGCTGGGCGGCTGGTGCAGCGAATTCCACCACAGCACCGAATAGTGGATGATCGGGATGTTGATCGCGCCGACCAGCCCGAAAATTGCGGGAATGCGGCTCTGCCCCGAGCCCTGGCTATCGCGGTCTGCCGCTTGTGCCAGGGCGATATAGGCAAGATATAGGAACAGCAGCACCAGCATCGAGGTCAGCCGCCCGTCCCACACCCACCAGGTGCCCCAGGCCGGACGGCCCCAGAGCGAACCCGTCGCCAGGCACAACGCAGCAAAGAAGGCCCCCGGCAGCGCAATCGCCCGCGCGCCGATCGCGGCCAGCGGGTGGCGCCAGACCAGCTCGGTCAGGCTGGCGATCGCCAGTGCGGTCCAGCCGCCCATCCCCAGCCAGGCGGCGGGCACGTGCACAAACAGTATTTTCGCAGAGTCTCCCTGCAACCGCTCGGCCGGCGCTGCCAGCAGCGCCCAGGCAAGCATAATGCCGGTAAGGACCAGTCCGGTGACCAGCAGCAACGGCGTCAACCAGCGCGCAAGGCGCAGGAAGCGGGCAGGATTGGCAAAGCCGTGCATGCGTGGCGAAGGCCCAAAAAAAGGTGAGCGCCCTTTGGCAGGGCGCGGGGATTCGGGCAAGTGGTGCTTAGGGGAATGGCGCGGGCAGCGCGGCCCCCGCCACCTGGCCTACAAGCCCGACCTAGCGTCCGATGAGGCGCTGCGCCATGCTGTCTGCCACCTGGTCGGCCGAGCGGCCGCTGGCCTTGCTCTCGTCCCAGATCGCGGTCAGGCGGCCGGGTATTTCCTCGAGCCGGCGGTGCACTTCCTCCAGCGAGCTCGGCTGGCCATGCTCGCGCGCCAGGTATTCCAGCGCGACGGCGATGATCCCGCCGGCGTTGATGACATAGTCCGGCGCATAAAGGATCCCGCGCGCGGCCAGGACCTGGCCGTGTTCGGGCCGGGCAAGCTGGTTGTTTGCCCCGCCCGCAACGATCGGCGCGCGCAGCCGGGCAATCCCGGCATCGTCCAGGACCGCACCTAGGGCATTGGGGCTGAAGACGTCACACTCGCTATCCATGATGGCCTCAGCCGCAACCGCCGCGCCGCCCAGCTCGGCGGCCAGCGTCTTGGCACGGTCGGCATTGACGTCAGCCAGCGTCAGTTTCGCGCCTTCGCCAGCGAGCAGACGGGCCACGCCGCCGCCAACGCTGCCGGTGCCCTGGATCGCGACGTGGACGCCGGCCAGGCTGTCAGTGCCCAGCTTGTGGGCGACAGCCGCCTTGATGCCATAGAATATCCCGCGCGCCGTGAATGGCCCCGGATCGCCGCCGGCCTGGCTGGCATCCTGCGGCGGCAGGCCAGTGACATGGCGGGTCTTGGCCGCGATAGCGACCATGTCGGCCTCGCTCATGCCGACGTCCTCTGCCGTGACATAACGCCCGCCCAGCGCATCGATCGCGCTGCCAAAGGCGGCGAGCAATTCGGGCGTCTTGGTGCCGGCCGGATCGGCCAGGACCACAGCCTTGCCCCCGCCCATCGGCAGGCCGGCCATGGCGTTCTTGTAACTCATCCCGCGCGACAGGCGCAGCGCATCGCGCATCGCCATGGCCGGATCGCCATAATGCCAGAAGCGGGTCCCGCCCGCACCGGGGCCAAGATGAGTCGAGTGCAGCGCAATGATCGCGGTCAGCCCGCTGGCGCGATCACGCACCACCTGGACAAGTTCGTGATCGTCAAAATCGGGCTCTTCCCAGATCGCAGGCACACGCGCTCTCCTTGCAGTCCGGAGCGCTGGATCAAGGGAGAAAATGGGGCGATCGATGGGGTTCGAACCCACGACCTCCGGTACCACAAACCGGCGCTCTAACCAACTGAGCTACGATCGCCATATCTCCCGGCGCCCGCCGGACTGCGCGCTGTTAGGCAGCGCCCGCCCGCCCCGCAAGCAGCGATTGGGAGAGGCGCGCCCTCTTGCACAGGACCCGCCCCTTGCAAAGCGAAAAATCGCTTCGCAAGACAGCCCGCGTAATTTTATTACGCGGCGCTTTCCGGGCCCTGTGCAGCGCGAATCATCAGAACTTCGCGCCGACCGAGACCGTCACCGTCGCCGGGGCTGCCCAGCCCTGGAAAAACACTGTGGGCAGTGACTGCGTACGATAGGCCTTGTCGGTCAGGTTCTTGCCCGCCACCCGCAGGAAGTAGCCCTTGTAGTTGAGCGTGGCCGAGGCATCGAGCAGGCCGTAGCTGGGCTGGATATCGTTGAGCGTGCCGAAGGTGCCGAGCGAGAAGCTGTCGATCCACGAATAGCCGACGGTCAGCGAGAGCTTCGCGTCATCCGAGAGATCGCGGACATAGCTGCCGCGCAGGGTGAAGTTGTTCTTCGGAACGCGTTGCAGCAGCACGCCGGTGAAATTCGCGGTGCTGCCCGGCGCGCCGGCCTGTGCCCCGGCACCAATCGCCGAAGTCTGGCCGTTGATCCGGCCATCCTTCACCTTGGCATCCTGGATGCCAAGGGTGCCCGAGAGCTTGAAGCCCTCCATCGATTCGGTCATCCGGCCGAAATCGAGATCAAGTTCGAACTCCAGGCCTTTGATCTGGACCTTCGGGAAGCTCGTCACATAGGTGTTCGTGCCGGGACCATAGCCGGGCGTCACGACAACCTGGCTCTGCTGGAAGTTGTCGATGTTGTTGATGAAGCCAGCCGCGTTGAAGGTGACCGCGCGGTTGAGGAACCGGCTCTTGAGGCCGGCTTCATAGGTCGTGTTGGTTTCCGGCAGGAACGAGAGGAAGTTGTTGTTCGGGCAACCGGCGACTACCCCGCAATTGGTCTGGCTGGCCTGCCGCTCCGACAGCGTGCCGCGGATCGAGAAGCCGCCTGAGCGGAAGCCTTCGGAACGGTTAGCATAGAGCAATACGTCGGGCGTCGCCTGCCACTGGACGTTGAAGCGGGTGATCAGCTTTTCCCAGCTGCGCTTGTCGTTGATCTGCGGGATCAGCGGGATCGTGCCGAGCAGAATATACCGAGTGTTGAAGCTCTTGGTCTCGGAGATGTTGCGCACCCCGGCCGATAGCTTGATCGTGTCGGTGGGATTGATGTCGATATTGCCGAAGAACGACCAGCTGTGAGCCTCTTCGCCCGAGAACTGGTCGATCGCCCGATTGGTGTTCTGGTGCAGCGTGATCTTGTGATCGTAATAGAACGCACCGACGATGTAATCGACGAGGCCATTGGCGGCGCTGCCCTGCAGCCGGACTTCCTGCGTGAACTGCTTGTAGGTCTGGTCACGGTTGGTGAGGAGCTGGCTGCCGGTGGCGGCCAGCAGCGGGTTGCCCACGCTGGTGCAGCCCGTTGCGCCAACGCAGGTACCGTCAAAGTCCTGGTTCACCGTATCGGCCGACGACATGTAGGATGTCTGCGAGACGAGTTCGCCGATCGGGGTCTTGGCCTTGAGAGCAAGGCTGACGATGTTGGTATTCAGGCGGTCCCGGTCCGCATCCAGGTTGTTGCCAATCTCGCGCGGTTTGAGGCCATCGGGGCTGCCCGTTTCGGCATTGTACCTGGGCCAGATCGCCGCCGGATTGCCGCCCGAAAGGATGCTCGCGGTCAGCTTGTTGCCGAACTGGACCGGGGTGCCGCCGCCCGTCTGGTGGATGTTGTCGTAGCTGAGGTCCGCATTCAGCCAGTCGGTCAGGTCGTAGTTCAGCTTGATGTTGAAGGCGCGGTATTCGGAATCGCCCGCGCGACGCTTCGTGAAGACGTTATTCAGGATTCCGTCGATGCTGCGGTACTGGCCAGAGAAGGCCACGCCGCCCCGGTCACCCAGCGGCGCATTGACCACGCCGCGACCGTAGAACTCGTTGAACGACCCGTAGCCGGCTTCGAGGCTAACCCCGAGCTCGCGGGTGGGCGCGCAGCGGGTGAGGTTGATCAGACCCGCGGTTGTGTTCTTGCCGTAAAAGATGCCCTGCGGGCCGCGGTCGACCTCCACAGAGCAGATATTGAACATGTCGAGCAGCTGGCCGGTGTTGTTACCGAAGAACACGCCGTCCTGAATCACGCCGACCGGCGGGCTCTGGGTCTTCTCCACGTCAGCATAGCCCTGCCCGCGGATGAAGATGGCGCTCTGCGCAGGCGCGGCGGTGCCGCTACCGATGAACACGTTCGGCGCCGAGCCCTGGATATCGAGCAGCGAGCGCGGGGCGAGCAGTTGAATATCTTCAGCGGTAAGCGCAGTAAGCGCGACGGCAACTGTCTGCTTGTCGGCCGCCTGACGCGTGGCCGTGACAATGATGATGTCCTTGTCAGCCGCCTGGGGAGTGTTGTCTGCATCAGCCGCCTCAGCCGCATGGGCCGGAACAGCCAGGGATACAGCGACCGCCGCGAGCGACGACCAGCCAAGAATGTTTGTGTACCGCATGCCCCTCTCCTCTCGTCCGAGCGAGGCCGGGGCCTGCGGTTTGTTCGCGCAGTGCGTAGACCCGGCTTCTGGATGAGAGGTGTGGCAGCGCCCCTTGGTGCGACAACCGCCAAAAATGAGAGGCTCGCCTTGCGCGCAACGAAAAAGGGCGGCCAATGGCCGCCCTTCACGAGTTCCGCTGGAACCAGCCTTACTTCTTGAGCGTAAGGCCGCCGAAGCGCTTGTTGAACTGGGCAACGCGGCCGCCCTGATCGAGCTGGCGGGTGCCGCCGGTCCAGGCCGGGTGCGAAGTCGGGTCGATTTCCAGCGTCAGCGTGTCGCCTTCCTTGCCCCACGTGGAGCGAGTTTCGAACACGGTGCCGTCGGTCATCTGCACCTTGATCATGTGGTAATCGGGATGGATATCGGCCTTCATCGCTTTGGTCTTTCGCTAGGGCCGGTTCCGACCGGCCTGAAAAGGAAGCGCGGCGCTTAGCGTCGCTTTTGATTCTTGTCCAGCCTGCCGGCTGGATTGCATCACCGGCCCGCTCCCCCGGCCCAGCCACCCCAAGAGTACCATGTCGGGTGGCTGGGCCGGGGGAGCGGGCCGGTGATGCACGGACGAGCCATCCGGCTCGTCCGACTATTCAGGAATCCTCCGGCGGATCCGCGACCATGGCGGTGAACTGCACTTCGCAGGTCACCTTGCCTTCGATCGAGGCCTTGCCCCAGAATTTGCAGACCCGGGCCCGCTTCTGGACGAAGCCGACTTCCAGATCGAGCAGCACGCCCGGCTCAACCGGCGCGCGGAACTTCGCTTCCTCGATCGCCATGAAGTAAACCAGCTTGCCCGAACCGGCCAGTTCCAGCGTCTCGATCGCCAGGATCGCGGCGGCCTGGGCCAGGGCTTCGATCTGCAGCACGCCCGGCATGATCGGACGGCCCGGGAAGTGGCCCTGGAAGAACTGCTCGTTGAAGCTGACCGCCTTGACCGCGTGGATCCGCTCGCCGATTTCCAGCGACTTGACCCGGTCTACCAGCAGCAGCGGGTAGCGGTGCGGCAGGGCATTCAGGATCTGCCGGATATCGTAGGTGACTGCGGGCGCGGGGTCAGCCGCGCCCGCCTGGTCAGTGGTCTCGCTCATCATTGCCCCCCGGCGATGTGCTTAGCGGCCTTCGGGCTGCGGACCGGCCGGCTTGGCCGGAGCGGCAGGAGCCGGTGCGGCAGCGGCGGCCGGACGCGGAGCCTGCTGCGCAGCCTGCTGGGCGCGGGCTTCGCGGATTTCACGCGGTTCCCAGCCCTGCGGCGGCACCAGCTGCGCGGTCGGCAGCAGGGTGTTGAGCTCGGCCACGATCTCGTCCGTCAGGTCATAGGCGTTGGCGCGGGCCAGCACGGCACCCGGCTGGAGCAGCAGGGTGACGCGGCTCTTTTCCATCGCCTTCTGCACGGCCTGGTCGAGCTTGTCCTCGATCTGCTCATTGACAAAGGCTTCCGACAAGGCGACCGGCAGCAGGATCTGCTGGATTTCCTGCTTGCCCTTTTCCTGGAGGTCCTGGATCGCGCGGGCCTGGGTCTGCAGCTGGGTCTGCAACGCCGGGGTCATGGTGCCCTGGCGGGCCGCGTTGAAGCGATCGATCATCGGCTTGATCTGGGCTTCCAACGCGTTGCCGCGGGCCTGGGCCTGATCGTACTGCGGCTTATAGGTTACCGGGCGTTGCTGCTGGGCCACGCGGAAGGCATCGGTGTTACTCACCGCAGCCTGAAGATTGGCCACAGCGATACCCTGCACAACGTTCGAAGCCGGGGCGGGCGCAGCGGCAGGCGCAGCTTCCTTGTCATTCTTCTTCTGGGCCAGCGCCGGCTGGGCCGAAAGCGCGACAAGCGAGATCGCGGCGACCAGCGCCGAGTTACGGATCAGTTTCATCAGAATTGTGTTCCTACGTTAAAAGTAAAGCTCTTGGTATCGTCAGCCGCGCTCTTCACGAGCACCTTGGCAAAATCGATGCGGAAGGGACCGAACGGTGAGTTCCAGTTCACCCCGATCCCGACAGAGACGCGCGGCTTCTTGGTGTTGCCGACGAAGAATTCCTGGAACGGCGTGCTGGCAATAACCGCGTCGGTCGAGCCCGTGCAGGTTGCCGGCAGAGTCGGGATCGCAGCCTGCGAACTGGCCGAACCGGTTGTCACGGCACCGTTGCAGACGATCGAATAAGGGAAGTTGAGCGGCTCGACATTCGGGCGGCGCAGCCCCCAGACCGCACCCACATCGACGAACACCGATGGCCGCAGGCCCAGTTCGCGGGCCCCGGAACCGAGCGGAATTTCAAGCTCGGCATGCCCCAGGTAATAGTACTTGCCGCCCAGTGCGTCATCGCCCCAATTGTTGCGATCGGGCGAGAAGTTGTCCGCCACCCCATCGCCGTTGGTGTCGATGAAGAACTTCCGCAGCACGCGCGGGCCCACCCCGCGAATGTCGAACCCGCGCATTTCCGGCTCACCCAGATAGAATCGGTCGGTCAGCCGGACCGGCTCGATCCCCGCGCCGCGGGTTTCGAACGACTTGATCAGACCACCTTCACCACGCAGCGAGAAGATCCAGCCCTTGCCGATCGGCCAATACTGGGCAACGTTCCCGCGCAGGCGGCCATATTTGACCGAACCGCCAAGACCGGCAAACTCGGCCGTCACCGAGGCCGAGCGGCCGCGCGAGGGACGAATGCGGCTGTCGAGCGAATCGTAGATCAGCGAGAGGCCGAGGATCGAGCTGGTGCGCTTGCCGATGGCTTCGCACAAGTAACGACCTGCCAGCAGCGGATCGCACTCCCGCACCCCTGGCGTGACGCGGTCGCTGAAGAACTGGTTTTGATCGAGCGTCACGTCATCGATATTGAACGTGTAGCTGCCGACCGCCGAAATGTATTCGGTCAGCGGGATACCGGCGCGCAGCTGGAAGCCGGTCGTCGCCTGCTTGTAGGTCGTGTTGCGATCGTTGTTCAGGTAGTTGAAGCTGTTGTAATCGCGGCGATAGACGTTGAAGCCCAGCGATACGTTGCGATCGAACAGGTAGGGTTCGGTAAAGCTGACCTCGGCGCTCTTCGAATAGTTCGAATAGGACAGCGACAGACCGATCGTCTGGCCGCGCCCGCGGAAATTGCGCTGCTGGACCGAGCCCTGGAAGATCAGCTTTTCAAGGCTGGAATAGCCGGCCGAGAGCTGGAGTTCGCCGGTCGGCTTTTCCTCGACATTGGCTTCCAACACGATCCGGTCAGGGGCCGAACCCGGCTTCTGCTCAATCTCGAACTTTTCCTGGAAATAGCCGAGCGAGTTGATCCGGCTGGTCGAGCGCTTGACCTGGAGCGAGTTGAACGCATCGCCTTCGGCCAGGCGGAATTCGCGGCGGATCACCTTGTCCTGGGTCAGCGTGTTGCCGTTGACGTCGATCCGTTCAACATAGACCCGCGGCGCCTCGGCGATCTGGAAGGTGATCCCCATGCTGAGATCGTCCTTGTTGCGATCATAGCTGGGGCGGACATCGGCAAAGGCATAACCAAAGGCACCGGCGGTTTCGTTGAGCTTCTCGATGGTGTCTTCCACCATCTTGGCATCGTACCAGTCGCCCTTCTTCATCGGCAGCTGGGCGGCCAGACGATCGCTGTCAAAGTCGCGCAGCTGGCTGTCGACCTTCACGTCGCCGAACTTGTAGCGCTGCCCTTCCTCGACCACGTAGGTCAGGATGAAGTCCTTCTTGTCCGGGGTCAGTTCGGCCACGGCCGAAACGATCCGGAAGTCGGCATAGCCCTTGGTCAGGTAGAACTGGCGCAGCTTCTGCTGGTCGAAGGCCATCCGGTCCGGGTCATAGCTGGTGCCCGAGCTGAAGATCTTGGTCAGCCCGGTTTCCTTGGTGACCATCTCATCCTTCAGGTCGCCATCGTCGAACATCTCGTTGCCGATGATGTTGATCTTGCGGACCTTGGACTTGGGGCCTTCCTGGATTTCGAAGACGATATCGACGCGGTTCTGGTCGAGCAGCACCATCTTCGGTTCGACCGAAGCGGCGAAGCGGCCCTGGCGCTTGTAGAGCTCGATAATGCGGGCCACGTCGGCGCGGACCTTGGAGCGGGTGAAGATCTGGCGCGGAGCGAGCTTGATTTCGGGGAGGATCTTGTCCTCCTTCAGCCGCTTGTTCCCTTCCAGGATGATGCGGTTGATAACCGGGTTTTCCTTGACCGTGATGGTCACGTTGCCGCCATCGTTGCGGATCTGGACGTCGGAAAACAGTTCGGTCGCAAACAGGTCCTTCAGCGCCTGGTCAGCCGCTTGTTGAGTATAGGGCTGGCCGATCCGCAGCTTGATGTAAGACCGGATCGTATCGGGTTCGAGCCGCTGCGAGCCGACCACGGCGATCGACTGGATCGCTACGGGCGCTTCCGGTGCCGGCGTTGGCGCAGCCGGAGCGGCTGTTGCATCCTGGGCCAGCGCCGCCTGAGGCAGACCGCCCAGGATCGTTGTGCCAAGCAGGGCCGCGGCAATGCGGAGGGACGACTGGCGATTGCTGGCAATTCGGTTCTTCGGCACGGTTGTTCCCGTCTAGATGCTGAGCGCCCTTCGCCCACCCCTGGCGATAGCGCGGGCGCGCTACTGGCAATTCGCCGCCCTTGCCCGATGCGGCCACGCCGATCAAGCAAAGTTCCGGCGTTTTGCCCGCAGTTTTACCCTTCCCTTCGCCTAGCCGCCGAAGATCGACAGCGAGGCAATGTCGTTCAAGGTGACGAACAGCATCAGAGCCAGCATGAATGCAAGGCCGGTGCGGAACGCCCACTCCTGACTGCGTGCACCCAGCGGCTTCCGGCGGACAGCTTCTGCCGCGTACATAGCCAGGTGCCCGCCGTCGAGCGTGGGGATTGGCAGCAGGTTAATGAATGCCAAATTAATTGAGATCAGCGCCGCGAAGGAGACGAAGGAAAGCCAGCCGAGCGAGAACTGCTCGCCCGAATACTTGGCGATCTTGATCGGCCCGCCCAGCTCGTCGAGTGGACGCTCGCCCGTGACGATCTGGACCAGGCCGGCGGCCATGGTGCGGATGATCCCCATCGACTGGTCGAAGCCGGTCGTCACGGCCTTGATCGGCCCGACCTCCTGGAACTCCATCGCTGCCGGGCGGATGCCCAGCAGGCCGCGGCGAATCTCGTTGCCGAAGCGGTCAACCTGGACATCGGTGGCCAGCTTGACCGGCTGGGTAAAGCTGACGCCATTGCGCTCTGCCGCGACAGTCACGGTGCGGCCGGGATAGAGCGCGACCTTTTCAGCCACGTCCATGAAGCTTTCGACCCGCGAACCGTCGATTGCGACGATCCGGTCACCCGTCTTGAACCCGGCGGCCTGGGCCACCGAACCCTTGGAAAACTCGCCAATCACCGGGGCGGCAGTGGGCACGCCATAGGCCATGTTGAAAGCGGCGAAGATGCCGACCGCGACAAGCAGGTTCATCAGCGGCCCGGCCAGCACGATCAGCGCACGCTGCCAAAGCGCGGCATACTGGAACATACCGCGTTTTTCTTCCGGCGTGGCCTGGGCCGCGTCTGGGTTTGGCACCGAAGTGGCGTTCATGTCGCCCGCGAACTGGACATAGCCGCCCAGCGGCCAGGCCGCGAGCCGCCAGCGCGTGCCGCGCTTGTCAGTCCAGCCAGCCAGTTCGCGCCCGAAACCGACCGAGAAGACATCGGCCTTCACCTTGAACGCGCGGCCCACCAGGTAGTGGCCGAGCTCGTGCAGCACCACCAGGGGCCCGAGCACGAGCAGGAAGGCACCGATCATCATCAGCACGGAAGGGGATTCGGTCACTGTGTTACCAACTCCAGAACGCTGCACGCTTCAGCCCGCGCCTCCGCATCAATGGCCATGACATCGGCCAGCGAGGCGGGCGATGGGGGGGCATAACGCGCCAGCACTTGTTCTACCATTACCGCAATACGGGTGAATGGAAGCTTGCCGTCAAGAAAAGCCGCTACGGCCACTTCGTTGGCAGCATTGAGCACTGCCGGTGCCGCCCCGCCCGCTTCGGCCGCAGCACGGCAAATCCGGGTGGCGGGAAAACGCTCCTCATCGGCGGCGCGGAAGGTCAATTCACCGATTGCCGCCAGATCGAGCGGGGTGAGCGGCGTTTCCATCCGCTGCGGCCAGGCCAGGCACGAGGCGATCGGCACGCGCATGTCGCTGGGGCCCAGCTGGGCGAGCGTTGAGCCATCGCGGTATTCAACCATCGAATGGATCACCGACTGCGGGTGCACGATGATCTTCAGTTTATCGAGCCCGACCGGGAACAGGTGGTGCGCCTCGATCAGTTCCAGCCCCTTGTTGAACATGGTGGCGGAATCGACGCTGATCTTGGCACCCATCGACCAGTTCGGGTGCTTGACCGCCTGGGCCGGCGTGGCGGTGTGAAGCTGCTCCCGCGTCCAGTCGCGAAACGGCCCGCCGCTGGCGGTCAGCGTGATGGAGCGGACGTGATCGTAACTGTTTCCCGCAAGGCATTGAAAAATAGCGTTATGCTCACTGTCAGTTGGCAACAGGATTGCACCGCTGCGGGCAACGGCAGTAGTCATCACCGAGCCGGCCGCTACCAGTGCTTCCTTGTTGGCCAGCGCCACTGCCCGGCCCTGCTCGATCGCCGCCATGGTCGGAGCCAGGCCCGCGCAGCCGACGATCGCGGCCACGGTGATGTCGGCCTCGCGGCTGGCCGCTTCGACCAGCGCCGCCTCGCCACCTGCCGCCTGGATATTGGTGCCTGCAAGGGCCTCGCGCAGAGCCGGGAGGGCTGCCTCATCCGCCACCACGGCCACTTCAGCCGAAAACTCGCGGGCCAGCCTGGCCAGTTCCGCCGCATTGCCATTGGCGGTCAACGCCACCACGCGCCACTGCCCCGGCTGGCGCCGGATCAGGTCAAGCGTCGAAGCGCCGATCGAACCGGTAGCGCCAAGGACCGAGACCGACCGCATCACAGCCCGCTCAGGCCCGCCAGCAGGGCGGCCAGAAAGCTGACGGCGATCAGGCCATCGACCCGGTCGAACAACCCGCCATGGCCGGGGATCAGCTTGCCCGAATCCTTTACGCCCGCCCGGCGCTTCATCCAGCTTTCGAAGAAGTCGCCCGCCTGGGCGACGATGGCCGCCAGCACGGCCAGACCCAGCACCTGCCACCAGGTCGGAGTAGCTGCGCTCAGCTTGGCCGACAGTACGAGTACCGCCAGCGCGCCCAGGATCCCGCCCAGCAGCCCGGCCCAGGTCTTGGACGGACTGATCGCCGGGGCGATCTTGGGTCCGCCAATCGCGCGGCCGGTGAAATAGGCGCCGATATCTATCGCGGCGACCAGCGCGATCAGGGTCAGCACATCGGCAAAGCCGCGCTCCCCCTCGCGCATCAGCATCAGCATGGCCGCTGCGGGGGCAAGATAGAGGATCCCGCCCAGTGTCCAGAAGGTTTCGCGTAGCGGCGAAGGATTCATGGCCCGCACCAGCGCTCGCCATTCGTAGAGCACGCCGCCTGCGACAATCATCACGAACCCGGCCCAGGCCCAGCCGCCGAGCCACAGCGCGATCAGCGAGATAACGACAACGACGATGGCCGAGGCGACCCGTACCGGCAGGTCGGCGTTCTTGCCCTTAGCGTCCGCCATAGCGTCGCTCTCGTTTGGTGAACTCCGCCAGTGCCTCGCGCAGGTGGTCGGGCGTGAAATCGGGCCAGAGCACCTCGGTAAACCACATCTCGGCATAGGCCGCCTGCCACAGCAGGAAGTTGGAAAGGCGCACTTCGCCCGAGGTGCGGATCAGCAGGTCAAGCGGCGGCAGGCCGGCCGTATCCAGCTCCGCCTCGATCGCGGCCGGAGTGATCGGCCCCTTGGCGGCGGCCTTGGCCGCGGCGCGGGCAATCTCGTCCTGCGCGCCATAATTGAGCGCGATGACCAGCGTGGTGCCGTCGTTGTCAGCCGTACGGGCCAGGGCATCATCGAGCAGGGCGACGACATCGCCCGGCAGCGCGGTGTGATCGCCAATGATCCGCAGCCGCACATTGTTGGCCACGAATTCATCGATATCGGCGACGATATAGCGCTTGAGCAGCCCCATCAGCGCCGAAATCTCGTCTTCCGGGCGGCGCCAGTTCTCGGTGCTGAAGGCGTAGAGCGTCAGCGCCTCGAGCCCCATTTCGCGGGCGGCGCGCACGACGGTGCGCACAGCTTCCACCCCGCGCTGGTGCCCGACGGCGCGCGGCAGATGGCGCTTCTTGGCCCAGCGCCCGTTGCCATCCATGATGATGGCGACGTGACGCGCGCCGTGGGTGGCGCGCTTGGCCGTCACTTGCCCAGGATTTCCTGTTCCTTCTGGGCCGCGACCGCATCGGCTTCCTTGATCATTTCGTCGGTCAGTTTCTGGACCTCGGTTTCGCCGCGCTTGCGCTCGTCCTCCGAGATTTCCTTCTTGTTCTCGTCAGCCTTCAGCGCGTCGATCCCGTCGCGGCGCACGTTGCGGATCGCGATACGGGCCTTCTCGGCATAGGAATGGGCCAGCTTGGCCAGTTCCTTGCGGCGATCCTCGGTCAGATCGGGGATCGGCAGGCGGATGTTGTTGCCATCGTTGATCGGATTGAGGCCCAGCCCGGCCGAGCGGATCGCCTTTTCAACCGGGGTGACATTGGCCTTGTCCCAGACCTGAACCGAGAGCAGCCGCGGCTCGGGCGCCGAGACGGTCGCGACCTGGTTGAGCGGCATCTTGCTGCCGTAAACCTCAACCGTGATCGGATCGAGCAAGGAGGTGTTGGCGCGGCCGGTGCGCAGGCCGCCCAGGTCGCTGCGGAGCGATTCCACGGCGCCCTTCATGCGGCGTTCCAGATCGGCCTTGTCGTATTTGGCCATGGTTCTAACCCTTCTTCACGATTGTCTGCGTCCCCTGTCCGGCCAGCACCTTGGCCAGGTTGCCCTGTTCGCGGATCGAGAAGACGACGATGGGAATGTTGTTGTCACGGCACAGCGCCACTGCGCTGGCGTCCATAACCTTCAGGTTATCGGCCAGGACCGTGTCGTAATCGACTGTATCGTAACGCTTGGCTGCGGTATTGGTCTTGGGATCGCTGTCATAGACCCCGTCAACCGAGGTGCCCTTCAGCAAGGCATCGCACTTCATTTCGGCGGCGCGCAGCGCAGCCCCGGAATCGGTGGTGAAATAGGGCGCGCCGACGCCAGCGGCAAAGATCACCACCCGGCCCTTTTCAAGATGCCGTTCGGCGCGGCGGCGGATCACCGGCTCGCAGACCTTGTCCATCTCGATTGCCGACTGGACGCGGGTCGGCACGCCAAGCTGCTCCAGCGCATTCTGCATGGCGAGCGCGTTCATGACCGTCGCCAGCATGCCCATGTAATCGGCCTGAGCCCGGTCCATGCCCTTGGCCGCCCCGGCCATCCCGCGGAAGATATTGCCGCCACCGATGACGAGACAGATTTCCAGGCCCGATTCCTTGGCAGCTTTCACTTCGGCGGCCAGCTCGGCCACGAATTCGGGATCGATCCCGAACTGCTGTTGCCCCATCAGCACTTCGCCCGAGAGTTTCAGGAGGATACGCTTGTAGCGGGGCTGGGACATGGGGTTTGACATCGCTCTCACTGGGGTTTGCGCGGCCTTATACCGTGGACCGCGCAAAGCCAAGCCGGGAGGCGGCACAAGCCCCCGGCAATCGCCCCCGGCTCACCCCATCGGGTAGCGGATTTCCTTCGAAACCTTGTCGATCGCCTTCATCACTTCGTCCGACAGGATCAGGTCACCGGCGGCGAAGATGTCTTCCAGCTGGTCCTCACGGGTCACGCCGACGATGGTTGAGGCAACGAAGTCATGCTGCTTCGACCAGGCCACTGCCAGCGTCGTGGCGCTGATCCCGGCTTCGGCGGCGATCGCCATGAACCGTTCGGTCGAGGCGAGCGAGCGCTCGTTGACGAAGCGCTTTGCCATGACCTGCTGGCGCCCTTCCATGCCGAGATAGCGCGAGAAGCGCGCCCCATCGGGCCGCGCACCGGCCTGGTACTTGCCGCTCAGCACCCCGCCGGCGATCGGCGAATAGGGGATCAGGCTGACCCCTTCCTTGCGGCAGACCTGCGCCAGTTCATCCTCGAACCGGCGGTTGTTGAGGCTGAAATTGTTCTGGATCGTGTGATAGCGGACCGTACCCAGCCGCTCGGCCGTGGCGATCGACTTCATCAGCCCCCACGAGGTCTCGTTCGAGCAGCCGGTGACCCGCACCTTGCCCTCGCGCACCAGTTCGTCGAGCACTTCCATTGTCTCGTCATAGGAGGTGTCGTGGTCGGGCCAGTGGGTCTGGTAGAGATCGATGTAGTCGGTCTGCAGCTTGCGCAGGCTGTCTTCCACCGCGGTGATGATATTGCGGCGGTCGAGCGCGGTCATGCCCGAGCGCTTGGGGCTGCGGAACCAGACGTGGCTCGGTCCTGAAACCTTGGTTGCCATGATGATCGCATCGCGCGGCTTGGTTTTCATCCAGCGGCCGACGATCTCCTCGGTCCGCCCCACCCACTTGGTGTCGGGCGGCACGGGATAACCCTCGGCGGTGTCATAGAAGTTGATCCCGAAATCGAAGCAACGATCGAGGATGCGGTGCGCCTCGGCCTCGTCGGTCTGGCTGCCGAAGGTCATGGTGCCCATGCAGATGTCGGTAACGGTGATGGCCGATTTGCCCAGGCGGCGGGTCTGCATGGTCTGTTCTCCCTGTTTCACTTTGCAGCGCTGATGGGGCGCAGGCGCCCCTCACGTCAACTGCGGACAAGCAAAAAGGGCCCGCCCAAAGGCGAGCCCTCTCTGTTTTGTCAGCCCCGGAATACCGGGGAGAAGCTTAGTTCAGGCCAGCGGCGGCAGCGACTTCGGCGGCGAAATCGCTGACTTCCTTTTCGATGCCTTCGCCGAGCTGGAAGCGAACATAGTCCTTCAGCACGATCTTGGTGCCGGCAGCCTTGCCGGCCGCCTCGACCACCTGGGCAACCGGGGTCTTGTTGTCCATGACGAACAGCTGGCTGAGCAGCGCGTTGTCCTTGGCGAACTTGGCGACCGCGCCATCGACCATCTTGGCCTGCACTTCGGCGGGCTTGCCGCTTTCCGCAGCCTTTTCGGCGGCGATCTTGCGTTCGCGCGCGATCATGTCCTGATCAAGGTCGTCAGCGTTCAGCGCCAGCGGGAAGGCCGCGGCGATGTGCATGGCGATCTGCTTGCCCAGCGGCTCCAGCACGTCGGCGCCGGCTTCCGATTCCAGCGCAACCAACACGCCGATCTTGCCGAGCATCGGCGCGGCAGCGTTGTGCATGTAGGGCACGACCAGACCGCTGCTGACCGAAACGGTCTTCATGCGGCGGACCTGCTGGTTCTCACCGATGGTGGCGACGTTGTTGGTCAGGGTATCGGCAACGGTGCCGCCGCCCGGATAGGCCGCTGCCTTGAGCGCTTCGACATCGTCCGAACCCAGGCCCAGGGCGGCTTCGGTGGTCTTGCGCACGAAGTCCTGGAACTGGTCGTTCTTGGCGACGAAGTCGGTTTCCGAGTTGACCTCGACCGCAACGCCCTTGGTGCCGGCAACGGCAACGCCGACCAGGCCCTCGGCCGCAGTGCGGCTGGACTTCTTGGCGACGGCCGCGAGGCCCTTGGCGCGCAGCAGATCGACCGCGGCTTCCATGTCGCCGCCGGTTTCGTCCATTGCCTTCTTGCAATCCATCATGCCGGCGCCGGTGCGCTCGCGCAGGTTCTTCACGTCAGTGGCGGTGTAAGCCATTGAACTGGTCCTTCTTGAATGGAACTGGCGGCCGGGACCATTGGCCCCGGCACGCTACAGGTTTGTGACTGAAGCTGAGCGCAGGGCTCAGGCTTCGGTCGAAGCTTGTTCTTCGGCTGCGACTTCGACCACGGCTTCTTCAACCGGGGCTTCTTCCAGCGCACCGACATCGACGCCCGAATCCACCACGCCTTCGCGGCGGCCCTTGGTGGCAGCGGCGGCAATGGCTTCGCAGTAGAGGCGGATGGCGCGGCTGGCGTCATCGTTGGCCGGGATCGGGAAGGCGATGCCATCGGGCGAGACGTTCGAATCGAGGATCGCGACGACCGGGATACCCAGCACGTTGGCTTCCTTGATCGCCAGCTCTTCCTTGTTGGCATCGATCACGAACATCACGTCAGGAATGCCGCCCATGTCGCGGATACCGCCAAGCGACAGTTCGAACTTGTCGCGCTCACGCGTCAGCTGGAGCACTTCCTTCTTGGTCAGGCCGGTGGTGTCACCCGACAGCTGCTCTTCCAGCGCCTTGAAGCGCTTGATCGAGCCCGAGATGGTCTTCCAGTTGGTGAGCATGCCGCCCAGCCAGCGGTGGTTGACATAGTGCTGACCCGAAGCGCGGGCAGCCTGGGCGATCGGTTCCTGCGCCTGGCGCTTGGTGCCAACGAACAGCACCTTGCCGCCAGCCTGGACCGTGGCCGAAACGAAGTCGAGCGCGCGGGCCATCAGCGGCACGGTCTGCGACAGATCAAGGATGTGGATGCCGTTGCGGGCGCCGAAGATGTACGGCTTCATCCGCGGGTTCCAGCGGTGGGTCTGGTGGCCGAAGTGGGCGCCGGCCTCGATCAATTGCTGCATGGTGACGACGGGAGCCGCCATAGGTAATTCCTTTCCGGTTTACTGCCTCTGGAAAGCTGGGACCGTGCGGAGCTCCCGCTGCGGAACCGGTATGTGTGCTTTCCATGTGGATTTGCCGTCACCGGAGGGAATCCCCGGATCGAGCGAGGCCGCCCTTAACGGCTGAATGGCGCAGAATCCAGTCCAAAAGCACGGGCCCACGCAAAGGCGCCAAAAAACCCGCTTGACAGGATGGAACAAATAGAGAACATTGCGACTCATCGAGGAACAGCCGCTGTTCTTCCACATGGTTATCAACAGGAAGTCCACAGGACAATACCCGTCCTGAAGCAAAGGAACGAACCGATGATCGCGCTTCTGGTCCTGGCCGCCACTGTCCTTGCCCTCGCGTCGGGCGCGATTGCTGCCTCGTGGCAGCGTTACGGACAGGCAGCGCTTAGCGCCCGCCAGGACTGGCGCGACTGCCCGCAAACGCGCGAAGTGCGGTTTCAGATCATTGAGTACGGCGCGAAGCCGAAAGGCAGGGTGATTGCCCTGCCGATCAGGCCGAAGGCGGATCCGTCACGGGTTCAGCCGCCGCTGCGCGCTGCCGCCTGACCCGGGCATAGATCACCATCCCCACCGGCATCAGCGCCAGGTAGACCACACAGATCCCGACCAGCGTCCACCACGGCTCGGTCAGCAAAGCTGCACCGACCAGCCCGAACAGCGCCAGCAGTTCCAGCCGAACCGAGCGACGCGGGCGCAGGCGCCCCCAGGTGAGCGTCGGCACAGCCGAGATCAGCAGGAATCCGACGAAAACCAGCCAGCCGCCAACGACCAGCGGATCGCGCACTTCTTCGCGGCCCGTCGCAATCCACAGGTACATCGGCAACATGGCCAGCCCTGCCCCGACCGGGGCCGGAACACCGGTCAGAAAACCGGCCGCCTTGCGCGGCTCGTCCGCCATGTCGATCCGGGCATTGAAGCGGGCCAGCCGGAGCGCGCAGCCAATCGCGAAGGCCAGCGCTGCAAACCAGCCGAGCCGTGGCAGGTCCTGCAGCGACCACAGAAACAGGATCAGCGCCGGGGCCACCCCGAAGGAGACATTGTCCGCCAGGCTGTCGAGCTCGGCGCCGAAGCGCGACTGGGCGTTGAGCAGGCGGGCGATCCGCCCGTCGATCCCGTCGAGTACCCCAGCCACGACCACGGCCAGGATCGCCTTCTCCCATTCGCCGGTAATGGCGAAGCGGATCGAGGTCAGGCCCATGCACAGCGCGGCGGCAGTGATCGCATTGGGCACCATGGCCCGCAGTGTCAGCCCCCCGCGCAGTGTCGGGTCGGTCACTGGCTTACACCCTCGATCAGCAGCGTCTGGCCCAGTTCGGCCAACACGGTTTCGCCAGCCACGATCTTCTGGCCCAGCAGCACGCGCGGCTCGGTCCCGGCCGGCAGGTAGACATCGACCCGGCTGCCAAAGCGGATCAGGCCGACGCGCTGGCCCACCGCCAGCATGTCGCCCGGCTTGACGAAGGGCACGATCCGCCGCGCCACCAGCCCGGCGATCTGGGTAAAGCCGATCGCCACCCCGTCGCCACGCTCGATCAGGATGTGCTGGCGCTCATTCTCTTCGCTCGCCTTGTCGAGATCGGCGTTCATGAACTTACCGGGCATATAGACCACGCGGCGCACCGTGCCGCCGATCGGGGCGCGGTTGATGTGGACATCGAACACCGACATGAAGATCGAAATGCGGGTGACCAGGCCAGGCGCCAGCCCCTTGGTACCGCTGCCATCGTCAATCACCAGCTCGCGCGGCGGCTCAACCTGCTGGATCAGCGTGACCAGGCCATCGGCCGGGGCAACGATGAAGCGGTCCTCCTGCGGCGTGACGCGGACCGGATCGCGGAAGAAGGCGCAGATCCCCAGCACCAGGAAGCCAAGCGGCCAGGCCAGCGTTTCCCAGGCGAAGAAGGCGGCGGTCGCGCTGGCAATGCCGGCGATCGCCGCAAACTTGTGGGCTTCAGGATGGATGCGCGGCCACTGCCAGGTGGCTTCGCCGCGTCCGCGGTTGTCGAGAATCTCGTTGGCCATGGCTCAGGCTACCTTGCGCACGAAGACGGTGCCAGCAGAATAGCCTGCGCCGAAGGAACAGATCAGCGCGGTATCGCCCGCTGCCAGATCGCTGTTGTGAAGATGGAAGGCAATGATCGAGCCCGCGCTCGAGGTATTGCCATAGGTATCGAGTACCGTCGGGCTCTCGTCCTCATCGGCTTCATGGCCCAGCACGCGCTGCGCGATCAGCCGGTTCATGCCCGAATTGGCCTGGTGCAGCCACAGCCGCCGCAGCGAAGCAGGATCGATCCCGAGATCCCCGGCGTGCTCCACGATCATGCTGGCGACCATCGGCACCACTTCCTTGAACACCTTGCGCCCTTCCTGGACGAACAACTTGTCCGGCGTGCCGATGGTTTCCGGCGTGGCGGCGTTGAGGAAGCCGAAATTGTTGCGGATGTTGTTGGAGAACACGGTCTTCAGCCGGGTCCCGACAATCTCCCAGTGCTGGGCCGGGGCCATGTCCTTGGCCTCGACCAGCACGGCGGTCGCCACGTCACCGAAGATGAAATGGCTGTCGCGGTTCTTCATGTTGTTGTGGCCGGTGCAGATCTCCGGGCTCACCACCAGAACCGAACGGGCATTGCCACTGCGGATGAAATCGGCCGCGGTCTGGATGCCAAAGGTGGCCGAGGAGCAGGCGACATTCATGTCAAAGGCAAAGCCCTCGATCCCCAGCGCCTGCTGGATCTCGATCGCCATGGCCGGATAGGGCCGCTGCATGTTCGAGGCGGCGCAGAGCACGGCATCGACATCCTTGGGGTCGCGCCCAATCGATTGCAGCGCATCAAGCGCCGCCTTCACGCCGATCTCGGCCATGACCGAGAGCTCGTCGTTCGAACGCTCTGGCCAGCGCGGCCCCATGATCTCGGGATCGAGCGTCGGCCCCTTGCTCATCACATGGCGTGACTTGATGCCGCTGGCCTTCTCGATGAACTCGGCCGAACTGGGCTGCAGCTCTTCCACCGTACCCGCAGCGATCTCGGCCGCGTGCCGGGCATTGTGGAGTTCCACATAGGCGTTGTAGCTGGCGACCAGCTCGTCGTTGGTGATTGTCTCGGGCGGGGTATAGAGGCCGGTCGCCGAGATCACGGGGGTGATTTCACTCATGGCGCGGCTTCCTATCCGCCACGAAGGCGCACGACAAGTCGATTGGCCCATTGACAGCACGGCCTGCCTTGTCCAAAGGCGCGCTCTCTCGGCCGGACGGTCCCTTCGGGGGCCACAATCCGGGGCAACCCGGCACCGGCAAATGGTGTGGACAGGTGGCCGAGTGGTTAAAGGCAGCAGACTGTAAATCTGCCCGCGCAAGCGTACGCTAGTTCGAATCTAGCCCTGTCCACCACCGCCCTTTCTCATCAGACCCACAGAAATCCCTAGAAATCCTGTAAAACCGGGCGTAATATCGCCGAGTTCATCCCACTACGTCCGTCGCAGTTCCCGTGCATCTAAGGCGAAGTGTGGGGGTAATGTGGGGGTAAATCGGCTTACCCCCACACTTTGATCTCCCGATGTGGGGAAGGAAAATGTGGGGGTAAAGCGATGGGCAAACTCTCTGCGGTGGCGGTCAAGGCGGCTCTGGCGAATCCTGGCACCTATCAGGACGGCGACGGGTTGATCCTGAAAGTGGACAAGCGGGGCGGTGCCTACTGGCAATTGCGCCTCCAACGCGATGGCAAGCGGCAGGATGTTGGCCTGGGAAGCGCCAAATTGCTGACGCTCGCGGATGCGCGAGACAAGGCAGCCGGGCTGCGCAAAGCGGTAAAGGTTGAGCGGCGCGACGTACTGGCCGAGAAAAAGGACGAGGCCGCTGCCAAGGTAACGTTTCGTATCGCTGCCCGCCAATATCACACTGAAAACGAGGCGGGATGGAAAAGCACCGTCTATGCCCGCCAGTGGCTGGCCAGCCTCGAAAACTACGCCTTCCCGAAGCTGGGCGACATGCCAACCGGTGGAATCACCGCTACCGACATCATCACGGTGCTTACGCCAATCTGGCAGGAGATTCCCGAAACCGCGCGGCAGGTACGAAACCGGATTTGCGCTGTGCTCGACTATGCTCATGCTAAGGGATGGCGATCCCGCGAAGCCCCATCGGGCAACGGGAGCCTGAAGGCCGGGCGCGGCTTGCCCCGGCAGGTCAAGGAACGGGGGAACCGCAAGGCCATGCCCTATGTCGCCTTGCCGGGCTTCCTTACCGCGTTGCGCCGGAAACCATCCTATGGGCGGCTGGCGCTGGAACTGCTCATTCTCACCGGCACCCGATCGCAAGAGGTCCGGCTGGCGACTTGGCCCGAATTTGACCTGGAAGGGCGTCTGTGGACGATTCCGGCCAATCACATGAAGAGGGCCAAGGCGCACATCGTGCCGCTTTCAGAGGCCGCTCTGGCGGTACTGGCAAAGGCGGATGCCCTTCGGCTGGAAGGAACCGACGTTGTTTTTCCAGGCTTAGCTGGCAACCCAATGTCAGACATGACGCTGCTCAAGGTGCTTCGCGACATGAGCGAACCGTTCCATGTTCACGGCTTTCGCTCCGCCTTTACCGACTGGGCCGCGAACGAGGGCGTCGCCGATGCCGTGGTAGAGGCGGCGCTGGCGCACAAGACACCCGACGCGGTGCAGGCCGCCTATCGCCGGACAACCTATCTTGGCACGCCGGGGCAGCCAGGTGCGCGGGTGAAATTGATGGAAGCCTGGGGGCGTTATTGCTCGGGTAAGTCCATCAACGAGGAGATGCCAGTTAGCGACGCGGCTGGATCCTGACGGTGCATCGCACCGGCTGCTGGGAAGTTGCGGCGGTCTTCCGGCAAGCGTCAATGGCATCGCGATTGTCGCGCTGGATGTCAGCGGCCTGCACCAGTGCATTCCATGCCTCGGCGCTGTCGCTCTGCATCAGCCGCGCGCCTGCATCCCAGCGTGAGGGTGCGCCCACGATCCGCGCCGCCATACGCTCGGGCCAGTGCCAGCTTTCGGGCATGGCACGGGCAATGGTGCCGGGAAGGAAGGACCATAGCAGGATGCCAGCCAGCAAAGCCCCGCCTGTCACCTGGTAGAGCTGCTGCCGCTGCTCGGCGGCGGTACGGGCATCGGCCGTGACGCTTCGCATCTCCTGGGCGGCGTGGTTCAAGTCGCTTCGGGCCTGAATGATCCTGTCCTGATCGCTGCGCCGCGCTGCCTCGGCTGCCGCTGCAATCCGATTGCCAATGCTGTCAGGGGTCATCTGCATCGCCGGATGACCAGCCATACCTTTCAGGCTCTCGCTGATCGCGCCCATCCGCTTGGCCATGTCGGTCAGGGTCGCACCGTAATCGGGAATGACAATGTCGGCGCGTTCGGCGGCGAGGTGCTGCACCGCCCGGCGCATCAGGGCCAGTTCCCCTTCAAGACGGGCAAACGCCTCGGCGGCGGGATCGCCTGTGGCGTCCGGGGCGGGCGAGTCGGGATCGGGTTCCGGCTCAAGGTCCAAGGTCAGGTCCACGTCATTACCATCGGTATCCATTATGCTTCTCCTACAGGCCCATGCCGATTGACCGGCTCCGCTCCATCGAGATGGAAGCGGCAAGGTCGCGGGCTAGATCGCGACCGAGTTCTGACTTGATGCCAAGCTCGCGGGTGCGACCGCGCAGCAGGGATTCGACCTGCGCATCGCGCTCCAGGCTCTTCGCCATGTCCGTCATGCGATTGGTGAGCCTCTGCGCGCCATTGCTGTCGCCATCGCGCTGCATGGCCTGGCGCGCCTGCCCAAGCCGCTGCCAGTCGCTGACAAAGCGGTCTGCGCGCTGCGCGGGATTGACGCGGACTTCGGCTTCAAGCTGCATGGCGCGGATCGCGCCCTGGCTGCGACCATCGGCGGCCTCACGGGCGAGCGTGGGCTGGCGCTGCAAGGCGCTGGCGAGATCGGCTGTGCCATGGGGCCGGATCGCGTCGAGCGCCTTTCCGGCCTTCTCCAGCGCGTCGCGCTGGTGTGGCAGGATGGGCAATCCCTGTTCGCGCATCTGCCCGATGTCGGCGGCGGCGCGGGCATAGCGTTCGACGGCGCGGCGCTGATCGGTCAGGCCAGCCTGATCGGTCGGCAGTGCTTCGAGTCGGTTGGCCTGCGGACGGAAGCCAGAGAAGATCGACTTCGCTCGTTCTGGCAATTGCCGGACAATCTCGACAATGCGCTCGCGGAAGGTGATGCCGCGCCGTTCGGCAAACTGCTGCTCGGGCTTGTAGTCGTTAGCCATGTCCTTGCCACGCTCGCGGCTGAGCGTGCGGACAAGTTTCGACTGATCGGCGAAGTCGTCACGGCCATAATGCAGGGCAAGGCCGTCACGGTGGCGGGACATCGCGACATAGGCACCGTGGCTGTCCATGCCCGGCGTCGCCAGCACATGGGTACGATCCACGGTCATGCCCTGCGCCTTGTGGATCGTGGCGGCATAGCCATGATCGATGTGGGCATAGTTTTTGGTGTCGAAAGCTACGCTGCGGCCATCGTCGGTGCGCACGGCCATGCTTTGCGCGCTAATCCGCTCGACCGTACCCAAGGTGCCGTTCTTGACGCCCATACCCCGCTCATTGCGCAGGAACATGATGCGGTCGCCGCTCGCGAACTGGCGCTCGCCGCGTGTCGCGCTGATCGACACGTCCATGCCCAGTTCGCCCGCGTCACGCAGCCGCCCGCGCGCTGCGTCATTGAGTTCGCGAACCTCGTCATTGGTATGGGTGAGGATGATGCGCGTATCGCCGGGGCTGGCCTGCCGATCACGATCCCAGAGCTCGATCAGCTCGCCGCGTGCGGCCTCCCTTGTCGCGGCGGCATGCACCATATCGCGCTCGCCATAGGCCCGAATGGCAAGTCCGGTGCGCCCGGTGGCAAGCTGCCGCGTGGCGTCCTGCTGCCAACCTTCGCGCTGACGGCGCACCTCGCTGATTTCGACGCCACCGTGCCGTTCGTGGATTGACCGGAACGCTGCTCCGGCTTCGATGGCCTGGAGCTGTTGCGGGTCGCCGACCAGGACAACTTTCGCGCCCGCATCGGCGGCATGGGACAGCACGCGCTCCATCTGGCGCGTGCCGACCATGCCTACCTCGTCGATGACCAGCACGTCGCGCGATGTGAGCAATTCGCGGCCCTGGCCCCATTGATGTTCAAGGCTGGCGATGGTGCGCGACGCGATGCCGGAACCATGCTCCAGCCCTTCGGCGGCAATGCCGGACAGGGCGGCACCGCGAACGGTATAGCCAGCGTTTTCCCAGGCCTCGCGCGCCACGCCGAGCATCGCGCTTTTGCCGGTCCCGGCATAGCCGACAACAACGCTGAGGCCGCGCCCATCGGTCACATGCTCGAACGCCGCGCGCTGCTCGCCGGATAGCACCAGCCCTCGCTCCGCCGCGCGCGCCAGTGCTCCTTCCCGACCGCGATCTTCGACCCGATGCTGCTCGCGCTCCGTCATCAATTCCGATGCTCGCTGCAACCGCTGCTCGGCTTCAATCATCTGTCGCGATGTGAACCGCTCTTCGCCGCGTCCGTCCTTGCCCAGCGCGATCAGGTCGGACGAACCGCGCACCGCGCTCATGGCCAAATCGAACTGCTCTTTTCCGGCGCTGTGCCGGTGCACGAACATGGCAAGGTCGCGGTTGGTGAAGGTGGCCTGGCTGTGCGTGATCGCATCAAGCGCGACAGCGGGATTGGCGATGATTCGCTCGCCATTACGCTGCGCTACAGCGCGGTGTTCCTCGATCCGTTCGGCCTCAAGTCCGCGCACGCCCATTCGCGAAGCGGCGGGGCCGATCTTGTCCTGCGGCTCCAGCGCAATGCCCTGTGCCTCAAGGCTGCGGTGATCGATGCGCGCATCGATGTCGAGTTCTGCCAGGCGCTGGTTGACATGCTCGGCCCAGCGCTCGCGCCACTGCTCGACCAGTTCGGCCTTGTTCCAGTCGCGCACCTTCGCGCCAAACCCGTCGCCGTCCACTTCGCGCATGGTGAGCATGACATGGGCGTGCGGCTTGGGCTGGCCGTCTGCGCCAATATCCCAATGGACATTGAGGTCGGCGATCATGCCCTTTTCGACGAACTCGGCCTCGGCAAACTCCCGCGCCAGTTGAATGCCCTGTTCCCTGGTCAGCTCGCGCGGAATGGCGAATTCGACCTCGCGGGCAAGCTGCGCGTCCTTGCGCTTCTCGGCGGCTTCGACCGCGTTCCAGAGCTCTTCGCGGTCGGCAAATTCCTCCGGCGCGCCTTCCGGCAGCAGCACTTCGGAATGGACGACGCCGTCCTTGTTGGTGAAATCATGATCGCGGTCGAGCCGTTCGTCGTGCAGCCGCTCAGCCCCGCGATAGGCTGCGGCGGCCACGGCGCTGCGCCCGCTCGACCGGCTGATGACTTTGACGGAGAGGTGGAAGATCGCCATGACGGCAATCCATCTACGCCATGAGCGCCACGTCGGCACGACGTATAAGCGCGCCCTCCCATGATAAAATCCTGCTCGGGACTATTCAGTATCAGACCGTCTCGACGACTCTACAGCATTGGGAGAGCATCGATATTATCATCAGCGCATCACCTCTCAATGGAGAACTTCGATGCGCAAACCCCGCGACTTTGATTCGGAACTGAAGGCGCTCGCCGACAAGACGAAGCAACTGAAGGAACGCCGCGTGCAGCAACTCGGCGAACTGGTGATCGCCACCGGGGCCGATGCGACCGACGCGGAAACGCTGGCCGGTGCGCTGCTCGTCATTGCGGAAACCAGCGAAGCCCAACGGAAGGAGGCGTGGCGCAAGCGCGGGGCTGCCTACTTTCAGAGCAAGGCGCGCAAGCGTGGCGATGGACCTCAAGGCCAGCCGGATGGCACTCTCCCGCTTGACGGCGGAGCGGCATCGGCTTGAGGCACGGAAGGCGCGAACCGACATGCGCGAATGGCAGGTCAAGCGACGCGAACGCACCCGGCAACTGATTGAACTGGGCGGCCTGGTCGTGAAGGCAGGACTGGTCGAACTCGCCGACGATGATCGTGCCACGCTCTACGGCGCGTTTCTCACCGTTGCGGCCAAGCTGCGGGGTGAGGAACGCGAACAGGCGCTGGTGCTGTGGAAGCGGAAGGGCAAGCGGGCGTTTGAGGCGGACGGTCAAACTTGACCGCCCGCTGTCATTGCATTCGGGCTGGACCAATCAGCCTCGTCAGCGTGGCGGAATGGCCCTTACAATCCATCAGAACTCGAACCGCAGATTTGCAACAACCCCGGCGCGGCCTTCGCGCAGCTGGCTGCGATAGCTGTCGACGTAGTTGATACCGGCCGCGAAGCCCTTGCCCAGATCGAATTCGGCACCGACCATCCAATCGAGCTTGTTGGTGCCCCAGGCCCCGTCTTCGTAGCCAAACGAGCCGCGCAGCGTGAGAGGGGTGTCCTTGACCGGCAGTTCCCCGGACAGACCAAGATAGATATTGTCGACATCGCCGGTGCCTTGCTGCGCCGGTGAATAGCTGACTTCAGCCGAGACTGAAGCTTCGCCGATCGACTGGCTCAGAATTGCGCCGAATTCGGCATAGTTCACGTCCGAGCCCCCGGGGTAAGCATAATACATCGCATAGACATCGGCAGAAGTGCCGCCGCTGCCGATATCGCCCGACCAGCCGACCGTAAGATCGACTTCGACGTCAGCCCCGGCGTATTCGGTGATGTTCGATCCCCAGACGTTGGCATAGAAGCCGGACTTGTGCGTGACGGTCAGGCTGGGCTGCACCGCCGGATCGAAATCGGACAGGCTGATCCCGCGAAAGCGATAGTCACTGACCACTTCAACCGAGGCATCGATGCTGATTGCCGGCACTTCTTCGGTGCTCTCATCGGTTTGAGCGAGAGCAGGGGCGGCTGCGAAAACGCTGCAAAGCATCAGCGCGGAGCGGGCGGTGGAAAGCAGGGTCTGTTTCATTTTGGTCTCTCTGGTAGCAAGGTGTCGGCTGACGCCGGTCAGGCGGCCAAGGCTGTCTCGGTTTGGCGGGCAAGCGGCAGGCGCAGGCGCACGGTAGCACCCTGGCCAAGCCCCGGGCTTTCGAGCACCAGTTCGCCGCCCATCGCCCGCATCGTATTGCTCGACCAGTGCAGGCCCATGCCGCTGGATTTGTTATTGCGGGTGCTGAAGCCGCGTTCGAAGGCGAGGGCCAAGGCTTCGGGACCGGCGCCTTCGCCGTTATCGGTGATGGCGATCTCGACCATTCCGCGCACCGGATCTTCGGAGCAAGCGACGGTGAGTACCCAATTTGCGGTTCCGGCTGCCATCATCGCCTCCGCGGCATTGATCAAGACATTGGTGACGACCTGGCCGAGGTGGATGTGATTGGCCAGGACCGGGGGGATCCTGTCGGGCATGATCAGCGAAACTGGAGTGCCGGTGGCGACCTCAAGGTTGGCGGCATCGCGCCGTAGCAAGGCTTCGACATCTACCGTTTCAATCGTTGGCTTAGCGCTCGAATCGAAATGATAGTCGGCCAGAATCGCCAGGATCTGATCGACCGAGTGTTTGATTTCGACGATCTCATCGCTGCGCGTGTAACCCAGTTCAACCAGCTTGCGCGATGCAGTCCTGGCGAAGGTTTCCAGAGCGGCCCGGCGCTCGGCAGGGCAGGCGTCTCCGCTCAGTTCGTCGAGCGCCTGGACCAGTTGCCCGCGCAAGGGCTGGCGGTCTTCCTGCTCCCATTTGTCGTACTTGGTCTGCAGCGGAACCAGCGCGTTGCGGACGTTGTGCAGCAGCCCGACCGCCGAATCGGCCTTGCCCTGGACATAGGAATTGAGGCGCAGCTGTTCCTCGGCTTCGGCGAGTTCGTCGGCCAGCTGGTCAAACTGTTTGGCCAGTGTGCCGATTTCGTCACTGCTGGCGAGCAACGTCTGGTCAATCACGCGTCGGCCAGTGCGGAACGAGGCGACATGGCTGCGCAGTTTCTGCAAGCGCAACACCGCGATCCGGTTGATACCCAGCCCCAGCAGCACCGCCAGGGTCAGCAGGCTGAGGCCCATTGCCGCCATGGCTGACTTGACCGCGCCAGCGCCGGTTTGCGAAACGGTGCGCGGGGTCGTGAAACTGACCGTGGCGAGTAAATTTCCGTCATGGCCGACCAGGCCCAGCGAGTTGCGGATGGCAGCCGGCCCGACCTCGGTAAAGGTCTTGTCGGAACTGCGCAGGATGTCTTGCTTGAGTTGCGAAGCGATGGTCAGGCCGAGCTGCGACTTGACCTGCAAGGCATTGGTCAGAGTTTCCTCGTCAAGCAGTCGCCCGATCACATGAAAGGCGAAGGGCTGGCCCGAACCATCAGTCCGCTTGATCCAGCTCGTCTGGATTGCATAGACGCCCCGCGATCCGCGGACATATGTACCATATTGATCGGAAGTCCGCGCGGGATCGAGAATCTGCTTCGACAATATCAATGGCGTCAGCGCGGCGGTTTCACTGGGAAGAAACGCCGTGCCTTCGGCGTTGTCCGCTTGCGACCAAACGACGGTGCCATCGAAACGGACGACGGCCATGTAATCGACCCCAAGGTTTTCATAACCCAACGGAGTATAAATCTCAGCCTCGAATGCCTTTGTGGGATTGCCGGCATATTTATACACATCGTCCCACACGGCATAATCGAGCACCTTGGTTTGCAGACCGGTGTCGATTTCGCGGAGGGCATTTTGCGCGCGCGCAACTTGCTCGCGGTTGACCTGCTGTTCGATACTATCGAAGGTCGGTGCAAGAATTTGCTGGAGCGTCACAAAGCTGAGGATTGCCACGAGCAATCCGGCAGCACCGAACAACGCCGCAAACTTGCCGACCAGGCGCTGCTTTGCCAGGCTCATCATGCGGCCACTCCAGCCTGCCCGTCGCCGAAATCTTCTTCGCCCGCGCCATTGGTGTAGGGCAGATCTTCCGGCTTCATGGCCTTGGCATAGTAGTACCCCTGCATCAGGTCACAGCCCATCGCGCGCAGTGCGTGGACCTGGTTGCCGGATTCGACCCCTTCGGCCACCACCCTTAGTCCCATCAGCCGGGCCATCGCGGTGACCGAAGTGATGATGGCAGAGGCCTGACGGTCCTGGCCCAGTGTATCGACGAAGGACTTGTCGATCTTGATGCAGTCAATCTCGAAATCGCGCAGGTTGACCAGCGAGGAATAGCCGGTGCCGAAATCATCCAACGCGACCCGGATCCCGGCCTGGCGCAGCGTGACGATCATGTCTGCCGCCTGCGCCGGATTGGCGAACATCGCGGTTTCGGTGATTTCGAACTGCACGCGGTTGAGCGGCATGGCGTGCTGGGCCGCGACCTGGTGGACAAAGTCGATCAGATCGTTGGTCTGGAAATGCAGTGTCGACACGTTGATCGAGATGACCCCGTCGGGCCATTTGGCGGCTTCGGCGATGGCGTGGCGGATCACCCATTCGCCCAGCGGCTGGGCCAGCCCGCATTGCTCGGCAATCGGCACGAACATCGATGGCGGGACCGAGCCAAGATCGGGATCGGTCCAGCGCAGCAGCGCTTCATAACCATAGGGCTGTCCGGTATCGGGATGGACCATGGGTTGATAGTTCAGCGTCAGCGCGCCATCGCGCAGAGCATCGCGCAGTGCTGCTTCGATCCGCGAGCGCAGTTTGGCGCTGTCATCGAGCTCGGCGTTGAACAGGCGGCAATTGGCCCGCCCGCCCTGTTTGGCGGCATAGAGCGCCAGATCGGCACGGCGCTGCAATTCGATCAGACCGACTGCCCGCCCATCGCTCAGCGCAACGCCTCCGGAACATCCGACATAGGCGCGCGCATCCATGATCTCAAACTCGCCGGTACATAGCGCGGTGACCCGCTGCGCAACGGCCAGCGCCTGGGCTTCATCGGCATCGGTCAGCGCAATCGCGAACTCATCGCCGCCCAGGCGTGCCACCAGGGCGTTCGCTGGCAGTTCCGCGCGCATCCGCTTGCCGATCTGGCGGATCAGCTCGTCCCCGGCGGCGTGGCCCAGATTGTCGTTGACGTTCTTGAAGTGATCGAGATCGAAATAGAGCACCGCCACGCGGTGGTCCGGCTGGCGCAGCGCCTGTTCCAGGTAATCGTTCATGTAGAGGCGGTTGGGCAGCTGGGTCAGCTGATCGTGAAGCGCCATGTGCCGGGCCCGCGCTTCGCTGGCCTGCAGCTCTGCATTGGTCAGCTCAAGCTGCTGGTTGGCAGCGCGCAAATCGGATTCGAGCCGCCATTTGGAAGAAAGCGACTGGGCCAGCTGTTGCACATCGGCGGTGCGGAACGGCTTGGACAGGTAATAGAGCTTGTCGAGCGGCCCGGCAACCTTGGCGATCTTCTGCGGGTTGTGGTCGGAGTACCCGGTTACCACCACGATGTTGATCGCAGTATCCAACTCGCGAACCCGGCGTGCCGTCTCCAGCCCGTCGATACCCGGCGGCATGCGCATGTCGAGGAACAGGGTCGCGTAGGGATCACCGGCTTCTTGCGCCGCCTTGATCCTCGCAACTGCGTCTTCGCCTTGTGAGACATAGTCGAAGCGATAGTCGGCAAAGGGGTTGTCACCGCTTGCAACACTTCCATTGTCGCTACCGCCACCGAACAGTTCGGCCCCCAGCGCCGCCAGGTCATCGTCGGCAGCGGCTCGTACCGCAAAGCAATCCCGATATGCCGCATGGAGCTGCGGCTCATCGTCTGCAATCAGTATTCTCGGTGTCATGCTGCCCCAAACCCTGTCGTTCCGACCCGGAAGTCGCTTGGGATGGAGGTTAGTTGGATGGCGTAAACATCTGCCTAACAGCGTTTAACGATGTTGTGCTGAGGTCCATCTTGGGGTTGGTTGGCAATTGGCTAAGGAAAGAGTGCGGCAAGTCAGCTTCAGTCTCGAGCACAGAGGATGGTCTGCTCGCTCGCGCGATTCGTGAGCAAAAAACCGTCGCTGGAGGCGCAATCTTGCGCCGATGTCGGTGGCCCGCTCCGTCCATGCACAGCGCGGATGGCTTGGCCTGGACATTTCCTCCCGAAATGAACCGCCGAAAGTAACCATCCACAGCCGTCCCATGCCTTCCAATGTCCGCCCACAGCTTCTCTTTGCCGATGTTTGCTGCTTGCACCCTGAGACACCATGTGCCGCAAATGTTCTTGTATCGGTCCACGACGTGGCCAACTCTTGGGTCCGAGGGGGTGTCAGTAACCGTCAAAGAATGGAAGCAAGTGCCATGTCTAACCTCGAAAGAATAATCCGTCTGAAAACCGTTCTCGCCCGAACTGGCCTGTCCCGCTCCACCATGTATCGCAAGATCGCCGAGGGAACTTTCCCGTCGCAGGTGAAGATCAGCGTTCACGGTGCGGGTTGGCGGGAATCCGCCGTTAACCGCTGGATCGATGATCCGGTTAGCTTTCGCAACGATGTGATGGCGTGATTTCGCACGGACTGTGGACACCCGCCTTCGTACAGAAGGATGAGGCAAGCAAAAGTAGTGACAGGCCTGGCATCGGATGCCATTGCCTGTCCCTGCTTGTCGGGCCGCACAACCTGGCGCAGCATGACATTTCTGACGCAATGTTTTGGCCAAACAGCCCTCAGGCCTTTTAAAAGTGTGGGGGATAATGTGGGGGTGACTGGCGGCGATCTTAGGAACAGTATAGTTTTTCAACACGATGTGTTGAAGGTTCGATACAAGCCCTGCCACCACCATCCCCTAGTGACCACCCGATGATCAGGGGATTCGCCGCATGAGCCGTAATCGTGACACCAAGCCCAGCCGCGCGCTGCGAGGCCGCGCCGGACGCATGCAGGGCGGGCGCGGTTCGGGCCGGGCCAGTGCCGGCGCCGTGCGGCTGTGGGGCCGCCATGCGGTTGAAGCCGCACTCAAGAACCCGGATCGCAACCACCGCAAGCTCTGGGCGACCCGCGAAGGCGTCGCCTCCTTGGATGGCGAGCTGCCGACTGACTTCAACGTGGAATATGCCCAGCCGGCCGATCTGGCGCGCCTGGTCGCCCGCGATGCGCCGCACCAGGGGCTGGTGCTGGAATGCGACGGTCTGGAAGACGTGTTTCTGGATGAAGTGATGCAGGGCGATCCGGCCCGGCCGCTGGTCGTGCTCGATCAGGTCACCGATCCGCACAATGTCGGCGCGATCATGCGCTCGGCCGCCGCCTTCAACGCGGCCGCGATCGTCACGCAAGACCGGCACTCGCCGCCCGAATCCGGCACCCTCGCCAAGTCGGCCTCGGGCGCGCTGGAAGTGGTGCCGTGGGTGCGGGTGGTAAACCTGGCCCGCGCGCTCGAGGAAATGGCCGAGGCGGGCTATTGGCGGATCGGCCTGGACGGCGAAGGCAAGGCCACCCTGGGCGAGGCGCTCCCCAGCGGTCCGGTGGCTCTGGTGCTGGGCGCCGAAGGCGAAGGCATGCGCCACAACATCATGCAGCACTGCGATGCCATCGCCCGCCTGCCGATGTCGGGCGCGGTCGAAAGTCTCAATGTTTCCAATGCCGCAGCGATCGCGCTATATGCGATGACCGTTCGCCCGCAGGAATAGCCCTCATGACCTCAGCTGCCCGCCGCCTCGCCGCTTCGTTCATCGCCGCGGCGACGCTGCTGTTGAGCGGTTGTTTCGTTTCGCCTGGCAACCTCACCTCGGCGATCGACCTGCGCAAGGATGGCCGCTTCAGCTATTCCTACAACGGCGAGATCTATCTGCTGGGGCTGAGCAAGCTGGCGGAGCTGGGCAGCAAGGCCAAGGAAACTGAGCCCTTCAAGGCGGTCATCTGCTACACCGACGATGAAGAGATGAAGGAACGCGAGTGCACGAAGGACGAACTCGCCAAGCAGAAGGCCGACTGGGAGGAAGACCGCAAGGCTGATGAGGCCCGCAAGAAGCGCGATTCGGACATGATGAAAGTGATGCTGGGCGGAATTGACCCCTCAAGCCCCCAGGCTGCCGAGGAACTGGTGCAGCGTCTGCGCCGCCAGGCCGGGTGGAAATCGGTCGTCTACAAGGGCGACGGGCTGTTCGTGGTGGACTTCGCGATCAGCGGCCACCTCGATTATGATTTCCAGTTCCCGACGATGGAGCGCTTTCCGATGGCCAATGCCTTCGTCGTGCTCAACAAGCGCGCCGATGGCGCCGTGCGGATGGATGCCCCGGCCTTTGGCCAACCGGCCCAGGGCAACCCGATGGCCAATATGGGCCAGCTTGCGGCAATGGGCGCGGCATTGGGTGCAAACGACAAGGATGACGGCGCCATGAAGCTGCCCGAACTCAACGGCACGCTGGTGCTGACGACTGACGGCACGATCCTGGCCAACAACACCGACGAAGGCCCCGTCGCGGGCACCACCGGCCAGCGGCTGGAATGGAAGATCACCCCGCGTACCACCGCCACCCCAACTGCATTGGTGCGGCTGGGCGGGTAAGCGCTATTCGACGGTGACGGTGGTCGTCATGGTCACCTTGCGGGTGACCGGCTTTTTGTCAGCATCGAGATAAGGCTTCATTTTCTTGGTATTGCCGCAGAAGCCCGCCAAGCGATTCATCGAAGTGGCGGCAGCCCCTTCCAGAACCACCTTGCAGCCGGTCACATCGCCACTTGCCTGGACGGTATAGGTTGTGACTGCCTGGCCCGGTTCCGGCGGCGTAATCGCAGGCAAGACCCAGCGGACCCGGTTAGCGTAGGTCCCTTCGATGGGATTGTCCTTGCTGTCGGTAGCCGGGGTGAAGCGGGCTCGCTGAGTCACCAGTCGGCAGGTCGTTTCATCGAGCCGGGATGAGCCGCTGGACGCGCTGATCCGGCAGTCCTTGACGCGGCCCAGGGTGTCGACAGTCACGGTGAAACCGGTGCTGCCCTGCTCGTTCGCACGCAATGAGTCCGTCGGATAATCCGCGGTCATCACCCACGACCCGGGATAGCTCATCGGCCTGGGCGCGCGGGGGTTGAAGGTCCCTTCGCTCATAGGTGATGGCACGCTAATTACAGGCGGCGGCACAGGCACTGGTGTTGGCGAAATGGTGACAGGCTCGCTGGGAGCGGCCTGGGCGAGGAGAATAATGCCAAGAAGTGTCATGGGTTTACGATAACAGCTGGCTGAGCTGGCACAAGCAAAACCGCCCCAACCTTGCCCGCCGCGCCCTTGGGCCATAAGGGTCCAGCCATGGCTCACCCCGTTTCGCCCCTCGCCCGCCCCTTCCCCGCCATTCCGGCGATTGCCGGCGTCACCCCGCGCGTCGCCCGCGCCGGGTACAAAGATTGGGGCCGCTGCGACCTGACATTCGTCGAACTGGCCGAGGGCGCGGCGGTGGCCGGGGTTTTCACCCGCAATGTCTGCTGCTCGTCCGAAGTCGAGCTGGGGCGGCAAAACGTGGCCCAGGGGCGTGCGCGGGCGCTGGTGGTCAATGCCGGCAATTCCAACGCCTTTACCGGCTATCGCGGGCGCGAGGCAGTTGAGGCGATCATGGCTCAGGTCAGCGCGCACCTTGGCTGCCCGCAGGAGCAGATCTTCGTTTCCTCGACCGGCGTGATCGGCGTACCGCTGCCCAAGGACAAGGCCAAGGCCGGGATCGAGGCCGCGCTGGTGGCCGAGCCGTGCGACTGGCAGGCCGCCGCCGAGACGATCGGCACCACCGATACATTCGCCAAGGGCGCCATGGCCAAGGCCGTGGTCGATGGCCGCACGGTAACGCTCGGCGCGATTATCAAGGGCAGCGGCATGATCGCGCCCGACATGGCGACCATGCTGGGCTACATCTTCACCGATGCGGCAGTCGAGCCCAGCTTTCTCCAGCAGCTCCTCTCCGCCGCCAACCAGCGGACCTTTTCCTGCATCACGGTCGATAGCGACACCTCGACCAGCGACACCGTGCTGGCCTTTGCGACCGGTGCGGCCGGCAATGCCCCGCTTACCGGCTTCGACAGCGCCGGGACTGATGCCTTCGCCGCCGCGCTGGAGGATGTCTGCCGGCAGATGGCCCACCTGGTCGTCCGCGATGGCGAAGGCGCGCAGAAGTTCATTACCGTAACCGTCAGCGGCGCAGTCAGCGACGAGAGCGCCCGCAAGGTTGGCCTCGCCATTGCCAACTCGCCGCTGGTCAAGACCGCCATCGCCGGCGAGGACGCCAACTGGGGCCGCGTGGTGATGGCTGTCGGCAAGGCCGGCGAACCCGCCGACCGCGACCGGCTGTCGATCGGTTTCGGCGGCACTTGGGCCGCGCGCGAGGGCCAGCCGCTGGCCGACTATGACGAGGCGCCAGTCGCCGCGCACCTCAAGGGCCAGGACATCTCGATCGAGGTCGACCTGGGCCTGGGCGACAGCCGCGCCACGGTCTGGACCTGTGATCTGACTCACGGCTACATCTCGATCAACGCGGATTACCGCTCATGAGTTCTGCCCTCGATGCGGCGGTGCTCGCGGTGATCAAGGACGCGTCCGAGCGCGCCGTCATGCCGCGCTATCAGCAGCTTGAAGCTCACGAAGTGATCGACAAATCTGTCGGCGAACTCGTCACCGTGGCCGACCGCGAAGCCGAGGTGATCCTGGCCGAGGGCTTGGCCAAGGTCCTGCCCGAAGCCACCATCGTCGGCGAAGAAGCTTGCGAAGCCAATCCCGCGCTGATGGAGCGGCTTGGCGATGCGCTGTGCTGGATCGTCGACCCGATCGACGGGACAAACAATTTCGCCAGCGGCAAGCCCCCGTTCGGGATCATGGTCGCCCTGGCCGAAGCGGGCGAGACCATCGGCGGCTGGATCTACGATCCGCTGCGGGGCCGGTTCTGCACCGCGCAGAAGGGTCAGGGCGCCTGGATCGATGGTGAACGGATCAATGCCCGCGCCAGCGGCCAGACGCCGCCGATTGCCGCGATTTCACTGGTCTTTGCCGATCCGGCCCGGCGCGAGGCGCTGAAGACGCACATCGCCCCGCACTATACCCTGGTCGATATCCCGCGCTGCGCGGCCGAGCAGTATCCCCGCATCGTGCTGGGCGAGAATGACATCACGATCTTCGAGCGCACCCTGGCCTGGGATCACGCCGCAGGTGTACTGCTGCTCAACGAAGCAGGCGGTAAGGTCGCGCGGCCGGACGGGAAGCCCTACCGGGTGGACGAACATCTACGTCCCAGCCTGATCGGCGCAGCCAGCCCGGCCCTCTGGGACGAGCTGGCAGAGCGGATGGTGGCGCTTTAGAGAACGCTTTCCAGCCAGCCCTTGAGCTGGCTCTTCGGCGCGGCACCCAGCTTTTGGGCGACCGGCTTGCCATCCTTGAACAGCACCATCAGCGGGATCGACTGAACGCCAAACTGGGCGGCAGTGTCGGTGTTCTCCATGATGTCGACCTTGGCGATAGTCACCTGGTCAGCCAGTTCTTCGCTGATTTCCTCCAGTGCCGGGGCGATCATCTTGCACGGACCGCACCAGTCGGCCCAGAAATCGACCAGCACGGGCTTGTCGGAACCCAGCACATCGGTGGCGAAGCTGGCATCGGTAACGGCTTTGGTGGCCATGGGGAATCTCCTGAAGGGTTGTTCGTCAATCTAGGAAGCCGTGCGCACTTCGGCAATCGCTGCGGTTCAAAAGCTTTCCTGCGCGGCCAGCAATGCCTGCTTGTGAACACTCAGCAGCTCATCCGGCAGGGCGATAAGGCGCGGGACCTGGGTGTAGAGCAGCGCCGCCTCAATCCTCCGGCCGGGATAGGCCGCCTCAAGCGCGGCGGCATAGGCTGCCATCTGGCGCAGGATCGAGACCGGCACGGCATCAAGGCTTTCGGGCGGACGCCGCGCGGTCTTGAAATCGATCAGCCGGATCCGATCAGGCAGGATGACCATGCGGTCGATCGTGCCGACCACCACTTGACCCCCGACGGTTGCCGCAATCGGCACTTCGGCCAGGGCGCCGGGCGCGAACAGATCGACCCAGGCCGGTTCGGCCAGGACGGCGAGCGCCGAGCGGACCATGTCCGCGCGCTCGGGCGCGGCAAAATCGCCGCCATTCTTCGCCAGCCAGGCTTCGGCGGCAGCCTTGCGCTCTGCCACGGGCAGTTCGGGCAGTCGCTCAAGCAGCTTGTGCAGCAGGACACCGCGCAGCGCAGCCTGCCCAGCCCCGGGCGGGAATGGCGGGTCAGTCGCCAGGTCCTCACCCAGCGACGAAGGCGCCAGGGGATGCGGCGGGCGCGGTTCGGCGGCGACCGGACGTTCCAGCCACGCGGGAAGCAACGGCAGTTCACCACCGTCGCCCGGCTTGGGTGGGGCCTGAATGGGGGGCACTTCGCCATAGGTCACCGTGGCGCCCCAGCGCGCGTCCTCCACCCAGTCCGCCTCGTCAAACAGCCCGGCCAGCCGCGCATACCAGCTATCGGCATGCGGTGCTTTCTCGCGAGCGGTCAGCGCCCCGCCGATAAACAGCGCCTCCTCGGCACGGGTCATGGCGACATACAGTAACCGCCAGTGCTCCTCCATCTCGGCCTTGGTGTTGGCCGCGATCACCTCGGCAATCCGGCCCAGCTGCTGGCTCTGTGGCAGACTGGGCAGCGGGATCACCTTGCCGCTGTGCGGGTCTTCCAGCTCGACCGGGCTGCCCCGGCTGCGCGCCGGGTTATCGGCCGCGTCGGCCAGGATCACGATCGGCGCCTGCAAGCCCTTCGAGCCGTGGACCGTCATCACCCGCACTTCGTCGCGGCGCTTGCCGGCCTCGCGCTTCAGTTCGCTGGTCCCGGCATCGAACCAGCGGATGAAGCCGGTCAGGCTCGGCACCTCGTTGGCGGCATAGGCGCCGGCGGCATTGAGCAGCTCGTCGATCGGATCGTTCGCCTCGGTCCCCAGCCGCGCGACCAGCCGCTTGCGCCCTTGCCACGGGCCGGTGAGAACCCAGTGCAACAAGGCCCGCGGCGGCTCGTAATCGGCGATCCGCAGCAGTTCGCCCAGCTGGTGCCAGGTGCGGTCCACTTCGGGCACGCCGCGAGAATTGCGCAAGTGCTCGTAAAGCCCGATCTTGTCCTTGCGCCAACCCCAGCGCAGCAGATCGTCCTGGCTCCACCTGATCAGTGGCGAGACCAGCAGGCAGGCCAGGTTGAGATCGTCATGCGGCTGCACCGCAAAGCGCACCGCCGCCATCAGATCGCGCACCGCCAGCGGGGTCGCCAACCGCAGCCGGTCCACCCCGGCCACCGGCACGCCGGCCGCATGGAGCCGCGCTACGATCAGCCCGGCCAGTTCCTTGCGCTTGCGCACCAGCACCATCACGTCGCCGGCCGTGGCGCGGCGGGCCTTGCCCTCGGCCTCACCCTTGACCAGCGGGAAGCCATGATCGAGCCAGTCGCGCACTTGCCGCGCGATCCGCTCCGCCATCTGGCGATCCCCGCGCGATAGCCAGCCTTCGGCCCCTTCGTCGGCGGGCTCACCTTCATCATCGGTGGCACTTTCGCCGCCAAGCACGCGCCATAGCGTGACTCGCCCGGGCCGTTCCTGCCCAACATGCGGTTCGGGCGGCGTGGCGAGGCCCAGCCCCTCATGGCCCACTTCGCCAATGGCCTTGTCAACGAATTCGAGGATCGCACGGGCCGTGCGGAAGCTCTGGCCAAGGTCCAGATCGCGCAAGGTCCGCCCTGCCCCGCCGCCGCGCTGTTCGGCGAGGTTGGCGGCGGCATCTCGCATCATGTCGTCGACCCGCGCCTTTGCCCGCGCGAAGTTTTCCGGGCTGGTGCCCTGGAAGCGGAAGATCGCCTGCTTGTAATCGCCGACCACGAACAGGGTGCGCAGCTTGTCATCCCGCGCGCCCTTACCGGCGAAGAACTCATCGGTCAGCGCGCCAATGATCTGCCATTGCGAAGCGTTGGTATCCTGCGCCTCGTCGACCAGGATGTGATCGAACTGACGGTCCAGCTTGTAGCGGATCCATTCGGACAGCTCGCTGCGGGTCAGCAGAGCCGCAGCCTGGCGGATCTGGTCGTCAAAATCGATGAACCCGGCGCGGGCTTTGGCCTCATCCCAGGCAATCGCGAACTTGCGGCCGAGTTCAAGCGCGGGGACAAGGAACTCGGCAAGATCAAGCAAGGCGCGCCGCTCCTGCACCGCCATGCTGCTGTCGAACACGGCGTAGGCAGCATCCTCGATCCCGCTTTCCAGCTTGATCAGCGACTTGAGGTTCTTGATCTGGCCTTCCTTGCCAAACAGCTCCTTATGCAGGGCATCGAGGGTGGCCAGGCGCGCAGACGGGCCGCTTTCCAGCCAGTCACGGATGAGCGCGGAAACCTTGGTTCCGGTCGCGGCCGACCAGGCGGAATAGGCCGCGAGGCAGCACTCCAGCGCGTCGGTATCGAACAGCCCATCGCTGCACAGGTCGACCAGATCGTCCGGCCCGGCATCGGCCGGCAGGCCGAGCAGGCGGTAGACCCCGTCCTTCATTGGCGGCTGCCAGCCAGTTGTCCCTTCCCAGGCCTCGCGTGCGGCGGCACAGCGCAGCAGCCAGCCGGGGACCTTGTCCGGCCCCATCCGCACCGACAGCCGCGCTAGGGCATCGAGCGTCGTCGCGTCGTTGGTCCGTTCGGCCGTCAGCAGCAGGTCGGCCAGGACTTCGCGCAGCAAGAGGTCGCGGTCACGGTCCTCCATTGCCTTGACGCCGGGGAGCAGGCCTGCCTCGTTCGGGAATGCCGCCAGCAGCCACTGGGCGAAGGCGTGGATCGTATCGATCCGCAAGCCGCCGCCCGGACAATCGAGCACGGCGGCAAACAGCTTGCGGGCCCGGGCGCGGTCCTCTGGCTGGCTGGGCGCGCCGATTGCTTCGAGTTCGGTGAACAGCTGGGTATCATCAAGCCGCACCCAGCGCGCCAGCACCTCGTTGATGCGGGCGGCCATTTCGGTTGCGCCGGCCTTGGTGAAGGTCAGGCACAGGATCTGGTCGGGCCGCACGCCCTCTTCGAGCAGCAGCCGCAGCACGCGGGCTGAGAGCACCTGGGTCTTGCCCGTGCCGGCCGAGGCAGAGAGCCAGACGACTTCGGACGGCTCAACCGCCGGGCGCTGTTCGTGCGTCAGGGGGAACACGCGGCTCATGCCTCCTGCTCCCCGCGCGCCTGCCATTCGTCCAGCCGCATCAGCTGGTCATAATCGTTGTAGCCCGGCAGATCGGGGTTGAGCCGCGCCACAAAGGCCTCGTCGCCCTTGATCCAGCGGTCGATCGCGTCGAGCAGGAATTCCTGCGTCTTGGTCAAGAACTCGTCGCGCGGCAGGCCGGCCTTGCGGCCCTCGGCGATCGGTTCATTGCAATAGCCGAACCCGGTTTCACTGTCCTCGCTCTTGCCAAAGGACCAGTATTCGAAGCCGTTGGGAACCCCGGCAATCCCTTCAAAGCCCCCGGCCGCCGCCATCAGCCCCAGCGTGCCAAGCTGGAGCGCAAAGCCTTCTTGCACCTGCTTGCCCTTGGGCGGGGCGCCAGTCTTGTAATCAACAACGATCAAGCGCCCATCGGCACCGCGATCGATTCGGTCGGCGCGGCCCTTGATCTTGACGCCGGCCAGCGTGAAGTGGCCTTCGGCTTCGCTTTTCAGAACTTCGCGGCCCAGCCCGCGGTCGCGCGCAATCTGCGCGTCAATCCATTGCAGGGCCCGCTCCAGCCGCGGCCACCACAGGCTGCGGGTGACCGGGTGGGCCTGCATTTCGGCCAGTTCTTCCGAAGCAATCGCCAGCAGTTCCCCGGCATTGCCCCCGGCCTTGTGCCAGCGTTCCATCACGTTGTGGACGACTGTCCCCTGCCACGCTGCGGTCGGATCGGCATCCAGCCCGTCGAGCGAGCGCAGCCGCAGGATCGCCTGAGCGTAGAACTGGTAGGGATCGCCCCGCAGCCGATCGATCGCTGTAACGGACAAGGCAACATTGCGTTGCTCGGCCGAAGGCTGCGGCTTGGGCTGCGGATAGCGCGGCAGCAGGCTGGCATGATCGATCGCTCGCGCCAGCTCAACGGCGCTGCGCTCGCGGTGGGCCTCGGCCAGGTCACCCAGCATGGCTTCGACCCGCAGGACGAAGCGGCTGGGGATCACCGGACCGCTCTCATCGCGCTGGGCCCAGCTCAGCACCACCTCGGGCGCGCCGAGCGCTCCGGCAAGGTCGTGGGCTGATAGCCCGATGCGGAACTCACCCGCCGGCACGCCCAGCGCACGCAGCACGGCGGGGGGCAGGAGCGGTTCGGGCGATGGGCTGGCCGGCCAGGACCCTTCGGTCAGCCCGGCACAGATCACCAGATCGGCCCGGCTCATCCGCGCTTCGAGCAGGCCGTAAATCGCGATGCGCGGATGGCCGCCCCAGGTGGGCCGCACCGGCACCCGGTCCATCGCATCGCGCAGTACCTGGGTCAGGTCGGCGCGGGCCAGCCGCGTGCCGATCGCCGCGCTGGCGTCACGCAGTTCTTCCAGCCAGGCGGCCAGGGCGCGGCCATCGGCCTCACCCCACAGGCGCGGACCGCACAGCGCCTCGCCCGCGCTGGCCAGCACGTCGAGCGCCTCGGCCAAGGCGGCATCATCAGGCAAAGCCAGAACCGGGGCGAGTATTCCCTCTACCCACTGCCACCACTCCGCCATGGCCGCGCCCCGGCTGCCCTTGGCAAGTTTGCCAATCGCCGCCTCAACCGGCGCAAAGCCCGGCTTGGGCCGCGGGCCGCGCAGGGCGAGATCAAGCGCTCGGGCATTCTCCAGCCAGGCGGCGCGCCCTTCCCCGGCCCCGACCAGCGGATGGACCAGCAGCGCGATAAGCGGCACCGGTGCCGCCTCGCTCGCCGCCAGTTCGGCCAGCAGCAGCAGGACCCGGCCCGCCGTAGTCTGCGGCAAGGGCTGACCAGCGGTATCATCGGCGACGATGTTCCAGCGCCTGAGGTGCGCCACCACCCGGCCTGCCAGCCCGCGATCGGGCGTGACCAGCGCAACGCGCTTTTCCGGCTGCTCCAGCGCCGCGCGGATCAGCACGGCGATCGCCTGGGCTTCCTCGCCCGGGTGGGCGCTTTCCATCAGGCGCACGCCAGACAGGCGGCGCTGCTCGGCCTTCAGGTCAACCCAGCGCGCGCTGCCTTCCGGCGGCAGGAACAGGTTGGAGATCGCCTTGCTGCGCTCTGGCGGGGCAGCGGCCAGGCCCGCGCGGTGCCACGGATCGACCTCGGTGCGAGCAATGCCCATCCGGTTGAGGAGCAGCTTGAGGTGATACTGCGGGTGCGCCAGGGCATCGCGCTCACCAAACGGCGCGCCGCCCGGTTCGGCCGGAATGCCGGCCAGACCCAGCCCATCCCAGGTCGCCTGATCGAGGTTGAGGTCAAGATCGGGCAGGATCACCGCCCCGTTCGGCAGATCGGCAATGGTCCTCAGCAGCCGCGCCAGCGCTGGTGAGGCGCTGGTGACCCCGGCGGCAACAATCGGCTGCGTGGGCGGTGCCTCCTGCCAGCGCCGCGCCGCATGATCGAACAGCAGGTTGCGCCGCACCGGCGGATCAACCTCACCGCGTGCTGCCAGTTCGGCCAGCCAGTGCGCCTGGACGCGAGCGAAGGTCCGGGTCGAATCCTGCCAGTGCCTGGCCAGATCGCCGACGATCCCGGCAACCCGTTCCTGCAGCAGATCGCCCAGCTCGATCCCTTCGATCGCCAGCCGGTCCATCGTCCGCGCCGTGTCGAAGGCCAGCCGCAACAGCCCGGGGGCCTTGGGCGCATCCTTGCCTAGCTCTACCCTCAGCAGTTCGGCCAGCCGCAGCCAGCGCCGCACCGGATCGGCGGTGGGCGGAACCGCGCTCCCCGCGCCCAACGAATCGAGCAGCGGACCCAGCGTTTCATCGAGGTCGAGATCGCCTACTACCGCCATACGCGGCAGCAGCAGGCCGCCGCCTGAGAGGCGCACGAAAGCTTCGGTCACGATCCGCTCGGCGCGGCGGCTGGGGAGCAGCAGGGTCAGCCGGGCGAGGCCAAGGTCCGGCTCGGCGTAGCGGGGGATCAGCCCCGCCACCAGCGCATCGGCAAACCCGCGGTGCGCGGCGATGGAATAGACGTTCGGCCCGGTGCGCTCAGCCATCGGCGGACTGCGCGCTGGCCAGCGCAGCCTCGGTCAGACCGATCGCTTCGGGATAGCCGACATCAAACCACTCGCCCTGATGGACCAGGCCAAAACAACGCCCGGCGGCAATGGCCCTGTCCCAGAACACGTTGGTCGAAAACACTTCGCTCGGCGGATCGGCGACAAGGTGTTTCGACAGGAGCTGCACCCCGGTCCAGTCATAACCGCGCGGGCGCTTGGGGCCCTCGCGCGAAATCCGGCCTTGCCCGTCGAGATCGAAGTCACCGATCCCCTTGGTGTTGCGGGCCCGCTCATGCGGGACGAGCAGCATCAGCACGTCCATCTTTCCCGCGTCCCAGGCTTCGGCCAGCCGGACCAGCGGATTGGGGCCCTCCCAGGTGAACCAGTTGTCGGCATTGATGCAGAAAAACGGATCGTCCGGGATCAGTGGCAATGCCTGAACCAACCCGCCGCCGGTATCGCGGAGCAGCTCGCGTTCGTCCGAGATGGTGACGTGAAACCGCTCCTCAGCCGCCAGATGCGTTTCGATCTGGTCGGGCAGGTAATGGACGTTGACCACGATCCGCCCGACCCCGGCATCGGCCAGCAGATCAAGCACGTGATCGAGCAGGGTCTCCCCAGCCACTTCGACCAACGGCTTGGGCTTGGTCGCGGTGAGCGGCATCATCCGCGTGCCCTTGCCCGCGGCCATGATCATCGCGGTGCCGGGCATCCTGCTCACGGCTGCCAGGTTCCCCCGCCGCTGGCGCGCAGCGCGGCCGGGACATTGGCATCGAACCAGCGCGCCACTGGCTCCAGTGCCGGATGGGCCAGATCCCGCTCCAGCTGGGCCCAGACGCGCGGGATCAGGTCGAGGTAGCGCGGCTTGCCATCGCGCTTCCACAGGCGGACGAAAATGCCGACGATCTTGGCATTTCGCTGGGCACCAAGCCGGGCATAATCCGCTGCAAAATCAACACCAGGATCAGCCTTGCTCACGTAATAGTCGAACATCGCTGCTTCGAGATCGGGCGACACGTCTCGCCGCGCGTCCTGCAACAGCGAGACCAGATCATAGGCCGGATGCCCGATCAGCGCGTCCTGGAAATCGAGCAGGCCCTGATCGTGCAGCGCGCCGAGCAGCATGATATTCTCGGCATGGTAATCGCGCAGCACCACCACGCCGGGGCGCTGGCGCGGCAGCAGCGGGCTGAGCACTTCTTCCCAGGCGGCCGAATAGCTGGCCCCATCGATATAGAGGTTCTGCGCCGGGCAGTACCAATCCACGAACAGCTTCGCCTCACGCTGGTACTCGGCCAGCGAGTAATCGACGAACGGACCCGGCGGCATGCGGTGCAGTTCGACCAGCGCGTCGATCGCGGCCTGGTAGACTTCACGCTCATCGTCCGGCCACTGGTCCAGATACTCGCGCATCCGCACCTCGCCGAAGTCCTCGAGCAGGACCAGCCCGCGCGCGGCATCCTCGGCCAGAATGCGCGGTGCTCGCAGGCCGTTGCCATCGAGCCACTTGGCGGCGCGCAGGAAGGGTGCCGGATCCTCGTTCGGCGGCGGAGCGTCCATCAGCATGGCGCTGCGCTCACCCGCACGGATGCGGAAATAGCGGCGGAACGAGGCATCGCCGGCGAGCGGCTCGATCGCCGCGTCGCCCCAACCGGCTGCGGCCAGAAATGCTTCAACGCCTTCGGGAAGGTTCACGTCCATCCCGCACGCCCTAGCCAATTGGCCCCCGGCTCGACAATCGCAGTCCGCTCCGTTTCCGCAGTTTCAATCGTGATCGCCAGGCAGCCGGGTTCATGGCCAAACCCGCCGGCGTGATCGGGCCATTCGGCAATCAGGGCCGCGCCTTCGCGGTAATCGTCGAGCCCGATCTCTTCGGCTTCCTCGGGGCGGTTCAAGCGATAGAAATCGGCATGGACCAGCGGCAGACGCACAGCGGGCGGATCGTAGGTCTCGATGATCGCAAAGCTGGGCGAAGGAACTTCGCCCGTGTGCCCCAGCGCAGCGATGATCGCCCGGGCCAGCGTGGTCTTGCCAGCGCCCAACCCGCCTGACAGCGCCACCACGTCTCCCGGCCGAAGCACAGCGGCGATCCGCGCGCCCAGCGCCTCGGTCGCAGCCAGATCAGGCAGGGCAATCCTCACGGCAGGTCGATGATCGCGGCGGTGCCCTGCCCCGGTTCGGACAGCAGCTCCAGCGTCCCGCCATGGGCCTCCACCAGCCGCCGGGCAAGTGGCAGGCCCAGCCCCTGGCGGCGCTCGACTGCCTTGCCATCGGCGGACAGCTTGATCCCCTCCAGCGCCCGCGCCAGCGTCGCGGCGTCCATGCCCGGACCGTTATCCGAAATGACGATCCGCGCCCGACCCTTGCGACCGGAAAGCTCGACGAGCACCCGCCCGCCCGAAGGCGTCGCGGCAATCGCGTTGTCGAGCACGTGGCCAATCGCGCGGGCAAGCCGCCGCGCATCGCCGGTGATCCGGCCAACGCCCTTGTCGCCGCGCAGGTCGAGTGTCAGACCGGCTTCGCGGATGCGAGGCGCGCGATCCTCGACCAGCTTGGTCACCAGCGGGTAGAGTTCGACCTCTTCGCTGACCAGCGGCAGCAGCCCGGCCTCGCTCTGCGACAGGTCGAGCACGGATTCGATCTGCTCGCCCAGCCGGTCGACCGAGGTCAGGATCGCCGCGACATATTCGTGACCTTGCGGAGACAGGTCGCCACCCAGCCCGGCATCGAGCAATTCGGCAAAGCCACCGATCGAGGTCAGCGGCGTGCGGAATTCATAGCTCATGTTGGCGAGGAAGCGGGTCTTGAGCGCGTCGGCCTCTTCCAGCGCGGCGGCGCGCTGCTTGAGCGCTTCTTCGGCCTTCTGGCTGTCGGTGATGTCGAGCACGGTCAGCAGGCCATTACCATCGGGCAGCGGCACCCCGGCGAACTCCAGCGTCCGCCCGTCCGCCAGCACGGCGCGCCCGCCAGTCTGGCGGCGGTCAAGTGTCGCGGCGCGCACCACGTCGCCCACCTGCTTGGCCCGCTCCGGCTTCTTGAGCCGCATCGCGATCCGTTCGAGCAGCGTCTCGATCCGCGGATGGCTGTCGAGGATCGTGTCGTCGAGCCCCCAGTCGGCCGCGAAGCGCCGATTCCACAGCTGGAGCTTGCCGTCGGGCGCGAAGACCGCGAGCGATTCGAACAGACTGTCGAAGGTGGCGGTGCGGGTGCGCAGCAGCGTGTCGCGATTGGCCGAGAGGCGCAGCTGCTCGGTCCGGTCCTCGGCGATCAGCAGCAGCCCACCATCGGGCAGCGGCTGGGCGACAACGCGCAGGTGGGTGCCGTCCGATAGCGACCAGGCCTCTTCCTGCGCTGCGTTCGAGAGGAACCAGCCAGCCTTCTCGCGCCGCCAGGCCGGGAAGTCCCGCGCCTCGGGCACCTTGCCGCCATCGCGGGCGAGATCGAGTAGGCGCTCGAACGGCGCGGGATCGATCAGCACGGCGGGCTTGAGCCCGAAGATGCGCAGGAACGGCTGGTTGGCAAAGGTCAGCGTGCGGCGCGCATCGAACTGCGCCACGCCAGCCGAAAGCTGGTCAAGCATCGAGCGCTGCGCTTCGCGGAAAGCCCGGAAATCGCGGCCGAGTTGCTCCATGTCCTCGATATCGACGGCATAGCCCGCGATCCCTTCCTGCCCCAGCGGCAGATCGGAGACGCGCAGCGAGCGGCGCTGGCCATTGATGGTGGCGGGCACGATCCGCTCGATCGGCAGATTCTTGCCCGCCGCCTGGAGCGCGACCTGCTTGGCGGTGAGGCCGTCGATATTCTCGACCAGCTCAACTCCGTCAGCTACGACCTGGCGCGCGTCCTCACCGGCCACGGCCTCGACATAGGCCGAGTTGACCAGCCGCAGCTCGCCATCGGGGCCGCGGAACCACATCGGCATCGGCGCGGCCTCGATCAGGCCAACCAGCGCGGCAAAGTCCTCCTGCGCGCGGCGTGCCTCATCGCGCAGCTGGACCAGCTCACTCTCGCTGTCGGAAAAGTCGAAGACCCAGACAAGCGCCGCGCCACCGGGCGAAATCTGCGGATCGGCGAGGTGACCGCGCAGGGCAAGGCTGCGCTTCGAGCCTTTGGGCGTCACCACCAGCCGGAACGGATTGGCGGTACGCTGACAGCGTCGCACGGCTTCGGTCAGCTCGGTCAGCTGGTCGGAGGTAAGGCCCCCGCCGCCGCCATCGATCCGTCCACCATCGAGTTCGGTCAGGAACTGCGGGACCGCCTCCAGCCCCAGCCAGTTGGCCAGCCTTTGCGGTGCCTCGATCCGCCCGTCGGCGCGGACCAGCAGCGGAATCGCCGGGCTTTCATCAACCATGCGCGCCAGCCGCCGGGCCTGGCGCTGGCCGCTTTCGGCGCGCTTTTCGCGCCCGCGCGCCGCCAGCACGGCCCAGGCCGCCGCTACGGTCCAGGCCGAAAGCAGCAGCCCGATCAGCACAAGGGCGGTCGGGGAAAGCGTCATGGCTTCCAGCTATGCGCGAGGGCGCACAATGGCAAGCGCAGCCCTCGCGATATCGTCATCCCGGCGCGTGGCCGGGACGCGTCGATCAGTAGCGGTAGTGATCCGGCTTGAACGGACCGGCTTCCGGCACGCCGATGTACTTGGCCTGCTTTTCGCTGAGCTTGGTCAGCTGGACGCCCAGCTTTTCCAGGTGCAGCGCAGCAACCTTTTCGTCGAGGTGCTTGGGCAGGACATAGACTTCGTTCTTGTACTCGCTGCTCTTGGTGAACAGCTCGATCTGCGCCAGCGTCTGGTTGGTGAAGCTGGCCGACATCACGAAGCTGGGGTGGCCGGTCGCGCAACCCAGGTTCACCAGGCGGCCCTTGGCCAGGATGATGATCTGCTTGCCATCCGGGAATTCCACCAGGTCGGTGCCCGGCTTCACTTCGGTCCACTTGTAGTTGTCGAGCGCGGCGATCTGGATCTCGCTGTCGAAGTGGCCGATGTTGCAGACGATGCTCATCGGCTTCATCGCCTTCATGTGTTCGGCGGTGATGACGTCTTCGTTGCCGGTGGCGGTGACGAAGATGTCACAGCGCTTCACGGCTTCTTCCATGGTGACGACCTCATAGCCCTCCATGGCGGCCTGCAGCGCGCAGATCGGGTCGATTTCGGTGACCATCACGCGGGCGCCGCCCTGGCGCAGCGAGGCTGCCGAGCCCTTGCCGACATCGCCAAAGCCGGCGACGCAGGCGACCTTGCCGGCCAGCATCACGTCGGTGGCGCGGCGGATCGCGTCAACCAGCGATTCCTTGCAGCCATAGAGGTTGTCAAACTTCGACTTGGTGACAGAGTCGTTCACGTTGATCGCGGGGAACGGCAGCTTGCCGTCCTTGGCGATCTGGTAGAGGCGGTGGACGCCGGTGGTGGTCTCTTCCGAGACGCCCTTGATATGGGCAACCGACATGGTGAGGTAGCCCGGCTTGCGCTTCAGGAAGTTCTTCAGCGCGCGGACGAATTCGATTTCCTCGGCATTGCTGGGTTCGAACAGGTCTTCGCCGGCTTCGACGCGCGCGCCCCACAGCGCGAACATGGTGGCATCGCCGCCATCGTCGAGGATCATGTTGGCGGTGCGGCCAGTGCCATCGTCCCAATCGAAGATCGAGCCGACATAGTCCCAGTAATCGGCCAGGCTTTCACCCTTGATCGCGAAGACTGGGATACCGGCAGCGGCGATTGCGGCGGCGGCGTGATCCTGGGTCGAAAAGATGTTGCAGGTCGCCCAGCGCACTTCGGCGCCCAGTGCCACGAGGGTTTCGATTAGCACCGCGGTCTGGATCGTCATGTGCAGCGAACCGGTGATCCGCGCACCCTTCAGCGGCTGCGAAGCGCCGAATTCCTCGCGCAGCGCCATCAGGCCCGGCATTTCGGTTTCGGCAATGCGGATTTCGGCGCGACCGAAGTCGGCAAGGCCGATGTCGGCAATGGCATAGTCACGGGTCTGGGCAGCAGTGGCCACGGGTCTTCTCCTGAACATCGCAGGCGCCCTGCCGCAAACGGCAACAGGCAGCGCCAAACATGACGCCGCCCTTAGCCGTTCGCCCCTTCAGAGGCAAATATAAAGATTGCTTTATATGTTTTCGAAAGCCGCCGCGACGATCAACGCGCCCAGGCGAAGCGCGCCGAACCGCTGCTGGCCAGCAACTGATCCGCAGCCTCGGCCAGCACCGCCGGTCCCTCGGCCTGGGCCAGGCTGCGGGCGGCGACCTTGAGTTCGGCGCAGCTCAGCCACGGATGCCCCTGGCCATAGGTGTTGGCCATGGTCACGCTAAGCTTGTCGAGCGCCCGGGTGGCCTGGGCCGGACCGACCCGCGACGAGAGCTGCCATTTGAGGTGATTGGCAGCGTTATTGAGCGCCATGATATGCTTCGTCGTGAAGCGTTGATAGTCAGCCTGGAAATTGTCCGTCGTGTTGCGACAGCGCAGCCCCGTGACCATCAGCATTATATCCAGCCGTCGCAGTTTTTCCGCCTGCGTTGCCGGATTGGCCTGGGCCGGCACACCGGCCAGCATGCCCAATACGGCCGCAGCCGCAGCGATTCCCCGTGCGATCCCCATCTTGCAGTCTCCCGGCGGGACCCTATTCCCGCACCAGCAGACTGCGCCATCGTCTTTACCGGTTCTTAAAGCGGCGGGGTAAAGCAAAATTAAGCATAACCGCCCGTTGCCCTGCGGCCAGCGCGGACTATATCCCACCAGCAAGATTTCCCTTCCAGACAGGAGAACGATGATGACGATTGCTGTTGGCGACAAGCTGCCCGACGTGAAGCTGGTCAAGGCGACCGAAAGCGGCCCTGAAGCCGTCCAGTCGGCCGACTATTTCAAGGGCAAGCGCGTGGCGCTGTTCTCCGTGCCCGGCGCCTTCACCCCGACCTGCTCGGCCAAGCACCTGCCGGGCTTTGTGGAAAAGGCTGACGAACTGAAGGCCAAGGGCATCGACGAAATCGTCGGCACCGCGGTCAACGATCCCTTCGTAATGGGCGCCTGGAACAAGGCTTCGGGTTCTTCGGATATCACCATGCTGGCTGACGGCAACGCCGATTTCGCCAAGGCCGTGGGCCTGACCATGGATGGTTCGGGCTTTGGCCTGGGCCTGCGTGGCCAGCGCTTTGCCATGATCGTCAACGACGGCGTGGTCGAACAGCTCCATGTCGAAGCGCCGGGTGAATTCAAGGTCAGCTCGGCCGAACACCTGCTCGAAAACCTCTAAGTCGATGGAATGGGGGCAGCTGGCGATCAAGGCGCTGATTTCCGGCGCGGTGATCGCGGCTGCCTCCGAAATTGCCCGCCGCAGCCCCGGCTGGGGCGGGCTGATCGCCAGCCTGCCACTGGTTTCTACCCTGGCGCTGATCTGGCTGTGGCGCGATACCGGCGATGCCGGACGCGTGGCCCACATGGCGCTCTCTTCCAGCCTCTATGTCCTGGCCTCGCTGCCGGCCTTCGTGATGATCGCCCTGCTGCTGCGCAAGGGCGTGAGCTTTCCGGCCGCTCTCTTGGCATTCGCCGTGACCGGCTGGATCGGCTACTGGCTGATGCAGTTCTGCGGACGCCGGTGGGGCTGGCCGGTCTAGCTCAGCCCGGAATGGCGTAGGTCACAACCGCCTGCCCGACGATGTTCGCCGGATCATTCTGCCACAATCGGCAATCGACCGTCGCCAGCCGCTTGCCCAGCTTAAGCAGCACCGCATCACACCACACCGTCTGCTGCCTGACAGCGCGCAGGAAGCTCATGTTGAGGTTGCTGGTCACCGCCATGGCGACCGGGCCGATATGGGCCAGGATCACGGCATAGGCTGCCCGGTCGACCAGACCCATCTGGGTCGGGCCAGAAACAATGCCGCCCGGGCGCAGGTTGCTGCTGTCCGGTTCCAGCGCCAGCCGGACAAAGCCAGGCTCGATCCGGTCGATCCGCCCGAGCCGATCGTGATCGCCCCCGGGGAAGGCCTGCACGAAAAAGTCCGATAGTTCGGCAACCGTCATCACCGGAACGAGTTCGGCCATCTCAGTAGCCCATCAGGCTAAGCACTTCCTTGCGGCTGCGATTGTCATCCAGGAAGCAGCCCATCAGGCGGCTGGTGACCATCCCCACCCCCGGCGTGCGCACCCCGCGCCCGGTCATGCAGCCGTGCTGCGCCTCGATCACCACGGCCACGCCGTGCGGCTGGAGGTTGTCCCAGATGCATTGCGCGACCTCGGCCGTCAGCCGTTCCTGGATCTGCAGGCGCCGGGCATAGGCGTGGAGGACGCGGGCCAGCTTGGAAATGCCGACCACGTTCTCCTTGGGCATATAGGCAATCGCGGCCTTCCCGGTAATCGGGGCCATATGATGTTCGCAGTGCGACTGGAACGGAATGTCCTTCAGCAGGACCAGCTCGTCATAGCCGCCCACTTCCGCGAACTGGCGCGAGAGGTGATAGGCTGGGTCCTCGTTATAGCCCTGGCAGTATTCCTTCCAGGCGCGCGCGACGCGCGCGGGCGTATCGAGCAGGCCTTCACGCTGGGGATCGTCGCCCGACCAGAGGATCAGCGTGCGGATCGCTTCCTGGACATGATCGGGGACCGGCAGCTTGCCGTTCTCGTCCAGCTCGTGGTCGTGATCGCATCCCATCCTCAAATCTCCAGTCGCGGGCGGCGCAGGAAGCCCCCGCCGCGAAACAGCCCCCGCCGCTTGCTGAACGGCTCAAACAGTTCTTCGGGCCGTTCGGGATCGAGCAGGGCGTTGTCTGCTACTGCTCTCTCCGTTTCGCTCAAGGGACGCAAGGCAAAAGGCTCAAGATACTTGCCCTTGCGCGGGGCATTCTCGATCAGGGCAAGCATCGAAGGATCGCGCGCCAGCGCCGCTTCAACCTCGCGGCGCGGCAGGCCCAGGTGCTCGGCCAGCAGGGCGTGCCGCAGTTTGGTGATCCCCACACGAGCATGGCCGTTGCCGGGCCGGGCGGCATCGATGAACATGTCGCATTCGCTATCGAGCCCCAGCGAGCGGTTGTTCATGTTGGCCGAGCCGATCCGCAAGATCTCGTCATCAACAATCATCATCTTGGAATGGACATAGATTGGCGTTCCGGCCGCATTGCGGGGAACGAAGATGCGGAACCGCTGCTTGTGATCGCGCTCAGCAATCGCATGCGCCAGCAAGACACGGGCCCCGTCCATCGCCACGACTTCCAGCCAGCCTTCGGCAGTCAGCGGATTGATCAACACGATTTCCGGCGGGTCAGGCTCAACCACCCGCCGGGCGATCGCTTCGGCGATGGTGCGCGAGGCGAAGTACTGGCTTTCGGCATAGATGAAGTGCCGGGCCCGGGCGATGTGTTCAAGAAACAGCGCCTCGACCTCGCGCACTTCACTCACCCCGTTCCATCGCGAGCGGGTCCGCGAAATGCCGACCTCGACATCGATAAAATCCGCCTTGAGCGTGGTCGGCCAGGGACTGGAGATCTGCGGCTCGCAGGGTTCCAGCGGCGGCGCGCCAGCCTGGGCCCAGCGCTCGCGGCCCAGATCGCCAAGGGCCTTGGCTGCCTCACCCTCGACCATCAGGGTCAGGTCGTGCCACGGGCCGAACAGCCGCGGCGAGAACGGCAGGCGGCGGCGCAGATCATGTTCCTTGTGCTCGGGCGTGTCCCAACGCCCCGCAGTCATGTCGATCCCGCCGCAGACAGCGAAGCGATCATCGATCACCACGATCTTCTGGTGGTGGCTGCAACCCAGCGGATGGGCCGAATCGAATTTGAAATCGATCGCCGGATTGCGCCACCAGCGCCACAGGTCGAGGATCATCGAGCCGCGGAAAATGAACTTCAGCGCGCCGAAATTCCATTTCAGCACCCGCACTTCCAACCCGCGGGTGCGTTTGCACAGCCAGACCACGAAGGGTCCCAGCCGCGCCGGCTGATTGAGCTTGTCGGGCCGGTTCCACCAGCGCCGCCCCTGCCCCAGCAGGATCCGGGTATCGAAATCCCAGCCGATCATCATGATCCGCTGGCGCGCGCGGATCAGGGCCTGCTGCATCAGCGCGAAATAGGGGGCGGCGTCGACCACCACGTGCACGCGGCTGGCCCTGGCATAGCGCCAGACGGACGGCGATGCGGGGGTCGGTTCCTCTGCCACGGCTCGTCATTTCCCTCGCGAAGTAACGCGCCGCCCTTGTAGCGGCTTTTCCCGTCCGACCAGCTGTGACATGGGTAGCAAGTGAGCGAACTGCAATCCAAAACTGTTGTTGCGCCCCGTCGGTTGCATCGGCGCTTGCTGCTGGCCCTGCTCACCCTTGCCGCCGCCGCGCTGTATTTACCCGGGCTCGACCGAATCAAGGCGTCGATCTGGGACGAAGCCTATTACATCTCGACCAGCGCCCGCTATGCGCAGGGCCAGGCCCATTTTGCCGCACACCCCCCGCTGGGAACCATGCTGATTGCCGCCGGGACCCTGTGGGTGGCTGATAATGACAAGGTCGATTGGCACCCGCTCGGCGCGGAACGCGCTGCTGCGGACGAAGTCATGCCCAAGGACTTCGACTGGGGCGGGACGCGGCTGCTCCCAGCCCTGTTCGGGGTGGCCTGCATAGTGCTGTTCGCCGCGCTGCTGCTGGAACTGACCGGCAGCCTGGTGGCGACAGCGCTGTTTTCGGCCCTCTTGCTGTTCGACACGGCAATCGCCGTGCAGGTCCGCAGCGCGCAGCTTGACGCCTTCCAGCTGGCCTTCACGATCGGCGCGCTCTGGGCGCTGGTCAGGGCGTGGCGGACCGGTAGTTACCCGGCACTCTTTGCCTTTGGCGCGCTGGTCGTGGCGGCGGCGCTGGTGCGGGCCAATGCCCTGGTTCTGGGCGCACTGGCGCTGCCGATACTGTTGCGGCTGATCGCCGCGCGCGACTGGGCGCGGCTCTGGCGCACGTGCCTGGCCGGCGGGTTGGGCGCCGTGATGGCGGCCGGGCTGACCCTGACCGCCTATCTCGCCGCCACCCCCAATCCGCCCGACCCTTCCACCGAGATGGGCCGGATGGACCTGCCCTATTTTTCGCCTGAGCAGCGCGCCGCCCAGGCCCGCGGCGCACTCGATCCGGCGCGCTTCCCGGCGGCGGCGAGCGATATTGTCGCTTTCATGCAGTATGACCTCTCAACCATGCCGCCGGCCGATGAGTTTGGTTCACGGCCGTTGGAATGGCTGCTGGGTCGCGGTCTGCTGGCCTACCGCTCGAACGTCGACGTCCCACGGCCCTGGGGGATCGGTCTGATCCCCAATGTGATTGTCTGGCTGGTCGCGCTGGCCGGCGTGCTGGCCTGTGCCCTACCCCGACGCCTGCGCGACAGTCCGCTGCGAGCGCTGCTGCTGGGGGGCTGGCTGGTGACCATGGCAGCGCTGCTGGCGGTCAACGGCACGCGCGTGCTCTACCTCTACCACTACTTCATCCCGCTGCTGTTCGGACTCGCCCTGGCGGCGCAACACTGGGCCGAGGCGCGGCTGGGCTGGAAGCCGGCGCTGGCCGTTGCCCTGCTCGCTGGCGCCTATGGCGTGCTGCGGCTGCCAATCGCACTGGGATTGCCGCTCAGCTGAACGGCGGCAACAGGTTCGAAGCCCGCCGAGACCTTCCGATACACAAAAGGGCCCACCTTGCGGTGGACCCTTTTGCGTAATGGCGCGCCCGGAACGATTCGAACGTCCGACCCTCAGATTCGTAGTCTGATGCTCTATCCAGCTGAGCTACGGGCGCGTTGGAAGGGCGCACATAGGCAGGTCGTTCGCGCTTGGCAAGCGACTAAATCGCCGAAATCAGTTCGCGCGCGAGGGGAATGTCGAGCGGCGGCATGTCGTGTGCCTGCAGGTCCTGCCGGGCAACCCAGGCAATAGCCTCTCCGGCCAGGCAGACCGGTTCTCCCTGCCAGCGCCGACAGGTGTAAAGCAGGATGACATGCGGATTGCCGGGCTCACTGGCCTGGGCAAGATAGTCCAGATCGGCTGCCGCCACGGCAATCCCCAATTCCTCTTCCAGCTCACGAACCAGCGCCGAATCAGGGCTTTCCCCTTCCTCGACCTTGCCGCCGGGAAACTCCCACAAACCCCCCATCGCCCCGCCCAGCTTGCGCTGATGCAGCAGAATTCGGCCATCCGGAGCGATCAGCGCGGCCGCCACGACGGGAATGGTTGTCGGATTATTTTGCACGTTAAGGTCCGGTCTCAACACTTCGTTAGGAATGCCATGCGATTTCAAACTCTACCCCGCAAATTGCGGAGAAGGATAAATGAAGATCGAATTCCTCATGCACCTTATCCGCGACCAGCGGGGCACGTCAGCCGTTGAAATGGGGCTGATCTGTGCGCTGATCGTTATGGCCATGTTCACGGCGCTCCAGGGCTTTGCAAATACCAGCCAAGCCATGTGGACCAACGTCAAGGACAAGGTCTCTGCTTCCAACCAGGCAGCGACCGGCGGTTAAACATTTCGCAAGACTTATCACCTAGAGCGTTTTTCGATCACTCCGGGTCATATCCGCACGAGCTGAAGTAGTTGGCGCATTCGTTGGGCTGGAAGATATCGACGAGTTTGCCGATCAAGTCCCAGAGGCCGCTGACGGTTCGTTCGCCGATTTTGCGGAGCATGGCTTTGAGGCGTGAGAAGGCCTTCTCGATCGGATTGAAGTCCGGGCTGTAGGGCGGGAGGAAGCGCAGTGTCGCGCCTGCCGCCTCGATCTTTTTCCGCACCGCCGCACGTTTGTGGCTCGACAGGTTGTCCATGACGACAATGTCGCCGGGACGTAGCTCAGGGATGAGCACCTGGGTGACATAGGCTTCGAACCAGTCGCCGTTGATCGGCCCGTCCAGCACCATCGGCGCGACCATCCCGCTCATGCGAAGACCTGCGACCAGCGTGGTGGTCTTGCGGTGACCATGCGGGAAGCCCATCCGCAGCCGTTCGCCTTTCGGGCAGCGGCCATGACTGCGGGTCATGTTGGTGGCGGTCCAGGTTTCATCGATGAACACGAGCCGTTCGGGTTCCAGATCGATCTGGCCTTCGAACCATTCCTGGCGCTGTTTCAGGATGTCGGGGCGGTCTTGCTCGATTGCATGGCCAGTCTTTTTTTGCGCGTCATGCCCCGGCGCACGAAGAAGCGATGCAACCCGGCAACAGAGACGATCAGGCCGATCCCGGCCAGACCTGCGCGCAGCTCCTCAAGCGAGATGTCCTTGCGCGCCTCCCACAGGGCGAGGATGTCCGCCGCGCGATCCTCGATCCGGCGGGATCGCATGTCGCCACCCTGCGGCTTCGGGGCGAAGTCACCCGTCTCGCGCCGCTGCGCTTGCCAACGGATCGCCGTCGAAGGCGCAACACCAAACCGGCTTGCCGCAGCACGGCAGCTCAGCCCGCCGTCAACCGCCGCCAGAAGCCGGGAACGCAAATCCATCGAAAGAGGTTGAGCCATCCATGCCGGCCTCCTTCACCAGCACGGATTCAGAATCAGAAATCGCGCCCGGCGGGAATCCCCTCGCGATTCAAAACGGTCGAAAACCGCTCTAACTCGGGGATCGCTCGATCCGGGTGACAGGGAAAGAGCCGGGTACTTAAGACTGCTACAGGAGACTAACCATGAAGTTCATCAACAAGCTGTTCCGTGACGAAGCTGGTGCCACCGCCATCGAATACGGCCTGATCGCCGCTCTGATCGCCGTTGCTGCGATCACCGCGATGCAGGGCCTTGGCAACGAGCTGAAGACCACCTTCAACACGACCAAGAACAACATGTCGACCGCCAACGCTTCGGCTGCCTAATAGGCAACCGCCGTAAGGCGACACGGATCGGGGCGGCAGGGAAACCTGCCGCCCCTTTTCGTTTGCCTGCTGCAAATGCTCAGTAGGTAATCAGCTTGATCTTCTGGCCCGCCGCGATCCGGCTGTTCGCCGACAGGCCGTTGAGCACCAGGAAACGATCGAGCGGCGCATCGGTATAGGCCATGCGATTTGCCAGCGACTGGACCGTATCTCCAGCCTTGGCCGTTATCACTGCCAGCTTGCGCGGCTTGATCGCCGCTGCCTCGGCCGCCGAAATCCGCCGCATTGAGCGGAACATACCATCGAACACCGCCGCCCCGCCGGCCGGGGTGATCGTCACGAAGTGGAAGGCCTGATCCGCCCCAAACTGATACGCGAAGACCGTGACATCAACCGTGCTCTGCCCGGTATTGACTCGCGCGGTGGCATAGGCTGCCGGCAGGCCGTTGATCGTGGTCCGGTTGATCTGACCGGGATCGATCTGTTGCTGGCCCTGTTCGGTCAGCCCACCGAATGCCCCACGAACATAGGCGTCGAGATCGCCCGAGAACGGCCCGGTGGTGAACTGCCCCCGGCCCGACTGGCCATTGATCGCAACGGCCCGGGTCCCGTTCATCATGTAGAACCCGCTGGGCGCTTCGTAGGCGAGCTTGAGATCGGGATGGGTAAACCGCCGCCCTTCGACGATCCCCTGCTTGGGATCATCGCCATAGGTCATGCCGGATATGCGGGTAAGGAAGGTGTCGCGATTGGTAACACCGCTGGCATTGCTGCCGGCCCGCGTCAGCGCGGCGCGCACGCGTGAGGCCGGATCAGGGTGAGTCGAGGCCCAGGCCGGGACCTGACTGTTGGATCCCATCAGCCGCGCATCAAGCGCATTCTGGTTGGCCAGCGATTGCAGCACGGTGCCCATCGCCCGCGGATCATAGCCGGCGCGGCGCAGGTAATCGATGCCGAGGTTGTCCGATTCGGTCTCTTGCCCGCGCGAATAGCGCAGCGTCAGCAGCTGCGAGCCTTGCAGCAGCCCGCGTTGCAGCACCTGCCCCACCTGGCTGTTGCCCAGCACTGCACCGGCCAGCACCGAGCCAAGCACGCCGATGATGGTGTTCTTGGTCGCCGCGCTCTGGCGCTTTGAGGCGTGGCGGGCAGCAACGTGGCCGACCTCGTGCCCCAGCACCCCGGCCAGTTCTGCCTCGTTGTTCATCAGCGCGACGAGCTGGCGGGTGACATAGATATAGCCACCGGGAATCGCGAAAGCGTTGTTCACCGGCGAGTTGAGCAGGGTAACCGTAAAGTCCCCGCGCGCATTGCTGAGGCCCGACTGGACCGCGATGTTCTTGCCCACCGCTTCGACATAGGTCGCCTGCGGGCCGGTTTCGGCACCGCCGAATTCGGCCAGCAATTGCGGGTGCGCCTTGGCGCCTTCGGCCTTGTCGCGATCGCTGATCGCCTGGACCGGCGCGGGCTTCGCCGTCGCCTGCGCGCTCGCCGCGCCGCTGCCGCAGGCGGAAGACCCCAGAATCGTCGCACAACCAGCCGTGGCTAGCGCGATGTGTCTGAATTTGCTTGGCATGAATGCTATCCCGTGCAGTTGACCCGGCACTATTGCTAGACCGGATGAACGGGATTGGAACAGCAAAAGTTCCCGAAACGGTGATCCAAACCGTTCGCGCGTCAGCTTTCACCAATCCGGAGGAAGCGTTCCTCGCGCAGCGCCCGCAGCTTGGCCGGGCTGTGCTTGCCCAGCGCATCAAGCTCTTCGCCGATCGCCTTGGCCAGAACTTCGATCGCCAGCTGCGGATCACGGTGCGCCCCGCCGACCGGTTCCTTGACGATCCGGTCAATCACGCCCAGCTCCAGCAGGTGCTGGGCGGTAACGCGCATCGCTTCGGCCGCGTCGGCCGCCTTTTCAGAGGTGCGCCACAGGATCGAGGCGCAGCCTTCGGGGCTGATCACCGAATAGACGGCGTGTTCGAACATCAGCACGCGTTCGGCACTGGCCAGGGCCACCGCCCCGCCCGAGCCGCCTTCACCCACGATCACCGCCACCATCGGCACTTCCAGCGCCAGGCAAGCCTCGGTCGAGCGGGCAATCGCCTCGGCCTGGCCGCGTTCCTCGGCCTCGACCCCCGGAAAGGCGCCCGAGGTGTCGACCAGGGTTACAACCGGCAGGCCGAACCGGCTGGCCAGTTCCATCAGGCGGATCGCCTTGCGATAGCCTTCGGGCTTGCCCATGCCGAAATTGTGCTTGATCCGGCTCTGCGTGTCGTGGCCCTTCTCATGCCCGATCACCACCACGCGGCGCTCACCCAGCTTGGCCAGCCCGCCGATGATCGCGTGATCCTCGCCATAGCAGCGGTCCCCGCCAAGCGGCACGAAATCGGTAAAGGCCCCGGCGATGAAATCGCGGAAATGCGGGCGCATCGGGTGCCGCGCAACCTGGGTCTTCTGCCAGGGCGTGAGCGCGGCATAGGTGCTGGCCAGCAGGTCCGCACTCTTCATCTCGAGCCGGCGGATCTCCGCCGCGATATCGACATCGCCACCTTCAGCCGCGGCGCGCAGTTCGGCAATCCGCGCTTCAAGCGTGGCCACCGGCTTTTCGAACTCGAGATAGGAAACCATGCCCCCGCGCTAGCCCGCCGGGCGGCGATGGGCAAGAGGATGCCGCGCGTTGACCAGTTCGACCAATCGAGCGGAATCGACGTGGGTATAGATCTGGGTGGTCGCGATATCGGCGTGGCCCAGCAGCGTCTGCAGCACGCGCAGGTCCGCCCCGCCCTCCAGCAGGTGCGTGGCAAAGGCGTGACGCAGCACATGCGGGCTGACCCGTTCGGGATCAAGCCCGGCCCGCAGCGCCAGGTCACGCAAGAGCTGGAACAGCCGCACTCGGGTCAGGTGCCCGCTCTTGCCGGTCGAGGGAAATAGCAGCCGGCCCTTGTCCCCGCGCAGCGCCAGCCAGCGCGCCAGCGCCTGACGCGCGCGGGTGCTGACCGGCACCATCCGCTGCTGCCCGCCCTTGCCCGTGATCGTCAGGAACGGCGCATCGCGCGGCACGGCATTGAGCGGAAGCGAGACCAGCTCGCTGGCGCGCAGGCCCGAGCCATAGAGCAGCTCCAGCAGCGCCAGCAGCCGGACTGCGTCAGGCCGGTCCCCCGCGGCTTCGGCCTCAGCCACGGCAAACAGCGCCTCGACATCCTTGTGGCCAAGAATGCGCGGCAGGGGCCGGCGCGTGCGCGGACGCGGCAGGGCCGGGGACGGATCGTCGGTCCGCCAACCCTCATCGACCAGGAAACCAAAACACTGCCGCAAGGCCGAGCACTTGCGGGCAAGACTCGACGGCGCCAGATCGGCCCAGGCTGCGGCCAGCCGCGCCAGCCCGGCCCGGTCCACCCCGGTCAGCGGGCCAACGATTTCCTCGGCAGTTTCAAGGTCGCGGCGATAGGCCGCCAGCGTATTGGCCGCAGCCCCGCGCTCGGCCGCGAGCATGGCCAGGAACGCCTCGACTGCGGCGGACAGGTGCTTACCCCCGCGCCACCGCCTCGGCCGCGATCATCCGGGCTTCGGCGGAAAGGCCGACCCGGTTGAGCGCCGAGACGATGTGGTAAAGGTGGACACTGGTCATCTTGTCCCAGCCATCCCCCTGCATGCCCACGCCGGCCAAGAAACAGACCAGCGCCGGGTTGTTGACGTCGGCCGCCTGGCTGATCAGCCGGGTCCAGCGCGTCTGGCGGTTGAGGTCGATTTCCAGCTGCGAAGCAAAGTCAGCAGCGGTCGATTGATCGACCCGGCCCAGCCCCGCCAGGCCCGCCAGCAGGAAGCGTGACTTGCGATAGGCATCGCTGTCATCGTTGGAATAGAAAGAATTGAGCGCGCCGGAATCGATCGGATTGCCGCGATTGGGCGCTGCAAGTGCCAGCTGGGCCCAGGCCAGGCTGCCGACTTCGGCCTGCTCACCCCAGCGCAGCGCATTGCCATCGAGCCCGGCCGCCAGCATCGAGGCAACCAGGTCGGCCGCCTGATCGGCAAAACTGTCCTCCACCGGCATGCGCGCGGCGGCATAGGCAGTCAGCACCATCCGCGAATAGCGCACCCGCGCATCCCCGGCGCTGTCCCACAGCTGCGTAATCGCGGCCATCCGGTCCGCCGGCGCTTCGCCGGTATAGGCCGTGCGCAGCAGGGCCGAGTGGTCGGCCCAATCGCCGGTAATGTCTTCCTGGGCGTAGATCTGGCTATAGAGATCGACCATCGCCGCGCTCGACAGGATCCCCGCTGCGGCTGCCTTGTCCGCCCCCTCGGCCCGCGTGGTCAGCGGCACCATCGGCGCGATCGCGGCCGAATAGGCATAGCGATCTGGCGCATTCCGCATCAGCGCCGCCGGCGGCTCCAACCCGGTGGCAATGGTAAAGGCATAGCGCCACGGCGTCATTTCGCTGACCCCGTCCCACTCGATCGTCACCGCGCGGCGCGTCTTGCCGGCGGCACCGGCGTATTTCTGCGCCAGCAGCATGTCGATCTCGGGCCAGACCTTGCCGCCCTGCATCCGGTCAAGCTGCGCCATGGCCGCAGCACCGTCACCCTGGAAAGCCTGGCAGACGCTGCGCAGCACGCGCCATTCGGCATCCTTGCGGGCCCCGCCCTGAACCGCCACAACCGGGCAGATCCCGGTGATGTCGGCAGTAAAGGCATAGGCATCCAGCGCGGCGCGGGTCAGGCTGTCGGTAAAGTTGCCGGCATCGACATCCTGGACGACAGCGCGGGCCACCTCGCCCTCACCCATCCGCACCAGCAGCGCGGCGCGGCTGGCGGCGAAATCGGCCGGGTTCATGCCCTGCGGCGCATCGAGCCGCGAGGCGAGCACGCGGCGCAGCAGGATATGGCCCCAGCGCGAAACGAGCCGGCCCTTGTTGCCATCCAGCGCGGCCCGGACCAGCGCGCCGTTCTGCTTGGCCAGCGCCCCGGCGGGCAGACCGCCTTCGTAATCCGCCAGCACGCCCACCTGCTTCATGGACCGGCGGGCTGCTGGCGGCATGTCGGAACGCGGCTTCAGGCCCAGCAACTCGTCGAGCTCTTCAGGCGACATCGCCTCCAGCTCTTGCAGCGTCGGGATCCTGACCCCGGCCGGCAGGCCGGGTGCAGCAGGCGCGGCCGCGCCGGGCACTTGCTGGACCACGGGCACCGATACGCTCGATCCACTGCCGCCGCTGGTGCTGCCCTTGGTTACGGTAACGGGCGCGGCCGGAGCCTGCTTCGGCGCCGGGCGCGGCCTGTCGAAACCGGGGGGCAGCAGCGATTCGGGGGCATCCTGCGCCACGACCAGCGCCGAGCTCAGCGCCAGGACCGAGCCCAGCGTCAACAGCAGAGCATTGCGCTTCATGGGTTCACCCCGGACAGCGTCACCGGCTCGGCAATCAGGCGCTGCGGCACTTCGCCGCCGTCATGCCAGGCCCAGCCGAGCAGCGCCACAAGCGCCGCCGCCAGCACCAGCCATCCCTTGCGCATGCTCACCGCCACACTTCGCCTTTCTGCCCTGAAACCCGTCCCATACTTGCGAACCCGGTTAGCCCATCTATAGGCAGGCCCGCAATGGACCATGACGAAACCGAGCTTTCGACCGCTGAGATCGCCGCCCTGGCGCGGCGGATCGATCGTCCGGTCGTGCTTGTGGGCATGATGGGCACCGGCAAATCCAGCATTGGCCGCCGCCTGGCTGCAGCGCTCCACCTGCCCTTCGTCGATGCGGACGAAGCGATCGAGGAAGCCGCCCAGCTTTCGATCGCCGAAATCTTCGAGCGCCACGGCGAAGCGCTGTTCCGCGATGGCGAGCGCCGGGTGATCGCCCGGCTGATGGACGGCGAGCGCAAGGTGATCGCCACGGGCGGCGGGGCCTTCGTCAATCCGGAAACCCGCGCGCTGATCCTGTCCAAGGCGATTACCGTCTGGCTCGATGCCGATATCGACACCCTGGTTGAACGCACCGCACGCAAGGATACCCGGCCGCTGCTGAAGAACGGCAACCCGCGCGAAATCCTGACCCGGCTGCGCGACGAACGCCGCCCGGCCTATGCCGAAGCCCCGATCCATATTACCTCCGGGCGCGGGCCCCAGTCGCGCACCGTGGCGCGAGTTCTGAAGGATATCGACGCATGGCTGTAATCCCGGTCGACATCGCGGGCCGCCCCTATGAGGTCCAGGTCGGCAGCGGCCTGTTGCCCCGGCTGGCCGAGCTGGCGGGAGCACGGCTGCGCAAGCGGCGCGTGCCGATTGTCACCGATGCCAATGTCCATGCGGCCTGCGGGGCCTTGGTCGAAGCCGCGTTGGATGCTGCCGGCCACGAAGCTGCCTGGCGTATTCTCCCGGCGGGCGAAGCGACCAAGTCATGGGAGCAGCTTGCCGCCACGGTCGATTGGCTGCTGGCCGAGGAGGTTGAGCGCGGCGATCACGTGATCGCGCTCGGTGGCGGGGTAATCGGTGACCTGACCGGCTTTGCCGCGAGCATACTCAAGCGCGGCTGCAACTTCATCCAGGTGCCGACGACGCTGCTGGCCCAGGTCGATTCGAGTGTCGGCGGCAAGACCGCGATCAACACGCCCGCCGGCAAGAACCTGGTCGGCGCCTTCCACCAGCCCGCGCTGGTGCTGGCCGATCTCGACGTCCTCGGCACCCTGCCCCGCCGCGAACTGCTGGCCGGCTATGCCGAGGTGGTGAAGTACGGCCTGCTCGGCGATGCGGGGTTCTTTGACTGGTGTGTGGCCAATGGCGCGGCGATGCTGGCGGGCGATACGGCCTTGCGCGAATATGCCGTGGCCCACTCGGTCGCGGCCAAGGCGGCGATCGTCAAGGCGGACGAGCGTGAGACGCTGGGCCTGCGCGCACTGCTCAATCTGGGCCATACCTTCGGCCACGCGCTGGAAGCCCAGACCGGCTTTTCCGACCGCCTGCTCCACGGCGAAGGCGTCGCGCTCGGCATGGTCCTCGCCGCGCGGTTCTCGGCCCGACGCGGGCTGATCGTGGGTAGCGATGCGGACCGGATCGCCGCGCACTTTGCCGATGTCGGCATGGCGATCGAGATCGCTACCCTTGGCCTCAATTGCGATGGGCAGGCCCTCGTCGCGCATATGCTGCATGACAAGAAGATGGACGCCGGCACCCTGCCCTTCGTCCTCCTGCGTCAGATCGGCGAGGCCTTCCTGGCGAAGGACGTGGACCTGGCAGAGGTCGCTGCGTTCCTTTACGCGGAGCTTAGCGGCCGCCGGTAACGTAGAGGCACTGCCCCGTCACCCAGCTCGACGCGGGCGAAGCGAGGTAAACCACGGCTGCGGCGATATCTTCCGGCATGCCATAGCGGCCCATCGGGATGCCGATCATCTCCAGCAGCTTGGCGCGCTTTTCCTCGGTGTCGGTGCCCATGCAATCGTCGAAGTTCTCGGTCGGGATCGGTCCCGGCGCCACGGCATTGACGCGGATCCTTGGCGCCACTTCCACCGCCAGCGTGGTCGTCAGGCTGTTCACCGCCGCCTTGGCCGCGCCATAGGGCCCGTTCTTGACCTGCGGCCCATAGGCCGAGCGCGAGGAGATGTTGATGATCGCCCCGCCGTCAGCGCTCATCGCCCGCGCCGCAACGGTCGAGCCGAGCCAGACGCCCTTGAGGTTGAGCGCGATCTGCGCGTCGAAATTGTCCTCCGGGGTGCGGGTCAGATAGCGCGGCGTGCCATCGGGGATGCCGCCGGCATTGTTGACCCAGATCGTCAGCTTGCCGAGCTGGCGCACGGTCTCCGCTGCCAGCTGCTCCAGCGCGGCGGCATCGGTCGCATCGGTCACCAGCGGCAGCGCCCGCCGCCCCAGCGCGCGGATTTCTTCGGCCACGGCATCGAGATCGGCCTGGGTGCGCGAGGCAACCGCCACGTCCGCCCCGGCCTCGGCCAGCCCGATCGCGATCGCCCGGCCAATCCCCTTGCCCGCCCCGGTAACCACCGCGACCTGCCCATCGAGCCGAAAACTGTCGAGAATGCCCATCGTCTGATCCTTGCCGCCGCAGCTGTTGCCGGTGGCGCAGGGTTTAAGCGGGCGGGATCTTTGCGACACTGGCGGTTGAGATAGGCGGAGGCCGATCCGAAAAAAATTTGAGGTGCGATGCATCCAATCGGGGCCGCTGCGGCATCCAACCTGTCGAACCCATCGCCAACTCCCCCGAAGGAATTTCGACAATGACTTCTTCACGCCGGCCCCATCGCCTTGTCTCAGCGGTCATCGGTCCGATCCTCGCGCTTGGCGCAGCCGTCACTGGTCCGGTTGCCGTGGCGGGAACGATCAGCAAGACCCTGCCGGACACAGCCGCCGGCCAGATTGGCGGGATGGTGATTGCGCGGATCAATGCCGATAGTCCGGATGCCATCCAGCAATGGGCTCCGACCATCCTCTCCTCGGCCATGGATGCGGAAGCCAGGGCGGGAATCCTCAAGCAGCTGGCCGTGGCTGCGCGCGACAGCGGCGGGGTGGAATTCGTCGATGCGCGTACGCAAGGACCGCCGGGAATGCTGGTCGTCACCATCAAGGGGCGGCGGACCGGCCAGCGGGTCGCGCTGGTGCTGCTGCCCGATCCGGAGCAGCCCGGCAAGCTGGCCATGGTCGACATGGTCCCGGTCGATGATCCGGCGCTTTACGCTGCCTGGCCTGAAACCAGTGCCTCGTCGGCCGAGATCGCCAGGCTGGCCGGCGCAGCGCTCGACCAGCTTGCGCGCACGACCGACTTTTCCGGATGCCTCAGCATATCGGACGGCGCCGAGGTGTTCTTCGATCAATGCCGCGGCCTGGCCGATCGCACCTTCGGCACCAAGACCGATCCGCAGACAAAGTTCCACATCGGCTCGATGAACAAGATGTTCACGGCGGTGGCGATCGCGCAGCTGGTGGAAGCAGGCAAGCTCAGGTGGGATGCACCGCTGGCCGAACTGGTGCCCGAATACCCCGACCGGGCAGCCGCAGCCAGGATCACGGTCTGGCAGCTGCTCCACCACACGGCCGGCCTGGGCGATTTCTTCGTGCCCGAATTCTTCCAGAACCGCGAAAAGTTCGTCAATCCGCGCGACTATCTCGATCTCATCGCCCGCCAGCCCAAGGCCTTCGAACCGGGCCAGAACTGGGGTTACAGCAATGCCGGCTATGTCCTGCTCGGGCGGATCATCGAGAACGTCTCTGGCGAGAACTACTATGACTATGTCCAGCGCCATGTCTTCGCCCCCGCCGGGATGACCGCCAGCGGTTCCGGCAGCCAGGAAGACATCACGCCGCGGCTGGCGACGGGCTATTTCCGGGAGGGCGCCTTTGCCACATCGTGGAAGGCCAACTGGATGACCCTGCCCTTCAAGGGCAGCCCGGCCGGAGGCGGCTATTCGACCAATGGCGATCTGCTGCGCTTTGCCGCAGCCCTGCACAGCGGCAAGCTGGTCAAGGATGCGACCTTGCAGAAGATGTTTGCCGATGGCGTTCCGGCCGGGCCGGGCAAGTACGCGGCGGGCTTTGGTGAACGCGCGTCACACGGCCGCAGCATTCGTGGTCACTCGGGCGGTGCACCCGGCATGAGCGCGAACCTGGCGATAGTCTGGGAAACCGGTGCCGCCGTCGCCATCACCAGCAACCAGGGCGACACGCCAACCGCGATGCTGCTGAGCGAACGGATCGCCGACCTGCTCGCCGCCGAAGGCAAAAAGCCATGAGGCCGGCTCACGACCATCTGATATCCATGCCATTTTCCCGGGAGCAACACTGATGGACTTTCCCATGCTCTTCATCCCCGCCGTGGTCATGCTGGCCCCGGTCGCGATCCTGCTGATCTTCCTGCGCCACCGCACGGAAGTAACGCGCGAGCGCTATCGCACCCTGCTGCAGCTGGCGGACAAGGGGGTGGACCTGCCGCACGAACTGCTGATCGAGCCGCAGATCGCCAATGCCGACCGGCGGCGCGCCGTGGTGCTGATCAGCGGCGGTCTCGGCCTGATGGCCATGTTCGCCGCCCTGCCGTTCGAACTGGAGAGCGGACAGCGTGTCGCCAGCTTGTGGGGCTTCGGACTGTTGCCGCTGATGACGGGCCTTGGTTACCTCGTCAGCTGGTGGCTCAACCAGCGCGACGAGCTGCGTGGCTGAACCGCTGGCAGAATCCCGGGTCGATCAAGCGTTGGTGGCCCGGGTCCTGCTGAGCGATGACCGGCGCGCCTTTGAACAGCTGCTGCGGCGTCACCAGGGGATGGTTCGCGCGCAGTTGCGCCGCCTGCTCCATGCCGACCACGCCCGGGCCGACGATCTGGCCCAGGAGACATTCCTGCTGGCCTGGCGCAAGCTTGACCAGTTCCGGGGCGAGGCGCGCTTTGCCACCTGGCTCTACCGCATCGCCTATTCCTGCTTTCTGCAGTCGCTCCGCAAGCGGCCACCGGCACCGGACAGCCTCGCTGACACGGCGGCAGACGAGGCAGCGCCGCCGCGCGATTCTGCCGAGCTGCGGCTGGATGTCGAACGCGCGCTGCGCCAGCTCTCCGCCGCCGAGCAAGCCGTGCTGCTGCACGTCACCCAGCTTGGCCTGAGCCATGACGAGGCCGCCTATGTCCTGGCCATGCCGCTCGGCACGGTGAAGTCCCACGCCCGGCGCGGCAAGGACAAGCTGCGCGCCACGCTGGCGGACTGGCACACAACATCCCCGAAGGAGATCCGGTCATGACTGACGAACTGGACGACGAGATTGACCGCCTGCTGCGCGCGCAGTTCGACGGGCCGGTATCCGCCGACGACTTTGCCGAACGGGTGATGGCGCAGCTTCCCGCCCGCCGCCCCCGCCGCAACTGGCCGCTGGCGGTCGGGGCTACGACCGGCGTGGCGCTGGGCTGGCTCAGCCTGTGGTCCACGCCGCTCACCCGGACCGGCTGGCAGGACTGGCTGTCCGGCAACCTGACCGATGCCGCGCTGACGCTGCTTGCCGTCATGATCGGCGGAGCCGTCCTGGCCCTGGCCTGGTCGATCGCCGAGACCAACGATGGAACTGCCCCATTGGCGCGCTCGCGCTTGCCGTAAAAGTGCGAGTTGCCGCCTTGCCCCGGGTCAGCCAGCCTTGGCGCTTCCTTGGGGGAAGGCACACAGATCCATGACCGATCCTTACAGCTATGTCGTGATCGTCAGCGCGCTGGCGCTGCTGGCCTATTACTTCACCCTGCTGATGGCGGGGCTGGCGCGCGGGCGGTTCAAGATCGAGCCGCCGTCGCACAGCGGGCCGCCCGAATATGAACGCTATGTCCGCGCGCACCAGAACACGCTGGAGCACCTGGCGCTGTTCCTGCCCGGCCTGTGGCTGTTTGCCTATGTCGTGAGCCCGGTGTGGGCGGCCGGGATCGGCGCGATCTGGCCGTTCATGCGGGTGCTCTATGCGCTGGGCTATCACAAGGCGGCCGAGAAGCGGCTGCTCCCGCTCTACATCTCGATGCCGCCGATCTACATCTTCGTGCTCGGCTCGCTGATTGGCGGGATCCTGCGCGTGGCGAACGCCGGCTAGCCAGCCCAGCCGGTCCGCCTAGAAGATCGACGTGCCCATCCCGCCATCGACCACCAGCGATTGCCCGGTAACGAAACTGGCCTGATCGCTGCAGAACATGGCGACCAGCGCGCCCAGCTCCTCGGCGTCGCCAAAGCGCCCGGCGGGAATGCGCACGGCCTTCACGAAAGCGGCCACTTCCTCGTCATAGCTGCGCCCGTTGGCTGCGGCGCGCGGGCCCAGCATGTCCTCGATCCCCGGAGTGTGGTGCATCCCCGGCAGCACCGAGTTGATCGTTACGTTGTGCCGCGCCAAATCCTTCGAGATCGCGTGGCAGTAATTGGCCAGCGCCGCGCGCGGCGGGCCGGACAGCACGCGCATCTCCGCCGGATACTTCGCCGCCCCCGTGCTGATATTGACGATCCGCCCCCAGCGCCGCTCAACCATCGGCCCGGTAACGGCCTTGATGTAATCGATCGGGCTGAGCAGCGCGGTTGCGACGGCCTGGGCAAGCGCCTCGCGCGACACGTCACGAAAGCTGCTGCTGAACGGCGGGGGGGCACATGTGGCGACGAAGATGTCCGGATCGGGGCAAGCGGCCAGGATCGCCGCCCGGCCCGCGTCGCTGGCATGATCGGCCACGATCGCGTGGACTTTCGCGCCGGTCTCGGCGGCAATCGCAGCGCAGGTCGCCTCCAGCCGCTCGGCCCCGCGCGCCGCGATAAACACCTCGGCCCCCTCGCGAGCCAAAGCCAACGCCGCCCCGCGCCCCATGCCCGCACTGCCGCCATTGACCAGCGCCTTGCGTCCCGCGATCCTCAGATCCATTGGTATATCCTCATTACTGCTGGCTGGGCTCTTGCTGCTGGAAGTTATTCAGAGCCCAGCACCAACCGCGCTAGCCATCCAGCCTCTCTCTCAGAGCGTAAACTGGCGATAGTGCTGGCCAGCGCTCACAATGTACAAACGAGCTGCAGAAGCTCGTCTTTTGAATTTCAATGCCCCGTTGCAGTAAATGTTGACCTATCGGCGAATTAAGCCATCTATTAGCGCCTATGAATGATCAGAAAGAGCCAAATTTGCCAGCGACCTCTCCGTCAACTGAAGGTGGTGGTCTAATTGAAAAGATAGATGCGATAGCGCCAGAAGGTTGGCGCATGAAGCTTGCAAAGGCCGCAGCGCAATTGATCGCCGGTACGGAGCGAGGTGCACAAGCATACGGCGAAGTTCGCGAGCGTTTGGATACTATTGAAGGGCGGTCCACAGTAAGCAAGGCGCTTGCAGAGGCCGTTGCCCAGCAAGCAGTGAGTGATCCCGAATTGATGGAGCGAGCAAAGGCCCGCTTCCTTGGCTCCGCTCTTCAGAAGCAAGAAAACCTAGAAGCAGTCATTTTCGGTGCGAGCGAACAGTTGTTGGCGCTACCCGCTCCGAAAGCCGAGAATGCGTCGTCGTTCACTGATCCGGGTAACGCAGATCCTATAAAGCCCGATGAAGGAAACCACGAACCGCTCAACCCTGATTGGGCGTCAACATTTACAAGCATCGCGGAAAACGCAACTAGCGCTGAACTGCGCGATCGGCTTGCGAGGGTTCTAGCCGGAGAGATTGTGTCACCAGGAACATTTTCCCGTGCAACTGTTCGGCTAATATCTGAACTGGAGCGTGGCGATCTCGAAGCTGCGCAGCAGGCTCTGCCTTATGTGTTGAATGACATGTTGATCAGGTCTCGGACCGAGACCTCGGCACCAAGTCATGATTTGATGTTGCGTCTAGTTGAAGCTGGATTGCTGACCGACGCGAGCGGCATGCTTGCGAAAAATTGGGTTGTAGATCCCGGCGATGAAACGCCTATCGGAGTGGCTGGAAAAGAATGGATATTAGCAATATCTTTGATAAACGGGAATGACTTTTCACTTCCAATGTCTCAATTAACTCGAACTGGCATGGCCGTCATGGATTTGCTCGGACGACCAGATGAGCGAGAAATCCTGAGGATGATCGCAAAGGAAGCACCGGCGGGTACTTTCTCTAAAATCATCATGGGTCGTTCCTTGGGAGGTGGTAGACTAGGTGCCCCATTGGAACAGTTATTTCCAGAAGCTACCACTTTAACTATGCCTGCAACGACCAGTGCCTCACCGTTTAGCCCTGTCAGCCTTGCAGCCGACAAAGAAGGGGGCCAAGAATAGACTAAGCTTCAAAAAGACGCCGGCAGTCGCAAACTCCGCACCGCCCCCCATTTTCCTACCCCGCCAAAACCTGTCATCCTCCCGGCCATGTCCCAGCCCAATCCCGCGCGATGAGTCGCGCTGTCGCCTGCCCTGTCCTCAATAGGCCGCGCCATCTGCGCGGTCTTGGTGTGTCTGGGGCAGGTTTTTTTATTCCCCCAGCCGCGCAAACCGCCTGTTTCACGCCGGGACCCCAGCTTTTCTGCGGCTCTCGCGCTGTTGGGAGAAGCGGACAAGGTGTCAACTGTGTCAACCTGAGCGTCACGCTGCCGCGCCGCCGCCGCCGCTTGCCACTGACCGCTCTGGCGGGTAGCCAGTTACCAACGAAACCATCCGGGGGGATGTGATGACTGTTGCCGAAGCCACGCCGGAACTCGATGCACCCGCGCATGACCGGGCCTTCCTGGGCCATCCCAAGGGGCTGGGTTACCTCTCCTTTGTCGAAGGGTGTGAGCGGTTTTCGTACTATTCCATGCAGACGCTGCTGGTGCTCTACATGGTCAAGTACCTGTTGCTGCCGGAGAATATCGGCGGCGTCATCGGCCTGCAGTGGCTGCAGGGTGCGGCCTATGGCGGCAAGGAGGGCCAGCCGCTCGCCTCGGCGATCTTTGGTGACTACACCAGCCTGGTTTACCTGACCCCGATCGCGGGCGGGCTGATCGCCGACCGCTGGCTTGGGCGGCGGGCGACGCTGCTGGCCGGTGCCGTGGTCATGGCGCTGGGCCACTTCCTGATGGCGTTCGAAGGGCTGTTCCTGTTCGCGCTGCTCGCGCTGGTGGTCGGCGTCGGGCTGTTCAAGGGCAATATCGCCAGCCAGGTGGGCGAGCTTTACGGCCCGAACGACCTGCGCCGGGCCATGGCTTTCCAGATCTTCTACATCGCGATCAACGTCAGCGTGATCATCGCGCCGCTGATTTCCGGCACCCTGGGTGAGAAGGTCGGCTGGCATTACGGCTTTGGCACGGCCGGCGTGGTGATGGTCGCCGGGCTGCTGCTTTACATCAAGGCCGGGCCGTGGCTGCCCAAGGAGGACCGGAAGGCCGATGCCAAGGCCTCTGCCGATGGGCTCGACAGCAAGCGGCTGCTGGGCTTTACCGCCGCGGCGCTGGTCGTGCTGTTCCTCCTCGGCCAGGTGGTGCCGGAGCTTGGCGCGATCGGGTTCTCGGGTGAAGTGGGCCTGGCCGTCGCGCTCGGCTTGCTGGCGGCGGTCTCTGCGGCGGACCGGCCGCGGGTCTTTGCCTTGCTGCTGCTGATCCCGATCCTGGCGCTGGCCATGCTGACCAACCAGCAGATCTTCAACGCCTACCTGGTCTGGGCCGACGCACAGTTCCAGCTGACCTTCTTCGGCACTACGCTGCCGACCAGCTACATGATCACGATCGACGCGGCGCTCAGCTTTGCGATGCTGGCGGCGGTGGCGCTGTTCTGGAAGTGGCGCAGCGACAAGGGCGCGTGGGAGCCGGACGAGATCGGCAAGATGATCATCGGTTCGGTCTTCGTGATGGCGGGCGGCCTGTGCCTCTACCTGGCGGCGATCACGCAGGGCACGGGCAAGATCGGGCTGTTCTGGCCGGTGATGTTCCACCTGCTAAACTCGATCGGCTTTTCGCACATCATGCCGGTCAGCCTGGCGCTGTTCACCAAGGTGGCACCCAAGGCGATCGTCGCGACGGTCGTGGGGATCTACTACCTGACCTTCTTCGCCGCCAACAAGACGGTGGGGATCATCGGCGGCTGGTATTCGACCATGGACACGCCCAGCTTCTGGCTGATGCACGTCGGCACGGCAGCCACGGGCCTGATCGGCTTTGCCGCATTCAAGCTGGTGATGGGCCGGCGGCTGGCGGAGGCGTGAGCTCAGCCGAACAGGGCGATCGACTGCATCCCTGCGGCGATCGCTTCGCCATCGGCGTTCCAGATGCCCATGTCCTGGCTGGAGCAGCCGTGTTCGGCATAGTTGCCGGCGGCGCGCAGTAGCCACCAGCCATCGCGGCTGACGGGCGCAGGAGTAAGGAGATTGACGATCCAGGTCATCGAGCTGACCGCCGTGGTCTTGCTCATCAAGGGCATGACCCCCGGCGGCAGGGCATCGGCGCAGAGCAGGAGCTCAACCATCGGGTCGATCCCGGCCTTGTCCTTCAGCCGGACCCACCAGAGCAGTTCGGGGTGCTTGTCCTCGGTGCGCGGCAGGGCAAAGCGGCGCTCGAAGTTGCGGGTGAAGAGCGGGCCAAGGTGCTCGGGCAGCACGGCGGCCTCGTCGACCGGGATCAGGCCCTGGGGCGGCGGCGCATCGTGGAGGTGCAGGCTGCTCTCGACCGGGCCCATGAAGACGAAGGTGGCGGCCAGGCCGACGCCGGCCTCGCTGGTCACCTCGGACTGGATCCAGGTGGCGTTGCGACCGCGGCGCAGGACGCGGGTGGAAACCTCGACCTCGCCCGCCAGTGGCCCGACGAAGTTGATCGTGGCCGAGCGCAGCGGCGGCAGGTCGTCCGCCACCTTGCGCGCGGCTTCCAGCGCGAGGGCCGAGGACAGCCCGCCATAGGAGGTGCGGCCCTGCATCCACTCCTCGGTAATGGTGGCGACAAGACCGGTTGCGGTCGGACGGGCAGCGGCTAGGATTGCGGGAAGGCTCATTGGCTTTCCTTTGACGTAAACGGAAAGCAGGTCAAGGCGGGTAGCGAAATGCAATTCATCGATCTCTCGATCCCGATCACCAATGATGTGGTGTCAGACCCGCCGGTGATGCGGCCGCAGATCCACTACACCACCCATGAGACCAGCTGGGAACAGATCGCGCTGTTCTTCCCGGGCCTGCAGAAGGAAGACCTGCCCGATGGCGAAGGCTGGGCGGTGGAGACGTTGACGCTCTCCACCCACAACGGCACCCACATGGACGCGCCGTGGCACTACCACTCGACCACCGACAGCGGCACGCGGAAAGCTCCAAGCATTGACGAAGCGCCGCTCGACCGGTTCTTCCGCCCGGCCGTGAAGCTGGACTTCAGCGCCCTGCCCCACGGCACCGTGGTTAGCGCCGCCCAGGTCGAGGCGGAGCTCGAGCGGATCGGCTACACGCTCCAGCCGCTCGACATCGTGCTGGTCCAGTCGGGCGCGGTCTATGGCACCGAGAACTTCACCGACCAGGGCGTCGGCCTAGGCGCCGAAGCAACGCTGTGGCTGACCGAGCGCGGCGTGGAAGTGGTCGGCACAGATGCCTGGTCATGGGACGCCCCCTTCAGCCACACCGCCCGCCGCTGGGCGGAACAGCGCGATCCGGCGATCATCTGGGAGGGCCACAAGGCTGGCCGCATCCGCCCCTACTGGCAGATCGAAAAGCTCACCAACCTGGCCGCCCTGCCCGCTTACGGCTTCACGCTGAGCTGCTTCCCGGTGAAGATCGAGGGGGCCAGCGCCGGGTGGATCAGGGCCGTGGCGCTGGTGGACTAGGGGTAGAGGTCAACCGCTTCGCAATCCGCCAGCATCGCCTTGCGCAGCAAGGTGCGGTGGCAGCAGCCGGGCTCGCGTTCATAGCACAGCAGCGCCACGCGGCGTTCGTGGGCGAGCGCGGCCAGCTCCGCACCTGCCGCCATGACCTCGGGCAGCTCAAGCTGACCGGCGTAGACGCGCTCCAGCTTGGGCAGGTCGAGCGCCCGCGCGGCCGCCCTCCCCTCCGGCGGAGTGCCGAGCGCGCGGAAGTGCCGGTACGCAATCCCCGCTTCGGCCAGGTTCGCCGCCAGTGCAGTCTTGGAGAAGCCCGGCCGGCGCGAGGCGGCAATGGCGCGGACATCGACCAGCACCTCGATCCCGGCCCCTTGCAAGGCGGCAAGGAAGGCAGGCATCGAAGTCTGCTCGTAACCGATGGTCCAGACGGTGGGCATGGCGGTGAACGCCCCGCCCGCTACTCCAGTTCCAGGATCACCGCGTCGACGGCCAGGCTGTCACCGGCCTTGGCGTTGACCTTCTTCACGGTCGCGGACTTCTCGGCGCGGAGGATGTTCTCCATCTTCATTGCCTCGACCACGGCCAGCGGCTGCCCGGCCTCGACCTTGTCGCCTTCGCCCACGTGGAGCGCGACCAGCAGGCCCGGCATCGGGCAGATCAGGAACTTGGAGAGGTCCGGCGGGACCTTTTCGATCATGTGCTGGGTCAGGTGAGCGACACTGGCGGGCAAGATCTGGACCTTGTGGATCGCCCCGCGCGTGGTCATGGTGAGGCCGGTGCGGCTGGGTTCAACCTTCACGCCATAACTGATGTCACCCACCTCGGCTTCGACCAGGCGTTCGCCGGGCGTGTATTCCATCGCCAGGTCAACCGCTTCACCATCGACGGTGATCTCCTCGTCAAGGCTGACGGCATAGGCCGTGCCATCGATCGTCACCGCCCAGTCATAGGGCGGCTCCAGCTCGCCATCGAGCTGCTGGTCGATTTGCCGCGCGCGGTCGGCGCGGGCCGTGGCGATGAACCCGGCGATGGCGGCCAGGTGCTTGGCAGTTTCGGCCGAGGTGGCCGCGCCTGTGAAGCCGTCGGGGTACTCTTCGGCGATGAAGCCGGTGGTCAGTTCGCCCGAGCGGAAGCGCGGGTGCTGCATGATTGCCGAGACGAAATCGACGTTGTGGCCCAGCCCTTCAAGCTCGAACCGGTCGAGCGCGGCGATCTGCAGGTCAGCCGCTTCGTCGCGGGTCTGGCCCCAGGTGATCAGCTTGGCGATCATCGGGTCATAGAACATCGAGACTTCGCCGCCCTCGTAGACGCCATCATCGACGCGCACCCCGCCCAGACCGCGGCGGCCGTTGGCCTCGCCATCGTCCTCCCAGCCCGGCACTGGCGGCTGATAGCGCACCAGACGCCCGGTCGAAGGCAGGAAGCCGCGATAGGGGTCTTCGGCATAGACCCGGTTCTCGATCGCCCAGCCATCGATCTTGATGTCGTCCTGAGTGAAGGCCAGCTTCTCCCCAGCGGCGACGCGGATCATCTGCTCGACCAGGTCGATGCCGGTGATGCATTCGGTGACCGGGTGCTCCACCTGCAGGCGGGTGTTCATTTCGAGGAAGTAGAAGCTCTCCCCCGTCGGGTCCGCGCCCGAGACGATCAGTTCGACCGTGCCGGCGCTGTAGTAACCAACCGCGCGCGACAGGGCGACGCACTGCTCGCCCATCGCCTTGCGCATCTTCGGCGTCACGAAGGGCGACGGCGCTTCCTCCACCACCTTCTGGTGGCGGCGCTGGATGCTGCATTCGCGCTCATTGAGGTAGAGGATGTTGCCGTGCTGGTCGCCCAGGATCTGGATCTCGATGTGGCGCGGGTTGAGGATGAACTTCTCGATGAAGACGCGATCATCGCCGAACGAGTTCAGGCCCTCGCGCTTCACCGCCTCGAAGCCTTCGCGCACGTCCTTCTCGTCATAGGCGAGGCGCATGCCTTTGCCGCCGCCGCCGGCAGAAGCCTTCATCATCACCGGATAGCCAATCTCGTTCGAGATCCGCACCGCATGCTCGGTATCCTCGATCTCGCCAACGAAGCCGGGGACGACATTGACACCGGCTTCCTTCGCGAGCTTCTTGGACTCGATCTTGTCCCCCATCGCCGCAATCGCGCCGACCGGCGGGCCGATGAAGGCAATGCCCTCGGCCTTGAGCTGCTCGGCGAAAGAGGTCCGCTCGGACAGGAAGCCATAACCCGGATGAACCGCCTCGGCCCCGGTCTGCTTGCAGGCGGCGATGATCTTGTCGGCGATCAGGTAGGACTGCGCGGCGGGCGACGGCCCGATGTGCACCGCCTCGTCCGCCATTTGCACAAACGGCGCGCGGGCATCGGCATCGGAATAGACCGCGACGGTCTGGATACCCATCCGGCGGGCGGTCTTGATCACCCGGCAAGCAATTTCGCCACGGTTGGCGATGAGGATTTTCTTGAACATTAACGGTCCAGTCTGATCAAAAGGCGATTGAATGCGAAAGTGTAAGTAACAAAGAAGAATAGGAGTGCGAGGCCAGCGAGAGGCCAAGTCAGTTCGCGATCGGCATCGCTGTTAGAGAACAAATAGCTTGCCCCAAGGATCGTGCCCCACAGGACAGCGAAACCCCAGACAACGAACAGTACAAGGCCTGCTGCGATGCGAAAAAGCGATCGGTTGGTTGCTTTGGTCATCACCCCTCCAGCTTTTGCAACCAAGGACAAGTTACAGTTCCCGGCGCGCCTGATTTCGACACTTTCAGCGAGTTGAACCCAGTCAAATAGTTACATGTGACGCGCACGAATGCGGTGTTGCTCGTAGTAAACTCGGCCGGGTAGAAAACGGAACGGCGCCCACCCAGCAGACCGAAGTTACCGAGCTCCAAGGCAAGCAATCCCGCAGCAATCAGCACCAGGATTGCGCGCTTCAGCGTGAAGGCCTGGAGGAATTGCTGCAACTCTCCTACCCCTCCAACGGCGGCATGTTATGCCCCAGCAAACGCAGCATATCCGCTGCACACTCGACCACGTTTGACCCCGGCCCATAGATCCCCTGCACCCCCGCCTCACGCAGGAAGTCATAGTCCTGCGGGGGGATCACGCCGCCGGCGATGACCTTGATGTCGGGGCGGCCAGCGTCACGCAGCAGGCGGATCAGTTCCGGGACCAGTGTCTTGTGCCCGGCGGCGAGCGAGGAGGCGCCGACGGCGTCAACGTCCTGCTCCAGCGCCAGGACAACCGTTTCCTCCGGCGTCTGGAACAGCGGGCCGGAGGTCACGTCAAAGCCCATGTCGGTGAAGGCGCTGGCGATCACGTTGGCACCGCGATCGTGTCCGTCCTGGCCCATCTTGGCGACGAGCAGCCGGGGCTTGCGACCCAGGCGGCGGGTGACGGCCTCAACGCCTTCGATCACCTGGTTGTAGCGCGCGTCCTCGGCATAGGCGGGGCCATAGACCCCGGTCACCGGCACCGGCTGGGTGCCATAGCGGCCGAACACGGTTTCCATCGCATCGCTGATTTCGCCCAGCGTGGCGCGGTGGCGGGCGGCTTCGACGGCCAGCGCCAGCAGGTTGTCCCCGCCTTTGGCCCCGGCGGCCAGCGCAGCCAGCGCAGCCTGGCACTTGGCCTCATCCCGCGCCGCCTTGACCGCCTTGATCCGGGCGATCTGGGCATCGCGCACGGCGTGGTTGTCCACTTCCAGCGTATCGAGCTGGTCTTCCTGCGCCAGCTTGTACTTGTTGACGCCGACGATCACGTCCTCGCCCCGGTCGATCCGCGCTTGCTTGGCGGCGGCGGCCTGTTCGATCCGCTGCTTGGGCATGCCGGAGGCAACCGCCTTGGTCATGCCGCCCAGTGCGCCCACTTCCTCGATCAGCTTCCAGGCCTCTTCCACCAGGGTGCTGGTCAGAGCCTCGACGTAATAGGACCCGCCGAGCGGATCGACCACCTTGGTGATCCCGCTTTCCTCGGCCAGCACGATCTGGGTGTTGCGCGCGATCCGGGCCGAGAAATCGGTCGGCAGCGCGATGGCTTCATCCAGCGCGTTGGTGTGGAGGCTCTGCGTGCCGCCCAGCGTCGCCGCCATCGCCTCGATCGTGGTGCGGATGACGTTGTTGTAGGGGTCCTGCTCTTGCAAGCTCACGCCCGAGGTCTGGCAGTGGGTGCGCAGCATCTTGCTGCGTTCGTCCTTCGCGCCAAGGCCATCCATCACGCGGTGCCACAGCGTTCGCGCGGCGCGCAGCTTGGCGACTTCCATGAAGAAGTTCATTCCGATGCCGAAGAAGAAGCTCAGGCGACCGGCGAACTTGTCGATGTCCAGCCCGGCGGCCATCGCCCGCTCAACGTATTCCTTGCCGTCGGCAATCGTGAAGGCCAGCTCCTGCACCGCCGTCGCCCCGGCCTCGTGCATGTGATAGCCCGAGATCGAGATCGAGTTGAACTTGGGCATTTCCGCCGAAGTATAGGCGATGATGTCCGAGACGATCCGCATGCTCGGCTCGGGCGGATAGATATAGGTGTTGCGGACCATGAACTCCTTGAGGATGTCGTTCTGGATGGTCCCGTCGAGCAGCTTGCGTTCAACCCCCTGCTCTTCCCCGGCGACGATGAAGAAGGCCAGCACCGGGATCACCGCGCCATTCATGGTCATAGAGACCGACATCTGATCGAGCGGGATCCCGTCGAACAGGATCTTCATGTCCTCAACCGTGTCGATCGCGACGCCAGCCTTGCCGACATCGCCGACCACGCGCGGGTGATCGCTGTCGTAGCCGCGGTGGGTCGCCAGATCGAAGGCGACCGACAAGCCCTTTTGCCCGGCAGCGAGGTTGCGGCGGTAGAAGGCGTTCGATTCTTCGGCGGTGGAGAAGCCCGCATACTGTCGGATCGTCCACGGGCGCCCCGCATACATCGAAGCACGCACCCCGCGTGTGAACGGGGCAAAGCCGGGCAGGCCCGGATCGGCCTTTACATCCTCGCCGGTGTAAAGTGGCTTGATCGCAAAACCCTCGGGCGTGTTCCAAGTGAGGTCCTTGCCCTTCACTTCCTTGGCCGCGGCGGCCTGCCATTCGGTAACGGTCGGTTTCGTCATTGGTACACCATTCAGGCCGCGGCGCTGGGCCGGGCGGAAACGCGCGCGTGCCAGGCGCGCAGGGAGGACAGATCGTCAGGGATCAGGATGCCGATGAAGCCGGCGAAATCGATCGTCGTCAGCAGCAGGATATCGGCAATCGTAAAGTGATCGGCGGCAAGGAACTCGCGGGTCCCCAGCGAGGCATCGAAGAAGCGCATGGCATCGTCAACGCGCGGGCGGTTCGCCTCGCCCCACTCAGCGTTGCGGCCGGGCAAGCGCGCGGTGAACGGGTGGGTGTGGACCCAGACCGCGCTGACCGGCGTACCCAGCACCTGCTCGGCGCGGCGGCTCCACATTTCGACCTGCGCCATTTCCAGCGGATCGCGCCCGAACAGCGGCGGCTCCGGATGCAGCCCTTCGAGGTAACGGCAGATCGCGACGCTTTCCGCGATCACGGTGCCGTCATCCAGTTGCAGCGCCGGGATCTGGCCGCGCGGGTTGATCGCCAGGAATTCTTCGGACTTGTGCTCCCGAGCCGGAATCGAGAGATCGCGCATGTTGAGCGCGATCCCCTTCTCCGCCGCAAAGATGCGGACCCGGCGCGGGTTGGGCGCCGGGTTCGGGCTGTTGTAGAACAGCATCAGCGGCCCTTGAACTCGGCCTTGCGCTTCTGGAGGAAGGCCATGCCGCCCTCGCGCGCGTCCTCGCTGGCGCCGGCAATGCGCTGGCCTTCGGCTTCAGCCAGCAGGACCTGCGGCAGGGTGCCGTCGAGCGCGGTCTGGATATTGGCCTTCATCGTGGCATAGGACACGGTCGGCCCTTCAGACAGGCGAGTAGCGAGCGCCATCGCTTCGTCCATCAACACGGCATCGTCGACCGCCTTGTAGATCAGGCCCCAGTCCTCCGCCTGCTCGGCGCTGATCTTTTCGCCCAGCATCATCATGCGGGTGGCGCGGGCACGGCCGATGGCGCGGGCCAGCAGCCAGGTCGAGCCGCCGTCCGGCACCAGGCCGATGTTGACGAAGGCCTGGAGGAAATAGGCGCTCTTGCCCGCCAGCACGAAGTCACCGGCTAGCGCGATCGAGCAGCCGACGCCCGCCGCCGCGCCGTTCACCGCCGTGATCACCGGCACCGGCGCGCGCAGGATCTGCGTGACCAGCGGGTTGTAGTGGTTCTGCAAAGCGCGGTGGCTGCCGCCCTTTTGCTGCAAGGCGCTCGCCTCGCCGCGGGCCGCCAGGTCGGCGCCCGAGCAGAAGCCCTTGCCCGCCCCGGTAATCACCACCGCGCGCGCATCGCCCAGGTCATAGAAGGCGGCGCCCAGTTCGTCGGCCAGCGGGATCGAGGCCGCATTGAGCCGGTCAGGCCGGTTGAGGGTGATCTTGAGCACATTGCCCACGCGCTCGGTCAGGATCGTTTCGTAGTCTGCCACCGTACTCATCCTCTCACTTGTCACCCCGGACTTGTTCCGGGGCGGTGCTATCTTCCTTCACTGCCCAACAGGCAGCACTGGCCCGGAACAAGTCCGGGCTGACACGTGCTTCAATTCGACCAGTGCGTATCCTCGCTTGGCGTTTCCATGATTTCGGTCAGCACCCCGCCCATGTCCTTGGGGTGGACGAAGAAGATCAGCGTGCCGTGGGCACCGATGCGCGGTTCGCCCAGCACGCGCTTGCCCATGGCCTCGAATTCGGCCTTGGCGGCGTGGATGTCGGGCACTTCGTAGCACATGTGGTGCTGCCCGCCGGCCGGGTTCTTTTCGAGGAACCTGGCGATGCTGGTATTGCCCGGCAGCGGCTCGATCAGTTCGATCTGCGTGCCGTTGAGCGCGCCATCCGCGCCCGGCGTATCGACGAAGCAGACCTTCACGCCCTGCGATTCCAGATCGAACGGCTCATGGATCTTGGTCGCACCCATGACGTCGCGGTAGAAGACGATCGAGTCCGCGATGGACGGCGTTGCCACGCCGATGTGGTTGAGGCGGCCTAGTTTCATCAGCCGAGCACCAGACGATAGAGGACCGTGCCGACCAGGATGCCTAAGGCCATTCCCAGGCTGAACTTCTTGTTTCCCTCACTCATTATGAGCCTCCTCAAAGCGGAATGTTATCGTGCTTCTTCCACGGATTCTCGAGGCTCTTGTTCCGCAGCTTCCTTAGCCCCAGCGCGATCCGCCGCCTTGTGTTACGCGGGTGAATCACCTCGTCGATGAAGCCCTTGCTCGCCGCCACGAAGGGGTTGGCGAAGGCGTCTTCGTATTCCTTGGTCCGCTCGGCGATCTTGTCGGGATCGCCGATGTCCTGGCGGAAGATGATTTCCACCGCGCCCTTGGCACCCATCACGGCGATTTCGCCGGTCGGCCAGGAATAGTTGAGATCGCCGCGCAGGTGCTTTGAGCTCATCACGCAATAGGCGCCGCCATAGGCCTTGCGGGTGATCACGGTGATCTTGGGCACGGTCGCCTCGGCATAGGCGAACAGCAGCTTGGCGCCATGCTTGATGATTCCGCCATATTCCTGCGCCGTGCCGGGCAGGAAGCCGGGGACGTCAACAAAGGTGATAATCGGGATTTCAAACGCATCGCAGAACCGCACGAACCGCGCGGCCTTCTTACTGGCGTTGATATCGAGCACACCCGCCAGGACCATCGGCTGGTTGGCGACCACGCCGACGGTGCGCCCCTCGACCCGGCCGAAACCGACGATGATGTTGGCGGCGTGGGTCGGCTGGATCTCGAAGAAATCGCCTTCGTCGAGCACCTTTCGCACCACTTCGTGCATGTCATAGGGCTGGTTGGCATTGGCCGGGATCAGCGTATCGAGGCTGTCCTCGATCCGGTCATAGGGATCGGTGGTCGGCCGTTCGGGCACGCCTTCACGGTTGTTGGCCGGCAGGTAATCGATCAGGTCACGCGCGGTCAGCAGCGCTTCGATATCGTTTTCCAGCGCCAGATCGGCGACCGAGGTCTTGGTCGAATGCGTCACCGCCCCGCCCAGTTCCTCTTGCGTGACGATCTCGTTGGTCACGGTCTTGACCACGTCGGGACCGGTAACGAACATGTAGGAGCTGTCCTTCACCATGAAGATGAAGTCGGTCATCGCCGGCGAATAGACCGCGCCGCCCGCGCAGGGCCCCATGATCAGCGAGAGCTGCGGCACCACGCCCGAGGCGAGGACATTGCGCTGGAAGATCTCGGTATAGCCGCCCAGCGAAGCCACGCCCTCCTGGATGCGCGCGCCGCCAGAGTCGTTCAGGCCGATGACCGGGGCGCCGACCTTCATCGCCATGTCCATCACCTTGCAGATCTTCATCGCGTGGCGTTCCGACACGGCCCCGCCGAAGACGGTGAAGTCCTGCGCATAGACATAGACCAGCCGGCCGTTGATCGTGCCGCTGCCGGTGACCACGCCGTCACCCGGAATGGTCTGTTCGGGCATGCCGAAATCGACGCAGTTGTGCTCGACATACATGTCGACTTCTTCGAACGAACCTTCATCGAGCAGCACGGTCAGCCGCTCACGCGCGGTCAGCTTGCCCTTGGCGTGCTGCGCATCGATGCGCTTCTGCCCCCCGCCCAGCCGGGCAGCGGCGCGGCGACGTTCCATTTCGGCGATGTTTGCGGACATGAAATCCCCGTTTCCCAATTCCAAGCCTGCGGGATGGAACGGGCGGGCGGCAATGTCCAATGTGAATTTGCGAAGTTGCGAAGTGAGACTTTGCAAACTACGACAGCACCATGACGCCGCGCCGCCTCTTTGCCGGAACCCGCCTGCGAGCGATCCGCGCCGAGCACCGCCTGAAGCAGGCCGAGCTGGCCGCGCGGCTGGCGATCAGCACCTCCTACCTGTCGCAATTGGAGAACGACGATCGGCCACTGACGCCGGCGTTGATCGAACGGCTCAGCCGCGCCTTCCCGCTCGATTGGCGTGAGATCGGTGCCGGTGATGCCGAAACACGGCTTGCCGCGCTGCGCGAGGCTAACGCCGATCCGCTGTTCGCTGAGCCGATGGACGCGGCGCAACTGGCCCGCTTTGCCGAACAGCAGCCGGCGCTGGCCGAGCGTTTCATTGCCCTGCACGAAGCCTACCGCCGCTCGGGCCAGCGGCTGCAGATGGTGGACGAGGCCCTGGCGGCCGAGGGCACCAGCGGTCCGCGCCTGCCCTGGGAGGAAGTGCGCGACTGGTTCCACCTCGCGGGCAATTACGTCGACAGCCTCGACCGCGCGGCTGAGGCACTGGGCGAGCGGTTGGGCACCCCCTCCCCTGATACCACCGCGATCGAAGGCTACCTCAAGGGCGCGCTGTCGGTCTCGCTGATCTACTCAGGGCAAGCTGGCCTGCGCTCCTACGATGCGGAAATGGGCCACCTGACGATCGACCCCGGCCAGCCCTCCGAAACCCGCCGCTTCCAGCTCGCCCACCAGCTCGCCGCGCTGGCGCTGAAGGACGAGATCGCCGCCGTGGTCGAGAGCGCCGAGCTGCGCAGCACCGCCAGCCGCCAGTTGCTGTTCGTCGGGCTGTGCAACTATGCGGCGGGCGCCCTGCTGATGCCCTACCGCCGCTTCCGCAGCGCCGCGCGCGCGGTGCGGCACGATATCGACCGGCTGGCGCAGCAGTTCGGCGTCAGCTTCGAGCAGGCCTGCCACCGCCTCTCCACCCTCCAGCGTGAGGATGCGCGCGGGGTGCCGTTCTTCTTCTGCCGGGTCGACATGGCCGGCAACATCACCAAGCGGCATTCGGCGACCCGGCTGCAATTTGCGCGGTTTGGCGGCGCCTGCCCGCTGTGGATCGTGCACGAGGCCGTGGCGATCCCCGACCGGATCCTGGTCCAGCTGGCCGAGACACCCGACGGGGTGCGCTATGTCTCGATGGCCAAGGGGCTGGTGAAGCCCTCTGGCTCATACGACCGCGCCCCGCGCCGCTATGCCGTGGCGCTGGGCTGCGAGGCCGAGCACGCCAGCGAGTTCATCTATGCCGATGGCCTCGATCTGCGCTCAACCAGCGCGGCAGCCCGGATCGGCATTTCCTGCCGCATCTGCCCCCGCGCCGATTGCGACCAGCGCGCCTTCCCGCCCAGCGACCGGGCGATCAGCGTCGATCCGGACCAGCGCGGCGTGGTGCCGTACCGGGTGGGTTAAGCCTAACATTGGAGTCTTTGATCAATCCCTGATGAACTCGCTGGTAAGGTCATCAAAGGCAGCCGGTGAGCGTATTGCAACCTCCAACAAGAGCTCCCTGATGTCATAGCTTTCGAGATATAAGCGGGAGAGGAGGATCTCCGGAACATCGTGCGTCGACGATGCAAGGACGGCGGCTTCGAATGGTTTGATGCCCAGTGAGCCATGTACAGCCGTTACATCTGTAATCGCCTCAAATGGCATCGCCACGGTTGAGGCAAACCTTCCTCTAAACCCTACCTTCCGCCAGAACACTGTGCTCGCATCATAACAAATCCGGTAGCTTCTTCGCAAATAGAGGTCGAGCAAAGTCACAACGACGGCCAGACCGCCGCCAGCCAGGAAACCTTCGTTGATTTCTCTGGCGGCAGAATTCGAAACTGGCGGATTGACGTGTACCCAAACCAAGAGGCCGCCAAAAAGCAGCAAAAGCAGCGCGGTTCTGAAAGACCAGATGACAGGGATCAGGGTTCGGAATGTTCTCATGTGAAATTCCATGCCCTGAAAGCTGCCTTTATCAAACCTTTACGATCCCCAGCCGGATCATATCTCGCGCGGTATCTAGGATGCTCTCTTCCGGCGGGCGCGGGTTCCAGCCGAGTTTGGTGCGGGCGTGGCTGATATCGGTATCGCGGACATTGCCGAGCTCGCCCAGCACCTGCCGCACCACCGGATCGAACCGGCCGACCAGCCGCATGAGCCAATCGGGCAATTTGCGCGTCGGCACCTTACGGCCTTGCGGTCCCAGTCCTTCGCGCAGGATCGCGGCGACTTCGGCCATCATCAGGAACGGGCCGGAGCAGATGAAGCGCTCGTTCGCCATGTCGGGCAGCGTGAGGCAGCGCACGTGCATGTCCGCCACGTCGCGTACGTCGACCACGCCAAAGCCGAAGTTCGGCAGGCCGGGGAGCGAACCTTCGAGCAGCTTCTTGATCGCTTCGAGTGAGGTCGAGAAATCACCCGATTGCAGCGGCCCCAGCACCAGCGCCGGGTTGACGGTGACAAACTCCATGTCGCCGCCCTCGGCCGCCATCCAGTCGCGCGCGGCGCGTTCGGCGATGGTCTTGGACTTGACGTAGGCATAGGCATCTGGGCTGGAAACGTCAGTCCAGTCCGCTTCGGTGAACACCGACTTCGACCGGCCGTGACCATAGGCTATCGCCGCCATCGAGCTGGTCATGACAAAGCGCTTCACCCCCGCCGCCTTCGCCGCCTTGAGTGCACGCAGGGCACCATCGCGGGCCGGAACGATCAGCTCGTCATCGGTCTTGGGGGCATTGCTGGGCAGCGGCGAGGCAACGTGGGCGACATGGCTGCATCCCGCCATGGCCTCGGCCCAGCCGGCATCGCTCATCAGATCAGCCGCGAAGAATTTAAGCTTGCTGTTGTCCACCGCCAGGCTGGCGCGGACCGTGGCCTCCTTGGCCAGGTCACGGATCGAGGTGTGGACGGTCCAGCCGCCTTCGACGAGTTGCCGGATCAGGAACCCGGCAATGTAACCGCTGCCCCCAGAAACAAAGACCGTGCCTGCCATGCTCGTTCCCCCTAAAACCGGATCATGATCTTGCGCGCCAGCGCGGGCGACACCGAGTTCACCAGTTGCAGCACTTTGACCATGCCGACATTGGCCTCGTCCGCATTGCGCTGCATCGCGGTGACGATCTGGCGGGCGCACTCGTCCGGGGCCATCTTCTTGCTGCCGCGCCCAGCGGTCAGCTTGGTCTCGACCACCGGCGGAAGCGCCTCCAGCACGTGGACGCCGGTGCCTTGCAACTGGAACCGCAGCGCCTGCGAATAGGACCGCAGCGCCGCCTTGGTCGCGCAATAGACCGGCCCTCCCGCGCGTGGCGCGATGGCGAGGCCCGAGGTGACATTGACGATCATCGCCTCGTTCCGCGCCTTCAGCACCGGCATCAGCCCGGCGATCAGATGGATCGGCGCATTGAGGTTCAGGAACACGGTCGCATCAGAGGCCGCCAGATCCGGCGCGGCTTCGCGGAAATCGTGATCGACGCCCGCCCCGGCATTGTTGACCAGCACGTCAATCGCCCGGCCCTGCACCCCCGCCAGCACTGCATCGACCCCTGCCTGGGTCGAAAGGTCCGCCTCGATCACCTCGAACCCGGCATCACGCGTCGCCGCCACCCGCTCGGGATTGCGCCCCTGGGTGATCACGACCGCGCCCTTGTCGCGCAATTGCCGGATCAGCTGTGCCCCGATCCCGTCCGTGCCGCCGGTGACCAATATGGTCTTCCCTGCAAGCTTCATGTGCTTTCTCCCCGTGTCTTGCGGAGAACCTAGCATTCAAGTTGCAGATTGCAACTAACGTCGAACCCCATCCCATTCGGTGTCATCCCCGCGAAAGCGGGGACCCATGGTCAGAGGTCGCGCCATGGATCCCCGCTTTCGCGGGGATGACATGTTGGGGCATGGGGCTATCCACCCAATGCGTACCCTTAACGCATCAGCACCAGTTCTTCGGCCATGCTGGGGTGCAGCGCGACGGTCGCGTCGAACTGTGCCTTGGTCAGTCCGGCCTTGACCGCAATCGCCGCCGCCTGAAGGATTTCCGGTGCATCGGGGCTGAGCATGTGGACGCCCAGTACCCGGTCGGTCTCCCCGTCGACCACCAGCTTGTAATAGCCCCGCTCCGCCACGTCGGAAAACATGTTCTGCATCGGCCGGAAGTCCGACTTGAACACCTTGACCTGCGCATATTCGGCCCGCGCGCCAGCCTCGGTCAGGCCGACAGCGGCAATCGGCGGCTGGGTGAAGACAGCGCTGGGGATGTGGTCATAGGCGATGGTGCGCGGCGTGTCGCCGAAGACCGTATCGGCAAAGGCATGGCCCTCGCGGATCGCCACCGGGGTCAGTTGCACCCGGTCGGTCACGTCCCCCACGGCATAGATGCTGGGGCAACTGGTCTGGTTGTAATCGTCAACCGGGATCTCGCCATTGCTGCCAAGCGCAATGCCGGCATTTTCAAGCCCGAGCCCGTCGGTCTTCGGACGGCGGCCCGTGGCAACCAGCACGACATCGGCGGCAATCGGATCGCCCTCACCCGCATGGACCAGCAGCGAACCGTCGGCCTGCTTCTCAACCTGCCGGATGGGACGATTGAAGCCGAATTCGATCCCGCGCGCCTGGAGGATCGGCAGCAGACGGTCGGTCAGGTCATGGTCATAGCCGCGTAGTATCTTGTCGCTGCGGTTGACCACGGTAACCTGGCTGCCCAGCGCATTGAACACCCCGGCAAATTCCAGGGCGATATAGCCCGCGCCCTGGATCACCACCCGCTTCGGGAGTTCGGGCAGGTGGAACACCTCGTTCGAAGTGATGCAGTGCTCAACCCCCGCAAAGTCCGGCAGCACCGGCCAGGCACCGACGGCGATCAGGATGACCTTCGCCGAAATCTCGCGCCCGCTGGCCAGCCGCACCGTGTTCGGCCCGGCGACGGTGGCGCGTTCGTGGAAATGCTCGACCTTGTTGCTGTCGAGCGTCGAGGTATAGGCCCGCTCGAGCCGGTCGACATCGCTGGCGACGAAATCGCGCAGCTTGGCCCAGTCAAAGCTCTGGCCTTCGATCGTCCAGCCATAGGTTGGAGCATCGTGCAGCGAATGGGCAAAGTGGCTGGCATAGACCAGCAGCTTCTTGGGCACGCAGCCGCGGATCACGCAGGTGCCGCCAACGCGGAATTCCTCAGCGACGGCCACCTTTGCGCCGCGCGAAGCGGCGATCCGGCTGGCCCGCACGCCGCCCGACCCTGCGCCGATCACGAACAGGTCGTAGTCGAAATCTGCCATCGGAAGCTCCCTTTGCCCCGCATATGGGGCGGACCTGCGCCTTATGCCAGCCCCGCCTCGGCCAGCAGGGCGCTGGTGCTGGCATCGAACTTCGCGCCGGCCGTACCGATCGACTTGGCGATTTCCTTGCCCAGCTCGACCCCGAACTGGTCAAAGGCATTGATCTCCATCAGCACGGCATTGGCGAAAGTCCGGTGCTCGTGGAAGGCGATCAGCGCGCCGAGGGTGGCGGCGTTGAGGTCGTCGCACAGGATCGTCGCCGAAGGGCGGTTGCCCGGATAGGCCCGCGCCGGATCGTCCGCTGCCTTGCCCGCCATCAGCGCCGCGCCCTGGGCAAAGCAGTTGGCGAGGAGATTGCGGTGATGTTCGGGCGCCAGCTCGTCCCCGGCGGCAATGCTGGCGATGAAGTCTACCGGGACCACGTGGGTGCCCTGATGGAGCAGCTGGAACACGGCGTGCTGGGCATCCGTCCCCACCCCGCCCCAGGTAATCGGCGCGGTGGCCCCATCGACCGGGCTGCCATCGGCTTTCACCGCCTTGCCGTTGCTCTCCATCTCGAGCTGCTGCAGGTAGGACGGGAACAGCCGCAACCGCTCGTCATAGGCAAAGACCGCGCGGGTCTGGCAGCCGCGCAGGCGGGCATAGTTCAGGTCGGCAAAGGCGGCGCGCAGCGGCAGGTTGTCGGCCCCGTCAGCCTCCAGGAAGTGCCGGTCCATCGCCGCCGCCCCATCGAGGAACTCGGCAAATTCGTCCCAACCCAGCGCCAGGGCGATCGGAAAGCCGATCGAGGACCACAGCGAATAGCGCCCGCCGACGCTCTCGCCGAACGGCAGGACGCGGGTCTCGTCGACACCCCATTCGACAGCCTTGTCGGGATAGGCGGTGAGCGCGATCACGCGGCCATAGGGATCCTCCACCCCGTTCTCGCGCAGCCAGGCCAGCGCCGACATGGCGTTGGTCATGGTCTCGGTGGTGGTGAAGGTCTTGGAGGCGACCGCGATCAGCGTGGTGGCCGGATCGCACTTGGCAAAGGCCGCTTCCAGCGCGCAGCCATCGATATTGGCGACGACATGGACATCGACCACCGCCCCGCCCCGGGTCAGGGCGTCGAGCGCCAGTGCCGGCCCCAGCGCCGAGCCGCCGATGCCGATGTGGATCAGGTGCCGCACCTCGCCCAGCGCGCCGCCGTGGATCGCGGCAACCAGTCCGGCCATCCGGGCATGGAGCATGGCGGCTTCCTCTACGCTGCTGTCGCGCCCGATGCCGCGCTGGGCAGTGTGCTCCACCGCACGGCCTTCGGTGACGTTGATCTTCTCACCGGCAAACATCGCGCCGCGCGCACGCTTGAAGCCTACCGCCTCGGCCAGGGCGGTGAAGCCGGCCAGGTGCGCGGGATCGAGGTGAGTCTTCGACCAGTCGAACCGGATCGCCCCGCCAGGCAGCTCCAGCCGCGCCGAGAGCAGATCGAGCCGCGCCGGATCGGCAAACAGTTCGGCCAGGCTCGGCCGGGGCAGACCCGACAGAGTGGTCCAGGCTGCGGCAACGGCTTCGCTCATCATTCTGCTCCTTGCTGTCGCGCGCCCTATGCCCCTGCGCCGGGCCTAGGGAAAGGGCCATAAAAACGTATGCGCATCAGTCCATTGTTCCCGTGCCCCGCGCAGGCAGGCATGACGCAGGCCCTTGACGCGCGCCGCTGGCCCTCCGATGGACAGAGGGATGACCGATCCGGCCGCCCAGACAGAGCCTCTGCCCGACGACGCCGTCGTACCTGCGGCCGCGCCGGAAGTTGCTGAGGCGGAAGCAGAAACCGCGCCCGCGCAGGAAGAAGGAAAGAAGGAAGACAGCTTCCTGATCTTCCTGCTGAAACTGGTAGTACTGGTCACGCTGTTCCGCAGCCTGGTCTTTTCGCCCTTCAACATCCCCAGCGAATCGATGCTGCCGCGGTTGGTCAACGGTGACTATCTGCTCGCCGCCAAATGGCCCTATGGCTATTCGCGCTATTCGTTGCCCTTCGCGCTGCCGCTCCTGCCCGAAGAGCGCGTGCTGGCCAGCCCGCCGCAGCGCGGCGACGTGGTGATCTTCAAGCAGCCGCCGCTCAAAGAGCTGGACTACATCAAACGGGTGATCGGCCTGCCCGGCGATCTGGTGCAGATGGTCGATGGCCAGCTGTACCTCAACGGTGTGCCGGTGCCGAAGCAGCGGATCGCGGATTTCGAGATTGCGATCTCGCCCAACACCCAGTGCTATTCGCTGCAGTTCATCGCCAGGCGCGACGATGGCACCGACGTGTGCCGCTATCCGCGTTACCGTGAGACCCTGCCCGGCGGGCAGCACTACGAAGTGCTCGATCTCGGCCCGCGCTTCATGGACAATACCGCCCCGGTGCTGGTCCCCGAAGGTCACCTGTTCCTGATGGGCGACAACCGCGACAATTCGGAAGACAGCCGCTTCCCGGCCGAACCTGGCCGCGGGATCGGCCTGGTGCCGATGGACAATCTGGTTGGCCGCGCCAGCTTCATGATCTGGTCGACCGATGGCAGCGTCGAATGGTTCAAGCCCTGGACCTGGTTCACCGCCGCGCGGTGGGACCGGCTGGGCGGCACGTTCTGATCCGACCATGCTTGCCCCCGAAGCCCATGCCTTCCTGACTGACCTGGCCGGCCGCCCGCCGGTCGACGAGGCACTGTGGCTGGAAGCGCTGACTCATGGCTCGACCGGGGCGGCACGCGATTACCAGCGGCTGGAATTCCTGGGCGACCGGGTGCTTGGGCTGGTCATCGCCGAATGGCTCCACGCCGCCGAGACGGGTGACGAAGGCCGCCTCTCGCAGCGGCTCAACGCGCTCGTATCGCGCGCGACCTGCGCCCGGATTGCTCGCGGCATCGGCCTTGGCACCCATATCCGCCTGGGCAAGCAGGCTCGCGACGATGGCGGGGCCGATAGCGACAATATCCTGGGCGATGTGATGGAGGCCGTGATCGGCGCCAGCTTCGTCACCCACGGCTTCGATGCCACCCGCACCATGGTCCGCCGCCTGTGGGCCGATGCCGTCCGCGGCCAGACCGGGCAGCGCAAGCATCCCAAGTCGGCCCTGCAGGAATGGTGCGCGGGCAACCGGCGGAAGATGCCCGAATACCGCCTGGTCGAACGGTCTGGCCCGGATCACGCCGCCCGCTTCACCGTCTCCGTCGCGGTCCACGGCGTGGGTGAGGCCGAAGCCAGCGCCGGCAGCAAGCAGGAAGCCGAGACCCTGGCGGCAGCGGAATTCATGAAGCGGTTCGGGTAAGCCATCCCCTTCGACAATCGCGTCGCGCTCCGGTATGGGACCCGGGATGACAGACAATTCAACTTCCCGCTGCGGCCTTGTCGCCGTGCTTGGCGCGCCCAACGCGGGCAAGTCCACCCTGGTCAATGCCCTGGTCGGCCAGAAGGTGGCGATCGTTTCGGCCAAGGCCCAGACCACCCGTGCGCGGCTGATGGGCATCGCGCTGGAAGGCAACACGCAGATCATCCTGGCCGATACCCCGGGCCTGTTCGCGCCCAAGCGCCGGCTCGACCGGGCGATGGTCAACGCCGCCTGGGAAGGCGCCGCGGAAGCCGATGCGATCCTGTTGATCGTTGATGGCCGCAAGAAGAAGCTCGATTACCTCGAACCGATCCTGACCAGCCTCGAAGGCCGGCCAGAGCGCAAGATCCTGGTGCTCAACAAGGTCGATGAAGTGGCCAAGGAGCCGCTGCTGGTCACCGCCCAGGCCTTGGCCGGCGAAGGCCAGTTCTCCGAAGTGTTCTTCATTTCGGCCCTGACCGGCGACGGCGTGCCCGAACTCAAGGCCCGCCTGGCCGAGCTGATGCCCGAAGGCCCCTGGCACTATCCCGAAGACCAGGTATCCGACGCCAGCGAGCGCCTGCTCGCCGCCGAAATCACCCGCGAACAGCTCTACCGCCAGCTCCACGACGAGCTGCCCTATGACAGCACCGTCCGGCCCGAAAGCTACACGCAACGCAAGGACGGTTCGGTCGAGATCCACCAGCAGATCGTGATCGCCCGCGACAGCCAAAAGGGCATCGTCCTGGGCAAGGGCGGCGCGCGGCTGAAATCGATCGGCGAAGCAGCGCGCAAGGAGCTGAGCGAAATCCTCGGCTGCAAGGTCCACCTCTTCCTCCACGTCAAGGTCGACGAGAAATGGGGCGACGACAAGGAGATCTACGAGGAGCTGGGGCTGGAGTGGGTGAAGTAAGGGTGAGGCGGATCGGCCCCGCAGGGTTTGTCGCAGTAGCTGCCATCTCGGCCAGCCTGACATCTCAGCCGATTGCTGCCCAACAAATTCGCGCCCCGGGCAGCCACTTTTTCCAATGCTCGGTTGAACGAAAGTTCCTGGCTCCAGATCAGTTCGGTCAATTGCCGACCTTTCTCAATGCAGCAAACAAAGGCGAAACGGCCAAGCAATGGCTCGCCTCTGATCCGGGGCCAGAGTCGATCCAGGCCCGCGCCGAAGTTGAACCGGACGGCAGCATCAGCAAGCTCTCGATGGATTGGCTGCAGGCTGGTTCGACCGGCTGGCCGCACTGGATTCGGGCCGATGCCAATGATGTCTATCTTCGGGCAAGTTTTGGTTCCGGCACGCGCTACGAGCTACCCGGCAAGGTCAAACCGCAACCGGTGTTCGACCCCGATTTGCTAGTGCTGCATCTGACGGTTTACTCGCAGAAGAAGTTCAGGACACCCATTGCGATCTGGCTTTCACACCCGGAAGCCTCAGGATTTGGCGGATTGGCGACGGTTCCCTATTCGCGCAAATCGGCCGAAATACGATTTGGCTGGCCTGAACTGCGGACCTTCGCGGCAAATCAGAAATCGCTTTACGTGTTCGTGAACGTTCTGACCGGCAACCGAGCCGCTGGTAATCAGACGTTCGTCAAATTTGCCAGTGTCGACATTACACCCTTCCCTCTGGTGATCGAACAAATGAAACTGGCGGAGCAGGATTTGCGCGGGTTGGCAATGCAGGCGTCGAGCAAGTGTACCAAGCACGTGGTGCCAGAACCCGCCGAGCTTTCCCCAGAGGAAGAGCTACACGGCATTATCTGATTTCACCGGCACATTTGCGGGGATCGCCAATCCGATCTAGTCTCCCCGCGTCGGGGTCGCAGTTTGGGGAGACTGCAGGTGAACACCTATCACTACATCGCGCTGGGCATGTTCGTGGTGCTTGCGCTGTTCGATCACTTCGGGCGCGGGCACGAGGCTCCGCAGGTGCCGCAATGGCGCCTGCTCGGCACGCTCTCTGCGCTAAGCTATTTTGCGATCATCACCTATGCCCCGCTGCTGTGGGATAGCATCCTGGGCCAATATCGCCTGATCCCGGCCGATACCTATCCGCTCTGGCTACAGGTGATCGGCGGCCTCTTCGTCTATGAGCTGGGGGTCTATTGGTGGCATCGCACCATGCACAGCTTTGACTGGCTGTGGCGCCATACCCACCAGATGCACCACAGCGCCGAACGCGTCGATATCTGGGGCGCCTTCTGGTTCCATCCGCTGGATTCGCTGGGCTGGGCCCTGCTCGGCTCGCTTTCGCTGGTCCTGATCGTGGGCGTATCCGCCGAAGCAGCGCTGCTGATCAGTGCGATCGGCACTTTCCCGGCGATGTTCCAGCATGTGAACATCAAGACGCCGCAATGGCTGGGCTATATCGTCCAGCGCCCGGAGAGCCATTCGGTCCACCACCAGCGCGGGCTGCACGCCTACAATTACGGTGACCTGCCGATCTTCGACATTATCTTCGGGACCTTCCGCAATCCGAAGGACTGGCAGGACGAAGCCGGCTTCCATCCCGGATCAACCCGGCAGATCGGCGAGATGCTGGCCTTCAAGAAGATCAGTTAGCGGTGAAACCGACCTTCACCGTCGTGACATAAGCGACAGGCGTGCCGGCGGGGTCGAGCTGGCGCTTCAGATTGCGCCCCGGCAAGGCCGCGCAAGCGGCCTCGCGCAGATTACGGGTGCCACTACCGCTGGCAGCATCACAGGCCGCGATCACCCCGGCCTCGTTCACCAGCACGGTCGTGGCGGCCTCTCGCTCGCTCGTCTTGCCTGGAAGCGGCCCGGCCATTGCCAGCGTGAAATCAGCGATCTGATAGGCCAGCCGGACCTGCTCGACCGAACGGCTCGGCACAGTATCAGGGCCGCCTGCTGCGCCGCGACGGTATTTAGCAACATCACGATAGACCGCATAGGTCGGCTGCCCGTCCGTCAGATTGGCTGGCCGCCAGCGCCGTGCCTGCAGCAGTGGGCAGATGCGCGCGACCGTGGCCGCATCGCCGACCGTCGCCGCCGTGTCGCAGCGCAGGGCCTTGCCCGCAGGATCAATCAGCACTTCAACCGCCGCCGCGCCGGCCTGCTGGCCGCTGTCCTGCGGCCAATTAAGCGGCGCCGTGCTGGCCATGGTCAGAGCCTGGGCCGCAAAGGCGAGGAGCTCAATCATGTCACCTCCCGTTTACCGGTCGAGGCACGAATGATGCAGCAAAGCCGCCGGAAAATCCAGAACTTTCGCTATAAATTACCGCAGCTTGGCGATCCCGATCCCGTCAATCTTGGCGCGCTCCTTGGTCGATTCCTCGCTGCGGCTGAGCGCCTTGGCGATTTCCTTCAGGCCCTTGCCCTTGGCGGCAAGGGTGCGCAGCTTGGCGACTTCGTCGCTCTTCCACGGCTGGCGGTGCTTGGTGAACTGTTCGGCCATGGGGCGGGCTTAGCACCGCGCAGGCCGAATGCCACCGCCTAGATCGCCCCGATCGCCTGCAACTTGTTGCGCAAGGTCGCCTCGTCGAAGGGTTTGGTGACATATTCGTCCGCCCCGGCAGCAATGCCGCGGTGGATGTCATGTGCGCCGGACTTGCTGGTGCAGAAGACCGCCTTGGCCCGTTCATTGCCGCGGATCGCCCGGAACGAGGCGATGAATTCGATCCCGGTCATGATCGGCATGTCCCAATCGAGCAGGACCAGATCGGGCATCGACAGCTGGCAACGGCCCAGCGCTTCCTGGCCATTCTCGGCCTCGGTCACGATATAACCCAGCGCCTCGACGATCCGGCGCGAGACTTTGCGAACCACGCGCGAATCGTCGACAATCAGGCAGTGGCGCTGGCGCGGTGCTTCGGGCTGCGGTTGCGGCACGGCAACCGGTGCTGAAGGCATCTGGACCAGCGGGATTGCCGCGCGGCCCATCGCCGCTGGCTCCACCGGCTGATGCGAACGTTTGATCAGGTCGCGAATGGCACGACCTCCCCGCCAACCATGCCCGGCAGCAGTCCGCCAGCTTCACCCGCGGTGCGGCGGACGTGGAGATAGGGCATCCAGACATCGCCGAAATCGGCCTTCTGGTACCACACGTCGAGGACGTCATAGGAGGCCCAGAACCCGTTCGGCTCCTGCAACCGGATCCCTTCTCCGATCCGCGGCACCGAGGCGAAGCGCAGCCGCTCCTGGCTCTGGTACGATTCATTCTGGATTTCGATCTCGATCAAGGTCGCACTCCCCGAGGCCTGCGCCTCGGTGGTAACCAGCAATCCTTTCCGAAATCCCAACGCTGCGCTGGCCCGATCAGGCTTTCTTGGCGGGCTTCTTGGCGGGCGCTTTCTTCTTGGCCGGAGCCTTCTTGCGACCGCCCTTCTTGGCGGGTCCCTTGGCGGCCTTTTCGGTGATCAGCGTGGCCGCTTCCTCCGCCGTCAGGGCTTCCGGCTGCTTGTCGCGCGGCAGGGTGGCATTGGTCGTTCCGTCAGTGACATAGGGACCATAGCGCCCCGCCATCAGCTTCATTTCGCCGCCGCTTTCGGGATGCGGACCAAAGGTCTTGAGCGGCTCGGCACTGGCGCGCGCGCCGCGCCCGCCGCCGTTCGCGGCTTCGGCCAGTTTCGCGACCGCGCTGTTCATGCCGGTCTCGAAGATCTCGGCGGTGGAGCGCAGCTTCGCATACTTGCCCTGGTGCGCCAGATAGGGGCCATAGCGGCCCAGACTGGCGGTGATCGGCTCGCCCGATTCGGGGTGATTACCGATCGTGCGCGGCAGGCTGAGCAGCTTGACCGCCCAGTCCAGATCAAGCTCGCCGATGTCCTTGGGGATCGAGCTGCGCTTGGCTTCCTTGCCGCTGCCCATTTCGATGTAGGGCCCGAACCGGCCGGCCTTGCGGCTGATCGGCTCACCGGTTTCGGGGTGCTTGCCGATTTCGCCATCGGCCTCGCCACCATTGCCGCCGGGCTGCGCGAACTTGCGGGTGTACTTGCATTCCGGATAGTTCGAGCAGGCAACAAAAGCGCCGAACCGCCCGCCGCGCAGTGACAGCCGGCCATTGCCACAATTGGGGCACTTGCGCGGATCGCCACCGTCTTCCTGGGCGGGGAACAGGTAGTCGGACAGGTACTCGTCCAGCGCCTCGGTCACTTCGGACGGCTTCTGGCCCATCACCTCGTCGGACTTGGGCTTGAAGTCCTTCCAGAAGGCAGCAAGCACGGCCTTCCACTCGGCCCGGCCGCCGGAAACGTCGTCGAGCTCCTCCTCCATCCCGGCGGTGAAGTCATAGGCGACATAGCGCGGGAAGAAGCGTTCGAGGAACGCGGTCAGCAGGCGGCCGGATTCCTCTGCAAAGAAACGGTTTTTCTCGGTCCGGACGTAGTTGCGATCCTTGATCACCTGGATCGTCGCGGCGTAGGTCGAGGGGCGTCCAATGCCGAGCTCTTCCAGCCGCTTGACCAACGTCGCTTCGGAATAGCGTGGCGGCGGCTGGGTGAAGTGCTGGCTGGCCTCAACGGCGCGCTTGGCTGGGCTGTCACCTTTGACCATCACCGGCAGGAGGCCGCTGTCGTCTTCGTCGTCACCGGGCTTCTGGTCGAGCGTTTCGTCATAGACGGCAAGGAAGCCGGGGAACTTCACGACCTGGCCACTGGCGCGCAGTTCGTGGCGTCCGGTTCCATCGCGCAGGGTAACGGTGGTGCGCTCGATCTGGGCGCTGGACATCTGGCTGGCGATGGCGCGCTTCCAGATCAGCTCGTAAAGCCGCGCTTCGTCCCCGCTGCCGAAGTGATCGCGGCCGAAATCAGTCGGCCGGATCGCTTCGTGGGCTTCCTGGGCGTTCTTGGCTTTGGTTTCATAATGACGCGGTTTTTCAGGCAGGTAGTGACCATTATTGTAGCGATCACTGATCGCCTTGCGCGCGGCTGAAATCGCGCTGGGGTCCATCTGCACGCCGTCGGTCCGCATGTAAGTGATCGCGCCCGCCTCATAGAGGTTCTGCGCCACCCGCATGGTATGCGCAGCGGCAAAGCCAAGCTTGCGCGCGGCTTCCATCTGCAGAGTTGAGGTGGTGAACGGCGGCCAGGGATTGCGGCGGGTTGGCCGGGTATCGACCTCCTCGACCCGGAAGGCCCCGCCCTCAACCGCGGCCTTCGCCCGGTCCGCTGAGCCCTGGTCGCCCAGGCTGAGCTTCTCCAGCTTCTCGCCATCGAACTTGACCAGGCGGGCAGTGAAGGCCGTGCCGTCATGCTCCAGCTGTGCGGCGACCGACCAGTATTCCTGCGGGCGGAACAGCTCGATCTCATGCTCGCGCTGGCAGATCAGCCGGAGCGCCACCGACTGGACGCGGCCGGCGCTCTTGGCGCCGGGCAGCTTGCGCCACAGCACCGGCGAGAGCGTGAAACCGAACAGGTAATCGAGCGCGCGGCGGGCGAGGTAGGCATCGATCAGGTCATGATCCAGCGCACGCGGCTGGGTCATCGCCGTGGTCACGGCATCCTTGGTGATCGCGTTGAAGGTGACGCGCTGAACATCCTTGGGCAGGGCCTTGCGCTTGGCCAGCAGTTCCTGGACGTGCCACGAGATCGCCTCACCCTCACGGTCAGGGTCGGTCGCGAGAATCAGGCGGTCGGCCGACTTGGCCGCATCGGTGATCGCCTTCACCCGGCTGGCCTTGTCGCCATAGAGTTCCCAATCCATCGCGAAGTCTTCATCCGGGCGGACCGAGCCGTCCTTGGGCGGCAGATCGCGGATGTGACCATAGGAGGCGAGGACGGTGAAATCCTTGCCCAGATACTTCTCGATGGTCTTGGCCTTGGCCGGGGATTCAACGATGACAAGTTGCATGACGGGTGATTGCAATCCTTACGCGTATACGTACACGCGAGGGTGGCGGCGCGGCTGGCCCGCCGTCAAGGGGGATCAAGGGTGCGGTTTTGGGGCAAGCTGGGACTGGTGCTGGCAATGGCTTCGTCCAGTCTCTCGGCACAGACCACCGGGCCGGAACGGCTGGAGGGCGCGCTGCTGCCGGGCTATGTCGTGGGCTACAAGGCGGGCGATCAGCAGCGCTCGATCCGCGAGGAGGTGCCGCAGGGCGAGACGGTCCAGCGCTGGTCGCGGATGATCACGACGCAGCGCTTCGCCGGGCTGGCCGCGCGGATCGCCCCGGCCGACTTCGCGCGATTGATGATCCGGGGCGTCGCTCAATCCTGCCCCGGGGCTACCAGCACCACGCCAAATGAGCTGACCGTTTCCGGCCGGCCGGCGGTGCAGGTCCGGATCGATTGTGCGGCGCTTCCTGCCACTGGCAAGCCGGAAACCTTCTTCCTGCTACTGGTGACTGGCGAGCAGGACCTGATGGCGCGCCAGGTGGCCATCCGCAGCGTGCCGACCGAGGATGACGTGCAATGGGCCGAGGCCGTGCTCAGCGGCTCGGTGATCTGCCGCGGCGGCGATATGGATCCGCCCTGCGACCGGAACGACTAGCCGGGGGATGAGCGGGTCTGGCGCCAGGCCAACCAGAAGCCCAGCCCCAAAGCCACGTCGATCGCCGCAAAGCCAGCAACTGGCGGAGGCACGGGATAGCCCTGAGCGAACAATGCCAGGGCAGGCAGGCCGAACACCAGCTTCTCAGCCACGGCTGGCAGCATCAACGCCCGGTACTTCACCGGATCGCCGCCGATGATCCAGAATACGGCCTGGAACACCAGAGCCAGGCCGACGAAGCCCAGGAACGTCTCAGCCAAGACCGGCGGCAGCGGCGTGAAGTAGAGCGGAGCGAGCACAATCACGCCATAAATCGCGGCCCAGCGGAACATCCGGCGCGGGAAGACGAGATCGGTCATGCGTGCTCCTCCATCCACGGTCAGGTGCGGCTGACCCGGCCGCCGGCGTGACGGACCAGGCTGCCAGCCAGCTCCATCTCCAGCAGCGCCAGTTGTACCGCCCCGGCACTCGATCCGCTTTGCCGGACCAGTTCATCGACTGCCACCGGGGCAGTAGTCAGCAGGCTGGCGATATCGGCTGGATCACCGACCGGTTCCGGGTAGTCCCAGTCTGCCGCACTTTCGCGCAGGACCGAGCGCGGCTGGCCCTGAAAGCTGGTCAGCAGCTCGATCACGTCCTCGGTCCGCTGGACCAGCGTTGCTCCGTCGCGGATCAGCTGATTGCAGCCCTGCGAGCGGCTATCGAGCGGTGAGCCAGGCACGGCCATCACCTCACGCCCCGCCTCCCCCGCCAGCCGCGCGGTGATCAGCGAGCCGGACTTGGGCGCCGCCTCAACAATCAGGGTGCCCGCCGCGATCCCGGCGATGATCCGGTTGCGCGACGGGAAGTGACGCGCCAGCGGCTCGGTCCCCGGCGGCTGTTCGGCCAGCAACAGGCCCTGCGTCGCCACCGCTTCCTGTAGTTCGGCATGTTCGGGTGGATAGGCGATCTCGATCCCGCTGGCGATCACCCCGATCGTGCCGCCGGAGAGGCTGGCCTGATGCGCCGCCCCGTCGATCCCGCGGGCCAGGCCCGAAACCACCACGAAACCCGCCTCGGCAAGTTCGCCCGCAAACATCCGCGCCAGCTTGACCGCAGCGGCCGAGGCATTGCGCGCGCCGACGATTGCCACGGCAGGTCGCTGACCCAGCGCAGTGTCGCCTCGGCAGGTCAGGATTGGCGGTGCACCTTCCAGTTCGGCCAGCAAAGGCGGATAGTCCGGCGAATCGTGGAACAGGTAACGCGCCCCGGCCGATCGGACTGCCTGCACTTCCGCTGACACCCGCTCTTCACTGGCGGGCTGATAGCCACCGCCGCCACGCTGGACGAGGTCGGGCAAGGCCGCCAGCGCAGCCTCCGCCGAGCCGAAGCGATGCAGCAGCTGGCGATAGGAAACCGGACCGACATTGGGCGAGCGCAGCAGGCGGATGCGCGCGAAGGCCTCCGCCTGGCTGAGCGCTTCCATCAGGCCTTGCTGCCGACGCGCGGTTCGGTACCGGCCAGCAGCCGCTGGATGTTGCCGCGATGGAGGATCAGCACCAGCACGGCGATGACGGCCAGCACCAGAGCATAGTCCGTCAGGCCCAGCCACCAGGCGGCAATCGGGGCGACTATCGCCGCGACCATTCCCGCCAGCGAGGAAATCCGGGTGACCGCCAGCAAGCCCAGCCAGGTGACCGCATAGGCAAGGCCGATCGGCCAGGCGAGCGCCAGCGAGGCGCCCATCATCGAAGCGACGCCCTTGCCGCCCTTGAACCGCAGCCAGACCGGGAAGCAGTGCCCCAGGATCGCGCCGAGCGCGGCCAGCGCTTCATGCCCCGGCCAGTATGCCCGGACCAGCAGCACGGCCGCCAGTGCCTTGAGCAGATCGAGCAGCAGGGTTGCCGCCGCAATGCCCTTGCGCCCGGTCCGCAGCACATTGGTGGCGCCGATATTGCCCGAGCCAATGTTCCGCAGGTCCCCGGCGCCCGACAGGCTCGTCAGGATCAGGCCAAAGGGGATCGACCCCAGCGCATAGCCCAGCGCGAGTGCGATCAGGTTTTCCATCCGAACGATCCCTTCCCTTTGCGCCCTGATCGTAGCTACAAGGACGGCTCACCGGCAAGACCGGCCCGGGGGAATATGTCCGAAATCGATCCTGCTGCACCCTTGCTCCTGTTCGATTCCGGGGTCGGCGGCCTGTCGGTGCTGGCCGAAGTGCGTGCGCTCCTGCCCGATGCGCCGGTGATCTACGCGGCCGACAACGGCGGCCTGCCCTATGGCCCGAAGACCGAAGCCGAAGTGGCGGCGCGGGTCTGCGGGCTGCTGGGCCGCATGGCCGAGCGTTACCGCCCTCGCCTGATCTGCATCGCCTGCAACACCGCCTCGACCATCGCGCTCGGCATGGTGCGCGACGTACTCGAGATTCCGATTGTCGGCACCGTTCCCGCGATCAAGCTGGCCGCCGAGCAGACCCGCAGCGGTACGATCGGCCTGCTGGGGACAGCCGCGACGATCCGCCAACCCTATGTTGACCGGCTTGAGGCCGAGTTTGCGCAAGGCAAGACCCTGCTGAGGGCCGCTGCCCCCGAACTGGTCGGTGCGGCCGAGGCCAAGCTGCGCGGCGATCCGGTCGATCCCGCGGTCTATCGCCGCGCCGCGGCGGCCTTGCGCGATCAGCCCGGCGGTGCGCAGATCGATACGGTCGTGCTTGCCTGCACCCACTTCCCGCTGGTGGAAGCAGAGCTGGCCGAGGCCTTTGGGCCTGGCGTGGCTTTCGTCCACGGCGCAGCCGGCATTGCCCGGCGGATTGCCCGGCTGACCGAAAGTCAGGCCATGATCCGTCCGGCGCCAGACTTGGCCTTGTTTACCCGCGCGGACGCCGATTTGGCCGCTCTGGCTCCGGCCCTGGTGCGCTATGGCCTGACCCGGATGGAGGTGCTGTGATGCGTCGCAAGATCAACCTGACGTTGCTGGTGCTGATCCTGCTGATCGGCCTGCCTTACTACTGGCTGCTGCTGGACAACCGGCCGGGCAAAGCGGAACCGAAGCCGATCACGATCGAACAACTCCGCGGCCTGGCCGGATCAATCCCCGGCGCGGCCCCCGGCGCGGTCGAGCTCGAACTCGTCGCGCAGCGGCACCTCCCCCGCAATTTCTTCGCCGCTGGCCAAGGCATGAAGCGCGCGCTGATCGGGGTAATGGCCTGGCGCCTGCCGGTATCGGGGGGCAAGCCCATCATCATCGACACCGGCCTGCACCGGATCGATGCCGCCGCGATGGGGATGGACCAGTATTGGCCCGAAGGGCAGGCCAAGGTCGATCGCGCCATGGCGGTCGCTGGCCTGATCCTGGCGACTCACGAGCATCCCGACCACCTTGGCGCCCTGGCCCGCAATGGCGGGGCGCCATTGACCGCTGTGGCCCGACTCAATCGCGGGCAACTGCCGCCCTCTACTTACGCCGCCGCGCTCGCCTGGAACGGATCGCCGCCCGCCGCCAGCCTGAGCGATGGCGGACCTCAAGCCGTTGCCCCGGGCGTTGTGGTGATCCCGGCGCCCAGCCACACGCCTGGCTCGCAAATGATCTACGTCCGCCTGGCCGATGGCCGCGAAGTCCTGTTTGCCGGGGATATCGCCACGCTGGCTGCCAGCTGGCAGGAGCTGCGCGCCCGCTCACGATTGATTGGCAACCATTTCGCGCCCGAGGACCGCCGCGAGGTCTTCGCCTGGCTGCGCACGATCCGCGCGCTCAAAGCGCAGGCTCCGGGCCTGGTGGTCCTTCCCGGCCATGACTACGAATGGATCATAAACGACAAGGCCGCCCGGACTCTGGTCCAGACCGGCTTCCGGCAATAAGTTGCTGGCGCCGGAAAGGCGCTTGGGCTAGAGGCGCCGGGAAAGCAGGAAGCGGAACCCGCTAGTGAACTACGAACAGATTTTCGACCAGGCGATCGACCGGCTGCATTCGGAAGGCCGCTATCGGGTGTTCATCGACATCCTGCGCAACAAGGGCGCATACCCCAACGCCCGCTGTTTTGCCGGGCACAACGGCCCCAAGCCGATCACTGTCTGGTGTTCCAACGACTACCTGGCGATGGGTCAGCACCCCAAGGTCATCACCGCGATGGAAGAGGCGCTGCACGACGTCGGCGCCGGATCGGGCGGCACCCGCAACATCGGCGGCAACACCCATTACCACGTCGATCTGGAGCGCGAACTGGCCGACCTGCACGGCAAGGACGGGGCGCTGCTGTTCACTTCGGGCTATGTCTCGAACGATGCCACGCTATCGACCCTGGCCAAGATCCTGCCAGGCTGCGTGATCTTTTCGGACGAGCTCAACCACGCCAGCATGATCGCGGGGATCCGCAATTCCGGCGCGGAAAAGAAGGTGTTCCGACACAACGATATCGCGCACCTGGAAGAGCTGCTGGCCGAAACCGATCCGGCGCTCCCCAAGCTGATCGCCTTCGAAAGCGTCTATTCGATGGACGGCGATGTCGCCCCGATCCACGCGATCTGCGACCTGGCCGACAAGTACAATGCGCTGACCTATATCGACGAAGTCCACGCGGTCGGCATGTACGGTGCACGCGGTGGCGGCATTTCCGAGCGTGACGAAGCGGCCAGCCGCATCACCATCATCGAGGGCACGCTGGGCAAGGCATTTGGGGTGATGGGCGGCTATATCGCGGCCGATTCGAAGATCATCGACGTGATCCGCTCATACGCCCCCGGCTTCATCTTCACGACCTCGCTCTCGCCGGTACTGGTTGCTGGGGTGCTCGCCTCGGTCCGCCACCTCAAGCAGTCGAGCATTGAGCGCGAAGGCCAGCAGGCCGCAGCCGCCTTCCTCAAGCAGTCCTTGGCCGAGGCTGGCCTGCCCGTCATGCCCAGCACTACCCATATCGTTCCGCTGATGGTTGGCGATCCGGTCCGCGCCAAGCAGATCAGCGACATCCTGCTGGCCGAATATGGCGTCTACGTGCAGCCGATCAACTTCCCGACCGTGCCGCGCGGAACCGAGCGGCTGCGCTTCACTCCTGGCCCGGCCCATACCGAAGCGATGATGCGCGAACTGACCGCAGCGCTGGTCGAGATCTGGGAACGTCTGGAACTGAAGCTGGCCGCCTGAGACTAGCTAGCTGGCGCCTCAGAGTGCGGAAAGGGCGGCCTCACCCAGGTGAGGCCGCCCTTTCGCTTTTCCGGTTCTCAGACGCTCAGCGCAGGCTGACGACGTTGTCGCTCTGGCGCGGATCGGCACGATCGCCGCGATAAAGGCTGGCCATCGGCTCGTCCATCGCACCGATCGCCTGGGCCTGGCCGAAGCCGTTGAAGGCCGTCTTCATCGCCGCACCATAAGCGCCCAGCATGCCGATCTCGATATAGTCACCGGCCTTGATGTCAGCCGGCAGCTGGAAGGGACCTTCCATATAGTCGGCATCATCACAGGTCGGGCCATAGAAGGCAAAGCCCTCTCCACCTTCGCTGCCGCCTTCAGTCAGGCACTGCACGGGGAAGCGCCAGCCGACATGCGCGGCATCGTAGAGCGCACCATAGGCCCCGTCGTTGATGTACAGCTCGTTCCCGCGGCGCTTTTCGACGCGGACGATCAGCGAGTTGTATTCAGCGCAGAGCGCCCGGCCGGGTTCGCACCACAGTTCCGACGAATAGGACACCGGCAGCGATTCGGCCGCGCGGTGGATTACGCCGAAGTAGTCTTCCAGCGGCGGCGGTTCCATGCCCGGGTAGATCGACGGGAAGCCGCCACCGACATCGATGATGTCGATCGTGACCGAGGCATCGACAATCGCGGCGCGGACGCGTTCCATCGCCTGGACATAGGCAAAAGGCGTCATCGCCTGGCTGCCGACGTGGAAGCAGATGCCAAGGCTGTCCGCGACCTGGCGGGCGGCCTGGAGCAGCGGAGCGGCATCGGCCAGGTCGACCCCGAACTTCGAAGCGAGGCTCAGCTCCGAATAGTCCGACGAAACGCGCAGACGCACGCAGAGCGACAGGTCCTCGGCGCCATCCGTTGCCGCGACGATCTTTTCGAGCTCTTCGGTCGAATCGAGGCTGAACACGCGTACGCCATGCTGGTGATAGGCCTCGGCAATCGCGCCGGGGGTCTTAACCGGGTGCATGAAGCACAGCACGGCCTCGGGCAGGGTAGCCCGGACCAGCCGCACTTCGGCAATCGAGGCGACGTCGAAATGCGTCACGCCGGCGTCCCACAGGACCTTGAGCAGGTCCGGCGAGGGATTGGCCTTCACCGCATAGAGCGACTTGCCCGGAAACTTCTCAACGAAGAAGCGGGCGGCGCGCGTGGCGGCGTGCGGGCGGTTCAGGATGACCGGTTCGTCGGGCGCGAGCGCGCGAACTACGGACAGAGCGTCAGGATACTGGTGCAACTCAAGGGACCCCCAATAGGCCTTCCGGCCAGGTAACACGAAGACGAGGCTGCCTTGCGGTTATTGGAAGTCCCCTTGGGGCAGCGGGGGCGGGCTATAAAGATTCGCGCCTTAATCGCAAGTGAAAATCACCCCCTGGCGAGGTGCTCCGCGACTGCCCGGAACGCGGGCAGCGAGGTGGGGTCGAAGGCGGTGTTCGCAGCGATGGGATGGGAGCCAAACCGGGCGATCACCACCTCTGCCACCGGATCAATATAGATCGCCTGGCCGTGAATCCCGCGCGCGGAAAAAGCGCCGTGATTTCCGGGCATTATCCACCATTGGCGGGTGTAGGAACCGTCCTTCAGCCACTGGTACCCGGCCGGCGCGAAGGCCGCCTTGCTGCCTCCCGCCTTGACTGCGGCGACCACTTCGCGGGCAATGTTCTGTCCGCCATTGCCGTACCCATCGCAGCGCATGGTTTCGCCGAATCGGGCCATGTCGCGCAGTACGGGATTAAGTCCCCCGCCAGCGAAGGGCATTCCGGTCGAATCGATCAGGAAATCGGCATCCTGCTCCATCCCCAGCGGCGCCCAGATTCGCTCTGACAATACCTGATCGATTCGCTTGCCTTCGGTCCGGGCGAAGATCCAGCCGAGCACTTCGGTGTTGCAGGTGCGATAGGTGAATCGCTCGCCATGCTCACCGTTTTTGCGGATCGAGGGGAGGAAGGCATAGACATCACCCGGCCCCGTGTAGCCCGGCGCGCGCGGGGTCAGCCCCAGGGCATTGCTCATCGCCCCGATACCCGACGAGGGATCGGTGTACTCTTCCGAGAAATCGAGCGCAGTGGTCATGTCCATGACTTGCGCCAGCGTGGCATCGGCAAAGCCGCTCCCGGCCATTTCGGGCAGCAGGTCCGCAATCGGTGCCTGCGGATCAAGCCGGCCTTCGCGCACCAGCATCTCGGCCAAGGTGCCGACGAAACTCTTGGTCACCGAGAAGGCGATATGGGGTGTATCCGGTCGCGTGACGCCCAGGTAGCGCTCGTAAACGATCGTGCCCCGGTGCAGCACCAGCACGGCATCGGTAAAGTTTACCGCGAGCGATTCCGCCCAGGTCAGCTCGCGGCCATCATCCATCGCCTTGAAGGTGATCGCGTCGATATCGTCGCGCAGTGCCACCGGCAGGTTCCAGACTGGCCCCGTTCCGCGCGAGACGCGCGCAGTCGGCAGGAACTCGCGCATGTGCGAATAGGCATAGCGGTGGGTCGGAAAACGCATGTGATCCGCCCGCTCCCAGGCCAGCCGCTTGTCCGGCGCGGGCGGAAGTCCCTCCATCCAGCCCATGGTGACGGGGTCCGACGAATGGGCATCAAGGATCTTGTCAGGCACTGCGCTCTCCGGCTTTGTTATGCCGGGGACTGTGCCTCAGGAAAGCCGGTCGCGGAAGTCCTCGTAACCGAACCGCTTCACGCATTCGAGCTGGTCGGTCTCGCTGTCCCACAGCCAGATCGAAGGCAACGGCACGCCGTTGAAGGTCGTCGTCTTGACCATCGAGTAATGCGCCTGGTCGAGGAAAGCGAAACGCTGGCCGACGCGCGGGCCTTCGGCAAAGCGATAGTCGCCGATCACGTCGCCGGCGAGGCACGACGGCCCGCCGAGCCGCACGGCGCCGCCCGCGCCCTCGTCCACATCAGTGCCCACCTGCGGCAGCTCACCCAGCATCGCCGGACGATAGGGCGCCTCAATCACGTCCGGCATGTGGCAGGTCGCGGAAATGTCAACGATCGCCACCGGCATGCCGTTCTCGCCCAGGTCGAGCACGGTGCCAACCAGGATCCCGGCATCGAGCGCTACGGCTTCACCCGGCTCAAGATAGACCTCGGCCCCGGTATCGTCCTTCAGGTCCTGCAGGAATTCGACCAGTTCGTCGCGCTGGTAATCGGCCCGGGTAATGTGATGCCCGCCGCCCAGGTTGATCCACTTGATCTCGCCAAAATAGGGCTCGAGGCAATCGAAAGCCACGTCCCAGGTGCGCTTCAACGGCTCCAGATCCTGCTCGCACAGGGTGTGCATGTGGATCCCGTCGACCAGGGCCATGTGCTCTGCCGTCAGCTGGTCAATCGGGAAGCCGAGCCGCGAGTGCGGCGCGCAAGGATCATAGCGCGGCACCTCGCCTTCGGGATGCAGCGGGTTGATCCGCAGGCCGATGTCAAAGCTTTCCCCCCTCGCCCGCGCCGCCTCGATGATGGCCGAGCAGCGGACGATCTGCTGCGGCGAATTGAAGATCACATGGTCCGACAGGCGCAGGATATCGTCGAGGTCTTCCGGCTTGTAGGCGGCGCAATAGGTCGCGATCTCGCCGTCGTAGAACTCGGAGGCAAGCCGCGCTTCCCACAGGCCTGACGTACAGACGCCGTCGAGATACTCACCCACGATCGGCGCGACAGACCACATCGAGAAGGCCTTGAGAGCCGCCAGCACCTTGATCCCGGCGCGGTCGCGTACGTCTGCCAGCACGGCGAGGTTCGCGCGCAGCTTCGCGGCATCGACCACGAAGGCGGGACTGTCGACGCGGGAGAGATCGAATTGGGCGAACGCGCCCGGATCGCCGGCTCTGGTTTCCATTATCGCGTTTTCCTCGGGCAGCGCTTGTAGCCGGTGTCGCGCCGGTCATCGCTGGTATAGATGCGCTGCCGGTCGGCCGACAGGCGCAGGTAATTAGGCGCATACATATCGAAATCGGCGCGCAGGTGATAGCGGATCGCGATCCCCTTACCGGTCCGCCGCACCGACTTCACACGCCATTGGTTTTCGAAATAGCCGACCGAGCCGTCCGTCACCGTCAGTACGGAATCAAGACCGTCCCCCTCAACCCCGCAATAGCGCGGCTCGTTGGTCCATTCCCCGCGAAACTCAGGGGGGACCACCGCCGCGCGCGGAGCGGTAGCGCCCAGCAAGACAAGTGCCGCAGCGCCCGCCAGTACGGAGCAAGCCGGCCTCAAAACTCAAGCGGCCCGGCCAGTTCCTTGACCTGCCACGGCAGACCCTGCGTGTTGAGCATGTCCATGTAGGGATCGGGATCCAGCTGCTCCATGTTGAACACGCCCTCACCCCGCCAGGCGCCGGTCAGCATCATCGCCGCGCCGATCATCGCCGGAACGCCGGTGGTATAGCTGATCGCCTGGTTCCCGGTTTCGTGGAACGCCTCTTCATGGTCGCAGATGTTGTAGATGTAATAGGTCTTTTCGCCCGAGCCATCGAGCGCCATGCCGGTCGCGATATCGCCGATATTGGTCTTGCCGGTGGTGGTCGGACCCAGCGTTTCGGGCTTGGGCAGTACGGCGGCGAGGAACTGCAGCGGGACGATTTCCTTGCCCTGGTACACGATCGGCTCGATCCCGGTCATGCCGACATTCTGCAGCACGGTCAGGTGGTTGATGTAGGCATCGCCAAAGGTCATCCAGAAGCGGCCGCGCTCCAGCTCGGGCAGGAACTTGGCCAGGCTTTCCAGCTCCTCATGATACATCAGGTACATGTTCTTGGGGCCAACGGCTTCGAAATCGAAGTTCTGCCGGATCGTCATCGCCGGGGTCTCGACCCACACGCCCTGGTTCCAGTGGCGCGCCGACGCTGTCACTTCGCGGATGTTGATTTCCGGGTTGAAGTTGGTGGCAAAGGCCTGGCCGTGATCGCCGCCGTTGCAATCGAGGATGTCGAGCGTGCGGATGGTCTTGAGCTTGTGCTTCTTGAGCCACATCGCGAAGACCGAAGTGACGCCCGGATCGAAACCCGAACCGAGCAGCGCCATCAGGCCCTTTTCCTTGAAGCGGTCCTGATAGGCCCACTGCCACTTGTATTCGAACTTGGCCTCGTCCTTCGGCTCATAGTTCGCGGTGTCGAGGTAATCGACGCCGGCGGCAAGGCAGGCATCCATGATTGGCAGGTCCTGGTACGGCAGCGCCAGATTGACTACCAGCTTGGGGCCGATCTGCTGGATCAGGCGGGTCAGCGCGGGCACTTCCTCTGCATCGATCTCATAGGTCGAAACGGTAACGCCGGTGCGCTCCTTCACCGAAGCGGCGATCGCATCGCACTTTGCCTTGGTCCGGCTGGCGAGATGGATTTCGCTGAAAATCCCGGCGTTCATCGCCATCTTGTGGACGCAGACCGAGCTGACGCCGCCCGCACCGATCACCAGAACCTTGCTCACCTCTATCTCTCCTTTGACCGCGGCGAAGGCGCGCATATAGGCTGGTTTTATGACGACACAACCGATGCGCGCTCCGACCAGCGAAGGCGTGGCCCGCGCCGCCGCCAAGATCGCCGAACTGCTGGTGCAGACACCACTCCTCGAGACCGAGGTCAACGGGGCAAAAGTGTGGTGCAAGGCAGATAGCCTCCAGCCGATCGGCGCCTTCAAGATCCGCGGTGCCTGGCACCGGCTCTCGGACCTGTCGGAAGACGAGCGCCAGCGCGGCGTGGTCGGTGTTTCGAGCGGCAACCATGCGCAGGGCGTCGCCTGGGCAGCAGCGCGGCTGGGCATTCCGGCCACGATCGTCATGCCGGTCGATGCGCCGCAGGTGAAGCTTGATGCCACCCGGGCAATGGGCGCCGATGTCGTGCTCTATGACCGTCCCGGCGGCGAGGACCGCGATGCCGTGGCCCAGCGGCTGATCGACCAGACCGGCGCTACGCTGGTCCATGCCTATGGCGATCCCTGGGTGATCGAGGGCCAGGGTTCGGCCGGGATCGAGATTATTGCTCAGTTGCGCGCGCGCGGGCTGGATGGTTCAACCCGGATCGTCGCCTGCTGCGGCGGCGGGGGGCTGACCGCTGGCCTCGCCCTCGCCTGCCCGGAGGCCGAGATCGTGCCGGTCGAGCCCGAAGGCTGGGATGACGTGGCGCGCAGTCTGGCGACGGGCGAAATCCAGCGCGTCGCCAAGGATGCGCCGCCGACGGAATGCGATGCGCTACAGACTCCCGCAACATGGCCAATCAACTTCGCGATCCTGAAGGAGCGTTGTGCCTATGGCCTGGTCGTCACCCCGGCCGAGGTGCGCGCGGCGCAGCGCTTTGCCTTTTCCAGGCTGCATCTGGTGCTGGAGCCCGGCGGCGCGGCGGCGCTGGCGGCGGCGCTGGCCGGCAAGGTGCCGCTCGACGGACGCACGGTGATCATGCTGACCGGCAGCAACACCGATCCCGCCAGCTTTGCCAAGGTGCTCAGCAGCAACGATTAGTTGCATTTGACAATCGGTTTCCGCCGGAACAACCTGCCGCCCTCGCGTTCAACGGAACGAAGGGGGAGAAAATGCAGGCTCAGATTCTTGCTCCAGCGGCTGTGCTGGTACTGTGGTCAATTGTCATGTTGTTCTGGATGGCGGGCACGCGGCTGCCGGCGATGGCCAAAGGCGGCGGCCTGGGGGCAGCCAAGCCCGGCGGGCGCGGTCAGGACCTGGAAGGGGTGATCCCAGACCAGATCAACTGGAAGGCCCACAACTACACCCATCTGATGGAGCAGCCGACGCTGTTTTATGCCACGGTGGCGATCCTGGCGATCATAGGGCCTGTGGAGCACGACGTATTGTTCGCCTGGGCCTATGTCGTGCTGCGGATCGTCCACTCGATCTGGCAGGCGACGGTCAACAAGGTACCAGTGCGTTTCACGCTGTTCCTGCTTTCGACGTTGTGCCTATTGATGCTGGCACTGCATGCCGCCAAGCTGACCTTGATGCCTGCATAACCGGGGAGAGAATACAATGATTGGTATGGAAATTCTGAAACCGGTCGCCGTTTTGGCCGGCTGGACCATGATCATGTGGCTGTGGATGTACGTCACGCGCATCCCGGCAATGGGCAAGGCCAAGATTGACACCAAGAACCTGGTCGGTGGGACCGGGCAATCGCTTGATCAGGTCCTGCCCTCCAACGTTCAGTGGATCGCGCACAACTACAACCACCTGCACGAAGCGCCGACCGTGTTCTATGCCGTGGCGCTGGCGCTGGCGCTGATTGGCCAGGGCGATGGGCTGAACGGCCAGATTGCTTGGGCCTATGTCAGCCTGCGTATTTCGCACTCAATCGTGCAGGCAGTGTGGAACCGGGTCATGGTCCGCTTCCTGCTGTTCGCCCTGTCGAGCTTCGCGCTGATGGCGCTAACGCTGCACCTGATCCTGGCGGTGTTCCACTCCGCCTGATGCCAAGCGCCCCGGCTGGTCGTGCACCGGCCGGGGCAGCCTTAATCAGAACATCTTGCGGAACTCGACCTCGATCAGGCGTCCGCGCGGGTCGATCAGGTCGGCCTGGTAGCCGATCGGCACGGCACCCGTCCCGTCAGTCACCTTCTGGCGGCTGTCGAACAGGTTCTCGAACCGCAGTGAGACCTGCGAGCCCTTGAAGAAGGGTACCTTCTTCACAAGCTTCTGCTGCTGGCCGAGCGCCGCGAAGAAGTTGATGTTCATCCGCGTCACGCTGCCAAAGCGCAGGTTGGTAGCGCCGGTCAGCCGCGACGGACCGGTCCAGGTACCGTTGAAGAAGGTGCCGAAGCCATTCTTGAACAGGCCGCCATTGAACTCGATCGAGTGGCGCGGTGACCCGGTCGACGAAAGCGAATCCCCGTCCAGCAGATCAAGCACGGGCCCGCCCGGTGCGATCTGTACCGTGCTGTCGAACTGCGCGGTGTGGAACACACCCAGGCTCCAGCGGCCGGGACCACGCCCGCCGCCCATCATCGCCATCATCCCGCCGCCACCGCCGCCGCGGCCAGCGCCGCCACCCTGCGGACGCGGACCAGCGGGCGGCGTTCCAGCACCGGCCGGACGCTGCGGCGCGCCGCCGCCCATCATCCCCATGAACCCGCCGCCAGCCGGAGCTTTGCCAAGCTGGCCTGACAGATTGAGCCCCCAGCGCAGGCGCGCCGCGCGCTGCTCGGCGAAGGTGACGGGGCGCTGATCGACCGAAACCAGGCGTCCACTGGCATCGCGCGTCACGCGGCCCGGAAAAGCTGCCTCTATCTCAGGCGTCAGCAGCGGGAAACTGGCAGTCACATCGTCCGAACGGTTGCGGAAGTATTCGATCACCAGGCTGGAATTCTGCAGGAACGGCAACTGCCAGTTCGCCCCGAACTTCAGGTCGCGCTGTTGCTCCTTGCGCAGCGCCGGATTGCCGCCACTAATGACGGTCGCGAGCACCGTTTCCCCCCGCACCAGATCGAAGATCGGCACGTTGAGCGTAGTGGCGATCGGATTGCCAAGCTCCGAAAGTCCGGGTGCCTGTTCGTTGACCAAGTAACTGGCGCTGAGGCTCAGCTTCTCGAACTTGAAAGGCGACCAGGTCAGGCCGGCGCTCCAGTCCATTACCGAACCAAAATCGGAAAGGTGATCATAGCCAAGGCTGAAGTTGGCCGAGAGGTCGCCGAGGCCAGCCCCGAAGTTTTCACGCCGGCTCGTGATCGGCACGCCCACATTGCCACCGGCCGTGAAGCGATTGCGATTGAGGTTTACCTTGCCGACAGCGCTGCGCGTGTCTTCCGTATCGAACGACAGGAAGGTAAAGCCCATGCGCAGCGTCGCGGTTACTTCGCCGCCCGGCAGACGAGTAGGTCGGCCGATCAACGTGGCAAGGCCGTCAAGCCGGTCGGAATTGGATAGCGCCAGGTCCTGCCCGGCACTGGCCACAGCCGGCAAAGCGCCATTGATCGCCAAGGTGCCTGCCGCTGCCGCCGCAACCAGCGCCGAGGTGTTGGCGCGGCGGTCGATCAATGTCCGGCTTTCGGTATGGTTGCCATCCAGGGTGGCATTGAGCTGCCAATCGCCGAGCCGGGTATTGAGCGCCGCGCCGCCCTGCGCCGAGGTGGTGCGGCTGGTCCGTTCAAGCGGGTCCCCAAGAGCGCGGACTGCCGTCGCGCCACCAGGAGCGGTCAGCACGACTACGTCGAGCCCCGAATTGCGGCGGCTGTCGGTCCGCGTCAGATTGCCGTTCAGGCTGAAGTTGCCGCCCAACCCATCCTTGCCCAGGCCGCGGGCGAAAGAAGCGTTGAGGCTAAGTTCGCGGCTATCGGCGATCAACGAGCGAAACTCGGCCGGATTGGGATCCGTCGATACGGTCGGAACCGAGCCCGGGGTTTGGATCACCCCGCGCTCAGCCTCGGTCAGCTCGGACGTGTCGTCGATCCTTGCAGTCACGCTGAAGCGCTGCGGTCCGTTGATGCGCAGTGCAGTCGCTTCCACCTCGTAGGTCTGGAAGCCGCCGCGCGTTGGAAAGGCGGTCTCCGCCTCGACGGTCTTCGAGGAGAAGTTGTCCTTTAGGATCATGTTGACGACGCGGGTGTTGGCCGGAAAGCCGAACCGCAGCGCCACTTCCTCGGGCAGAATCTCAACCCGGCGGATGGCTTCCTGCGGGAAATTGCGCATTTCGCGGAAGTTGCCGATCCGCTGCCCGTTGATCAGCACAACCGGCGGGCCGCTGACGCGCCCACGCCCTGAGCCGGTCTGCGGTGCCAGCTGGGTCAGCACATCGGCCAGGGTCGTCGCGCCCAGCGCCTGGATGTCCTTCTCGTCCAGCACGGCGATCGGCGGGGCCGGACTTTCCACCTGCCCGCGAATCCGCTCAGCGACCACCAGGATCTCGTTGCCATGGCGCTCGGTATCGCCAGGTTCCGCATCTTGCGTGGCCGGCGGTGTTGCCTGCATTTCGCTCTCACCGACGGCGAGCGCCGGAGCAGCCAGCATGATCAACGGAAGCGGGAGGAGAGAGAAATTGCGCATTAATACTCCGTGATCGCTCAACAATTACGATCTGGTATCCCCTACCCGGCTGCGCAAATGGTCTGTCGTCACGGCGATGGCAAGACGTTCTAAGGTAACATAATGTCGCAAGTCGACGAACTGCCATCACGACGGGACCAGCGCCGAAGGCTTTCCTTTTTAACCTTCCGTCGCTATGGCGCGCCGCATTGTCGGCGAACAACAACGGAATCTAGGCCCGGATGGCGAAAGAAGAACTCCTCGAAATGCGCGGGACGGTAGTGGAACTACTGCCGAACGCGATGTTCCGCGTCCGCCTGGAAAATGATCACGAGATTCTCGGCCACACCGCCGGCAAGATGCGCAAGAACCGCATCCGTGTGCTGGTGGGCGATGAGGTACTGGTCGAACTGACGCCTTATGACCTGACCAAGGGTCGCATTACCTACCGCTTCATGCCCGGCCGCGGCGGCCCTGGCCAGTTTGGCTAAGCCCTGCGGGTGACCGCTCCGCAACTGGTCCTGGCCTCATCATCGCCGCGTCGGCGCGACCTGCTCGCCCGGATCGGCGCTGTCCCCAGCCGGATTGCCAGCCCAGACATCGATGAAACACCGCTGAAGGGCGAATTGCCGCGTGCATATGCGCTGCGCCTGGCCCAGGCCAAGGCTGCGGCCGTTGTGCGGGGAACAGACGAGATTGTCCTGGCGGGCGACACCACGGTCGCGCTCGGCCGCCGCATCCTTCCACCTGCCGATGACGAGACGGTGCAGCGCGAGTTGCTGGCCCTCCTCTCTGGCCGCCGCCACCAGTGCATCTCCGCAATCTGCGTGATCGACCGGGCTGGCGTGCAGCGGACCCGCACCGTCGAAACCGTCGTCGCCTTCAAGCGATTGTCGGCTGACGAGATCGACGCCTACGTCGCCAGCGGCGAAGGGCTCGGCAAGGCCGGCGGCTATGCGATCCAGGGCCGGGCCGAAGCACTGATCCGGTTCGTTTCGGGTAGCCACTCCGGCGTTATCGGTCTGCCACTGTTCGAAACCCGCGCCTTGCTGCGCTCGGCGGGCTATCCCCTTGGCTGAATGGCTGATCGAGCGCGGGATTGGCGAGACCCGTGCAATCCTGGTCGAGGCCGATCACGTGCTGGCCGCGCGGCTCGACTGGCCCGGATCGCTGGCGTCTGGCCAGGTAGAGGATGCCGTGCTGATCGCTCGCGCTACGGGATCGCGACGCGGCACCGCCCGCTTTGCGAGCGGAGAGGAAGCCTTGGTTGATCAGCTGCCGCAGGATGCGCGCGAAGGTGCCCCGATCCGCCTCAAGGTGCTGCGTGCCGCCATGGCCGAGGCCGGGCGGCTGAAGCGCGCCCAGGCCCGGCCAACCAAGGATGTCCCCTGCCCCGCGCTCGGGCCGGACGGCAGGACGGTCCCAGGTTTTCCGGATGGGCTCTGGCAAGAGGTCTGGGATGAAGCCTGGCATGGCGCAGTGGCCTTTGCCGGCGGCAGCCTTACGGTCACCCCCACTCCGGCCATGACCGTGATCGACATCGATGGTGACCTGCCGGCCCGAGCGCTGGCCCTTGCCGCTGTGCCAGCGCTCGCCAGCGCCATTCGCCGCATGGACCTGGCCGGATCGATCACGATCGATTTTCCCACCCTGTCGGACAAGGCCGATCGTCAGGCTGTCGATGCCGCGCTCGGTGCTGCGCTATCCGGCTGGCCGCATGAGCGCACGGCGATGAACGGCTTTGGCCTGGTCCAGCTGGTTGCCCGGCTTGAGCGTCCTTCCCTTTTGCACCGGCTTACCTTCAACCGGTCGAGCGCAGCGGCACGGATGCTGCTGCGCCGGGCTGAGCGCGTGGCCGAACCTGGCTCTGAACTGCTGGTAACAGCCCACCCGGCGGTGCGCGCTGCCGTGACTGCCGATTGGGAGGCCGAACTGGCACGCCGGACCGGGCGCCGGGTCCGCTGGCACGAAGATGCCGCTCTTGCACTGGACGGTGGTTTCGCCCAGGCGCTGCAAGCATGACCAACTCGACCGTCCGCAAGTGTCCTGTTTGTGGCAAGCCCCGCAGCGCTGAACACGCGCCGTTCTGCTCGACCCGCTGCAAGGACCGGGATCTGCTGCAATGGCTGCAGGATGGCTATGCCCTGCCCGGCCCGCCCGCGCTCGACGAGGAAGAAGGAAAGGCCTGAAAGGCTCTTGCCAAGCAGCCTTCGCTTCGCCATAGGCGCGCTTCCTGACGCGAAGCGGCCACCATGGTCACTTCAGGATGCGTTGCCCGGATAGCTCAGTTGGTAGAGCAGCGGATTGAAAATCCGCGTGTCGGTGGTTCGAATCCGCCTCCGGGCACCACTCCCCCAAACCGCTGGATCACGATCGGGAGATGGCCTCAGGCTGCCTTGCGCACGTGATTGAGGAAATCATCAACCTGGCTGCGCAGAGCGGCCGACTGGTGCTTGAGCTCGCTGGACGAGGTGAGCACCTGGGCCGCTGCCGCGCCGGTCGCAATCGAACCGGTCCGGACCTGGCTAATCGATGTCGAGACCCGTTCAGTGCTGCGCGCGGCCAGATCGATGCTGCGCGCCAGATCCTTGCCAGCAGCAGACTGTTGATCAACCGCTGCGGCGATCGAGACCGAAGTCACTTCAAGATCGCTGATCTGGCGGGCGATCGCCTTGAGCGAGGTGACGCTGCTGCCGGTATCTTCCTGGATCTTCTGGATCTGGACCGCGACGCGTTCGGTCGCCTTGGCGGTCTGGGCGGCCAGTTCCTTCACTTCGGCCGCAACCACCGCAAAGCCGCGCCCGGCCTCACCACCGCGCGCCGCCTCGATCGAGGCATTGAGCGCCAGCAGGTTGGTGCGCTGCGCGATCGACGAGATCAGCTCGACGATCTGCCCAACTTCGGCAGCGGAATCGGCCAACGCGCCAATCGTGGCATCGGCATGGCGGGTTGATTCGGCTGCCTTGCGCGCCAGTTCGGCCGAGCCGGAGGCCTGGCGGCTGATTTCATTGATCGACAGCGAGAACTCGTCTGTGGCGGCAGCCGCAGCAGTCACACCGGCGGCGGCGCTGTCCATGGCCTCGGCCACGGTGCCGGACTGGCTGGCCGATACTTCGGCCGTCTCGGCCATGGCTGTCGCCGTCGATTCGAGCTGCGAGGACGCAGCGGCGACACCGTTGACGATATCGCTGATCTGGCGCTCGAAGCGGGCCGCCAATTCGGCCAGCTGGCGATCATGCAGTTCCTTCTGGCGCTGCCCATCCTCACGCAATTCCTTGAGCAGGAATGATGCCTTCTTGGCCTTTTCCAGCGATCGGCACATCTGGCCGATCTCGTCCTCGCGCTCGGTATGACGCACCTCGAGGTCATAGATGCCGTCGGCGATCTTGTTCATCCCGTCGGTAAGGTCCTCAAACGGCTTGATGACGTTCTGTGCAACATACTTGCCCATGCTGAAGCCATAGATCACGCTCAAGCCAGCAACGGTCAGCGGCAGCGCGATCACGCCCCAGTGCGCTCCCATCGCCACCAAGGTGCCGGCGCAAACACCGCCGACGATCACCGTCACAATGTTCGAGGCGATGATCAGGACCCGCAGCTTTGCCGCTACAGTGAGATTGACAAACCAGCTCATGGCACTGGAATTGGCAGACATGTCACTCATCCTAGCTTCTTCGCGGCATCCGGCCGCAGGGGAAGATGTTCAATCTTGGCAAGTTGTTCGTTCTGAGCAGCCAGTTGCCGCTCCAGCTCGGCAGCAGGCACGGCCTTCGAATAGAGCCAGCCCTGCATCTGGTCGCAGCCGGCAGAGCGGGCCATGTTGGCCTGGATCTCGGTTTCGATCCCCTCGGCAGTGACCTGCATGCCCAGGGCCTTGGCCATGGTTACGCTCGATGACATGACGGTCCGCGTCGCTGCATCATCGGCAGCATCGACAATCAGCGAGCGGTCGAGCTTGAGCTTTTCAAAGCGGAAGCGGCGTAGGAAGCCGATCGAGGCATAGCCGGTGCCGTAATCGTCCAGAACGATGCCCACGCCGAAATCGCGGAGCATTTCAAGGTTGCGGCCCGCAATCTGCGGATCGCCGACCAGGAAAGTCTCGGTCAATTCCAGCTCCAGCCGCTCGGGCGGAAAACCGGTCTCTTCCAGGATCTGGCCCAATTGCAGCGGAAACTGGGTGTTGCGCAGTTGGGCGACCGAGACATTGACCGAAACCTTGATCCCGTCCCATTCGCGCGCATCACGGCAAGCCCGGCGCAGGACCCACAAGCCGATCGCCTCAATCAGACCGGTCTCCTCGGCCACCGGAATGAACTTGTCCGGGCCGACTTTCTGGCCATCCGGTCGCTCCCAGCGCAGCAGCGCCTCGACCGCGCAGACCCGCCCGGTGGCGCTGTCGATCAGCGGCTGGTAGTGGACCTGCAATTCTTCGCGGGCCAGCGCGGCGCGCAGATCGAGATCGATGGCCTGCAGCGCGGCGCGATCGCGGTCGAACTCGTCGTTGAACCAGGTAAGTCGCCCCTTGCCGCGCAGCTTGGCCACGCCAGTTGCCACGTCGGCCTGGCGCAAGAGCATGGACGAGGTCGCCCCTTCGCCGGCCTGGGCCCGGGCCAGACCGACGCTGGCACCCAGCCCGATAGCCCGGTCCTCGACCATCAGAGGACTCTCAAGCCGCGCCAGCAGCCGCCGGCAGACGCCCTCAAGGATGTTGCCCGCAAGCGGTCCGGAGGCAACAATCGCGAATTCATCGCCACCCAGGCGATAGGGGCGGGCACTGTCGCCGCACAGCTCGGTAAGCAGCGCAGCGAAAGCCTTGATGGTCCGATCGCCGACCGAATGGCCATAGAAATCGTTGATCAGCTTGAACCCATCTAGGTCGAGCAGGGCCACCGCCAGCTCGCTGCCTGGGGCCACTGCACCTTGGCTGTCAGCATGAAGCGCGCGGCGATTGGGCAAGCCGCACAAGGCATCACTCAGCGCAAGCCGCTCAAGCTGAAGGCGGCTGCGCCACTCGTGCCAGACAAAGGCAGCCGCGGCCACAGCATACAGTACAATCCCGCCCAGCAGGATCGCATCGCGCCCGGCCACGGTCAAAATGCCGCTTCGGTCCGCCAGCAGCATTGCCAGCAAGATCGCAACCGGCGCACCAAATAGCAGCGCCAGACGCGTCGAAACTGCAATTTCGGTAATCCTGCGCAAGGCTTGGTCCCCGGATCGTTCCGGAGCACCTTAGGTGTTTAGCGTTAAGATCGGGCTAACCAGACGCCCGCGTCAGGCGGCAATCGCCCCACTGGCTGGGCGGTAAAGCGCACAATTATGCGCGGCCGCCACCAGCCCGCTCCCCGGATCAAGCGTCCCCTCGCCCCGGCCGAGCAGCAGCCGGCCATGTGGCGCCAGCGCCTGACGCAGTTGCGTGCAGGCCAGACGTTTGGCCTGATCGTCGAAGTAGATCATCAGGTTGCGGCACAGGATCAGGTCGAATGGCGGGCCGGGCGGCGGCCCATCCAGCAGGTTCGACACTTGATAACGGACCATGCCCAGCAGCTGGCGCGAAGCCTGCCAGCCATCGGGCGTTTCCTCGAAATGGCGCAGCATCTGCCCCACTCCCAGACCGCGCTGGATCTCGAAGCGTGAGTAGCATCCCGCCCGGGCCGTCTCGATTGCCGCAGCGGACACATCGGTCGCGACCAGATCCACCGCCCAGCCGTTTCCGGGCGTCAGTCCCTGCTCGATCAGCATGATCGCCAGCGACAGTGGCTCCTGCCCGGTCGAGCAGCCGGCTGACCAGATTCGCAGGGTGCGCTCGCCTCCACGGGCGCGGCACAGCGCGGGCAGAACCGCTCCGGCGATCTGCGTGAAGACCTGCCGGTCACGGAAGAAGTAGGTCTCGTTGTTGAGCATGGCCTCGATCAGATCGCGCTCGACCGCCGCCGCATCAGGCTGCGTGAGGAGGGTCAGGATATCCGTGCTGCCATTGACGCCGCGCTGACGCAGCACCATTTCGATCGCGCGATCGATCCGCCAACGACGATCATCGCTGATCACCTGGCCAGTCCGGTCGCGCAGCAATCTGGCGATGATGCCGATCGCGTGTTGATGGATCGCCTGTTCCACCCCTTGTTCAGCCCCGGCCCAGCGAAGCAGCGATGCGCAGCGCCAGATCGCGCGGCGGCAGTGCCGCAGCGGCCAGCCCGGCGCGCGCAATTGATCCGGGCATACCCCAGACGGCGGAACTCGCCTCATCCTGAACCAGGACATTGCCGCCGGCATCGACCAGGCGCCGCGCCCCTTCGGTGCCGTCGCGCCCCATGCCGGTCAGCACGATGCCCAACACGCCGGCACCATAAACCTTAGCCAAAGCAGAAAACATCGGATCGACCGACGGCATGCACCCGCTTGATGCCGCCTGACGGTCAAGGCGAATGATCACGGCCTCGCCGCGGCGAACCACGGTCAGATGGGCATCGCCGGGGGCAAGATGAATGCAGTCAGCACGTAGCGCGTCGCCATCCTGTGCGAGCACAACCTCGCGCCCCGAAAGCTCGCGCAGCTGGCGGGCATAAGGCTGGCTGAACTCGGTCGGCAGATGCTGTGTAATGATGATCGGTATGCCAAGCGAGGCTGGCAGCGCGCCCAGCAACTGACCCGTCGCGTGGATCCCCCCGGTCGAGGCGCCGATGGCCAGCACCTGCGGCCGCGTCGCACACTGCGCGCGGCGCGCCGGCGTTACGGCCGCAGCACGAAGCCTTGGCCCCGTAGTAACAGCGCGGTGCCCGCCCAGACTCATGATCCGGTCGATCAGTCGCTCGCGATAGGCCTGGTCAAAGCCGCCGGCACCCGGCTTGAGCAGGGCGTCGGCCGCGCCCAGGGCCAGGGCCTGAACAGTATGCTCCGCCCCTTCACTGGTAAGGCTGGAAACCACCATGACCCGGGCCTGGGCCGACCGCCGGATGATCTCCGGCAGGGCCCGCATCCCGCCCATGCCCGGCATTTCCAGATCCAGCAGGACAACATCGACTGGGAGAGTCGCAAGTTGCTCCAGCGCTGCCTCGGCCGAGGCAGCCGTGCCGGCCAGTGCCAACCCGGGCGCATCTTCCACCAGCCGTGTCAGGATCGCGCGGACGACACTCGAATCATCGATAACGAAGACCCGGATCACGCCGGACGCCGGGCCGGATTGAGTGCTGCCACCGGGGTCATGCCGCGGGGCAATCATGTTCACGGCAGGATCCCGATCAGTTGCAGCTTAAGCAGCAGGGTCTCGTGATCGAACGGCTTCATGACATATTCGTCAGCGCCAGCGGCGATAGCCTCGCGGATATGGCCTGCCTCATATTCGGTGGTGCAGAACACCACCTTCGGCCCGGCGCCATCAGGCCGAGCACGCAAGGCGCGCAAGAATTCCAGGCCATCCATCACCGGCATGTTCCAGTCGAGCAGGATCAGGTCAGGCATCGCCTGATCGCAGGCTGCCAGCGCCTGGACACCGTCCTCGGCCTCCAGCGCGGTCATGCCCAGGCTCTCAACGATATGACGCGAGACGCGCCGAATGACGCGCGAATCCTCTACGATCAGACAAGTCAGACCGGTCATGCCACTCTCCACGGGTTGGCCCGACAAGGGACCGGTTACTGCGTTCATCGTCAAGCTGCCTTCTGCTGGACTTCGCCACCGACCAGCCGGGTCAGATCGACCAGCAGGACTGTGCCGATGACGGTATCGACCATGCCGACCGCGCTGCGAGCCCAGCCAGGTGCCAACTTTACCTTGACCGGCTGGACCTCGCCCTGCGCCGAAATGACATTTTCGACCGCTTCCACGGCCAGGGCGTAACCTACCCCTTCGATCTCGACTACCACGGCGAAGCGGGCATTGCCGCCGCACACCGGAAGCTCAAGCGCCTTGGCTACGTCTATCACCGTCAGCGTGCGGCTGCGCTGCGTGGCGAGGCCTGCAACCAGTTGCGGCGCCAATGGCACCGGCACGATCTCGCCCAGTTCGATCACCGACTGGACCTCGGTCGCGGCCATGGCGATGCGTTCCCCGGCAACCCGGGCAATCAACAGGTCATTGTTCATGATGCCCTCCGCAAGGCGGCGGTCCGGAGCGCAGCGCGCAAAGCCGCCGCGTCGGTGCTGGCGACCACTTCGCCGCTCGGCCCGATCAACCGGCACTCGCTCCCGTCGGCTTCGCGGGTGATCTCAAGGTCGGCAGCGCCGGGGCCATCGACGACGCGGTAGCCCGCACTTTCGACCAGCGGCCGCAGGAACTCACGAGTCCAGGCATCGTCTCCGGGCAGTCGGCAGGTCGGCGCGCCGCTGCCCAGGCTGGCCAGATCGAGCAGCTCGATCGACTGCCCATCCAGCAATGCCAGGCTCCGGCCGGTTGCCAGGCTGACCGTCGCCAGATCGATATCGGCGGTGTCGACCGCCCCGGCAGTGACATAGGCCAGCCGACCACCGCCGTCCGACAGGACCAGAACATCGAAGGATTCGAGCGACTGCGCGCCCTCAAGGCCATACAGCGGCACGATCGCCTCTTCGAAAACGATATGGGCCTGCCCGCCGCCCTGTCCGATCTCGCTAGCCGCAACCTCGATCAGCCGTTCAACCTGACCAAGCGGCAAGGCGCGGCGAATGCCGTCGAGGCCCAGGAAGATAATCATCTGCGTCAGCTCGCGCTCCTCCGCCGCGACCTGCGGCTGGTTGGCAATGCGGAGCTGCTTGTCTGCGCCGATGCCCCCCAGCTCCATGCCCCCGAGCTGCGCCAGTCCAACCAGGTCCAGCATCAGGGCGGGTTTGCCATCGTTGAGCTGAGCGACGCCGACATAGAGGCCGGTGGCGATCACCTGCGGAGCGACGGGACGGATCACCAGATCGCAGTGATCGGCGATGTCATCGACGCAAAGCGCGAAGACCGAGCCATCGATCATCGTTACCATCACCAGCACTTGCCGCTCTGGATCGGTCTGGCATGGCAAGCCGAACAGATCACCCAGCCCCAGGCACGGATAGAGTTCGCCGCGCACCCGGACATGGCGCATGCTGCCGATCGGATCGACTTCCACGTCGCGGCCATTGCGGACGATCTCGCGGACATAGGACCGCGGCAGGGCAAAGACCTGTCCGCCCGTCTCGACCGTGATCGAGGGGACGATGCTGAGCGTCAGCGGCACGTAAAGCAGGAAGCGCGTGCCTTCACCCGGCGTGCTGACAATCCGCAGCTTGCCTCCGATCCGCTCGATACTGGCGCGAACCACGTCCATGCCGACGCCGCGGCCGGAGATTGCCGTAACCTCGCGTGCAGTTGACAGACCCGGCTCGCAGATCAGCATCAGCTTCTGGGCCGCGTCCATCCGCGCGGCCTGCTCGGCCGCCACAATCCCGCGTTCGATGGCCCACGCGACAACCTTGTCGGCATCGATCCCGCGACCGTCATCGAGGATGGCAATGCGGATCTCGTTGCCGGTCTGCCGGGCCGAGAGCATCAGCCGACCTGCGCTGCGCTTGCCGGTGTCCCGGCGCTCGGCCGGGCTCTCGATCCCGTGATCGATCGCATTACGGATCACGTGCAACAGTGGGTCGCGCAGCAGCTCGATCATCTCGCGGTCAAGCTCGACCTGACCGCTCTCGATCTCGACCTCGACCGCCTTGCCCAGTTCGGCCGACAGGTCGCGGATCATCCGCTGATAGCCATCGAACAGCGTGCCGATCGGCTGCATCCGCACCCGCGCCATCGCCGCCTGCATTTCCGACAGCAGCGCGGACAGCCGCCCGAAGTTGGCGATCAGCGCCGCGTCGCCATCGCTGTGGCGCAATTGCCGTTCCAGCTCGTTGCGCACCAGGATCATATCCGACACACCGCTCATCACCCGGTCGACCAGGCTGGTCGGCAGGCGGACCGAACGGAACGGTTCGCGCGCCGGTGCAGCCTTGGCCAGGGTTGCCGCCGGCTGGGCCGCGACAACCTCGCGTTCGACCACGGAGAGACGCGCGATCAGCTCGCTGTCATCGCAGCCAGAGATGTCCTCTCCCGCCGCGATGGCTTCGACCATCTCGCCGATCCGGTCGAGCACGGCGAGCACCGCATTGACCAGACCGCTATCGATCGCGCGCTTGCCGGCCCGCACATCGCCCAGGGCATCTTCGGCCGCATGAGCCAGGGCCTCAAGCCGCGGCAGATCGAAAAAGCCGCAGTTTCCCTTCACCGTGTGGACGAAGCGGAAGATCTCGGACAGCTGCTCACGGTCGCCCGGATCGCGCTCCCACGCCACCAGCCCGCGTTCGAGGGCCTGCAGCATCTCGCGCGTTTCGGCGATGAATTCGGTGATCAGGTCATCCATGGGCCGCAAGTCTCCGGCGCTGGCTATGGCGCAAGATAGTTAATTGCGGGTTATTCCTGCCTCCTCGCTGCGACCAGCCGGGTTCCCGCCGGTTGACCACCTGTTAACCATTGCAAGTTAGCCAGTCCGGGCGACCAACCGGGGCTTCTTGCATGTACGTCGAACCCATTCCCGCCGGACTTCCCCTCCTTGACCAGTCCGCCGCCACCCATTGCGGTGAGCTCGCCGTTGGCTGCACCGAAGCTGCCGGCCAGATTGAGCGCGCCACCGACCAGATGCAGCGCCAGATCTCCGACCTCGCCGAGCTCGACGAGATTGCCGGCGCGCTCGAACTCGACCAGCGCCACATCGCCGAATCCGCCGACGAGGCGAAGCTGCTCTCGGCCCAGGCCTATGACCGGCTGGGCAAGGGCACCGAGCGGGTCGGCGCCGCCGTGGTCGAGTTCCGCTCGATCATCAACCTGATCTCGCGGCTCGGCCTCCACGTCACCAATTTCGCGACCGTGATGGAGCAGGTCCAGCAGGTCTCGAAGGGGATCGAGACCATCGCCCGCACCACCAACATGCTCGCGCTCAACGCCACGATCGAGGCCGCCCGCGCCGGTGAGGCCGGCAAGACCTTCGCCGTGGTGGCGAGCGAGGTGAAGAAGCTCGCCCAGAACACCTCCGCCGCGGCCGAGGAGATCCGCCAGGCCGTCGGCAAGCTGGTCGATGAAGCCGCCGGCCTCGTCACCGAGATCCAGTCCGGCGTCGACCAGTCAAGCAAGGCCGAGGAACGGCTCGAAACCGTCACCGACGTCCTCGCCGAAACCACCCGGCTGGTCTCCCAGCTGGACGAGACCGGCGAGCGGGTTGCCCGCCACTCCGCCGAAGTCCACGCCAAGGGCGTCGCCGTACGCGAGGCGCTCGACACTGTCATCGGCTCGGTCCGCGACAATGCCGTGCTGCTCGATGCCACTCGCGGCAACATCCTGACCATGGAGACCACCTCCAACAGCCTGTTCAACGCCGTCATCAGCGCCGGCGTTTCGCCCCGCGATACCGAGATCGTCGAGCTTGCAGCCTCCTTCCGCGACGAGCTCGTCGCCGTGACCGAAGCGGCGCTGGCCAGCGGCGAACTGCGGATCGACCAGCTGTTCGACACCAATTACCGCCTCGTCCCCGGCACCAACCCGGAGCTGTACCGCACCGGCCTCAGCGACTGGGCCGATGCCAACTGGCGCCCGCTGTTCGATCGCCTGCGCGTGACCCACGCCAGCGTCATCATGTGCAGCGCCGCCGACATGAACGGCTTCCTGCCGACCCATGTCACCGAACACTCGCGCGCCCCGATCGGCGAGCTGGCCCACGACACCAAGTACTGCCGCAACGGCCGCATCCTGCTCGATGACGTCGACAAGGCCGCCAAGGCCAGCCAGGCCCCGTTCTTCATGTCGGTCTACCGCCAGGAAGGCGACGGCACCAACTACATCACCGTCCGCAACGTCTACTCCCCCGTCGTGGTCCAGGGCCGCCGCTGGGGCGATTTCGAGGTGGCATACCAGATCAGGGGCTAGGCCAGATCAGGGGCCAGACCCCGCCGACCGGGCAGCGTTACGCTCAGGTTGACACAGTTGACACCGAGTCCGCTTCTTCCAACATTGCTTTTCCGTTTGGTTTCAGCTGGTTATCCGTAAAACAGGCCTATGCGCGCGCTGGGACGAAAAAAATTCCGCCCGCACCAACGACGCCTGCTGCACCCGACGATAAGAAAGAGCCGCCGCGAATGTAGCGGATGGCGGCGATGTAGGAAAATGCGCGCCCCTTCCCCCCTCGCGCCTCGTCACCCTGAACTTGTTTCACCCGTGGTGACTATCGTTCCAGGGTCCAGTCTGCCACCCACTCGGCGCTGACCAGACCGGCGCGAGGACTGCGAAGCGGCGCTCGGCCTGCTGCTGCCGGGCCTGCTCGCTGTTGGGACCCCGGATCAAGTCCGGGGTGACGGTATTGGGTTCTGGGTGGCGGTGATAGTTTCAGGGCTGACGGAGTCCGGGGTGACAAGCCACCTCATGCTGTCAGCCCGGACCTGTTCCGGGCCAAGGCTTTGCTTCTTCCAGATCGCAGAAAGGCAGCATCGCCCCGGAACAGGTCCGGGGTGACATTGAGGGTTTTGCGAAGGTTTCTTGCTCCCCCTACCCCGCGATCGGCGCGTGTTGGATCTGCGGCAGCACATAGCGCGCGAACATGTCGCATTCCTGCATGTGCGGGTAGCCGGAGAGGATGAAGGCTTCCATCCCTGCGTCCTGGTAGGCGCGCAGCTTGGCGATTACCTGGTCCGGGTTGCCGACGATCGCCGCGCCGCAGCCGGAGCGGGCGCGGCCGATGCCGGTCCACAGGTTCTCCTCGACAAAGCCGTCGCCATCGGCGGCGCTGCGCAGTTCCTGCTGGCGCTGGACGCCGTAGTTGTTGGCATCGAGGCTCTTTTCGCGGATCGCGCGGCCCATTTCATCATCCAGCTTGGACAGCAGCCGGTCGGCATATTGGCGGGCCTCGTCCTCGGTCTCGCGCACGATCACGTGGGCGCGGTAGCCGAACTTGAGGGTGCGGCCCTTTGCGGCGGCGCGGGCCTTCATGTCGGTGACGACCTCGCGGACGTTCTCCATCTTGTCGGGCCACATCAGGTAGACGTCGGCCGCTTCGGCGGCGCATTCGCGCGCTTCGTGGCTGAGGCCGCCGAAGTAGAGATTGGGGCACTTGCCCGAGATCGTGCTGATCCGCGCCGGATCGAGCTTGAGCTGGTAGAACTCGCCCTGGAAATCGAGGTGCTCGCCATTGAGCAGCGTGCGGATGATCTTCATCACCTCGGTCCCGCGGCGGTAGCGCGGGGCGCTGTCCATCGTCTCGCCCGGCATGGGCGAGGAGATGATGTTGACGTTAAGGCGCCCGCCCGTACCGGCGGCGTTGGGGCCCAGGATGCGATCGATCGTGGCGATGCGGCGGGCCAGCTGCGGCGGCCAGTCCTCACCCATGCGGGTCGCCCAGAGCAGCTTGATCCGCTTGACCTGGGTGGCGACGGCGGCGGCGAAGGCTGTGGCATCGACCCCCAGCTCATAGCCCGAGGGCAGCAGGATATTGTCAAACCCGCCCTCTTCGGCGCGCAGCACGATGTTGCGGCAATGCTCCCAGCTCGATTTGAGGTACTGATCGGGGACGCCGAGGAACTCGTAATCGTCATCGCACAGGGCCGAGAACCAGGCGATTTCGGGCGGGTTGTGGGCGGTCATGGCAGTCTCTCCGTCAGGTCAGTCTTGAGGCGGGCCTCTGGACGATTGCGCCCCGGCCCGCCTTGATTCAGCTCAAGGCAGCGGCACGCCGCGCGCGGCGACCAGTACGGCGTACCAGTCGGTCCGGGTCCAGTGTACCGTCAGCGCGGCGGCGCCTTCGGCAATCCGCTCTGCCTGCTGCGAGCCGATGATCGGGATAATCCCGGCCGGGTGCGCCATCAGCCACGAATAGGCCGCGACCGAGCGCGAGACGCCGGCCTCGCCCGCCACCTTGTCGAGCGCGGCGCAGATCGCGTGATCGCGCGCGCTTTCCGGCTTGGCGAGGCGTCCGCCGCCGAGCGGCGACCAGGCCAGCGGGGTCAGGCCCAGCATCATCGCCTGATCCAGCTCGCCATTCTCGAAACAGTCGATCCGCAGCGGGCTGATCTCGGGCTGGGTCGAAACCAGCTTGTGGCCGAGGAAGTGGTTGAGCGCGGCAGTCTGGGCCTGGGTGAAGTTGGAGACGCCGAGGGTGCGGATCTTGCCGGCCGCCACGGCATCATCCAGCACGCGGGCGACTTCCTGCGGGTGAGCGAGGATATCCGGCCGATGGACCTGCCACAGCTCGACGCTGTCGGTCTTAAGCCGGGCCAGCGAAGCATCGATCGCCGCGCGCAGGTAGTCCGCGCTCTGGTCATAGGGCAGCGGCGGCATGATCCCGCCCTTGGTGGCCAGCACCATGCGGCCGCGCAGGCCCGGTTCGGCGGCCAGAACTTCGCCCAGCAGCGCCTCGGCATCGCCGAACCCGCCGCTGCCGTTGAAGCCATAGATGTCAGCCGTGTCGAGAAAGGTGATCCCGGCATCGAGCGCGGCATGGACCAGCTTGGCGGCATCGGCAGCGCTACGCCCATTCTCGGCCAGGCGCCACATGCCCCAGGCGATCGGGGAGACTTCGATCCCGCTGGTGCCAAGCTGGCGGGCGGCGGGCGGGAGAGGCAATTCGCTCATGATATCTTCCTGTATGGCGGCGCGACCGATGCGCGCTCGATGAGTTGGTGCGGCAGGCGGCGATGGGTGATGTCGCCCCCTTCGATGAGGATTTCGGCGGCCGTCTGGGCCAGTTCGGCCATCGGCTGGTGGATCGTGGTTAGCGGCGGCCAGACGGTGCGGGCCAGCGTGGTATCGTCGAACCCGGCGACCGACAGTTCACCCGGCAGATCGATGTTGCGATCGTGCGCGACGGCGAGGACCCCGGCGGCCATATCGTCGTTCGAGGCGAAGATCGCGGTCGGCGGCTCAGGCAGGTCGAGCAGGTGGCCCGCGCCGCGCACGCCGGAATCGAAATCGAACTCGCCATCGCAGACCAGCGCGGAATCGAAGGCGATCCCGGCCCGGTCAAGCGCGCGGCGATAGCCGGCCAGACGGTCTTCCGATCCCTTGTGGTTGGGGTGGCCCTTGATGAACCCGATCCGGCGGTGGCCGGCGTTGATCAGGTGGGTCGTCATGTCATCGGCCGCCTGGGCGTCGTCCATGAAGACCGAACTGGTCAGCGCGTGATTGGTGCCGGGCGAGATGCGCACAAAGGGAATGTCCATCGCCTCCAGCGCGCGCAGCACCGGCTCGCAATCGGTCACCGGCGATGACAGGATGATCCCGTCGACCTGGGTTTCGGTAACGAGGCCGCGCACCTGATCGCCAACATCGGGATCCGCGACATCGACCGGCTGGGCCAGCAGACGAATGCCCTTGGCGCGGCAGACGTCCCAGCAGCCGGTCTGGATCTGGAACATGTAATAGGGGCTGTGATTGTCATAGATCAGCGCGACCTGGTTGCTCTTCGCGCCCGAGAGGATCCGCGCCGCAACGGAAGGACGGAAGTCGAGCGCCTTCATCGCCTCTTCGACCCGCGCCTTGGTATCGGCCGAGACATAGGGATGGCCGTTGAGCACGCGGCTGACGGTCTTCACCGCAACCCCGGCCCGCGCGGCGACATCGCGGATATTGGAACGCTCGCTCATAAGCTACGCAATCCTGCAAAGAGTTCAGCGTAACTGCTTTGCGCAGAATAGAAAACCGGCGGGCTGCCGATCGGCGCGGCGACCATATGGGTGCCGGCCGCAAAGGCCTCACCAGTGAAGGCGTGGACCCACTCGCCTGCCCCCGGCAGGATCACCTCGCGCTCGCGCGCGCCGTCTTCGATCACCGGGGCGACAACCAGGTCGGCGCCGTAGAGATACTGGTCCTGCACCGCGTAGAGGCTGGCATCGTCGGCATTGTGCAGGAACATTGGGCGCTGCGCGGGCAGGCCAAGTTCGGCCGCCTCGTCGCAAAGGTGGCGGACATAGGGCGCCAGGTGCGCGTGGACCCGGCTCCAGCGCGCAAAGCAGGCCAGCAGTTCGGGCGTCGAGTCATACTGCAGGTTGTCATCCGGCCGGTTGCCCTCGTGGCTGCGCATGACCGGGGCGAAGGCGGAGAGCTCGCACCACCGCTCCATCAGCTCGACCGTGCGGACATTGCCGAGGATCGAAGTGTAGCCGCCGCAGTCCGAATGGCTGTAGGCATTGCCGACCAGCCCGGCTGACAGGGCGGCGGTGATGACCGTGCCGATCCCGTCATGCCGGGTGAAATCGACCGACTGGTCCCCGGCCCAGAGCAGTGGGCAATGGCCCTGCACGCCCGAAAAACCGGCGCGCATGAAAAACACGGCATCGCCGGTCTTGTCGCGGCTCGCGACCGCCTGGGCATTGACCTCGGCCCATAGCACCGGCCAGCGGTTGTGCGCTTCCATCGGGTCGGAGCCATCGGCCAGCCGCACGTCGGTCGGCAGGTATTCCCCGAAATCGGCCATCCAGCCCGAGATACCGATATCGAGCATTTCCCGGCCCAGCACCTTTTCGGCGAACCAGTCACGGGTTGCCTTGCGGGTGAAATCGAGCACCCCGCAGTCGAACTCACCGAAGTCGACCAGATAGACTTCGTCGCTATCGGGCTTCAGGCAGAAATGCCCGCCTTCCAACGCCTCTTCATAGAGGATGCCGTCGTTGCACAGATAGGGGTTGGCATAGGCCAGGAAGCGGATGCCGCGCGCCTGAAGCGCGGCAATCCGCTGCGGCAGGTCGGCATAGCGCTGGTTGTCGCGCCGCCAGTCCCAGAACAGGCGGCGGCCGAAGCTGGTCTCGCGGATCCCGGCCCAGTCCTCGCACCACAGGCCTGAGACGGCGGTGCCGGCCTTGATAAAGCCTTCGAGCCGCTCGAAGCTGCGGGTCCCGTCCTTCAGGCCAACGATCGCCCCGCCGATCGCCCAGTTGGGCAATGGCGGCTGGCGGCCAAAGCGGGTGGAGAGCTGGCCGACCAGATCAAGCGGGCCATCAGCGGCATAGAGTTCGAAGCTGGCCGTGCTGCTCCACACTTCAAAAGCGTGATGGGCCGCATCGGTGCAGTCGATCACGCTGTAGCAGGCGGCATCGAGATGCAGCGCCAGCCAGCGTGAGGTCAGGATCGTCGGCTGCGGGTAATTGGTGTGATAGTAATCGCCCCCGGCCATGCCATCGAGGTCCATTTTCCGGGTCAGCTCGGTCGACTTGTCGCGGCCAACGCCGGGCTCGCTGGTCCACATCGGGAAGGATCGGCCACAGAGCGAAAGGTAACTCATCTGCTCACCCCCGCCCCACACGGCCTCGCCCGACTCGCCATGCCAGCGCAGGCGGATACGGTCATGCCCCGGGGTCAGCAGGGTGACGGTCAGGCGGTTGTCCGACAGCTCCAGCCGGGCGACGGGAGTGCCATCATGCGACAGCATGACGCTGCCATCCTCAACCGCACAATCGCGCGGCGCGATCTGCCCTTCCGGCGCATCGTCGATCTTGAAGTTGCCCCGGTACATCAGGACCGTCGGATTGCCGCAGGCGGAGTCGAGAACCGGCGTTTCGGCTCGGTGGCGCAGCACCAGCCGCCCTGCAAAGTGCAGGTCAAAACCGCCGTCAACCGCCGAAAACCCGGCTTCCAACTCCATTCCCCCAGCCTCTCGTCCGTGCTGTTGCGACAATGTCACAAGCGGCCTGCGATCCACGTCTGTCCCGTATGACACCGCTTGACATATCGACCGTCTCACCGCAATTCAAGCACCAACCGGAAGGGGGAATCCCTCCGGCAGAGGAGAATTACGCCGCGGGGCAGGATGCCCCCGGTGCAAGGGAGGAACATCCATGAAGTCGATGCTTCGCACCTCGTCGGCCCTGCCCCTGGCAGCGCTGGCCCTGGTTGCTTTCGCTGGTCCGGCCTATGCCCAGGACACGGCCAATGAAGACGAGAACGCCCCCGGCGAAATCGTCGTCACCGCCCAGAAGCGTTCGGAAAACGTGCAGGACGTGCCGGTCGCGGTCTCGGTTCTCAGCGGCGAGCGCCTGGCTGAAGCCTCGCGCCCCTCGATCGAAAGCGCCAGCCAGATGGTGCCTTCGCTCAACTTCCTGAAGTCGGGCACGACGCTGAACCAGACGATCTTCCTGCGCGGTGTCGGTACCGCCACCTTCTCGATTGCGGGTGAGCCTTCGGTCTCGACCGTGGTTGACGGCGTGGTCTATTCGCGTTCGGGCGAAGCCTTCTCTGACATGGTCGACGTGGCCCAGATGGAAGTGCTGCGCGGCCCCCAGGGCACGCTGTTCGGCAAGAACGCCTCGGCCGGCGTGATCAACATCACCACCCAGATGCCGAAGATGGAATTCGGCGGCAATCTCGAAGCCAGCTACTTTGATCGCAACGAGTTCCGCCTGAAGGGCGCGGTCAACCTGCCGCTGGGCCAGGACCTCGCTGCCCGCCTGACCGCCTTCTATGGCGAGTATGATGGCAACATCCGCAACACCACCACCAACGAGTGGGTCAACGGCTACAAGCACTGGGGCGTTCGCGGCCAGTTCCTGTACGAGCCGAGCGACGATCTGCGCCTCTACCTCGCCGCCGATTACTACAAGAACGACGACGATTGCTGCGCTGACATCATCGGCAGCGGCCCGCTGACGGCGACCGGTGCCAACACCACCAGCCTGGGCTTCAACGTTCTGCCTACCCCCGCAGGCAAGAACACCCGCGCGGTCGCGCAGAACCTGGTCACTGCGACCAAGGAAGAAGGCTGGGGTGTGTCATTCCAGGGCGACTTCGCACTGGGCGAACACACCGTGACCAGCATCACCGCCTATCGTGGCTGGGACAACACGGAAATCCGTGACGGTGACTGGCTCGATCGCGCCTATGTCGGCTTTGCCCAGCTGCACGACAGCGGCCCGCAGACCTCGAACACCTTCACGCAGGAACTGCGCCTGACCTCGCCCGCCGATCAGACGCTGTCCTATGTGCTTGGCGCGTTTTACTCGCGTGCTGAATCCGAGCGGACCTTCACCCGCAACGTCATTCAGTGCACCGCCACGGCTACGGCACCGACCGGGGTATTGATTCCTTGCGGCAGCGCCAACGCCAATCCTTCGACCACCCCGTCGGGTTCGGCCACCTTCGGTTCGACCTTCAAGAACATCGCCTTGTTCGGTCAGGCGACCTACAAGCTGTCCGATACAGCCCGCTTCATCGCTGGCCTGCGCTATACGCACGACAACCTGTCGGTCTTCCACAGCCGCCGCTCGCCGCTGACCGGTCCGGGGATCCAGCCGAACTTCGACCAGGGCGTCTATAACGAATACGTCCGTCTGGTCGGCCTCGGCACTGCGCCGGGCGCAGCCGCCACTGCCGCTGCCGCACTGTCGAACGGGGTTCCGTGGACGTCTGAAACCAGCAACGACAACCTGTCGGGCAAGGCCGCGTTCCAGTTCGACCTGAACGAAGACACCATGGCCTATGTCAGCTATGCTCGTGGTTACAAGGGGCCCGCTTATAACGTCTTCTTCAACCTGACCGGCACCGGCACCAACGTGATCGAGCCGGAAACCTCGAACTCGATCGAAATCGGTCTGAAGAACACGCTGCTCGACGGCGCGCTGACCTTTAACATCGCTGGCTATTATGCCCGCTACAAGAACTTCCAGGCCAACAACCCGGATCTGGTGGCTGGCGTGGTGGTGACCCGCTTTACCAACGCGGGCACGATCTCGACCAAGGGCATCGAAATGGACCTGGCCTGGCGCCTGGGCCGCAACACCAACCTCACCGCTGGTCTGTCGATCAACGACGCGCACGTCGTGGACTTCAAGGCTCCGCTGGGCGCGGCTTCGATCCCGGCCGGTACCAAGCTGGGCTATGCCCCGGTCTGGAAGGGCTCGATGGCGCTGGATCACACCATCGAAACCGGCGGCTTCGCCAATGTCGCACTGGGCGCTTCGATGAACTTCCAGTCGAGCCAGCTCTCGCTGTTCGCGGCTGACGCCGTGCAGCGCCGCCTGGGCACGATCCCGGCCTATGCGCTGGTCAACGCCAATATCGCGCTGGTGGATCCGGACGACAAGTGGAAGCTGGCCTTCGTGGTTCGCAACCTGTTCGACCAAGGCTATGCTGCGGCGATCATCAACGGCGGCGTCAGCGGTTCCTACCGCTACCAGATCCCGCGCGATGCGGATCGCTACTGGGGTGTGACCGGCCGGTTCAGCTTCTGATCCGGATGGGATAGACCTGACAATCGAGGGGCCTTCGCCGCGTGGCGGAGGCCCCTTTTGTTTTCGCTTGGGTGGGGAGAGACCGGGTGCAAAAGATCAATAGCCGGCTCAGCTGGACGCTGTTCATCCTGCTGGCCATTGCCGGCGTGTTCAACGCGATGGACCGGCCGATCATCGCCATCCTCAAGCCCGACATGTCCGCCGATTTCGGCTGGACCGATGCCGATTTCGGGCGGCTGGCGTTCGTCACGCAGATGGCGGCCGCCTTCTCTTTCCTGTTCACCGGTTGGCTGGTCGACAAGCTGGGCGTCTGGCGCTCGATGGTGACGGGGGTCTCCACCTGGAGCCTGGCGGCCATGGCCCATGGCTGGGCCGTATCGGCCTGGCACGTGGTGGCCGCGCGGATTGGCCTCGGCGCAACCGAAGCGGTCCAGACGCCACTGACGATCAAGACCGTGGCGACGCTGTTCCCGCCTGACAAACGCAGCTTTGCCTTCGGCGTCGGCACGGCCATTGCCGGGCTGGGCACGCTGTCACTGCCGTTCTTCATTCCGCTCCTGGCCGCGCAGTTCGGCTGGCGCGGGGCGCTGATCACCGGCGGGATTGCCGGCTTTGTCACCCTTGCGCTGTGGCTGTGGTTCGCCCGCCGCGTCACCTTTGACGATAGCGCCGAGGACGAGCAGCGCGACTATTCCGACGATGGCGCGCCCTATGGCCCGATCCTGCGTGACCGCCGCACCTGGGCGATCGTGATCGCCAAGGCGCTGTCGGACGCAACCTGGTGGCTGATCAACTTCTGGCTGCCCGATTTCTACCGCAAGACCTATGGCCTGACGACCGAAGAGCTGGCCGTGCCGCTGGCGATCGCCTTCCTGGGATCGGGCGGCGGGGCGCTGTTTGCGGGCTGGATTTCCACGCGCCTGCTCGAACAGGGTTGGAACCCGAACCGCGTGCGCAAGACCGTGATGCTGTGTTCGGCGCTGGTGGTTCTGCCGCTGCCGCTGGTGCTGCAGCTCAATTCCTTCTGGCCGGTTGCGGTAATGATGGGGCTGGTCATGGCCGGGCACCAGGGCTTCTCGCTGTCGATCTTCTCGACGATCACCGATGTGGTGCCGCGCAGCAAGGTTGGCCGGGTCACCGCCTTCGGGGCCTTTATGGGCAACATGGGCGGGGCGCTGATCCAGCTGGTGACCGGCGCGGTGCTGACCGCCGGGCTGGGCTTTACCCCGCTGTTCCTGTTTGCCGCCGTGTCCTATCTGGTGGCGCTGGGCTGGCTGCATTTGCTAATGCCGGTCATCCGTCGTCCCGAACAGGCCCGCTAAGCCCGCCCATGAACCAGCCGCCACCCCGCCCCGCGATCGACTGGGATGCCCTGCCCCACGGCGGCGACCTCTACGGCGAGCTGCACCTGGCGGAACTGACCGCCCAGGCCGACAGCAAGAAGGCCAGCCTGTTCCCGGGTCTCGCCATCTGCGGCGTCGCGGCGGCAGCGGCGGCCTGGCTGTCGGAGCACTATGGCTTTCCGATTATCCTGCTGGGCCTGCTGATCGGTCTCTCGCTCAACTTCATCGCGCGTGAGCCGCGCTCGCACCCGGGGCTCGACTTTGCTTCGCGCACGTGCCTGCGGGTCGGGATCGTGGTGCTGGGGCTGCAGGTGACGATCGAACAGATCACCGCGCTGGGCGCCGCGCCGTTCCTGGCGCTGCTAGTGGTCATGGCGGCGACCTTCTTTGCCGGGATCGCCGGGGCGCGCTTTGCCACACAGTCCAGGTACGCCGGGATGCTGGCCGGCGGATCGACCGCAATCTGCGGGGCCAGCGCCGCACTCGCGCTCTACGGCGTGATCGGCAAGGAGCGGCTCAGCCAGGCGCAGTTCGCGCTGACCCTGGTCGGGGTGAGTCTCGCCAGCGCCTTTGCCATGTCGGTCTATCCGGTGCTGGCGGCGGAACTGAACCTGACTGACCAGCAAGCCGGCTTTCTGATCGGCGCCTCGATCCACGATGTCGCCCAGGCGATCGGCGGCGGCTATGCCTTTTCCGATGCGGCGGGTTCCTATGCCACGATCGTCAAGCTGGCCCGCGTCGCCCTGCTCGCCCCAATTGTCGTGCTGGTCAGCCTGATGCTGCGCGGCGGCACCGCCGGCGGCGTTGCCCAGCCAGTGTGGAAACGCCTTGCCCTGCCCTGGTTCATCACCGCCTTCCTGGCGACGGTCGTACTCAACAGTGTGGTGTCTGTCCCGCAGGTAGTCAGCCACTATGCCCTGATCACCTCCAAGGGCCTGCTGCTGCTGGCGGTCACCGCCACGGCGATGCGCAGCCGGATGGACCTGCTGCTCGAAATGGGCTGGCGCGCGACGATCCCGGTGGTGACCGCCACCCTCGCCAGTTTCCTCACTGCCCTCGGCTTTGCGGTGCTGCTGCTCTAGCCCGGCTGCTCGATCACCTGGATCGAGACATCGGCCAGCCCCTCGCGCAGCTTCTTCACCTCGGCATATTCGGGCGAGTTCCAGAAGGCCATGATCGCGGCCTTGTCGGGCCACTCGGAGATGACAACCGAGGCGCCCGGCCAACCCTCGCCCTCCAGCACTTCGGCGCCGGGCGCGCGGACGATGTACTTGCCCCCGAACTGGCCGATCAACTTGGCCGCCGCTGGCCCATAGCCGGTGATGAACTTCTCGCGGTCATGGATCCTTGCAGTAACGATCATCCAGGCGGTCATGGCTTTGCTCCATAGCTGGCGGGCATGGCGAAGGTGGCGGGATCGATCGGCTGGCCGACCACGGCCTTGTCCCAATAGACGGTGTTCTGCCGTACCCCGTTGTAGAACAGCGTGACGCTGCGCGCCTGCAGCCAGCGCGGGCTGCGGAAGAACACGAAATCGTCATAGACCCGCTCGTGCCAGCCGCGGGGCGTGGCAAAACCCATGTAGCGGATATAGCGGCTCTTGACGTCGATCCCGAACAGCGTGGCCTGCCCGCCGGGATCGACGATCCGCACCATGTCGAGCGCGTGGCCATCCACCGTCCGATCCGGCGCGCGCTCCAGCTTGAAGCCCTGCTTCAGCGCCATGCGGATGATCCCGAAGCCGAAGTTGGCGGCCCAATAGGCATCGGCCTCGGCCTTGGGCACCACGCCCTTTTCGTTCCACGTCGTCTCTCCATCATAGCCGACATCGAACAGCAGCTTGCCGCCCGAGCGCGCCGTAATCCGCACCTTACCTTCTGGCCCGTGGGCCGCGGTGCGGTTCGGATCGAGCACCCGCCACATCACATAGCTTTCGGCGCGGCGAATGACGCCGGGCTGATTGGGCGCATAGAACTCCGCCCGCCCTTCCAGCCGCAGGGTGGCCGGGCTGAGCCAGGCCTCACCCCCGGCCACTTCAGCGGCTTCGGCAATAATCATCCGCGCGTCGGGCAGCGGTGTTTCCGCCGCGACGGGCATAGCTGCCAGCAAGGCGGCGGCAATCACTAGAAAGCGCATGACAGGTCCTTCAGCTGCCAAGGACTATGGATTTGTCCGGACATCTTTGCAATGCTGCGCGTCTGATCCCCTGAGGAGCGCTGCGATGATCCGAACTCTGTTATGCGCCCTCGCGCTGGCGCTGCTGCCAACCGCCGCCCTGGCGCGCGACCAGCAGGCCGAAATTGCCGCGCAGGGCGACCTGTGGAACGCGGCCTATTCCGCCGGCGACTGGGCGGCGCTGCGCAAGCTCTATACCGACGACGCCTGGCTGATGACCGACAAGGCCCCGGCCGCGAAGGGCGCCGATGCGATCATCGCCTACCTGCGCCGCTTCAAGGATCAGGGCGCAACCATCGCCTTCCGTTTCGAGCCCGAGCACATCGTGATTGAGGGCAAGCTGGGGATCCTTGTTGCCAAGTACTGGATGACCGCGCAGCTCCCCGGCAAACCCGCCATCAAGAGCGCCGGCCGCTCGATGCTGATCTACAAGCGCAAGGGCAAAGGCTGGCTGCTGTGGCGCGACATGGACAACACCACGCCGGATGTTAAGCCGGCGCCTTAAGGCGCTGCCGACGGAAGGTAGCCCAACCCCGTGTCAAGCACGGGGCGACGATAATTTTTTGATATCTGCTATTGTAACACCAATCCGTCGCCCCGTGCTTGACACGGGGCTTGGCTTTTCGTTCGCTCCCAACACCACACCCTGCCCCACGATCCGGCTTGTGCGCGGCGCGATCTTGCGCTTTGGCGAGCCGCAGTGGTGCGCCCGGCGATTCCGTTGTGCGCCAGTCAATAACGGAGAGTGCCTGAATGACCTTTCGCTTGTTTGCCGCCGGTGCATCACTGCTTGCCCTGGCCGCTCCGGCCGTTGCCGACGAAGGCATGTGGTTGCCGAGCCAGATGGCCGAAGTGGCCGCCAAGATGAAGGAAGCCGGCGCGCAGGTGCCGCCCGAACAGCTGACCGACCTGACCAAGGCGCCGATGAACGCAATCGTCTCGCTGGGCGGTTGCTCGGCCTCGTTCGTTTCGCCGCAGGGGCTGGTCGTTTCGAACCACCACTGCGTCTATGGTTCGATCCAGTACAATTCGAAGCCGGGGCAAGATTACCTGACCGATGGCTTCCTGGCCAAGGACAAGAGCGCCGAAGTGCCCGCCGCGCCCGGCACCCGGATCTACGTGATCGAGGACCTGCGCAACGTCACCACCGACATGCTCAAGGGCCTGAAGCCCAAGATGACCGGACGCCAGCGCTTTGACCGGATGGATGCCAACCGCAAGGCGCTGATCGCCGCTTGCGAAAAGCAGCCCAACCGCCGCTGCGACGTGCGCAGCTATTTCGGCGGCGAGCGCTATTTCCTGCAGCAGCAGCTGGAGATCAAGGACGTGCGTCTGGTCTATGCCCCGGCCGGCGGGATCGGCAATTTCGGCGGGGAGACCGACAACTGGCAGTGGCCGCGCCACACCGGCGACTTCGGCTTCTACCGCGCCTATGTCGGCCCGGACGGCAGCTCGGCCAGCTATGCGAAGGACAATGTTCCCTACCAGCCCAAGTCGTGGCTGACGATCGCCAAGGACGGGCTGAAGGACGGCGATTTCGTAATGCTCGCGGGCTTCCCCGGCAACACCAACCGCTGGCGCATGGCGAGCGAGACCAAGTCGGTCTTCGCCGATCGCTATCCGCTCAATCAAAAGCTGCTGTCGGACTATTCGGACCTGGTGAACAAGCTGACTGCGGGCAACCCGGCCGCCGAAATCAAGTATGCCAACAGCGTCAAGGGTGCGGACAACACCAAGAAGAACCTGCTGGGCCAGATGGCCGGAGCCGATGCGATCCGGCTGATCGAGGTGAAGGACGAGGAAGACAAGGCCTTCCGTGCCTGGGTCGCCGCCGATGCCAAGCGCCAGGCGACTTATGGTCCAGCGCTCATCAAGCTCGACGCCCTGCTCGCCGCGCAGGACAAGCGCGCGGTGAACGACATCCGCATGGGCCAGTTGGGCCGCGCGCAGCTGCTCTCAGCCGCGACCGCGCTTTACCGCTGGGCCAAGGAGCGCGAGAAGCCCGACGCCCTGCGCGAAGCCGGCTTCCAGGATCGTGACCGCACGCCGCGCAGCGAAGGGCTTAAGCAGATCGAGCGCCGGTTTGATGCGGGGGTCGATCGCCAGATCATGGAATGGGCGCTGACCCATTACCGCGCCGTCCCGGCCGGTGAACGCAACGATGCCCTGCTGGCCAAGCTCGACGCGATCGGCCTCGACAAGCTCTATGCCGAAACCAAGCTGGCCGACACCGCCACGCGCCTCGCCTGGCTCGACAAGCCGGCCGCCGAGTTCGAAGCCTCTAGCGATCCGTTCATCCAGTTGGCGGTCGCCGCCTATCCCTACAGCCAGAAGCGACTCGACGAGGACAAGGACGAAGGCGGTCAGCTGAACGAAGTCCAGCGCACGGTCATGGCTGGGCGGATGGCCTTCACGCGCGAACAGGGCAAGCCGGTCTATCCCGATGCCAACTCCTCGCTGCGGATTACCTGGGGCAAGGTCACCGGCCGCAAGCAGGACGGCGTGACCTGGAGCGCCTTCACCACCGCCGAAGGCATGGCCGCCAAGCACACCGGCAAGGGTGAATTCGACGCACCGGACAAGGCGATCGAACTGGTCAAGGCCAAGGACTATGGCAGCTACGTCGCGCCCGAACTCGGCACACTGCCGGTCAACTACTTGACCACAGTCGACATCACCGGCGGCAATTCCGGCTCGGCCACGCTCAACGCCAAGGGCGAGCTGGTCGGCCTGGCCTTCGACGGCACGCTGGACGGGGTGATTTCCGACTGGCGCTTCAACCCGGCGATCAACCGCACCATCCATGTCGACCACCGCTACATGCTGTGGGTCATGGAAAAGGTCGACGGGGCGACCGAGCTGCTCAAGGAAATGGGCGTCAAGTAACCCGGTAAGGGACCGGGGCGGCTACTTCTTCCAGGCCGCCCCACCCACGCTGGTGCCCGCCACGGCGGCAAAGGCGGCGACGTGGATCTGGCTCCACAACCCCGCCCCGGCATAGGGGTCCGCATCGAGGAATGCGCGGGCATCGGCCTCATCCGCCGCCTCGACCACCAGCATCGAACCGATGGTCTGCCCCTCTGCATTCTTGAGCGGTCCGGCGACGAAGTAGCGATCAATATGCGCCTCGACATGGGCAAGGTGCGCCCCGATCAGCCGCAGGCGGATTTCCGCACCATCCGGTCCATCAATCGCGTGAATGCAATAGAGCGCCATCAACCCACCTCAACCAGTTCGATCAGTTCCCCGGCATAGCCCAGGCAGGTGCCCGCACGGCGGCCTTCATAAAGCGCGCCGTCGCGGGCCACCGGGGGCGCAATCCAGTCCACCTGGCAGGCAGCCAGATCGCGCATCGCCAGCGTCACCAGCGCATTGCCTGGCGGCAGCATCCCGGCATGGCGGGCACGCGGCCGCGCCTGCTCAGGGTAATCGTCCACCTCGACAATCGGCAGCCGCCCGGCCTGAACCATGGTCAGCGCGGAGATATAGTCCGCCGGCAGACCGAAGGCGTCATTGATCATGGCATAGGGCAGTTCAAAGGTATCGACCGGCTCCAGCCCCAGCCGCTCCTGGTACCAGCGGCAAGATTCCGCCCGGCTCGGCGTGCCGAGAATGACGATGAAGATCCGGTCGGTGATCGACTGCGCGCGCGGCAGATCGACGTTCGCCATGTCGTTGAAGACCTGGTTCAGGTAAACCATCTCGCGCCCGGTGCCGAGCACCTGCATTGGGATGAAGGCATCCATCCCCGGAAGCTCGCGCGGTTCACCCACGATGGTGAAGCCACTGCCCTGAAGCCGGTCGGGCCAGCCGAACACGTCCTCGACCGTGCACTCGAAGGCGCCCCAGCCAAAGGTGGTGGTCGGCTTGAACTCGGGATGGTCGGGCTGTTCGACCAGCCGGAACCAGCACGGGTTGCCGCTTTTGGGCCGCAACACGGCATGGCGCGCGCCGGCGCTGGCCGGACAGCCCCAGCTCGCCGCGAGGTCAGCCGGCAGCGGGCCTTCGTGCACCAGATCGAGCTGCAACACGCCCTGGTAATCGGCGAGCGCAGCGGACACGTCCGGCACCACTGAGAGCCCGCCCATGATCGTTCCATGGGGAATGGCCATCACTTGAACTCCGGCTTGCGCTTGGCAACGAAGGCGCTGGTCCCTTCGAGGAAATCCGGCCCGGTGAAGGCCTGCGCGAACACTTCCAGCGTCTCCGCATCGTCATCGGCCTGGCCATCGAGCACGCGGCGCACGAACCGCTTCATGCCGCTGGTCGAATGGAGCGAATTGGCGGCGATCACGTCTTCGAGATGGCCGGGGCTATCGGCGATCTCATCGACCAGCCCGATCCGCAGCGCTTCATGCGCATCCAGCAGCATCCCGGTATAGAGCATGCGCTTGGCATGCCCCGGACCGACCAGATCGACCAGCAGCTTGGTGTCATGCAGCGGATAGACCAGCCCCAGCTTGGCCGGGGTGATCCCCAGCCGCGCGCGCGGCGTCGCAACGCGGATGTCGGCCGCCAGGGCAATCCCACAGCCACCGCCGACGCAATCGCCATCGATATAGGCGATCACTGGCTTATCCGCGCGGGCCAGCACGTGCTGGGCGCGGTTGATTGCGGCCTGATTGGCCGATCGCCACTGGGCATCGTCCTTGTTGGCGAGCAGCTCGGCAATATCCGCCCCGGCGCAGAACACGCCGGGATGGGCAGATTCGATCGTCAGCACCCGCACCGCCGGATCGGCCATGGCCTGCAACACCAGTTCGGGCAGCTGCTCCCACATCGCCTGGTTGAAGGCGTTGCGCTTGTCCGCCCGGTCGATGAACAGCCGGGCGACGTGTTGGCCAGTGGTGAGGCGCAGCGTCATGCCGGCACCGTCTGGGCATAGTGATCGGCAATTGCCTTGCGCGTCGTCACCCAGACCCCGTCGTGCTGGCGGACGTGCTTGAAGAACTCCTCCAGCGCCCAGATCCGTCCCGGCCGGCCGATTATCCGCAGGTGTAGCCCCAGGCTCATCATCTTGGGATTGCCTTCCACGCCTTCGCGATAGACCTGGTCGAAGTTGCGCTTGGCATAGGCCAACCACTGCTCAGGCGTCATGGCCGGATCGGTCCACATCTTCATGTCATTGTTGTCGAGCTGGTAGGGCACAATCACCATCGGCTTGCCGGTTACCGTCTCGCGATCCCAGAACGGCACGTCGCCGCTGTAATCGTCCATGTGGTAGGAGAAGCCCTCCTCGATCAGCAGGCGGCGGGTGTTGTCGGTCAGCATATAGCGCGACAGCCAGCCATAGGGGCGCACGCCACAGGTCTTTTCGATGCTCGCCACGGCCTTGCGGATGAACTCGCGCTCCTGCTCCTCGTTCAGACGGAACTGATGGACCCAGCGCCAGCCGTGGCTGACCGGCTCGTGCCCCAGCTCGACGATGGCCTCGGCAATCTCCGGATGGTTCTCGAGCGACAGTGCCGCCACCGTCCAGCTCGCCATGATGTCGAAAGCTTTCAGCAGCTTGACCACGCGCGGCGCGCCCGCCTTGATCCCGTAGAGGTAATTGCTCTCGTTCGCATAGTTGCGGATCGGGGCCTTGATGAAGATGCCCAGCTCGTCGACTGGCTCCATCCCCTTGTCGCCGCGGGCGATGGTCTGTTCGCTGCCTTCCTCGACATTGACCACGACCGACAGCGCCATCCTGGCGCCGCCGGGCAGGTCCATCCGTTCCTCTCGCATCAATGCATCTCCTCGCCGCCGCTCACGTTCAGCGCTTCGCCGGTGACGTAAAAGGCGTCATCGCTGGCGAGCCAGGCGCAAGCGGCGGCCGTATCGCTCGGCAGGCCCGGGCGGCCCATCGGGTTCTTGGCGGCCATATTCTTGAGGTAGGCCTCGACCGTGTCGAACCCGAGCAGCTTGGAGAAATACTCGTTCTGCTGCGCGCCAAGGCCAGTGGTGACGTGGTTCGGGCAGACGGCATTGACGGTGATGCCGTGCGCACCCAGCTCCACAGCCGTCGCGCGGGTCAGGCCGACCAAGCCGTGCTTCGAACTCACATAGGCCGGCAGGTGCGGGAAGCCGGTCTTGGCCGCCTGGCTGGCGATGTTGATGATCCGCCCGCCCTTGCCAGCGGCAATCATCGCCTTGGCCGCCGCCTGGGTGCAATAGAACGCGCCTGAGAGGTTCACCGCGATGACCGTCGCCCAGTCTTTCGGATCGACCTCCAGCATCGGCTTCATCATGAACCCGATCCCGGCATTGTTGACGAAGACATCGACCGAACCCAGCGCCGCGACCGCCTGATCGACCAGGGCCTGGCACTGGGCCGGATCGGACACGTCGCAGGCAATCGTCGCCACCTTCACGCCGCGCGCGCGCAGGTCATCGGCAACGCCCTCGGCCTCGGCATCGATCCGCAGGTCCGAGACGACGCAGTTCGCGCCCTCGTCCGCAAAGCGGCGCAAGATGCCCTGGCCCAGGCCCTTTTCCTTGCCCGAGCCGGTAACGACGATGGTCTTGCCCGCGAACCGGCCCATTTTCAGAGGTCCTCGGTCAGGATGAAGGTCGGGTTGTCGGTAAATTCGCCAAACCCGGCGGCTACCTTCTGGAATTCGGGATCGGAGACATCGGCCACGAAGGCATCCATGCCGTGAATGTCGATCACCTCGATGTAATCATAGGGCGGCTTGGCATCCGAACCGAACAGGCCGGTGGCGCGGTGGACAGTGAAGCCGCGGACCGAGCCGAGCGCATTGACGCCGGGAATGTCGGTCCCCCGCGCCCAGGCTTCATAGGCTTCGCGGCTGGCGCCTTCCTTCAGGTTGAACAGGCAGACGATGCGCATGGTTTCTCTCCCTTCAGATCTCGATGTTTGGCGGACGGCGGTAAGCTTGCAACTGGTTATCTAGCTGGCGGGCCAGCGCTATCAGCCCCGGCTCGCTGCCCGGCGGGCCGACCAGCTGGACGCTGACCGGCAGGCCATCCTCGCTCCTCCCTGACGGCAGCGCCAGCGCGGGCAGCCCGGCGACGTTGGCCAGGCAGGTAAAGTCCGCCTGGTTGGACGGGGCGCGGGTGCCATGGGGAAAGGCCACTTGCGGCGCGGTCGGCATGATCACCACGGCATCGTTGCCCAGCGCCTCGCGCAAGGCGGTGCGGGTGCGGGCCAGCACTGCGGGTCGCTGCTCCATCCCGGCGGTGATCTTGAGGATGAACTTGAGCTCGTCCGACAGGCCGGGATTGTCCTCGCGGTATTCGGGGCCGAGATCGGCGATCAACCACTGCCCTGCCGCAACAAGTCCGGCCATGCGGATATCGGTCAGGCTGTCGGGCAAGTCGAGCGTTGTGGGCGTCAGCGGTAGAGCGCGCAGCGCAGCTTCGAAGCCGGCCGTGACGGCAGGCTGAACCTCAACTTCGCCTTGGCGACCCAGCACGAAGGCGCGCGTGAACGTGACCGCATGGCCCGGATCGGTGGCCAGGATCGGCCAGGCTTGTTCCAGCACATCGAGGCTGACGGCGAGCGGTCCGATGCAGTCGAGGCTGGGCTCCAAAAAGGCGAGGCCATCCTCGCTGATCGCGCCATTTGTCGGCTTAAGACCATAGACCCCGCAATAGGCCGCCGGGATCCGAACCGAACCCATTGTATCGGTACCCAAGGCCAGGTCGCACAGCCCCGCCGCGACCGCCGCGCCGCTGCCGCCGGACGAGCCCCCGGGGGTATAGTCATGCCGGTGCGGATTGTGCGTGCGGCCGTAGAAGGCATTGTCGGTATGGGCCCCCAGCGCCGCCTCGTGCATGTTGACCGTGCCCAGGATCGCCGCCCCGGCGGTGCGCAGGCGGGTGACCACTTCGGCATCGCGGCTGGCGATCCGGTCACGGTAGAGGCCCATTCCGCCGGTCCAGGGCAGGCCCTTGACCATGATGTTGGACTTCACCCCCACGGTCAGCCCCGCCAGCGGCCCCTCGCCGCCCCGGGCGTCAGGATCGAGATCGACGAAGGCGCCCCAGCGGTCCGACATTACACACCGCGCTCGTCGATCAGGCGGATCGGCTTCTGGCGGGTATCAATCTGGGTTGCGGCGGCCGTTTCGCCCGGCGCGCAGAGCTGAACCGCCACTTCCACGCCCAGGCCCCGGCGCAGCACTTCGGCCAGTTCGCCCGCGTTGCTGCCGCCGCGGCTTTCGATCGTCACCACCATGTCGTCGCGCTGGGTCGCGGCATCGCGGCGCAGGTGGCAGACATATTCACCGGTCAGGTCGGGCCGGTTCTCGATCAGCGCGGCGATGGCGTGGGGGAACAGGTTGATCCCGCGCAGCTTGACCATGTTGTCGCTGCGGCCCTTGAAACCGGCGATCCGCTTGAAGCCCAGCTCGCCCCGCCCATCGAGCTCATGGGTGATGTCGTGGGTGTTGAAGCGGATGCAGGGGGCGATGTCGTCCTTGAACAGGCAGGTTACGACCATGTCCCCGGTCTCTCCCCTGGCCACCGGCGTGCCGCTCTCGATATCGAGCAGCTCGAGGTACTGCGCATCTTCCCAGACATAGAGCCCGTCGCGGTCAGGCCCCTCGCCGGCGATCGAGCCGGTATCGCCAACCCCGTACCAGTCATAGGCCTTGGCGCCGTGCCAGGCCGCTTCGGTCGCGGCGCGGTCTTCGGTGCCAAGGTGGCCGATGATCATCCGCAGCTTGATCCGGTCAAAAAGCTGCTCCGCTTCAGCAACTTCGGCCAGCTTCCTGATGTAATCGACGAAGCCGACCATCACCGTCACCCCGAAGTCCGCCAGCAGGTTCACCTGGTTGACCGAGCGTGTTTCGATCCCCGTCCCGGCGGACAGGAACAGCGAATTGGTGAAGTGCGTCACCGCCTCGCGGATGTAATGCCCGCCGTTGATCATGCCGTGGCCATAGACCGAATGGACCACGTCTTCCGGCTTCAGCCCCATCCAGCGGTACATCCGCCCGACCAGCAGGTTGGTCACCTCGCGCCCCTTGGGCCCGAACATCAGCGGTTGTGGTCGGCCAGTGGTGCCGCTGGTGGTGTGGAACACCACCGGCGTATCGCCACGCCCGTCGAAATCGCCATAGGGCGGGTGCTCGTTGACCGAGGCCATCAGGTCCGACTTGTCATAGACCGGCAGCTTGGTGATGTCGGCGAGGCCCATGATGTCGCCTGGCTCGATCCCCTGCGCGCCCCACAGGCGCTGGTAGAACGGGATCTGCCAGCCGCGCTGCATCAGCCGCCGGAACTGGGCATCCTGGATCGCGAAGATCTCATCCCGGCTGATATTGCGATAGCGCGCGGTAAAGGCATTCCCGACCGGGTAATCGGCCAGCATCTGCTTGATGTCGAAGGCTTCGAAGTAAGTCGGGAAACTCATGTCGGGTCCGTGAAATAGGCCAGGGGATCGGTGAACAGGCGCGGGTCGTGTCCGGCCGGCGCAAGTTCACGGGCGAAATCAAGCTTTGCCTGGGTCTGGGCCGGCGAAAGCGGCGCATCGGGGCTGCCCAGCGTGTGCGGCACGGCGATGGTCTGCGTGGCGCCGCCCACCGTGACGCGCAGTTCCTGCGGGAAAAGGGCGTTGGGATCGGCATTGCCGTCCGCCACCAGCGCGACCTTGCCGGCCAGCGCCGCGAGCGCCGGATCGGCGAAGTTTTCCGCCGTGAAGCGGCGCGGGTCGATCCGGCCGTCGGTGAGCATCAGCGCCGCCAGGAACGGCAGGCACAGCCTCGCATAAGCAGGCGTCATGTCAGACTTGTAAGGCCGCCCGACCAGACGGTGGATCAGCGGGGGACAGGCGAGTTCGATCCGCTCGACGCCCCGCCCTGCCAAGGCCTGCAAGGCCCCCAGCGCCGCATGGCTGGCCCGGCCCGACGGGAACGGCTTGGTGCTGATCTCGGCAATCCGCCAGACCTGACCAAGCTCGCGGGTATAGCGCGACAGGTCGCCCTGATCGATCAGCTTGAAGTACCCGAACGGCCCCTCCAGCGGATCGAGCGGCGCGGTGAAGCCGGCCTTGGCCAGATCGCTGGCAGTCACCGCCGCGCGGGCGGCATTGGCGATCTGGAATGGCAGGGTGATCGAGCCTTCGACGTGCGCCTGCATCGTCCCGGCTGCGCTCGAATAGGCCAGGCCCAGCGCATGCTCCAGCGGTGCACCATCGATCCGCGCCACGGCCAGCGCTGCCCCGATCACCCCGGCCGTGGCCGGACGGAAGAAACTGAGCGCCGAGTCCGCGGCAATGCCGAGGCCCGAAGCGACATCAACGCCGATGGCGAGCGCCACCAGCGCGTGTTCGGGATCGCAGCCGCCCTTGCGGTCAATCGCTGCGCCAAGGGCTGCGGTCACGACGCTCATGGCGTGAACCACGGCCGGTTCGTGGACCGCGTCCCATTCCAGGCAGTGGATCCGATAGCCGTTGACGAAGGCCGCCCCCGGTGCGGGCAAGCGTTCGGCCGTGCCGATCAGGCGGGCATCGGCGCCGCTGCCCATCGCCCGCGCCGCCGCCAGGATGGCTTCGGCCCCCGGCGCGGTCGTCCCCGCTGCGCCGACTGCCAGGGTATCGCCCAGCAATCGCACCGCATCGGCGCGGACAGTCCCGGGCAGCTCATGAGGCTTGGCAGCAAATTGCAGAATGGCTTGCGTGGGAGTCACCGCCCTACCCACCTTCCGTCACCCCGTGCTTGACACGGGGCTGGGCTTCTTCCTGCGCCGCTGCGCGAAGAACAGCCAAGGCCCGTGTCAAGCACGGGCCGACGATGGAGTTGGTGGGTGAAGAGGTTCATCCCAGCCAGTCCTCCAGCAGGTCAGCGATCGCCGCTGCATCATCGCCATCCAGCGCCAAGGCGCAGGCGCGTTCGGCTTCATCGGCGGGCAGCCCGCCCCAGGCAGCAAGGGTATGCATCTTGTGCCGAATGGCCGCCTCATCCACCGGCCGCTCCGGATCGCCGCGAGTGTCGATCAGTTCCAGTCCATTCACACGTGCACCGAAGTGTGCTGGGTAACGCGCTGTAATTGCTTTGTCTTCCGAAATCGAAACCTGTGCCCGCAGCGGGGCCAGCTCGGCAATCGCCTCAGGCGTAAAGTCTTCCGGCTTCGCCTCGCGTCCACTGGCGATCACGGCCACGGCATGCTGCAGGCTGAACTTGGCATCGACCTCGGTTACCGGGTTGGGCCGGTCGCAGAAGGCGATGGCATCGGCATAAGTCTCGACCCGGAACGGCGCGACAAGCTTGCCCTGCGCCCGCAATTCCAGCGCGCAGTCGATCACCGGGTGGGCATGGCGACAGGCCGCCCAAGGCTTGAAGCTGACCTCGTGAATGCGCCAGCCCTCACCCAGCTCCAGCGGCTTCGGCGCATCGCAGGTCGCCGCGTAAAGGCCTTGCGGCCCGTCCAGCACCGAAGCCGTACCGGAGAGCCCTCGCGAGGCCATATAGGCGGCGAAGTAGCCATTGTTCCCGGCCATGGCGACGTGCCATTGCTTGGTCATCCCGGCCTCGTGGCGCATCTGCCAGAGGCCGCCAGTGGTCGACCCGGCATTGCTGAGCGCCGCAACCATCTGCCCTTCGTCCAGGCTCAGCACCGATCCGGCTGCCGCAGCGGCACCGAACGAGCCCGCCGTCGCGGTGTTATGATAGTGGGCATAGTGATGCGCATCGAAGCTGGCGCCGATCGCGATCATCGCCTGATAGCCGCGCACAGCGCCATCAAGCACGGCGTCCAGATCGGCATCGACATCGCCCGCCGCCTCGAGCGCCGCAGCCCAGATAACCGGCCCGGGATGGAGCAGTGCGGCGCGGTGGACATCGTCCATCTCCAGCACGCCGCCCAGCCAACCGGCCCGGCGCGCACCGCCCAGGTCGGCCTCATACAGCACCTTGGCCACTTGCGTCTGGCGCGCGCCCGCGACACAGGCGAGCCAGTCCAGCAAGTGGAGCCGCGCACGCGCCCTATCGCTTTCCGTGATCGGGCGCGCTAGTGTCCGGACAAGTTGGACCAGCAGGGGCTCGCTCATGGGCGCCCCCGTGGAGCCGATGGGAGCAAGGATTGAAGGCCAGCATGACCATTCCGCGTGAGCGTGAAGCCCCCCGCTATCTGCAAGTTGCCGGGGAACTGCGCGCCGAAATCCTCTCCGGCAAGTTTTCCGCGCGCGATCAGTTTCCGACCGAGAGCGACCTGTGCCAGCGCTATGGCGTGTCGCGCTTTACCATTCGCGAGGCGCTGCGCCGGCTGCAGAACGAAGGGCTGATTGCCCGCAAGCGCGGCTCGGGCACGGTGGTCCAGCCGGCCTCGGCGCGCGGCGGCACGCTGCACCAGCCGCTCTCCAACGTGGGCGAAATCCTGCAGTACGCGCGTGATACCCACGTGACCTACGAGCCGCGCGGCCGCGGCGATCTGCCGCGCGATATTTCCGAGCAGATTGCCGAGGACACCAGCGGCGCCTGGACCTGCTTCCGCGGCGTGCGCAGTCCGCAGCTCGACGGCCAGCCGATTGCCGCGACCGATGCCTATTTCCACGAAAGCGTCGATGCCGCCGTGGCCAAGCTGGACCTGGGCGCGGGCACGCTGTTCAGCCAGATCGAGCAGCTCGCGGGCGTCAGCGTCGGCAAGGTTACCCAGGATATCCAGGCGGTGGCCGCCAGCGCCGATATTGCCAAGGCGCTGGATCTGAAGCGCGGCAGCCCGGTGCTGCGGATTCTGCGCTGCTATATCGACCCCAAGGGCCGCGTTTTCGAAATCTCGGTCAGCCACCATCCCGGCGACCGCTTCGCCTACTCGATGCATATCGACGTCGACGGCTGACATCCCCTAACCCTCGCCCAGTTCGGGCACCGGGCCAGGTTGCCATGGCGCTTCACCCGCAAAGCGGATCGGCGGGGCGATATGGTGGCGGCCATCGGCCTCAACCAGCAAGCCGCGCTGGGCGACATGCGGCTCATCCAGCGCTTCGCGGAAATCGAGCACCGGGGCAAAGGCCACGTCCTTGTCGTGGAACCACTCCACCCACTCGTCGCGGGTCCTGGTGAGGAAGGTTTCGCGCAGGAAGGCGATCAGCGGCGCCTGGACGGGCCCCGCATCCTGTTCGGCCAGGGCAATCAGATCCGGTCGGCCCAGCGCCGTCAGCAGGTTGGTGGCGAACTTGATCTCGCGCCCGCCGAGCACGACGTGGCGGCCGTCGCTGGTCTTGTAGACCTGGTAGAACCCCGCCCCGCCGAGCGAACGCTGCTCGCTCGACTTGGGCGATGGCCCGCCGGCGATAGCGCTGCCTGCGGTATGCGCGCACCACGGCAGCAGGCTGTCGAACATGGCGACATCGATATAGTCACCCTCGCCCGTCTGCTCGCGCCCGATCAGCGCCATCAGCACGGCCGAAAGCGCGGTCAGCCCGGCCGCAAGATCGGCGCTGGGCGCGCCCGGTACCACTGGCGTGCCGTCTGACCCGTCATTAACACTCATGAACCCGGCGAGTGCCTGGACCGCCATGTCATGCGCCGGATGGTGCGCCAGCTCACCCTCTTGTCCGAAGGCGGAGATCGAGCAGTAAACGATGCGCCGATTGAGCGCGCGGACCGCCGGGTAATCGAACCCCAGCCGCTTCATCACGCCGGGTCGGAAGCCTTCGACAAAGACATCGGCCTCGGCGATCAGCGCCCGCAGCGCCGCCTTGCCCTCGTCGCTCTTGAGGTCAAGCACCCGGCTTTCCTTGCCGCGGTTGAGATTGGCAAACCAGACCGACTGGCCATTCTCGAACGGCGCCTGGCTCCGCACCGGCTCACCGCCGCGCGGCTCGATCTTGATCACCCGCGCGCCCTGATCGGCCATCATTACGGTCATTGCCGGGCCCGGCAGGAACTGCGTCAGGTCGACAACGGTGATGCCGCTCAGCTTGCCCATCGCCCCCTCGGTCAGACCACGCCGGCGGAGCGTAGCCGGGCAAAGTCATCCTCGCCATAGCCAAGCTCGGCCAGGATAGCGGCGGAGTCTGCCCCCAGCAGCGGCCCGGCGCGGTTGGGCAGGCGCTGGCCATCAAGCTTGATCGGGCTGGCAAGGACCTGGAAATCGGGATTGTCGGGATGGGCCACGCTGTCACGCATGCCGATCGTCCGCAGCCACGGGTTATCGAGCGCCTGATCCAGCTGGTAGACCGGCGCTACCGGCACGTGGCCCTCCAGCAGCGCCTGCCAATGCGCCATCGGCTGGCGCGAGAAGATGCCATCGAGCACTTCGGTCAGCGCGGCGCGGTTGGCCAGCCGATCGGGGTTGGTCTTGAAGCGCGGATCCTGGCCCAGTTCAGGGTGGCCGATCCGTTCGACCATGATGTCCCAGAACTTGGGCAACTGGCACATCACGAACATCCAGCCATCCGCCGCCTTGACCATCTGGCTGGGGGTGGCGCTGGGATGGGCCGAACGCGGGGTGCGGCCGGTGACGTCGCCGTTGTTCATGTACCACAACGCCGGATAGCTGGTCTGGTGCACGGCGGCGGAGAGCAGGTCGGTATCGACATCGCGCCCCTGCCCGCTGCGCTGGGCATCGATCAGCGCCGCCAGCAGGCCAATCGCCATGATCGTGCCGGTCATGAAATCGACCATCGAGAGCCCCATCCGCTGCGGCTCACCGTCGGGGTCGCCGGTCAGCGCGCAAAAGCCCGCCTCGGCCTGCATCAGGTAGTCATAACCCGGCCACTTGGCCCGCGCGTTGTCGCGCCCATAGGCCGACAGGTGCGCGCAGACAATCGCCGGGTTGACGTCCTTCAAGGCGTTATAGGTCACGCCCAGCTTGGCCGGCAGATCGCCGCGCAGGTTGTTGACGACGGCATGGCTGGTCGCGGCCAGATCGCGGAGGATTGCCTGTCCTTCGGGCGCATTGAGATCGAGGGTGAGCGAGCGCTTGTTGAGGTTGAAGGCGTGGAAATAGACGCTTTCCCCCGGCCGCGTGAAATGCGGCCCAACGCCGCGCGCGGTATCGCCGCCGCCCTTCCCGTCCTTTTGCGGCGGCTCGATCTTGATCACCTCGGCACCCAGCTGGGCCAGGAACATCGTGCCATAGGGGCCCGCGCCGTATTGTTCGGCGCTGATGACGCGGAAGCCCGAGAGGGGAAGGTGCAGCTCGCTCACGCCGGGTTCCGTTTGACCCACTGCTTGGAGATGATCATTCGCTGCATCTCGTTGGTGCCCTCACCGATGCACATCAGCATGGAATCGCGGTAGAAGCGTTCGATGTCATACTCCTTCGAATAGGAGTAGCCGCCATAGATCCGCATGGCTTCCTGGCTGTTGGCCACGGCCGCCTCGCTGGCGAAGTACTTGGCCATGCCGGCTTCAAGGTCGCAGCGCTCACCCTTGTCATAGGCCACGGCAGCATCGAGCGTGAGCAATCGGGCAGCGCGGGCGCGGGTAACCATTTCGCCGATCTTGAGCTGGATCGCCTGGTGCTCCGAAATCGGCTTGCCCATGGTCTGGCGCTGCTGGGCATATTCGGTGGCGAGCCGCAGCGAACCTTCCGACAGGCCGACCCCGCGCGCCGCAACGTTGATCCGGCCCAGTTCCAGCCCGCCGGTGGCCTGGAAGAAGCCCTGCCCTTCGACGCCGCCGATCAGCTGGTCGGCCGGGATGCGATAGTCCTCGAAGATCAGCTCGGCGCTGTCGATCGACTTGTAGCCAAGCTTGTCGAACTTCTTGCCGGTGGTGAAGCCTTCGCGCTTGTCGGCGATGAACAGGCTCATCCCCTTGTAGCGCGGATTGGCATCGGGATCGGTCTTGACCAGAAGCGCAAAGCAGGAGCCGTTGAGCGCGTTGGAGATCCAGGTCTTGGTGCCGTTGATGACATAGTGATCGCCATCGCGGCGGGCGACGGTGCGGATCGCCTGAAGATCGGTCCCGGCATTGGGTTCGGTCAGGGCCAGGCCGCCGCGGATCTCGCCGTTGGCGAACTTGGGCAGCCACTTGGCCTTCTGCGCCGTTGTGCCAAAGCGTTCGACCGCCGCCGCCATGATCAGGTGCGAATTGAAGATGCCGGTCAGCGCCATCCAGTAGGAGCTGATCCGCATGACGATCTTGGCATAGGTCGTGGCCGGCAGGCCGAGGCCGCCGAATTCCTGGCCGATGGTCGCGCCGAACAGGCCCATTTCGACCATCTCGTGCACCAGTTGCTCGGGCCAGATATCGTTATGGTCGTGATGCAGGATCACCGGCTTGACCGAACGCTCGATCCAGCGGTCGATCGCATCGAGGAAGGCTTCTTCCTCGGCCGGATCGATCGTGCGGCCCTGATCGCTCATCATGTCCACGGCGGTTGCCATCGGTATTCTCCTTAGTCGTCGCCCTAGTCGTCACCAGGCCCGAAGCCGCGCTTCCAGATCAGCATGATCCGCACGAAATCGCAGACGACATCGCCGTGCTGGTTCTTGCCCACGGTCTTGATCGTCACGATGCCCTGCTGCGGGCGCTTGTCGGACTCGCGCTTTTCCAGCACTTCGGTTTCCGAATAGATCGTATCCCCGGCAAAGACCGGCTTCAGCAGCCGGATTTCCTTCCAGCCCAGGTTGGCGACCGCCTTCTGACTGACGTCCGACACGGACTGACCGGTCATGATCGCCACGGTCAGCGGCGAGGCGACGAGGCACTTTCCGAATTCGGTCTTGCTGGCATATTCGGCATCGCAGTGCGCCGGATGCTGGTTCATCGTCAGCAGGCTGAACCAGGTGTTGTCAGTCTCGCTGATCGTGCGGCCCGGGCGATGCTCATAGATGTCGCCGACGTTGAAATCCTCGAAATAGCGACCAAAGGTCTCGCGGTAGCGGCCCGGTGCGACTTCGATAGCCCCATCACGCATTGTCAGTTCCCTTTCCGGCTGAGCACGGCCTGGTAACGCTTGACCAGCGGTGCTTCCAGCATCTTGCCCTTGAAACGGATTACCTTGCCCCCGGCCGCCTCATAGGCAGCGAGCGCCGCCTCGGCCTCGGCAACTTCTGCCGCGGTCGGGGTAAAGGCGGCTTCGATTGCCGCCACCTGGCTGGGGTGGATCGCAGCCTTGGCAGCAAAGCCCAGTGCCTTGGCCTTGGCGCACTCGTCGGCAAGGCCGGTTTCGTCATCCAAACTGATCCACGGCACGTCGATCGCCGGCACCCGCGCCTCGGCGCAGGCCAGGACCAGTGCCTGGCGCGCGGCGAGCAGCGGCTCCCAGGCCAGTGCCACGCCCAGCTCGCCTGAAAAATCTCCGCCGCCGAACATCACGCCGCCGACCATGGGCGCGGAAGCGATGGCAACCGCCTGGCGCAGGCCCTTGGGCGTTTCGATCAGCGGGATCAGCTCGGGGCAAGGTTCACCCAGCGCGCGGGCAATGAACTCGATCTCCACCGCGCTTTCGACCATCGGCACGAACAGGAACGGCGGCAGATGTTCGGCCTCGATCAGTGCGGCCAGATCGGCAATTCCGGCGGCAGTCGCCAGGCCATTGATGCGGATCGCCCAGCCCGCCTCGCCGCTGGCGACCTGCGCGAGCGCGTTGTTGCGCGCGGCAGCCTTCTCTTCAGCGGGAACCGCATCTTCCAGGTCGATCACCGTCAGCCCTGCCCCGCTGCCATGCGCCTTCGCGAACCGGTCAGGCCGCGAGCCAGGCACGAACAGGAAGGAATTGGCGGCAAACATGCGAACGGAGTGCTCCTGACGGGCTTGTGGCGACCGCCTTGGCACGGATGATTTGTCCGGACAACTTCAAAGTCAAGCAATTCATCCGCCAGATGGACAAACTGCCGTAAGGCCTCCGCTCAGCTCTCCGGTGGCGGTGCGCCGCGTACCAGTAGCAGGTACATCGCCGGAATGACGATCCGGCTGAGCAGGGTCGAAGAGACCAGCCCGCCGATGATCACCCAGGCCAGCGGCGCATAGAGCGGCGAGCCTGACAGCGCCAGCGGAAGCAGCCCGCCGATCGCCGTGACCGAAGTCAGCAGCACCGGCAGAAAGCGGATTTCGCCTGCGCGCTCGATCGCCTCCATCAGTTCCATCCCCTGCTGGCGTAGCTGGGTGGTGAAATCGACCAGCAGGATCGAATTCTTGATCTCGATTCCGATCAACGCAATGAACCCGATGGTGGCCAGATAGGACATCGAGTTGCCGGTCAGGATCAGCGCCCACAGCCCGCCGAACAGGCCCAGCGGAACCACGCCAGCCACCACGGTGACCTCGCGAAAGCGACCGAATTCCAGCACAAGCACCGACAGGATCCCGAACACCGCCAGCAGGGCGATCCCGCCGATCCCGCTGCGGTTGCGCTCGGATATCTCGGCCTGGCCGCCGATACTGATCGAATAGCCCGGCGGCAACGGTATCTTGCGAACCCGCGCTACGGCGTCCTCGTTGACCTTTGAGGCGAGGAAGCCCTGTTGAACGTATGAGGTTACCGTCACTGAACGTTCGAACTTGTATCGGTTGATCGAAGACGGGACCGATTGCAGCTTTGGCACAGTCAATTGCGCCAAGGGAATCGCTGCACCTGACAGCGAGCTGACATAGATCTGATCAAGCACCGTGATCGGCACTTCCTGCTCGAATGGCATCCGCACTACCACCGGATAGGAATCGCCCTCTGCATCGCGCAGGTTGCTGGCTCGTTCGCCCGAGATTGCCAGCCGCAGGGTCCGGCGGACAGCATCGGGTGCCACGTTAAGCAGACCTGCCTTGGCGGGATCGACCGACAGATCGAGATCGATCCGGTCAATCGCCAGCGGATCGACCACGTCGCGGGTGCCCTCGGTCTTGCGGACAGTTTGGGCAAATTCGGCCGAAAGCCGCTTCAGCACGTCAAGCTCGGGCCCGCTGATCCGGATCGCGATTGGCGCATCGACTGGTGGCCCCTGCTCGAACTGCTCAACAGTAACGCGCGCTGCGGGATACTTCTCCAGCTCCTGGCGCAGCTTCTCGACCAGCGCGGGCGTATCCTCGGGCGAAAAGGTTTTCAGCGTGACGAACAGTTCCCCGAACCGGGCATCGGACTCACGCGGGATCGCATTGTAGTAAATCTGCGGGTTGGAACGCCCGGTGTTCTCCATCACGTCCAGCACTTCGGGCTTCTTCGCCATGATCGCCGCAATATCGCGCACCGCCTTGTCAGTGGCGACGATGCTGGCACCTTCCGGGGCTTCGATCCTGACCAGGAAATAGGGCACATCGGCCTTGGGGAACAGGCTGAAGCCGATCCACGGGATCGTGAAGAACATCAGCACACAGGCCGCCATCGCGCCCCATACGGTCTTGTGCGGGTTGGCCAGGCTCCAATGCAAGGCGGGACGGTACCAGTGCTCGATCCGCTCGGTCACCCAGCGCAGGAACCGGTTGCCGCCGTGGGTTTCATGCGGCGGCAGGATCCGGCTCGCCGCAAAGGGGACCAGCGTCAGCGAGACCAGCAATGAGGCACCCACCGTTAACAGCACCGCCATCGGCAGGCTGCGGGTAAAATCGCCGGCGGTCTCAGGCAGGTTGGCCAGCGGCAGGAAGGCAAAGATCAGCACCCCGGTGGAGCCCATCACCGCCATGGTGATTTCCTTGGTGCCCTGAATCGCGGCCGTGATCCGGTCTTCACCCATGCGGATGTGGCGTTCGATATTCTCGGTCACCACGATCGAATCGTCGACCAGCAGACCCAGCGCGACGATGAAGCCCGAAACGGTCAGCTGGTTGAGCGAGAAGCCCAGAATATCAAGCCCGGTAAGGCCGATTGCCAATGAGGTTGGGATCGACAGCATCACCACCAGCGAAGCGCGCGGTCCCAGCGGCAAAAGCGTGATCAGCACCAGCGCCAGGGCAATCATGAAATCCTTGGCGAGCTGATTGAGTTTGCGCTCGATATCATTGCTCTGGTCGAAGACGGTGACCAGCTTGATGTCGGGCGGCAACTGGCCGGCAAACTTCTCCTTCACCTGGCGCAGCGAATCCCGCAGTGCCAGGGTATCGGTCGCATCCTTTTGCCGCACGCCGATGAAGACCGCGCGCTGGCCGTTCAGCCGGGTGATGTGCTGGCGTTCAGCCTCCGCCCAATCGACCGCGGCCACGTCGCCTACGGTCAGCAATTGCCCGTCGCCGCCGCGCAGCGGGATCGCGCGGATCGCTTCCAGACTGCGAAAAGCGCCGCCCGCCTGGACATTGAAGCGGCGATTGCCCGATGCCACCGCCCCGGCCGGCACGTCCGCCCCGCCCTGCGATATCGCATTGGCTACCGCCGCTGGCGCCAGTTTGCGCTCGGCCAGTCGCGCCGGATCAAGCGCCACGCGCACTTCGGGCGAAGCCAGCCCGTAAAGCTGTGTGTTGCGCACCCCGCGCAATACGGAGAGCCGGTCGCGCAGATCCTCGGAATACTTTTCCATCCGCCGCCATGAAGCGGTCTCGCTCACCAGCGCAATCTGGGAAATCGCCGCCTCGGTGGTGCGCGGCCGGCGGATGTCGAACCGCGTTATGCCGCTGGGCAATTGCGGGCGCAGTGCATTGACCTCGCGCACGGTACGGTCGAGCGCCTGTTCGGCATCGGTGCCGTAATCGAACGAAACCTGGACGTTGGCGACACCGTCGCTGGAGGTCGAGCGAATGTCGCGCACATTGTCGAGCCCTTGCAACGCGCGCTCGATCGGCTTGGCTACTGTCTCCTCGATCTCGGCCGCATCAGCCCCTGGCAGGGTGACAATGGCGAGCGTTGCGGGGATCGGGAAATAGGGATCGACCGCGCGGGGAATCTGACGAAACGCGTTGTAGCCGAGCAGCGCCAGCAACAGGAAGGTGACAAAGGTCACCTGCCAGCGGCGGACGGCGATCGAGACCAAACCCATCAGGGCTGGGTACCAACCGGGTCGACCTTCGCCCCGTCGCGGAGCCGGTCAAGCGCGGAAGTGACCACGGTCTCTCCCCGGTTGAGGCCGGAGAGGATCTCCGCCCCCGCGGGGGACAACTGGCCAAGCGTCACGCTGCGGGCCTTCACCCGGCGCTGGGCATCGACGACGAAGACAAAGCCTTCATCGGCCCGGGCCGCAAAAATCGCGGTCGGCGGGATGACCAGACGGGTTGATCCACCGGCTGCCGGGGCGAGGATTCTGGCACGGCCGACCAGGCCCGAACGCAGCCGCTGGTCGGGAGCTAGCGCGATTTCGGCGGTAAAGGCACCGCTGCCGCGATCGGAGCGCCCGCCAACCTCGATCACTTGCCCCGCCAGCACAGCGCCCGGCAGGGCATCAAAGCGTACTTCGGCCGGGATCCCAGCCCGCAGGCGCACGGCATCGCGATCTGCCAGCAGCACGCGCAGGACAAAACCGCTGCCGGCATCGCCCAGCGTGATAATCGGAGAACCGGCATCGACGATCTGCCCCGGCTCAGCGCCGCGGGTCAGGATGATGCCATCGGCCGGGGCCACAACGCGCGCGGTGTCGAGCGAGAACCGGCGCGCGGCAAGGTTGGCGGTGGCGCTGCGCGCGGCTGCCTCGGCCGCTTCAAGCCGCGCCTTGGTGATCCAGCCCTGGGCATAGAGTTGCTTGAGGCGCCCCAGTTCAGCTGCGGCGCGATCGCGTTCGGCATCGGCCGCCTCAAGCGAGGCCCCAACGCTGGTGGTATCGAGCACGGCCAGCAGTTGCCCGCGCCTGACCCGGTCCCCCTCCTGCACCAAAATCCGCGCGACTTGGCCGGGCGTGGTGAATCCCAGCGGGATTTCCTTGCGCAGCGCAGCGGTACCAGCAGCTTCGATCGAAGGTGAGCCCAGTTCCTGGCCAACCACGGCGACACTGACCCGCAGGGCAACATCCGCCGGCTTTTCTGGCACTTGCTCAGCCCCGCAAGCCGCCAGCAGGGCAATCAGCGGAGCTATGAAAAGGCGCGATTTGTTAGGCATTTGCCGCGACATGGCTGATTGAGTTGCAATATGCAACCCGGTCTTTCGCCTTATGATCGACAGGCGGCCAATGGCTGCTGCCACTGGCCGCCAATCGCGGTCTTAGAACTTCATGCCCGCTTCGACACCGATCAGGCGGCGCCCGCCCGGCGAGATGAACGAGCCGCCAAACTCGATCGCGGGGATCGCTTCGGCGATGTACTTCTTGTTGAACAGGTTCTCAGCAAAAGCGACCAGGTGGTAGCGATCGGTTTCAAGGCCCAGGCGGGCATTGAACACGCCGAACTTGTCACGCTGGGCCACGTCGTAGCGGGCGTTGCCGACCACGGGCGGCAGCGCCAGCGCCGAGATCGGCAGCAGGCCGCTGAACAGGGTCGGGCGTTCCTGATCCTGCACGGTGTGGAACCAGGTCGGACCGGTCAGGCGGTAATCGGCGCGGCCGGTGATCCGCAGACTGTCGGTGACCGGCACCTTGATGTCCGCCCCGACGTTGAGCGTCCAGTCAGCCGTATAGGGCGACTTGTTGCCCACGGTGTAGGGCCGCGACGAGTTCTTCTTGATCTCGCTGTCGGTCACATTGAACGAGCCGAACAGCTTCAGCCCATCAACCACCTTGGCGGTCAGGTTGATTTCCGCACCCTTCACGTCGACCGTGTCGATGTTCGAAACCACACGCAGCAGGCCAAAGCTGCCGACGAAGAATTCGAAGAACTGCATGTCGGTGATGCGGGTGTAATAGCCTGCCAGATCGAAGGTGATGCGATTGTCGAGCAGCGTGCCCTTAATCCCGGCTTCAAACGCGCTCGACTTTTCCTTGCGGTAATCGTCGTTGATCCGGACGTTGGCGTTGATCGTGCCGGGGGTGACGCCGTTGTTGAAGTTGCCGTTGATGATCGCCGACGAACCCTGGTTGTTGAACCCGCCCGATTTGAAGCCGATACCCCAGTTGGCATAGATGTTGAGCTCGCTCGACGGGGTGTAGCTCAGCGTGATCTTCGGCTGGAGCTGCTTGTAGGATGCGGACTTCGGCGTCAGCGGACCAAAGGCCTGACCGGGGTTGATCGGGCCGCCGGTGAACGGATCGGTCGCGGTCGGCACCAGCGAGCTGGAAGCACGGTCCTCGATATCATAGCGCAATGCCAGACCGGCCTTGAACTGGTCGTTCGGCTTGAATTCCAGCGAGCCGAAGGCGGCATAGACATTGGTGTCGAACTGGTCAGCCAGCAGCAGCGAGGTCGGGTTCGCGCTGGTCGGGCCATTGTAGAGGTTCTTGATCACCCCTGCCCCCGTATCACCGCTCAGGCTAACGCCGGTCTGGCGATCGATATTGAGGTAATAGGCGCCCAGCTGCCACGAGACCGGACCGTCGCCGGTCGAAACCAGCCGCACTTCGGCACTGAAGTCCTTTTGGTTGCGCAGCTGGTACTGGATGCCGTCGCAAGTGGTGTTGCTGTATGGCCCGAAGGTCGAGCCATTGGCCGGGGCGAAGATGAACGGCACCGGGATCGCGCCGATGCCGCCCGGCGGGTTGACCGGATATCCGGTGTTGGCTGCGGTGGTGGCGAAGCACGATGCCACCGTTGCCGCTCCCGCCGGCTGCGCCGCGCTGATGTAACGGGCAAAGTCAGCCGAGGTGCCATCGGCCACCAGGTCCTGATTGGTGTCCGAATAGAGCGCCCAGGCGACCAGCTTCATGCTCTCGAAGTTGTGCTCGACCTTGATCGAGGCGTCGAAGCTCTTCTGGTCATTGGTGGCGCGGATATTGTTGTAGAAGCGAAACTCGTGGGCGTCGACATCCTGGTAGAACGCCGGGTTCACCGCCGCGAAGTTCGGCAGATGGAACGCGGCGTTGAACGGCAGCGAGGCGCCGTGGAATTCAGCATAACGGACCTTCACGTCGAACTCGGTATTGTCACCCGCCTTGACGACCATGCGGCCGTCGACGTTAAACGATTCCTTGTCATCCACGGTCTTGCTGTTGCCGAGGAAGATGTTGCGGAAGAAGCCATCGGTGTGCTGGAAGCTGCCGCTCACCACCAGGCCGGCGCTTTCGCCCAGCGGGGTCGAGATATAGGCCGAGGCATCCCAGGTGTTCTCGTTGGCGTAAGAGATCTTGGCGCCGCCCTCGACCACGTCCTTGGGCTTCAGCGTCTGCAGCACGATCGCGCCGGCCGCAGCGTTGCGGCCATAGAGCGCGCCCTGCGGACCTTTCAGGATTTCGACCTGGCGCAGCGTGCCCTGGACCTGGTTCAGCTGGGCGGTGTTGGTCTTGAGAATCCCGTCAACCACCAGCGCGACCGAGCTTTCCGCGTCACGCGCGCCATTGATGCCGCGGATGTTGATCTGGGTGTCGCCCGCTTCGGCCGTGCCGGTAACGATCGTCACGCCTGGCGTAAGCTGGGCAAAATCGTCGGCGTTCTTGGCACCGGTGCTTTCGAGCGTGGCCGCAGAGAGCACCGCCACCGAAGCCGGGACATCCTGCAGCCGCTCATTCTGGCGACGGGCGGTGACGATGATGGCCTCTTCCTCATTGGCACCATCGGCCGCGCTGTCCTGCGCGATAGCCGGGGTGGCACCAAGGGCAAGGCCGGCGGCCGAAGCCGAAAGCAGCAGGCGCGTGATCCGCATGATGTAGTACTCCCTGTTCACCGCCGTCCCGATCCAACGCAGAAATGCCCGGGTGGCTTGTGAGACGCTCAGCTTATTGTATACAAATGGCTCAGGTCAAGTCATTCAGGCTGCATCATGTCGCGCGCATCGGACCAAGCCTATACGGTAATTCGGGGAATGATCCTCTCGGGCGAGCTGCCGCCAGGCACGCAGTTGAGCGAGGAAGCCCTGGCGCTGCGCTGCGAGGTTTCCCGCACCCCGGTGCGCGATGCCCTGCGGCGGCTCGAATCCGATCTGCTGATCCGCCGCAGTGAGAGCCAGCGTAGCTTCGTGGCCGACTGGTCGGATGACGATATCGAGGACGCCTTTGAGCTGCGCGCCATGCTCGAAGCCCAGGCCGCGCGCCGCGCCGCGACGCGGATCGCTCCCGCCCAGCTCGAGGCGCTGCGCCACCACAATCGCCTGATCGGCGCGGCGATTGCCGGGGAAAGACCCGACATTCCAGCCTTTCTCGACAACAACCGCGCATTCCACGAAATCATCCTGACGGCCGCAGGCTCGTCCCGCCTGGCCAGCCTGCTGACCCGACTGATCGAGCAGCCGGTGGTCTGGCGCACGGCCCAGAACTATGACCGGGAGAACCTCCAGCGCTCGCATCACGAGCATGAGGAGCTGATCGCCGCCTTTGCCCGCGGTGATGCCGCATGGGCTGCCTCGATCATGACCGGGCATATCCGCCGGGCCTTTCACGCCTATCTCGATGCCTACACCGCCCAGCGAACAGCCGCCGAATAGGCCTCTTGCAGTTTTGTATACAGAAATGGCATAGCATCCGCGATGAGCACCGCCCCCTCTCCCACCGCAATCGAGTTCGTCGAGGTCGGCCCGCGCGACGGGTTGCAGAATGAGAAGACCTTGATCTCAACCGCAGACAAGCTGGCGCTGATCCAGCTGGCGATCGGTGCCGGGGCGCGGCGGATCGAGGTGACGAGCTTCGTCAATCCCAAGAAGGTGCCGCAGATGGCCGATGCGGACGCGGTCTGCGCCGGCCTGCCGCTGCGCGATGATGTGACCTATATCGGCCTGGTGATGAACCTGCGCGGCGCCGAACGCGCGCTCGCCACCGGGCGGATCGATCAGCTGGGCGCGGTCTGTGTTGCCACCGATCGCTTCGCTATGGCCAATCAGGGCCAGACGAGCGACGAATCGGTCGAAGCGGCCAAGGCCATTGTCGCGCTGGCCAAGGAACATGGCCGCACCGCCCAGGTGACAATTGGCGCCTCGTTCGGCTGCCCCTTCGAAGGCGAAGTCAGCGAGGACCGTGTCGTCGCGATGGCGGCGCGGCTGGCCGAGGCCGGTCCGGTCGAGGTGGCGATCGCCGATACGATCGGGGTCGGCAACCCGGCCCAGGTCACCCGGCTGGTCGAGCGTGTCCGGCAGGCGGTTAACCCGCTGCCGGTGCGGGTCCATTTCCACAACACCCGCAATACCGGGCTGGCCAATGTCTGGGCGGCGGTGGCGGCGGGGGCCAGCGTGGTCGACGGAGCGCTGGGCGGCCTGGGCGGCTGCCCCTTCGCCCCTGGCGCGGCCGGCAACGTGCCGAGCGAGGACGTGGTCTACATGCTGGAACGCGCCGGTGTCAGCACCGGCATGGACCTGGCCCGGATGGTGGAAGCAAGCCACTGGCTGGCGGGCGTGATGGACCGGAAATTACCGGGAATGGTGGCCCAAGCCCCCGTCTTTCCCAAAGTTGCAGACTTGAACGCTGACTAAGCACAGATTTTCTCGGGAGTAGGATCGCATGGGTTATCGCCTTGGAGTGGATGTCGGCGGGACGTTTACCGACCTCCTCTTGTTCAACGTCGATACGGGAGCCTTCTGGCGGCACAAGACGCCGTCGACCCCGCATGACAGCTCCGAAGGGATCCTGAACGGCGTAACGGCGATCTGCGCCGAGGCCGGGATCAAGGCGGACGCGATCGAATACTTCCTCCACGGCACCACCGTGGCGACCAACGCCGTGCTGGAAGGCAAGGGCGCGCGGGTCGGCCTGGTGACGACCGAGGGCTATCGCCACATCATGCAGATCGCCCGCTCCTATGTGCCGGGCGGGCTGGCAGCCTGGATCATCTGGCCCAAGCCCACTCCCCTCGCCCGGCTGGAAGATACGGTGACGATCAAGGGCCGGATCGACGCGGCGGGCAACGAGGTCCGTCTGCTCGACGAGAATGACGTGCGCACCCAGCTTGGCGTGCTGAAGGCGCAAGGGGTCGAGGCGATCACCGTCAGCCTGATCAACGCCTATGTCAGCGGCGCGCACGAAGCGGTGGTCGGCAAGCTGGCGGCAGAGATGCTCCCCGGCGTCCCGGTCTCGCTCAGCCACGAAGTCCTACCTGAAATGCAGGAGTATGAGCGCACCCTGACCACCGTCGCCAACGCGGCGGTCCGCCCGGTTGTCGGCAAGTACGTGGCCAACCTGCGCACCCGCCTCGCCGATGCGGGCATGGCCGGCAAGCTGTCGCTGCTGCGTTCGGACGGCGGCTTGATGAGCGCCCAGAAAGCCGAGGAGCATCCGGTCAACATCCTGATGTCCGGTCCGGCCGGCGGGGTGACCGGCGCGCTGTGGGTCGGCAAAAACGCCGGCATCCGCAATATCCTGACGCTCGATGTCGGCGGCACCAGCACCGACGTGGCGCTGATCGAAAACCTTGAGCCGCGCCGCCAGCGCACCACCGAAGTCGGCCACCTTTCGGTCCGCGCTTCGGCGCTCGACGTGAAGACGGTCGGCGCTGGGGGCGGTTCGATCGCCTATGTACCGGACCTGACCAAGGCGCTGCGCGTCGGCCCGCAATCGGCCGGGGCAGTTCCGGGCCCCGTTGCCTATGGCAAGGGCGGCGAACTGCCGACCGTGACCGACGCCAACGTGGTGCTCGGCTATCTGCCCGAAAACCTCCTGGGCGGGGCGTTCAAGCTTGATCGCGAAGGCGCCAAGAAGGCGGTCCAGACCATCGCCGATGCACTGGGGATCGATCTGATGGCCGCCGCGCGCGGGATCATCGACATCGTCAACGAGAACATGTTCGGCGCGCTGCGGATGATCTCGGTCCAGCAGGGTTATGACCCGCGCCACTTCGCGCTGATGGGCTTTGGCGGGGCTGGTCCGCTCCACGTCAACGCGGTCGCGCGGCTGATGGGTTCCTGGCCGGCTGTCTCGCCGGTTTCGCCGGGCGTGCTCTGCGCGCTGGGCGATGCGACGACGCGGATGCGGACGGAAACCGCCCGCTCCTTCTCGCGCCTCGCCACCACCACCCAAGCTGATGAGCTGATCGCGATCCTGGAGGAAATGGCCGCGCAGACCCGCGCCGAGCTGCTCTCTGACGGGGTGCCCGAAGCGGACATCACCAGCGAGTTCGAGGTCGACGTGCGCTATGCCGGCCAGGCCTTCGAAGTGCCGCTGACGATCACCCCCGATGTGCTGCGCGCCGATGGCGTGGCCGGGATCCTGAAGCGCTTCGATGAAGAGCACCACCGGCTCTTCACCTTCAACATGGATACCCCGCACGAGATCGTGAACCTGCGCGCCGTCGCGCTGGGCAAGGCGCTGGACCTGCCAGCCGCCGAACTGCCCAAGGGCGATGGCAACCCGATCACGGCCAAGATGCGTGACCACACGCTGTGGATGGACGGCCGCGAACAGGCCGCCGTGATCTATGACCGGTCGAAACTGCGGCAGGGGGACGTGATCCCCGGCCCGGCGATCGTGGTGGAAATGGATTCCACGACGCTGATCGAAAGCGGCTGTGTCGCCACTGTCGACGCTGTCGGCAACATCCTGATCAACCTGGCCTGAGGGGAGACGAGCCATGCCCGCAACCATCGTCGAAACCAACCCGACCCCCTTCAAGTCGATCCCGATCGACCCGGTCACGCTCGACATCATCGAGAACGCGCTGCGCAACGCCCGCATCGAAATGGACGCCACCCTGGTGCGCACCGCCATGTCGCCCGGCATCCGCGAACAGGGCGATGCCTTCCCGCTGATCGCCGATCACACCGGCAAGATGATCGTCGGCCAGTTCGGCAGCTTCATCGGCGGCTTCCTCAAGAGCTATGAGGGCACGCTGGAAGATGGCGACATGATCTTCCTGTCCGATCCCTATTCCTGCGGCGGGGCAATCAGCCACTCGAACGACTGGCTGGTGCTGCTGCCGGTGTTCAAAGACGGGCGCCTGCTGGCCTATACCGCCATGTTCGGCCACCAGAGCGACATCGGCGGCAAGGTGGTCGGCTCGATGCCGATCAACGCGCGCTCGATCTTCGAGGAAGGCGTGCGCATCCCGCCGGTGAAGATCTGGAAGAAGGGCGAATACAACGACGATCTGATGAAGCTCGTCATGCACCAGACCCGCAAGCCGGACTGGTGCCAGGCGGACCTCAACGCCCTGATCGCCTCGTGCCGCGTCGCCTCGCGTCGCGTCATCGAAATGGCCGAACGGTTTGGCGACGATGTCTACGTCTCGGCCACGCAGGAGCTGCTGGCGCGCAACCACCGCGCGATGCAGGCGCTGATCGGCATGGCGATCGCCGAGGAGCCGGTCAGCTTCGAGGACTACATCTGCGACGATGGCGTGGGCTATGGTCCCTACAAGATCCGCTGCACCATGTGGCGCGAGGACGGGAAGGTCGTGCTCGATTTCGCGGGAACCGACCCGCAATCGGCCGCTTCGATCAACTTCTTCCTCAACGAGAACATGTTCAAGATGTTCTTCGGCATCTACATGATCATGGTCTTCGACCCGCAGATCCTGTTCAACGACGGGTTCTATGACCTGATCGACGTGCGGATCCCCGAAGGCAGCCTGCTGAAGCCGAAGTTCCCCGCCGCACTGTCGGGTCGCACCCATGCGCTGGGCCGGATCTTCGACATCCTCGGCGGTCTGCTCGGCCAGAAGACGCCGGAATTCCTCAACGCCGCGGGCTTCAGCTCCAGCCCCCACCTGTTCTATTCGGGCAACGACAGCCGTTCGGGCAAGGGTGGCGAATGGTTCCAGCTGTTCCAGATCGGCTTTGGCGGCATCCCGGGCCGCCCGCTGGGCGACGGGCCGGACGGCCACTCGCTCTGGCCGGGTTTCACCAATGTCCCGAACGAGTTCCTGGAGCGCTACTTCCCGATGCTGATCGAACGCTACGAGACCGAACCGGACTCGGGCGGTGCGGGTCTGCACCGTGGCGGCAACGGCATCCACATGACTTATCGCTTCCTCAGCCCGGGCACGATCTCGATCCACGATGACCGCTGGTTTGTGCCGCCCTGGGGCGTCAATGGCGGCGAGCCGGGCAAGCGCGCGCGCAAGATCCTGGAAAAGGCCGATGGCACCAGCGTGATCGTCGGCAACAAGGTCGAGGACGTCGAGGTCGAAGTGGGCGACCAGCTCCACTTCATCACCTGGGGCGGCGGCGGCTGGGGCGATCCGCTGGAGCGCGATCCGGCGCTGGTCGGGCTAGAGATCGTCCAGGGCCTGGTCACGCCGGAGGGCGCCAAGGCCTATGGTGTGATCGCCGATGCCAAGGGTGTGGTCGATGCCGCCGCAACCGAAGCGCTCCGCGCTGAAATGCGCAGCCGACGCAGTGACCTGCCGCTGTTCGACTATGGCCCGGGAATCGAAGTGTTGCGCGCCAATTGCCAGGCGGAAACGGGCCTCCCCGCCCCGACCCAGCCGGTCTGGCCGCACCTCGAAGCTGCCGAGTAAGCCATGGCCGAGAATACGGGTGCACTGAAGGGACTGCGCGTCGTCGAGCTGGGCCAGCTGCTGGCCGGCCCGTTCTGCGGGCAATTGCTGGGCGACATGGGCGCCGACGTGATCAAGGTCGAGCCGCCAGGTGCGGGCGACCCCTTCCGCGTCTGGGGCATGGGCGATGAAAAGGTTGTCTGGGAGGTATTGGCTCGCAACAAGCAGTCGGTTTCCTGCAACCTGCGCGTGCCGGAAGGCCAGGCGCTGGTCCGCAAGCTGATCGCCACGGCCGACGTGCTGGTGGAGAACTTCAAGCCCGGCACGCTGGAAAAGTGGGGCCTGGGGCCGGACGTGCTGCATGCCGACAATCCCGGCCTGATCATCGCGCGGATGAGCGGCTATGGCCAGTATGGCCCCTATTCCGACCGCGCCGGCTTCGGCGGGATTGGTGAGGCGATGGGCGGCTGGCGCTATATCGTCGGCGATCCGGACCGGCCGCCGGCGCGGATGGGCGTTTCGATCGGCGATACTCTCTGCGCGACCTACGGCGCGATGGGCGTGCTGGCGGCGCTGCATCACCGCGAGAAGACCGGGCAAGGCCAGGTGGTCGATACCGCGCTTTACGAAGCCGTGCTGCAGGTGATGGAAGGGCTGGTGCCCGAATACGTGCACAACGGCTTTATCCGCGAGCGGTCGGGCTCGATTCTGCCGGGCATTGCCCCGTCCAACGTCTACCAGTGCAGCGACGGCGTCTACATGATCGGCGCGAACAACGATCAGATCTTCAAGCGGCTGGCCAAGGCCATGGGCCGCCCCGAACTGGGCGACGATCCGCGCTATGCCACCCACATCGCCCGTGGCGAGCGCCAGACCGAATTGGATGACCTGATCAACGCCTGGACGCGGACGCTGACAATCGACGAGGTCGACGCCCTGATGATCGAACATTCGATCCCCGCCGGCCGCGTCTATCGCGCACCCGACATGCTGGTCGATCCGCACTTCCAGGCGCGCGAGGCAATCATCGAGGTGGAGACCGAACGGTTCGGTCCGCTCAAGATGCAGAACGCCTTCCCCAAGCTCTCCGCCACGCCCAGCGGCGTGCGGCGGCCGGCCCCGTCGCAGGTTGGCCAACACAATGCCGAGATCTATGGCGGCGTGCTGGGCCTTAGCGCGGCGGAACTGGACGGGCTGAAGGCGGCAGGGGTGATCTGATGGCCAAGGACGAAGGCGACCTCGGAGAAAACTACAAGGGCGCCTTCGATGGCCATCTGTCGTTCGGGCGGAAGCCGGCGCTGCTGATCGTCGATTTCGTCGTCGCCTATCTCGATCCGGCCTCGCCGCTCTATGCCGGGGTTGAGGATGCCCTCGCCAGCAACGAACGCCTGCTCGCGGCAGCGCGCAAGGCCGGGATCCCGGTGCTGTTCACCAATGTCGAGTATTCGCCCGGCGGCGCCGATGGCGGCGTGTTCTACCGCAAGGTTCCCGCGCTGAAGCTGTTCGAGCGCGGCTCGCCCATGGGGGGCTTTCCAGAGAGCCTCCAGCCGCAGGATGGTGAACTGGTGATTACCAAGCAATACGCCTCGTCGTTCTTCGGCACGACTCTCGCCTCCACCTTGACCGCGATGGGCGTCGATACCCTGCTGATCACCGGGCTTTCCACCTCCGGCTGCGTCCGTGCAACGGCGCTTGATGCCTGCCAGCATGGCTTCCTGCCCTTCGTGGTGCGCGAGGCCTGCGGCGATCGCCATCCCGGCCCGCACGAGGCCAACTTGTTCGACCTGCAAGCAAAGTACGCAGAAGTCATTTCCGAAGCCCAGGCGATCGCGCATATCAGCGCACCATGACCGACCTGTCCGCGCTGACCGCCCCCGCCCATTCCGCCGCCGCCGCGGCGTTCCTCTCTCGCGCCCCGCATGGCCACCTGATCGGTGGCAGCTGGCAGGCCGCGGGCGAAACGTTCGACACGCTCGATCCGGCCACCGGCAAGGTTCTTGCTGCCGTGGCGCGCGGCGACGCCGCGACGGTCGACCGTGCCGTTGCCGCCGCCCGCTTCGCGCTGGAAACCGGTGCCTGGCCCGCCATGACGTCAATGGACCGGGCCAGGCTGCTCTGGGCTATCGCTGACAAGCTCGAAGCCCATATCGACGAGCTGGCCGAACTGGAAACGCTCGACCAGGGCAAGCCGCTCTATGTAGGACGCTGGGCCGAGATCCCGGGCGCGATCAACCAGTTCCGCTTCTTCGGCGGCCTCGCCAACCAGATCGAGGGCAAATCGATCCCGACCTCGGTCAATTACCAGCCGCCGGGCAAGGAAGTCTTCGCCTATACGGTCAAGGAGCCGGTTGGCGTAGTCGCCGCGATCGTGCCGTGGAACTCACCGCTGGTGCTGACCGCGATGAAGCTGGCCCCGGCCCTGGCCGCCGGCTGCACCGTGGTGCTCAAGCCGGCCGAGGACACCAGCCTGACCGCGATCCGCCTGCTGGAGCTGATGCTCGAAGCGGGCCTCCCTGCCGGCGTGGTCAACCTCGTCACCGGCTTCGGCCGCGATTGCGGGGCGGCTCTCGCTGCCCATCCAGGCGTCGACAAGATCGCCTTCACCGGCTCGACCGCCACCGGCCGCGCGATCATCGATGCCGCCAAGGGCAACTTCAAGCGGCTGACGCTGGAACTGGGCGGCAAGTCACCCGTGGTAATCCTGCCCGATGCCGACCTGTCCATGGCGATCCCAGGCGCGGCCAATGCGATCTATTTCAACGGCGGGCAGGTCTGCGTCGCCGGCTCGCGGCTCTACGTCCATGACTCGGTGTTCGACCAGGTGGTTGAGGGCATTGCCGGTGCCGCCCAAGGCATGGTGTTAGGCCATGGGCTGGACCAGACGACCCAGATGGGGCCGCTGGTCAGCCAGCACCACGCCGCCAAGGTTGCCCAATATATCGCCGATGGCCGCAAGGCCGGGGCCAGCGTGATCGCCGGGGGTGAGACCGCTGGGCCCAACGCCAGCTTTATCACCCCGACCGTGCTGACCGACGTGACGCCCGACATGGCTGTGGTGCGCGAAGAGATCTTCGGCCCCGTCGTGGTCGCCCAGCGCTACAGCAATCTCGACGAAGTGGTCCGCGCCGGGAACGACAGCGAATATGGTCTCGCCGCCTCAATCTGGACCGAGAGCCTCTCTTCCGCTCATCGCCTGGCCAAGCGGCTGCGTGCCGGGACGGTCTGGATTAACACCCACTCGATGTACGATGCCTCGCTCCCCATTGGCGGCATGAAGCAATCGGGCTGGGGCCGGGATTCGGGCGTCGGCGCGCTCGACAATTACCTCGAGACCAAGACGGTCTGCGCAGTGGTCTAGAACGACCAGCCCAGCATCACCCGCACCCCGCCCATCCAGGCGCGGCGGCCTTGCTCAAAGGCCGGGTTGATGAAGTACTGCAGGTCGGGCTGCACGGTCAGCCATTCGGTCAAGGCCAGGGCATAGGTTGCCTCAAAGGCCCAGTCGCGCCGGGCGATCGCTTCGCCGCTCAGTGCCAGCGCCTGCCGTGCGCGCCCACTCGAACCCGATGTTGCCAGGGCAATCCCGGCCTCATCATCAGGACGTCCGGCAAAGGGGCCGCGCCAGCGCAGTCCGGCCGAGGCGAATTTCTCGACCTCATGAAAACGCTGGTCGGCCCAGCCCAGGCGGAAGAAGGCATCGATCCCGCGGCCTTCGCGGCTACCCGCCAGCCGGCCTTCGCCGCGCAGGTAAGCCCCTTGCGCGCCCTTGCGCAGGATCGGCGCTCCGCCGCGCGCGCTATCGAGCAGATCCTCGAAGGGCGCAGTATAGCGCCAGTATCCGCCGATCAGCCGCCAGTCACCGACCTGCCGCTCCAGCTCGCCTACCAGCAGCGCACCATCGCCCTGCCCCAGCTTGATCGCCGTGCGTTTCGGGTGCGCCGGATCGCCGGGCACACCATCCAGCACGGCCAGGCGCAGCGAGGTGCGCTCCCCCAGTCGCGCCTGGAGCCGCAGGCTGAGCGACGTCACCGGAAAGATCGACGGACCATTGCGGCCCGATTGGCTGAAATCTGTGCCGATGCCGTGGGCCGGATTGATGAACAGGCTGGATGCTTCCAGCGCATCGAATTCCGAATTGAGATCGTAAAGCCCGGCGCGCAGCGACAGCTTGCCGCCAGCCAGCGACTGATCGATCCAGGCCTCATAAAGCCGCAGCGCCTTGACCCCGGTCTCAATGTTCGAAGCGACCCAGCCACGCAGATAGCGCGGCCCACTGAAGTCCCGGCCATTGTTGTAAAGCCCGTAGACAAAGACCTGCGTTTCGTCCCGCTGCCACGTCAGGGTCAGGTCGAGATTGTCGACATAGTCCAGGCCGCGGGCGCCATGCCCTGCCAGTACGTCGGCTGTGTAACTCAGCTCAATCGCCGCCCCTTCAACCAGATCATCCGCGGCTAGCGCCGGGCTGCTGAGCCAAGCCAGCAAGATCGGGGCAAGCCGCCTGACCATCTCAGTCCGGCATGACCTTGCGCTTGGTGATCCCGGCGGTGATGAACCGGCGGATGGCCTTGGGGGTGGTCAGCCATTTGATTGCCGTGCCGGGCTTGCTCGCCTTGAGCACTTCGCTGACAATGAAGGGGACCACCGTCTCCACTCGGTCGGCCAGGATGTTGTAGAACTTCTTGGTTCGGGCCCATTGCGCCGGGTCGGCATCCCTGGCCTCTTCCAGCAGGTCCGTGACGACGATCCCTGGGCTGATCGTGCCGAGCAGCACTGGCGATCCCTTGATTTCCTTGTTCACGCTTTTGGTGAAATAGGTCAACGCGCGCTTGGTGAAGCCATAGACCGTCAGTCCAGGCGCGCTCATTCCATCCGAACCGAAGCCTTCGAAGTTGAAGATCTTGCCGCGCCCCTGCGCGGTCATGCCCGCCAGCGGCACACGCGTGCCCCAGATCATGCCCCAGATGTTGGTCGCGATGACCGGCTCGATTTCCGCCTGGGTCAGGTCGCTGACATACTTGCGCGGTCCGGCGAGGCCGGCATTGTTGATCCAGATATCGACCGAGCCGAACGCCGCAACGGCCTTATCCCACAGCGCCTGAACCTCGGCTTCGATAGACACGTCGCAGGGCTGGCCAACCGCCTTGCCACCTATCAATTGCGCAGGCAGATCGGCCAGCGCCGCATCGACCGCCGCCTGCCCGCGCGATGAAATGACAATGTTGTGCCCGCGGCGCTGGAATTCCTTCGCCAAGCCAAGTCCGATCCCGCGGGTACTGCCCGTTATCACCACGTTGGCCATGTCATCCCCTTTACAGCATGTTTGTCAAATCGGGCAGGTCACCGCGTCGTAAGCGAACAGTCCAAGCGTATCTTCATTCAGGATCGGCCCCTTGCCGAAGCTCTCGGGGTCCTTGCCCTGGAATTGCAGGCCGAGCAGGCGCGACTGGGTCTGGACCATGGTGGTCCGCTCACGCCGCGCGGCTTCATAGCGCCGCAAGGCCTCGGCCTTCGGGAACTGGATCAGGCAGCGCGCCAGGACCAGTCCATCTTCCATCGCGGTTGCCGCGCCTTGGCCCATGAAGGGCAGCATGCCGTGCGCGGCATCACCCAGCAGGGTAACCGAACCGGCGATCCAGCTATCGAGCGGCTCGCGCGCATGGAGCGCCCATTTGAACAGCTGGTCGGACGGAGTCGCGTCGATCATCGCCAGCAGCATCGGCTCGGCATCGGCATAATGGCTGCGCAGTTCGGCAATGGTTGACGGTATCGCCCAGCCCTCCTCGCTCCACCCTTCCAGGTTCACGAAGGCAGCATAATTGACCAGATCCCAGCCGCGCATCGGATAGCGCATGAACAGGCGCTTTTCGCCGATCCAGATGCCGGGCAGCAAGTCCTGCACTTCCGGCGGCAAGGCCGCGCGTGGCAGGACCCCGCGCCAGGCAACCTGGCCGGTAAACTGCGGCGGGGCGGTCTTGAACAGGGCATCGCGGGTGACTGACTTGACCCCATCCGCGCCCACGGCCAGCGGTGCCGTGGCGCGCTTGCCCCCGGCGAACGTCATGGTCACGCCGTCCGCGTCACTCTCGATCGCTTCCAGCTTGTGATCCAGCCGCACCGCGCCCGGCTGCGCGGCCTCGAGCGCGTCGGCCAGCAGCGCATGCAGATCGGCGCGGTGCAGGTGGACATATGGCGCACCATATTGCGCCTCTACCCCATCACCGCGCTCCCGCTCGACCAGTACCTTGCCGGTCTGGAGGTTCTGGGTGAGCTGGCGCGGCGGCACGACGCCAAGCCGGCGCATCCCCTGCTCCAGACCAAGGTGGATCATGATCCGGCTGGCGTTGGGGCTCAGCGTAATTCCGGCCCCTACCTCACCCAGGATCGGTGCTTGTTCATAGACCGCAACGCGCAGCCCGGCCTTGACCAGTGCCAACGCGCAGGTCAGTCCGCCCAGGCCAGCGCCGATGATCGCAATTTCCCCGCTCATGCCGCCCCTCATGCGCTCCGTTGACCGCCTTGCCTCTGTCCTGCCACACCATAACCGCCAAGTGGATAGTGTGCCCTGCAAACTCGCGCGCTTGACCCGCCTGCCGTATTGCTTCCAGACAAAATTACACATTGGGGTGAAACAATGGTCGGGAAGTTCCTGTGGGGCGTGGCTTGGCGAACAACCGCTTTTTCGGCCGTGGTCGGTGCTGGCCTGTGGTACGCCAACCGAGGTCCAGACTGGACCGGCCAACAGGTCATCGAAGCTGGTGACACCCAACTGGACGGCAAGGTTGGCGTCCTGGTTGTGGCGCTGATGCAGCCGGGACAGTTCGACCAGCGCTTCTATGCCAACTTCGTCGACAAGATCTTCACGCAGGTCATTCCCTGGCCGATCAATGTGCTGGCCGGGGCAGACAGCGGCGTCGTGCTGGTCGATCCGGACAATCCCTTGCAGGAAACACGCTACACCCCGAAGCGGCTGATCGACATCCAGGGCAACGAGCGCGATGGCGATGGTACCCCCTGGATTGACCGCTTCCGCCAGGGCCAGCTGCGGTGGGAAAAGCCCAGCGCCAGGGTGCCGCACGATTTCGGTTACTACCTTTATCCGGGCCGTAAGCAGGGGATGCGCACCGCCGCCGCGAAGACGGTGATCAAGGTTCGTACGATGTACTACTCGAAACTGCCGGGTGGCTATCTACCGCACGAGGATCAGACCAGGGCAATGGCCCAGGGCGCGATCGACCAGATCCGGCAACGGCACGGGCTGGTCGCCGGGGAAGTGGTTGATGCCTTCGATCCCGGTGCCAAGCACGCGGCAATCGAGCGTGTGCTCGATGCCGGGGCGGACACCATCGTCCTGGCCAGCGCCCAGCCGATCTACTCCGACTTCGAAGAGCTTTCCGGCTCATTCGTTGGGGTTCACAAGGTAGTGCAGAATTGGCGCAAGAGGAACGGCAACAAGCCGATCAAGATCGTTATCCCGCCATACATGGCCAGCCAACCGGCCTTTGACCGGCTGGTGCTGGACAGTTTCGCCAGCGCGGTGCCACCAGCCACGGGGCCCGGGCAGGCCGCAATGGGTATCCTTACCCTACACGGGCTTCCTATTGAGCTGCTCGGCAAGGATAGCTGGGACAAGCGCGTTGCAGCCATATCCAAGCGGCTGATCCCGCAAGCCGAGGCCGTTCTGAGGACCAAGGGCTATGCGCGGGTCGAGGCCCATCTGGCTCCTGAAGGGTTTGCCGACACTGTGGAGGATCCAGACAATCGCCAGACCTCTGTCCATGAGCTTTACCGACGCGCAGAGCGCGAGGGCTTTGCTGTGGCGGTTGCCAGCCCGCTAGAATTCCTGGCCGAGAATACGGACATGCTGTTTGCACACTCGGCCCTGATGTTTGAAGGATTTCCGGGCTACCGCACTTACCAGGGTCCGCCAGCGGGGACCGACTGGGCCAAGCCTTATGTCCGCACGTTCAAACTGGGCGAGACCACCGCCATCTATGGCGGCGCACCGGGCGGGGCGACCCTGCCCCAGCAAAGCGCCGCGCTCGCTGACGCGATCGGTCAGGTCTTCAAGCGCTAGCTACGGCTAAAAGCCTCGCCGGGGTCTCCGCGCAGTCTAGCCGCGCGGACAAAAAGAAGGGCGGCGTCTGCGCACGCCGCCCTTCTCACGTTCTCCCTCGCGATGGGAGAGCGCCTGGTCCTAAAACTTCGCACCCAGTTTGACGCCCCAGGTGGTCCGGGGCGCGAGCGCCAGCAGAGCACTGCGGGGCAGGTTGAACGAGTTGAGATCGAAGTAGCCATAGTCAACCGTGCTCGTGCCCGAGCGCGGTGCCTTGTTGCCAAAGGCATTGTCGACATAGGCTTCGAGGGAGAAGTTCTTCCATTCGTAGCCAACCCGGAAATCGAACTGGCTGTAATAGGGCAGGAAGAACAGGTTCGATGCCGACATGTAGCGCTTGGTCACAAACCGGCTGTCAGCCTCGAAGTAGAACTTTCCGTCCTCACCTGCCTCAGTCTCATAGCGAGCAGACAGGTTCAATTGGTGCGAAGGCGTGAACGGCAGGGTATGGCCGTTGAAGGTACAGTTAGTGGTTTGGGTATCGGCGGAGTCCACGTTCGAGCAGCGTGGCGGAACATAGTCCGTGTACTTCGAGTTCGTGTAGGTGTAGGCCGCGCGCAGAAAGATCTGATCAATTGGCGACCACATCACTTCGGCCTCGACGCCGTATGAGCGGCTGGCACCGATATTGTCGGTCCGGCTGATCGCCACCGGCCCCGAACTGTCGATCACGCCGATCTGCTGATCCTTGTACTTCGAATAGAAGAACGAGGCGTTGATGATGAGACGACCGTTATCGCCGGTGTACTTGCCGCCGACTTCATAGCTGTCGACCTTTTCGGGCTTGAAGACACCATCGGTCACGTTGCCGTTCTGGTCGGTTGTATCCACCCCGCCCGGCTTGGTCCCCTGGGCCCAGTTGGCGAACAGCAGCAACCCGTTACCGCCATTCCATGACAGGCTGACCCGCGGGTTGAACTTCGTGAATGAGATCGTGTTAGCGGTGAGCACGGTCGGCTGATTATTGGCGTTGCGCACGCCATAGGTGTTTACCGGCGTCGGATCGAAATTAAACCCTGTGTAGCCAAGCCGGTCATAGATCACACGACCTTCACCAGCCAGCGTCAGCTGATCTGTCAGCTTGTATTCAAGACTGCCAGCAACCGACCAGGAATTCGTGGTACGCGTAATGTGCTGCGGGATCGGCGAAGTAACCGGCGGACTGAGCAGGTGGAAAAAGCTCGGTCCGAAGGGGGTCATGCTCATGGCACCGCCCTGCGATGCGGAGATGAACTGCGCCAGCATGGTGTTGCCACCTTCGCGCAGCCAGAACAGGCTGGAATCATGGTACTGGGCCTTTTCGTACCAGTAGAGTCCGTCGAGCAGGAACCGCAGCTTCTCACCAGCATAGGATAGACGCAGTTCCTGGTTGAACTGCCGGATATCATAGCGCGTGTCGAACTCTGCCGAGAGCCCGTAGGACGGCAGGAAGGGCAGCGGCCAGCCGAATTGCGTACGGAACACATTAAGCGTGCTGAACGGTCCGCCCGCTGCATAGGACGGATTGGGAGTATTGGCCTGGAGGCGGTAGTTGGTATGATCGAAGTCCTCGTTGGTGCTGCCATCGCTGTCGGTGTAGCCGGTCAGCGAAGTGATCTCCCAGGCATCGCCAAACTCCTTGCCCAGCTCCAGTGTAGCGCGCCAGGTCTGGATCGAGGTTCCCTCATAAGGCCGGCCGCCATTGTTCGGATCGCCACTTATATCGATCCCTGCCTGACCCGCCTGATAGGCCGCGGTCTTGCTGACGTCGCCGCGCAGCGAATACATTTGCGGTCCCGGCACGACGCAGCCCGGTGCCACCGCTGTGCTAGGCGTGCGGCACTTGAGAGATTGCAATAGTACCCCGCCATCCTGTGTACGCACAGCGCCGGTTATCGGATCGACCGATCGCAGCATGACTGTCGCACGTTCTGAATATTGCTCATCGCTGTACTGCACGCGGGCATAGGCCTTGAAGCTGTCACCCTTGTATTGAAGCGCCAAAGCCCCGCCCCAGGTTTCCGCAGCGTTCAGATTGCCGCCGGTCACCGGATTTTTGTAGTCCCCGTCGGTGTTATAATAGCCCGCGTTCAGGCGAACACCCAGGCCTTCTCCAATCGGGCCGCCCACGGCGCCCTTGAATTCATAGGTGCCGAACTTGCCGCCCATGGCCGCGAGCGAGCCTTCGAATTCATCGCCGGGCCGCTTCGAAACATAGTTGATCGCACCAGCGAAAGCCGAGCGGCCATAAAGAACTGTCTGTGGGCCTTTGACGACTTCAATCCGCTCGACATCGACAAGCCGGAGATTGGCGAGCAAGCCGCCCCCTGCAACGCCAAAATTCTCGGACGAGGTATCGATGCCATCGACCAGGATCGCAACGTTCGGACGACCGCGCGTTGCCTGTAAGCCTCGAATCGAGATGCGGGTGTCGGACGGAACGAGACCGACGTCAAAAGTCAGCCCCGGGGTCTGGTTCGCGACATCACCTGGTCCGTCGATATTCTTGCGCTCGATTGCGGCCGCGCTCAGGACATTGATCGCGATTGGCACATCCTGGACGCTTTCCTCGCGCTTGCGGGCAGTCACGATGATATCGCCGACGGCCTGTTCGTCCGCCGCGCTCGATTCGACCGTGTCCTCGGCAAAGGCCGGCGTTGCCAACACGGCCAGCGCCAGGCTGGCGAGGCTGCTGCCACGCAAAGCTGCAGTACGAATGGTCATTCATCCCTCCCCTTATTCTTCGGCCAACCCGCCGATGCCCCTTTTCTTCCCAACCCAACTTGCCAAAAAGGGACCACTCGGTCAAACTTGCTTTGTCGCTTCGGCAAAGGCAAGGGATCTGTCTATCCGGGAGGGCCTCTTCGACGTGAATGTTCACCTATCGGACAAAACGCTGCCCAAACGTCCATCGCGCAGCAATGCGGTGCGCCGCCGCGAAACCGAAGAAGCGATAATCGACGCCTTCGGTCGCTTGCTCGAACGCGAAGGGGTCGCGGGAATCGGCGTGAATGCGCTGATCAAGGAAGCCGGAGTCGGCAAGAAGCCGTTATATGATTATTTCGGCGGGCTTGAAGGTGTCGCGGTCGAATGGGTCCGCCGACGCGGCATCTGGCCACCACTAGAGGATATCGTCAAGGAGCCGCTCGAACAGTTCCTGGAACGCCAACCCGGCGAGAAACTGCGCCTCATCAACCGGCAATGTGCAGCGATGCTGCGGGCCAATGCACCACTCTGCGAACTGCTTAGCGGCGAGTTCGTCCGATCTCCGGAGATGAAGAAGGCGGTCGAGCACGTGCGCCAACTGGTCCGCCTCGATTTCGAGCGGGTGCTCAAGAGTGACCCGGTACTGAGCGGTGAGGATTACCTTGCGCTCAACACCGTGGCATATGCAGCCACGACATACCTTGCGCTTCGCGCGCATTGCCAGCCACGGTTCTTCGGCTTCGACCTCTCGACCGAGACCAGCTGGCAGATCGTCATGAACATGTTTGATCGCGTGATGGATAATGCGGAACGCGGCATCTTGAGTCGCGCAAAGGAAGTTGACTGATCGGTCCCCTATCTGGGAATAGGCTGACCATGAGCAAGCGCCGTATCCTGACCCGGCAGTTCGGTCTGACCGCGAAGTGGTTGCACTGGATCGTGGCCTTCCTGATGCTGTCAGTCTTGGGCGCGGCGTGGAGCTTTGCCTTTACCCTCCCCGAGGATCGGGCGGGCGCAATTCCGGTACATGTTTCGCTTGGCCTGGTGGTGGTCGGGCTCACGCTTCTCCGCCTTGCTTGGCGAAAGCTGCGTCCGCCGCCACCGCTACCGTCGACCACGCCGGGCTGGATGGTCCGCGGGGCGCGTATCGGGCATTTCCTGCTCTATGCGCTAATCCTCGTGCAGGGCGTATTGGGTCTTTGGATGGCGGCACTCTCGCCTGTCGACATCCGCTTCTTCAACGGCTTCAATTTCTCAGCCCTGGCGCCGGCTAGCGCAGGATCGCTGGTCTACCTGCGGGAGATCCACTTTGCCGTGGCGGGCTTGCTGACGGCCGTGATCTTTGGCCACATCATGGCCGCCCTGTGGCACCATTTCGCGCTGCGTGACGATGTGCTGATACGAATGCTGCCGTTTGGCGGGCTGTGGCAGCGGCTCGAGGCACCGAACCGTGCGCTCGATGCACGGCAGCCGTCGCGATTGTTCGATAACTGGCCCAAGCGCCGTGGGAGGATTTCCGCATGAGCGCGCTGCAACCCTTTGCCCCCGGCGACCTGTTCGTGACCGCTGCGACCCTCGATGAGTCTGCGCGGTTCCCTACCGGACAAGGCGCCGTACTTCAGTTCTCGGCCGACTGGACACCCAGGGGTCGGATCGAGACGGGACACACCGGACTGATCTCCGCTCTCTGCCTCGACCATGCCGGCATGCTTCACGCGCTCGATCCGCAAGCCCGCAAGATAACCACCATCGGCCCGGATGGTCTGCCGGTGCCCCGATTCAGCCATCTGCCCGAGCGAGCCTATGGCTCGATGATTGCACTGCCAGATGGCGATTTCCTGTTGGGTGAGCACATGGTTGGCGAAGTTCCGGGCTTTGCCGGCGATGGCAAAGTCTACCGCATCACAGCCGATGGCACGGTCCTGGCCAGCTACGATACCGAAACCAACGGCGGCATGGGGGGTTTTCTGGGCGTTACGCACATGGCGCTCTCGGCCGACGGAAAAACCCTCTTCCACTCAAGCGAAACCGGTCCGCACATTTACGCGCATGACCTGCAGGATAATCGCCGGCTGGGCCCGGTCTATTCCCGCACCGATCCACCATCGATGGTGTTCGGTCTGGCGCTACTGGGCAATGACCGGCTGTTGGTGGCGTGCGGTAACGAACTGCGTATCGTCGATCCAGCGGCCGGCACCGCTATTGCCGTGCCCCTGCCCGAAGGACGTGGCTGGGCCGTACCGATTATGCGGGGAGAGGCCGGACCGTCCGGCAGCGAGCAACTCTGGGTGCTCGATTTCTTTGGCGGCCGGGTCGCCACCATCGACGCCGATACCGGCGCGGTGGCAGAACTGCGCGAACTGGGCCTGGCCAAGTGCCTGACCGGGATCGCGCAGGTCCCGGCACGATAACTCAAGGATGAAACAATGATCATCAACCAGTGGTACGTCGCCGAAGATGTTGCCAACATCACCGACAGCCCCAAGCGCGTGAAGTTGCTGGGCTTCGATTTCGTGCTGTTCCGCGATGAAACCGGCGCGATCAACTGTCTGTCGGATGTCTGCGTGCACCGCGGTGCCTCGCTGGGCGCGGGCCGGGTCGAAAAGGGCTGCGTCGAGTGCCCCTATCACGGCTGGACCTTCAACGGGAAAGGTGACGTTACCAAGATCCCGTCGCTGCCCGATGGGACCAAGGTCCCGGCCCGTGCCCGGGTGGACAGCTATCCGGTTCAGGAAAAGTACGGCTGGGTCTGGGTCTTCCTGGGTGACCTGCCCGAGGCCGAGCGGCCGCCGCTGCCCGCCTTCCCCGAATTCGACGACACGGAGAATTGGCGCTGCATCCGCGGCGAATGGTTGTGGAACGCTGATTATGTTCGAGTCGTGGAAAACGGGCTGGACTTTGCCCATGCCCCCTTCGTCCACCCTAGTTTTGGTGATCGCGATCGGGCGGTGATCCACGATTTCGAGATCGAGGCAGACGAATGGTCGGCGACGGCCAAGGTCACTTATATTCCGCCATTGCCGCGCGGAATTTGGCGCTATGTTCGCAAGGAGCGGACTCCGGTTGAGGCAAAGCCGAGCTTCCACTGCTCGGGTGCAACGATGCGGCTCGACGTCTGGCTAAGTCCAACTTGGCGGATGATCATCTTCGACGTGAACACGCCGATTGACGAAAACACTACCCTGACCCGCTGGATCATGGCCCGCAGCTTTTTCCGGCAGGCGATCTTCGATGGTGACAGCCGTAAGCGGACCCTGAAGATTTTCGAGCAGGATACTGTCATCGTTGAAGAAATATGCCCGGAACTGGTTCCGATCGACTTGCGCGAGGAGTTCTCGGTTAAGTCCGATGGCTTGATGAACGCCTTCCGCTTCAAGCGACGCGAGCTGGTTCAGCGCGGCTGGGCACTCGATATCCAGGCGCTACAGGCGCTTGAGGGCCGGCGCGCGGTGGTGATCCCCAGCCCGACCAGGCGGGAGGAGCAGGGCCGCAATTTCGTGCTAAAGACAGCGCCTTTGCTGCCTGCCGAAAGCGTGCCTGAAGCGGTAGCGGCCGAATAGACCCATGACCGGCATCGCGCACCCTGGCAGGCAACTGGCTGCCCTGTTCCTGATCACGTTCATCAATCTCGTAGGGTTTGGCGTAGTACTGCCGGTTTTCCCGTTTTTCGGGACCATGGTCCAGGCGACGCCCGGCGAAACCACCTTGGCAATGGCGGCCTATTCGCTGGGACAGTTCGTCGGCGCGCCGCTGTGGGGCAAGCTGTCCGACAAGTATGGTCGCCGTCCAATCCTCATCGCCAGCTTGATCGGCGCGATCGTGTCTTATGTTATCCTGGCCCACGCCAGCGACATCGTGACTTTGGGTGCCTCGCGCCTGTTCGGTGGCCTGATGGCCGGCAACATCGCCGCAGCTTTTGCTTATGTTGGCGACATCACTTCGCCCGAGCAGCGCCCCAAGGCCATGGGCATGATCGGCGCTGCCTTCGGGCTGGGCTTCATCTTCGGCCCGGCAATCGGCGGCCTGTTGGCGGGCAATCACCCGGATCTCTCGGATTTCGCAACGGTCGGCTATGCCTCCGCAGCGATTACGGCGGTCGCTGCGATAGCAGCATTCTTCCTTCTGCCCGAAAGTCTTACCGCAGAGCGTCGCGCCGACGCACACCGGCAGCATAGCGACCTGAAGGCGAGTGAAGTCCTGCACGCAAAGCCGGTGATCTGGGCACTGATGGCGCTGACCCTGCTGGTCATCGGCTCGGCAGCGATGATGGAAACCACCTTGGCCTTTTTTGCACACGATTCGTTCGGCTGGGGTCCAAGCGACGTGGGTCTTTCATTCGGAGCGGTCGGGTTGATTTCGGCACTGCTCCAAGGCGGCGCGGCCGGCCCGCTCGCCCGTCGGTTCGGTAGTGGCGCGCTGGCAGTAACAGGCGTCGGCTTTCATGCTGCCGGCCTGGGCCTGCTGGCCATTGCCGGATCGAGTGTCGCGATGATTGCCGCTTTGGCGGTGATGGCGGTTGGCCTGGGCCTGTTCAATCCCGCCTTCCAGACGCTCACGTCCGACCAGACCAGCGACGGTGACCGAGGGCTGGTCATGGGCCTAACCCAGGGCGCTTCCAGCCTGGGGCGGGTTATCGGACCCGCGGTGTCCGGCTCTATCTACGCGGGGATTGGCCATCGCGCGCCGTTCGCGATCGGCGCAATCGTCATGGTGGCGGCGATCGGTGTCGCGATCATTGCCGCCGGCGCCGGATCGCGCCGTCAGAAGCTACCGGGATGAAACGATGATCAGGAAAGCATTCAAGTGGATAGGAATCGGTCTGATCGCCTTGGTCGTCGTGGCGCTGATCGGCTATCTGGCGAACAAGACCTACATGGACCGTTACCTGCGGATGGCGGTAAGCCAGGCGCGCGGACTGTCCCAGCAGGCCGAATGGTATGATCCTGTCGACAAGGTCCCAAGTAATGAAACGTCGCCACTACCAGTCGCATCCGCAGCTGAAAGGACGATCGATGCCGCCTCGCTCAAGGCAGCGCGCGAATATGCCGCTGCGAAGGATTCGTATGGTTTCCTAGTCTGGCAAGGCGGCAAGCTCCAGGAAGCCAGCTATTTCCAGGGTTTCGATCGTAACCGACTGATCGCATCCAAATCGATGGCCAAGATGGTGGTCGGTCTGGTGATCGGGCGGGCGATCGAGCAGGGTTTCATCAGGTCGGTTGATCAGCCGGTGTCGGATTTCATCACCGAATGGAAAGGGACCGACAAGGAAGGCCCGACGATCCGCCACTTCCTGCAAAACTCGAGCGGCATTTCGAGGTTCGACTATTCGAACAACTGGCCATGGAGCCAGACCATGCGGGAATACCTGGGAGAGCACCACGAAGACCTGCTGATCAACGAGACCCGGCGCGACTACGAGCCTGGCACCGAGTACGACTATTCGATGATTACCAGCGACATGCTGGCCATCGTGGTCGAACGTGCGACCAGGCAGCGCTATGCCGACTATGTTGGCAAGAACCTGCTTCAGCCGATCGGTGCCCAGGGCGGCACGGTCTATATCAACCGGCCCGGCGGCGTGGCTCATTCGGGCTGCTGCATGATGCTTCCGGCGGAAAGCTTCATCCGGATGGGCATATTGATGGCGCAGGACGGCCTGTGGGACGGTCAGCAGATCCTGCCAAAAGGCTGGGTGCGTGAGACAATCACCCCTTCACCGGCCAATCCAAAGTGGGGCCTGCACATGTGGATCGGGCAGCCCTATCAGCAGCGCGTCGCCTTTTTCCCGGCCCGCTCGCAACCGATCGGCGTCTTGCATTCAGAGCCCTATGCCGCCGAAGACCTGTTCCTGTGGGACGGCAGCGGCAACCAGGCAATGTGGATCGTGCCGTCCAGGAATCTCGTGATCCTGCGGTTTGGTAACACGCCCAAGCCGAAGTATGGTCAGCCTGGCGAATGGGATAACAGCAAGATCCCGAACCTGGTGATCCGCGGTCTCGACACGGATGCACCGCAAGGAAAGCCGATACCATGAAACATCTGCGTCCTGCCCTGCTCACGCTTGCGCTGCCGGTCCTGCTGGGGGCTGGCGAACCGGGCTCGCTGACGGTCAACGTCAGCGGCATTCGCAATACCAGCGGCGCGCTGATCGCCTGTGTTTGGCGCGACAAGGCCGGCTTTCCTACTTGCCAGAAGAGCAAGACCACGATCCGTCAAACCCTGAAGATCAGTGGCGGGACCATGGTCGTGCGCTTCGCCGGGTTGGCACCTGGCAGTTACGCGGTCTCGGTCCAACACGATGAGGATGGCGACGGTAAGCTCAAGACCAACTTCATCGGCATGCCCAAGGAAGGTGTAGGCATCTCGAACAATCCTGGCGGGATCCCGAGCTGGAAAAAATCGCTGGTGCAGCTTGCCACCGGCAACGCCTCCATCGCCATAACGATGCGCTATCTTTAGGCGATCCCGGCGCGCTGTTCGCTGCGCCATTGCACGAAGGCCAGCAAAGCCACCGCACCGTTGAGCAGGCCAACCAGGAAGAACGGTGCCCATGGCCCGACCTGGTCGAACAAGATTCCTCCGATCCCGGTCAGCACCAGGATTCCCAGCGCCCCGCTGAAGTTGAACAGGCCGATCACCGAAGCCCGGACCTCCTCGGGCGCTTCCTTGCCGATCACGGTCTGCGCGCCCAGGAAGGCGCTGATCTGGCCAATGCCAAGCAGGACGAAGAACGGGATGGCGGCCGGCAGCAAAGGATCGTCGACCAGGATCAGCGCGCAATAGCCAATCAGCCCCAGCGCCATGGTCACCGCCAGCGACTTCATCCGCGCCATCCGGTCAAGTGGCACGGCGATCACCGCCGGCCACAGCAGCGCGGTCGATTGAGCGATAACGAACGGGATCGAGCCCTTGGCCGCCGCTTCGGCCGGGCTGAACCCATCGGCAATCGCCGCCTGGTTGCCCCAGGCAATCGCAAACAGTCCGACGATGGCAATATCCCCCCGCGCTACGAAGGCCGCAGCGTAGGAAATGGCGATCCGGCGATTGCTGCGCGCGGCGGCCAGCCCTTCAGCCAGCAGCTTGGTCACCGGCTTTTTCGCATCGACCGAGGCCGGAACACCTGGCTTCAGGGTCAACCACAGCACCAGCGCCGACACTGCGGCGACCGCCGCGACCACGCCGAGCGCGCTCTGTCCGGCCTCAACCGGGCTGGCCCCGCCCTTGGCAAAGTGGGTCGGCAGCTTCCCCAGAAAAATCGCGACGACAACAACGCCCAGCCCATTCAGGAAGCCGCACATCGCGGTCAGTTTGCCGCGATCGTTCACCACCGCGTAGTCCGAGATGATCGTTGCAAACATGCCAGTCGCTGCGCCGATGCCGAAGGCATAGAGCACCCGGTAGAACACCAGCTCGGCCATCGAATCACCATAGGCGTAAGCGCCATAGGCGACGGCCAGAAGCACCAGACCAAGACTGTAGACCACCCGCCGCCCGATCTTGTCGGCCAGTGCGCCAAACAGCGCGAAACCGACCAGCAGCGCCAGCTCCTGCGCGACGGCCAGCGTCCCCAGTGCAGTGCCTTGGGCCGCTTGGGGAATGCCAAGGTTGTTGGTCAGCACATAGGGGGTGAGCACGGCGATGCCGGTCGCCAGACCGATGGTTACAAAGCTGGCGTACATCAATCCCCAGCCATGGCGCTTGGCAACGCCGGGCTGAAGGGTTGCCGGTCCGAAGCGAACTGAGCCGGTCACTGTCATGGATTGATTCCCCGATGGTTCCCGATCCTTCCATAGAAAAGGGACCAGTCGGTCAATACAGTCTATTGGTCCGACAAGCGCTTGACCGGCAGGCGGATAGAGCGGCATCTTCCCCGCCGAACCGCCGCGCCGATGGCATGGATGGCGCCAGCCGTTTGGATGGGATGGGACCCGAAGAGGAATATCGCCGATGGACATGGTCAACACCTTCCAGCAGCACGAACATGCTGCCCTGCCCCGCGCCAACCACGATGAGCGTGCGCGCCAGGAATTCACCAAGAGCCTCAAGCAGTTCGTCCAGCAGGGGCTGCTCCCCGGCCTGACCCCGGTCTACCAGAACCGCGCTGCCAAGCTGTTCGAAAAGGAACATGGCAAGCCGCCCGCAGACCGCTGGGACATCCGCAAGGCCATGGTCAAGGACCTTTATTTCCAGCACTACGCCGCCACCAACCGCATTGCCCAGGAACTGCTGTGGGAAGCGGTGATCGGTTCGGTCGAACGGCAATTACCCGAGCTGGAACAGGCGATAGCGCAACTGACCGCCAGCAACGCTGCGCCGCTGGAAAGCGATCCCGCCTTCCCGGTGCCGCGCTATGTCTCGGCGCTCGACATCCATTGCATGCCCGGCGGCTATGCGAGCGAGATTGACGGATCCGACATCGCCCAGGGCGCGATCTATGACCGCGGGGTCTATCTCTATGCCATGGGCTATATGGGCCCGGACAACGACGACATGGGCCGCTCGGTCTGCAACTACGTCAAGCGGCGAATGCCGGACTTCAAGCCGAAGCGGATCCTCGACATGGGCTGCACCGTTGGTCATTCGACCGTGCCGTTCAAGGAGCAGTTCCCCGATGCCGAGGTGATCGGGATCGACGTGGGCGGGCCTTGCGTGCGCTATGCCCATGCCCGCGCCAAGGCGCTGGGCCACGACGTCAGCTTCATGCAGCGCAGCGCCGAGGATACCGGGTTCGAGGCCGGCAGCTTTGACCTGGTGGTCAGCCACATCCTGCTGCACGAAACCTCGGGCCAGGCGATGCCGCGCATCTTCCGCGAATGCCACCGGCTGCTGAAGCCCGGCGGGTTGATGATCCATGCCGATCTGCCGCCGTTCGACCTGATGGACCCGTTCACCCAGTTCATCCTGGACAACGAGACCTATTACAATAACGAGCCGTTCTGGGGCGCGATGCGCGACAAGGACCAGATCGGCATGGCCCGCGATGCCGGCTTCCCGGCCGAGACGATCCGCTTTGACACCGCGCCGATGGCGATCATGGAGTTCGCCGGGGCCGACACGACCTATACCGAGGATGCCGCCGAGGCCCTGGCCGAGCGCGAGTTCACGGCCGGCGAATATGCCCCCGGCGGCGGTTGGGAAGTCCTGATCGCCCAGAAGGCGGCCTGAGGGGGAATGACCATGCGCAAGCTCGAACGCAACGCCCGCGGCAAGCGGCCGCAGTTCTACGAAACCCCCGGCATGGACGAAGCCATGTCGATGATTCTGGTCCTCGCCAACGAGCTTTCGGTGGTGCGTGACCGGCTCGACACGGTCGAAAAGGTCGCTGCGGCCAAGGGCATCATGCTCGATGCCGAGATCGAGGCCTTTGAACCCGATCAGGCCACCCTTGAGGAGCGCGAACTGCGGCGGCAGGACTTCCTCGCCCGGCTGTTCTACGTTGCCCGCAAGGAAGCCGCCGAATTGGCGACCCAGGACACCGCCGAGCGCTATTCCAAGGCCCTCGACGATATCGCGGTGAACTGATGGGCCTCGTTGAAAACCTCACCCAGCGGCTCGGCGCCGAGCATGTCCTGACCGGCGAGGCTGACCGGCTGTTCTATGGCCATGACGTATTCCGCGCCGGCGAACTCCCGGCGGCCGTCGTCCGACCCGGCTCGGTGGAAGAGCTCCAGGCCATCGTCCGCGCGGCTTACGCAAGCGGCACGCCGCTGGTCACCCGCGGCGGCGGGGCGAGCTATACCGATGCCTATGCCCAGCGCCGCGCCGAAGGGATCACGATCGACAGCAGCCGGCTGAAACGGATCGAGATCGACGAGACCCGCGCGACCGTGACCGTCGAGGCCGGGGTGACCTGGGCCGAACTGCGTGAGGCGGTGCTGGCGCGCGGGTTCAAGACGCGGTTCTGGGGATCCTATTCGGGCCTTCACGCCAATGTCGGCGGCGGCATGTCGATGAACGCGATCAGCCACGGCCAGGGCTGCGCCGGCGATGCCGCGATCTCGTTCGACATCATCACCGGCACGGGTGAGCTGCTGCGCACTGGCAGTGCGCTGTCCGACAAGTCAGTGCCCTTCTCGCGCCACTTCGGACCCGACCTGACCGGGCTGTTCACGGGCGACTGCGGGGTACTGGGAGTCAAGGCGCGGATCACCCTGCCGCTGGTCAAGGCGCGCCCCGCCTTTGCCACGGCCAGCTTTTCGTTTCCCAGTTTCGAGGCGCTGCATGGCGCCTTCCGCGCGGTCGGGATTGAGGACATCTGCGAAGAGAACTTCGGCCTCAACGAAGTGCTCCAGCAGGGCCAGCTCGGCAAGGCGGATACTGCCGCCAAGGTCGAGATGGCGGGAAAGATCGTCAAGCAATCGGGCGTGCTGAAGGGCGCGGCCAAACTAGCCAAGATGGCTTTCGCCGGTGAAAAAGAAATCGCCGCCGCCAGCCATGCCGGGCACTTCATTGTCGAGGGTATTGACCAGGCCGAGGCCAATGGCCGGATCGCGCTAGTCAAGCGACTGTGCGGCGAATTCGGGACCGAGATCCCCAATTCGGTCCCCGAAGTGGTCCGCGCCATGCCCTTTGCGCCGTTCCACAACGTGCTGGGACCCAAGGGCGAGCGCTGGCTGCCCTGCCACGCCCAGCTGCCGCACGACCGTGCGGTGCCGTTCCACCATGCCCTTCAGGCCTTGCTGGCCGAAGAGGCGGAATGCATGGCCCGCCACGGGATCGTTGTTGGCGGCATGTTCATGGCCGTTGGCTCAACCGCTTTCGTCTATGAGCCCGCCTTCTATTGGCCGGACGCGCAGAACGCCTATCACCAGCGGATCGTCGATCCCGACTACCTGGCTGGCCTGCCAACCTATCCCCGTTCCGAAGCCAACGAAGCCGAGGCGTTGCGGATCAAGAGCCGGGTGGTGGATCTGATGCATGTCTTTGGCGGCATCCACTTCCAGATCGGCAAGGTCTATCCCTATGATCAGGACCACAACCCGCCGCATTGGGCCGCGCTGAAAGCGCTCAAGGCCCAGCTGGACCCCAAGGGAATCCTCAATCCCGGCAACCTGGGGCTTTAGGCGCTCAGCACCTCGATCGCGACGCGTTCGGAGCTTTCGAGCGCCGCCTCCAGCCCGCGCGCGCCGGTTGCCGTATGCTCGCCGGCAAAGTGCACCCGGCCCGCGGGCAGCGCCATGGTGGCGTGGAGGTCGCGGATCTGGCCGGGTATGAACACCGCCCAGGCCCCGGTCGAATACTCTTCTGCCCCCCACGAATGGTAATGCACCGGAGTGACCGCACCCTTCGCAGCGGGGCGCAATTGCTCAAGCGTCTGCACCACCAAGGCCATGGCGGCGTCGCGGCCCATCCGGTCCCAGGCCAGGGCGAGTTCGCCGCGCGCCTGGAACAGGAGGCCGGTCACCTCCGTATCGGTCGCGCCGAACAATTGCGGATAGATCGTACCGAGCGGCGAATTGGTCCACATCCCCGGCCCCAGCTTGTCCTCCTCCCAGAACGGGCGGCTGATCGTGGCGAAGATATTGGCGAGCTGCTGATAGGGTACGGTTGCGATCGCCCGGGCCTGCGGTTCGGGCAGGCCGGGCCAGAAGGCGATCCGGCGCATCACCCCCAGCGGCAGGGCGCAGACCACGCGGCGGGCCTGCATGGTCGAACCGTCAGCGCAATAGACCGTGGCGTGGGCATCGCCGCTGTCGATCCCGACCACCCGTTTGCCGGTGATCAGATCGCCCTTGAGCAGCTTGGCCAGGCCCATCGGCAGCTGCGCATTGCCGCCCTTGATCGCATACTGGCGCATGCCAACCGCGATCTGGCCCTTCACGAAACCGTCGTTCCATTCCAGCATCAGCGCCGAGACATCCCAGGCCGAATTGCCATAGGCCGGGGCCGTATCGTTGACGAGGCGGATCGCCGCATCGCTTAGGCCCTGCTGCTTGAGGAAGGCGTGGAGCGAGATGTCGTGAACGGCGTTTTCCGGCAGATACCACTGGGTCCAGTCGGCCAGCGGCGTGTTCTGCGCCACCAGCCGGGGCACGACTTCCCAGGGCATCATTGCCTTCAGCGGCGCGGGCAGCGGATTGCCCTCGAAAGCGGCCCAGGTCTCGCGGGTGAAGCTCTTGCCGCCCAGGTACAATCCCTGCGGCGGGGCCTTGCGGTACCGGGCGCTGGTCTCAATCAGCTCAAGCCCCGCGCGCTGGGCGGCATCGATCCCGCGGCCATAGCCTTCACCCATCGTGTTGAAGCCCATCTCGGGGGTGCCGGGCTGATCGAACAGGGTATGGACCCGCCCGCCGACGCGGCTGCGCCCTTCCAGCACCGCGACCTTCTGTCCTTCGGCCTCAAGCAGCAGCGCGGTGTTCAGCCCGCTCATCCCGGCGCCGATCACGATCGTATCGAGCATGGCCGGGGCGGCGACCTTGGGCTTCGGCTTGGCCCCGGCGGAGACGGCGATCCCGGCGGCGCCAAGGCCAAGGGCGAAGGAACGGCGGGACAGGTTCATCGGCAATCTCCTTGCCCCCTCACTCTGCCTGTCGCTCTGGCAAAGGCAATGGCAAAGCGGGCTTGTTCGCCAGTCGGTCATTCGGGAGCGGCGTTGCTCTGCCCGGCCAGTCGCGCCTAGGGTGTGCGGTGAAGAAATCGAGAGGTTTGGATTGCCATGTTGTCGCGTCTGTTGCCCGTTCTTGCCCTGATCGCCACCGCGCCGGTGGCGGCCCAGTCCGCCCCGCCGGGCGATCCGGTCAAGGGTTCGCGTCAGTTCCTGCAGTGCAAGGCCTGCCACACCGTGACCGACAAGGGGGCGCACACGGTCGGTCCCAACCTGTGGGGCGTCGCCGGGGCCAAGGCCGGGAGCAAGCCTGGCTTCAACTATTCGCAGGCGCTGACCAAGGCCGGCATCACCTGGACGCCGCAGCAGCTCGATGCCTTCCTGGCCCGCCCGAATGGCAAGGTCCCCGGCACCAAGATGGTCTTTGCCGGGATGGCCAATCCGCAGGCGCGCAAGGATGTGATTGCCTATCTCGCCACCCTGAAGAAGCGCTGAGCCGTGCTGGCCCGGCTGATCCTGTTGCCGCTGGCCCTGCTGCTGATGGGCAATGCTCCGGCGGCGCCCAACTGGCTCAGCCTCGATCAGCTCAAGGCGAAATATCAGGGCAGCCAGAGCCGCTATGCGACGATCGCGGGTCTGAAAGTCCACTACAAGGACGAGGGGCTGAAGCGCGCCGATGCGCCGGTGCTGCTGCTGGTCCACGGCTCGTCGAGCACGCTCAAGACCTGGGACGCGATGGTCCCGCTGCTCAAAGCGCATTACCGGGTGATCCGCTATGACGTGCCGGGCCTGGGCCTGTCGGATGACGTGCCCGACAGCGTAGTCGCCGCCACTACGCCGGCGGAGATCGCCGAAGGGCTGCTGGCCCAGCTTGGCGTGAAGAAGGTGACCGTGGTCGGCGTTTCCAGCGGCGGTACGCTTGGCGTGTTCCTGGCCGCCAAACGGCCCGACCTGGTCGAGCGGCTGGTGATTACCAATGCGCCGTCGGACCCGGTCGATACCTCGCACCTGGTGCCGACGCCGGAGTGGGCCGCAGCCCAGGCGCGGGCCAAGGCCAATGGCTTTCAGGATGCCGATTTCTGGAGCCAGTTCCTCTCTTACTTCGCCGGTGACGGCAAGCGGATCGACCAGGCGACGCGGCTGCATTTCTACGACTTCAACCGCCGCACTCCGCACAAGAACTTCATCGCAATGATCGCCAAGGTTGGCGACGCGCCCAAGGCGCGGGCGGCGATGGCGGCGGTCAAGGTGCCGACCCTGCTGATCTGGGGCGGCAGCGATGCCCTGCTGCCGACCAGCGCGGGGCGGACGCTGTACACCTATCTGGCGGGTGCCGAACCGGCGCTGGTCTATCTGCCCGACGTTGGCCACTTCCCGCCGATCGAGACCCCGCAGCGCTTCACCACGGTGATGCGCGCCTGGATCGAAGCCGGCGTGCCCAGCAAGAAGTGACCCTGCGCCGGGCCTATGTTGATGGCCCCTATGGCCAGCTTCACCTGCGCATCGCTGGACAGGGCACACCGCTGATCCTGCTGCACCAGTCCCCGCTCAGCGGCGACCAGTTCAGCGCCGTGCTGTCCTTGCTGGCCGAGGCAGGGTTCTGCGCCGTAGCCATGGATACGCCCGGTTTCGGACAGTCCGATCGCCCCGCTCAACCGGTCGGGATCGCCGGCTATGCCGATGCCGTTCCCGCCGTGCTGGCCGCTATGGGGTGGGACAAGGCCCACGTGCTGGGCCACCATACCGGGGCCTCGATCGCTGCCAGCCTGGCGGCACGACGGCCGGAGCTGGTCGACCGGTTGATCCTGAATGGCGTGGCCCTGCTGTCAGACGAAGAGCGCGCGCACTTCGCCCAGTTCCGCTTTGCCCCGCTTGAGCCGCAAGCCGATGGCAGCCATTTGCTGGCCGCCTGGAACCAGCGGCTGGCCGCATCGCCCGGCTGGACCGAGCTGGAAGCCATGCACCGCTATGTCACGGAGCTGCTAGCCAATCCGACGCATTACTTCTGGGGTTTCGAGGCCGCCTTTGCCCATGACATGTCCGCCGATCTCAAGACGATCACCTCCCCCACGCTGATCTTTAGCAATACCGGAGAGGATCTCTACGCCGCCTCGCGGCGCGCCCACGCCTTGCGTCCGGACTTCGCCTTTGCGGCGCTGGATGGCGGCACGCACGACATCATCGATGAGCAGCCCCAGGCCTGGACCGCTGCCGTCACGGCCTTCCTGCGCGGCTGAAAAGAAAAGGCGGGAGACCCGAAGGCCCCCCGCCATCCCCCTTTAGATCGGATCGATCAGTACTTGGCCGTCAGGGTCACGCCCATGCGCCGGCCTTCGCCGAGGTAGATCTCGGGAACAGTAAAGGCGATCGGCACCCCGGCGCGCGGCTGGTTGATCGAGTTCTGGGCATAGGTCTTGTCGAACAGGTTGGTCGCCCACAGCGAAACGCCGAACTTGTCGTTCGAGAAGGTCAGGCGTGCGTTGGTGAGCGTGCGCTTGCCAAAGCTGATCGTGTTGATGATGTTGGTGAACGCAGGACCGGTGTGGCTGACATCGACGCGGGCCTTGGCCTCCCAGTCATCCGTAAGGTTGACTGCAGCGGTTGCATGGAGGTTCCACTGCCATTTGACCGAGCGGGCCGGACGCAGGCCTTCAAGCGAAGGCACCGCTCGGACAGCTCCGGATGGCGTAGTGATCACAACAATCGGAGGACAGCCAGGCGCCGCGGTCGCCGCGGTACCGACACCGACGACACACTGGGTGACCGTGCCGCCGTCATAGACACCCGGACCGAATGCCACGTCCGAATATACAACGCTGCCACCAAAGCTGAACATGTCGTTCGGGCGAATCTCGGCCTGGGCTTCGAAACCGTCGGTCTTGATCGCGCCGATGTTGCGGATGATACGGTTCGGATTCACGGCGGTCGGGTTCTCGGTGAAGCTCGAGACCTGAGCGTTCTTCCAGTCAACGTGGAAGTACGAGGCGTTGAGCATCAGCAGCTTGTCGAACCATTCGGTCTTGAAGCCGAGCTCGTAGGTCCAGTTCTCTTCTTCGTCATAGGGCACTTCGCTGGCGAGGATGCCAGTCGCGCTCACGGCGTTGGCAGTATTGAACCCACCGGCGCGCACGCCCTTCGAGGCCGAGGCATAGACGAACACGTCATCCGAAACCTTGTAGTCGAGCGTGAAGCGCGGCGCGAAGCTTTCGAAGGTCTTGGCGAAAAGCGGGCCCACTACCGGGAACAGCCCCGCAGCCGGCGGGGTGGTGCCGGCGATATGCTGGTTGATGCCCGGCGCGCTGAGCGGGTTGGAAACCGAGAAGACCTGAGCCCTCTTGCGGTCGATATTGTAGCGCCCTTCAGCCGTCGCCCGCAGCGCCCCGAAGGTATAGCCCAACGATCCGAAGATCGAAAAAGTCTGCGTGCTGGCCCTTGACCAGCTCGACGAGAGCTGACCGACGTTCGAATCGTTGATCGTGAAGGGATTGGCGGTGAATTCGTAGGCCCCCACCCCGGCGGTCGGCACGGTTCCGACCTGGGTCACCTGCATGAACCGCTCGGTCGGCAATAGACCAGCGCGATCGACACCGATGCCGCCAGCCGTCAATGGAATCTTCTGGTCGAAATAGTTCGCGCCAAAGATCCACTGGAGCGGTGAATCGTTATCGGATTGCAAGCGCAGTTCCTGGCTGAAGGTCCGCACCCGCTCCTTCGAGATCGAGACGAGGTTGGTCCGCACGAGGCGAGAATAGGCCCCCGCCGGCAAACAGACCGGTCCGCCGCAAACACCCAGCAGGACCCCAGCCGAAGAGGCATCGTAATCGTTGAAGGCGTCGTTCTCGGCCCCGCTGAAGCCGGTCAGGCTGACGATCCGCACGCCATCCAGCTTGTATTCCAGTTCCAGCGAACCCTGGCGGGTCTTGGCCCTCGTTTCCGGAATGCCCGGGCTGATGTCGCTGACCTTTTGCGCGGTCAGAGGGCCGCAATAAAGCTGGCGCAGGCCCAGGGTCACTGCAGCGGTGCTGGTCGTGCCGCAGTTGAAGGTGCTGATCGCCGGCTGGGTGACCGGGCTCATCTCGGTCTTGGAGTCGGTGATGAAGCCAGACAGGGTCGCAGTGAAATCGGGGCTCGGCTCCCAGACGATCGATCCGCTGACGGCCCACTTCTTGGTGCCACCCAGGTTATCGTCCGGCGCGGCACGGTTCTCGCCCCAGCCGTCATAGGTCAGGTAACCGCCCGACAGGCGGACGCGCAGGCTGTCACCCAGCGGGGCCGAGATCGAGCCCTTGATGCGATAGTCTTCGTCCACGCCAACCGTGGCCGAGACGTCGGCCGAGAACTCGCGGCTGGGCTTCTTGGTCGCGATGCTCAGCGCACCGGCAAAGGTCGAGCGGCCGAACAGCGCCGATTGCGGCCCCTTGGCCACTTCGATCTGGCCGACATCGAGCACCGAGATCATGTCCAGCGTGTTGCGGCTGGTCTGGTAGATCCCGTCGATGAACACGCCGACGTTGGCTTCGGTGTTGAGATCGTTGGCGGTGTTGGCCGGGGCCAGACCGCGCACGAAGACCTGCTGCACCGTGCCGCCGGCAATGCTGGTGATGGCGATGCCCGGGGTCGAGTTGCCGAGATCGTTGAAGTTCGAAATGCCGCGTTCGGCCAGCTGCTCAGCCGTGTAGGCCGTGATCGCGATCGGCACGGTCTGGATGTCTTCATCGCGCTTGCGCGCGGTCACGACGATATCGTTGCTGTTGGCGCCATCCTCGTCGGCTTCCTGAGCATAGGCCGGAAATGCCGCGGCGATGGCGACGAGCGCAGTGCCCGAAAGCGCGGCGCGCTTGAGAATCTTGTGCGCAGTCAGATTCATTATAGCCTCCCTGTGTCGTCCCGCTCGCAGATGCGGGGCGCCCAATGCCAAAGCTATAGTTTAGTTGTCCGGACAATACTGTCCGCCAGCCTTTATCCGACAGGCGGATATAGGGTCAGGCGGCGCTCAATTCTGCGGAAATCGCGCGAGCGGTCTGCGTCACGGGCGCGACAAACTGGGCGATAGCCTTCTCCATCGGCATGGCCACCGAAAAGAAGATGATCGTGATCGCGCCGGCCACTTCCTCACCCCGGAACAGCGGCACCGCGATAGACGAGGTCTTGCCGGGATTGGCAGTATAGGCATTGCGTGACTGGGTGGCATAGCCATGACTGCGCACCTCGCGCAGCAGGTTATCATTCGACAGCAGCAGGGTGGCCATCTTTTCCGCCGCACCCTCAATCGTGCGCAGCCCTTCCAGCAGATGCTCCCGCTCGGCCTCGCTGCAGAAGGCCATGTAGGCCTTGCCGCTGGAGCACTCCATGATCGGCAGGGTAAAGCCGGGGTAATAGTTGTTGAGCGTCAGCGAGGTCCGGGTGTGGGTGGAATCGCGCACCATCATATGTGCGCCGACCCGGCTGGTGATCGAGATCGGCCAGAGCAGCTTGTCCGTCAGCGCCTCGATATGCGGCCGGGCGATTTCCACCAGCTGGCTGTCATCGTGATAGCCCGAGGCCAGGCTCTGGACCAGCGCCGTCGCCCGGTAGCGCTTGCGCGCCGGCTCGCGCTCGATCATCCCCTCGTGCAGCAGGGTCTGCACGATCCGGCAGGCGGTGGGATAGGGCACCTGGCTGGTCCGGGCGATCTCCATCATGGTGATCGAACCGCCGCGATTGACCGCCTGCAGCACTGAAAGACCGCGAGTGATCGCCCGGATCGGCACGCCTTTTTCCATGGTCATCGCAGCTTCTCCGCGCCCGTCTATCCGTCTGCCGGTCAAACTAGCGGGAGTTTCATGTTGGTCCAGATGGCATGGCAGGATAGCCTTTGCATTTATCCACCTAGCGAGGAAAAACCCGAATGGACCGCCGCGACTTCCTCTCCTCCGCCGCAATGCTGGCCGCCGCTTCGAGCATTGTACCATCCGTGGCCGAGGCCAAACCGGCCAAGGGCAAGCGGGTGCCGGAAAGCTCGCTTAAGGGCCCGCACCTTGACCTCACCACCTCGCGCGGGTGCCGCGAGGCCTGGGCCAAGCTGGCCGGCAACATCGACATGAAGTCCACCAAATATGGCTGGTACAAGGGCATCGTCCAGGGCGTCCGCCCCGGTGAGCCGCTGCGCGACCTGGTTGGCTTTACCGGCTTTTCCTGCGCCCGGCTGATCCCGAATGACGGCGAGGACGGCGGCTACAAGAAGATCCTGCGCGAGATTGGCTATTACACCGATCTCAAGAGTGGCGAGATCATCGAGGAATGGACTAACCCCTACTTCAACGAAGTGGTCAAGGTGGTGCCGATCGCCAACGATCCGTTCAACCACACCATCACCGACTTCTATCCGCCGCCACCCTCCTATGGCGGGCTCAATCGCGACAAGCCGCCAAAGATCCCGGTGAAGCTGGACTTCCGCCGCCGCGACAACCGGCTGCACTGGTTCAGCCACATCAACCTGTTCTATCCTTCGGCGCTGCAGCCCTCGAAGTGGCCGCGCGAGAGCGGCGCGCCGTTCAACCAGGTGACCGAGACCTTCCTGTACCAGATCGACTGGCAGGACATGCAGAACCCGAAGAAGACCTCGGTCGAGTATGACGGCACCTGGACCCGCACCACGCCTTGGCTGCCGTGGATGCTGATGGGACCAACCCCGGGGCACTGCGCCTACCAGTGCTTCATGGGCGCGCATGACAATATCGAAGTGGTCGACCGCAAGGTGCTCGACCACACCGAAAAGCACTTCCCCAAGTTCATGCGGGCGCCTGACGCCTGGTCGGACCTCTCGCTTTCGAGTCTCGAAAACTACGCGCGGACCGAGAAACCAGCCCCGGTCGGCCCCGAAGGCCCGCCGCGCGCCAAGGATCCTGAGCTGCCGGCCTGGTTCCGGGCCATGCAGGCGGGCGGACCACCCAAGACCTGAAGCCAATCAAGCGATAAGACACAGGGGAGATCGATTTGAACGATAGCACAGCGGCGGGACCGGGACTTCCGGCACAGGTGGCCTATGGCTTCGGCCAGATCGCGGGACAGGTGTTCCGCGATGTCCCCTCGCTGCTCTTGCTGTTCTTCATGACCAGCGTGCTGGGGGTCTCCCCCGCCCTCGCGGGTACCGCAATCTTCGTGCCCAAGCTGGTTGGCGGGATCGTCTTTGACGTCTCCGCCGGCCTCCTCTCTGACCGCTTTCAGCACCGCTTTGCCCGCCGCCACTGGCTGCTGATCGGGGCGCTGGCGGCACCTGTCGCGATGATCGCGCTGTTCCATGTCCCGCGCGGCAGCGAGGGCGAGATGGCGGCCTATGTTGCGACGGCTTTCGCGCTCTACATGGCCGTCTTTGCCTGCCTTTCGGTGCCCTATCTGGCCATTGCCGGGGACCTGCAACTCAGCCCGCACCAGCGCACCGTGCTGATGGCCTGGCGGCTGGGCTTCACCGCAATCGGGGTGCTGATCGCCGGCGCGGTCGCACCGGCCTATGCAGCGGCCTCGGGCGGAGGCCAGCCTGGCTATGAGGCCATGGCCCGGATGCTCGCAGCGCTTTGCACGGTGTCCCTGATCATCGGCTGGTGGGGCGCAGGGGCGGCCGCCAAGCGCGTCGGCCTGCGCCCGGCTTCGCAGGAAGTTGTCACGCTGCGCGCCGCCCTGACCGCGCTGGCAGACCGGCGCTTCTCGGTGCTCGCCCTGGTCAACCTGCTGCAACTGGTCGCCGCCGGCATGTCCTATGCCGGGCTGATGTATTTCATCACTTACAACCTCGGGATCGCCGATGCGCTCAACCGGGTCGGACCGGTGGTGCTGATCGCATCGGTCGGGATCATCATTGCCCAACCGATGTGGGTGAAGGTGGCGGCCCGGATCGGCAAGCGCCAAGCCTATGTCGTCGCCGCGCTGATCCACGCTGTCGCCCACCTCGGCTGGGCAGCCTCGACTATTGGCGGTCTGCCGCTGCTCTATGGCTTTGCCCTGGTCCTGGGGATCGGCAATTCGGGCTGGGCGATGCTGGGCTTTTCGATGGTCAGTGACATTGCCGGCGAGGGCAAGGCCGGGCTCTATTCCTCAGTCTTCATTGCGCTCGACAAGATCGCCTTTGCCCTGGGCGGCGCGCTGATCACCGGGTTGATCCTGTCTGCCTTCGGCTTCGATGCTGTGGCCGCGGCACAGGGCGGCCCGCAGCCAGCCTCGGCCTTGACGGGGATCCTGGTCGTATTTGCCCTGGCCCCCGCCGCCTGCAACGTGATTGCGGCCGCAACCTTCGCGAAGTGGGGCCGCGACTAGAAGCCTTTTGCTTCCAGCGAGCCCGCCTTGGGCCTGAGCCGCGCGGCCTTACGCGGCGACTTCAGGAAGGCCAGGGTCAGCGGCACCAGATCGGCAAAGGCCGCCTCGGCCTTGGGCCCCGGCAGCTCCGGACGGCCATAGATTCCGCCGAAATAGTGGTCGGCATCAGTCCCGACATAGGCCAGCGCCGGCCCCTTCGCCTGGTTGTAGGCGGTCAGGTGATCCTGCCACTTCGGCGCGATCATCGGGAAGGAATCCTTGGTCCCCGTTACCACCAGCAGGGGCTTGTCCTCGGGCGGCATCGGCAGGCCGGGGAGCGGCCCCGGCGGCGAAATAGCGATGACCGAGCGCAGCGCCGGATCATCCCACAGGATTGCGATCAGCGCGCCAAAGCTGTGCCCGGTGGCGTGAAGCGGCACCCTGCCCAGCCGCAGGCCCAGCCGCCCAGCCAGCGCGGGCAGCTGGGCGCGGACCAGCGCCATGTCGGCCAGCCGCCAGGGCAGCTGCTCGGCCTGCAGCGGCTTGGTCCCGGTCCAGTCGGTGCTGTCGCCATGAAGCGGCGCGACGACGAAGTAGCCGGCCTTGGCCCACTTCTCGGTCAGCGCGGCATACTTCGCCGGACTGGACAGCGCGCCGTGCGAGAAGAACAGCACGCCCTTCACGCGCCCCTCGGGCTTGACCAGGGTGACCGGCACGGTCCGCCCGGCCCCGTTGTCGAGCGGCACGACCTCGCTGATCGGACGGGCCACGAGCGGGGCGGAGATCAGCGCCAGTAGCGCGGCGAACAGGGCAATGATCCTCATCTCGTCAGCTTAGCTGCTTGCGCGCCTGCAAGCACGCGCCAAGGGCAAGTGATCGACAACCGGATAGAGCGCGGGCAAGCTGTGTTTTAATCCGCACACTGGGGCAGGAGTGGTCAATGCTGCGCAAGATCATGAAATGGCTGGGCCTGCTGCTGCTCCTGCTGCTCACTCCGCTGGCGGCCTACGCCGCGCTCCACCCCCTGGCAGCTGCCAATATGGCCAAGGTCGCGGGCAAGCCTATCACCCAGGTCGATCAGTTGACGCCCGCCGAGGCGGTGCGTGGTTGCCCTGCCGCTCCATTACCTGCCGCACCATCCGATGTGCTGGCGCCCGGCACCTTCGAGGCGATGCGCACCTGGTCCGACGCGCGCGGGGGTGTGGGCCTGATCGTGCTGGTGAACGGTCAGGTCGTGGGCCAGACCTATGCTCCTGGCATGTCGGGCACCCTGCCGATCCAGACCAATTCGACGCACAAGTCGGTCGTGGCGATGATGATGGGTGCGGCTATTGCCGATGGCATCATTGAATCCGCCGACGATCCGGTTGGGCGCTACATTCCCGAGCTGAGCAAGGATCCACGCGGCAAGATCACCTTGCGCCAACTGCTGTCGATGTCGAGCGGGCTCAAGAACGCCTCAATGTCGAAGATGGAAAGCGCGGCGATCGAGCTGATGCTCGGCAATGTCAGCCAGGCTGCCCTGTCGCTCCCGATCGCCGGCGCACCCGGCACCTTCAACTACAACAATGCCAACCTGCAGCTGGCCGGAACCGCGATTGCCAATGCCGCGAAGCGCGCCGGCAAGGGCCGCTATGCCGAATACCTCTCGGCCAAGCTATGGTGCCCGCTGGGCAATGGTCCAGCCTCGCTCTGGCTGGAATTCGATGGCGGCCAGCCGCGCTATTTCGCCTATCTCAACGCCGGCCTGATGGACTGGGCCCGCGTGGGCGAGCTGATCCGCCGCAAGGGGGAGTGGAACGGCAAGCAAGTGCTGCCCGCCGCCTGGATTGCCGCGATCACGGCGCCATCGGCTGGCAATCCCGGCTATGGCATGGGGATATGGCGCGGCTCGCCCTATGTGAAGGACCGCCGCTATTCGCAGGAAGTGTCGCTAACCGTGCCGCAGGCCGAGCCCTTCCTGGCCGATGATGTGATCTATTTCGACGGCTACGGCGGGCAGCGGCTTTATGTCGTCCCCTCAGCCGGTCTGGTGATCGCCCGGGCCGGCAATCCCGGCGACGGCTGGGATGAAGGTGTGCTGGTCAATCTTGCACTCAAGGGTCTGAAACGATGAGCCTGAAACTGCTTCGCCCTGCCCTCGCCGGCTTCGCGCTGTGCGCTTCGGTTGCGGCGCTGGCGGATGATGCGGCAATCTACAAGGAGCGGTGGGATGCCTTCCTCAAGGCCCCTGGTCAGGTTTCCTTCAGCCCGCTGGAGGATGTTGCCGGGGCCAAGCCAAAGCCACTGCCACGCCTTGCCCAACCGACCATTCCGGCTGCCGCTCTGGCCGAGGCTGATGCCTATGCTGCAGCCAATCGTTCTTCCACGCTGATCGTCTGGCGCAAGGGCAAGATCGAGTACGAGCGCTATTACGGGACCTGCAACGCCGACAGCCTGCTGGTCTCCAAATCAATGGCCAAGCCGATTACCGCGATCGCCGTGGGCCGCGCGATCAAGCTCGGCTACATCAAGTCGCTCGACCAGTCGGTGGCCGATTTCGTGACCGAGTGGCGCGGCACGCCCAAGGCGGCAATCAAGGTCCGCTATCTGCTCGACATGCGCTCGGGCATGCTCGAGCAAGGCTTCAGCCTCGACCCCGATCACCCGCTCAACCGCGCCTATCTCGATACCGATCACGGGCGGCATATTGTCGAGAACTATCCGCTGACCAGCACGCCTGGCACGGCCTATGGCTATGCCAATGCGCCGAGCGAGCTGGTCGCGCTGTTGATCGAGCGGGCGACCAGGATGCGCTATGCCCAGTTCGTTGGCCGCCATGTGCTCCAGCCGATCGGCGCGAAGGGCGGCAAGGTCTGGGTCAACCGGCCCGGCGGCCTCGCCCACTCGGGTTGCTGCATGCACTTGCCGGCCGAAAGCTGGCTGCGGCTGGGGCTGCTACTGCTGAATGACGGCAAGGTGGGCGGCAAGGCCCTGCTGCCCAAGGGCTATGTCGCCGAAATGCGCCAAGGCACGCCGCAAAACCAGCACTTTGGCCTGGGGATCTGGATCGGCAGCCCGTGGCAGGAACGGCGCGGCTTTGGTGCACCGGGTCGGCCAGGTCCGCAGGTGCTGCACAGCGAACCCTATCTCGATCCGGACCTGTTCCTGTTCGATGGCAACAGCAACCAGGTGCTTTATCTCTCGCCCAAGTATGACCTGGCGATCCTACGGATGGGCGATACCCCGCCCCCCAAGCCCGAATGGGACAACGCCAGGCTGGCAAACCTGATCATGCGGGCGCTGCCCTAGGCGTTACTGCCCTTCGGGAGCCGGTACGGTATCGATCGCGCCGGGCATCGTATCGCGCTTCAGCATGTTGATCACCGCGCGGCGGACCTTGGGATCGCTGACCGGCCCGGACGAGATGATCATCGTTGTGCCGGGCGCGAACTTGTCGGGGTCAGCCAGCAGGGCATCCAAGGTCGCATCATCCCACACTGCGTCGCGCTTGCCCGCGAGGGCCGGCGAATAGTGGAAGTTCGGGACAGAGGCGATCCGCTGGCCGAAGATGGCGTAAAGGTTGGGCCCGGCCTTGGTCTTTCCGCCCTTCTCATAGGTGTGGCAAAAGCCGCACCACTTGTAGGTCTCCATCGCCACGGTCCGCTCGTACTCGGTTTCGGCCCAGGCCCGGACGCGGGTGACCGGCGCCTGGTGCGAGGTGACCCCGGCAGGGCCAGCGATCACGTCCCCCATCGGCCAGGGCGAGACGCGGAACATGGCATAGGGACCGTAGGACCCGAGTGCGACGATCCCGAGGGCGACCACAGCCGCCAGCACGCGGCCCTTCCCGGCCGGTTCGGGCACGCGCTCCCTGGCTTTGCGCCAGCGGGCAATCAGCGTCCCAGCCGCCCAGACCACGACGATGATCGCGATATAGCGCGCGACTGCCGCCGGCCCGGGCGCGCTCGATTTGAAAGTGGCCATGGCATAGCTGGTCGTGCCCAGCGCCAGCAGCGATTGCACCCCGAACCCAGGCGGGAAGGCGCTCAGCAACCCCTTGCCATAACGCAGCCAGGCATAAGCAGCGGTCAGCAGCGTCGCCAGGTTCAGGAGCATCATCATGAAGCCGGCGCCGGAATGGAAATAGCCCGCAAACAGCCACAGCCGGTAGCTCTCGGGCAGCAGGACCGGCAGCTTGAACAGCGGGCCGAGCGACACGAGCGTCCCCCCGCCCCAGGCAAACAGGAAGCCGAACATGGGGATCGACAGCATCAGCAGGTAGTTCGCCAGCGCCAGGGTGCGGCCCCAGTTAAACAGGCCAGGGCGCAGGCCGTGGACCGGCTCCATGCCCCGCTCATCGCGCCACCATAGCCACAACCGCCAGACCACCAGCGCGAGCAAGATGACGCCAACCAGCACGTGCCAGTTGCGCAGCTCTTCGCGCAGCGGCAGCGTCTTGTCGGTGCGTGGCAGGGCAATCGTCAGCAGCGATTGCAGGAAATAGATCAGGGCCAGGGCCCAGCCGGCGCGGATGGCGCCTGTTGAATAGCTCTTGCCCCCAGCAGTCATGTTCAATGCTCCTCGAGCAGACGGCCCACGCCGCTGATCTTGTCGGTAATGCCGAGCGCCCGCAAGGCGTGCCAATAGGTTGCGGTATTGATCGCGATCACCGGCTTGCCCAGCTCGCGCTCCTTCTCGGCGGCCAGCTGGACCATCGAGAGATTGGTGCCGACCTGGACGATTGCGTCGACATCTGGTCCGTCGAGATACTCGATTACCTCGGTCAGTCGCTCCGGCGTGACCTTGGCGATGTCGGTCCAGCACTTGCATTCCAGCGGCACGTCGCGGACCGTCTCGAACCCGCTTTCGCTGAGGTAACGGCGCACTTCGGCGTTGGCGACGGGGTAGTAGGGCGAGACGAAGCTGACCCGCTTGATCCCGCCAAAGGCCTTGAGTGCGGCGACGGTCGATTCAGACCCGGTCGAGGCCCCGACCCCGGCCAGCGCCTCGACCTCGGCCTTGAACTTCGCGCCGCCGGCAATCCCGCCGTAGAAGGTGATCGCCGACATTCCCAGCACCAGGTAATCGGGCTTGCAGGTCATCGCTTCGCGCACCGCAGCCATGGTGTTGTCGGAAATGGCCGTGGTCCCGGCCAGGAAATCCTCGTTGGAGAGGGCGACCGGATCGGTCACGAAGATCCCGCGGTAATGGTTGGTCACGCCCGCCGGGCGCATCCGCTCCATATCGGGCTGGACCACGGTATTGGTCGACGGGCCGATCACGCCCAGTACCGCGCGATAGCCTTGAACATCGGTCATAGCGTTCCGCTTTCCTATTGGATGGCCGCAGCCTGCTCGAGACTTTCAAACATCGCTTGCCGCAGAAGATAGGCGCGCCGCTGCTGGTCATCCTGCTTGATCGCCAGCATCTCCGAACGACGACGTTCATGCGCCTGGTCGGAACCGCCCTGGATGAACTCCATGTTCTTGATCGTCTGCGCCTGGGTAAAGGCGTGAGTCACGGTGCGGCGCTGGCGGTCATAGAGTGCAAGGCTGCCGTTGGGCTTGCCGGCCTTGATCGCCGGCAGCAGCTTGTCGGCCAGGTTGAAGGCATCGTGGACGCCCGAATTCATCCCGAACCCGCCCAGCGGATTGTTCAAATGACAGGCATCGCCAACCAGCATGACCCGGCCATTTAGGAAGCTTTTCGCCACCCGCTGATGCACCCGGTAGACCGTACGGTGATAGGTCTCGACCGCTGCGCCATCGCCGGTCAGCCGATCAAACACCGCGTTCTTCATCGCGTCGGAACGCAGTTCCTCGTCCGTGGCATCAGCGGCCGCAGGCAGCAGCACGCGCCACAGCTTGGGCACGCGCAGCAGCACCAGCCATTCCTCCGGATCGGAGACATAGTTCACATGGGCCAGGCCCGGCAGGTAATCGCTCAATTCGGTCGCGGTAGAGAGGCACAGGAACTTTTCGGGGTAAGTGAACCCGTCAAATTCCGTCCCCAGCCACTTGCGCACCAGGCTGTTCGCCCCGTCGGCCCCGATCAGCCAGTCGGCGCGGAAATGCGCGACCGAATAGGGTGTCTCCGCCGCGATCGCGACGCCCTGCTCGTCCTGTTCGAACGACAGCAGCCGGTGGCCGAAGCGGACCGAGGCGTTGGGATATTGCTCCAGCCCAGAGGCCAGGGCGCGGCTGAGGTGGTACTGCTCGCACTGGATCCGGAAAGGATAGCGGGTCCGGTCGGCGATTTCCGACAGGTCGAAATCGATCACCTCGCCCGAGCGGCGATCACGCCAGTGATAGACCGGCGCCTTCAGTCCGCGCTCCAGCAGCATCGGGGTGATCCCGATCTCGTCCAGCATCTCGAGCGTCGGCGGGTGAAAGGTCGATGCGCGCATGTCCTGCGCGCAATCCTCGCCCGCTTCGAGCACGATCACGTCGATGCCGGCGCGGGCCAGCAGCGTGGCCATGACGGTGCCGACGGGCCCCGCCCCGGCGATCATGACCTGGCATCGCTCAACGCTTGCCATAATATCTGCCAACTCCCGCGTAGCTGCGTCCTTCGCCCTTCCTATGGGCGCACAATTCCTGGTGAGATCGGCCAAGGCGAATTCTATCCGTCTGGCGAAGAGCGGCCCCGGCTGGCATGAAACAGCTGACGCGACGCGCGAAGGGGTTGCCCGTCACGCCCGGGGAGAGGCTTATGGAATACGATTATGTGCCAATCAGCCAGCGCCAGCCATTGCATTGGCCAAACGGCGCGCGCGTCGCGCTGATCCTCACCTTCAACCTTGAGACCTGGGACCTGACCAAGGATACCGACAAGCCCTATTACGCTGGTGGACCGCCAATCCTGCCCGATGTGCTGCCGGGTAACACGCCCGACTTTCCGAACTACACCTGGCGCGAATATGGCCAGCGGGTGGGCATCTGGCGGCTTTACGATCTGTTCGACGAGCTGGGCGCCAAGGCCAGCTGCACCACCAATGCCGTCACTTTCGAACGCCGCAAGGCGATGGTCGATGCCTGCCTGGAACGTGGCTGGGAACTGCTCGCCCACAACTGGGAACAGGGCGAACTGCTAAGCGACTATGCCCACCAGCCCGCCAAGGAGCGCGACATCGTGCTGCGCAGTCTGGCGCAATATGAGAAGTACACCGGACGCAAGGCAAAGGGCTGGCTTTCTTCGTCATTGCGCGGGACCTTGCAGACCGCCGACATCCTCGCTGAGCAGGGCTGTACGTTCTACTGCGACATCATGAACGACGATCAGCCCTATCTGCTGCGCACTCCGCACGGGCCGATCGTGGCGACGCCCTATTCGAACGAGATCAACGATTTCACCTTCATCACCCGCAAGAACTTCACCACCGACCAGTTCCGCGATGCGCTGATCGAAGAGCTGGACGTGCTTTATGCCGAAGGCGCGAAGACTGGGCGGATCATGAATGTCGGCCTGCACCCGCACGTGTCGGGCCGGGCCCACCGGATCCGCGCGATCCGGGAATTCATCCAGCACGCGAAGTCGCTCCCCGGCGTGTGGTGGGCAACGCGCGAGGAGATTGCCGACTGGTACCTTGCCAATCACGAGAGCCACATTCCCGGCCAGCTGAAGGATTGATGGACCGGCACGCCGCCCTTGCCGCTGCCGTGCCCGGCCATGCGCGGGGGCAGGTGCTGTCGCTTCCCGGGGTCTGGGATGGCCTGTCGATCAGGCTGGTCGAGCAGGCCGGCTTTCCCGCAGCGTTCCTCTCTGGCGGGGCGCTGTCGATGGCGCGGCACGGTCGCCGCGACATGGGCCTGGTCACCATGAGCGAGCTGGCCCAGGCCGTGCAGCTGATCCGCGAGGTGTCAGACCTGCCGCTGTTCGTCGATGCCGATACCGGCTTTGGCAACGCCGACAATGCCGTGCGCACCGCGCGCGTGCTGGAAGTTGCGGGCGCCACCGCGATCCAGCTGGAGGACCAGCTTTTCCCCAAGCGCTGCGGCTTCCTGGCCGGCAAGGCAGTGATCCCGGCAGCAGAGTACATCGACAAGCTCAAGGCCGTGCTCGATGCGCGGCGAGGTTCCATGCTGGTGATCGCGCGGACGGATGCGCGCAGCGTCGAAGGCTTTGCCGCCGCGCTCGACCGGGCCTGCGCCTATGCCGAGGCCGGTGCCGACCTGGTCTTCCTGGAAGGACCGGAAACGGTGGCCGAGATGGAGGCCACTGCCGCTGCCCTCCCCGACACCCCGCTGGTCCACAATCTGGTTGAGGGCGGAGTCAGTCGGGTTTCGACCGCCGCCGAGCTTCAGGCCCTGGGCTATGCGGTCGCATTGCACCCGCTGGTCCTGCTGCACGGCTTCATCCGGCAAGGGCCGGCCCATCTGGCCGTGCTGCGCCAGACCGGCTCGACCGACAGTCTGCGTGACCACCTCGCCGACCTGCACGAATTCGGCACCCTGCTGACGCAGGACACCCCTTCACCCTAAAAGTTGTCTGGACAACTTTGCGCAGCCCGGCAAAGGTACGCGCGAACAGGAGCCTCCCCATGACCATCCCCGTCCGCAATCCCCGCACCGGCGAAACCGACCATGCGATCGAGGCCGTACCGGCTGACGAGATCGCCGCGATTGCCCGCCGTCTGCGAGCTGCTCAACCTGATTGGCTGGCGCTGGGCGCCGATGCCCGCGCGGCCGTGCTGGTCAAGTGGGCCGAGGCGATCGAAGCGCGCGCCGGTGATCTGGTCGCCAAGCTCAGCGTCGATACGGGCCGTGTCGCCATCGCCAATGTCGAGGTGTTCAGCGTCGCCGGCACCCTGCGCCGCTGGGCCGCCACCGGTCCCGCCATGATCGCCGCGATGGATCTGAAGGACGTGCCCAGCGCCACGCCCGGCGTCACCATCAGCAACCGTCACGTCCCTTACCAGCTGCTGGGCGTGATCGCGCCGTGGAACTTCCCCATGCTGCTAGCGCTGATCGATGCGATCCCTGCGTTGCTGGCCGGCTGCGCGGCGCTGATCAAGCCGAGCGAGATCACGCCCCGCTTCATCCCGGTGCTGCGTGAAACGGTCGCCGCCGTGCCCGAACTCGCCAAGGTCCTCGCCATTGTCGAGGGCGATGCCGAGACCGGCAAGGCAATCGTCGGCAATGTTGATTACGTCTGCTTCACCGGCTCGGTCGCGACCGGACGCAAGGTGGCTGAAGCAGCAGCCGCCGCTTTCATCCCGGCCAATCTTGAGCTCGGTGGCAAGGACCCGATGATCGTCCTGCCCTCGGCCGATCCGGTAAAGGCGGCAACGATCGCGCTGCGCTCCAGCGTCGCGGCCAATGGCCAGGCCTGCCAGTCGATAGAGCGGCTCTATGTCCACCGCAGCCTGGCCGATGCCTTCCTGTCTTCGCTGGTCGAGCAGGCCAAGGGCGTCGCGTTCAACTATCCCGATATCACCCAGGGCCACATCGGCCCCTTCATTTTCCCGCCCCAGGCTGACAAGGTTCAGGCCCAGATCGACGCTGCCGTCGCCCAAGGCGCCAAGGTCCTGCACGGCGGCCAGGTCGAGACGCTGGGCGGCGGCAAGTACCTGCGCCCGACGATCCTGACCGATGTAACTCCGGATATGGCGATCATCGCCGAGGAAACCTTCGGCCCGGTCATCCCGGTGACGATCTACGACGATGTCGAAGACGCGATCCGCCTGGCCAATGACACGATCTATGGCCTTTCTGCCGCCGTGATCGGCGATCCGGCCGAAGCGGAAAAGGTCGGTGAGCGGCTTGAGGCCGGGGCGATCTCGATCAACGACGGCTCGATGACCGCCGGGGTCTGGGATGCCGAGAACTGCTCTTTCAAGCAGTCCGGCATGGGCCCCAGCCGGATGGGCGATGCCGGGCTCTATCGCTATTTCCGGGTCAAGGCGATCATGCGCCAGAATGGCGAAGCTGCCCCGATTGCCGCCTATGCGGAACAAGCCGTGGCAGGCTAAGGGCCGCCCATGCCCAAGAAAGATTCGCGTGCCGAACTGATCCGCACCCTGGAAACGATTGACCAGCGCCTGCGCTGGCTGTCTGCCTGGATCATCCACAACGCCAACCATCTGCGCGAGAGCCGCGACGGGCTGAAGGTCGGCGGGCATCAGGCGAGCTGCGCCTCGATGACCGCGATCATGTCCGCGCTCTATTTCCATGCCCTGCGCCCGCAGGACAAGGTGGCGGTGAAGCCGCACGCCGGGCCGGTGCTCCATGCCCTGCACTACCTGCTCGGCAACCAGAGCCTGGATCAGCTCAAGGCCTTTCGCGGCCTGGGCGGGGCGCAGTCCTATCCCAGCCGGACCAAGGACAAGATCCCGGTCGATTTCTCGACTGGCTCGGTCGGTCTTGGCGTCGCAGTCACCGCCTTTGCCAGCCTGGTGCAGGACTACTTGATCGCTCACGGCCAGCTGCCCGAGGGTGAGGCCGGCCGGATGATCGCGCTGATGGGCGATGCAGAGCTCGACGAAGGCAACATCTATGAGTGCCTGATCGAAGGCTACAAGCACGACATCCGCAATTGCTGGTGGATCGTCGACTACAACCGCCAGTCGCTCGACAGCACCACCGCCGACCGGATGTTCCGCCGCTTTGACGACATCTTCGAAACCTGCGGCTGGCGCGTGATTACGATCAAGCACGGCAAGTTGCAGCGGGAGGTGTTCAAGCGCCCCGGCGGCAAGGCGATCGACCAGTGGATCGACGATTGCCCCAATGCCGAATACGCCGCCCTCACCTATCAGGGCGGCGCTGCCTGGCGTGCGCGGCTGAATGCCGATCTGGCAGGTGACCAGGCCGCGCTCGATCTGATCGCCAGCTTCGATGACGATGGCTTGTCGCGGCTGATGCTCAACCTCGGCGGGCACTGCATTGAAACGCTGGTCGATGCCTTCGAACGCGCGCAGGACGAGGTCCCGACGCTGTTCATCGCCTATACGGTGAAGGGCTATGGCCTGCCGTTCCAGGGCCACAAGGACAACCACGCCGGGCTAATGAACCCGACCCAGATGGCTGATTACCGCGCCAGCCTGGGCATCACCGAGGGGACCGAGTGGGAGCCCTTTGCCGGGATGGGCGACAATAGCGCGGCGGCGCTCAAAGCCTTCCTGGAACCGTTCCGTACCAAGCTGACGCACCCGGCCCGCACCGCCCCGGCGATTGCCGTGCCGGATCGGCTGCCGGTGCCAGACGGAGCCGAGCAATCGACCCAGGCGGCTTTCGGACGCATCCTGCTTGACCTGGCCAAGTCGGGCCATCCGCTGGCGGACCGGATCGTCACCACCTCGCCCGACGTCACGGTTTCGACCAACCTCGGTGCCTTCGTGAACCAGCGCGGGCTGTTCCGGCGGCAGGAGCTGAAGGACGTCTTCGCCGGGCACAAGATCCCCAGCCCGCAGAAGTGGGCCGGGCACGAGGCGGGCCAGCATATCGAGCTGGGCATTGCCGAGAACAACCTGTTCCTGATGCTGGCTGCGCTGGGCCTCTCTGCCCCGCTGTTTGGTGAGCGGCTGCTGCCAGTAGGCACGGTCTACGATCCCTTCATCGCCCGCGGCCTCGATGCGCTGAACTATGCCTGTTACCAGGACGCGCGGTTCCTGCTGGTGGCCACGCCTTCCGGCTTGACGCTGGGGCCAGAGGGCGGCGCGCACCAGTCGATCAACACGCCGCTGATCGGCATGGGCCAGCCCGGCCTGACGCACTACGAACCCGCCTTTGCCGATGAGCTGGCGCTGTTCATGCACCGCGCCTTTGCCGAGATTCAGGCGCCGGACGGCGGCTCGACCTATCTGCGTCTTTCGACGCGGGTGATCGAGCAGCAAGCCCGCAGCGATGCGGCCTGGGAGGCCGATGCGCTGGCCGGCGGCTACTGGCTACGCCCGCCCGCGCCCGGCTCACGCGCCGCGATCGCCTTCTCTGGCGCGATTGCTTCCGAAGCCATCGCCGCGTGGGAGCAATTGGCGGACGACCTGCCCGGCCTGGGCCTGCTCAACGTCACCTCGCCCGATCTGCTGCATCGCGGCTGGTCGGCCGCGCGGGCGGCACGCTGGCAGGGCGGCAAGCGTGTGGCCAGTCATATCGAGACGCTACTTGCGCCGCTCGCGCCGGATGCCGGAATCGTAACTCTGCTAGATGGCTCCCCGGCGGCACTGTCCTGGCTCGGCGGGGTGCGCGGACAGCGGATCAGCCCGCTGGGGATCGACCGCTTTGGCCAGACCGGCGACTTGCCCGACCTCTACCGTACCTACCGGCTCGACGCCGATGCGGTGGTCGAGGCCATGGCGGAATTGCTGCTGCCCTGAATCAATTCTTCGCTTCACAAGTTGTCCGGACAAATCTATGCTCCGCTTCATAACCGATAAGGAGCGGATCATGCGGGCAATCAAGTGGATGATGACGGCAGCGGCACTGGCGGTAACGGCCAGCCCGGCCCTGGCAGCAGGCAAGGTCCGGATGCTGGATCTCAGCAAGCCCGAAGATGCGCTCGAAGTATCCAAGCGCGCCCAGTGCGGCGAGGCGGATGGCAAACCGGCGGTCTATCACTGGTCTGGCAAGTTCTATTCGCGTGTCATCGGGGAGCCGGACCGCGTGCTGTTCCACGGCGAAGGGATGAACATCCGCACCTGCGTGACCGTGGATGATCCCAAGCGCGGTAAGGGCTGGCGCCTGATCAGCCGCGAGATCATGCTCTATCTCGACCCCAAGACCGGCGAAGTCGTGCGCAAGTGGACCAACCCGTGGACCAATGAAGTGGTCGATGTGATGCACATCGCCAACGATCCGGTGAACCAGCGGCCAATGTTTCCCTATGCCGCCGATGGCACACCGTTCAAGTTCACCGGCCGGCGCGAAGGCCGCTGGATCTTCGCCCCGTTCGAAGCCCCGCTGTTCTACCACAACGTGCTGGGCGGCGACTATCAGGACTATATCGGCGGCAAGTACCACGCGATGGAGATCTTCGACTTCGCCTATGACGCGGAGGAGATCCTCAACACGAAGAACCCCACCGCCTATCCGATCGTCTCCTGGGTGCGCATTTCTGACTGGATGCCGTGGATGAAGATGCGCGGGCGCCAGGGCCAGATGGTGGTCAACGCCATGGGCAACAAGCTGAAGAGCTTTGACGAGCTGCCCAAGGTGCTGAAGGACGAGATCGCGCTCAATTATCCGATCTACACCTCACCCCCGCCGCTCGATGACCAGCGGCCAAATGAAACCACCTGGACCGTGTTCAAGAAGTGGGTGGCCGAAAAGGACGGCGGCAAGAAGCCAGCGCCGACTGCCGGCCACTGAACCGTGGGACAGATCGCCGCTGCCATGCCCCTCGTCGCCAGTCAGGCGGGGGTATGGCACGGCGAGTACGTCCACTTCGATGCCAACCACCGCGAGATTGACCGGCACAAGTCGACCCTGGTCTGTCGGCTGTTCGATGGGCCTGACGGCACAGCGCGGCTGGCCCAGACCAACATCTATGACTGGCCCGACGGGACCCGCGAGATCCGCTATTTCGACGGGGTGTTGCAGGGCGACCGGATAAATATTTCCAACGTCAATATCGATGGCTGGGTCGCGCCGCTGGCGATGGATGAGACCCAGCGCACGATCATGGTGCTGTGGACCCGCGCCGGGGCGCCCGACTTTCGCTATTACGAGATGATCACCGTGGCCGAGGATGGCCGCGCCAAGAACCGTACCTGGCACTGGTATGACAAGGGCCGGCTGTTCCAGCGCACGCTGATCAACGAGGACTATGTGACCGCCGACTGGCAAGCGCACGACGATCCGGCGTTCTACGCCTTCCACCCGCGCGCCCCGCGATGAGCCTGACAGTTCTGCTCGCGCTGCACACGGTCGTGCTGGGCTATTGGCTCGGCTCGGACCTCGTGATCAACAGCGAATACCGCTTCATCGTCCACCGCCACGATCTGCCGGTCGCGGCGCGGCAGGAGATGACCGACCACCTGATGAAGGTCGACCAGCACGTTCGTTATGCGCTGGTCCTGCAGGCCATGCTCGGCACCATGCTGCTCGCTGGGCTGGGCCTGCTACCCACCAGCCTCGGCGGGATCGCCCTGGTTGCCGGCCTGGCCTGGCTGGGGCTGGTCGAGGTGACCCATCGCACCCGCGAGACCACACTGGGCCTGCGGCTGGCCCTGCTCGACCGGGTGGTGCGCTATGCCCTGGCGCTGGCCCTGCTGGGCCTGGCCGCGACGCACGGCGATTGGCCGGTCTGGCTGCGGATCAAGCTCGCTCTCTTCGCCGGGGTAATCGGTTGCGGCTTGCTGATCCGATTCCAGTTGATCCGGCACTTCAGCACCTGGGGCGAAGTCCTGGCAGAGGGCTCTACCCCCGAGCGCGAGGCCAGTCTGCGCGCGACCTATCGCCGCGCCACTTCGATCCTGGCCGGCCTGTGGCTGCAGGTCTTCGCCATCGCCGCGCTGGCCGTGCTGCGGCCGTTCTGACGGCAAAGGAAAGGGGCGGCAGCCAGGCTGGCCGCCGCCCCTTCCGGTCATTCAACCGGCGTCAGAAGTTGACGCTGGCTTCCACCCCGAAGGTCCGCCCGCGCCGCAGCGTGGCGAAGAAGGCGCGCGGGGTGCCCGTTTCGATCTGGGCCGGACGGCCATCGAAGGTAACCGAAGCGGCCGGCGGCAGACCGGTCGTGCCCGCGCCATAGCGCAGGTCGAACCAGCGGGTTGCCAAGGGAATCGAATCCTCGTCAGTCAGGTTGCGGCCGAACACGGCAATCGAGAACCGTTCGGTCTTGATGCCCAGCCGCGCGTTGAGAAGGAAGGCATCGCCGGTCTTCGCCAGGTTATCGACCTGGATATACTTCGCGTCCTCGTAGCTGAAGTTCGAGTTGGCGAAGAACTCCAGCCCGTTCGAATTCAGCTCCTTCGACCAGCTGACCGAACCGTTGACAATGATCGGGCTACCCAGCGGCAGCTTGCGCCCGCTGATGTCGCACAGCGCCTTGCCGGCCGGGGTCGGGTTGCGGGTATCGAAGTTCGGACGCAGGCCGCCCGAATTGAGGATGAACTCATCCGCGTCGCAGCCTTCGGTGAACTTGGCATCGACGTAGGACAGGCCCAGGTTGATCAGCAGGTTATCGGCCGGCGCAGCGGTGATTTCCAGCTCAAGCCCCTTGGTCTGTGCCTTGCCCGCGTTGGAGACGATCGAGGTGACCGCCCCGGTCCCGGCCGGGTTGGGGATCGAGGTGGTCAGCTGATAATCGGTCAGCTCGTTATAGAAGCCGGTGATGTTGACCCGCAGGCGGCGGTCCAGCGCATCGAACTTCACGCCCAGTTCCCCGCCCTTGGACTTTTCAGGCAGGTAATTGACGAACTGCGTGCCCGGATACTGCGTTTCCGCAGTGACGCCAGCTGTGCCGTTGAAACCGCCGGGCTTCCGCCCCGTGGCAAAGACGGCATAGATCAGCGTGCCGCCCGGCGTGGTATAATTGACCGTGATACGCGGATCGGTGCCCGAGAACGAACCCGCACCACGGCAGGTGCCAGTAAAGCCAAAGGTCGAGGCCCGGCCGCTTTCCCCGGCACAGAAGATCGACGTGGCCGTAGAACGGTCGATCAGCGTCTTGGTTTCCTTGGCATGGCGCAGTTCGGCCGTGACCGACAGGGCATCTGTGATGTCCCATTCAACCAGGCCGAACACGGCCTTGTTCTCGACCGTGGCATATTGCGACAGGTCAGTTCCCAAGGCCAAACCGCCCTTGCCGCTGGCAAAGGTGATGTCGGTCGTCTGGAAGTTCTGCTTGTAATAGAACCCGCCGATCATCGCGCGGATCGGCTTGTCCTCCGGCGTGCTCAGCCGCAGTTCGGCACTGACGTCCTTCTGCACGTCGCGGTTGGAGTTGGCGAAGGCCGGCTCGGTGTTGAGGGTCGAGGCCAGCGTCCCGCCGAAATAGGCAAAGGCATCCGAATGGTCGGAGTCGGTCCCGAAATAGTTGTAGTTTTTGCGCCAGCCGCCCAGCGCATGGATCGTCCAGCCCGATCCGCCGACATCCCAGTCGAACACGGAGGTGACCAGGACCTGCTTGTTTTCGATCCCGTCAAAGGCAGTGCCGTCACGCACACCGAAGCTGGGGCTGATCAGCAGCGGATCGGTATTGAGCCGCACGTTGTTCGGCTGCGGCTGAATCGTGCCGCAGAAGAACTGGTTGGTATTGGTCGAGCTGAGCACTGCCGGGGCCAGCGGCACGAATGGCGAGGCTGTGCGATAGCGCGGTGAGCGGAAGCCGGGCTTGCAGTTGTTGGCAGAAGCGCCCTGGAGGAAGATCGCCAGCGGGCCATCCTCGTCGTGCTGCCAGTTGACGCGGGTGCGCCACTTGATGTCGCTGGAGGGTTCGACCTGTAGCGTCAGATAGGCCGAGGTGGTCTTTTCATTGCCGACCTTCTTGCCGGTCAGCTGGTTGGTATACTCGCCGCCGTACTTGTAGAACCGGCCGCCAGCGCGGAAGCCAAAGACATCGGGCACGATTTGCCCGCTGACCGATCCGGAAATCTCGTACTCGTCATGCTCGGCCACGCGGCCGCGCGCCGAAACGGTCAGGTCCTTGCTGGGGTCCTTGGTGATGTAGTTGATCGCGCCGGCATAGGTATTGCGGCCATAGAGGGCCGACTGCGGCCCCTTGATCACTTCAACGCGCTCGATCGACTGCGGATCGAAGCCCTGGATATCGCCCTGGTAATAGACGCCATCGACGAAATAGGCCGCGCCCGTCTCCACGCCCGCCTGCACGCCGGCCAGGACGTTCGATTGCCCGCGAATGACCGGACGATCGGTGCTGCGCCCGAAGGCCTGGCTGAAGCTGATGCCGGTCGACTGCTTGGCGAAATCGTCGATCGAGGTGAGCCCCAGTTCGTTGATCTTCTCGGACGTGACCACCGAAACCGCGACCGGCGCGTCGGACAGCGTCTCGGCCGTCTTGCGGGCCGTCACGACGATATCCTTGATTCCGCCTTCATCTTCGGCCGGGGCATCCTGGGCCATGGCCAGGCTCGGCGTGAACACCGTGGCCGCCAGCAGCATCACGCGCAGCGAACGCTTCATAAAATCCACCTCCCTATTGGCGGGCGATTCCCGCCGATGGGAAAGCTTCGTCAGGTGGACAAAAGTTGTCCAGACAATTCAAACAGCGAGCATAATTTGTCCGGACAACTGTGGCACGTCAGCAACTACAGTCTGGAAAAGGATCAGGGGATCGGTTTGACCGCCCCCAGGTAGGAAGTGACCACCAGCAGCAGGTAGGTCAGCCAGACCCACCAGCGGGTCTTGTCCATGGTCTTGCGCAGCGGAACCTCGGTTTCGTCGCTCGATCCTTCAGCCAGCAAGCGGCCAAGCTGGGCGCCGACCGGCTTGAACGAGACGTCGATCATGATTGCGGCGGCAAAGATCGCCCCGAACAGCAGCGCCTTCCAGGCCAGCCAGGTTGGCGCAATCGGGTGGCCAGTCAGCACCGATTCCAGCCCCAGCCAGAGATAGCCGGCGCAGAGCAGGTAGCGAATCCAGCCCTCGATCCGGCGGTTTCGCGCGGCTCGCGGGGTCATGTCATGGGCGTGAGCATCGAATACCAGCCACAGCCAGACTGCCGCGATCGCCCAACCGAACCAGACGATGGCGATCGGCAGGTCCCACCAGCCGCCCATGTAGGACACCGACAGCGACAGCGGCACCATCAGTGCCCAGGCTGCACGCGGCGTCAGATCGACGATCACCAGCAGCTTGAGCAGCGCGATCCGCTGGTCGAGCGTATAGAGCTCACGCTTGCGGAAGTGCTGGCCGAGCAGGAACACCCCGACATCCGCCCCCAGCCACAGCACGAACAGCAGCAGGTGGACATAGACCAGCGTCGGATAGGCAAGGTCGGCAAGGCTCATGACTCGGTTCCCCCGGCAATTGTTGTCCGGACATCACCACATTTCGCAACTTGACAAAAGCAGAAATGTCCGGACAACTTTGGTCTCGCGGGATGGAAACCCTCAAAGCGCGACCCGTCACGATAAGCGGGCGCAGGGATCGATCTAACAGGGAAGGACCGACGATGACCCGTACTGCACTGCTGAGCGCCGTTTCGCTTGTCGCCATGCTGGCCACCCCGGCCCAGGCGCAGGAAGCGGCAGACAATGACCAGGGGCTTGAGGACATCGTTGTCACCGCCCAGCGCCGCGCTGAAAGCGCACAGGACGTGCCGATCGCGATTACCGCTTTCAACGCCGAAACGCTTGCCACCCGCGGGATCAACACCGCGCTGGATGTGACGCAGTTCGTCCCGAACCTGGTCGGCCTCAACAACACGGGTCTGGGAACGGCCAACGCCTATTACCTGCGCGGGGTCGGCAACACGGAATCGATCGCAACCTTCGATCCGCCGATCGGCACCTATATCGATGACGTCTATATCAGCCGCCAGAACGCCAACAACTTCAGCTTCTTCGATGTCGAGCGGGTCGAGGTGCTGCGCGGGCCGCAGGGCACACTGTTCGGCCGCAACACCACCGGCGGCGCGATTGCCGTGGTGATGAAGGATCCGGGTGACACGACGGGCGGCTACTTTGAGGCCGGCTTTGGCTCCTACCAGCGCAAGCTGGTCCGCGGCTCGGTCGACCTGCCGGTTTCCTCGTCGCTGTCGTTCAAGGTTTCGGCTTACTGGCAGGACGACAAGGGTTATGCCAAGAACACCACGACCGGCGAAACCATCAACGAGAATGATGGCTGGGGCGCCCGCCTGGGCGTGAAGGCCGCACTGACCGACAGCATCACCTGGCGCGCCAGCTACATGCACAGCTACGCCGATGCCTCGAACGTCGCCAACTTCGATTGCGATCCAGCCAATCCAACCAACTGCGATGGTCGCTTCGTCACCACCGGCCTGCGCGAGGTCAACGATTTCGGTGGGCGCTTTACCGGTCGCAAGGACGATTTCGGCATGGGCAACAAGGCCGAAATGGACATGATCACGTCCAACCTCGAAATCGGCGCGGGCGATAATGCCAAGGTCAACCTGATCACCGGCTATCTCAACATGTCGCAGCGCTTTGCGCTCGACTTCTCCGATGGCCGCGCCCTGCCCAGCCTGACTGTGCCCAATCCGCCGGTTCGAGGCTACACCCTGGGCGGCTTCGTGATCGCCAACGATGGCAAGCACAAGCAGTTCACCCAGGAAATCAAGCTGTCCGGCTCGCTCGGCGATGGGCTGATCGATTACGTCACCGGTGTCTTCTACATCAATGAGAAGAACGACACGGATTTTGCCGACCTGTTCAACCTGGGCCTCGCCCCGCCGCCGGCCGGTTTCCCGTTCCTGCTGGCTGACCGGCGCCTGAAGAACAACACCGAAGCCTGGGCCGGCTATGCCCAGGTTGACATCAACGCCACCGATGCGCTGACCCTGACCGCCGGGATCCGCTACACCGACGAAGAGAAGACCTTCAACATCACTGACAACCGCGCCAGCTGCAACGATGGCACGGTTGAGGCGACCTGCCTGGTCAACGCCAATCTGCGCGCGACCAACGGCGTGGCCATCCCGACCACGATCCGCACCAAGGTCTGGACCCCGCGCTTTGCGATCAACTACAAGATGAACGATGATGTCCTGCTGTTCCTCAGCGCGACCAAGGGCTTCAAGTCGGGCGGCTGGAACGCCCGCGCCACGGCCCCGTCCGAAGCCCTGCCGTTTGGCCCGGAAACCGCCTGGTCCTATGAAGCCGGCGTCAAAGCGGACCTGATGGACAACCGCCTGCGCGTGAACCTGACCAGCTTCCTGCTGGACATCGAAGGCCTGCAGACGCCTTCGGCCTTCACCCGCGCCAACGGCTCGATCGCCTTCATCACCCGCAACTTCGCGAACTATCGCAACAAGGGGCTTGAACTCGAAGTCACTGCCCGTCCGGCTGATGGCTTCACCCTGTTCGGCTCGATCGGGTACATGGATGACGAATACCGGCTCGATTCCAATGCCGCAGCCTTTGACCTTTATGGGGTTCAGGCCGTGGCCGGCCAGCTCGCGGCCTGCCGCGTCCAGCTTGCCGCCGGACGCACCCCGGTCGGCAGCGGGGCGGACAACGCCACGGCCTGCGGCGTCGGCATCGTTGCTCCCGATGGCACCTTGGCCGAGCCGGTGCGCAGCCCGGCCTGGACCATGGCCTTTGGCGCCAGCTACGAAGCTCCGCTGGGCGGGGGTCTGTCGCTGGTCCCCTCGGTCAACGCCAGCTGGCGCGCCGACAGCGAAACCGGCACCAGCCAGGTCAGCTTCTACAGCCAGCCCTTCACTAGCGCTGGCGGTGTCACCTACGGCGGCAACCTGACCGGCCTCGGCAACTTCGTGACCGGCTCGTTCAGCAAGGCGCGCTGGATCGCCAATGCCTCAATCACGCTCAAGTCCGAAGCGGGCTGGCAGCTGGTGGCGGAATGCAAGAACTGCTTCGATCAGGAAGCGGTCGAAAGCACCCTCGCCAACGTGCTCTACCTCAACCCGCCGCGGACCTGGGCGATCCGGGCCAAGTACGACTTCTGATGAAGCACCCGGCTGCGGCGGCAATAGTCCTTCTTGCCGCTGCGGCCCACAGCCCGGCGCAAGCCGGTGCGGCCGCCGATCACGGTGTCGCTCCCTGGAGCGAGGCAGTGGTCGGCGTTGCCGCATTTACGCCAATCACCAGCCTGCTCCGCGCTGAAGGAGGCTGGAGCCGCGAGGCCGCTGGCAAGGTCGATCGTGCCGAGCTGGCCGCCTGGAACCTGCCGACCAAGGCCAGCGCCACCTTTGAACGATGGTGTGCTCCGCAGGCCAGCAGCGGCTGCATTCGCTTCGTCCGCTTTGCCGGTGTCGCCCAGCGCCCGGTGCGGTTGGCGGCGCGGGCCTGGGATCCGGGCGGGATCTATTCGCTGATGGTCCGATCGGACAATGTCCCGGCGCTGTTCGATGCAGCGATCAAGGCCGGCTGGTGGGCGGAAAGCGAACCGGTGCGCTTTAGCTTCGGCGCCTCGGACCTGCGCAATGTGGTGCTGACCGGCCCGCACGGGATCAACATCGCGGTCTATCAGCGGGTCAGCCCGCCCTTCACCGCCTTCCCGGTCGGGCGGATCAGCCATGCCTTCAACTCGATGCGGATGGTCAGCAACAAGGGTCGCGCGCGCGATTTCTACCTGAACAACCTGGGCTTCGAACTCGTGTTCGACAGCGATCGTGAGCCGCCGGAGCCAGCGCGCTCAAACTTCGGCATTCCGCTCAACTACACCCCCCGGATCCCCCGCGCCGCTGCCGCGCTCCAGCCGGTGCCGGGCGAGACCGGCCGTGTCGAGGTGATGGAGATGCAGGGCTTCACCGGCACTGACCAATCGGCCCACGCCAGCCCGCCCAACCTGGGCGTGCTGCTGTTGCGTTTCCCGGTCCGCGATCTGGCCGCCTATCGCCGCGCGGTCGAGGCCAAGGGGACGGCCATCGCCTATGCCGCCACCGGCGTAAGGATCACGGACCTTGGCACGGTTGACCTCTTCGCCGTGCGCGATCCCGATGGGAACCTGACCGAATTCTATCATGCGCACTGAACTCAATCCCCTGCCCCGCCGCCGCGGCCGCATTTCCTATCGCCACCGCGCCGACCAGGCGGAATGGGGGTTCGAGGACTTTACGCTGACTCGCGACGCGGCCGGCGGCCGGTGCCTGTCGGTCCACTGTGAAATGGCCTTTGATGCCGAGCACGTCGTGCGCGAGACGGTGCTCAGCGTCGATGCCGCGTTCCAGCCGCTCGACGCCTATGTCCGCATCCTCAATCACGGTGTGCCGACCGGCTCGGGCTGGTTCCGCTTTGGCGATCATGAGGCCGAAGGCGAAAGCTTTACCCGCGATCAGGGCCGGATCAGCCAGCGCGTAGCAATTGAAAAGCCTATGCGCGGCTTTGGCGTCCATGCGCTGATGGGAGATGGCTGGCTGGCCGCCGGCTTCCCCTTTGAGCGCGGCGCGGGCCACACGCATTTCCTGGGCAGCCGCAACCTGCTGCACAGCCTGCACCACTTTGGCGCGACCGGGCCAAGGCTCGAAATATCCGCCAGTGGACTAACCTACATCGGGCTGGAGACAATCGCGGTGCCAGCGGGCAGCTTCACCTGCCACCGCCTGGCCTTTACCGGCATGACCAATGCCCACCCGCCCTACCACATGTGGATCAGCGCGGATGGGGATTACCTCTACGTCCAGGGTGTGGTCGAAGGGTACATGGATTCGCTGTTCGTGCTTGAACAGCTTGAGGGAGAACCGCAGGGATGAGCGCGCAGAAGTCCGAATTCGCGATGGGCTGGAAGGTCCTGCTGGCCGGCCTGGTCGGCGTGGCCTGCGGCGCCTCGCCCTTGCCGTTCAACACGATCGGTTTCGTGCTGGCTCCGCTGAAAGAGGAATACGGCTGGTCCTTCGCCCAGACTTCGCTCTCCATGTCGATCTACGGCATCACGGCGGCGCTGCTGGCACCTTATTTCGGCTCGCTGGCGGATCGCCACGGGGTGCGCAAGGTGGCGCTGCTCTCTACCCTCGCTTTCGGGTTGATCTTCGCCGCGCTGGGTGCAACCCCGGCCTCGATCTTCGCTTTCTACTTCCTGTGGTTCCTGGTCGGCCTGGTCGGGATCGGGTCTACGCCGGTCACTTTCAGCCGTGCGATCAACATGTGGTTCTATAAGAACCGCGGCCTGGCGCTCGGGATCCTGCTGCTCGGCACCTCGTTCGCCGCGCTGATCGTGCCGCGGGTCGCGGTCTGGGCGATCGGGGAATGGGGCTGGCGTGGGATGTATCCGGTCGTCGCCCTGTTTCCGCTGCTGCTTTCGCTCCCGGTCGCCTATTTTCTGTTCCGTGAACCAAAGCCTGAGGAAATGCCCGCCGGAATATCCGTCGGTGGCAGCCTGACCGGCGTGACCCTGGCCGAAGCGCTGCGCGACCGCCGGTTCTGGACGATCTGGCTGTCGATTGCCCTCGTCGCGCTCGCCTATGGCGGGGCGCACATCCACATGCCCGAGATCATCAAGCAGCATGGCATGGGTGCGGCCGAGGGGGCCAGTATAATGGGCATGATCGGCCTGGCGCTGATGGCCGGGCGGATCGTGACCGGCTGGCTGCTCGACCGGATCTGGGCGCCGATCGTCTGCCTGCCGATCCTGCTGATCCCGGCCGTGGCCTGCTGGTGGCTGATGGGCACCAGTACCGATGTCCAGACGATCTACATCGCCGCCTTCATGCTGGGCTTTGCCGCCGGCGCGGAAAGCGATCTCATCGCCTACCTCGCCAGCCGCTATTTCGGCATGGCCAGCTACGGCAAGATCTATGGCATGCTCTACATGCCCTTCGGCCTCGCCTCGGCCATCTCCCCGGTGCTGTACGGGCGGGTCCGCGACGTCACCGGCAGCTATGACCAGATGCTCTACGCCGCGATGTTCCTGTTCGCCGCCGGGGCGGTCCTGCTGGTCACCCTGGGCCGCTACCCGACTTTTGGAGCAAAGGAAGAAGCCGCATGAACGCGATTCTCGCCAATCCGCTCGCCGCATTGGACGGCAAGGTCGGTGCCGCATCGCTGCTGACCGACGAGGCCAGCCGCGAGCTCTATCGTCATGACGTCTACGCAGCCGGCCCCGCCCCGCTCGCGGTGTTCCGCCCCGCCTCGGTCGAGGAACTCGCCCGCGGCATCGGTGCGGCAACGGCGGCCGGGATCGCGATTGTCCCGCGCGGCGGCGGCATGAGCTATACCGGCGGCTATCTCTCCCCCACCGCCAACTTCATCCTGATCGATACCGCCAGCCTGACCCAGGTGATTGAGGTCAACGAGACCGACATGACCGTGACGGTCGAATGCGGCATCACCTGGGAAGAGCTGCGGCGCGAACTGCAACCGCGCGGGTTGCGCACCAAGACCTGGGGCACGCTCTCCGGCATCAACGCCACGGTCGGCGGGGGCATGAGCCAGAACGGCGTGTTCTGGGGCGCGGGCGGCGGCACGGTGGTCGATTCCGCGCTGAGCTTTGACGTGGTCCTGGCCGATGGCTCGGTGGTCTCGACCGGGTCGAGCTTCTTCCGCCCCTATGGCCCGGACCTGACCGGCCTGTTCGCGGCCGATTGCGGTGCCTTCGGCGTCAAGGCGCGCGCCACGCTGCGCTTGGTCCGCGAAGGCGCGGCCTTTGGCTATGGCAGCTTTGCCTTCGACACATCCGACCAGCTTTTCGCCGGGATGAGCGCGGTGGCGCGCGAGGGCCTGGCCAGCGAGAGCTTCGGTTTCGATCCCTTCCTCCAGGCCCAGCGCATGAAGCGCGATAGCCTGGCCAGCGATGCCAAGAGCCTGGTCAACATGATGAAGGCGCAGGGCTCACTGCTGAAGGGCCTCAAGGAAGGCGCCAAGGTCGCACTCGCGGGGCGCAGTTTCCTCGATGACGTGCCGTTCAGCCTGCACTGCATTTCAGAGCGCCGCCGCCAGAACGAGGCCGATGCCGACATGGCCGAGATCACCCGGCTGATCGAGGCGGCGGGCGGTAAGGCGATCGAGAACACGATCCCCAAGATCCTGCGCGCCAATCCCTTCCCGCCGGTCAATTCGATGGTCGGGCCAGAGGGCGAGCGCTGGGTCCCGGTTCACGGCTTCCTGCCACATTCGAAGCTGGCCAAGGGCTGGAACGCAGTCCAGGCCCTGTTCGCCACCCGCGCCGGCGAAATGGCCGCGCTGGGCGTCAATGCCGGGGCCATGCTGGCCGCAGTCAGCCCGCAGGTCTGCCTGATCGAGCCAGTGTTCTTCTGGCCGGAAGAACTCAACCCGCTGCACCGCCACGCGGTTGAGCCGACGCACCTGGCCAAGCTCAAGGGCTTTCCCGCCAATGCCGCCAGCACCGCACTGGTAGCTGAACTGCGCGCCGGGGTGGTTGCCGAGTTCCAGAAGCTGGGCGCGGTGCACTTGCAGATAGCGCGGACTTATCCGCTGAAGGACGGCCATTCGCCCGCCAGCTGGGACCTGCTCAAATCGCTCAAGGCCAAGGTCGATCCCACAGGTCTGATGAACCCGGGGAGCCTGGGCCTTTGAGTACTCCCGCTCCCTATGCCGCCGTGGCAATGCAGTTGCTGGCCAGGTCGGTCGAGCGCTGCGCCGATGCGGCGGCGGCGCGGGCGCAGATCCTGAACCACATCGGCGAGATCGAAGGCCAGATCCGCGGCGCGAAGATCTTCATCGAACAGTTCCAGGGCCGCCCGGTGAAGCTGGCGGTGCTGCCCGAGTACCTGTTCACCTCCTACCCGGGCCGAATATCGATCCCCGACTTTGCCGACCGCGCCGCCTTTGCCGCTGATGGTGCGGAATACGCCGCGCTTGGTGCCATGGCCCAGCGGCTGGGACTGTTCGTGGCGGGCAATGCCTATGAGAGCGACGCGCACTTCCCCGGCTTCTATTTCCAGACCAGCTTCGTGATCGACCCGGCGGGTGCTGTCGTGCTGCGCTATCGCCGCCTGCTGTCGATGTTCGCGCCCAGCCCGCATGACGTGTGGGACCGCTATCTCGATCACTACGGTCTGGAGGGCGTGTTCCCGGTCGCCGATACGGCAATCGGGCGGCTCGCCGCGATCGCCTCGGAGGAGATCCTCTATCCCGAGATTGCCCGCGCCCTCGCCTTCCGCGGGGCCGAGGTCTTCGTCCATTCGTCGAGCGAGATCGGCTCGCCGCTCGGCACGGCCAAGGACGTGGCCAAGCGCGCCCGCGCCTGGGAGAATATGGCCTATGTCGTCTCGGCCAACACCGCCGGGATTGCCGACTGCTCGCTGCCGCTGGCCAGTGCCGATGGCAACAGCCAGGTGGTCGGCCCCAATGGCAAGGTCCTGGCCCAGTCGATGAGCGGCGAAACCTTCACTGCCTTTGCCGAGATCGACATCGCCCACCTGCGCGAAACCCGCCGCGTGCCGGCGATGACCAACAGCCTCGCGCGCCAGCGCCCGGCCCTGTTTGCCGCCGCCTATACCGCCGCCGCGGGTCAGGATGGCAATGCCATGCTCGATGCCAGCGGCATGCCGCAAGTGCCCGAGCGCGAACACTTCCTGCGCGCCCAGGCCGCAGTGATCGAGAAACTGTCCAAAGCCGGAGTAATCTGATGAAGCACCGCACCGTAAGGGGGAAGATCCGCTACACCTCCGTCAAGCCCGGCATGGAAGGGCAGGAGCGCGGGCGCGAGTGGTTCACCTTTACCCACCACAGCGACGGCAGCACCGTGATGCGCGCCCAGTGCGAGATCGAGGAACCCGATCCCACCGTGCTGCGCGACATCACCTACCACCTCGCCCCCGGCATGGTGCCGCAAAACCTGCACGTGCATCTGACTGTCGGCGATATGTTCATGGGTTCGGGCTGGATGCACCACGATGCCGAAACTGGCGTGGTCACCTGCGAAAGCTTCGGCCCCTCGATCGGGCGACTTTCGCAGCAGATGAAGGTCGGCGCCTTCGATGCCTTTGGCACGCACCCGGTCGTCGCTGACGCCTACCTTGGCCGCAAGATGGACATCAGCAAGGGCCCGCACCGCCGCAACATGCGCTGTTTCCTGCCCTCACCCGACCATCGCGGCGCCACGCCGCCAATGATCGCCGAGGTCAACATCACGCTCGAATATGTCGGCGACGAGGAAAAGACCGTCGAAGCCGGAACCTTTGCCTGCCGCCACTTCCGCTTCGTCGATGAAAGCGACCACGGCATGGGCGGCACCAAGCACCCGGCCTATGACATCTGGGCCACGGCCGATGACGACTGCATCCTCGTCTATGCCTCGATCGACGGCTACATGATGAACCGGTACGAGCTGGTCGAATTCCACCGCGACTGATGAGCTACCGCGCGATCGAGCAGTACCGCTTTGCCGACAGCTTCCGCGCAGCCACCAGGATTGTCGAGTTGCCCTTGCCGGAGCCCGGCCCCGGCGAAGTGCTGGTGCGCAATGCCTGGGCGGGCGTGAACGGGATCTTCGATACCCAGCTTGCCCGCAATGCCGTCGGCACGATCCGGATCGAGCCGCCGTTCCTGACCGGAGTGGAAGCGGTGGGCACGGTCGAAGCTGTCGGATCGGGCGTAACCGATCTGGCGGTCGGCGACGCGGTTGCCGCGACACGCTTTCGCGGCGGCTATCGCGAGGCGAATTGCGGCCCCGCCAGCGACTTTGTCCGCGTGCCAGAAGCCAGCGCCGAAGCCCTGGCCCTCGCTTCCAGCGGGGTGGCCGCGTGGCTGGCACTGACCCTGACAGGGCAGATGCAGCGCGGCGAGACCGTGGTGATCAGCGCGGCGGCTGGCGGGCTCGGTCACCTGGCCGTGCAGATCGCCAAGCTGCACAATTGCCACGTGGTTGCCATCTGCGGCGGCGGCGCAAAGGCTGCTTTCGTGAAGTCGCTCGGCGCGGATCGGGTGATCGATTACCGCAACGAGAATGTGAGCGCAGTGCTGGCGAGCGAATATGCCGACCGGATCGACCTCGCGCTCGATACGGTCGGCGGCGAAGTCTTCGATGCAATGGTCGATAACCTCGCCGACCATGGCCGCTTGGTCATCAGCGGGTGGGCCAGCGACATGGTCGATGACCGGCCGGTGCCTGTCACTGCCCCCCGCATCGGCCACAAGCTTTACTACAAGGGTGCATCGGTCCGGGCCTTCATGAACGCGCTGCACACCGCGCACTGGCCGGTGGCACGGGCACAGCTTTTCGATCTGAACGCCAAGGGCGCGCTGCGGCCGCAGGTTGAAGTGCTTGGTCAGGGGCTGGACTCCGTCCCCGACGCAGTCGAAGCCCTGCTCGCCAGCCAGACGATGGGCAAGGCTGTCGTGCGGCTCTAGAGCCGGACGGTAGCCATCCCGGCCGGGCGATAGCGCGGTCCGCTGGTTCCGCCGACGGGCGCAACTGCCGAAATTTCCGCCACATCCTCCGCCGTCAATTCAAGCTCGGCGGCGGCCATCGAGTCCTCCAACGTGACACGGCGCTTGGCGCCAGGGATGGGCACCACATCTGGTCCCTGCGCCAGCAGCCACGCCAGCGCGACCTGCGCGGGCGAGGCACCGCGCCGCTCGGCCACGGCCTTGACCACGCCGACGATGCGCATGTTGGCGTCATAATTGTCCTGCTGATAGCGCGGATCGTGGCGGCGATAGTCGCCCTCGGCCAGGTCTTCGGCACGGGTTACCGTGCCGGTCAGGAAGCCCCGGCCAAGCGGCGAATAGGGCACCAGGCCGATGCCCAGTTCGCGGCAGGTCGGCAGAATCTCGTCCTCGATCTCGCGCTCCCAGATCGAATATTCGCTTTGCAGCGCGGCAATCGGGGCGACGGCGGCAGCGCGGCGGATCGTGCTGGCGGCAGCTTCGGACAGGCCGATGTGCTTGATCTTGCCCTGGGCCTGCAGATCGGCCAGCACGCCGACCACGTCCTCAATCGGCACCTGCGGATCGACCCGGTGCTGGTAATAGAGATCGATGCAATCGATCCCCAGCCGCTGGAGCGATCCCTCAACCGCGCGGCGAATGTTCGCCTCGCTCGAATCGACGCCCAGGAACTGGCCTTCGTCGGTGAACTTGAAGCCGAACTTGGTGGCGATCACCAGGCCGTCGCGTTTGCCCTTGATCGCCTTGCCGACCAGTTCCTCGTTGGCGCGTGGGCCATAGACTTCGGCGGTGTCGAAGAAGGTCACGCCCAGGTCGATCGCGCGGTGGATCGTGCGCACCGCCTCGTCGAGGTCGGCATCCCCGCCATAGTTGAAGTTGCCGCCCTTCAGCATGCCCATGCAACCCAGGCCGATGGCGGAAACGGTCAGGCCCTGGCCCAGTTGGCGGTACTGCATGGCAAATCCTCTCGTCAGATCGTGATCGCAATCTTGCCCAGATGCGCGCCGGCGGCAAGGTGGCGATAGGCCTCCTGGGCATCGGCAAAGCCGAAGGTGGCATCGACCACCGGTTCGGTCCCGGCCTTGCCGATCACATCCAGTGCTGCGCTCAGCATGGCGCGGCTGCCCGACGCGATGCCCTTGATCGCAATATTGCGGGCGATCAGCATGCCCTGGCTGACCCCGGCCTGGGCCTGCGGCGTGCCCGACAAGGCCCCCACCGTGCCGATTCGGGCATTGACCGCGCAGGCGGCGACCGTCTCGCCCAGCACGTCGAAGCCCAGCGTATCGACCACCACATCGGCCCCGCGCCCACCGGTCTGTTCGAGCAGGGCGGCAGCCCAATCGGGGCGTTCACGGTAATTGACGGTGAAATCAGCACCCAGTTCGCGGCAACGCGCCAGCTTCTCGTCACTCGACGAGGTAATCGCCACTTGCGCGCCCAATGCCTTCGCCAATTGCAGCGCAAAGACCGAGACGCCGCCCGTCCCCTGCGCCAGCACCAGCTCGCCCGGCTGGACCTGGCCGAATGCGACCATCGCATGCCAGACCGTTGCCGCCACGACCGAGACTGTCGCCGCACCAAGGTCGCTCATCGCCTCGGGCACGCGCACCAGCGCGGCGGCGGGGAGAACGATCTGCTGCGCCAGCCAGCCATCAGCGCTGGAACCCAGGTCCGCCGCGAAGACGCTGAGTGAATAGGGCCCGTCGATCCAGGTCGAGAAATGCGGTGCAATCACTCGCTCACCGAGCGACCAACCCGAGACGCCCTTACCCAGCGTGGCGATCCGGCCGACGCCGTCCGCCAGCGGGATCCGCTCGGCCGGCTTGGGCGCGCCATAGCGGCCTTCCAGCACCATCAGGTCGCGGTAATTGAGGCCGGCGGCAATCACTTCGACCAGCACTTGCCCCGGACCGGCTGTCAGGTCGGCCCGCTCGGCCGTTCGCATCCCGTCGATCCCGGTGATCGAACCGATTTCCCAAGCTCTCATCGCCGCTCTGTCCCTCTGCTGATATCCCCAACGGCTAGCAGAGTTGTCCGGACATTCCCAAGCGGTATTCCTTGTCGGCAGAGCCGAATTGCGCCAGCTTCCCGCCATGCGAACAGATGATCCGGTGCTGGTGATCGGGGCGGGCCTGGGCGGGCTGACAGCAGCAATTGCCCTCGCTCGCGCCGGCATTGCCGTGGAGGTCCACGAAGCCGCCAGCGCGCTGCGTGAAACCGGCGCCGGCCTGACCCTGGGACGGGGCGCGCAGCACGTGTTCCGCGACCTAGGCATCCAGCGCGAAGTCGCGGCGATAGCCTGTCCGGCGGGGGCCCTGCCTTTCCTCCACTATCAGAACGCGCGCCTGCTGATGGGCGCGCCGGACCTGGGCGACGGGCGCGCCGACGATGGGGCAAGCGACATCGTCCGCCACTGCTACCGCGCGGACTTGCAGACCGTGTTGATCGCCGCAGCGAAGCGGCTGGGCGTGGCGATCCACACGGGCCGCCGATTGACCGCTATCGAGCAAAAGCCGGGCCAGGTGATCGCCAAATTCGCCAATGGGACAAGCGCGGCCGGATCGCTCCTCGTTGGTGCCGATGGCGTCCGCTCGGCCGTGCGCGCCCTGCTCTTCCCCGGCGACGAGCCACGCTATACCAACCACCTGGCCTATCGCTTCCTCGTCCCGGCCGAGCAGGCCGAGCCCTTCATGGCGCAGGGTCGCAGCGCGATCTTCATCGGCCCGAAACGCACCTTCAACCGCTACACCATGGCCGGGGGCAAGGTGGTCAATTGCGCCGGGCTGGTCGAGACCGACGAAGTGGTCGGCGAAGGCTGGTCGATCAGCGCCAGCCGCGACGAGGTGGCGCGCGCCTTTGCCGGCTGGCATCCCGACGTGCTCGGCCTGATCGAGCAGGCCGGACCAATCATCAAATGGGGGCTTTACGACCGCTCCCAATTGCCGCGCTGGTCGGTCGGTCACGCGACGCTGCTGGGCGATGCGGCTCATGCCATGCTGCCCTTCCTGGGCGCTGGCGCCGCCATGGCGATCGAGGATGGCTGGGCCCTGGCCCGCGCGCTGCAACTGGAGCCCGAAGTCGAACCTGCCCTGGCCCGCTATGAATCCGCCCGACGCCCGCGCACCGAACTGCTCCATGCCATGTCGAAGCGGCAGGGCGAGGTAACCCAGGCGATCGATCCCGATACCTTCGTGCCCTCAACCGCGCCGCTTTCGAACGAGGCCGTCATGGGCTTCAACCCGGTTGAAGCGGGGGTTTAGGCCCCGCGCACCGGCTCGAACACGCGGTCGATAAAGGCTTTGAGCTTGGCCTCGCGGTCCGCCGGGGCGGCCCCCTTGTCCTCTTCCAGCGCGAGGATCCGTTCTTCCTGGACCCAGACTTCCTGGGCCAGGTTCATCACCACCGCGACGAAGCGGTCCATCCCCGGATCGGCAAAGAACCGCGCGCGGCCCAGCGCGTCATAGATTTCGGTCGGGGCGTCTTCGGGGCGCAGATCGTCCTTCACTGCTTCCACGCTCCATAGCCGAACCACATCACCCCTTCGGCCAGCCGCCCGGTGGTGGCCTGCCCTACTGCCTCGGCCTGGTCGCTGGCGACCATGTCGGCAATCGCCTGCTCGCCGTAGATGCCAACCGAGGGCACCACGAACTGGAAGTAGTTCTCCGGCGCAAACCCGGCCCTGGCGCAGAGCTCCGGCGGGTTTTCGTCGCGGTAGCCTTTGTAGAACGGCTCCTCGTTATAGTAGCTGTCCCAATCGAGGTAGAAGCCGTCAAAGGCGCTCATCTCGCCATTCGGCGGCAGTTCCATGTGCAGCATCAGCCCGCCGGGCTTGAGCACGCGGTAGGCCTCGGCAAAGGCAGCGGCGCGGGTCTTCTTTGAAAGCTCGTGCAGAAACATAGAGCTCCACACCATGTCAAAGCTGGCATCGGGAAAATCGAGGCTGTCAGCGCACATCTGCAGGAAGTGCACTTCCTGGCCCTGCATCTTGGCGCGGGCCGAGCCATAGACCAAACCACCCGGTGCGGCGTCGATGGCGATGACTTCAGCCTCCGGATAGGTCTGCTTCCAGGGGAGCGTATTGTGGCCGATGGTGCAGCCGGTATCGAGGATCCGCTGCGGCCGGAATTCGGGGTAGCGCAGCGCAATGTACTTCGCCATCGACAGTCCGATATCATCGAGGTTCGCGCCCATCAGACCCATCGAGAAGACGGCCAGCCCGCGGTCATAGATCGCGCCGGCTTCCAGGCTGTCCTCCCCGCGCACATAGCTGCCGGGCATCAGGTGGACATCAATCGCCGAGACATTGCGCGGCACCGCAAGGTCCGGATTGAGCGTGACACTGCCCGGCTGGTTGGAAACCTTGGCGGCCTCGGCGGCCAGCTTGTCGCTCTCACGCGCGACGCTTTCGCCCACGCTCGCCCAGACCATCTTCTGCGCCTGGACCCGCATCGCCGAATAGATGTTGAAGGCCGGATCGCCGCGCAGCGCCATGTGGGCATCACGGCTGGAGGCCGGTTCGCGCGCTTCGCGCTTCTTGAAGGCCGGGGCGGCGCGCTTGTCGTAGGCTGTCTTCAGATCGCCGGCCAGATCGTTGAGGATCAGACTGCGGATGCCTGAAACGAACCGGCCCCGGGCCAGTTCCTCGGGCGTCTTGTCCGGGTTCATCGGGTGTTTGAGCGCAAGCGTCATTGTCCGGTTCCTTTGACCTGGGGCACGGCGGCGGCATTGAATTCGGCGCGATAGCCATTGTCGCCCACCTTGCCGACTAGATCATCGCGCAAGGGGGCTTCGGGGTAAACTGTCACAAAATAGTCCCCCGCCGAAGGGTTTTGCCGCAGCGGCAGGATCTGCTTCTGGTACACCTCGCTGTTCCAGAAGGCGCGGGCGTTCTCCAGGCAGGGGAAGCGGACCATCAGCGTGGTATAGCCAGCCGGCGGGCTGCCCTCGAATTGCGCCACGGCCTGCGGAGCGTTGACGTAATAGCCGCCAAGCTGCTGGTAGAGCCGGCTTTCGGCGATGGCCCTGCCATAGGCCAGCATCCGCGCGCGGTCCGTGGTGGGTCCGGCCACGACCATGATCACTGGCTGGTCGCAGGTGCTCGAGGACGGCGCGGCAGCGCGCGGGACTTCGAGCGGCTTGGCCTTGGTCACCGCCGGATCGACCGCCTGGGCCAGAAGCAGGAGCGCCGTGATCACCCGGTCTTCTCCTCGTTCCCCAGCCATTCCTCGTTACAAAGCGTCCACTTCCACGGCCGGCCATGGTGGAACCATTCCCAGGTGCGCGAGCGGGTCTGGCCGTCCGCAGCGATGGCGATCATCTCGATGTAATAGGCATCGGGCACGTCCTGCCGCTCCAGCCGCAACATCAGCACGTCTTCATGGGTCTGCCAGCCGTAACCGCTGAAGCGGTCGGTCTGCCAGACCAGGTTATCGCCTTCCAGCCGCCCGCCGAACTCATAGGTCGCCGTGCGGCCATCGTCCCATTCCAGCCAGTTGTGCTGGATGTAATGCCACTCGCCCGCGTCTGGAAACTCGCACCAGGTCTTCACCCGATGCGCATCGATCATCTTGCCGTCGCCGTCGAAGTGGCGATACCAGCCGTTCCACCAGCCTTCGTGGCGGAGCATGGCGGGCATCGCCCGGGCGAGCTCTGCGCGGTTGCTCATTGCTGGGCCTCCCAGCTGGAGACGATCTGATCCCCCCGCGCGAACCAGCATTCGCTGCGCTGGGCAAGCCGTTCGAGCAGGCGCTCAAAGGCGGCGATGCGATAGGGCAGGCCCATGATGTAGGGCGTGGCATGGATCGGCAGCATCCGCCCCGATCCGGTCGCGGCCGCTTCCGCCGCCAGCCAGTCAAAGGCATCCTCCAGGCTCTGCGCCCAGCTATCCGCCGACTGCTGCTGGACCGCGATGATCGTCCGGTCGGACAGTTCGTGGTTGAGCGGCAGGTTGATCAGGCCATTGTTGAAGCGATAGGGCATCTCATCATTCACCCAGTCACAACAATAGGTTAAACCGGCATCTTTCAGCAGATTCACGGTATTGAAGCTTTGCGATCGCGCGATCGAAAGCCACCCTGCGGGCCTGACACCGCTGGCCGTGGTGATCCGGTGCATGGCCGCGTTGATCAGGTCCCGCTCTGTATTCTGGGCCAGCGAGGAATCGATCGTGCCATTCATGTCGGTCGAATGGGCAATCAGTTCGTGCCCGCCATCCAGCACGGCGCGGACCAGTTCCGGATAGCGTTCGGCCACTGCGGCGTTGGTGGCAAAGCTAGCCTGGGCTCCCGCCTTGGCCAGGGCATCAAGGAAACGCCAGGCGCCGACCCGGTTGCCATAGTCGCGCGCAGTATAGTGGCGGTAATCGGGATAGGCCGTCTGCATATGCCCCGGTGCGGCAAAGGCCCCACCCGGGACAATCGGGAACCATTCCAGGCTGACACAGACCCAGACCGCGACCGAGCCCTGCGGCCACTTGACTGGCGGCCGCTGATGCAGCGCTGACCATGGATAGAGCTCATGGTCATAGCCATGGCGACGCTTGGGATATTCGAGATAGGCGGGATCGAGGCTCATTGCTGCGCCCTCCACGCGTCGACAATTTCACCCGACCGCGCAATCCAGGCGCGGCCATCGGCGGCGATATGGCGCAGCGCTTCCTCGAACGGGCCGATCCGGTGCGGCTGGCCGATCAGGTAAGCGTGCAAGGGGATGCACATCACCGTGCCCGACTGCTCGCCCTCGGCCGCCAGCCGCTCGAACTGGCGGATCAGCGTATCGGCATATTCGCGGCCCGACATGTTGTAGACGAAGAAGCCGTAGTGGTCGTTGACCTCAAGGCTGTAGGGGATCGAGGCGAGGCGGCCAGTCCGGACCTTCACCTCTTGCACCTGGTCATCGTGATAGAGATCGCAGGTGTAATCGAGCCCCATCTCGGCAATCAGGTCGAGCGTGCGCGGGGTATGGGTCAGCGCCGGGGCGAGCCAGCCGCGGATCGTCTGCCCTGTCGCATTGCGCACGGTGCGGATTGAGTCCGCAATGATTGCGCGCTCCTGATCTTCCGACATTTCATAGGCATAGCGGGTATTATAAATCCCGTGGCTGAAGAACTCCCAGCCGCGCTCAACCCCATCCGCCACCACTTCCGGGTGATGCTGGCACAGCGCGACCGACAGGCTGACCGAACCGGGGAAGCCGTGCTTGCTCATCACCTCGGCCATGCGCCAGTGACTGACCCGGTTGGAATGGTCGCGGTGGGAATAGCCGACCACGTCCGGATGCGGCCGGGCCCAAGCCTTGCGCTTGGGGTGGGCCGGCGGATCAATCTCGTAGTATTCGAGGTTGGGCGCCACCCAGACCGCGACGGTTTTCCCGCCCGGCCAGACCACCTTCTTGCGGCCACGATAGGGGGCGTAGTCGTATAGCTGCGGATCACCCGCGCCTTCCTGCATTACCGCGCCTCCAGCCAGTCGATCACGGCCTGGACCGGTTCGACATCGGCGTATTTCAGTTGCAGGTCGGTGAGGTTGGCGAAGTGATAGGACTCGTGCTTGTCGGCACAGGTCTCGATCGGCACGATCGTGCGATAGCCGTGGCTCAGCGCGTCAACCGCCGTGGCGCGGACGCAGCCGGAAGTCGAACCCCCGGTCACCACCACCGTATCGACCTTGTGCCAGACCAGGTAGCTCGCCAGCTGCGTTTCGAAGAAGGCTGATGGCATGCGCTTGGTATACTGCAGGTCATCCGGCCCGATCTCGACCCGCGGATCGTATTGGTGGCGCTCGCTGTCATACTTGATGTTCTGGAGCGAATCCGGCGTATCGGTGCGCGTGCCCCAGACCCCGGCGTCGCCAGCATCGCCCTTGTAGGCCACGCGGGTCCAGATCACCGGCATGCCCCTTTCGCGCGCAAGGCGGCTGATCGTGTTGGCATATTCGATCTGGCGCGGATCCGTTTCATAGGCGGTCGCGAACTTGTCGATCGCGGTATAGGCCTGCTGGAAATCGACGTTCACGATCGCGAGCTTGCTGCCAAACCCGAATTTCTTGCGCGCCGGGTTGGCCATCACCTCTTCGAAGATCTGGCGGGCGGTTCTGCCGTCGCTCACCATCCGCGTACCGATCAGACTCATTAATCGCGTCTCCTTCGCTTGCGCTGACTTTGCCGCCGCACTATGGCCTTGTCGAGCACAATTTGTCCGGACAACTTGCCATGACCGCAGCGATCACCCGCCACTACCTGACGCTGGGCAGCGGAGCGAGCAAGCGCCGTGTGCATTATCGCAGGGCGGGCACAGGGCCGGTCCTGCTCCTGGTTCATCAGAGCCCGCGCTCGGGCGGCGAATATGAGGAACTGATGCAGCGCTGGGGCGCGCATTTCACCTGCATTGCCCCGGACACACCCGGCTTCGGCCAATCCGAACCACTCGCCAAGGCCAGCCCCGACATCAATGATTATGCCGATGCGATCGTCGAGTTCATCGCCGCACTGGGGCTGGAGCAGGTCCCCGCCTATGGCTTCCATTCGGGCGCAATCATCCTGATCACCGCGCTGAAGCGCCATCCGGAACGGTTCAGCGGGATCGCGGCCGGCGGTTATGGCGTCTGGACCGAGGCCGAGAAGGCGGCCTTTGGCGCCAATTACACCCCGCCCTTCCTGCCCCTGCCCTATGGCGAGCACCTGGTCTGGGCCTGGAACCGGATTCTGGAACAGGCCTGGTTCTTCCCCTGGTACGATGCCCGCAACGAAACCCGGATGCGCAATGCGCACGATGATCCGACGCGGGTCCATGACATCATCATGGAGATCCTCGACGCCGGGGACAGCTTCCGCCACGGCTATGCCGCCGTGCTGGCAGCGCCGCGCGACATCCCCTCGCCGGATAGCGTCACCGCCCCGGTCCTGATCACCGCCTATGATGGCGATCCGATGCAGGCCCATATCGACCGGCTAGGCGCAATGCCGGCGAGCTGGTCAGCCCGCAAGGTTCGCACGCCGGACGACCAGACCGCCGCCAGCCTGGAGTTCCTCCAAACCCTGCCGACCGGCCCCAGCGTCGAGCCAAAGGCCGATAGCTATCAGGGCTTCATTACCGTCAGCACCCCGTCCTTCACCGGCCAGCTCCACTGGCGCCGGGCCGAAACGGGCGCGCAGGATATGTTGCAGGTCCACGGTCCTGGCGAAGCGCTCGACTGTCTGGCGATTAGCGGCACGGCCATCGACCTGCCCGGCCACGGCCTGTCGAGCCCTTGGGCAGGCGAGGCTCCCACTGACTGGGCGCGCTGGGCCGAAGTGATCGAAGCGGCACGCGCAGCCCTGGGTGTCAGCGCCGTCGCCCTGCCGCCCGTCCCCCTGGGCGATCCAGCCCGCCTGTTCCCCGATTTCACCCCCAACCGCTTCGGCGCCTATCTGACCCGCGCCTGGGCGATTGCCCGCGCCCGGCACTTCTTCGCGCCATGGTACGAAGGCAATGCCGCCCACGCGATCCCCTTCGCACCGGACGACATCGCGCTCGAACGCCTCGCCACCGAGTGCCGCGCGCTGGTCCGCGCCAGTGCCGCTCGCCAATTCGCCATCGCCCTCCAGAACAAAGGATAAGTCCCTCCCCATGACGAATATCCGTGAAGCCATGCCGCTCCTCGCCCGCCACGAAGGCGTCTGGGAAGGCACCTACTCCTACTTCAACGCCGCCAACGCGAAGGTCGACGAGCATGCCAGCCGGCTGCTGTGCCGCTTTCCCGATGACGGCCCCTACCCCTACCACCAGACCAACCATTACACCTGGGCCGATGGCCGCACCGAAGTGCGCGAGTTTCCGGCCGAATACCGCGATGGCCGGATCTGGTGGGACAACGAGCTGATCAAGGGCTGGGCCGCGGAGGTCCCGCTCGACGAATACAACCGCACCGTTATGCTCTACTGGCAGCGCCAGGGCGATCCCTCGCTCTACCTCTACGAGATGATCCAGCTATCCGACGATGGCCTGAACCGCTGCCGCACCTGGCACTGGATCAGGAACGGCCTGCTCGAAACCCGCACCGCGATCCAGGAAAAGCTGGTAACGCGCGACTGGCGGAGTTTTGGGGGCTAGGATCGGGCAATGGGCCGGACACTGTTCGACAAGATCTGGGACGCGCACCGGGTGGCCGAGACCGCCGGCGGGGCAGCCCTGATCGCGATCGACCGGATCTTCCTGCACGAACGGACCGGCGCCGCCGCGCTCAAGTCGATGGCCGCCGCCGGCCGGCCGGTCCACGATCCGGCACGGGTTTTCGCGGTGATGGACCACATCGTCGACACGCGTCTGGGCCGGGGCGACCAGACGCTGATGCCCGGCGGACAGGCCTTCATCACCGAAACCCGTGAGGCAGCGCTGGCTGCCGGGATCACGCTGTTTGACGTAACCGACCGGGATCAGGGCATTGTCCATGTCGTCTCGCCCGAGCAGGGGATCGTCCTGCCCGGCGTGACGCTGGTCGCGCCGGACAGCCATACCTGCACGCAAGGGGCGTTCGGCGCGCTCGCTTGGGGGATCGGCTCGAGCGAGGCCGAGCATGCCATGGCAACAGGCGTGCTGCGGCTCGCCCGGCCCGGCACCATGCGGGTGACCTTTACTGGAGCCTTGCCACCCGGCGTCACGGCCAAGGACATGGCGCTCGCCCTGATCGCTCGCCACGGGGCGGGCGGCGGGGCCGGACATGTGGTGGAATTCGCTGGCGAGGCCGTACGCAGCCTCGACATGGAAGGGCGCATGACCCTGTGCAACATGGCGACCGAGTTTGCCGCCATGACCGGGATCATCGCACCCGATGCCGTGACCTTCGCCTACTTGGCGGGACGGCCCTATGCGCCCGCCAGCTTCGACGAGCCCTATTGGTCGAGCCTTGTCAGCGATCCCGATGCCCGGTTCGACCGCGAGATCGAGATCGATGCATCGAGCCTTGCCCCGATGGTCTCGTGGGGCACCAGCCCCGAACAGGCGATCGCCATCGACGCCCGCATTCCCCAGGGACCGCCGCGGGTCCACGAGTATATCGGTCTCGACGCCGGCCAGCTGATTGCCGGCACCCCGATCGACGCGGCTTTCATCGGGTCTTGCACCAACAGCCGCCTGTCCGACCTGCGCCGCGCTGCTGCGTTGCTTAAGGGCAAGCACATCGCACCCTCGATCCGAAAGGCACTGGTCGTGCCCGGATCGATGGCGGTCAAGCGCGCGGCCGAGGCCGAGGGGCTGGACCAGATCTTCACCGCCGCCGGGTTCGAATGGCGCAATTCAGGCTGCTCGCTGTGCTTCTACGCCGGCGGCGAAGGGTTCGAGCCCGGCAGCCGGACGATCAGCAGCACCAACCGCAACTTCGAAGGCCGCCAAGGCCCCGGCATCCGCACCCATATCGCCAGCCCGGAAGTGGTCGCAGCCTCGGCGCTGGCGGGCGTGATTGCCGACCCGCGCAAGGTGGTGGCGTCATGAAGCCGGTCTCCTCCATCACCAGTCCCGCCGTGCCGCTGCTGATCGACAATATCGACACCGATACGATCATCCCCAGCCGCGAAATGCGCAGCACCGGGCGCACCGGCCTGGCGGGCGGCCTGTTCGCACCCTGGCGCTATACCGATGCCGACAAGCGCATCACTGATCCCTCCTTCGTGCTCAACCAGCGCGATGCGATCGGCACGCGGCTGCTGCTGGGCGGCAAGAACTTCGGCTGCGGATCGAGCCGCGAACACGCCGTCTGGGCGCTAGCCGAGTTCGGGATCGAGGCAATCATTGCCCCCAGTTTCGCCCCGATCTTCAAGAGCAATTGTATCCGCAACGGCCTGTTGCCGGTCGAACTGCCGGAAGAGGTTGTGCGCGAATTGCAATGGGAAATGGTAATGGTCGACCTGGCGGCGCAAACCGTCGCGGCCAGCGGCAAAACCTGGCATTTCGTGATCGACGACGAAGCCAAGGCCATGCTGCTCGAAGGCCTCGATGCGATCGACCTGACGCTCAAGCACCGCGAAGCCATCGCCGCCTGGACCAAGGCGGATCGCGCCGCGCGGCCGTGGGTCTATCTGGAGAAGCGCGCATGACCGAAATCCTCGTCTCCGAAGTCGGCCCGCGCGATGGGCTCCAGTCGATTGACCGGGTCATGCCGCTCGAAGCCAAGAAGGCCTGGATCGCGGCCGAGGCAGCGGCGGGCGTGAAGGAGATCGAGGTCGGCTCCTTCGTCCCGCCAAGCCTGCTGCCGCAGATGGCGGATACGGCGGAGCTGGTTGCCTTTGCGCGAACCATTCCGGGCCTCAATGTCGTCGCGCTGGTGCCCAATGCCAAGGGGGCGGCGCGGGCGGTCGAGGCCGGGGTTCACGCGATGTCGATCCCCTTCTCGATGAGCGAGACCCATTCGCTGCGCAATGTCCGCAAGGATCACCCGGCGATGCTGGCCGAGATCACCGAAGTGGCGCAGATTGCGCAGGCGGCTGGCGTCCACTTCGCCGTTGGCCTGTCGACCGCGTTCGGCTGCACGATCGAGGGTGCCGTCAGCGAGGAGCAGGTCGTCCGCCTGGCCGCCGCCGCTGCCGAGGCTGGAGCGCAGGAGTTCAGCCTGTCCGACACGACGGGGTATGCCGACCCGGCACAGGTAAAGCGGCTGATCCGCAAGGTGCGGGGCGCGGTGGGCGACAAGCTCACCACGCTCCACCTCCATAACACCCGTGGCCTGGGCCTCGCCAATGCGCTGGCCGGGCTGGAGGAAGGGATCACCACGCTCGATGCCTCGCTCGGCGGTCTGGGTGGCTGCCCCTATGCCCCCGGCGCTTCGGGTAATCTGGTGACCGAGGACCTGGTGCTGATGCTCAATGCGATGGGATTCAAGACCGGGATCGACCTCGGCAAGCTGCTTGAGGTCCGCCAGATCCTCGCCGAGGCTCTCCCCGGTGAGCCGCTCTATGGCTTCACGCCCGATGCCGGGCCGATGCTCGATTACAACGAAAGGATCGCCCCCAAGGAGACCGAGACATGAGCGCACCCACTCCTCTTGCCGGGATCAAGGTGGTCGAGTTTACCCACATGGTGATGGGGCCGACGGTCGGTCATATCCTGGCCGGCCTGGGCGCGGAGGTCATAAGGGTCGAACCGCTGGGCGGCGATCAGACCCGGCGGCTGCTTGGCTCGGGTGCGGGCTATTTCCCGATGTACAACCGCGGCAAGCAGTCGATCTGCCTCGATCTCAAATCCGCCGATGGCCTTGCCGTGGCCAAGGATCTCTGCAGCCAGGCCGACGTGCTGGTCGAGAACTTCCGCCCCGGTGCGCTCGATCGCTTGGGGCTGGACTATGACAGCCTCGACAGCACCAACCCGCGGCTGATCTATTGCTCGGAAAAGGGTTTCCTGCCAGGCCCCTATGAACAGCGGACTGCGCTGGACGAGGTTGCACAGATGATGGGCGGCCTCGCCTACATGACCGGGCCGCCGGGACGCCCCTTGCGCGCCGGGGCCAGCGTGATCGACGTGACCGGCGGGATGTTCGGGGTGATCGGCATTCTCGCCGCGCTGGAGGAACGCCACCGCACCGGGCGCGGGCAGAAGGTGGTGGCCAGCCTGTTCGAGACCACGGCCTACCTCGTCGGCCAGCACATGGCGCAGTTCGCGGTGACCGGCAAACCCGCCGCCCCGATGCCGGCGCGAGTCTCGGCCTGGGCGATCTACGACGTGTTCGAGACGCAGGACGATCCGGTATTCATCGGCGTCGTCACCGATGCGCTGTGGGAGAAGTTCTGCGCGCTGTTCGGGCTGAATGACCTGTGGGCCGACGAGACCATCCGCGCCAACAACCAGCGCGTCCTGGCGCGTGATCGCATTCTACCGCGCATCCGCGAACTGGTCGGCCAGATGACCCGCGCCGAAGTGATCGCCAAGCTGGATGGCACCGGCATGCCCTTCGCCCCGATCGGCAAGCCCGAGGAGCTGTTCGACGATCCCCACCTCAATGCCGGGGGAATGGAGCCGGTGACGCTCGATACCGGCGCGGAGACAAAGCTGCCGACCATTCCGCTGGAGATGGACGGCAAGCGCCCCGGCGCGCCAAGCGCCCTGCCCAAGCCCGGCGCGGACGCGCGCGCCGTGCTGGCCGACCTGGGCTATTCCGCTGAGCGGATCGCCAGCCTGATCGATTCCGGTGCTGTTGAGGAGAGCCAATGATGCGCTTCGCCCTGCCCCTGCTGGCCCTGACCACGGCCGCCTGCGCCCAGGCCCAGGACAAGCCGACCGCCCCCGGCGTGACTGCTCCGACCGAGCGGGTGCCAACCGATGTCAGGCGCACCACGCTGATCGTCCGTGACATGGAGGCCAGCCTCAAGCTCTACCGCGACGTCGTGGGCATGAAGGTCAATTACGATACCGTGGTCGAAACCAGCGGCGTTGCCCTGCCCGCCGGCCCGCCGGGGGCCAAGGCGCGGCTGGTGCTGCTCAATGCCAACGATGGCTGGGTCGGCTGGATCGGGCTGATGCAGTGGATCGAGCCGAAGCTGCCGGCCGCCCCCTATCCTACCCGGATGGGTCCAGGCGGTGTGGTGATCGTGATGAACACCGATGATGTCGAAGGCCGTTGCAAGGCGGCCAAGGCGGTGCCAGGCGTAACCTTCACTGCCGAACCGCGCCTGCAGGTCTATCCCGGCCGCAATGGTGGGCCTGACATCCGGGTGATGGGCTGCAACTTCTTCGATCCCGACGGGATCCTGATCGAGATGAACCAGATCCTGAAGTAGTCTGGATTGGCCGTCACCCCGGGCTTGACCCGGGGTCCCGCTTTCTTGCCGACGAACACAAGCGGGACCCCGGATCAAGTCCGGGGTGACGCATCTCTCTCTTGCTTCCTCAGAGCGGCTTGACCGTCCCCAGGAAGCAGATCCCCGAAATGGTGATCCAGTAGATATAGGCCAGCATCCGGCCCCAACCGATCTCGCGCTCAAGCGCGGCTTCGGCGGCGGGGTTCGGCCCTTCGGCCAGCTGACGGAAGCGGGTGGTCCAGGCGCGCATGATCCAGCGCAGACCCAGGCCAATGCACAGCGCAAAGCCGTAGAGTGTGAACTTCCAGGCATACCAGCGCATCCCTTCGTCCGCGACGAAGGGGCCATTGCCCATCAGCGAGGAAATGCCGACCACGAAGATCGTGGGGATCAGCACCCAGCGCACCATTTCGTCCAGCTTGGTCAGCTTGATGCCAAGATCGGTCTCGCGCTGGAAGAATGCGGCCCAGCACAGCCCCAGCCACAGCGCAACGAAGATCCACATCCCGGTCAGGAACGAACCGCCATAGGGCTGCAAGCCATAGATGTTGCCCATGTGCAGCCCCAGCGGCAGCAGGGTGATGATCCCGGTCCGCGCCAGGATATCGATGCGATAGGCCGTTTCCATGTGCCGCCGCCGCTCTTCGAGCGAGAGGTTGCGGTTGATGACGTTGTAGCTCGTCTGGAACACACCCCATTCGCCGCCAAGCCAATAGACCATGGCGATGATGTGCAGCCAGCGCAGCACCAGCACTTCTTCCATTTGCTTTCCCCCCTTATCGCCGCCGCTGGCGGTCGCGCGTTACTTCGAGAACTTTTCCACCCAGTCCATGATCGGCGGATCCGGGTTCTCGAGCGCCTCAACCTCCTGCTGGAAGCCGCGCATCACCCGGGCGATATAGGCGCGGGTCAGCTCGCCGCGCTCCGCGCCAGCAGTGCCATCGGGCTGATAGGCCTCGATATCGGCGCGGCTGATCGTGCCCTTCGCGTCAAGCAGGCGCTCAACCGTGTCGAGCCTTTCGCGCAGCACCGCCACTTCACCCACCACGGCCATGGTCAGCGACAGCAGCCGATCAACCGCCGAATCCTCGAAGAAGTCCGGGCGGCGGCCTTTGGGCTTGGCCCCGGCGCGGGCGATCCAGTCGATCCCCTCGGTCATGCTGCCAGCTCCTTCGCGATCGGCTTCCAGGCGCCATAGGCGTTCCAGACCGCAGCGCGGCCATAGTCTTCCTGCTCTTCGCTTTCGGCGGCCGGGAAGATGGAACGATCGACCACCGCCCGCACCCCGACCACGAACTGGTCGGACTTGCTGAAGCCGGCATTGGCCATCACGTCCTTGAGGTCCACACCGTGCATGGCTGACCAGAACGGCTCGTTGTTGTTGAAGGCGTCCCAGTCGCGCATGAACTGCTCAAACAGCGGCATTTCCGGCGAGTACTGCGGCTGTTCTACATGCAGGATCAGCCCGCCGGGGGCGAGCACGCGGTTACATTCCGCCAGCAGCCGCGGCATCGATTCCGCCGAGAGCTCGTGCAGGAACATGGTGGTCTGCACCCAGTCGAAATAGCCGTCGGGATAGCGCGAAAGATCCTCGCCGCTGGCCTGGACGAACTTGATGTTCTTGACGCCAAGACCAGCTGCGCGCGCCGCGCCATAGCGCAGCGACGGTCCGGCGGTGTCGATCGCGATCACTTCGGCATCGGGATAGGCGGCGGCAATCGGCACGGCATTGTGGCCAACCGTGCAGCCGACATCGAGGATCCGGCGCGGCTGCCATTCGGGCCGCTCCTTCTTGATCCAGTTCACGACTGCCTGGCCGCCGCCATCGTTCAGCCCGCCCAGCGCGCCGCCGGTCGTGGCGAAGATACCGACATCGTAATTGGCCCCGGCCGAAACGTCGCCCGGCCGCTCCTCGCCGTGATAGCCTCCCGGCTGGCAGTGAATGTCGACCGCGGTCTGGTAGATCGGCTGCTGGATCTTCGGATCGAGTTCTAGCTGGCCGGAATGCTCGTTGAACTGGCGGGCCTGGGCATCGAGCTCGTCAAGCTGGCGCAGCACGGTCGAGCGGCCATTCTGCTGGCGCATTTCCATCGAATTACGCTTCAGCGCCGACCACATCCGGTGGAACGGATCCTGGTTCATCCAGTCGCGGATTTCATAGCGATGCTCGGGATCGCGGCCGTGCTCGGCGCGGAAGCCAGGCAGCACGCGCTTTTCATAGGCCAGCTTGTTGCCCGGCCCCAGCGTACCCGAGAGATAGCGGTTGAGGTGGGTCAGGAAATTGAACCGTGCGGATTCATCGTGGTTGGTGCGCGCCAGCATCGGGTGCTTGGTCAGCGCGGTGTAAGGGGGCGGCAGTTCGGCACTCATGACCACTCTCCAATCCGGCGATGCTCGCCAAATTTGTCCGGACAACTTTTCACGGGCTTGGACCGCTGTCAAGCTAGTCGCGTCCCATTTGCTGACCTAACTGTAGCACGAATGGCCCGCTTTGACCGAGGTCAAAGGAATGGCGGGCAAGTTCACCGCTCTGCGATCAAACTGCTTTCATCGCGGCATGAGCCGTCAGCGCCCGGGCTCGCCCCTCGACATGCTCCACGATCTTGGCCGGGTAGCCGCGCGGGCGCAGCAAGCCGGGATCATGGATCTCGGCATCGCCCAGCCCGGCCAGTTCGGGCACCCAGTGGCGGATATAGCCGGCGGCATCGAACTTCGGGCTTTGCGTCAGCGGGGCCATGATCCGCACGAACATGTTGGCGTCAACGCCCGACCCGGCGCTCCACTGCCAGTTGACTGCGTTCTGGGCGTGATCGGCATCGACCAGGGTATCCCAGAACCATTCCTCGCCGCGCCGCCAGTCGATCAGCAGATGCTTGATCAGGAAGCTGGCAACGATCATCCGCACGCGGTTGTGCATCCACCCGGTTGCCCACAGCTCGCGCATTCCGGCATCGACGATCGGATAACCGGTGCGGCCCTGCTGCCAGGCCATTAGGTCTGCCTCGGCCTCTGGCCCGGTGCGCCAGGGCAGGTGCTCGAACTCTTCCTTGTAGGAGCGCGCGGCATAGTCCGGGAACTGGTGGATCACGTTGGCGGCATAGTCACGCCAACCAAGTTCGCCCAGGAAGGTTGCGACCGACCCGCCGGCAGCTGAAACGCCGTGCCAGACCTGAGCGGGTGAAACCTCGCCAAAGTGGAGGTGCGGGGACAGGCGCGAAGTGCCGAGCATCGACGGCAAGTTGCGGCGCTCTGCATATTTGGCAGCGCGGCGGGTGAAGGTCTCCAGACGCTCGGCCGCTCCGCCCTCGCCCGGCGTCCATTCGGCGCGCATCCCGCCGGCCCAGTCCGGGTGTGTCGGGAGCAGCTGCCAATCTTCAAGCCGCTCGCTGTTGGGCCAGCGATAGGGCGCCGTCAGCTTCGGCGCAGGCAATGGCGGCGCTGGCGGCATCCGTTCCTGCAAGGCGCGCCAAAACGGGGTGTAAATCTTGAACGGCGTCCCGCCGCCCGTCAGCACCGAGCCGGGCGGAGCAAGGTAAAGGCCGTGGTGCAAATGGAGGTCGAGAGCCTTGCTCACCGCCCGCTCGGCATTGCGCCACCACGGTTCGACATGGTGCAGCGCATGGACCTCATGCGCGCCGCTCTCCACCGCTATGGCCGAGAGAACGTTCTCGCTCCGGCCCCGGCGCACGATCAGCCGCGAACCCGCCTGCTCCAGGTCGGCGGCAAGGCTTGCCAGCGAATGATGCAGCCACCAGCGCGAGGCTGCCCCCATCCGGCGGTACCGTGGCGATTCGTCATCGAGCACATAGACCGGAATCACCGGCCCGCGCGCAGCCGCAGCCCGGAATGCGGGCTGGTCTGCCAGGCGCAGGTCACGGCGCAGCCAGACGATGATCGGCGCAGTCATGACCTGTCGTTTCCCGGTCAAGCCGAGGCCATCAAGCTGGCCTTTGGACCTAATTTATCCCGCGGGCAGCGGCACGCACTTCACTTGCGGCAGCGCCACGGAAAACCGATCCCGCGCCCGCGGATCATAGAACCGCGCATCGCGCAGGATCACTGAGCCGTCGGCTGCCCGTTCGGCAAAGGGGGCGCGGGACCAGAACAGGAAGGCGTCCAGACCAGGCTCGGATCGGCGGCGCACCTCCAGATCGGGCATTACGCAGAACGCATCCGAAAGCGGTCGTGCGGAACAATCGTCACCGGAACGGCAGGTTCGAGCAAACCACAGGCCACCCCGGCCAAACAGCACTTCTCTCTGCCAGAAGAAGATCGGCATCGGACTTGCGATGATCTTCGGGATATATCGCAGCCCAGGTCGATCATCGTTGGCCGGCGCAGGTGGCGGAGGCAGCGGTGCAAATTTCACTAAGCCCATCCAGTGGCCGACACCCTCGGCCTGAGCCGTCAGTTGACCGTTCAGTCCGATGTACAGCGCCATGAGGCCGATCGTCGTGCGCGCCGGTTGCATCCAGGCGCCGCCCTGCTTTTCCCGCCGCAGCGAGAACCAGACACCGCAGGCGAGCAAAGCCCACAACCAGACATCGATTATAAACAGCGTGTCGCCATAGAACCACTGGCTGGAGAACGGCTCCAGCAGGCGAATGCCATAGACATTGAACCAGTCGAACAGCGGGTGGCTGAGCGTACCGATCAGGCTGAGCAGGTAGAGCCATTTGATACTGACCGGCAGGCGGCCCTCGGGCCGCGTGCCACGCTGCGTCTGCCAGCGGTCATACCCCCACAGCAGGCCCGCCAGGAGCAGCGGCAGCAGTACCATCGCCGGCGGGCCGTGCGTGATACCGCGCCGGAAACCCAGATGCTCGGTGCCTTCCAGCCAGAAGAAACAGGCCGCATCGACATCGGGGATATTCGCCCCGATGATCAGCGCCGGCATGGCGAGGCCCGTCCGGCGCTTGAGCCCGGCCTGGCCGAGCAGTGCGCCGATCAGGGAATGGGTTAGATTGTCCACGCTGGCGCGGGCCAGGCCAGGCTTACAGCTCCGGCCCGCCCTCGGTCACGGTCCAGGTCTGGCCCTTGGCGAGCAACTTGGCGAGGTTGGGTTCCTTGCCGGCTGCAGCCTTCTCACGCTCGGCCATGACGGCCGCCTCAAAGGTCGGCCGCGGATCGTCGTAGAGCACGCCGAGCGCCATCGGGAACGGACCGAACGGCATCTCGACCAGCATGTGCGCGATCGAGCGGTTGGTGACATCGTGGACAATCACGCCCGCCGCCTGCCAGTCACCATCGACCACATCAACGACCTTGAGCGTCAGCTTCTCGGTATCGAGGGCAATGCCCTGCGTGCCCTTGGCGAACAGCATCGGTTCGCCATTGGCGAGCCACAACTGACGATCTTCCGCGCCCTTGGGGGCGGCGAAATCGTTGAACACGTCCTTGTTGTAGACGATGCAGTTCTGGAAGATCTCTACGAAGGCCGCACCCTTGTGGTGGTAGGCAGCCTTGAGGACGTTCGGCAGCTCCTTCGACACATCGAAGCCGCGGGCGATGAAGCGTGCACCGGCGCCCAGCGCAAAGGCGCAGGGGCTGGCGGGCCGGTCGACCGAGCCGAGCGGCGTGGTCGGGCTGGTCGTGCCCTGGCGGCTGGTCGGTGAGTACTGGCCCTTGGTCAGGCCATAGATCTCGTTGTTGAACAGCAGGATCTGGCAATCGAGATTGCGGCGCAGCACGTGCATCGTGTGGTTGCCGCCGATCGACATGCCATCGCCATCACCCGTCACCAGCCAGACATCGAGCTGCGGGTTGGCCAGCTTGATGCCGGTGGCAAAGGCCGGGGCGCGGCCGTGGATCGTGTGGAAACCATAGCTTTCCACGTAATAGGGAAAGCGGCTGGAGCAGCCGATGCCCGATACGAACACGGTGTTGGCCGGGTCGGCGCCGAGTTCCGGCAGGGTGCGCTGCACCGCCTTGAGGATCGCATAGTCCCCGCAACCGGGGCACCAGCGGACTTCCTGGTCGGTCTCCCAATCCTTGAGGGTGGTCGTGATGGGGGTGATCGCGTTCATGCCAGCGCTCCTTCGATCGCCGCTTCAATCTCAGCAATGGTGAATGGCTGGCCGCTGGTCTTGGTGAGCGGCCGGGCATCGATCAGGAACTGATCGCGCAGCACGGTCTTGAACTGGCCGGTGTTCATTTCGGGCACCAGCACCTTGTCGTAGCCCTTGAGCAGTTCGCCAAGGTTCTGCGGCAGCGGCCAGATGTGGCGGACGTGGATATGCGAAACGTCTAGCCCCTTGGCCCGCGCCCGGCCGACCGCCTGGTGGATCGGGCCAAAGGTGCTGCCCCAGCCGACCACGGCCAGCTTGCCGCCCGGGTTGCCCAGGCAGACGTCCTGATCGGGGATCGATTGGGCGATCCCATCGACCTTGGCCTTGCGAGCATCGGTCATCGCCTGGTGGTTGGCGGGCGAGTAATCGAGGTGGCCGGTATCGACCTGCTTCTCGATCCCTCCGATCCGGTGCATCAGGCCCGGTGTGCCCGGCTTGATCCACGGGCGCGCACCCTTGGCATCGCGCTTGTAAGGCAGCAGCGTATCACCGGCATTCTTCTCGGCCAGGAATGAGACCGGGAATTCGGCGAAGCTGGCCGGATCGGGCACCTTCCAAGGCTCGGCCGCATTGGCGATGTAACCATCGGTGAGGAGGATCACCGGGGTCATGTACTGCACGGCAATCCGGCAGGCCTCGATCGCGCATTCGAACGCATCGGACGGGCTGCGCGCCGAAACCACCGGGATCGGGGCATCGCCATTGCGGCCATAGACCGCCTGGTAGAGGTCAGACTGCTCGGTCTTGGTCGGGAGACCCGTCGAAGGGCCGCCGCGCTGCGAATTAACGATCACCAGCGGCAGTTCGGTCATTACCGCCAGGCCCATGGCCTCACCCTTGAGCGCAATGCCCGGGCCCGAGCTGGAGGTGACACCCAGCTGCCCGGCATAACTCGCCCCGATCGCAGCGCAGATCGCGGCAATCTCATCCTCCGCCTGGAAGGTGGTGACGCCAAACTCCTTCAGTCGCACCAGAGCGTGGAGGATCGAGCTGGCCGGGGTGATCGGATAGCCGCCGAAGAACATCGGCAGATGCGCCAGCTGTGCGCCGGCCACCAGACCGAGCGCCACGGCATCGGCGCCGGTGATCGTGCGGTAGAGCCCGGCCGGCGTCGCCACCGGCCCCAGGTGCAGCTTCTTGATGTGTCCGCCCAGTTCAGCCGTTTCACCATAGGCATGACCGGCATTGAGCGCGGCAATGTTGGCATCGGCCAGCACCTTGTTCTTGGCGAACTTGGCGTTGAGCCAGTCGATCAGCGGGGCGCGGTCGCGGTCGAACATCCACAGCGCCAGGCCCAGCGTCCACATGTTCTTGCAGCGCAGGGCTTCCTTGTTGCCGAGCCCGAACGGCTTGACCGATTCGAGCGTCAGCGCCGAGATGTCGAAGGCCAGCACCTGCCACTTGGCCAGGCTGCCGTCCTCCAGCGGGCTGACATCGTACTTGGCCTTTTCCAGGTTACGCTTGGTGAACTCACCGGTGTCAGCGATGATCAGGCCCCCAGGCTTGAGCGCACCGACATTGGTCTTCAGTGCCGCCGGGTTCATCGCCACCAGCACGTCAGGCGCGTCACCGGCGGTGTCGATGCTGGTCGAACCGAAGTTGATCTGGAAGGCCGAGACGCCAAACAGCGTGCCCTGCGGCGCGCGGATCTCCGCTGGAAAATCCGGGAAGGTGGCGAAGTCATTGCCCGCGAGCGCGCTCGAAAGGGTGAACTGCCCACCGGTCAGCTGCATCCCATCACCCGAATCGCCGGCAAAGCGGACGACTACGGCCTCAGGTGCTACGGTGGACTTTGCTTCGGGATCGGCCAGTTGCGTTGCCATGCGAATTCCTCATCAGGCGGACCGGTCCGCCTCATCCTCACGAAGCGCCCTAGTCCCCTCCCCGCGTGCCCGGCAATCAAGAAAAACTGCGCGCCGGACAACCGGTACATCAAGACGGGCGCCAAGGCAGCTAGTCAAGTGGCAAAACGCGACTTAACCTGTCGGTTAAACCATCAAAAGAGAGAGGTCCCTGCGTGCCTGATTCCACTCCGTTGATCCGTGAAGACGTCCAAAGCTTCCTCGCGCTGGTCAATAGCCTGCCGGCGCCCGAGCGACTCGATCCGATCGAACAGCGCGCTGGCTATCTGGGCCTGAAGGCCATGACCGAAGCAGACCCGCGCCCGATGGCGGTGATCAAGGACCTCACCTGCGCCGGCCCGGCGGGCGCCATTCCGGTGCGATTCTATGACGTCCGCGAAAATCGCGATCCCTCGCCGGTCGTCCTGTTCTTCCATGGTGGCGGGTTCGTGATCGGCGATCTCGATACCCACAATTCGCTGTGCACCGAGCTTTCGGCCGAACTGGATCTGCCGGTGCTGGCGGTGCACTATCGCAAGGCGCCTGAGCATCCCTTTCCGGCAGCGCCCGACGATTGCGAAGCGGTCGCACGCTGGCTCGCGGCCAGTCCGGCGGAACTGAACCGGCAGGTAACCGGCCTGGTCACCATCGGCGGCAGCGCTGGGGGCAACCTGGCGACTGTGACTGCCCGCGCCCTGATCGACCGGCCCGCCGCCGCGCCGATGCTGCTCCAGGTGCTGCTCTATCCGGCGACCGACGAAAGCCAGGACGGGTCAATGGCCACTTTCGCCGAGAAGCACCTGCTGACCAAGGTGGCGATGGACTGGTTCTATTCGCTCTATCTTCCCGAAGCCGGCAATCCGCGGGCCTTTCCGATCCATGCCGAGGCCAAGGGCATGTGCCCCACGATCGTCGCCACGGCGGGGCTTGATCCGCTGCAGGATCAGGGTCGGCGGCTGGCGGCCAAGCTGGTCGATGCGGGGGTCGACACGCTCTACCTCCACATCGCCGGCATGACCCACGATTTCACCACCACGCGCAAGGCCCTCCCCAGCGCGCATGCGGCAACGGCCAAAATCATTGCCGCGATGAAGTTGATGCTGACCAGGGTTTAGCGCTAAGGGCCGCGCAATGAGCGATAGCCCCACCAAAGCTGACTTTGCCGCCCTGCCCTATCGCCCCTGCGTGGGGGTGATGCTGGTCAATGCCTCTGGCCTGGCCTTTGTCGGCAAGCGCATCGATACGCGCGGTCAGCCCGACGAGGGCGGGGTGTACTGGCAAATGCCGCAGGGCGGGATCGACGAGGGCGAGGAACTGCGCGAAGCAGCCCTGCGTGAACTGCGGGAGGAAACCGGCGTCCTCGAAGAGCACGTTACGATCCTGGCCCAGACGCGCGAGGAAGTGCTGTACGACTTGCCGGACGAGCTGATGGGCAAGTTGTGGGGCGGCAGGTATCGCGGCCAGCGCCAGCACTGGGTACTGGCCCGCTTCAACGGCGAGGATCACCATATCCGGCTCGACGCCCACGATCCGGCCGAATTCTGCGAATGGCAATGGCTCGACCCGGCGCAGCTGCCGGAAGTGATCGTGCCCTTCAAGAAGCGCGTCTACCGTGCCGTGCTCGACGAGTTTCGCGACCTGATCTGACCGCAGCTCAGTTGGTGGTGACGGTCGGCTTGGCCTGAACCGCTTCGGCAGTGACCACCTGCGGGGCCGGCCCTTGCTGGATCGCGGCAGCCAGGTCCCTGGCTGGCAGACAGCCTGCGCCGCAGATCTGCTCCAGCCGGGTCAGGTTGCGGCGGGCCCGTTCGACCGCGCCCTTTTCAACCAGTGCCTGGCCTTCGCCGGAGATGGCATAGACATTGCCTGGCTCGGTCTCGAGCACTTCGCGGTAATAGCGCAGCGCCTTGCCCTGCATGCCCTGCTTGCGGGTCGCCTCAGCCAGATTGAGCAGGATCGCAACGTGGCCAGGCTGGACTGCCAGCGCGGCTTCATAGGCATCGATCGCGGCGTTGGCATCGCCCGCTGCCAGTGCCTTACGGCCTTCAGCGACCAGCACGGCTGCACGCGGATCGAGCGGAACCGGCGGCGCAGACAGGCTGACACTGGCTGTGACTGCCGCCAGCAGAGACAAGGCCAGCGCGGCAGGGGTGTAACGCATCAATTGCTCCCGAAGGCTCGACATCGCCGATCCTGTTATCAGGTCTTCCGGAAGCAGGCGACGAAAAAGCCGTCGGTGCCGTCTCGGTTTGGCGCAAGCCGCCATCCCGGACCACGGGCCTCACCGGCACCAAGCGCCAGGTCCTGCGCCGTCCAGTCGGGGTGGCGGGTCAGGAAGGCGGCGGCCTGGCTTGCCCCTTCGACATCAAGCAGCGAGCAAGTGACAAAGCCCAGCCGCCCGCCCGGCCGCAGCAGGCTCGCCGCCAGATCGAGCAGCCGCGCCTGGACCGCTGCATAGCGGGCAAGCTGGTCCGGCGTCAGCCGCCAGCGCCCTTCCGGGCTGCGCCGCCAGGTGCCGGTACCCGAACAAGGTGCATCGACCAGCACGGCATCGGCCTGCCCGACAAGGTCAGCCAGGGCCTCTGCCTCGCGGTTTGGATTGAGCAGGCGGGTCTCGGCAATGGTCACGCCGGCCCGCCAGGCGCGCGGCTCCAGCCGGGAAAGGCGCGCCCGATCGGTGTCGGTGGCGATCAGTCGCCCGCGATTGTCCATCGCCGCGGCGAGCGCCAGGGTCTTGCCGCCGGCCCCGGCGCAAAGATCGATCACCAGTTCGCCCGGCTGGGCATTGAGCGCCGCGCAGACCAGCTGCGAGCCGATGTCCTGCACCTCGATCTGGCCGGAGCTATAGGCGTCCCAGCTCTCCACCTGGGTGCCATGCGGCAGGCGCAGGCTATGCGGCGCGAGGCCCGGTTCAGCGGGCTCGGGCAGTTCCAGCGTATCACGGTCAGCCTTGAGGGCATTGACCCGCAGATCGAGCGGCGCTCGCGTCAGCAGGGCCAGGGCATCTGCCCCGGCAATGTCGCTTTCGGCCAGGGCCCGTTCCAGCCAGGGCGGCGCCACGCCGCCTGCCGCGACGGGCTCATCAGGCGAGATCGGTGCAGGCGCATGACCCTGGCCATCGAACAGGCTGGCAAGGCTCAGATCTTCCTGCGCCAGCCGCAGCATCGCCGCCCGGCCCGAGACTGGGACCGGTCCGCAGGCCCGGATCGCGGCATAGACCAGGTCGCGCACGGCGCGGCGGTCCTTGCTGCCGGCAAAGCGGCGGGTGCGGAACCAGTCTCCCACGATCCGGTCAGCCGGGGCGCCATTGGCGCGGGCAGCCGCAATCACCAGATCAAGGATCTCGATCGCCGCCTGGACGCGGGCGCCTGGGGTCACTGGCCCGTCACAATTTGTAGTTCGGCGCCTCGCGGGTGATCGTCACGTCGTGGACGTGACTTTCCTTGAGGCCCGCGTTGGTGATGCGCACGAAATTGGCGCGGGTGCGCAGGTCCTCGATCGTGGCCGAGCCGGTATAGCCCATCGCCGCCTTGATCCCGCCGACCAGCTGGTGGACGACATCGCGGGCATGGCCCTTGTACGGCACCTGGCCTTCGATCCCTTCGGGCACCAGCTTCATCTGGTCCTTGATGTCGCCCTGGAAATAGCGATCCGCGCTGCCGCGGCCCATCGCCCCGACCGAACCCATCCCGCGGTACGACTTGTAGGCGCGGCCCTGGTAGAGGAAGGTCTCGCCCGGGGCTTCCTCGGTCCCGGCCAGCATCGAGCCGACCATGATGGTCGAGGCCCCGGCCGCCAGCGCCTTGGCCGCATCGCCCGACGTGCGCAGACCGCCATCGGCGATGATCGGGGTCTTGCTGTCGGCAGCGGCGCGGGCCGCTTCCATGATCGCGGTCAGCTGCGGCACGCCGACACCGGCAACCACGCGGGTGGTGCAGATCGAGCCCGGCCCGATCCCGACCTTGACCGCATCGGCCCCGGCATCGATCAGCGCCCGCGTCGCTTCATAGGTCGCAACGTTACCGGCAATGACCTGGGCCGAATTGCTGAGCTTCTTCACCCGCTCAACCGCACGGGCGACGTCCTTGTTGTGGCCGTGGGCCGTGTCGATGATCACCACGTCGCATTCGGCCGCCAGCAGCGCCTCGGTCCGTTCAAAGCCCTTGTCGCCCACAGTCGTGGCGGCGGCAACGCGCAGGCGCCCGGCGGCGTCCTTGGTCGCGTCGGGATAGGTCACGGCCTTTTCCATGTCCTTGACCGTGATCAGGCCGGTGCAATGGAAATTCTCATCCACTACCAGCAGCTTTTCGATCCGGCGCGCATGGAGCAGGCGGCGCGCCTCTTCCTGGCTGACGCCGGGGCTGACCGTGGCGAGGTTCTCGTGCGTCATCAGCTCGCGCACCGGCTGGGCCGGGTTGGCGGCAAAGCGAACATCGCGGTTGGTCAGGATGCCGACCAGCCGGCCACCAGCCTCGACCACCGGGATGCCGGAGATGCGGTTGGCTTCCATCAGCGCGCGGGCCTCACCCAAGGTGGCGTCGGGGCCGATCGTGATCGGGTTGACCACCATGCCGCTTTCAAAGCGCTTCACCGCGCGAACCGCGGCAACCTGTTCTTCCACGGTCAGGTTGCGGTGGAGCACGCCGATCCCGCCAAGCTGGGCCATGACGATCGCCATGTCGGCCTCGGTCACGGTGTCCATCGCGGAGGAGATCACCGGGATGTTGAGCCCGATCCGCGCGGTCAGCCGCGTGCTGGTATCGGCCATCGAGGGCAGGATATCGGATTCGGCCGGACGCAGCAGCACGTCGTCGAAGGTAAGGCCGAGAGGTATGTCCATGGGTGCCACTTTGCGTCTGGGTGCGGAGATTCGTGGCGGCCCATGTAAACGCACTCCCCCAATTGGGCTAGTGCCTCATTTGGAACGCAGTGGAACCTTCTTCGGATCGCCAAAGTGGCGCACCAGCGCGACGTGGAAAGCCACGTCCTCGGCCGTTCCTGACAAGTCCAGACCAGGCTTCAGCTGATCGCCCGGGCGGTGGTAATCGGTTTCGAAGAACCGCTCGACCCGGGCAATGTCCGACCAGCTCGATGAGACCATCACCGTCGGCACGTCATGCTGCAGCAGCGCCCAGCCATCCTGGCGACGGATATAGGCATTGGCGGCCTCGCCCTCGACGACCTTACGCTTCTGCGCCTTGGCGACGGCCAGGATACCGGGATCGAGCGGCGTCAGACCACGCCCGACGATCCCCAGCGGCGCGCCGCGCGGGGCCAGGGCAAAGCTGTCGATATTGAAGGCGGCGACAATCTGGTTCAGCGGCAGCGGCGGATCATCGGCAAAGGCTTCTGCGCCCAGCAAGCCGATCTCCTCGGCCGTCGTGGCGAGGAAATAGACATCGCGGTCCATCGCCGGACCTTTGGCGAGGCGGCGGGCAATCTCGGTCAGCGCGGCGATCCCGCTCGCATTGTCGATTGCACCGTTGCAGATCAGGTCCTCGGCCGGCGGCGCGGCGCACTCGCCAAAGTGATCCCAGTGCGCCAGCAGCAGCACGGCCCCGCTCTCGGGCCGGCGGCCCGGCAGGCGGCCGATCACGTTGTGCGTGTTGATCCGGGTCTCGCGAGTGGTTGCCTCAAGCGTCACCGAGAGGTCGAGCAGCTTGGCGGAAAAGTCCGGCTTGTCCGCCAGCGCCTTCAGCGCAGCGAAATCGAGCGGACCGCCCGCCAGCGCCCGCGTCATCCCCTCGGCCGTAATGAACGCCTCAAGATCGCCGCCCAGTTCCTCGGTCGCCAGCGCATAGCCGGAGCGGCCCCGGCGGGCGCGGACCTGGTCAAGCGTCCGCTCGCCGTCAAGGACGGTCATGACGCCGGCAGCACCGGCCTTGAGCAGCGCGTTCTGCCGCTCCGATCCCTCGCTGTCACCATCCAGCAAAAGCGCAATCCGCCCAGCCAGTTCCGCCCGGCCAATCTCCCCGCCGCCCTTGCCGACGAACAGGATTGGCGCGCTGTTGACCAGGGTGCGCTTGCCCGAGGTGAAGACCTCGGTCGAGCCGGGCGGCACGAACTGCGGGCGATTGCGGCGCGTGAACGTGACGCGGCTCGAGGCCGGCTCACGCGCGACCAGCTTGACCGGGGCGAACCAGGCATTGCGCGGATCGTTGGTTCCGGATTCCAGCCCGATATCGAACCACTGCTGGCCAAGGTAACGCAGGGTCTTCGCCTCTCCCTCGGTCCCGGGTTCGCGCCCGTCGTAGGCATCGCTGGCCAGTTCGGTGACATGGGCCAGCAGGGCCGCCTCCAGCGGCTTGTCGCGCCGCTGAGCCTGGGCCGGGGTAAGCGCCAGCAGGGCCGCAATTGCGACCACAGCCAAACGGTTCATCGCACCCCAACAACGTTTCATCGCCACTAGTCCTACAGTAGACGTGCCTGCGGACAAGCGACTTTGACAGTCGCCATGAAGTTAAGGCCGCAGTGGTGGCAGGAAGGTTACACTTCCCTGAAGCGCAACGCGTTATTCGGCGGTCCAGCCGCCATCCATGGAAATATTCGCGCCAGTCATGTTGCCGGCTTCATTGCGGCACAGGAACACTGCCAGCGCAGCCACTTCATCGGGCTGGACGAACTTCTTGGTCGGTTGCTTGGCCAGCAGGACATCGTTGATCACCGCTTCGCGGCTGAGGCCCCGGGTCTTCATTGTGTCGGGGATCTGGTTCTCGATTAGGGCGGTCCAGACATAGCCCGGGCTGATGCAATTGGCGGTGACCCCGCTCGTTGCCAGTTCGAGCGCCAACGACTTGGTGAAGCCGGCCACGGCGTGCTTGGTGGCCACATAGGGCGCCTTGAACGGCGAGGCGACCAGGCTGTGGGCCGACGCGGTCGAGATGATCCGGCCCCAGCCGCGCGCTTTCATCCCCGGCACGGCCAGGCGGCAGGCGTGGAACACGGCCGAAAGGTTGAGCGCGACAATCGCATCCCACTTGTCGACCGGAAACTCGTCAACCGGGGCAACGTGCTGCATCCCGGCATTGTTGACCAGGATATCGACCTCACCCGCACCGGCCATCAGCGCCTCGACTCCGGCCGCGGTCATCAGGTCGGCCGCGACATGGCGCGCATCCATTTCCTGGCAGAGCGCAGCGATCTCTTCATCGGAACCAAAGCCCGAGAGGATCACTTCCGCCCCCTCGGCATGCATCGCCCGGGCGATGGCCAGGCCAATGCCCGAAGTGGAACCGGTTACCAGCGCGCGTTTGCCCTTCAGAAACATGCTCGACTCCGAATGTGTGTTGCGAGACAGTCCATTGCGGATGGGGTGCGCCCCTGTCCAGCACGAACAAGCCGAAGGAAAGGGACGCACCATGCGGCTGGATGATTTTGACCCCAATGCCATCAATATCGAGGATCAACGCGGCACCGGCGGCGGCTTTCGGATGGGCGGCGCTGGCGGGAAGCTGGGCTGCGGCACGATCGTGATCGCGCTGGTGGGCTATTTCGTGTTCGGGCTCGATCCGGTCCAGACGATCGGCGGCCTGCAGCAGATGGAAAGCGGCGCGGGCCAGCAACAGGTCGGCCCGGCGGCCGGCGGATCGGATGCCAGCGAAAGCTGCACGGTCGATGCGCTCAGCCGCGAAAGCTGCAATGCACTGTCCTCGCTCAACAAGACCTGGGAACCAGTGTTTGCTGCGTCCAACATCCGCTTCGAGCGGCCCAAGCTGGTGTTCTATTCGCAGAACGGCTCATCCGGTTGCGGCGCGGCGCAAAGCGCGATGGGGCCATTCTACTGCCCCAGCGACCAGGGCATCTACATCGACACCGATTTCTATCGCGAGATGGAACAGCGCCTTGGCGCCGGCGGCGATTTCGCCCGCGCCTATGTGATGGCGCACGAATATGGCCACCATATCCAGACGATGACCGGCATGGCCGAGCAGATCCGCTCCGCCCAGCAGCAGAACCCCAGCCGTGCCAACCAGTTGCAGGTGCGGATGGAATTGCAGGCCGATTGCTATGCCGGGGTCTGGGCCGCCAAGAACCGCGACCGGATCGAGCCGGGCGACATCGAGGAAGGCATGACTGCCGCCCATTCGATCGGCGATGATACGCTGATGAAAAGCGCGGGCCGCCGTCCGGTCGAAGCCGCCTTTACCCATGGCAGCAGCGCTCAACGCATGGAATGGCTGCGCAAGGGGCTGGAGAGCGGCAACGAGGACGCCTGCGATACTTTTGCCGACATGCGTCGCCGCGGATGATTGTTGCCCGGGGGAACTCTGGCGCATAGACTGGCTTTAGATCCAACAGGGGACTGCTGGAGTTACCGCGCAATGCGCTTTGCCCTGTTTATTGCCTGTCTGATCCTCCCTGTGAGTGCCTATGCGCAGGAGGCGAAGCCGGCAGAAGCCAAGGAACCAGACAAGCCCGTCGCTGATCGCTCGCCCAGCATGGGTGATGCGGTTGCCACCCCCGCGTCTGACCTCAACCTCAAGAAGGACACGATCCCGCCGCTGCTGCTGACCGCGCAGGAACGGCCCTATACCCTGGTCGGTCTGCGGCGCTGTCCAGAAATCGCTGCTGCCGTGGGTGAGCTGGATGCCGTGCTGGGCCCCGATATCGATCTGCCCGCCGAGGCCAGGAATCGCGTGACAGCCGGACGCGTAGCCCAGGCGGCAGTCGGCTCGTTCATCCCGTTCCGCGGGCTGATCCGTGAGATATCGGGTGCCAACGAGCAGGAGCGCAAGATCCAGGCGGCAGTCCAAGCCGGCGTTGCCCGCCGCGCCTATCTCAAGGGTGTGGGCGAAGCGCGCGGTTGCCGCTACCCGGCGCGCTCGGCCGGGCCAACCGAGATCGCCGCGCTGGCCGCACCGCAGGCCCAGGCTCAGGCCGAAGCCAAGCCGGAACGCAAGCCATCGCGCAAGCAACCCAGCAAGGGTGTGACCTTTACCTCGGAACCGGTGGTCCAGCCGGTCAAGAAGTAGCTTTCGCGCGCGGCAGGCCTGCGCTAGCCCACAGGCCATGCGCCTGACCGATTGCCACAACATTGCCGATTTCCGCGAACTCGCCCGTCGCCGCCTGCCCTGGCCGGTGTTCGATTACATCGACGGCGCGGCTGACGACGAGGTGACCAAGGCCCGCAACACCGGCGCGTTCGATTCGGTCGACCTGGTGCCGGACGTGCTGGCTGGCGTCGCCGAGATCGACACCTCGATCACGCTGATGGGCCGCAAGAGCGCGCTGCCCCTGATGCTCTCTCCCACCGCACTGCAACGGGTGTTCCACTGGCAGGGCGAACGCGCCGTGGCCCGGGCTGCCGAGAGGTTCGGCCTGTGGTTCGGCATCTCCAGCCTGGCGACCGTCAGCATCGAGGAGACCGCCGCGCTCACCCAGGGCCCCAAGCTGTTCCAGCTCTATGTCCACAAGGACAAGGGCCTTAACCGCTCGATGATCGAGCGCTGCCAGGCCGCGAAGTTCGATTGCATCGCGCTGACCGTCGATACGATCGTCTCCGGCAAGCGCGAGCGCTGCGCCCGTTCCGGCTTTACCTCGCCGCCCAAGTTCACCGCTCGCAACTTGCTGGGCTATGCGATGAAGCCGCGCTGGGGGCTGGACTACCTGCTGCGCGAGAAATTCGCCCTGCCCAACCTCGACACCCATGTCGCTGAGGGAACTGGCGAGGCCGTGTCGATCGCCGGGTACTTCAACACCATGCTCGACCAGTCGATGGACTGGAACACTGCCGCCGATATCCGCGCGCAGTGGGGCGGCACCTTCTGCCTCAAGGGCGTGATGAGCGCCGCCGATGCGCGCCGCGCGGTGGAGATCGGCGCCGATGCCATCATGATCTCCAACCACGGCGGCCGCCAGCTCGATGGCAGCCGCGCGCCCTTCGATCAGCTGCGCGAAATCGTCGATGCCGTGGGCGGCGAGATCGAAATCATCTGCGACGGTGGCGTGCGGCGCGGCACCCATGTGCTAAAGAGCCTTTGCGCCGGGGCCACCGCCGCTTCGGGCGGGCGGCTCTACCTCTATGCCCTCGCCGCTGCCGGTCAGGAGGGCGTTGAACGCGCGATCATGCTGCTGAAGGACGAGACCGAGCGCGGGATGAAGCTGATGGGCGTGACCAGCGTCGACCAGCTCACGCCCGAGCGGCTGCGCTGGCGCTGAAACGGCGACGGCGGAGGCGGATCGCTCCGCCCCCGCCGCTCTTCGCAGGGCCCAAGGGGCTAGCTTCAGCCCTGCTTGGAAAGCCGCGCGATCTCGGCGTCGAGTTCCTTGACGATCTCTTCGCGGATCGACGGAGACAGCTTGTCATCCTTGCTGATCCGGTCGCGCGCGGCCTTGAGGCCATCGGCGGCCTTGGCCATGGCCGCGCCGGCCGAACAGAAGCGCAGCATCACCTTCTGCTTCTTGCCATCGGCACTCTTGCCCTCGGCTTCGAAGTTGGAGATCTTGGCGCCGTCAGCGCAGGCCACCGCGATCTTCGCATCGTCCTTGCTGCTCCAGGCCATCACGTGGGGCGCGCCCTCGCCGTGGACCCGCTTGACGATCACCCGGCGTTCGGCGCCATCGGGTGGGATCGGCATGTCGGGCACGTCGGGGATCGAAGCCAAGGCCCTTTCGACCCGGGCTTCGATCTCGGCCTCGCTCAGTTGCTTGTCGGACTTGAAGACGATGGTCTTGCCATCTTTTGTGACCACGCGCGACTTGAGCTCGGGATCGTCGATCGTCGCGCCGCCTTCCTTGTCGACGATGACAATGCGGTGCTCCTTGACGATCTTCGGCGCGGCCGGGGCTTCGGGCGCAGCCGGAGCCGCAGGGGCGGCGGGGGCGGCCGGAGGTGCCGGCGGCGCGGGCGGAGCAACGACATCCTGCGCAGCGGCATAGGAGATCGAGGCAGTCAGCGGCAGGGCCAGGGCGGCACCGGCCAGCAGCAGGCGGCCGAGGTTGCGGCGCGCCGGGGTGGGATCAGTCATGGTCAGGCTCCTCAAACGATGGATGACAGAGGCCTCGCCGACCACCGGACAGGCGATCGAGGCGGCCAGGGAAACGCGGGGGGCACGGGCATAGTCGGCAATCAGGGCACCGTAAGCCGCGCGAATGGTGTGGTCGTGCCCGGCCACGACGCGGGCATCACAGGCCGCCTCCTGATCGCGCCGCAGCGCGCGCCAGGCCAGCCAGGCCAGCGGATTGAACCAGTGCAGCGCCAGCAACGGCTGCACCGCCACGTTGACCGCCAGATCGCGACCACGGTGGTGCTCCAGCTCATGCGCAATGGCCAGATCGCGCGCGCCGCGGTCAGCCTGGGACATGAAGCCCGGCGGCAGGGCAATCACCTTGTCCGTCAGGCCAAAGGCCAGCGGGGTCGGCGCGGCCGGGGTTTCAACCAGGCGGATGTCCTCGACCTGCCCGACCGGGCGGGCCTCTGCCAGGAGCTCGCGGCGGAGCGCGTGATAGCCCAGGGCACGCCAGACCAGGAAGCCAACCGTCCCGGCCAGCCATAGGCCGATCATCAGCGGCTCGACCCAGGCGAAGGAGAGGGTCGGGGCAGCGCCGGTGGACATGGTTGCATCGGCCAGCACGACAACTTCGGTCGTGGCTACCGGCACGGACGCAGCCGGCAGGACCAGCGGCGGCAGAAACAGCCGCAGCAGCGGCAGTGCCCACAGCGCATAGGCCATGCCCGGACCGAAATGACGCGAGACCGGGCGGCGGATCAGCAGGACCAGCGCAATCAGGGCACCGGTCGTGACGAGCGTGTCGGTGAGCCAGATCATTTGCGCAGCTCCTTCAACAGGGCTTCGATCTGGTTCAGGTCCTTGTCGGTCAGGGCTTCTGCTTCGGCCAGATGGGCGAAGAGGCCAGCGGCCGATCCGCCGAACAGCCGGTCAACCAGCCGCTTCGATTCGCCTGTGGCAAAATCGACCCGGGCGACGCGCGGGGAATAGAGGAAGCGCTTGCCATCGGGCGCGGTTTCCACCGCCTGCTTGGCGACCAGGCGCGAGAGCAGCGTCTTGACCGTGGCCAGCGTCCAGCCGCGCGCCGGGGCAACCGCATCGGCCACCTCGTTGGCCGTCAGCGGCGAACGCGCCCACAGCGCCTCCATCACCGCCTGCTCGGCTTCGCTGATCCGTTCGTTCTGCGGTCCATCGTCCGCCATGGCGCATCCTCTCGATGTCTACACACGTAATCGACTACGGTTGTAAACATTAAGCCCGGATGAACAATGTTGGGGGTTGAGGTTGATCCCAATCAATTCCCTTCGGAACGCGATGAGCTAGCACGGCACAGCGGGACCGGGCCCCTCTGGCGATCAAATGATCGTGATGTCGGACCGCATCGGGTGTGCCCGGTGCTGGCTCCGATCGGCCTCGCCTAACCATGGGCACCTCGACCAACAACATGGCAACGAGGAGCACAACAATGTCGCGCATTCAAACCAAGACGACTGCCCTGCTTTATGCACCGGTCGAGACTTTCAGTCTGGTCGCCGGACCGGTCGGCTTCGCGCTTGATCTCTGCCGGCAGCACGGGCTGGCGCTAACAGCAATGCTGCTGCACACCGACATGGCGCCGCTCGCTAGCGGGCAGGACTCGGCCGAACTGGCCTGTCGCAATTCCGACAACATGGCGATGCTGCACGCGCAGTGCAGCAAAGCCGGAACAACCCTTCGCACTATCAGCACGATCGATCATTCACGCGGCTTCTTCCCCTACATCAACGATCATGCGCGGCTGCATGACCTGGTGATCTGCGGGACCGACAATTCCTACCTGCTTAGCGAGCGGTTGGTCTGTGAGGCCGTGTTATTCGATGGAGGGCGGCCGATCCTGGCCGTTCCCCATGGGCACGTTGCTGGATTTGCCGCGACACATCTGGCGGTGGCTTGGGATAATAGCCGCAACGCAGCGCGGGCCTTGGGCGATGCGCTGGCCTTGCTGCCCGCTGTCGAAGCCATCACGTTCCTGGTGATTGGCGACGAGAAAACCATCGCCACCAGCATCGGCCCAGATGTCCTGGCCGCAACGATGGCCAGCCGCGGCATCAAGGCATCGCTGCGGCATGCGCACAAGGGCTCACGCGGAATTGGTGCCGCGCTGCAGGAAGAAGCGCGCAGCGCTGGCGCGGATGGGCTGGCGATGGGGGCCTACGGGCATTCCAGACTGCGCCAGTTCATGCTTGGCGGCGCCACGCAGGAAGTATTGGGCAACCTGCAAATGCCAGTGCTGATGTCGCATTAAGCCTCCGCTCCGGGCCGTGGCCAGTCGCCACGGTCCGGAGACTGGCAGATCAGTAAACCCGCTTCTTCGGCTTGATGTACTCGACGTCATCCGTCAGCGTGAATTCGTGCACCGGGCGGTAGTCGATCTTGACCGCGCCGCCCTGGCCGCCCCAGCCTTCGAACCAGGCGGCAGTGTGCTTCATCCAGTTGGCGTCGTCGCGCTCGGGGAAGTCCTCGTGCGCGTGGGCGCCGCGGCTTTCCTTGCGGTTGTGGGCGCTGTGCAGCGTGACCGCAGCCTGGCTGATCAGGTTGTCGAGCTCCAGCGTTTCAACCAGGTCCGAGTTCCAGATCAGCGAGCGGTCGTGGACCTTGATGTCGGCCATCCGCGCATAGGTCGCGGCGAGCTTGTCCTTGCCCTCGGCCATCAGCTCATCATTGCGGAACACGGCGGCGTGCATCGACATCGTGCGCTGCATTTCGGTGCGCACTTCGGCCGTCGGCGAGCCGCCGTTGGCGTGGCGGAAGTGGTCAAGCCGGCCCAGCGCCAGGTCGGCACTGTCCTTGGGCAGTTCGGCATGGGCCGTGCCGGGCTTGATGTTTTCCTTGAGGTAGTGGCCGGTCGCGCGGCCGAAGACCACGAGGTCGATCAGCGAGTTCGAACCCAGGCGGTTGGCGCCGTGGACCGAAACACAGGCCGCTTCACCCACCGCGAACAGGCCCTGCACCGGGGTTTCCGGATTGCCATCCGGCCCGATGGTCATCACCCGACCATGATAGTCACACGGAATGCCGCCCATGTTGTAGTGCACGGTCGGCACCACCGGGAGCGGCTGGCGGGTCAGGTCAACCCCGGCAAAGATCTTGCCGGATTCGGTGATGCCCGGCAGACGCTCGGCCAGCACCTTGGGATCGATGTGATCGAGGTGCAGGAAGATGTGGTCCTTGTTCGGACCCACGCCGCGGCCTTCGCGGATTTCCAGCGCCATCGAACGCGAGACGACGTCACGCGATGCCAGGTCCTTCGCAGACGGAGCATAGCGCTCCATGAAGCGCTCGCCCTCGGAGTTGGTCAGGTAGCCGCCCTCACCGCGCGCGCCTTCGGTGATCAGCACGCCCGCGCCGTAGATCCCGGTCGGGTGGAACTGCACGAATTCCATGTCCTGCAGCGGCAGGCCCGCGCGCAGCACCATGCCGCCGCCGTCACCGGTGCAGGTATGGGCCGAAGTGGCGGTGTAATAGCTGCGGCCATAGCCGCCAGTCGCCAGGACCACGGCCTTCGAACGGAAGCGGTGGATCGAGCCATCGTCCATGCACAGCGCGATCACGCCGCGGCATTCCCCGTTCTCCATGATCAGGTCGATCGCGAAGTATTCGATGAAGAAGTCCGAATTGTACTTCAGGCTCTGCTGATAGAGCGCGTGGAGCATGGCGTGGCCGGTGCGGTCGGCTGCGGCGCAGGTGCGCTGCACCGGCGGGCCTTCGCCCATGTTCTGCATGTGGCCGCCGAACGGACGCTGATAGATCGTGCCGTCCGGGTTGCGGCTGAAGGGCACGCCGGCGTGTTCCAGCTCGTAGACCGCCTGGGGGGCTTCACGGACCATGTATTCGATCGCATCCTGGTCACCCAGCCAGTCCGATCCCTTGACGGTATCGTACATGTGCCAGGTCCAGTGGTCCGGCGTATTGTTGCACAGCGAAGCGGCGATCCCGCCCTGGGCGGCAACGGTGTGCGAACGGGTCGGGAAGACCTTGGTGATGCAGGCGGTGCGCAGGCCGGCTTCGGCACTGCCCATCGTGGCGCGCAAGCCCGAACCGCCCGCGCCGACAACCACCGTGTCATAGGTGTGGTCGATGATCTTGTAGGCTTGCCCAGAAACAGAGGCGGTCATGCGGCGGCTCCCAGAGCGATGCGGACAATCGCGAAGACGCCAAAGGCACCCCCGGCGAAGGAAAGAAGGTTGAGCAGGGTCAGGCAGGCGTACTTGTTGGCGTGCTCGTGGACATAGTCCTCGATCAGTTCCTGCAGGCCCATCTGCGTGTGCCAGAAGCTGGCGATCACCAGCAGGACGAGGCCGGTGGCGCTGAGCGGCTGCGCCGCCCAGGCCTTGACCGTCTTGAAGGTCAGGTCGGGCAGGCCGACCAGCGCGAACAGCAGCCAGAAGCCCAGCACGAGCAGCGCGATCGAGGTGAGGCGCATGGCCAGCCAGTGCTTGGTGCCCGAGTGTGACGAGCCCAGTGCGCGAACGCGGCCGATATTGGTTCCGTTACCCATTGTCCGTTCCCTCAGCGCAGCAGGATGTAGGCCCAGGTGGCGCCGGTCAGCGCCAGGGCGATCAGCGGGGTCAGCACCGACCACAGCTGGTTGCTCTTCAGTTCAAACCCGGCGCCAATATCCAGCACCAGGTGGCGGATGCCCGAAGCGGTGTGATTGAAGAAGGCCCAGGTCAGGCCGATCAGCAGGACCTGCCCATACCATTCGCCCATGTGGCGGGTGAAGGCGAGGTAGCTGGCGTCACCGCCCGCCAATGCGCCGAGCCACCACAGGAACACCGCCGAGCCGACAATTGAAAGCCCATCGCCCGAAATGCGGTGCAGGATCGAGACCAGCATCGCCGGCCCCCACTTCCAGATCTGCAGGTGCGGCGAAATCGGACGGTTGCTGGCTCCGGCCATGCGAGCGTTTCCCTTGTCTTTCATGCGGTGGCGCGTGCCACCTTCGCGCCCATCCCCATAGTCAAAACGCGGGGCCGTGCAAGCGGCGGCTTGGCGCACCTGCACCAAAGCCCTAGAGCAGGCGGCATGACCCACCTCACCGCACTCGTCACCGGATCCTCGCGCGGGATCGGTGCCGCGATCAAGTCTGCCCTCACCGCCCGCGGAGTCGCGGTTATCGGGCACGGCAGCAAGGCCCACGATGCCGATACGATCGGCGCAGATCTGACCGATCCCACCGCCCCCAGCCGCATCTGGGAAGAAGCCCTGGCGCGCTCGGCCCACGGCCGGATCGACGTGCTGGTCAACAATGCCGGGCTGTTCCAGGCCAATCCGCTGGGCCTCTCGGACATCGAATGGCTCGATAACTGGGAAGATTCGCTGCGGATCAACCTGACTGCCGCGGCCGAACTGTCGCGCTTTGCCGTGCGGCACTGGCTTGATGGCGGTCGCACCGGACGCATCGTCCACATCGCCAGCCGCGCCGCCTATCGCGGCGATTCGCCCGATCATTGGCACTATGCCGCGGCCAAGGCCGGGATGATCGGCCTGCACAAGACGATCGCCCGCCATTACCCGGCCAGGGGCATCATGAGCTATGCGATCTGCCCGGGTTTTACCGATACGGCGATGGCCGGGGACTATCTCGCCAGCCGCGGCGGCCCGGGCCTGCTCGCCGATATCCCGCTGGGCCGCGTTGCCACGCCGGAAGAGATCGCCACGATGGCCGTGTTCTGCGCACTCGATGCGCCGGAAAGCATGACCGGGGCGGTACTTGATGCCAATGGAGCCAGCTTTGTCCGCTAAGCGCCTCGTCGCCGCACTTGCGGCCCTCACCCTTGCCGCGCCGGCCGCTACGCAGATGCATATCCCGCGCCCGCAGGCCGAGCGCGACATGGCCAAGGCCTGCGAAGGACGTGATGGCTGGGGCGATCCGGCGCCACCGGCCCACGTCTTCGGCAACACCTGGTATGTGGGCACCTGCGGGATCACGACCTTGCTGGTCCAGACGCCGGACGGGTTGGCGCTGCTCGATGGCGGCATCCCGCAGGCGGCCAGCCTGGTGCTCGATAATGTCCGCAAGCTTGGCTTTTCGCCCAAGACAATCCGCTGGATACTGGTCAGCCACGAGCATTATGACCATGCCGGTGCCGTTGCCGAGCTTCAGCGCCGGACCGGGGCCAAGGTGATCGCCGGACCGAATCAGGCCAACATGCTACGCAGCGGCAAGCACGATCCGTCCGACCCGCAGGCGCCCTTGTTGGCCAAGGAGCCGATGCGTCCGGCCAAGGTCGCCAAGACCCAGGCTCACGGCACGGCGCTGGTTGCCGGCGGCGTGCATTTCACGGCCTGGGCCACGCCGGCCCATTCACCTGGCTCGACCAGTTGGACCTGGCGGCAGTGCCAGGGCACCGCGTGCCGCAAGATCGCCTATGCCGACAGCGCCTCTACCATATCTGCCGATGGCTATCGCTTCAGCGACAACCCGGCCCGGATCAAGGCGATCCGGCAGGGCCTGGCGGTGATCGGCAGCCTGCCCTGCGAGATCATGATAACCCCACATCCGTCGGCCAGCGACCTGTTCCCGCGCCTTTCCGGCAAGCAACCGCTGGTCGATCCCAACGCCTGCGCCGCCTATGCCGAGGCCGCCGGCAAGCGTTTTGCCCAGCGCCTGACCAGCGAGACTAACCCGCCGCGATGACCAGCTGGAAACTTACCGCCCTCGCCCCGCGCCCGGTGATCGAGGCCGCGCTGCTGGCCCACGAGGATGCGTGGGACTGGGACCCGGAGATTGTCATTGCCGGTAGCGAGATTGCCGAGGACATGCCCGATGACTGGCAGCTGGAAGCCTGGCTGCCGCGCAAGCCATCGCGGGCGGACAAGGCTGCAATACTGGCACTATTCGCGGGAACGCCGCCCAGTCTCGTGATCGAGCAATTGCCCGAGGTCGATTGGCTGACCGCCAGCCAGACCGGGCTGGAGCCGATCCATGCCGGCCTGTTCCACGTCCATACGCCGGAGCATCCGCCGCTGAACCAGCCCGGCCTGCGCGATTTCTGCATTCCCGCCAGCCAGGCCTTCGGCACCGGCCAGCACGCCACCACCGCCGGCTGCCTGACCATGCTGACGCACATGAAGCGCCAGGGCGTGACGGTGCGCAACCTGGCCGATATCGGCACCGGAACCGGCCTCCTCGCCTTTGCCGCCCTGCACCTCTGGCAGCGCGCGCTGGCGACGGCGAGCGATATCGACGCGGTCTGCCTCGACGTGGTCGCCGATAATGCCGCCGCCAATGCAGTCCCGATGGGCGCTCGTCCAGGGGAGCTGACCATGCTGGTGGCAGACGGCATGGCCCACCCGCTGCTCGAAGCGCGCGGGCCCTATGACCTGATCATCGCCAATATCCTGGCCGGGCCGCTGATCGGTCTGGCCCCGGATTTCGCCCGCCACATGTTACCGGGCGGACACCTGCTGCTGGCCGGCCTGCTCGAAACGCAGGAAGCCCAGGTCCGCCGCGCCGCCCGCAAGGCCGGCCTGCGGCTGGCCGCGCGGCTGGTCAACGGCGACTGGTCGATCCTGTGGCTGAGGAAGCGAAGCGGGGCCACGTCACGCGCCGCCCGCCCCGGGCAGTTGCCCGACTGGGCCAGGCGCTGATCCGCCGGTGAGCCTGCGCGATTTCCTGATTCTGGTCGGCATCTGCCTGATCTGGGCGACCAACAACGTGGTCAGCAAGATCGTGGTCAGCGACTGGCAAGTGCCGCCGCTGCTCTATGCCGCGATCCGCTTTGCCATTGTCGCCGCGATCACCCTGCCCTGGCTGCGACCGATGCCGCGGCCGGGCTGGCGGATCATCGCGGTCGGCCTGCTGATGGGCGGGGGCAGCTTTGCACTGCTGTTCATGGCGCTCCAGACTGTCTCACCCTCGGCCGCAGCGGTCGTCAGCCAGGCCGGGGTGCCGATCACCACGCTGCTCTCGATCCTGATCCTGGGCGAGCGGATCCACTGGCGCCGCGCGCTGGGGATCACCCTGACTCTGATCGGCGTGCTGGTGGTGGTGTGGGAGCCGGGCTTCGCGATCTCGGCTGGCCTGCTGCTGGTCCTGGCCGGGGCGGCCAGCGGCTCGCTCGGCGCGGTGCTGATGAAGCAGATGGGTGAGATCGCGCCGCTGCGGCTGCAGGCCTGGGTCGGCATGACCAGCACACTCCTGCTGGTTCCGCTCAGCCTGCTGCTCGAAACGCCGGACTGGGGCCAGATCGCGTCGGTCGGCTGGCCGTTCGTCGCCGCGCTGGTGTTTTCGGCGCTGGTCGTCTCGGTCGGCGCCCACACGCTATTCTACGTGCTGATCGCCCGGTACGAAGCCAACCTGATCGCGCCGCTGACCCTGATTACCCCGCTGGCGACCATTGCCCTGGGCGTGGTGATCACCAACGACCAGCTGGACACGCAGATGATCGTCGGCTCGGCCATAGCGCTGACCGGCGTGCTGATCGTCGCGCTCAGGCGGACCCGCGCCCCCATTGCGGAAGCGCAGGAACACTCCTGACCGGCGCCGGAAGGCTTAGCTAGTGGCCTGCTGAACCTTCTGGGCCGTGGAATTGAACGAGTTGGTAGCCTCGTTGCCCAGGCCATTGAGGGCCCCGAAAATACCGATCACGATGAGGCCGAGGACCAGCCCCAGTTCGACCGCAGCAGTCCCGCGCGAATTGCGCAGCAGTTTCTTGAAAAGCGACATATGCAACCCCTTTGCAGTGGCCAAGGCCAGCAAGTGACGGGCAGGATTACGCTTTTCGCGTTAAGGAGAAGTTAGCCATGCTAGGTATTTTTACCCGGCTGCGCGGACAATCTCGGCCCAGGCAGCCTCATCGATCACTTCTATTCCGAGTTCCTGCGCCTTCTTGAGCTTTGACCCGGCGCCCGGCCCAGCCACGACCAGGTCGGTCTTGGCCGAAACCGATCCCGCCGCCTTGGCCCCCAACCGCTCCGCCTGGGCCTTCGCCTCATCCCGGCTCATCGTTTCGAGTGCACCGGTAAAGACCACGGTCTTGCCGGCAACGGCGCTGTCCTTCGTTTCGACCACATAAGGCGGCGGAGTAACTTCAGCGCGCAGGTCGTCCCACACCGCGACATTGTGCGGCTCGTGGAAGAAATCGCCCAGCGCCTCGGCCACGGCGGGACCAATCCCGTCGATCCCGGTCAGCTCGCCCAGCGCCTCGACATCGCCGCCATGGGCCGCCTGCGCCACCTGGCGCAGCGCTTCCAGCGTGGTGAAGCGCTTGAGCAGGTCGCGCGCGGTCACCGCGCCGACATGGCGGATGCCGAGGCCAAACAGCAGCCGCGCGGCATCGGGCGCGCGTTTGGCCTCGATCGCTGCCAACAGGTTGTCCACAGACTTATCCTGCCAGCCCTCGCGCCCGACAATCTCGCTGCGACGTGCACGCAGGCGGAAGATGTCGGCCGGGCTTTCCAGCCAGCCAAGCCCGAAGAATTCGATGATCGTTTTCTCGCCCAGCCCCTCGATATCGAGCGCGGCGCGACTGACGAAGTGCTTGAGCCGTTCGACGCGCTGCGCCGGACAGATCAGGCCGCCGGTGCAGCGCACGTCGACCTCGCCCTCTTCGGCGACGGCTTCGCTGGCGCATTCGGGGCAATGATCGGGAAAGGCATAGGCATCGCGCGGCGTATCGCGGGTCAGGTTCTCGACCACCTGCGGGATCACGTCACCGGCGCGTTGCAGCACCACCCGGTCCCCCACGCGCAGGCCCAGTCGGGCAATCTCGTCGCGGTTGTGGAGCGTGACATTGGCGACCACCACCCCGCCCACCGTGACCGGCGTGAGGCGCCCGACCGGGGTCAGCTTGCCGGTCCGGCCGACCTGGATGTCGATCGCTTCCAGCGTGGTTTCGGCGCGTTCGGCCGGGAACTTGTGGGCGATCCCCCAGCGCGGCGCCTTGGCGACGAAGCCCAGCCGCTCCTGCCAGTCGAGCCGGTCAACCTTGTAGACCACGCCGTCAATATCATACGGCAGATCAGCGCGTTGATGCTCGATACTGCGATAATGGCTCAGCATCACCTCGACACTCTCGCACCGCACCAGCAGCGGGGAGACCGGGACACCCCACGCCGCAATCGCTGCCATCACTTCGCTTTGAGTCGCCCCCGGCACCGCCGAAGCCGCGCCCCATCCATGCGCCAGGAAGCGTAATGGGCGCGCCGCGGTAACCGTTGCGTCCTTCTGCCGCAGCGACCCGGCGGCGGCATTGCGCGGGTTGGCAAAGACCTTGTCCCCGCGCTCCTCCTGCGCCGCATTGAGCGCCACGAAATCGGCCTTGGCCATATAGACCTCACCGCGAATTTCGAAGACCTCGGGCACCGCGCCCTTCAGCACCTGCGCAATGTCGGCGATGGTGGCGACGTTGGGAGTCACGTCCTCGCCCACCTGCCCGTCACCGCGGGTCGCCGCACGGACTAGCCTCCCATGCTCATAACGCAGAGAACACGACAGCCCATCGATCTTGTCCTCGGCCGTCATCGCCACCGGCTCATCGTCCGGCAGGTTGAGATAGCGCCGCACCCGCGCGACGAAATCGGCCACGTCCTCGTCCGCAAAGGCGTTGTCGAGGCTCATCATCCGCACTTCGTGGGTGACCTTGGCCAACGGCGAGGCGGCCACCTCGTGCCCGACCTGGCGGCTCGGGCTGTCGGGCCGGATCAGGTGCGGAAAGGCGGCTTCCAGCTCGGCATTGCGGCGGACCAGCGCATCATATTCGGCGTCCGAAATCTCCGGCGCATCCTCGGCGTGATAGCGCCGGTTGTGGTAGGCGATCTGCTTCGCCAGCCGCATCAGTTCATTGGCGGCGTCCGCTTCGGTCATCGTGTTCATCGCCTTGGCATATGCCGCAAGGATACGCGGATGGCCAGTAACCCCGCCGTTGCCGGCGGGGCTTTTGCGATGAAAATCCGGTCCGGATCAGCGCGGGAAAGCCGGATCCGCGACGATATTGTTGACGCCGCGCGCCAGGGCCTGACGCACAACCGTTTCAACCGCCAGCTTCACGCCCTTTACCTCGGTGCCGGGGATCTCAACGTCCTTCTTGCCGAACTTCATGTGCAGCGCGTGGTTGACCGTGGTCACGATCGGCGCGGCGCCCGGCGCAGCAACATATTCGAGCGTGACGATGTAGTAATCGGTCGCCACCACACCGCCAAACAGACCAAAGCCCAGGCCCGCACGGAAACCTTCCTTCTTGGCCTTGTCGAGCTCTTCCTTCTTGACAACGTTGTTGAACTTGATCCGCAGCACCGGGCCGTTGGCCAGCGGGGTTTCAACCACTTCGGTGAAGGCGCCCGTGCCTTTGAGCGCGTTCAGGGCATATTCCCTGGTCTCCTTGGTCGCGCGCGGATGCGCCGTGCCATCGCGCTGGAATTCATAGACCAGCTGCACCGGCTTGGGCGTGCTTGGCAGGACTTTCTCTTCCGGCTTCACTTCCCCCAGGGCATTGTCGACATACCATTTGGCCGCATGCGCCGTGGCAGGCAGCATAGCCGCCAGCAGCAAGGCCAAAGCCAGGCGCCAGGGCCTGAGCAGAATCGTACGCAATAGTGTCATTAATGGCCCCCCTTGGTGAACTCTGGCGACTGCCTAGCAAAGCTTCCCGCGCGGCAAAATGGACTAGTTCATTTTAGGGCGAGGACCGTCGCCACCATCTCTCGCTCGGCACGAAAACCGAGCGATTCATACAGCCGGATCGCGCTGACATTGCCGGCATAGGAATGGAGATAGGGCAGGTCGCCGCGTGCCACCTGATCGGCCATCACCCGCCGGATCAGCGCGCCGGCCAGGCCCCGCCCGCGCTGGTCGGGCCAGGTGCAGACCCCGCTGACTTCGGCCAGGCCGGGCGCCGGCCGCATCCGCTCGCCCGCCATGGCGAGCAGGCGGCCCTCCTCGCGAATGCCCCAGAACTGGCCATACTGGTGCGTCAGCGGACCCCAGGGGCCGGGCTCGGTTGCGAGCGCCAGGTCCGTCATCTCCGCGACATCGCCAGCGCCCAGCGCAGCGAAGGGGCCGTCATCCGCGCGCAGCGGCGCGGGTCTTTCGGCCACCATCTGCAACAGCGGCGCAACCCGGACCACGCGGGTGCCGGGCGGGGCTGGCCATTCATCAGGCTCGACCAGCCAGACCGTATCGTCGGGCCCGGACAAGGTTGCTGCAAGCGCTGCCTGGGCCTCGTCCGAACGATCGCGCGCCGCCGCAAAGGGGCCATAGCGCGGATCGATCCGCACGGCCGCGCCGGTCGCGACGGCCAGACCTGCCTGTGGCCCGGTCAACATCGACCAGACCGGGCGTTCAAGCGAGCTTGGAGGCCGGGCTGCTCGCTGCTTCAGTCCGGCCTCCATACTGGTCCTATTGCTTCCTGAGGGTATACTCTTCGGTCGAGCCATTGCGCAGATTGCGCGAAGTAAGCTTGATCGTCCTTGCATCGACCGGGTCATAGACGAATTCCGACACGGCCTTGCCATTCACGTAACCGGTTTCCTTGAAACCGTCACCTTCGGCCACCACGGCCACGGTCGCGCCGGCCTTGTCACCGATCAGCGGCACCTGCGGCCCGCCCAGCTTGGCTTCATAGGATTCGCCGGTAGGGAACTTCTGGCTGACGACGCCGTCCTTGACGCTGATCGTCGCGGTCAGGCTTTCATCGGCGATCTGGGCGCCCTCATTGATCGCCAGCCACGATCCGCTCGCGGCATGGGCCCCGGCGGGTGCCGGTCCGGCGCGCTTCGATTTCGAGACATTGGTGATAGACTTGCCCTGGGCATTGTCAGCAGAGGTCCCGGTCCAGGTCAGGATCTGGCCATCGGCCGAGAGCGAAGCCTTGGTCGTGCCGATCGCTGCGCCCTTCCGATACCGGGTCATTTCCAGGGTCGAGGCATCGACCACCTTGACCGAGGCGGCATCCCAATAGTCGCGCCCTTCAACCGGCTGCGGCGCACCATCGGCGGTGATCGTGTAGGGCGGTGTGCAGGTGCTGCATTCGTACTTGCCGTCCTTCACGGTAAAGGCGTGCGGCTTGTCCGAAAGCTTGGTGGCTGCAACGTCAGCCTTGTAGATGCCGTCAATGGCGATGGCGGCCGCAGTTTCCTGCTTGTCCCCGCCTGCGGAACAGGCAGCCAGGGCCAGCGCAGTGGCCAGTGTCATCAATGATCGCATGGAGAGTCCCCCCTGAAAAACGGTGAAAAACCAGTTTCTGGGCGACCCTTGGGCAGGAGGCTAGCGCAAGCGTGGTCAAGCTGCAAGCAGGCGTCCGGCCTGGGCCCGTGCTTCGGCGGTAACCTCTGCGCCGGAAAGCATCCGGGCGATCTCTTCCTGCCGTCCTGCGCTATCCAGCAGCACGACCGAGGTGCGCGTGACTGTGCCCTCACTCGACTTGGCGATCATGTAGTGCTGGCTGCCCCGCGCGGCGACTTGCGGGCTGTGGGTGACGGCCAGCAATTGCCCCCCGCTGGCCAGCCGCGCCAGCCGTTCGCCGATTGCGCTGGCGACGGCTCCGCCGACGCCGCGGTCGATCTCGTCGAAGATCACCGTCGCCGCCCCGCCCTGCTCGGCGAGCGCCACCTTGAGCGCAAGGATGAAGCGCGAGAGTTCGCCGCCCGAAGCGATCTTGGCCAGCGGGGCAAAGTCAGCGCCGGGGTTGGTCGAAATCAGGAATTCCACCGCATCGATCCCGGATGGACCCCAGCGCTCCTCGGGCAGCGGGGTGACGCTGGTCCGGAACCTGGCGGCATCGAGTTTGAGCGGCGCCAGTTCGGCCGCCACCGCTGCATCAAGCTTGCTGGCCGCAGCCTGCCGCGCCTTGGACAGTTCTTCGGCCTTGATGCGGTAGTCTTCGCCCGCCTTGGCCGCGGCCGCCTCCAGCGCGGCGAGGTCGGCTTCGCCCCCCTCGATCGCGTCGAGCGAGGCGCGCAAGGACCGCATCTTCGCGGGCAGCTCATCCACCGTGCAGTGGTGCTTGCGGGCGGCAGCGCGCAGGTCGAACAGGCGGGTCTCGATCCGGTCAAGCATGGCGGGATCGTGGCTCAGCGCCTCGGCCGCGCGGGCGAGCCGGTCCTCGGCCTCGCTTGCCTCGATCACCGCGCGGTCCAGCGCGGCGAGGGCTTCGGCCAGCAAGGGATGCTCGGGCGCGATCCGGTCCAGTCGCCGCGCTGCACCGCGTAGGGCTGCCAGCGCCGAATCCGATCCGCTCCAGAGATGCTGCAGTTCGGCAAGGTCACCCGAGAGGCGTTCCCCCTTCTGCATGTCGGCTCGCGCGCCGGCGAGTTCCTCTTCCTCACCCTCGACCGGCTCAAGCGCCGTGAGTTCAGCCAGGTGCGCGACGATCAGGTCGCGATCCGCTGCCGCCTGATCCAGCGCCGCCCGGGCGGCATCAAACGCATCGACCCGCGTGCGCCATTCGCGCCACGCGTTCTCCACGCCCGCAGCATCGCCGCCGCAATAGCGATCGAGCAGCGCGCGGTGGCCGCGCGGATTGACCAGGCCGCGATCATCATGCTGGCCGTGCAGTTCGACCAAGGCCGGGGCCAATTCTCGCAACAGAGCAACGCCAACCGGCTGATCGTTGATGAAGGCCTTGGACCCGCCGTCGGCCTTGACCCGGCGCTTGAGGATCAGCGGCTCGCCCGGCTCGACATCGACCTCTGCCTCGGCCAGCGCCGCTTTCACCAAGTCGGGCAGGCGGGTGAATTCAAAGCTGGCGGTAACGCTGGCCTGATCCTCGCCAGCCCGGACCAGTCCCGAGTCTGCCCGATCGCCCAGCACCAGCTCCAGGGCATCGAGCAGGATCGACTTGCCCGCCCCGGTCTCCCCGGTCAGCACGCCCAGACCGCCCGCGAAATCGAGGTCGAGCGCCTCGATCAGAACGACATTGCGGATGGATAAGCGGGTCAGCATGTTCGCGGCCTGTTCTAGCGGCACATCGCGCGCAGGGCAAACCCCGCCATTCACAAGCGCTAAGGGGCGAGGCAGCCATGGCCGCCCCGCCCCCGCTAGCCGATCCCCGGATGGAAGGGATCGCGATGGCTTCCGGCAGCGGCAGACGAGGAGAGGAGATCACCCGCCGCCGGAAGCCGGTTCGTCAGATCGAAAGTTTGAGCGTCGCCCCGAAGGTCCGCTGGTCGCCCGGCGTGCCGGCGATCAGCCCGACATTGCCCGGCGCGACCTGCAGCAGTTCGATGTAGTTCACATCGAAGGCGTTGCGGACCCAGCCGAACAGCTCAACCCCCTCACCCCGGAAGCCGACGCGGAAGTTGGTCAGGGCATAGCCATCGACCTTGGTATAGATCGAGGGCGAGGCGTTGGAGTTCCAGTCCGAGCGGTAATTGCCATCGACCCCGAAATAGACCTGCCCATCCTTGCCGAAGAGCGTGACTGGGGTGTTGGCCTCTGCCCCATAGGAGAACGACCACTTCGACACGCCCGGCAGATCCTGGCCGGAAATGTCGCACTGGCGCGGGCTGAGCGTGCCCGGCCGGCCAGCGTTGGAATAGTCGGGCGTGGCGCCCACCGGTTGCCGCGTGCCCCCAGAAAGCTCGGGCGGGCATGGCGCATTGGTGAACTTGACGTACTTGGCATCGGTGTAGGCGAGGTTCGTATAGGCGGTGAAGCGGTCGCTGGTGCGGATCTTGAAGTCCGCCTCAAACCCTTGCGAACGCACCCGCTCTGCATTGGCGAGATAGCCGCGCACGGTGCCGAACTGGCCGCCGTTCACGGTTGCCTGGAAATCGTCGATCGTGGTCCGGAAGGCGGCAATGTTGAAGGTCGCCAGCCGGTTCAGGAACGAGGTCTTGAGGCCGATCTCGAAGTGGTTGACCGATTCCGGCTTGACGGTCCCGGCCGAAAGATCGGGCAGGTTGGTCGCACTATTGAGCGGCAGGCCGTTCTGGTTGATGCCCACGGTCTTGAAGCTCTTGGCATAGGTCGCATAGGCCAGCACGTCGCGCGCCAGCTTGTAGTTCAGGTTGAGATCGTAGCTGAAGTTCCAGTCGCTGACCGAAGGTGCGGTGCTTTGCGGCTGATAGACCCCGCACTGCGCGGCCAGCACGGTGCCGGCTGCCGGCACCGGGTTGCACGCGATCACGGCGCCCGCGCCGGTGGTCACCACGCGCTGATAGAAGCCTTCCTTCTTGTCGTAATTGATCCGCACACCGGGCTGGATCGTCAGCTCGGGCGTCACCTTGTAGCTGACCTGGCCATAGAGCGCGGCGCTGTCGCTCTTGAGGTATTGGGTGTTGCTGGCGGTCAGGCCGGCGAGGATCGAGGCGTCGGCCGCCTGCGCCCCGGTCAGGCTCCAGCGGCTGGCATCGCTGCCCTGCTGCTCGGTCCCTTGCGTGTCGATCCGCTGCTTGAAGCCGAACAGGCCGACCACGAAATCAAGCTTGTCGGCCGAATAGTTGTAGCGGAACTCCTGGCTGTACTGATCCTGCTGCGAGGGGTTCTGCGACCGGGAGACGATCGACAGGCCGGTGAAGTCGCGATCATTCTGCGGCTTCCAGTCCCAGAACCGCCAGGCCGAGATCGAGGTGAAGGTGCCCTGGCCCACATCCCATTTTACCCGCAGCGATGCGCCGCCGATCTTGTTCCCCGCCTGCAGCGTGGCATCGATATCGGTCAGCCGGTCATAGACGTTGCGGCTTGGCACCGCATAATTGCGGCCCGGATTGGCGGCGTTGATTGCCGCGACCAAAGCCTCGTACTGGCGGTTCAAGGCGCGCTGGGTGGTGCCAACCCGGACAAAGGCCGTGCCGAAGCCATAAGGGTCTTGCGTGCTGTAATCGCCCGACAGCGTGATGCTGAGATCGTCGTTCGGCTTGAACAGCAGTTGCCCGCGCAGGCCGAGGTTATCCTGTTCATTGATCCAGCGCTGCGTGCGGGTGTTGTAGAGCGTCCCGCGCCGGCTGGTGGTGGCGACCGCCACACGTGCCGCAATGGTATCCGAAAGCGGGCCGGAAACCGCCGCCTTGGCCTGGCGGTAGGACAGGTTGCCGACGCTCAGCTCGGCCCGTCCCTCGAACTCGAAGGTCGGCTGGTTGGTGGTGATGTTGATTGCCCCGGCGGTAGTGTTCTTGCCGTAGAGCGTGCCTTGCGGGCCGCGCAGCACTTCAACCTGCTCGACATCGAGGAAGTCGAAGGTCGCAGCGGCAACGCGCGAATTGTAGACATCGTCGACATAGATCCCGACGCCCTGCTCGAACCCGTCGCTGGTGAGGCCGAACGGCACGCCAAGCCCGCGGATATTGACCGAGGTGTTGCGCGGGTTGGAGGTATAGACCTGCAGCGTCGGAGCGAGCTGCTGCAGCTTCACCACGTTGAAGTTGCCGGTCGACTCAATCGAATCCCCGCGGATCACCGAGATTGCCAGCGGGACCGATTGAGCCGTTTCCTGGCGGCGGCGGGCGGTAACGATGATCACATCGCCGCCTGGGGTAGAGGCGCTGACTTCTTCGCCATCCTGGGCGGCCGGGGCGGCGGCGTCGGTTACGACAGGATCGGCATAGGCAGTGGCGGGCAGCGCGACGGCGCTTGCCAGCAGAACAGAACGGACGAACGGATGCATGACTCGGCTCCAGGGATAGGGTCGGGTCGCATCCGGTGGTCCGGTCTGCGGGATATGGGTTGCGAGGCCGGCCATGCGCAGCCGGCCCCGCGAGGGATTCAGACGAAGCGCTGACGCTCCGTCACCTCGAGCTGGACCACGCGGCCGTCGTGAACGACCAGCTGGACCACCCCGAATTTGACGCGTTCGATTGCTTCGGCCGCGGCGCGCAGCGCGGCTTCGGTGGCATCGCTCACAGGGGTTTGCGGTTGGCGGACCGGCAGGGGGCGAGAGCGTTGCATCGGACGATTCCTTTCGCCCCCGAAGCTATCTCCACTAATCCGATAGACAATGTAGTTTTTGCTTGTCGCCGACGAAGCGCCGCTTTCTTGCGACAACGTGTTCGGCCCCGCCTTCAGCTATCGGCGAAGGGCGGCTCCAGGGTGATCGGATCGGCCAGGCTCATCCGGTCGAGCATGGTCGCCATCTCGTCGCGCAGGGTCAGCATCAGCCCGCGCAGGCGGCATTCGGCCTCGGGCAGGCAGTTCTGGCAATGCTCGTGCGCGTTGCGGCTGGCGCAGGGGACCAGCGCCAGGCTGCCACGCGTCAGGCGGATGATGTCGCCATAGCGGATATCGACCGGAGGCAAGGCCAGTTCATAGCCGCCATCGCGCCCGCGGGTCGAAACCACCAGCCCTTCCCGGCCCATCTCGGACAGGATCACGGTCAGGAACTTGCGCGGGATGTTCTGCGCCTCGGCAATCGCGTCCAGCCGGATCGGCCCTTCGCGATAGTGGTCAGCCAGGTGCTGGAGCGCACGGATGGTATAGCGGGTCTTCTGCGAAAGCATCTTGGGCGCATTTCAGCGCTTGCTGGGACCAAATGTCAACCGCTGGAGTAGAACTCGGTCCACCACCGAACTTGCGCCCCGTACATCCTTGGTCGATCCGCGCACGACATTCGCGGGGTTGCCTCTTCACAAGAGCCCCGGGTGCGCCGATATCGTCGCCAACGGTTCACGCCACGTTCGGCAAGGGAGCAGCATTGTCTTGGGCCTGTTTGGCAAGACCTTCCGGACATCGCCGATGAACGAGCTGCGGCCGAGCGAGTGGGATCCGCATCTGCCCCCCGGCGGCTTGCCGCCGCATGAGGGCATCGAGCCGGCGCCGCCGCCGGTTCAGACCCGTGGCAAGTGGTGGTGGCTGAAGCGCTCGATCCAGGCGCTGCTGCTGCTCTTTGCACTGCTGTTCGCCTGGCTGGCGCTGACCGCACCGCTGTCCAAGTCGCTGGAGCCGATCGCCCCGCCGCAGATCACCCTGCTCGCCGCCGACGGCACGCCGTTCGCGCGCAACGGGGCGATCGTCGACAGGCCGGTCAAGGCGGCCGAGCTGCCGCCCCACGTCAAGCAGGCCTTCATCGCGATCGAGGACCGGCGGTTCTATTCGCACTGGGGGGTCGATCCCCGCTCGATTGCCCGAGCGGTAGTGAGCAACATCACCTCCAGCCGCACCCAGGGCGGCAGCACAATCACCCAGCAGCTCGCCAAGTTCACCTTCCTCTCGCCTGAGCGGAGCCTGACCCGCAAGGCGCGCGAAGCGCTGATCGCGTTCTGGCTGGAGGCCTGGCTGAGCAAGGACGAGATCCTCGAGCGCTATCTTTCCAACGCCTATTTCGGCGACAATACCTATGGTCTGCGGGCCGCGTCGCTGCACTACTTCTATCGCCAGCCCGAGCGGCTCACGCCGGCCCAGGCCGCCATGCTGGCAGGCCTGGTCCAGGCGCCATCCCGCCTCGCGCCCACGCGCAACTATGCCGCCGCCAAGAAGCGGATGGAGCTGGTCAAGGCGGCGATGGTGGCTGAAGGATACCTGACTGCCGATGCCGCCGCGCGGATGCCCTTCCCCCAGCTTGACCTGCGGAGCCGCAACGAACTGCCCAGCGGAACCTATTTCGCGGACTGGGTGCTGCCGCAGATCCGCGCCGAGAACGAAAGCGGCTATGCGCGCGAAACGCTGCGGACCACGCTCGACACCCGCCTGCAACGGCTGGCGCGGGACGCGATCGCGCGGGTCGGGCTTGGCCAGGCCCAGGCCGCGCTGGTGGCCATGCGGCCGACTGGCGAAGTGGTGGCGATGGTCGGCGGGCGCGATTACGCGGCATCGCCCTTCAACCGGGCGACCCAGGCACGGCGCCAGCCTGGCTCCACCTTCAAGCTGTTCGTCTACCTCGCCGCGCTCAAGGATGGCTGGCAGCCCGATGACCGCATCGACAACCGCCCGATCCTGACCGGCGGCTACCGGCCGAAGAACTACGCTGATCGCTATTCGGACACGATCACGCTGCGCGATGCCTTCGCCACATCAAGCAATGTCGCCACCGTCCGGCTGTTCAACCAGGTCGGTGACCGCAAGGTAATCGCCCTGGCGCGCGCCATGGGGGTGACCGCGCCGATGGAGCCGGGCGATCCCTCTGTGGCGCTGGGTACGTCAGAGATGACCCTGCTTGAGCTGACCGCAGCCTATGCGGGGGTGGCTGGCAACAGTTATCCGGTGGGACCCCGCGCCTTTCCGGCCGAAGAACAGGGCTGGTTCGAATGGCTGGTGTTCGGCCCTTCCCGCTTCTCGGGCCGGGTGCATGAGGATGTCGAAACCATGCTGCGCCGGACCGTGGAAGCCGGGACCGGCCGCGCCGCCGCCCCGGGCAGGGCGGCCTTCGGCAAGACCGGGACGAGCCAGGACAATCGCGATGCGCTGTTCGTGGGCTATTCGGGCGATCTGGTGGTGGGCGTGTGGGTCGGCAATGACGACAACACCCCGCTTCAAGGGGTCACCGGGGGCGGCCTGCCGGCCAGGATCTGGCGTGACTTCATGCGCTCGGCCCGCGGGGCGACGCCAGCCCCGGCGCGTCCGCAGCCCAATCCGAGCGGCCCGGTAGAGCCGCAGGACGCGCCCGAAGCCCTGCCCCTTCCCGAGATCCCACTTGGCGATGCGCGGGTCCGCTTCGAGAACGGCCGCGCGGTGATCAGCACCGAGGTGAGCGGCGCGCCGGTCGGGGTCAATATCGATCTCGGCCCTGAGGCGGCAGAAGCCCAGCGCCGTGCCGCTGCCGCCCTGCGCGAAGCCTCAGCTCGCAGCAGCGAGGCTGCCCGCGAAGCGCAACGGCGGATCGAAGAAGAAGCCAGCCGCAGGGCGCAAGGCCCCGGCTAGGCCGGATCAGATGGCGGCAGTGCCCGGCGCGTACTTCTGCATCAGGTCAAAGGCCTTGTTGTACCACTCGCTGCCCGGATAGTTGGCGCCGAGCACGGCGGCGGCCTTTTGCGCTTCGGCCGGCACGCCGATCGCCAGGTTGCTTTCGACCATGCGATAAAGCGCTTCGGGCGTGTGGCTGGTCGACTGGTAGCCTTCGATCACGTTGCGGAAGCGCAGGTTGGCGGCAAGCCAGCGGCCAGAGCGCTGGTAGAACCGGCCGATCTCCATTTCCTTGCCGGCCAGGTGATCGTTGATCAGGTCAATCTTGAGCCGCGCGTCGGAGGCATAGCGCGTGTTGGGATAGCGCCGCACCACTTCGTTCATCGAATCGAGCGCAAGCCGGGTGATCTTCTGATCGCGGCTGACGTCGCTGATTTGCTCGTAATAGCACAGGCCGATCAGGTAATAGGCATAGGGGGCATCGCGGTTGCCGGGATGGATCGACAGGAACCGCTGCGCCGACTGGGTCGCCTTGGTGTAATCACGCGCGACGTAATAGGAAAAGGCGCTCATCAACTGGGCACGGCGCGCCCAGGGCGAATAGGGATGCTGGCGCTCCACCTCGTCAAACAGCGCGGCGGCGATCTTGGTATCGCCGCGATCAAGCCGGTCCTTGGCCGCCATGTAGAGCGTATCGACGTCGCGCGCGACGAAGGCCGTGTCCTTGGCCTGGTTGCCCCGTCCGGCGCAGCCGGCAGTGACCAGCATGGCCGCCGAGGCAGTGGCGATAAGAGCGAGCTTTAGCGGCGAACGGGCGGTGGGCATTTCTGGCATGGGGCCAGCCTATAGCCAGAGCCTGCCTGAACGCCAAGTGAAGTTGCAGGGCTATCCCCGCTCACCGCCCGATCCCGCCGCAGTCCGTTCAGATATTGGTGCTGGTCGGGATCCGGCTGGGCAGCAGATAGGGATAGGCCACCCGCCGCTGGGCATTGCGCGCCACGATCCGTTGCTCCACCCCCTGCAGGCTGGCCTGGAACCGCACCAGCGGGCCTTCCGCCCCGGTCACGCGCGGATCCTGGAACCAGGCCGGATAGGGGAAATCACGCGACTGGTAGGTGCCGAGCGGGCGGTAATGGAGCGAACCCAGCAGGTAGAGCGTTTCCAGCTGCTGCAGCGCCGGGGCAAGCGGCGGCATATAGTCGAGCCAATCGGTGCGATCGTGGCCCTGCCGCTCCAGCGGCGCGGCCTGCCAGCCGGCCCCGGTGACGGCGGGGGCGAATTCCATCACGTCTTTCTGCGGGAAGTTCACGGCGGCGTGCTGGGCACTGCAGGTGAACAGGATCATGGTGCAGGCATCGATCAGCCCAGCCACGGTGGTCAGCGTCGGGAAGCCCCTGAGCTGCCCCGCGCCTTGCAGTTCGGCGCACCAGGCGGCCAGTTCGGGATCGCCGGCCACATCGGCATCGCCGGCATAATAGAGCCCGACATAGCCCGACACCCACTGCTGGATCGCCTGCCAGACCAACAGGGCATCGTCGCGATAGGGATAGTCCGGCAGTGCGCCGGCATCATCGACGCCGCGCTCCTTGAGGTCATGCGGCAGCATCCGCCGGGTGAAATCGAACTCCAGCCGCGCGGCGACCGCCTGGGCCTGGCTCGAGGCGATGGTGCCGGCGAAGATGTGGTCGATCGGCCCGCCGGGCGTGATCAGCGAAGTGGCGGCAGCATTGTTGATGAACAGCGTGCCTTCGTAATGCGGCACCAGCAGCGCCCACAGGGGATGAACTTCAGCCAGGTGGCGGCGGGTGGCGAGCGCCAGCGCCTCGATCACCAGGTGCGTATGAGCCAGGTGCGCGACCAGCTCGTGGTAATTGCCGTCGGCCACCTGGACGATGAACTTGGCGATGTCCCAGCCCCATTGCTCATCAGGGCGGACCGTCGGGGTGAAGACCGGATCGCTGCCGCCATCCTGGCCGCACTGGATCGCCACCGGCACCAGGCTCGCCCCACCCGGCGGCACGGCGAACAGCGCCAGCGGGCGATAGGCGTATTTGGCCTGGCCCTGATAGGACCCGGGCACCAGCTTGTTCAGCGCGGCATAGTCGCACAGGTAGATCCGGCCTGCCGCCAGCGCGGTGGCAAGATCGTCGCCGTTGACCACTTGAGCATAGCGCGCGGCGCTCAGCGCGAAGTTCTCCGGCAGGGCGGCGATCTGCTTGATCAGCACCGCATTGGGGCCGGCGACGCGCAGCCGGGCGAATTCGGCATCGTCCTGGAAGGTCCAGCCGATCCCCGGCAGGGTCAGGGTCTGGAACAGCTCGCGGTAGCGCGTGAGGTCGCGCGGGGTGGAGCTGCCCAGCGCGGCGTGCTCGGCGGCGGTCAGGCTGACAACGTCGAACAGGTGGGCCAGCTGATCGCGCAGCGCGGCATCGAGCGCGACGGCTCCAGCCGCGCCCAGCGCCAGCTCGATATCCTCGGCAATCCGGCTCCAGATCGTTCCGCCGGAAGTGTTGTGGGCGATCTTGTCCTTGATCGCCCCGATCGCCAGCTCGATCGCGGCCAGGGCGGCGATCTCGGCGGCAATGGCGGCAGGCGCGGCGGGGAGCAGGTTCTGCTCGGCCCACAGCTTCTTCACGGCCAGGTGGTTCTTGACGATCGCCAGCAGTTCGTCGGCCAGCAGGATCAGCCAGGTGAGCGTCGGCTGCTCGTTGGCGGGCGGCTGGCCATCCAGCAGCGGCGCACCGGGGAGCGACGGCACCGCCGTGGTCCAGCGATAGACGCCCTGCGTGGCCGCCAGCTGCGCGGCGCGGGCGGCCTGCTCGGCCGGGGTGTCATTCTGGGGCAGGCTTGGATTGGCAGGGGCCTGATGCGGCATGGCAAGTATCTCCCGGTTGCGACCGCGTGGAGGTCGCAGGCCTAGGCCGGCATGGTTAATTTCTCCCTTATGCCTCTGTTGCGCTTAAGAAATATTTCAGACCCGGGCTGTAGTTTGCGATCCCATGACCAGGCTGGCGGCCATGCTTCGGGGCTATTTCATGCCCGATGTGCCCGACGCGATCCGCGACGAGTTCGTGGTGCGCGGCGCGGTGCAGATGCAGCACAATTCGCGCCTGCTGTTCTTCGCCCTGTTCCTGACCACCCCGACCGGCGCACTGGCTGCGGCCGAGGGGGCGACCTGGTGGGTCCGCTATGGCACGCCGCTGGCCATGGCGGTGTTCTGCCTGCTCGGCGTCTGGAGCCTCAGCCGCGACCTGCGCCTTTCCACCTCGGTCCGCCGCTCGCGCCGGTTCGTGCGCGACGCAACCGTCAGCTCCTCGCTGATCGCGATGATGTGCAGCGCCTGGTGCGTCCATTCCTGGCTCGGCGCGCCGCCGGGCGAGCGGATCTATTACCCGATCATCATCGCGCTGGGGGCCTTCTCCACCGCCTATTGCCTGTCGAGCGCGCGCACCGCCGCCGTCGCCAACCTGGTGATCAACCTGGTGCCGATGCTGGCGCTGCTCTACACTTCGGGCGAGCGTATGGACCTGGCCGTCGCGGTCAGCCTGACGGTCGCCGCGCTGTTCCAGCTGCACATGGTCCACTCGCACTTCCACACCGTGATCGACCTGCTGACGCTCCAGCGCCAGAGCCGCGAGCTGGCCCGCACCGATCCGCTCACCGGCCTGCTCAACCGCCGCGCCCTGCTCGACCACGCGCTCGAGCTGGGCAGCGAAGGCCCGGTCCGGCTGCTGCTGGTCGATATCGATCACTTCAAAACGATCAACGATGGCCACGGCCACGACATGGGCGACGAGGTGCTGAAGATCGTCGCCGAACGGCTCGCCCGGATCGCCGAGATCCGCGCCAGCGTCGCCCGGATCGGCGGTGAGGAATTTGCCCTGGTCGGCCATGCCGACGATCTGCCCGAGGCGCTCGCCCTCGCCATCCTGGCCGAGATCCGCACCGCCCAGATGCCGCACGGCCGCCAGGTGACGGTCAGCATCGGCCTGGCCGATGGCCCCAGCGCCGACGAGGCCGGCTGGCGCCACCTGTTCAACCGCGCCGACTCTGCGCTTTACTCGGCCAAGGGCAACGGCCGGAACCGGCTGGAACAGGCCAGCCCGCTCCCCGCCCTGATCGCCGCCCGCACCGCTGCGGCCTGATCCTTACTTCTTGCGGTTCTTCCGCGCGGCATAGCGCTCGTCGCGCGCGGCCTTGCGCTCGGCCTCGGTCGGCACGGGCTTGTGCGCGGCCAGCGCGGCGGCTGCGGCGGCGGCCTGCTTGTCAGCCTTGGCCTGGGCCAGCGCGGCCTTGCGCGCGGCGCTCTTTGCGGCGGCAGCGGCTTCGCGGGCCAGGCGCGCCGCCTCACGCTCGGCGGCGACAGCGGGATCGATCGGAGCCTTGGCGGCCAGCGCCGCCAGCGCCTTTTCGCGGGCCTTGGCGGCCAGAGCGGTCCGTTCCTGGAAACTGGGGTCTTTGTAGGAAGCCATAAAGTGCGTGGTGCTTTCTGCGTGTTGATCCCCGCCCATACACGAATTGCCGCCCAGCGGGGATTATTCCGCCGCCGCCCGGTCCTCGCCCCCACGCGCAGGCGCACAAACCATTTTCCTACAGTGCCTTGGCTCAGGCATGATCCCGGGTTTCCTGCCCCTCCCCCTCCCCCTCCCCCTTCAGGACACCCCGCCCGATGACGATCGACAAGCGCCAGCTCCCCGCCGCCCCCGGCCAGATCCCCGATTTCTCCCCCGTACCGCGCGGCACCAACCGCCATGATGGCTGGACGGAAGACCGCCAGCGCCGCTTTATCGAGGCGCTCTCCGTCACCGGCAGCGTCAAGGCGGCGGCCCACCGCGTCAACATGACCCCCGAAGGCGCCTACCTGCTGCGCCGCCACCCGGAGGCGGAAAGCTTTCGCAAGGCCTGGGAAGCCGCGCTCTCACTCGGCGTGCAGCAGCTGGAGGACATTGCACTCGAACGCGCGCTCCACGGCACCGAGGTGCCGGTCTATTCCTACGGCAAGCTGGTCGGCAGCCGGATCAAGCACAATGACCGGCTGCTGATGTTCATGCTCAAGAACCGCGCGCCAACCCGCTTCAACGCGGCTGGCCAGGTGACCGAGCGCCGCAACACCATCGGCAACCCCGGCTATGCGACCGAGCTATCGCGGCTGAAAAAGCAGTGGCGCAAGGAATGGGAGGCCGAACAACAGGCCGCCGCCCGCAAACGCAGCGACGATGCAGCCCGCTCGCTCAACGCCAAGCTGGAAGCGATGAAAGCGCGCCGCCTGGCCGTGATGAGCCCGAGGACCCGGCGGCTCTACGAGGCCTATGTGGAGTCGCAGAGGCTGGATGAGGAGAATGCAAGAAGACGGGGGGAGTGAGGGGCGTTAGTTTATTTTGGTGTTATTTCCGCTTGTTGCATCAGCAAGTTGCAATCTGCTGCCGATTGACATTGATGTAAGCGATCGCCAATTCCGCACTTGTTGAACGAAAACTGAGGCGATTCGGGTCCCGCCTATGAAAAATACTGATAGCGCGGCGACCAATGGTCGCAACACTGAAACATCCAAATTGGATCTACTTGACGACTGCATCACGCTAGTTGAGCAAGCGCAGAAGAAGCTCGATTCTCTGGGCCATTCAATGGCTTCGATTCATTTGAGTCAGGCGCTCGAGTCACTTCGCGCGCATCGCGTGCGTGTCGCCTCTGGACTAGAATGATCAGGAGATCGAGTTAACTAAAATCAACAACCTCTGTCATTGTTGGTGCAATACGCTATAAACACAGCGTAACAGGGCCAAGGCTGACAATGGACGAAAGTGCGATGGCGCGAGCTACTCTCGCGTCGCTAACCGATAAGCAGCGCGCCGTGCTTGATCTGTTGATCCAGCACAAGTCGTCGAAAGAGATCGCTCGCGCCCTATCCATCTCACCTTATACAGTCGATCAGCGGATTGGAGCCGTGCGGCAAAAGCTTCGGGCATCTAACCGGAGTGAAGTTGCGCGCGCTTATGCAGCCTTACTCGCGATATGCGATGAATCCGCATATGGATTTCCGTATGTGGAAACCAAAGCCTTTAGTGATGAATGTGCCAACCGGGCCGAGGGCTTGGAACCGACCTACACTTTCTCTGATGCAGTGACACTAAAGCACAGCGCACCATGGGAAGCGACACCGGAACCGGCTTTTGGCCTGGAGGCATACGACAACCGCTTTGGGAAGTCTGGACGCGTCATTGCAATTCTGGGTCTGGCAGCTGTGTTGGCTTTGACGCTGTTAGCCCTTGTTTCAATGGCAAAGACACTTTCCGAGATGGTCTAGGCGCCTCCGACAGGCAAACAAGCGCCGCTCGTGTTAGCGGCGTTCCCGGAGATGACCACCATGACCTTGACCGCCCAAATTGCCACGAACAGGATCATTCGCGAACTATGCGAAAGCGAAACGGAACTCGACCGGACTTTGGCACGCAGCGCTTCGCTCCTCGCCACAATCGCGCAATCGCGTGTCGATGCCGGCTCTTCATTTGCCGAAGGTCAAGTGGCGATAATGCGTCTCGTGCGCTCGATCTCATCTTTGACTGACGCCCGGGCCGATCTTGCCCGCACGCACGGCGAGCTACGCCGTATCGGAGAAGAACGCGCAGACATTATCCTTCCACATGAATCAATCGCAAGTCTCCAAGCAGTCGAGACTGACGCGGCAGCCCAGGCAGCGTGATCGCAAGTTCCAGGACTGCCATCAACGAGATACACTAGATGATCGCGTCGCTAGCAGTCCTGACACTTCTTTTTGGAACTATAACGTGCGCATGGAAGTGTGGTGCAGCGCCCGAACGCCGTGGAGCTGCCGCGCTCTTGATTGTTCTGTTGCTAAGTATGGTCCGGACCCAACTGGTCGGCTTTGACATCAGTGGTCTCGATTTGACCGGACTTGCAATCGACTTTGTTGCCTTTCTGATCTTTTGCAGAATGGCAATCCATGCCTGGAGAGTATGGCCAATATGGGCGGCTTCCCTGCAACTACTAGCGGTATTCTCACACGCCGTACGAGTGTTAGAGATCGACATGGACCCGCTCGCTTACGGGATAATGCGCTCGGGTCCGACCTATTTCGTGGCGATAGCCCTATTGATCGGAACGATATCCCACGTTCGCTTGACGCGCGCGGGCATCAGCAGACCTTGCTGGCGCGACTGGTCGCAACCTTCTCGCCGACCGATGCCGACAAGATAGCAAATGAGCTCTTGTCCACGTTTGGATCGTTGGGCCAAGTCCTTTCAGCTTCCGGGTCAGCAGTACGGCGAGTGACTGGTAACGGTGAACTGGCTGATGTGATCCTGCTAGCGAAGAGTATCGTACTTGAATCAATGCGCGAGGATCTGCGACAAGGCGCCTTCCTTTTCAACGATCCCAAGTTCAACCAGTTCGTGATCGCAACCTTGGGCAACGCCAGGCAGGAAAAGATGCTGGCGATCTTTCTGGATGCGCGCACTCGCTACATTCAGGATGACATAGTTGCGCATGGCGGCTGGTCAGAAGTCCAATTGCACCTAAGGTCACTGCTGCGTCGTGCGATCGAATTGGACTGTGCACGGATCGTGTTGTGCCACAACCACCCATCAGGCCGTGCTGAGCCGAGTAAGCGCGACATCGAATTCACTGATCGGCTTGCAAAGTGCGCCGCTTCGCTCGGTATCGAGATTGTGGACCATCTAATCGTTGCCGGCCCGCGCGTGTGCAGCATGAGAGCGGTGGGGGTGATGCGATGAAACCGACCAGAAAGCAAATCCGCCAACTCCGGGCAAACGCCGCTCAATTGATCGAGTTGGCTGACCAACTCGAAGCCGTCTTGGGCGAGCCTGATCGATCCCAGGAAGGCCTGATGCTTGGGCCAACCCGCCTTTCACCGGCGCTTGAGCGTGAACTTATTATCGACCGGGCTGAGTTGGAATACAGCAATCGCAGGCGCCGGCGAAACTACCTGGATGCCGACCTCTTTGGTGAGCCGGCTTGGGATATTCTTCTCGATCTGTTCGCGGCTCGGCTCAAAGATCAATCCATTTCGGTCACTAGCGCCTGCATCGCGGGGGATGTCCCGCCAACCACGGGTTTGCGCTGGCTTGGGCAACTGCAATGCCTGGGATTGGTTGAGCGTGTCGAGAATCCGCATGACCAGCGATCAAGCTGGGTCAGGCTGACCGACAGCGGCTACCACTCAATGAAGGATTACTTCGAAAGCGCTTTCTCCCAAGCTGACCGGATGCGACGCTCGTTCGAAGAGAAAATCATCCTCGTGAACGAGAGGGCGCGACTATAATCATTCCTCACCCATACGTAGCGCCGCGATGAAAGCCTCCTGCGGGATCGACACGTTGCCGTATTCCCTCATTCTGGCCTTCCCCTTCTTCTGCTTTTCCAGCAGCTTCTTCTTGCGGCTGATGTCGCCGCCATAGCACTTGGCGGTGACGTCCTTGCGCATGGCGCTGATGGTTTCGCGGGCCACGACCTTGCCGCCGATCGCGGCCTGGATCGGGATCTTGAACAGGTGGCGGGGGATCAGGTCTTTCAGGCGTTCGCACATGTGGCGGCCGCGGGTTTCGGCGACGGAGCGGTGGACGATCATGGACAGGGCATCAACCGGCTCGTTGTTGACGAGGATGCCCATCTTGACGAGATCGCCTTCGCGCAGGCCGATCTGTTCATAGTCAAAGCTGGCATAGCCGCGGCTGATCGATTTCAGGCGGTCATAGAAATCGAACACCACTTCGTTGAGCGGCAGCTCGTAGGACACCTGGGCGCGGCCGCCCACGTAGGTCAGGCCGGTCTGGATGCCGCGGCGATCCTGGCAGAGCTTGAGGATCGAGCCGAGGTATTCATCGGGCGTGTAGATCGTCGCCTTGATCCAGGGTTCGTCGATCTGTTCGATCCGGCTGGGATCGGGATAGTCGGCCGGGTTGTGGAGGTAGATCTCGCGCGCGTCGTCGGTGCGGCTGGCGCGCAGCTGGATGCGGTAGACCACGCTGGGGGCCGTGGTGATCAGGTCCAGGTCATATTCGCGGGTCAGGCGTTCCTGGATGATTTCGAGGTGCAGCAGGCCGAGGAAGCCGCAGCGGAAGCCGAAGCCGAGCGCGGCGCTGCTCTCCATCTCGAAGCTGAAGCTGGCATCGTTGAGGCGCAGCTTGCCGATGGACTCGCGAAGTTTTTCGAAATCGGCCGCGTCGACCGGGAAGAGGCCGCAGAACACCACCGGCTGGACTTCCTTGAAGCCGGGCAGCGCCGCGCTCGCCCCGCCCTTGACCGTGGTGATCGTGTCACCGACGCGGGCCTGGGCCACTTCCTTGATCTGGGCGGTGATGAAGCCGATTTCGCCGGCGGTCAGCTCGCTCAGCTGCTCGATCTTGGGAGTGAAGCAGCCGACCCGGTCAATCAGGTGTTCGGTGCCGCCGGCCATGAACTTGACCTGCTGACCCTTGCGGATCGTGCCTTCGACCACGCGGACGAGGATCACCACGCCGAGGTAGGGATCATACCAGCTATCGACCAGCATGGCCTTGAGCGGGGCATCGGCATCGCCCTTGGGCGGGGGGATGCGGGTGACGACGGCCTCGAGCACGTCCTCGATCCCGATGCCGGATTTGGCGCTGGTGAGGACGGCGTTGGAGGCATCGAGGCCGATCACTTCCTCGATCTCGGCCTTGACCTTTTCGGGTTCGGCGGCGGGCAGGTCGATCTTGTTGATGACGGGGACGATCTCGTGGTCGTGCTCGATCGACTGGTAGACGTTGGCGAGGGTCTGCGCCTCAACCCCCTGCGCGGCGTCGACGACCAGCAGCGCGCCCTCGCAGGCGGCCAGGCTGCGCGACACTTCATAGGCGAAGTCGACGTGGCCGGGGGTGTCCATGAGGTTCAGCTCATAGTCCTTGCCGTCCTTGGCCTTGTACTTCAGCCGGACGGTCTGGGCCTTGATCGTGATCCCGCGCTCCCGCTCGATATCCATGTTATCCAGCACCTGCGCCGACATCTCGCGCTCGGACAGGCCCCCGGTGAACTGGATCAGCCGATCCGCCAGGGTGCTCTTGCCATGGTCGATATGAGCAATAATGCTGAAATTTCTGATACTTGCAAGATCTGTCATGACACTTCCGCTAACTTCGCCCCGCCCCTAGCAGCAAGTCAGCGAAGAGTCACCGGGCCGGAAGACTATGAGTCTGGATCTCCTTCTCCGCGATTGCGCCGCCGCCGCGCGCGGGATCAAGGAGCGCATGCACGCTGGACCTGCGTCAGTCCTGCGTCCGCTTAGGCACCAGTGGCTGAAGGTGTTGCGCTAAAAAACCTGAATCTGGCCGTTCGATCCGTCGGTCCCGGGAAGCGGTTGGACGACTTCTGGCCAGCCATGCTCTTGCCAGGCGCGCACCAATCCGATCCGCTCCGCAAAGGCCGGAAAGTCTGGATGCGATCTTAGCGTCAGACCTCGCTCGTTCTTTTCAAAGAAACGACCAATGACATAGCCCACCAGAGAATTGGGTTTCTGAACAATCGCGCGCATCAGGTTACCGGGCTGAAGCATGAAATAGAAGCCCATGACCGATGAAACCGTCGGCTGGCTATCGGGGTCGCTGTAGCGACGTTTCAGCTTCGAGCTGACTAGCCACGTTGCCAAGCGACCGCGTTTGTAGAATGCGTTGAAAACAAGCCTTCGAGTGAGTGGAGATCGGAGCTCGGTGCGGTCGCTAGCCACCATCCCATCATAGCATTCCTCCGCAAAGGCAATCGCAGCATTGGGCCCTTCTCGCTCGCTGATGATCAGAGCATTGGTAAAGGCCGCCGGGCCGCTGCCGAGATCGTATGCTCGGCGCATATGGTATTCCGCCGCATGCTTGTCCCCGCGTTGCAACTCGATTCCGGCCATTTGGGCATGCCAACTGCTATTCAACGGATCGATCGCGATAGCCCTTTGCATAAGTTCGGCGCCCTTCTCGTAGTGACCGATCGCTGAATTTGCATAGCTCAATCCGATCAGGGGTCTCTCGCTGTTTGAATCCAGATCATAGGCCCGTTTGAAGGCGTTTACGGCCTCATCGATTCTGAGATCCCGGGTCAAAATTGTCCCTTTTGTATGCCAGGCTATGGCACTTGAAGGATCGATTGCGAGACTTCTCTGAATCGCCTCGCGGCCGCACTGATAGTGTCGCCGCCAATCCTGGGTTTGTGCGTATTCGCCAAGTACGGTGTGCGCCAGAGCCAGCCAGGTCCATGCCAGGGCGAAGCCGGGATCGAGTTGCACGGCTTTTTCCAAGAGGCCGATCGCTGTCGGAATTGTCGTCTGACCATTGGCGTAATATGTCAGCTGGCGCCCCTGCACGAAAAGCTCGTACGCGTGCTCGTTCTCTGTGGGTCTGATCGGCGTCGGCTCCGGCGGCGCAAAGTCCAGCACTTGGGCCAGCGCCGCTACAATTGTGTTGGCGATCTTGTTCTGGACCTGGAAGACATCGCTGACCACGTCGTCATAGCTCTCCGACCAGAGGTGATATCCGTCGGCGGTGCTGATCAGCTGCGCAGTGATGCGGGTCTTATTGCCATCCCGGCGAAACGAGCCTTCCAGAATATGCGCCACGTTTAGGGTCGCCCCGATCTCGCGCAGGTCCGTGTTCATGCCTTTGAACGCAAAGGACGAGGTTCTGGCCGTAACCTTGAGCTGCGATACATGGGTAAGCGCGTTGAGCAATTCCTCGGTCATGCCGTCGGCGAAATGCTCCTGCTCAGCGTCAGCACTCATGTTGACAAAGGGTAGCACGGCGATTGATCGCAGTGGCGGGTCGAACAGAACGGCAGTATTTCTTTCGCGGTCTTTCCCATTGACCGCTGCGATGAGGCGGTAGCCGCGTTTCGAGATCGTTTCGATATAGCTGTGGTCGCCGCGCCGCTCGCCGAACGCCTTGCGCAGCAGCGAGATCGCGCGCGAGAGGCGTTCGTCCCCGCCATATCCGACACCCCAAACCCGGTCGATTAGAGCATCGCGGCTGACAACTTCGCCGTGGTGCTCAATGAGCATCCCGAGAACATCGAGCACCATCGGCTCAACAGAGTAACGTCCGGCGTCGCCCTCGATAACAAGGCTGCTGAAGTTGACACGGGCATTGCCGACGATTGCCTGCTTCATAGCCCCACCGCATGGATCTGGACGAACGCAACCCCACCCTTGCCCGGCGTTATACACGCAATTCCCTTAGGGAAAACAGGCCTAAGAAAATCCTCAGAACTTCCCCAGTTGTCCCACAGGACTTTGGTCGGCGGCGCAATTCATAACGATCCCCGCAGCATGGATTGCTGTTAGATCAACGGGAGTTCTCATCATGACCAAAGCGTTCGCAATCATCGCCCTCACTTTCGTTAGCGCCGCCAGTCTTCTTCCCGGCCCTGCTGCCGCAGCAGGCACAACCCAGGATGTGTCCACCGCCTTCAAATACAACGCTGACGCCTCTGCCGAAGACAACTATCGCGAGCTGCGCGAGCTGGTGCGCCGCGCATGCAGTGCCGATCAATATCTGGTCTCGCCCGTGTATAACCGCAAAGCAAACCAAGACTGCCGCGCAACGCTGCTCAACAAGGCCGTTGCGGCCAGTCAGAACCCGGCGCTCATCGCCCTGCATGGCGAGCCGGAATCGCGCAGCCTTGCCGTCAACGCCACTCGCTGAGCCCATCCAACGCCGAATTCAACAGGGCAACAAAGGTGGCAGTGCTCTCAATCGAGTCTTGTTGGCGAACTGCCGTGACAGGCTCGTTCGCCGCAAGTTCAGTAACGGCGTGAAGGAGCAGACAACACACCGTGCCGCCCGATCGTCAGCACAACCACTTGCCCCACCGACCGCGTTTCAGGCGACCTTGACCCCGCGGTGCTTGACCTCGACGGTACCGAACTTGGGCAGGCTCAGCGGCGCGCCAGGCTGTTGGATCAGCTGCATCGGATATTGCCCCTTGGGCAGCGCCTGCAGCGGCATGCCGGCCTGGGCGAGGACATAGGGCGAGACGCGGTGGCGGGTGCACAGGCCGCCGGCACCGTCATCGACCAGCGGCTGCTCGAATTCCAGTCCCTGCATCGCCCCGGCGCTGCGGCGGACCACGGCGACGGCCAGCTGGCCTTCACCGAAATCGACCACGAATGGCGTGCCGATTGGCACATCGACGAGGCCTTCAACCATGCAGCCGCTGCGCGAAAGGTTGCGCATCATGGCTTCGTAACGGTGATCTTCGTGGATCAGGCCGACCCGGCGCAGCACGGTGCGACGGTCCGGACGGTAGCGGCTCGGGCCATCGGGCTCGATCACCCAATCCCCACTCAGCAGGTGCTCGATCACGTCATCGCCGGAAACGGCCGAGGCATAGATGAAGCCCTGGATCTGGTTGACGCCAAGCTTGCGCATGGCTTCAAGCTCGTCGTGAGCCTCGATCCCTTCGGCCGTCGTGTCCATGTTCAGCGCCTTGGCGAGACTGACGATTGAGGCAATGATCGCGGCATTGCGGCTGCCGGGCACGGTGACTTCGCTGATAAAGCTCTTGTCGATCTTGATCTTGTCGAACGGCGCGTGCTGCAGGTAGCTGAGCGAGGAATAGCCGGTGCCGAAATCGTCCAGCGCCAGCCGTACGCCCAGCATCTTGAGCGCGGTGAACATTTCCTCGGTGCTAGACTTGTCACCCAGGAAGACGGACTCGGTCAGCTCCAGCTCGAGCCGTTCAGGCGGCAGGCCCGAATGGGCCAGTGCCTGGGCGACGAGTGTCGGGAAACCGGCATTGCCGAACTGCGCGGCCGAAACGTTGACCGAAACGCGCACATTGCCCGGCCATTCGGCGGCGTCGGCGCAGGCCTGCTTGAGCACCCAGTCACCCAGCTGGCCGATCAGGTTCGCTTCCTCGGCAATCGGGATGAAGATACCAGGCGTGATATCGCCCAGCTCGGGATGTTCCCAACGCGCCAGGGCCTCAAGCGAAACCACCTTGTTGTCCTTAGCGTCGACGATCGGCTGGTAGACCACCCGCATCTGGTCGCTGACCAGAGCATCGCGCAGGTCATCCTCGATCTGCTTGCGGCGTTCGGCCTCACTGTGGAGATCACTCGAATAGAACCGGAACTGCCCGCGCCCGCCGCCCTTTGAAGCATAGAGCGCAAGGTCGGCCGAGCGGACGAGCTCTTCACTGGTGATCCCGTCGTAAGGCGCGATGGCGATACCCACCGAGGCCCCGATCACGCAGCGGCTGCCTTCGATCTGATAGGGCTGCGACAGCATGGTGATGACCGTCATCGCGAGCTCGCCCAGACGGCCGCGATCGTCGATATCGGGCAAGATCACCTGGAATTCGTCGCCGCCAAGGCGGCCGATCTCGAAGCTCTTGTCACCCAGGACGCGCTGCAGGCGCTGGGCGACCTGCTTGAGCAGTTCGTCGCCCGCCGGGTGACCAAGCGTATCGTTGACCTGCTTGAACCGGTCGAGGTCAAGCATGAAGATCGCGCAGGAACGCTTGGCGGTCTTGTAGGCGGTCAGGATCGCGTTGAGCCGCTTGCCGATGCGGTGGCGGTTGGCAAGGCCGGTCAGTGAATCGTACTGCGCCAGGCGCGAGGCATCCTTGTGCGACTGTCGGGTGGCCGTCACATCGACCGCATTGCCGTAATAGCCCAGGAAATGCCCGCCGGCATCGAACTGCGGCCGGCCGGCGATGGACCACCACAGCTCGACATTCTCGCTGGCCGCCTTGACTGGCAGGTCGGCAAAGGTCTTGCGGGCGCTGAGGATCAGCGGGAGTGTGCGCTCAACCGCGTCGTCTTCGTCGCGCTCAAGAATGAACAGCGATTGGACCGGCTGGCCGACCAGCTGCTCCGGAGAGACCCCCAATACCTGGGAAACACAGTCGGACACGTAGGTCAGCCGCCCATCAGAACTGGTTGACCAGAACCAGCCATGGCCAGAGCGTTCATAGTCCTGCGCCAGCTCGAGCAGCCGTTCACGATCCGACTTGCTGATTTCGGGCGAGGTCCCGCTATCCCGCCGGTTTCCCAGCAGGTTCTTGAAGCGGCCTAGGGGTGAGGCGTTGCCTCCGGTCATAATTCTCGCTCGATAGTTGCCACATATTTCGGTGGGTCGCAGAGCTGTTTCTAACCGAACATGGTTGCGAAATGCCTAACGCCAGGTTCGAACGGGGCCACTTCCGGGCTAGCCGCCCACTGCGCGGCGGCGATCGGCAAAGGCATCTGAGCCGCGCAGCGCCGGCTGATCGCTGCCAGGCTGATTGGTCAGCGGGGTGGCGAATTCGATCCCAATCCGGTCCTGCTGCGACCAGCGGGCTGTTGCAGTCAGAACCTGGCCTTCGGCCCAGTACAGACGGAACAGCGTACCCACCGGCACGTTCCACAAGCCTTCGACAAGCGCGCCGGTAGTGGACAGGTTGCGGACCGTTCCCTGGTATTGCTGCCCACCATGTTCAAGCACGACCTTGCGCAGCATGGTGTGGCGCGCGGCTCGGGCCGATCGCGGACCGCTGGGGATCGCAGTCATCCCCGAGGACAGGCGCTCGCTGGCCTCAGCGAAGCCCAGCGGCTTGTCATAGATGAAGCCCTGGACGTGGCTGCAGCCGAGCTGGCGGACCAGATCGAGCTCGTCGAAGGTCTCGACCCCCTCGGCAGTGGTTTCCATCCCCAGCGCCTCGGCCAGGCTGACGATCGAGCTAATGATCGCGCCGTTGGGGCTGCCCGCCTGGGTGGCACCGCGGACGAACGACTGGTCAATCTTGATCTTGTTGAAAGGCGCTCGCTTGAGGTAGCCAAGCGAAGAATAGCCGGTGCCGAAGTCGTCGAGCACGAGCCGCACGCCGATCCGCTTGAGCGCGCTGAACATCTTCTCGATACCGGCGTCCTCGTTGAGGAAGACGCTCTCGGTAATCTCCAGCTCGAGCCGGTCCGGACTGACCTGGGCGCTCGCCAGGGCCTGGGTCACCACTGCCGGCAGTCCCGGATTGGCGAATTGCAGCGGCGATACGTTGACTGCCACCCGCACCGATTCCGGCCATTTGGCCAGGTCGGCACAGGCTGTGCGCAAGGCCCATTCGCCGATCTGGGCAATCAGGCCGACATCCTCGGCAATCGGGATGAACTTGGCCGGTGACATCGGCCCGTGAACCGGATGGTTCCAGCGCAGCAGCGCCTCGAACCCGGTGATCCGCTCGGTCGTGGTCTGGACGACCGGTTGATAGGCCAGTTCCAGCCCGCCATTGGAGACGGCATCGCGCAGATCGGCCTCAAGCTGGCGGCGTTCCTCGGCATCGCTGTGCAGGTCAGCCGCATAGAAGTGGTGGCGCCCGCGTCCGCCGTCCTTGGCTGCGTATAGCGCCAGGTCGGCGTTGCGGATCAGCGCATCGGACGTCACGCCATCTTCTGGCGAGAGCGCAATGCCGATCGAGGCGCCGATCACCACCCGGTGCCCTTCGAGCTGATAGGGCAGCGACAGGTTGCGGATGATCTGTCCGGCCAGTGCCGCAAGGTCGTCGCGCTTGTGCTGGCCGGGCAGGACCACTTCGAACTCGTCACCGCCCAGGCGACCAACCCGGCCAAGCTCTCCGACCGTGTGCTTAAGCCGTTCCGCCACCTGGGTCAGCAGGGCATCGCCGGCCGGATGCCCCATGGTATCATTCACCTGCTTGAAGCGGTCGAGATCGAGCAGGAAGATCGCGCAGGACCGCTGCGCCGGGTTGGGTGCGGCCAGCAAGCGTTCCAGCGTCTGGGCCATCTGCAGGCGATTGGCGAGGCCGGTGAGCGAATCGTAATGCGCCAGCCGCGAGGCATGCTGCTGCGACCGCCGCTTTTCCGTCAGGTCATGGCCCGACCCGCGGAAGCCCAGGAAATTACCGAATTCATCGTAGAGCGGCCGGCCGCTGATCGACCACCAGCGCTCCTCGCCCGGGATGGCTGCGCGCAGCGCCAGATCGTTGAACGCCGATCGCGCAGTGATGTGAAAGGCCAGGGTCCGCTCGCCCTCTTCCGCATCGGGCTGGAACAGCACGGCGAATGGTTGACCGATCAGCTCGCGCACCGGACGTTCCAGCACCTTGCCAACTGTGGGCGACACATAGACCAGCGCCCCACGCCGGTCGGTTTCAAAGAACCAGCCCTGCCCGCTCTCCTCGAATTCGTTGAGCAGCTGCTCAGCCCGCTGTTGGCCGCGCCGGCGCTCGCGTTCGATTGCCAGCGCACTCCGGTCGCTGCGGGCCTGCTGTACTGCGGCATGAACCCCGATCGCCGCCCCGCCGGTGAGGATCAGCAGCGTGTCGATATTGCCGGCGACCAGAGCAATGCCGAGCCAGGTCGCGACGATCGCGCCAATGATGCTGGCAATCCGCCGGTTGAGAATGACCGCTGCCAGCGATGAGGCAATCACCGGCGCGCCAATGGTCTCACGCCAGTTCATCGAAGCGATGCCTTCGGTCCAGCAGCCAATGGCCAGCCCGAACAACAGCATCGGTCCGGTGACGTGCAGCCCGTGCAGGATCTGGCGGCGGGTCTCATCGTGCCGGCGCAGCTTCTCGCGTCGGTTGACCCGCGGCATGGCCCAGGCCAGCCACATTGCCGCCGCGATCAGTGCCAGCGCCGAAATACCCGGAATGGTGCCGGTCGAAGCCGCGGTTACAACCGTGATTACGGCCATGACCGGGGCCATCAGCCGCCAGTTATCGTCAACCAGCGCCTGCGCCCGGGCCGCCTCGCGCGGGCGAGCATGGGCGCGCGCCGAAGGCGCGGCTATCTGCCTCTTCTTCGCTTGCTGCACGACCATCGCCTTCGCCCTGCCAAAATGCTTTTGAAAAACAGTTAATTTCACTGATTTGAGCGGATAGAACGGCGCCCCCTGCGACTTTTGCCAGCCGGGTTGCCAAGGCCAGTGCGTCAAGGCATCCTGCCTGCGGAAGAGGGACAAAAAGGTGGGGAGACCGAGCGGTCCATGCGTCACATCGCGATCATCGGGTCCGGCCCGGCTGGCTATTACACCGCCGAAGCAGCGCAAAAGCAGTGGGGCGAAGATGTGCGGGTCGATATCTTCGACATGCTGCCAGTCCCCTATGGGCTGATCAGAACCGGCGTTGCCCCGGACCACCAGTCGATCAAGGGTGTCTCGCGCCGCTATGAGGGCACGGCGCTGTCCGATAACGTGCGGTTCGTCGGCAATGTCACGATCGGCGAGGACGTGACCATTGCCGAACTGCAAGACCTTTACGACGCCGTCGTCCTGGCCACCGGTGCGCCCAATGACAAGCCAGCCGGCATTCCAGGCGAGGGATTGGACAATGTTTTTGGCAGCGCGGCCTTCGTCGGCTGGTACAACGGCCATCCGCAATTCGCGAAGCTCAATCCCGATCTGTCGGGCCAGACCGCCGTGGTGGTCGGCAATGGTAACGTGGCGCTCGATGTGGCGCGGATCCTGTCGAAGACCGGCAGTGAGTTTCACGGCAGCGACATTGTCGCCCATGCTCTCCATGCGCTTGAAAAGTCAAATATTTCCCGGATCGTTATCCTGGGCCGGCGCGGTCCGCACCAGATCGCGATGACGCCCAAGGAACTGGGTGAACTGGCCCACCTCAGCCGCGCCTGCCCGCGAGTCGACCCGGCTGACCTGCCCGACGCGGACGAGGACATGTTCCTCGAACCGGGGCAGCGCAAATCGGTCGGCCACCTGCGCGGTTTCGCTGCGATCCCCGAAGAGTTCCGGGCGGACAAGCCGGTCGAGATCGAATTCGATTTCTTCGCCAGTCCGCGTGCGATCCTGGGTGACGGTCAGGTGAGCGGGATCGAGATCGAGCGGACCACGCTCGATGCCGGTGGCCGCGCCAGCGGCACGGGTGAGACCTATACCATCGACTGCAGCCTGGTCGTGACCTGCATCGGCTACAAGACCAGCCCGATCCCGGGTGTGCCGTTCGAGGAGAGCGCCGGCCGCTTCGCCAATGACGAAGGCCGCATCCTGCCCGGCCTCTACTGCGTCGGCTGGGCGCGGCGCGGGCCTTCGGGCACTATCGGCACCAACCGCCCCGATGGCTTTGCCGTGGTCGAACTGATTGCCGGGGATATCGGCAATGGCGCTGGCAAGCAGGGCCGGTCCGGGTTCGACAAGCTGGCCGAGGAGCGCAAGCTCGACGTCGTCACCTTCCGCGACTGGAAGAAGATCGAAGCCGCCGAAGAACAACGCGCCCGCGATGGTGCCCCGCGCGAGAAGTTTGTCGATGTGGGCGACATGATCCGGGCGCTGGGGGAATAACCCTTCTTCGCTTGCCCCCGCCCGTCAGCCGTGATTTAATCGCCCGGTTAAAGGCCCGACCCCAGAGAGTCGCGGCGAGCGGAGAGAGCCCATGGCAACCTATGATCTGATCATTCGCGGCGGCACGATCGTCGATGGCACTGGCGCCCCGCGCTTCACGGGCGACATCGCGGTGAAGGACGGGCTGATTGCCGCCGTCGGCCAGGTCCACGGCGATGCCTCGGACGAGATCGATGCCGCTGGCAAGATCGTCGCCCCCGGCTGGGTTGACGTGCACACACACTACGATGGCCAGGCCACCTGGGACCAGGAAATGGCTCCGTCCAGCTGGCACGGTGTGACCACGGCCGTCATGGGCAATTGCGGCGTCGGCTTTGCCCCCGCCGCGCCGGATCGCCACAACTGGCTGATCGGGCTGATGGAAGGGGTGGAAGACATTCCCGGCACCGCCCTGGCCGAAGGGATGAAGTGGGACTGGGAGACCTTCCCCGAATATCTCGACGCGCTCGAGAAGCTGCCGCGCTCGATCGATATCGGCACGCACGTGCCGCACGGCGCGGTGCGCGCCTACGTGCTGGGTGACCGCGAGATGCCGGGCGCCGTTCCGACGGCTGAGGACATCAAGCAGATGGCCGATATCGTCGAGGAAGGCGTGCGCGCCGGGGCGCTGGGCTTCTCCACCAGCCGTACCGTGCTGCACCGCTCGATCGACGGCGAACTGGTCCCCGGTACCACTGCGACCGAAGAGGAACTGGTCGAAATTGGCCGGGCGATGGGCCGGGTCGGCTACGGTGTGTTCGAAATGGCCAGCGACCTGCGCCGCGAATGGAACGAATTCGGCTGGATGGGCCAGATCAGCCGCGAAACCGGCCTGCCGGTAACCTTCGCCGCGCTCCAGTCGATCGCCAAGGAACAGCCGCTCGACGAGCAGATCGCCAACATGCGCGCCGAGAATGACAACGGCGCCAATATCGTCGCCCAGATCGCGCTGCGCGGGAACGGCATCATCATGGCCTGGCAGGGCACGGTCCACCCGTTCCGCCTGCGCCCCAGCTGGCAGGCGATTGCCGAGCTGCCATGGGACCAGCAGCGCGCCAAGCTGCTCGATCCGGCCTTCAAGGCGCAGCTTCTGTCCGAAGCCGCCGATTACAGCCAGGTGCCCGAAGACATCATCGGCATCTCGATGGTGGTCAGCGGCGGCTGGACCATGCAGTTCGAGATGGACCCCGATTTCGACTATGAGCCGCAGGCCGATGCCTCGATCGCCGCGCGTGCCGCTGCTGCCGGGGTTTCGGGCGACGAATATGCCTATGACCTGCTCTGCCGCGATGACGGCACCGGGTTCATCTACCTGCCGATCCTGAACTATGCCGATGGCAATCTCGATTTCCTCGAGGCGCTGCAGCAGAGCGATGACACGGTGAACTCGCTGTCGGATGGCGGCGCGCACTGCGGCACGATCTGCGATGCCGCGAGCCCGACGTTCATGCTTCAACACTGGGTCCGCGATCGCAAGCGGGGCGGCAAGATCAGCCTGGAAAACGCGGTAAAGCGCCAGTGCCGCGATACGGCGCGGCTCTATGGCCTGGACGATCGCGGGATCCTCGCCCCGGGCTATCTGGCCGATATCAACGTGATCGATCTCGATGCAGTCAAGCTGGGCAAGCCGTGGCTGGCCTTTGACCTGCCGGCGGGCGGCAAGCGGCTGCTCCAGAAGGCCGAAGGCTATGTCTGCACGATCAAGACCGGCGTGGTCACCTTCCGCGATGGCCAGTGGACGGGCGCCACCCCGGGCGGCCTGATCCGCGGTCCGCAGCGGGCCGAGATGCTGGAAGCGGCGGAGTAACCTTCGCCGCTTAGGGCCGGATCACGATCCCCACAGCAGGATCGGCCCGGCCCGCCAGCGTCGCCAGATAGGCCTCGCGCGCGGCCTCCAGACCGTGGCGCTCGTCGATCGTCAGGGCCCCACCCGCTTCCGCAATAAAGCGCAGCCAGCTCTCCCCGACAGCCTCGCCAAAGGCCTTGGGGCCCTGTTCCTTGATCGCGGCCACGGCATGGTCGGGGGCGAAGAACAGCACCGGCGTGGGCCCCGGCAGCGGGCCATTGTTCTGTCCAAAGCCAGCACCGACATGAGTCGCGCCGACGGTGCAGGAATACTTGAGGTTATCGCCCAGCGTGGTGTGCACACCGTGGATCAGCCCGGCATTGCCAGCAAAATCGACCAGCACCGAGGAGACCTGCGGCAGGCTGGCCGGATCGCCATAGGCCAGGACCAGGTCATAGAACCCGCCCCGCTTCACGAAGTCGACATTCCCGGCCGAGGTCAGCCCGATCCGCTTGATCTCTGGTGAGCGATGTTTCGCTACCGAGGCAAGACCCATCGCGGTCTTGGACGAGGCCGAGGTCAGCACCACAGCCTCAGCCCCAAACCAGGCCTCGCGGCGCATGAAGCTTTCGATCAGGAAGCCGGTCTTGAACAGTGGGCCGAAGATCATCCGCTCGCCCTCGCGCGCCGGATCGTGTTCGGGATCGGCGGCCAGGCGGCTGTACTGATTGTAGATCGGGCTCATCGGCTGGCGGTGCGCCACCGCATCAGTGAAGCCACCCGCGCTGACCCCGGTGGGCAGCACGTCAAGGCTGTCAGCCATCGGCAGGTAGCCATAGACCCGTTCGCCAACCGCGATTTCCGGATGACGGCTTTCGGTGACCACGGCATGGCCCCACATCGGCACCACGCCCCACTCCCCCTCGCCCGGGAAGAAGTTCCAGTAGCCAAAGGCATCGCCGGCCACGGCATAGGTCACGTTGTTGGCAGTCACCGAGAAGCTTTCCACCTTCAGCCGCACCTCGCCATCGCCCAGCGGGGCATCGGCATGGTCAACGATGCGGGTTTCGGCCAGCGCGCCGCGCTTTACCTCGACAGTGGTGGTCATTGTTCTCTCCCTAACGCGAAATGGGCGCACCCATCGGCACGCCCATTCAACCAAGCCTTTGCAGCGAGGTAAAGCGGATTACACGCGCATCGGCATCAGCACATAAAGCGCAGGCGACTTGTCGTCCTGACGGATCAGCGTCGGCGCGCCGGCATCGGCGAGGTGCAGTTCAACCGTGTCGCCATCGATCTGGCCAAGGATGTCCTTGAGGTAGGTGGCGTTGAAGCCGATCTCGAATCCGGCAGACTTGTAATCGGCCGGCACCTCTTCCGAGGCGGTGCCGTTGTCCGGCGAGGTGACCGACAGGGTCACCCGGTCATTATCCAGCGCCATCTTGACCGCGCGGGTCTTTTCGGTGGCGATCGTCGCGACGCGGTCCACGCCCTGCCAGAAGCTCTTCGGATCGAGCCGCAGCAGCTTGTCGTTGCCCGTCGGGATGACGCGGCTGTAATCGGGGAATGTCCCGTCAATCAGCTTGCTGGTCAGCACCACGCCGTTTTCGCCACCCAGCGTGAAGCGGATCTTGCTGGCCGAGAGGTCAATCAGGACATTGGCGTCGAGCGCCTCTTCCAGCAGCTTGCGCAGTTCGGCAACGCATTTGCGCGGCACGATCACGTCCGGCATGCCTTCCGAACCATCGGGGCGCTTGATCGTGAAGCGGGCCAGGCGGTGACCATCGGTGGCGGCGGCCTTCAGCTCGTCATCGGTGACGTGCAGAAAGATGCCGTTGAGGTAATAGCGGGTCTCTTCGGTGCTGATCGCGAAGCGGGTGCGATCGATCAGCTGGGCCAGGGTGGCAGCCGGCAGTTCGAAGCTGGTGGGCAGATCGCCTTCGACGATCACCGGGAAATCGTCACGCGGCAGGGTCGGTAGGCTGAAGCGGCTGCGCCCGGCCTTGACCGCCATGCGGTTGTCGGCGGTCTCCAGGCTGACCTGGCTGCCATCGGGCAGCTTGCGCGCGATATCGAACAGCAGGTGGGCCGAAACGGTGATTGCGCCAGGGCTTTCAACCGAAACCGCCCCGAGCGATTCCAGGACCTGCAGATCGAGGTCGGTTGCCATGACCCTGACCGTGCCATCGGCCGCGGCTTCGATCAGCACGTTCGATAGGATCGGGATCGTGTTGCGCCGCTCGACGACGGACTGGACGTGCGACAGGCACTTCAGGAGCGTCGCGCGTTCGATGGTGGCCTTCATGATCGGTCTTTCATCCCCACAGGACGCGCCGCCGGAATCGGCCGCAGCGCCGGAAATTCGGTCACTCGTTCTTAGCGTCGCCCCCTAGCGGAGCAAGGTTAGGCGCCGGAATTCCGGGCGAAACTGGGGATAAATCGCGGCTCTTCCTCCCCCTTGATGGGGGAGGGATAGCGAAGCCTGGCAGCTTGCTGCCTGGCACAGCTTGGCTGGGGGTGACTTTTCGGGCTACCCTGAGTGCCGCCGCAACAGCACCCCCATCCAACTGCGCCTAGGCGCTCTCACGAGCGCGAGGCTTAGTATCCTTCCCCCATCGAGGGGGAAGGCACGACTTAAAGCATCGCCATCCCGCCATTGACGTGCAGCGTCTGCCCGGTGACGTAGCCGGCTTCCTTGCTGGCGAGATAGGCCACGGCAGCGCCGATATCCTCGCCCTCGCCCATCCGGCCCATCGGGATGCGGGCATTAAGCGCGTCCTTCTGGGCATCGGGCAGCACTTCGGTCATCGCGGTGCGGATGAAGCCGGGGGCGACGCAGTTGACGGTCACGCCGCGGCTGGCCAGTTCCTGACCCAGCGATTTCGACATGCCGACCAGGCCCGCCTTGGCCGCAGCATAGTTGATCTGGCCCGGATTGCCGGTTGCGCCGACCACGCTGGTGATGGTGATGATCCGGCCGAAGCGGGCCTTCATCATCGGCTTGGTCGCGGCGCGCATCAGGCGAAAGGCAGCTTCAAGATTGATCTTGATGACCTGCTCCCACTCCTCATCCTTCATCCGCATGGCGAGGTTGTCGCGGGTGATCCCGGCGTTGTTCACCAGAATGTCGATCTTGCCCAGGGTATCGACGGTCGCCGGCACCAGATGCTCGACCTGCTCGGTGTTCGAAAGGTCGCAGGTGATTTCGACATGGTCGTGACCATAGGTGTCGTTAAGCTCTTCGCGGAAGGCGCGCAGCTTGGACGGGTTGGTCCCCGACAGCGCCAGCCGCGCACCCTGGCGGGCCAGGGCATGGCTGATCGCCGAACCGATCCCGCCGGCAGCGCCGGTTACAAGGGCGGTCATTCCGGAAAGATCGAACATGCGGTCCATGATTACAGCTCCTTCGCCAGCGCCTCGATGTCGGCCATGCCGACCACGCTGGTCACGGTTACATCGTTGACGCTGCGGCCGATCATCGGGCCGAGCACCTTGCCGCCCAATTCGACAAACGTGTCGACCCCGGCGGCCTGCATCGCAATCACGCTTTCGCGCCAACGGACGCGGCCGCAGACCTGTTCGACCAGCAGGCGCTGAACCTCGACTGGGTCGGTGACGACAGCGGCGGTGACATTGGCAAACAGCGGCACGCGCAGCGCGCCCGGCGGGGTCTTGCCCAGCGCCTCAGCCATGGCATCGGCGGCAGGCTGCATCAGCGGGCAATGGAACGGGGCCGAAACCGGCAGGGCAACGCCGCGCTTAATCTCGAAGTCCTTGACCATGGCGATGGCTCGCTCGATCGCGCCCTTGTGGCCAGAGAGGACGACCTGCGTCGGGTCATTGTCATTGGCAACGGTGCAGACTTCCCCTTCCGCCGCCGCTTCGGCCAGCTTCTGGGCCTTGTCGATATCAGCGCCAAGCAGCGCACACATCGCGCCGAGGCCGACCGGCACGGCGGCCTGCATCGCCTGCCCGCGCAGCTTGAGCAGGCGGGCCGTATCGGCCAGGCTGAAGGCCCCGGCAGCGCAGAGCGCAGTATATTCGCCCAGGCTATGCCCGGCGACGAAATCGGCCTTGTCGGCCAGCGCAATGCCGCCTTCCTGTTCCAGCACGCGCAGTACGGCAATGGCATTGGCCATGATCGCCGGCTGGGCGTTTTCGGTCAGGGTCAAAGCATCTTCCGGCCCTTCGCGCATGATCGCGGACAGCTTTTGGCCGAGGGCATCGTCAACTTCCTCGAACACCGCGCGCGCGGCGGCGCTGGCGGCGGCAAGATCGGCACCCATGCCGACCTTCTGGCTGCCCTGCCCCGGAAAAACGAAAGCTCGCATCATCCTCTCCCTAAGCTCAGGCCCCTGCGCCTATTGGCTGGCGCCTCGGCGGGCAAGCCCGAAGGGGACAATCTTGTTGTCGATATCGTGGCCGATGTCGGCGCGGCCCAGAAACGGGATGGCGTGCCGTTGGCACCACAGTCGGGCGATTTCCTCGGCGTCTGCGCCGAACGGACGGTCGTTCTCCGGCACTTCGCTGACCCGTCCCAGCCGCAAACCGGCGATCCCGCCAAGATGCGCAGTCAGGTGGAAAAACAGCCGGTCGACCGCGTAAAGATACTCGCTAACCTCCTCGACCAGCACGACATGACCGGCCAGACCTGGCATCAGCGGCGTGCCGCAGAGCATGGCCAGCGTGATCAGGTTGAAAGCGACAGTGGGGTGTTGGTCGCGCTGCGGCTCCTCTGCGGACCTGTCACCCGCCAGCCAGGCCAGCGTGCGGCGCACCGCCGCGTCCCCGCCCGCGCGGCGGATGTCGGCAGGCATCGGTGCATGGACTGGCTGGCCGATTTTCTGGCGGTATAGCCCGCCCAGCAGAGTGCCGGCATCGGAATAGCCCAGGAACAGCTTGTCCTGCGCCGCATGATCGAAGCGGGCCAGCGCATCTTCGGCAATTCGCGCCGCGCCATAGCCGCCCCGCGCGAACCACACGGCGTCAAAGGCCGGATCGTTGGCGCATTCGACCAACGCCTCAAGCCGTGCCGCGTCGGAACCGGCGAAGTGGCCTTCGCTGAGAAAGCACTGCGGGTGGACGTGGAGTTTGACGCCGGGGAACTCGGCCGCGGCCAGCGCCAGCACGCGCTCCGCATCCTCCTTCATGAAGACCGCAGACGGGGCGCAGATCGCTACATTGGGCATCACTGCGGCTTAGCCCCTTTGTCATTCCCGCGAAAGCGGGAACCCATGGCCTTTGCCCCGACCAAGCGCAGCGCCGCAATCTTCGCCCATGGGTCCCCGCTTTCGCGGGGATGACAGGAACGGAGGGGCATTGCACTTGCCAACGGGGAGTTGTCATTGGCGGCGATGCGCCATACCGGAGACTGCATGAGCGAGCTCACTCAACACCCTTGGTTCTTCTGCGGCATCGGCGGGTCCGGCATGCTGCCGCTGGCGCTGATCCTCAAGGGCCACGGCGCGACTGTCGCCGGATCGGACCGCAGCCGCGACCAGGGCCGCACGCCCGAGAAATTCGCCTGGCTGGAACGCGAGGGCTTCACCCTTTACCCGCAGGACGGCAGCGGGATCACGTCACCGGATCAGGTGCTGGTCGCCTCCGCCGCGGTCGAGGATACGGTGCCGGAAATGGTCCGCGCCCGCGAACTGGGCTGCCCGAGAATGAGTCGGGCGCAGCTGCTCGCCAGCCTGTTCAATGCTGCGCCGCGCGGGTTGGCGATCGGCGGGACCAGCGGCAAGAGCACGGTTACCGGCATGACCGGCTGGATCCTGACCAGTGCCGGCGGCGATCCCACGATCATGAACGGCGCAGTGATGAAGAACTTCGCGCACGCCGATGCGCCTTTCGCCTCGGCGCGGGTCGGCCGGGGTGACACCTTCGTCAGCGAGGTCGATGAAAGCGACGGCTCGATCGCGCTTTATCGTCCGGCCGTATCCGTGCTGCTCAACGTCAGCCTGGATCACAAGTCGATGGAAGAGCTGCGGGTGCTGTTCGGGGATTTCCTCGCCGCCGCAGCGGTAGCCGCGCTCAATGCCGACGATCCCGAATGCCTAGCCCTTGCGCCGCGAGCAAAGGCTGTGATCCGCTTCGGAATCGAGAGAAGCGATGCCGAGATCGGGGTTGAGCCAGGTTCGATAATCGAGGGGCCAACTTCGCTCACCGCAACCGTGCTTGATCGGCGTCATCGCTCCAGCCACGCGCTGACGCTCCAAGTGCCGGGCCGTCACAATCTCGCTAATGCGCTTGCCGCGATTGCCGCTGCCAATGCGGCTGGTGTTTCGGTTGCCAAGGCGGTCGCGGCGCTCGGCTCCTATGCTGGCCTCGCCCGCCGGTTCGAAATCGTCGACACCAGCCCATCGGGCGTAACCGTGATCGACGATTTCGGCCACAACCCGGAAAAGTGCGCCGCCACCCTGCGCACGCTCAAGGCCCACCCCGGCCGCGTCATCGCTTTCTTCCAGCCGCACGGCTATGGCCCGCTGCGCCAGATGGGCCACGAACTGGCCGAGGTCTTTGCCCGGCTGCTGGGGCCGGAGGACATCACCCTGCTCTGCGATCCGGTCTATTACGGCGGCACGACTGACCGTAGCGAAGGCAGCGAGCGGATCGTGCGCCTGATCCGCGAGCACGGCGGCCAGGCCGAGTATATTCCGTCACGCGAGGACTGCGGCCGCTACCTGGCCGAACTGGCCCACCCCGGCGACCGCATCGTCATCATGGGCGCCCGCGACGATACGCTGAGCCTGTTTGCGCGCGAGGTCCTCGCCTCAGTGGGCTGACTTGCCGAACAGGGCCGGCACCTTGTGGAGCAGCACCGCGACAATCGTACCCAGGATCAGCCCGACAACGCCCGACAGGGTCGAATTGGTCAGCCAGCCCAGCACTCCGCCCAGCGCGCCGGTTGCCTGGTGCACCGCGTGTTCAACCGCGTGGATCGCTTCGTAGGGCGGTTTGAAGCCCAGCTTCTTGGCGCCATCGACCATGATGTGTCCGCCGACCCACAGCATGGCGATCGTGCCGACCACCGACAGCGTGGTCAGCAGCATTGGCATGGCATGCAGCAGCCCCCAGCCCAGCTTCTGCTCGGCGGCGGTGGAGCGCTTTTCGACGAGGTGCAGGCCGATATCGTCCATCTTCACGATCAGCGCGACCACGCCATAGACTGCTACCGTGATCACGATCCCGACCAGCGCCAGGATGATCCCCCGATTAATCAGGGTTTCATCGGCCACCTCGGCCAGCGAAATCGCCATGATCTCGGCCGAGAGGATGAAGTCGGTCCGCACCGCGCCCGAGATGCGCTCCTTCTCGAAGGTCGCCATGTCCTCGATCGGGTCTTCCAGCGTCTCGCCGTGCTTGGCCCCGCCCAGCTTCTCCAGCACCTTTTCCGCGCCTTCATAGCACAGGAACAGGCCGCCCATCATCAGCAGCGGAGTGATTGCTTGCGGCAGGAACTCGCTCAGCGCCAGGGCTGCCGGCAGCAGGATCAGCAGCTTGTTCTTCAGGCTTCCCTTGGCGATCTGCCAGATGATCGGCAGCTCGCGCTCCGGCGTGAACTCGGTGACATAGCTGGGCGTCACCGCCGCATCGTCGATCACCACCCCGGCCGCCTTGGTCCCGGCCTTGGTCGCGGCTACGCCAACATCGTCAATGCTGGCCGCCGCTGCCTTGGCGATAACGGAAATGTCGTCGAGCAGCGCGACTAGGCCGGTTGGCATGCGGTGTAACTCCCGGAGAAATCTGGAAGCGCACTGCTTGCCAAGCCTTCGCCCGACCCGCAAGGCTTGCATTCGAGCCGCAATCCGCTAATGGCCCCCGCTTCCGGAAGTGATTCCGGAACCAAGAAAGCCGGAGGGGCCCCGCAATCCCGCGGATCAGCCAGCGATCGGTTAGAAAGATGAAGGGCATAGTATGCCGCTCTACGAGCATACCTTCCTGGCACGCCAGGATCTCAGCCAGGCGCAGGTTGATGCGCTGGCCGCCGCTGCCACGGAAATCGTCGAAGCCCACCAGGGCAAGGTCACCAAGACCGAAACCTGGGGCCTCAAGAACCTGGCCTACAAGATCAAGCGCAACCGCAAGGCGCACTTCGTGATGCTGAACATCGATGCGCCTGCCGGCACCGTTGCCGAGCTGGAGCGTCAGACCGCGATCAACGAAGACGTGATCCGCTGGCTGACCGTGCGCGTTGACGAGCTGGAAGCCGGCCCGTCGGTGCAGATGCGCAAGCAGGACCGTGAGCGTAGCAAGCGCCGCGAACGCGAGGAGTTCTAAGCCATGGCCCGCGCATTTTTCCGCCGCCGCAAGTCGTGCCCGTTCTCGGGCAAGAACGCACCCGCGATCGATTACAAGGACACGCGCCTGCTCCAGACCTACATGTCTGAGCGTGGCAAGATCGTGCCGAGCCGCATCACCGCCGTTTCTGCCAAGAAGCAGCGCGAACTGGGCCAGGCGATCAAACGTGCCCGTCACCTGGGCCTGCTGCCCTACCTCGTGAAGTAAGGGGAGCGAGACCATGGAAATCATCCTCCTCGAACGCATCGAGAAGCTGGGCACCATCGGCGATGTCGTGAACGTCAAGGACGGTTACGCCCGCAACTTCCTGCTGCCCAACAAGAAGGCGCTGCGCGCCAACGAAGCCAACCGCAAGGTCTTCGAAGCCAATCGCTCGAAGATCGAAGCCGACAACGCCGCGCGTCGTTCGGAAGCCGAAGGCCAGGCCGGCAACGTCGAAGGCAAGTCGGTCGTCCTGATCCGCGCTTCGTCGAACTCGGGCCAGCTTTATGGTTCGGTTTCGGTGCGTGACATCGTCGATGCGCTGAACGCCGATGGCGCAGGCGTGTCGAAGTCGATGATCGTGCTGGAACGCCCGATCAAGACCATCGGCGTGTTCGACGTCAAGGTTGCGCTGCACCCGGAAGTGACCGTGATGGTCAAGGTCAACGTCGCGCGTTCGCCTGATGAAGCCGACCAGCAGGCCAAGGGCGTCGACGTGATTGCCGCGATGTTCGAAGACGAAGCCGCCGAGGCTGCTGCCGCTGCGGGTGACTTCGAAGCCGGCAACGGCGAAGAGCCGGAAGCCGAGGCTCCGGCCCCGGCCACCGAAGCTGCTGCCGGCGCCAACGCTGATGAGGGCGAAGAAGCCTAAGGCTTCAGCGCTTTTGCCAACCGATCAAGGGGGTGCCTCGGCGCCCCCTTTTTCGTTGCCGAACCGGTTTCACCAGCAACGTAATTGAAATGTCATCGCGATCTGTCTAAAGGCCCGCGATGCTAAACACAGAAAAGACCGTCGCGGAATTGGTCCGCGTTTACGACGAAGCCGTCGCCACCCTCCGCTCCGACATCGCGAATTTCGCTGCCGACGGAACCCTTCCGCCCGCCGAACGCCGCGCCAGCCGCGCCTGGTGCTATCCGGAACTGCGGATCACCTATACCGGCATCGAGACCCGGCCGGACCTGGCACGCGCCTTTGGCCGGCTGGCCCAGCCCGGGACGTTCACGACCACGGTCACGCGCCCCGCGCTGTTCGCCGATTACCTGGCCGAACAGCTCGGCCTGCTGGCCGATGACTATGATATCGAGGTCACGGTCGGCCGCTCGACGCAGGAAATCCCCTTCCCCTATGTGATTGATGCCAGCTCTGGCCTGGGCGGGCTCAGCCCGCAGGACATGGCGCGGCACTTCCCGGCAACCGAACTGGCCATGATCGGCGACGAGCTGGCTGACGGGATCGAGCTGGCCCACCCGGAAGACAGCCTGCCGCTGGCCCTATTCGATGGCCTGCGCACCGATTTCAGCCTCGCCCGCCTGGCACACTATACCGGCACGCCGATCGAGGATTTCCAGCGCTTCATTCTGTTCACTAACTATCACCGCTATGTCGATGAATTCGTTGACTGGGCGGGGACGCAGCTCGGTAAGGACGAGTACACCCGCCTGTCGGGAGCGGGCGGCCTGCTGGTTGAGGAAGCGACCGCAAGCGCACGCGAGCTGCTGTCCGACACGGCCTGGCGGCGACATCAGATGCCGGCTTATCACCTCGTCCGCGCGGACAAGATGGGCATCACCCTGGTCAATATCGGGGTCGGCCCATCCAACGCCAAGACGATCTGCGATCACCTCGCCGTGCTGCGCCCCGAGGCCTGGCTGATGATCGGCCATTGCGGCGGCCTGCGCGATACCCAGCGGATCGGCGACTATGTTCTGGCCCACGCCTATCTGCGTGACGATCACGTGCTCGATCCCGTGCTACCGCCGGAGATCCCGATCCCGGCGATTGCCGAAGTGCAGATCGCGCTCGCCCAGGCGGCCGAACAGGTCAGCGGCGATACCGGCGCCAACCTGAAGAAGCGGATGCGCACCGGTACGGTTGCCACCACCGACGATCGCAACTGGGAGCTGCGCTACACCCAGTCCGCCCGCCGCCTCAGCCAGAGCCGCGCGATCGGGATCGACATGGAATCGGCCACCATCGCGGCGCAGGGCTATCGCTTCCGCGTGCCCTACGGAACGCTGCTCTGCGTCTCGGACAAGCCGCTCCATGGCGAGATCAAGCTGCCCGGCCAGGCCAACCGCTTCTACGAGGAAGCGATTGCCGCCCACCTGCTGATCGGCACCACGGCTTGCGATCTGCTTCGCGCCGAGGGCGCCCGGCTCCATTCGCGCAAGCTGCGGGCCTTCAAGGAACCGCCGTTCCGGTGATGCGAAAAGGGCGGCAGCACCGCAGTGCCGCCGCCCTGTTTCAGCCTTGGACCGGCCGGGCTTACCAGCCCGACTTCATCCCTTTGTTCTGCTTGTCGAGCCACTTCTTGAGCGGCGCGAAGTAGGCCATCATCGCCTTGCCGCTCATCTCGCGGCTGCCGGTAAATGCCTGCAGCGCATCGGGCCAGGGCTTGGAGGCGCCCATTTCCAGCATGGCGTTGAGGTTTTTGCCCACGTCCTTGTTGCCATAGAAGCTGCAGCGATGGAGCGGGCCCTTCCAGCCAGCCTGCTTGCAGGCCGCTTCGTAGAACTGGAACTGCAGGATCCGGGCCAGGAAGTAGCGGGTATAGGGCACCATCCCGGGGATATGATACTTGGCCCCGGCATCAAAGGCGTCGGCACCACGCGGGCCGGGCGGGACGATGCCCTGGTACTTCAGGCGCAGGTCGGTCCACGATTGCTGCGCGTCCTTGCTCTGGCCAGAGAACAGCTGCCAGCGATAGCGATCGACCAGCAGACCGAAGGGCAGGAAGGCCACCTTGTCCATCGCCTGGCGCAGCAGCAGTCCGGTATCCTTGTCGGCGCTTGGCACCTTGTCACGATCAAGCAGGCCAATCTGGACCAGGTATTCCGGCGTCATCGACAGCGCGATGGCATCGCCGATCGCCTCGTGGAAACCGTCATTGGCGCCGTCGAGGTACAGGAATGGCTGCTTGTTGTAAGCCCGCTGGTAATAGTTATGGCCCAGCTCGTGGTGAACCGTGACGAAGTCGTCACCGTTCACCTTGATGCACATCTTGATCCGCAGGTCATCGACATTGTCGATATTCCAGGCCGATGCATGGCAGACCACCTCGCGGTCGCGTGGCTTCACGAACTGTGAGCGCTCCCAGAAGGTCTTGGGCAGGGGTTCGAAGCCGAGCGAGGAGAAGAAGCCCTCGCCCGCCTTGACCATCTTCTGGTCATCATAGCCCTTGGCCTTGAGCAGCTCGGTAACGTCAAACCCGACATCGCCCGAACCCGGTGGCGCGACGAGATCATAGATATTGCCCCATTCCTGAGCCCACATGTTGCCCAGCAGGTCGGCGCGGATCGGCCCGGTCTTGGCCTGGACCGCATCGCCGTATTTGGCGTTCAGCTTGCCCCGGACATAGGTGTGCAGGCTGTCGTACAGCGGCTTCACTTCAAGCCACAGCTTCTCCGTCTGCGCCGCGAATTCCTCTGGGCTCATGTCATAGTTGGAACGCCACAGCGCGCCCATGTCGGAATAGCCGAGCTCTTTGGCGCCTTCATTGCCGAGGCCGACCAGCTTGGCGTAATCCGCCTTCATCGGCTTGCCGACATTGTCGTGCCAAGAGAGCCACATTTCCTTGAGCTCTTCCGGATTGCGGTTCGAACCCATTTCGGCCTCGATATCGCTGCCGCTGATCGGCTGGCCCCGCAGCGTGCCCTGACCCTTGCCGTAGATCCCTTCGAGCCGTGCAGCGATAGTTGCAACCTCGTCTGCGGCGCCCGGCTTGGTGGGGGCGGGCAAGACAATCGCGGTGCGCAAACGGGACAGCTTGCGCGCGGTGTCATAGGACAAGCCCGGTGTCTTGGCGTGGCCCGCCGCCTCGATCGCACTTTTCACGACCAGCGAGTTATAGGCCGCGCCAGCCCGCGCGGTCATCGCCTCGGTGTCCTGGTTGATATAGGTCGAATAGACCCATGAGGCCTGAGCGGCTTCGACGCCTGCCTTGGCCAGCTTGGCTTCGGTCGAAACCACGAATTCATCAGCCTGTTGCTGCGGAGTCTTGGCGTCCTGCGCCATGGCCGGGGTGGTCACCAGCGCCGTGGCCAGCGCGGCGAGCGAAACGATCCTCTTCATCTGGTATATCCTTATTTACGACAGTCCGGCCGCCAGGCCGATGGGGCAAGGCTGGCGAGCCATCCCGCGCGGGTCAAGCGCCTATCGGCAAACGGCGTCAGGCCAGCAGAAAATCGCGAATTGCCTCACCCAGTTCCGGTTTGGTCACGCAGCTCATGTGCGTGCCGGGCACGGTGACCAGGGTGGCATTGGGCAAGGCCGCTGCCAGCAGGTCGGGCGAGCCGTTGTCGCGGTCCTTCTCGCCATTGACCACCAGGGTGGGCATGGTCAGCGCCGCCAGTTCGGCCGGGTCGGTATCGCTGAAGGTCTGGAGCAGCAGCCGCGCCGCGACGCGGTCCACCTTCATCGTCTTCATGAACGAGACTGCGGCAAAGGCCGGATCGCCGTGCTTGACCTCGTCAAACCGGTCGATCGCATCGGTGAAGAAGGCGCTGCGACCGGTCCAGCCGGCCAGGCCTTCCAGCCCCATCCCGCCGAGCGCCAGCTTGCGAGGTTTGAGGCCGTGGATCACCGCCCGCACCGATGTCCGGGCCCCCAGCGAGAAGCCGACCAGATCGAAATCGGTCAGCCCCATTGCCTCAACCAGCGCAATTGCATCGCGCGCCAGCACGTCGGGCGGATAGGCCGCCGGGTCATGCGGCTTGCCGCTATCACCATGGGCGCGCAGGTCCGGCATCAGGCATTCGAACCCGGCATCGGCCAGCAATTGCGCCTGGCCCCAGTTCATCCAGTTCATTTGCGCGCTGGAAAACAGCCCATGCAGCAGGATCACCGGCCGCCCCGCACCCAAGCGGTGCAGCGCCAGTGGCGTTCCATCAAACGACTGAATCGTCTCCATGACTCGAACACCTCAACCTTTCTTGAGGTGGCGCCGTCCGAGCAGTTCGGCGATCTGGACCGCATTCAGCGCGGCGCCCTTGCGCAGGTTGTCCGAAACGCACCACAGCGAGAGGCCGTTGTCGACGGTCGAGTCCTCGCGCACGCGGCTGACGAAGGTCGCGCCATCGCCGACGCATTCGACGGGCGTCACGTAACCACCGTCCTCGCGTTTATCGACGAGCATCACGCCCGGCGCTTCGCGCAGCAGGTCCTGGGCCTGCTCGGCGCTGATCTCGTCCTCGAACTCCAGGTTCACCGCCTCGGAGTGGCCGACGAAAACCGGCACGCGCACGCAGGTCGCGGTGACCTTGATCCTGGGGTCGAGGATCTTCTTGGTTTCGACCACCATTTTCCACTCTTCCTTGGTCGAACCATCATCCAGGAAGCTGTCGATGTGGGGGATAACGTTGAAGGCGATCTGCTTGGTGAACTTTACCGGCTCGCTGCTGTCACCGACAAAGATGTTGCGGCTCTGCTCGAACAGTTCGTCCATGCCCTGCTTGCCGGCACCCGAGACCGACTGATAGGTCGCCACGACCACGCGCTTGATCCGGGCGGCATCGTGCAGCGGCTTCAGCGCCACGACCAGCTGCGCGGTTGAGCAGTTGGGGTTGGCGATGATCATCTTGGCCTTGTAGCCATCGATCGCATCGGGGTTCACTTCGGGCACGATCAGCGGCACGTCCGGGTCCATCCGGTAGTACGAGCTGTTGTCGATCACCACGCAGCCGGCTGCGGCCGCCTTGGGGGCATAGACCTTCGATACGTCCGACCCGGCGGCGAACAGGGCGATGTCCCAGCCGGCGAAATCGAAGTGCTCGATGTTGCGGACCTTGAGCATCTTGCCGGTCTCGCCAAACTCGATCTCGTCGCCGGTCGAGCGCGAGGAGGCAACCGCCGCCAGTTCGTCGATCGGAAACTCGCGCTCGGCCAGCACATTGAGCATCTCGCGGCCGACATTGCCCGTCGCGCCGACCACTACCACCCGGTAACCCATGGCTTACTCCTGTTGAATGGCGCTGCGGCTAGACCGGCTGGCCGCTGTTGTCCACCGGCAGCGAATCGAAGGCGACCGTCACCCGCGGCGCGCGGCTCTCGAACGGCGTGGTGCCGTGCCAGAGGTAGGACGGGAAGAGCACCAGATGCCCTTCCTGCGGCTGCACCACCCGGCGCGGCGGCAGGTCGAGCCCCAGCGCGGCATCGGGCACGCCAAAGGCCAGAGCGCCCTGCCCCTCACCCGCAGCCACTTCCGGCGGCAGGCTGACGTAATAGGCACTGCTCAGCCAGCCGGCGGGATGGATGTGGCTGATGTGGAAGCCGGACGAGGCCAGCCTGACCGACCATGAAGTGGGGAAGCTGACAGCGCCGGCAATCCGCCCCAGGAAGGGATGCGTCGGGTCAGGTTGCAGCGCGGCGATGCGCTGCTCGATCGCCGCCTTGGTGGCTCGCGCCAGGCCGCCGATCACCGGATCGTCCGCCTCGAACAGGTTACCCCGCGTCTGCGTTCCACCGCGCAGCGACTGGTCGGCCGGATGAGCCGCGAGCTGGTGCCGTGCTTCCAACACGCCAAGCAGGCGCGGATCGAGCCCCAGATCGATCGGCATGACCAGGTTGTCGTAATCGCACAGCCAGTGTTCGCGCTCGTCATCGAGCAGCCGCCAGGCCACGCCCAGCAGTGCCCAGCTCGACTGGTCCTTGGGGAGCAGGCGCGCGGCTGTCATCGCCGCTTCGGCCGCACCGGCCGGATCGCCCTTGCGCAGCAATATATGGGCGCGGATCGTGTGGCCCGGCGGATAGGTTGGCTCTGCCTCCAGCGCGGCATCGATCCGCGCCAGCGCCTCGTCATCGCGGCCCAGCGCGGTCAGCGCATTGGCAGCAAAGGCCGTGATCATCGTATCGATGCCAAAGCGGGCCTCTGCCTGGGCAGCCAGGTCCAGCAGCTGGTCCCAGGCCTGGTGTCCGCGGGCGACCGCCATCGCCTCGACCCACAGCGCGCCGGTCTGGGGTGAACGCAGCAGCGCGTCGCGCAGGCTGTTCAGCGCTTCGCCGCCGCGCCCCAGCTGGGGCAGCAGACTGGCCATGGCGCTGTGCGGCTCGATCAGCTCGGGCTTGACCCGCACCGCTTCGCGGTAGGCCGCCAGCGCCTCGTCGAACCGTCCTGCATCGGCCAGCAGGTGGCCGCGCATGGTTGCCGTTTCGGCCAGCTTAAGCCCCTCGTTCCAGGCTCGCTCGATCTGCGCCAGCGCCTCGTCCAGCCGCCCGCACTTGCGCAGCTCAACCGCCAGGTTGTGGCGCGCGATCCGGTCGGCGGGATTGGCGGCAAGCTGCTTCTGCAGGGCCGCAACCTGCGCCGGCAATCCGGTCGGGCCGATCCCGAAAGTCATGGTTTCACTCCGTGCCGTTCGAGGAAGGCAAAGATCGATTCCCACAGGTGGACACCCACCTTCGGGCCGCCGACGCGGTGAGTATAGCCGGGGTAGAGCATCATCTCGAACGGCACTGCCTGGCCCTGCAGCCTGGCGATCAGGGCCGAGGAGTGCTCGAACACCACGTTGTCATCGGCCATGCCGTGGATCAACAGCAGCGGATCCTTGATCTTCGCCGCATCGGCCATGGCGTTGGCCTTGGCATAGGCCGCCGCATCGGGGCCCTTCATGTCCGGTCCGGGATCGCCCATGTAGCGTTCGGTGTAATGGGTATCGTAGAGTTCCCACTTGGTCACCGGCGCGCCGGCGATCCCGGCGGCATAGACCCCCGAATTGGCCTGGAGCATCTTCAGCGTCATGTAGCCGCCATAGGACCAGCCATAGGTCGCGATCTTGGCATCATCGACGAAGGGCAGCGACTTCAGGTACTGCGCCCCGGCAAGCTGATCCTCAACCTCAACGCCGCCCATTGCGCGGTAGATCTGCTTGGCGAAATCGACCCCCCGGTTGTCCGAGCCGCGATTGTCGAGCTCAAACCAGATATAGCCCTTGTCGACAATCGCCTGGGCCAGCGGGCTGCCCCAATCGCGCAACACCTGCTGGTTGCTGGGCCCGCCATAGTGCGAGAAGAACACCGGATAGCGCTTACCCGGCTCGAGCGGCGGGGTGATCATGTTCCAGTGCAGCACCGTGCCATCAGCGGCCTTCAGCGTGCCGTATTCAGCCGGCCGATGGCTGGCGAGATAGGGCACGTAGGGATGCTTGGCGTCGAGCTTGTTTTCCTCCACCCATGCAATCCGCTTGCCGCTCTGATCGGCCAGGTAGACCTGCGGCGGCTGGTTCAGTGCCGAGCGTGAGATCAGCAACGACTTGCCCGATTTGTCCATGCTGGCGCTGTTGTGGAAGCCGGTATCGGTCAGGCGCGTGACCTTGCCGGGACTGTTCAGATCCAGCGCATAGACCTGGTGCGCCAGCGGCCCGTCCTTGGTGCCGGTAAAGAACACCTTGCTGCTGGCCTGATCGACCCCGGCGAGCGCGGTGACGACCCAGTCACCCTTGGTCAGCTGCCGCCACTTGCCCTGCTTGAAATGCCACAGATGTCCAAAGCCATCGCGCTGCGACCACCAGACCAGGCTGTCGTCCTTGAGGAAGCGATAGCTGTTTGAGAGGTCGATCCAGTGGCCCGCAGCAGCCGTTTCGGTGAACAGCACGCGGCTCTTGCCGGTGGCGGGATCGACAGCCAGCATATCCAGCCGGGTCTGCCCGCGATCCTGCCGCTGGACATACAGCGTCTTGCCATCCGGCGCCCAGTCGACCCGGGCCAGGTAGATGTCCTTGTCCGGCCCCAGGTCCACCTCGACCCGCTCGCTGCCATCGGGCTTCAGGACGTAGAGCGAGACCAGCGCATTGGGCGTGCCCGCCAGCGGATAGCGCTGGGCATAGGTCTTGGTCCCCTCCGCCCCGATCGCGGCGCGGGTAACTACGGCGACCGGTGCCTCGTCAAACCGCTGCACGGCAATTCGGCTGTCATCGGGCGCCCACCAGTAACCGGTGAAACGGGCCATCTCTTCCTGCGCGACGAATTCGGCTTCGCCCCAGGAGACGGTCTCGGAGGCCTCCTCCGGCGTCACCGCTTGAGCCGCATCACCCACCTTGCCGGTCCACAACCGCCGCCCGCGCACGAAGGAGACATAGGCCCCCTTGGGGCTAAGCGCCGGGTTAAGCTCATCCTCAGACGTGTCAGACAGGCGCTGGACCGAGCCATCGAGCCGGGCGAGGTAAAGATCGCCGTCCAGCGGCACCAGGATCGCCTTGCTGTCGGCCGCCCACTCATAGGTCACGATGCCCTTCAGATCGCCGATCCGCAGCCGCTCGCGTTGCATCTTCTCGGCCTCGGACAGTTCCTTGCCCGAACCGAGCTTCAGCGAATCGACCAGCATGGTCCACTGCCCGGTGGTGCGGTCAAAGCCCCACAGGTCATAACGCTCGCGGTCGTCAGCCCGGTTCCGCAGCAGGGTCAGGTAGCGACCATCGGGTGAGAGCTTCACCCCGCGCGGCACCGATCCGCTCAGGCTGGGACTGGCGAAGACGCGTTCGATGGTGAGCGGCTGGGCGGCAGGCACGGGGTTCTCCGTGGAAGTCTGGGCAAGAAGCGGGGCGGCAGGAGCAAGCGCGGCCAGGGCGCAGGCGGCAAGCAATCGGGCAATCGGCGACACGGCAAACTCACGCAGCGAAAAGGGCGCCCCGGCAATCCGGGACGCCCCTCTCTAACCAGCTTTGCGGCCAGCGCCAGTGGCTGGATCACTCCGCCGCCGGCAACCGCCGGAACGGCTGCTTCTTGCAATAGGCCAGGCTGCGCCAGACCCATTCCAGCGGACCACTGGAAAACCAGCGCATCCACAGGTTCGCCAGGATCAGCTGGAACACCACCACGGCGCTGGCGAGTCCGGCCAACCAAGCCCAGCCCGGTGCCATCGGCCAGTGCAGCCCGACCGGCGAGTAGAGGATATGCACGCCGATCACTTGCTGCATCAGGTAGAGCGTGAAGGCCATTTGGCCCGCCGCCATGAACGGCCACATGATCTTTCGGCCGATGACGGCGCGCATCAGCAGGTTGATCAGCGCGACATGGCCCACCGAAACCGCGATCCGCGCCAGCTCGCTCGTCATCCAGATGGTTTTCGGGATCGGCATGAAGGTCATCCGCTCCAGCCCACCGACATAACGCGCGGTGAGGCCGAAGCCATAGGCCACGATCAGCGCGATCCAGTAGTCACGGGTGGAACGCTTCCCCTGGATGAAGCCCAGTTTCCAGGCTGCGATCCCCAGCAACATCACGCTGAAAGCCTCGGCAACTCCGCCCAGCAGCGATCCCTTGCCAACGATCATGATATAGGTCGAGATCAGGAAGCCGGCATAGTCCGTGAACGAGCCGGACCGGGCCTTGACCTCATCCTTGGTCAGCTTCTCGACGACCGGCTCCTTGCCGTTGATCCGGTCGATTTTCTCCTGCCATTCCTTGACCGCCTCGCTTTCTGCCTTGGTCAGCTTCTCGCCCTTGGCCTGCTTTTCGGCGGCCACGGCCTGGGTCTGCTGCATTTCGGTGCGGCTGACATATTCGAACGCTCCACCGACCACCTGGACCGAGGCAAGCAGCAGCCCAAGCGGGATCAACCAGCGCACGCTGAGCTTGCGGAACGGAAACAGCGCCAGCGCACAAAGCGCATAGACGTGCAGGATATCGCCCGGCCAGAGCAGGACGAAGATGTTGATCAGGCCAAAGGCCAGCAGCCACAGGTTGCGGCGGATATAGAGATCGGCCACGGCCACCGGGCCATCGGGCTCCATCGCCTTGGCCGCAGTGACCATCAGACCGGCCCCGAACAACAGTTCCAGCATCCCTCGCTGGGTGCCTTCCAGGAAGGTCGTCATGAACAGCCAGACCTGCTGGTCCAGCGGCGTCCAGCCCATGGCCCGGATATCGCCCATGAAGGCCGAGATCGGCCCGGCTATCGCCGGCACGTTCAGGTAAAAAATGCCGAGAATGGCAAATCCGCGCAGTGCATCGAGCACGGCGATGCGATCTCTGCCGCGCACAGGCGCCAATGCCGGCGCGGACCCCAATTGGCCTGTCATACTTGTTCTCCCCATCCCAAAGGATGGAGTGAAGCTAGCATGGTGTATGGTATATGCAATACACTTCCGTCGACCGGAATCAGAAAGGGCCCCAACCGCAGTTGGAGCCCTTTCGAATTTTGGCGCTGCAGCGACGCTTAGGCGTCGTTGCGGACGTCGCGGCGCTCGGCGATGCGAGCGCGCTTGCCGGTGCGGCCACGCAGGTAATAGAGCTTGGCCCGACGCACCACGCCCTTGCGGACGACGGTGATGCTGTCGATGGTCGGCGAGTAGAGCGGGAACACGCGCTCCACGCCTTCACCGAAGCTCATCTTGCGGACGGTGAAGTTGCTGCCGATGCCCTTGTTGGCGCGCGCGATGCAGACGCCTTCAAAGGCCTGCACGCGGCTACGATCGCCTTCGATCACCTTCACGCCGACGCGGACGGTGTCACCGGGGCGAAACTCCGGAATATCCTTGGCGGCCTTGGCAATTTCCTCGGCCTCGATCTGCTGGATCAGGTTCATGATCCTCAGTCCTTCTTTTCACGCCGCGCGCCAGAGGCAGGCAGGACCCGAGCGCCCTCATGACGCTCCCAAAGATCCGGCCTGCGTGACCGTGTATCGATCTCGGCCTGTTGCTTTCGCCAGGCCGCGATCTTCGCATGATCCCCCGATCGCAGCACTTCAGGGATCGTGCGCCCTTCCCACTCAGCGGGACGGGTATAGTGGGGATATTCCAACAAACCGTTCTCAAACGACTCTTCGGACCCACTGGAAGGCGTGCCCATTACGCCGGGAAGCAAGCGAATGCAAGCGTCGAGCAGCATCAGCGCCGCCGGCTCGCCGCCGGACAGGATGATATCGCCGATCGAGACTTCCTCGACCTCGCGGCCAGCGAAGATCCGCTCGTCAAATCCCTCGAACCGGCCGCACAGAACGGTGACGCCTGGCCCAGCGGCGAGCTCTCGCACTCGTGCCTGGGTCAGCGGCTTGCCGCGCGGCGTCATGGCGATGACCGGGGCGTCCGGACTGCGGCTGCGGGCATGGTCGATCGCTGCTGCCAGCACGTCGACCCGCAGCACCATGCCTGCGCCGCCGCCGGCGGGCGTGTCGTCAACCGTCTTGTGCTTGTCGATCGCGAAATCGCGGATCTGCACCGTTTCGAGCGACCACTTCCCCTCCTCGCGCGCGCGGCCGGCGAGGCTGACGCCAAGCGGACCGGGGAACATCTCCGGATAGAGGGTCAGGACAGTGGCGGCGAAGGTCATGGCCCGGGCCTTTCCCAGATCGTCCCACACAAGGCAATTGGTCTCTTGTCAGTCCCTGTCAGGCAAGGAACACTGCGCGCCATGAAACGTCTGGCGCTCCTCCCCCTGCTCTTCCTCGCCGCCCCAGCCCAGGCCGAGGAGATCGGCGAGTGCCGGTTCGGCCGCGAGACGCTGACTTTTGCCGGCAGCCGCGTCGAACAAGCGGAGTGCCTCCTGCGCAAGATCGAGCTGCTGGCCGTTCGCAAACCCCAGCCGCTGCCCAAGGTGATCCGCCACCTGATGGAGCGCGAAGACGGGCCAAGTGCCGCGCAGAAGGCTGCCGCGCTGGCCGCCTTCCCCGAACCCTATCGGACTTTCGCGGCCGAATGGGCGAATACGCCACTATCCCGCACCGAAGAGGGACTACCCGCGCTCTATTTCGTAATCCACGATACCTCGACGCCGTTCTACGCGAACGAGCCCTTCCCCAAGCGGCTGAACCAGGATCTGACCGTCAACGATTTCACGCCCTACATGGACGGCACCTTCGCGCGTGAGCCGGTGGCGCATATCTTCCTCAACCGGGTCGGGCAGATCTGGGCCGGGCATGATTTTCAGGAAGGCTGGCGGGCGACCAAGCTGGAAAGCCGGGTCGTCGGACCGCGGGCACGAGGGCGGATGGTGCATATCGAAACGGTCCAGCCGCGCCGCTTCCTGCCGGGCGCGACCAGCCGCGGGCAGACCTATGGCCCGAAGCCCGGTTTCACGCGGGAGCAGTACCGGATGCTGGCCGCGCTCTATGTCCATGCCAGCGCGCGGGCCGGGGTCTGGCTGATCCCGGCGCAGCACAATACGGTCGATGCCGGTATCCCCGATGCCCACGACGATCCGCAGAACTTCGAGTTGAAGCAGTTTGCCAAGGAACTGGAAAAGCTGGTCGGGAAGCCGCGCTAGGCGGGAAAGTCATTCCGGGTGGTGCGGATCGCGACTGGCAGGCCCACGATCACAGCGATGATCAGACCAAGCGCCAACAGCGCCAGGACGGGGATCACACCATAGGGCAGCCCGCGCCGCACCATCGCTACCAGCGGCAAGAGCACCGGAACCACACCAGCGACGGAAGCGGCAATGCCAACCCGGCGTCGGCGCGTGCTCTTCGGGCTCAGCACTCGGATCCCGCTGCAGATCCCCCAGGACAGCGCAGCTGGCAGCAGCACCATGACGATCAGGCCGAGGACAATTCCCATGACCTCAGCCTAATACCTCAATCCGGCTCGGCAAATGACGCGGTGATCACGATCCGTGCGTCATCCCACTCTGGCACGGCCTCGATCCGCATCGGTACCATGAAGCGCTTGCCGGTAGGCCGCTTGATTTCCAGCACATCGCCCGCGCCGAAATTGTCGATCGCGATCACTTCGCCGAAGACCTCGCCGTCGGTCGAGACAGCGGGCAGACCGAGCAGGTCGGCGTGATAGTACTCCCCCTCCTCCAGCGGCGGCAGGGCCGAGCGGGGAACGGTTAGCGTGGTGCCGCGCAGCGCTTCGGCACCGTTGCGGTCCGTGACTTCGGCAAAGCGGGCGATCGCCCCGCCCTTGCCATCATCGCGCAGCTTGGTCAGCGTCAGCGCGGAATCGTTGAAGGCGCGGAACCGCCCAAGCGATTCCACGCCTTCACCGAACAGCTTGAGGCGGACGTCGCCAGTCACCCCGTGCGCGCCGGCAATGGCGGCGAGAGTGACTGGCTTGTCACTGGCCAAGGCGGTTTAGCCCTCGGCCTGTTCTTCGCTGGCTTCGGCAGCCGGAGCTTCCTCAGCAGCAGCTTCTTCAGCCGGAGCGGCTTCTTCAGCGGCAGGGGCTTCGGCGGCAGCTTCTTCAGCAGCGGGGGCTTCCGGAGCAGCTTCTTCGGCCACTTCTTCGATCGCCGGAGCGGCGGCAGCGGCGGCTGCAGCTTCTTCAGCTTCGCGGGCCTTCTCGGCCTTTTCCTCGGCGCGCTCCTTGGCCTTCTTGCCGGGCTCACCCTTGTTCGGGTTCACGGTCGGGGCGCGTTCCTTGATCCCGGCCTTGTCGAGCAGGCGGGCGACGCGGTCAGTCGGCTGGGCGCCAACGCCGATCCAGTACTTCACGCGGTCTTCAACCAGGCGGACGCGGTTCTCATCGTCCTTGGCGAGCAGCGGGTTGTAGGTGCCAACCTGCTCAAGGAACTTGCCGTCACGCGGGGCGCGGCTGTTGGCAACGACGATCTTGTAGTACGGGCGCTTCTTGGAACCACCACGCGAAAGACGAAGGGAAACAGACATTTGAACTACCTTTCAAACAAATCAGATTAGAATTCGAAAATCACTTTTTCTTGAGCAAATCGTTGAGGTTGGATGGCAGACCGCCGCCCGCACCCGGTCCGCCCAGGCCGGGCATGGCGGCACCAAGGCCGCCTCCGCCGAACAGCTTACCCAGACCGGACAGGCCGCCCATCTTCTTGATCTGCTTCATCGCGCGCTCCATTTCCTGGTGCATCTTGAGCAGCTTGTTGACGTCCTGGACCTGGACGCCCGAACCGTTGGCAATGCGGATCTTGCGCTTGGCGTTGAGCAGATCGGGCCGCATCCGTTCCTTCGGCGTCATCGAACCGATAATCGCATCCATCCGCAGCAGCACGCGGTCGTCCATGCCGGACTGTTCCATCGCCTGCTTGGCCTTCTTCATCCCCGGCATCATGCCGGCCAGCGCACCCAGGCCGCCCATCTTCTGCATCTGGCGCAGCTGCTGGCGCAGGTCGTTCATATCGAACTGACCCTTGGCCATCCGCGCGGCCATCTTCTCGGCCTCGGCCTCGTCGATCGCCGCAGCCGCCTTCTCGACGATCGAGACGACATCGCCCATACCGAGGATCCGGCCGGCGACGCGGCTGGGCTGGAACGCCTCCAGCGCATCAAGCTTTTCGCCGGTACCGGCAAACTTGATCGGCTTGCCGGTGACGGCGCGCATGGAAAGCGCCGCACCGCCGCGGGCATCGCCGTCCATCCGGGTCAGCACCACGCCGGTCAGCGGCACCTGCGCGGTAAAGCTCTGCGCGACGTTGACCGCGTCCTGGCCGGTCAGCGAATCGACCACCAGCAGCACTTCCTTGGGCGCCGAGATCGCGGCCACGGCCTGCATCTCGTCCATCAGCTGCTGATCGACGTGGAGGCGGCCGGCGGTATCGAGCAGCAGGACGTCGATCGCCTGGAGCTTCGCGGCCTGGAGCGCGCGGGTGGCGATATCGACCGGCTGCTGGCCCGGAATGATCGGCAGGGTGACAACGTCGACCTGCTCGCCCAGCACCTTGAGCTGCTCCTGCGCGGCCGGACGGTTGACGTCGAGCGAGGCCATCATGGCCTTCTTGCCGTGCTTTTCCTTGAGCAGCTTGGCGAGCTTGGCCGTGGTCGTCGTTTTACCTGAGCCTTGCAGGCCGACCATCATGATCACGACCGGCGGCGTGGCAGCCAGGTCCAGGCCGGGAACATCATCCCCGCCCAGCATCTCGACCAGCGCGTCATTGACGATCTTGACGACCTGCTGGCCCGGCGTGACCGACTTGAGCACCGACTGGCCAATTGCCTGTTCGGTTACCGAATCGATGAAGCGGCGGACAACCGGAAGGGCAACATCGGCTTCGAGCAGGGCGATTCGCACTTCGCGCATCGCCTCGCGCACGTCCGCCTCATTCAGCGCACCGCGCCCGCGCAGCTTGTCAAAGACGCTGCCTAGCCGGTCTGAAAGACTGTCGAACATACGGTCCTAAACCTCGAAACGCGAAAAAAGCCGGTGGGCGAAACCTCGCCGACCAGCTTGCCACTCAAGTACTCAAACTCTCGCGAATGATGGTGGAGCCTAGCGGGATCGAACCGCTGACCTCCTGCATGCCATGCAGGCGCTCTCCCAGCTGAGCTAAGGCCCCGTAACCATCATCCGGCAAGCCCCGCGGGACTTGCCAATTCCGCCCGACCAGCGAGCGAGGCCGCCCCTCTAGTGGCGGCTCCCGCTCTTGGCAAGAGCGTTTTTGCGAGATTAATTCTCGTCGCCGTCGTCGTCGCCAACGCCCACGCCAAGGTCATCGTCGCCGCCCAGATCGACGTCGTTGTCAGGCGAATCGCCGTCTTCGTCGATATCCAGATCGGGATCGGCCAGATCGACGTCCTCGACCTCTTCAACCTTGGTCTTCTGGACTTCCTCATAGGGAATCGGCTGCTTCGACTTCAGCACCGGATCGGCATGCCAGGCATAGCCGCATTCGATGCAGGTGATCGGGTCATCCTTGCCCAAATCATAAAAGCGGGTGCCGCACTTCGGGCAGCCGTGCTTGGCGCCCCATTCAGCCTTGACCATGTCAATTCCTCGATGCTGCCCTTCGCCGCGGCGATGGGCTGAAAACTCTTCATACGTATTGGTGACGGCTTGCGCCTGTCCCAGCGCGGCGCGCGCCTTGCCATAGCCCGCGCCCGCTGTCAAAAGCCGCGCGCAATTGCTGCCATACCCGTGAAAGTCCCGCCGTGTCCAACGCCGATCCTGCCGCGATGAAGCCGCGCCGCTTCATGCCCTCCGGCCCGCTGCGGGGCACTATCCGCGTGCCGGGTGACAAATCGATCAGCCACCGTTCGATCATGCTGGGGGCACTGGCCGTGGGTGAGACGCGCGTGACCGGGCTGCTGGAGGGCGAGGACGTGCTCTCCACCGCCGCAGCGATGCGGGCCATGGGCGCGCGTGTCGAGCGCCTTGGCGAAGGCAAATGGTCAGTCCACGGGGTCGGCGTCGGCGCGCTGGTCCAGCCGCGGGCGCCGCTGGACATGGGCAATTCCGGCACTTCCACGCGGCTGCTGATGGGTCTGGTCGCAAGCCATCCGATCACCGCAACCTTCATTGGCGATGCCAGCCTCTCCAAGCGCCCGATGGGCCGCGTGATCGAACCGCTGAGCCAGATGGGTGCAGCCTTCGAAGCTGCGGAAGGCGGCCGCTTACCGCTGACCGTGCGCGGCGCCCTGCCCGCGGTGCCAATCGCATACCGCCTGCCCGTCGCCAGCGCCCAGGTCAAAAGCGCGGTATTGCTGGCTGGCCTCAACACGCCCGGCATCACCACCGTGATCGAACCCGTGCCCACGCGCGACCATTCCGAACGGATGCTGCGCGGCTTTGGCGCGGACCTGTCGGTCGAGGTCGAGGCCGATGGCACGCGGGTGATTCGCCTGATCGGAGAAGCCGAACTGATGCCGCAGACGATCGAGGTGCCGGGCGATCCCTCCTCTGCTGCTTTCTTCATCGTCGCCGCGCTGGTCGTGGCGGGCAGCGAGTTGACGATTCTGAACGTCGGCCTCAACCCGACCCGCGCCGGATTGATCGAAGTGCTGCGTCAGATGGGCGGTGACATTGCCGAGGTTGACCGCCGCGAAGTGGGCGGTGAGCCGGTGGCCGACCTGGTGGTGCGCCATTCCGCGCTCAAGGGCATAGCCGTTGACCCTGCGGTCGTGCCCAGCATGGTCGATGAATTCCCCGCACTGTTCGTCGCCGCCGCCCTCGCCGAAGGGACCACGGTCACGACTGGCCTGGAGGAACTGCGGGTCAAGGAAAGCGACCGGATTTCGGTCATGGCCGCAGCCCTGACCGACGCCGGCGCCCGCGTCACCGAAACCGAGGACGGCCTGATCATCGAGGGGACCGGCGGCGAAGTGCTGCGCGGTACCGCCGGGGCAATCGCCACACACCTCGACCACCGCATCGCCATGTCGATGGCCGTCGCTGGCCTCGCTAGTCGCGACGGGGTTGAGGTGGACGACACCCGCCCGATCGCCACCAGCTTCCCGGTGTTTGAAGCACTGCTCGACGGGCTGGCCGGATGAGTTTCGACTGGGCCACGATTGTCGGATTGATCGGGTCCGCGCTGTTCGTCGGCGGATTTGCCTATGCCAATGCCGTGGCGCAGATCGACAAGGTGGTGTTCAACCTCATCAACCTGCTGGGCGCAGTGTTGCTATTGATCTCGCTGGCCGTGCATTTCAATCTGGCGGCCTTCGTGCTCGAGGTATGCTGGGGTTTGATTGCTCTGGTTGGTCTGGTGCGCGCACTGATCGAACGCCGCCGGGGGCCAGCTGCATGATCATCGCCGTCGACGGACCGACCGCCTCGGGCAAGGGCACCATTGCCAGGGCGCTGGCCGCGCATTTCGGTCTGCCCCACCTTGATACCGGGCTGCTGTATCGCGCAGTAGGCCGGCAAGTGGCGCTGAATGGCGGCAATCCGGATGACCCGACCGATGCCTTGGCGGCCTGCGCCTTCTCCGAACAGCTCCTCGACGATCCCGAACTGCGCAGCGAGGCGACCGGTGGCCTGGCCAGCCGCGTCTCCATCCATCCGTCGGTGCGCCAAGCGCTTTATGAGCGCCAGCGCGCCTTTGCCGCCCAGCCCGGCGGCGCGGTGCTAGACGGACGGGATATCGGCACGATTATCGCGCCCGAGGCGGACGTGAAGCTGTTCGTCGTCGCCTCGGTCCCCGCGCGGGCCGAGCGGCGGTTCAGGGAAATGCAGGAACAGGGCCGCGCTGTCGCCCTTGCCGACATCGCCGCCGACCTGGCGGCGCGCGACGAGCGTGACCGGACGCGCGCCGAAGCCCCGCTGGTCGCCGCCGCTGATGCCGTGCTGCTCGACACCAGCGACCTTGGCCGCGACGCGGCGATTGACGCGGCCATCGCAATTGCCGAGGGGCGGCGCTGATCATGCCGCGCTTCGCACTTCTCGCCCTTGCCGTGCTGGCCGCTGGAACGGCTGCGCTCAGCCAGCCTGTACGCGTCGAGGAACGTCGCCTGGCCGAGGTCGAACGTGGACGGGCAATTGCCGAGGCCCGTTGCGCTGTCTGCCATGCGGTAACCGCCAATGGCACCTCACCCAATCCGGAGAGCCCTGGCTTCGAGGACATTGCCAATCGCCAGGGCCTGACCAGCGCAACGCTGCGCCAGTATCTGCGCGATGCTCACAATTATCCCGAAGCGATGCAATTCCGGATTGGTCGCGGTCAGGTCCGCGACCTCTCAGCCTATATCGTCACCCTCAAGCGCGCCGACTACAAGCCGGCGATCTGACCGCCCGAACAATCGCAAATTCCTTGCGTTTTGGGACCCTCGCGCCTAAGCGCCGCCGGTCCCGGAGGGTCTTGACCCAAAGGGATGTTGTGGACGGCATCCGGCCCCCATGACGTTCGGCCCACTTTTGGCCCGCTTAGGCAATGGTGCTGCGGCGGAGAAAAGACCAGCGGATACAACCGCTTGGCCGGAAACATCGATAGACAGGAAACTGTACATATGGCTTCTGCAGCCAACCCCACGCGCGACGATTTTGCCGCGCTGCTCGACGAATCCCTCGGTGGCGCCGCTGATGGCGGCTTTGAAGGCCGGGTCGTCAAGGGCACCATTACCGCGATCGAAGGCGACAAGGCGGTGATCGACGTTGGCCTCAAGAGCGAAGGCCGCGTTCCACTCAAGGAATTCGCCATGCCGGGCCAGCCGCATGGCCTGAGCGTCGGTGACGAAGTCGAAGTCTTCGTTGACCGCGTTGAAAACGCCGATGGCGATGCCATGCTCAGCCGCGACCGCGCCCGCCGCGAAGCCGCCTGGGACAAGCTCGAAGAAGAATTCGGTGAAGGCAAGCGCGTCGAAGGCGTGATCTTCGGCCGCGTCAAGGGCGGCTTCACGGTCGACCTCAACGGCGCCGTTGCCTTCCTCCCCGGCTCGCAGGTCGATATCCGCCCCGTGCGCGACGTGCAGCCGCTGATGGACGTGCCGCAGCCGTTCCAGATCCTGAAGATGGATCGCCGCCGCGGCAACATCGTCGTGTCGCGCCGCGCCGTGCTGGAAGAAACCCGCGCCGAACAGCGTTCGGGCCTGATCATGAACCTGGCCGAAGGCCAGATCATCGACGGCGTCGTCAAGAACATCACCGACTACGGTGCCTTCGTCGATCTCGGCGGCATCGACGGCCTGCTCCATGTCACCGACATGAGCTACAAGCGCGTCAACCACCCGAACGAAGTCATCAATATCGGTGACACCGTGAAGGTGCAGATCATCCGCATCAACCAGGACACCCAGCGCATCAGCCTGGGCATGAAGCAGCTGGAAAGCGATCCGTGGGAAGGCGTTGCCGCCAAGTACCCGGTTGGCGCCAAGCTGCGCGGGACCGTCACCAACATCACCGAATACGGCGCCTTCGTGGAGCTGGAAGCCGGGATCGAAGGCCTGGTCCACGTTTCAGAAATGTCCTGGACCAAGAAGAACGTCCACCCTGGCAAAATCGTTTCGACCTCGCAGGAAGTCGACGTGCTGGTGCTGGAAGTCGACAGCGACAAGCGCCGCATCAGTCTGGGTCTCAAGCAGGCCCAGCAGAACCCCTGGGAAGCCTTCGCCGAGAAGCACCCGGTTGGTTCGACCGTGGAAGGCGAAGTCAAGAACGCGACCGAGTTCGGCCTGTTCATCGGCCTCGACGGCGACGTCGATGGCATGGTCCACATGTCGGACATCGCCTGGGGCATCTCGGGCGAAGACGCGCTGGCCCTGCACCGCAAGGGCGAGCAGGTTTCGGCCATCGTGCTCGACGTCGATGTGGAGAAGGAGCGCATCTCGCTCGGCATGAAGCAGCTTGAAAAGGGGGCTCCGGCCGCTGGCGTGGCTGCTGCCGCTTCGGGCCTGAAGAAGAACGAAGTTGTCACCGTCACTGTCCTCGAAGTCCGCGATGGCGGCCTCGAAGTGCAGGCCGGCGAAGATGGCGCCACCGGCTTCATCAAGCGTTCGGACCTGGGCCGCGACCGCGACGAGCAGCGCACCGACCGCTTCCAGGTTGGCCAGAAGCTCGATGCGATGGTGATCGGTTTCGACCGCTCCAAGAAGCCGAACTTCTCGGTCAAGGCGCGTCAGCTGCACGAAGAAAAGGAAGCCGTGGAACAGTACGGTTCGTCGGATGCCGGCGCTTCGCTGGGCGACATCCTTGGCGCCGCGCTGAAGGCCAAGAAGGACTAATCCTCCTTCGCCAGCCTCAGGCTAAGCTAACAAAGGCCCGTCCGGAGCGATCCGGGCGGGCTTTTGCTTTGCGGGCGGTTTGGGTTTATCCTTCGCCCATGCTTGAAATTCACCAGTTCGCCTGCCTGTCCGATAACTACGGCTATCTGCTCCACGATCCCGAGAGCGGGGAGACGGCCTGCATCGACACCCCTGATGCCGATGCCTATCTGCGCGAGGCCGGGCAGAAGGGCTGGCAGATCACCCAGATCTGGAACACCCACTGGCACCCGGACCACGCCGGCGGGAACAATGCGATCAAAGCCGCGACCGGCTGCACGGTCATCGCCCCGGCCGAGGTTGAGCGAATTGCCGCGCCCGATCGGGTCGTTGCGCATGGCGATACGGTCTCGCTTGGCGCCTTCACGGCCCAGGTGATCGACGTGTCAGGCCACACCAACGGCCATGTCGCTTTCCACCTGCCCGAAACCGGCGTGGCGTTTGTTGGAGATGCCGTCTTCGCGCTGGGCTGCGGGCGGATGTTCGAGGGCCAGCCGGACCAGTTCTGGGCCAGCCTTTCGCGGATCAAGGCGCTGCCACCCGAAACTCTGCTCTATTGCGCGCATGAGTATACCCAGTCGAACGCGCGCTTTGCGCTGCACGTCGACCCGGAGAACGCCGAGCTGCAGGACTATGTCGCCCAGATCGACAAGGCGCGGTCCGAAGGCCGGCCGACCGTGCCGACCACCTTGGCGCGCGAGTTAGCGACCAATCCCTTTCTGCGCGCCGATGATGTGGCCCTGCAAGCCCGCTGGGGCGGCGGTGGAGCGGTTGCCACCTTTGCCGCCCTGCGCGCCGCCAAGGACAATTTCTGACCCCCATGCATGCGCTCCAGGTCCAGACCCTGTCGCCTGACCTGTCCGGCTGCACGCTGGTCGATCTGCCCGTCCCACCGCGCGGGCCGGGTGAGGTGCTGGTGAGGGTCCATGCAGCCTCGCTAAACTTCCCGGACCTGCTGATGACGCGCGGGGAATACCAGTTCAAACCCGACGTGCCATTCATCGCCGGACTGGAGTTCGCCGGTGAGGTGGTCGAGGCCGATCCCGACAGCGGCCTTCAGCCGGGTGACGGGGTCTATGGCGGCAACAAGACCGGCGCCTTTGCCGAATATGCCGTGGTCCCGGCCAGGGCGCTCAGCAAGATGCCACCGGGGATTGGCATGGTCTCCGCCGCCGCGCTCGGGGCAGCCTATGGCACGGCCTATACCGCCCTGGTCGAGATTGGTGGCCTGCAGGCCGGGCAATGGGTGCTGGTCCATGGCGCCAGCGGCGGGGTGGGTCTGGCAGCGGTGGAGCTCGCCAAGCGGCTGGGCGCCCATGTCATCGCCACCACGGGCTCACCGGCCAAGCTCGCCGCCCTGCGCGCGGCCTGCGATGCCGAGGCCGTGATTCTGGCCGAAGGACGGTTTCGCGAGCAGGTGGCGGAACTGACCGGCGGGCACTTGTGCGACCTGGTCTACGATCCGGTCGGCGGGGACGTGTTCGATGAGAGCACCCGCTGCGTCGCCTTTGGCGGCAAGCTGCTGGTGATCGGCTTTGCCGGGGGACGTATCGCCGAAATCTCAACCAATATTCCGCTGATCAAGGGCTTCTCGGTGGTCGGCGTGCGCGCCGGAGAATATGCCCGCCGCTTCCCCGATCGCGGCAAGGCGATCCGCGAGGCTGTGGCGACGCTGGCTGCCGACGGCCGGCTCAACCCGCATATCGACCGGATCCTGCCGCTCAGCCGCTGGCGCGAAGCCTATGCGGCGATGGCCGAGCGGGGGATTGTCGGCAAGGTCGTGCTCGAACCCGGCAAATGAAAAGGGCGGCTGTTAGGCCGCCCTTTGCAAGTGCAAGTCTGAAAGCCGGGATCAGATCCCGCCGATCGCCTCGTCGACCAGGCTCTTGTCGGCCTTGGCGTTGTGGTTGGCAGCGATCAGCTGGCGTGCGGCGCTGGCTGCGGCATTGGCCGCCTTGGCGCGCAGTTCGGCAATGGCACCACGTTCAGCCGCGGCGATCTTGTCTTCAGCCATCTTTTCGCGGCGCTTGATCAGCGCCTTGGTATCGGCCTCGGCCTTGGCAACGATCGCATCGGCTTCGGACTTGGCATGCTCAAGCATGGCCGCCGCATCCTGTTCGGCGCTGGCGATCTTGTCGGCATATTCCTGGCGCAAGGCTTCCGCTTCGGCGCGCAGGGCCTTGGCTTCGTCAAGCTGCTTGCGGATTTCCGCAATGCTCGAATCCAGACCGCCGGTGATCATCGCCGGGACCTTCTTCCAGATCGCGACCAGGATCAGCACGGTCATGGCCAGGGCAACCCAGGTGACCGGGCCCAGGCCAAAAGCTTCCGGCGCAGCGTGGGCGGCGCCATGTTCAGCGGCTTCCGCCGCCAGGACGAGCAGGTTAGCCATTGAGCGCTTCCTTCACCGCAGCGGTGGCTGCCTTGGCATCGACCTTCAGGCCGCCGGCCACGCGGGCAACAATATCGCCAGCAGCTTCGGCCGCGACCTTTTCGATTTCCTTCAGCGCGCCGCTGCGCGCCTGGGCGATCTGGTCTTCGGCTTCGGCCAGCTTGGCATCCAGCTTGGCATTGGCCTTGGCCAGACGGGTTTCGCTGGCCTTGGCCGCTTCGAGCTTGGCCTTGGCAATCAGAGCCTGGGCTTCGGCGCGCTGGCGGTTGGCCTGGGCGCGCCATGCCTCTTCCTCGGTATCGGCCGCCGCTCGGGCAGCCTCTGCCGCGGCCAGATCGCTGGCGATCTGCCGGTCACGCGTCTCGACGGTCGCCATCACCTTGGGGACCATGCCCCGGCCAATGACGAAGAAGATGAAGCCGAAGAAGATCAGCATCCAGAAGATCTGGCTGGACCAGGTTTCGGCAAGTTGCGCGATTTGAGGCATCGGGGCGTCCGCAGTCTGCCCGGCCGGCCCCGCCCAAGGGACGGGAACCAGCCGGTCGGTCAGTCAATCGTAGGTCTTAGGCGACGAAGATCAGGATCATCGCGACGACGAACGAGAGCAGGCCCAGAAGTTCGGCGGCGGCGAAGCCGATGAACAGGCGGCCCTGCTGGCCGTCAGCCGCGCCCGGGTTGCGCAGCGCGCTTTCCAGGAACGAACCAAACACGTTGCCCACGCCGATGGCGGCCATGCCGGCGCCGATGGCAGCGAGACCAGCACCGATCAGCTTGGCGCTTGCAGGTTCCATTTCGATAACTCCTTTTACGAAAATTCGTGTGGTTGATTGGACTTAGTGAAGGTTTTCGGCGTCGTTGAGATACAGCGACGTCAGCAGTGCAAAGACATAGGCCTGGATCCCGGCAACCAGGATTTCTAGAGCGCAGATCGCGATCATCAGCGCAAAGCTGAGGACCGAAACAACCGGGCCAATGCCGAGGCCGGCGTTGAAGCCATTGATCACGAAGCCCGACAGCACTTCCAGCAGCACGTGCCCGGCCATCATGGCCACGAACAGTCGCAGGCCGAGACTGAAGGGCCGCACCAGGAAGGACACCAGCTCGATCGCGAAGATCAGCGGGATCATCACCAGCGGGGTGCCGTGGGGAATGAACAGCGAGAAGAAGTGCAGCTTGTGCTTCCAGAAGCCCACGATCAGGACGATCGCAAAGCTCATCACCGCCAGCACGCCGGTGGCGGTGAAGTGGCTGGTGAAGGTGAAGGGATGCACGCCAACCAGGCCCAGCGGCATCAGGCCGAGGACGTTGGCGAAGAGGATGAACATGAACAGCGAGAAGATGTAGGGCACGTACTTCTTGCCAGCCGGGCCGATATTGGCAGCCAGCAGGTTGTCGATGAAGCCGGTGAAGCCCTCAACCGCCATCTGCCAGCGGCCGGGAACCAGCTCGCGCTTCATGCCCCCGGCGACGAAGATCAGCAGCGCAACGGCGGCGATCCCCATCCACAGCGAGGAATTGGTGAAGGCAATATTGTAGCCCGCGATCTGCCACTGATCGGTGCCGAACATCGGCTCGATCGTGAACTGGTGCATCGGATCGACTTTAGCCGCTTCGGCCACGCGACGTACCCTTCTTGCTCAATTCATATGCGACCAGCGCCCCTCTGGCCTAAAGCAAGGTCAATCAGGGCGCCGGGACGAAATCCGGATGATGTTCCTGAAGGCGACGAAGATCCCGAGGGCCATCACCACCAACAGACCCCAGGGGGTGGTTCCGGCAAACTGGTCAATAACCCAGCCGATAAACGCACCGCCACCGATTCCCCCGATCAACTCGGCCAGGACACGGTTGCCAAGGCGATAATTCGCATCGGTTTCCGTGCCCAGACTTGGTTTGTTACGCTGCTCTTCCCGCTCGCGTGCGGCCTTGAGCCGCGCTTCGAGCGCGTTGACCCGCGCATCTTCACCAATGGGGTCTCGGGCAGGTGGCTCGTCGTTCATGCCAGTCTCCTAATGCGGGAGCGATGGACACGGGCAACGGCTGCCCGCCGAGGGCACCGGCCCCTTAGGTGGGGGCAAGCCTTGAGTCAACCGCCGCCGAAGGCGGTATAACCGGCTCCGGCGGCGGAAAGTTCAGGTCTTACGCGAATCAGGGACAGCGCGGGTCGCGCAGCGGGGCAGCCGCCGTGCGGGTCTGCCACGAGCCGTCCGGTGCCTGGTACTTTTCACCCGGCACCGAGCGGGCAATCGCCTGGCAGCCGGCGGAAAAGGCATATTCCTCGATCGTTGCGCCATTGGCCTCGGCGCGCTCGGCGTAGACGGCCTTGCGCTTGATGTTGATATCATCGGCCAGGCGGCGGATTTCCGCGCTCGGCGGCACGGGGAAGCCAAGGTAGCCATCGACCTTTTCCCCAACCTGGCCGCTGGCGCGGGCGGCGGCATAGGCCGGGTCACGCTGTTGCGCCGAAGCCGGAGCGACCAGCACCAACGCGGCCAGCGTCGCCCAGCCGGCCTTGGCCAGCAGGCTGCGTTCGATCGGGGCGGCAAAATTGGTCATGATCATTTCCTCAGAAAATGTCGGGATTGTCCTTGATCGTGTTCCCGGCATCAGCCGCGAGACGATAGACAACCTCCTGCTTGATATTGATATTCAGCTCGATGACGATCGGCTTGTCCGGTGCATTTATCGAAATGCAGCCTGCCAACGTCATCGCTCCGCCAATCAGCATCAATCCTTTCATTCCGGCAGCCCGGACCATTCCGAACCGCCCTGACCGCCCCTGCCGTGATGCCCCTAGTTCCATGGCGGAACTTGTCGCAGCCCGGACCGGCTTGGTCAATTGTTGTGGCTTCATGGCACTTTCCTGCTGTCTGGGGGCTGAATATCGGGCGGAAGCGGCGCGGTAATCGTGGGCGCCGCAATCGGCCGGCCGTTGCTGTCAACCAGTCCCAGCTCGCGCGGGTCGCGGACGTACGTGGGATCGTAGAGCGAGCGGAACGAGTGCAGCAACCGCTGGAACGGGGCGCGAATGTTGATGTTGAAGCGGATCGGCAGCCGCGCGACCTGGCGAGTGACGAAGTTGCGCTTCGCCCCCTCGCCCTGCGTCACCCCGTCAATCCGCAGGCGTGTAAAGATTTCGCCATCAAGTTCGCCGTCGAGCCCGATCGTCATGCCCTTGAAATCGAGCGAGCGCAGCGACTGGAAGGCGAAATTGGCCATTGCGCCCATGTCCTTGTAAGTCAGCGCGCCAATGTAGGACAGGTTCCCGCCCGGTGCGCGGGCAACCAGCAGTCCGCCCTCGATCCGCCCGCCATCCTCGTCGAACACCAGCGGCAGTTCGCCATCGAACACGCCCCGAGCCGCCATGTTCGACATTTCGAGCTGCTGGACGAACTGCGCCGCATCGGCCCCCACCACTTTCAGCGTGAAGCGCCGCTGTTCGGCCGCGCCCAGCTTCATCCGGGTTGGCAGGAGGTGCAGCTCACCATCGATGAACGGCCACTCGGCCCCATTGACCACCAGCAGGCCATCAGGTTCCAGCTGGAAACTCAACTCGCCGTCGTAAACCTCGATCCCAGGGTTGATCGAGGCGATCTTGAGCCGCTGGTCGGGCGCGGTCACCATACCCAGCAGATCGGTGAACTCGACCGTGCCGCTCACCCCGTCAACCGGGCCGAAGGCTGCAGCGAAATTGAACTTGTCGGTCGTGAAGCGCCCGGTCGAGGTCACCGCATCGCCGGTCCAGGCGATCCGGCCAGTGCCGCTGACCCGGCCTTCGGCATTGGCGATCACGCCCAGCGCCAGGTAGGTCAGGGTATCGGGCTGAAGCCGATCATCGAACAGCAGGTCGGCCACCAGCAAGTCGGCATGGCCGCGCGCGCTATCCAGGTCATGGGCGATCTTCGCCTCGGTCACCACCCGGTCAGAGCTCGGTTCGCGCAGCACAGCCTGCGCGGCGATGCGGTTGTCCGCCAGGGTCAGGCTGGCGTCGCGGGCGATCAGCGGGCGGAAACGATCGTCAGTCTCGCGGTCAAGCAAGCGGAAGGCCCCTTCGCCCAGGCTCAATTTCCCGCCAGTATAGGTCCAGGTGCCGCTAGCCTCGACCAGGTCGAGCGGAACCGCATCGAGCCGCGCCTCGGCCCCGCTGAACTGGCCGGACAGGTTCGCGCCCAGCCGGCCGGTCAGGCGGGCGATGGTGAAGCGGTTTGGTGCGCCAGGCTGGCCCAGCGCGACATCGACATTGCGCGCGGCGAGACTGCCCGGCCAGGCAAAGCCGACCGCAGCAGAGCGGAGGACGATTGGCGTATCACCCAGCCGACCTGACAGCGCCAGGGCCGGCGCGCCGGCGGCAAACCGGGTCCCGCGCCGACCGGTGGTCAGGATCGCCCCACCCGGTCCCGGACAGAGCGTCAAGGCCTTGGCATCAAGCGTCAGGTTGGCATAGCGCAGGCTATCGAACCGCAGCGGCGTACAGCGGCGCCACATCGCCAGGCCGCGCCGATCAGACCAGGTGCCATCGATCGGCACGGTCAGCCGCTCAACCCGCCCGCCCGGCAAGGCCCCGCTGATCATGGCCTGGCCAGACAGCCCCGCAGCGCCATCGGCGCGGCGGACGATCACCAGCCTGGAGAGTGCAACCCGGGCATCGCCAGCGCGATATTCCGGCATGGTCAGCCGGGCTTCGATCACCCCGCCCGGTCGCCGTTCGACCTGCCCGGACAGACGCGGCAGGCCCGGCCCGCCGGTGCGCAGATTGCCGGTCAACCGCAGGCCGCCCGGCCCGCCAAAGGCCAGCTGCCCGCGCGACAGCACCAGCAGATCCTGCCCGCTGCTGCCCGTGAGTTCGAGCTGCGGCACGATCAGGCTGGTCAGGTTGCCGTTGCGGCGCAGCGTGAAATCGGCCGAGAGCTGGCTATCGCTCCCCTCACGGCGCAGGCCGCGGCGCAGCTGGGCAAGCAGGGGCGCACCGAGCGTGCCGGCAGCGGACCTTTCGGCCTGCGCCAAGGTCCGGTCAAGCGCCGGGCCGGGCCGGACGCCCGCGCCGCTGAGCTGGCCCTCAGCCGCAAGGCGGGTATGGCCATCAAGGCTCTGGGCGATCCCCTCGATCCCCAGGGTGCGTGCCGCGAGCAGTCCATCAAGCCCCTTGGCAGCCAGCTGGTAGCGCCCCGTCAGCGCCGTGGCATTGGCCGTAACGGAAAGATCGCCCTCCACCTGCCGGACTTGCTGGTCCATCGCGGCGAGCGGGCCACCGGCCAGTTTGCCCTTGGCCGCCAGACTTGCCAGATCGGCCGCCGCCTTGATTTCGGTCTGGATCGCGAACGGACCAACCGACAGGTCGGGGCAGCGCGTCCCGCCCAAGCGCAGCGGACCGGAGAACTGCAGCGCCCCGTCCTGGCTGGTGACCGCGCCATAGGCACTGGCACCGTTCATGCGGCAATCGCCGAACCGCAGTTCGGGCGCGATTGCCGCCAACTGCCCGGCGAAGCTGTTGCGCAGGTTGCCGCGCCCATCGGCCTTGATTCCGACCAGACCGAGGTCCGTTTCGATCCGGGCGCGGCCGTCTTCCAGTCTCAAATTCAGATCGGGCAGGCCCGGCGCCCGTGCGCTGGGCGCGAAGAACACCTTGTCGAGCGCGCCGAAGCTGAGCTTCCCGTCCTTATAGGATCCGTAGAGCCGTGCCTTGACCAACCGGACCGAGCCGATCGTTGGCAGGCCGAGCGTTGGCGCGATCCCGATCTCGACCCGTTCGGCGGTAAAGTCCGGCCGGGCCGGATCGCCGACCACGACGCCGGTGATGACCTGGGTGAGCGGGCCGACCTGTTCGAGCTTGTAGGTGGCGGGCAGATCGTATTGCTCAAGCTGCTTGCCGATGATCCGGTGCGCCAGATTCTCGCGCTGCACCCACAGTGTGACGACAGCCAGTCCGAACAGAGCCAGCACGATGGTAAGCACATAGGGCCAACGCCGCGATCCGGACGCCGGAACGGCTTGTGCCGCGTTTTCCGGTAGTTCGACCTCGGGCTCAGGCATGGTTCCTGCTTGCGCGTTTGGACCGCGAAAGGCAATGCAGCATCGATCAAGGGAGACGGTGTGCGCGACGAAGAGGGAGCCGAACCGCATCACGGCACGGGCCACCGCGCCCGGCTGCGTGCCCGGCTGCTGGGTGGCGGCGCCGAAGCCCTCGCCGATCACGAGGTGATCGAATACCTGCTGATGCTGGCGATCCCGCGCAAGGACGTGAAACCGCTGGCGAAAAGCCTGCTGGCGCGGTTCGGCGGACTGGCCGGCGTACTCAATGCCGATGCCCAGGCGCTGGCCCTTCATCCCGGGATGGGCGAAACCAGCGCGGCGGCGCTCAAGATAGTGGCGCTGGCGACCCGGCGTCTGGCCCGCGCGGAATTGTCTGAGGCGCCGGTCCTGGCCAGTTGGCAGACCCTGATCGATTACCTGACGATCGACATGGCACACCTCACGCACGAGCGGGTGCGGGTGCTTTACCTCGATACCCGCAACCGCCTGATCCTCGATCACCTCGAGAGTGAAGGCGCGCTGGATGAGGCGGCGATCCATCCCCGCAACGTGGTCAAGCGGGCGCTGGATGTCGGGGCGGCCGCTCTCATCCTGGTCCACAACCACCCGTCCGGCTCACCCGAGCCGAGCCGCGCAGATATCCAAATCACCAATCGCATCGCCGAAGCCGGGCGGCTACTCGGGATCGTGGTCCATGACCATGTGATCGTCGGCCGCCATGGCCATACCAGTCTGCGCGCCAAGGGACTTGTTTGAAGTGATGCCTGAAAATTCTGCTCCGGCGATGCTGAAAGGCATCAAGGTTGTCGACCTGACCACCGTGGTCTTCGGCCCCTATTGCACCCAGATCCTGGCCGACCTGGGAGCCGAGGTGATCAAGGTGGAAACCCCCGGCGGCGACGTGCTGCGCTGGGCGGCGAAAAGCGCCAAGACCAAGGGCATGGCGCCGATCTTCTTCGGCTTCAATCACGGCAAGCAGTCGATCGCGCTCGATCTGAAGGCGCCCGAAGACAACGCCGTGATCAAGGGCCTGCTGGCCGATGCTGACGTTTTCGTCGCCAATGTCCGCGGCAAGGCGCTGGAACGGCTCGGACTGGACTATGAAGCGGTCAAGGCAATCCGGCCGGACATCATCTATGTCCACTGCGTCGGCTTCGGTCAGGACGGCCCCTATGCCGATCTCCAAGCCTATGACGATGTAATCCAGGCCGCCGGCGGGGTCGCCAGTCTGCTGCCGCTGGTCGATGGCAACCCGGCCCCGCGCTTCATGCCATCGCTGATTGCCGACAAGGTTTCGGGCCTGCATGCCGCCTATGCCACCATGGCGGCCCTGTTCCATCGCCAGCGGACCGGCGAAGGGCAGAAGGTGGAAGTGCCGATGCTCGAATCCTTCGCCAGCTTCATGATGAACGAACATCTGGGCGGGCTGACCTTCGATCCGCCGGTCGGCCCGGCCGGCTATGCCCGCCAGCTTGATCCCGAACGCCAGCCGTTCCGCACGGCGGACGGGCACATCGTGATCGTCGCTTATACCTACGAATCGTGGGAGCGGATCTTCGACCTGCTGGGCGAGCCCGACTACATCAAGGATCCCCGCTTCGAGGGGCCGGCCAAACGCTCCGCAGCCATGCCTGAGCTGTACCGGCACATGGCCGAACTGACGCCCAGCTTCACTACCGCCTACCTGCTTGAGCGCTGCCATGCCGAGCAGATCCCAGCCCAACCGGTCAATGACATCGCCGCCGTGCTGGCTGACGAACACCTCAATGCAGTCGGCCTTTTCAAGAAGCGCGAGCATCCGACCGAAGGCACCTATCACGAAATCGGCCAGCCGGTTCGATTCGGCGCCATGCCACACAACGAGCGCCGCGCACCGCCACAGCTCGATCAGGATGGACCGGCAATCCGCGCCGACCTGGCCCGCAAAGCCGACTGATCATGTGCGTTGCCGCGCTCGCCTGGGCCGCGCATCCGCGCTGGCGGCTCGTGGTGGCAGCCAACCGCGACGAGTTTCACGCTCGCCCGACCGCGCCGCTGGCGCGCTGGAACAACGGGGTGATTGCCGGGCGCGATCTGGAGGCGGGCGGAACCTGGCTTGGTGTGAACGACGCCGGGCGCTTTGCGCTCGTCACCAATTTTCGCCTGCCGGGCTATCCCAGGCTAGGCCTCGCGTCGCGCGGCGGGCTGGTGGTGGACTGGTTGCTGGGGCGGCCCGATCCGGATGGTGCGACGCTTAATCCGTTCCACTTGCTACGTGTGGGACCGGACGGGGCCAGCCATGTCAGCAACCAGCCACTCCCGGCGAGCAGTTCACTGGCAACCGGCCTCCACGGCGTGTCCAATGGCCACTTCGACCAGCCGTGGCAGAAGACCCAGCGGCTGACCGACGCGTTGGGCGACTGGATCGGGCGCGCGAGCTATGACCCCGAAAGCCTGTTCGCCGCCCTCGCCGATGAAACCGAGCTTCCGCCCGAAGCCGACAGCGAAGGACCAGACACGCCGTTCAGCCCGGTGTTTATCCGCAACCAGTCTTACGGTACGCGCTGCTCAACCGTAGTGATGGTCGACGCGGCGGGACGCGGCAGCATCATCGAGCGCCGGTTTGGTTCGGATGGCCGGACAACGGGCGAAACCGCCCTGGCTTTCAACTGGCCTTAAGCGAAGTGCAGCCGCCGGTACTTGCCACGGAAGTACAGCAAGGGATCGCGGCGCGGTTCGAACTGGGCGCGGACGACTTCGCCGACCAGGATGAAGTGATCGCCGCCATCGTGGATAGCGTGGCGCTTGCACTCGAAGGCACCCAAGGCCCCGTCGATCAGCGGCATGCCGGTTTCGCCCTCGGTCCAGGCGGTGGCGGCAAAGCGGTCCTCGCCCTTGCCGGCAAAGCGGTTGGAGGTGGCCTGCTGGCTGACTTGCAAAAGGTTGACCGCAAAATGCTCCGCCTCGCGCAGCACCGGCGCCGAACCGGCCGTATTGGCGACACAGACCAGCAGGAGCGGCGGATCGAGTGACAGCGAGGTAAAGCTGTTGGCGGTCAGTCCGATCGGGGTGCCATCGGCATCGCGCGAGGTGATGATGGTGATGCCGGTGGCAAAACAGCCCATCGCATCGCGCAGGGTGCGGGCATCCGATCCGGCCCGGAATTCGGGCGCGGCGCGTGGCTGCTTGCGGTCAAGGAAATCGAGCAGATGCGAGAGGAAGGCCTCGGTCCGATCGGTCACGACCAGCAGGTCGGCATCGGCCACCTCGACGCTTTCGGCGTTGGGCAAGGCCGCATCGAAGGCGGCGCTGGCGGGCGAGCGTTCCATCCACGGCAGACCGCCGCGCACCACCAGGGTCGGCAGGTTGAGCTTCGGCGCGGATTCGGCCAGCCGCGTTTCGAGATCGTCGAGATCGATCTGGCCCAGCACCCGCTCATCCCACAGCTTCTGGTCATGCCCGCGTAGGGCCGCAAGACGCTCGGCCACGGCCTTGGCCAGCCCCGGATCGCGCCGCGCCGGCATGTCGACCAGCACCAGCCCGGCTGCCAGGTTCGCCGCGTCGGTGGCCAGCGCGACGGTCGCGATCCAGCCGCTGCTGGTTGAGGTCACCACGACCGGCCGGGTGCCCAGTTGGGCCAGCACAGCCCGCAGGTCCTCGATATGGGATTCCAGGTCATAGCGCCCGCTCTCGGGCCATTCGCTGCCGCCATGGCCGCGCAGGTCGAGCGAGACGACGCGGCGGCCGGCCTGAACCAGCGCCTCGGCCACGGTGTGCCATTCGGCGCGGGTCTGGCCGGCGCCGTGGACCAGCAGGATGGTCGGATCGTTCTCGTCGCCGATCGCCTCGGCCTCAAGCCGGACGCCGCCGAAGCCCTTGAAGGTCAGGATGGTCATTGCGGGTCTCCGGTGCGGCCCTGCCAGCGTGGCGGGCGTTTTTCGGCAAAGGCGCGCGGGCCTTCGCGGGCATCGTCACTGCTGCGCCAGGCGGCGAAGGCGGGATAGTGTTCCTGGGCCGACATGGCCGCAGCCAGGCTTGGTTCTGCAAGTCCGCGCAGCACAGTTTCCTTGGAAGCGCGGACCGACATGGGCGAACACTTGCGGATTTCGTCACACCAGCGCTGCGTGACGTCCATCAGCGCAGCATCGGGTACGACCTCGTTGACGAAGCCAAGCCGATAGCCCTCCGTCGCCGAGACGCGCTTGCCGGTCAGGATCATGCCCATCGTCGGCTTGGTGCCGATCTGCCGCGCCAGCCGGTGCAACCCGCCGCCCAACGCCACCGCGCCGACCAGCGGCTCGGGCAAGGCAAAGCTGGCGCTCTCTGCCGCGATGATCAGGTCGCAGGCCAGCGCAATCTCGAACCCGCCGCCCATGGCGACGCCATTGACCGCGGCGATGAACGGCTTGGGGCAATCGAACCGCTCGATCAGCCCGGCATAGCCATGCGCCGGGTAGGAACGGTGCCCGCCGGCGGCCACGGCCTTGAGGTCGGACCCGGCGCAGAAGCCTCGCCCCTCACCCGTGATCACGCAGATCTCTTGCGCGGGATCGGCAGCGAAGGCGTTGAAGGCGGCCTCCAGCTCATCGTGCATGTCGGGGGTGATCGCGTTGAGCGATGCCGGGCGCGCCAGGGTGACCGTGGTCACGCCGCCTGCCCTGTCGATCCGGATGTTGTCCATGTCCGCTCCGATGCAGCGCCGTTTGACCGAGAGCAAGCCCGGACAAGGGCGGTCCTCTCAATTATCTCTGTCCAGCGGTGGACATATGCCCGCAATTATCGACAAGGGCAATCGCCTGCGGCTATCGCACCGCCAAACAGAGGAGCTTGCCGCATGACCAGTGTCCCCCAGTTCGATCTGACCGGCCGCGTGGCGCTGGTAACGGGTGCTTCATCCGGCTTTGGCGCACATTTCTCACGCCTGTTGGCAGCGGCTGGCGCCGCCGTGGTGATGGGTGCGCGCCGGGCCGATCGGCTGGCGGCGCTGGAGGCAGAGATCAAGGCGGCGGGCGGCAAGGCCCTCGCCGTGTCGCTCGACGTGGCCGACGAAGCCGCCACGATCGCCGCCTATGACGCCGCCGAAGCCGCCTTCGGCACGGTCGATACGATTGTCGCCAATGCCGGGATCGCCGATGATCAGATCGCGCTGAAGGTGGACATGGATTCGTTCAACCAGGTGGTCGCCACCAACCTGCGCGGTCCCTTCCTGACCGTGCGCGAAGGGGCCAAGCGCCTGATCGCGGCCGGCAGCGCCGAAAAGGAACACGGCCGGGTGGTGATCATCGGCTCGATCACTTCCAAGAAGGCTTTCCCCGGCTCTACCCCCTACTCGGCGACCAAGGCCGGGGTGACCCAGATGGGCAAGCTGATGGCACGCGAATGGGCGCGCAAGGGGATCAACGTCAACGTGATCGAACCCGGCTACTTCCCGACCGAGATCACCGGCGATCTGATCGAGAGCGAGATGGGTGGGCTGCTGCTCAACACCTTCATCCGCCGCCGTTGGTGCGAGATTCCGGCGATGGACGTGCCGCTGCTTTACCTCTGCTCCGACCACTCGCGCTACGTGACCGGCAGCACGATCACGGTTGACGACGGGCAGCTGCTCTAGATCTTCGCCAGCGCTTCAAAGACCGGCTCGGCCCATTCCTGCCGGCAGATAAGCAGATCGGGCAGGTAGGGGTTGGCCTGGTTGTAGACCAGCGGACTGCCATCCAGCCGCGAGACGTGGAGGCCATGCGCCTGGGCCACGGCGGCGGGCGCGCAATTGTCCCACTCGTATTGACCGCCGTTGTGGAGGTAGATTTCGGCCTGGCCCAGCACCACGGCCATCGCCTTGGCCCCGGCGCTGCCCATCGGTACGAGCTCCGCGCCGAGCAGTTCGGCAACCGCCAAGGCCTCGCGCGGGGGGCGGGTGCGGCTGACCAGCATGCGCGGCGGGCTTTGCAACGGCGGCAGCGGTTGCGGGCTTCCACTTGAGAGAGTTACACCCTGCCCCGGCAGCGCCACGGCACCGACCGTCGCCACGCCATCGACCGCCAGCGCGACATGGACCGCCCAGTCGCTACGATTCTCGCCATATTCGCGGGTGCCATCGAGGGGATCGACGATCCAGACGCGCGACTTGGCAAGCCGCTCCGGATTGTCCTTTTCCTCTTCGGACAGCAGGCCATCGTCCGGCCGCTCGCGCCGCAACGCCTCGACCAGCAGGCTATTGGCCAGCCGGTCACCCTCGGCTCCGATTTTCAGGCCCAGCTCGGCCCGATCTAGCCCGAGCAGCAATTCGCCGGCCTGGGTCGCGAGCAAGGTGGCAAGTTCGGCGTCGGTCATTTGAGCGGCAGGATCGCGCGAATAATGGCATCCGCCGCCTCGTCGACCGTCATTTCGACCGTGTTCACGCGGATCTCCGGATGCTCCGGCGGCTCATAGGGGCTGTCGACCCCGGTGAAGTTCTTGAGCGCGCCGCTGCGGGCCTTCTTGTAAAGTCCCTTCACGTCGCGCGCCTCAGCCACTTCAAGCGGCGTATCGACGAAGATCTCGATGAACTCACCCTCAGGCAGCATGGCGCGGACCATGTCGCGTTCAGCGCGGAACGGGCTGATGAAGGCGGTCAGCACGATCAGGCCGGCATCGGCCATCAGCTTGGCTACTTCGCCCACCCGGCGGATGTTCTCGATCCGGTCAGCCTCGGTGAAACCCAGGTCCTTGTTCAGCCCGTGACGGACATTGTCGCCATCGAGCAGGAAGGTGTGGCGGTTCATCAGGTTGAGCCGCTTCTCCACCGCGTTGGCGATCGTGCTCTTGCCCGATCCCGACAGGCCGGTGAACCAAAGCACGCGCGGCTTCTGGTTCTTTAGCGCGGCGTGATCCGCGCGCGTGATGTCGGTCGGCTGCCAGTGCACGTTCTGGGCACGGCGCAGGCTGAAGTTCAGCATGCCGGCCGCGACCGTACGGTTGGTCAGCTTGTCGATCAGGATGAACCCGCCCAGCGCCTTGGACTGGGCATAGGGTTCGAACACGATCGGTTTGTCGGTCGCCAGTTCAGCCACGCCAATCGCGTTGAGTTCCAGCGTCTTGGCAGCAAGATGCTCCAAGGTGTTGACGTTGATGGCGTATTTGGGCTGCTGCACCGTCGCGGAGACAGTCTGCGTCCCCAGCTTCAGCCAATAGCCGCGGCCGGGGATCAAGGCCTGATCATCCATCCAGACCAGCGTCGCCTCGAACTGATCTGCCACTTCGGGCGGGCTATCCGCCGCTGCGATCACATCGCCGCGGGAGCAATCAATCTCGTCCGCGAAAGTCAGGGTAACGGATTCGCCGGCGACTGCCTGGTCCAGGTCCCCACCCAACTTCACCACGCGGCTGACGGTGGTTGTCCGGCCCGAGGGGAGCACCCGCACGGCATCGCCCGGCCGGACGGTGCCGCTGGCGATCTGGCCGGCGAAGCCCCGGAAATCGAGGTTCGGGCGGTTGACCCACTGCACCGGCAGCCGCAATGGCGCCGCCTGCTCAGCCGCACGATCCAGCGAGACGGTTTCGAGCTGATCGATCAGCACCGGTCCATTAAACCACGGCGTATTGTCCGAAAGCGTGGTGATATTGTCGCCCCGGAAGCCCGAGATCGGGATCGCGGTGAAGTGATCGATCCCGATCGAGGCCGCGAAACGCCTATAATCCGCCACGATCTCGTCAAACCGGTCCTGGCTGTAATCGACCAGGTCCATCTTGTTCACCGCCAGCACGAAGTGGCGGATGCCAAGCAGCTTGCAGAGGTACGAATGCCGCCGGGTCTGGACCAGCACACCCTTGCGCGCATCGATCAGGATCACGGCAAGGTCCGCCGTGCTCGCCCCGGTCACCATGTTGCGGGTGTACTGCTCATGCCCCGGGCAGTCGGCGACGATGAACTTGCGTTTCTCGGTGGTGAAGAAGCGGTAGGCGACGTCGATCGTGATGCCCTGCTCACGCTCGGCCGCCAGGCCATCGACCAGCAGCGCGAAATCGATCTCCTGCCCTTGCGTGCCGACCCGCTTTGAATCCGCTTCAAGCGCGGAAAGCTGATCGTCGAAGATCATCTTGCTGTCGTACAGCAGCCGCCCGATCAGTGTGGACTTGCCGTCATCGACCGAGCCGCAAGTGATGAAGCGCAGCAGCTCTTTGTCGCGGTGGCTGGCGAGGTAGGCCTGGATATCTTCGGCAATCGCGGCTTCAGGGGTGTAGGCGGGACGGGTCATCAGAAGTACCCCTCCTGCTTCTTCTTCTCCATCGAGGCGTCACCGCCGTCCTTGTCGATCACCCGGCCCTGGCGTTCGGAGGTGGTGGTCAGCAGGGTTTCGCGGATCACGTCGGTCAGGGTCGCGGCCTCGCTCTCCACCGCGCCGGTCAGCGGGAAGCAGCCCAGCGTGCGGAAGCGGATCGAGCGTTCGGTGGTCGGCAGCTTGCGGCCCAGCACCCGCTCCAGCCGCTCGAGGTCATCGGCCATGAACAGCTGCCCATCCCATTCATAGGTTGGACGCGGCGCAGCGAAATAGAGCGGAACGATCTCGATCCCCTCCTGCTGGATGTATTGCCAGATATCGAGCTCGGTCCAGTTGGAGATCGGGAAGACCCGGATGCTTTCGCCCTTGTGCTTGCGAGCGTTGTAGAGGTTCCACAGTTCGGGCCGCTGGTTCTTGGGGTCCCAGGCATGGCTGGCGGTGCGGAACGAGAAGATCCGTTCCTTCGCCCGGCTCTTTTCCTCATCGCGCCGCGCGCCGCCAAAGGCCGCATCGAAGCCATAGTGGTCAAGCGCCTGCTTGAGCCCTTCGGTCTTCCACATGTCGGTATGGAGCGGACCATGATCGAACGGGTTGATCCCCCGTTCGGTCGCCTCAGGGTTCTGCCAGACCAGCAATTCCATCCCTGCCGCCTGCGCCGCCTTTTCGCGCAAGCCGTACATGTCGCGGAACTTCCAGGTGGTATCGACGTGCAGCAACGGGAACGGCGGCGGCGCGGGATAGAAGGCCTTCTTCGCGAGATGAAGCATCACCGCGGAGTCCTTGCCGATCGAATAGAGCATCACCGGCCGCTCGGCCTCGGCCACCACTTCGCGCATGATGTGGATCGCCTCGGCCTCCAGCCGATCGAGGTGAGTCAGGGACTTGGTCATGCCGGCTCCCCTGTCAGAGCACCCTGGCCCTAGCAACGAAGTTCATCTTTGCCCCCGGCTATCGCGATTTGCCAGCCCGGTTGCATGGCGCTCCACAACCGGGCAGTCTGGTTCGCCAAGGGAGAGAGCAATCACATGATGGATCCGCTGTTCGATTTCACCGGCAAGGTCGTGCTCGTTACCGGGGGGAGCCGGGGCCTGGGCTATCACATGGTCAAGGCCTTTGCCGAACGGGGCGCCGACGTGATCATTGCCAGCCGCAAGCTGGAAAATTGCGAAAAGGTGGCGGAGGAATGCCGCGCACTGGGCCGCCGGGCCATGGCCTTTGCCATGCACGCCGGGCGCTGGGCCGATTGCGATGCGCTGGTCGAGGCGGTCTATGCCGAGTTCGAGCGGATCGACATTCTGGTCAACAATGCCGGGATGTCGCCTGCCTGTCCCAGCCACGAAATGTCCGAAAGCCTGTTCGATTCGGTGCTCAACCTCAACTTCAAGGGGCCGTTTCGCTTAGCCAGCCAGGTTGCGCACCGCATGAACCAGGGCGAAGGTGGCTGCATCATCAACATCAGCTCGATCGCCTCGCTCCAGCCCGCGCCGCAAGTCGTGCCCTATGGCGGGGCCAAGGCGGCGCTCAATCAGATGTCGGTCTCGCTGGCGCGCGAATATGCGCCAAAGGTGCGGGTCAACACGATCGCCCCCGGCCCCTTCCTGACCGACATTGCCGAGGCCTGGGTTCCGGAAAAGCGGGAGAAGCAACCTGTCGCCATGGGCCGGCCAGGCTATCCGGAGGAAATCGTCACCGCCGCGCTAATGCTGGCCAGCCCGCAAAGCTCCTACACGACCGGCGCCCTGGTCCGCGTCGACGGGGGGCAGTAACCAATGACCGAAGCAGTCCTGCCCAAGCACCACGAGGCGACGCAGAGCGAGCGCAAGGTCATCCTCGCCTCCTCGCTCGGCACCGTCTTCGAATGGTACGATTTCTACCTCTACGGGCTGCTGGCGACGGTCATCTCGGCCCAGTTCTTCTCCGGCGTGAACGAGACAACCGGGTTCATCTTCGCTCTCGCCGCCTTTGCCGCCGGCTTTGCCGTGCGGCCGTTCGGCGCGCTGGTATTCGGGCGGATCGGCGATCTGGTTGGGCGGAAGAACACCTTCCTGGTCACGATGGGCCTGATGGGCCTCTCCACCTTCGTGGTCGGGCTGCTACCCTCCTACGCGTCCATCGGCGTTGCTGCGCCGGTGCTGCTGATCGTGATGCGGCTGATCCAGGGCCTGGCGCTGGGCGGCGAATATGGCGGTGCGGCGACTTACGTGGCCGAGCATGCGCCCAACGAGAAGCGCGGTCTCTATACCAGCTTCATCCAGACCACCGCCACGCTCGGCCTGTTCGCGGCGCTGCTGGTGGTGATCGGCACGCGGATGCTGGTCGGTGAGGAAGCCTTCAAGGATTGGGGCTGGCGCGTGCCGTTTCTGGTCTCGATCCTGCTGCTGGCGGTATCGATGTGGATTCGGCTGCAGCTGGCGGAAAGCCCGGTCTTCCAGAAGATGAAAAAGGAAGGCACCACGTCCAAGGCGCCGCTGACCGAGGCCTTCGGCCAGTGGAAGAACGGCAAATGGGTGCTGATCGCGCTGCTGGGCGCGGTCGCCGGGCAGGCGGTGGTCTGGTACACCGGGCAATTCTACGCACTGTTTTTCCTGGAAAAGATGCTGATGGTCGATGGTGCGACCACCAACATCCTGATCGCTATTGCCCTGGCGATCGGCACGCCGTTCTTCATTTTCTTCGGCTGGCTGTCGGACAAGATCGGGCGCAAGCCGATCATCCTGGTCGGCTGCGCGCTTGCGGCACTGACCTATTTTCCGGCCTTCAAGCTGCTGACCGAAGCGGCCAATCCGGCCCTCGCCAGCGCCCAGGCCAGCGCCCCGGTCAGCGTCATTACCAACGATGCCGATTGCTCGGTGCAGTTCGACCCGGTTGGCCGCAACAAGTTTGACAGCAAGAGCTGCGATATCGCCAAGGCCTTCCTCGCCAAGGGCGGGATCAGCTATGCCAAGGTCTATGCTCCCGCCGGATCGGTTGCCCAGATCAAGATCGGCGCGCAGACCTTCACCGCACCCGATCCTACCACCCTGAGCGGCGATGACCGCAAGGCCGCAATCGCCGCCTTCCAGAGCGAGGTGAAAGCCGCCCTGGCCGCAGCCGGTTACCCCGCAAAGGCCGACCCTGACCAGATCGACAAGCCCAAAGTGGTCGCGATCCTCACCTATCTCGTCCTGCTGGTGACCATGGTCTATGGCCCGATCGCGGCGTTGCTGGTCGAACTGTTCCCCAGCCGCATCCGCTATACCTCGATGAGCCTGCCCTATCACATCGGCAACGGCTGGTTCGGCGGCTTCCTGCCGACCACGGCCTTTGCGATGGTGGCGGCGACCGGCGACATCTATTACGGGCTGTGGTATCCGATCGTAGTCGCCGCAGCGACTGTCGTTATCGGCCTGATCTTCCTGCCGGAAACCTTTCGGCGCGATATCGACCAGTAAGCCGGCCTCGGCCGCAACCCGAGGAAAGCCCGCGAATGCGCCTGCGCCAGATTGCCGATTCGATCGTTCAGAAGGTCAACGAGGCGCTGCGTTTCGTCTTTGTCGATCTGCTCAAGTCCAAGGCCTTCGTCGATTTCTACCTGCACGAATACCGGTCCTATGAGGATTACCGGAAGGTCCAGATCTATCACAATTACCGCAAGCTGGGTCGGACCTGGGCTGACGCGGCGACCATGGACCTCCTCGCCAGCGCGCTGCGCGAACAGTTCGGTGCGGGCCCGCTCAAGGGCATTTGCCACGGCACCCGCAATGGCTTTGAACAGAACCACCTCAACCAGAATCACTCTGGTTTTGAGGTAATTGGGACCGATATCTCACCCAGCGCGAAAGACTTTCCCAACTCGTTCGAATGGGACTTTCACGATGTGAACCCGGATTGGCAGGGCCAGTTCGATTTCGTCTATTCCAACTCGCTTGACCAGTCGTGGCAGCCGAAGGTGGCGCTGGAGGCCTGGCTGGATCAGGTCCGCCCCGGCGGCGTCGTGGTGATCGAATACAGCGATGAGCAGAGCCCCCTGGCGGCCGGCCAGATGGACCCGTTCGGCGTGCGCCCTGTGGCCGTGCCCTATGTCCTGGCGGACTGGTTCGGTCACGATGTCTCGGTCTCGTTCCGGCAGAGCTACAAGGCCAATATCAAGAAACCCAACTGGCTGTTCTTCATTCGCCGCAACGCCGCCACGGCCGCCGGCACCTGACGGAACTCCGGCGGCTGCCGCAGGTTCGCTTCTCCTGATTTAACCAGGAGAGCAAACCATGCCCGCATCCGCCATTTTTGACAGCCACGCTGAGGCCGAGCGCGCCGTCAAGGAGCTCCGCCGCCTGGGGGTGGACGACACCCGCTTGTCCGTCATCGCCCATCACGGCGGAACCACCACGACCAGCACTGCCGATGGTGAAGTGACCGACGAGCACCACCGCAACGTGCTGCGCGGGATTCTGGGTGGCGGGGCGCTAGGCGCGGGTCTCGGCATTGCCGCGCTGGCCATCCCGGGCGTCGGGCCGCTGGCCGCCGCCGGCTCGATCGCCGCTTCGGCTGTTCCGGAAGCCATGGGGATTGGCGCCGCGATCGGCGCCATCGGCGGCACTCTCAACGAAGTACTGACCAAGCACGGCATCAGCGATGACGACGCCCATTATTACAGCGGCCGCATGAAGGACGGCGCAGTGGTCGTTACGGTCGAGGATGACCTGGCCGACCAGGCGCTGCAGGACATGCTGATCAAGGCCGGCGGCCACAACGCCGCCACCAGTCGCGACCGGGGCCTCTAGGCCCGCTCAGGCGGCGAGCAGTTCCCCGCGCCGCACCAACCGCCCGGGCAGCGCCCCTGTGTGCTGCCCGTTGCGGTAAGTCACCTGTCCAGAAACGATCGTGGCGACGATCCCGTCGGCGCGCTGATGCATGCGCTTGCCGCCGGCAGGCAGGTCGTACTCAATCGTCGGCACCCGCAGTTCCAGCCGGTCAAGGTCGATGACGTTGAGATCGGCCTTTAGCCCGGGCGCGATCCGGCCGCGGTCGTTCAAGCCAATTAGGCTGGCCGCGCGGCTGGTCAGTTCGGCAATCGCCTCGGGCAGGTCAATCCGCTCGTCGGGCGCCGCATCGCGGGCCCAGCGCTGGAGGTAGAAGGTCGGGAAGCTGGCATCGCAGATCAGCCCATAATGTGCTCCGCCATCGGCCAGGGCCATGACCGTATGCGGGCTGCCGAGCATCTCTCGCACCGGCGCCAGGTTGCCGGTCGTGTAGTTTGCGGCCGGGAGATAGAACACCGTCTGCCCCTCATTGCCCAGCAGAGCCTCATAGGCATATTCGTCCAACGACAGCCCCGCCGCCGCAGCGCGGGCGTCGACCCGGTCGGCCCGCTGGGGCTCGTAATTCGGTTTGTCATCCCACTGATAGGTGCCGCGGAAGGTGCCGATCAGCATCAGCGTGGTCGGATTGGTATCCTCCGGACTTTCGGCCAGCAGCTTCGCCTTGAAGGCGGGATCGCGCATGATCGCCACCCGCTCGGCCAGCGGCAGGTGGGCGATCGCCTTGTAGCTGGGGTGGCTGCTGAAGTGGTGCAGCGAGAGGTCCAGCCCGAAGAACATGCCCACCGGGCGCGGCGCCACCTGGCCGCGCATCGTGAGGCCGTCCGCAGCGGCCTGCTCAAGCCCCTGGAGGTGATAACGCCAGCCCTCGCCCGGCTGGTTCGGTACGTCGAGCAGGGTGAAGGATACGGGCCGCCCGGACGTTTCCGCGACCTGGCGCAAGATCGGAAACTCGACCTCGGCCGGTTCGGCCGGGGCCGGGATGATCTGGAATACCCCGCCATCGGCGTCGTTCAGCCCCGCCGCCAAGGCGCAAAGCTCGTCGACATCGGAATAGAGGCTGGGCGCCAGGTCCCCGGCGCGGGTGCGATGCATGACATTGCGCGAAGTGGTGACGCCAAAGGCGCCTGCCGTGATCCCTTCGGCCACCAGCCTGCGCATCGCCGCCAGATCCTCGGCAGTCGGCGGCTCCTTGCGCGCGGCCCGCTCGCCCATCACATAAACCCGCAAGGCGGAGTGCGGAATCTGCGTCGCGATGTCGATATCGAGCTGCCGCTGGTCCAGCGCGTCAAGGTATTCGGGGAAGGTCTCCCAGTTCCACGGCAGGCCTTCGACCATGACGACTTCCGGAATATCCTCGATCCCTTCCATCAGCTTGACCAGCGTGTCGCGTTGATCCGGGCGGCAAGGCGCAAAGCCTACGCCGCAATTGCCCATCACCGCCGTGGTCACCCCGTGGCCCGACGAGGGTGAAAGTCGGCTTTCCCAGGTGACCTGACCATCGAAATGGGTGTGCACATCGACAAAGCCGGGCGTGACGATCTTGCCCGCCGCGTCGATCACTTCGGCGGCATCGCCTGCCACCTGGCCGACCGCGACAATCCGACCGTCTTTCACCGCCACATCGCCGATGACTGGTGGCGCGCCGGTACCATCATGGATCGTCCCGCCGCGAATGATCAGGTCATATTGCGCCACTGCCGCATCCTCTCGCTTGCTGAGGACTCGTTGTCCGGTCCGCAGTTTCAGCGATAATTTCAGAGAGCGCGGGCGGCGGCAAGCATTGCCGACACCACCTGGCGCAATGAACAGGAGGTCAGGTCAGACCAGGGCGATCGCGCCAAGCGCTTGGCGCAGGGCTGGCGCATCGGTCGCCGTCTGTGCAACCCATTCCTCCGCCTCGGCAATCTCGGTCGCCAGCGCCCGCGCCAGATGATCGCGCCGCTCGAGCCGGGCATTATTGTCAAATGCCACGTCGGGACGTTTGGAATAGGTAGAAAATAGCGGGCCGGCGACCAGTGCGGCGACATCGACCGCAGTGGTGGCCACGCCGAGCAGATTGGCAGCGGCCAGCAGGGTGGCGGCAGGATCGCCAAAGAACTGCTCGGCGTCGAGCGTCCGGGCATTGGGCATCTGGGCCGATGCCGCAACGAACCGGCGCATCTGCCCGAGCCACAGCGCGGCGGCGGCCTGGGCATCGCTGATGTTCCCGGCAAGACCAAGGTCCTCCGCCAACTGGCCGACGATGTTGCGCAGCCACAGTCGGTGGTTGTCGCTCCGCAGGATGGCGAGGAGATAATCCGGCAGGTCAAGCTTCAACAGGATCGCCGGGGCCGCCGGGTCGATCGCAGCGATTGCCGGCAGGATGAAGTTCACCGGAACGTTGGCCTTGATCAGCGTCGGTCCGCCACCGGGATAGCGCCGCGCCAGCGAGGCTAGCACCAGCCGCAGCCGCTCATCATCGCGCGCAAAGCTCAGCTGACGCAGCGCCAGCGGTTCGCGCAGCACCAGGTTGCTTCCCGCCCCCAGTTCATCGAGGGCTCGCGCCAGCAGGGTCGACCCGCAGTGCGCCACGTGGAAGATCCAGCCAAGCTGGGGCGGATTGGCTGCGGCAGGCCCCAGCGCCGCGAAGGGCACCCGGAACCCACCCTCGCCAGCCGGAGAGATCCGCCGGTCCAGAAAGATCGAGCGCTGGTAGGCCGCCTGGTCCATCGGCACGATGATCGCCTCATCGCCCTCGATCGAGTGGAGATAGTGGTCCGGCGAGGCTCGCAACTGATCGATGGAAGGCGACATGGCGCGGGCTATAGCGCGGCCCTGCCGCTTGCGCTATCGCCGCCATGCAATGGCCAGAATTCTCCCGCCCGCGCCCGGCCGCCCCCTGGCGATCATCGAGCCCACAGGCGAAACCAGCCTGCTGGAGGTCGATGAGGAAGCGATCATGGCGCACTACAAGACGCACGGGGCGCTGCTGTTCAGCGGGTTCGGTGCGACGCTCGATCAATTCCATGGCCTGGCGCGCAGGATGTGCAGCACCTCGGTCGTGAACGAGAGCCCGGGGCGCGAGCTGCTCGATCCCGACAAGGCAATCTACGCAGTCGATGGCGGGACCAACGCCTTTTCGCTGCACCCCGAACTTTCGCGCGAACCCTGGAAGCCGGACCTTGCCATGTTCGGCTGCCTTTCCGCTCCGACCGAAGGCGGCCGGACGACGCTGTGTGACGGCGTTGCGCTGGTCAAGGCCCTGCCCGAAGAGATCCGGCGCGGTCTGGAGGGGCGGCGGCTGGTCTATCCGATGTCAACCTGGTCCAGCTTGCTCGAATACTGGCTGGGGACGGCCGAGCCCAATGACGACCAGCTGCGCAATCCCCCTGCGGGCTGCCCCTATCAGTTCATGCGGCTGCACGATGGCCGGATTGCACGCCTGTTTTCGCGGCCGGCGCTGCACAAGCCGATGTTTGTCGATGAGCTTGCTTTCGGCAACTTCCTGCTGTTCGCCCGCTTCAACAACAAGCGCCGGGGCTTTCCACTGTTCGATGATTTCAAGCCGGTGCCCGACGAATGGCTGGAGACGATCCGGCAGATCGGCGACACGCTGACGCTGGCCGTGAAGTGGCGGCAGGGCGATGTTCTGATGCTGGACAACACCCGCTTCATGCACGGCCGTACCGCGATCCTCGACAATGCCGAGCGCCAGATCGCGACTTATTTCGGCTACCTGAAGTTCGCCCTGCCCAATCCCGAAGAACCGGCTGACCCGATCTGGCGCCGGACCGACTTCGATCCTCCGCGCCCGCCGGAACACCTGGTCCAGCAAGCGCGCGAGCGGCTATGAGCCGAGGAACTCCTTCAACCGCTTGTGGAAGTGCCGGATCTTGGTCTCCCCATAGTTGGCGAAGACGATTTCCTGAGACTTGATCGATTTCATGCCCTTCTGAACGTGCGGCAGGTTGACCACGTCCTGATTGAAGACCTTGGCCAGCATGCCGAGCTCGGGCGCATCGCAATAGTCATCGTCGAAATCCAGCCAGTGGACCTTCGCCGGGGCCTGGCGCGGCTGGCCTTTGGCGACGGGCAGCATGAACATGATCTCGTGGATGCACTCCTCCGGATTGTCGCCGTGCGGGCGGAACCGGTAGAAGATCGGGTTGAAGCAGCCCCACGGGCTGATGTTGGGAAACAGGTTGTAGTAGATCGTGTCGACGAATTCGGCATCGCTGACCTGATCGACCTCGTCCCCCAACACCGCGCGCCATTTCTCGCGGGCTGCCTCGGCCATCGCCTTGCGCCGTTCGGGGATCGGGCCGGTGGTGGTGGGATCGGCTTCCTCCTCCCAGCCGTCGGGCAGTCGTCCGCCAACCCAGTCGCATAGCTGGATGTCGGCATGGTCCAGCTCGCCTTCCAGGTGATGGGCCTGATGATCGAAAATGCCGGTCCGGCCATCGCGCGCGGTCACGCGGACGCGGTCTTCGCCCAGCCGTTCATAGACATTGCCCGATAGTGCGTGGCGGACACGGGCATAGGTCTTGGCCCCTTGCAGCGGCTCGGCCACCAGCGCCGGATTGACGTGCGGACTCAGCAGCCCGTTGGGCGAGATCGCCCGCGACATGTTGCCGAACACGTCATACTTCGAATTGGCATCGCCCATCGTATCGAGCAGCGTCGGGTGGGTGGCGACGACGTGGTAAGCCTCCATGAAGGCCTCCTGCGCCACCTTCCAGTTGCAGCGCAGCTTTTTGGCAACATGGACCGCCTTGTAGCGTCGCTCAAACGGGATCGGCTCAAAGTGGCGGTCGATATCGCCCAGGAATTGCGCGAATGGTTCGGCCTTGTCATCCGGGTTGATGAACACGAACCCGCCCCACCGGCCGACCCGGACGGGCGGCAGGCTGTGGGTCTTTTCACTGACCGAGGGGAAGTCCCACTGGCAGGGCACTTCCTTCAGCGTGCCGTCGATCTTCCAGCCCCAGCCATGAAACGGGCAGCGGAACTCCTTGAGATGCTGCGCGTCCTCAGTGAGCAGCTGCCGACCGCGGTGGAGACAGGCATTGGGAAAGGCCTTGATCTCGTCCGGCCCGGTGCGAACCACGATGTAGGAAAGGTTGGCGATGTCATAGACGTGGCTGTCCCCGACATTGGGAATATCGTCTTCGTGGCAGGCCATCTGCCAGACCCGTTTCCACAGCCGTTCCACTTCCAGATCAAAGAAGTCACGCGAGTGATAGATGCTGGGGTTCACGATCGTCGGCCCCGGCGGCATCGGGCAGTCCTCGCGCAGCTTGGCCGGCACCTGATGGGTGTCCATGTCCAGCAACTCGTTATAGCTGATCCCTTTGGACCGGTTGGTCCCCGTCAAGGTCTCGACCATTTGCGTCCTCCTCCCGGCTGTCTCGCCATGTGATGAGAGAAGCTAGGCCGAGCAGCGCGGGCGGCCTTGACCTGAGTCAAAAGCCGCCCTCACAAAATGGCTAGCCAAGCGTCTGCGCCCTGCCCTGCTAGCTTTGGCGGATGAGCAGAAGGAGAGGTAGATGCGACTGCAGGGCAAGACAGCGCTGATCACGGGGGGCGCATCGGGCCTCGGCAACGCCATGGTCCGGCGCATCGTGGCCGAAGGCGCTGCGGTGATCATTGCCGATATCGACGATGTAAGTGGCCAGGCCCTTGCAGGCGAGCTTGGTCAGCAGGCCAGTTTCGTCCATCTCGATGTCGCGCAGGAAGGGGACTGGCAACGCGCGCTGGGCAGCGCCGCGAGCATCGATGTTCTGATCAACAATGCCGGCATCACCACCTATGGCTCGATCGAGGACGTCACGCTTGACCAGTTCAAGCACGAACTCGATATCGACGTGATCGGCGTGTTCCTGGGCTGCAAATATGCCGTGGCCAACATGAAGGGGCATGGGCGCGGCGGCTCGATCATCAACATGTCCTCGCTCGCCGGGATTCGCGCCAACGGCAACCTGGCAGCCTACAATGCCGCCAAGGCCGCGGTGACCCTGCTGACCAAGTCGGTCGCGATGCACTGCGCCACCAGCGGCTATGGCATCCGCTGCAATTCGATCCATCCGGGCGTGATCCACACCCCGATCCTCGACAAGGTGCTGGCCCAAGTGCCCAATCCGGATGAAGTCTATGCCAGCTGGGTTGCCACGCACCCGATCGGCCGGATCGGCAAGCCCGAGGAGATCGCGGCGATGGCGGTCTATCTCGCCTCGGACGAGGCCGGTTTCACCACCGGGGCCGAATTCAAGGTCGACGGCGGCAGCTCGATATGAACCCGATCTCCTTTGCCGCCGGGATCGTCCCGGGTGCGGGGCCGGTCGAAACGATCCACGCCGCTGCGGCGGGCGGCTTCGATATGACAGGGCTGTGGATCGAACCCGAACAATGGACCCCCACCCTGCTGCGCGAAACCAAGGCTGCGCTGGCCGAGACGGGGCTGCCGCTGCTTGATGTCGAAGTCATCTGGATCAAGCCGGGCGACAACCTCGCCGCGCACAAGGCCTGCATCGATATTGGCGCGGAGCTGGGCGCCAAGAACGTGCTCTGCGTCTCGTCAGATCCCGACATGGGCGCGACCGCCGCCCGCCTCGCCGCGCTGTGCGAGCATGCCGAAGGATCGCAGATGCGGGTCGCCCTGGAATTCGGGATCTTCACCGAAGTGAAGAACCTGGAGATGGCACTCGCCGTCCTCGATGCCGTCGCCCACCCGCTGCGGGCGCTGCTGATCGATCCGATCCATGTCGATCGCTCCGGCAGCTCGATTGAGGCTATCGCACAGGTGCCGCGCGAACTGCTGCCCTATGCCCAGTTCTGCGACGCACCAGCGCAGCGCCCAGACCCGGCAGATTTCAACGCGATCATCACCGATGCTATCGACCTGCGTCAGCAATGCGGTGACGGCGGCCTGCCGCTTGGCGCACTGTACCGTGCCTTACCACCCGGCATTCCGCTTAGCATCGAACTGCGCTCAAAAGCCTTGCGCGAAGGCTTCCCGGACCTCGGTGAGCGCGCCAAGGCGGTTGCGGCGGCCACGCGCAACTGGCTGGCAGACCATTAGCATCGGCGGAACCTTATTGCGCAGAAGCAAAGACTGGACGCTCAGGTTGGTCTAGTATGCCGGGCATCAGCCGGGCTGCACCCGCGCAGGAAGGACCCGCACCATGACCGATTCCCGTCTGATCCAAGGTTACAAGACCGGGATGATTCTGGCTGTGGCGATTCTGGTGCTAGGCGTTGTCCTGTTCCTGGTTGCCCAGCCATTCATACCTGCGCTGGTCTGGGCGCTTACCCTAGCCGTGATGTGCCGCCCCTTTGAACGCAGGCTGCGCGCGCAAATCGGATCGCCAGCAGTAGCTTCCGCCCTGGCCTTGCTGTTGGCTGCTGTCCTGGTTGTCATTCCCGTCATCCTGGTGATCTCAGCCCTGGTCGATCAGATCGTAGCCGGAGCAGGGACCTATGCCCCGCTGATGACGCCCGCAGGCATCCAGCAGCTCGGCGAGACATATCCCGAGCTGGCCCGCCTGTTCGCCAGCTTGCAGAACTGGCTGGGTCTGGAACAACTGTACGCGTTGCTGCCCCGACAACTGGCACTGTGGAGCGGCCGGCTGGTGCAGGAATCGGCCACCGGCATGGTCACCCTGCTGCTGACCTTCTACTTCCTGTTCTATCTGCTGCGCGATGGCGATCGGGCGCTGGTGGCGCTGCGCGGCTTCGTGCCGCTGAGCCCGGAAGAATTCGATGAGCTGGTCAACAAAACCACCCAGACGGTCTTTGCTTCGGTCTATGCCACCGCCGCAGTTGCAGCGCTGCAGGGGCTGCTGGGCGGACTGATGTTCTGGGTGCTCGGCCTACCAGCGCCGCTGTTCTGGGGCGTGGTCATGGGCCTGTTGGCCATCGTGCCGTTCTTGGGAGCCTTCGTGATCTGGGTGCCGGCAGCGATCAGCCTCGCCCTCGCCGGCGATTGGGGATCGGCCATCCTTCTGACGGTCTGGGGCACGATCGTGATCGGCCTGATCGACAATATCATCTACCCGATCCTGGTCGGCAAGCGCCTGTCGCTCCACCCGCTGATCTCGTTCATCGCGATCATCGGCGGCCTGCTGCTGTTCGGCCCGCACGGCATCGTTCTGGGCCCGCTGTTGGTGGCACTTACACAGGCAATGCTCCACATTGCGCGGGCCGAGTTGCGATCGGCGCGCAGCGATCCTGCTGCCGGTGTGCTGCAGGCATGAGCGAACCCCAGACGGATTTGCACGTCGAGGACCCCGGACCAACAGGGCTGACTGCAACCGAGGCGCAGCGGAGGCTAGCCGCTGAGGGTCCGAACGAGCTTGCCCGCCAGGGCCGTCGTCCAGTCTGGCGGATTGTGGGAGAAGTCCTGCGCGAGCCGATGCTGGCGCTGTTGCTGGGCGCCAGCCTGATCTACCTGGCCCTGGGTGACATTCACGAAGCCCTGATCCTGGCCGCCTTTGCCGCCCTTTCGATCGTCATCACCGTTGTCCAGGAAAGCCGGACCGAGCGCGCGCTGGAAGCGCTGCGCGATCTCACCAGCCCCCGCGCCCTGGTCATCCGCGATGGTCAACGCCAGCGCATTGCCGGCCGCGAGGTCGTGCGCGGCGACCTGCTGATCCTGGCCGAAGGGGACCGGGTTCCGGCTGATCTGTGGTTGAGCCAGAGCAATGGCCTGCAAGTCGACGAGTCCCTCTTGACTGGAGAATCGGCTCCAGTGGCCAAGCGGGCCGGAGACCGGCGGACCGACATTTCCGTGACCAGGCCGGGCGGAGACAACCTGCCCTTTGCCTTCTCGGGAACCTTGGTTGTCGGCGGTGATGGCGTAGGCATTGTCATGGCAACCGGTGCAGCCAGCCAGATCGGCCGGATCGGTGCCATGCTGAGCGGACTGGAGCCCGAGGCACCCCACCTGCGCCGCCAAACCCGCAAGCTGGTGCTGGGCTTTGCCACGGCTGGGGCGGCGGTCAGTCTGCTGGTCGTGCTCCTTTACGGCCTGACTCGCGGCAGCTGGCTGGAAGCCACACTGGCCGGAATTGCGCTGGGCATGTCGATGCTGCCCGAGGAGTTCCCCGTGGTCCTGACCGTGTTCATGGCAATGGGGGCAATGCGGATGTCGCGCGAGCGCGTGCTGACCCGCCGCGCCGCAGCGATCGAGACGCTTGGTTCGGCCACGGTGCTCTGCACCGACAAGACCGGCACGCTGACCCAGAACCGAATGCAGATTGCCGAACTTCGGCTGCCTGATGGCAGCGCCCGCGCAATCGATGCGGGCACGGCCCAGTCGCTTGAGGACGATTTTAGCCTCCTGGTCGAATTGGGCGTCCTTGCCAGCGCGCAGCAGGCTGTCGATCCGATGGAGGTCGCTTTCCACGCGCTGCGAGAAGATTCGAACAGAGCGCAGCGTGGCCCGACGGGTGGTGGCTGGACGATCGAGCGGCACTATCCGCTGGCCCCTGATCTGCTGGCGCGATCTCATGTCTGGACCACCGGGATGGACAGCGACTCCCGGGTCGTCGCCACCAAGGGTGCGCCCGAGGCGATTGCCGACCTGTGCGGACTGGCCGAGCCCGAGCGCCAGGCGATGCACCGGGCTGTCGATGAAATGGCCAACTGCGGACTGCGCGTGCTGGGTATTGCCGAGGCGCGGTGGCCAGGTGGCGACCTGCCCGCCAGCGCGCGTGGCTTCGCCTTTGCCTTCCGGGGACTGGTCGGCCTGGCCGACCCCTTGCGGCCCTCGGTGGTTGAGGCTGTACGCCAGTGCCGCGAAGCCGGAATCCGCATCGTAATGATCACCGGAGACTATCCCGCAACCGCTCGCGCCATCGCCGAACAAGCCGGGATCGACGGCGCGCAGGTGCTGACCGGTGAGGACCTGGCTCGGTTGGACGACCCGGGCCTGGCTGAACACATTGCGACCGTGAACGTGTTCGCGAGGATCATGCCAGAGCAGAAGCTGCGGCTGGTCGAAGCGCTCAAGACCGCGGGCGAAGTTGTCGCCATGACCGGAGACGGGGTGAACGATGCGCCTTCACTCAAGGCCGCGCATATCGGGATTGCGATGGGAGGCCGTGGTACCGATGTCGCGCGCGAGGCATCCTCGCTGGTCCTGCTTGAAGACGATTTCGGATCGATCGTAGCGGCGATCAGGATGGGGCGGCGGATCTATGACAATCTGCGCAAGGCGATGGGCTTCATTGTCGCCGTCCACATCCCGATTGCCGGGCTGGCACTGCTGCCGCTGCTGACCGGGATGCCACTGCTGCTGGGACCAGTGCACATCGCCTTCCTGGAAATGATCGTCGATCCGGTTTGCTCGGTGGTTTTCGAGGCCGAAGCCGAAGAACGCGACACCATGAAGCGTCCGCCGCGTAAATCGCAGTCAGCCCTGTTCTCGCGCGGGCTGGTGCTGTGGTCACTGGTTCAGGGCTCGCTGGTCCTCGTCATGGCCAGCGGGCTGACTCTGTGGTTCTGGCAGGCTGGCCTGCCGGCCGAGCAGCTTCGCGCCGCCGCCTTTATCGCGCTGGTGCTCGGAATAGTCGGGTTGATCGCCGTAAACCGCCGGTTCGGAGGAGCGGCGGGAACCGGCGCCCTGCAACCCAACCGGGTACTCATTGCGATCCTTGCTGCAGTAACGACCATGCTGGCCGCAACCCAGCTCGTACCCGGCATAGCGAACCTGTTCGGATTCGGTCGTGTGGCAGGTTCCGAGCTGCTCGCCATAGCGCTGGCAGGCCTTGCTGCGCTGATCATCCTGCAAGGGATCAAGCCGCTCTGGCGGAAATGGCTGCTGGCCTGAACGTGCAGGTCAGACCGAAGTGAAGTTTGCGCAAGGACAATCCGCCGGGCTAGTTACTGGGCTACCCAGAGCCCGAACAGGGGACCGGACCACCATGCTCAAGATTCGCGCCGTCGCGATCGACACCTCGCCCGAGAACACAGCCTTCCTGCCGCGAACCGGCGGTGACTATCGGGCCGAGCAGTTCCAGGCGCTGCGCAAGATCGAGGTCTGCGGTCAGGGTCGCAGCATCCTGGCCACGCTGGCGATCATGGATGACGATCATCTGCTCAGCCAGGGACAGATCGGCCTAGGCGAGCAGGCGTTCCGGCGGCTGGGTCTGCCCGAAGGGGCCGAAGTGACAATTGCCCAGGCCAGGCCACCGGCAAGCCTTGATGCCGTCCGCCGCAAGATCGGCGGCGACACCCTGACCGAGGCTGAACTGGCAGACATCATCGCAGACATCACGAAGCACCGCTATTCACCGATGGAGATCGGCGCCTTTCTGGTCGCTTGCGCTGCCTTTATGACCACGGCCGAAACCCTGGGGCTGACGCGAGCGATGGCCAATGTCGGGGAACGGCTTAGCTGGGCATCTCCGTTGATTGTCGACAAGCACTGCATCGGCGGTATTCCCGGCAACCGCACCTCGATGATCGTTGTGCCGATTGTCGCAGCGCACGGTCTGATCATTCCCAAGACCTCGTCACGTGCCATCACCTCGCCCTCGGGCACTTCCGACACGATGGAAGTGCTGGCCAATGTCGATATCTCAGCCGAGCGCATGCAGGCGATCGTTGCCAAGGAGAACGCGGTTCTAGCCTGGGGCGGACGGGTCAACCTGTCTCCTGCCGACGACATCCTTATCTCAGTCGAGCGTCCGCTCCGGATTGATACCTTTGAGCAAATGGTCGCCTCGATCCTCTCGAAGAAGCTGGCGGCCGGCTCGACCCACCTCGTCATCGACATCCCAGTCGGACCGACAGCCAAGGTCCGCAGCCAACAGGAAGCAGTGCGGCTGCGCAAGCTGTTCGAGTATGTCGCCACCCACCTGGGCATCACGGTCGACATCGTCCTGACGAATGGCTCGCAGCCCATCGGTCGGGGGATCGGGCCGGTGCTGGAAGCGCGAGATGTCATGCAGGTGCTGCGCGGCGACCCGAACGCCCCTGCTGACCTGCGCGAGCGTTCAATCTTCCTGGCCGGCCGGGTGCTCGATTTTTCACCCGAACTGAAAGGCGGCGAGGGACAGAAGCGCGCGGCGGAACTGCTGGATTCGGGTGAGGCGCTGGCCGCGATGGAGCGGCTGATCAAGGCACAGGGCAAGCAGATGATCGATTACCAGGTCGGGCAGCTTCACCACCTGGTCGCAGCACCGCGCGCCGGCGCAGTGGCCGCGATCGACTGCCACCAGATCGCACGGATTGCCCGACTTGCCGGCGCGCCGATGGAAAAGGGTGCGGGGATCGATCTGCTGTGCAAGGTTGGCGATCGGGTGACAGCAGGCCAGCCACTTTACCGGATCCACGCGACCTCCGACACCGGGCTTGGCTTCGCGCGCGAGCTGGCAGAGGAAAGCACCGGCTACGAGGTCGCCGCATGAACGCGGCAGTGCACTGCTATCCGGGCTATGCAGCATCGGCGGGGCGGCTCGCGGCAGCCCTTGCCCTGCCCTGCCGGCCGATTGCGCTTCGGCATTTCCCCGATGGGGAAAGCCTGGTGCGGGTGGAAGAAAGCGGCGCCATCGCACTGATCTATTGTCCGCTCGACAATCCTGACGCGAAGCTAGTTCACCTGCTGCTGGCTGCCTCGGCGCTACGAGATGGCGGAGCCCGGAAAGTAGCGCTGGTCGCTCCTTACCTGGGCTATATGCGCCAGGACCGGGCCTTCTCGCCCGGCGAGGCGATTTCGCAACGGGTGGTAGGCCGCTTGCTGGCATCGACCTTTGACGCACTGGTGACCGTCGATCCGCATCTCCATCGCACGCCCAGCCTGGAACTGGTCGCTCCGGGCATCGCATGCGCAAATGTGTCCGCCGCGCCAACGATCGCTATGGCAATGGCCGACACGCTTGCACCGGACACAATCCTGGTCGGCCCCGATGCGGAGTCACGCGGCTGGCTGCAGGCATTGGCCATTCCGATGGGGCTCGACTGGATTGTTGGCGAGAAGCGTCGGATCGCGGACCGCAAGGTCGAGATCGGCTTTCTGGATGCGGCGCGCGTGCGGGGAAAGCCGGTGCTGCTGGTCGATGACATGATCTCCAGCGGCGGCACGCTGCTGCAATGCACAGCCGAACTGCGCCAGGCCGGCGCGACAGTTACCGGGGCAGTGGCCACCCATTGCCTTGCCAGCGAGGCGGACCTGGCTGCCCTGGCCCACAGCATTGGACCGATCCTCGCAACCGATACCATTCCTTGTCCAGTGGCGACCATCGCCATGGCGGCAGCGCTTGCTGACGCCATAAACCAGCTGCCCTTCATGACCAATCGGCTATGAGCCCCTGCCCTCCAGTTCGGCGCGGAGTTCGGATTTCAGGATCTTGTTTGCACCGCTGAGTGGCATGGGGCGATCGCGGATATCAACGCTGCGCGGACACTTGTAATGCGCGATCAGGCTGCGGCAGTGGGCGATGAGTTCGCTCTCGCTGGCGGCCATGCCTTCGCGCAGGTTGACCACGGCATGGACCGCCTCGCCCCAATGCGGATCAGGCTTGCCGATCACCGCGCATTGCGCCACCGCCGGGTGCGAAGTTAGCGCGTTTTCAACCTCTTGCGACCAGACATTCTCACCCCCTGTGATGATCATGTCCTTCAGCCGGTCAACCACGTAGAGATAGCCGGCCTCGTCGAAGTAGCCGATGTCGCCAGTGTGCATCCAGCCGCCGCGCAGCGCCTCGGCGGTCAGGTCCGGACGGTTCCAGTAGCCCTGCATGACCATCGGCCCGCGGGCAACAATCTCCCCATGGGTGCCGCTTGGCACGGGCTGGTCCGCCGCATCAACGGCCGCGACTTCCGCGAACATGGCCGGACGTCCAGCCGAGCGCAGCCGGCCGCTGTCCGCCGCCTCGGGCAGATGATCACGCCAGCCCAGGATTGTCACCACCGGCGAAAGCTCGGTCATGCCATAGGATTGCAGCAACCGGGTTCCCGGCAACGCGGCCATGAATTCCCGTAGCAGCGGTTCAGGCATGGCCGCCGAGCCGTAGGAGACATAGCGCAGGCTCGACAGGTCGGTGGTGCGCAGGCTCGGCTCGTCGAGCATCATCCGGAACATGGTCGGCACGAAGGTCGCGTGAGTCACGCCGGTCCGCGCAATCTCGGCGATGACCTCGCTTGCCACGAACCGCGGCAGGAACACGTGGGTGCCCGCAACATGGGTGGTCGAGAACAGCCGCGCCGCCGAGGCGACATGAAACAGCGGGCCGTGGTGGAGGTGAACGGTGGTCTCGTCCATCGCCAGTTCCGGCACGACATTGGCCGTATTGGCGCAGAAGTTGGCGTGGCTCAGCATAACGCCCTTGGCCGCACTGGTCGTGCCGCTGGTGTAGAGCAGGCAGGCCAGGTCATCCCCGCTCCGGCCCGCATCGACCGCCGGTTCGTGCTCGGCAAGCAGGTCCTCATAGGCATGGAAGCCAGCCGGTGCCGGACCACTGGCGCAGTGGATCAGCACCCGCGCGTTACCCGCTGGATCCTTGCCCAAGACATCGGCAAGGCTGGCAAATTCGGGGCCGAGGATGACAACCTTGGGCGCACAGTCATTGGCCTGCGCTGCGATCTCGCCCAGGCCGAGCCGATGGTTGAGCGGAACGATCACCCCGCCCGCCTGCATGGCGCCGTAGAAGGCTTCGAGTGTCCGGTGGCTGTTGAGCGCCAACAGCACGATCCGGTCACCCGGCCCAACTCCCAGCTCCTTGAAGGCCGCCGCCAGCCGCCCGACCCGGTCCGCAAATACGCACCAGGAAAATGCCTGGTCGCCATCGACCACGGCGACGGCTTCGGGCCGGATCGCCACGGCGCGCCGGATTGCCTGAGTCAGACTGAAACCACGCATCGCTATCCCGCTCGTTGCTGCCTTCTATCCGGCCATAGTCCGACATTGGGCATCAGCGGAAGAGATGCTTGTTGTAATAGGGTGATCGCCATAGAACGCACGTGGGGTGGGCCTACGGAAGAACCGGAACACAAGATGGCCAGTGACGCTGCAAGCACTGAAACCGAGGCCGCGCAGGGAACTGTGTTCCTCAGCTATTCGCGCGATGACCGGAAACGGGCGCTGCCGCTGATCAAGGCGATCGAGGACGCCGGCTTCAAGGTGTGGTGGGACGGCCTCCTGGGCGGCGGCGAGCGCTATTCCATAACCACGCAGGAAGCGCTGGAGCGCGCCAGGGCAGTGGTCGTGCTGTGGTCCGGCATTTCGATCAATTCACACTGGGTCCATGACGAAGCAACGCGCGGGCGCGATCGCGGCGTGCTGGTGCCCGTTTCGATCGATGGCACGAAGCCGCCTCTGGGTTTTGGGCAATTCCAGACGATCGATCTGGGCAGCGGCGCGAAGCTGCGCCAGGACAGTCCAGGGATGGTGAGCCTGATCGCGGCGCTTGCCGCGCTGCATGGTCCCGGTCAGGCGCTTTCGTCTCGCGAGCCAGCAAAGCCGCGCGGAATCGATCGCCGTCTTGCACTGGCCGGTCTGGGCAGCCTGGCCGCTGCCGGGGTCGGAACGGCGTGGTGGCGTGGCTGGCTGGGTGGCGCGCGGAAGGAAAGCAGCGTCGCCGTCTTGCCCTTCGCCAACCTCAGTGGCGATCCGCAGCAGGAATACTTCTCCGATGGCGTGGCAGCGGAAATCCGCACTACCCTGGCCCGCAATCCGATGCTCAAGGTGGCGGCGCAGATCTCGTCGGAAAGCTTCCGGGATCGCCGGGTCGATGCGAAGACGATGACGAGCAAGCTCGGCGTCACTTATCTGCTCGATGGCAACATCCGCAAGGCGGGCGACACGATCCGGGTGGCAGTTGAGCTGACCGATGGCACCACAGGTTTCAGCAGATGGGCCGAACAGTTCAATCGCCCAGCCGCCGACCTCTTCGCCGTTCAGGATGAGATTGCGGCTGCCGTGGCGGCTGCGCTCTCGTCCGAACTGGATGGCACGCCGGAACCGCACCGCGGCACCACCAATCTGGCCGCCTACGATGCCTATCTCAAGGGCACCGCGCTCTACCGACTGTCGACTGGCGAGCAAAGCTCGCGCGAGGCGCTGGCGAAGTTTGAAGAGGCGGTGCTGCTCGATCCCAGCTATGCTGCCGCCTGGTCGGCCCGCTCGCGCACGATAGCTTCGATCGCCAACCAGAATCTTGAGGGCCAGGAACGAACGGCCGCCTACGAACAGGCGATCACTGCGGCCAAGCGAGCGATCGAACTCGATCCCGAGCTTGCCGATTCCTATTCCGCGCTAGGCTTTGCTACCTTCTTCGGCCGGCGCAATGCGCGCGAGGCCCGCGGTCCGTTCGAAAAATCGGCCAAGCTCGGCCAGAGTGAATCTGATGTCCTTACGCGGTACGCGATCTTTTGCGCGCGGACTGGCGCCTTCACGGCTGGTCGAACTGCCATCCAGCGGGCCGCCAAGCTCGATCCGCTCAACCCGCTGGCGCTGCGGACCATGGGTACGGTCGAATTTGTTGCGCGCGACTTCCCGGCAGCCATCGCGGCAACGCGACAGGCCCTGGCGCTCAACCCCGATCTGTCAGGTGCCAATGCCGCGATCGGACTGAGCCTGATAATGATGGGCCGACTGGACGACGCAGCAAAATCGATTTCAATCGAAAAGAGCAATCTGCGCCGGCTGACCGGCGAGGCAGTGATCGCCGGCCGCAAGGGTGACAAGGCCGCGATGGACGCTGCGCTGCGCCAGATTCAAGCCGAGTTTGGGGATAGCGCGCTTTACGAGCAGGCGCAGATCCTGGCACAGTCAGATGACCGCGACCGGGCGATGGCAACCTTGCTGCGTGCGGCAGCAACTGGCGATCCCGGCATCATGCTGATCCAAACCGATCCACTGATCGATCCCTTGCGGGAACGGCCAGAATTTTCAGGTTTGCTAAGGCAGGCCGGATTGGTTTAGCCTGTGGTTCCTAATTACAGGGGACATCAAAACATGCGCAAAACCTTACTGCTCGCTTCTCTCGCGTCGCTGACTCTGGCGCTGGGCGCCTGCAAGTCAGAACCTGCAGAAACCGCCGCGGCCGAACCCGCGGCAACCGAAACTGTTGCAGCCGAAACCGCTGCCCCGACCGATGCCGCCTCGGCGCCGGCTGCCGCCGGAGAAGAAAAGACAGCTGGCGAAGACAAGACCGCTGGCGAAGACAAGACCGCTGGCGAAGACAAGACCGCTGGCGAAGACAAGTAAGTCGCGCCGCTATCGACTGGCGGTGCCGGGTTGCCTTGCATAGTCAACAACCCGGCCCGCCTTCGAGGCAGATTTGGCTTCCTCGATCCAGGTCCGGTATTCCATAACGTTCACGTATAGCCCGGGCATCCCGGCGATAGCGCAGCCGTTGCCGTTGGAAACCAACCCCACCAACACGCGCTCGTTTCCTTCAGCCCGGGTCAGCGGTCCGCCGCTATCGCCCTGGCAGGTATCTTCACCGGGGTTTGAACCGGCACAAAGCACGTGCGGGATCATCGCCTCAGGGTATTCCTGGCGGCAACGTCCGTCCTGCGGTTTCAGCTTCAGGGCGACGATCTTCAAGACCGGCGAAGCCGCGTTGACTGGCTTGCCCGCCCGGTCAACCTGGACCCGCTTCGGCCCGTCAAGGCGCGCTCCGGTCAATCCCCAGCCGGTCGCGGCGAGGTTGGGGTTGCGCATCAGTGGCAGGTCGGTCGGCTTGCTGCCCAGAATGCGAATGGGAACCGGCGCAAAGTCCAGTCGGCCCGGCTTGCGGTCTGGCACGATCTTGAGCAGCGCCATGTCGTAGATCTTCTTCCTGCCGTTATAGCGGGCGTCGACCACCGCTCGCTCGATGCGATAGGTCCGGCCGCCGCCATCGATGTTGAGCGTGCCGAGGCGCACCCCGCGCCGTTGCAAGAACTGGTCCCGCGCCGGGCAAGGTTGCTTGGGACACGGCAAGATCACGCAATGTGCGGCTGTTACCACCCAGTTGCCGCCGATAAACGCCCCGCCGCAACGATGGTTCTGCTCCCATTTCGGCTTGAAGGTCAGCCCCTTCTTGGTCAGGTCGGTGTTGAGCTTGTTGAAATCGGCCTCAACCTCAGCGTCGGTGTAGACCCCTTCGCCAATCGCATAGATTTCTGCCTGCCACAGCCCGTCCTTGCGCTCAGCCGTCTTGCCGCCGACGATCCGGCCATCGCCCTCTTCCTCTGGCAGGTCAGGTGCTGCCTCGTCCGGGCTCGGAGGGGCCGGCTCGGGTTCGACTGCAACCTGCTCAGGCGGTTGAACCTGCGCTTCCTGCGCGGCCAGCGGCAAGGCCGTCAGCGCCGTAACGGCTACCAGTAAGATCTTCATGGCAAGCCTCCCTATTTGACTGTCGCGGTGGTCACGATTGCGGTCCATTCCCCATTGCTGGGGGTTGCGGCGCTGCGCGGGCCTCGCTGGGCGGCGCACAGCACCTGTGCCAGCTTGGAAGCGTTGCAGGCAGCCGGATCACGCGCCGCCACCCCACTCTGTTCCAGTACGCTGGCCTTGATCGGTACGTCGCTTGCGATCGTCAGGAAGGTCAGCCGGCCTTTGGTATCGGTCGCGCCGTAACCGGTCAGCGGGCGGTTCGGTTCGAGCGCCGGGTCCTTGCCGCCGCCGTCGGGCAAGGCCAGGTTGACGGCATAATTCTCATCAATCGCATAGACATAGACGTGGCGCGGTTTGTTGGCAGTGTTGATCACGATCAGCTTTGCCTGCTTGTTCACCGCCAGCCGGGGGCCGCTCGAACTGTCGGTGGGCATGCAGCCATAGACATTGGCCTGCAAATCATTGCCGACGCAAAAGGCTGTCCCGGCCGTGTCCGGACTGGTCCGCAGCGCCAGCAGCATCTGCACCCGGGCGATCTTCTGCAAGGCATTGGTCAGGCGTTCTGCAAAGTCCGGCGCGGCGGGCGGGCCGAGCGACAGGATCGCCACGCCATCGGTGCCAACCAGCTTGTACTGCCCACCCGAAGTGACCAGGGCGAGTCCAGCCGGCTCGGCAACGCGCACGAACTCGATCTTCGCCAGCACCTTCGCCACGGCCTCACGGTCAGCTCCGGTTACATCATTCCGGAGCAGCAGGGTCTGTTCACCCCAAGCCCGGCGGGTCTCGATCGCGACTGCCTTGGCCGACAGGCGCGGCACCGGCTTGCCGGCAAAGTCCAGCATGGCCCGGGTCGGTTGCACCTCGGCCACGACCGCCTCAGCCAGCGGAGCCTGCCCGTCGCGCGCCGCCGAGGTGGACTCGTAGAGCTTGTATTCCGAGCCTTTGGTGATCCCGAGCAGCGCCCCGCCCTCCAGCCAGGCCTGCCCATCGCTGCTGCCGACATCAACCGCCGAGACGCGCCATTCGCTCTTGCCCATTGCCGCGGACAGCGCGCCTTCGGCCTGTGGATTCTGCCCCGTATGGCCGCTTGACGCGATCCGCAGCCGGACCTCGGTGGCGATATCGGCAAAGGTCGCGTCGGGCATCTTCCGGATCGTATCGGCAAAGATTGTGGTGAAAACGCCGGAACGCTGGCCGATCGCGCCAACTTCGCGCGCTTCCTCACCATCGCCGGCGGCGGCAAAGTGCACGCGGTAGCCCCCGCCCGGCCCGGTCGCTGCGCCCGGCGATAGCGCGGCCACGCTCTGTGCGCTGCGGGAAATCGACGCCGGAGCCCAGCGGCTTTGGCCATCGGCTGGACCTTCGCGGGTGATCGTGCCGGAATTGCAGGAATCGAAGATGGTGACGACATTGACACCCTTGGCCGTCGCACCGTCGATCACCTCCTTGATCTCGACATCGCGGATCTCGGCTTCCACCGCGCCGGGTGCCGGTTTCGGATTGCGCGCATCATAGGGCAGGATCGTGCCGTTATAGCCACTTGCCTGCCGAAATTCCTGGTCATCGATGTAGCGCGAGCCGTGTCCCGCAAAATAGAGAATCAGCGTATCACCGGGCGATGAGGCTGCGATCTGCCGGCTCCAGGCCGCGAAGATTGCCTTGCGGGTTGCGCATTGGTTGATCAGCGTGATCGACTGCGCATTCTCGCTTGAGCAGCCAGAACCGTCGGCATCGAAATCAAGCCCATAGACGCCGGCCAGCGTGCGCTTGATCGCACGGGCATCATTGACCGCCCCGTGCAGGTCCTTGAAATCGGCGAAGGGCACCTCGGTCTGCGAATAGGCATATTTATCGATCCCGATGAACACCGCCCGGATCTTGGCCGCAGCGGGCGGCGTGATGCTGAAAGTCAGCAGGGCGAGCAGCAGCCCGAGCCACCTCATTGCCCGCCCTCCTGCAGCACCACGCCTGAAGGCTTGCCGTTGAAGTCAAACAGGGTCGGCTCCTGGACGGCCGGCTTGGCTTGTGCTGCCCCCAGCCGGACCCAGCCTCGCGCCGCGCTGCTGCCCGCCTGGAGCCGCCCCCCGCGGACTTCGCTGCTGAGCGCCGGCATCCGCTTGACAGCATAGGCCAGCCACTCATCAAGCGTGATCTTGCCATCGCCGTCCGTGTCGGCCTTGCCGCCCTGATCGGTGATCCCCTCGCGCGCCAGGGCGTAGGTCAACAGCCCCTGGCGCAAGTTCGGATCCTCCAGCGCGACGTCGTCGGCCTGGGTCGCGGCGAGGATGCGCACCCCCTTGTCGAAGGCGATCTGGCCCAGGCCCGAGTCCCCCATCGGCCCCGGGCGGAAATCGGCCCCGCTGACGCTGGCGGCCGAATGGCAGGCATCGATGATCAGCACGATCTCGGCCGCCTGGATCTTGCTGCTGAGATAAACCGCAAGGTTGGCGGACGAAATAAGGGTGCTCTCATCAGGCTTGTCAGCACCCTTTGGCCAGGCCGCATCGGATGGCAGCAGATAGAAATTGCCTTCCGCATCGGCCCAGCCGTGCCCGCTGAAGCTGATGATCAGGATATCGTCAGGGCGAATATGGTCGAGTGCGCTCGCATCGAAACCCTGGTCTTGCACATAACCGGCTGACACTGGCACATCCGCGCCGGACATGGCGCTAAGCAGGATCTCGATTGCTACTCCGGTCACCCGCCGGACCTTGCCATCGGCCATGCGCTTTCCGGCGAGTGTTATCCGGCGCATCTCATAGCCAGGTATCTCCGCCAGCCGCTGCGCCATTAGCTCGGCATCGCTGGCGGCAAATTGCAGCTGCTGGATTCCCTCGGCATCGTAAGTGTCGATTCCGATCGAAAGAACGAAGGCCCTCGGCTTGACCGGGGTCGTGGCAGCGCGGCGGAAAGTGGCGCGGGCCGTGTCCGTCTTTATGCGGTCCTCATTGAAGGCATAGACCGAGAATTCGGAGAGCTCGGTCCCGGCCGCGGTGGGCAAGTCGACCTGGAAATTCAGGATCGGATAGCCCTTGACCGGGTCAGGAACGACCTGGCTCAGCTTGCGCCAGTAAGCCTTGTTGCGCCGCATTTCGCTGGCAACAAACTCCGGGCGCCTGCCCCTGCTATTCGCTTCGCTGAACGCCATGTAAGCGGCGATATTGCTCGATTTCCGAAGTCGGTCCCCCTCCTCTTCTTGCAGAGCCTCATCCCGGAAAACCTGGTTGGGGTAATTGAAGACCAACCGGTTGTTGCGGAACAGGCGAACATCATAGACCCCTGACCGGGTCTTGCCGTTGGCTGCCGTGGGGTCGAAGCCCTCCTTGACCTCGACCGAGACAATTGCCTGGGCCGGGCTGTCACCTTGCTTCACTTCGACGATCCGCACGCTCGGCAGCACGCGGTTGAGCGAGGCGAGCGACGGGATTGGCGGAAACCGCGTCGCACAGTCGGCCGCTTCAGCGACGCATTCCAGCAGCCGCCGCATCAGCCCCGGCTGGTAGTAATCGCGCATGAAAGTCTGCGGTGCGAGCGATTGGAGCGGCTGGTCGGGCAGGACCCAGCGCACGGCATCGGTATCGGGCGGCAGGTTGGTATCATACCGCCCCGCCGGATCGATCGCAAAGAAGCCGCCTGCGGGCAGGCGAAACAGCGTGAACAGCGGTGCGCCCAGGCCATAGCCAGCCGAACCCGTCCCGATTTCAGTCGTCCGGTAGAAGTCGACCCTTCCGCCGCGACCCTCAACCCATAACAGCGGCAGGACAGGCTGGAACCCGATCCGGCCGGGATCGGCGCGGACCGGCATGCCCCGCCCGCAACTGCTGCTGCGCGGGTTACCGCCCGCCGCAACCGGACCGCGTGGCTGGGTCGGTACCCTGAACAGTTCGGTATATCCACTGGCGCTCTGCAGCGCGATCAGCCGCGCATCCGCACTGGCCAGTGCGATCGCCGCCGGAGTGATCTCTGACTGATCGAGAAACGCAGTGCAGATAAAAGCGCCGCTGGCCGCGTCTGATACCCGGACCATGCCGCGTTCGGCCGTCAAGCGGACGGTGGAGCGAACATCAGCGATCGCCGTGTCGCGCGGGCAGCGCTCGATTGCGGCGCCGCCGCCAGCGGGCTGATCCAGCTCGCCCGGCCGCAGCGGCAGACAGCCTGGCGCATCCTCTGGCCGCACGGCGGCGCTTTCGCTATCGACTTCGAACGCGCCGGTCGGGATCCGCCCGACGATCCGCGATACATCGCGCCAGCCATATTGCAGCGATCCGAGTGTGCCGGTGAAGTGCACCGATCGGGTTGTCGCACGTTGCAGATCAAGCACCCGCATCGACCAGCCGGTGCCCTCTGGATCGATCCAGGCCAGCCGGCGACCATCGGGCGAGAGCTGCGGGCGCTGCCCCAGGCTTTCCGCGCCATTATCGAGCATGCCGACCACCCCCATTGGCTTGCGCGCCGCGCAGGGCCGCGTTTCGTCGATGCCGCAGTTCCGCTCGTTCTCGGCAGATATCTCGGCGTTGCGATCAATCGCCTGCGCAAGTTCCTCGATCCGCTGCGCCCGCGCCTCGAGCCGGGCATCACCGCCATCGCGATCCGGGCCAAGGGCCCCGGCCAGGGCAACCGGCCGGGCTTCCTTGCCGGGCGGGACCATCGCCAGTTCGGCGCCGCGCCGCACCAGTCGCCAGCCCTGCACCGAAGTCGGCCAGGTGGGCCGCGCGATCAGGTCGTTCTTCAGCTTCAGCGAAGCCGCCAGAAACCCGGTGCGTCCAGCCCAGGGCAGGTCAAGCTGATCGGTAGTCTCCGCCTCGCTGCGCTCTGTGCCGAAGCTCACGAGATAGCGGCGGCGATAGACCTCGCTCCCCACCCCGTTGTCATACATGTCGCGGAACTGGATTTCGTCGACCCGGACGCCCTTGCCGTCAGGTGCCAAGACAATCTTCTCGACCACCACCCGTTCGCCGCCAGAGCCCAGCAGTGTCCTGCTGATGATCCGGCCAGCCAGATCCCAGACCAGGATCTGTCCATCGCTCGATCCGGTGACCAGAAACTTGCCGTCCGGCGTCCAGGCCGCAGCGGAGATCGGTGCGGCATGGCCGGTTTGCACGACAATGCGCGGCTGCAGGTCCGGGGCGGCAACTGGCTGGGCGTGAAGTTCGCTTCCGGTCAGGGCGGCGAGAACCAGCAAGATCCCGGCGAGGACAGGCGTGCTACGCGCCCAGAGTCCAATCCGCCGCATGACCTGCGCGATCGACCTGGACATCGGACAGCCCCCTTTCCTAGTCCTCCCGACAGCAACCTCCGGTTGCGCCAAGCTTACCGACAGAGTGAGCCATTGCACGGCGATAGGCAACGCGGTTTGTGCTCGCCGCCGACGGGTTCTTTTTGCGGGTCAGCAAGTATCGCCTAGACGCCTTCGCCAACGATCCGGCGGCAAGACTTTCCTCAGGGATTTCAAACATCTTGCCACTGCGGCTCATCCAGAGTTCTGGGGTCTACCCTAAAACAACCAAGAACCTGCTTGAGCGCAGCGATTGCGCGAAGTTCGGCCGTCAACACCAACAACAAGCCCCAGCAATGCAAACCAAGGCATAAGCGCACGTAGCGTCAGTGGGCCATTCCAGTTCCAACCAGTGGAAGCCGGATCACTTGACGAGCATGTTGGGCAGGTAAGAATCGTCCCAATCAAACCTGGGCGTCCCGATCCGGACAATGACCAGTTCTTCGCTGGGAATGACATAGACCCGCTGTGCGCCAGAGCCGTCGAGGTAATAGGTGTCGTCGCGCGCAAACGGCGAACGAGCCTCCATTACAGCCGGAATGCCGGGGCCGTAGGTGCGCTTCGGATTGTAGGGGGCACCGCGCCAGATGTTCCAGCCGAAGTTGGGATTGGCTGGTGAAGGGGCCAGCATCTGTGTGATCCAGCTGGCAGGGAGAAGGCGGTTGCCGCGCCATTGGCCCTGGTTGCGGATCAGTTCGCCCACCCGCAACCAGTCACGCGCGCTGGCCTGAAGACAGCAGAAGCCCCGCGGACTACCGCCTTCGCGATCAAGCCAGACTCGCGCCTCGCCAGCACCGATCCGCCGCCACAGCCGGGTCGAGAGGTATTCGGCATAGGGCTTGTCCGTGGCGCGCTCGATCGCCCACAGCAGGTACTGGGTATTGGCATTGGCGTAGTAGAACTGGCCGTGGGTCGCCGGCTCAAACGGCCATTGCCCGATCGACCAGCTGAGGTCGGCGCCGAAGTATGTCTGCCAGTATGGGCTTGCCGAACTGTCGCTGAGCGGCGGAGTGCGCAGGCCGCTGTTCATTTCGAGTAATTGGCGCAGGGTGATGTCGCCGCGTGGGCTGCCGGTCAATTCGGGCAGATAGCGGCTCAGCCGATCATCCACGCTCTTGATCTTGCCATCTGCCACGGCTGCGCCGACCAGCAGCGCCACCACGGCCTTGTGCATCGAGGCCGTGTCATAGCGGCTGGCAGCGGTGAAGCCGGGGGCGTAGCGCTCGTAGACGATTCGACCCTGCCGGGCGACAACCAGCGCAAAGCTGCCGGTCCGTGTTGCAAAGTCATCGAGTGCCTTGGCATCGGCACTGGCCAGCGGCTTTCCGATCGGAAAGTTGCGAGGCTGGCCTGGGACCAGTCCCAGTGGCTTGTACCAATCGATCGACTGGACCAGCGCCGGACCGGGAAAACTGGCCCGACGCTCGCTGACCTGGGCGATCTGGTCAGCCGTGGGGAGCGCCGCAGGCTGACCCTGTGCTGCCACCGGCAGCAGCAGGATCGGCAGGGCGAGCGACAGCGCCTGACGGAGCTTGCTTGAGAGAGTCATCATCGCCCTGCCGAAAGGCCGCCGCAGGGGAAACAGGTGGCCGTGGGCGCCTACCACCTGCCCCTCCCCTGCGCGGGAGTCAGAAATTGAACGAAAGGGTAGCCCCCAGGGTCCGCCGGTCACCCAGCAGGACCCCGTAAGTCACGCCCGACCCCGCACCCGAACCGGCGAAGGTGGTGAAGGCGTAAGAGACATACTGCTTGTCGAACAGGTTCTTGGCCCAGAACCGCAATGCCCAGGTCTCGTTCGACAGGCCGATGCTGGCATCAACCAGATCGCGCGCGCCGACAAAGGCGGTGTTGGTATTGTCGGTATAGGCCTTGCCGGTGTGCGAGAAATCGGCGCGGGCGACAATCTCGGTTTCCTTGCCCAGCAGCGAACCGATCGGCTGGCGATAGGTCGCCCCGGCGGTGAACTGCAGCTTTGGTGCGCGCGGAATGGCGCGGTCGGCGATGTTGGCCGAATAGACTCCGGTGGTCGGACAGGTGGCCAGCGAAGCGCACAGCGCCCGCGGGATCGTGTCATCAACCGTGCCGGCCTCGAACCGCGAATTGGCATAGGCGAAGCCTGCCGTCAGGGTCAGCGCCTTGCTCGGCCGCAGCACGCCCGACAGTTCGAAGCCATCGACATTGGCCCCGGCCAGGTTGCGAATGATCGCCGGCTGGCCCAGGTTGACTGCCTGGTTGCCCTGCAGGTTGGTCCAGTCGGTGTGATAGACCGCGCCCTCGACTGCCAGCAGGCGATCGAACAGCTGCGCCTTGAAGCCCAGTTCATAGGTCCAGTTGGTTTCCGGCAGGAAGATCTGCTGGTCGGCGGTCAGCGGGTTCGTTGCGGTCGGCACGTTGAAGCCGCCGGCCTTGGCCCCCTTGGCGGCCGAGGCATAGATCAGCAGGTTCTCGACCGGCTTGTAGTCCAGCGTGAAGCGCGGCGTGAAGACGGGGAATTCCTTGCGGAACTGGGTACCGATCAGCGCCCCGGCGGCGCTGACGCCCTGCTGGGTGATCCGCTCCCACGACTGGCGCCCTTCGGCGGTGATCCGCAGACCCGCAACCGGCTCGACCGAGATTAGGCCAAAGATCGCCCGGTTACGCTCATCGCGCTGGGTGGCGCCATAGCCGCTCAGCGCGGTGGTGATATTGGCCAGCGGATCGGTGGTGGTGTTGGGGAGGAGGAAGGCGGTGCCGCCGAAGCTGAAGTCATCGACCGTTCCGGCCAGGCCGCCAATCATCACCCGCAGCGGACCGGATTCATAGGCGGCGCGCAGTTCGTGGGTGAAGGACTTGATCGACCCGTTGCCACGCGAATCGAACAGTACCTGCCCCAGGAAGAAGGGGAAGGCCGAACCGTTGACCGGATCGCCCGACAGCGTCGCGACGTTGGTGGCATCGGCCTTGGTATAGCCGAACTGGTAGGTCAGCGAGATCGAGTCGGACAGATCGACCGCGACCGTTGCGCCGGCCACGTCAGACTTGCCGTCCTGGCCATAGGATCGGCGATCGACCAGGATCCCGGCCGGGCGGGTTTCACCCACGCCGAGCCCCGGCATGACCGGCAGCGCGCCACAGAACAGCGCATTGGCCCCATTGCGGGCAGGGCTGAGCGGGGCAACAAAGGCGCCGCAGTTCATCGCATTACCGGCGCGGATCGCGAAGGTGCTCGACAGCTGATAGGTCGGTGCGCTCTCGATCGCGATCTTGCGGTGGCTCCAGAAGGCATCGATCCGGACGCCATCGGCCGGCTTGATTGCGATCTGGGCGAGCAGCGAACGGTTCTCGTAACCGCCCAGGTTGCCCTCGGTCTTCAGCGCCGGGCCGCTCAGCGCGGCCGAAGCGGTCAGATCATTGCGCCAGGTGCCGTCGAAATCGGCCAGCGAGCCGGCCAGGCTGATGGCAGCAATGCCGCCCAGCGGAACCGAAACCGAGCCGCGCACTTCGCGCCGGTCGTGGTTGCCGATCGTCCCTTCGAAGCGCGCGCGAACCTCGTCAAAATCGGGCTTGCGGGTAACGATGCTAACCGCCCCAGAAAAGGCGTTGCGGCCGAACAGAGCCGATTGCGGGCCCTTGACCACTTCGACCCGGTCGATGTCGAGCAGATCGCTGTCCACCTGGTAGGAGCGCTGCAGGTAGACCCCGTTGAAGAAGGTCGCGACGTTCTGCACCGGGTTGGTCACCCGCGTCTGGGCCTGACCGCGGATCACCGGCTGAGCGAGGGTGCCGATCGTGCGCTCGAAGGTGAAGCCGGGGGTCAGGCGCGAGACTTCTTCAAGCCCACGGGCGCCGATTTCCTCGAGCTGCGCGCCGGTCACGGCTGAAATCGCCAACGGCACGTCGGCAATCTTTTCATCGGTCTTGCGCGCTGTCACCACGATGTCAGTGGCACTGGCGCCGTCGGCATCGGCTTCCTGGGCCGAGGCGCTGCCGGCCGAAACCAGTGCGAGCGCGGAAATGCCGAGGCCGAGCGAGGCCCGGTAGCTGCTCCTCAATACGTTCATCTCAAAACCCCCCTAAGCTTGCGGTTGTTATGCGGTTGGTGGCGGTGACAGTCATCCGACTTGATCCATCACTTCGATGGCGGTGCGTTCGCCGCTTTCCAGTGCGGCTTCCATGCCGAAATCGGCGCGGCGCGTGTGTTCACCGGCGAAGTGGAGCTGGCGGAACGGCTCGATCATGGCCTTGCCGAAGCGGGTTACCTGGCCAGGCGCGAACATGTGGCGGCAGCCGCCGATCAGGCCGACGTTCTGCCAGCCAAACAGACCGCTGAAGCGCAGCTTGCCGCGCGTGGACGGGCGAATGCGGGCAATCTCGGCCTCGATCATCGCCAGGGCCTCGTCGGGCGCGAACTGGTCGATCCGGCTGGCTGCGACCCCGGTCATCACCACCATGAAGCGGTGATTGCTGTCGCCGGGGCGCTTTTGCAGCGCCCAGAACATCTTCACCAATCCGTCAGAGTAGAACGAAGGGTCGATGCCATCGTCCCAGAAGGGCTCGACAATCGTCCCGAAGGCGCGGGTAGTATGGGCATAGCCCAGCGAAGAGATCGCCTCGGCCTGGGCGCCAGCGGGGAAAGGATCGATCAGCACCCGGCGCAGGGTGGTGAAAGGGATCGCCGAGATCACCCGGTCGGCCGTAAAGCTGCTGCCATCCAGGCAGGTGACCGTGGCCTTGGTGCCGGTCAGGTCGATCGCGCCGACGGTCTTGCCAGTCCGCACCGCATCGCCCAGCGCCGCCGCCATGGCCTGGGGCAGCCGCTCGCAGCCACCCTCGATATTGTTGATCAGCGCCAGCCCGCTTCCATCACGGACATTGTCGAAGCCATAGGGGCGCTGTTCCTTGCCCAGTTCGATATTGCCAAAGCGGGCATCGATCCGGGCGCGGGTCTGCTCCTGCATCATCGACAGGCACGAGGCCGACCGGGCATCGTTCCCGGTCGCGGTCAGGTTGGCGAGATGAAGCGCTTCGGGTGAATGACCATGGCGCCGGAGCAATTCATCGAGTGATACGTCGAGATCGGCAAAGGCGGGATCGAGCCAGTCAACCGGATCCTGGAGCCGGTTGTATCGGCCCATCAGTTGCGACCCTACGAGGGCAGGCTGGATGCTGCGCTCGTCCCCCACCATCCGGTTGGCAGTCGATCCCGCCCAGTCCGCGGCGTTGACCCATTGCCCGCGGACATGGCTGGCCATGGTCAGCAGGTTGCGATCCTCTGGGATCAGCTTGAGATTGTACTGGCGGCACAGATCGATCACCCGGGCGTAGGACCGGCCGATCTGGCTGGCGCCAAACTCGGGCGCGTTTTCCAGCCAGCTGGCGGTATAGACCCGCCCGCCGACCCGCTTGGCCCCTTCCAGCACGACGACTTTGATGCCGGCCTGCTGCAGCAGCAGCGCCGCCTGAAGCCCGGCCAGTCCGGCGCCGATGATCACCACACTGGCCGGCTCGCTGGCGAGCGGCTGCTTGCCCTTCGGGTTGGCAGCACCCGCCCAAGCCGCCTGACTGCCAAGCATAAGCGGCAGTCCGGCAAGTCCGGCAAGGATCTGGCGACGCGACGTGGACAAGGGGCGGGGCTCCGGCTGAAATCTCGCTTGATTGCCTAGTGATCGGCCGGTCGCGCGCTACCTTGCTTGCACGAACGGCAGCCCGATCTGCACGAACGACCGGCCTGCTGCCATCAACGACCGGACCCATTCACCGGCGACAGGCTATCCACCCATCGGTTAGCCGACACGACAAGTGTTGCGACGAAGACGGGTTCGGGCGTAGCCTTGCCGCATGATCAATGCCCTTCCCCCTGCGCTTCGGGATCAGGCGTCGAAGATCGAACGACTGCGACCCGAACTTTACCGCCTGCTGGCAGCGCCGGCCGCGGTTGGCTTCATCATCGGCTGGATCGGTGCCGACGGCGAACGACGGGTCGCCTCGGCCTGCATCTGGGCGATCCTATCGATCGCCGGCTGGCTGTTGAATGACTTGTTTACCCGACCCTTCGTTGCGCCGCTGCATCGCCGCCGCTATCCGCTGGTGGCCGTGCTGATCGCCGGGTTTGTCGTTTCTGCGCCGCTCAGCATCCTGCTCAACTTCTCGTTCGGCGAAATTTTCCGGTTCTGGGGCATTCAGCGCAACGGCCTCGATGCCCTGGCAACCATGTCCGTTGGCCACATGATCAGCAGCTCGATTGCACCACTGGCGCTGTGGCTCGGGATCAACCTGGTCGCCTGCCGCAGCAATGGCGGAATGCTGTTCGGCCGTGACTGGCCTGCTGCGGCCGAGCGTGCCGCGCAACCCACGCCGCCACTTTCGGCAAAGGCGGCTCAGCCCGCCTTCCTGGTCAAGGTCCGGCCGGCGCTGCGCGGTCGGGTCATCGCGATCAATGCCGAGCTCCACTATGTCCGGGTCTTCACCGACCGCGGGGAGGACTTGATCCACTACCGCTTCCGCGATGCCGTCGCCGATATGGAGGCGCTGGGTGGGCTGCAGGTCCATCGCTCGTGGTGCGTCCTGGCAGAGGAGATCGTGTTCCGGCGCGCTCAGTCGGTTGAACTCCGGGGCGGACTGTCGGTGCCGGTTGGAAGGGTCTACAAGAGCGCCCTGATGCGGCACTAATGCCGCGCCGGCTGGCCGGCACTTGCTGCGTCAGCCGTGGTGCGCCGCTAGGCACGCATCCAACGCGTCGTGGAAGTGCTGGACGCGGCATTCCTCGTCGCTCAGCCAGATCTATTGGAATCCGCTGGACGCCATGCCCTGTTGCACCCGCGGGAGACATACCGCTCCTTAGTGAAATTGCGGATCGGGATCGGCGATGTGCAGGGTGAATGGGGCCGCGGCTTTGTTGCAGACAGTGGTGTCTCCTGGCGGTGCGTCGTCACGTGCGCTCAGCGCGCGAGATACTCGTCAAGCGTAAGGTGCAGGCGGCGGATCCGTGCTTCCTGGTAATTGCCCAGCGTCTGCCCGCCTTTGCGCGAGGCCTTGGCCCCGTCGCGCTGAAGCGCAAGGTTGTCGGTATCCTGATCGAGGATTTCCGCCAGGGCAAAACCGGGCACCGTGGTGTAACTGTCCGCCACGCCCAGCCGGATCGGCTTGGCCGGCGGCGGGCGCTGCCCATTTTTGGGCAAAGGCTGCAGCACCAGAATCTCGTGCAGGCACTGATCGACGCCCAGCGGGCGGAAGCGGTAGCACAGGCGGATGTTGATGCCGGGGAAGAAGAAGGCGTTGGGAAACAGGAAGTATTCGATCGAATCCATCATCTCACTGGTCGAGACCGCGGACAGATCGACCCCGAACTGAGCACCCAATTCCTGCCGCAGCAGCTTCGCATGCTCTGCCCGCGCCGACGCGCCAGGTGGCAGCTGCGCGGGATCGCGGCCCAGCTTGCCAAACAGGCTGGCCTGGCTCAGCTCTTGTTGCAGGTGAGGACTGGGCACGCCCACTGCATGCATGAAGCGCGATACGTGGGGGCCGAAGATGTCGTACTGCGCATTGGCATCGGCGGCAGTGTAGATCGCCTGGCTGTGGGTTTCGAGCACGTGGAACGCCTCGAGAAAGGCCTCCATCGCCATCTTCCAGTTGGCGGGCAGGACCTTTTCGGTGTGCAGCGCGACATAGCGGTCGTCCATTGGCCACAGCCGGAAATGTTCGGGCAGCACTTCGAGTTGTTCGGCCAGCGGCGGAGGGGCCGCGCCCATGTGGATGAAGACGAAGCCGCCCCAGCTTTCGCAAGCAATCTCGTCCAGCCCGAAATTGCCCTCGTCCACATGCGGGAAGTCCCAGCGGCAGGGGATCTCGCGCAGGATTCCGTCCAGGTTCCAGCTCATGCCATGGAAGGGGCAGCGGATGTGGCTGCGCCGCACCCCGCGCGACCCCTCGGCCGCGAATTTCATTCCGCGGTGCGGGCAACTGTTGATGAAGGCGCGGATCCTGCTGTCGGCGCCGCGTACCACCAGCACCGAATGGAAGCCGACATCGTAGACATAGCGATCGCCGGGTTCAGGGATATGCTCCTCGCGGCAGGCCCATTGCCAGACATTGGGCCACAACTGTTCAAGCTCGCGTTCAAGGAAAGCCGGGTCGTGATAGCGGTCAAACGGCAGGTCGGCATTGCCGAGGAAGTGGTACTGCTCAACCCGCATCGCGGCTGGCGGGTTGTCGCCGTCAGCATCCAAGATGTCCTGCATCGAGGGCCCAGGGCAGCGCGCCTCGCCTGGCGCCAGTGCGGGGTCAGATGGTGCGGTAAGATCGGTCCGGCTCATTCGCGGCTCCTCATGGCGTCGCGGTTGTAAAGCGGATCGGCCGGTTTGCGCTGGCCCAGGATAAAGGGTGAGGTGCCCAGGATCGTATCGCTGGCGGGATCGTCGCGCGCCCAGTCGACAATCTCCGAGCGATAGGCAAATTTCCAGACCCCGTCGCGCTTCTCGCAACGGTCGATATAGCGGCCCGCGATCACCAGGTCGCGCTTGGCGTCATGTTCATTGGTCAGCCGGTGATAGGCCTGGTAATAGACCTCGCCGTAAGCCTCGTCGCCATCGATCTCCACCAGGTGCTGGCCCAGCATGTGGTGGTTGCGGTCATGCCCGGCGAGCGCCGCCATGCAGAAGGCGGCGAACTCGCGGGGGCCTCCCTCATAGATACCATAGGACAGGTGGGCATCATCCCAGAACTGCGCTTCGAGCAGCGCCTGATCGAGACGGTCCAACCCGCGCATGTAATTGGCAGCAAGATCCATGATCGCCAGCCGGTCTGCACTTGCGCTCATAACGTCCTCTCCATTTTGCGGATACTACGTCCGGGCAGGCGGCGGTAACTTGACGTTATGAATAGGAAAGCTGGCTGGAAGCGGGGATGAGCGGCGCCGGCGCGGTTACGAGCGGCGTCCGGCTGGCCGATGAGTCCGCGATCCGGGCACTGCTGGCAAGCTATTGCCGCGCGGTCGACCGGGCCGACACCAAACTGCTCACCAGTTGCTTCTGGGATGATTCACACGTCGATTATGGCAGCTACAAGGGGCTGGCCCAGCCCTTCTGCCCCTTGCTGGTCGACGCGATCAAAGGCTGGGGCCAGACCCATCACCAGCTTGGCCAGACACTGATCGAGTTTGCGGGCGAGGCCTCGGCGCTGGCCGAAACCTATGTCACGGCAAGCCATTTTCCCGCCCAGGGCCAGGGCGATGAGATGACCTATCTTGGCCGCTACCTCGACCGGTTCGAACGCCGCGGCGCGGAGTGGCGGATTGGCGCGCGGGTAATCGTCATGAGCTGGACCAGACAGGCACCTGTCTCCCATGATTCACAAGGTGGCGCGGTGGCTGGGTTGCGGCGTGCCGGGCGCAAACCCGACGATCCGCTCTACGAATGATCCGCCGGCGAGCCCGATCCAGACCAGCATTACTGCGTTACAGGCAATTGCCGGTTCAGCCCACAACCTGGATCACGCCCCGGCAGGTCGTCATTCAGCGATCTACTAGATGAGCAGGCTCGGAACTGCCCGGTCGGTGCGCCCTCAGACCACGAAGTCCATATTTTCAATCGTGATCGTACCGCCGCAGACGTTGCAGGATGGGCGCATGGCCAGAGGGTGATCGCAGGGTTTATGCTGCAGCAGGAGCGGTGGCCCTTTGCTATCCGCATACCAGGCGTCGCCCCAGTGCAGCATTGCGAGCAGTACAGGATAGAGATCGCGACCTTTTTCGGTGAGGCGGTATTCGAAGCGGTCCTGATGTGCTGAGTATGGCACCGCCTTGAGAATCCCTTGGGCGAGCAGTCGCTCGATCCGGCCCGACAGGATATTGGATGCCATCAGGGTGTCGCGCTGGATTTCGTCGAAGCGGTGGATCCCGGTGAAGCAGGCGCGCACCACCAGCGTCGACCAGCGATCACCGAACAACTCGATTGCTGAATCGACCATCGTCCAGTTGCCGCGCTTGGCGCTGGCGGCCGCCGTCTGCATGCGGCGGCGGGCATAGACCGGGGTTACCTGGGTCAGGCCCGGACCGGGCGCCCAGCTGACTTCGCGCGGATCAATCGGCTGGTCGCAATGCGAGCATGCCGGGGTCGGCTCAACCTCTGCACCGCAATCGCGATGGACCAGGCGCACGCGAAAGCCGCGCTCATCGGCTTCCCAGATGTGCTGCCAGCGCAGGATCATCAGGGCGACCGGGAAAAGACCCCTGCCCTTCGGGGTCAGGCGGTAGCCCTTGCGGCGCTCGATCGATTTTTCCAGCACGCCGGCATCCACCAGCCGTTCAAGCCGCTGGCTGATGACCGACCGGGCAATACCCGTCTCCGTGACGAAATCCTGGAAACGCCGCCGTCCCAGGAACGCCTGTTCCAGGATCAGCATGGTCGGCACGTCACCCACCACTTCCAGTGCGCGCCAGATCGAGCAGGCCCTGATCGTTTCGTGCTTCATCGCAGCGCCCCTTTGCCCGCCTCAACGGCGGACGGCAACCACCTGTGGCGGCAAGGGATAGGGTCGGTAACGGACCTCGGCCACGGGCAGCGCCGCCCCTTGCCGCAGCGATGGTCGCGCCACGATCTGCTGCGGGGCCTGGCCGCGCTCGACCCAGTCCGCAATCGCCGTCATCGGATCGAAATCTTCGGGCGCAGAGGCAGACGGCGCTTCCCAGCAGTGGCCAAGGCCGGGCGCCAGGAACAAGCGGAAGAACTGCTGCACGCGGCGGGGCCCGCCCATCTCTTTCAGCACCTGGCGATAATAGTCGGTCGATTGCGTCGGAACGACCAGCGGGTCGGCCATGCCATGCCACATGATCAGCTTGCCCCCCGCTGCACGGAACGCGGAAAGATCGGGGTTGTCGGCATTGAGCATGCCGAAATCCTGCCGCAGCCGGGCCGGATCGCGATCGAAATCGAAGTTGCTGGCGGAGAATTCCGGATAGCGCGGATCAAACACGATCTGGCGGGTGAAGCCATCGGCCAGCTGGGTGCCAACCGCCTTGGACGGGTCCTGCAGGTACCAGATCCGCCAGTACTGCTCGCCCCCGATCGGCATCCCGCCAAACAGGCGGCGTCCCTTGCTATCGACCGGCCCCTGATGCCAGAGTCCGATGACCCGCCGCTCATCGGCAGTGAAGCAGTGATCGGAATCGGCCGGGGTCACACCCAGCGCACATTTTGGCAGGCGGTCCGGATCGAACCGGCAGGCCTCGGGCCGGGCGATCAGACCGTCCACCGCGCCATCAAGACCATCGCACTGCGCATTTACCGCTTCGATCAGCAGCGGCAACTTGCGGTTGAAGGCCGGGCCCAGCACTGGCTGCTGGGCGTCTTGGTTGGTCTTCAGCTTCCAGGCGCCAAAGGCCCCGCCGGAATCGGTCAGGTCAATAGCCGGGCAGCCGCTGATGATCCCATGGAACAGCGTGGGATAACGCTGGGCCGCGATCAGCGCCATCCGGCCGCCGTTGGAGCAGCCGACGAAGTAACGGAACCTTGCCTCACGGCCATAGAACGAGCGGACCAGGCCAAGCCCGGCGGTGTGGGCCAGCGGCAGCCAGCGATGCGCATAAAGCTCCAGCGCAGCGCGGTTGTTCGGGGCCCAGGCGGCATCGCCTTGCGACGTGCCCGAATGGCCGCTGTCGGTATGTATCGCGGCATAGCCGCGCTTGACCGGCTCGACGATCCCGTTGGCCCAGCCGGGCGTTTCGGTCGTCAGGATCCCGCAATAGCCACCGCAACCCGAGACATAGTAATTGCCGTTCCAGTTGCCGACCGGCAGGCGCATCTCGAAGGTGATCGTCGGGCGGATGGTGCCGCGCACCCGGCAATAGGCGGGCATGTCGCCCTTTGCTTCGACCAGGCTGCTGCCAGCGCGGACAAAGGTATCCGAATCCAGTCGTGCAGCCAGAATGGCGCAACCGTCACGCAGGGCCGGTTCGGCCATGGCCGGTTGCGCCGCAGCGACGGACAGCGCGCCAAGCAGAGCCAACATATCGATGGCCTTTCGTTAAAGGTAACAAGACCAGCCGGAGCCAGGCGGAAATCAGGCTCGCCCGGCCCCGGCCGCCCGGATCAGAACTTCACGCTGGCCTGCAAGGCGATGTTGCGCGGCCGGTCGAAGATCGCGGTATTGGCAACGCCCGTGTTGCCGGTCAGCGTCGTGGCCAGCGGCAAGGCGCCCGAGGTCAGGATGATCCGCCGGTTGTTGAGGTTGCGGCCGATCAGCGCGATCTCCCACTTGTCGTCGATATTGCCCAGCGCCAGGCGCGCGCCGATCCGGGCATAGCCTTCCTGGTAGGAGGACGGATCGATCAGGGTCGCATTGGTCTGGTACCGGCTGGAGAAATCGGCATTGACGTTCAGGCTCAGCTTCAGGCTGTCCCCCACCGGATAGTTGAAATCGGCCGCCACATTGCCCGACCACTTCGGCGCGAACGTGGCGCGCGCGCCGGTGTAGTTGCAGAAGTTGCCGGGCTGCACGTTGGGCGCCGTGCCGAACGGACACTGGCCCTGGCGCCAGTCGGTATACTTGAAGTCAAGATAGGCCAGCGAGCCGCTCAGCTGCAGGTGATCGCCGATGCTGACGCGGGCCTCGGCCTCGACCCCTTGGACCTTGGCGGCAGAGGCATTGTTGACGTTGAACCCGATCCCGCCATCAAAGGTCAGGGTCTGCAGATCCTTGTACTTGGTGTTGTAGTAGTTGACCGACACCGCCAGGGTGCGGCTCTTGTACTTCAGGCCGGCTTCGTAATTGTTCGCGGTTTCCGGCCGGAAGAAGAAGGTGCCTGGGAAAGTCGGATGGGTCGGCAGCGAGTTTGAGCGGATGTCGAACCCACCAGCCTTCACGCCGCGCGCGTAAGAGGCATAGGCCATCAGCTCCGGCGTCACGTCGAACTGGATATTGGCCATCGGCGTGGTCGAATTCTCCGAAATATTGCCGGCGATCGAATGCTCGGCCACCCGCAGCGCGCCCCACAGTGCGCGGACCGTGGTGATCGGGAAAACGTTCGTCGGACCGGCCACGATCACCAGGTTGCGATCGCCCGACTTGGCTTCGTGGTTGAAACGCACCCCGCCGGTGATCCGCAACTGCTCGGTGAGCGAATAGGTGCCCTGGACAAAGCCCGACCACAGCGTGGAGGTCTGCTTGAAGGTGCGCAGCGAGCGCGAATCCCCCAGCGGCCGGAACGCCGCGAAGGGCCCCGCCAGGCCCTGGAAGAACGAGCCTAGCAGCACGTTGTCATTGGCGGACAGCTTCGAAGTCTGGAAATAGCCGCCGACGATATAGGTGAACGGCCCATCGCCCGGCGACGTCAGCCGGACTTCCTGCGAGAGCTGATTGTACTTCTCGTTCTGGTTGGTGCCATCGAGGATCGGCAGGGCGGTATAGTCCACATCGAGCACTTCGGCCGAGTTGTAGTGGAGATAACCCGAGGTCAGGTTGAGGGTGTGGCTGCCAACCTCGATATCGACGTTAAGGGTGGAGTTGATGATTTCGGTGCTGCTGTCGAAGCCGTTGTTCTGGCTGCGCCAGTCGAGCACGGTATCGACTCCAGAGAAGAACGGCGAGGCGCTATAGGTCCCGCGCGGCAGCAGGTTCTCGCGCGCCTGGCCCAGAACGTCGAACTTGGCATATTCGACCTTCAGGCGGGCCTGGACCGGATTGTTGTCACCCAGGGAGAAGGTTCCGCGCAGGAAGACGGTATCCACGTTCGGCTCGTTTCGGCCGAGCGTGGTATTGAACATGTACCCGTCCATGTTCCGGTAATAGCCGACCAACCGCATTCCGGCCTGATCGCCCAGCGGCAGGTTGAGCACGCCGGTCAGCTGGGTTTCCTTGTGCTCGAACTCATAGGATCCGGTGACCGAACCTTCGAATTCGTCGCTGGGCGTGCGGTTGATGATGCTGATTGCCCCGGCGATGGCGTTCTTGCCGAACAGCGTCGGCTGCGGACCGCGCAGAACTTCGACCCGCTGCACATCGACGATCGGCATGCGGACCAGCTGGTCGCGGCCGTAATAGAGCCCATCGACGAACATTGCCGCCGACTGTTCAAAGCCCTTGTTGTCGCCGGACGAAATGCCGCGAATGGCGATGCGATTGGCGATCCCAGTCTGGGTGATGCGCAGGTTGGGAACGCTCGACGAAAGCTGCTCAAGGTTGGCAGTGCCCTTGTCTGCGATGGCATCGCCGCTGACGGCTGCGATCGAGATCGGCACGCGCGAGAGGCCTTCCTCGCGCTTCTGGGCCGTCACCACGATTTCATCGAGGCCGCCTTCGTCGTCCGACGCGTCATCCTGGGCCCAGAGTGTGCCGGGCATCGCCAGAGCGGTGCCAACCAACAGTTTGCAGGCAAATTTGATCATCACGTTCCTCCCCAAGACGAGTTGCGTCGCGCGCCGGCTCTTGCCACTTGTGCACGTCGATGAAGTATGATTATGCAAGTGAGTTCGTTTGTGCAAGCGCCTTTCCGGTTTGCGTTGCGCGGGCCATGAGAGGAGCGAAATGACGATCCCCGGGACACTCAGGCGCAATCTGGCCTTGCCGGCGATTGCCGCGCCGATGTTCCTCGTGTCAGGCCCAGACATGGTGATCGCCGCCTGCCGGGCCGGGCTGATCGGATCGTTCCCTACTCCCAACGCCCGGACCGAGGGCGACCTTGAGGCATGGCTGCAGGCGATCACCGCCGCCCTGGCCGATGATCCGGCTGCCGCGCCCTGGGCGGCCAACCTGGTTGTCCATCCCTCCAACGAGCGTCTGGGCGCGGACCTTGCCGCCATCGTCCGGCACCGCGCGCCGCTGGTCATCACCGCGCTGGGCAGCCCGGCGCGCGTGATCGAAGCGGTGCATGGCTATGGCGGGCTGGTCTTTGCCGATGTCAATTCGGTGGCCTTCGCGCGCAAGGCTGCGGCTGCCGGGGTCGATGGCCTGGTGCTGGTGGCAAGCGGGGCTGGCGGCCATACCGGGCAGACCGCAGGCTTCGCCTTCGTCGAGGAAGTGCGCCAGTTCTGGAAGGGGCCGATCGTGTTGGGCGGGGCGATCTCCACCGGCCAGGCGATCCGCGCCGCTGAAGTGCTGGGCGCGGACCTGGCTTATCTGGGCACGGCACTGATCGCCTGTGCGGAAAGCCTGGCCGCACCCGAATACAAGGCCATGGTCGTCGGTGCCGGCGCGGGTGACATTGTGCCGTCGAAGGGCATCACCGGGGTGACCGCCAACTGGCTGCGCCCCAGCCTGATTGCAGCGGGCCATGATCCTGACCGCATGCCCGAGGACAAGCGCCCCGATTTCGCCAATGCTCAGGACGATGCCAAGGCGTGGAAGAACGTCTGGTCGGCTGGCCAGGGCGTGGGCGCGGTCCGCGCGGTAGAGCCGATCGCGGCTATCGCCGCCCGCCTGAAAGCTGAATATGATGCGGCTGTGAAGCTGCCGGGATTCGAGGAAAAGGAGTAGCGCCATGACCGCACAGTTGGTCGAAACCATCCGCTCGACGCTGAAGAATACCGACCACCCCTATATGCAGGGGGCCTGGCGGCCGACCTTCAACGAATGGAACGCGATCTTCGCCAATGGCGATGCGGAAGTGATCGGGACGATCCCTGACGATATCGACGGGGTCTATGTGCGGACCGGGGAAGTACCGGTGCATGAGCCGATCGGCCGCTATCACCCCTTCGACGGCGACGGCTTCATCCACGCGATCAGCTTCAAGGGTGGCCGCGCCTCCTATCGCAGCCGGTTCGTGCGGACCAAGGCCTTCCAGGCCGAACAGGAAGCCGGGCGCGCGCTGTGGGCCGGGCTGATGGAGCCGCCGCACAAGTCAACCCGGCCCGGCTGGGGTGCGCAGGAATGGCTCAAGGATTCATCCTCAACCGACGTGGTGATCCATGCCGGCAAGATCCTGTCCACCTTCTACCAGTGCGGCGAAGGCTACCGGCTTGATCCCTTCACGCTCGAACAGTTCGGAACCGAAGGCTGGGTGCCGCTGGACGGGGTTTCGGCCCATACCAAGGTGGACGAGGCAACCGGCGAGCTGCTGTTCTTCAACTATTCCAAGCACGCCCCCTACATGCATTACGGCGTGGTCGGGCCAGACAACAAGCTGAAGCACTATATCCCCGTCCCGCTGGCCGGTCCGCGGTTGCCGCACGACATGGCCTTCACCAAGAACTACGCCATCGTCAACGACATGCCGCTGTACTGGAACCCCGAACTGCTGGAGCGCAATCTCCACGTCGTGCAGTTCCACCCGGACCAGAAGACCCGCTTCGGTCTGATCCCGCGCATGGGCCAGCCTGAGGACATCCGCTGGTTCGAGGCGGAGCCGACCTACACCTTGCACTGGCTCAACGCCTGGGAGGAAGGCGACGAGGTGATCCTCGACGGCTATTTCCAGGAAGAGCCGCAGCCCAAATCGCATCCTGATGCCCCTGATGGGCTGGAGCGGATGATGGCCTATCTCAGCCAGGGCCTGATGAAGCCCAAGCTGCACCGGTGGCGCTTCAACCTGAAGACTGGCGAAACCCGCGAGGAGCGGCTGGACGACCGGATTCTGGAATTCGGCATGTTCAACCAGAAATACGCCGGACGGAAATACCGCAATGCCTATTCGGCCGTGCCGGAACCTTACTGGTTCCTGTTCACCGGCCTGATCAAGCACGATCTGGAAAGCGGGACGAGCGAGGAAATCAGCTTCGGTCCCGGCCGCTATGGCAGCGAGGCGCCGTTCGCCCCGCGGATCAATGCCAAGGACGAGGACGACGGCTATCTCGTCTCGTTCATCGCCGATGTCGGCCTCGATCGTTCCGAATGCGTGCTGATCGATGCCAAGAATATCACGGCCGGGCCGGTCTGCCGGATCGTGCTACCCGAACGGTTCTGTTCAGGCACCCATTCGACCTGGGCCAATGGCAACGATATCGGCATGGGGCCGAACACGGTGCTTGGCGGATAGGATGATCGTTTCCGGGGAGAGCAAGCGCCAGGCATACCGGGACAGCGGCTGGTGGGGCGACCAAACCCTGGCCGACATGTTCTTCGCCAATGCGCAGCAACACGCGGACAGGCTGGCGCTGGTCGATGCGCCCAATCGGGCCGACTTCGCCTTTGGCGCGCCGCAGCGACTGACCTATGCCGAGCTTGCCGCCGAGGTGGAGCGGCTGGCCGGGGCGCTGGTGGCAGCGGGGATCGGCAAGGATGACGTGATCGTCATCCAGCTGCCCAACATCAGCGAATTCGTGGCGCTCTATTTCGCAGCCGCGACGATCGGCGCCGTGGTCAGCCCCGTGGCAGTGCAATACCGCAGCCACGAACTGGCCACCATGTTCGGCATCGTGCAGCCAAAGGCCTTCATCTGCGGGACCCGCATGCACCATGCCGATCATATCGGCGTGGTCCGCCCGCTGCTGGGAGATGCCGTGCGGCTCATGACCGTCGGCCCCGATGCTCCGGCCGATGCGCTGGACCTGTCGGTCGAACCGCCCCGGCCAGACCTGCTTGCAGACTATCGCGCGGCCAACCCGGTCGATGCCGACGATGTTTTCACGATCTGCTGGACTTCGGGCACGACTGGTGTGCCCAAGGGCGTGCCACGCAGCCACAACCACTGGGTCGGCATCGCGCCTGGCACCTATGTCGCGGCGCGGCTGCAGGACGGGGATGTGATGCTGAACCCCTTCCCGCTGATCAACATGGCCTCGATCGGCGGGATCACCATGAGCTGGCTGCGCGTGGCCGGCACCATGGTGCTGCATCATCCGTTCGATCCGCAGGTCTACCTGGCCCAGATCGCCACCGAACGCCCCAGCTTCACCATCGCCCCGCCGGCCGTGCTCAACATGCTGCTGCAGAACGAGGCGCTGCTGGCCAAGGTTGACCTGTCCAGCTTGCGCACGATCGGTTCGGGATCGGCCCCGCTGGCTCCGGCGATGGTCCAGGGCTTCCAGGAGCGGCTGGGCCTGCCGGTCATCAACATCTTCGGCTCGAACGAGGGGATGACCCTGATCACTGGGCCAGACGATGTGCCCGATCCGGTCGAGCGGGCCAGCTATTTCCCCAACGGGCTTTACCTGACGCCGTTCCATGGCAGCGAACCGGCACTGATCATGCAATCACGGCTGGTGCCGCCCCAGGGTGGCGATCCGATCGAGGCCGAGTTCGTGCCGGGTGAATTGCAGATCAAGGGCCCGGCCGTGTTCGAAGGCTATTGGCAGGCACCAGAACAGACCGCCGCCGCCTTTGCCGAGGACGGATTCTTCCGCACCGGCGACCTGTTCCAGATCGAGCAGGGCGGCCGGTTCCTGCGCTTTGTCGGGCGCTGCAAGGACCTGATCATCCGCGGCGGAGTTAACATTTCGCCCGAGGAGATCGACCAGCTTCTGGGCGGTCACCCGCTGCTGGCCGAAGCCTGCGTCTTTGCCCTGCCCGATCCGGTGCTGGGTGAACGGATCGGCGTGGCAGTGGTGCCGCGCGACGGGGCGGAAGTGACCCTGGACGATGTCACCGGCTTTCTGCGGCAGGCGGATCTGGCGGTATTCAAGCTGCCCGAGCGGCTGTTCCGCTTTACGGCGCTGCCGCGCAACGTGACCAACAAGGTGATGCGCAGCGAAGTGCGCGAACTGGCGCTGGCGATGATGGATCAAGGAGACTGACATGGCGGCGGAAGTGTTCATTCTGGGCGGAGCCCAAACCGATTTCGCGCGCAACATCGAGCGGGAAGGCGGCGGCATGTTCGAACTGTTCCGCGATGTGGCCGAAGCCGCCTTCGCCGCGACCGGCATCGAGCCGAAAGAGGTCGAGGTCGCGCATGTCGGCAACTTCGTGGGCGAGCTCTTCGCCGGGCAGGGTCAGCTGGGCGGGTTCTTTGGCCATGTCCACCCGGACCTGGCCGGAATCCCGGCCGCGCGGCACGAGGCGGCCTGCGCCTCGGGCAGCATCGCGATCCTGGCTGCCAGTGCCGAGATCGAAGCCGGTCGCTATGGCCTGGCCATGGTGCTGGGCATCGAACTGATGCGCAACGTGCCGGGGCAGCGCGCGGCGGAATACCTGGGTTCCGCCGCCTGGGCCGGGCGCGAGGCGCAAGAGGCGCGCTATCTGTGGCCTTACATGTTCTCGGACGTTGCGCGCGAATACTCCGAACGCTTCGGGCTGGACCGGGCGCACCTGAATGCGATCAGCGAAATCGCCTTCAGCAATGCCAAGCGCAATCCAAATTCGCAGACCCGCAGCTGGGCAATCACCCCGGAGCACCTCAGCGACAATAACGATGAACTGAACCCGCCGATCGAAGGCAGCCTGCGCAAGTCAGATTGCGGGCAGGTGACCGATGGGGCAGCCGCCGTGTTTCTCGCCTCGGCCGAAGTTGCCGCGGCCTATGCCGCGCGGCGCGGGATCCCGCTCGAATCGATCCCCCGGATCAAGGGCTGGGGCCATTCCACCGCGCCGCTGCTCTATTCCACCAAGGTCAAGGCCAGTCGCGGCCAGCCCTATGTCTTCCCCTCGGTCCGCAAGGCGATGACCGATGCGCTGGGCCGGGCCGGGATGGCCGACATCTATGGCTGCGACGGGGTGGAGGTGCACGATTGCTTCTCGATCACCGAATACATGGCGATCGACCACTTCGGCATCACCCCGCCGGGAGAAAGCTGGCGCGCGGTGGAGGATGGCACGATTGCGCTGGGCGGACGGCTGCCGGTCAATCCCTCGGGCGGGCTGATCGGGCTGGGCCATCCGGTTGGCGCCACCGGCGTGCGGATGATGCTGGATGCCTGGCGCCAGGTGACGGGCAAGGCCGGGGATTACCAGGTTGAGGGCGCACGCAACTTCGCCACCTTCAACGTCGGGGGCAGCGCGACCACTTCGGTCAGCTTCGTCGTCGGCGTCTGAGCAGCGTGGCCGAAGCCTTCATCTATGATGCGGTGCGCAGCCCGCGCGGTAAGGCCCGTGCCGATGGCGGGCTGGCCGGGCTAACCCCGCCGGGGCTAGTTACCGGTCTGGCCGGCGCGCTGGCCGGGCGCGCCGGCGATACCGCGCGTAATCCCGGCGCGCTGCTGCTCGGCTGCGTGACCCAGGCGGGGGCGCAGGGCGGGCATATCGCCATGGCGGTCAAGCAACACGCCGCCTTGCCTGATGCCTGCGCGGCGCACAGCCTCAACAACTATTGCGCTTCCGGGCTCAGCGCGATCGGCCATGCTGTCGCCATGGTGGCTGCCGGGCAGGAAGAGGCCGTGCTGGCTGGCGGCGTCGAGATGATGAGCCGCGCCCCCTTTCTGAGCGACCGGGCGGAATTCTACAGCGATACCAGTCTGCCGCCTGCGCGCCGGTTCGTGCCGCCGGTGCTGGCCGCCGATCGGCTGGCGGCAGACTTGGGAATCACCCGGGCCGAGCTGGACCAATGCGCGTTCGATTCGCAGCGCAAGGCCGGGGCCAGTGATCAGGACCCCGCGCTGCAGGCCTCGCGGATCGCGCTGGGCCAACTGACTGGCGAGGAATGCATCCGCCCCCGGACCAGTCTTGAATCCCTCGGCCAGTTGCCCCCGGCCTTTGGAGCGCTGCAGGCAGACTATTGCGACGCACTCGAGGGCCAGACCTTTCCCCCGCTTCATAGCCTGTCCCATGCGCCGCCGGTGTGCGACGGGGCGGGCCTTGCGCTGGTGGGGACGGGCGGACTTGGCACGGGACCGCGCGCCCGCGTCCTAGCCTATGCCGAAAGCGGCGGCGATCCCGTCGCTTCGCTGACCGCAGGCTTCGCCGCAATGGACAAGGCCCTGGGCAAGGCCGGCATATCCCTGGCAGACCTCGACCGGATCGAATTCATGGAGGCCTTTGCAGTCACCATTGCCAGGTTCCTGCGCGATCGCAGCGTGGATCCGGCCAGGGTCAATGTTACCGGTGGTCACCTGGCCAAGGGGCATCCGATGGGGGCTACGGGTGCGATCCTGCTGTCCACCCTGCTCGACACGCTCGATGCCGCCGAAGGCCGTCTGGGGCTGGTCGTCGCGACCGGCGCGATGGGGGTCGGCGCCGCGATGGTCGTGGAGCGCCTGTCTTAGCCGCGGGGCTCAGCGAACGGCGATGGCGGTGCTGGCAGTCTAAGGCGAACCGGTCTCTGGTCCGCTTCGGCTGTTCATGAAGGAACCGGATAGCAGCGCCTGCACCCGATCCTGAGCTACCGCCTTGGATGCCTCGCTGGAGAACACGACGCTTAGCCCCTTGGCCAGTTCGTCAAAGGCAATTTGAGCCATCTGGTCAGGCGTGATGCCGTGTGTCGTCATGCGGTGCCTCAACTTGTCGAGCAAGTCGGAGCCGCCATCAGCTATACCCGTCTGAACGGCGGCTGGGCAAAGCAAGGCAGCCCGAACTGACCGACCGGCCCGCAAGAGTTCCACATCCAGTGCCTCGGTCAGGGCTAGCAGGGCGTGTTTGCTGGCAGCGTAACCCCCGAAACCCGCCCCCGCAGAAAGCATCGACGTTGAACCAGTCACGACAAAGACCGAGGCCTCGGCCCGCGCCTGCATCAATGGCACCAGGCTCTGCGCGGTCCGGATCGTACCAGAGACATTCACCGCGAACATCTGCTCCAACTCGGCAACATCCAAGCCGAGGACCTCACCTGCGCGCAGAATGCCGGCATTCGCAAAGACCATCCGCAAGGGATCGGCTTGGCTGGTTAGGAGGTCCCTGAAGCCGGCCAGGTCGCTATCGCTGGTGACATCGCCAGCGCATATCACGCATTGATCTGGTCCTAATCGCTCGCGCAACACCTCGAGCGCGGCCTCATCGCGATCGAACAGGGCGACGCGATGGCCCCGACTGACGGCTTCGCGGGCCAAGGCCTCGCCGATACCACGCGCTGCGCCGGTGATTGCGACGAGGCCAGCGTTCATCCTTCAATCTCTCCGTTAGCGGAGCAAGGGTTAGGGCTTAAGATCGATCTTGAGAACCTTGCCCGAAGCGTTCCTCGGCAGATCGTCAGCCACTACCACCCGCCGCGGCACCTTGTAATTGGCCATGTTATCGCGCGACCAGGCGATGATCTCTTCCGGAACGACACGGGCATCGGGCCGGGGGACGATGAAGGCCACGCCTACTTCACCCATCCGTTCGTCCGGCGACCCGACAACGGCGACCATGCCGACTGCCGGATGCGCCGCCAGGATTTTCTCGACCTCGGCGGGATAGACGTTGAACCCGCCGGAAATGAACATGTCCTTCTTGCGATCGGTGATCCGGACGTAGCCATTGGCATCCATGGTCCCGACATCGCCGGTATGGAGCCAGCCAGCGCGATCGATCGCCTCGGCCGTCGCGGCGGGATCGTCAAGGTAGCCCAGCATTACGCCAATGCCCCGCACCCAGATTTCGCCAGTTTCGCCGCGCGGTACCTCGCGGCCGTCGTCACCGGCGATGATGACTTCGTTCCCAGGGATCGCAGCGCCGCAAGTCTGGGCAATTAGGTCGACCGGGTCGCCCGGACGGCACGAGGTGATGTTGACGCATTCGGTCATGCCGTAGGCCGTGATGATATCGCGCATCCCCAGCTCGCTGCGGATCCGCTCGATCAGCACCGGCGGCACCGTTGCCGCGCCGGTCGTTCCGCCGCGCAGCGACGAGCAATCGAACGGTTGCTTCTCGCGCTCGGCCAGCAGCATCTGGAAGATTGTTGGCGGACCGGGCAGGAAAGCGATCCGCTCCTGCTCGATCAGCCGGATCGCTTCGGCCACGTCGAACTGCGGCATCGGCACCATCACTGCCCCCGCCAGCAGGCAGGCAACCCAGCCGACCTTCATTCCGAACGAATGGAAGAACGGATTGGCGATCAGGTAACGCTCGCCGTGCGCCAGCCCGGTATTGCCGATCCAGACACCGACCTGCGGCAGGATCCGGCCATGGGTCATCAGAACGCCCTTCGGCAGGCCAGTAGTGCCGCTGGTGAACATGATGTCGGAGATGTCGTCGGGGCCGATTGCCGCCAGGGCCGCATCGACGCGCGGATCGTCCTCGCCCGCACCGATTGTGCTGTACTCGTCGAGCCGCTCAAGCATCACGGTCTGCTCAAGGTCGGGCAGGTCTTCCTTGGCGATCAAGGCGGGGTAGTCGATCCCCAGGAAGCTCTCCACCGTCAGCAGCATGCGGCTCCGGGTCCGGCGCAGAATGTCGCCCGCTTCGCGTCCCTTGAGCCGCGTGTTGAGCGGTACAATGGCCGCGCCGCAGGTCTGCGCGGCGACTGCCGCTACAACCCACTGGCGTGAGTTGGGCGCCCAGATCGCAACCCTATCTCCACGCCCAATCCCGGCTTCGAGCAGAGCTGATGCGGTCCGGCGGCACTCGGTCCAAAGCTGCGTAAAGGTGCGGGTTTCGCGCCCTTCGATCAGAGCCAGCTCGTTCGGCCAGCGCTTGGCAGCTGCCTCGGCGGCGTGGGGAATGGTCGGCGGGATCATCTCGCGATCATGTTGCCCGGACCAAAGAAGGCCCGCATTTCGCGGACTTTCCCGGCGGCATCGAATGCAAAGGTATCGATCACGTGGATTTCCATGTCCTTCCCGTCGAAGTGCAGCGGCACGTGGAAGGCAAAGGCAGCATGGCCTTCGGCGACACGGATCGGACCGTCGAGCACAAGCCGGGCCCCGGTTGCCATTGACGCCTGATAGAATGTGCGGATCTCGTCGTGACCCCGTTTCAGCGGCGAGCCGACGGGATCCTCGATCGTCGCATCCTCGGCAAAGATCGCGACGGCCAGCTCCGGATCACCCTTGGCGAAGGCCTCGACATAGGCGTGGACTGCCGCTTCCATCTGTTCGGGCGTCGGCATGGTCATCCCTCCGGGAAATAGCGGCTGATCGTGTCGACAACGCAGGCCGGCTTGTCGCCACCCTCGATCTCGACCGTGACGCGAACGACCGACTGGATCGCGCCCTTGACCTCTTCCGCCGAAACAATTTCGCCAACCCCGCGGATCCGGCTGCCAACCTTGACCGGGGCGAGAAAACGCAGCCGATCTGCCCCGACATTCACCGCGTGGGTGAAGCCGCGCACCTCGATCAGGTCCGGCAGGAAGAAGTTGACCAGGCTCATCGTCAGATAGCCATGCGCAATGGTCCCCCCGAACGGTCCGGCCTTGGCCCGCTCTACGTCGACGTGGATCCATTGATGATCGCCGGTCACCTCGGCAAAGCCATTGACCCGGTCCTGGTCAATGGTGAGCCAGTCGGTCGGACCCAACTTGGTTCCTTCCTGGCCGATCAGATCGCGGGGATTGTCGAAGATCTTCGTCATCGTCAGGCCCGCTGGCTTGAGACCGAGAGCACTTCGCCGGTCATGTAGGAGGACAGGTCCGAAGCCAGGAACATCATCACGTTCGCCACTTCCCAGACCTCGGCCGGGCGACCGAAGGCTTCCTTGGCGGAGAGTTCGGCCAGCAATTCGTCCGTCGTCACTTTGGCCAGGAATGCGTGCATCGCAATGCTGGGCGCTACCGCATTGATGCGGACGTTGTGTTCCGCCGCCTCGACCGCCGAACAACGGGTGAAGGCCATGACTCCGGCCTTCGCCGCAGCATAATGGGCCTGACCTTTCTGCGCCCGCCAGCCAAGTACCGACGCGTTGTTCACGATTGCGCCCGAACCTTGCGCATACATGCCGGGCAGGAATACCCGGGTCATCCGGAAGACCGAATTGAGTGTGACGTCGAGCACGCGGAACCATTGCTCGTCGGTCATGTCGACCACCGCGACCTCACCGCCCAGGCCGGCATTGTTGATCAGGACATCGATACGGCCGAGTTCCTGCAACGCGGCGGCATGGAGTGCGTCGACCTGCGCCTGGCTGGTGACGTCGCAGACCACGGTGGCAGGCCGCGCGCAGCCCACCTCGGCGGCAATCCGGTCGGCGGCTTCACTCAGGCGCCGCTCATGGAAATCGCTGATCAGGACCGTGGCGTCTTCCTCGGCGGCGCGCTTGGCGGCGGCATAGCCGATGCCTGTACCGGCGGCTGCGGTGACCAGCACGGTCTTGCCGGCCAGGAGGTTGCGCCCCTTCGGATAGGGCGGGATCGGAGCTGCCATCACACGTCTCCTCGCGGTTCACGGGGCATCCCGAGCCCGCGTTCGGCGATCAGGTTGCGCTGGATCTGGTTGGTCCCGCCATAGATCGTGTCGGCGCGGCTGTAGAGGAACAGGTTGGGCAGCGTATCCCATTCATAGTCGCTGCCTTCCGCCACTTCGCCCTGCTGGCCCAGCACGTCCATCGCCAGCTCGCCCAAACTGCGGCGCCAAGTGGCCCACTGGATCTTGTAGGTCAGCGCCGCCCCGTCGATCTTGGAATGGTCAGTGTTGGAGAGCATCCGCAGAGCACCGTAGCGCATCAGGCGCAGCCCGATTTCGGCCTGGGCAATGCGCTGGCGGATGAGCGGATTGTGCGCCGCGCCGTTGGCCTTGGCTGCCGCGATGATCTCGTCCAGCTCGTTGCGGAACGCCATCTGCTGGCCCAGCGTCGATACGCCGCGCTCGAAGGCGAGCAAGCCCATTGCGATCTTCCAGCCATCGCCGACCCCGCCGATCATGCTGTCCGCCGGACAGCGTGCGTCGGTGAAGAATGTCTCGTTGAACTCAGCATCGCCGTTGATCTGCTTGATGCCGCGAATCTCGATTCCGGGCTGGTCGATCGGCATCATCAGGAAGGTCAGACCCTTTGGCCCTTTCGATCCTTCTTCGGTTCGGGTGACAACAAAGATCCAGTCAGAGATATGGGCAAGGCTGGTCCAGATCTTCTGGCCATTGACCACCCATTCCCCGCTTTCGAGCCGTCCCTTGGTGCGGACCGAAGCCAGGTCCGATCCGGCGCCAGGTTCGGAAAAGCCCTGGCAGAAGATCGTCTTGCCGGCGGCGATATCGGGCAGGAACCGGCGCTTTTGCTCGTCAGTGCCGAAGGCCAGGATCGTTGGACCAGCCAGCTCGATGCCGATGTGGTTGACCCGTCCCGGCACGCCGGCACGGGCATATTCCTCGGCAAAGATCACCTGCTGGGCCAGAGTAGCATTGCGGCCGCCCCAATCCTCTGGCCAGCCTATGCACGACCACTTGTAGGCGGCGAGTTGTTGCTCCCATTCCTTGCGGCGTTCGGGGCTCGCGGTCAGCTTGGTGATGCCCTTGATGTCACGGAATTCGCCCGCCATCTGGCCGTTGAGCCAGTCGGCACATTCCTGGCGGAACAGCTCATCCGCCGGTGAAAAACCAAGCTTCATGCTGCTTCTCCCAGGATCATCGTGGCAATCCGCTCACGATGCCATTCGCCGCCGCCAAGCATCGATTGGATCGCTCGCGCGCGCTTGAAGAAAAGGTGCGCATCGTGCTCCCAGGTGAAGCCGATCCCGCCATGGAGCTGGATCATGTTACCGGCACACATAAAATATGTGTCAGCCGCAAAGCACTTGGCGGCATGGACTGCGAGTTCTGCCTCGTCCGAACCTTCGTCCACCGCGCAGGCAGCCCAGTAGACCGCCGAGCGGGCCTGTTCGATCTCGATCATCATGTCGGCCAGGCGGTGCTTGTAGGCCTGGAACGAGCCGATCGGCCGCCCGAACTGGACGCGTTCCCTGGCATAGGCAACCGTCCGATCAAGCGCCACCTGGGCGCCGCCGAGTGCCTCAGCCGCGACCGTCACAAACCCGGCCCGGTGGGCTGCGGCGATCGCTGCTGCCGGATCGGTGAGCGCTTCGCCAACGGCCCCATCCAGGGCAACCCGCGCATAGGGACGGGTCTGGTCCATGGTGGTGAGCCCAGTGACCGTAACGCCAGCCGCATCGGCCGGAACGATCCAGGCGCCAGTGTTGCTGGTGACGACAAAGACGTACGCCGAAGCCCCATGAGCCACAAAGCTCGCCGTGCCAGTCAAGCGATCGCCATCGGCCTTGAGCCCGGCATCGTGGGCATAGCCGGCAATCGTTTCGCCCGAAAGCAGGCCGGGCAAGTGCGCTGCCTGCTGCGTCGCACTGCCGCCAGCCGCGATGGCCTGCGCTGACAGCGCCAAGGACCCAAGCATTGGCAGCGCCGCAACCTGCGCGCCCGCCGCTTCGGCAATGATCGCCAGTTCGACCAGGCCAAGTCCGGCTCCGCCAGCTGCTTCGGCAATACCAATGCCCGACAGGCCCAATTCCTGGCAGAAAGCGGTCCACAGCGCCCGGTCGATACCATCGGCGGCCATCGCCGCGCGGGTCCGTTCGCTGGTGGCGTTCTCGGCAAAGAAGGCGCGCGCCGTCTCGCCGATCATCGCCTGTTCTTCGGTGAAGACGAATTCCATCAGGCTGTCCCCCAGACCTTGCGCGGCGGCATCCGCTCGGCCAGCAACTTTTCAACCACAGCACCGACCTCGACCGGCTCCCACCGCGCGCCCTTGTCCACCGCCGGGCCTTCGCGCCAGCCGTCTTCCAGCATGATCTTGCCGCCTTCGAGTTCGAAGACGCAGCCGGTGACATCGGCGCTTGCCGCGCTGCCCAGCCAGACCACCGTCGGGGCGATATTGGCCGGATCCATCACATCGAAGGTCTGGCCTTCGGTCGCCATCTTGTCGGCAAAGGCCTGCTCGGTCATGCGGGTGCGGGCCGAGGGGGCCAGGGCATTGGCAGTAATGCCATAACGGCTCAGCTCGGCTGCCTGGACCAGCGTAAGCGAGGCAATCCCGCCCTTGGCGGTCGAATAAGCGGCCTGGGCGATCGAGCCCTGCAGCCCTGCGCCGGACGAGGTGTTGATGATCCGCGCATCGGGATTGGCACCGCCCTTCTGCTTTTCGCGCCAGTAGTTCACGGCATGACGCGCCAGGCAGAAATGCCCGCGCAGGTGGACGTGCATGGTCGCGTCCCATTCCTCAAGCGTGGCGGAAACGAACATCCGGTCGCGCACGATCCCGGCATTGTTGACCACCACATGCAGGTCACCAAAGGCTTCCAGCGCGGCATCGACGATCCGCTTGGCGGCATCCCAGTCGGTGATGTCCTCGTAATTGGCGATCGCCTTGCCGCCGGCGGCAATGATCTCGGCAACGACCGCGTCGGCAGCCGATGTGTCACGCCCTTCGCCGTGGAGCGAGGTGCCGATGTCGTTGACCACCACGTTGGCACCTTCCGCGCCGAAGGCTAGGGCATAAGCCCGGCCCAGGCCGCGCGCGGCGCCGGTGATGATGACAGTGCGGTTTTCGCAGATTCCCATTACAGCCTCTCGATAATCGTGACGTTGGCCTGGCCGCCACCTTCGCACATGGTCTGGAGACCATAGCGGCCACCAGTCGCTTCCAGCGCGTTGAGCAGCGTGGTCATCAGCCGCGCACCGGTAGCGCCCAGCGGATGACCCAGCGCGATTGCTCCGCCGCGGACATTGACCTTCTCATGCGGGATGCCGAGCTCCTTCATCCAGGCCATCGGCACCGAGGCGAAAGCCTCATTGCATTCGAACAGGTCGATATCGGCAACCGTCATCCCGGCCTTCTTCAGCGCGTGCTGGGTGGCGGGAATCGGGGCGGTGAGCATCCAGACGGGATCATCGGCGCGAACCGAAATGTGGTGAATACGCGCGCGCGGCTTCAGGCCATGATCCTTTACTGCCTGTTCGCTGGCGATCAGCAGGGCAGCCGCGCCATCGCAGTTCTGGCTGGCGACCCCGGCGGTAATCACCCCGCCCTCCTGCACCGTCTTGAGACTGGCCAGCCCTTCCAGCGTAGTACCGGGACGGACCGTCTCGTCGGCGTCCAGCCCTTCCAGCGATGCAATCTCGCTTTTGAACAGTCCGCTTTCGCTGGCCGCATGGGCGCGCTGGTGGCTGGCGAGCGCGAATTCTTCCATCGCCGCGCGGCTGATACCCCACTTCTGGGCGATCATCTCGGCCGAGTTGATCTGGTTGAGGATGCCCTCGCCAAACCGTTCGACCCAGCCCTTGCTGGTGTTGAAGGGATTGTCGAAGCCATAGGGCTGGCCCGCAAACATCGCCGCCGAGATCGGGATCGCGTTCATCGCCTGGCTGCCGCCGGCGACGACCAGGTCCTGGGTACCGCTCATCACGCCCTGGGCCGCAAAGTGCACGGCCTGCTGGCTCGATCCGCACTGGCGGTCAATCGTCGTGCCCGGCACATGCAGCGGCAGGCCGGCAACCAGCCAGACAGTCCGGCCGATGTCGCCCGCTTGCGGACCGATTGTGTCGCAGCAACCCCAGACCACGTCGTCGACGGCATTGGCGTCGATGCCGGTGCGTTCGACCAGGGCCTTGATCGGGTGGGCACCCAGATCGGCCGGGTGGAGATGGGCCAGGCTGCCCTTCTTGCGCCCGATGGGCGTGCGGACAGCGTCGATGATATAGGCTTCAGCCATGGTGTTCCTCACGCAAAGGTGTGTTCGGGGCCGATCGGCAGGGCGCCGCCGATCACGGCTTGATCGATCCGCTTGAGATGCCAGGCCCGGTCGCCCCAGGCGCCGTTCAGCGCCCAGCTCCGCTTCATCCAGAAGTGCAGATCAACCTCATAGGTATAGCCCATCGCGCCGTGGACCTGGATTGCCGTTTCAGCGGTAAGCATTGCGGCATCGCCTGCGGCGACCTTGGCATGGCTGACATGGGCCGAGGCGCTTTCGCCCCCATCCTGCAGCGCCTGGGCGGCGCGCCAGACGGCCGGCTTGGCGAATTCGATCGCCGCGGCACAGCTGGCCAGCTGATGCTTCAGCGCCTGGAACGCACCAACCGGCTGGCCGAACTGGGTCCGGATCTTGGCATATTCGACCGCCTGGTGAAGCATCGCATCGGCCAGGCCAACCAGTTGCGCCGCGCTCATCAGCGCGCCAAGATCAAGCAGATAGGGGTCGGAACTGCCGGCGGCCGGGAACATCACCAGGTTGCGCAGCGGGTCGACGCTGTGGAGGGGCTGGCCTGATCCATCAGCCACCCAGGGATTCAACACGTGCGGCAGCGGGACCTGGCGCTCGCCAGCAGCGATGGCCGCAAGATCACCCAGATCGCCCTTCCGCACTAGCCACGGCACGGCAACAAAGGCCGTGTCGACCAGCGGTTCGGCCAGGCAGGCGCGGCCGCATTCGGCGGCTATCAGCGCAGCTTCCACCAAACCAAGGCCCAGTCCGCCATGCTCCTCAGGCACCAGCAGGCCGGTCAGGCCCATCTCGACGAGTCCGTGCCAGATTGCCGGATCGCGGTTGCCCTGTTCATCCAGGCGGCGCAGCACCGCGGGGCCGTGCGTTCCGGCCAGGTAATCCCGAACGCTTTCAGTCAGGGTCAGCTGATCATCGCTGAAGCGGAAGTCCATCAGCCCGCTCCCACTCGCGGAAGGCCCAGCAGGCGCTCGGCGATGATGTTGCGCTGGACCTCGTTCGATCCGGCATAGATCGGCCCGGACAGCGAGAAGATGTAGCCTTCGAGCCACTGGTTGATCTGCCCGTTGCCGAAGCGCTTCAGCTCCGCATGGGCACCCAGGATCTGCATCGCGGTGCGGTGCATCATCCGGTCAAGCTCGGACCAGAAGATCTTGTTGAGGCTGGCCTCGGCCCCGATCTTGCCCCCGGCCATGATCTTCGAGGCCACGGCATAGGTATTGTAGGCATAGGCCTGGGTTTGCATCCAGGCTTGCAGCACGGCCTCGCGCGCGGCCGACGAAGCCTCGGCTTCATGCGCGCGGTAGAGCTCGACCAGGCGCTTGGCAGTCGCCTGGAAGCGGCCGGGTGAGCGCAGCATCAGGCCGCGCTCGAAGCCGGCGGTGGCCATGGCTACGTTCCAGCCCTCGCCTTCGCCCGCCAGGCAGTTCTCGACCGGCACGCGCACTTCGTCGAAGAACAGTTCCGCGAAGCCGGTATCGCCGTGGAGCTGGCGGATCGGGCGGCGGGTGATGCCCGGGCTGTTCAGATCGAACAGGATAAAGGTCAGCCCCTTGTGGCGCTTGCTGTCAGGATCAGTCCGGAAGATGCCAAAGCCCCAGTCGGCAAAGGCGGCGCGGCTCGACCAGGTCTTCTGCCCGGTAATGACGTAGTGATCGCCATCCCGCACCGCCTTGGACTGGATAGCGGCCATGTCGCTTCCGGCGCCCGGCTCGGACCAGGCCTGGGCCCAGATCACTTCACCGCGTGCCATCGGCGGGAGGAAGCGGGCCTTCTGCTCTTCGGTGCCGAATTCCATGATGGTCGGACCCAGCAGGAAGATCCCGTTCTGGTTGGCCCGGTTAGGGCCGCCGGCGCGGAAATACTCTTCCTCGAAGATCAGCCACTGGATCAGGTCCAGCCCTCGCCCGCCATAGGCTTCCGGCCAGGTGACCATGCCCCAGTTGCCGCTGGCAAGCGTGCGCTCCCAGGCGACATGCTGGTCATAGCCTTCTCGGCATTCCAGCGTGACAAGCGGCTCCTTGGGCACGTGGGCTTCCATCCACGCGCGCACTTCGGCCCGGAATGTCTGCTGTTCGGGGGTATAGGCCAGGTCCATCAGAACTTCGCGGCCTTGCCCGTTTCGACGAAGGCATCGCGGCTCTTCTGGCTGTCTTCGTGCATGTACATTTCAAGCGTGAAACCCTGCTCCCAGCGATAGCCTCGATCGACATCGCGCGGCTCGAGGCCGTTGAGAGCTTCCTTGGCGATGACCAGTGCCTTGCGGCTCTTGCTCGCAATGACGGCGCAAAACGCGCGGGCCTCGGCCACCAGGTCAGCGCGTGGCACGACCTTTTCGAGCGCGCCCAGGCGGTACGCTTCTTCCGCCGGAATATTTCCGCCCGTGAAAAAGGCCGCGCGGACCTTGTGCAGCGGCAACATCCGCGAAAGGTGGCTCGCCCCGCCCATCGCCCCGCGATCGACCTCGGGCAGGCTGAAGAAGGCATCGTCGGCGGCGATGATCGTGTCACTGGCACCGCAGATCCCGATCCCGCCGCCGATCACGAACTTGTGAGCCGCCACCACGACCGGAACCTCGGCGTCGCGGATCGCCTTGAAAGTTAGATAATTGCCGCGATTGAGCACGGTGATCCGCTCGGGGTGGGCCTGCATCTCCTTGATATCGACCCCACCGCAGAACCCGCGGGCCTCCTCGGCGGCGCGGATCAGAACGCAGTTGACTTCTGGGTTGCTGGCCGCCGCCGTGATGATCGCGGGAAGCGACATCCAGGTCTCGCTGTCGAAGGCGTTGACTGGAGGCACGTCGAAGATGATTTCGGCGATGCGATCCTGGATTGTGGTGGTGATCGGCATGGCGTTCAGTCCTTCGCGCAGAGCGCCGCGATGCGTTCGCGCGCCTGGGCTTCGATCGATTGGAGCAAGTCAGCAGCAGTCGGCAGGTCGGTCAGCCGCCCGGCGACCATGCCGGTGGCCATAAGGCCCTGCTCGGCATCGCCGGAAACAACCGCGCGCTGGATCATGACCGGCGCGGCGGCCGCCATCATCGCGGCGCTGAGCGGCATTTCGCCGTGGCTGGTCATGCCGCGGGCTGCGCCCAGCACTTCGCCCCAGGTCATCCCGGTCTGGCGCTTCATCTCAAGGCCCGCCTCGATCGCCCGTAGCCACATCGCGGTCCGTCCGGATCCTTCGATCCGGCGCAGCAGAGGATTGAGGATCATCCGCTGCGGAATGCCGTCAACCTTGGTCGAAACGATGATGTCGCCGGTGCCGGCCTTGACGTAGGCCGACTTGGGCGCAGCCGGAACCGGGCTTTCGGCGGTCATCAGGAAGCGAGTGCCCATGGCGATCCCGCAGGCACCCCAGGCGAGCGCTGCCGCAAGGCCGCGCCCGTCGCCAAAGCCGCCCGCCGCGACGATCGGCACATCGACAGCTTCCAGCACCTGCGGCAGCAGCACGGTAGTCGGAACCGAGCCGGTATGGCCCCCGCCCTCGCCGCCTTGGACCGTGATCATCTCGCAGCCCAGCTGGACCATCTTTTCTGCGTGCTTCACCGCGCCAACGGTGGGAATGCACAGGATCCCGGCATCGCGGAACCGGCCGATCATCTTCGCGTCCGGCCCCCGGCCAAAGCTGACCGCGCGAACCCGGTCGGCATTGGCGAGGATGATTTCCACGATCTCGGCCGCGCCGGGCTGGAACGAATGGAAGTTTACCCCGAAGGCGTGCGGGGTCAGGTCCTTGAGCCTGGCAATCGCCTCGCCCAGTTCGGCCGGCTTCATAACGGCGCCAGCCAGGAAACCAAAGGCGCCGGCATTGCTGGTCGCGGCCACAAGCTGCGGCGTCGCGATCCAGCCCATCGCGGTCTGGATCACGGGCAGGCGGCAACCGAGCCGCCTGGTCAGGGCCGTGGCGAGCGGATCAGCCAAGATTCAGCCCTCGCTCGCCTGCTGCTTCTTGTTGGTGGCAGCAGCCGATTTGCCGCTGACGCCGACGATCGAATCCCCGGTAACCAGGTCATTATGGGCGTGGGCGAAGTGGTGCATATGGAAGACCGCGTCCATCGCCGAGCGCTTGCCGCGCAGTTCCTCGACATGGTTGATCGACTGCTTGGTCAGCCAGTTGCCCAGCCGCGGGTTGGCCGCCAGCTTGGCCGCCCAGGCAGCGGTCGCCTCGCGCAGTTCCTCGCGCGGGACCACCTTGTTGACCATGCCGAAGCTATGGGCGCGCTCGGCGCTCATCCGTTCGCCCAGCAGCAGGAATTCCTTGGCCACCCGGGTCGGCAGTTCGAAGCCGTGCGCGAAGTATTCCACCCCGGGAATGCCCATCAGCGGGTTGACCGGATCCTGGAAGAAGGCGTCCTCGCTGGCCACGATCAGATCGCAGACCCAGGCCAGCATCAGCCCGCCGGCAATGCAGGCACCCTGAACCATCGCGATGGTCGGCTTGGGGATGTCGCGCCAGCGGCGGCACATGCCCAGGTACTGTTCCTGCTCACGCGTGTAGAGCAGCTCGGCCCCCGGCTTGTTGGTGTGTGGAGCCAGCATCAGGCGCTTGTCGAATTCGTGATGCAGGTCGCGACCCGGCGTGCCGATGTCATGCCCGGCGGAGAAATGCTTGCCCTCGCCCGCCAGCACGATCACCCGCACCTCGTCGTCCTTGACGGCGCGGTTGAAGGCATCGTCCAGCGCATAGGTCATCTGCCCGTTCTGCGCGTTGTTGAAGGCCGGCCGGGTCATCGTCACCCAGGCGACGTGATCGATCACCTCATAGCGGATCGGCTGATCGGTTTCGTAGACGATGTCGACCTGCTTCGGTTCGACCAGATCGTTGCCCTTGCTCATGCGGCACTCCCTTCGGCCTGTCGCTGTGCAGGCGGGTTATCCTTGATCACGCTGGCGCGGATATTGTGCGGATCGAGGCTGGCGATGATCGCCAGGGCCTCGGCATCGGGCAGCGGGGTTTCTCCTGCCACTGCATCGATCAGTTCGAACCCGGTCGCTTCCTGAACCTCGGCAAAGGTAACGCCAGGATGGAGCGAGACCACGCGGATGGCATGGTCCGGTCCGCCGAAGTCCATCACGCACAGGTTGGTGACAATCGTCCGCAGATCGACCGCGGAATAGTTCCCGCCCGGCACCCGCTTGGCCGGATTGTAGCCCACCCCTGAGACCATATCGACTTCGCCGGCCACGAAGACCCGGGGGGTGTGGCTGGGGAAGAAGAAGCTGTTGGGGTGATAAATGGTGTTCCCTGGAAAGCCCCGCACGCCCAGCATCTGGGTCTTGGGCTGGCGGTGGGTACCGCCCAGTTGCGACAGGTTGATCTGGCCGAACCGGTCAATCTGGGTCGGCGTGACCATGGCATGGCGGCGCCCGGTCCAGACTGCGGCGTCGAAGAAGCGCGAAAACGGCAGATAGCCCGCGGGCTTCCGGTCCCCGTACCGGCGCGGCCCCAGCGGCACCGGCTGCTCGACCAGATAGGCTTCGCCATCGGTCATCATCAGCTCGGGCGTATGGGTGAGCTTGGCGAGACCAGCCGCCACGCGCGGCACGGGGCCGACGCCGGTGGCAATGATCTCGCCATTGTTCCGGAAGGCCTGCGAACAGGCGAAGATGCAGAGTTCTGCGAGGGAAACGTCAGTCATCAGAAAATCGGCAACGGCAAAGCCGCCACCGCCTCTTTACCGCCAAAGCCGGCGAGGTAGTCTTCCTCGCTTGCTCCGACGAAGCGATCACGCACCGCGGCCCAGTCACCCGGGTCCTTCGCGGCATCGGCATAGGCCTTGAAGGCCTTCATGTCCCAGCCATAGGCCGGGGGCATTGAGCTGGGGTGCGCACCGCCAGTGATTTCCGTGACACCGCTGATGAACGCGCGTTCAACGATGTTGGCCTGGGCCTGCTCGGGATAGTGGTCTTCCATCCGATCAACCAGTTCCTCGCAGCTGACATAGGTCTTGGCGGCAGCGCGGGCGAACCATTCGTCATAATAGACGTCTGGTCCGAAAGCCTGGATATTACCGCGCCAGTCGCTGCGGTTGACGTGGAGCAGCGCCGCATCGAGCTTCAACGCGGGCATCGCGATCAGCGTTTCGCCATCGTCGTATGGGGATTGCACGGTCTTAAGCCCGCCAAGTTCGGCCAGGTCCGTGCCCAGGCCGACCCGCGTTGGCAGGAAGGGCAGGCCAAAGGCGGCGGCCTTGAGGCCCCACTGGAACATCCCTTCGTCCAGCTCCAGCACTTCGATCTGCCCAGCTTCACGGGCCTTGCGGAACCAGGGCTCCAGCGGGATCGCATCCAGCGAGACGAAGGCGAAGACCAGCTTCTTCACCTTGCCCGCAGCGCAAAGCATCCCGACATCGGCCCCGCCGTAGGCGACCACGGTCAGGTCCTTTAGATCCGAGCGCAGGATCTCGCGCACCAGCGCCATCGGCTTGCGCCGGGGACCCCAGCCCCCGATCCCGAGCGTCATCCCGTCGCTCAGCCGCCCGACGATGTCCGCCGGGGTCATGCGTTTGTCCAACATGGTCATTCCGCTGCCGCCTGTTGCTCTTTCATCGCCTTCTGCCAGGCCCATTCATGGCCCCAGATGCTGATCCCCTTGTGCCGGGTGACTTCCCAGGTGGCGGGGTCGATCACCAGGCTGTCGCAGCCGATCTCAAGATCGAAGCCGCCGGGGGTCTGCACATAGAAGCCGACCGTCTCGTCATTGTAGTGCTGGCCCAGTGAAGCGCTTTCGGCATAGCCCAGCGCCTTCATGCGGTCATAAGCCTTGCCCACTTCAACCAGGCTGGGCAGCTCGAGCATCAGGTGGACGCACCCCGATGGCGGCACCGGTCCTTCGCCCAGCGCGATCGAGTGATGGCGCCCATTGTCGGCGTGCATGAAGGCAAAGCCCATGCCTGGATCGTTCGCGCTGCCATCACCAAAGAAGAACCGCGGCATGTCGGTTTCGTGGAACCCGACCACGTCGCGATAGAAGGCGACGCATTCGTCGAAGTTGGGGGCGGAAAAGACCGCGTGCCCCATTCCCATCTCGCCGGTGACGAAGGCAGGAATTCCCAGCGGCGAAACGAAAGGCACATCGGTCACGCTGTCGCCGCTATAGAATTCAAGCCCGTTGCCGGCCGGGTCGCTGGTTGCAAAGTACCGGTCAACGCCGCGCAGGGCCGCGCCCGCATCAGAGCCGAATTCGACCGGCCGTCCGGCAGCCGCGATCCGCTCCGCCAGTGCGGCCAGCGCAGCGGCGCCGTCGATTTCATAGGCAGCGGCCAAGAAGCGGTCTTGCGCACCCGGTTCAATCCGGAAGCGGAACGGGCGCTGATCGATCCGGTAGAGATGCGCCCCGTCAGCGGCATCGGCCGCGCGCATCACGCCCGCGACCTGAGTCAGAAAGTGGTCCCAGCGCTGCAACTGCGCCGTCTGGATAACCACATAGCCAAGTGCCTTGATGGCCATGGGCATCAGTTTCCTTTCACGAGGTCGAGGAAATAGGGGCGCTCGCCCCCGCCATCGACGTTGATTCTTGCGCCGCTGACCCAGGCGGCGAGCGGGGAGCAGAGCCACAGCACGGCCCCGGCCAGGTCATCGCCGGTCCCCATGCGCTGTAGCGGCATTGATCGGCCGACCGCTGCCTGGGCCTCGGCATCGCCATAGGTTGCCTCGGCATTTTCGGTCTGCATCAGCCCGGCGATGATTGCGTTGACGCGGATGCCCGAGGGACCCCATTCCTGCGCCAGGCTTTGCGTCAGGTTCAGCAGCCCCGACTTGGCGGCACCATAGACTGCCGTGCCGGGCGACGGGCGAATCCCGGACACGCTGGCAATATTGACCACCGCACCGCCGCCGGCCGCGACCATGTGTGGATAGGCGGCCTGGGCCAGGTAAAGCGGAGCAACGAGGTTGAGCTTCAGGATCGCATCGATGAAGCGCGGGCTGGCCTGCTCGGCTGCCGTTGCGGGTGAACCGCCGGCATTGTTGATCAGGATATCGAACCGGCCATGCTTGGCGGCAATGCCGTCGACCAACGCTCGGGCCACATCGGCATCGCGAATGTCGGCCGCCTGGAAGGATACACCCGGCGGCAGATCGTCCGGCGCATTCCGGGCGCAGGCAACAACCGTGCAGCCAGCCTCAGCCAGCCGCGCTGAAATCGCCCGGCCCAACCCGCGGGTTCCGCCAGTGACCAGGGCAACTTTCCCTGCAAGGTCGATGTGCACTCCCTGGGTCAAGCCGGCAATTCTCCCAAATGGTCCGCTTCAGTGAATCGCGGCACCAACTCTGTGTTGAATCCGCAATATCGGAAGTCAAACGGCTTTTCAATTGACGATTTGCGTATCAAACGTTAGAAAATTTTACGAAGCCCGCTTTCAGAGGGGCTGAGTCGAAGCAAGGAAGAGGAATCCGGGAGATGGCCACCGCAGCCCTGCAGGCCGAGCATTCAGGCTCGGTGCCGACCAGCGAAGAATTGATCAGTCGTGCCCACGCGATGATCCCCGTTCTCAAGGAGCGCGCACGCGATTGTGTGCGCAACCGGAACGTCCCGGCCGAGACCATTGCCGAGATGCAGGCGGCGGGCTTTTTCAAGATCGTCCAGCCCAAGCGCTGGGGCGGTTATGAAATGCACCCCAACGTGTTCTTCGAAGTCCAGAAGGCGCTAGCCGAAGGCTGCATGTCGACCGGCTGGATGTATGGCGTCGTCGGTTGCCACCCCTATGAGCTGGCGCTGTTCCACGACAAGGCCCAGGAAGAAGTCTGGGGCGGCAACCCGGACATGCTGGTTTCGTCTACCTATCAGCCGGTCGGCAAGGTCACGCACGTCGAAGGCGGGTTCCGCCTGTCTGGCCGCTGGGGCTTCTCGACCGGATCGACTCACTGCGGCTGGGTGCTGCTGGGTGCGTTCTGTCCGCCCAAGGATGATGGCACCCCGGCCGAGATGCGGACCTTCCTGCTCCCGCGCAGCGACTATGCGATCGACGAAGACGCCTGGCACGTGTTCGGCCTCCAGGGCACTGGCAGCCATGACATCATTGTCGATGACGTGTTCGTGCCCGATTACCGCACCCACCGCTCGATCGACGGGTTCCTGTGCAAGAATCCGGGGCAGGCAGTGAACACCGGCCCGCTTTACCGGCTGCCCTGGGCTCAGGTTTTCGTCCGTTCGGTTTCGACAGCAGCATTCGGCGGGGCTCAGGCCGCGATCAATGCGGCCATGGCGATCATGCAGAGCCGCGTTTCGACCAATACCGGCAAGGCATCGAAGGACGATCCGATCCTCCATGCCGCGATTGTCCGGGCCGTGGCTGAGAAGCGCGAAATGGAAGTCACCCTGCGCCTGACCTTCGAAGACCTGATGGGCTACGCCGAGCGCGGCGAGGACATCCCGATGGAAAAGCGGGCGTTCTATACCTATCAGTCGGCAACCGTCGTGCGCCGGCTGGCCAGCCTGATCGATAACGTGGTGCAGCTGTTCGGCGGCCGCGCGATCTATACCAGCAGCGACATCATTCAGCCCTGGCTCGATCTCCATGCCGGCCGCGCGCACGTTGCCAACGATCCTGGCAACCGCACCAGCGATGCTGTCAACGCCATGCTGGGCCAGGCCCCGCTGAACCCCTTCCTGTAAGGAGCGCGGCATGACTGCCCTGACGGAAGCAACCTACGAGGTCGATGGCGGCTACCGGATCCACCTTAAGTCGGCGGGCGAAGGCCCGGTCGTGGTCTTTGTCCACGGCAGCGGCCCCGGTGCATCGGGGGCTTCGAACTTCCGGCAGAACTGGCCGGCCTTCGTCGAGGCCGGTTATCAGGTGATCCTGCCCGACCTGATCGGCTATGGCGCCTCCTCGAAGCCTGAGGGGATCGACTACACGCTTCAGCTGTTCACCGACACGCTGTACGATGCGCTGCGCCGACACGGGATCGAGCGCGCCACACTGGTTGGCAATTCGCTGGGCGGCGGGGTCGCGATCCAGCTGACGTTGGACCATCCCGAGTTCACCGAGCGCCTAATCCTGATGGCGCCCGGCTGCATCGAGGAGCAGGCCGACTACTTCAAGATGCCGGGCATCACCAAGATGGTCTCCAACTTCGGCGGGCCGGACTTCAATCTGGATGAGCAGCGTCGCCTGATCGGCAATCTGGTCCATCCCGATTTCGCCGGGCGGATTCCCGAAGCCTTGGTCGAGGAACGGTTCGCCGTGGCCCGGACCCAGCCCAAGGACGTGCTGATGCGGATGCGCACTCCCAACCTTGGGCCGTTGGTGGGTGAACTGAAGGTGCCAATCTTCGTGCTGTGGGGCCTGAATGACGAGTTCTGCCCCGAAAGCGGCGCGCGCCATTTCCTCGATCGCTGCGACGATGCCCGCTGCATGACCTTCACCCGCACCGGCCACTGGGTTCAGGTCGAACGGGCCGAAGAGTTCAACCGCTACAGCCTGGAATTCCTGCGTGGCTGACGGTTATCCGCCGATCCCGGAGGAATTGCCCGCGCAATTCCGCGCCGCGATGCGGCGGCTCGCAGCCTCGGTGGCAGTGGTGGCAGCTCGCGGAGAGAACGGACCGGTCGGCATGGCCGCAACTTCGGTGACTTCGCTGACGGTCGATCCGCCTGCCGTGCTGGTCTGCGTCAACCGCGCGACCGCCCTGCATGGCTTGCTGGTGCCGACCGCCCCGCTGTCAGTCAACCTGCTCGCTCGCGACCAGCAGGATGTTTCGGCGGCTTTCGGAGGCGGCGTTCCGCAGGATGAGCGCTTCCGGGTCGGGGAATGGCGCGAAGGCCCGGACGGCGTGCCTGAGCTCGTCGGGGCCCAGGCCAACCTCGCTTGCGTGATCGATGCCATGCTGGCCTATGGTACGCATTCGATCGTCATCGCCCGCGTCCTGCGCGCCGCGGTCAGCGATGCGGTAACGCCCCTGATCTATCAGGACGGAGCCTACCTGTGACCGACAACTGCAATGACCGCCTGGCCGGCGAACTTTACGACGCGCTGCGCGGTCGCCACCTCGTCAGCCCGCTGATCGAGCGTTATCCCGACCTTACGATCGACGATGCCTATGCGATCTCGCTCGGCTTCCTCGGCCGGCGTCGCAAGGATGGCGAGCGGGTGGTCGGCAAGAAGATCGGCGTCACCAGCAAGGCAGTGCAGGACATGCTGGGCGTGCACCAGCCGGACTTTGGCTTCCTGACCGACTGGATGCGTACCGGCGAAGAAATCGACATCGATGCCAAGGCCCTGATCGCCCCGCGCGCCGAGGCCGAGATCGCTTTCGTGCTCAGGGACAGCCTCAACGGCCCCGGCATCACCGCCGCAGACGTCGTGGCGGCCACCGACTATATCGCCCCCTGCTTCGAGATCGTCGACAGCCGCATCCGCGACTGGAAGATCGGGATTGTCGATACAGTGGCGGATAATGCCTCGTGCGGAGTCTTCGTCCTGGGCGAAGCCAAGGCCGACCCGCGCGATCACGACCTGCCGGCCCTGCATGTCACGGTCACCAAGAACGGTGCGCCGCTGTCCGAGGGTTACGGCCGCGCGGTCCAGGGCGATCCGGCCCAGGCGGTGGCCTGGCTGGCCAACACGCTGGGCGCCTATGGCGTGACGCTCGATGCCGGGGACGTGATTCTGTCCGGCAGCCTGGTCCCGCTGGAGCCGGCGGTGAAGGGCGATGTCTTCGAAATGACCCTGCACGGTATTGGCACCTGCACGGCACGGTTTGTCTAAGGAAGCAGCAATGGCACGCGTGAAGGCCGCAATCATCGGCTCGGGCAATATCGGCACCGACCTGATGATGAAGATGATCAAGTATCCCCAGAACATGGAATTGGCGGCGGTTGTCGGGATTGACCCGAACAGCGAAGGGCTGGCGATGGCGCGCGAGCATGGCATCGCCACCACGCATGAGGGGATTGAAGGCCTGAAGAAGCTGCCTTGCTATCCCGAGATCGGCATCGCCTTCGATGCGACCAGCGCCTACGCCCACAAGGGCCACGACGAAGCGCTGCGCGCCGACGGTATCCAGGTGGTTGACCTGACCCCGGCCGCGATCGGCCCCTTCACCGTCCCGCCGGTGAACATGAGCCAGCATCTCGATCAGCCGAACGTCAACATGGTGACCTGCGGCGGCCAGGCGACGATCCCGATGGTGGCCGCCGTCGCCCGCGTTTCCGACAAGCTGCACTATGCCGAGATCGTTGCTTCGGTCTCGTCGCGCTCAGCCGGCCCCGGCACCCGCGCCAACATCGACGAGTTCACCCGCACCACGGCTCGGGCGATCGAAGTCGTCGGCGGCGCCACCAAGGGCAAGGCGATCATCATTCTCAACCCGGCCGAACCGCCGATGATCATGCGCGACACGGTCTTCACCCTGTCCGAAGGCGGCAGCGAGGATGCGATCCGCCGCTCGGTCGAAGAAATGGTTGCCGAAGTGCAGAAATATGTTCCCGGCTACCGGCTCAAGCAGGAAGTGCAGTTCGAGCGCTTCGGCGACAACAACAAGCTGAAGATCCCCGGTATGGGCGAATTCACCGGCATCAAGTCGATGATCATGCTCGAGGTAGAAGGCGCGGGCGATTACCTGCCGAGCTATTCGGGCAACCTCGACATCATGACCGCTGCGGCCAAGGCCACCGGCGAACTACTGGCGGCGCGCCGAATGAAGCAGGGGGGGATGGCACAATGAGCGCGTTCAACGTCGAAGCGGGCGACAAGCTCTATATTCAGGACGTCACCCTGCGCGATGGCATGCATGCCGTGCGCCACATGTACGGGATCGACCACGTCCGCGCGATTGCCGCGGCGATCGAGGCATCGGGGGTCGATGCGATCGAAGTGGCGCACGGCGACGGTCTCTCGGGCGCAAGCTTCAACTATGGCTTCGGTGCCCATACCGATTGGGAATGGCTGGAGGCCGTGGCCGAGGTACTCGACAAGTGCGTGCTTACCACGCTGATCCTGCCCGGCGTCGGCACGGTCGAGGAACTGCGCCGCGCCTATGACATCGGCGTCCGCTCGGTCCGCGTCGCGACCCATTGCACCGAGGCGGACGTCTCGAAGCAGCACATCGGTATCGCCCGCGACCTTGGCATGGATGTCTCTGGCTTTCTGATGATGAGCCACATGATCGAGCCAGAGCACCTTGCCAGTCAGGCTGCCCTGATGGAGAGCTATGGCGCACACTGCGTCTATGTCACCGACAGCGGCGGCGCCCTCGACATGGACGGTGTGCGCGCACGGTTCGAGGCCTATGACCGCGTGCTGAAGCCCGAAACCCAACGCGGCATGCACGCGCATCACAACCTTTCGCTTGGCGTTGCCAACTCGATTGTCGCGGCCCAGTGCGGCGCGCTGCGGATCGATGCCAGCCTGACCGGCATGGGCGCGGGCGCGGGCAATGCCCCGCTTGAAGTCTTCGTGGCTGCGGTTGACCGCAAGGGCTGGAACCACGGCTGCGACGTCAGCCTGCTGATGGATGTAGCCGAGGATCTGGTCCGCCCGCTGCAGGACCGCCCGGTGCGGGTTGACCGCGAAACCCTGAGCCTGGGCTATGCCGGGGTCTATTCCAGCTTCCTGCGCCACGCTGAAAAAGCCAGCGAAACCTATGGGATCGATACCCGCGAAATCCTGCTCGAACTCGGCCGCCGCAAGATGGTCGGCGGGCAGGAGGACATGATCGTCGATGTTGCACTGGATATGGTGAAGGCCAGGGGTGACTGAGCGCATGGCTGAGATTTCGCTGCACCGCCCCTACCCCGCCAGCGATGTTCCGGCCTGGGACTTCGAGACTGATGTTGCAATCATCGGCTTTGGCGCGACCGGCGCCTGTGCCGCGATCGAGGCCGCAGATGCCGGAGCACGGGTCATGCTGTTCGAACGCAATTCGGGCAGCGGCGGGGCATCGGGCCTGTCGGGCGGCGAGATCTACATCGGCGGCGGCGGCGGCACCGATGCCCAGCGAGCGGCGGGCTTCGCGGATTCAACCGAAGACTTCATCGCCTACCTCAAGCTGGCCGGTGGACCTTGCGTCGATGAGGCAAAGTGTGAAGCCTATGGCCGCGAGGCGCTGAACCACTACGCCTGGCTCAAGGCCCAGGGCGTGCCCTACCGCGGCAATTACCTGCCCGGAAAGCTTATCGAACCCACCGACGATTCGACCTTGATCTGGTCGGGCAGCGAGGCGGCGGCGCCATTCTGCGATCTCGCCAAGCCAGCCCCGCGCGGCCATGTGATCCAGCACATGGGCTGGGGCGGCGGGCGTCCGCTGGTCGATGTGCTCGAAACCAGTGCTCGAGCCAAAGGGGTTGAGGTCATCACCGATGCCCGGGCCCTGGCCCTGGTGCGCGACGGCGACCGGATTGTCGGCCTGGTCGTGCGGATCGACAACCAGCCGCGCTTCGTGAAGGCGGCGAAGGGCGTGGTGCTGGCCACGGGCGGCTTCGTGTTCAACGAGGACATGCGGCGCAAGTACTGCCCCGACACCTTCAAGCTGAACGATCCGATCGGCGACAAGGACGATGGCTCTGGCATCGAGCTGGGCCTGGGCGCGGGCGGCGATGCGATCCACATGGACCAGTTCTTCACCACCTGCCCCTGGACCATGCCGGAGAGCCATGCCTACGGCGTGTTCGTCAACACCAAGGGCCAACGCTTCATCAACGAAGACTGCTATCACGGCCGCGTCAGCCGCTGCGCGGTCGATCAGCCCGATGGCAAGGTCTACCTGCTGCTGGACAATGCGCACTTCGTCCAGCCGATGGATTTCGCCCGGATGCGCATCGCCGGGACCGGCGAGACCTGGGGAGAGGTCGAGGCGGAACTGGAACTGCCGCAGGGCACGCTCAGCGCGACCATGGCGGTCTACAACGAGCACGCCCGCGAAGGACGCGATCCGCTATTCGACAAGCGCCCGCCGATCCTGACGCCCCTGGACCAGGGGGCGTTCATCGCGCTCGAGCTGGATTTCCACGACAGCTATTTCAGCTTCTTCACCCTGGGCGGATTGAAGACGTCTCCCGATGGCGAAGTGCTGGATCGCGGCGGTGCGGCAATCCTCGGCCTGTTCGCCGCTGGGCGCTGCACGTCGGGCCTTCCGGCCTGGGGGCATGGCTATTCGTCGGGGATGAGCCTGGCCGACTGCACCTTCTTCGGCCGCCAGGCCGGGCGCAAGGCAGCCAGTGCCTGAGTCTATTGCCGAGCGCCTGCGGACCCTCGAAGACCGCGAGGCGATCCGCGATCTGATTGCCCGTTACGGACCACTGGCCGATGCCGGCGATGCCCAGGCGGTTGCCGCGCTATGGATTGAAGACGGCAGCTATGCCGTTGGCGGCATGGGCGAAGCGCGCGGCCGCGCTGCCATTGCCGCGCTGATCAGCGGTCCGGTCCACCAGTCGCTACTGGCGGACGGCTGCGCTCATATCCTGACCAGTCCGACCATCGACCTTGCTGGCGACAGCGCAGTGGCTCGCTGCCACAGCGTGGTTTTCCGGCATGAGGACGGAGAATGGGCGCCCGTGCGGGTATCGGCCAACCGCTGGGAATTGGCCCGCACAACCGCAGGCTGGCAAGTGACCCGCCGCGAGAATGCCCTGCTTGACGGCAGCGCCGTGGCGCGCGCCCTGCTCAGCTGACGAGCTGGCCGCCGTCCACGACCAGCACCGTGCCGGTTGCCTTGCGCGCCTTGTCCGAGGCGAGGAAGGCCACGGCCTCGGCAATGTCTTCCGGGTCACAACTGCCATCGACCAGCTTGGGCATGCCGCGCATCACCATCGGCCAGTCGATATCACCCTCGGGCGGTTGCTGCTTGGTCATCGGCGTGTTCACGTGGCCGGGGCAGACCGCGTTGATCCGCACGCCTTTGGGCGCATATTCCGCCGCCAGCGCCGTGGTCATGCCGACCACCGCATGCTTCGAGGCGCAATAGGCCGCGGTATAGATCATGCCGCGCAGGCCGGAGGTCGAGCCGATGTTGACGATATTACCCTTGCTCTCGACCAGATACGGCAAGGCCGCTTGGCTGAGCACGAAGACACTGGTCGTGTTGATCCGCAGGATTTTCTCGAAATCCTCGACGGGAAAGGTTTCGGTCGGCGCCCACTTCAGCATGCCGGCAACGTTGCACAGCACATCGATCCCGCCTTCGGCAGCCTTGGCGACCAATGCGCGGCACGAGGCATGGTCCTCGGCATCGTAGACCACAGGCGTGGCCGCCGCACCGATCAGCGCTGCTGTCTCGGCCAGTCCCGCAGCGTTGATGTCGCCGATGATCACCTGCGCGCCCTCCTTGGCAAACAGCTGCGCGGTAGCCCGTCCAATTCCCGATGCCGCCCCGGTCACCAGCACTCGCTTGCCTGCAAACCGCACTACCGTTCTCCTCAACCGAATGTTGCGGGCGCTTCGCCCATGACAGTCACCGCAGGCCGCCCTTCCCCGTCCACGCTGTGGATCAAGCATGAAAGCCGCCGCGACCGTGTTTCGGCGATCCACCAGCGCCCGCCCTGCTTTACATAAACGTCATCGTATTCGACGCCCATCTGCGTCAGCGTGCGGCTGGCCAGGTTGATGTTGTGGAACAGCAGCGACCATTGCCCGGTCGCGCGGCTATCGCCATCGAAGGTAATCACCCCATTGGCGCCTTGGTGAATGTCGAAAATCCCGGGCGCGCAGCCCATCTCCGCATAGATCGCTACGAAGCCTTCGCGATCGGCAAAAGGCGGGAAGCCGTCATAGGCAACGACGGCCCCATCCGGCAGCAGGCAATCACGGACCGTTGCCGGGTCCTTGGTATCGCAGGCCCGCAGGTAGCGCGCCTTGAGGTCCCGGATGGCCCGGTCATCCTCAAGGCGCAGCAGTCGCTCTTCCAGCGTCATGCTGGCGGCCGGTTCAGAACTTGACGCCGACTGTTACCCCGAAAGTGCGCGGTTCAGGGAAGTAGCCAAGCAGGATCCCGCCAAAACCAGGGCCGAAGTCGATGAAGTTCGATGGATCGGCTTCCTTGGCCAGATTGCGGACAAAACCCGAGATCTCGGCCTTGACCCCGCCCAGCGGGATATCGGCCAGGCTGGCGCGCAGGTTGACGATCGTCCGTCCCTTCGACTGGCTAGAGTTGGCATTCTGGTCCGAACGGGTCGGCGTCACCAGCGGATAGGGGAAGGTATAGTACTTCGAGACATAGTTTAGATCGCCGTAGAGGTTCAGCTTGCCCCAGTCCCCGCTCAGCACGGCCCAGTCGAAGCCGACCGATGCCGTGGTCTTGGGCGCGTGCGGGAAGGCGCGGTTATTCGATACGTCCACGCCGCCATCGATGAAGCTCTTGTACTTCGGATCGAGAATTGCCAGCGAGCCATTGATCGTCAGGCCATCGACCGGGCGCAGCACCGTTTCGAATTCCAGCCCCTGGATGCGGGCCCCAGCAGCGTTGCGGATGATCGATGCCGCGCCGGTGGTAGCGGTAAAGACCGAAAGCTGCATGTCCTTGTGTTCGCTGCGGAACGCGGCGACGTTGAAGATCACCCGGCCATCGGCCAGCTTGGTCTTCACGCCCACTTCATAGCTGTCGACCTGTTCCGGGCGATAGGGATTGCACAATTCGGTCGCCCCGCTGGGGCAGGCTGACGTGGGCGCGGCGAAGACATTGGTTTCGCCGTTGAAGCCGCCCGACTTGAAGCCCTGGGCGAAGCGGGCATAGACATTGATGTTGTCGCTTGCTTCCCAGGCCAGGGTCGCGGCTGGCGAGAAGTTATTGTACTTCGCTTCCGGGATCGCGCCGTAAGGTAGGTTGGCAACGACCAGCGGCGCGAAGATCCCGCTGCCGGCATCGAAGTTGACCCGGAAGAAGCGGCGCACATCCTTCTTCTCGTGCGTATAGCGGCCGCCCAGGCTGAGCTTCAGGGCGTCGGTCAGCTTGTAGTCAAGCTGGGCATAAAGCGCCAAAGCCTTTGTATTCGAGCCATAGTCCGATTGCAGATCAACCCCGCCGCCGAAATAAGTCTGCGGGTTCAGCGTCTCGGCCTTCTCGTCGAAATAGAAGGCGCCCAGCACGTAGTTCAGGCGGCCATCGGCCAGCTCTCCGGTCAGCTGCAGTTCCTGGCTAAAGGCGTGGTAATCGGTGATGCGCTGAGTGAAGGCGACCGGCAGCGGCGAGCCGTCCAGATCGAGGCCATCCGCCCAGGCCAGATCGCGGTAGGCACTGATCGACTTGAGCGTGGCAGCACCAAGATCGGCGGTGAGCGTCAGGGCATGGCCATAGCTGCGCGAACGCTCATAGGCCGGGGCATTGATCGCCGCTGTCTCAACCCGGTTCGGGTTGGTGTAGAGGTTGAGCGGGAAGAACGCCCCGCCAAAGGCATAGCCGGGCGAAGCCGGATCGAAGATATCGCGCGGATCGCCGTTGCGGTTGACGCGCAGCAACTGCGAGAACGGCGGATCCTGGTTCGCCTTGCTATAGTCATAGGTATAGTCGGCGGTAATCGCGTCCGACAGTTCGGCACGGAGCTGGACCATGAAGCTGCCGGAATCGATCGAATCCGCGCGGTCCGCGCCGGAGGGCGAATTGGGCACCAGATCGATCAGCCCGTCGCGCTTGCGGTACTGCCCGGCAACCTTGACCGAGAAGGGGCCGAATTTGGGCAGGTCAAGCACGCCGCGCACGCGCCGGTCATTGAAGCTGCCATAGGTCAGATCGATCGACCCGCCGGCCTCACCGCTGGGCTTGCGGGTGACGAGGTTGACCGCCCCCGCCAGAGCATTGCGGCCATATAGCGTGCCCTGCGGGCCGCGCAGCAGTTCGACCCGCTCAAGATCGGCAACATCGAAAATCGAGCCCTGCGCCTTGGCGATATAGACCCCGTCAAGGTACAGCCCGACCGCCGGCTCCCAGGTAATCGCCGGATTGATCGTGACCGAGCCGCGGATCGAAATCTGCGAGATGGTCTTGGAAGCGGGCGCGCGCTCAATCTTCACGTTCGGCGCAACCGCACCCAGCTTGTCGATCGAATCGATCCCGCGGCTTTCGAGGAACTGGCTGCCCAACGCCGAGATAGCGATCGGCACGTCCTGAACGTTTTCCGAGCGCTTCTGCGCGGTGACGACGATATCGCCGATCCCATCGTCCTGATTTTGCGCGGCATCCTGCGCAAACGCGGGCGCGGCAGCTAAGGTCGTCAGGGCGACCAGCGAAACGGTGCTCAACAGGCGCATATCGATCCCTCCCTTGACGCAGCCCTGCCGTCGTGGGCGGCAAGCTTCTGCGTAGCTCAATATGAGCATGATTACGCGATCATTGCTTGAGACGCAATCATAAACGAGATATCGTAGCATTGGTGGAACAAATCTACGCGATTGGAGAGGTATGCTAACGATTGCACTCGCCCTGGCGGCGGGCAGCCTTCCCGATGACGGGCAGTGCCGCTCGATCGCGCAGGATCCGGAAGCTGCCCTGGCCTATGCCAGTGGGCTGCAGGGGTTCATCTACGGCTATCCATTGGTCGACCTGCTCAAGCAGCGCCACAACGAAACGCACCGCGTCAGTCCAACCCAGCCGGTTGCCGCGCCAGTCAACACGATCGCGATCTATCCGCATCTGCTGACCCCGGAAACGCAGGGGCAGCTGCGCGCTGCCAATGCCGATACGCTCTATCTCAATGCCTGGCTCGACCTCTCGAAGAGACCGGTGCTGATCGATGTCCCTGCGTTCGGCGCGCGCTATTACACTTTGGCCTTCATGGACCTTTACGGCCGCCCCCAACACCTGGGCACCCGGACCAATGGCGGTTCTGCGAGGCGGTACGCGCTGATCGGTCCATCCGGAGGGAATGTTCCGGCGGGCTACGAGGCCTTCCCGCTTTCGACCGATACGGTCTGGATGCTGGGCCGGGTCCTGGCGACCGACAATGCCGATCTGGTCAAGGCAAAGGCGCTGGCTGCCGCGATCCGGATGACCGGAGCAGCGGGTGAGCCAGTGACTGCCGCCGCCCCGCTGCAAGCCTTCGACAGCCTGCAATACTTCGAACTGCTCAATAGAGCCTTGCGCCTGGTTCCGGCCAAGCCGGGTGAAGCCGCCCTGATGGCGCAGTTCGACCAGGCCGGGTTCGGTCCGGGCCGGCAGTTCGAACCGGCAAAACTCAGGCCCGCCGAGGTGCTGGGGCTGGGCTGCGCGGTGCGACTGGGGCCGAAAGTCCTGGCACAGCGCGGATTTAGGCCGTCCCGCATCCAGAACGGCTGGATCTGGTCTGGGGCCATGGCCGATCCGGGCAACGACTTCCTGCTCCGCGCCGAAGTGGCGCGCGGCGGCTATGTCAACGCACCCGAGGAATCGATCTATCCCGCCGCAATCACCGATGATCGAGGCGAGATGCTCGACGGGAAGCGGCTCTATCGCATTCGCTTTGCCAAGGGACAGCTGCCCCCGGTCGGCGCCTTCTGGTCGCTGACCGCCTATGATCGCACCACCTCGCAGCTCGTGGCCAACCCGCTGAAGCGCTACAACATCGGCGATCGCACGCCCGGCCTGCGCCAGGATCGAGACGGTTCGCTGTCACTCTACCTGTCCGCCGCAAGGCCGCCAGCCGGGCCCTCGAACTGGCTGCCGGTACCGGCCGGCGCGTTCCATGTCGTGCTGCGGCTCTACCTGCCGCGCGCCGAGGCGCTTGACGGGCGCTATGCCCTGCCCCCGATCGAAAGGATCGAGCCGTGATCAGGCCAACCACCGATATCGACGCCTTCTCTCCCGAAGTTTATGCCGACGAGGCCGGGATTGCCGCCAGGTTCGCTGCCATGCGCGCCCAGGGCGACATCCTGTGGATCGAGCAGGAGCCCTATCGCCCGTTCTGGGCCGTGCTGCGCCACCACGACATCATGGAGGTGGAGCGCAACACCAAGGTCTGGCTCAATGCTCCGCGCCTGACCCTGTTGCCCGACTGGTTCGAGGATCGCACCATCGCCCAGTTCGGCAGCAGGACCGGGCCGGTGAGGACCCTGCTCGACATGGACGAGCCTGATCATCGCAAGCACCGCCAGCTGACCCAGTCCTGGTTCAATTCGAAGTTTCTTGGCACCCTGCGTGAACGGATGCGGCTGCTGGCCCGCGAATATGTCGACAAGATCGAACGGCTTGCACCGCAGGGCGAATTCGATTTCGTCGAGGAGATCGCGGTGCCCTATCCGCTGATCATGATCACCTCGATTCTCGGCCTGCCCGAAAGCGATGCGCCGCTGGTGCTGCGCCTGACCCAGGAGCTGTTCGGGGCCAGCGATCCCGATCGCAATGCCAACGGCGATTTCGGGCTGGCGACCGCGATGGAGTTCTTCGGCTACCTGGGCGGCGTGGTGCAGGAGCGGCGCCAGGCTCCGCAGGATGATCTGATGTCAGTAATCGCGACCGCCTTGATCGACGGCGAACCGCTGTCCGACATGGATACGCTTTCCTACGGCATGCTGCTGGCGGCAGCCGGACATGACACGACCAGCTCCAGTGTCGGCGTTGGCATGATGCAATTGGCCCGCAATCCCGCAGAGTTCGCCAAGCTCAAGGCCAATCCCGCCCTGATTGCCCCCGCAGCGCAGGAGATTTTCCGCTGGGCCACTCCGGTACGCCACTTCATGCGCACCGCCGCCATCGATACCGAGCTTGCCGGTCAGCCGATCGCGGCGGGGGAGCAGGTCGCCATCCTTTACCTGTCCGGCAACCGCGACGAGCGCGCCTTTGACGAGCCCGACGCCTTCCGGATCGACCGCAGCCCCAACCGCCACCTTGGCTTCGGCTATGGTGCGCACCACTGTCTTGGCCGGATCCTGGCCGAGATGGAGCTGGAGGCCCTGTTCGCCGAGATTGCCGCGCGCGTCGCGACGATCGAGCTTGCTGGCGAGCCCGAATGGGTCAAGACCAACCACACCGGGGGGCTGAAGCGCCTGCCGGTGCGGGTAACGATGCAGTGATCACCACGAGAGCCATGACCATGACCGACCTTGAAGCCCGCATCGACCGCCTCGAATCGCTCGACGCGATCCGCCAGCTCCCGGCCAAATATGCCCTGGCGCTCGACATGCGCGATATGGACGCGATGGTCTCGCTATTCCCGGCCGATGTCCGGGTTGGCAAGGATGCGAGCGGCCGCCAGGCGCTGCGTGCCTATATGGACCGCACGCTGAGATCACCCTTTACCGGCACCTCGCACCACATCGGCGGGCACGTGATCGAATTCGACGATCCGGACCACGCGCATGGTGTCGTCTATTCGAAGAACGAGCACGAGACCGGCGATGAGTGGGTCATCATGCAGATGATGTACGTCGACGATTATATACGCCAGGACGGCCGCTGGTTCTTCGCCCGGCGCCTCCCGCTCTATTGGTATGCGACGGACCTCAACAAGCCGCCGATTGGCGACAACAAGATGCGCTGGCCGGGGACCGAGTGGGTGGAAGGCAGCTTCCACAAGCTGTTCCCCAGCTATGCCGAGTTCTGGGCGCGCGCGGGCGATCATGGCGGCCCGGTGCCGGACCCCGCACCGCTCGAAAAGTTCCTGGAGACGATGCGGCGCGGTGCCGCCCCGCCCAAGGTCAAAGTGCGGGCAGACTAGAAGTAGTAGCTCGCCCCATTGGCGACGAGCACCGAACCATTGACGTAACTGGCGTCATCGCTGGCCAGGAAGGCAACAGTGGCCGCAATCTCGGCCGGATCAGCCATGCGGCCGAGCGGGATTGCCGCTTCCATCGAGGCAATCCATTCGTCCGGAATGCCCTGCATGATCGGCGTGTTGGTCGGTCCGGGTGCCACCGCGTTGACCCGGATCCGGCGCGGCGCCAGTTCGCGCGCCAGCTGGCGGGTCAACCCGATCACGGCAGCCTTGCTGGCGCAATAGTGAGCGCTGCCCTCGCCCGACTGGGCGCTGGTGGAGCTGAGGTTGATGATCGCGCCCGGATTGCCATCCTGTGCCAGCACCCGCGCGAATTCGCGGCAGACATAGAACGTGCCGTTGAGATTGACCGCCAGGACCCCGGCCCAGCCATCGTCTTCCATGTGGATCACCTGGTCGACGATCGTAGTCGAACTACCCTGTTCGGCCAGTTCGGCGTTGCGCTGGGCCATGCTGGCATAGAACTCGTCAGAACCGTCATGCGCAGCCTTGCCGATACCGGCGTTGTTGACTGCAATGTCCAGCCGCCCAAACGCCGCGCGCGCGGCCTTGACCGCAGCAACGACCGAGGTGGAATCGGCGACATTGCAGGCCAGCGCCAGCGCCGCGCCGCTGCTGGCAGCCTGGGCCTGATCCAGATCGAGCGCGGCAACCTGCGCACCTTCTTCCATCAAGCGCCGGACGATCGCCGCGCCAATCCCCCGGCCTGCGCCGGTCACGATTGCCGCGCGACCGGCCAGCCGCCCGCTCATGCCGCGTTGCTTCCGGTCAGGTGGTTGGCGGCGATATAGCCGAAGGTCAGCGCCGGGCCGATCGTCACACCGGCGCCTGGATAGCTCTCACCCATGGCGGAAGCAGCGCTGTTGCCGATCGCATAGAGCCCACCGATCGGTTTGCCGCCGGCATCCAGCACGCGGGCCAGGGCATCGGTCTTCAGGCCACCATTGGTGCCGATGTCGCCAGGGTAGATCGGCATGGCATAGAACGGGCCCTTGTTGAGCGGACGCAGGCACGGATTGGGGGCAATCCGGGGATCGCCATACATCTTGTCATAGGCTGCTTCGCCGCGATGGAAATCGGGGTCTTCGCCCTTGGCGGCATTGGCATTGAAGCGGCTGACTGTCGCTTCGAGCTGTGCCGGATCAACCCCCATCTGCTCGGCCAGTTCGGCGATCGTCCTGCCCTTCTTGAGGATGGTCTTGACCATGCCATTCTGCGCCCAGTCCGGCACTAGCGGATAGACCGGCCCCACGGGATAGGAATGGCGATAGGTGTGATCGAACACGAACCAGCTGGGGCTGGCATCGCCATGCTCACGCTGCCGCCGGGCCATTTGCTGGCCGACGATGTGATAGGACGCCGCTTCGTTGAGATAGCGGGTGCCCTGCTGACTGACCATCATGCAGCCAGGCAGTGCCCGCTCGATCGTGCAGAGCCGGCCGCGGTCCTCGCCCGGCACGTAGAACACTGGCGCGGCCCAGGTCGATTGCAGGTTCATCGTTTCGGCGCCCAGCGCCTGTCCGGCGCGGATCGCATCGCCGGTATTGCCGCTGGTCCCGCCCGAATAGAGCGCATTGGGATAGAGCGGCGCATGGGCATCGCGCATGGCCTGGTTCTTGTCGAACCCGCCGGCTGCCAGCACCACGCCCTTGCGCGCGTGGATCCGGATTGGCCTGCCATCGCGGCGCACCACGGCGCCGACGACCTTGCCATCTTCCTTGATCAGCTCCTCAAGCCCGCTGTTCAGCCACAGCGGCACCCTTGCCTCGTTCAGCGCCAGCCGCAGCCCGCCGGCCAAGGCATTGCCCAGCGTCAGGCGGCGGTCCTTGCGGGAGGTGAAACGGAACGGCCAGTCCAACCAGTAGCGCATCAGGCTCTTGGCAAGATGCCACGGCCAGCCCTTGGCGCGGAACAGCAGGATATAGGTCTCGTCGAAATGCCAGTTGAGATAGCCGAACAGCGACGCCGCGGGCGAGGCAAAGCGCAAGGTCCGCACGTCCTTGCCGAGCCTGCGCCCGTCCAATGGCAGCGGCATGTGGGTGCGATAGCCGGTGGGTGATCCGCCGGGGTTCTCGGCGTGGTAATCGGGATAGGGAAAGGCGTGGTACTCGATCTCGGTATTGGCACCCATCCAGCGCAGCATCTTGGCCGCGTTCTCAACATAGGCGCGGATGTTCTCGTCGGGCACGTTGTCGGCCGACAGGGCCCGGACATACTTGAAGGCATCATCGACACTGTCGTGGAAGCCAGCTGCCGCAGCCTGGTCGCTGGCCGGTATCCAGATTCCTGCGCCAGAGGTGGCGGAGGTACCGCCCCACAGCTTCTCTTTCTCGACGATCAGCACATCGGCATGGTTCCTCGCCGCAACAAGCGCCGAGAGCATGCCCCCCGCCCCCGATCCGACGACAAGAACATCGACTTCCGCGTCCCAGCCAGTGCTCATCTTCGTGCTCCCGCAGCTCAGGACGGAATGTACAGCTGGGCCGACTTGCCGCCATCGACCGGCAGCGCGACGCCGGTGATATAGCTGGCAGCATCGGACAGCATGAAGACGATCGCTTCGGCCAGTTCTTCCGGCTGGCCGCCGCGACCCATCGGGATTGCCTCGGCAGTCTTCGCCGCCAGTTCCGGCGCCTTGGTCGCGAAATCGAGCGTGGCGGCCGTATTGACCTGGCCCGGTATGATCGCGTTGACCCGGATACCCTGCCGCGCGCCTTCCATCGCCGCAACGGCCGTGAACTGGATCAGCGCCGCCTTGGAAGCCGAATAGCTTGAATAGTTGGCCATTGCCCGGATCGCCGTGGTCGACGAGATGTTGACGATCGAGCCCTTCCCCTGCGCCGCCATGACCTTCATCGCCGCCTTGGTGCCGACAAAGACGGCATCGGCATTGACTGCGAAGTCCTTGCGCCAATGCTCCAGCTTCAATCGGCTGATCGGCGCATAGTGAGTCGACATGGCATTGTTGACCAGCATGTCGAGCCGGCCATGGCGGGCGGCGACATCCTCGATCAGCGCCTCGAAGGCCGGGAAATCGGTCACATCCAGCTGCACAGCCTCGACCTTGCCACCCTCGCCGGCAATCTGCGCCCTGGCGCTGTCGAGCAATTCCTGGCGTCGGCCACAGATTACAACCTGGGCTCCGCGGCGCGCCAGCAAGGCAGCGGTGGCCAGCCCGATGCCGTCGCTTCCGCCGGTGACAATGGCGACCTTGCCGGTCAGATCCTGGCTCATGCCCTCTCCTGTGTTTCGTCTTGCGCGCAGCACGGCGCAGGGGATTCCAAAGAAACGCAATTGACGCAGCTATGCGCTTTCTGTCAACCTAATGCGTAATCAAACTGACCAACAATTACGAATCTTTCGGGTAAGGAACACGCATGACCGATCTTTCCGGTAAAGTGGCACTGGTAACGGGTGCCGGGCAAGGGGTCGGACAGGGAATCGCCCTGGCGCTGGCAGCAGCCGGCGCGAAAGTGGCGGTAACCGGCCGCACCCTGGCCAAGCTGGAGACAACCTGCGGCCTGATCGCCGAGCGTGGCGGCGATGCCCTGGCGATTGCCGGGAACGTCAAGGACGCCGTCAGCCTGGCCGACATGGTGGCGCAGACCGTCGCGCGGTTCGGCGGGCTCGATATCCTGGTCAACAATGCCCAGGAAGTGCCCAACGGCAAACTGCTGGATGTCAGCGACGAAGCTTTCCTGGCCGGATTCGAGTCCGGGCCGCTGGCCAGCTTCCGGCTGATGAAGCTGGCCCACCCGCACATGGTGGCACGCGGCGGCGGGGTGATCGTCAACCTCGCCTCCTCGGCCGGGATCCGCTGGGACATGACCGGCTACGGCGCCTATGGCGCGGTCAAGCAGGCAACCCGGGTGCTGACCCGCGCGGCAGCTGCGGAATGGGGCCGGCAGGGTATTCGCGTCCTGACAATCGCGCCCCATGCCGAAAGCCCCGGCCTGAAATGGTGGATCGCCAACAATCCGGAAGAGGCTGAGGCCTTCTTCCGCACGATCCCGCTCGGCCGGATCGGCAAGCTGGAAGTGGATATCGGCCGCGCTGTCGCGGCATTGTGTTCATCGGACATGGCCTACCTGACTGGCGCAACCATCCCGCTTGATGGCGGGCAAGCCAACTTCGACTGACCGGCGGATGGAAAAGGTCATCGCCCTGCTCTGGTCTGCGGACGGTACTGACCGGGCCGCGTTCAATGCCGGACTGCTGACGCGGCTGCCAAAAGCCTTGGCTGCCGCCGGGGCCAGCAACATCCGGCTCAACCTGGAGGATGCGATCAGCGCGGCCGGCGCGCACCTGCGCCAGTCGCGTGGCGCCCGGCAGCACGATGCCGTCGTGCAATTCTGGTTACCCTCGGCCAACCGCCTGCTGCGCGGCGGGATCGACGCAGCCCTCTCGGCCGCCGCTGACCAGTGGCACGGCTGGATCGTGGCGGAATCAACCATCATTGCCAACTCAGCGCATCCTGCCGCGCCCGGCCAACGCACGGCCGGTTGGGCCCAACTGGCTTTCCTGACCCTGCCCGAGCGCCTGTCGCACGGTGAATGGCTCGCGCTCTGGCAGGATCGCCATACCCAAGTGGCGATCGAGACCCAGGCCAACTTCGAATATGTCCAGAACCTCGTCGTCCGCCCGCTCACCGACAATGCGCCGCCCTATGTGGCCATCGTTGAGGAGTGCTTTCCCGAGGCGGCCCTGACCGATCCCTCGGTCTTCTTCGACGCAGTCGGTGATCCGGCCAGGTTCAAGGCCAACCTTGATCGCATGATGGAAAGCTGCGACCGCTTCATCGAGCGCGGGACCATCGACGTGATCCCGACCGGGCAATACACTGCCTGAGGCCGTCTTTCACGCGAAGCCCAAGCGTTTTGCCCGAACCGGCGCATTTTGCGTAACTAAATACTGTTTGAAATCCGCAAAACGGCGCTATAAGCGCGTCGAAACGCATTAATGCGTCGAATCATGGGAGAGGTTGGGATGACGACTAAGGTAGCACTCGTCACCGGCGCCAGCCGCGGCGCGGGTCGCGGGATTGCCCGCGGCTTTGGTGAGCTGGGCTATACCGTCTATGTCACCGGCCGCACCGTTGCCCCCGGCGATGCCAAGGGCTGGGACGGCTCCGTCCTGCCCGGCACGGTCGTCGAAACCGCCGCCGAAGTGACCGCGGCCGGCGGCAAGGGCATTGCCGTGATGTGCGACCATTCCGATGATGCCCAGGTCGCCGCGCTGTTTGCGCAGATCGAACGCGAACAGGGCCGGCTCGACGTGCTGGTCAACAATGCTACTTACATCCACCATCAGCTGATCGAGAAAATGCCATTCTGGGAAAAGGACCTGGATGCGGTGAAGATCCTCGATGTCGGCCTGCGCTCAGCCTATGTGGCCAGCTGGCATGCAGCTCGGATGATGGTGAAGCAAGGCTCCGGTACGATTGCCTTCGGTTCGTCGTTCGGTGGCTCGTGCTACATGCACGGCCCCGCCTATGGCGCGCAGAAGGCCGGGGTCGACAAATTCGCCCACGACATGGAACACGACCTGCGCGGCACCGGGGTGATTGCGGTTTCGATCTGGATGGGACCGCTGGTCACAGAGCGCTCACTGATCGCCCAGAAGACCAATCCCGAACAGTACGAGGGTTTCATCGACGCAGCCGAGAATCCGGAGTTCACCGCGCACATCATCGATGCCATCGCCAAGGCGCCGAACCGCGACGAGCTCTCGGGCCAGACCCTGATCGGCGCGGAAATTGCCAAGGAATTGGGCGTGACCGACCGCGGGCGCGAGAAGCCGAGCTACCGCGAAATGCTTGGCAGTCCGCGCCCGAAGAACCCGGCCGCCGTCTACTGACATGACAAGCCGGTTCCACCTTGCTGATCTGTTCGAGACGGTCGCGCGGACGGTCCCGGACCGGATCGCGCTGATTGGCGCGAACGAGCGGCTGACCTTTGCGGAACTGGACGACCGCTGCGACCGCCTGGCCGCGGGCCTGGCCGCACGCGGCGTCGGGCAAGGGGATCCGGTGGGGCTCTACCTCTACAACTGCCCCGCTTATCTGGAAGCCTTCATTGCGGCCTGCAAGCTGGGCGCGGTGCCCTATAACGTGAACTATCGCTACCGCGCCGAAGAGCTGCGCTACCTGTTCGCCAATGCCGACAGTGTGGCGATCATTCACGGCGCAGAATTCTCACCGATCATCCGCGAAGTACGCGGCGACGTGCCGACGCTGAAGCTGACGGTCGCGGTGGAGGATGGCTCCGGCGCGGATATTTCCGGATCGGTCCCTTATGCCGAACTGCTGGCGCACGAGCCGGGCGGCCCGTGGGAGCGCAGCGAGGAAGACTATCTGCTGTGCTACACCGGCGGCACCACCGGCATGCCCAAGGGGGTGATGTGGCCGCACCGGGCCTTCGTCTTCGCCTGCGCCGGCGGGGCCGGCTATTTCAATCCGCATGGGCCGATCACCAAGCCCGAGGACATCGAGAGCCGCGCCCGCGATGGCTATCCGCTGAAGATGTTTCCGCTTGCCCCGTTGATGCACATGGCGGCGATGTGGGCGCTGTGGAGCGGGCTGCTTAACGGCGTGACGATCGTGCTCGACGAAGGCCACGTCTTCGATCCCGAACGGGTGTTCGATATTGCCGAGCGCGAAGGCGCCAACATGATCCAGTTTGTCGGCGATGCCATGGCGACACCGCTGCGCGATGCGCTGCGTGCCAATCCCGGGCGCTGGAACCTTTCAGCCGTGGTCAACCTGGGTTCGGGCGGCGCCGTATTCTCGCAGCATCTCAAGGATGATCTCAAGGCCCTGGTCCCCAGCGCCAACATCACCGATGGGATGGGCTCTTCAGAAACCGGCATGTCCGGCATGGCGGAAAAGTCCGACGAAGGCGTCATGCGCCTGCCGGCCAACGAATTCCAGCAAGTGGTGATCGACGGCCGGATTGCGGCAATTGGTGAGACCGGTTTCGTGGCCCGCACCGGCAATACACCCGTCGGCTACTACAACGATCCGGTGAAGACGGCCGAGACCTTCGTCACCATCGATGGCACGCTCTGGGCCGTATCCGGCGATGCCGCGCGGCGCGACGAAGACGGAATGATCACCGTGTTCGGCCGCGGTTCCACCTGCATCAACACCGGCGGTGAAAAGGTCTTTCCCGAGGAAGTGGAAGAGGTTCTGCGCGCCCATCCGGCAATTTTCGATGCGGTTGTCGCCGGTCAACCTGACGAGCGCTGGGGTCAGCGCGTGATTGGTGTGGTCTCCGGCCGGCCCGGAATTGCCAGGCCCGCCTTTGACGACGTGAAGTCTTTCCTTGCGGAGCGGCTGGCAGGCTACAAGGTGCCCAAGTCGCTGATCTGGGTCGATGAGGTGAAGCGTTCGCCCGCAGGCAAGCAGGACTATCGCTGGGCCACCGAAGTGGCGGCAGGAGCACAATGAGCCAGGTCGATCCCGTCTTTGCCGCCGTTACCGGGCCCGGCACACCGTTCGAACTGACCGAGCGCGAGGGCCTGCTGCAGTTTGCCAACGCCGCACCGGACCTGGCGCTGATGATCGATCATGCCCGCCGGCATGGCGACAAGACTTTCCTGGTCGACTTCTCCTCCGACGGGGCCGAACGACGGCTGACCTTCGAACAGGTCTTTGCCTGGCGCGACCAGCTGGTGCCGATGCTCCAGATCCGGCGCGGCGATCGGGTAGCGATCTGCATGCGCAACCGCGCTGAATGGATCGTTGCCTTCATGGCCGTGATCAAGGCCGGTGGGATCGCCGCCCTGCTCAACAGCCGCGGCTCTCCAGCCGAGCTGGTGGCGATGATCGACGACGTGACCCCGGCGCTGGTCCTGGCCGATAGCCGCCGCGCCGCGTTGATCCGCGAAGGCGGCTACCAGGGCCGGATGCTGGACCTGACCAAGCCGTTCGACGAGCAGGAGATCGAACGCCGTTCCGCCGCAGCCCTCCCCGATCCCGGCTTGGCCCAGCCGCTCGATCCCGCCGCAATCCTGTTCACTTCCGGCACGACCGGCCGGGTCAAGGGCGCGGTACTGACCCATCGCAGCCTGATCACCGGACTGATGCTGATGCAGCTGTCCGGCGTCATGGTGCTGCACAACATGGCCAAGGCGCATGGCATTCCGGCCGAAACGCTGATGGCCAGCCTGCCGCAGCAGTCGGTGCTGCTGGTCTATCCGCTGTTCCATATCTCCGGACTTGGGGCCGCCTTCCTTTCCCCGCTGTTTGCCGGATCGAAGGTGGTGATCATGCGCCGCTGGGACGCACAGGAAGCCGTGCGGCTGATCGAGGCGGAAAAGATCACCATGTTTTCGGCCGTGCCGACCATGCTGTGGGACATGCTCCACCGCGCCCGGCTCGGTGATGCCGACCTGTCCTCGCTCCGCAACATTGCCTCGGGCGGGCAAGCGCTTCCGGTCAACCTGCTGGACGAGATTCGCGCGGTCTGCCCCCAGGCGGTGATGGGCACCGGCTATGGCATGACCGAAGCTTCAGGATCCTTGGCCCAGGCCGTAGGCGAAGACTTCATCCGCAATCGTTCCTCGGCCGGACGGGTCCTGCCGCTGGCGCAGGTACGGATCGTCGCGCCCAACGGCACGGTCATGCCAACCGGCCAGAGCGGCGAGATCCAGCTCAAGGGCGCGATGGTCATGGCTGGCTACTGGAACCGGCCCGAAGAAACCGCCGCCGCCTTTACCAAGGATGGCTGGCTGCGCACCGGCGACGTCGGCTATGTCGATCCGGAAGGCTATATCTTCATCGTCGACCGGGTGAAGGACATGGTCATTTCCGGCGGTGAGAACATCTATTGCGCCGAGGTCGAACGCGTCATGGGCGAAATGCCGGGCGTGAGCGAATGTGCCGCTTTCGGCGTACCCGACGAACGCCTGGGCGAACTGCTGGTCGCCGTGGTCAAAGGCGATGGAATGGACGAACAGGCGGTCAAGGACTGGGTCGGCGAGCGGCTCGCCCGCTACAAGGCGCCGGGCAAAGTCGCGATCATTTCCGAACCCCTGCCGCGCAACGATGTGGGCAAGGTCAACAAGGCGGCACTGCGTGCGGCCTGGCACGAATCATCCGGAGAACAATGACATGGGCATGCCCAAGGATATCGGCATTATCGACTGCATGCTCGGCATTCCCGAGGCCGAGGATCGCTCGGACTGGTTCACCGCCTTCCGCCCGCTGATCAAGGACGCGCAAACGCTGCAGCAGTTCTCGATGCCGGCGCAGTACATGTTCAAGGATGTGCCGCAGACCGGGCATGCCGACGACTATGTCAAATGGACCGTCGAGCAGATGGACCAGCACGGCATCGCCAAGGCGCTGGTTGGCTGGAACGAGAACGAAACCTCGCGCCGCGCCAAGGAGCTCTACGGCGAACGCTTCTTCTTCGATCTGCCCTGCGATCCGAACAAGGGGATGGAAGAAGTGCGGCGGATCAAGCGGATCCATGCCGAAGTTGGCCTGTCCGCGATCAGCGTGTTTCCGGCCGGCACCCTCCCCCAGGTGGCGATCAACCACAAGTACATGTTCCCGCTTTATGCCTGCGCGGTAGAGCTGGACATTCCGATCTGCCTCAACGTCGGCATTCCGGGGCCGCGCATCCCGATGGAGACCCAGAAGGTCGAGCATCTCGACGAGGTCTGCTGGTTCTTCCCGGATCTGAAGATCGTGATGCGCCACGGCGCCGAGCCGTGGCAGGACCTGGCGGTCAAGTTGATGCTGAAGTGGCCGAACCTCTATTATTCGACCAGCGCCTTTGCGCCCAAGCACTACCCCAAGGCGATCATCGATTACGCCAATACCCGCGGTGCTGAGAAGATCATCTACGCGGGCTATTTCCCGATGGGGCTGAGCCTTGAGCGGATCATGTCCGACATGGAGCATGTGCCCTTCAAGGACGAGGTCTGGCCCAAGTTCCTGCGCCAGAACGCCGAGCGCGTCTTCAAGCTCTGACCATCACGACGACAACAAGACCGGTTCCCCGGGGAGAATGACATGACCGAAGCCGCAACCGACGCCCGCACTGCCCCAGTGGCCGTGTGGCAGGTGCTAGAGAAGATGACGAAGGAAGAGCGCGAGGCCTGGCGCGTCGCGCCGATCGCCAACCGCCCCAGCCCGGAGCAGCGCAACCTCGACATCGGCTTCCCGTTCGGCTGGTACCCCTTCATGCTGGCGAAGGACCTGGCCGTGGGCGAGGTCAAGCCAGCGCGCTATTTCGCCCGCGATCTGGCGGTCTGGCGCGGCGAGGATGGTCAGGTCCGGATGATCGATGCCTATTGCAAGCACCTGGGCGCCCATCTGGGCCATGGCGGCAAGGTGGCCGGCAACCTGCTGGAATGCCCGTTCCACGCCTGGCGCTATGATGGCGAGGAAGGCGTGGTCAAGGAGATCCCCTATGCCAAGGCGGTCCCCCCGCAGGTCAAGCGCAAGTGCACCCGCACCTGGCATATCCGCGAAGCCAACCAGTGGCTGTGGGTCTGGTACCACCCGGAAGACGCGGCCCCGCTTTACGAAGTGGTGCACCTGCCGGAAGCCAGCGATCCGAACTGGACGGCCTATGACGTGGTTGAGTGGCGGATCTTCGGTTCGCTCCAGAACATGGCCGAAAACGGCGTCGATTTTGCCCACTTCAAGTACATCCACGGCACGGCCGAACTGCCGAGCTCCGAACTGTCGTGGGGCGAATGGGACCGCTGCGGCATTGTCCGCGCCAAGATGGGCACGCCCAAGGGCATGGTCGACGGTGCGATCACCAGCAATTCGATGGGCCCGGGCCAGGCCTGGGTCCGCTTTACCGGCATCTGCGAGACACTGCTGGTTGCCTGCATCATCCCGGTGGAACTGGACGAACTGCAGGTAATCTATTGCTACACCCAGCCCAAGGAACAAACCGAAGGGCCGATGGCCGGCCTGGCCCGCGCCATCATCAAGGACGTCAACAAGCAGCTCGACCAGGACAAGGTCGTGTGGGACCGGATGCGCTACGAGCCTAACCCGATCATCTGCGATGGCGACGGCCCGATCCCGCATTTCCGCAAGTTCTATTCGCGCTTCTACGCGGCAGGTGATGGTGTGCCCTCATCGCAGCGGTCGGCCGGATAAGGTGGCAACCCGGCGCGAAGTGGTCGCAGGCGGCGCTGCAGCAATAGCTGTCTCGGCGGCAGGAGGAGCAAAAGCTATGGCCGGCAAGGCAAGCGTCGGGGGGATTGAAGCCCTGCTCTCCAGCCGTGATGCGCTTGGACTGGCCGAACTGGTGCGCAAGCGCCAGGTGTCCCCCAGCGAACTGCTCGATGCGGCGATTGCCCGGACCGAAGCGCTCAACCCGCGCTTCAACTTCATCGCGCAGCGCCATTACGATCATGCCCGCAAAGCCATTGCGAGCGGCCTGCCAAAGGGCCCGTTTACGGGCGTGCCTTGGCTCCTGAAGGACCTCAATACCAATATCGCCGGCGAACTGACCGAAGGCGGCAGCCGGTTCTACAAGGGCTTCCGGGCATCGGTGACCTCGGAGCTGGTCAAGCGGGCAGAGCGCGCGGGCTTCGTCGTATTCGGCAAGACCACCACACCGGAACTGGGCCTGACCGGAACAACCGAGAACAAGCTGACCGGCGACACCCGCAATCCCTGGGATCCAGCCCGGATTGCTGGCGGCTCGTCGGGCGGTGCGGCGGCGGCGGTCGCGGCCGGTGTCCTGCCAGCCGCCCACGCCACGGATGGGGGCGGGTCGATCCGCATCCCGGCATCCTGCTGCGGCCTGTTCGGGCTCAAGCCCAGCCGCGGCCGGGTGCCGATGGGCCCGCTGCGGACCGAAGGCTGGGGCGGCCTTTCCACCCACCACGCAGTCAGCTGGTCGGTGCGCGACAGCGCCGCCATTCTGGATGCGACCCACGGTGCGGAGCCCGGCTCACGCTATGGCGCGCCGGCACCGGCGGAAGGATTCCTGGCCCAGGTCGGCAAGCACCCGGGCAAGCTGCGTATTGCCTTGATGCTGGATGCGCCTGCTGGCAGCCCGGTTGATCCGGAATGCCGTGCCGCGGCCGAAGCGGCTGCGCGGCTGTGCGAAAGCCTGGGCCATCACGTCGAGATCGCCCAGCCCAAGTGGGATGTCGGCGCGGTCGGCCTTGCTGCCTTCCAGATCATGGCGCCAGCCATTGCGGCCGACCTGATCGACCGCGGCAAGGCAACGGGGATTGCCCCCGGGCCGGAGATGCTGGAGCCGATCACGCTGGCCTTCCTGGGCTTTGGTCAGACCGTGTCAGGCATGGACTATGCCCGGGCCAACAATACGTTGCAGACGCTCGCCATCTCGGTCGGACAGTTCATGGAGCGGTTCGATGTCATCCTGGCGCCGACTCTGGCCGCACCGCCGCTCCCGCTTGGCCGGATCAACCTGACGCCCGATTGCGATTTCCAGCAATGGGGGCAGCGGGTCGCCGTCTTCTCGCCGTTTGCGCAGATGGCCAACCTCACCGGGCAGCCCAGCATGTCGGTCCCGCTTGGCCAATCACGGGCGGGCCTGCCGATCGGGGTGATGTTCACCGGCCGGTTTGGGGAAGAGGCGCTGCTCTATCGCCTGGCTGCGCAGCTTGAGAAGGCCGCACCCTGGTTCGATCGCCGGCCGCGAGTTTGACGGCCGGTCAACGCGGGGCAATAATTTTTGGAGGATGAAATGCGCGGTTTGAATGGCAAGGTCGGTGTGGTCGCCGGAGGTGGTCGCGGAATCGGCGCGGCGACAGCGCGGCGGCTGGCCGAAGAAGGCGCTGCGGTGGTGATCGGTGATATTACCGAGGAATGGGCCAAGGAAACCGCCGAAGCGATCTGCGCCGCCGGCGGCCGGGCGATCGGCGTCTACCTCGACGGGACCAAGGCCGCCTCGCAAGCCGCGATTGTTCAAGCCGCGCTGGATGAGTTCGGCGCGCTGGATTTCTACCATTCGAACCTGGCCGGCGGCACCGAGGGCGATATCGACGCGCTCAACTGCCCCGAAGAGGTGCTCGACCGGTCCTTCGCGATCAACACCAAGAGCCACATGTTCGCCACCCAGGCCGCACTGCCGGTGATGCTGGAGCGCGGCGGCGGGGCGATGATCTATACCTCGTCGGGCGCGGCAATCGGAGGGAATGTCTTTCAGGTGGCCTATCCGATGACCAAGAACGCGATCCACGCGCTGGTCCGCCATGTTGCCGCCAAGTATGGCAAAAAGGGCATCCGCTCCAACGGGATCTGCCCTGGCGTGGTGCTGACCGAGGCGGTCAAGCAGCATCTGACCGCCGACTATGTGGCCGGCGCGCTCAAGACCGTGCCGCACACCCGCCTTGGTGAACCCGAGGACATTGCCGCCGCCGTGGCCTTCCTCGCCTCGGATGACGGGGCCTGGGTCAACGGGCAGGTCTGGCATGTCAACGGCGGCATGATCAAGCGCGACTGATGGAAAGCACCGCACCCCGCCTGTCGAACCCCTGGGTGGTGCTGGCCACCCTGCTGGTCATCTACATCTTCAACTTTGCCGACCGCTATCTGCTGACCGGGCTGATCGGCCCGATCAAGCAGGAATTCGATATTGGCGACGGGATGATCGGCCTGCTTATGGGCCCGGCCTTCGTCGTGCTCTATGTGCTGATGGGCGTGCCTTTCGCGCGGATGGCTGACCGGGGATCCAGGATCCGGATCATTGCCGCAGGTTGCGTCATGTGGAGCCTGGCCACGGCTGCGACCGGGTTGGCCAACGGGCCGGTTTCGCTCGGGCTGGCACGGATCGGCGTGGGGGTGGGCGAGGCAGCCTTTGTCGCACCGGCCTATTCGCTGCTGACCGACTACTTCAAGCCCGAGCGGCGGGGCCTGGCCTTTGCGATCCTGGGGCTGGCGACCTATTTCGGCCAGATAGCCGGGCAGGCCGGCGGACCGGCGCTGGCCGCTGAGATCGGCTGGCGGGCCACGTTCTTCGCAGTTGGCCTGCCAGGCGCAGCGCTGGGCTTCATCGCGCTGCTGCTGGTACGCGAACCGCCCCGCGTTCTCGCCGCCGGCGCGCAGGCGGTGGCGGAGATTCCGTTCGGGCAATTGATCGGCCTGCTGCTGCGCAGCCCCGGCTATGTGATGATGGCGCTGGGCTTCGGCTTCGGCACCCTTTCCGGCGTGACCTTCGGCTTTTGGGGGCCGGAACTGTTCGCTCGCAGTTTCGATCTCGATCCGGTGGCGGCCAAGACCGCCTTCGCGCTGAACTTCGGCCTGGCCGGACTGTGCGGGATGCTGGCTTTCGGGGCCTTGTCCGACCGGCTTTCGCGGCGGGGCCGGGTCTGGCCGGTGCGGCTTTCCGGACTGGCCTTGCTGTCTGCTACGGCCCTGGTGCTGGTGGCGGTCTGGGCACCCAGCTTTGAATTGGCAATGCTGGTGGCGATCCCCTGCGGACTGCTGGGCGGCGGGTGGTCGGTGGGGCTCTACGCCGGGCTGCAACACATGTTGCCAGCCAGCTACCGCGCCAGCGCCACAGCCCTGTTCATCGCCTTCATCACCCTGCTGGGCTACTTCGTTGGCCCCTGGGCAACCGGCGCGCTGAGCCAGGCGCTCGGCGATGATGCACAGTCGCTGAAGCTGGCCATGACCGCAGTTGTGCCGGCCGGGTTCATCGCCGCGTTGTTTGCCCTGCTCGCCGCCGGACGGGTTGAGGATGACCGCGTCCGCCTGGCCGAAGCCGGGTAGCGGGCATGGCCCCGACCGCGCCCTACACCGCCCCGCAGGAATTGCATGACCTGGCGATGCGCTATGGCCTCGCCGTCGATAACCGCGATGCGGCGATGCTGGGATCGATCTTCATCCGGGATGGCGTGATCCGCGGCCACGGGCAAAGCGGAGCGCGCTACGCCGGTCCGGCGGGCTGGGACAAGATGATCGCAGAGGTCAGCGCCAGCTTTGGGCGGACCATGCACAACGTCTTCAACCAGACCTTTGAGATCGCGCCCGACGGCACCGTAACCGGGCTGACAACCGGGGTGGCAAGCCATGTCCTGCGGGCGGAACCGGGTTCGGCGGAGCTGCCGCTGCTGGACTTTGCCATGCGCTACCACAACCGCTATGCGATCGAAGACGGTGCGTGGAAGTTCGCCGAACGCGCGCTGGAAGTGCTGTGGGTCGAAACCCGCCGGGTGCGGCCATTCAGTGCAAGCATGCTGGGTAAGGAACTGCAGGGGTTCGCAGCGGTGGATTGAACGGGCCCAGGATGGTCCGGACGGTTGACCTGGCAAGGAAATGGGGGTTGTTCCGGCACGATGAGTGATGATTTCCCGATCGACGATATCGACCGCGCGATTGTCGAGCAGCTGCGGCTGAACGGCCGCGCCACCAATCAACAGATCGCCAATGTGCTGGGGCTTACAGCGGCAACCGTTTCCGCGCGGATCCGCCGCATGGAGGATGCCGACAAGTTGCGCGTGGTCGCCGTGTCGGACTTTTCGGCCCATGGCTATAACGTGCTGATGGAAGTGGCGATCGAGGTTGATGGCCGCCCGGCTTCAGAGGTGGCGGCCGAGCTGGCCGCCTTTCCGGAAGTCTTCGCCGCGCACCTGGTGACCGGCCGCTACGACATCGACATGCTGGTTGTGCTGCGCGATTTCGATGACCTGCCCGGCCTGTTGCTGGAAAAGTTTTCCAAGGTGCGCGGCATCCGGTCGATGGTCCCGGCGATTGCCGTCGACGTGATCAAATACAAGTTCGACGTTGCACCAATCGAAGCGCGGGGGGACCTATGAGCGCGCCGCAGCTTGACGATCTCGACCGCCAGCTGATCGAGGTGCTGGCCCGTGATGCCCGCGTTTCCAATCGCAAGATCGCGGTCGACCTTGGCGTGACCGAAGGGACCGTGCGTGGCCGGATCAAGCGATTGCAGCAGGACGGCCTGATTTCCTTCACCGCGATCACCAGCTTCGGTCTGGCGGATTCGGCCCGGATGGCTTTCATCGGGGTTCAAGCCGAATTCAGCGACGTGCGCGAAGTGGCGCGCCAGATCGCCGAACTTTCGCAGGTCAATGCCGTGATGTTGACCATGGGCCGGTTCAATATCCTGGCGATCTGTCTGTTCAACTCGCTCGATCACCTGCACGAAGTGGCTTCGGACAAGATCCTGGCCATCCCCGGAGTTCATCACGTCGAAACCTCGATCGCGGTAAAGACGCTGAAGTACAATGCGCGCGTCGTGCGGATCACCGAGGTGCAGTCTGGCGCCGAAGATCTGGACTGATTTCGCGTAAAAGTCACTCAAGTACTTTACGCATATCTCAAGAGCAGAACAAATAATCGCACCATTCTCGTATCGCGCTTGCCTTATCCCTGCGTTTTGAGCTATTGCCGACTCAAACCTGAGGGGAGAGACAATGGCCACGACCGCAGACTATGGCCTCGGCGAATTCACCTATCCGCGCGGCTGGTTCATGGTTGCCCGCTCCGAAGAGATCGGCACCACGCCGGTAGCGGCGCGCTATTTCGGCGAAGACGTCGTACTCTATCGCGGCGGCCAGAGCGGCAAGGTCTTCATGCTGGAAGCCTATTGCCCGCACATGGGCACGCACCTGGCGCGCAACACCACCTCTTACGTCGTCAAGGACGGCGAGCATGTCGAGGGCGACAACATTCGCTGCCCTTACCATGGCTGGCGCTTCGGACCTGATGGCCGGGTCAACGAGATCCCCTATTCGCCTGCTCCGGTGCCCAAATCGGCCTGCATCAAGAGCTGGAAGGTGGTGGAACGCGCCGGCTGTCTCTGGACCTGGTACGACCCGGAAAACCAGGAGCCCGAATACGAGTTGCCGCCATTCGAAGGCTATGACGCGCCGCATTGGGTAAACTGGAACGTGCGCGAACTGGGCGAGCTCAAGTGCCACCCCCAGGAAGTCGTCGATAACATGGCCGACAAGGCCCACCTCGAGCCGGTCCATGGCTCGATCGACATGGTCTCGTTCGAAAACGCGTTCGATGATCACGTCTGCCGGCAGATCCTCTCCGCCGGGCACAAGACCCTGGCTTCCGATGGCGGGGAGCCGATGACCAATGACACTTGGTACACTGGCCCCGGCATTCTCCAGTCGGTGATGGTCGGGGCCAACCCGTCGCACATGCTGATCGCCCATACCCCGATCGACGATGGCGTGATCAAGGTCTGGTACGGCCTGATGGTGAAGGTCGACAATGCCGAGCCGTCGGCTGACGATGTCGCCCTGGCGCGCGCCTACGAAGAGGCCGGGGTCGATGCCTTTGCCCAGGATTTCGAGATCTGGTCGAACAAGCGCCCTTGCCTGCACCCCATGATGGTGCGCGGCGATGGGCCGTTCGACAAGGTGCGGATCTGGTACCGCCAGTTCTACAACCCGCGCGCCCAGGCCGAGTCTTTCCAGAAGCGCGTCAACGGTCGCTACACCACCAAGGGCACCAAGACCGCCCCGTGGGAAACCGCCGCCTGATCTATAGAGCGCTCCACTGAAAAGGCCCGCCCCGGCAATCCGGAGCGGGCCTTTTTTTGCGATCCTGCCGCCCTGTCTCAGGTCGCGGTTGCCCCGCCATCGACTACCAGCGGATGCCCGGTGACGAAGCTGGACTGGTCCGAGCAGAGCCAGAGCACCGCCGCCGCGATCTCCTCTGCCTGACCCATGCGCCCCATCGGGGTCATGTTGTCCAGTATCTTCTTCATGTCGGGATTGGCGGTCAGCGGCGCGGTCATTGGGGTTTCGATCACGCCGGGGCAGACCGCGTTGACGCGAATGCCATTCTTGGCCCAGCGCAGCGCGCCGTGGCGGGTCAGGCCGATCACGCCGTGCTTGGTGGCGGTATAGCCCGGCTGCGCGCCGTTACCGACCAGGCCATTGATCGAGGACGTATTGACGATCGCACCCTTGCCCTGGGCCAGCATCACCTCGGCCTCCTCGCGCATGCAGTACATCACGCCCGAGAGGTTGATCGCGATCGCGCGGTCCCACACCGCATCATCATATTCGTTGGCACCCATGTTGTTGATGCCGGCATTGTTGTGCGCGAAGTCGAGCCGGCCAAACGCGCTGACCGCGCGCGCCACCAGCGCCTTGACCTCGGCCGGTTCGGCCACGTTGCAACGCTGGTAAACTGCCCTGCCCCCGGCTGCCGCGATCAGTGCAACGGTTTCTTCGCCCCCGGAATCGTTGACATCGGAGACGACAACGGCAGCACCAGAGGCCGCAAAACCCAGCGCGGTCGCACGGCCGATCCCGCCGCTGGCCCCGGTCACCAGCGCAACCTTGCCGTCAAACCCGTAATTCATCCCGCCTCTCCTTGATATGCGTAGAAATTTGCTTACAGGATAACGCAAATAGTGGTCAATCGCCGAATTTCGGAGCGAAACTCGAATGCTCGACAGTCTCTTCACCCCTACCGCCTTGGGCGAAATTGCGCTGGCCAACCGCGTGGTCATGGCCCCGATGACGCGGGACCGCGCCGGACCTGGCGACGTGCCCAGCGACCTGATGGTAGAATACTATGCTCAGCGGGCAAGCGCCGGACTGATCGTGACCGAAGGCGTGCAGCCGAGCGCAGTCGGCAAAGGCTATTGGCGCACGCCGGGCATCCACAGCGAGGAACAAATCGCCGGCTGGCGCAAGGTTGCCGATGCGGTCCATGCCAGAGGTGGACGGATCGTGATGCAACTGATGCATTGCGGGCGAGTGGTCGTTGCGGCCAACCGCGGGTTCGATGCCGATGCCATCGCCCCCTCGGCCGTGCCCTGCCTTACCCAGGTACCCGGACCAGACGGCGTTCCGGTGGACTGTGTAATCCCGCGGGCAGTTACACGGGACGAGATTCCGGCGCTTGTTGCCGAATATGCCCAGGCTGCCCGCAATGCAGTCGCGGCGGGGATGGACGGGGTGGAGCTGCACTGCGCCAGTGGCTACCTGATCAACCAGTTCCTCAACCCGGCCAGCAACCACCGCACCGACGAATACGGCGGATCGGTCGAGAACCGCATCCGCTTCCCGATCGCGGTCCTGCAGGCGATGGCCGATGCGATCGGGCCGGGCCGGGTGGGCTTCCGCATTTCGCCCGGCAATCCCTACAATGGAATGGACCCGTCAGATCCGGCTGCAACCTTTGGCCCCTTTGTGAAAGCGGCGAATGCGTTGGGACTGGCCTATCTCCATGTCGTCGACATGGGCCTGGCCGGTTGCGACACGCTTGGCCTCCTGCGGTCCAAATTCGACGGACCGATCATCGCCAACAATAACCTGAAGGCGGAGAGCGCGGCTGCCCTGCTCGACACCGGCCGGGCTGAGGCTGTCAGTTTCGGGCGCGCCTTCATCGCCAATCCCGACCTGGTCGAGCGGGTTGCCGCCGGCGCGCCGCTGGCCAAGCCGGATTACTCGCTGCTCTATACCGGCGAAGAACGCGGCTATACCGACTACCCGGCCTGGGCCGGCTGACACAGAACGGGCCCCGGCGCAGTGCCGTAGCCCGTTCCCGCCGCCAGCCGGGGAGATCAGCCGACGGCGCGCAGACCGGGCTGGTCGCCCGCGCGTTCCGGAGCGGCGTAATACCGGCTGTACCATTGGCGGAATTGCGGGATCGGCCCGTCACCATCGCAGATGATCGGGTTGGGCTCGTACCGCATCCGGTCCCAGATCACCTTGTCCTGATCGAGCTGCTTGCAGATGTCACGGATCAACGCCTTGGCCAGACCCGCGCCGGGGCCACTAGCCTGGCTCTTGGGCTGCATGAAGCCATAGCGCACCCGCAGGACGTCCTCCTCAATCGGGACCAGGCTGGCCACCAGTAGCGTCTCTGAGATGCCGCGAAACCGTACCCAGCTTTGTCCGGCGCCCATCGTGTCATAGCTGATCAGGCCATCGACCACGCCCCCGGGCGTGCCCATCTGCGCCTTCACGTCGGCACCGCGACCCCATTCGCCCCAGCGCAGCTCGGCCTTGGGTACGTCGGCCGTGCCGTGAATGTACTTGAAATGGGCGACATCGACGCCGTTTTCGGCCATGTTCTGGATCGAGCCGTAGACGGTCCATTCGTGCATATCGTACTCGGTCCACTCCGGATCGCCGTACTCCTCGTGCACCACCACATCCCACATCGGCGCGACGTTCTGGTCGGGATGATACCAAACCCAGATCCAGCCGTTGGCCTCGGTCACCGGCCAGGTACGCAGGCACTTGCGCTTGACCTGTGGGGGGATCGCCTTGGCATAGGGGATCTCTTTCACCACGCCTTCCTCGCCATCATAGCGCCAGGCGTGGAACGGGCATTCCAGCAGATTGCCGTGAACCTTGCCGCCGTGGCCCATGTGCGCACCCAGATGCTTGCACCAGGCGTCGGTCACGCGGACCTGGCCATCCTCGCCGCGCCAGATCGCCAGGTCCTTGGCGAAATAGCGCAGCGGCTTCACCTGCCCGGTGGCGACAAAATCAACCTGCTCGACCGCGTACCAGCCGAACGGAAAGCCGATATCCAGCCCGCGCTCGGCCGGCGTTGGCCGGCCATCAAGCGGGGCCACCCGCCAGTCGATCAGATCCTGCCCGCGCAGCTTTTCAAGGATCTGCCAGACCGCCACGGGAGCCGTGCGGGCGTCAGTGGCATTTGCCGGATTGTTCATCGTAGGTGCCTCCTCACGCAGCCTTGGACTTGGCGCCGGGCCGCTTGTCGATTGTGGTGTGGACGCCGTTCACGCGCCGCTGGAAATCCGCAGCCTTGTCGCGGGGGTTGTAGAATTGCCGATACCAGATCCGTTCCTTGTGGAACGGCCCGTCATCGGGGATCTGCATGATGGTGAGGGCCGGTTCCTTGTACTTCCAGACCTCGAAGTCCTGGGCAAAAGCGTCCAGCGCCACGTCCTGATAAGACCGCGCCATCGACACCCCGGCCTCGTCGGCGGGGTCATCGCCAACCTTTACCATCAGCGCGTACCACACCCGGACTTCGCCATCCTCGACCGGCGTGTTGCAGATCATGATGATCGAAGGATGCTGGCCCTCCATCCGCGAAAGCAGGATGCCGGGGCCGGTATACCAGGTGTCGTTGATCAGCACGTCGGCGTTGCTGTCGGTCACCAGGGTGCGGTGCCCGGCACCGAAGCGCTGGAAGATCAGGTGATCGCGAAACTCGTTCTCGAAATAGACGATGTCCTTGCTGCCGTGGACCGGCACGAAGTGCGCCACATCGACCATGTTGTCGACAATCTCCTGCGGGTGGATCGGCAGGGTGCCCAGGTGATCGATCCGCCAGCGGACCCAGCCCTCGCCCTCCATGTCCCATTCGGGGAACAGCGGGAGGTCGAAGTTCGGCTGGCCGCCTTCCTCGTCATGCCACATCCAGATGCAGCCGGCCCGCTCGACCACCGGGAAGGTCTTGATGCAAGCTGCCTTGGGGATGCCATGGGTGGAATAGGGGATATCGTCAGCCTTGCCGTCCGGGCCAAAACGCCAGCCGTGACCCGGGCAGCGGATCGATTCGCCCTGGATCTGCTCGCCATCCTTGACCACGTAGCTGGTGGTATTGCGGCCGATGTGGATCCGCATGTGCGGGCAATAGGCGTCGACCAGGTAAACCCGCCCGCTTTCCCCGCGATAGGCCACGAATTCACGCCCGAAGTAATGCAGCGGCACCGGCTTGTCGGCAATCTCCGCGCTTTCCGCGATCATGAACCAGCCGCGCGGGAAGGTCAGCGGGCCCAGCCCGTATTCGGCAGTTTTCGCCATGGTTTCTCTCCCTCTCGCGGATCAGATGAACGTGTCGGTATTCGGATTGCCGAGCAGCACCGCGCCGAGGTTGCGGCTGACCGAACCGGGGTTGTTGGCGACATGAGTGCGGCCCGAATGAATATCGACGAAGGCACGGACCAGCGGGCTTGTGCGATAGATTCCCAGCGCTCCGCAGGAATAGAACATCCGCGTGATCAGATTGGCGCAGCGATCGAGGATCTGGCCCGACTGGAAGCGGAACAGCAGGCGCTGTTCCAGGTCATATTCAGCGCCGGCTGAGGCCTGGCCCATCAGCACATCGAAGTTGCGGTTCAGTACCAGCTGCATCTCGTCCACCGCAGCGGCGGTTTCCGCAATTACGCGCTGGGCATCGGGATCGTTGGCCGTGCGTGAGAAGTCGTTCGAGCTGACCCGCTCCGAGCCATAGGCACGAAAGGCATCGAGCGCGCCCTTGAGCGCCCCGATCGCCGAAGAGGAGACCGCCCGCACGAAGATCTGCCCGAACGGCAGCTTGTACAGCGGCGCATCGTTGACCTTCAGCCCCGGGCTGGTGGTCTGGAAGCCGTCCTTGGAACGGTGCGTGCGATAGGCCGGAACGAATGCGTCCTTGACCACCACGTCCTGGCTGCCGGTGCCGCGCAGGCCCAGGGTGTCCCAGACCCGATCAACGACGAAGTCACTGCGCGGGACAAGGAAGGTGCGATAGTCCGGCGGCCCGCCTTCGGGATCGGGCACCAGCCCGCCCAGGAAAGCCCACTGACAATGGTCGACCCCCGATGAGAAGCCCCAGCGCCCGCTGATCCGGTAGCCGCCTTCGACCGGGGTAACTTCGGCGCGCGGCATATAGGAGGATGAGATGAGGATAGTGGGATCATCGCCCCAGACATCGGCTTGGGCCTGGGCATCGAACAGGGCCAGCTGCCAGTTGTGAACCGCGACCACGCCCAGCACCCAGGCCGAGCTCATGCAGGCCTCGGCCAGCGTCATCTGCACGGCATAGAAGCTTTGCGGATCAAGCTCGTAGCCGCCCCAGCGGCGCGGCTGAAGGATCTTGAAGAAGCCGGCCTCCTGGAAGTCCCGGATCGTCGCATCGGGCACCTTGCACTCGTCCTCGCACTGCTGCGCGCGTTCGCGCAGCGCGGGCAGCATGGCGCGGGCCCGGTCAACCAGGGTCTGGGTGAGGTCAGTCTTGGCGGCATTAGTCTGCATGGGTGCTCTCCCGCTGAAATGGTCAGGCTGCGTCAGCCAGGGCAGCCTGTTCGTCGGCCCCGAAGCCAACACTGAAATCGTGGCCCCACAGGCTGACCGAGGTGCTTTCGAAAACGGTGTGGTGATCCCAGTCGATCGTCCGCCCGCCAAAGCCGTATTCGATCGCGAAGCCGCCGGGCGACATGAAGTAGAAGCTGGTCATGTGATCGTTGGTGTGCTTGCCCAGCGTCGCCATCAGTCGCACGCCGCTGGCCAGCATCCGGTCATAGGCGCGGCCGACCTCGTCCAGGCTGTCGACCTCGAACATCAGGTGGACACAGCCCGACGGGACCTCACCCTCGAACAGCGCCAGGCTATGATGGCGGCCGTTGCCGCAGTGCATGAAATCGATCCGCTGCGCGATGCCGGGCGCCGGGCGGTGGATCAGAATGTCCGACAGGCCGAAGCCCAGCACCTCCATCAGGAAGGTCCGGGTTGCGGCAATCCTGGGCGCGGGCAGGACCATGTGACCCAGCCCAAGTTCGCCGGTCACGAAGCGCGGCACGCCTGCTGGCGATACGAACCGGGCGAAGTCGGTCTGGTAGCCCCAGGCCAGCTCGTGCCGATTGCCCGAAGGATCGAGCAGCCAGACCATGTCGAAGACATGGCGGAGCGCAATTTCTTCGGCAGTTCCGGCATGGAATACGATACCGCTCGACTTCAGCCGATCGCAGGCAGCCTTGAACACTGCCTCGCTGCGCAGTTCCCAGCCAGAGGCGAAATAGCAATCGGCCGCACCCGGTGCGATGAAGACCCGCCCTGCCCGCTCGTCCATCTTCAGCCCAAGCCCGCCCGGCAGATCGTGCGCGGCCATGCCCAGCACGTCCTCGCCGAACTGCCGCCACTGCTCCGGATCGCGCGCCTGGACGACCACATAGCCAAGTGCTGCAATGTCCATCCCGGTCCTCCACCTTGATTGCGAGCAGAGGCTAGGTCGGAGACGGGCTGCGAAACATTGACCGGAATCAAATCAGCCGACGTTTGCGTAATTTCAATTCTCTTTTATAACGCATTTGGCGATACATATGCCGGATTATCTCGCACTATGCGGACTATCGAACCAGGCAAAGTGTCGAATCGCATTGACCCGCATGGCCACCTGCGACAAAGCTGCACCAAGGGATCGAGGAGTTGAAAGGCATGGCTGGCACCGCGCACTTGCTGTCTGCAGGACGCATCGGATCGATGGAGCTGCGCAACCGGATCATCGTGACCGCGATGGGGGTCAGCCTGTCCGAAGCTGACGGCCATGTCGGTGAACGCCTGCTCGCTTATCACGAAGCCCATGCCAAGGGCGGCGCCGGCCTGATCATCTCGGGCGTCGCCGGGGTCGCCTGGCCGATTGGCGCTGTCCAGCCAAACCAGACCGCCATTTCCGACGATCGCTTCCTGCCCGGCCTGCAGGCCTTGACCGAGCGGGTCCATCGGTACGGTGCGAAGATCGCGGCCCAGCTTCACCACGGTGGGCTGGTGGCCGGCTATTCGTCCGACGCATTCGACCAGGAGCTGTGGGCACCGTGTTATCCGCCGCCGATGCAGGGCGATTTCATCGACTATTTCCTGCCCGAGGAGATGGCCGGCTTCTCTGGCAAGATGCCGCGGATCAAGCTGCTTGAACCAGCCGATATCGACCTGGTGGTCAGCCAGTTCGGCGCCGCTGCCGCCCGGGCCAAGACCGCCGGGTTCGATGCGATCGAGATCCACGGCGGCCACGGCTACCTGCTGTCCTCATTCATGTCGCCCAAGACCAACAGCCGCACCGACGAGTACGGTGGCCCGCTGGAGAACCGCGCACGGCTGCTGCTGCGGGTGATCGGGGCGGTGCGCGATGCGGTCGGGCCGGACTTCCCGGTCTGGGTAAAGCTGGACTCGGTCGAATACGGCAAGGACGGCGGCATCACGCTGGATCTGGCGATCGAGGCGGCGCGGCTGGTCGAGGCCGCCGGGGTCGATGCGATCACAGTTTCGGCCTACCACGACACGGGCAAGGGCAAACTGCACTCGGCCTCCAACATACCGCACGAGCTGGAAACCAACGTGCCCGCCGCCGCCGCGATCAAGGCGGCGGTCAAAGTGCCGGTCATCGCCTCTGGCCGGGTCGAGGTCGAGGCGGCGGACGCTCACATTGCTGCGGGCAAGTACGATTTCCTGGCGATGGGCCGCAAGCTGCTGGCCGATCCGGCGCTGCCCGCAAAGCTGGCGGGCAATGCGCCGGAAATGATCCGGCCCTGCATCTATTGCTACACCTGCGTCTCGACCGCCTATGTCCGCCAGCCGCTGCGCTGCGCGGTCAATCCGGAGACCGGCTTCGAATGTGAGGAGGTGGCGCCGACGGTCACCGGCAAGCAATATGTCGTGATTGGCGGCGGCCCAGGCGGCATGGAAGCTGCCTGCCGTCTGGCCGATGCCGGAAATCGGGTGACCCTGTTGGAAAAGGGCGCGCGTCTGGGCGGTACCCTGCGGATCGCCTCCCTCGCCTATCCGGCCAATGAGCGCCTGCTCGACTGGCTGATCGAGCGGGTGGCCCGCTCGAATATCGACGTACGGCTCGAGACGGCAGCGGATGAGGTACTGCTGCGCAGCCTGGCGCCCGATGCCGTGATCGTCGCGACTGGCGCGCGGCGCGACATGCCGGAACTGCCGGGCAATGACCTGCCCCACGTATTCAGCGGTGAAGACATGCGCCGAATGCTGCTGGGCGAGAGTTCGGATGAGCTGAAGCGCAAGACCGGACTGATGACCCGCCTGGCGACCAGGGTTGGCGCGGCGACCGGGCTGACCGCGAACCTCGATTTCGTGCGCAATGCGACCAAGGCCTGGATGCCATTGGGCGAGCACTTGGCAATCATTGGCGGCGAACTGGTCGGGATCGAACTGGCCGAATTCCTGCACGAGCGGGGCCGCAAGGTAACCGTGATCGAACCGGCCCCGCGCCTGGGGAAGGGCCTGTTGCTGGTCCGGCGGATGCGGATCCTGGCCGAGCTCAAGGAACACGGCGTCGCGCTGCATGGCGGGGCGAAAGATATCGCGATCGGCGCCGATGCCGTGACATTTACCGATGCTGCGGGTGAGCTGCTGGCGGTTCAGGCCGACAATGTCATCGTGGCGATGGGGGCAGAGGCAGATACCGCCCTGGCCGACCGGCTGCGCAGTGCTGGCTTCACGGTCGAGACCGTGGGTGACTGCAATGGCGTGGGTTACATCGAAGGCGCGATCCGCGGCGGGGCGGAAGCGGCGCGGCGACTGACCGCCTGAAAACTCAACAGAGCGAACACCAGGGTGCCCCTGGCGGCGGCTGCATCCGTGCGTCCGCATGTCGGGCCAATCGGGCTATCATCGCCCAGCAAACGAAGAGCGGGGTGCCTTCCGGTCCTGATCGAACTGGCTGACACCCCCGCCCTGTTTTCCCGTCAGGCGGGCTGGCTTCAGTCCCTTAGAACTTCAGGCCCAGCGTCACGCCATAGGTGCGCGGATCAGCGTAGTATCCGCCGGCATAGCCCAGCGCGCCGAAATCGATCCCGCGGGCGAATTCGTGACGGTTGGTCAGGTTCTTGCCCCAAACCATGAGCTGGGCTTCACCGCCCGCAACCTGAATCCCGTCGATCGAGATCTGGGCATCGATCTGCTTCTTCGGATCGGACCGCAGCTGTTCGTTGAACGGCGTCGAGATCGTGTTCGAGAAGCTGTATTTCGGCGATTCATACGTGTAGCCGACCCGCGCATTGAGGGTCATGCCGTTGTCGCTCAGCGGCACGCGCAGGTTGGCGGCAATGTTGCCGGTGTAGCGCGAGGTGTAGCCTTCGCGGGCGATCGAGGCGATATCGACGATCGGCGCGCCGACGGCACCGGAAGTCGGGATCTTGAACTCCTTGTAGTCTACATCGACGTAACCGAAGGTCCCATCGATCGACAGGTAGTCGTTGATCACCGCGCGCGCTTCGACTTCGAAGCCAGTGTAATCGACCTTGCCGACGTTGACGATGCGCGAACCGAACACGCCAGGGGTCGAGGTGACGACCGGAATGTTGGCGGCCAGGTTCTTGAACCGGTTGCGATAGCCGGCCAGGTTCACCCGCAGGTGCCGATCGAACAGTTCGGCCTTGATCCCCGCTTCGTAGGACACGATCGTTTCGGAATCGAAGGGCAGCATCGTGCTGGTGCCGGCCTGGCTGGTGTCAGGCGCGTTGAAACCACCGGAACGATAGCCGCTGGCAGCGCGCAGGTACATCGACACATCGTCGGTGAACTCATAGCGGGCCATCGCATTCCAGGTCAGGCGGCTGAAGTTCCCCTTGCCCTGATCGGGCACGGCCAGCGCCGTTGCACCGGTCTGCAGACGGATGATCGACTTGTTGTCCCACGTGTAGCGCAGACCGCCGGTGAGGCTGAGCTGACCATCGCGGCCGCCGACATAGTAGGTCGCCTGGCCATAGAGCGCGGTCGATTCAGCGCGGGTGGTGTAACGCAGCAGGCCGTTGGTCACGACCAGACGATAGCGGGCCGGGTTGGCGGCGACGAACAGCGGGCCGAGCCCGCCAAAGTTGGCCGTGAAGATCTGGTTGGTATCAAGCACGAAGCCCGAATTCTGCGGGTTGTTCTCGCTACCCTTTTCCCAGAAATAGAAGCCGCCGACGACCCAGTCGAGCACATCGCTGTCGCCCGAGACTTCGATTTCCTGGCTGAACTGCTGGTGCTTGCGGACATTGTTGGTGTCGAACAGGCCCTGGGTGGTTGTCGGCACGGGCGTGGCGGCGACAAACGACGCAAATGGCGCGACCGATGGAATGAACGCCAGCAGCGACGCCGGCAAGCCATTCAGCAAGGAACCGCTGGTGAACAGCCGTCCGCGGAAGGTTCCCAGGCCATCAAGGTCCGAGCTCTGCGAGATGCTGTCCCACTTGCGGTAGCCAGCGGTCATCTTGATCTTGAACCCGCCGAAATCGTTCTGGAGCTGCAGGTTGTGGCCCTGCACTTCGTCAATCGCGTCCTGATCGGCATCAAGGCAGATCGTGTCACGATAGACCCGGGTCGGCGCCGACAGGGCAGCGCAGGCGGGGTTGAGGAAGGTCGCGCCGGCTAGGTACTGCTGGACCGGGGCCTGCTGCGTCTGGGTGATGCCGGGCTGGCCATTGACCACCAGCGGCGCACGGAAAGTGCCGTCCGCAACATTGGTCAACTGGAAGGCGACATTACGGCCCGTCGTCTTCGACCAGTCGAAGATGTAGCGGATGCTGCCCGTTCCGCCGATGTCCAGCTTGGCCGCGGCCCGGAAGGCGTCCGTCTTGCGGGCGCCCGGGTCCTTCGCATCATCGGGCTGAAGGATGTTGTCGACAGTGCCGTTACGCTGGTTGCGCGAATAGGACAGTGTGGTCTTGAGCCCGCCGAAGATCTCGCCGGTGTCGAGCGAAACCTTGGCATTCCAGGCACCGTAGTTGCCGTATCCGCCGCGAGCGGCAACACGCAGCTCATCCGACGGATCACGGCTGATGAAAGCGATCGCACCACCGGTCGAGTTACGGCCAAACAGCGTTCCCTGCGGGCCGCGCAACACTTCGACGCGTTCAATATCCATCACGTCGAGCGCGCTGGCGCCCGAACGCGCGATGTAGACCCCGTCGACGTAGAGCGCGTTAGCCTGGTCAAGACCGAACGATTCGCTGGCCGGGGAGGTGATGCCGCGGATCGAGATGACCGCTGCCGAGTTGCTGGTCGTGCCCTGGACAATCGTCACGTTAGGGGCAAGGCCGCTAAGGTCGCGGGTATCGCGAACATTGAGCCGCTCAAGCTTTTCCGAACCAATGGCGCTGATCGCGATCGGCACGTCCTGCAGGTTCTGCTCGCGCTTCTGCGCAGTCACGACGATCTCGTCGAGCCCACCTTCTTCGGCAGCTTCCTGAGCGAAAGCGGGGCTGGCAACGGCAAGCAGGCTGGCGCCCAGCATCAGGCGAACGGCAACACGCGGGCTTTGAGCAACTTTCATGATTCCTCCCCTCAACCTTGGTTTTCAGGCTTGAGATGGAAACCAAATGCACATTTGCGTAAAAAATGTCAACCTCTGTTGCGCAATACGTTAGAAATCACCCCTGATTGTACGGAAATATGTCGGATTTGCCGGTCAGGTCGCCGGAAAAAGGGATTCAGTCTGCAGGGGCGGCGCTGGCGTCAGTCGTTGCCGCAGGCAGCGAGCGCAGACTCCATTTCGCGCAGATAGCGCAGTGTGCTGGCTGTCAGGTCGCGCAGTTCCTCATTGGCCTGGTCGGTCGCGGTCACGAAGCGCAGCTCGTCGCGCCGTACCCAGCCCTTGGCGATCAGCTGCTCGACCTTGCGGCGCACGGTCTCGCGCGGGATGCCGCTGTAGTCTGCGATCGACTGGAGATTGATGGCCAGCGGCTCGACCGATTCAACGGTCCCTTCCAGGAACTCGGTGTGGCTCATGGCGTCGGGCGCAAACCGCGGACTGAAGGTGCGTTCACCGATGATGGTCAGGACCAGGAACAGGTCGAGATCGCCATCGCAGGCGCGGCGGCATTCGATCAGGTGCCGCGTGAATGCCGAGACGTGCAAGGCATGCAGCTTGCCGAAATTGCGCTCCAGGCGATCGCCTGCCACTGTCCGCTCCCGTCAGCCAAGCCCGACCGGAACGGCCGGTGCCGCTCACCGGTTTATGCGTTCATGGCCCTGCCGACAACCGCTGCCTGCCGGACGATCATGGCTCGATGATGTTGAAGTCCAGCTTGGGCTGCTCCAGCATCGGCAGAAGCTGCTGGATCGGCGCGGGATTGCCCGCCACGGTCACTTGCCCGGCGGCAACCATCCGGTCGAGCGGCACCTGGCGGAACATGATCCCGAGCAGGACGGGCTTTGGCCCGGTCAGCGTTGGAGCGTCGGCCAGGGTCTGGCCCTTTTCGCTGACGAGCACCGAGTTACCGAGCGACACGGCAAAGCGATCGCCGCTGATGCTGTCGACCAGGTTGAAACCAAGCCGGGTCTCGCCAGCGCGCTCTGGCACCAGGGTTGTCGCCAGCAGGTCCAGGAAACTGCCAAGCGGCGTCGCCATCATCAGGTAGCTCGGCCCGCCCTCGGCAAAGCCATCCGGACGCCCCTGCCGGAGCTCACGGGCACCGGTCAGGTAGATGTTGCGCCAGATCCCGCTTTCGGCCTGATAACCAAGCTGTTCGTAGCTATCGGCCAGCAGGTTGCGGGCGATGCGATCCTGCGGATCGGCAAAGACGCCGTAATTGGCCAGTTCAACCGACCAGCGATAGTCGCCGGCCGCAAAGGCGGCTGTGGCTTGCTTGTGCAAGGCCTTGGCCCCGCCCATTGCCCGCACCATCCGTTTGGCCTTCTCGACCGGCGGAAGCGGATTGAGATTGGCCGGAACCCCATCGTACCAGCCCATGTAGCGATCATAGACCGCCTTGGCGTTGTGGCTGACGGTTCCGTAGTATTCGCGAACCGACCAATCGTTGCGCAGCGCCGGAGGCAGCTTCAGGCCCTCGGCGATCTCGGTCGGCGTCTGACCTTGGTTCATCCGCCGCACCGACTGATCATGGATGAACTTGTAGGCATCGCGCTGGTGAGTCAGGTGCTGGACCACCGCCGCAGTGCCAAACCGCGGCCAGTGGTGTGAGGCAAAGCTGAGCTCGGCCTGGCCGCCCCAAATCCGCAGTGCTTCAGTCAGGTAGTCGGCCCAGGCCTTGGCATCGCGCACCTTGGCGCCGCGCAAGGTTTGCACGTTATGCAGCGTCGAAGTGGCAGTCTCGGCCAGGCAGAGCGCTTTGAGCGAAGGGATCCAGAGGTTGAATTCGGTCGGCGCTTCGGCACCAGGGGTCATCTGGAAGACCAGCTCCACCCCGTCGATCGTCACGCTTTGGCCGGTGCGCTCGATTTCCAGCGTAGGCGGGATGAAGCCTTGCTTGCCAGCCGCAATTGCCGTGCCCATGCCCATGCCAGCATGGCCCTGGGGGCCGCGCGGCAGGAAATAGCCGAACTGGTAGAAGGCCCGGCGCCCCATCGCCGTGCCCGCCAGCATCCATTCGCTGATAACCTCTTCCACGAAGCCCTTGGGCGCGATCACCTGAACCTTGCCTGCCGCAACATCGCGCGGATCGATGATCCCGGTGGCACCGGCAAAGTGATCGGTGTGGCCATGGGTATAGATCACCGCCAGCACCGGCTTATCCGCGACATGCTTCTTCAGCAGGTCGAAGGCGGCCTTGGCCACCTCCTCCACCGTCAGCGGATCGATCACGATCCAGCCGCGCGGCGTTTCGATGAACGATACGTTGCTGTTGTCGAAATTGCGGACCTGGTAGAGCCCGGGCGCAAGCCGGAAGAGGCCCTCGGCGCGCAGCACCCGGTTCTGGCGCCATAGCGCGGGATTGACGGTATCGGGCGCCGGACCTTCGATGAAATCATTGCCGGACAGGTCGAACGAGGGTTTGCCATTGGCCTGGCGGATCACCGCCTCGGGCCAGGTGGCGATGAAACCGCGGTTGGCGAATTCGAAGTCCGCGCCGTCTTCCGGTGGCAGGGTTTTCGCTGCCTCGGCCAGCACGGCCCGCGTCGCAGCCGTTGCCGGGCGAGCTGCGGTCGCTGCAGCTTGCGGCCCCGGTTGGGCTTGGAGGGTTCCAGCGCCCAGGGCCAGCAGGCCAAGGCCAAGACTAAGGGCACGGCTCAAAATGGGCATCGAGGTCCTCTCCAGCAATCCTCGCCCGCTTTATAACAGCCCACCAGACAGCCCGGAATGCGCTCGCCGCCCATTCCGGGCGCAACCGCAACTGGCCGGGGGACAGGGAGATGGACAGGGTGGAAGCCGACTATGTGATTGTTGGTGCCGGATCGGCGGGCTGCGTCCTGGCCAACCGCCTGTCCGCCGACCCGGCCAATCGGGTCATCCTGATCGAGGCCGGCGGCAATGGCTCCAGTCCGTTCGTCACCATGCCGGCGGGTTACGGCAAGACCACGTCAGAGTTCGGCCATTCGTGGCACTATAGCAGCGCAGCTGAATCCAGCATCGACGGGCGGCAAATGCTGCTGCCGCGCGGGCGCGGATTGGGCGGCTCTTCCAATATCAACGGCCTTCTCTACGTTCGCGGACAGCAAGCTGATTACGACAGCTGGAGCAATCTGGGTGCAATCGGATGGAGCTGGGCCAATGTCGCCCCCTATTTCCGACGCGCTGAAACCTATGCCGGTGGCGAGGAAGAGCTGCGCGGTGACACCGGGCCGCTGCGCGTCGAAGAACTCCGCCACCGTGACCCCACCAACGATGCGGTGCTGGCCGCCTTTGCCGAGATCGGTGTACCGCTGAACCCGGACTACAACGGAGCAGAGCAAACCGGCGCGTTCTATTATCAGACCACCATGGCCAACGGGCGGCGCTGTTCAGCCGCCGATGCCTATCTGCGCCCGGTGATGAGCCGGGCCAACCTGACCGTGCTGACCGGAGCGCACTGCAACCGCGTGGTATTCGAGGGCAAGCGCGCGGTTGGGGTCGAGCTCGAGCGCCAGGGGGCCGCTCAGATCGTCCGCGCCCGCCGGGAAGTAATCCTGGCGGCCGGGGCCTATCACAGCCCCAAATTACTGTTGTTGTCTGGCATCGGCCCTGGCGCCCACCTGAGCGACCTGGGCATCCCGGTGATCCGCGATTGCGCCGCCGCCGGAGCAGACCTGCAGGACCATTACATCCTGCCAATGAGCTGGCAGCTCAAACCGGAATCCTTCAGTTACAACCGCGAACTGTCCGGCGCGCGGCTGGTCTGGAATGTGCTGCGCTATTTCGCCACGCGTCAGGGCGCCATGACGATCCCGGCCGCCCAGACCGGTGCCTTCGTCAAATCCGACCCCAGGCTCGATCAACCGGACATCCAGTTCCACTGCCTGCCGGTCAGCGGCGAGCTGGACAGCGCCGCTGCCGACGGCAAGCCGCAGCTTTCAACCTATCCCGGCCTGACCCTTGCTCCGAATGTGCTGCGCCCGGAATCGAGGGGGCACGTCAGGCTGGCCAGCCCCGATCCCCGCGCCGTGCCGGAGATCGTGCACAACTATCTTGAAGCCAGGGCCGACCGCGAGCTTTCGCTGAAGGCCATGCGGATGACCCGGATGCTGGCCGAAGCGCCATCGCTCGCCCGGCTGATCGAACGGGAAGCCTACCCTGGCCCCGCAGCGGTCGATGATGATGGCCTACTTGATTATGCCCGGCGGACCGGAAACACCGGCTACCACCCCGTCGGGACCTGCCGGATGGGACTGGACGAAGCAGCCGTCACTGACCCCCAGTTGCGCGTGCGCGGGGTCGAAGGGCTGCGTGTGATCGATGCCTCAGTCATGCCGCGTCTCATCTCCGGCAACACCAATGCTGCCGCCATCATGATTGGAGACAAGGGCAGCGATCTGGTTCTGGCAAATGGAGAACCCCCAGCATGAATACCGATGGGCGCCCGGAGAGTGTGCGCCAGGACGTTCTGTTCCATGTGACGGGACAGGTTGCCACTGTCCTGCTCAACCGGCCGGACAGCCGGAATGCCATCAACGGCAATGTCGCGCGCGCCTTGCGCTGGATCATCGACGAGATCGATCAATCCCCTCCTGCTGGTCGAAGCAGGGTTTGGGTCTTGCGCGCAGGAAGCTTGGTCAACCTATCCTGAAACCGTCAAGCGCGTGGCGGATATCCCGCCAGATCACATCTTCTTTTGCGGTCTCGCGATTTGCTATCCGGACCCTGCGGCAGCGATTAACAGCTTTCCCAATCCTCGGGCACCGCTGGACGAAATCGTACGCTTTCTCGACGATTGAAACGTCGGATCAAAATCCGGCACGATAGCCACAAGGACAATGCCGGATTGGCATGCAGCTTGAACCCGATGGTTGGCTTAAGTGGCGGTGTTGTCAGTCTAATGCTAACCGGTCTCCCAGACTTGCGAGCCTCACGCGGGCTTCTTTGCACCTGTTTTCCGGCACATTGGCGTGGCTCAACCGGCCGTCCCGCAATCCGGGCAGTTGCCGGTTGAGCCAGCCATCTAGAACGCGGTGCGGAAGGTCAGGTGTGCGCCATCGCCGACATTGCGCAGCACCTCGTTCCGGCGGTATTCAGCTGCCAGCGACATCCTGCCAAAGGCAAGTTCGAGACCGGCATCGACATCAAGCCCGCTGCTATCGACCGGAGCCGCGATGATGTCGAAGCGGGCACCATTCACCTTGAACCGGCTCTGCTGCCAGGTGCCAAGGTCACCGCCTGCCCACTGCCAGCCCAGCGCGATCCGGGGCACTAGCCGCAGTCCCTTGCCGAGATCGAACGAGCCCGCCGCCCGGAACCCGGTGCTAGCAAGATTCAGTTTTCGCTCGATACTGGCGATAGACAGCGCGGCGTCGCCGCCGATTTCCTCGATCTGCATCCCGCTCATCGCCACGCTTGACCCCTTGGCATAGGGGGTCAAGGCAAAGCCGCCAGCCTGGAAGCTGTAAGATACTTCGGCGAACAGTTGGCGGGTGGAAGCGCTGTAGCGAGTTTGTGAGCCATCAGCGAAGTTTGTGAAACCGATGGACCGACTGGCCTGCACTTCGTGGCTGGCAAAGCCTGCACCGGCTTGGAGGTTCCAGCCATTGTCAGCGTAACTCAAACTGCCCCCAACATAGTGCGTGGCCATGCTGGCGCTGCCTTCGTTGCCCGCCGCCATCCGTTCAAACGGGATATAGCCGGACAACATCGAGGCCCGGAAGCCATTGTGGGCGAAGCTGAAACCAGAACGATACTTCGGCGCGAAGCCAGTCCGGATACCGGATTCGACCATGGTCCACATGGTCGGCCCTTGCGGCGTGGCACTGGCATCAGCGACGAGGTTCGACTGAAGGCGCTGGGCACTGCCCGCGATCCGGTTCGAAATATTACCGAAGAAATCGCCGGACAAGGAATCGAAAGCCCCCCGCGCGCCCGCCAGGTTTTGGCTGAGCACACTGTCATAGAGCGAATTAAAGGCGCCCATCGATTCGACCGCCGATGCAACGGCAAGCTGGTTCTGGTTGACCGCAACCGAGCCAAAGGTAGCGGCCTTGCGTTTCAGGGTCAGTTCCACCGCCTTGCTGTTCTGGGCCAGCTTAGGCTCAAGGAAGACAAGATCGGTTGTCACACCGGCGAAGGGAAGTACGATCCTGTCGGTCACTGACATAATCACATACTTGGTCGCCGGATTCCACGTCCCGTTTTCGGCCAACACATTAACGAACACGTTGGGTGAAATCACCACTGAGCCCGTAACATTGATGCGATCAGCCTGGCCTGCGGCATTGGCGTTGACCAAATAGCGTGAGCCGTTTTCGAACCGCAGCTGACCGATCACATTTAGCGTGCCGATGCCGCTCCCCGGAGTAACATTCGCGCCCGGTGAAATGGTGGCTCCCGACCGCAGGGTGACGTTGCCCACTGTGCCAGTTCCAGAGAGTGTCGTGCCAGATTCGAAGATGGCTGGCGAAGCGATCCGTCCAGTCACGGCAAGCGTCCCGCCGCTGACGGTGGTGGCCCCGGTGTGAGTGCTGGTTCCGGACAGTGTCAGTCGGCCCAGACCAGACTTGAGGAAGGTGCCAGTGCCGGACATGGCGCTGGCTAGCGTGAAGTCGCTCCCGATATCGACGATCATGCTGCCATTGTTGGCGATGTTGCCACTAAAGCCGCCTACGCTATCGCCGGTACCAAGCTGAAAAATGGCCGGGCTACTGATGTTCACATTGCCGCCCAACTGCCCGGTAAGCGTCAGCTTGCCGGTGAACAGGTTGATGGTGTTGAAATTGCCCGTGGCCGCCGGTGCCAGCCACTGACCGCTGACCAGATCAAGCTGTTCGAAGCTGCTGAACGAACCCAGCGTCTGCACAGGCGCCGCGCCCGAGTCGAGCCGCACCAGATCGAAGTCGCCATAACCAAGCGCCACGCCGCCAATCCAGCTTCCCGCACCCAACGTCAGCTCATCCCTGGCGTTGGACAAATCCAGCGAGGCCACGCTGCCGGTGTTGAACATCACCGTGCGCCCGAAGGTCGAAATCCGGCCGGTGGTGCCGCTGTTCTCGATGTACACGGAGGCGGACGAGTTGCGCAGATCGGTGATGCCCGTGATCGTGCCGGTATTGATGAGGGTGACATTGCCAGCCGCTGTGACACCGCCATCGATCAGACCAGCGTTGTAGAGACTGCCGCCACTGCCAAGGTCGACAGCGGTGATTTCTCCGGAAATAATGCCACTGGCCTGATTGTTGACCGAGCCGCTGGCGATGCGGACGCCAAAAAGGGCGCCTTCAATTGTGCCGGAATTCAGTATGGTTGCGCGGGCTTGCAGTTCGATGCCGGTGTCGTTCCTGCCGCGGATCACGCCAGTGTTGCCTACCAATGTCTCGCCGGGACTTGCCGATCCATAGATGCCAATAGTGCCTTCGATCAGCCCGCTGTTGGCATAAGTGTCGTATCCAGCTGACGAGATGGCGGGCCGCGCAAGGCCGATGATCTGGCCATCATTTTCCACGGTGAGATTGCCGGTGGAACTGCCGATGCCGAACGATGCGCTGGTGATGATGCCAGTGGCCGTGTTGGTGACGGTCAATGGGCTGGCCGTGAAATGCCCGATGGCGGCATCGCTGTTGGTGGAGCCGGTGCTGGAGATGGTGCCACTGTTCAGCAACGTTGCCGGCGCGTTGAGGCTGCCATTGTAGCGCACGCCGGTGACGCCAGTGATGGAGCCGCTGTTGCTGAGGGCCGCAAATTGCGCGGGCTGGCCACTGCTATTCTGGAACACCACACCGCCGCCATTGGCGCCGGCTCCGCTGATGGTGCCAGCGTTGTTGATGGTCCCACCCTTTGACATGAGCACGCCAATGCGGGCGCCGGATATGGTGCCGCCGGCAAGATTGTTAACGCTGCCGATGGTCGGCATCGCCGACGTGTCCTGCCCGACGAAGGCAAACATGGTGATGCCATCGGTGTTGGTGCCGCTCAGCCCCTCGATGGTGCCACTGTTGGTGACGTTGCCGCCGCCGGCGAGGCGGATGCCGTCATCGGTCTCGCCGCGGATCAGACCGCTGTTGGTGATGGTGGTGTTACGGGCCAGGCCTTCGTAGGCCCCAGTCTGGATGTTGATCTGCGGCACCACCACGACGCCGTGTACACGGCCACTGATGCTGCCCCTGTTGTCGATGACACTGTTGGCAGCCGCAATCACCACGCCGCCATCGGCGCGGCTGGTGTTCGCAGTGCCGCCATCGGGGATGTTAGCGGTGATGCTTGTCCCCTCGCTCCGGATAGTACCGGTGTTGGTGAGCGTGAGGGCGCCCATCTCGGTGATCACGCCTGCGCCCTGTGTGCCCGTGATCGTACCGCTGTTGGTCAGGCTCGACGACGCCAGATTGACTCCGAACGAAACGCCGCTGCCGCCGCTGATGCTGCCGCCGTTTGCCACCGTACCGGTCTTGCCGCCATCGTTCAGGCCATCTTGAATGCTGACGCCGCCGCTGTTGCCGCTGATGTTGCCCGCGTTGTTCACCACGCCGCCGGTGGACATGATGATACCGAAACGGTTGCCGAAGATGGTGCCGCCGGCGAGGTTGTCCACTGTGCCCATTGAGGTAAAGCCGGCCGTGTTTTGGCCGGCATGGGTGAAGATGGAGACGCCATCCGCGCCGCCGTTCGCCAGGCCCTCGATCAGGCCGCTGTTGGTTACAGTGCCGCCGCCAATCAGGCGCACGCCATCGTTGCTCTTGCCGCGGATGATGCCGCTGTTGTCGACAACCGTACCAATGGCCCGGCCTTCGTTGACGCCGGATGCGTTGACGAAGCTGGACGTGGTGATCCCGAAACTGGCCCCCTCGATCAAGCCGCTGTTGCTGACGCTCGAGCCCGCTTGCTCAATCTGGATGGCGGCGTGGCCAATGCCATTGCCGGTGATGGTGCCGGCATTGCTCACCGAAATGGCACCGTTGCGGCCGAGGATGCCCCAGGTCGCGCCGGTAATGCTGCCACCTGTCAGATTGTCGATGGTGAGTGCGCCGGTGGCAATGTTCTGCACGCCTTGGCCGATACGGCCGGCGATGCTTCCGCTGTTGCTGAGCAGGCCAGACGCCAGAATGCCGCCATAGGTGACGCCATTTCCGCCCGCAATGCTGCCACTATTCGCAATCGCACCGATCTTGCCGCCGGAACCGCTGGCGTCCTGGAGGATGATGGCAGTGGCAAGGCCATCGAAGCTGACCGACGTGAAATCCGCCGCCCAGATGCTGCCTTCGTTGTTCACCGTGCCGCCAACGGACATGATGATCCCGGCGCGGGCGCCCCTGATTGTACCGCTGGCCAGGTTGTTGACAGTGCCGATCGACGTGATGCCCGACAGGTTCTGGCCGTTGATGGCGAACATCGACACGCCATCGGCACCACGGTTCAACGGATCCGCCACGGCTTCGATCAGCCCGCTGTTGTTCACTGTGCCGCCGCCCTGCAAGCGGATGCCGTCATTGGTCAGGCCACGAATGGTGCCGCTGTTCGTTATGATCGTGTTGACGGCGCGGGCTTCGTTGAGGCCAGTCACGCTGTTGAAATAGGGATTGGCAGTGATGCCGAAATTGCTGCCCTCGATCAGGCCACTGTTGCTGACGCTGGAGCCGCCAGCTTCGATCACGATGGCGCCATTGTTGCCACCGCCATTGCCGGTAATCGTGCCGGCGTTGGCGACATTGACCGCGCCCACTCGGGCCAACACACCAACCTGCGCGCCGCTGATGCTACCACCTGCTTGGTTGTCGATGCTGACGGCACCGGTGCCCATGTTGATCACGCCGGCACTCTGCCGCCCGGTGATGCTGCCGCTGTTCGTGATGTTCGCCGAGGCCAGGTTGCCCCCATAGATGATGCCATGGCCGCCGCTGATGCTGCCGCTGTTGTTGAGCGCACCGATCTTGCCCAGCTCACCCGGAACGGCCTGGAACAGGATACCGGCGCCAAAGCCATCGGTAGCGCCAGAGCTGAAATCCGAAGCCAGGATCGTGCCCGCGTTGTTGACCGCCCCGCCACCCGACAGGCCGATCCCGAAACGATTGCCGAAGATCGCACCGCCAGCCAGGTTGCTGACCGTTCCCATGCCGGTCTGCCCCGAAGTGTCCTGCCCATTTAGCGCGAACATCGAGACGCCTTCCGCACGTTCGAAGTTGCGCCCTTCGATGGTGCCAGCGTTGGTGACTGTGCCGCCACCGATCAGGCGCACACCATCATCGCCCTCACCGATGATGCTTCCGCCCGCCAGGTTGTTCACCGTCGTGCCGGTCGCGCGCGGTTCGAGCAGGCCCGTCTGGGCATTGTAATAGTTGTAGGTTGTGATCCCGAAGCGGGCTCCTGAAATCGTCCCGCTGTTGGTGATGCTCGACCCGCCAGCTCCTATGCTGATCCCGCCATCGGGCGTTGCGTCAAAGCCGTCATAGGTGCCGTTGCCGCGGATTGTGCCGGCATTGTTGACGATAACCGCACCTTCAGCGGCGTGAATACCTTTCAACGCGCCCGTGATGGTGCCACCAGCCAGGTTGTCGATCGTGAGTGTATTGGCGCCCGAATTCACCACACCATCATTGACGGTACCGGTAATGGCACCGCTGTTGGTGAGGCTTGACGAAACAAGTTCAACGCCGAACGATACACCACTGCCGCCGCTGATGTTGCCGCTGTTGGCCACAGTGCCGGTCTTCCCACCGTCGCCGAGGCCATCCTGGATCACGATCCCACCGGCATTACCCGCGATGGAACCCGCGTTGTCTACCGCGCCACCAGTCGACATGATGATGCCAAAGCGGTTGCCGAAGATGTTGCCGCCGGCCAGGTTGTTGACCGCGCCGACCGAAGTGAACCCGGAGGTGTCCTGGCCGACATGCGTAAACATCGAAACGCCATCGGCATCACCACTGGCCAGACCCTCGATCACGCCGCTGTTGGTGACTGTGCCACCGCCAATCAGGCGCACCCCGTCGTTGTTCAGGCCGCGGATCGTGCCGCTGTTGGTCACGGAGGTATTTATGGCCCGCCCTTCGGACAGACCAGTGGTGGTGTTGAAATAGGAGTTGGCGGTGATGCCAAAGCTGTTGCCCTGAATCAGGCCGCTGTTGCTCACGACCGAGCCGCCGGCCTCGATCACGATCGCGCCATTGCTGCCGCCGCCATTGCCGGTGATCGTACCGGCATTGGCAACGGTGATCGCCCCCTCGCGGGCCAGCACGCCCATACGGGCGCCACTGATGGTTCCGCTGGCCTGGTTGTTGATTGTCGCGACTCCGAGGCTGGAATTCTCAATGCCAGCGAACTGAGTGCCGGCAATCGTCCCGGTATTGTCGACTGAGCCGCTCGCCAGGTTGCCGCCAAATCTTGCCCCTGATCCACCAGTGATTGTGCCGCTGTTGGTGATCGTGCCGATCTTACCTGTGGCGCCATCCTGCCCCTGGATCAGTACGCCACCACCGAAGCCGTCAAGCGTGCCGCCGCTGAAATTGGGGCCGAGGATCGTGCCCGCATTGTTGATCGTTCCGCCGCCAGACAGGATCACGCCGAGGCGGTTGCCCTGAATGGTTCCGCCAGCCTCGTTGGTGACGGTGCCAATGCCGGTCTGCCCAGTCGTATCCTGACCAACATAGGCAAACATCGAAACGCCATCGGCTAAGGTGCCGACCCGCCCCTCGATCGTCCCGGCATTGGTTACGGTACCCCCGCCGATCAGGCGGACGCCGTCATTTGAATCGCCGATGATCTGGCCGCCGGCCAGATTTGCAACACTGGTCCCGATCGCGTTCGGTTCCAGTTCCCCCGTTTCGGGATTGAAGAAGTAGGCCGTCGTTATGCCAAACCCGGCGCCGGAGATGGTCCCGCCATTGGTCACGCTCGATCCGGCCCTGGCAATGGTGATCCCGCCCTCTGGAGCGAAGTCAAAGCCATCATAGCTGCCGTTGCCGCGGATCGTGCCGTTGTTGGTCACGACAACCGCACCCTGGCGCGCGAACACGCCGATCTTGTCGCCTTCGATCGTGGTGTCCGCGGGGTTGTTGACGACGAGAACATCTGGTCCGTCGGCAATCACACCGTAATCCTGCGCCATGGCCGGCCCAGCCAAAGTGGCGACGGCTGTAGCCAGCGCGCTAGTCCGCAACAGCAATGCAATGGAATTTTCGTTGCCCCGACGCATTTTCATTCCCCTCCGGTGCCCGCCCCAATGGTTTAAAGCAGGCGTAAGTGGCGAAACTTTCGGTGCTGGCGATTGATCGCCACGCAGCCGGCTCGATCAGGCGCGACCCCCTCGGTGCTTGTTAGCTTTTGCCGATCTGGAGCTTGGAAATGTTATCATTACCGTAGCGGAAAGTAAGCGTTTTTACGCTGCCTGGGACCTAGGCCGGCCTGCCCGATCTGAGCCAGCGTCGAGCAAATAGTTTTCCTGATTGTTTTCAGAGTAAAACTCTTGAACCCGCCTCAAGGCTCCGGGCCTGCAGTTTGATCTGGCAGCCCTGGGAGTCTCGTTTCGAAACAGTTTCCAGCAGCTATCCGCACGCCGAATCGGCCATGCCGTCATTCATGCAGAGCGGCCCAACCTCGGCCAGCAGACCGAGGCACGTCTACCACGATAGTGTGGAGAGACCGATCCGAATGATTGGACCTTCGTGGCGGTGCTGTCAGTCTGACGCGAACCTGTCTCCACCAAGACCAGACTACTCCGCTGCCTGCTTGCCCTGCGCGTTTAACCCCAGTCCGAAGCCGAAAGGATAAAGCGTGCCTTCGGCGTCGTAGCCGGGCGCATCGGGATGTTGCCGCTGGACCGCCGTGCGCGAAGCCGGCAGGGCGAAGGGCAAACGGCCTGCAGGCACCGCCTTGCCGGTGATGATGTCCAGCTGGGCACGGTCGCTGACCCCAAAGGTCGCAAGCAAGGCACCGGCATTACCCAGGCTGCTTTCGACGTCGAGGACGTAGGGGGTGCGGAAGTAGATTGAGACAACCACCCGCGCCGGATCGCCCATCTCGCGCATCGCCGCCTGGATCTCTGGCAGGGCCGGCGTCATGGTCCAGCTCTCCGCCTTGGCCAGATCGGACAAGGCCAGCAGGTTGACTTCCCAGGGAAAGGCACCGCCGAAGATCAGATTGCTGTCGAGACATCCATCTGGCGCTTCTGCAGTGCTGGGCTTGCCGGGTTCGTAAACACAAGGGTCCTGCGTGCCCCAGGTTGACTGCCGCTGGCTAAGGATGTAGGCCTCGCAGGCCTCGCGCTGGGCATCGAGGCTGTTGAACTCCTGCTCGAGCCCATCCTCGGTCGACTTGCGAGTATAGACCGCGCAGCGCAGGGGCTTCACGGCTTCTGCTTCCGCTCGGCAAGGCCGAAGAATAGCGGGCCGTTCCACTGGTTGCCGGTGATGGCCTTGGCGATGGCAGTGAGCGACTTCCAGTGCTTGCCATCGTACTCGACGCCATCCTCGAGCACGATGACGGTGTGCCCTACCCCGCGCCAGTCTCGCAGCAGCCGGGTGCCGGGCGTCAGCTTGCGGGGTAGAGGCTTCTTCTTTGCGCCCTCCCCTGTCCGCTGCGTAACTTGCCGCAGCAGGGTCCGTGTCCCCCGGCTTATCCCGCCGGATTTAGCCTCCTGCAGCTTGTAGCCGATCCCCAGCCGCAGCAGTTCGGGAGAGAGCGCTGGAGCGGGCGCGCCATAGCGGCGCTCCCACTCCTGCTTGAGAACCTCGGGCGGCAGATCGGCTAGCCGCCCGAGAGTCAGGTAAGGCTTGCGGCCCATCAGGCGTAGGCCAGCGGGGCTGCCAGTCGGTAGCTGGTTTTGTCATCCTCGCGCTTTGAACGCTCCAGCGTCCGGCCCTTCTTGCGCTGACCGGTGAGGAAGGCACGGCAAGTATGCGCCTGCCAGCCGGTTGCTTCGCAGAGCTCATCGAGCGTGGCGCCATTGCCGCGCTGGAGCATGAGCTCGACCTGAGCAGCCTTGGACTTGGGTTTGGGCGTCTCGATCAGAACTTAATCTTCAGCAGCCTTCGCGGGCTGGGGCCCTCGAGCCATCTTGCGTGGGCGCTTGGCGGTAGGCTTGAGTTGTTTGGCTTCGGTCATGGGCAGTTCCCCTTGGCGGAGCAGCGCTCATTGCTGCTCCCACCACCCAAGGCCCTGCCAGTCGTGCTGGTCAGGGCAGCGGCCGATCAACTCAGCCGCGATTCACTGGCCGCAGCAATGCTTGGCGTTCGGACGAAGTCCAATGGATTTTGGGCTGTGGTAGTTGGTGCGGACGACACTTCGCTCGATGTTATTTGCACGCATTAGATCGGTGCCAATTCAGGATTCGACAATTCCATCGCTTCTGAAAAAGCATCGGTGACTGCAGCGATAAACTGATCCGTCGCCCTGTCCCAGCTGAAGCGCTGCCCGAATACTGCCGCGGCACTGCGGTCGAGCGTGAGCGCCTTCAGCACCGCGCACTGCAGGTTCTCGTCGCAGACACCAACTGTTGCCGGCATTTCACGCCCGGTGCCGCGGCCATTCGGCCCAAGAATGTCGATCGGTCCCTGGACCGGATAGGCAGCCACTGGCACGCCGGAGGACAGAGCCTCGATGACCACAAGGCCAAAGGTATCGGTCAGGCTGGGAAAGACGAAGCAGTCGGCCGTTCGGTAGGCCGAAGCCAGCTCCTCGCCCGCCATCACGCCCAAAAAGTGGGCCTCTGGATAAAGCGCCTTGAGCCGCTCTAGATCGGGGCCGTCGCCCACAACCACCTTCGAGCCAGGCAGGTTCGCCTCCAGAAAGGCTTCCAGGTTCTTTTCCGGTGCAACCCGTCCCACGTTCAGCAGGATCGGCCTGGGCAGCTTGGCGATATCTGCGTGGAGCTCGCCGGTTGGGCGAAACAACCAGTGATCAACACCCCGCCCCCATGATCGAACATTTTCGATACCCCGTTCGCGTAGCTCTGCCTCCAGGCTTGGTGTTGCAGTCAGAACCGCCTCGCTGGAACGGTGAAATCGCCGCATAACCGGCCAGAAGACATCCTCGCTGAGGCCTGTGCGCACGGCAGCATACTTGGGAAACTGGGTGTGGAAGGCCGATGTGAACGGGACATCGTGCGATTTGCACCAGCCGCGCGCGCTCCAGCCGATCGGCCCTTCGGTCGCAATATGGACGATGTCGGGCTTGAATTTGCCAAGCATCCGCCGTGTGGTGAAGCGTGGCGCCATAGCCAGCCGGATTGAAGCATATCCCGGCATCGGCATCGTGGCGAAATTCTGCGGCGTAATCAGCTCCACTTCGTAGCCGCGCCGGTCAAGCTCGGCGACAGTTGCAGCGAGCGTGCGGACCACCCCATTGATTTGCGGGAACCAGGCGTCGGTTGCGATCGCGATCCTCATGCCGGGCACTCCTCGACCAGAAGGTCATTGGCATCGGCAGGGGCCGCGCATTCACCGGCCCAGTGGATGATCCGCATCGCGCCATTGGCCTCCTCGACCAGGGCAGTACAACTTTCGACCCAGTCTCCGTCGTTGTAATAGGTGATGTCGCCGATTTGGCGGATCTCGGCGCAGTGGATGTGGCCGCAGACGATGCCATCAAGATTGCGCTCGGCCGCCTCGTGCGCCAGCGCCTCCTCGAAGCTGCTGACATAGGCGACGGCGTTCTTGACCTTGCGCTTGAGGTGCGCGGCCAGCGACCAGTAGGGCAGCCTCAGACGGCGTCGAACTGCATTGATCACCACATTGGCGCGCAGCAAAATGCCGTAGGCCATGTCCCCCAGGAAGGCGAGCCAGCGGGCATAGAGCACCACCGTATCAAAGCTGTCCCCATGCGTGATCAGCAGGCGGCGGCCATCGGCAGTGCGATGGACATCCTCCAGGGCAATCTCGATCCCGCCCAGGCTCATCCCGGCATAGTCGCGCAGCATTTCGTCGTGGTTGCCCGCAATCAGGACCACCCGGGTACCGCGGTGGGCCATCTTGAGCACGCGCCGCACCACCTCATTGTGCGCATCGGGCCAATACCAACCCTTGCGCAGCCGCCAGCCGTCGACAATGTCGCCGACCAGGTAGAGCGTTTCGCATTCCACCGAACGCAGGAAATCGACCAGCATGGCCGCGTTGCAGCCGCGCGTGCCGAGGTGGACATCAGAGATCCAGACAGTTCGATAGCGCCGTTTGGGCCGGAAACCCTTCGGGTCGGCGCCAAGCAACCAGGCGGGAACGTTGCGTCCCCGGTCGCTCCCGTTGCCATTGACTTCCAGTTCAAGCTGATCGTGCTGACGGTCCCGTGCGAGCATGGCTAATCTCCATCCCTACCTTGGAGAACGCTTGCCATCGACAGGTTGCACGGCAGTGACGGGACGGAGGCAATTTGGTTACACTCCAAGGTCTGGCAGCATTACGAAAATATGCCGCCAGTCTCCGAATCGTCACGCATGCGTCACATGGCACCGCTAGCCCATGTCAAAATGCATGGGGCAACGGTATGCGAAAAATCGATATCCTCGTAACCAGCGAAATCGAAGGCGGTCTCGCCCCCTTCGAGCATGGCGATCTTCAGCTGGTCTTCCACCGACTGAACCGCTTGAGTGAACTGCCACTGCTTGAAGGATCGACCTGGGCATTCGTGGACTGGATGCTGCCCGAGACGTCCGGGCTGGAAATCTGCCGCCAGATCCGCTGCGCCCCGCAAACCGCTCACGCGCATATTACGGTTATTCTTGATGAGGATGACAACGAGATACGCAGGCGAGCCTTGCGCGCGGGAGCGGATGACTATCTAGTTGGCCCGGCTAATCGCAACAAGCTGCTCGATCGGGTCATGTCGGTCTCCAGCAATGTTTACGATGCCGGTGCTGTCCGTTCGATCACTTTGGGAGATCTGACGGTCGACTTTGCTGCGTTCCGCTGCAGCTGGCGTGGCACAGCGATACCGATGATGCCCAACGAGTTTCGTCTCATGCGATTTTTCGCGGAGCATCCCGGGCGGGTCTTTACGCGCACACAGCTTATCGCAGCACTCGGCAAGCAGGACCCTCCCGTTGACGAGCGGACAGTCGATGTCTGGATCGGACGACTGCGTCGCGCCTTGCGCGCAGCCGGCGCCGGAGACCTGCTCCGTACGGTCCGATCGCTCGGCTACGTCTTCGACCGTCCCTAAACATCAACCCGGTCAGGCGCCTTGCCTGACCGGGTTGAGAAGATGGCCTTGCGGTGCGGACCGAGGTGGTCCGCACCGTTTTCAGTTCAGAACTTGAACGATGCCGAGAACGAGAACGACCGACCAACATCGTAAGTGTTGATCTCGACCCGGTTTGTCCCGCTCTGCTGGAATTCCTCGCGCTTACGGCCGGTCAGGTTGCGCGCTTCGAACTTGAAGTCGACCTCGCGCCCCAGGAACGTAACACCTTCGCGCAGGACGAGGTCGAGCCGCAGGCCCGGGTTCTCGACAATGTCCGGCTGCCCGACTGGGCCGCGGCTGGTCACGCGCTTGCTAGCGTAAGTCAGCAGCAGCGTCTGCTGCGAAAGACGATCAGGGTGTTCGAAGCCCAGCTGCAGATTGGCCAGGTGGTTTGACTGACCCGTCAGCGGCAGGCCATCCTTGAACACGTTGCTGGCCGGCTGGACGCTGGTTCCAAAGATCGCCACCGTGTCGCCATCGCGAACCTGGATTTCCGACTTGGTGTAGGTGTAATTTGCGATCGTCACCAGGCGCCGATTGGCGAAGAATCCGCCAAGCGAGGCCAGGTCGAAATACTTCTGCACTTCAACCTCTGCACCATAAAGCTGCGCGCGCGGGGCATTGGCGAAGCTGGTTTGCGGCTGGTTGTCCGAAAAGCCGGTGAAGGCTTCGATCGGCCGGTCAATCTTTTTGTAGAAGCCGGCGAGCGACAGGCGTTGCTCGCGAGCGAAGTACCATTCCCAGCGCGCTTCGGCATTGACCAGCTTGCTGTCGGTGAGCAGCGGGTTACCGCGGAACAAACGGTCTGATTCAGGGTCGTAATAGAGCTGGAAAATCAGCTCACGGAACTGCGGGCGAGCGATGGTTTGCGAGGCATTGGCGCGCAACTGCATCTGCGGCGCTACCTCCCAGGTGATCGTGCCCGCAGGCAGCCAATAGCTCTTGTCGAGCCGCGTTCCGGCCAGCGAGTTGCTGGGGACCTTGAACACTTCGAGCGGCTGGACCGTCTGGAGTGCCTTTTCATAGCGCACGCCCAGATCAAGGCTGACGCCGTCAAGCGGTTCCCAGTTGACCTTGCCATAGCCCGCATGCGTGCGGAGCGCTGCGGCGAATGCCGGATCGCTCTCGGTCGTTTCGACCAGACCGATGTTGAAATAGTCGATGATCTGGGGCGAGAGCAGCAGGTCCGGCCGCAGCATGGCGACGCCAACCGGGAAGTCGGACGGCGCAATGAATTGGAACTCACGGCGGGTCGACTGGCGCTTTGTGTCCGAGAAGGCATAGCCAGCACTGGCGGTCAGGCGCGGGGTAATCAGCCACGATAGGTCGGCGCTGCCTGCCCAGAGGTCCTCGTTGAGGTCGGAGAACGATACCGACGCCGAGCCGGCCTGGCCATTATTCAGGCGGTTGATGAAGAATTGGCCCGTGGGGTCGCCGGCCCGATTAGTCCGCGCATAGCTGAACGACAGCTCATAAGGAGCTTCGCGCTGCGAATTGGCATAGGTCCCCCGCAGGTCGAGGCTGACATCACCAAACTTGAGTTCCGACACCAGCTGGGTTTCGAACAGCTGCCGCTCGAACCAGGCCGTGTCCTGGTTCTGGCGGGTGAAACCGCTGTTGAAGTCCTCGGTCTGGGCCAGGCGGCCCTGCTTGATGGTGTCGCGAATGAACAGATTGGTCAGGCGGAACTTGTGCTTGCCGAGCTCCAGGCCGAGACCGAACAGGCCGTTGGCAATGATCCGGTTGTCTGTGGTCACGCGCTGGGTGTCAGAGAACAGCTCGGACAGATCGGCCGCAGCAGGAGTCTGCTGAGTGGCATCGCGGTTGGTCCAGCGGTTGCTGAAACCGACCGTGGCGATCAGGCCGAGACGTGCGTCATCACCGACATCCCAGGCGGTGCCACCCGAGATGGAACCCGAGAAGTTGACTGGCAGGTTAGGCATGCGCTGGAGCGTGGCGCGGCTGAACCGAACCAGTTCGCCAGCTACCTTCTGGTCATCGACAGCAACATCGCTGATCTTGTTGCCGCTCCCCAGGAACTCGGCCAGAGCTGGCGGAATGTCACGGCTGCCATTGTCGAAGCCGGTCCAGTCGGATCGTGCTCCGAAATAGGAATAGCCAAACTCGCCCGTGGTTTCCGTATCACCGCTAAGGCCCATGTTGACCGTGAGGAAGCCTTCCTTCGGCACGGCGGTCGTGGTCAGGTTGACAACCCCGCCCCCGAACTCACCAGGGAAGTTCACCGAATAGCTTTTCTGGACCAGCGACGAGGCAACAACGTTGGTCGGGAAGATGTCGAGCGGGACCACGCGGCGCAGCGGTTCAGGGCTGGGCAGCGGCGAACCATTAAGCAGCGCCAGCGAGTACCGGTCGCCAAGGCCGCGGACATATACGAAGCCGCTGCCGACGATCGACAGGCCCGTCACCCGGCCGAGTGCACCAGCAATGTTGCCTTCACCGGTCCGGGCAATCTCTGCGCTCGACAGGACAGAAACAACCTGGTCCGAAGACTTGGCGATGTTGCGGTCCTGACGGCCAGTAACAACAATTTCCCCCGGCATGGAGACATCGACCTGCTCTTGCTCCGGCGCCGGAGCCTCGGGCTCAACAGGCGATTCCGGCGCCGGCTCGGCCGCCGGCGGTTCGGCCGGGGCCTGTTGCGCAAGCGCCTGCGCTGGCAGGGCGATGGCGGTGGAGAGCAGCAGCAACGTGGCGAGCCGCGAGGTGGTCATTTCAATTCCCCCAGGGAAAGCTGGATAAAGAGATGGGGGCAGCCGGGTTCGGCCGCCCCCAATTGGCTTGAATGGGCGGCCGTCAGTTGACGGGCAGCGAGGTGCACGAACCCGAATTGCCCGAACCGAAGTTCGCGTAGGACATGTTGCAGGTCCAACCGGCGTACCAGGTGTCCGCTGCGTTGCGGACGGCGCCGATCCAGGTCGTCGTGTCGAAGAAGCTCGACAGGGTCTTGGGATCGACCGCCGTTACGCCGCTTTCGTTGGTCCCGTTGATAAACAGGCTGGCGAGGGTCGAGGTGAAGGCATCGTTGTTGTTGTTCGCGCCCGTCCCGAAGACAGCGGCAACCTGATCGGCAGTGACGCCGTTCGAGCCGATGTACTTCGTTGCACCGCAGCTCATGACGACCGAACGGAACAGCGGGGCACCGACCTCGTCTATCGCCGCATCAACGGTGGCCGATATGGTCTGCGGCCGGCTGATGCGCAGGCACGAAGTGCCGGGGCTGACCACCACACCGTTGCCCATCGAGTAGTCCGTGCCGCCGCGCAGCAGGATCGAGGCATTGTTCGACGGGGTGTTGAAGTTCTGCAGGAAGGTGAAGTTGGCCAGCTTGGTGTTCTGACGCGGGGTGTTTCCGTCAGCGGCGTTATCCGAGTCAGCCTCGACCATCGAGTCGCCCACGGTCGAACGCTGGATGGCGATGATGTACTGGATGTTGGTCTTGGTGCCGGTGTCGGTGTCGATGTTGTCATCTTCTGCGCCGGCGACGATCAGATTCTTCATGTTCACGCGGCCGCCGAACACTTCCATCCCGTCGTCCGAGCTGTTGACGCTCTGGATGTGCGACAGCGTCGTACCGCTGCCGACGCCCTGGAGAGTCAGCGACTGCAGTTCCGAGTTGCCCGAGAGGACGTAGCCCGAATAGCGGATCTGGACGTAGCGCATCGTTCCGCTGTTGTCGGTGGGGGTAGCGCCGCCGTAGATCGCAGGATCAACCGCGCCTTCGGTCTGGCGCTCGCACTGGGCCGAACCCGGCGTGGCAGCCGGGGCGATGGTGCAGTCCGTGGTCGGTGCGCGACCGGAAAGCACGACCCCGCCCCACTGGCCGGATGAGCTTTCGGTGTTGAGGCCAAGCACGTTGTCACGGCTGGTAAAGACGATCGGGCTAGAAGCGGTACCCACCGCGTTGATGCGGTTGCCGCGGTTGACGTGCAGCCATGACACGCCGGTGCCGCCAAAGATGATCACGCCGGGGTCAATGGTCAGCACAACGTTGGTGTCGCTTGCCGAAGGAGTCGCACCGCCATCGGTGCCAACATCGACACGGCCCGGCAGCTGGTAAAGCAGGCCCGGGATTTTGGTCAGCTGGATCGAACGGTTGATGCGGCTGGGCAGGCTGCAGACGCGCCAGGTGCCGGTGGGGCCGGTGATGGTGCCGGCGTCGGTCAGGCCTTGAGGATCGGCAATGGTCGGGCAACCCGAAGCAGGTGTCACAGTGGCCGGGCCGGTGGGCGTCGGGGTCGGTGTCGGCGTCGGCGCGGGATTGATGATCACGTTGCCGCCAGTGCCCGGCGAAGCGATGTCGCTCGGCCCGCAGCCAGCAAGGACCGCCGCGCTGCAGCTGGCAAGAAGCAGGCCATGGATATTCTTCACAGTGAATTCCCCTCAATATCGGATCGCGACCCGATCTAGCTGTCGCGAATCGCGAAATAGGGGAGCAACGTGACAGCTTGTTTTCGCGATCATGACGGTGATGCTGTCTGGTCTGTGACGATACTGTGACATGCATGTCATTCGACTCGCCTGCATAGCCATCAGCAGGCCGCGCACGGGCTAATGTTTCGGTTTTATGACAATGTTGCAGTTTTGTTGCAGCGAGGCGTCGCGAAGCATAGCCTCCCCCTTACAAAAGCAATGATGGGAGTTGTGCCATGTTTGGAAGCATGATCCTGATGAGCGCCGCGCTGGCAGGAAGCGCCCCGGTCGAAGTGTCCGCCCCGCGTCCGGAATCAGTTGACGTCGGCTATGAGGATCTTCGCGCCGGCCGCGCAGAAGCTGCGATTCAGCGCATCCAGTCGAACCGCTTGGTATCCGCCGACGATCCCTCGGCCCTGATCAATCTCGGCGCCGCCCACGCGCGTGTCGGGAAGCTCGTGGAAGCGCGGTCCTATTATATAGCCGCGATCGCGAGTCGGGATCGCTATGACGTGCAACTCGCTGATGGCAGGTGGATGGATACCCGCCGCGCCGCCCGAATGGCGATCGAGCTGCAACAACGCGGCACCGTCCTCGCCCTCAAGTAACTGTTCCGAAGAGCCTGATGGCTCGACCGGGCTCAAGTATTAGTGACGGCTTGTCCAGCAACCGTCACGGAGCTGTCATGTAAAACGCGCATCGCGACCTCGTGGAGGTTGTGATGATTCGCCTTTGTCGATTCGCACTGTTAGGGCTCGCGCTGGCATCATCCAGCGCGGCTGTTCGTGCGGATGTGCTGGAAATCGGCACCGAGGGAGCCAGCTGGATCGCTGGCGGTCCGGCAGTAGCGACCACCGACGATGGCGCCGCATCGACGGCGCTTCCCATAACCCAGCCAAGCCTGGCGGCTGGCCCGGCGCAGTGGCGCAATCATATCGCGCACCTGGCAACCAAGTACGACCTGAGCCCGCAATTGCTCGAAGCGCTGGTCTGGCAGGAAAGCCGCTGGCGACCCAGCGCTGTTTCGCCTGCCGGAGCGCGCGGGCTGGCCCAATTGATGCCTGGCACGGCGCGTGACCTTGGCGTCAACCCAGACGATCCTCTGGCCAACCTGGAGGGCGGTGCCCGCTACCTGCGCCAACAGCTCAATACTTTTGGCGGTGACCTCGAAAAGGCTCTCGCCGCCTACAATGCCGGACCCAAGCGCGTCATGCAGGCCGGCGGCATTCCCAACATTCCTGAAACCCGTGGTTATGTTGCCGCCATCATGGCGCGACTGGCCCAGCCTGTCCGGAGATAACTGTCATGTTCTTCACCCGTCTCGGTATTGCGGCCGTGCTGTTTGCGGCCACGACGCAGCCGGCACTGGCCCAGACCACCAATCCGCAAGGATCCGGCCCGATTGTCGCGGCACTCGGTTGGTTGCAGGGCACCCTGCTTGGCAACGTCGCCACCGCAGTTGCAGTCATGGCGGTTGCCGCAGTCGGCTTCATGATGCTGACGGGGCGTATGAACTGGCGGTTCGGTGCGACCGTCATTATCGGCTGCTTCATCCTCTTTGGTGCGGGCGCGATCGTGTCGGGAATCCAGTCCGCCGCCGCGGCGGGCTGAACGGCGATGCAGCTCTCCCGCTTTCCGGTCCACCGCGCGCTTACCCGGCCGCAGATGTTTGCGGGTGTGACTTACAGCTTCTTCATCATCAACGCGGCGATCACGACCGAGATCTTCCTGATCACGAAGAGCTTTCTTGCCCTGCCCGCCGCCTTGATCATCCACGCAGTCGGCTATCTTGCGTGCCTGCGCGAGCCGCGCGTGTTCGACCTGTGGATCACCAAGGTCTCGCGCTGCCCCCGGGTGCGCAACTGGCAGCGCTGGGGCTGCAACAGCTATTCGGCCTGAGGAGAGCGCGTGATGGGCAAGTGGACCGGGGCTGCGCTCTGGAGCAAGAAGGAAGCCAGCGCCGGCGAACGCCTGCCCTATCGCGGCTTTGTCGATGAGAGCGTCGTGCAGTTGCGCGATGGCTCGCTGATGATGGCGCTGCTGGTTCCGGGGCTCAGCTTCGAAACCGCCGATGCCGATGAGCTTAACGCCCATACCGCCACCCGCGAAGTGCTGCTGCGCAGCGCACTCGATGCGCGGTTCGTCCTCTACCACCATGTGATCCGGCGCCGCGTGAACCTGTCGCTGGAGGGTACGTTCGACGATCCGCTGGCGGCGCATATCGATGATCTGTGGCGCGACCGGCTGAGCCGCGGCGCATTGTTCGTCAACGATCAGTTCATCACCCTAGTGCGCCGCCCGGCCCGCGGCAAAGCCGGCTGGGCCGAACGCTTTGGCAAACTGATCAAACGCCGCAGCGAGGAGCACGAAGCCGATCCGGCCGAACTGCGCGCGCTCCGCACCACAGCCAGCGGAATGCTGGCAGCCCTCGCGCCCTACGGCGCGCGACTGCTGGGTGATTACGACGGCGCTGCCGGGCCCTGCAACGAGCTGCTGGAGTTGCTTTCGGCACTCTACAATGGCGAGATGAGGCCGGTGCGGCGCCCGACCGAGGGCGTCGATCTGGGGGCAATGCTGCCTTACCAGCGGCTCAACTTCGGTCTCGATGCACTTGAATTGCGTGGCGCCGGCAAGGCAAACTTTGGCGCCTTGCTGAGCCTCAAGGACTATCCCGACAGCACCAGCCCCGGTTTGACCGATGGCCTGTTGCGCCTGCCCTTCGAGATGGTCCTTACAGAGACCTACGCTCCCGCCGATCGCCAGATCGCGCGTGAGCGGATCGATCTGGCAATCCGCCGTCTCCGCTCGGCCGACGAAGAAGCCATGGCCGAGCGCCGCGAGATGCAGGCCGCGCGCGATGCCCTTGGAGTTGGCGCGGTGGGCTTTGGGGATCACCACCTGTCGGTCCTGGTCCGAAGCGATCGCCTCGACCTACTCGACGAAGCGACCGCCGCCTGTGCCGCAGCCCTGGCCGATGCCGGTGCGGTAGCGGTGCGCGAAGATGTCAATCTGGAGCCGGGCTTCTGGGGAATGTTCCCCGGCAATGAAGCCTACCTCGTCCGGCGCGCCATGATCTCGAGCGCCAACATGGCCTGCTTCGGCGCTCTCCACGGTTTTGCCATGGGCCAGGCCCATGGCAACCACTGGGGCGAGGCGGTAACTCTGCTGCAGACAACCAGCGCAACGCCGTTCTTCTTCAACTTCCACCAGGGCGACCTGGGCAACTTCACGGTTATCGGTCCTTCGGGCTCAGGCAAGACCGTCGTCATGAACTTCCTTGCCGCCCAGGCACAGAAGTTCTCGCCCCGCACGATCCTGTTCGACAAGGATCGCGGTGCGGAGGTCTTCGTGCGCGGGATCGGCGGCACCTACAGCCGCATCGCCGCCGGGCACCCCACCGGTTTCAATCCCCTTGCCCTGCCGGATACGCCAAGCAATCGCGCTTTCCTGCGTGACTGGCTGGGTGTCCTGCTCGCTGTCACTGGCCCGGAAGAGCTCGCGATCATCGCCGCTGCGGTAGATGCGGCCTATGCCAACGATCCGGGCCTGCGCCGCCTCTCGCATTTCCGGGAACTGCTGGCCGGTTCGCGGCGTCCGCAACCTGGCGATCTCGCCAGCCGGCTCGATGCCTGGATCGGTACCGGCGAGCATAGCTGGCTGTTCGACAATGCCGAGGACAGGCTGGATCTCTCGGCCCGCAGCCTGGGCTTTGACATGACCGCGCTGCTCGAAGCCCCACGCCTGCGGACGCCGGTCATGATGTACCTGTTCCACCGGATCGAAGAGCGGCTGGATGGCCAGCCGACCATGATCCTGATCGACGAAGGGTGGAAGGCGCTGGATGATGAAGTCTTTGCCGCCCGCATTCGTGACTGGCTCAAGACCTTGCGCAAGCGCAATGCCCTGGTCGGTTTTGCGACCCAGTCTGCGCGTGACGCGCTCGACAGCCGGATTGCCACTGCCCTGGTCGAGCAGACGGCTACAATGGTGTTCATGCCCAATGCCAGGGCGCGGGCTGAGGACTATTGCGAAGGCTTCGGGTTGACCCTGCACGAGCTCGACTTGATCCGCACCCTGCCGGCGCACAGCCGCTGCTTCCTGATCAGGCAACCGGACGCGTCGGTAGTTGTCCGGCTCGATCTTGCCGGAATGCCCGAATTGCTGACCGTCCTGTCGGGCCGTGAAAGCACGGTGCGCAAGCTTGATGCACTGCGGGCGGAACTCGGGGCCGCCCCATCAGCCTGGTACCCGGCGCTGACCGGCGCAGCCTGGCCTGGCAGCCCGGAGCAGGAAGCGGACTGGATCGAGGCCGCTGAATGAGCGCTTGTGCCAGCCTTGCCGCCAATGCGCCAAGCGGCGTCGCGCCAGCCCTGCGCGCGGTCGATTGCCTGTCCAACGAAGCCGCCGCGACAGCCTTTTCGCGCCTGTTCGGTAGCGCTGGTTCGCTGACTCCGGCGCTCACCATTCTCCTCACCCTTTACATCGCGTTCTTCGCCATCTCGCTTCTGACCGGCCGGAGCCGGGTCTCGGTATCCGCTCTGACTCCGCGAATGATGACCCTGGGGCTCGTGCTGACCTTTGCCACCAGCTGGCTGGCCTATCAGGGCGTCGTCTGGAACCTCGCGATCGGCGCGCCAGACCAGATCGCCGGGGTGCTGCTTGGATCCAAGGGGTCGGCGACCCAGCTTTTCGCCGACCGGATCGACTTGATCTTCGCTGCTATTGCCGAGGTCGCCTCGGTTTCGGGTGGGGGCCAGGGTGGCGCGTTGCAGAGCACTGCGGCAGGCAGCTTCACTCCCGGCAACCTCATGTGGCTCGGCGCGCTATTGCTGATGCTGGGCACGGTTGGTGTACTGGTTACGGCCCGGATCGCCCTCGCCGTGCTGCTGGCGATCGGTCCGGTATTCGTGGTCCTCGGCCTGTTCTCCGGCACGCGCGGACTGACCGCTGGCTGGCTCCGCGGCGTGGTGCTCACCGCCATCACCCCGCTGTTCGTGGTGCTGGGCGGCGGCCTGATGCTCGAACTGCTGGTCCCGGTGGTTTCCGCACTGCGTGAGGGCGAAGGAATCGACGGCCGCGCCGCCATGGCGCTGTTCATGATCGCCGCTATCCATATCGCGCTGATGACCATGGTCTTGCGGGTGATCGGATCAATGGTGGCAGGCTGGCAGGTTTTCGGCCTGGCCGCTCCCGAAGTGCGGGATCGGGTCGACGCCGCACCGGCTAGCCAGCCCGCCGCCAACCTTCCTGAAAATCTGTCGGTTGCGTCTGGTGCAAGCCAGAGCAACCGCCGCACGGCCAGCATCGCCTCTGCCGCCATGGCTGCCGAACCGGCTCCGGCTGCTGGCATTGCGGCCGACCGGACCACAATTACCAATCGCACCGTTGTGACCGGGGCAGCCGATGCGGCGCCTTTGCCTGTCCTGCGCGGCGCCAACCGCTCGCGGGGCATCGGCAGCAGGTACCAGTCGCGGCGCACGCCCGCTCAAGGGATGATCCGATGAAGAAGCATGTATTCCTGGCCCTTGCCCTGACTTTTACGGCCAGCCCCTTGCTGGCGAAGGACCCGCGGCTCGCGGCTCGGCCCTACAATCCCGACGAGGTTGTGCGTATCGACGGTCAGTTGGGCGTCCAGGCTTCGATTGCCTTTGCCGAGGATGAGCGGATCGAGAATGTCGCAGTCGGCGATTCCGCCAGCTGGCAGATTACCCCGAACAAGCGCGCCAACCTGCTGTTTGTCAAACCGCTGGCAGGCAAGGCGCGGACCAACATGACGGTGATCACCGATCGGCGGACCTACTTCTTCGATCTGGTGGCGGGGACCGCGGCCAAGCCAGTCTATGTGTTGCGCTTCTCCTATCCGGACGAGCCCAAACCTGAACCACAGCAGGCCGCAGCGCCGGCCTTGAACGAAGCGGAAGCCCAGTTGGCCGAGGGGCAGAAGCCGGTTGATCCGGCATCCATGAATTTCAAGTGGAGCCGCAAGGGACATGCCGGGATCCAGCCCGTCCAGCTCTATGATGATGGCAGCTCGACCTATTTGACCTGGACCCGCGATGCCACCCTGCCGGCAATCCTGGTGCGCGACGAGAAGGGCCAGGAAGGACCCGTGAATTATGCCGTGCGTGGCGATGTCATTGTGATCGACAGCGTCCCCGCCACGATCTTCTTGCGGGCGGGTCGCCAGACGGCCCAGCTCGACTATCGCGGGCCTGTCCGCTCCGCGCCCCAACCTAGCACACCGGCACTGGCTGCCGCCACAACCAAGGAACCCTGATCCATGCGCCCCAACCGCCTGCCCGAGCGCGTCGGGATCGATGATCAAGCGGATCCACGTGAAAGCCAGGGGGCAGAGATCATTGATCTCGCGACCCGCAATGTCCTCCCGTCGGTAACCCAGCGCCGCCCGAAGTCCGAAGGCCTCGGGCTGGCAGCCGGCGTAGTCGCCGTGGCCCTGCTCGGCGGGATCACGCTCTGGTCAATGGACGCAGCCCGAACCGGAACGCAGCAGACGCCGATGCCCCCGGCCCCCGCACAGGCGATGCCTACTGCCACGGTCGAGGTCCCGCCGCAGGTACCGCCCCAAGCGATCTCCGACGTCGGCGCGCAGCCACTCCCCGCACCCCCGCAGCAAGCCGTTCTCGCCGCACCGCCTCAGGGAGCGGTAGCCGGTGCGCCCGCATCGAACCCGGCCTCGTCACCGACGATAGTGTTCGATGCCAGCGCCATGCCGCCGCAATCACTGGCGGTTCCGGCTGGTCCATTGGGTGACGCTGCCCCAGCCGCTGCCCCCACCGGCAACAGCAACGATGACTTTGCCACCCGGCTCGGTGGGGTCGGCGGGACGAAGGCAACGGCGACAGCTGGCATCGATCCCAAGACCACCGTAACCCAGGGCACACTGATCCCGGCCGTGCTGGAAACCGCGATCGATACCGACGTTCCGGGCTATGTCCGCGCTGTGGTCTCCGCCGACGTGCGCTCCTTTGACGGTACACGCGTGCTGGTACCGCGTTCTTCGCGCCTGATCGGACAGTACAAGAGTGGTCTGCAAGCGGGCCAGAAGCGGGCCTACGTGATCTGGACGCGCCTGATCCGTCCTGACGGTGTCTCGGTCAACATCGCCTCTCCGGCAATTGCCTTTTCGGGTGAAACCGGGCTGGCGGGCAAGGTCAACACCCATTTCTTCGAGCGCTTCGGCTCGGCAATGCTGCTGTCTGTCATCGGTGGCCTCTCAGCAGTGACTGGCGGCACCACTGGTCTCGTCATTGCCAGTGGTGGACAGTCAGCCGCAGCAGCAGCCGTCGGTCAGAGCGCCAATATTGGCCCTACTGTCCGCGTCCGCCAAGGGGAACCGATCCGCGTCTTCACGGCGCGCGACCTAGATTTCTCCCGGGTCAACACGCAATGACAGCGCAAGTGGGCCGGATTGAACCGGACGATCCCTATCCACCGGCAGTCATGCCCCGCAGCGTTTACCTCGATGCCTACCTGGCACCGCTGCGACCATGGCTTGAGCGTGAGACGGTAACAGAGATCATCATCAACCGGCCCGGTGAGCTTTGGATCGAGGATGCCAGCCAGCCTGGCATGCAACGGATCCGGCTCGATGCTCTGGACGACCAGTTGCTCCAGCGGCTGGCCGAGCAGGTCGCGCGGATCAGCCACCAGGGGGTTAACCGCGAGCATCCGCTTCTCGCCGCAACCCTGCCCGATGGGGCGCGCATCCAGCTGGTCGGTCCGCCAGCAACGCGGCGGCACTGGGCGCTGGCTATCCGCCGGCACCGCCTGCTTGACCTGCCGCTTGATGCCTATGACCGGGGTCCCATCGCTGTACCCGAGGCCGCCGCGGCGCCGGATCCTGTCGCTGAACCGATTGAGTTCCTTCGCCACGCAGTGCGCCAGCGTAAGACCATCCTCGTCTCAGGTGGCACCTCGACCGGCAAGACGACGTTCCTCAACGCGCTGCTTCGCGAAATTCCCGAGCATGAGCGTGTGATCCTGGTTGAGGACACGGCGGAACTACGCCTGCCCGGACAGAACGGACTGGGCCTGATCGCGGTGAAGGGGGAACTGGGCGAAGCCAAGGTTTCGGCCAACGAACTGCTGCAATCGGCGCTTCGTTTGCGGCCGGACCGGATCGTGCTGGGCGAACTGCGCGGAACCGAGGCGATCAGCTTTCTCCGGGCAATCAACACGGGGCATCCCGGCTCGTTCTCGACCGTCCACGCCAATAACCCGCGCGGTGCGCTGGAGCAGATAGCGTTGATGGCCATGCAGGCGGGGATTGGGCTGACCCGCCGGGAAACCATGGACTATGCTGCATCCGTCATCGACATCGTCGTCCAGCTGGACCGGATCTCAGGCCAGCGCGGCATCGCCGCCATCGCGGAATCGCGCAGACTTCTTGACTAGGTCCTGACGATCTCGGGCAGCAACTGCAGATGCTCTGCCAATAGCTTGAGGTCTTTCTCGACAACGTCCGTCGCCAGCGGCTCGGTTCGTTCATCCAATGTCAGGGTCAGCTGTCCACCAGAGATGGCGAGACCGCAACATGAGAACAGCTGCGGTGCGAGCCCGGTCAGTCGGCGGCAGAGCCGGATCGCCAGCCCCCAGGCCACGGCCCGGTCGATTTCTTCCGGTGAAGCCAAAAGCGCAATGTCGACCGGAATCTCGCGGTTGGCATTCGCCAGCAGGCAAGCAGCCAGCATCGCGCGACCGGTCCCGCTAATGCCGATCCAGCGCTTGTGCAGCGCCCAGTCAACTACGGTAACGCTGCGCAGGTTCGGTTCAATCTGCTGCGAAGCAATCGCGAGGATCGTGGCCGAAAGCCTCAGGTTCTCCTGCTCGTAATCGTGCGAGCCAACGACCGTGGCGGTCCATCCCGCAATCATGGCGGCGACTGCGGGTGATGCGCCCAGTGGCCCGGCGAAGGCCCGGACTCCAGCCGCGAAGGGATCGGCGCGGCGCTGAGCCGGCGGTAGGTCATTGAAAATAAGGCCTTCGCGCAGGCCCCAACCAGAAAAGATCACTTCGCTGGGCTGCGTCTTCGCAATCAACGCAGCGACGAGGGCGGCAGTATCGGGCAAGGCAGCAAGCCGTGCTGGCGCGACCCCCGGAACTCCGGCCAGGACAGTGCTGCGCTGCAGCTTGCGGCATAGCGCCAGCAGCGCTTCCGGCTCCATCGCCAATCCGTGGGGATCGTCGATCGGCGAGCCGATCAAGTGCTGGTGATAGCGGGCGAGCGCGCGAAGCGAGCCGCCGACGAGGTAAAGCGCCTCACCCGGTTCGCACCGGCTTCCGGTCTCCTGAATCAGCTTTTCGACCTTGCGCTTGAATTTGGCTGCTCCACCGCTGCGCAAGGCTGGCAAGCGCAAGGTGCCAAGCGGCAAGCTGCTGCCGTGCTCGCACTGGGCACCGGCAATATGCACCAGCTCCATGCTGCCGCCGCCCAGGTCGGCGACCACGCCCTTGGCTGAAGGAAAGGCCCCGCCAACCCCGGCAGCGCTGATCAGCGCCTCTTCCTCACCGGTCAGCAAGCGGGGATCCAGCCCCAGCGCTGCGACCTTGCCCAGAAACTCCGGGCCGTTGGCAGCATCGCGGGTGGCGGCGGTGGCAACGGTGTGGACGCGGTTGATGCCGCGAGCACGCAGCATCGCGGCATAGCGCCCCAGGGCAACCAGCGCCGCATTCATGGCCTTGTCAGAGAGCTTGCCGTTCTCGGCCACGCCTTTGCCCAGGCGTGCGGAGACCTTCTCGTTGAGCAGAACGACGGGTGCGCGCGCTGGACCGCCGTAGATGACGAGCCGCACCGTGTTCGAGCCGATGTCGATCACGGCCTGCTGATCGCCGGCATGGCCGGTAGTGGTGTCGCGCAGTCCCATCAAAGCCCCCTCAGGCAGCGCCGCGCCGCAACGCGAGCTTTGGCACCTTGTGCCCATTGGTCAAGGCCGCGCCGCGGCCGGAGAGCGACGGGTTGGTCATGAAATACTGATGTAGGTTGAACGGCTCGACTACCTTGCCGACGCGGCGGTAACTGCCGGTCGGGTCCAGTATCCAGCTTTGTTCGGTATCGATCAGGTTGGCGACCATTACTTGATCGAGAACCTGGCGGTGCACGGTGCGGTTCCGGATCGGCACCAGCAATTCCACGCGCCGGTCAAGGTTGCGGGTCATGCCATCAGCGGACGAGATGAAGACCTTGGCTTTGGCACTGGGCAAGGCCTGGCCGCATGCGAAGGCCCAGATCCGGCTGTGCTCAAGGAAGCGCCCGATGATCGATTTGACCATGATATTGTCAGACAGGCCGGGGACGCCTGGCCGCAGGCAGCAGATCCCCCGCACAACCAGGCTGATCTGCACCCCGGCCTGGCTGGCGGCATAGAGCCGGTCGATCAGCCGTGAATCTGTCAGCGCGTTGAGCTTGGCCCAGATCGCAGCTGGTTTGCCGCGCCGGGCATTCTCGGCCTCGGCATCGATGCAGTCGTACAGCATTTCTCGCATGCCGATCGGTGAAAGGGTCAGCAGTTCGGTCCGCTGCGGCTCGACATAGCCGGTCACGAAGTTGAACAGCTTGCCGGCATCGCGCCCAGCCCGCGGATCAGCGGTGAAGAAGCTGAGGTCAGTGTAGGTTCGGGCGGTGACGGGGTGATAGTTGCCCGTACCAAAGTGGCAGTAGGTGCGATGAACCTTACCCTCGCGGCGCACCACCATGGAGACCTTGGCGTGGGTCTTCCAATCGACAAAACCGTAGATCACCTGGATCCCCGCCCGTTCAAGCTGGCTGGCCCACTCCAGGTTCTGCTCCTCATCGAACCGCGCTTTCAGTTCCACGACGGCGGTCACAGCCTTGCCTGCTTCCGCTGCGGCGATCAGCGCGGCGATCACTGCCGATTGCTTGCCGGCGCGGTAAAGCGTCTGCTTGATCGCGACGACATCGGGGTCGGATGCTGCCTGGCGCAGGAAATCAACCACCACCTCGAAAGTCTCGTAGGGGTGGTGAATGATGATATCCTTTTCGCGGATCGCGGCGAAGCAATCGCCATCGTGCTCGCGGATCCGCTCGGGATAGCGCGGACTGTAAGGCTCGAACTTGAGGTCTGGCCGGTCTTCCTCAACCATTGCCGCCAGCCCGCCGATGCCAATCAGGCCGGGCGTCTTGAGCACCATGGCGTGATCGAGCCGCAATTGCTTGCGTAAGAGTTGCTCTGCAGCGGGGTCGATACCGCCCTGCAATTGGAGCAGGATCACCCGCCCGCGGCGCCTGCGCTGGATTGCGGTCCGGAAATAACGGACCAGGTCCTCGGCATCGTCCTCGATTTCAAGATCGCTGTCGCGCAGCACACGGAACACACCGTGCCCGAGCACCCGGAAACCGGGAAACAAGAGGGCGGCATTGCGGCAGAGCAGGTCTTCGATGCTGATGTAAGTCGCTTGCTCGCCCGGCAGCCGGATGAAGCGCGGCAGGGCATGGGGGATCAGGACCATCTCCATCACCGCAGCTCCATCGCTTGTTCGCAGCAGCGGAAAGAGAATTCCCATTCCCTGGTTCGCCACAAACGGGAACGGGTGCGCAGGGTCGATTGCCTGCGGGGTAATGACCGGCACGACATGCTCAAGGAAATAGTCGCGCAGCCAGCGGGCCTGGGGTGGTTCCAGGCGCTGGCCATCGGCCAGGACGATTCCCTCTGCGGCCAGCAGATCACGCAATTCGCGCCAGACATCCTGCTGGGCGGTCTCAAGTTCGGTCACGGCATCGCGCACGGCCGCCAGCTGCTGGGCCGCTGTCATCCCGTCGATCGACACCTCGTCGATCTGGCGGCGGACCTGTGCGGCCAGCCCGGCCACGCGGACCATCATGAATTCGTCAAGGTTGCTGCCTGAGATCGACAGGAAGCGAAGGCGCTCAAGCAACGGGTAGTCCGGATTGCACGCTTCAGCGAGGACCCGCAGGTTGAACGACAACCAGCTGAGCTCGCGATTGAAATAGCGCTCAGCGGCGGACAGCGCCCTGTCTTCAACCAGCGAATCGCTCGCCCGCGCCATTTCCCGCCCGTTTCCTGTTGTGACCCTTGGTCATGAGTTGGGACAGTGATGTTACACTATGGTGACGATCTGCCGTTTACCGTGTCCCACGGGCCCGTAATGGCCAGTGTCCGGCCGGGCGAATACGCGTTCACGAACAGAGACCTGCCGTCCGGGGAGAAGCAGGCACCGGCCAGTTCCGTATCGGCATTGAGCCGGGCCAGCGTGTAGGTTCGACCTTCGGGCGTGACCCCGCGGAGGTGGTTGATCTGCGATCCCTTCCGATCCTCGCAGACAATCAGGTGGCCCCACGGGGCGACAGTCAGATTGTCGGCATAGTCCATCAGCTTTGGATCCATGGATTCATGGAACAGGTCGAGCTGGTCTGGCTGGTTTGCTGTGTTTGACGGGACAAGGCGCATGATCTGGCCGTAGCGCCCGGCTCCCCCCGAAGTGCAGGTGAAGAAAAACTCGATTCCGCCCCGTGCGCGGCGACCCAGGTGGATGCCTTCTCCGCGCGCGAAGCGGGCCGCACCGGCAGCGTAGCCGCGTTGCCGCAAGTCATCATCGGGGCTTTCAACCTGGTCGAGATCGATCCAGCGTACCGCCCGGCTGGCACCCATCGACCAGTCAGCAGCGTTCCAGTTGCGGCTATCGCGGCCGCCGTCGACAAACGCCAGCGCCTGCAGCTTGCCGCCCAGGGCCAGCTTGCCCGGCACGTTGGGAATGAAGCGATAGAACAGACCATCGTCCTGGTCTTCGGTCTGGTAGACCATGCCAGTCTTTGGATCGACCGCAGCCGCTTCATGCCGGAATCGGCCCATGGCCTTGAGCGGAACGGGATCGACCAGACCTGTCGTCGCGGCCGGGACTTCGAAAACCCACCCGTGGCTGGTTCCAGTGCGGGGCGCTGCAACGACGGTTTCCTCGCAGGTCAGCCAAGACCCCCACGGTGTGATCCCGCCCGCGCAATTAGTTGAAGTGCCGGCCAGCGAGAGGTGCTGGCCGAGCACCTTCTGGCCGCGCCGGTCAAGCACCAGCGTGGTCGTCCCGCCCGGCAGGACGCGCCCGCCCTGCCCCCGATCAAACACCGATCCGGCAGCGAGTTTCTGTTCGAGTGCCGGATCCGTTCCGGCAGCCCCCTTCGCTTCGGCGCCGAGGCTCAATTCATGGTTTCGCACGAGTGCGAGCCGGCCGCCCACAAGTGGAATGCAGCCCATCCCGTCGAAGTTATCCGGCACGATGAACCCGTCATCCATCGTCTCCCCGGCCTTTGCCAGAACCCGATAGGAGAAGCCCTCTGGCAGGTCGAAATATCCGGCCGGGTCAGTGCGGAGCGGGCCATAGCCCGGCACCTCGTTGCGATAGCTTGCGCCAGCCTGCGCGCCGATCCGCGACCAGCCGCCCAGCGCCAGCGCGGCAAGGCTGGAGGCAGCAAAGCCACGGCGGGAGATGTTCATCGTGCCTTTTCCTTGCTCCGGGTTTTGGCCGCACGGACAATATCGCGCCACGAAACCAGCTTGAAGTTCTGCGCGGACGGCTCGTTATGGCCGTCTTGTGCAACAAACAGACCACCAGGGAAGTCCTTGCCGAAGCTGCCGGGCTGAACCTCGATACCATCGGTTTCTTCCACGCTGCCAAATTGGCCCGCGCTGACGCGGAAGCGGCCGGCTGGGCGATAGCTTGGCAGCCGGTAGAGCGCGAAGGCATTGTCGCCCTGGCTGGAAACGACCAGCCAGCCCCCACGCCGTCCCTGCGGCATGATCGCCAGCCCCTCGACATCGGCGACCAGTTGCGTCCCATCAACCTGGGCCACGAGCTTGCCCTCAACCGAACCGTTCGCCCGGGCATCATAGGACCAGACGCCGCGGCCCTCTTCGCCCACATAGAGCCGGCGCGAACGCGGATCGACTACGCAGCCCTCGGTCTGAGTAGCAAGCTTCATCGTCCGGGCGATGGTTCCAGCAGGGCCCTTGCCCAGAGTGACGCGAATGTGATGGATCGCCCCGTGTTTGAGGACCGAGAAGACATTGAGGACGGCCCCTTGCCGCCGCAGGCACAGCCCATAGGCCTCGCCAGCGCCACCCTCGACATGGCCCAGCGGTGCGAGCGCACCCGTGCGGGGATCGAGCCGGTAGAATTGAATCAGCGCCCGCGCCTCTTCGTTGCGATCACTGGCCGCAACAATCACCCCGGCGCGGCCCATATCAGCCAGGGCAACATTATTGACCCGGCCTGCGGGCGTGAAACCCTTCACCCGGCCATCCAGCCCGTAGACGTAAAGCCCGGCCTTCTTGTCGGTGGCGACAATCAGGCTGTGCTCGGGCTGCCGGGCATTGCGCCAGATCGCCGGATCGTCGGCTGCATCATCGTTGGCCGTGCCGACCGGCACCGTTTCCGCACGGGCGGTCACCGTGGCGGTCTGGGCAGCGAGCGGAGCTGCCCAGACCAGTGCGGCGATTGCCAAGGCTGTCCGCATCAGAAGTTCACCCGGATGCCGCCGCTATAGCGTCGGCCGAAACGTTCCCACTCGATCGTCTGGTTGGTCGTGGTGGGCGTCGGTGTGCCGGTGGCGGTCAGCAAGTTGCCCGGCTCGGAATAGCGCCGGCCCGGCTTGTTGAGCAGGTTCGAGGCGTCGAAATAGATCTCGAAGTTCTTGGTGATCGCATAGCGGGCCGAGAAGTCGAGCTCGTCATCAGCCGCCCAATAGGTATCACCACCGTCGGCCAGATCGTCGGCAATGCCGTCGAGCCAGGTGCTGCGGCGCTGGTATTGCAAGCGCAGCGACAGGCCGTACTTCTCGTAATAGCCGCCAACGTTGTAGACTACGTCCGAGGTGCCAGGCAGACGGACCTTGCGGTTCGGGACCGCACCGATCGCGGGCTTGGTCACTTCGCTGTTGTTCAGCGTCAGGTTGGCACTAATGCCAAAACCGCCCATCCACTCAGGCAGACCAAGGCTTTCAGTCCAGGGCTCAAGCTGCAACTGGGCTGCGGCTTCGAAGCCATAGATCCGACCGTCACCGCCGTTAGTGATCCCGCTGAAGTCATAGTCCGAACGGTCGATCCCGCCCGTATTGAGGGCATCCGAGCCGAACTTGCGCGTCTGGGTATAGAGGACGTCCTTGACCTTCTTGTAAAAGACACCGGCCATCAGGTAGCCCTGCGGTCGCAGATACCATTCGAAATAGGCATCGACGCCATAGGCCCGCTCAGGCTTAACACCAGGGTTTCCGCCAGAAATGGTCCGCGCGAGGTCATTGACGGTCACATTCGGGCGCAACTGGTCGTAATCGGCCCGGGCCGCGCCGCTGTTGAACGACAGCCGCAGCTTCTTGGTATCGTCGACATTGAAGTTCAGGTGCAGGCTCGGGAAAGCGAGCGTGCGGTTCGATTCCGCCACGATCGGACCGGTTACCGCACCGACCGTACCATTTGCGATCCCGCGGTTCTTGAGGTGTTCGATGCGAACCCCGCCAAGGACGGAACCCCAGTCGTACTTGACCGTACCCATCACGAAGCCGGCAAAGACCTGCTCACGGACATCGTAAATGTTGCCGGTGACTGGGGCGAAGGTGAAGGCTTGGCGGGCATTGGCGGCGACAGTCTGCATCTTTGCCGGATCGAAGTAGCGGAAGGTATAGCCGAGCGGGATTGCCCCCAGGAACGGCTGGTCAAGCGAGAACGCGTTGTAGTCAGTCGGGATGCCGACCTGAGCCAGCTGTGCCGCACTGGTCAGCTGGATGCGGTCTTCATCGACGACCTTGGTCCGCTGGTCGAACTGGAAACCAGCCTTGAACAGGGCCTCACCACCCAGAAAACCCGTTTCCCGGCTCAGCACCAGCCTGCCGGTATAGGCGTCGGTCGTATCGACCGCGTCCAGCACGGTTAGACTGCTTGGCGCTTTGGTGAAGCTGTCGATTGCCACCACTTGCGAGCCGGCCTGGAACCGGGTCGGGCTGGCAAGCTGCAGCGTGGTGAACAGATTCAGCCGGGCAAAACCGGGATCGCTGAAGTCATAGGCCACTGTGGGGCGCAACGTGCGGGTCGAGGGGCTATCCCACGCGATCTCGCCGATTACCGAGCGATCATCCTTGGACTGGGTGTAATTGCCCAGCCAGGTCAGGTTCCAGCCATCGGCAAAGTCATGCGTGCCTTCCAGCGTGTTGGTGAAGATCGACTGGCGGAAGGCGCGGAGCGTAGAGCGCTGGCGGATGTCGATGCCATAGATCGTGCCCTTGAGCGGCGTGTTGCCAACGCAGACATCGGCATAGCCCGACGTGGTGGGGGTCGGGTTGGGCGTGATGGTGCAGGCGGCAGTGTTGGCCACCAGATCGCCCTGACGATCGTCAAGATCGAAGCGGTAATTGTCACGCGCTTCATCATCGGTGAAGGTTGTGTAGATTGAACGGAGCGAGACAGTGTTCTCGCTATCCGGCTTCCAGTCGAGCCGGCCCGAGACAGACCAGTTGCGGCGGGTTAGTCGGTAGAGCTTGTTCTCAGTTTCATGAACCCAGAACCGTGTGGCCGCACCAGGGCGCTGATCCTGCGCAACCCGTTCCCAGTCGTTCTCGAAATTGTCGGTCACCATGTTGCGCTCATAGTAACTGCCCGAAACCAGCAGCCCGATCTCGCCCTCACCCACCTGGAACCGGTCGGACAGGACCAGCGAACCTTCGTACTCGCGCTTGTCGCCAAGCTCGGCAAAGCCGATCCCGGCCTTCCCGGCGGCATGCAGGCCCGAATAGTCAAAGGCCGATCGCGTCACCACGTTGACGTTGCCGGAAACTGTCTCCCCCGGCATGTCCGGCGTCACAGCCTTGGATACGACAATCTGCGCGGCGATTGCAGAGGGAACCGAATCGAACCGCGCATCGCGGCCTTCGGGGCTGACCACATTGATCCCGTCAAAGCTCAGCGTGGTCCAGTAATTCGGCGCGCCGCGCAGCGAGATGTAGCGGGCCTGGCCCTGGTCGCGCTCGATCGCGATCCCCGGCAGACGGCTGGCGGCCTGGGCCACGTTCTGGTCCGGCAGCCGACCGACCGAGTCCGAAGCGGCAACCGTAACCAGCGAGTCCGCCTCGCGCTGGACCTTCAATGCCGCTGCCTCGGACTCTGCGATCGGACGCGCTCCCGTAACGACAATCGCTTCACCTTCAGCCGCGTCCTCCGCCACTTCGGCATGAGCAGCCGAGAGCGGAGATACGGTGGCAATCGAGCAGAGCAGAATGGTGCGGAACTGGTTGAGCGAAGTCATTTGGTTTCCCCGAGCCTGTTGGTTCGAGGACGCACCTAAGTCCGGTGGATGACTCTATGAGGAAGGATTGGCGACGGTCGCGTTACGGAATTACGTCAATTGCAACATGATTGGAACAAGGCCTAGCTCCGTACCAGATCGATCCCTTCCGCGCCGCGTGCGATCTGCCAGCTGCTAATCTTGCGCACCTGGTAGCGTCGGCTCCGAACGTCACTCACCGCCATGAAATCCGCTGTCCCGCCGTTAGGCATCAGCACGAGGCGGACGTAGCCTTGATGGGAGTTGTCGGTCCAGATCACCTCCGGATTGTGTTCTGCAAAGGCCGCGTCGAGACGCGTTGCGGTCTGGCGGTCGAACCCGCTTTCAACGAAATCGCCGGGAGAGGTGATCCCGGCAGTCCCCAGCTCAATCCCCGCACTCCGACCGGCAGCATCGGCCAAACGGTTGGCCCAGAAGCTGTGGCTGTCGCCAGTCAGGAAGATCAGGTCGTTGGCACCGACGTCCCGCGCCTGACTGTAAAGCCGCTCCCGCGCCCATTCGTAACCATCCCAGGTGTCGGGGTAGAATGGCAGGTTCCACTTGCCTTTCCAGGCGAGGTCGAGCGCGGCAGAGAGCGGCTTTGCCTGCTTGGCGGGGTTGGGAATGAGGCCAAGTCCGACGACATCCGGAACGCGGGTGCGCGCGATCGGCATCGGATTCCCGATCAGTCGCCAGGGCTGGCCGAGCTGCCGCGACCTGACCCAGGCAGACGTAAGGTCAGCCTCCAGTTCCCGCGACAGCATGCTGCGCCCGATGGCGGCGAAAGTATCGCGCTCCATCGCCCGGGCATCGGCATGACTGGCGATGGCTTTGCGATAGGGTTCGTAGTCGATCTGCCGCGCCCGCGCGGTATGGCGTGTTTCCAGCGTCGTCAGTGTTGCGAGATCGCCGAACACATAGGTCCGCCAGAACTGCATCCGGGTCCGGCCCGGTCCAGGCTCGCGGACCGGCATCCATTCGAAATAGGCGCGGATCGATGCAGCGCGGCGTTCGGCCCAATCGCCTTCCTCGTCGGGCTGATGGTTCTGGGCGCCTCCGGTCCACGGATTGTTTGTACTTTCGTGGTCATCCCAACAGGCAATCAGTGGCTTGGCCGCGAGCATGACCTGCGAACCAGCGTCGGTCTTGTACTGTCCGTGGCGGATCCTGTAGTCGGAAAGCGAGATGATCTCACCCGCCGGCTCATGCACCCGGCCGAGCTTGCGGGCGGTTTCCGCGCCCCAGCCGTCTGCACCGTACTCGTAGATATAATCGCCAGTATGGAGGACGAAGTCGACCGCCGGATCGCGTGCGATCGCATCATAGGCATTGAAGTAGCCGAAGGCGAAGTTGGAGCATGAAGCGAGCGCGATCCCGAGCCGCTCAACCCGGCCAACGGGAAGGGTCCGGGTCTGGCCGGTAATCGAAGTCGCCCCGGCGGCACGGAACCGGTAGAAATAGCGTGCACCCGGCTCCAGCCCTTCCGCGAGGACCTTGACCGTGTAATCGCGATCAGGCCCGGTCATCATTCGCCCCTGACGGACCATTTTGCTGAAGCGCGGATCACTGGCCAATTCCCATTCGACTTCCAGCGGGGTCGACACGGTCACCCGGGTCCACAGCACGACGCTGCTCGCATCAGGGTCTCCGCTGGCGACACCATGGCGGAACACCCCTGCCGTGCTTCGCGGCCCCTCTGCCAGCGCCGGAAAGGTCGCTGCTGCGGCGGCGGCCGAAAGTCCGGCCAGGGTCGTGCGGCGGGTGACGGCATGGGTCTTCGGCATCGTATGCTCCTGGCGAACGTTGCGGCGGATGGTCTGCCCCACTTTCCGCCGGTCTCGAAGCAGAAAAGGAGGGCGAGGCAAGGCTGCCCCGCCCTCAGGTCAGGGAACTCAGTCCGAGGTCAGAACCCGGCCTTGAGCGTGACGAAGAATTGCTGGGGTGCGCCAACCAGCAGGGTCTGGCGATCCCCGCTGTTGCCCGTACCGCCAGAATTGATGGTACCGAGGTACTGCTTGTCGAACAGGTTCGTGGCGTTGAGCTGGACTTCGATGCCGTCGGTAATCCGGTAGCCCAACGTCGCGTCGACAATGGCGCGCGCCGGCACCGACCGGTCGTTGGTGTAGGTGAAGAAGCGCTTCGACATGTAGTTCACGCCAATGCGGCCAAATACCTGACCCTGATCATAGGTCAGTTCGCCGCGCAGCATGTGTTTGGGCGAATCGACTACCGTCTTGTCCTTGATCGCGGCTAGCAGGACGCCGGATAGGTTGCGAACATCGTCGCGGTAGGTCGCATCGGTGTAGCTGTAGGACGCGAACAGGCCGAACCCGCTGCCGAGCTTCAGATCGCCGACCGCCTCGAACCCCACCGAACGAACCGCACCGACATTCTGCAGCACCGACGGACTGCCAACGATGCTGGGGCCGCTGGCGGCTGAAAGCAGGCGGTTCTTGAAGTTGACCAGGTAGACGCCAACCACCCCGTTGAATACCGGGCTGTTGTAACGCGCGCCCAGCTCATAGGTGTCCGACGTTTCCGGCTTAAGCGTGCCGACAATGGCGTTGAACCCGGTCTGGTTGGTGGAGAACGGTCCGGTGGTGGTGGCCGATGCAAACGAGCGGGTGGCCTGCGTGAAGCCCGCGAAGATTTCAGCATTACCGCCGAGCGAAAGGTTCGCACCGACATGCGGCTGGAACCAGTCTGTCACGTCGATCTTGCCTTGAGGGAAGCTGGCAGCGACAACCGCCGTCGCCTCGTTAGTCACCTTGAAGCCCTTCCAGCCAAGGCTGATCTTCAGCTGGCCCAGATCGATCCGGTCCTCGACGAAATACTGCAGCGTCTCCGTGTCAAAATCGAACTCCCACTGGGTGAAGAACGGGTTCTCCGGATATTCGCGGAACGAACGGCCCGGGTTGGTCCGGCTTTCCAAGCCATAGAAGCGACGGGCCTGGTTGAACTTGTTGGTTTCATACCAGCCGCCGATCGACAGCTTGTTCATACCGGCATCCCAGTCGATCCGACCAAACAGACCACCACGATCGATCTTGTACTCGGTCGTGCGGATGGAAATCGGCACGCCGTTGGGGCTCGGCACATATGGCGTGGCCCACAGACCCATGCCCTTGTTGTGATGATAATAGGCGCGCAGCGCCACCTTCACGTCATCACCCAACGGGCTCTTGAAGCCCAGCGCCGCGACCGTGTCCTGCCGCAGGCCAGAGGCGTCGTAATAGGCATCATCAACCGAGGTATAGTTGCCAGGATAGACCGTGCCCGCAGCAGCGTTCGAGATCGGTGCGCCAGTTTCGCCGCGGTTGTTGCCGATGTCGGCCAGGCGGATCGCGAGGGCATAGTCCGGATAGGCGTTGTCGGAACCGTAACCCAGCCGCGTCAGCATCCCGAGCGACATATCCTGGTAGTCCTGCTCGCGCCGATCCGAGAAGCTGAACCAGCCATCAAGCGTGGCTTCACCCAGCGGCACCACCACCTTGGCGTTGACCATGTGCTGGTCCTGTTTGCCAATGCCCTTGTACTTGTCGGTCGAGCCGTAGCCGTAGGAGACAAAACCACGCAGACCATCGGCACTGCCGGCATTAAGGCGCGCGAAGCCCCGAATGGTGTTGTCGCTGCCGTAGGTCCCGTTAGCCTGGATCGCCAGGCGATCGAGCGGATCCATCGAGAAGGTTTCGACAGTGCCGCCCAGGTTGTTGGTCGACTGGGTGCCGAGCGAACCCGACCCTTGCGTCACGCGAACCGTGCCAATGTTTTCCGGGCTGACCACGCGGCTGATATGCAGACCGTTATGGTTGCCATAGCTCATGTCGCCGAGCGGGATGCCGTCGAAGTTGAAGCCCAGCTGATTCTGGTTGAAGCTGCGGATCGTTACACGGGTCGACCATTCATAGTTCCCGAACGCATCGGCCGACTGGACATTGACGCTGGGCAGCTTTTCGATTGCCCGGATCGCGCTGGTACCGGGGAGCAGCACCGCGATGTCACGCGCAGCCACTTCCTGGACCTGCTTAGTCTCGCCCTGACCAAGGACGATGATTTCGGCCTCGGTAGAGCTGTCCGCCGCACTGGCAGCATCGCCTTCCGCCCCTACCTCTTCGGCCTGTGCGGCCTGCGACAGCAAGGCAGTGGAAGCAAGCAGAGCAGCAATCAAATTTCGCATAGTACCCTCGTTCAGGTTTGGTTCGAACGGGCAGGTACCGGTCCAGTGTTACGTGGCGATGTGATCTGGATGATGCTGCGCGGTCCAAAGGATGACGGGTCGATGACCATTGATCGAAACTTGCTTGGCGTGGTGCTGTCAGTCTAATTTGAACGGTCTCCATTGAGCGAGACGCTGAAGGTTTACAGGCGTCCTCAGGCAGCGAGAGATTGCCACCCAGCCAGGGCAGCTGAGCGGCTGGCTGCGGAGCTCGATCACATGCTTTCGGCTGTCCAAACGTTTTCACTGCTTGGAGCTGCTAAATTCCCTTCTCAGGCTCGGACAATTCCCTGTTCGGCGACGCCGAATTCCCTGCTCACTGCGCAGGGAATTTGCTGTGGAAATGGCGGATATCCGAGGGAAACGCGGAAGTTGGAAGGCATTGGATGCGCCGAAAAATCAAAAAATTCCCTGCTAATTCCCTGCTAACAGGGAAAATCAGCGCGGAGCGTGGCGCCCTGCCCACTGCGTCGCGCACCAATCAGTCTTTCGAGCTAACAGATTTTTGCCTGCGGGCACCCTGCGCCTGCTCAGTCCGTCTTGCGCGCTGAGTCCGGCCGGGCGCCGCGGGTGATCAGCCGGGCGATGGCGCTCCGCAGGTCTTCGAATGGCAGGCTGGGATCGAGCTTGCCGGCGACCTTCAGCATGACCAGGCCGTGGATGGCCGCCCAATAGGCGTGTGCAATGACCGCAGGATCGCCCACCAGGTAGCCGGCATCGACCATTTCCCCGACATACTTCGTCAGGGTCTGGCGTGACCGCTTGTGCGCGGCCTTCAGCGCATCGGACATGCCCGCCTCATCCTGTTCATAGGCGAACATCAGCTGGTAGGCGGCGCGGTCGGACTGGGCGAAATCGGCATAGGCATCGCCGATCGCCCGCGAACGCTCCCACAGGTCATCGCTGCTGGCATAGGCCGCCTCGATCCGTTCCGAGAAGCGGTTGTGAGCCGATACCCGCAGCGCATCGACCAGTTCGGCCTTGTTCGCGAAGTAGCGATAGAGCGAGGCGGCGGTCCTCCCGAGTTCGGCCGCGATCGAACGGAGCGAGACTGCGCCGAGCCCTTCGGCGGCCACCACCCGTTCGGCGACTTCCCGGATCCGCGCCCGCACTTCGGCAACCTGATCGTCTGTCAGCAATACAGCCATGCCTTGCCATACTATACACTGTTCGTTATGCAATGCTAAACGGCGTTTAGCGCAAGGACGGGCGGGCATGGGGAAGGACTATCAGACGATCACCATCGAACGACGCGGCGAGGTCGACTGGCTGACGCTCAACCGGCCGGAGGCGCTCAATTCGATCAACACGGCGATGGTCCATGAGCTGAACGATTACTTCGGCAAGCTCTATCATGATCGCTCGGTGCGGGTGGTGGTGATGCGCGGCGCGGGCAAGGCCTTCTGCGCCGGGCTCGACATCAAGGAGCACCGCGAAGGCACCGAGACCCCGTTTGGCGGGGGCTATGGCTTCCAGGGCTTTCTGGCCGACGTCTATATCAAGATGCGACGCTGCCCGCAGCCGATCCTGTCGCTGGTCCATGGCGCTGCCTGCGGCGGCGGCTTTGCCTTTGCCCTGGCCAGCGACATTCGCATCGCCGGCGAATCCGCGCGGATGAACGCCGCCTTCATTCGCATCGGCCTGTCAGCCTGCGACATGGGGGTGAGCTATTTCCTGCCGCGTCTGGTGGGCGGGTCGATCGCGGCGGAGCTCATGCTGACCGGGCGGTTCATTCACGCACCGCGCGCCCTGGCGACTGGTCTTGTGGCCGAAGTCGTGCCGGACGATCAGCTTGAAGCCGCCGCCCAGCCGTGGATCGATGACCTGCTCCATGCCTCGCCGATGGGGCTGCGCATGACCAAGGAAGGCCTGGCCATGGCGATTGACGCAGCCAGCCTGGAGGCGGCCATGGCGATCGAGAACCGCAACCAGACCATGACCGGGAAAAGCCCCAACTTTGCCGAGGGCATGCGCGCCTTCCTGGAAAAGCGCGCGCCCAACTACATTCCCGAATAAGCCAGCAGGAACCAGAAACGATGAGCCCGCACCCGCGCTATCCGCATATCTTCTCGCCGCTCAAAATCGGCCATACCGAGATCAAGAACCGCATCCTGATGGGCTCGATGCACACCGGGCTTGAGGACCAGCCCGATGCCGGTGAGCGGATGGCCGCCTATTTTGCCGAGCGCGCGCGCGGCGGGGTGGGCATGATCATCACCGGCGGGATCGGCCCGCACCCCAGCGCGGGATACGGCGCCAAGCTGCTCGGGCCGGCCGATGTCGCGGTGCACCGCCAGGTGACCGAAGCGGTCCATGCCGCCGCGCCGGATGTGAAGATCGTCATGCAGATCCTCCATTCCGGCCCGCTCGCCGGGACGCCGGACTGCGTTGCCCCCTCCCCGGTCAAGTCCCGCATCGGCCGCCACCAGCCCAACGAATTGACCGAAGAGGGCATCGCCGAACAGATCGCCGCCTTTGCCAATTGCGCGGCGCTCGCCAAGGAGGCTGGCTATGACGGGGTCGAAATCATCGGCTCGGCCGGCTATCTGATCTCCACCTTCCTGGTCGAAAAGACCAACCAGCGGACCGATCGCTGGGGCGGATCGTGGGAGAACCGGATGCGCTTTCCGGTCGAGGTGGTCCGCGCCGTGCGCGCCGCTGTCGGGCCGGACTTCATCTTCGTCTTCCGGATCTCGGCCATGGACATGCTCCAGGGCGGGATGGCCTGGGAGGAAGTGGTCAGCCTGGCCAAGGCGCTCGAGGCCGAAGGCGTGGACGTGATCTCCACGCACTTCTGCTGGCATGAAAGCTTCGTGCCGACCATCGCCACCATGGTCCCGCGCGCGGCCTTTGCTGGGGTGACCGGCCGGCTGCGCAAGGAGCTGTCGATCCCGGTCATCACCAGCAACCGCATCAACATGCCGCAAGTGGCCGAAGACGTGCTGGTCCGCGGCGATGCCGATATCATTTCGATGGCCCGCCCGATGCTGGCCGACGCGGACCTGGTCAACAAGGCGTTCGAGGGCCGCGAGGACGAGATCAACACCTGCATCGCCTGCAACCAGGCCTGCCTGGACCACACCTTCACCGGCAAGCTGACCAGCTGCCTGGTCAATGCCCGCGCCTGCCGCGAGACCGAGGTGGTGATCGCCCCCACCGCCGCCAAGCGCCGGATCGCAGTGGTCGGTGCGGGTCCGGCCGGCCTGGCCTGTGCCACCATCGCCGCCGAGCGCGGCCACCAGGTAACGCTGTTCGATGCCGCCCGCGAAATCGGCGGGCAGTTCAACCTCGCCAAGCAGATCCCCGGCAAGGAGGAATTCCACGAAACGCTGCGCTATTTCGCCCGGATGGTGGAACTGCGCGGCGTCGACCTGCGGCTGAACACCCGGGTCGATGCGGCGCAGCTCAAGGCCATGGGCTTTGACGAAGTGGTGGTGGCCACCGGGATCACGCCGCGCACCCCGGCCCTGCCCGGGATCGATCACCCGAAGGTGGTGCGCTATATCGACGTGATCCAGGGCACGGCCCCGGTCGGCCAGAAGGTGGCGATCATGGGCGCCGGCGGGATCGGCTTCGACGTGGCCGAGCTGATCACCCACGCCGGGACCAGCGCCGCGCTCGACATCGATACCTTTGCCCGCGAATGGGGCGTCGATTTCAAGAACCATCCGCGCGGCGGGGTGACCGGGATCGAGCCGCAAGTCGCCAGCAATGGCCGCGAAGTGACCCTGCTGCAGCGCAAGGCCACCCCGGTCGGCCAGGGCCTGGGCAAGACCACCGGCTGGACCCACCGGCTGACCCTGCAGCGGCGCGGGATCAAGATGATGTCCGGGGTCGACTACCTGAAGATCGACGATGCCGGGCTGCACTGCACGATCGGCGGCGAGCCGGCCGTGCTCGATGTCGATACGGTGATCGTCTGCGCCGGCCAGGAACCTGCGCGCGGGCTTTACGACGATCTGGTTGCGCTGGGCGTCCCGGCCCAGCTGATCGGCGGCGCCTTCGAAGCGAGCGAACTCGACGCCAAGCGCGCGATCAAGCAGGCCACCGAACTGGCGATTGCGATGTAAGCCGCGCGTCAGCCGGCGCGCCTCTTGCGGATTAGACGTGGCCTGAGCGATCCGGCCTCAGCCGGCCCTGCGCGGGCGTCAGTTCGCGCCCGGCCGGACAGATCATGCGCGGCAGCGTTACGCTGGACTTGACACAGTTGACACCGAGTCCGCTTTTCCCAACAGGCCGAAAGTGGCGGAATTGCGGGACCTTCGGGAAATTTGGGACGAGTTGCGGGGTTGGGAAAACAAAAAGCCGGCGCGCGCACGGGCCAGCGCAGCGCGCGGGTGAGGTGGGGATCGACGATTGGAAAGAGCACGGCGATCATAGCAGGCGGCGGCGGTGTAGGAAAATGTGTGGGGCCGACCAGGCGCGAGGATTTGTTGTTTGGCGTGCGGGCGGCGGGAGTGGACGTCGCTGTTTTAGATCGTGCCGGGGATTTAGTGCATTTAGTAAACTAGCACGGTAATTCGTCAATTCGTCGGCGCAAGCTTCAACCCCGGCAATCCAGTCACGGGTCCCAAGGGCTGCTCCGATTCATTGGACTGGCGCAGCGCGCTGCGGACGCTGAATTTCCCTAATTTCCAGCGAAAAGTCCGGAATTTTCATCAGAATTTACGCGTATTGGATTATCATTCTTCCTACTCGTTTCGAAACAAGCACGCTCAAATGCTGAGGACGCGAGCCCATCATTATTCATTTCTAGTCGTGGCGGGTCATTTCGGCCCCCAATCGCGGTCCGGGCTGCGCCGCCTTTTTTGAAATGAGGTGAAGAATGACGATCAGACTACTGTTGGCAATCAACGACGATGAAACAAACCGCCGAATCGAGGACGGTGACCGCGTGGACATTCACGGCGGGTCACTCGGCCGAGTCAGCGGAACGGTCGTCGCCCGGCATTTTCCTTCGCTGCCAGCCGATCGCGGCAAGATGTTTCTGGAGATCAGGATGGACCGAGGCACGCCGGCTATCGGATTGGACACGGCATCCGACATCCGCGTGAGCAACCGCGGAATATTCGATGCGCAGGTCTTGAGCGCAGCGATACTGACCAATTGAGTTGACGGAGAGAAAAGAGATGGGCGGACACGGTGCCTGCTACCTCGTCGGCAAAGGCGAGGACGACGGCGTCACCTATTGGCGATACGTCGCCAAATATTCAGACGCACAAGAGACGGCGTTCAAACACGCCGTGGCGCTGCGCGCCGGACGCTGCCGGTCTGTTCACCGGGCACAGAGTCAGCCCGCCAACGGCACCGAGATCTAGGTGCGCTGAGCTAGGCCCGGGTCAGGGCATATCCGAGCCGCGGCACGTGAACGTTGATCCGGCCGAGATCGGGCAGCTCGCGAGCGATGGTCAGGCTGTAGGCCGTGGACCCCGCAAAGGTCCCGGCGATCGGATCGCGGCCATAGTCGGTCGCGGCGATTGTCACCGGCTGGTCGCTAAGACCAGCGTCGGATGCCAGCATCGGGACGGGTTCCGGCTCGGTCGCAGCGGCGATGCGCAAGGCCTCGCCGGCGTCCATCGCCGCACGCTGGCCATGGCCCAGCTCGGCCACCCGGTCAAACCAGGCATCGAAACTGGCCAGGTCCCCAAACCGGTCGGCGAGGCCCGGTGCGAAGCTGCGCAGGAACCAGTAGTTGTAATAGGCCGCAGCATCAGCGAGGCACGGCTGGTCGCCAGCCAGGAAGGCGCGGCCGTCGGCCAATTGCTCTGCCAATAGCGCGGCATGGGCCTTGAGCTGGGTCAGCGAAAACGGCGACAGCGCCTGCATAGCCGCAACGTGGAAAGGCTGGCCGCTCAGCGCTTCGCGGTCCTTGATGAAGGCCGGATCGACCTTGTCCCCCAGCGCACCGAAGATCGCCACGACGGCCGCCTGGAACACCGCCTTGTCGCACCACTGCTCGGTCGCGTTGACCAGGCCGGCCTGGCCATCGGGATAGAGCGGCTTGGCAGGAAAACGCCGCTCAAGCTCGCGGGCGATCAGCTGGCTGTCGCAATAGATGTCGGCCCCGATCTGCAGCACCGGAATGCGGCGATAGCCGCCGGTCAGCGGCACCAGATCAGGCTTGGGCATGATCACCGGCTGGTCAACCGCGCGCCAGGCCAGGCCCTTGATCCCCAGGCAGATCCGGATCTTCTCCGAAAAGGGTGAGCTATCATACTGGTGGAGAATGATTTCAGGCATCAGGCAAGGCTCCTGCAAAACAACGGACGAGGCGCGCACATCACCGGATCAGCGTTAGTTCGGTCTGGCGACCGTCGATGTAGCGCACCGTCTTGCCATCGAAGAAGGCGTTTTCCTCGGTCCGGAAGTCCACCTTCTGCCCGCCCCATTCGGGCACGGCGGCGTAGGAGGTGAGTTCGATCGACCAGGCGGTATTGGCATTGATCGCGCCGCTGCCGCGCGGGTCGGCGTTCTGGTTATCCCAGAAGCCGATCGAGGGGCCGGCGCCGTGGCCGTGCAGGCCGATCGGGTGCGAGTAGATCGAGGGATCGAGCCCTGCCGCGATCGCCTCGGCCCGGGCCAAGGCGAGCACCTCGTTTCCGCTGCGCCCCACCGCGAAGTGCCGGGTCAGGATGTCCTGCACCCGGTTGCTGTTCGCCAGCCCCTGCCGCAGGCCCGGCGGCGCTGCAGTCTCGCCCGGCTTCAGCACATAGGCCAGGTGCTGGGTATCGGTGTTGAGCCGCAGGTAGGTGATGCCGAAATCGGTCCACAGCAGGTCACCGGGCTGGATCACCTCGGCCCCTTCGAGCATGCCCTTCGCGCCCTGCCGCTGGATCGCGACCGATGGGTGGAACCACGGCGTCAGCCCCAATTGCAGCAGCCGGTCGCGGTACCACCACTGGACCTGATCCGCAGTGGTCACGCCGGGCGTGATCACCTTGCGCGAAAAGGCCTCGGCGATCACGGCATGGGCAGTGCGGACAATGGAAGGATAAAGGGCCATTTCCGAGGGCGTGCGGGTTTCCAGCCAGCGGATCGTGAGGCCCTCGCCGCTAACGATCCGCGCCCGCAGCGGCGCGGGCAGCGCGGCCATGAACTTGTCATGCTGGCTCACCGTCATGCCATCGGCGAACTGGTGGAGATCGGAGGTATTGATCGCGATCTTGGCCGGATTACGCGCGGCGATCAGCTCGGCCACGGCTTGCCACTGATCGGGTTGCCTGACCGGATCCCAGGCCGGTGCGAACAGGCCGCCAAGGCCATAGCGGCTGACTGTGAGCCGCTCGACCGGCTTTCCTGGACCCGGGTCGTGGAAGATCAGGATGGTGCGGCGCCGCGCATGCATGTTCTCGGCATCGAGCATCGAGGCCACCACTGGCTCCTCGAAATACTCGCGCGCCACCAGCAGCCACAGGTCAATCCCCTGCTCGCGCATGATCGCCGGGATGATTGTATCAAGCCGTTTGGCGAGGATGCGGTTCTCGGTCGCCGCCCGGTCCCTTGCGTAGAGAATTGGCGGCAGCGTCGGGGCCGGACTCTCGGTCTCGCTCATGGCGATGGGTGCGGTTGTGGCTCCGGCCGGCAGCGGCATGATGGCGGCAAGCAGCACCGCTCCAAGAACCACGCGCTGTGTCATCATGCCTGCTCCCGCCAATCCCTTGTGCCATCTCTGGCCGGGTGCGGCACCAGGATCAAGCGGGGCTTGCCTACAAACGCAGATGCCAGTGCAATTGTTTTGACAGTGCCGCGCGCCGTGCTGACAGGATAGGCACCAGGCGAAGCGGGAGGGATCGTGACCGACGTTGCAACATGGCTGGCCAGCCTGAATGAGGCCCTGACCCGGAACGAACCGCAAGCGGTCGCCAGACTGTTCCTGCCGACCGGGCTGTGGCGGGATTTCCTGGCCTTTGACTGGACGCTCGCCACCCATGAGGGTGAGACCGCGATTGCCGGCTTTGCTGCGCGGCGCGGCGCCGCCACGGCCGCAACAAACTGGACGACCGAGGCCGCGGCCGGGGCCAGCGAGGGCTTCATCGCCTTCGAGACCGCCCGCGGCACCGCGCAAGGCTATGTCCGCCTGGTCGAGGGCAAGGCGCTCAGCCTGTTCACCATGCTGGCGGAGCTCAAGGGCCACGAATTCCCGCTGCGCGCGCGCCGCACCAGCGGGCTGATCGAGGATGCCCAGGGCCGGAACTGGCAGGACCTGCGCCAGGCCGAGCAGGCAGCCATGGGCGTCAGCGAGCAACCCTATGTCCTGATCGTCGGTGCCGGCCAGGCTGGCCTGGCGCTGGGCGCCACCTTGCGGCTGCTGGGCGTGCCGCACCTGCTGATCGACAAGCATCCGCGCGTCGGCGACCAGTGGCGATCACGCTACAAGTCGCTGACCCTGCACGATCCGGTCTGGTACGATCACATGCCGTACCTGCCCTTCCCCGATCACTGGCCGGTCTACACCCCCAAGGACAAGATGGGGGACTGGCTTGAGCTCTATGCCAATGCGATGGAACTCGATGTCTGGACCGGAACCGAGCTGAAATCGGCCCGTCCCGCTGACAATGGCTGGACGGCCCGGGTCGTGCGGAATGGCGAAGAGCTGGAACTTCGGCCCAGCCATGTCGTCATGGCGCTGGGCAATGCCGGCTTCCCGCGGATCCCCGAATTTCCGGGCGCGGAGACCTTCCAGGGTCAGCAGTACCATTCCAGCGCCCATCGCGGCGGTGAGGGGCTGGCGGGCAAGCGGGTGGTGGTGATCGGGGCCAACAACAGCGCACACGATATCTGCGCTGATCTGGTCGAACATGGCGCCCATCCGGTGATGATCCAGCGCTCATCAACCCACATCATCCGCCAAACGACCATGACCGACGTCATGCTCAAACCGATCTATTCACAGGAAGCCGTGGACGCCGGCCTCACGACCGAACGGGCTGACCTGATCAGCGCCTCGGTCCCGATCCGCCTGCAGGAAATCGGCAGTCGTCAGGCCTGGGCAAAGATCCGCGACGCCGAAGCACCGTTCTACAGCCGCCTCGAACAGGCCGACTTCAAGCTCGACTTTGCCGAGGATGGTGCCGGCATTGCCGGCAAGTACCTGCGCTCCGGGTCAGGCTATTATATCGACGTCGGCGCGTCGGAGATGATCGTCGATGGGCGGATTGCCCTGCGATCAGGCATTGAAGTCAACCGGATCGTCGCAGACGGGATCGAGCTGGCCGATGGCGAGCATATTCCCGCCGACCTGATTATCTACGCCACCGGCTTTGGCGCGATGGAGGAATGGGTGGCGCGGCTGATCGGCCCGGACGTGGCAGAGCGGATCGGACGCTGCTGGGGCTATGGCTCGGGCTTCCGAGGCGATCCCGGGCCATGGGACGGCGAGCTGCGCAACATGTGGAAACCGACAGCCCAGGACGGGCTGTGGTTCATGGGCGGCAACCTCGCCCAGGTGCGCTTCTACAGCCGCCTGCTGGGGCTGCAGCTCAAGGCCCGGCTCGAGGGCCTGGCCGGCGACTAGCCCGCATCAGGCCGGCCGCCGGGCATACCAGCCAAACCCGGCGATCACGGCATAGCAGGCGGCGGGGAGCACGAAGGCCAGCGCGAGGCTGCCGGTGGCGTCCGCAATCATGCCGGTGAGGAGCGGGATCACCGCGCCGCCGAAGATCGCGACGTTGATTATGCCCGAACCGTCTGCGGCGCGGGGCCCAAGCTTTTCGCAGGCCAGCGTGAAGATCGTCGGGAACATGATCGCATTGGTGAGCCCGACGGCCAGCAGGCTGTAGCCCGAGACTGCGCCGCTGGTCTGGGTCGACACGGCGATCAGCGTGATCGCGCCGATCGCGACGGCGGCCAGCACCTTGCCCGGGCTGACCACCCGCAGCACGGCCGAGCCGATGAACCGCCCGACCATCGCCCCGCCCCAGTAATAGGCGATCAGCTTGCCCGCCTGCTGCTCTTCCAGGCCCATGACGTGGTCCTGCATCAGGTAGTTGACGATCAGCGAGCCGATCGACACTTCCGCCCCGACATAGAGAAAGATGCACAGCGCCCCGAAGCCGAAGCGCTTGCGCTTAAGCAGATCAAGCCCGGCCAGGCCCGAGCTTTCCTCGTGGCTCTCGCCCTTCAGCGCATTGCGGAACAGCCAGACCACGCCCGCGACCACGGCGAGGGCCGCCGCAATGCCAAGGTAGCCGTGGACGATCGCCTGGCTCTCGGCCGTGCGATAGGCATCAAGCTCGACGCCCGAGAGCTGGTCAGCCGTGACCGTGGCGAGACTCCCGAGGATCAGGATCGAGCCGAAATAGGGAAAGACGGTCGTGCCGACCGAGTTGAAGGCCTGGGCAAAGGTCAGCCGGCTGTGGACCGTCGCGGGCTTGCCCAAGAGCGAGATCAGCGGGTTGGCGACGACCTGGACGATCACCACGCCGCTCGCCAGCACGAACAGCGCAAAGAGGAACAAGGCATAGGTCGCGGTCTGGCTGGCCGGAATGAACAGCAGGCAGCCCGCCATCATCGTCACCAGCCCGGCCACCGCCCCGCGCATGTAGCCGATCTTCTTGACCAGCCGCGCGCCGGGAATGCCGATCACCAGATAGGCGGTGAAGAAGCAGAACTGCACCAGCATCGCCTGGGTGTAGTTGAGCGTGAACAGCTCCTTCAGCTTCGGGATGATCACGTCATTCAGACTGGTGATCCCGCCGAAGATGAAGAACAGCCCCATCACGAACAGCTGCAGCTGCGGTGCATCGATATAGTCACCCTGCGCCGGTGCGCCGGCCGTGTCCGCGGCGATCGCCATCCCAAACCTCCCCAAGAATTGTTGCGGCAATGCTAGCAGCCCTGCCGCGCGTGGCGAGAGCGCGTATTCGTATTCATGGACGGGCTGGCCCTGGCGCAGACAGGCATTGCGGGAACGGAGCGAGAAGCGCACGAGTTCGGGCAGAGGCGCAGCCTCGGCTGACGGCGAAACGATGGAGGACCAGATGGACGGCCAGGATGCGACGATGCGCACCGAGCGCGACGCGCTCGGCCAGGTGGCGGTGCCGGCCCAGGCGCACTGGGGGGCGCAGACCCAGCGCAGCCTGCTGCACTTTCCCTTTGCGACACGCGAGCGGATGCCGGACGAGATTGTCCGGGCGCTGGCCATGGTCAAGCTGGCGGCGGTTCGCGTCAACCGCGCCGACCTGCCCGGCGAAATCGCCGAGGCGATCGAACAAGCCGCTAGCGAGGTGATCGACGGCGACCATGCCGACCAGTTCCCGCTGGCGATCTGGCAGACCGGCAGCGGTACCCAGACCAACATGAACGTCAACGAAGTCATCGCCAGCCGGGCGAATGAGCTGCTGACCGGTCAGCGCGGCGGCAAGAGCCCGGTCCATCCCAACGATCACGTCAATCTGCACCAGTCGTCGAACGACAGCTTCCCGACCGCGCTGCACCTGGCGGTTGCGCTGGCGGCGACCGGGCGGCTGCTGCCCGCGCTGGAGGCGATGATTGCGCAGATCGAGGCGCTGTCCGAGGAATGGCGCGCTATCGTCAAGATCGGGCGGACGCACCTGCAGGATGCCACGCCGCTGACGCTGGGTCAGGAGTTCTCGGCCTTCGCGGCGCAATTGCGGCAATGCCACGAGGAGCTATCGACTGCGCTTGAGCACGGCGTGCTGGAACTGGCGCAGGGCGGGACGGCGGTCGGTACCGGGCTCAATGCACCGCCGGGCTTCGCCGGGGAGATGGCCGCGGAACTGAGCGCGATCACCGGGCTCAAGCTGCGACCAGCCGACAATACCTTTGCCGCGCTGGCCGGGCAGGAACCGCTGGTCCGCTTTGCCGGCGCGACGGTCACGCTCGCCTGTGCGCTGACCAAGCTGGCCAATGACCTGCGCCTGCTGGCCAGCGGCCCGCGCAGCGGCCTGGGCGAACTGAAGCTGCCCGCCAATGAACCGGGCAGCTCGATCATGCCCGGCAAGGTCAACCCGACCCAGTGCGAAATGCTGACAATGGTCGCGGCCCAGGTGATCGGCAATCACCAGGCGGTAGTGGTCGGCGGGATGCAGGGGCATCTGCAACTGGGCGTGTTCAAACCGCTGATCGGCGCGGCCGTGCTGCGGTCGATCGATCTGCTGGCGACCGGGATCGACAGCTTCACGCGCTATGCCCTGACCGGGCTGGAACCTGACCGGGCGCGGATCGCCGAACTGGTCAGTCGTTCGCTGATGCTGGTCACCGCGCTGGTGCCCGAACTGGGCTACGACCGGGCCGCAGCAATTACCAGGCTGGCCGACGACGCGGGCCTGACGCTGCGTGAAGCGGCGTTGCGCGAAGGGGTGGACCAGGCGACATTTGACCGCCTGGTCCGGCCCGAAACGATGGTCTGATTCAGTTGGCGGTTGGCGGGGGGACGTCGGGCGCGGTCGGGCCGTCGTAGTCCGTATCGAACTCGTCCTCGGCGTCAGCCGCGCGGAACAGCTGCGGGTTGTCCTGCAGGTACCGCCAGACGGCAAGGCCTGCCGCCCCGACCGCAGCCGCCATCGTGATGGTCGACACCATGGTTCTGGCCCAATGCGGCTCTTCCCGGCCCCACTCGCGGGGGTTCAGGCGATCGATAAGGCGATCCGATGAATTGAACATGGGGGACCTCTCCTTCAGGTGGGTGACCATTCCGAAAGCGGAGGCTGCGGCGGCCGGTTCCGGGCGGGATCAGGCATTACCGGCCAGGCCGTGGCATCGATCGGAGGAAGCGTGCGCAACTGCGGCTCGGTCCATGTGGTGTGCAGCCCGTCACCGCGCAGCTCCAAGCGATCGGCCGCGACCGCGCGGAGCTGCTCGCCCAGCCCGCCGATCCCGTCGAAGCTGAGCACGGCATAGGCCAGGTCCTGCCGGTCGCAGTGGAGCATCAGATCGACGACCGTGCCAAAGCGCGCACCACCCGGCACCAGGACCGGGGCTTCAAGCAGTCGGGCGGCTGAAGCGAGTGTTGGAACGGGTGCAGCAGCGCTGTGTTCGACCGCGGCGGCCGAACCCTGTTCGATCCGACTGCGTCGGCCCAGCCAGCGCCACACGCCAAAGCCGTTGATTGCGGCCAGGATCACATTGGCAACGAGCAGGCTGCTCGCGCCCGCTTGCCAGGCATTGAGCGACCAGCAGGCCGAACCGAAGGCCAGGACCGCAAAGCCCCAGCCCGTTGCCCTGCTGCCGAGGTTCAGCGCCACGGTCAGGCCGCCAAGAATTGTCGCGATGCTGGCGAGCCAGCCGGTGATTCCATCCATCGACGGAACAAGCATTTTCAGGCCGGCACAGTTCCGCATGCCACGAATTGCAGGCCACCCAAGGAACCGCCGCCTCTGCCAGAGGGTTTGCTGGGTCCTGTAAGGAGATAAACGACATGAACATCATCCTGGTCATTGTCATTGGTGGGATCATTGGCTGGATAGCCAGCTTGATCATGCGCACTGATGCCCAGCAAGGCATCCTGATGAATATCGTGGTGGGGATCGTCGGATCGCTGCTCGCGGGCTTCCTCCTCACGCCATTCCTGGGTGGTGTACCGATCACTTCCGGCAATCTCAGCGTCAGTTCATTGCTGATTTCACTGTTGGGCGCGGTTGTCCTGCTGGCGATCGTCAACATGGTTCGCCGCGGTACCCCGCGCTAGATCCAGCTTCACCGAAAGGACGATCATGCGAAAAACCACTCTGCTCATGCTGGCGGTGCCAGCCTTGGCCTTGGCCGCCTGCAACAACGCCGGCAGCGAAAAGACAGCGGATAAGCTTGAAGATCAGGCCGATCAGGTCCGCGCCAGCGCGGATGCGAAGGCGGACGCCATGGAAGACCGCGCCGATACCATGGACAACAGGCTGGACGGCGTGGATTCGCGGGCCGAGCAGTCGACCGAAGACCGGGCCCAGGCGATCCGCGATGCGGCTGAGCGCAAGGCCGACAACCTCGAAGACAAGGCCGATATGGTGCGGGACAAGGGCGCGGGCGCCAGCCCGACCCCGACCCGGACCTGACTCTGTTGCGACCCCCGGCGGTTTTCTTGCGCCCGGCGGGGGTCGCACCCATTTCTTGAATTAGCCCGGCACAAATTCCAGCCAGGTCCTCGTCCCGGCAGCTGTCTGTTCGCTGCCGAAACTGCCGCCCAGCTGTTCCGCCAGCGCGCCCAGCAGCTCGCAATCGCCGTGCGGCACACCCGTCCCGGGCAAATCGTCAGTCACCTCCAGCCGACAGTCATGCTCTACCGAGCGAAGCGCGACATTGATCCGGTGCGTGCCGCGCGCAGCGGCCGTGATCGCCTCCAGCGCGAACAGCACCAGCGGGACCGCATGGTCGAAGGTGACCCGGCAATGCGCATCGGCATCCACCTGCAGCTCGAGCTCGGTGCTGCGTCGGCCCGAGGTGCGGATCTGCGCGCAAAGATCGAACAACAGCTGCGCCGCCACGACCTCGCCCAGGCGATCTTCGTCCTGATCGTACATGTAGCGATGCACCAGTCCGATCGCCGAAACGCGCGCTCGCGCCTGATCCAGAATTTCGCGCACGGTCTTATCCGGAGCCTTCTCGCTCTGCATGGTGAGCAGGCTGACGATGATCTGGATGTTGTTGCGAACCCGGTGATTGAGCTCGCGGGTCAAGGATTTCTGGGTTTCAAAGGCCCGCCGCAAGGCCGCGCGGCTGAGGCCCAGCTTGGCGGCCGTTTCGTGCAGATCTTCGGCAATATCGCCGATCTCGGTCGGGGCAGCAGCGAAGTCGCCCCGGTCCTCGATCGGTCGTTCTTCGGCGATGCGCTCGGTCAGACTGTGCAGCCGCGGAAACCAGTCCAGCAGATAGCGCTGGGTGGCAAACCAGATCCCCGCCAGACTTAGCGCGCCAGCCAGCAGCGGCAGCGCCAGGATCAGCCAGATCCGCGACAGGGCCGCATTGGCAAAGTTCGCCCAGGGTTCGGCATAGATCACCAGCAGATCGCGCTCGAACATCGGGGCGGCAACAAAGGTCCAATCCCGGCCGTCGCGTGATTGTAGCGCCTGAGGCTCGAGCAAGCCTTCCGCCGCCGTCGGGATCGCATCGAACTGCGATGGCCCTTCGGCCACGATAACGCTGCCCTGGCGGTCGACCAGAAGGATCGCCCCACCCAGTTGACGTTGCCGGGATCTGAGCGTTTCTGACAGTCGATCAAGGCTGACCCCGGCACTCACTGTCCCGTCAAACCGACCCTGCGCATCAAACAGCGGCAGGAACACCAGTACCACCGGCACCCCCGATATTTCACCGATCTGCCGCCCGCCGAGCACGAAGGAATTGTCGCGCGCGGCCCGCTGCCAGACCGGATTCTGCGCCAGGGTGGTTCCCGGCTCAAATGGAATGGCCGAACAGCGCACTGCACCGGTCCGATCAGTCCGTACGAAATTGATGATCCCGGTTGCCCCATTGCGGGCGTCGCTCATGAGTTGGTCGCAGCCAGGACCCATCCGCTTAACGACATTGAGCTGACCCACCATCTGCAGCGAATGGCGGGCAATGATGAAGGGGTCACGTTCGCTTTCGGCGATGCCCCAGGCACTGGCCCGGAGCCGCTCGGAAACCAGCTTGCGCGAATCCTGATAGGTCAACATGCCCTGCCAGGCACCCAGAAAGGCCATCGGCACCAGTGCGCCGATCAGGATCTTGGTCAGGTTGGACCGGATTGTTCCGGCCGACCGCAATGCCTTCATCGTTTTCCCGCGCGCTCCCGTCCGGCCGTGGCCGCGACTTCATCCCCGCTCTCGTCACCCTCGCCCAGCAAGCGCTTCAAGGCCATCCGACCGCGTGCGATACGGCTCTTGACGGTGCCAATGGCGCAGCCGGTGATTTCGGCTGCCTCCTCGTAACTCATGTCGGCGGCCACCAGCATCAGCATCTCGCGCTGCTCGGTCGGCAGCTTTTCGAGCACGCGTTGCACATCCATCAGGTCGATCCCGACGTGCTGCGTTGCCGGGGCAACCAGGATCCGCTCCGCTGCCTCGGGATCCCAGGTTACCATCCGGGAATTCTTTTTCGCCATCGAGTAGCAACGGTTGCGCAGGATGATGAACATCCAGGCCTTGAAATTGGTCCCGACCTTGAAGGTGTGGCGCGACGCCCAGGCCCGCATCATCGCTTCCTGCGCCAGATCGTCAGCCAGGTCACGATTGCCGCAGATTCCCCGCGCGAAGGAGCGCAACTGAGGCAGGATCGCAATCACTTCGCGCTTGAATTGCTCCTTGCTCAGGGGCGATTCCGCACCATCGCGGTGCTGCAATTCTTCGCGTTCCTCGACCATCATTCGATCGACGATCGATTGGTATCGGGCAGGTCATCAAGTTGATCGAGCAGATCCAGGAAGTCGTCGGGGATCTCCTCCGCCGCGACGCTTTCATGCAACTGGCGCAGCGCTGCCGCAATTGGGTCAAACGCCAGATCCGGCCCTTCAGCAGAGCTGGCAGGCTGTCGCGGCACTTTTGGCTTGTCACGATCGGGCATAACGGGGCTGTCGCCTTCTGGGGCGGAGTAAATGGATTTGCGGCTCAACATATTCTGCCCTGTTTTGCTCCGAAAGCCGACTCTGAGAGTGCTGCTGCGCCGACGCGCCGTCGCATGGTGAAACCAGACTGACGCGAGTAGGTTCCCTCGATGGAACTTTTTCCGGCATGAAGGACTTTGGGGCTTCGAGACGAGAAGGGAGTTCCGATGCCAGACCAAAGATCCTCGCTGCGCGAGCGAGTCGCCAGTGAATTACCCTACCTGCGCCGCTATGCGCGGGCGATAAGCGGATCTCAGACCCTGGGCGACGCGGCCGTGCGCGAGATGCTGGAGGCGATCATCGCGGATCCGGATATGCTGGGTCCTGATGGGGCATCGCGGCTGAACCTGTTCCGGGTGTTCCACCGGATCTGGAATCCGATGCATTCCGTCAACATAGCCGACGGGCTGATCTCGCATCTACCGGTGAAGACGCGCGAGGCGATGCTGTTGACGATGGTCGAAGGCTTTTCCTGCGCTCAGTCGGCCGAGATCCTTAGCGCATCCGAAGACCAGGTACGTGACCTGATCGATACCGCCCGGGCGCAGCTGCAGGCGCAGCTCCGCGCTTCAGTCATGATCATCGAGGACGAGGCGATCATCGCCATGCATCTGCGCAAGATCGTGGTCAGCCTGGGCAATACGGTGGCGGGTGTGGCGCGGACCCGGGATGAGGCCGTGGCCATGGCGAAGGAGGTGCTGCCCGACCTGATCCTGGCAGATATAAGTCTGGCCGACGGATCGAGCGGGATCGATGCGGTCAAGGATATCCTGGGCGAGTTTTCGGTACCGGTGATCTTCATCACCGCTTTCCCGCAGCGCCTGCTGACCGGCGAGCGGCCTGAGCCAACCTATCTGATCACCAAGCCGTTCGAACCCGAAACGGTCACGGCCACGATCTGGCAGGCCCTGCTGGTCCATCGTGAACGTCAGCCAGGCCTCGCTGCGGCCTGAAGCAAAAGGTCCAGATTGGCACCACTTCCAGCAGCCCACTCGGTGATTGGCGAAGCGCCGGGCTGCTGGAAGTGATCTATCCGCTGGTTTCGGGTGCCGGTTGCGGCAGGTCCCTTGCTGCCGGCACCCGGTCATTCTGCATCGACAGCGCCAGCACCAGCCCGAAGGCCAGCAGGAGCAGGATCAGCGAAATCAGAAGGACCCACCGGACTATTCCGGGTGTCGAGCCAGCACGAGCCTCTTCGGTCGTGCGCTCGATCTGGGGTTCATCCATGCTGCCATACTCCAGTTCGTGCCGCATAACTGCCTCCAACTGATGATTGTTCCGTCAGCGAAAGGCCGCGTCAGCGGATCAAGCGAGTCAGAGAAGGTCCAGAATGGCGGGAATGTCGAAAAATCCGAAGCAGATCGAGCTATCGGCAACCCCGTAGGGCATGAACAGCTGGTCTTTACCAACCCGGATTGCGCCGCAGGTGTAGACTACGTTGGGGACATAGCCCTCGCGGTCCTGATCGGCCGCTGAAATGAGCGGCCGGGCGGTGCGGCCCAGGACTTTTGCGGGATCTTCCTTGTCCAGCAGCACGGCGCCGATCGAATACTTGCGCATCGCCCCGACCCCGTGGAGCAGGACCAGCCAGCCTTCAGCGAGCTCGATCGGTGCACCGCAATTGCCGATCTGAACCAGCTCCCACGGAAACTCCGGTTCCAGCAGCAGATCGCCTTCGTCCCAGCGGTTGAATGATGGCGAGCGGATCAGGAACAGGTTCTTCCCGTCGTGTCGCCCCAGCATGACGTAGCCGCCGCCGATCTTGCGCGGAAACAGCGCCATACCCTTGTTATGCGCGGCGCGGCCCACGATCGGTTCCAGCGCAAAGTGATCGAAGTCCGAGGTCCGCAGCAGTTCGGACCCGATCGAATGTCCGCTGTAGGCAGTATAAGTGCCGATCCATTCGCGGCTGCCATCATCGTGCGCGAACTCGACCAGGCGAAGATCTTCCAGGCCATTGCTCTGAGCCTCGGTCACCGGGAAGATCACCGTGCCAGAGATCGGGCTGTCACGGTGGCGGCGCAGAAAGTTGGTCCCGCTGCGCGGCTCGGCTGCTGCCAGCAGCGCGGCCGTGGCAAAGGGCGGCTGCGGGTGCAGCGTCAGTTCGCGATCGGCCGTCACAATCCCTTCGCGGAAGGCGATCGACGAGATGTGCCCTTCCCCCACCGTCCGCTGGGCCATGATGAAGCGGACACTGCCATCCTGCAGGCCCGTCTGGTCGGGATGGCGCACCACACTGGGGTTCATCACCGCCGCGGCGGCATAGCTGTATTCGTGGCAGAAATAGCCGCCGATCAGCCGCCGGGTGGATCGTGGGATAGCCGAGGGATCGAGGCTGAGCTGCCAGGCCACCTGGTTGAAGCGCTGGTCGAACACATCCTCGATCTGCCAGTGCCGCGAACCGAAATCACCCAAAACGCGGGCCAGTTCCTCGCGCACGGTCGCCTGGTCGAGCGCGAGGATGGCGTCGACAAGCGCTTCCAGCCGGCTCTTGCGATTGCCATGACCTTGCAGCGAGAGATGGAACGGACGCACCACCACGCGCGACGGCTCGGCGTGCAGCCGCAAGGGATGGACCCAGCCCAGACTCACGGATCAGGCCGGCAGGACCGCCGCTCCGGGCGGCACTGCATTGGCCCTGGGCCAGTCACGCCCCGCGGCCTGCAACTCGGCCAGGGCGTGGGCCGCCAGATGCAGCGCGAGCACCGATTCCGCGCCACGGTTGCCGTTGACCCCGCGCGGCGTCAGCCCGTCCTGGCAGGCCCCGCCGGTCGCGCTGGCCAGCGCCAGCCCACGGTCGTTCGCGCCAAAGAACCACGCATAGGCCTGCTCGGCGATCCGCCGCCACTTGGGCAAGCCGGTGTGATGGAACGCCAGAGCTGCCGCCTCGACTGTGGCCCAGGCATCGACGGGCTGCTGATCGAAGGGCAACCAGGCGCGATCGCTGCGCCCGAAAGCCTCGGTTCCGATCGGCCGGTGATGGCCCGCCGGCGCCGTCTGACGGCGGCACAGCCAATCGAGCGCAGCCACGGCATCTTCCGCCAGGGTGTAAGCCTCGAGCCGCCGCGTGGCTGCCAGCATGGCCTGTGGCAGCCGCGCGTTGTCATAGGCCAGATAGGGCTCGAACCAGAACCAGCCGGGTTCGGCATAGCTCCGCAAGGCTGCGGCCAGCTTGTCCGCTCCGCATTCGATAATGCCATGGGCCTGGCGATCTTCGGGATGGCTGTCGAGCAGGCTATCGGCACCCAGCACGGCGAAGGCCAGGGCGCGGGGGGAGCCAAACTCCAGCGCGATGTCCGCGCTTTCCCGCCACAGGTCCTGTGCCCAGGCACGCAGATCGGCGCTGGAACCGCGCGCGGCGGTGGCGCCAATCGCCCACAGGGTGCGGCCACAGCTGTCATCCGATCCGGCAGCTTCGCGCCACACCCGGTCATAACCCATGAAGTTGCGGAACCGCCGTTCCGCCGGGTTCCAGCCATGCTGGATGAAGGCTGCAAAGGTTGTTGCCCGCGCGGCGAATATGCCCGGGGTCAGGTTGGCCAGGATCAGGGCGCGGGCATTGTCATCGATGCAGTAGCCGTGGCTGCGATCAGGCACGCCGAGCACCGAATGCTGCGCCATCCCGGTATCGTCGCAAAGTCGCTCAAGATCGTCCTGCCCCAGCCGCGATGGCGGACGCTGAACTGGTGATATGGCTGGCGTGAGTGCAGCGATTACAGCCAGGGTCTGGCGCGCGAAATTGGGCCAGGCCATTGTCCGGCCTCGCGCATAGGCGCGCCGCTGCAGCCGGCTCAACTGCTCTGGCTCGGCCAGCAGGTCGGCAATCGCCTGCGCCATCGCGGCCTCATCACCAAAGGGCGTCAACCGGCCATTCCCGCCCCCCAGCAACTCGGCAGCGTGGGAATAGGGCGTGGAAATCACGGCCTTGCCCAGAGCCACCGCATAGCTCAGCGTGCCTGAAGTCGCCTGGGCCGGACCGGTATAGGGGGTCAGATAGATATCGGCCGCCTCGATCACGTCGATCAGATCGGAGGTGCTCAAATAATCGTTGTGCCAGACAATATGGCTGGCGACCCCAAGGTCCTCTGCCAACCGCACCAGGCTCTCACGATAAGCCTCACCATCGCGGGCCAGCAGGTTCGGGTGGGTTGCCCCGACAATGAGGTAATAGGCCTCTGGATGGAGTGGAACGACCCGGGCCAGCGCCCGGATTGCCGTTTCGATACCCTTGCCGGGGGAGATCAGCCCAAAGGTCAGCAGCATGGGGCCTTCCGGCAGTCCCAGCCGCGCCTTCATCGCGGCCGCATTGCCGAATGGCCGATCCGGTGCGCCATGTTCGATCACTACAACCTGCTCGGGATCGACATCGCCGCGGGCGACCAGAATCCGCTCGGCATTGCGCGACATCACGACAAGCCGGGAGGCATGGGCGGCAAGCCAGGCCAGTACCCGATCCTGTGCTTCATCGGGTTCAGCCAACACGGTATGGAGCGTTACCACCAGCGGGGCCGCGATCGGGGCAAGCAGGTCGATCAGCCATTCACCCGCCGGGCCGCCGAAGATCCCGAATTCGTGCTGGACCCAGACGAGATCGGGCGCGCTGGCTTCGATGGCGAGGCCCGCATCGACGTGGCTCTGGCGATCGCTCTCGTCGACAGTCCGGGCCGAATCCTGGGCCGGGTGATCGCCCGGCCGGGCCATCGCCCAGACATCGATTGCCAGGTCTGGCGCAGCCGTGCGCAGCGACAGCACCATATCGGCCGTGAACGTGGCGATGCCGCAGCGGCGGGGCGGATAGTTGCCGATCACAACCACCCGCTGCGATCCACCCGGACCGGATTGCACCGGCAGGATTTCGGCAAAATGAACGCTCATGCCAGGGCCTCACGCAGTGTGAATAAGGTGGCGGCAGGGGTCAGTCGGATCATGGGACCTCGCTTCCAATTGTCTGTCCCGCCCAACTGCGCCGGGCCGTGCGCGGTTCCGGTTGCAGAGGGGAACTGGCGCAAATGGGCGGGGTTTCGTCGAACCCAAGCAAAGGAGTCCCCAGCTATGTCCAAGTTGCTGATAGCATTGCCGCTGGCGCTGATGAGCGTCGCCGGGCAATCACAGGAACAGCCGCGACCAGGCGAAGCGCCAGTTGAAGTGCCGCCCCCACCGCCGCCGGCACCCGACGGCCCGCCGCCACCGGTCGAAGCACCGCCGATCGCACCACCGGTGCCGGGACAGACCCCGCCTGTGGCTGCCCCGCCGGTCACTGCGCCGCCCGAGACAACTCCTCCAGTCACGGCGCCGCCCACGGAGACGCCACCGGTTGCTGCACCGCCAGTCTCTGCGCCGCCCGGGGGCAATCCGGGCGAACGGGTCGTTACCTATGTCAGCAACACCTTGCCGCCGCCGCCGGCCCCGCAAAAGGTCTATCCGCCGTGCTCAGCCACGGTGCGCGATCAATGCCAGCAGCGCGAAGGCCGCCAGACACGCCGCCGCAAGCCCGGCTGAGCTGAGTCGATTTTATCATCCCGGAAAATGTGTGCCCCCCGCCGTGGGAGGATACGGTGGGGGGCACAGGCAATACCGGTCCATGGCGGGAAGGGGGGTCGATCGGACCGGCACATGGAAAAACACCATTCGGCTCGCCGGGGTTCCAAACCATCGCAATTTTTTCTGCCGATCAGTAATCGTGGGCCATTGCGATCAGTCGTTCGCGGTCTTTCAGCTCAATCCGCGCCCGGTGTGAACGGATCGCCCTCGCCCCTTCCAGCTCCTGCAAGGCCAGGGTTACGGTTGCCCGGCGCAGGTTGAGCCGCTGGGCCAGCACATTGTGCGTGATCGCGATCGTGGTTTCACCATAAGCGGTGAAATAGCCGCTCAGCCGCTCGGCCAGCAGGCTGCGCGCCGTACGCCGCCGCGCCAGGGCAAACTGTTCGGCCAGCTCCAGCACCTCGGCATGGATGACCGCCCGGCACCGCGCATGGAACACCGGGGCCATTCGCGGCAGTTGCTCCATGGCCGGCCCGCGCAGCCTGCGCGCCATTCCGCTGCGGCGCACCTGGACCCGCCAGGGTGAAAGCTGGTCGCCGCTTACTGACCAGCCGCAAGCCACACTGCCAGGGCCGTCGACCGCGATTTCGACCAGATGGCCCTGATCGTCACGGGCGACCCGGGCGGTCACCGCATCGTCCAGCAGCCACAGTGCCTCGCTTGAACAATCGGTATCGCACAGGATCCGTTCAGCACTCAGGCGTTCGGGCTGCCAGTGGCCTTCCAGCCATGCCCACTCCGCTGGTGGCAGGCTGAACTGCGTGAACTGGGCAGGCGCGAAGACTCTCGCATGGTTGCGGCGCACATCCACTGCTTGGGCTCCTTGGTACGCTGCCAAACGCAAGCAGCGATGGGCAGGATCGTGCCGAAACAATCCCGGTCGCACTTGGTTTCGGATGGACCAATCAAATTGCGAGAGGTCGACCATGGCGAGCGATGAACAATCCAAACAGAACCAGCAGGAAGCTGCGAAAGCCGGCTCCACCGGTGCAAAGGCCGAAGCCGGCCAGGCCAAGCAGGGCACTGGGCAGGCTGCCAGCCAGCAGGCGGCGCAAGGGTCGGGCGGCACCGACGCGGTCGCGCTACTGAAGAACGACCACCGCGAGGTGGAAAAACTGTTTGCCGAATACGAGAAGGCCACCAACCGCTCGCGCAAGCAGTCGATCATCGAACAGGTCGCGCAGATGCTGAAGATCCACTCCGAACTGGAGGAAAAGATCTTCTACCCTGCGGTGCGGCAAGAGGCCGAGGCAGACGCCAAGCTGGATGAAGCGCAGGTTGAGCACGACACCGTCAAGATCCTGATCAACGAGCTGGAAAGCGGCGCGCAGTCGGAATTCCGCGATGCCAAGTTCAAGGTGCTGTCCGAATACGTCAAGCACCACGTCCAGGAGGAAGAGGCCGCAGACGGTATCCTCGAGCAGGGCCGCAAGGCGGGCCTCGATCTCAAGCAACTTGGTCAGCAGATGGCCGATCTCAAGCAGGAATTGCAGGCCGATCCGTCGCAGCTGCGCGCGGTCCCGGTCTCAATGGGGCAGTTCGATCAACCAAAGGAGAGTACAGCCATGCGACAAGGATATGACAACGGAAACGGCCGCGGGTCGCGCGGGCGGGAGGATCGTGAACGGGACGACCAGGGCCGGTTCACCTCATCGCGCGGCGGCTATGACGATGATCGTGGCGGCTCGTCGCGCTCCAGCCGTGGCTATGATGACGATCGCGGGCGCTCGTCGCGCTCGAGCCGCGATTACGACGATGACCGCGGCGGTTCGTCGCGCTCGGGCCGTGGTGGTGACCGGGGCGGCCAGGGATCGGGCTGGTTCGGCGATTCCGAAGGCCACTCCGAAGCCGCCCGGCGCGGCTGGGAAAACCGTGATGACGACGATCGCGGTGGCCGCTCGGGCGGTTCGCGCTCCAGCCGGGGCTACGACGATGACGACCGCGGCGGTCGCTCGGGCTCGTCGCGCGGCGGCAGCACCCGCAGTGGTGGCCGCGGCGGCTGGTTCGGCGATTCCGAAGGTCATTCGGAAGCATTGCGGCGCGGCTGGGAAAGCCGTGACGACGATGACCGTGGTGGTCGTTCGGGCGGCGGACGTTCGAGCTCGTCGCGCGGGGACTACGATGATCGCGGTAGCTCGCGCTCGCGCCAGAGCGACGACGACGACCGGCGCTATCGCTCGCGCTCGCGCGACGATGACGACGACCGTGGCCGGGGGCGTGGCGGCTGGTTCGGTGACCCGCGCGGTCACTCCGAAGCGGCTCGCCGGGGCTGGGAAGATCGCCGCTAAGGCCGTCTGATCACCGACCAAAAGGGCGCGCGGGACCACCGGTTCCGCGCGCCTTCTTGTTGGCACCGCATCCCCGATCTTGGGGAACTTTAACCCTGCGCTCCGGTTCGCTTGCTCCGCACTGGAGACCCATCATGGCCAGCCGAATGCATTCCTACCCCGAACTGCTTGCCGACGCGCATACCGAATGCCCATCGGTCACCGGCAAACGCGTGGTCATTACCGGCGGGACCACCGGGATCGGGCGCGCAACCGCAATCCTGCTTGCCTCGGAAGGGGCGAACGTCTTCATCTGCGGGCGCTCGCAGCAGCATCTCGATGACGCGCTGCAGCGGATCAACCTGCTGGGCAACGGGCGCGGCATATCGTGCGACCTGGCCCAGCCCGGCATGCCGGAAGAAATGCTGGATCAGGCCCGCGACGCCTTGTCGGGCATCGATACGGTAATCGTCAATGCCGCGGTTTCGGCGGATGATCTGGCGGGGACCGAACAGGATCAGATCGACTATCAGCTCGCGGTCGATTTCACCGCGTGGATCGCGACGGCGAAGGCCGCCATCGAGCGGATGGAGGATGGCGGCGATCTGGTGTTCATCGGTTCGACCTCTGCGGTCAGCCGCTCGCCAGGTTCATCGGTGTACGTTGCGACCAAGGCAGGGATCCAGGGCTTTGTCCAGGCGCTGCGGCTGGAGCTTGGGGAGCGTGACATCAAGGTCGGCCTGGTCGAACCCGGGCTGACCGGCAGCGACATGCAGTATGGCGACTACAGTTCCGAAGAGCAGCGCGAACTGATCGGCAAGGACCAGATGCTCCGCGCCGAAGACATTGCCGTTGCCGTCTACTTCGTCCTGACCCAGCCGCGCCGGACCAACATCTCGCTGGTGCGGGTGGAAAGCCGTCTGAAGCCGGAATGAGCGGAATTGCCGTGGACCGGCTGGTCTTCGGGCCAGGCGATGTTGACCTCGCACGCTCGCCGCTGGCGGGAAAGCTGGGGGCCGGTACCCATGTGCTGGGGGCGTTCAATCCCGGTCTGAGCCGGCTCAAAAATGGCAACCTGCTGATGATGGTCCGCGTGGCCGAAGCACTCGACGAGCCGATCTGCGACGGCGCGATCCACGCCATCCGCTGGACCGAACAGGGTTACACTCTCGATGCCTGGCCGCTTGACCAGGTCGACCCGTCCGACCCGCGCAAGTTCACGCTGGCCGGCGGTCCCTGGCGAGTGCTGGCGCTGACATCGCTGTCCTGGCTGCTGCCGGTCGAACTCTCGCCAGAGGGGATGGCGGTGGTTGCCGTCCATTATGACCGTGCGGTCGCGCCGCAAGGCTCATGGCAATGCTACGGCGTTGAGGACGCCCGGATCAGCAAGGTCGACGGGCGCTGGCTCATGACCACCTGCTCGGTCAGTCCGGAGCGGCACTGCACGACGCTTTATGCTTCGGAAGATGGCCTGGACTGGCGATTTGTCGATGTGGTCCTCGATCACCAGAACAAGGACATGGTGGTTTTCGAGGGGCGGATCGGCAGCGACCTCTGGGCCCAGACGCGGCCGCTGGGGGATCTCTATTTCGCCTATCCCCCGGGCAGTGAATGGCGGGCTGGGCCATCGATCAATCTCGCCAGCTCACCCGATGGATTGCACTGGAAGCCGCACTTGCAGCCGGGCCTGCGCCCATCCAGCGGAACGGTCGCCACGGCGCGGATGGGCGGCGGCACGCCCCCGCTCCGCACCTCACGCGGCTGGCTAACGTTGTGGCACGGGGTCGAGCCGAAAGAGATAGTCGGGATCTACCGGACCTACTGGTCGCTGCTTGACCTGGACGAACCCTGGCGCGTGATCGAGCATGGCGACGGACCGCTGCTGGAATCGCGGCCCGAACTGCTCACCGGTCTGGAGGAGCGGATCTACCTGCGCGATGTGGTCTTCTCTACCGGGATTGCCGAGCACGGGGACAGCTTCATTGTCGCCTCGGGCGAGTGCGATCTGGCCTGCCGCATCACGCACCTGCCCCGGTCTGCATTCGGGCTCTAGCCGCGCGGCGGGCCCGGCAAACCGGGCTCGCCAGCTTTGGTCAGTTGGTTGTGTACCCGCCCGTCGGCGGTGCGCGCCAGCCAGTCGACTGCCCGTGGTCTGCCGCCATACCGGCGTCGCCGTGGCGATCGAACTCCTCGTCAAACCGCATCGACAGCATATCCGCCTCGCTCTCGCTGATGCTGCGGTGGAGCTTGGGGTACCATTCCGATTCTTCTTCATAGACGTGGTGCGCCACGGCCTTGCGGATCGCTTCCAGCTTCTGCGCCCATTCGTCGCTTTCCGGATCGAGTTGCTCCAGCGCGGCCATCTCGACCTTGGTCATCGACTGTTCTTCATAGGCCATGGTCGCATCGCCCTTTTCGCCGTTTCGGGCGATCGCCGGATAGAGCACGACCTCCTCAGCCATCGCGTGGGCAGTGAGCAGCTGGCCAAGCTTCTTCACCGCCGCGACGCGATCCGCGCCCGGCTGCGCCATGGCGGCTTCGGCGAACAGCGCTTCGATCTGTTCATGCTGGTCGAGCACGCAGCTTAGCCAGCCATCGTCTTGCGCCAGGGCCTGGGCCTGGCTGCGGGCATTCGTGCGATCTTCATCGGTAGCCTCGGGCGTAATGGCGGCGGCTAATCGGTCAAAGAAGTTCATGGCTGGCCTCCTGGGTGTGCCGTGGGCCTGGTACAACTGGCACCCGTCTGGCCAGTTCCGGCCACAGGGCGCACTTGCGCCACACATGGCCGGGAACCGCTGCTGCCAGCCCTCGGTTCTGGCCCGGTCACTCCAGCCCAAGGATGCCGCCGTGCCCGCTCGCCCCTATTGGAAGGGTCACATCCGTCTGGCCCTGGTCTCGATCCCGGTCGAGGTTTACTCGGCGGCGCGCAGCAGCAATTCCACCACCTTTCGCCAGATCCATGAGCCCAGCGGCAAACCGGTCCACTACCTCAAGGCTGTGACCGGGATCGGCCCGATCGATCCCGAAGACATCATCCGCGGCTTCGAGTACGAGAAGGACCGCTTTGTCCTGCTGGAGGACGAGGAACTGGAGGCGGTCCGGCTGGAATCGCGCAAGACGCTGGAACTGGCCCTGTTCGTGGACCGCGACGCGATCGACCAGACCTACCTTGAAAAGCCCTATTACGTCGTCCCGGCGGATGACCTGGCGGTTGAGGCATTTGTCGTCCTGCGCGAGGCGCTGCGATCCAGCCGCCGCACCGGGATTGGCCAGCTGGCCATGCGAGGACGCGAGTACATCGTGGCGCTTTCTCCGTGCGGCAGGGGCCTGGTGATGGAAACGCTGCGCTATGCCGACGAGCTGCAGCGCGCGCAGACCTACTTCCGCGACATTCCGGATCAGACCCCCGACCCAGAGTTGCTCGAACTGGCGGAATCGCTGATCGAGCGCAAATCGGGCGAGTTCGATCCGGCGAAGTTCCACGACCGCTACCGCGAAGCGCTGCGCGACCTGGTCGAGCGCAAGCTGGCCGCAAAAGGCCGCAAGATTGTGGCCGAAGACGAGACGCCGCAGGAAGCTGCGGGCTCCAACGTGGTCGACCTGATGGCGGCGCTGAAGCGTTCACTCGAAAAACCGGAACGGACGTCCGCCACCAATGCCAAAGTGCCACCTCGCAAGACCGGCAGCCGCAGGCGCTAGGCCATGGCCCGCGCAGCGCCGCTCGCCGAGTACAAGGCCAAGCGCGATTTCACGCGCACCCCCGAACCGCGCGACAAGGTGGCGGCGACGCGACCCGGCAAGCCGCGCCGCTTTGTCGTTCAGAAGCATGATGCGACGCGGCTGCATTGGGACTTCCGCCTGGAAGTGGACGGCGTCCTCAAAAGCTGGGCGGTCACGCGTGGTCCCAGCCCTAACCCCGACGACAAGCGACTGGCGGTCCGGACCGAGGACCATCCGCTGGCCTATGCGACCTTTGAAGGCACCATCCCGGCGGGCGAATATGGCGGGGGCACGGTAATGCTGTGGGACGAGGGAACCTGGGAGCCAATCGCCGGCAAACGGGCCGAGGACCTGGCAGAAGGCCACCTGCACTTCGTTCTGCACGGCCAGCGCATGAAAGGGGAGTGGCTGCTGATCCGGCTGAAGCCGCGGCCGGGCGAAAAGCGCGAGAACTGGCTACTGCGCAAGATCGAGGACGCGTTCTGCGGCCCATCCGACAGCCTGACCGAGCGCGAGCTTACCTCGGTCTCGACCGGCCGGACCATGCACGACATTGCCGATGGCAAGGCGGCGGCAAAGTCGAAGCGGAGCAAAGGCGGCAAAAGGAGGGCCGCCCCGCCCCCTTTTGAACCGGTCCAGCTCGCCACTCTGGTGGACGAGGCGCCCGACGGGCCGGAGTGGCTGCACGAGACCAAGTACGATGGCTATCGCGCGCTGGTTGCCTGCGGCGGCGGCAGCGCCGTGGTCTATACCCGCGCTGGCCATGACTGGAGCGACAAGTTTCCCGATATCACTGCGGCAGCGGCACAGCTGGCAGTGGAGGCGGCGCTGATCGATGGGGAGATCGTCGCGCTCGACGCGGTCGGCAACCCCAACTTCTCGGCCTTGCAGGACGCCATCTCGGAGGGTGGGCGCGGGCTCAACCTGTTTGCCTTCGATCTGCTCCATCTGGATGGCGAGGACCTGCGCCCGCTCACCAACCTGGCGCGCAAGCAGCGCCTGAGCGTGCTGCTGGACGGAAGCCAACCGCCCTTGCACTATGCCGAGCACGTGCTTGGCTCGGGCGGCGAGATGCTGAGGATGTTGTGCGGCGCTGGCCTGGAAGGGATGGTCTCCAAGCGCGCCGATGCCCCCTATCGCGGCAAGCGTACCCAGGCCTGGCTCAAGAGCAAGTGCGTGGCGCGGCAGGAGTTCGTCATCCTCGGCTGGACCGAATCCTCTGCGCGCGGCCGGGCCTTCGCCGCGCTGCTGCTGGGCCGCTATGACGGCGCGCAGCTGCGCTATGCCGGCAAGGTCGGCACCGGGTTCAACGCGCGGACGATGGAAGACCTGGCCGAGGCGATGGCACCGCTTGCCGCCGCCGAGCCTGCTACCCCTGTTCCCGCATCGGCCAGACGCGGGGCGCGCTGGCTGCGCCCCGATCTGGTCGCCGAAGTGGCCTTTGCCGAGTTCACCGGCGAAGGTATCCTGCGCCACGCGCGGTTCGTCGGCCTGAGGGGTGACAAGCCGGCCAGCGAGGTCAGACTGGAGCTACCTATGCCCAAACCTGCCGAGCCTGAGGTACGGATCACCCATCCCGAGCGGGTGGTCTTTCCCGACGGTGGCATCACCAAGGGTGATCTGGCCGACTATTATCGCGCAATGGCACCGCTGCTGCTGGCTGACCTGGCCGGCCGACCGCTGAGCCTGGTGCGTTGCCCGGACGGGATTGGCGGCAAGTGCTTTTTCCAGAAGCACGGCGCAGGCAATCTGGGCAAGGAAATCGGCTCAGTCCGCATCAGAGAGAAGGATGGCGACGAGGAGGACTATCTCTGCCTGTCCGATACGCCTGGGCTGCTCGAATGTGTCCAGATGGGAGCGATCGAGTTCCACGCCTGGGGCAGCCACGCCCGCCACCTTGAACAGCCCGATCGGCTGGTCTTCGATCTCGACCCGGACGAAGCACTGACCTTTGCCGACGTTCGCAAGGCGGCGCAGGATTTGAAGCGCCACCTCGCCGACATCGGGCTGACCAGTTTTGCGATGCTCTCGGGCGGAAAGGGCGTGCACGTGATCGTACCGCTCAAACCCCAGGCCGAGTGGGACGAGGTGACGGACTTCGCTCACCGCTTCTCGCTTGCCCTCTCTAGTGCCGAGCCGGAGCGCTTTGTCGCCACGATGTCGAAGGCCAAACGCAAGGGCCGAATCTTCATTGACTGGCTGCGCAACCAGCGTGGTTCAACGGCGATCATGCCCTACTCGGTGCGGGCTCGAGCGGGCGCGCCCGTGGCCGCGCCGGTGACCTGGGCGGAGCTGGAAGAGATCGACACGGCCGCGGCCTTTCGCTTGGGCGACCGCGCCAGGCTGCTGGACCGCGCTGCCGATCGAAAGCTTTCTGGTTGGGGCAGCTCCGACCAGCTGTTGCCGCCGGTCTGACTGCGTACGGTTCCGGACCGTAGCCGTTGCGCCGGATGAATTTACCCCGATTCGTGCACTATTGGTCCCGGAGCGGGTCGATCCCTGCACTGTTCCGCGCGATGCCCTGCTGACCGGATTCTTGTGCTCGCTGGGGTGGCGGGCGAGTTCGGTCAGGCACAGGTGCTCGATTGCTGTCAGAAGATCGCATCGACGAACTGCGACGGATCGCGCTTGGCGTCACGGCGGCGCTGCTGCTGGCGCTGCTGGCTTGGCTGACACTGAGTTCGCGCCAGTCCGAATACGCCAAAGAGGCGGCGCAGGCTCAAGAAGTGTTGACGCTGAGCATCCTGCGCGCGTCCCAACAGGTGCTGGGTACCGCGCAGGATGCGGAGACTGGTGAGCGCGGCTTTCTGTTGACCGGCGATCCGGCCTTCCTGCAGCCGCTGGACGCGGCGCGCGAACGGCAGCCGGCGGCGATCGCCCGTCTGCGCGACCTGACTGCAAACGACCCCGAGGCAGCCGCGAAAGTTACTCGGATCGAGGAGCTCGCGCTATCCAGCATGGCGCAATTCGAGCGCGATGCTGTGCTGCAGCGCCAAGGACGGCTCGATCAGGCCGCGCGGATGGCCCATCTTCGCACCGCCAAGCAGACGATGGATCAACTGCGGTCCGAACTGGCTGCGCTTGAGCGCCTCAAGTAGCTGGAACTGCTTGAAAGTCGCAAGCAGGCCGAGCACTCCTCCATGCTGGCCGTTCGGTGGCGCGCGCTGCTGACCGCATTCACCTTGCTGCTGACTCTGCTTTGCGCAGTGGCCGTGCGGGGCCAGCTGCGGGCCCGGCGCGAGGCACGCGAACAGGCGATCCGCGCCCGCACCGAACACATTCTGGATGCTGGCCGACACCTGCTGCAATCGATCATTGATTCCAGCCCCAATCTGATCTTCGTGAAAACCCGGCAGGGCGAAGTGCTGTTTGGCAATGCGGCCTTCACCAAGGTGGTACCAATCCCCTTCCCCATGCTGCACGGAGTGCCGTTGCCGCCGACCGACGAGCCGGACGAAGCCGAAGCGCTCGCGGCGGCTGATCGGGCGGCGCTGGAGCGCGGAGAGCAGCGCGCGGTCGACCTGCGGTTGATCGTCGATGGAGAGCGGCGCTGGTACCGCGTCGAGAAGAACCCGTGGGTGCGCGACGGTAAGATCATCGGCGTGATCGGCATTGCGCGCGACATAACAGTCACCAAGCGCCGCGAGGCGAGCCTTGAACGGCGGGTGGCCGCACGAACTGCCGAACTTGAGGATGCACTGGCATCGGTCCACCGCGAAATGGCAGAGCGAGAGGCGGCACAGGAGACGCTGCGGCAGCTGCAGAAAATTGAAAGCCTGGGCCAACTTACTGGCGGCATCGCACACGATTTCAACAATATGCTGGCCGTGGTGATGGCATCGCTCGACACCGCCCGGCGCAAGCTGGCGGCGGGCGATGCGGCCGCGCTGGTGCCGCTGATCGACACTGCCATGGCCGGCGCCACCAGCGCGGCCGATCTGACCCGTCGCCTGCTGGCCTTTGCTCGCCAACAGAAGCTGGAGCCGGTCAGGGTCGCCATCAACGATCTGGTCACCCAGACCCAGACGCTGCTGGCGCGCGCGCTCGGTTCAAACATCACCATGCAGCTTGATCTTGATCCGGCGGCTGGCTGGGTAGAGGTTGACAAATCCCAGTTCGAGAACGCGCTGGTTAATCTCGCCGTCAATTCCCGCGATGCCATGCCGCAAGGCGGGCGGCTGAAGATAACCACGCGCGGAAACGGTGAAACGGTACGAATTCTGGTGGAGGACACGGGTCAGGGAATCGGACCGGACGAGCTTGAGCGGGTCTACGACCCATTCTTTACGACCAAGCCGGTCGGTATGGGGACGGGTCTTGGGTTGTCGCAGGTCCATGGCTTTGTCGCCCAGTCGGGTGGGACAATCGCGATACAATCGACTTTGGAGGTCGGGACCACGGTCTGCATCGATCTGCCGACCTGCACCGCACCCGACGCCGCGCCCGCCTGCGCGATCGAAGCTGCGGTGCGCCCCGCCCGCGCCGATCTGGTACTGCTGGTTGAAGACGAAGCGATGGTGCGGCTCTCGGCGCAGAGCTCGCTTCAAGCGCTGGGCTACCGGGTGATCGCGGCCGCTGAAGCGTATTCGGCACTCAAGCTGCTGGAAGACAACCCCGAAGTTGCCGTACTTTTGACCGACCTATCTATGCCCGGGATGGACGGGCGCGATCTGGCCCGTTCGGCAGGACTGCTGCGACCGGGACTGGCCGTGGTATTCACCACCGGCAACGGACAGGGCTGCGAAGGTTGGGATGACGCGCCCGTCCTGACCAAGCCTTACCTGCTCGACGATCTCGCTTTGGCGGTCAGTACCGCGCTGGATAACGCGGAGCGGCGGGAACTGGTGGCGTCATCGGCCAATTCTCCCCCGCATGGCGGCGACGAACAGCGGACAGGTCCAAAACAACGACAGCTCACCCGTCCCGCCGGATGAGGCGCTGGTTTATGCTGAAGCTGCGGCGCTAACCATCCGCCGACGCCGGGCCGGAAGGGGCTGGCACTATTTCGATGAGACCGGCCAGCGGATCACCAATCCTGCCGCAGTCGAACGGCTCAACCGGATTGCGCTGCCACCGGCCTATACTGAAGCCCGGTTCTGTTCCGAACCGATGGGGCACCTTCAGGCGATCGGCACCGACGCCCGCGGGCGTCGGCAGTATCGCTATCACCCGGCGTTCCGCGAAGCCCGGGAAAGCAGCAAATTTGCCAACTGCGCCACCTTTGGCCTGGCCCTGCCCAGGCTGCGCCGCAGGCTCGATCAGGATTTGGCGGCTCCGCCACGCCGCCGTGAGGCCGTCCTCGCGGCGATCGTGCGGATTCTGGATTGCGAATACCTGCGGATCGGCAACCGTGCCTATGTGCGTGAGAACAAGTCATTCGGGCTTACCACCTTGCGCAACCGCCATGCCAAGCTGACGCGCAGTGGCCTGGCGCTCGAGTATCGCGGCAAGGGCGGGATCATGCGCAAGGTCCGGCTGACCGATCGCAAGGTCATACGCATTGTCCGGCGCTGCCAGGACCTGCCTGGCCAGCAGCTGTTCCAGTATGAGGGGGAGGACGGACAGGTCCACGCCGTCAGCTCAGCTGACGTGAACGCCTATCTGCGCGAGATCACCGGCAGTGATTTCTCGGCCAAGGACTTTCGCACCTGGCACGGCAGCGTGATCGCCTTTGCCGCGCTTAATCGCGGTGCCGGGCTCAAGGAAATGCTGGCCGAGGTCAGCGCGGCCCTGGCCAATACGCCCGCAGTGGCGCGGCGCGCCTATATCCATCCGTCGCTGTTAGCGGCTGCGCAGAGCAAGACCTTCGCGCCCCGGCGCCTTCCCCGCCCCGGCCGGCTGAGCCGCGAGGAGCGCGGCTTCCTCGACTGGCTGGCGGAGCGCAGTGAGGAACCGGGCGCCGCGCCTGCCGGTTAGTCCCGGCACAACCAGGAGCCGGCACCTTGGCTGAAACGTTCTCGCCCATCCTCGATAACAAGACCGAAGCGCGGATCGATGCGATCATGGAGCGTCTGTCGGAAGACAAGGTCCGGCTGGCCACGGCGGAAAGCTGCACCGGCGGCATCCTCGCCTCGCTGTTCACCGATATCCCGGGCTGCAGCCACGTGTTCGAGGCAGGTTTTGTCACTTACAGCGATAGCGCCAAAGCCCGGATGCTCGGCATTCCGCCCGAACTGATCAAGCGCTACGGCGCAGTCTCGCAAGAGACGGCGACGGCCATGGTCGAAGGTGCCCTGCGCAATTCGGAGGCCGACCTGGCGCTTTCGGTCACCGGCTTTGCCGGGCCTGGGCGCGATGACGACGAGGCCGGGCTGGTCCATTTCGCCTGTGCCTGGCGCGAGGGCGTGACGCTGCATGCCGAACGGCATTTCGGCACGCGTGACCGGAGCGAAACACGGCTGTGCTGTATCGATACGGCGCTGGACCTGCTCTCCGCCGCCCTCGGCCGAGGCGATGCCGAACAGGCACTTGCGGAACCTTCGGCGGGCGACCCGGTTTAACTAGGCAAGCCATTAATCGAGGAGCCTGTCATGATCGAGGACCCACAGCTCGAACCGCTTGATGCCGCCGAACAGCCCGATCCGGACCCGGAGCTTGACGATGAGAACGGCATTGCCGCGCAGGCCGCTCGCCTGGGTGCGGGCGACGTCGATCCCGAAGCGCCGTTGCCGGATGACGGCTCGGGCCAGTCGCTGGCAGTCGACGAGATACTCTCGGCCGATGACGATGACGACCTCACCGATGAAGCGGATGAAGAGGGCGAGGACGACCTCGAAGACGACGACGAAGGCAACCTGACCAGCCTGGAATGAGACGGCCATGCTGAAGCGCTATGCCTATGCCTGGCTCACCTTGGGGTTCTTCCTGGTTTCGCTGGTGCTGCACTGGTATTTCGGATGGGTCGCCTATGCCGACGAGGCCGCGCAGCACGGGGCGACCGCCAATCCCTCGGGCTATCTAGCGGAAATGGCCCGCGACACCTTCGAGAACTGGCAGTCCGAATTCCTCCAGCTGCTCTGGCAGGTGGTCGGGCTGGCCTATTTCCTCTATGTCGGCTCGCCCTCGTCGAAGGAGAATGACGACCGGCTTGAAGCCAAGATCGACGAATTGCTGAAGGCTGCCGGACGTGAACAAGCCATCGAAACCATCGATGAAGCCCACTTCCGCCACCACGGCCACTCGCGCCCAATCCCGTTCAAGCCCTGAAGCGGAGCTGCTGCACGGGTTCCCCCCGGTCTATCGCGCCGATGCGCGGGTGCTGATCCTCGGCTCGCTGCCCGGCGCACAGTCGCTGGCGCAGCAGCGTTACTACGGCAATCCGCGCAACCATTTCTGGCAGCTTGTCGGCCGTGTGATCGGCATTGACTTGGCTGGGCTCGACTATGCGGACCGCCTGGCGAGGGTGATCGAGCATCGGATCGCCCTTTGGGACGTCGTCTCGACCGGACACCGCCAGGGCAGTCTGGATGCGGCCTTGAAAATTGCCGAGCGATCCGATCTGGCCTGGCTGGTCGCGCGGCTGCCGAATTTGCGGGCGATTGCCTTCAATGGTCAGCTGGCAGCAAGGCAGGCAGCGGTTGCGAATGTGGCAGTGGATCTGATCACCCTGCCGTCAAGCAGTCCGGCCCATACGCTGCCGATTGGGCAGAAGCAGGTTGCCTGGAACGCGATCGGGCACCACCTGAGCTGACACCTTGCCCACCAAAACGGAAAAGGCCCGCCGTTGCCGGCGGGCCTTGGTCCATCAACGCTGTCAGGCGTTGGCTTACTTGGCAGCTTCCGAGGCCGGAGCTTCGGCGGCCGGAGCAGCAGCAGCGTCGCTGGCAGCAGCGGTCGCGGCGTCCGAGGCAGCCGGAGCAGCTTCGGTGGCGGCAGCTTCGGTAGCAGCAGCTTCAGTGGCAGCGGCTTCCGGAGCGGCTTCTTCCTTGGCGCCGCAAGCGGCGAGGCCGAGGGCCAGCATAGCAGTCAGGGCAACGGTGGTCTTGCGCATTTGGGAACTCCCCCTTGTTGAGACCTCCATCATTGAATCGATTTTCCCGTCGCGCAATACCTTATTCACCAAGTTTCTCAGGCGCGTGCGGCAATCCAGTCCCGCACCAGTTCGGCGGCCTGCCCGGCCAGGGCCGGCTGACCGAAATAGTAATGATTTGCGCTCTTTATGACGTGGTGATCGATCTCGCAGCGGCTCGCCGCGGCCATCAATCGCGCGGCATGGCTGGGGGTACAGGCATCATCGGCGCCGTTCTCGATCACCAGCACCGGGCAGGCGATCCGGGCTGCGCACTTCAAACCATCGGCCTGCGAATCGTCATAGGACCACTGCGACAGCCACGACCGGAGGGTCGTGAACCGGGCCAGGCCGACCGGTCCATCGTTGACCACGAAGGGATCGCCCAGCATGCAGTGGTTCGGCTGCCGCTCATTGGGATCGACCAGCGGATCGACCCAGCGCGGATCGCCCATCGTGCCCTGCACGGTGAAGCAGCGCTCGTGATGCTCGAGCCCCTTGGCCTTGAGATCGGCCAGCTGCTCCTTGACCCAGGCGGTAATCCGGCGGTTACGGGCGATCTGGCGGGCGCGGTATTCGGCGATGAAATTGGCCGAGAACGGCGGCTTGGGGCCATCAGCAGCAAAGATGTTCCAGGCCGGGTTGCGATCGAACGGGCGGCTCTCATCCTCGATCGAGGCGTCCAGCCATTCGGTCAAGGTGAGGTTGCGCGAAAGGTGTGAAGCGAGCAGCAGGACGCCATCGGCCGGGATGAAGCCAGCCGCGGTCAGGTTATAGGGATCGCCCGCGGGGGTATGGGTGACGCGCGGATCCTGCGCCTCGGCCTGATAGAACAGGCTCTGCGCCCCGCCACCCGACCAGCCGCCGAGGTAGACCTTCTTGTAGCCCAGCCGTTCCTTGGCATCGCGGATGCAGGCCCCGAAATCCATCACCGCGCGTTCCATGATCAGCGCGGTGTCGTTGCCCCGGTAGCGCGTGTTGCAATAGATCGTGTGGACGCCCATCCGCGCCAGCATCCCCACCAGCGGCAGATAGGCCCCGCCGCCAATCGGGTGCGAGAAGATCACCACGCTATCCGATGGCGTATGCGGCTTCAGGTGGTGCGCCTCGACCACGACCTTGCCGATTGCCCCGCCATAGGTGTCCTTGAAGGCGCTGACCTCGTCGAACGCGATCAGGTAGGGAATGCGGTCGTACGCTGTCGATGGCCGGTCGGTGGTGATCTGGGTCATGGCCGCAGTCTCACGCCGCCGCCGCGCCTTGTCCAGTCACCCCGCGCCAGCCGGTGAACTCTGCGGTCCGCCCCAACACGACCCGGTTGAAGCCAAGCGCGAACAGCACCGAGGTCACCAGCGTCACCACCATGAAATCGATGTAGTGGAGCCCGATCAACCCGGCTGGCTCCCAGAGGAAGGTGTAGAGCCCATAGAGCGCCACGCCCCAGACTACCCCGGCAATCGCCGCCTTGGCCGCCACGCCCCGGAACAATAGCGCAACGATAAAGGCCGAGAGGATCGGCATCGACGACAGGCCGTTCAATTGCTGCAGCAGGTTGATGATCGACTTGGCGTTCTGGAACACCGGGACCATAAGGATCGAGGTGATGGTAAGGACCACCGAGACGATGCTCGCCAGCTTCCAGTGGTTAGTGACCGGCGCCACGAACTTGGTGTGGAAGTCCACCGCATAGAGCGCGACCGAGCTGTTGAGGATTGCCGCAGTGTGGGCAATCACCGCCGCCGCCATCATCGCCGCAAAGGCGCCCGAAAGCCACTGCGGCAAGACCGCCGCGACAACCTGGCCATAGGCGGCATCGTCGACATCGCCGAACAGCTTGTAGCCGACCACGCCGGGGATCACGACAATCGCCGGGATGATCATGATCCGCACGGCGGCGGCGGCCAGCACGCCCTTCTGCGCTTCCCGCACGGTGGGCGCTGTCATCGCCTTCTGAGTGATGTTCTGGTTGGTCGACCAGTAGAAGATCTGGATGAACAGCATGCCGGTGAACAATGTGTGGAACGGGATCGGCGAATCCGCGTCCCCCACCATGGTCAGCCGTTCCTGCGGAATGCCGGAGAAGTCCCAGCCAATCGCGTTGCAGGCCAGCACCACCACCAGCAGCGCAATCGCCAACACGCCTATCCCTGAATAGGTGTCCATCACCGCCACGGCGCGCAGCCCGCCCATGATGGTATAGATCGCCGCCACCACCGCCATCGGCGCGGCGAAGTACCAGAGCGGCCAGTCGACCGCGAACATCGACTTGAGGAACAGCGAGCCCGAATAGAGCGCCGCCGGCAGGTAGATCAGGATATTGCCGATCAGGAACAGCGCCGAAATCAGCGTGCGGATCGAGCCGCCGCCATAGCGCTGCTCGAGCAGCTCGGTCACCGTGGTGCAGCCGGTGCGGTAGTAGACCGGCACGAAGACGAAAGCGAGGATCAGCAGGCCCACGAACCCGGCCAGCTCCCACCAGGCCAGCAACAGCATCTGGTTGCCATTCATCCCGACCAGCTGCTCGGTCGAAAGGTTGGTCAGGGTGATCGCGCCCGCGACATAGAGCCATTTCAGGCCGCCGCTGGCGAGGTAGACATCCTTGGCCGAACCATCATGCGCCGGGTGAGCATCACGGGTGGTGGTGCGCCAGGTGAAGAAGCCGATCACCGCCAGCAGCGCCAGCGCCATCGTCACCTGTCCTGCAAAGGTCCCCCAGAACTCTCCCATTGCGCTCCCCCGCTGCTGTTTTGGGCGATCCTAGGCAGCAAGTGGCGGCAAGACCAGCATCTTTGGTGACGCCCACCTGCTTAGCCGTGTCGAGTTAGTTGCAGGACTGTTCTTGTTCTTCGGCGGGCTCAGGCCGAGCAGCTTCTGGGTTTGGCCAAAGCCGTCAATGGCTAGCCCTGCTCCAGCGCCAGCAGCGCAAATGTCGCCAGCCAGTGCTCGCCCATGTAGTCGTCCCCGAGGTGCGGCAGCGCCGCATCGAGGTGCTGCTGCGCGGTGGCGAGTGCCGGTTCGCGCACCGGGTGCCCCGCCGGCAGCGCCGCCGCAATCCCGCGCCAGCACCAGGCGCGGCTGAGGTTCAGGCCATCGAGGTGGGCGATCTTGCCATCGCTGCGATCGGACACGGTTGCGGGGATGAACAGAGTGGCCGGACGGCCCTGCGCGGCGGCGGGCAGGAACAAGTCAAACCAGCCGGAGAAGCCCTGCCCCAGCACCCGGCTCATCAGCAGGGCTTCGGTCAGAGCAGAGGAAAGAAACTCATCGCCGCCGGGCTCCCAGGCCTGACAATCCTGATCCTGACCGAACCATTCACGGGCACGTGCGTCGATCAGCGTGACCAGGGCCGGATCGTGTTCCACCGCCCAGTCGCGCGCCAGGGTTAGCGCAAAGGCCGAAGAGTAATGCGTGCCGACCCGGATCGGATAGGTCTGGAGAGGCAGGAACTGGCGGAAGCGCTCGGCAAAGGCTGCGGCGAAGGCATCGGCATGGCGCGCCCAGGGCCGCTCGTGCCGGACCATCTCGGCATGGAGCGCCAGGGCCCAGGCCCAGCCATAAGGCCGCTCGAACCCGCGCGACGAGGGCCGGGCGAGATAGGCGATTTCTGCCACGAAATTCTCCGCCGTCAGCATTTCCTCCGCCAGGGCATGGACCTGCACCGCATCGGGCAGGTCCGGATAGCGCCGCGCCAGCCGCAGTACCTGCCACCAGCCGTGGAGGCACGAGTGCCAATCGAAGCTGCCGAAGAAGATCGGGTGCAGCTCGCGCGGGGTGCGGACATCCTCTGGCCCGTCCATCACATGATCGAGCTTGTGCGGGAACTCCCGGATCAGGTGGCCGCAGGTCAGCGCCATGAAGCGCGCGGCGTGCTGGGCAGTGAGGGTCGTCATCAGAAGGCAAACCACCAGATGAAAAGCGTGTTGACCGCCAGCAGCGGCAGGGCCGTGCCGACCTGGGCCCAGACCACGGCGTTGCGGTCCTTCAGTTCGAGCAGCGCGGCGGGGACGATGTTGAAGTTGGCCGCCATCGGCGTCATCAGCGTGCCGCAGAAGCCGGCCAGCATGCCGATCGCGCAGACCACCGCCGGATCGCCGCCATATTGGCGGATCAACACTGGCACCGCGATCGCCGCAGCCATCACCGGAAAGGCGGCAAAGGCATTGCCCATCACCATGGTGAACAGCGCCATGCCCAGCGCAAAGGCAGCAACGGCGCCGAACAGACTGCCTTCGGGGATGACACTCGACATCAGCTGCCCGACCACGTCACCCACACCCGCCAGAGCAAAGACCGCGCCAAGACTGGCCAGCATCTGCGGCAGGATCGCCGCCCAGCCGACCGAATCCATCAGCCGCCGCCCTTCCTGCAAGGGCGCGGCCGGATGAGGGCGCAGCCAGGCCAGGCCGATCGCCAGCGCCAGCAGCGCGCCCAGCGCCAGACTGACCAGCGTCACCTGCTTGGGATTGACGAGGCCCGGCAAGTGCTCGAACCCGAAAGTGCCGGCCAGCGCCGTCGCCGGGATCACCAGCGCGAGCAGGAACAGGCGGTTGCCATGCAGCGCGGCGCGCTCGGCGCGGACTTCGGGCGTCGTGCCGCCGCTGCCTCGGCCCAGTTGCCCGGTCCCCGCGATTGCCACCAGCGCGAGGACCAGCAGGCCATTGCCGAAATCGCCCAGCCGGTCACCCGCCAGCATCGAGAGCGCGAGCAGAGCCCAGAAGGCGCCATTGCCCCAGCGCTTGGGATTACTCGCATCGCGCAGCGAGAGCACGGCGAAGGCGAGGAAGGTCAGCCCCGCGAGGGTATAGACGAAGGGCAGGCCGATCATTGTCCGGCCTCCTTGCCCGAGAACCGCCGGTCGAGCCGCCACAGCCGGAAGCCGTGGATGAAGAAGGCGGCAAAGGCGGTCGGGATCGCCCAGACCGAGAGTTGGAAGGGTGAGAGGATGATGCCCTGCTGCTCCAGGAATCCGACCATCAGCAGGATCGAGCCGATCGCGATGAAGATATCCTCACCGAAGAACAGCCCGACATTGTCGGTCGCGGCGGACATCGCCTTGACCTGCTCACGCTCGTCCTCGCTCAGGTCCTTTTGCCCTTCTGCAGCCGCCTCGGCCATTGGCGCGACGAGCGGCCGGACAGTCTGGGCATGGCCGGCGACCGAAGTCAGCCCGAGCGCGGAGGAGACCTGGCGGATCAGCAGATAGCCGGTCAGCAGCCGGCCGGTGGTTGCACCCTTGAGGCCGGCGATCAGGCCGCGGGCACGTTCCTGCAGCCCATGCGCTTCCAGCAGGCCAATCACCGGCAGGACGATCCAGACCACCGAGACATAGCGGGTGTCGTTAAAGGCCCTGCCGAAGGCCGAGACGATCGCGTGCAGATCCAGCCCAGCGGTCAGCCCGGTAACCGCCGCTGCCGCGACAACGACCAGCAGCGGATTGAAGCGCAGCACGAAGCCCAGCACCATCACCGCGATGCCGGAAAGGACCCACATCTCGCTCATCCGTAGCCTCCCCCGCCCGGCGTTTCGACAACCATCACGTCACCCGGTTCCATCTGTACCGAAGCGGTGGAATCAAGAACCTCAACCTCGCCTGAGGTTCTCTCGACACGCGTCGCCCCCGGCGCGCCCGGTGCGCCGCCGGCCAGGCCGAACGGTGGCACGCGGCGGCGGTTGGCGAGCATGCCGGCTTCCATATTCTCCAGGAAACGGAGCCGCCGCGTCGCGCCGTCGCCGCCGTGGTGGCGCCCTGCCCCGCCCGAACCGCGCCTTATCGCGAACTCTTCAAGCAAAATCGGAAACCGCGTTTCCAGCACCTCGGGATCGGTCAGGCGGCTGTTGGTCATGTGCGTCTGGACTACGCTAGTCCCGTCAAAGTCCGGCCCGGCACCAGAGCCTCCCGCGATGGTCTCATAATACTGGTAGCGATCGTTGCCGAAGGTCAGGTTGTTCATCGTCCCCTGCGCCGCGGCCATCGCGCCAAAGGCGCCGAACAGCGCATCGGTTACGACCTGGCTGGTCTCGACATTCCCGGCCACGACCGCCGCCGGATAGCGCGGCCGCAGCATGCAGCCTTCCGGGACCAGGATCGTGACCGGCGCAAGGCAGCCCTCGTTCATCGGGATCGGATCGTCGATCATGGTGCGCAGGACATACATCACCGCGGCGCGGACTACGCTGAAGGGCGCGTTGAAATTGCCGGGGAGTTGGTCACTGGTTCCGGCAAAGTCGATCGTCACCTGCCGGGCCGCGCGGTCGACCCGCACCGCAACGCTGACCACCGCGCCATTGTCCAGCTCGTAGCGAAAGGTGCCGTCCTCCAGCCGCCCGATCAGGCGGCGGACCGCCTCCTCGGCATTGTCGTGGACGTGGCCCATATAGGCGCGAACGACATCGGCGCCGTGTTCGGCACAGGCCCGCTCCAACCCGGCGGCACCACGCGCGCAGGCGGCAACCTGCGCCGCAAGGTCCGCCAGGTTCGCTTCGATGTTGCGCGCGGGGCAAGGTCCGGATGAAAGGATCGCCGTCAGCTCGTCCCGGCAGAAGCGGCCTTCATCGACCAGCAGGACATTCTCAAGCAGCACGCCCTCGTCAGCGATTGTCCGGCTATTGGGCGGCATCGATCCCGGCGCAATCCCGCCGACATCGGCGTGGTGGCCGCGTGCCGCGACGTAGAAGTCAGGCTCCCGCCCTTTCCCAACGAAGACCGGCATGACCACGGTGATGTCCGGCAGATGGGTACCGCCGGCATAGGGCGCATTGAGGACATAGGCATCGCTGCGGCGAATGCCCCGACCATCCTTGCCGCCCGCCCGCTCACGCAGCACGGCCTGGACGCTCTCACCCATCGAACCAAGGTGCACCGGCATGTGCGGCGCATTGGCGACCAGCCGACCGGCACCGTCGAAAATCGCGCAGGAGAAATCGAGCCGCTCGCGAATATTGACCGACATGGCCGTGCGGGCGAGCGCGGAACCCATTTCCTCGGCAATCGCCATGAACAGGCCGTTGAAGATTTCGAGGCGGACGGGATCGGCCTTGGTCCCGCTTGCCAAGACGGCAGCGCGCGGCGCCGAGCGGGTCAGCCGCAGGGTCCCGTCCGCATCGACCGTCAGCGACCAGCCCGGCTCGACCACTGTCGTCGCCAGCGGATCGATCAAGATCAGCGGCCCAGCGGCGGTGAACCCGGCAGGCAACGCCGCGCGATCGTAAACCGCAACGTGGTGCGTTGCCCCGCCGAGATAACAGTCGACCGTCTCCAGCGGCGGACCGGCCGCTTCAGGCAGCGGCCAATCGAGCGCGCCCGAGACCTCTCCCGCCGCAACCGCCTCGACCCGAACGCGATCGATCACTAGCGCGCCATCGCCGTCGTAGCCGAACTGCGCGCGGTGGGCGGCGGCAAAGGCCCCTGACAGCTGCACCGCATCGCCAGGCGGCAACTCGATCGTGTTCTCGGACCCCTCGCGGCGCAGGAACAGGCTGGTGCGGATCTCCGCAGCGGAGCCACCAAGTTCAACCTCAACCTGCTTGGCCAGTTCTTCCGTCAGTTCGTCTGCCGCTACCAGCCCGCCGACCAGCGGTTGGGCCAGAGTCCGCTCGCGCACCGCCGCTTCGCTGGCTAGGCCCATGCCATAGGCCGAGAGCACCCCGGCGAGCGGATGGACCAGCACCGTATCGATCGCCAGCTCATCGGCCACCAGGCAGGCGTGCTGCCCGCCCGCGCCGCCGAAACAGGACAGGGCATAGCCGGTCACATCATGACCGCGCGCAACCGAGATCTGCTTGATCGCATGGGCCATATTGGCGACGGCAATCGCGATGAAGCCTTCGGCCAGGGCTTCAGGCGTATAGACCTGCCCGGTCTCGGCCCGGATTGCCGCAGCCATCTCGCCAAACTTGGCCGCAACGACTTCGGTATCGATCGGCTGGTCGCCGCTGGGGCCGAACAGGTGCGGGAAGTGTTCTGGCCGCAGCTTGCCGAGCATGACGTTGCAGTCGGTCACGGTCAACGGCCCGCCACCCCGATAGCAGGCCGGACCCGGCACGGCCCCGGCGCTTTCCGGGCCGACCACCAGCCGCCCGGCATCGAACCGGCAGATCGAGCCGCCGCCCGCCGCCACGGTGTGGATCCGCAGCATCGGCGTGCGGATGCGGACATTGGCAACGCGGACCTCGCTGTCGCGTTCGAAGTGGCCGGCATAGTGGCTGACATCGGTCGATGTGCCGCCCATGTCGAAGCCGATTACGCGGGGCGCGCCGCTCGCCTCGGCGGTACGAGCCATGCCAACGATCCCGCCGGCCGGGCCAGAGAGGATCGCGTCCTTGCCCCGGAACCGCGCCCCATCGGCGAGGCCCCCGCTCGATTGCATGAACAGCACGCGGTTCCCGTCACCCAGCGCAGCAGTGAACTGATCGACATAACGCCGCAGCACCGGCGAGAGATAGGCATCGACCAACGTCGTATCGCCGCGCCCGACCAGCTTGATCAGCGGGGCAACCTCATGGCTCACCGAGACCTGGCTGAATCCGGCGGCGCGGGCCAGTTCGGCCAGCCGCGCCTCATGTGCAGGGTAACGATAGCCGTGCATCAGCACGATTGCGATCGAGCGGAAACCTGCGGCAACGGTCTCGGCAAAGGCCGCACTGGCCGCGGCCGCGTCGAGCGGTTCCAGCACCGTGCCATCGGCCATGACCCGCTCGCCAATCTCGATCACGCGGGCGTGGGGCGGCTCGGACAGGACGATCCGCCGGACGAACAGTTCGGGCCGTTCCTGCGTGCCGATCCGCAGCGCATCGCCAAAGCCGCGGGTGATGGCCAGCACGGTCGGCTCGCCCTTGCGTTCCAGCAAGGCGTTGGTGGCAACGGTCGTGCCCATCCGTACCGCGGCGGGCGGCAGCGACCCGGACCCGGACCCGCTCAATTGCCGGATCGCCGCAATCGCCGCATCCTCGGCCCGCGCCGGGTCTTCGGACAGCAGCTTGGCAGTCAACACCCGACCGTCAGGCGCGCGCGCCACCACATCCGTGAACGTGCCGCCGCGATCGATCCAGAATTGCCACTCACCCATCATGCCGCCGTCATAGGGCGGCTGACGGGAGAGGCAATCAGTTGCGCACTGGCACCGCGTCCAAAGGCGTAATCACCACCACCACGCGGCGGTTCTGGGCGCGGCCTTCGTCGGTATCGTTGGTTTCGATCGGGTCACTCTCGCCAAAGCCCTGGGCGCGCACGCTGCTGGGCGCAAGGCCGCCTCTGGCCAGTGCTTCCTTGACCGTGGTGGCGCGGCGTTCGGACAGGGCCTGGTTGTACTCGTCCGAACCGGTCGAATCGGTGTGGCCTTCAACCATCGCCCCGCTGATGCCCACCCCGCTCAGCGCCTTGGCCAGCCGGTCGACAATCGCCGCTGCTTCCGGCGGCAGGTCGCTCTGATCGACCGCGAACAGCACCTTGTCGGCAATGCCCAACTCGTAATTCTCGCCCACGGGCTTGAACCCTTCGGCCACCAGCAGGGCAACCTGCTGCTTGGAAAAGGTCGGCTTCTTTGGCGTGGTCTGGCACGCTGCCAACAGCGCCAGCATGGCGAGCAGGATCAGTCTGGGCATCAATGGTCCTCCGTTATGTTATGGCTGCGCGCGCGCTTCTCGTGGTACATTGCCCGGTCAGCGCGGCGCAGAAGCTCCTGGGGCGAAAGCCCGTCGTCAGGATAGGTTGCCATGCCGATCGACAGACCGGTGGTAACGGCCCGGCCATCGGCCAGCGGGATCGGCGGAGTGACCGCCTGGGCCAGCCGCGCGGCAATCCGCGCCGCAGTCTCGCCCGGGCCGACCGGCGCCAGCAGGATCACGAATTCATCGCCGCCCAGGCGGAAGGCGCGGTCATCCTGGCGCAGCACTGCCGTCAACCGCGCGGCGATTGTGGTCAGCACGGTATCGCCCGCCTCGTGACCGTGATCGTCATTGATCGCCTTGAAGTTATCGACATCACCATAAAGCACGGCGAAGGAGCGGCTGCCCGTAACCGCATCGGCCACGGCATCGGCCAGGGCAGCTTCAAAGGCAGCCCGGTTCCCCAGGCCGGTCAGCGGATCGAGCAGGACCCGTTCGGCCAGTTCGGCATTCTCACGGGTCAGCGAGGCATGCCAGCCCTGCAATTCCGCCAGCAGCGCGTTGAAGTCCTGCCCAAATCGGTCAATCTCGGCGATCCCGGCCACCGGCACGCGGCGATCGAACGAGCGCTCGGTCCGCACGGCATGCGCCACTTCGGCAACCTGTTCGAGCGGCCCAATGACATCGCTCTGTAACCGGCGGGCCAGTATCCGGGTGGCAATCACGGTCAGCCCCAGCGTGGAAATGGCAATGATCGCCCCGGCCAAGGCGAAGCGCAGCAGGCCTTCGGGATTACCAGTGATCCGCACTTCGCCGATCTGCGTAGTCCCGCGCACCAGCGGCGCCACGGCCGGGCGGCGCCACAGCAGCCGGTTGCCGGCTTGCAACAGCCAGCCAGGCAGGCCGGCGCGCGGGTTTTCCCACTGCGCCAGGACCTGTCCCGATGCGTCGCGCACCTCAACCTGCTGGACCCCGCCGCCGCCCGCGACCGAACCGATCCCTTCGACGATGGCTTGCTTGTCACCGAAAACCACGGCCGGCTCGACCGTGTAGGCCACGGTCCGGGCCACGAGATCGAGATTGCGCTGCGCATAGTTGCGGATCACCAGCCCGCCGCTCAGCGTCAGGCTGGCGGCCGCCAGCAGCACGGCGAACAGGATCAGCCGCAGGTGGACCCGCGCCAGCATGTCGCGAATGGTGGGGAGGCCCGCTCTGCTCATGGCTGCCCCGTCGACAAGCGCAGCACGCGCGGATCGACCCTGAGGCCCGAGCGGGCAACGGCATCGACATTGAGCCGGAACGAGACCGCCTGGCCGGTAAAGCTCAGGCAGAACATGGCCTGGCTGCGGCAGGCGGGATCGGCTTCGGCGATGGTCATCACCCCGCGCCCGCGCAACAGCGCCGTCAACTGGCGCTGGGCCGGCAGCGGCATCTGGCCGATGTAAACCGCATCGCAGCCGCCGGGCGAAATTGCCCCGGGCGGCAGGTTGCGCCGCTCAACCTGGCGGCCATCGGCGAGCTTGAGGCCATCGAGCCGACTGGCGTAGAGCGCCGGCCCGGCCACGCAGAGCCGCACCGACGTGCGCGGCTGCGGCCAGCGGGTATAGTCGATCAGCGATTGCACCACTCGCGCCACGGCCGGGCTATAGCGCTCTGCCTCAGCCGCGCCGGCCAGGGCATATGACGGCAGCAAGGGTTCGCCCGTCGCCACAGGCGGCATATCGCCCAGCGCCAAGAGCGCGGCGGGCAAGAGAGCTGCAGTAACCACCCGATAATCGACCCACCCCAAGCCTTTGCGCAGAAAGCTGCCAATTGCAAGGCAATGCGGGGAATTGGTTTCCATCGCAACCAGTGCTAGGCACGCGCCATGCCTGCACCGATCGACCGTACCGCCCTTCGCGAAGCCTATCGCATGGAGGAGGAAGCCTGCATTGCCGAGCGCCTGCGCCAGGCCGCTCCGGCCGCTGCGGTTCACGGGGAAGCCAAGCGGATTGCGGCCCGGCTGGTCGAAGGTGCCCGCGCTCACAAGGCCAGCGGGCTCGATGCCTTCCTGCAAACCTATGGCCTCGGCACGGACGAAGGCATTGCCCTGATGTGCCTTGCCGAAGCGCTGCTGCGCGTGCCTGACGCGGCCACCGCCGACGCCCTGATCCATGACAAGCTGGGCGGGATCGACTGGTCCGAGCACCTTGGCGAAAGCGGCTCGACCTTCGTCAATGCTGCCACCTTTTCGCTGATGCTGACCGGGCAGGTACTCGACCAGCGCCGCGCCAAGGCGGATGGCATGGGCGCGGTGCTCAAGCGCGCCGTGGGCAGGCTGGGCGAACCGGTGATCCGCCAGGCGACCTTGCAGGCGATGAAGATCCTGGGCGGCCAGTTCGTCTTCGGCCGGACCATCGACGAAGCGCTCGATCGCGGCGCGCCCGAGCGCAAGCAGGGCCTGACACACAGCTTCGACATGCTGGGCGAAGCGGCAATGACCTTTGCCGACGCCGAGCGCTATCGGCAGAGTTACGAAGCCGCGCTGGATCGGATTGCGCAGGAAGCCGGCGCAGGGGTGGTCCGCTCACCGGGAATCTCGGTCAAGCTCTCGGCGCTCCATCCGCGCTACGATTTCCTCCACGCCGATGCCGCCAAGGCGGCGCTGGTGCCGATGCTGAAGGCGCTGGCGCTGAACGCGCGCGATGCCGACATCCACTTCACCATCGACGCCGAAGAGGCCGAACGGCTGGAGCTGTCGCTGGATATCATCGAGGCACTGGCGAGCGATGACGAGCTGTTCAGCGGCGGCTGGCAGGGTTTTGGCCTCGCGCTTCAGGCCTATTCGAAGCGAGCGGTCCCGCTGGTCGACTGGGTGGTGCAACTGGCGCGCCGCCACAACCGCCGGATCATGGTCCGGCTGGTCAAGGGTGCCTACTGGGACAGCGAGGTCAAGCTGAGCCAGGTTGGCGGACATGTCGATTACCCGGTCTTCACCCGCAAGGTCGCGACCGATGTCTCCTACCTCGCCTGCGCGGCCAAGCTGCTCGCGGCGCCCGATACGATCTATCCGGCCTTTGCGACGCACAACGCCTATACCGTCGGCGCGATCAAGGCATTGGCGGGGGAGACCGAGTTCGAGTTCCAGCGGCTCCACGGCATGGGCGAGGATGTCTACGGCGAACTCGCCAAGCTGGAGGCCGAGGCCGGCAATCGCCGCACGCCGGTGCGGATCTATGCGCCGGTTGGCGGGCACAAGGAACTGCTGGCCTACCTCGTGCGCCGCCTGCTGGAGAACGGGGCGAACAGTTCCTTCGTCAACCGCATGGCCGATGCCGAGGTGCCAATCGATGACCTGGTTGGCGATCCGGTCGAGGAGCTGGCCGCGCTGACCCCGCGCCGCAACCCGGCGATCCCGCTGCCGCACCAGATCTTTCCGGGCCGCCGCAACAGTGCCGGGGTGGACCTGGCCGACCCACTGCTGCGCACGCCGCTGCTGGCACATCTGGATGATCTCGCCGCGCTGCGCTGGGAGGCTGAGCCAACCGCGCTGGCGGGCGAACCTGGTCCGGCCGCAGAGATCCGCGCGCCGCATGACAACGGCCAGGTGGTCGGGACGATCCGCAATGCCTCAGCCGCCGACGTCGCCTTCGCGGCCGAGCGTGCCGCCAAGGCCCAGCCGGGCTGGAATGCGCTTGGCGGCGCGGAGCGCGCGGCGCTGCTGGAGAAGGCCGCCGATGCCTTTGAAGCGCACACGCCCGAATTCCTCTCGCTGTGTCAGCGCGAGGCCGGCAAGTCGCCGGTCGATGCCGTGCTCGAACTGCGCGAAGCAGTCGATTTCCTGCGCTACTACGCCGCCGAAGCCCGCGCCCACTTTGGCGAAGGTCGCCCCCTCCCCGGCCCGACCGGTGAGAGCAACCGGCTGACGCTGCACGGGCGCGGCGTCTTCGTAACGATCAGCCCGTGGAACTTCCCGCTGGCGATCTTCATCGGCATGGCCTCGGCCGCGCTCGCCGCCGGGAACACCGTGCTGGCCAAACCGGCCGAGCAGACTCCGCTGATCGCCGCGCTAGCGGTGCGGCTGTGCCACGAGGTCGGTATTCCCGATGACGTGCTGCAACTGGTGCCGGGTGACGGCAAGGTCGGCGCACTGCTGACCGCGCGGCCCGAGATTGCCGGCGTAGCCTTCACCGGTTCGACCGAGACCGCCCGCGCGATCAACCGCGCGCTGGCCCAGCGCGACGGGCCGATCGCCACGCTGATTGCCGAGACGGGCGGGCAGAACGCGATGATCGTCGATAGCTCGGCCCTGCCCGAACAGGTCACCCGCGACGTCGTCGCCAGCGCCTTCCAGAGCGCCGGCCAGCGCTGCTCGGCGCTGCGCGTGCTCTACCTGCAGGACGATGTTTACGACGCCATGCTGGACATGATCCGCGGCGCCTTCGAAGCGCTGGTGATCGGCGACCCGCTCGACCCGGCCACCGACGTCGGCCCGGTGATCGACGCTGATGCCAAGGCCGCGCTGGACCAGCATATTGCCGCGATGAAGGCCGCCGGCCGCCCGGTCTGGCAGCGCGAACTTCCGGCCGATTGCACCAAGGGCACCTTTGTCGCCCCGACGATCATCGAGATCGACGCAATCAGCGATCTGATGCGGGAGAACTTCGGCCCCGTCCTCCACGTCGCGCGCTTCAAGGGGGACCAGCTGGAGGCCGTGATCGCTGCAATCAACGCCACCGGCTATGGCCTGACGCTGGGCCTGCACAGCCGGATCGATGCGACCCGGCGGCTGGTCGAGGCGCAGGCACGGGTCGGCAATTTTTACGTCAACCGCAACCAGATCGGCGCGGTGGTGGAAAGTCAGCCGTTTGGCGGCGAAGGGCTGTCAGGCACCGGGCCCAAGGCTGGCGGTCCGCACTACCTGCCGCGCTTTGCGACCGAGCGGGTGACCTGCATCGACACCACGGCAGCCGGCGGCAATGCCAGCCTGATGGCGGGGGGCTAAAATTCCCGCCGCTTGGCCCTTGCCGATCTTAAGTGCGCGCTTAACATAGCTCCCAACCGGGAGAGAATAATGGATCAAGCCACCTACAACCGCTTGCTGGCCAAGGCCAAGCGCACGATCGATCTGTTCACCTTTGACGAATTCATCCGCTTCTGGGCGAATGACCGCCCGGATACCATGGCGCTTGATGGCGATGATCTCTCGCTGACCTATGGCGAGCTGGAAGATGCCACCGCGCGGGTCGCCTCGGCCCTGCTTGCAATGGGTGTGAAGAAGGGTGATCGGGTCTGCTGGTTCGGCAAGAACGCGACGACCTATTTCACCCTGTTCTTCGGTGCAGCGCGCGCCGGGATCGTGATGACGCCGGTCGGCTGGCGTCTGGCCGAGCCCGAAGCCGCCTTCATCATCGACAATGCCGAGGCAAAGGTGCTGTTCCTGGGCGACGGGTTCGAGGCCTGCGCCAATACCCTGGGCAAGCGCCCCGGCCTGATCGCCTGCTACACGGCGGACGAAGCGCGCAAGCTGATGAAGGAAGCGCCGCGCAGCGAATTCGAACCATCCGGTCCGAACGATGCCGTGCTGCAGCTTTACACCTCTGGCACTACTGGCAATCCGAAGGGCGCGGTACTGTCCAACGCCAACCTCTTCGCCCTGCGCAAGGCCGGGATCGACAACCCCCACCCCTATTCACTGCTGGACGAAGACGAGGCGATCCTGGTCGCCATGCCCTGCGCCCATATTGGCGGCACCGGGCTGGGCGTCATGTCGCTGGCCGCTGGCCTGCCTGGCGTGGTCCTCTCGGAATTCGAGCCGACCCGGGTGTTCGATGCCGTGGTCAATCGCGGGGTGACGCGGTTCTTCATCGTGCCGGCCGCGCTGGCACTGCTGCTCCAGCATCCGGACTGCGCCAAGACCGATTTCAGCCGGCTCCGCTATATTCTCTACGGTGCCTCGCCGATCCCGCTCGAACTGCTGCGCCAGTGCATCGCCATGTTCGGGGCCGATTTCATCCAGGCCTATGGCATGACCGAGACCACCGGCACAATCTGTACCCTGCCGCCCGAGGACCACTCGGTCGAAGGCAACCAGCGGATGCGCTCGGCCGGCAAGCCGCTGCCCGGCGTCGAAGTGATGATCCGCGGCCAGGACGGCCAGCCCATGCCGGTGGGCGAGATCGGCGAGATCGTGACCCGTTCGTCCAACAACATGCTGGGCTACTGGAAACTGCCCGAAGCGACCGCCAGCACGATGGACGCCGATGGCTGGATCGCCACCGGCGACGTCGGCTACATGGACGAGGACGGCTATGTCTACATGTACGACCGGGCCAAGGACATGATCATCACCGGCGGCGAAAACGTCTATCCGGCCGAGGTTGAGAGCGGGATCTATGGCCACCCCGACGTACTGGAAGTCGCCGTGATCGGCGTGCCGGACGCGAAGTGGGGCGAAGCGGTCAAGGCGATCTGCGTGCCCAAACCCGGCCACACGATCGATCCGGACAGCATCATCGGCTGGGCCCGCGAACGGCTCGCCGGGTTCAAGGTGCCCAAGTCGGTCGATACGATCGAAGCCCTGCCGCGCAACCCCAGCGGCAAGATCCTGCGCCGCGAATTGCGCGCACCCTATTGGGCGGGCTACGACCGCCAGGTTAACTGAGAGGATTGCCGAAATGACCGACGCCCTGCCCGGTGCCAAGGACCACATCGCCGCCGCGCTAGCGCTCTGCGCCAAGATTGATGACCTGCCGGCCGACACCCCGCTGATCGCGATCAACAAAGTGGGCGTGATCGGCGCCGGCACCATGGGCGGCGGGATTGCGATGAACTTCCTCTCGGCCGGCATTCCGGTGACCATCGTCGAGCGCGAACAGGCTGCGCTGGATCGCGGGGTGGCGGTGATGGGCAAGAATTACGAAGCCAGCGTCAAGCGCGGCCGGATCGAGGCGGCGGTGGCCGAGGCCGCGATGGCGCGTCTCAACCCCAGCCTGGAATTCGGAAGCCTGGCCGATTGCGACCTGGTGATCGAAGCGGTCTATGAATCGATGGAAGTTAAGAAGGACGTCTTCGGACGGCTCGACGCCATCGTGAAGCCCGGCGCCATCCTCGCCAGCAACACCAGCTATCTCGACGTCAACGAGATCGCCTCGGCCACCAAGCGGCCCGAGGCGGTGCTGGGGATGCACTTCTTCTCGCCCGCCAACATCATGAAGCTGCTCGAAGTGGTGCGCGGTGCCAAGACCGGCGCGAGCGAACTGGCGACAGTGATGCAACTGGCCGGCAAGATCGGCAAGGTGCCGGTGGTTTCGGGCGTCTGCCACGGCTTCATTGGCAACCGCATGCTCTCCAAGCGCCAGGAGCAGGCCAATGCCCTGCTGATGGAAGGCGCGGCCTATTACGATATCGACCAGGTGCTGCTCGACTTCGGCTTCCCGATGGGGCCGTTCCAGATGGGCGACCTTGCCGGTCTCGACATCGGGTGGCACCGCGATCCCACCAAGGTCACCACGATCCGCGAA
>OZ260108.1:0-1050000 GCA_965284665.1 Sphingomonadaceae bacterium | reverse complement strand
CCGCGTCGCCGTGATCGTGCCCGCCTATGGCGTGGCGCACCTGGTGAGCGAAGCGCTGGCATCGGTCCAGGCGCAGACCTTCGCGCAGTGGGAATGCATCGTCGTTGATGACGGCGCGCCCGATGATGTGGCCGGCGCTGTGGCCCCATTCCTGGCTGATCCCCGCATCCGCTTCCTCAAGACTGACAATGGCGGCGTATCGGTTGCCCGCAATCGCGCCATCGCGAGCTGCACGGCCCCGCTGCTGACGCTGCTCGATGGCGACGACCTGCTGCGGCCCGATTACCTCGCCACCATCGTCCCGCTGATGGAGGCCGACCCTGGCATTACCATTGGCACCTGCAACGCGCGCATCTTTGGCGCGGTGCCCAGTGAACGCCTGTGCTTTGACGCCCCCCAGCCAGAAGGCACCCTGGCGAATGCACTTGATCGCAGCTTTGGTGTCTATATCGGCAGCACCTTCCGGCGCTGTCACTGGGAGCAAGTCGGCGGCTTCGATCCGGCCTTCGGGGTCTGCGAGGATTTCGAGATGTGGATCCGTCTGCTGATGCAAGGCGGTCGCGCGCACTATGTTGATAAGATCCTGGGCGACTATCGCGTGCGCGCCGGCTCCGCCTCGGCCGATGCGGGGCGGATGCTGCTGGGCAATCTCAAGGTCTATGAGAAGGCGGCACATACCCTGCCTCCCGAAGCACCCGAGCAGGTTTTGCTGGCAGACCTGATCGCGACAACGCACGAAGCCATAGCCTTTGAGCATGCGATTGACCGCGTCGTGGATGGCGATGCCCGCGGCGGGATTGCCGATCTGGCGAAATTGCGGCGGCAGGTTGCGGGTCCGGTCTGGCGCATGTCTTTCGCGCTGTGGCGGCTGGCCCCAGCCCTCGCCCGGCCAATGTTGCGCTGGCGGCGTCATCGCCATAGCCGCGGCTACGAGCCCAAGGGTCTGGCCCGTCTGTTCGGCAAGCGGAGCGCGGCATGACTGCAACCGCCACTCCTGCCCAGCCGGAGAACCTGCGCGACCAGGTCCGCAAGGCGGTGATCTGGCGCTCCGGCACTCAGATCTTCAGCCAGTTGATCGCCTGGGCCTCGACCTTCCTGGTGATCCGCATCCTCTCGCCCAGCGACTATGGTCTTTACGCCATGACGGGTGTGGTGCTGGTGCTGCTGGGGCTGCTTAATGGCTATTCTTTTGCCAATGCGGTGATCCAGGATCGCGGCGCCGGCAAGGAACAGCTACGCCAGCTGTTCGGGCTGCTGATCGTGGTCAACGGTGCCCTGGCATTGCTTCAGATCCTGGCCGCCCCCCTGGTCGCCGCCTATTTCCACCAGCCGCAGGTCGCCGACCTGCTGCGGGTACAGTCGCTCATCTACCTCACCAACCCGTTCCTCTCGCTGGGCTATGCGGTGCTGGCGCGCGAGATGGATTTCCGGAAACAGGCCCAGGTGAACATGGCATCGGCCGTGATCGGCGCTGTCGTTGCGCTGGCGGGAGCATTGGGAGGCCTGGGCGTCTGGACCCTGGTTGCAGCACCGCTCGCCACCTTTGCCAGCCGCGCCTTCGGCATGGTTGCCGTTGCCAAGGCCTGGATGTGGCCGAGCTTCGATTTCCGCTCGGCCCGGGCCATGGCGACCTATGGCGGCGTGGTGATGGCCGGGCAGATCTTCTGGTTCATCCAGGCCCAGGCCGACATCGTGATCGCGGGCCGCGTGCTGAGCGCGGCCCAGCTGGGCTATTATACGACGGCACTGTTCCTGGCGCAGTTGTTCGTCAACAAGGTGGTCCCACCGCTGAATGAAGTGGCCTTCTCTGCCTATGCCCGGATCCAGGACGATCCGACGGCCGTGGCCCAGGGCTTTCTCAAGTCGGTCCGGATCGTGATGCTGCTGGCCATTCCCTTCTGTGTCGGTCTGGCGGCGGTGAGTAGCCCGGCGGTCGAGTTGATGCTCGGCCCCAAATGGCTGCCGGCCGCGCCGCTGGTGGCGCTGCTGGCGTTGGCCATGCCGTTCATGACCATGCATGTGATGTTCGCGCCGGCCACCAATGCGCTGGGCCAGCCGAACATCGGCACGCGCACCTCCGTGCTGGGCTCGGTGCTGATGCCGCTGGCGTTCGTGATCGGGGTGACGCTCGACGGCGCACGCGGCATTTCGCTTGCCTGGCTCGTAGCCTATCCGCTTCTGACGGTAATCTCGGCGCACTGGAGCCTGCCGGCGATCGGCCTCAAGAAGCGTGAACTGCTGGCCGCCGTCGTGCCGCCGGCCCTGGCCGGTACGGCCATGGGTCTGGCGGTCGTGACGCTGGATGACCTCATCGCCCACGACAACCTGTGGCTGCGGCTGGCGCTGCTGGTGGCGGCAGGCGGCGCTGTCTATGGACTCTGGTTGGCCTGCTTCGCGCGCGATCGGGTCAGCGAAGTGCTCGGCCTGCTGCGGCGCAGCTAACGCAGCGCGGCAATCGCGCGGCGGGCGGCGGCCAGATAGGCCCCGCGGTGATAGCGGAAGGTGCCGATGAAGTGCACCAGCCCGGCATCGGCGCTGATCGGATCATTCCAGAAGTTGAGGTAGCGATCATAGGGCAGCAGCAGTGCCTCCGGCTCGTTTGCCACCACGAAGTTCGAAGTGACTTGCTCGCTGCCCCATTCAGCCCAGTGGCTGGGGCCGAGCAAGCGCTGGGCTTCCTGAGAAAAGGCCTCGGCCAGGCCGCGCCCTTCATCGCCCGGTGCAAAGCCAGCAAAGCCTGAGCAACCGCGGACATATCTGAGCGCTGGCCGGCCCGCGATGGAAACGCGGTCCATCGCCTGCTCGATTGCAGCCTGCACGTGCTGGCGGCCGGGATTGTGGTGGCGGCTGGCCCAGTCGGCAATCGCGGCCAGCGGCAGAATCTCCGCGCTGGCCTCGCCGCGCAGGGTAAAACTGCGGCCGGCATCGATCGCGGCGGCCACTTCGGGCACCGGACCGAGCGCGACAATGTCTGAATCGAGCTGGATCACATAGTCGCCCTGGCGCAGATCCAGGATCGTCAGCAGTCGTTCCCAGGTGCCGCCGCGCGGACAGGGCCCGGTATCGACCGAGGCAATCGGGGTAATCGGCGGGTTGCCGAGGTGATGGGCGAGCACGGCCATGTCGGCAGCGGTCAGGGTGCCATCGTCAAGGATCGCGAAACGTCCCCGCCCCAGCTGCGCCTGGAATGACTTGGCTGCGACGAGGTAGGGCAGCAGCACCTTGGTGCCGATCATCGAGAAGATCACGACCCCATCCTCGCGCACGCGCGCGGGCGGTGTGGAAAGCACAGCGTGGCAGCCGCGCAGAAAGCGGAATTCGCGCAGCTTGCGCAGGGCCCGATCGATCAGCTGTGCCATTTCAGGCTCTGGCTACTAGCAAAGCCCCGTTAAGCAAAGGCAAACTGGTACATCTCCGCAGGCGTCATTCGATGGATGACATGGCAGCCCGTTCGGCCCCGTGATATAGGGGGAGCCGAGAGGAAACTGACATGCCCGTTTCGAGCCTGCTGCTCCCGCTATTGCCTTTTGTTGCTGCCCTGCCGGTCTTCGCCGGGCAGGACGGCCAGCAACAGGCCGCCGCCACTGACATTGTCGCGATCCGCAAGGACCAGTGGAGCCGGATGACGGTGCCGGTGAAGGTGGTGGAGCAAGGGCCGTTCCGCTTCCTGATCGATACCGGCTCGCAGAACACCGTACTGTCGCGCGATCTGGCCAACAGGCTGTCGCTGGTGCCCAACCGTCAGGCCCGACTGATCAGCGTGGCCGGCACGCAGATGGTGGACATGGTCGATCTGGACCAGATCGATCTGGGGCGCCGCTCTTATTACGGACTGTCCGCGCCTCTGCTGGAAAGCGAGCACATGGGGGCCGATGGCATCCTCGGGCTCGACAGCCTGCAGGACCAGCGGGTGCTGGTCGATTTCAAGAAGGGCCTGCTGGCGATCGACGATGCCAAGAACCTGGGCGGCAATCGCGGGTTCGAGATCGTGGTCGAGGCGCGCCGCCGCTCGGGCCAACTGATCATGGCCGATGCCCGGCTGGAAGGGATCAAGGTCCAGGTGGTGATCGATACCGGTGCGGAGACCTCGATCGGCAATCTGGCGCTGCAGCGGGCGCTGTCAAAGAAGCGCAAGAGCGAAAAGATCCAGCTGCTGAGCGTCACCGGTCACTCGGTCAGTGCCGACCTGGGCTATGCCCGCTGGCTGGAGATTGCCGATGTCCGCTTCAACAATGTCGCCATCGCCTATACCGATGCGCCAGCATTCAAGGCGCTGAAGTTGGACAGCCGCCCGTCGCTGCTGCTTGGCATGCGCGACCTGCGCAGCCTGGACCGGCTGGCAATCGACTTTTCAACCCGCCGGATCCTGTTCGACGTGCCTTCGGGCGTGCTCTGACTGGCCTTTTTGCTGCGGCTCCCTAGATAGGGGCGATGCCGCCCGAAAATCCGATCGACAAGAACGCCCGCCACGATGGCTGGGGCACGTTGCGGCGCTTCCTGCCCTATCTGTGGCCAGAGCATGACTGGAAGCTGCGCGCCCGGATCGTCGGAGCGCTGCTGCTGATCCTGCTGTCCACCGCCACCCAGTTCAGCCTGCCCTATTTCCTGAAATGGGCAATCGACGCGATGAGCGTCACCGGCAACCGCGTGATCACTTTCGCGATGCTGTTCGTGCTGGCCTATTCGGCGGCGCGGCTGGGCGGCGTGGTGTTCGATAACCTGCGCAACATCGTGTTCGAACGAGTGGGCCAGCAGGCCACGGCGCAACTGGCCGAGAACGTCTTCAACCGGCTGCACCGCCTGTCATTACGCTTTCACCTGGCCCGCCGCACCGGCGAAGTGACCAAGGTGATCGAACGCGGGACCAAGAGCATCGATACGATGCTCTATTTCATGCTGTTCAACATCGCGCCCACGATCATCCTGCTCGTCGGCGTGGCGGTGATCTTCTACCTCAATTTCGGCTGGCCGCTGGTGATTGCCACGGCGGTCGCCGTGGTGGCCTATAGCTGGGTCACCCGCGCGATCACCGAATGGCGCACCGCGCTGCGCGAACAGATGAACCGGCTGGATGGCCAGGCGCTGTCACGCGCGGTCGATTCGCTGCTGAACTATGAGACGGTGAAGTACTTCAACGCCGAAGCGCGCGAGGAAGCCCGCTATGCCCAGGCGACCCAGGCCTATGCCAAGGCGGCGGTAAAGAGCGAGAACAGCCTGGGCCTGCTCAACATCGCCCAGTCGGTGATCACCAACCTGCTGATGGCCGTGGCCATGGCGCTGACGGTCTATGGCTGGGCGCGCGGCGAATACAGCGCCGGGCAGCTGGTCTTCGTGCAGACCTATCTCGCCCAGCTGTTCCGCCCGCTCGACATGCTGGGCATGGTCTACCGCACGATCCGCCAGGGCCTGACCGACATGGCCGACATGTTCCGGCTGATCGATACCGATATCGAAGTGCGCGACGCGCCGGGCGCCCCGGCTCTGGTTGTGAAGCGCCCCACCCTGACCTTTGACAATGTCGTCTTCGGTTATGAGCGCGACCGGACGATCCTCAATGGCCTGTCATTCGAGGTGCCGGCCGGCAGCCAGGTTGCCGTGGTCGGGCCATCCGGCGCGGGCAAGAGCACGATCGCGCGGCTGGTCTTCCGGTTCTACGATCCCTGGTCAGGCCGGATTCTGATCGACGGGCAGGACATTGCCCAGGTCACCCAGGCGAGCCTGCGTGCCCACATCGGCATCGTTCCGCAGGATTCGGTGCTGTTCAACGACACCATCGGCTACAACATTGCCTATGGCCGCGATGGCGCGGGCCCGGCCGAAGTTGAGCAGGCCGCGCGCGATGCCGCGCTGATGGACCTGATCGGCCGCCTGCCCGCCGGCTTCGAGACCGAAGTGGGCGAGCGCGGGCTCAAGCTGTCTGGCGGGGAGAAGCAACGCGTCGCCATTGCCCGGACCCTGGTCAAGAACCCGCCGATCCTGCTGCTCGACGAAGCAACCTCGGCGCTTGATACGCGGACCGAGCAGGACGTGCTGGCCACGCTCCACCGCGTCAGCTCGGGCCGGACCTCGCTGTCGATTGCGCACCGGCTCTCGACAATTGCCGATGCCGACACGATCCTGGTGCTCAATGCCGGGCTACTGGCCGAACAGGGCAGCCATGCCGACCTGCTGCGCCAAGGCGGGCTCTATGCCGAAATGTGGGCGCGCCAGGCCGAAGCGATGGAAGAACTGGGCGAAGCGGCGGAGTAGCAGGCGCTACTTCACCACGTCCGCGTCTTTCCAGACCACCGCCTGGGCCGCCTTCATGCAGCCCGCCTCCTGATCCCAGGCCAGACTGGGCGGGCCATAAAGCCGCCAGCCCTGGGCCAGGGCCTCGGAAACCCGCTCGCAAAACGCGCGGTCATCCTTGCCGGTGAGGAGGCGGTAAATCGGGCGGTCGTCGGGAGTCTGCATTGGGATACGCTACATCAAGAACCTCGTCATTGCGAGGAGCGCAGCGACGAAGCAATCCAGAGCGGACACACGCAACAGTCGTCAGGCACAAATATCGGCGAACAGATCGCGCCATTGCGGATTGGCTGCTTCAACCAAGGCCAGCTTGCGCTGTCGCGATCCGCCCTTGATCTGCTTCTCACGCGCGATCGCGAATTCCATCGTCGCGTGGAGTTCATACCAGACAAGCAGTTTGCACCCGTAGCGTTTGGTGAAGCCGTCAGCCACGTTCTGCCGGTGCTCCCACACTCGACGAACAAGATCGGACGTCACGCCAACATATATTGTGCCGTTGCGGGCGCTGGCGACCATGTACACGGCTGGCTGAAAGATGCGCTCCATCGCCCTGGATTGCTTCGTCGCTGCGCTCCTCGCAATGACGAATTTCCCAAGGGCGGTTTCAAACTATCCAGCCGCCCTTACAGGATATACTTCGAAAGATCAGTATCGCGCGCAAGGCCCGCGAGCCGAGCGTTCACGTAGTCCTCGTCGATGGTCACCGTCTCGCCTTCGCGATCCTCGGCCTCGAAGCTGAGGTCCTCGAGCAGCTTTTCCATCACGGTCTGGAGCCGGCGGGCACCGATATTCTCGACCGCCTCGTTCACCTGCGCGGCGATCCGGGCGACCGCGCGGACGGCCTCGGGCGTGAAGTTCACGGTGACCTTTTCGGTCCCCAGCAGCGCCTTGTACTGCTCGACCAGATTGGCGCGGGTTTCGGCGAGGATGCGGACGAAGTCTTCCTCTGACAGCGCCTTCAACTCGACCCGGATCGGCAGGCGGCCTTGCAGTTCGGGCAGCATGTCGCTGGGCTTGGCAACGTGGAACGCGCCCGAGCCGATGAACAGCACGTGGTCGGTCTTCATCGGGCCATACTTGGTGGCAACAGTCGTGCCTTCGATCAGCGGCAGCAGATCGCGCTGCACGCCTTCGCGGCTGACCGAGCCGCCGCGCACGTCGGACACGGCGATCTTGTCGATCTCGTCGATGAAGACGATCCCGTTGGCTTCTGCATTGGCCAGCGCCACCCGGGCGACGTCGTCCTGGTCCATGCGCTTTTCGGCTTCCTCGTCGACCAGCTTGTCCCAGGCCTGCGGAACCTTGAGCTTGCGGCGCTTGAGGTTCTGGCGGCCCATCGCCTTGGACATCATCTCGCCAAGGTTGATCATGCCGACCCCGCCGGGCATCCCCGGCAGGTCAAACGGCGTGCCCGGCGTATCCTCCACCTCGATCTCCACCTCGACGTCGTTCATCGCATTTTCGACGATCCGCTGGCGGAAGCTCTCGCGGGTCGCCTCGCTGGCATTTTCGCCGACCAGGGCCTTGAGCAGGCGGTCCATCGCTGCCTTGCTCGCCGCATCGCGCACGGCATCGCGGCGGCGGTCCTTTTCCAGCCGGATCGCTTCTTCGACCAGGTCGCGGGCGATCTGCTCGACGTCCCGGCCGACATAGCCAACCTCGGTGAACTTGGTCGCTTCGACCTTCACGAAGGGCGCATCGGCCAGCTTCGCCAGACGGCGGCTGATCTCTGTCTTGCCGCAGCCCGTCGGCCCGATCATCAGGATGTTCTTGGGCGTCACCTCGTCGCGCAGCTCGGGCGAGAGGCGCTGGCGACGCCAACGATTCCGCAGCGCGACGGCCACGGCCTTCTTGGCATCGGCCTGGCCGATGATGTGCTCGTCGAGCGCGGCGACGATCGCCTTGGGGGTCAGGTTCTGGTTCATTTTGCTATAGATGGGGCCCGGTGCGCACCGTTCAAGGCTGCCGCGCCGCGCAGGCCACTATGATCGGCCCCGGCGCTTTGCTACGCCGTCGCAATGAATCTGCCTTCGCTGATCGTCATTGACGACTTCCTGACCGATCCGCACCAGGCCCGCCAGGTCGCCCTGGGTCTGGGCTATGATCCTGCGATCAAGCGCGGCAATTATCCCGGCCTGCAATCAACCAGCCCGCTGCTGATCCCTGGGCTGGACGAGGCCGTTTCGCGGATCGTTGGGATCCCGCTCAAACCCCAGCCGGGGACGATCCACGGCCATTGCCGGCTGACCCTGGCGGGTGAACGCGGCCAGACCGGCGTGCATATCGATCCCGCGACCTATTCGGGGATCCTTTACCTAAGCCTGCCGCAGCATTGCCGGGGCGGTACGGAGTTCTTCCGGCACAAGCGGACCGGGCTGGAACGGATACCGTCCCGCGCCAGCGATATCGCGGCCGCCGGCTATACCGACATCAACTTACTGATCGAGGATGTGGTCAATCGCGACACGCTGAAGTCCGGCTGCTGGGAGCGGATTTCGACCGTGCCGATGCGGTTCAACCGGTTGCTGCTGTTCAGCCCCTGGCTGTTCCACAACGCTGCGCGCGGCTTTGGCAAGGGGCCGGACGATGGCCGCCTGGTGCAAACGCTGTTCTTTGCTGCCGCCTGACGCGGATCACGCGCTGGTGATGGTCTCAACAGTAACCCGGTCGTTGGTGAATACGCAGACTTCAGCCGCGACCGCCATGGCGCGGCGGGCGATCTTTTCGGCGTCCTGTTCGTAATCGACCAGCGCCTTGGCGGCCGAAAGCGCATAGTTCCCGCCCGATCCGATCGCGGCGATGCCGTGTTCGGGCTCCAGCACGTCGCCATTCCCGGTGAGGATCAGCAACACGTCCTTGTCGGCCACGATCATCAGCGCTTCGAGGTTGCGCAGGTACTTGTCCGTCCGCCAGTCCTTGGCGAGTTCGACCGCGGCGCGCATCAATTGGCCGCGGTGCTGTTCCAGCTTCTTTTCCAGCCGCTCGAACAGGGTAAAGGCATCGGCCGTGGCCCCGGCGAACCCGGCGATGACCGAGCCATCGCCGATCCGGCGCACCTTGCGGGCGTTGGGCTTCATCACGGTGTTGCCCATGGAAACCTGGCCATCGCCGGCAATGACGGTTTTGCCGCCCAGCTTGACGCCGATGATAGTGGTGCCGTGCCAGGGGATCAGCCCGTGGCTGCTGTTATGATCGTTCATGCGGCGGGATATATGCCCTGCCGCGCGGGTTTCAACGTGGCTGTAAATTAGCTGCCGTTCGGGCCGCCCGGACCGCCGCCTGCACCGCCTGCGCCTGTGCCGACCGTGCCGATATTGCCGAACAGATCTTCGAGGAAGGTCCGCTCACGGCCCAGGGTCGGCGTCTTGTCGCCATCGGGATCGAGGTAGACGACCTTTTCGATCCCCGAACGCTCGATCGCGGCGACATTGCCCCGCTCGTCAAAGCTGACGCGCAGCACCAGCTGTTCCTTGATCTTGGGCCGGGTGAAGGCAGCCTGGCGCGTGCCGGACGAGATATAGTACCAGTCCTTGCGGCCAAAGGCGCTTTCAAAGGTCGGGCGGCCCAGCGTGCGTTCGACCGACTGGCGGTTGTCAATCCCCGGCTGGACCGAATCGAGCAGCGGCTGATCCACCAGATAGCCGCGGGTATCCTTGATCGAGCTGCACGCACCGAGCGTGGCCGCGCCTGCCAGAACCACCACTGCCTTAACCACTGCTGCTCGCATCGTATGCCGTTCCTGTCGTTCCAGTGACCGGGCCAGACGGGCAAGACGATTGCCCGCAGCGTGCACCCGCACTATCGCGCCTGAGCCTTAGGCCGCCTTGACGCGCCGCGCAATGGCGGCAAGCAGGCGCTTGGGGACAGCGGCTTTAATCGGCGCTGAACGAAACGAAGGACACTTATCCATGGGGCTGCTTGACCGCCTGCTTGGCAAGAAGACTGACGAGCATGCCGAGGTTCGCCCGCTGTGGCATGCGATTGTCTCGCTGGCGCGCACGCCGCGCTGGTATGCGGAGCTGGGGCTGGCTGATACGGTACCGGGCCGGTTCGATGCCGTAGCACTGGTCATGGCGCTGGTCCTGCTGCGGATGGAGCGCGAGCCCGAGCTGGTCAGGAAATCGATCCTGCTGACCGAACTGTTCGTGACCGACATGGACGCCCAGCTGCGCGAGACCGGCCTGGGTGACATGGTGGTGGGCAAGCATGTCAGCAAGCTGATGGGCGCGCTGGGCGGGCGGATGGACGCGCTGCGTGGCGGCCTGGCCGGCACCGAGCCGCTGGAAGCGGCGCTTGAGCGGAACATGAGCCTGTTGGAAGGCGCCAGCGCTGCGGGGCTGGCGGCGGAAGTCCGCGCCCTGGCCGATCTGCTGGACACTTGCGACGCGGCCGGGCTGCTGGCCGGAAGGATCGCCCCGTGAGCGAGTTTTCACGCACCTACGATCCGCGTCAGCTGCCCGGAACGGCCATCGATCTGGCCGCGACCGAGGCTGAGTGTATCGCTCTGGCCAAGCGCTTTGGCCTGGTCCGGATCGACCGGATCGAAGCGAGGATCGAACTGATCCGCGAATCCGCCGGGGCCAGCGCGACAGGCCGGCTCAAGGCCGAGATCGTGCAAAGCTGCGCGGTCAGTGGCGAAGACCTGCCGGTCAGCATCGACGAGCCGGTCAACCTGCATTTCGTGCCGGCCGAGGCAGCCCCGGCCCCGGACGAGGAGATCGAGCTGGAAGCCGACGAGCTGGACGAGATCGAGTTCGAGGGCAGCCAGTTCGACCTGGGTGAAGCCCTCGCGCAGTCCCTTGCGCTGGCGATCGATCCCTATGCGGTCGGTCCCAATGCGGAAGAAGCCCGACGCAAGGCCGGGCTCCTCGACAAGGACACGTCTGGCCCCTTCGCCGCGCTGGCGGCGTTGAAGAAGCAGGACTGATCAGCGCCAGGGGTTGGAGAACAACTCTTCTACCGGCAGGTCGAAATAGGCTGCCAGCCGATAGGCCATCGGCAACGAGGGATCGTACTTGTCCGCCTCGATGGCGATGATCGTTTGGCGGGAGATCTCAAGCGCCTCGGCCAGGTCGGCCTGGCTCAGGCCACGGGAACGGCGCACATCACGAAGGCAGTTCTTCATTCTGCCGGACCGCGGCTGCGCCAGCGCCAGATCAGCCAGGCGATGGCAAAGCCAGCGGCTTCTCCCAAAAACAAGGCGAGTGCTCCGCGCGAAAGATCGCTATTGCGCCCCGTGGCCGCCACCAGCCACATCAGGACGACAAGCGCCCCCATCTGCCCACCCCAATACCAAGCATTTAGCTGGCCAGCCTTTTGGGCGTCATCCAGCTTGTTCCACCACGGTACCATTGCGCCGATGGCCAAGGCACAGAGTCCGAGCAAAACCAGATAGACCGGCCAGAAACCAGTCTGCGGGTCTTCAAGGTTCAGCAACTGACTGCCCAAAAAGCCAGCCAGCACCGCGCTACCCAGCGACAGTGCGGCCAGCATGGTCATCTTCGATCTATAGGAATGCGCACTTGACATGAATCACCTCCCATCAATGTAAAAGGGTTTTTACATCGACGGAGGCGAATGTCAAAACGTTTTAACATCCGTGATCAGAACGGGATATCGTCGTCCAGATCGTCGGCGAAGCCGCCGCGCGATCCGCCACCGGCACCGCCGCCGAAGTCGTTGCCGCCCGAACGCTGACCGCCGCCGGAGCCGCCGCCCCAGTCACCGCCGCCGCCCGAGCGCTGTCCGCCACCACCCATGCCACCGCCCTGGCCGCCGCCGGGCGCGCCATCAAGCATGGTGAGGACACCGCCGACCCCGCCGACCGAAATCTCGGTGGTGTAGCGATCGTTGCCCGAGGCATCCTGCCACTTGCGGGTGCGCAGCTGGCCTTCGATGTAGACCTTGCTGCCCTTGCGCAGGTACTTTTCCGCGACGCCGACCAGGCCATCGGACTGGAGCACAACCGTGTGCCACTCGGTCCGCTCCTTGCGTTCGCCGGTGGCGCGGTCCTTCCAGTTTTCGCTGGTGGCGATTCGCAGGTTGGCAATCCGGCCCCCGTTCTGGAAGCTCTTGACCTCAGGATCCTGGCCCAGATTGCCGATCAGGATTACCTTGTTGACGCTACCTGCCATCGAAAAACGCTCCGCTACAACCCGAGCGCGACGGCGCTCCAATAGGTGATTCCCGCGAAGATGTAGGCCAGGCTGAACAGGTAGAGCAACATGAACAGGGGCCATTTCCACCCATTCGTCTCGCGCCGGGCGACAGCGATCGTGCTCATGCACTGCGGCGCGAAGACGAACCAGGCGAGGAAGGCCAGCGCGGTCGGCAGGCTCCACTTGGTGCGGAGCTGTTCACCGAGCGCCAAGGCCGCCTGTTCCTCGTCCTCGGCGGCCACCGCGTAAGAGGTGGCGAGCGAGGCGACCGCCACTTCGCGCGCGGCCATTGCCGGGATCAGCGAGAGGGCAATGTCGCGGTTGAAGCCGATCGGCTCCACCACCACGGCCAGGCCATTGGCAAGCTTGCCGGCGATCGAGGCATCAACCTGGTTCTCCCCTTCCCCGGCACGCGGGAAATTGAGGAGGAGCCACAGGATGACAGTCACCGTGAAGATGATCGTCCCCGCGCGGCGCAGAAAGATCCAGGCGCGCTGCCACAGGCCCAGCAACAGGTCCTTGGCGCGCGGGAGCTGGTACTTCGGCAGTTCCATGATGAAGCCCGAGGCGGCACCCTTGGTGACCGAGCGGCGCAGCACCAGCGCGACGACCATCGCGCCGACAATGCCGACCACATAGAGCCCGAACAGCACCAGCCCCTGCAAACCCACACCGGGCAGGACCGCGCGGTTGGGAATGAAGGCGGCGATGATCACGGCATAAACCGGCAGCCGGGCCGAACAGGTCATCAACGGGGCGATCAGGATCGTGGTCAGCCGGTCGCGCGGATCGGCGATACTGCGGGTCGCCATGATCCCGGGAATGGCGCAGGCGAAGCTGGAAAGCAGCGGGATGAAACTGCGGCCCGACAGGCCAACGCGGGCCATCAGCCGGTCCATCAGGAAGGCGGCACGGGCCATATAGCCCGAGGCCTCCATCGCCAGGATGAAGAAGAACAGAATCACGATCTGCGGCAGGAAGACCACAACCGAACCGACGCCCGAGAGCACACCTTCGGTGATGAAATCGCGCACCAGCCCTTGCGGCACGGAAGCGCGGACCTGATCGGCTACGGCGGAGATCGCTCCTTCGATCGCGTCAGCAAACGGGGTTGCCCAGGTGAACACTGCCTGGAACACCACGAACAGCAGACCAAATAGCACCACCGGGCCGATCCAAGGGTGCAGCAACACCTGATCGAGCCGAGCGTGTAGGCGGTGCTGTGCGGTCTCGGACAGGATCGTGGCTTCGGCAATGGCCTGGGCCGAAACCCGGCGCTCGGTCAAAGTCGTGTGGGGGTGGCGCGGTTCGGGCAGGCGATCCTCGGCCACGGCGATTGCAGCGGCCAGTTCGCTAAGGCCCCGGCGGCGCACGGCCACGGTCGGGATTACCGGCACGCCCAGCGCGGATTCGAGCGCGGCGGGATCGAGCACCAGCCCGTCGCGCTCGGCCAGGTCGATCATGTTGAGCGCAACCACGGTCGGCCGCCCCAGTGCGATCACTTCCTGGGCAAAGACCAGATGCTGTTCAAGGTTCGATGCGTCGAGGACGATCACCAGCACCTGCGGCGCCGGTTCGCCCGGCAGTTCACCCAGCACGACCCGGCGGGTCACTTCCTCGTCCGGGCTGGTGGCATCGAGTCCGTAGGAACCGGGCAAGTCGGTGAGTTCGATGGTCTCACCATTGGGCAGTGGCAGGCGTCCTGCCTTCCGTTCCACCGTGACGCCGGGGTAATTGGCAATCTTCTGGCGCGCGCCGGTCAGCGCATTGAACAGCGCGCTCTTGCCCGCATTCGGGTTGCCGACCAGGGCTGCACTACGCAGGGTCACCATATCAGGCCGGCTCCACCTGCATGGCCTGGGCGTGGGCGCGGCGCAGCGCCACGGTCATCCGGCCGATCGTCACGGCCAGCGGGTCCGCTCCGCCAAAGATCCCGCGATGGGCAACCGCGACCTCGGCCCCGGCATCAAGGCCGAGCGCACGCAGGCGCTGCCCCTCTTCCTCGGCCAGCACGGTCCAGTCGACCGCAGCAATGCGGGCGGGTTGACCAATCGGCAGGGAATCGAGCGTCATGGCCGCAGCGCTGCCAGAAGCGCAGCGCAAATGCAAGTCATTCGCAATAGTTGATCTGGATCAAATCAGCGGGCGGGATAGCGCAGCCGGCCCAGGAAGCGCGCCGGGCTGAAGCCGGTGAAATCGCGGTTGAGGAACTGGGCCTTGGCCTTCTCGAACTTCATCACCCCATCGATCCGCCGTTCAAGGAAGGCACGGGTATCGCCCTGCCCCTCGCTGCGATCGTGCGCCAGGACAGAGAGTGTTGCGGCATAGATGCCCGCCAGGATCGTGCGCTTGGTGTAATGGTTGTAGTCCGTCGACGTATCACCCGCCAAACGCCACATCAGGTCCGCACTGGACCAGCCGAGCTTCAGCGCCTGCGGGGCGTTCTGCGGCATGGCCATGATCGCCAGCGCGCGGGCCAGGGCTTCCTGCTGCGGGGTAACGTAATCGAGCCGGAACTGGACGAGCGTGCGGATCCGCTCGCGAATCTTGAGCTCCGTCAGCCGTTCGGCCGGCCAGGCTTCGGCCATGGCCGCATCGCAGGCAGCGACCCAGGCCGCGATCATCGTCATCGCGCCGCCGGAAAAGGCGAAAGCCGCAACAGCCGGGTCTACACCCTCAAGCTCGGCGGCTGCCGCAACGGCGGTCTCGCTCCAGCCATCGAACACCGCCGCATCGGCGATGGCCGGGGCCAGCTGACGGCGCAGGTCTTCGAGCGAGGTAGCCTCGTCCATCACCACCTCAGAACTTCGGACCATAGGACTTCGCCTTGGCGTCGCCCTTGGGCTTGGCGTTGTTTTCAATCTCGGTCAGCAGGTTGCCACCGCCCAACTTGGCATAGTCCTTGGCCGTGCGGCCAGAGTTGTCGGCGCGATCGGGATTGGCCCCGGCCTTGAGCAGGATCCGCATGACGGCGACATTGCGGTTGTGCACCGCGGTGATCAGCGGCGTTTCGCCCGAATTGTTGCTTTCATCCAGCCGGGCATTCTTGCCGACCAGCAGCTCGACACCCTCAACAAAGTTGGCGTTCACGGCCGAAACCAGTGGGGTCACCCCCTTGGCATCGCGTGCGTTCACATTCGCGCCCTTGGCGATCAGGAACTGCATCCAGGTCAGGTCGCGGCGGTTGGTGACGATGTGCAACGCCGTCTCGCCCGAGGTGACATCGCGGGTGTTGATCACCGTCTGCGCAGGATCGGCCAGCGCCTGGGTCACCTTCTCGCCATCCTTCTTGCGGACGGCTTCGAGGAACTTGTAGCTTTCCGAGAACTGCGCCAGCGCCGGAGTGGCGGCCGAAATGGTGGCCAGTGCTGCCAGCGACATGATGAACCTGCGCACCCGAAATCCTCCTGTTGTGGCGGGAATCGCCCCAAGCCCGTCTTGCGCCGCGCACTTTAGCAGAGCATGAACCGCCGCGCCATGATCAAGCCCCTCTCCTTTGTACTGTTCATCGCCCTGTCACTCGCCGCCTGCCAGAAGCCTGCTGCCGCACCGCCGGCCGAGCTGATCGGAACCGATATCAAGGGCACGCCCTTTGGCGGGCCGTTCACCCTGACCGGCGAGGATGGGAAGCGCTATGTCTGGGATAATTTCAAGGGCAAGTACCGGATGATCTATTTCGGCTATGCCTTCTGCCCCGATGCCTGCCCGACCGACGTCGCGGTGATGATGCGCGGCTTCCAGAAGTTTGAAAAGGAACATCCCGACCAGGCCGCCAAGGTCCAGCCGCTGTTCGTGACGATCGATCCGGCGCGCGATACAGCAAAGGTGGTGACGGAGTTTACCGACAGCTTCCACCCCCGCCTGCTCGGCCTGACCGGTACCCAGGCCGAGGTTGACACCGCCGCCAAGGCATTCCGCGTCTATGCCGCGCGCGGCAAGGACCTGGGCGAAGGCAATTACCTGATGGACCACAGCCGTTTTGCCTACCTGATGGATCCGGACGGCAAGCCGCTGGTGATCCTGCCGGTCGACAAGGGGCCCGACGCGGTCGCCTCCGACCTTGCCGCAGCGGTGCGATGAGCGACCTCAGGGATCGCTTCTGGGAACGACCGATCGAGACGCTCAACCGCGCCGAATGGGAAGCGCTGTGCGATGGCTGCGGCCAGTGCTGCGTCCACAAGGCCGAGGACGAAGATACCGGCGCGATCTACATGACCAATGTCGGCTGCAAGCTGCTCGACCTGGAGAGCGCACGCTGCCGTGACTATCCGAACCGCAAGCGCCAGGTGCCCGATTGCGTCAAGCTGACGCCCAAGCTGGCGCTGACGCTGTCCTGGCTGCCCGATACCTGCGCCTACCGCCTGCGCGCCGATGGCGAGCCGCTGCGCGATTGGCACTACCTGGTCAGTGGCGATCCCGAAGCGGTCCACAAGGCCGGCATCTCCGTGCGCGGCAAGGTGATCGGCGAGGAATTCGCCGGGCCGCTGGAACAGCACATCATACTGCCGCCGGGCGTGGAGCTGGCCGATGATTGACTGGCTCCGCCGCCGCCCGGACGAGGTTCCGCAGGTCGAGATTGATGGCCGGCTGCTGCCGCTGACCCTTCGGCGCAATGCCGCCGCCAAGCGGATGACCATGCGCCTGGCCCCGGATGGCAGCGAAATCCGCGTAACCCTCCCGCGCTGGGGCCGCAGCGCCGAAGCGCTCGAGTTTGCGCGGTCCAAGGCTGACTGGCTGGCCGCCCAGCTCGCCAAGGTCCCGCAGGCACCGGCGCTGAGCGATGGCGCCGCCCTGTCCTATCGCGGCCGCGCCATGGCCCTGCGGCATGATGCCGGCGCGCCGCGCAAGGTCCGTCTGGGCGAGGATGCGCTTCATGTCGGCGGCCCTGCCGATAGCCTGAACCGCCGCCTGCAACGCTGGCTGGAGGGCGAGGCGCTGCGGCTGTTGGCCGATGACCTGGCCTATTACTGCCTGCGCGACAGCCGCCGCGCCCCGCCGCTTTCGCTCAGCCGGGCGCAGCGGCGCTGGGGTTCCTGCGCGGCCGATGGGACAATCCGGATCAACTGGCGGCTGGTCATGGCGCCCGATGCGGTGCGCCGTTCGGTCGTGGCCCATGAAGTGGCGCACCTCACCCACTTTGATCATTCGCCCGCTTTTCATGCCCATCTGGAAGCGCTGTTCGAAGGCGATATCGCCGCCGCCAACCGCTGGCTGAAGCGCGAGGGCCGCGGCCTCTATGCGCACTTCGGGTAATCCCCGCGCTCTTCAAACTTCGTCATTCCCGCGAAAGCGGGAACCCATCTCCCGACATCGCCACCAGTGCGCCATTGGCCAGCTCAGGTGATGGGTCCCCGCTTTCGCGGGGATGACGGCAGGTGGACTGTGGTACAGTCGTAAGAACCCGTAACCCCATCTTAACCATGTTAGGCGGACAAGCGCAGCATGGTGCGACCCATGCTCACGACACTGGCCATTGGCCTGGCGCTGGCGGCCCCGGCTGCGGCGCAGAGCGATTGCCGGCTGTGCTATAGCGACAGCGGCAAGCCGGGTGAGCGGCCGCTGACGCTTGAAATCTTTGCCGATCTCAACTTCGCCAAGCTGGCCCTGACCGGCCGCGAAGGCGGCAGCGCGGAAGTCGATGCGGCCAGCGGATCGAAGCGGACTGGCGGCGCGGTGATGAACCTGGGCGGCATGGCCGTAACCGGGCGCGGGCGGGTAACGGGCGAGCCCCTGAAGGAAGTGTGGATCGACCTGCCGCAATCGGTACCGATGACCGCCCCCGATGGCGGCACGGCCGAGCTGACTGACTTCAGCACGGACCTGCCCAGCCGGCCGACGCTTGACGCCAATGGCGAGCTGACCTTCAGCTTTGGCGCCAGGCTGGTGCTGCGCAGCGGGCGCGGTGGAAACTATCGCGGGCGCATTCCGATCACGGTCGATTACAACTGACCGCTGGCGCTCAGCCGCCCAAGGCCCTATCTTTGGGGCCATGAACTTTCTGCGCAACGTCAATCCGGTCGGGGCAATCGCCGATTTCCGCACCGTGTTCCAGGAGGCCGGCAGCAACCGCTGGCGGATTGCGCTGGCTTCCGCTGCGGTCACCATCGGCATCTTTTCGATCATGGCGCAGGAAAGCTGGAAGAAGCCGCGCGCCCGGCCTGACATCATCTATATCAGTTCCTGGCCGGCCGACCGCACCGATGCCGAAACCCAGGCCTTCATTGCCGAAAACCAGCGCCGCAAGGACGAGGAAGCCAAGCTGATCGCCGAGCAGCAGAAGATCGGGCAGGACGTCTGGAAGACGCTCGGCAAGGTTTCGGGCATGGACGTCGACAAGATCGCCGCCCAGGCTGAAGCGGACCGCGCCAAGGCCGAGGCGGAAGCCAGGGCCAAGGCCGAAGCCCTGGTCGAACCCGCGAAGTCGCCGGTTGAGCGCTGATAACGACAATCGCTGGCTGGCCGCCGCCGCTGCGCTGGCGGCGCGCGGGCGGCCATTGAGTCGGCCCAATCCTGCGGTTGGAGCAATTCTGGTGAAGGACGGACGCGTGGTCGGGCGCGGCTGGACGCAAGCTGGCGGTCGGCCCCATGCTGAAGCCGTCGCGCTGGCCGCTGCGGGCGAGGCGGCGCGCGGTGCCACGCTTTACGTTACGCTTGAACCCTGCGCTCACGAGAGCGCGCGCGGCCCGGCCTGTGCCGATCTGGTCGCCGCCGCCGGCCTGTCCCGCGCGGTCGTGGGCTGCCACGATCCCGATCCGCGCACCGCCGGGGCCGGTATTGCCCGGATCAGGGCGGCCGGCACACCAGTCGAACTGATCGATCACCCCGCCTGCCGCGCCAGCCTGTCAGGCTTTCTCGCCCGCTGTGGCCATGGCCGTCCGGAAGTGACGCTCAAGTTGGCGCTTTCGGCCGATTGCCGCCTCGCCCCGCCGCAAGGGCAGTGGCTGACCGGCGAGGTCGCTCGCGCCCATACCCATGCCTGGCGCGCGAAGATGGACGCGATCCTGGTGGGGCGCGGGACGCTGGAGGCAGACAATCCGCGCCTCGACGTTCGCTTGCCGGGCCTGGCCGAGCGCAGTCCAGAGCGGTGGCTGCTGACCAGTGGGACCGCACCCGAAGGCTGGCGCGCCCTGCCCTCGCCGCAGGACCTCGGCACCATGGCACCGGCGCAATACCTGATGGTCGAAGGCGGGGCGCAGACGGCGCGGGCCTTCCTGGCGGCCAGGCTGGTGGACCGGATGATGCTCTACCGCGCACCGCAGACTGTCGGTGGTGACGGAGCGGCGCTGCCGGAGCTCTCGGCCGACAATCTCGCCGCTTCAGACAGCTGGCAGCTGATCGACAGCCGCCCGCTTGGCAACGACCGTCTCGATGTCTACGAGCGCAAGTGATGTTTACCGGAATTATCACCGCCGTCGGCACGATCCGCGAAGTCCGCCAGCAGGGCGACCTGCGGATTGTCATTGCCTGCCCCTATGACCCCGCCGGGATCGCGATCGGCGCTTCGATCGCTTGCTCGGGCGTCTGCCTGACCGTAGTCGAACGCGGCGGCGAAGCCGGCGATGCCTGGTTCGCGGTCGATGTCTCGGGCGAAACGGTCAGCCGCACGGCGCAGGACCAGTGGACCGCCGGGCGCAAGCTCAACCTGGAGCAGGCACTCAAGCTGGGGGACGAACTCGGCGGCCATATCGTCACCGGCCATGTCGATGCGGTGGGCCGGGTTGTGAGCCGCGCGGATACCGGCGGTTCGATCCAGTTCTGGATTGCGACGCCCAAGGAACTCGCGCCCTATGTCGCACCAAAGGGTTCGATCACGGTCGACGGCGTTTCGCTGACGGTCAACGCGGTTGAGGATGATGCCGATGGCACCTGCCGCTTCATGCTCAACATCATCCCGCACACCTGGGAAGTCACCACCCTGGGCGAGCTTCAGGCCGGCCACGCCGTGAACCTGGAGATCGATGTGCTGGCGCGCTACCTCCAGCGGATGCAGTCGCTCAGGGGTTAAGCGGGCCGCTCGCGAAGCTCTCGCGGGTGATTTCGTAGATCACGTGGGGCATGGTCCCCCCGCCCGGCAGGTCAACCAAGTCGAAGCGCTCGGTCAGGCGGCCGCCAATCTTTTGCATCGCCCGCTGCGAGCGCAGGTTGCATTCGCCGACGCGGAATTCGACGCGATCGACGAAGCGGAAGGCATGCTTGAGCATCAGCCGCTTCATCTCGCGGTTATAGCTGCCGCCCCAATGGCTGGTGGCCAGAAAGGTCCAGCCGATCTCGACCACGGCGCCGGCTTCTTCCTTGTACTGCGAAGAGCCGATCACGGCGCCGGTGGCCTTGTCGATGACGACCAACGCCCCGCCGCGCCCCAGGGCATCGGCAAAAAAGCGGCGGAAGACAGGTTCCTGCCAGCGATCGTGCTGCGGATGGATCGCCCAGACTTCCGGATCACTGGCGACGGCAAACAGCGCGTCCCAGTCATCCGGCGTCAGCGGGCGAAGCAGCAGCTGCTCCCCCTCGAGGACAGGTTGTCTATCCAAATCCCTCTCCTTCGTCATTGCGAGCGGAGCGAAGCAATCCAGGGCGGTTCACGCAGACTCTGGATTGCTTCGTCAGCTTCGCCTCCTCGCAATGACGAGGAAAAGGTTCAGGCGCTGACCGCAGCAACGGCCGCGATGAACTTGTCGATATTGCCCATGGTCAGGCCGGCGACATTGATCCGGCCCGAACCGGCCATGTAGATCGCGTGATCTTCGCGCAGCTTGAGGATCTGCTCGCCCGAAAGCGGCAGCATCGAGAACAGGCCGTTCTGCGAACCCAGCGGGACCATGTTGACGCTGCCAGCCATGCCGGCTTCGGCGAGGCGCGCGCGGACCTGGCGCATACGGGTGCGCATGGTGTCGAGCTCGTCGAGCCACAGCTTGACCAGCGCGGGGTCTTCCAGGATCAGGCGGACGGCGGCCGCACCGTGATCGGGCGGCATCGACCAGGCCGCGCGGGCCAGGGCATACCCGTGCGAGAGCACCGCATTGAGCTGCGCCGGATCGGCGACCATCGCGTAAACCGCGCCGACGCGGTCACGGTACATCCCGAAATTCTTGTCGCAGGAAAAGGCCACCAGCGCCTCGGGCACGGCAGCGAGAACGCGGCGCAGGCCATAGGCATCGGCTTCCATCCCCTGGCCCAGCCCCTGGTAGGCCAGGTCCAGCACCGGCAGGAGCTTGGCCGCGGCGACCAGCCCGGCGATCTCGTCCCACTGGGCTTCGCTATAATCGATACCGCTGGGGTTGTGGCAGCAGCCATGCAGCAGGATTGCATCGCCTTCATCGGCGGAAGCGATAGCGGCACGCAGCGCGTCCATATCGACCACGCCATCCTTGGTCGAATGGGTGAAGGTCTTCAGTTCCAGGCCGATGTCGGCAAAGATCTGCGCGTGGTTGGGCCAGCTCGGCGAGCCCATCCAGATCTTCGGCGAGCCGGCGCGCTTGGCCAGAGCGACGGCCAGGCGCACGCCACCGGTGCCGCCCGGGGTCTGCATGCCCTCGATCCGCCCGTCCATGGTCGGGTTATCGGTGCCGAAGACATAGGGCATCAGCGCGTGGACAAAGCCCATGTCGCCTTCCGGGCCGAGGTAGCTCTTCGATTCCTGGGTATCGACCAGCTTCTGCTCGGCCGCTTTGATCGCGCCGAACACCGGAGTAGCGCCCTGGCCGGTGCGGTAGACGCCTACGCCAAGGTCAATCTTGTCGGCGCGCGGATCGGCGGCATAGAGCTTGATCAGCGCAAGGAGCGCGTCGGCGGGCTGGGGCGTGAGCGTGCTGAGCATGATGCGGCGGCCCTTAACCCCCACTTTTGCGCGGGGCAAGCGAAAGGGGCCGCGTCAAACGACACGGCCCCTTCCCCCTGCTTCCAGACGGCTTAGCGCAGCAGCGAGAGGACGTTCTGCTGGCTCTGGTTGGCCTGGGCGATCATCGCGGTCGAAGCCTGCGAGAGGATCTGGGCCTTGGCCATGGCGGTCGTTTCGGCCGAATAGTCGGCATCCTCGATCCGGCTACGGGCATCGGCCAGGTTGGTCGAATTGCTGGTCAGGTTGTTGACCACCGATTCCAGGCGGTTCTGCCCGGCACCCAGCCCGGCGCGGGCCGAGTTGATCGAATCGAGTTCAGTATCAATCGTGGTGAGCAGGCCATTGGCCGCAGTCGCGGTCGATACGTCATAGGAACCGGCCGCACCGCCGCTGGCCGCCAGCGAGGTCAGATCAGCCATGGTCAGATCGACCGTGTCGGCCCCGTCGGCGCCGGTCTGGATCGTGACGGTCGCCGTGCTGCCATCGAACAGGTTGACGCCGTTGAACTTGCTGTTGGTGATGACCTGATCGATCTGCGCGGTCAGCTCATCGACTTCCGACTGCATATAGGCGCGGTCGGTGGCGTCCTGATAGGTGCCCGAGGCCGACTGCACGGCCAGTTCGCGGACGCGCTGCAGCATGTTGGTCACTTCGTTCAGCGCGCCTTCGGCGGTCTGCGCCAGGGCAATCCCGTCGTTCGAATTGCGGATCGCCTGGTTCATGCCGCGGACCTGCGCGGTCATCGAGGTGGCAATGGCCAGACCCGCCGCGTCGTCCTTGGCGCTGCCGATACGCTTGCCGGTCGACAGGCGCTCCATGGCCGTGCCGAGCATCTTGTTCGCGGTGTTCGAGGCATTGGCAGCCTTGATCGCGCTGATGTTGGTATTGATGACACTCATTGTCGGTACTCCCGTGATCGTCTCGCAAACCGCCAGCGGACCATCCGGTGCGGCTGCCAGCCCCTAGAGCGACCGGCGCAGCAGGAATTTAAGCGGAGCCGGTTGGAAATCGCCCGAACTAGGTAGCTGACCGGAGGTAACCGTTTGCGTCCCGTTTCCTTGGAATCGCGCATGAATGCTCGCGAAGGAATGGTTAACTCGGGGGTTACCGCAGATGACGGCTTTGGCCTTAAGCGAAACGGTGAAGCGGCAGCATGCTGCCCTAGCCCAGCGGCTCGAAGCGATGCTGGGGGCCGGCAGCCAGCACGGCGCGCACCTGCTGCGCACGGCGCAGGATCCGGCTCCGGTCGGCCCGGCCCCGGCGCTGACGCTGGAGCGCGCCGCCCAGCCGGTGCTGCACCGGCTCGATGGGCGCGGGCGGTTCCACCTGACCTATCGCGATCCCTCGGGCGAAGCCTCGCTGGCTGCGGCTCTCGCCGCGCTGACCCGCCCCGGCGCGCCGATCGCGGCCGATCCCGAAAGCCTCTCGGTTCTGGCGCTCGCCGAACGCCTTGCCGCGAGTGAAATCCCCGTGCTGATCGCCGGACCGACCGGCACGGGCAAGGAAGTTCTGAGCCGCTTCATCCATGACCACAGCCCGCGCCGGGATGGGCCCTTCGTTGCCGTGAACTGCGCCGCCATGCCCGAAGCCATGCTGGAAGCCCTGCTATTCGGCCATCAGAAGGGTGCCTTCACCGGCGCGACCCAGGCGAGCGAGGGTTTCTTCCGCGCGGCCGACGGCGGCACGCTGCTGCTTGACGAGATTGCCGAAATGCCGCTCGCCCTCCAGGCCAAGCTGCTGCGCGCGCTGCAGGAAGGGGAAGTGGTGCCGATCGGCGCGACCCGGCCGATCAAGGTCGACGTGCGGATCATCGCCGCCGCTAACCGCGACCTGCCAAGCGAAGTCGCCGCCGGGCGCTTCCGCGAAGACCTGTTCTACCGCCTCAACGTCTTCCCCCTCGCGCTGCGCCCGCTGCGCGAGCGGCCGGAAGATATCGCCCCCCTCGCCTTCGCCATGCTGCTGCGCCACACCGCCCCGGGCCGCGCGCTGCCTTGGCTGGGCGAGGCGGCGCTGGCCAAGCTCAAGCTCCATGCCTGGCCCGGCAATGTCCGCGAGCTAGAGAATGTGATCCGCCGCGCATTGCTGCTGGCCGATGGGGCCGAGGAAATCGGCGCGGCGCAGATCCTGTTCGATCAGCCGGCCCGCCTCGCCTCTGCCCCTGCCCTGGTCCAGGACCAGCCGCGCCGGCTTTCGGCGGTGGTCCAGCAATCCGAGGCTGAGGCGATCTTGGAAGTGCTGGCGGCCGTCGGCGGCAACCGCCTGGCTGCCGCGCGCGAGCTCGGGATTTCCGAGCGCACGCTGCGCTACCGCCTGGCCGCCTTCCGTGATGCTGGCCTGGCTGTCGCTGGAGGCCGGCGATGAGCGGGATCGGCGGCATCGGCAATGCCGGCAGCGTCCAGCAGATCCTGGCGCTGCGCCAGCAGATCGTTGACCGCTCGCAATTGCTCCAGCAGTTGCAGGCGCCCGCTGCGCCGACCGAAGCGCCGGCTACGGCCGCCGGCGGGTTCGGCGCCGCGCTGCAGGGCGCGCTGGAACAGGTCAGCGAGGTTCAGAAGCAATCTTCGACCCTGACCGAGGCCTACGAAAAGGGCGAGGTGACCGACATCGCCAAGGTGATGCTGGCCCGCCAGGAAGCCGGGATCGCCTTTGAAGCGACGCTGCAGGTGCGCAACCGCCTGCTCTCGGCCTATTCCGAAATCATGCGGATGGGGGTCTGATAAATGGCTGACCTGGTTGCCGCCCCTGTTTCCGCATCTGGCCCCAATGCTCCGCTCGAGCGGCTGCGCGGGCTGACCGCCCAGCCGGCGCTGCGCCGCGCCGTGCCATGGTTTGTCGCCGCCGGGGCACTGGGCGCGGCGGCGCTGGCCTGGGCCGTAGTCTCGGCCCCGCCGCAGCGCCAGCTCTATGCCCAGCTCGACGATGCCCAGCGCGCCGGAATCGTCACCGCGCTCGATGGCGCGAGGATCGCCTATTCGATCGACAATGCGACCGGCGCGCTGACCGTGCCGGAGGATCAGCTCTACCGTGCCCGGATGGCGGTAGCCGCCGATGGCGCGCTGGCCGTGCCCGATGCCGGTGCCTCGCTCGACAGCCTGCCGCTGGGCGCCAGCCGCACCCTGGAAGGCGAACGGCTGCGCGCCGCGCGCGAGCGCGAGCTGATGCTGACGATCAAGGAGATCGACGGGGTCGAGAGCGTCCGCGTCCACCTGGCCGAGGGCAACAAGTCGGTCTTCGTGCGCGACGATGCCCCGCCCAGCGCCTCGGTCATGGTCCGAATGGCGCGCGGGCGGCAGCTCGCCGCCAGCCAGGTCGCTGCAATCGTCAACCTGGTCGCCGCCTCGGCCCCAGGAATGAGCCCCGATGCCGTGCGCGTGGTCGACCAGCAGGGCCGTCTGCTGTCCGATCCTGCCAGCGCCGGCGACAAGGACAATGACCGGATCGAGCTGCAAAGCCGCATGGAAACCAAGCTGCGCGGCCAGCTGGATCAGCTCCTCACCCCGATCCTGGGGGTCGGCGGCTTTTCGAGCGAGATCCAGATCGAGCTGGACCTTGATGAGGTCACCTCGGCGCGCGAAAGCTATGACAAGGAAGGCGTGGTCCGCTCCGAAAGCCAGGCCCAGAGCCAGGGCGCCGCGACGACCACCGGCGGCGTCCCTGGCGTGCTGGCCAATACTCCGCCGCCCGCCACCACGCTCCAGCCCGGCGCCCCGCAGCCGACCGTGCCCGGGGCAATTGCCGGCGCCGCGCCTACCACCGAATCGAGCACCAACCGCACTTACGAGCTGGGCCGCGAAGTGGCGGTCAGCAATGCCGCGCCGGGCAAGATCAAGCGGCTCTCGGTCGCCGTCGCGATCAGCCAGGAAGCGATGAAGAAGCAAGGCCGCCCGACCGATATCGAGGCGATCAAGGCACTGGTCAGCGCCGCTGTTGGCGCCGATCCGGCGCGCGGCGATCAGGTTGCCGTGCTCGCCCGCCCGTTCGAGGTAGCCGAAGTGGTTGAGCCGCCGATCTACGAGGCGCCGTGGTTCCCGCTCGCCCTGCGCAGCCTGCTCGGGCTGCTGGCGGTGCTGCTGGTGGTCTTCGTGGTGATCCGCCCGCTGCTGCGCCTGCTGAAGCGCGATCCGGGGGCCAGCGCCGATGGCGACGAACCGGCTCCGCGCCTGCCGGGCCTCGCCCCACCCAGCCCGGCCGCCGATGCAGGGCAGGACCAGGCACTGCTCGGCAAGCAGGTCGAGCTGGCGCAGCGCATGGTCGATGAAAAGCCCGAGGAAGCGATCGTCGCGCTGCGGCGCATGCTCAAGCCGGCGGCGGGGGCCTGATCATGACTGCCACCACACTGTCTGACGCCGAACGCGCAGCCGTGATGGTCATGCTGCTCGACGAAAGCAAGGCCGCGACCATCCTCGGCCGGCTCGACCCGCAGGAGCTGCAGGTGCTGGGCGAGAAGATGTGCGCCTTGGGCGAGATCGGGCCCGAGCTGATCCGCGATTCGATCGCCGGCTTCGTCAATCAGGCCGACCGGCCGGGGATCGGGGCCGAAGACCGCCCCTGGCGCGTGCGCAGCCTGCTGAGCGAGGCGGTCGGCCCGGCCAAGGCGCAAAGCATGATGCAGCGGATCATGCCCGAGGAGCCCGCCGCCGGCCCGGCGTTGGAACTCGCGCGCTGGCTCAATGCCGATGCGCTGATCCCGCTGGTCGAGCACGAGCACCCCCAGGCGATTGCGGTGCTGCTGCTCCAGCTTCAGCCCGAGATTGCCGCCGAAGTGCTCCGCACCCTGCCGCCTGCGGTCCAGCCGCAGGTCATGCACCGCGTCGCCACGATGGGTCCGGTCTCGGCCGAGGCGATTGCGATGCTCGACAGCCTGCTGCAGGCCCGGATCACCGCCAGCCACGGCGCGGCGGCACTGACCATGGGCGGCCCGCGCGAGGCGGCGGACATCATCAACAATGCCGGCAAGGTCGCGGAAAAGCGGATCATGCCGGAGCTGACCCGGATCGACAAGGCACTGGCCCGGACGATCGAGGGCGAAATGTTCAAGTTCGAACACCTGTTCGTGCTCGATCCGCAGGCGATGGGCGCGCTGCTGCGCGAGGTGGAAAGCGAGGTCCTGATCGATGCGCTGAAGGGTATCGACGAGGCGCAGCGCGAGGTGTTCTTCCGCGCCATGTCGAGCCGTGCGGCGGACGGCGTGCGCGACGAGATCGCCGCGCGCGGCCGGCTCAAGCTCGCCGAGGTTCAGGAAGCGCAGCGCGCCGTGGTGGCAGCGGCGCGGCGACTGGCGGCGGACGGTGTGATCCAGTTCGGCGCGGGCGGCGGGGACGACGAATATGTCTAGCCTGCCCTTTGCGGCGCTGGCGGGGGGTTCGGGCTTTGCCAGAGACCCGCGCTTTGCCGCGCCGCTGGCTCGCACAGCCGGTCCGTCCAGCGATCCGGTGGCCGAAGCCTGGGCCGAGGGCCACGCCGCCGGGATCGCCGAAGCCCAGGCCGAGGCCGCCCAGCGGCAGGCCGAAGAAGCCGCCGCGCGCCAGCAGATCGAACTTGCCCTGGCCCGGCTCGATGCCGCGCAGCAGGAAGCCCTGCGCCAGCGCCTGATCGAAACGGTGACCGCCTTGTGCAACGCTGCACTCGCCCCGCTGGCGATCGACCCCGCCGCCCTGGCCGAGCGCGCCGCCCGCGTCGCCGCCATGCTGGCGCGGGCGGACGATGATGCCGTGCTGCGGCTCCATCCCGATGACCTGACCCTGATTGCAGCGCGCTTGCCACCCGGCCTGCCGACCGAGCCGGACCCCGGCCTGGAGCGCGGCAACCTCCGCCTGGAAGGCCAGGCCGGCGGGATCGAGGATGGCCCCGCGCAGTGGCGCCGCGCTCTCGCCGAGGCGTTGGGGCCGTGCTGAACACCTATGCCGCGGTGCTGGACGAAATTGGCGATGCCGTGTTTGACCTCGCCCCAGCACGCTATGGTCTGGTCACGGCCTGCGATGGCGGGCTCCTGGAAGTCAGCGGGCTGAACGCCCCAGTCGGCGCGCTGTGTGAGGTCGCGCATGGCCTGGCGCCACTTAGCGCCGAAGTGATCGGCTTCCGCAATGGCCGTTCGCTGCTGATGCTGCTGGGCGATACGGTGATGCTCCGCCCCGGCGCGCGGGTTCGCCCGCGCGGACAGCCGGGCATGCTGCCGGTTGGCGAGGCTTACCTGGGCCGCGCGGTCGATGGCTCGGGCCTGCCGATCGATGGCGGCCCGCCGCTCCACGCCCGCGCGCTGTGGCCCGCTGGCGGCAAGCGCGCCGGGGCGCTCGATCGCAGTCCGGTGCGCCTGCCCTTCGATACCGGGGTGCGCGCGCTCAATGCCCTGACCACCTTCGGCATCGGCCAGCGGATCGGGATCATGGCCGGATCGGGCGTCGGCAAGTCGGTCCTGCTCGACATGATCGCGACCGGGGCCGAGGCGGAGATCGTCATCGTCGGCCTGATCGGTGAGCGCGCCCGCGAGGTCTCGGACTTTGTCGAGCGGCATATGCAGGGGGCAAAGCGCGCCCGCACCGCCGTGATCGCGGTCCCCGCCGATCATGCCCCCAACCTGCGGCTGCGCGGCGCGATGCTGGCGACGAGCCTGGCGGAACACTTCCGCGCTCAGGGGCGGCAGGTGCTGCTGATCATGGACAGCCTGACCCGCGTCGCCCATGCCGGGCGCGAGATTGCGCTGCTGCTGGGCGAACCTGGGGCGGCGCGCGGCTATCCACCCTCGGCGCTGGCCACGGTGACCAAGCTGGTCGAACGCGCCGGCAATTCCGCAGCCTCAGGCGGGTCGATCACCGGGCTCTACACGGTGCTGGCCGATGGCGATGCGCAAGACGATCCGGTGGTCGATACGGCCCGCGCAATCCTCGATGGCCATATCGTGCTGAGCCGCGATCTGGCCCAGCGCGGACAATATCCGGCAATCGACATAGCTGCCTCGCTGAGCCGCGTGATGGCCGATATTGCCGCGGCAGGCCATCTGGCGCTGGCGCGAGAATTTCGCGCCCTGGTAGCCACTTACGAGGCAAACCGCGATCTGGTTCTGATGGGCGCTTACCGCCCCGGCGCCGACCTGCAGCTTGACCGGGCAATCGCCATGCATGACCGGCTGACCGCCTTCCTGTCGCAGCCGGCGCGCAGCACGATTGCGCTGGAAACCAGCATCGCCGCCCTGGCCGAACTGCTGGGCGATGCGGCCTGAAGCTGCGCGGCTGCGGCGGCTGACCCGGCTCGAGCGGGTCCGTGCGCTGGCCAAGCAGGATGCCCTGCGCGCGGCCGCCGAGGCCGAAGGCCACCTGGCGCAACTCAACGCTCTCGCCGAGCGCACAGCCCGGATCGCCGAAGACTATCGCGCTCGCCGCGATTGTCACACCGGGGCCGATCTCAAACGCCTGACCGGCTTTGTCGAAGGCATTTCGGCCATCGGCACGGCCACGACCCGCGATGCCGTCACCGCCCGCAGCCTGGCGGACCAGCGCCAGCAGGACCTGGCCCGCGCCGAACGCAGCCGCGCCGCCGCGGAAGCGCGGGTGACGGCAGAGGTCCGCAACCTGGCGGCACGCGGCCAGACTCCGGCGCTCGCCCCGCGCAAGGCACTTGGCACGGGTCTTGAAGAGTAAGTCCGCGAACCCGCGAGAGGATCCGGATCGATGCTGCCCACTGTCACTCTGCCCGCTGTCCTGACCGGCACCGTACCCGCCGAAGCCCCGCTCCCGAACGGCGCGCAGCCCGCAGAAAACGGAGAGTTCGAGGCGATCCTGGCCGATACTGCCGCCTTGGCCGCGCCCCCGCTGGCGACCCTGCTGGAAATCGCCGGTGATCCCGCAGCGGTAGTGGCAGTGGACGGCAATCTGCCGGAAAGCGGCAAGGATTTGCCGGAAGCGCCAGAGGTCACCCCCACCGAGGTACCCGCCGTGGCAATTTTGACGCTGCTGCCCGTGCCGGCCTTCGTGGTCAGCTCGGCCGCGCCGCTGCAACCGGCGCTCGACACACCGCAGGCTCCAGCCGCGCCGCCGGTCCAGCCGCAGGTCCCTCAGCCGCTACCCAAGCTTGCCCCGGGCAAGGCCGAGCTGCCCGCGCAGCTGCCGGTCCTGCCGCAAGTACCGCAGGTTGCCGCCAGCGCGCTCTCCCCGGTAGCCCTGCTGCGCGACGGACCACGTCAAGCCCCGCCGCCGCGCGTAGCGGCGACGCTGCGCCTGCTGACCGAGGCTGCACTGGACAAGGTCATACCCACGGCGCTTGAGGCACCACTCGGCATCACTTCGCCCGCATCGCAGCCCGCTTCGCTGGCCTTCGTGCAATCTCTCGCCAGCCCGACTGCCACTGCCCCGGTCACCGCGCCCGCTGCGATCCAGGCCCCGCATGACTTTGCCCAGTTGATCGACCGACTGGTGGCCGCGCGCGAAAGCACCCAGCCGCAAGCCGCGACGCTCGCCCTCGCTCATGCGGAATTCGGCCAGGTCGAGCTGCGCTTTGCCAACGATGGCGGCGGCCTCTCGGTCGCCCTGGCGAGCGCCGATCCGGACTTCGCCCGCGCCGTCCAGCACGCCGTCCCGCCGGTCCCGGCCAGCAGCGACGGTGCCGCAGCGCAGGGCCGCCAGCAGGGCCAACCGGGTCCCCAGGCCGACAGTTTCACCGGCCAGCACCACGGCCAGCACACCGGCAGCCGCGCTGCCGACGAGCGCGAACCGCGCGCCAATCCGGGCCCACGCGGTGCCAGCGATAGCGCGGCGCAGTCCGGCATCTTCGCGTGATTTATAGCCACTTAGCCACAGGACCTGACAATGAATGACAAGACCGAAACCCCGCCCAAACCGAAGAAGGGCAAGGGCTTGCTGATCAAGCTGGTGATCGGCCTGGTGCTGATCGCGGCCGGCGGCGGCGGGACCTTTGCGCTGGTCCAGTCCGGGATGATCGGCGGTGCTGCCGGCAAGGCCGAGGCCACGAAGGAAACCAATGAACCCAGGCTGATCCGCAAGGGCGAGGAAGATCCCTATGCCCCCAAGGCCGAGGGCAAGGAAGCCGAAGCCGCGCCTGATGTCGAGGGCGAAGGCGGCAGCGAATATCGCACCAGCTATTACAATTTCACCGAGGACTTTACCTCGAATCTCAAGAACTCCAGCGCGCTGGTCCAGATCAACCTGGCCTGCTCCACCCGCCGCGACGGGCGTGTGCTGCTATGGCTCAAGAAGCATGAACTGGCGATCCGCAGCGAGATCCTGGTCGTGCTGGCCGATACCCCGGAAGAGGATGTCTATACCCCCGATGGCAAGCAGCGGCTGCAAAAGCGGCTGACCGCTGCGATCAACCACGTACTGACCCAAACCGAGGGCTTCGGCGGGGTCGATGCGGTCTATTTCAAGTCCTTCCTGGTGCAGTGATGAGCCAGCCCCGCCACCGCTTCATCGCCGCCGGCCGCGCCGCGCAGCATTGCCCGGAACTGACCGCCCGCGGCCCCGGTCCGGCCGAACTGCGCGCGCGCTGGGCGACGCTCGGGCCGGCCCTGGCCGAGGCGCTGGCACCGCGCCTCGCCTCGCTGCTGGGCGGCAAGGACCCGCAGATCGAAGCCGCCCCGGCCGAGCGCCTGCCGACTGCGCTCGCCGCCCAGGCCCTGATCGCCCGCGAGGGCTGCCCCGGCCTGCTCCATCTGATGATCGACGGCGCGGCGCTGCTGCAGGTGGTTGACCGGACCTTTGGCGGCACGGGCACTGCGCCGCAGCCGCTGCCGGAGAAACTCCCCGCCTCGGCCCTGCTGCTGGCCCAGCGGATCGAGGCGATTGTCTGCGCTGCCCTGGCCGAAGCCCTGCCCTGCGCGGCCGAAGCCCTGGCGGTCTACCACAGCGCCAGGCGCGCCACCGCCTTCCCCGCCAGTACCGAGGAAACCGCGATCCTGACGCTGGCCGTGCGGGAGACCGGCGGACCCGCCTGGCCGCTGACCCTGGCTCTGCCCGCGACTGCGCTGGCTGGCTGGTTGGGCACCGCCTCGCGCGGTCGCCGCTCCAGCGGCGCCGCCAATCCGGCCGCCGCCCCCTTTGCCGACGTACCGCTGCCGCTGGCTGCCACGCTGGTCGACATGCGCTTGCCGCTCGCGGTCGCAGCCTTGCTTGAACCCGGCATGGTCCTGCCCGTGGCCGTGGCGCGCGCCGTGCCACTGGCCGCCGGCGGCAACGTGATCGCCCGCGGGACGGTCGGCCACCAGGATGACCGCGTCGCCCTCAAACTCACCCAGATTGCCTGACAGGAACCCTATCCCATGACCATCCATACCCGCGGCTTCGACCTGCTCAGGGAAGTCGACGTCCGCCTCTCGGTCGAACTCGGCAAGACCGACATGAAACTGAAAGACGTCCTCGCGCTCGGCGAGGAATCGGTCGTCATGCTCGACCGGCTGACCGACGAGCTGCTTGACGTACTCGTCAACGGCAAGCTGATCGCGCGCGGCGAGATCGTGGCCGAAGGCAACCGCTTTGGCCTGCGGATCGTCGAGATGGCGGGCGGCACCGCACCGGCCGAGGGTGAGGCCTGATGGGCTGGTACATCCTCAAGCTGGTCCTGTTGCTGCCGCTGATCGCGGGCCTCGCCTGGGGCTCGCTCAAGCTGGCGGCCAAGGCCCAGGCCCGTTTTGCCCCCACCCCGCAAGGCGGAAAGGCCGTACGGATCGTGGAAACGACCATGCTCTCCCCCACGCTCAAGCTGGCGGTGATCGAGTTCCATGGGCGTGAGATCCTGGTCTCGGTCTCGCGCGGCGGCCTCGCTCGGCTGGCCGAGGCCCCGGCGCGGGAGACCCAGGCATGAAGTGGCTGCTCGCACTCCCGGCACTGCTGGTTTCAACCGTCGCCGAGGCCCAGGTGACTGCCGGGGCGGCCGTTCCCGGCGCGCTTGACCGGGCTTTTGGTGCCATCGGCGGGGCGCAGGGTTCAGGCCTGTCGCTCTCGCTCCAGCTTTTGCTGTTGATGGGGCTGCTGACGATCCTGCCGGGGCTACTGCTGATGATGACCAGCTTCACCCGGATCCTGGTCGTGCTTTCGATCCTACGTCAGGCGCTAGGGCTGCAGCAGAGCCCGCCCAACCAGGTGCTGATCGGGCTGGCGCTGTTCCTCAGCCTGTTCGTGATGGCGCCGACGCTGGAGCGGGTGAACCAGACGGCCATCGCGCCCTATGCCGCCGGCACGATCAATGCCGAGCAGGCGATCGCGAATGGCGGCAAGGAATTCCACGCCTTCATGCTGCGCCAGACCCGCAAGAGCGACCTGGCGATGTTCGCCGACATGGCCAAGGCGCCCAAGTTCGCGAAGGGAGAGGATGTGCCCTTCTCGATCCTGCTGCCGGCCTTCGTCACCAGTGAACTCAAGACGGCGTTCCAGATCGGCTTCATGCTGTTCCTGCCCTTCCTGGTGATCGACCTGGTGGTTTCATCCGTGCTGATGAGCCTGGGGATGATGATGATGAGCCCGACGATCGTCAGCCTGCCGTTCAAGCTGCTGCTGTTCGTGCTGGTCGATGGCTGGGCACTGCTGATGGGCAGCCTGGCGGCGAGCTTCGGGTAGCGGCATGGACGATACAGCCGCCCTCCTCTCGCTGGCCGACCGGATGCTGTGGGTGACCGCGCTGGTCGCTGCGCCCGTGCTGCTGGCCAGCCTGGCCGTCGGGATCGTGATCGGGATCGTCCAGGCCGCAACCTCGGTCAACGAACAGACGCTGACTTTCGTGCCCAAGCTGGCGATCACCGCGCTGGTGCTGGTGGTGTTCGGCGCTTCGATGATCGGGCTGGTGAGCGATTTCACGCAAGAGATCTTCGCCGCGATCGCCGGGGGACCGCGATGATCGGCATGACCTTCGGCTTCGGCGCGCTCGAGGCTGAACTGTGGAAGCTGGTCTTCGTGATGACCCGGATCGGAGCCGCGCTGCTGGCCGCGCCGTTCTTTGGCGCCGGAACAGTCCCGGTGCAGCTGCGCGTCGCGATCACGGCCGCGCTGGCCGTGCTGGTCTGCGCCTGGGTGCCGGTGCAGGTGCCCGCGGCGCTGTTCTCGGTCCAGGGGTTGATGATGGTGGCGGGCGAGGTTCTTGTCGGACTGACATTGGGCTTCATCCTCCAGCTCTGCTTCGCCGCGCCGGTGCTGGCGGCCGAGCAGATTGGCGGGGCGATGGGCCTCAGCCTGGCCACGGCGGTCGATCCGGTCAGCGGGGCGCAATCGCCGGCACTGGGCCAGTACTTCACTGTGCTGCTGACCTTGATCTTCCTGGGCCTGGGCGGGCACTTGCAGTTCATCGCACTCGTAATCGAAAGCTATACCGCCTTCCCGCCCGGGCAAACCTGGCTGGGGGCCGAGCGGTTCGAAGTCGTCGCGGGGTTCGGCAGCGACATGTTCCTGGCCGCGCTGGCGATTGCCCTGCCAGTCACGCTGGTGCTGCTGCTGGTCCAGGTCCTGACCGGAGTGATCAGCCGCTCCGCCCCGGCGCTGAACCTGTTTGCCCTGGGCCTGCCGCTGGGCGTGCTGGCTGGCCTCGCCGCGCTGATCCTGGCCGTGCCGCTGCTGATTGAGCAGTTCGGCGATCTGTCCGAACAGGGGCTTGAACAGGTGGGGAGCTTGCTGGCGCGATGAGTGAACAGGGCGGCGAGAAGAGCTTTGATCCAACCCCGAAGCGCAAACAGGACGCGGCGCAGAAGGGCGACGTTCTGCGCAGCCGCGAGCTGGCGACCGCCATCGCAGTGCTGATCGGCGCGGCCTGGTTGAAATTCGCCGGCCCCTGGATGCTCGGCACGATGGAGCAGACGCTGCGCGCCGGGTTCATCTGGGATCGCCGCGCTATCGACGATTTCGCGCCGGGCCAGGCCCTGCTCAGCGCCCTGCTGCGCGTGGCCCCGCCGGTGCTGGCGCTGGCCGGGCTGGTGCTGATTCTGACCCTGGCGGGATCGCTGGTCACCGGTGACGGGCGCTGGGTGGGCGCCAATGCCTTGCCCAAAGGCAACCGGCTCGATCCCCTGGCCGGGCTCAAGCGGATGTTCGGGCCAACCGGCTGGATCGAGGCCGGCAAGGGCTTGCTCAAGCTGGGCCTGCTGGGCGCGATCGCCTGGTATTGGGGGCAGGACTGGCTGGAACGACTGTTCGGCCTCGGGCGCGGCGCGGCGATCGGGCCGCAACTGGCGCTGGCCTGGGACGCGATCACCAGCCTGCTGTTCGCCTTGTCCGCCGGTCTGGTGCTGGTGGCACTGATCGACTGGCCGGTGCAGTGGCTGCGCCGCAACCAGCGGCTGAAGATGACCGCGCAGGAAATGCGCGACGAGCACAAGGAAGCCGAAGGCTCGCCCGAAAAGAAGATGGCGATCCGCAACAAGCAGCGTCAATTGGCGATGGGCGGGGTAGCCAAGGCGATGCACGAGGCGCAGTTCGTGCTGACCAACCCGAGCCATTTCTCGGTCGCCATGGCCTATGATCCGGCCAAGGCGGCCGCGCCGATCGTGCTGGCCAAGGGCCGCGGGGAGAAGGCGCTGGCGATACGCGAACTGGCGGCCGAACTGCAGGTGCCGACGCTGGAATACCCGGCGCTGGCCCGCTCGGTCTATTTCACCACGCGCGAAAACCAGGTGATCCGGGAGGAACTCTATGGTGCTGTCGCCGGGGTCCTGGCTTTCGTTCTTTCGCTCAAGCGCGGCGAACAGCCGCTGCGCCCGGCGATCGAGGTGCCGGTGGCGCTACGCTTCGACGCCGAAGGGCGGCTCGATCCGGCGGCGCGCACTTAAAGCTGGGCCGCGGCTGCCGTTCTGCGGAGCATGGTCACCACCAGCGCCACTACCTCAATCGTCACGGCCCTCGGTGGCGGGAGCGGCATCGACATGGCCGCGCTCGCCAAGAACCTCGCCGAAGCGCAATTTGCCGGGCGCCTCTCGCGCATCGACAGCCACAGCGAATTGCTCGAGCGGCAGATCTCGACCGCCTCCACGCTCAAGAACCAGGTCGTCCAGCTGGCCGCCTCGATCGGGGAGCGAGTCCGGACCGGCGATCTTTCCAGCCAGCCGGTGATCGCCAGTTCCGCCGTCGCTGCGGTCAGCCGCGGGCTGGTGAGCGGGAGCGGCAGCTATAGCCTTGAAGTCACCGGCCTGGCCGCCAGCCAGACCCTGGTCAGCCCGGCCCTGGCCAGCGCCAGCACGGCAGTTGGCGCGGGTACCTTGACCCTGCGCTTCGGCAGCTTTGCGAGCGGCACCTTCACGCCCGACGCCGCACGTGCTGCGCCAGCCATTACCATTCCCGCCGGCGCCACGCTCAGCGATGCCGCCGCCGCGATCAACGCCGCCAATGCCGGGGTTACCGCTTATGTCGCCAATGGCGCGAGCGGCGCGCAGCTGGTGCTGAAGGGCAGCGAGGGCGCGGCCAATGCCTTTGTCCTGGAAGCCAGCGAGGATCCGCTGAACCCTGGCCTTGCCGCGTTGGCCTGGGATGGCACGCCCGATCCCGCCCGCCAGATCAGCGCGGCGGCTGATGCCGCATTCAAGCTCGATGGCGTGGCCATGACCAGCGCCTCAAACGTGATCGAGAACGTGGTCCCCGGCCTCTCGCTGCGGCTGACCGGCACCAACACCGGCGCGCCGACCACGATCCGCTTCAGCGATCCTGGCAGTGCGGTCAGCACTTTCATGCAGGACCTGACTTCGGCGCTCAACGAACTGATGGCAACGCTGAATGGGGCGATCAATCCGCAAGGCGGCGATCTGGCGCGCGACAGCGGCGCGCGGGCCTTGCGCAGCGCCTTTGCGCAATTGGCCAGCACCACGATCATGCCCAGCGCGGCACCCGGCCAGCCGCGCACCCTGGGCGAGTTGGGCCTGGCGACCAACCGCGACGGCACCTTCCGGTTCGATCCGGCCCGGCTGACCGCCCTGGTCAAGGCCTCCCCCAACGGCGTCGCGGGCATGTTCACCGCCGGGATCCACGGGGTGTTTGCCACGATCGACCGGCTGGCGCGCAATGCCAGCACCAGCGGCAATCCGGGATCGCTGGGCGGTTCGCTGGCGCGTTACAGCGCCAAGCAGACCGACCTGACCGAAGAACGCAGCAGCCTGGCCGAAGCGCAGGAAGTCTTGCGCGCCCAGCTGACCAAGCGCTTTGCTGCGGCCGATAGCCGGGTCGGCACCTCGCGTTCCACGCTCTCTTTCCTCCAGGGCCAGATCGATGCCTGGAATGCGGGGCGTGACTGATGCTGGCGCTGCGCAATCCCCACGATGCCTATCGCCGGGTCGAATTCGACGCCCGGATCGCCGGAGCGCGGCCGGATCAGCTGGTGGCGCTGTGCTATCAGGAGCTGGCGGCAGCCCTGGGCAGCGCGCTGCGGGCGCACGAGCATGGCGACAACCAGCGCCGCAGCGCCGGGCTGACCCGCGCGCTGGCCGCGCTGACCGCGCTGCAGCTGGGCGTCGATGCAGGCGCGGCGGCCGCTCCAGCGCTGCAACAGTTCTATGCCGGCCTGCGCCAGTCGGTGCTGGCTTCTGTTCCCCGGTTCGATCCGGCTCGACTGGGCGCGGCAAAACGGGATGTCGAAGAGGTAGCGGCGGCCCTGGCCGGCAATGCCGATCGCTCCATTTCGGAGTGATCGCGATGTCCCGGTTTCAGCCGACTTCGGGCCTGGAATTAGGGGTTTACCCGCTCTCGCCGCCTCGAAATCCGGGGCAACCCCGCGCGCCGGCCGGAACAACTTGGGTCAATGTCCCTAGGCACTTACCGCTAAGGGGGCACACTGATGGATAGACGCCGTACTATTGCCGTGGTCGACCTGAATTCACGTCGCCGCGCGGCCATGACTCATACCTTTTCGAGCAGCGGGATCCATGTCGAGCCGTTCGAAACGATCGACGAGCTGGCGCACTCATGGCCGCGCGCCGAAGCGATCATGGTTGAGGACAGCGACGAGGCCGTGGCCGAGCTGGTCACGCTGATGGCCGAGAATGGCCGCTGGCTGCCGATCATCGCCTTTGCCGAGGAGCCCGGCACCGACCAGGTGGTCAAGGCCGTGCTGGCCGGCGCGGTCGATTACCTGACCTGGCCATGCGATGCGGCCCAGGTGATCGGGGCGCTGATCGGCGCGGAATCAACCGGCGCGGCGCTGGGCAGCCTGAAACTGCGCGAAGCGCGGGCCCGCAGCCGGGTCCAGCGCCTGACCCGCCGCGAGCGCGAAGTGCTGGCCGGGGTCGCGGTTGGCTTGTCCAACCGGCTGATCGGTGAACAGCTGGAAATCAGTCCGCGTACGGTGGAAATTCATCGCGCCAACATGCTCACCAAGATGGGGGCGCAGCACACTTCCGAGGCGATCCGGATCGCCATCGAAGCGTCCCTGGTGGCCTGACCGCCCCCCCAAGACCACCTGACGGTCAGCCGCCCGCCTGGCCCCCTTGTCCTCCGGCTTTGTCCGGACGGACAGGGGGGCTTTCATTTTGGTGGCCACGCCCGCGTTCTTCGTAACGGCAAGAAAGAGGACCCCCGGACCGAAGTCCGGAGCCACCCTGAGAACATAGAAAAGGGGGCTCCGGACCGAAGTCCGGAGCCCCTGGCGTCCCTCCCAGGACTAGGCTGTTGACGCTTAGAACTTGATCCCAGCGGTGATGCCGTAGCGACGCGGTTCCAGCGTGAAGATGTTGGTGAAGTTGCCCGAGGACTGGTCGGTCACGTAAAGACCCGTGATCGAGTCCTTGTCGAACAGGTTCTGCACCCATAGGCGGGCAAACCACTTCTTGTCCGGCCCATCGAGCTGGAGCTGCGCATTGACCTGCGTGAAGCTCGGAATCTCGTTGACTGTACCGTTGAAGATGTTGCCGTAAGTCTTGCCGGTGTAAATGAAGTCCGCGCGCGGGGTCACGGTCATGTCACCGATCGCGACTTCATACTGGGCACCCAACGAGAACTTGTAGTTCGGCGCACCGGGCAATTCATTGCCCTTGATGTTTGTGCGGAAGCCATCGAGCGCCACCGAAATCCCACCGAATGATGCGCCGAGCGTCGGAGCCAGCGAGTTGAGCACCGCACAGATGCTGAACGCTCCGTTCGAAGCAAGGCCGCTGCCCGGACCGAACGAGGAGGTCGGCTGCAGGTTGGCACCCGGCTGAACACCCGGGATCGCACCGGTGTTGATCAGCGTCTGGACCTGATTAACGAAGCCGTTGACGCCAGCCACGCTGCCCGAAGTCGATCCGACGGCGCAGTTGGCGGCGTTGGTGATATCCTTGATGATCACCGCATCTGCCCGGCCTGCACCGAAGTCGCGCGAGTTAGCCAGGAACGTGTCTTCCGACACCTCGGTATGGAGGTAGGAAGCGGTCGCGTTGATCGTCAGCTCCCGGGTCGGACGGAAGACCATTTCGGCTTCCGCACCATAGATGTTGGCGTTCACGTTATCGTTGACTGACGTGCGAGCGACGATACGCGACAGCTGCAGGCCGGTATACTTGTAGTAGAAGGCCGTCAGGTTGAGCGTCACGTTACCGAAGGTGTTCTTCGAGCCGATTTCAAAGGCATCGACGAATTCCGGCTCAAACGTTTCGCCAACTGCGAAGATCGGCGAGAGCGGCGGGTTGATCCCGCCCGACTTGTAGCCACGCGAATAGGACGCATAGAGGAGGTTGTCCGGCGTGATGTTCCAGTCAACCACCGCACGGCCAGTCCATTCAGCATAGCTGCCGCGGCGGATGGCGTATTCCTGCGCCCCGGGGCGACCGGCGTCGTAATCGAGCCCGGCATAGCCCAGGGCATTCGATAGCGAAGCACTGCCGGTGGGCAGCAGCACCGAGTTGCCGACCGCATCAGTGAACAGCGAGGTCCGTGCCTTGATGTCCTTGCGGTCATTGTTGTAGCGCAGCCCGACCGTCAGCTTTACATCGTCGCTGAACTTGTAGTTGGCTTCGCCGAACAGACCGTAGCTGCGGACCTTCAGGTCATCGGAATTGTTCCGATAGAAGCTCGGCCCAAGCGCGTAGGACGAAGTGGCACCCGGGGGAATGGCCGCCCCGGCCGCACCCAGTGCGCCCAGGATACCACCAGCATAGTCAAGGCCAAAAGCGCTGACGTAGTAGCTGTTTTCGGTCAGGTGCAGCTGGCCGTAGATCCCGCCCACAAGGAAGTTGAACGGGCCGTCCCAGTCAGACGAGACGATCGCTTCTGCGGTCCAGCTGGTTTGCTCCTGGTTCGAGCGGTCAAAGGCGAGCGGGTTGGTCGAGCAGACCGAGTTGCCGCTGAACACGCCAGTTCCCGTCGGATCCGAGGCAGAAGTGCAGAGCAGGCCGTTCGGTCCGGCGGGCATCAGCGCGTTGGCGATCGGGCGGAGATAGGCCTGCAGCGCCGGACCAAAAGTGCCGGCGGCAGCGGCGGCCAGGGTATTGAGCCCGGGCAACAGCGTCGCACGGCTTTGCGCGGCGTTGTTGTAATCCTGTTGCGAGTCGAGCTTGACCTGCTGCCAGTTACCGCCAAGCTTCAGGTTCAGGCCGCCGCCCAGTTCCTGCTCAAGGCTGCCCTGAACGATCCATTCCTCGGTGAAGTACTTCGGGGTGAACGCTGTGTTTACCACCCGCGGATCAGCGGGGTTCACGGAAGCCGCGAACACGTCCGTCCCATAGAGGCTACCAGTCGAGAAGTTCGGGGTAAGCGCCGTCTGGCCGGACGGAACACCACGGATGCGGAAGAATTCCTGGCTGGCGAAGATCGTCCCCAGGGTCGAGTTGCCGTTGGTGAACGCATAGTCGCGGCGAGCGTTGAGGCAGCCCATAACGCCGGTCGGATCGCGCTGGCAGAGCTGCTTCTGAATGCGCATACGGCTGTCACGCTCGTGGAAGTACTGCGCCATCAGATCGATGGTGGTCGACGAGCTCGGCTCAAACCGCAGCGAACCGCGCACGCCGAACATGTTGCGGTCATCGATGCGGGTATCGTTGAAGAGGTTCTTGGTGTAACCATCGCGGTCGAGGAAGAAGCCTGCCAGGCGCACACCGACGGTTTCACCGATCGGGGCATTGACCATGCCCTTGATCTTGATCCCGTTGTAGTTGCCGTATTCGGCTTCGACGCTTGCGCCGAGGCCCGAAAGGTCAGGCCGCGCGGTGCGGAAGTTGACCACGCCCGAGGTCGCATTGCGGCCGAACAGGGTACCCTGCGGTCCACGCAGCACTTCGATCTGGGCGAGATCGTAGAATTCGCCTTCGAAGATGCGGGTGCCAAACAGCGGCGCATCGTTCATGTGGATCGCGGTGGCGCTGTCACAGGTCACGCCGACGCAGAGGTCACCGATCCCGCGGATGGTGAAGCTGGCGCTGGTGAAGTTGGTCTTGGTGAAGGTGACGTTGGGCAGGGTCAGCTGCAAGTCCGACGTGTTCTTGATCTGCTGCTTTTCCAGCGCTTCGGCATTGAAGGCCGAAACCGCGATCGGAACGTCCTGCAGGCGTTCGTTCGAACGCTGTGCGGTAACGATGATCACATTTTCGTCGTCGTTAGCATCGGTGCTCTGCGCATAGGCAGGAATTGCGATTGCGCTGGCGCAGACGCCAGCCAGCAGGGTCAGCTTACCCCTCATCAGCCCACTCTCCTTTGTTGCCCGCCCTTTTCCGGGTGGTTGCGCATATGAATAGATCACCGACTGCGCCGCTTGACAACAGGTTTTAATCGATTGGTTAGAACGGCCGCAAACCGTAGCGTAAGTGCCACACCTGTCAGCATGCAGACGACATAAAATTGCGCCAACGGGCCATTGCAAACCCCGCACAAGCCCCTAATTTCCCGTCCCAACAGGGGAGTCGCGATGGAGCAGCACAATGCGCCCGCAGAGGCGCCCCATTATCGCGCATTCATCAGCTACAGCCACGCTGACGCCCAGTTCGCCCAGTCGCTGCATCGCCAGATCGAGCGTTATCGGTTCCCGGCAGGCCCGACAGGTCAGCGCGAACGGCTGGCCCCGGTGTTTCTCGACCGGGCCGAACTGGCCGCCGCGCCAGACCTGTCGGACCAGGTGCGCGAGGCCTTGGCGCAATCAGCCGCGCTGATCGTCGTCGCTAGCCCCAGGGCCAAAGCGAGTCGCTGGGTCGATCAGGAAATAGCCCTGTTTCGAGCGATCCATCCTGGTCGCCCAGTGCTGGTCGCGCTGATCGATGGCGAGCCTGACGAGGCTTTCCCACCAGCCCTGACCGAGTGGCAGGGCCGCCAGGTCGAGCCGCTCGCTGCCGATTTCCGCAAAGGTGCCGATGGCCCACGGCTCGGCTTGATGAAAATCATCGCCGGGCTGAGCGGCCAGCCGCTCGACCGGCTGGTCCAGCGTGACAACCAGGCTCGCCAGGGCCGCGTGATGGCGGTCACGGCGGCGGCGGGGATACTGATTATAGTGCTGGCCACGCTGCTGGCCCTGGCGATCCGCGCCCGGACCGAGGCGGAGCGGCAGCGCGCGAGTGCAGAGGGGATGGTTGAGTTCATGCTGACCGATCTGCGCAGCGAGCTGAAGGGCGCGGCCGGCCTTAGCGTGATGGACAAGGTCAACGCCCGCGCCATGGCCCATTACTCGCAGCAAAACCTCAATGCCTTGCCGGCCGACAGCCTGACCCGACGCGCGCGCCTGCTCCAGGCCATGGGCGAGGACGAGGCTCAGCGCGGCCGCTTCGCCGAGGCCGAGGACAAGTTCGAGGAAGCAGCACGGACCACCGCTGCCGTCCTGGCGCAGCGCCCCTATGACCCCGAAGCGATCTTCGCCGACGCGCAGAGCCAATTCTGGACCGGCTTCGCCGCCTGGCAGCAGAACAACCTCGCAAGCTCCGGGCAGCATTGGCGGGCCTATCTCGATCGGGCAAAGGCTTTGGCCGCGCGTGAGCCCGGCAAGCTGCGCTCGCTGATGGAACTGGGTTATGCGCACGGCAACATGTGCGAATGGAGCATGCGGCAGACCAAGGATCCGCTTCAGGCGCTGCCTTGGTGTGAGCAGGCCACCGCTTTCATGCGCAAGGCCGTTGGCATGCCTGATGCGACGCGGCAGAATAGGCTCGACTTGGCCAACCGCCTGGGCTGGCAGGCCGATGTTTTGAGCAGGGCGGGCCAATTTGACCAGATCATTGCGCTGCGGCGCGAGGAAGCGGCGCTACTCGACGCAATGCTGCAACGCGAACCGGATAACTTCCAGTTGCGACAGCGACGGCTTTGGCCCGAGATCGGCATGGCGAGAGCAGAGCTCGATGCCAACCGACTGGGCGATGGTTTGGCCCGCGCTGATCGGACGCTGGTGGCCTATGCCAAGCTTGCAGCCGAACGACCGGACGATCGTTCTGTGACCGGCGAGCAGCTTCGGATCGCCGCGATCGCCGCCGATGCTGCGAAAAGGGCCGAGCGTCCAGAGGCGGCGGCGTTCCTGCGCGCGGCGCGTCTTCACTACGAGCTGCTGCGGCGCAGTTATCCGCCCAAGGAGCTGGAGCGCTTCACCCGCATGATGACCCGCCTCGAACAAGGAGACCGACTATGAGCCTGCCCGGAAATTCCTCTGGCCTTGATCCCCACGACCTTTCGCGTCGCCCGACAAATGTCGCCTTCGCGCCGGGCTATGTGACTATCATTCTGGTCAGCTCAGGCGGTGCCTGGCGGATCGGGGCAAACCACGCCAGCTTTGGAATCGACGATCCCGCCAGCAATACGCCCGATAGCCGTCTGGCTCAGGCGCTCCGGATCCTGAAGAAGGTGGTGCCGGGTCGGCGCAAGCTGTCGGATCTCCAGCCGGGCAAACCTGATACTGAAGCGAAGCTCTATCGCCGCAAGGATGGCAGCTATGATCGCGACGATTTCGTCGATCTTGGCTTCAACAGCCAGCACGAAATCTTCGTCTACTATGACAGTGCGGATGTCAGGCTGGACAACGATCAGCTGATCTCCTTCGGTGCGACGCTGAGCGATGGCACCCCGGCGGCCGGCAATGACAGCTTCTTCGTCTCGCGCGTAGATGATGGCGAACTGGGCGGACCGCTGAAAGGCAAACTGATCCGGATTGAGAATTACAACACTATCCACGATGGCAGCACCTTCACCCCGCGGCCGACCGATGACCCGAGCAAGGCTGTACGGTATGCACTCAATTACCACCTGACGCTGCCAGGAAAGCAAGCGCTGCCCATCATTATCGATCCCGATACCGGCAATGGCGGCGGCAACGAGCCTTAATGCCGCCACTATCGCTGCCTCTTCCTGCAATTGCTGCGCTCACCCGGGCCGGTGCCACCGCGCGGGCCTGGGACCTCTTCCAGGCCGGCGGGTGGGACCGGCGCGGGAGTGACCCGGCCGCGCTCTCGCTCAAGGGCCGGCTGCTGAAGGATCGCGCCCGCGCCAGCATCGGCGCGGATCGGGCCAGCCTGTTTGCCGCAGCGGCAGAAGCCTACCGCGCCGCCCATGCCCTGGCGCCTGCCCCTTACCGGGCGATCAATGCCGCCACGGCCTGCCTGCTGGCCGGGGACGCTTCTGCTGCTACCGCCCGAGCACGCGAAGTGCTGGCACTGCTCGACCGCGCCGGTCCGGATACCGATACGCCCTACTTTCTTGCCGCAACCCGGGCTGAGGCACTGCTGCTGCTGGAAGACGACGCCGGTGCTGAGCAGGCGATGGCAAAGGCCGTGGCCGCCGATCCCGATGGCTGGGATGACCGTGCCATTACCCTGGCCCAGCTGCGCGAAATCCTGTGCGCCCAGCAACGGGAAGGCCCGTGGCTCAGCCGTTTCACGCCGCCCGCGAGCCTGCATTTCGCGGGACACATGGGCATCCTCGCCGGTGGAGCGAGCGAGCGGCAACTGGTCGAAGCGACTGATGCCGTGCTGGCCGCCCAGTCCATCGGCTTTGGCTCAGGCGCGCTGGCTGCCGGGTCGGACATCGTGATCGCCGAGCGCCTGCTGGCCGCCGGGGGCGAGCTGCATGTGGTGCTGCCCTGCCCGGTCGAAGCCTTTGCCGCCCAGTCGGTCGCCCCGGCCGGCAGCCAGTGGCTGCCACGTTTCCGCGCACTGCTTGATCGCGCGGCCTCGCTGCGCGTGGCGGGGCAGAGCCCGGCCAGCGTTCACGACCCGCTCGCCACCGAGCATGCCGGGGTCCTGGCAATTGGCGGGGCCCTGCTCAATGCGCGGCGGCTGGGCGCAGCCTGCCTGCAATTGCTGGTCGAGGATGAAGCCGGCGGCGGACCCAACACCGCGCGGCAGGCGGCCTTGTGGCCAACGGCGGGGCGCGGGCAGACACATATCCGGATCGCCCGCGACGCCAAGGTTGAAGCGCTGTTCCCGCCCGAAGAACCGGACCCCGCGCGGCAATTGGTGACCCAGGTTGCAATCGGGATCGATCTGCCCCCAACGGGCGGCCCTTCAGCCCGGCTCACCCCCATGCTTGATCCGGTCGCCAGCACCATTGCTGCGGCAGCGCTGCCGGCCGGGTCGATCCGGACCGCCCCCGGGCGCTGGGACCTGCTGCTCGATGACGGTCGCGAAGCTCTGGCGCTGGTCGCCAGCCTGCTCGCCCTGCCCGGCGGCGCGCCGGCCATCGGGGTGCACCAGGGCATCGTTACCGTCATGACCGATCCGGCCAGCGGCACGCGCCTGGCCTATGGCGCGGGGTCTGACCGCGCCGGGGAACTGATGCGGATGGCCCCGCCGGGCACCGCGCTGGCATCAGATGATCTGGCGGTAGCTTTGGCCGTAGCTGCTGCCAGCCCGATCCGCAGCGAGCTCTACCATCTGGGCGACGAAGGCACTGGCGGTCCGGTGCACATGCTGCTGCCGCGCAGTCAGTAAACCATTTCTTCGAGGCGGTGCGCGGCCACCACGGCCAGACCATCGCCGCGCCGCTGCACGATCCCGCGCTGTTCCAGCCGCGATACGGTGCGCGAAACGGTCTCGCGGGTCGATTGCACCCGTTGGGCAAGCTCAGCCATCACTGGAATCGGGCGGATTACACCATCTTCCGTCTGGCGCGACCGGCGCAGCAGCTCGGCGCAGATTCGGCCCGTGGCCGACAGCAGGTTGGCCTCGACCATCCGCTGGCGCATCGCTGCAAGCCGCCGGGCCAGTTGCCGGGTCATCGCCACGGCTACGCAGGAATAGCTTTCCATGAGCCGCAACACGGCTTCTTCGCCGTAATGCAGGGCGCGGCCATCGCTCAGCGCCTCGACCTGCGCATCGCCACGCCCGTCGCCGAGTCCGACCAGGCTGCCATAAAATTCGCCGGGGGCCAGTTCGTGGAGGACCAGCACGCCGCCTTCGCGCCCATAGGCTGCTTCCTGCGCCAGACCCGCCAGCAGCAATGAAGTCTGTTCGCGCCCCGGCAGGGGATAAAGCACCTGGCCGCGAACATGATCGCCGCCCCGCCCCAGACCGCCGATCGTGCGCGCCAGCGTTTCGCCGCAGCCGAACGCCGCGCCAATCGTCGCAAATTCCGTGGAGGCCGGATTAGCCGGTTCCATGCAAGACCCCTGTTGTCCGCCCAAAAGGCGGGAAACTGCAGCACAATGCAAGGAAAAATGGTGCCCAGAAGAGGACTCGATCTCGGCTATTTTATAGATATTTTATCAATAACTTAGTTAGTTCGGGTTTACCCAAAAGCCCGCAAAAGGCCCGAAATCGCCAAATAAGGTATTGGTTCGATGCCTTTTTCGGGACTCAGGCGATTTTGGAGCACCGGATATCCGCCATTTGCCCTCTTCGAAAAATTGGGACGAGGGCCTTTGATTCTCCTTTGGCCTGGCTCTAATCGAGAATGGAGGAAAATCAGGGGTCACGTCACTAACTATGGCTCCCCAGCTTGGCGATGGGAAAGTCAGACATTGGGATCGTTAGGACCTTTTCCTCGGTGAAGAGCGCGCGGCTCGAATGGCCGCCGGTGCGCCCAACGCCCGAGTTCTTGAAACCACCGAACGGTGCGCGCAGATCGCGCGCAACCGGGGTGTTCACCCACAGAGTGCCGGCAGCGAGCGTGTCGGCCGCCTTCATCACGCTTGGCAGGTGGTCGCTCCACAGGTAAGCGACCAGCCCGAACTCGCTGTCGTTCGCGATGGTGAGCGCCTCGTCGAAATCGTCATAGGTGAGGAAAGTGGCGAACGGCCCAAAGATCTCCTCACGGCACAGCCGGGAAGCATTTTCGCGAGCCAGCGCTACCGTTGGCGCGACGTAGTACCCGCGCTCGAACCCAGCGGCGCGGGTGCCACCGCACAGCACCTCTGCTTCGGCAGCGAAAGCGAGCACGCGATCGTACTGCGCGCGGCTGATCACCGGGCCGATCTCGGTCGCCATGTCGCCCGGATCACCGAGGCGGAGCGCCTGCGCACGCGCAACGAAGCGTTCGATGAACCCATCGGCGACCCTTCGATCGACCAGGATACGTGAGCCCGCGAGGCATTGCTGACCATTGTTGGAGAAAATCCCGACCAGCGCCGCGTCGAGCGCGCGATCGAGGTCGCAATCGGGCGTTATGATATTGGCCGATTTGCCGCCCAACTCGGCAACATACTTCTTGAGGTTGCCCCCGGCGGCACGGGCGATATGGCGCCCGGTTTCGGTGCCGCCGATGAATGCGACCACGTCGATCCCCGGATGCGCGACCAGTGCTTCACCCGTCACCGGCCCGCGTCCGTTGACCAGTCCGACCACGCCATCAGGCAGGCCCGCATCGCGGCAGATTTCCATGATAGTGACGAATTCGAGCGGTGTCAGCTCGCTCGGCTTGAGGATTGCGCAGTTACCGAAGGCGAGCGCGCCCGCGAGCTCCATTGTCGCGAGCGCAAGCGGCGCGTTCCATGGCGCAACCAACGCGGCAACGCCCACCGGCTCGCGCCGCACGACGGTGAGGTAGGGCGCATCCTGCTCGTAGCTCTCGTTCGCGACCTGGCCGATGTAGTCGGCGAAGAATTCGAAGTTCATAGCCGCACGGCGCACGTGCCGCTCGCGGATCTGCTTGATGGGAATCCCGGTGTTGGCAAGTTCGCGCATCGCCAGCGTGTCCTCGCGCTCGCGAATCAGAGCGGCGATCCGGCGGAGCACGGCCTGCCGCTGCGCGACCGGAGCGAACCGCCACTCGCCGCGGGCGAAAGCGGCGCGGGCAACCGCAACCGCGCGGTCGACTTCATCCGCATTAGCCTCGGCGAGCAGGCCGATGATGCTCTCGTCATGAGGGTTGATGATCGGCAGTCGTTCGCCTTCTGCAGGCGCAACGAATGTCCCGCCGATAAAGCTAGCAACGATTTCAGTCATGCAAAGTCTCCGGCGTGCCTGGCAATCGCTTCGGCGAGGCAAAGGTTAGATGAAACCACCGGCTGGGTGCCCGCCAGGTCGACAAGATCGAGCGTAGGCATCCCCGTGCCTGAAAGCAGGACGGTATCTGGTCGAGTTGCTGCCGCCTCCAGTAGCGCGCCGCGCGCCGCATCGGACGTCAGCGAATAGATCGCACGTGTATCGGAAGTGCCGATCTCAACCCGGGCACCGAACACCACGTCGAAACCGGCGCGAGCCCAGTGCTTGAGACCTGCAGCGTGCAATGCAGGCGGGTAGGGTGAAATCACCGCAATCCGCTTCGCGCCGAGTGCGGCCAGCTTCTCGGCGATCGCGTCAGTCGCCCAAATCGTCGGGCAAGGGAGCGCAGCGGCGATCTGCGCTTGGCGTGCCGGGTCGATCAGGTAACTCGATCCGGTACAGCCAAACGCCACCGCTGACAGCGGCAGGCTGTCAAACTGTCGCAGTTGCGCGGGAAGCGTTTCGGCATACTCGACCAGCCGCGCCATGCTGTCGGTCGCATCAGACACCAGCCGCCCGGTGACCCACGGCAGCGCGGCGGGCAGCAGCTTACGCATCTCGACCTCGACCGTAGGGTTGGCCATCGGGGTCATAACTGCGATGGTCACGGGATGGTCTCCGCCTGCCGCAACCCCGCTATCATCGAAGTCTTGAGCAGGTGGTCGCGGCAGAGTGCAGGATCGGCGGCGATCGCCTGCAGCGCGGCCAGTTCCGCACGTCGCTTGGCCGGATCGCGCTCTTGCATCCGTGTGCGGTTGCGGTGCGCCTGTGCAAGGATTTGCTCCTGCGCGATCGACTTGCGCCGCCGGGTATAGCGCCCGAGCAGCGTCAGATCGGCGCCTTCCAGAAGGATGGCCGCCAGCGTCTCTGCCAGTTCCCACGAGTCGTGGATCCCGCCGTTCATCCCCATCCCGCCGGAGGGCGAATTGAGGTGTGCGGCGTCGCCGGCTAGCAGCACGCGTCCGTGATCGTAGCGTTCGACGATTCGTTGGTGGATGCGGTAGGAGCGGATTTCGTCCACCGGGTGCGCCCCCGCGCCAGGTACGATTCGCTCGAGTTTTGCGGCGATAGCCGCGGGTTCGAGCGCCTCCTCGATGCTTTCGTCGGCGTCTGCATACAGCGAGCAGCGCCACAAGCCTGGCAACCGCAACAGCGAAAACGTGCCGTGATCTGACCAGCAGTAGTTGACGTTGGACAGCGGCGTGATGTGCTCGTTGAACGGGAACGTAGTCGTCGCGAGGATTGTTGTCTCGGGATAGGTGAAGCCTTCGAAATGCGCGCCAATCACTTGACGAATTGTGCTGCGCGCGCCGTCAGCCCCAATGACGAAGGCCACGCGGATCATTTCGCCGTCGCGAAGCACCAGGGTAACGCCGTCGGCATCCTGTGTCAGATGCGTTACCGGGGCGCCTGTCCGAACCGCGACTGCGCCGTCGTCCCTCGCCTTCGCAAGCGCTAGCCTGACCAGCTTCGTTTGCTCGCACTGCAACCGAAACGGATATGGTGTGTCCTCGGCAATCGCTGAAAGGTCAAACAGCGCCCGCTCGCCGGTCTCGTGCATGCGCACCTGCCAGTGCGGGGTAATCAGACCTGCTTCAATCAGCGGTGCCGCCAGGCCGATCGTCTCAAGCATCTCCAGCGTGGGCGGGTGAAAGGTCGAGGCGCGCAGATCTTGATCCGGACCCTCCTGCGCCTCGATAAGCACGCATGCGATCCCTCGGCTGGCCAAGAACAGTGCGGCGCATGTGCCGACTGGTCCTGCGCCGACAACCCCAACAGTTTTTGATGGTGAAAAGGAATCCATTGTTCCAGCCGCTGATCTCTCATCTCGGATTGGCTAATATTGAAAGTCATCCGGACATGCACAGATTGACGCTCGAATGAGCCCATCCGCTTCGTAAATAGCTTCAGTCTATCATGTCAGCTGCCTGCATCATCAAGAAAGGGGTTGACCAGCGCAGCCACGCCAGTCGGATCGACATCAAATAGTCCATATTTCCAGTCGGGACGATCGATCAACCGTGCGCCCAATTGCCGCGCTGTTTCAGCACTGGCGGCTTGCAGGCCATCGTGCGGGGCGATCACCAGCGCCGTAACCTTTACCTGATCAATGAGCGGGGCAAGATCGGCCTCCATCGCCGATTGCAGCGCCCATTCGAAAAAACGCCCACCGCGCTGCTTCTCAGCAACCAGCCGCGCGACATCGTCCATCGACTGACCCGGTGGACGGCTGCCAAGTGAGCCCTGCCACTGTCGTAACAGCTCCGATCCATCAGCTGGAAACGGGTCCTTCGCAGAAGACAATTGTTCGACTAGGGCGCTCCGCCGGGCTGCATCAAACAGCGGTGCGGAAACCAGCACGAGCCGGCGTACTTCGCGCCGCCGGGCGGCGAGGTCCAGCGCGATGGCTGCGCCGGTATGATAGCCCAGCAGATCGAACCGCCCGCCCCAGCGTGAGGCCAGCGCATCAAGGATCGCATCGCCATAGCCAGCCAGATCGGGTCGCCGCTCGGGCCGGTCGCTTTCACCATAGCCCGGGGTGTCGACCGCAATCACCCGGCGGCTGACAGCCAAGTGCGGCAAGACACGCTCGAACATCCGACCGGACAGCGGGGTCTGGTGGAAGAGGATCAGCGGCGGGCGACGGCGATACCTTGGCGGCGGATCGGCAATGCGCATATGCAATTGCCCGAATCGGCTAGGCAGATAGCTGCGGCTTAGGCCAACCACCGGCGGATCGGGGAGCGCCCAGCCTGGGCCGGCCAGCCCAATTGCCGCGATCCCGCCCAATTGCAGCGCCGCGCGGCGGCATAGCATTGTCAATTGAGCCGCTCGGTCAGCTCGAGCATGTGCCCGTCGGGATCGATCGCGAACATGAACTTGGCGTCCCATTCATACGAAACGCTCTTGATATGGCTGGTTTCTGGAGCCTTGTGAATGGTGAAGCCGCCCGCACGCAACTTTCGCTCGACCCCGGCCATATCGGCGATTTCGATCATCAGAATCGGATCGCCCCGGCGCAAGCTGAATTTTGGTGCTTTCTGCGTCTTGCCCTGTTGCAGCAGGCCTACCATGCCGAGGTAAGGGTCCTTACCCTTCATCAGCACCAGCCGGTTGGGATCACCGGGCTTCACTCCCTCGACCGGCAGACCGCCCGCACGGACCGTGCCCCAGGGACCGTTGAGCCAGACGGAAAAGCCCAGGATCTCATAAAAGCGGATCGACTTTTCGATGTCATGGACCAGCAGCGTCGTGCGCCGCATGACGCTGCCGTCGCTGGCCTTGGCCAGCACGGGAGATGAACCGCTGGCCGCGAGCGCGGCAAGCGCCAGCGCGGCCAGCGCCCCCCTCATTCCGGTTTCGCCTTGGCTGCTGCTTCGGCCTTGCGCTTGGCGTCGATGTGGTCCTTGAACACGGTCCAGCTGGTTTCATTTGGCCGCTTGTCGTCGGTCGGCGGCGGCACGGTATAGTCAGGATAGTTGGCGCGGATCTCGGTCTTCATCCAGCCAGGCAGTTCCTCGAACGAATTGATCCGCAGCCCGCCCATATAGTGGATCAGCAAGCCCTCGCGCCCGCCCATTTTCATCCACGGCATCCAGCGCGAAATCCGGCCCCAGCTGAAGACGTTGTCCATCACCCGCGTGGCCTTGGGATCGGTCAGATCGGCCATTGGCGCGACCGACATCAGGAACTCGCTGGCCTGGTACTTGCCGCCGACCCAGTCCTGATAGTCACCCGCCAAGGGGTTGTCATAGAACAGCAGCGCTGCGCCGCCGCCGCTATAGGCATAGCCGTTGACCACCATGCCATTGAAAGTGGAACGCGGCTTGCCGTCCTTCTCACGGGCAAAGCCAGGTTCGCGCGCGTTGACCGGATCGTTGTGGACGTGAACGATCTCCACCTCTTCGCCGGTAAATGGGTTCTGCCAGGTCCGCAGCAGCTGACTGGTTTTGGGATCGAGGTAGAACACGATCTCGCGGTTGACACTGCGCGAACCGGGGCCGCGCACGGGATCGGAGAACGGCTTGCACTGCCGCATCGACATGGCCGCGACATTGAAGAGGTGCCGGTCCTTTTCGCCCCGGACCCGCGAATAAACCGTGCCTTCCCAGTAGTGCACCGCATATTCGCCCTCTTTCAAAGAGCAGAACTGCTTGGTGTTCATCAGGAAAGCGCCCTCGGGTGTCGCCGGATCGAGCGGCTTGTCCTTGGCCAGAGCGGGGGTGGCAGCCAGCGCCAGCGCGGCCGCAGCGGTTGCGATCAGACGGCGCATCACTTGCCCTCCCCGGTTTTGCGTTTCTTGAACACTTCCCAGCTGGTCTCATTCGGCCGCGTATCGTCAAGCGGCGGCGGGCTGGTGTAGTTTGGATAGCGAGTGCGGATGATCGTCCGCAGCGGCTCAGGCAAATCGTCGATCGACCTGGCCCGCCCGCCGACTGTGGCGGTATAGACCGCACCGTTGCGATCGCCCATCTTCATCCAGGGCAGCCAGCCAGAAATCCGGGACCAGGTGATCGAATGGTGCTTTGGCGTCGCCACCTTGTCGTCAAACAGATCGGCAGCGTAGAAAAAGTCCGTGCCCATCTCCATCGCGTGATAGGTCCCGCCGACCCAGTCCTGGAACTCACCCTGCAGCGGGTTCTTGTAGAACAGCGGGGCATTGCCCGATTTGAAGGCGCGGCCGTTCATCACGGTGAAGTCAGCCTTGATCGGGGTGCCATCCTTGCCGCGCGCGTACATCGGATTGCGCATATTGACCGGATCATTGGCGACATGGATCACCTCCAGCTCGTCGCCGGTCCAGGGGTTCTTCCACTTGTCGGCAATTTCGCCGGTCTTTGGATCGAGGTGGATCATCACCTCACGGCTCACCGAACGGAAGCCTGGCCCGCGCACCGGATCGCTGAGGTTGATGCACTGGCGGATGTTGAAGCCCTGCAGCTTGAACAGCTCGCGGTCCTTCTCGCCCTCAACCCGCGAGAACATCGTCCCCTTCCACCAATAGATCACGGTTTCGCCCTGGTTGAGCGAACAGATCGATTTCTGCATGATCTTCAGCGCATCTTCGGCCTTGGCCGGATCGAGCGGCTTGGCGCCCACCGGGACCGCCAGAACCGCAAGCGCCGCCGCGCCTGCCAGCAATGCTCGCATCGTCAATCCTCCGTTGCTGCGCCGCCCGGCAGCATGCCCTTGAGCACGCCGTCCTTGCGGACAAAATGATGATAGAAAGCCATGCCGGCGTGGCCCGCGACCAGTACCAGCAGGCTCCAGGCCAGGCCGAAATGGGCCCAATAGAACACCGCGACCCCGGTCTTGTTCTTGGGCAGTGGTGAGGGGATTTCAAACAGCCCCCAGAACTTGGTGCCGCTGCCGAAGAAGCTGGAAGCGAAGAAGCCCGACACTGGCACGATCACCATCAGCGCATAGAGCCCGATGTGCACCCGGTGACTCCACTTTTCCTCAGCCGGGGTCAGCGGCGTGGTCTTAGGTACGGGCTGGCTGCGCCGCCACAGGATCCGCAGCACGATCAGCGCCAGGGCGATCAGGCCGAATGCCTTGTGCCAGTGGATATAGGTGATGAACACCAGCGGGCTCGATTTGAACCACCAGGTCGAATCGTTGACATGGAGGATGAAGATCGAGGTGCCGATGATCAGCAGAGCGATAGCCCAGTGGAGCGCCTTGGATAGGGCGCCCCACCGTGTCTCGCTGTTGCCCAGCATGATCCGCCTCAGAACCGGAAGTTCGCAGACAAGCCGAACTGGCGGTTACGCGGGGCCGAAACCAGGAACTGGCGGTAGAAGCTCAGCACGGCCGGCTGCCCGGCGGTGATCCGCACCGGATCGGGCACGATCAGCCCCTGGTTGAAATCGAATAGCCGCGTGCCGACCAGCGGCGAGCGATCGTTGGTCAGGTTGTTGACGAAAGCAGTCAGGGTCAGGTTGTCGCCAATATCCACGCCGAGCCGCAGGTTAAGGTTCACACTGTTGCCGGTGTGAAGCAAGTTATCCACCTGGACATAGCGCTTTGATTCATAAGTGAAATCAGAGCGAAGGAACAGGCTCAGCCGATCCGAGAGCGGGAAGGTGAAGTTGGTATTCACAGCCCATTGGTGCACCGGTGTCTGCGGTAGACGATTGCCCGCAACCTGGCCGTCCGGCCCATCGACATCGGCAGGATTGGGGGTCGAGAGGTTGTTGTTGAGGAAGCTCGGCCGCCCATCGGTGTCATAGATTTGTTCGGTGTTTTCATCGTAGAAATCGATGAACTTGGCATCGTTGTAGGCATAGGCAGCCCGGAAATCGAACCAGTCCGTTACCTTGCCGAACACTTCCACTTCAAACCCGTAGATCCGCGATTTGCCGGCGTTGACGATGAACGGGTTGGTCCGGAAATCGTTCTGCGGCGTACGCTGGTAGGGATAGGATAGCGTCAGCTGCTGCTTGCTCCAGTCGAGGTAGTAACCCGCCACATTGAAGTTGATCGCGCCGATCCGGCCCTTGGTGCCGATTTCATAGGACCAGACGTTTTCCTCGTCGAACACGCCAAGGTTGCGGCTGTTGAAATCGGCGAGCGAGCTGGCGTTGGCATCGGTCGGATAGTCGTTGAAACCGCCGGGCTTGTTGCCCTTGGCAATCGAGCCGTAGAGGTTCCAGTTATCCGCCAGCTCGAACTTGCCGGTTACGCGGGGGGTGAAGCTCTTGTAGGTTACCGTGCGCAGGTTGATCGGCTGGCCCTTGCCCAGCAGTACCGACTGCTCGAGCGATCCGGTGATCCGGTCTTCCTGGTATCGTCCCTCGGCCGTGAAGGCCAGGCGATCGCCCACATCCAGTTCGAGCATCCCGTAAACCGCTATGTTACGCACCGCATCGGCTGAATAGTAGCCCGACCGCCGACCGAAATTGGCGTTTCCGAAGGTGGTGTTGACCGAATAGCCTTCATCGTCGTTGGCCGAATAGTAACTCGCCCCGATCAGCCCGCGGATCGAATTGGCAGCAGGCGACTGAATCCGCCCGTTGAGGCTGAAATCGTGGTTGGAGATGTATTCAATCGTCAGGCTGGGCGTGGCCGAGGGTCGATAGGTGTTATCGAAGCCGTTCTGGTTCTCCTGCCAGTTGTAGGCTCCGATCAGCGTGAAGGTCCAGTCGCTGTCCGTTGTATAGGTGATGGTTGCATCGGAGCGCAGGTAGCTGCGTTCAAGCGCGTTGTAGCCCATCGCCTCAATCTGGTCGTTGCTGTAGCTGTACGAGGGCGATTCCGGGATTGTGCCGCAGTAATATCCGCGCGAGCGGGTCGACGAGCGCGGCAAGCCTAGCAGGGTACCGGTGATCCGCGGCATGTAGCAGTTCAGCTGTGATGCCGGGATGACGTAGGTGGCATAACCCTTGTCGCGATCATGCCCAACGCCGAAGCCCGTGATCACTTCCAGATTGTCCGACGGGGTCCAGCGTAGTTTGAAGCCGAAGTTCTGGCTCGACTGGCCGTTGATGTCGCGCTTGCCGCTGTCGGTGTTCACGAAATCGCCGCCGAAATTGTAGACGCGGCCATTCACTTCGGCTGCAAGCCGGTCTTGAACTAGCGGCGCCTGGACATAGGCAGACACCTCCTGATGCCCCCACTGGCCAATCGTGGCGTTGATCGCCCCGCGCAGTTCGTTGCCCGGCTTGCGGGTGATGAAGTTGATCGCACCCGAAAAGGTCTGCCGCCCGAACAGCGCCGATTGCGGTCCGCGGATCACTTCAACTCGCTCAAGGTTGTCGAGCTGGTACGAGGTAATGTTCTGCGAAACGAAAATCCCATCGACAAAGAAGCCGGCGTTGGGCGAACCCAGGATGTTAGACATGCCCCGGATCGAGGGGCGCACGCTGGCCCCGCCCTGCCCGCCGCCGCTGCGACCGAAGCCCTGCTTGAACGAGAAGCCTGGCACCTGCCGCGACAGGTCGGCCACGCTTTCGATCCCGGATTTCTGGATATCCTCTTCCGTAATCGCGGTGATCGACAAGGGCACGTCGATCAGGTTCTCTTCACGCTTGCGCGCCGTAACGATGATTGCGCCGCCATCAGCCTCGACATCGGCCGTACGGTCCTGTGCCTGGGCCGGCAAGGCCAAGATCAGCCCCCCGAACAGTGCAGTCGAAAGATAGAAACCGGTATTGCGCATGGCGCTGCCCCTCCCGTGGTTTGCAGACAGCCTATCTCGGAGCAATTCGTCGTCCAGTTTATATTATTTAAGGATAGATTTATTTGTCTTATAGAGTGGCAACGCCAAACTCCTTGGCCAATCGCTCCACAAAGATCGCAGTCGCGGCAGGCAGTACCCGACCGCGCCGGACCAGTACCGACAAGGGCAGCCGCCAGGCCAGCTGGTCAGGAAGCAAAGTTATCAGCATCCCGTGCGCAATCTCGCCTGCAACCATGGCGCGCGGCAAGGCAGCCACGAAATGGCCCTGTCCGAGCAAGGAATGAACTAATGCGAGGTTGCGAACATTGATTGCCGGCACCGGCGGCTCGGCATCATGCGCAAGGAAGGCGCTGCGCCAGTCCGGGAGATTGGCTTCGGTATTGCCGATCGCGATCCATGGCGCCCGTGCCACATCAGTCACGGTCAGCCCGGCTGCGCTGGCCAGTCGATGCCGGACCGAGGCAACCACCACCACATCGAGTTCGGTCATCCGCAGCGCATCAAAGCGTGGATCGTCAAATGGTTCGGGCAGCGTTCCGACATAAGCAGAGAACTCTCCATCTTCGAGCCGGTTAAGCACGGCCGGTGCCACTCCGGTGCCGATGCCAATCTCAAGGCCGGGAAACTCTGCAGCAAGGCTGTTGAGGACGGCCCCCACCTCTGGAGTGGCGGCACTGGGCCCCATGCATAGATCAAGCCGGCCAAGCACCCCGCGTCCGTGTGCCGACAGTTCATCGCGCGCCTCGGCCAAGTCGTGCTGGACCCGCCTGGCATAGCGCAGGAAGATTGCGCCTGCCTCGGTAAGTGCAAGCGGGCTGGCCTGACGATCGACCAGCCGCACCTCCAGCGCGCGTTCAAGCTGGCCGATCGCAATCGAGAGGGCCGGTTGCGTAATCCCAAGTGATTCCGCAGCAGCAGTGAAAGAGCCCTTTTCGATCAAACGGATCAGGTAAGTGATCTGCCGTAGGCTGACTTCCATCCGCATCGCCGTCGCCCTTCCGATTTAATTTTTTCAATCGTGGCGTAAAAACTATAAATTGGACACATTGGCAAGCGGACGGCCACCTTGGCGCGGGGATGGGAGATTGAGCCGAATGGCGACAGCAGCACGCGCCGAAGGGGAACTGGCAGTCAGCTTGCCTGCTTCGGCGCGGCAATGGCAGATGGCGTCCCGGCCGCAGGGTGCAATCAAGCGCAGCGATTTCATGCTGGTCGAGATCCCCCTGCCCGAACCGGCGGAGGGAGAGTTCCTGGTCCGCACGCTCTACCTCTCAGTCGCTCCGGTGATGCGTCAGTACATGATTGATGGCGCCGGGATCGAGGCGCCGCTGCAGCCCGGCGACGTGATTCACGGGCGCGGGGTCGGCCAGGTGGTTAGATCGCGCCACCTGGGGTTTCCGGTAGGTACGCTCGTCCACGGCAAGCTGGGCTGGCAGGAATATGCGCTAAGCGACGGCGCGCCGGACAAGCTGATGTTTCGGGTCCATGCGACCGACCTGCCGCCCTCTACTGCACTCGGCGTGTTGGGGATGACAGGTTATTCGGCCTGGATCGGGCTATTTGCGATCGGCGAGCCGCGCCCAGGGGAAACGGTGTTGGTCAGCGGCGCAGCTGGCGGAGTAGGCTCGATTGCCGGGCAGCTCGCCCGGATCGCGGGTTGCCGCATCATTGGGATAGCCGGAACCGCCGAGAAGTGCGCTCTGCTGACCGATCAGCTGGGCTTCGATGCAGCGATCAACTACCGCGATCCTGACCTTGCCGAGCAGATCACCGCAGCCACACCTGACGGGATCGACGTGATCTTCGACAATGTCGGCGGGCCAATTCTTGATGCTGCGCTTACGCGGATCAACCGCTTTGCCCGCGTGGTTAGCTGCGGACGGATTTCGCAGTACATCGACGGCCCCAACCATGCCCTAGACAACTGGTGGATGATCGGCGAGCATTCGGCCCGGATGCAGGGGTTCTTTGTTTATGACCACGCCCACCGCTTTGCCGAGGCCGAGGCGCAGATGGCGCAGTGGATCCGCGAAGGCCGGCTAACTTGGCTGGAAGATGTGCTCGAGGGGTTTGAAGCCATGCCCGACGCTCTGGCGCGGCTGTTCTCGGGCGACAACGTGGGCAAGCAAGTGGTTCATGTTGCCGATCCTCTACCGCTTGAGGGGCCACCGCGTGGCTGAGCCGGTACGGTTCAAGCGCGCCGCGCTGATTGTTGCCGATCTCGATCGCGCGCTGGCGCTTTACCGCGACGCACTGGGCCTAACCCTGCAATCGATCAAGGATTCGCCGGTGGACTCCTATTCCTATGAAATCTTCGGGATCGATCCCACGGCGCGGCTGCGGATGGCAGCGCTTGATGGACCAGCCGGACAGGAACGCACGCTGGCTCTGCTCGAGGTCACCCCGCCCCGCCCGCGACTGGCCCCGCCCGGTAACGCGACGGTGATCTGGGTGGCCGACATGAACGCGGCGCTGGCGGGGATCGCCCTCGCGCCCGGCGTCGCGATCTATCCCGAGCGGGCGCTCTACACCCACGACGGCAAGGTGGGCCGCGAGGTGGGACTGGTCGATGCTGATGGCCACGCGGTGGTGGTCTATCATGTCTGACAACGGCACTTATCCGACGCACCGCAGTGCCTGGGGCATGGTTGCGCTGCTCACCCTAGCCTATCTCTTCAGCTATATCGACCGAACCGTGCTGGGCCTGCTGGTCCAGCCGATCAAGGCCGACATCGCGCTGAGCGACGAGCAGATCGGCTGGTTGCTGGGCCCGGCTTTCGCGATTTTCTATGCCACAATGGGATTGCCACTGGGTTGGCTGGTCGATCGCAAGTCGCGCACCCGCTTGATCGCGGCGGGGGTAGCGCTTTGGTCGCTGGCAACGGCGGCATCAGGACTAGCACGCACCTTCCCCCAGTTGTTCGTGGCGCGGATGACCGTGGGGGTGGGAGAAGCCGTGTTGAGCCCGGCTGCTTTTTCGATCATTGCCGACAGCTTCCCCGAAGAACGCCGTGCCCGGCCGATTGCTGCCTATTCGATGGCGATCACGCTTGGCTCGGGTCTCGCTTCATTGATCGGCGCCTCGGTGCTGACATGGGCGCGCGGGGCCGAGCGAATCGTATTGCCGCTGGTAGGCGCTGTTTCGCCCTGGCAAGCCACCTTCTTCGCAGTCGGCCTGCCGGGCCTGCTCGTCGCGCTGGCCTTTCTGCTCGTGCGCGAGCCGCCGCGCCAATCGAGCTCCGCCGCTGGTTCTGCGACGCGCAATGGGCTGAAGGATGCTTTTGCGCAGATCGGCAGCCGCTGGCGCGACTATCTGCTGATTGTTGCGGTGGTCGGAGCCATGGTGATCACCGCCTATAGCCAGGGCTTCCTCCCCGCCGCCTTTGAACGCCGGTGGGGCTGGAAGCCTGAATTCTTCGCCATGCTCAACGGCGCTTCGGCACTGATCCTGGGACCGGCAGTCTATCTCGCCGCCGGCGCGCTATGCGAACGCCGCCTGATCGCCGGGGACAGTTTGGCACCGCACCGGATCATGGCCTTTGGCCTTGCACTGATCGTGCCGAGCGCTGGCCTCGCCATGCTGATGCCCTCGCCCTGGTTGGCCTTTGCCCTGCTCTGCCTGACTGCCATCGGGATCGGCGCGATCTCGGCGGTCGGAGTCACCGCGCTACTACAGATCACTCCCGGTGCAGTCCGCGGGCAGGTGGTGGCGCTGTACTACATGGCGATCAGCTTGGCCGGCTTGCTTCTGGGCCCGACCACGGTCGGCACGCTGTCCACCCGCCTATTCGGCGAGGGCCAGCTCCACCTTGCGGTTGCCATTGTGCCTGTGATCTATGGCATTGTTCCATTGGCTTTTGCTGTGTGGCGGCTGCGGCGGCGCTAAGGGCGCCCTCAGTATAGTGCAAACCGGTCTCCATTGAGCAAGCTGATCCCGTTGCTGGCTTGGCTTAGGCAGAGTGATTGCCGCTCAGCCAAGGCGACAGACTTGTGGGACGATCCGAACAGTCCGCTTCCGGGCGTTGGTACCGGTAGCCCCTTGACTAGCCCCAAGACTTCTGGACGCGTTTGATCCAAATTTTGAGGACAGGAGGCACGATGGGGAACAGGCTGTGCGCCCGCGTCGGCCTCTTTCAGCTTCAAGCCGCCTGTGCAAACTTCCTGACCTTGATCTCGCCCTCATGAGCTCGTGCCTGGGCTAGTTCATAGGCTGTCTGCATCCGCAGCAGAGTGTCGGCCTTGACCCCGAACGCCTTCTCGAAGCGGATCGCCATATCGGCCGAAAGGCTGGCGTTGCCGTTGAGCAATGTACTCAGAGCCTGCCGCGAGACGCCGAAATGCGCAGCGAGATTGGTCACGCTGACACCGGCAGGTTCGACGATCTCGCTCTTGAGCCAGTCACCGACATGGACGGCAAGCGAGGGGTGCATCTTAAGCGCCATGATAATCCTCCAGATCCATATCGGTCAGCGCGCCTTCTTCATTCACTTCGAAGGTCAAGCGCCAGTTGCGGGTCACAGTCATCGCCCAAGTGCCCTTGCGATCTCCTGTAAGCTCGTGGAGGCCGAAATTCGGCGGAACGAACAGCTCATCCAAGCTTTCAGCAGCATCGATGAACGCGAGCATCTTGCGGAGCCTGCCGACATCACCCACCAGGCCCTTGGCATTGCCGGTCTCGAAGAAGCGGCGCAGGCCCTTGTGCCTGATGGATTCGATTTCCATGACCCTAGACTACCCGCCACATTGCAAATTGTCAAGCGTCACGCGACACGTGACGGAAACTGCTGCAATCGAAATCCAGGCACCTTCGGGCCCAATAGGGACGCCGAGCCTTGGACCTGCGGGCCTTTCCATGCGGCCATTCTGGGAAGCCCGCAAAAAGGCCCGCAAAACTTGCGACTGGTCCTGCACAGAGACGAGTCGAGATTGAGCCGCAAGAACTTGGCAGGTACTGAAAGAGAGCGGAAAACACGGGGCGAGACAATGATGTGGAGAACAATTTGAGGTCTCGCTAACCTCCATTTTATTCGTTATTTTACAATGCCTTAAGCCGTTGGTGCCCAGAAGAGGACTCGATCTCGGATGTTTTATAAGCGTCTTATCAATAGCTTAGTTAGTTCGGATTTACCCAAAGGCCCACAAAAGGCCCGAAATTGCCAAATAAGGTGTTGGTTCGATGCCTTTTTCGGGACTCAGGCTTTTTTGGAGCCCCGGAATTCCGCGATTTACCGGTGGCGAACAAACCCAGAAAGCGGGCTTCTGATTCGCCTGCTTTTCCGTTCGGTTGCTGATCTTCGGGAACTTAGGCCAGAATGATCAACTGATCCTGAACGGGAGCAACTCTTGCCGAGATTGACGCAGTGCGGAAAAATGAACCCGTGCGGGTTCAAATATTGACTTTCATCGCGAGATGACTACATATGCTCCCGAAAGGGAGCAAATTGAGCAACGAACCTAAACCATCGGCCGCAGCCAACCTATTGCTCGCTTCGCGCACGAAGTCGGGCTCGTCTCAGGATAGCCTGCTAACCGCACTCGGAAAACACCCGCTGACCATCAAGAGCGCAGTGATCAGAGCTGATGATCCCAGGCTTACGAACGACATCAGGATCAAAGAACCAGGAAGCAGGTCGAACACCATGATCGCAGAAGCGGTCGGTCGAACCCGAAATCCACTGGCTTCGATCACAGAACTCGGGGTGATGGTCCGGACCGCCCGCAAAGCTATGAAAATGAACCAGGCAGAGTTCGCTGCGCATGCAGGAGTCGGCCGCCGGTTCGTTTCGGAGCTCGAAGGCGGAAAGCCCAGTCTTGAATTTGACAAGGTCCTCGGCTGCGCAACCGCGGCCGGGATTGATGTGTTTGCCAAGAAACGCAGCAACTGATGCGCAGACTCAATGTCTGGCTAGAGGCATCGGCCGAACCAGTTGGCGAGCTCATCTCGACCGACGATGGAGCGATGCGCTTCACCTATGCGCCAACTTGGCTGGTCGACCAGAATAGCCATCCCTTGTCGCTTTCGCTTCCGCTCCAAGGGGAAGCGTTCGGCGACGCGGTCACCCGCGCATATTTCAACAATCTTCTCCAGGAGAACGACCAACTAGAGCGAGTCATGCTCCGCGAAGGCATCGAGCGCGGCGACATAGTGAGCCTGCTTTCCCATGTCGGCGCTGACTGTTCGGGGGCAGTCAGCGCATTGCCAGAGGACCACCCGCCCATAAAACGGCCAGGTTCGATCGAGCGTGACTACGACGCGTTGAGCAACGAAGACTTCACCGATCTCGTCCTGCGCCTTGCGCAAGGACGGCCACTACCCGACGGCATGCGTGATCCGTCTCCCGTCGCCGGTTTTCGCCGCAAGATCTCGCTTACCGCTCTACCTGGCGATCGCTTCGCTCTGCCCAAGGTCGGGTCAGGAGCGCCGACAACCCACATTCTCAAGATTCCCGATCCTGATCACCGACACGAAGCCCGACACGAGGAATTCGTGACCGACCTGGCCGACCAGGTGGGGTTCAATGTGGGAGGATGCGTAGCCGGCGACGTCGAAGGCCAGGAGGTCCTGCTAATCACGCGCTTCGATCGGATCGTGACTGACGACGAAATCCATCGCGTTCACCAGGAAGACTTTGCCCAAGCGCTCGGACTACCAGCGGAGCTCAAATACGAACGACGCGGCCGAGAAGGACGTCGTTTCGACGCCGCGGCGATTGGCCGCGTCCTCGCAGCCACAGATCAGCCGGCGCTGGTACGCGAAAAGTTCCTCGCAATGAGTCTGTTCAACTTGCTCATCGGCAACAACGACAATCATGCCAAGAACCACGCTCTGCTGCACCTGCCAGGACAGGCACCGATGCTTGCACGCTTCTACGACCTCGTCCCTGTCCAGATGGTAGCTGGCTTCCGAGAGGATCTCGCATTCAATATCGGCAACGCGAGACTGCCGCATGAAATTACTGCCGCAGACCTCGAGCACTTCTGTATCGCGATTGGCATCCCTGAGCCAGGTGCCAGACGAATTCTCGACGCTTCTGCGCGATCCGTGATCGAGGATATCGAGCAAAGATCGGCTGACTTCCCCCGAGAGATGCGCCCGCTGGACAACCTCTTTGGTGAGATGGCTGGCCGGATCGACAGCGAGCTTGGCCTTGGCCTGCAGTTGCGCGAACGAGATGCTCATGTCGTACGCGGTGGTGGCTGGAACCTGAGTTGACGCATCGGGGCAAACCAGCAATTGTACGGCCTGATCTCCCGAAATTGCCCATGGGACTTGCTCCAGCAACGTGAAAAGCGACTGAAGCCAGTTGCTCCCGTGAAGCTAGCGTAGGAATGTAGCCGTGCTATCGCAGCTAGCATGAAATCCGCACGCGCGACCGACAGCTTCACCCAGATAGCCACGCTACGCATAGAGCTGAAACATTGCGAACCGCCGATCTGGCGCATCGTCGAAGTGCCAACTTCGATCACACTAAAGGTGCTTCATGACATCGTCCAAGTCACGATGGGCTGGTTCGACTATCACCTCTGGGAGATGATCATCGGCGGCCAGAGATATGGCCTGCCAATGGACGAGGACTGGGGCACCACGCCGCGCAAAGTGGCAGAGAAGGTCCGGTTGCGCGAAGTGCTCACTCATAGCACGACCGAGATCGATTACACTTATGACTTTGGCGACAACTGGGAACATACCCTGATCGTCAGCAATGTTCGTGCCGGCAATCCGACCACCCCATATCCCAGGTTCATTGCTGGCGAGCGTAATTGCCCGCCCGAGGACTGTGGCGGTATTCCAGGCTTCTATGAGATGCTGGAAGCTAGAGCCGACCACTCCCATCCCGACCACGCCGAGATCAGCGAGTGGCTCGACGGTTATGATCCCGAAGAACTCGATACCGTCCCGATAAAGGTCGCCCTCGACCGCATTGCTGCCAGGCGCAATGCTGTGGCAAAGCGGATATTGAAACCCTCCAACGACTGACATCTCGCGGTGACCTGCTGGTGACTACACACGCTTTATCCCGCAATCTTCAGGGTTCGGCATTTTCGGGATAAATGCGCTGAAGCACAGGATAGTTGCCGGCCGTGTAACGGGCCTCACAGATTGCCACGTTAGGATTTTACTCAATATATCAGACCGTTAGGCCCATGATGCGATAGCTTTTTCGGGACTCGGGCGATTTTGAAGCCCCGGAATTCCGCCATTTTCTCTCTAGGAAAAATCAGGATGCGGGCCTTGATTCACCTATGGCCTGACTCTTGTCGAGACTGGAGGAAAATCAGGGGGTCACGTCATCAGGCATGTAAATAGCAAGAGGGTCGCATGGACATGATGGTCGCAGACAACATTCGTGCACCCGAACCGGTGCAGGAATTGCGCGAGGCGTTGGAGCGTGCCCTCGTGCTGGCTGACCAAATGGACGAGGGAATGGTCGCCATTCACATTCAGACGGCGCTCGATGCGCTACGGGGAGTCCGGACCGGCCCGCCTCAGAAGCCCGCTGGCTGACAAGACCCCTTCAAGATCGGTCTCCAAGATAATCCGTGGCAGTGACTGTCTCGCTGATCGCGTCATCCTGAAGCGTTTGGCACCGAGCTCTTCAACGTGGCCGTGTTCAACTAGGATCGCTAACCAGCGCCGCGTCAAGTCGAATGAAAGGCCGACAGCCCGGCGCACCTCATCGAAATCAGCACCGCCAGTCCTCGCGTCTCCGCCCAGATACAGCATGATATCCCAAGCCGGATCACTAAACAGGTCCGCACCGTATATCTTGCTTCGCATTTCCCGCGTGCTTCTCGCAAAGTCGAGCCAGGAATTCACGGGGGTGCCTTGGGCGGGATCTTCGCCGCTGATCAGCCTCAGATCGGATGGTGCCATGTTAACCTCGATACGTCTGCGCCCATATCAAATTGCGCCCAAAGAACAATCCGTTCGATCACGCAGCCCAAAGTGCCAAATCTTCTGACGACGGACAATTGTCGGCAAGGTGCGCTGATCGACGGATTCTGCGCACCCATTCAAAGTCTGCGCTCGAGCCAGGCATGCGCGCGGTCGATCACGTCCGCCAAGTTCCCCTCGTTGGTCAATAGAAGCGCGCATTCATCTGCATCCGGGAGTTCAAGAGACTGCAACTGGCTCTGCAGCAAACTGATCGGCATATAATGCGCCCCGCGCGAGGCGATGCGTTGTTCGAGACTGCCGGTGGTCGCCTGCAAATGAACGAAGAGCACCTTCACACAGACCTTCTCGCGAAGCCGGTCCCTATACTTTCGCTTCAAGGCAGAACAGCTTGCAATAACCAGTCCGTCGCTTTCGATTGCCTGGTTCATGTCCTCCGCTAACCGATCAAACCAAGGCCAGCGATCTTCGTCGTTCAGGGGGATTCCGGTCTTCATCTTGGCAATGCTTTCCGGCAGGTGATACTCGTCCCCCTCCAAGTAAGTGCTGCCAAGCCTTTCGGCGAGTGCTGCCGCCACCGTGGATTTGCCACTTCCGCTTACACCCATCACGATGACGGCAATGTCGGTTATCGCCATACTTGTCATGGTTAGAATCTGAGCCGTGCGCCAAGACGGAAGGTGCGTCCGAAAAGGTCGTAAAGCAACGGGTTTGCCCCAAAATTGTTCGGAATTGCCTTAAAATCTGGGGCCGGATCCTTGTTGAATAGGTTGTCGACCTTGAAATAGATACTGGCTTTTTCGCCGAACTTGAAGCTACCCCCGATATCGACATAGAGAGCGCCGGGCATCGAGTTATCATTGATTGTCGGCCGGTTGACCGTCGGCGCCGGGCAGCCGGTCTGGCATTCGATGAACATGCGGTTGATCACGCCCTTGCTGAACCAGCGCTCGGTCACTTGGAAGCTGAAATTATCGGTCTCCCAGCCCTGGGTGGCATAGAGCTTCCAGTTGGGAATCGATCCGCTGTTATTGCCCGCCGATTCGATCGGCACCTGGCCAACCACACCCGTGTTGGTCAGGAAGCTGGGCACGTGTGTTGCCAGGGCTCGCAGGCTGAACTTGCCGGGCAAGCCGGGCATGGCGAACTGATAGCTGGCCTCGATATCAAACCCTCTGGTGTCGATCTTGGCAAGGTTGATTGCCTGGACGATGACATAGTTCGGGTTGGTGCTCCCCCCACCGGTCAAGAAGACATTACCGCAAAGCGCCGTATTCCCATTAAAGCACAAGTCCACCGTCTGCTGGGGCGTGATCGTAGAAATCATCTGCTTCACGCCGATATCGAAATAGTCGAACGAGAGCGAGAAGCCAGGCAGCCACGACGGGTTGGACAGGACGATACCGATTTCCGAGGTCTTGCCGATCTCGGGCTTGAGTGCTGGGTTGCCAATGGTGCGGCTCTGCGCCGTTACGGCAGTGCGCGTCACGGGATCGTTGACCGTGATGTTGATGATCGTGGGTGCCGCGAAGAGCTCGCTGAGGTTAGGCGCGCGAACGTCCTTCGAGTGGACGGCGCGAATGCGCAGGCCATCGATCGGCGTTTCCCAGGTGCCACCAATCTTGTAGGTCGCAACAAACCCGGCCGTGCTGTAATTGGTGGCGCGACCGGCGAGGTTTAGGTTCGCCTTGCCCGCACCTTCGCTGTCGAACATGGGGATGCCGAGTTCGAGATAGGCCTCGGCCACGTCGTACTTGCCCGCGCCGGCGTGGAAGTTGCCGGCATACCAGTTGTTGCCATTGGCAACATTGAGTAACGGATCCGCCGGATAGGCGCTGGTATAGGGGTTCTCGGCTGAGGAGCCGTCACCATAGGGATCGCCTGTCACGCGGTAGGTTTCATGCCGGTATTCGACACCTGCCGCGAAGGCCACCGGCCCGGCCCACAGCTTGAATGGCTCACCGCTGATCGAATAGCCGAAGGCGAACTCCCGCTGCCGCGAGCGCTGCATTGGCCCGTTCTCGGGTGTGATATAGGCAAGCGCCGCCGCACTGTGCGTAGCATTTCCGAAGGAATTGATCGGCACGCAGCCGGCTGCCCGGGCAACGGACGAACGACAGACAATCTGCCCGGATACCGGGTCGCGCACGGCGTCGATTGCAGCGTTGTAACGCGGAGTCAGGGTGATGTCGTCGACATCGATGTTGGTATGACTGATGCCGAATTGGGCGTAGGTGCTGTAATCCCACTCCGAACCAATGAAGTCGATCGTGCCGTTCATCCCCAGCACGTATCGGAACTGTTCGCGCACCGGTCGCACAGTGATGAACTTCGGCAGGTTTGCGTTTGACGTCCCAAACTGAAAGCTGGTGATGCCGTTGGCAGCACAGGCCGCCGGAATCGCGGCCGGGAGGAAGGCGTTGTCGCACTGGATCGTCAGGTTTGCATTCTTGAACGCGCCTGGGTTGGGAATGCTTGACGAGCTTACCCGGGCGATATTGACCGTCGCGAAGATTTCGTTACGATCATCAAGTTCATAGGCAACCCGTCCATATCCAAGGTAGCGATCAAGCTTCGAGGCAAGGCTGGTTCCATTCCCGACCGTGCCTGACATATCGCCGCCAACACAGAATGGGGCGACGCAGTTGGTAACGGCGCCCGTGCCGGTTGGCACTCCGCTGGAACCATACTGGAACGGATAGGGCTGTCCCGCGGCGTTGAATGCGGTACCTTGCAAGGGCCCAGAGGTGATCAGGCCATACTTGGCAAACTGATAGTTCTGCCCATTGAGGATACGGGTAATCTGCGGCGAACCCGCTGGTGTATTGGCAATTGTCCGGACTTGCAGGCTGGGCGCGGCGTACCAGTTGCGTCCGTTCGGGCCGGGCCCGGCGCCGAAACCGTTGGGGGGAATACCGCCTTCGTGCGTGTACTCGGCACTCAGGACCACATGCAGTCGGTCATCGGCAAACTTGCCGCCCCATGCAGCCTGAACAGTTCCGCTCTCATTGTCGCCATAGGTGGTGATCGAACCGAGCACATTGGCCTTGAAACCGGTGAACTGGGTATCGGTGACAAAGTTGATCACGCCTGCGACCGCATCCGAACCATAAGAGGCCGAGGCGCCGCCGGTAACCACGTCAACGCGCTTTACCAGCAACTGGGGGAACAGACTGATGTCGGGAACCCCGGTCACGTTGGCCGGCACCACGCGCTGGCCATCGAGAAGGGTTAGAGTGCGGATCGGGCCCAGGCCGCGCATGCTGAACGACGAAAGGCCGTTCATGCCAGTGCTGGTGTTGTTGGTACCGACGGTCGCGCCAGTGCTGCCCATTAACGAGGGCAGCTGGGTCACAACGTTAAAAAGATTGGGCTGCGCGCTCGCCTGGATTGCATCCTCACCCACCACGGTGGTTGGCGTTGGGGCATCGAAGCCGCTCTTGCGCAGACGGGTGCCTGTCACGACCAACTCCGAGTCACCGCGCTCCTCGGCGGCAGCTTCGGACGGAGCGGCAGTTTCAGGTTTGGCCTCCTGGGCCATAGCCGCGCCAGAGTCCACCAGGACGACAATCGCTGCCGTAGCCAGAAACACGGCTTTTCCGCTGCGCACGCTCATTACCTCTACCCCCTTTGACCATGGGCCATTTGACCGGACCCTTGCGACATTTTCTGTCATACAGCTTTGCGATTTCGATCGCGAATCGAATTATTGGTATGACAACTAGTCTGCTAGATTCGCTGACATTCGTTGTCAACCTGCATTTACGGTTGACGCGCAGATTATTTATCATACTCTTGTTGTATGACAATTTATGGAATCCAGGGAGCAAGTCGTGCAGGATGCCTACCTGATTGGGATTAGCAGCGCTGGGATCGCGCTATCGGTCTGGATGATCGCACGAAAAGGATTCCATCCGTTTTTTAGCCTTATCTGCGCCGCATTCTTGATCGGCGTGCTGGCCGGTCGAGCGCCTGCGCAGGTGGTTCAGGATATCGAGCATGGCTTTGGCGGTATCCTTGGCGGAACCGGCCTCGTGGTCACGCTTGGTCTGGCGCTGGGTGCCATTCTACAGTTTTCTGGCGGCGCGCAGGCCCTAGCCGGCGCGGTCTTTCACCGCTTTGGCCGCGACAAGGCCAGTTATGCGGCCATGGCCATATCGTTGATCCTGGGTCTGCCGCTGTTCTTCGAAACTGGCGTGGTCCTATTGATGCCGATCATCGCCGCCGGCCTGGCACTGCAAGCCGACGACCAGCGCCTGCGCCTAACCGTCATGATGTCCTCCCTGGCCACGCTCTCCGTGCTCCATGCACTGTTGCCGCCGCACCCTGGTCCTCTGATCGCCTCAAGGGAGCTGGGGGCCTCGCTGGGGGTGGTCATGCCGATCGGTCTGCTGGTTGCCATTCCCGCTGCGTTGATTGCTGGGCCCTTGCTCGCCCGTTATGTAACGCCGCTGGTAGGCGAAACAGCACCACCCTTGATGGTCGCCCCGATGGCGGTGCAAAGCTCCCCCTGGCGCGCGGCATTTGTACTCTTGTTCCCGGTTATCCTCATCGCCCTCGGGCCGGTTGTCGAGCATCAGGCTGCGGCGGCTTCGGGTGCTGTTCCGATCTGGTTCAACCTGGCTCAGGCCGCGGTCAACCCGGTTGTCGCCTTGCTGCTCGCGATTGTTTTGGCGCTTTTCCTGCTGTTTCCCCAGGCCCTAGCCGAAAAGGGTCTACAGGAAGCGGTTTGGAACGACGCTGTAAAGGGCGCGCTGGGCATTATCTTTGCCATCGGCGCGGGCGGCGCCCTCAAGCAGGTGCTTGTCGAGATTGGCCTGCCTGACCTGTTCGGACGGCTTGCCACCCTGGCCTACATGCCGCCGCTGCTGGTCGCCTGGCTGGTGGCGGCGGCAATCCGAGTCGCGACTGGCTCGGCCACGGTCGCGACAATCACTGCGGCAGGCGTGATGCACACCGTGGTGATGCAAAGCGGGATCGATCCCGCATGGTTCGTGCTGGCGATCGGGTGCGGCTCGGTGTTCCTCTCCCACGTCAACGATCCGGGCTTCTGGCTGGTGAAGGGCTACCTCGGCACCAGCACGCTCGACACCATGAAATTGTGGTCGACGTTGGAGACGGTCCTTTCTATCGTTGGCTTAGCCCTGATTCTGGTGCTCTATTATGCCTCCCTGTTGGTCTTTCCATGATTTGCACCTCTGAATAGCAATGCGCTTAGCAGACCGCACCTATTCCGACATCATCGCCTACATCGGCGCCAAAGAGCTCGAGGTTGGCGACCGACTGCCTGCCGAATCGCAATTGTGCGAGCTGTTTGGTGTCTCGCGGACGGTCATCCGCGAAGCGCTTGCTCGGCTTGCGTCGGACGGGGTGACTGAGGCCCGGCGCGGAGCCGGTTCGTTTGTTACCCGTCTGCCGTCCAAGCTGTTGCACCAACACATGCCGGTCGCGGAGATGTCGACCACGCTGGGAACCTATGAGGTTCGCTTCGCCCTGGAGGGTGAGGCGGCCCGACTCGCCGCGATACGGCGCTCAGCCAAAGATATGGAGCTGATCGAAGCCAAGCTCTCAAACCTCATCGAAGCCTTGCATTCAGATGGAGAGGCCGACGCCGAAGACATGAACTTACACCGCGCTATCATGTCCGCGACGGGCAATCAGGCATTTGTTCATTCTTTCGACGCCTTGTCGCCAGACATTGGCAGGGTCATGCGAGCGGGCATCCATATCAGCCGCGTGCGCTCGGAAGACGCAATCCAGACTATGGTTCAGGAACATTCCGCAATCGTCGAGGCCATTCGTCTGCGCGATCCGGAACGCGCAGCATTGGCAATGCGCTGGCACCTGTCCCAGGGACGACTCAGGCTTATGCCCTGACGCCAGCCAGCCGCGGCGAGGCAAGAAATGCTTAGGCTCAGGACCCACTGATTGGCTGAGGGCGATGTGATTCAGGCTCCGCGAGGAGACTGAGCATGAGCGCCTGTATTGGCTAACGGACGAGCAGATGGCGCGCCTTTCGCCATATTTTCCGAAGAGCCACGGCAGGCCCCGGGTTGACGACCGGCGGGTTCTGAGCGGGATCATCTTCGTCAACCGGAACGGCCTGCGCTGGCGGGATGCACCCAGAGAATACGGGCCGCACAAGACATTGTATAACCGCTGGAAACGGTGGGGCGAAATGGGCGTGTTCACTCGGATGATGGAAGGCCTGTCCGCCCAGAAAGCCGAGCCGCAGACTGATCTGCCCCCTTCTGAGTGGCCCATTTTCTATTTTAGAAATGGCCACGAAGGAGGAATGGAATGGCAAGGAAGCACAAGCCGGAAGATATCATTGGCAAACTGCGTGAAGCGGAGATCGTGCTGGCGCAGGGTGGAACGGTTGCAGATGCCTGCCGGCGGATCGGCGTTACCGAACAAAGCTATTACCGCTGGCGTAAGGAGTATGGCGGCTTGAAGATGGATCAGGCTCGGCGGATGAAAGAGCTGGAGAAGGAGAATGCCCGGTTACGCCGGGCAGTCTCGGACCTAACGCTCGACAAGCTGATCCTACAGGAGGCCGCAAAGGGAAACTTCTGAGCCCTGCGCGCCGCAGGCGCTGTATCGATCATATAAGGGAGATGATGCCAGTGTCCGAGCGCCGGGTCTGCCGTGTGCTTGGGCAACATCGATCGACACAGCGCAAGACGCCGCGTGGGGCTGATGACGAAGCCGCACTCACTGAAAACATCATCGCCCTGGCCAGACAATATGGTCGCTACGGCTATCGCCGGGTGACCGCCTTGCTGCGCGATGCGGGCTGGCATGTGAACCGCAAGCGGGTGGAGCGCATCTGGCGACGCGAGGGGCTCAAGGTGACCGAAGAAATCCGCCACGGCATGGTCGCGGCGCTGGTCAGCCACAAGCGGCCAGTCATCGAGCTAATCCGACCGACGCCAAAGGACCAACGCGATGCCTTCAAGGCAAAGTTTGAAGGGATGACTCAGCTCCCCTTCAGCTACGACGATCATGTCGTCACGCTCGAGCGGCTGGCACAGACCATCCGATCAGAGTTGACTGAAGACGACCGGACCTTCCTATATTCGTTTGAAGCGGGCGATCCGGCTTGGGATCTATTTCCGCTTGATGGCCTGGCCGAGCTTCCTGCGCCGCAATTCAAGCTGCTCAACATTCGCAGGTTTCGGGAGGAACAGCCTGGACGGCATGCCACAAGTCTGATGGCACTGGAAAGCTATTAGCTGGTTCCGTTTGAGATTCGATCGATTTCGAAACCCCAGAATTCCGCGTTTTCTATCCTGCGGACAAAGGCAGAATACGGCCCCCTTGATTCGGCTGCTGTTCGGTCGTTTCTGAGCCGAGCTCATGGTCCCTTCGCACCACGCTGGCAATCATTCGGTCTTCGAATCCTGTAACGGCAGTTTGCCAGTTCGGGTTGAGTAGCCCCTGGATTTCTGGACGCCTATCATCCTAATTTTGAGGACAGGAGGCGACGATGGGGAACAGTCTGTGCACCCGCTTCGGCCTCTTTCAGCTTCAAGCCGCCTGTGCAAACTTCCTGACCTTGATCTCGCCCTCATGAGCTCGTGCCTGGGCTAGTTCATAGGCTGTCTGCATCCGCAGCAGAGTGTCGGCCTTGACTCCGAACGCCTTCTCGAAGCGGATCGCCATATCGGCCGAAAGGCTGGCGTTGCCGTTGAGCAATGTACTCAGAGCCTGCCGCGAGACACCGAAATGCGCAGCGAGATTGGTCACGCTGACACCGGCAGGTTCGACGATCTCGCTCTTGAGCCAGTCACCGACATGGACGGCAAGCGAGGGGTGCATCTTAAGCGCCATGATAATCCTCCAGATCCATATCGGTCAGCGCGTCTTCTTCATTCACTTCGAAGGTCAAGCGCCAGTTGCGTGTCACAGTCATCGCCCAAGTGCCCTTGCGATCTCCTGTAAGCTCGTGGAGGCCGAAATTCGGCGGAACGAACAGCTCATCCAAGCTTTCAGCAGCATCAATGAACGCGAGCATCTTGCGCAGCCTGCCGGCATCACCCACCAGACCCTTGGCATTGCCGGTCTCAAAGAAGCGGCGCAGGCCCTTGTGCCTGATGGATTCGATTTCCATGACCCTAGACTACCCGCCACATTGCAAATTGTCAAGCGTCACGCGACACGTGACGGAAACTGCTGCAATCGAAATCCAGGCACCTTCGGGCCCAATAGGGACGCCGAGCCTTGGACCTGCGGGCCTTTCCATGCGGCCATTCTGGGAAGCCCGCAAAAAGGCCCGCAAAACTTGCGACTGGTCCTGCACAGAGACGAGTCGAGATTGAGCCGCAAGAACTTGGCAGGTACTGAAAGAGAGCGGAAAACACGGGGCGAGACAATGATGTGGAGAACAATTTGAGGTCTCGCTAACCTCCATTTTATTCGTTATTTTACAATAGCTTAAGTCATTGGTGCCCAGAAGAGGACTCGAACCTCCACGCCCTTGCGAGCGCCAGCACCTGAAGCTGGTGCGTCTACCAATTCCGCCATCTGGGCACGGGGCAACAGGCCGAAGCGCCGTTGCCGGGTAGGAGGGCGCCACTAGCCGGGGGCTTGGCGGGTGTCAACGGCGCAGTAGGGCTTTTCTTGGGCGCGTCGCAAAAAGGTCTGCCGAGCCCTTCCCCGCAGTTGCGAAAGCCGGGGGCTTTGTGCCAAGGGCAGCGCGTGAATTCCGGCAAGAGGCCGGCGCAAGGGACTGGCAATCATGGCAAGCAACAGCACCGCGCTCGAAGGCAAACTGGTCGTCCTGGTCGGCGGCAGCGGCTTCTTTGGCACGCATCTGGCGCAGGAGCTGCTGCGCTGCGGCGCGCGGCTGCGGATCGTCAGCCGCAATCCGGAGCGCGCCTTCAAGCTGAAGCCGCTGGCCAACCTCGGCCAGGTCCAGTTCGCGCGCTGTGACATGACCAAGCCGGAATCGCTGGCCAAGGTGGTCAGCGGAGCCGATGCGGTGGTCAACCTGGTCGGCGCTTTCGCTGGCAACCTTGATGCAGTGCAAGGCCGCGGCGTCGGCAACCTTGCCCGGCTTGCCAAGGAAGCCGGAGCCACAGCCTTCGTCCACGTCTCGGCGATCGGGGCCGATGCGGAAGGGACGACCGCCTATGCCCAGAGCAAGGCGGCGGGTGAAGCGGCGGTCCTCGCCGCCTTCCCCAAGGCGACGATCCTGCGCCCCTCGGTCCTTTTCGGGCCGGACGACAAGTTCATCAACATGTTCGCCGGGCTGATCGGCGCCTTCCCGGTGATGCCGGTGTTTGGGCCTGAAGCACAGCTCCAGCCGCTGTTCGTTGACGATGCGGCGCTTGCCGTGGCTGCGGCGCTGGCCGATCCGGCAGCGCATGGCGGCAAGACTTATGAACTGGGCGGGCCGGAAGTGCTGACCATGCTGGAGATTAACCAGCGGATCGCCGCAGCCCAGGGCCGCGATCCGCTGCTCCTGCCGCTGCCCGATGCCGTTTCGGGCGGCTTTGCGACGCTGACCGGCTGGCTGCCGCTGGCGCCGTTGACGCGCCAGCAGTGGGCCCTGCTCAAGGCCGGCAACGTGGTGGCCCCGAAGGCCAAGGGCTGCAAGGCGCTGGGCATCGCGCCGCGCCCGCTAAGCCTGTTCCTGGATCGCTGGATGGTCCGCTTCCGCAAGCATGGGCGGTTCGGCGGCAAGGCCGCAGCCTGACCTTCTGATTGTGCCGAAATCAGGCGTTGACGTCCGCGTAGTGGCTCGGCGGCTGGATCACTTCCATCCGCTCTGACAGCAGCGGGCGGAAGCTGGGCCGGCTCTTGAACACGGCATACCAGGCAGCGGCCTGTTCGTGGCCCGACCAGTCGAGCCCGCCGAGATAATCAGCGACCGAGATCTGCGCGGCGGCAGCCAGGTCGGCCAGGCTCATCGTCGCCCCGGCCAGCCAGGGGCGGTGATCGATCAGGTGATCGATGTAATAGAGATGCTCGTGCGCCAGCTTCATCGCCTCGCGCAGCACGCGGCTGTCGGGTGACTGGCGATAGACCAGCCGCTTCTTCATCCGTTCATGCAGCAAGGGTGCAGTGACATCGCCAAAGAAGTTTTCGTCAAACAGGGCGACCAGGCGGCGGATCTCGGCGCGGCCGGTTGCCGTGCCGTTGATCAGCGGCAGCTTGTCGATCGTTTCCTCGAAATATTCGCAGATCGCGCGGCTGTCGCACAGGGTGATCCCCTTGGCCGGATCGTGCAGCACCGGGGTGCGGCCGGCCGGGTTCAGCGCGAAGAAATCATCGCGCCCTTCCCACGGGTTTTCCCGCCACAATTCGTAGGCGATGCCCTTCTCGCTCATCAGCAGGCGGACCTTGCGGCTGAACGGACAAAGGGGGAATTGATAAAGCTGCCACATGGCCCACCGCCATGCCCAAGGACAAGCGCCCCGTCCACCGGGCGGCGGGGGACAGGGCGCAAAAAGCGGGGGAAAGCCGCTGTGGCAGATTAGTCGGCGGTGGCTTCGCCGGCCGGCGGCTCGTCGGGATCGAAGGGGGCATCGCCGGGCAAACCGGCAGGCAGCGCGGCCTTCATCTGCTCGGCCACCTTGGCCAGTTCGGGCAGCATGGCCTCCATCGCTCCGGCCATGGTACCCATGGCCCCGATCATCACCGGAGCCTTGCGGCGGATCTCGCCGGGCACGGCGCGGGCATCGCGGCCGGCGACATCGGCCAGCGTGGTACCCTTGCGCAAGCGCCGCGCAGTGCGCTTGTCACCCACGGCCTCGGCCGCCCGGCCAAAGGCGGAAACGTCCATCTGCAGCATGGCATTGGCCAGGCTGGCCAGCACCCCGGCCATGGCCTGCTGGGTGTCGCGATTGCCGAGCGTGCGCGAGACCTCACCCAGGCCGGTTTCGGCCGGCTTGGCTGCAGCCGGCTGCGACAGGACCAGCGCGGCCAGCGGCAGCGCGGCGGCGAGTGCGAGACGTGAATTAAACATGGCCGTTCAAGCTCCTGCACCCGGACACCCGGGCCGGGGGCGACTAGGGCGCCGGCGCTTTCACCAGGCTGAACGCACCGTGCAACATTCCGCAAGCTGCCCCGTTTGCGCGGTCAGATGTTGCCGCGCAGCAGCAGACTGAAGATCGGGCCGATCTCGCGGCTGCGGCTTTCGGTAAAGGCCACGGGCGAATTGTTGCGGCGGCCGGTCCAGACGGTCCGGTCGAACAGGTTGCGCGCACCTAAGATGTTGTTGACCGAGGCGCGCACCGTAAGTCCGAAGACATCCTTGTGCTCGACGAACACGCTGGCGAAGGTCGGGCCTTCATAGCCCAGCCCCACTTCGCCGAGGCGGTAATAGTTCTGGAACTGGTTGTAGTTGGCGAACACGCCCCAGGCGAAGTCACTGCGCGGGATATCGTGGCGGAACGCCAGCTCCACGCCGATATCGCGGGTATTGCTGATCGGGCGCGTCATGCCGGTCAGCGGATCGGTCACCCGGCTCTTCTCCAGCGCCAGCTTCAGGTCGATCTTGGCGCCCTTGAAGCCCAGCGGCGCCAGCTCGACCGTGTTCGACCATTCCAGGCCATAGCGCCGCCCGCCATCGAGGTTGCCGGGGCTTTCACCCGTCGGCCCGATCGGCACGATATCGACCAGATCGGAGATCCGGTAATCGTAAAGCCGCAGGGTCGAGCTACCCCATTTGCCCAGGCTCTTCTTGGCCTCCAGCTCAAACTCCCAGCTTTGCGGGGGGACCAGTTCGGCATTGCCGGCATTGGCATTGTCATCCTGCAGCGAGACCCGCGCCAGGAAATCGCCAAAGGAGAGCTGGCCGACCCGGCGGCGCGCCTTGAACGACAGGTCGAAGCCCTTCTCCACCTCCCAGGCCAGCGAGAGCGAACCCTTGGGCCGCCAGAAGGCGCGCTGGACGGCCGCGGCACCGGTCTGGGTCAGCCGTGAGTATTCGGCCCCGCCGGTGACCTGGACCGACAGATCGGGCGCCAGCTTGCGCGACCATGACAGGATCGCTTCATAGCGATCCTCCTGCACCCCGCCGGTGCCGTCCGGGAAAGGCACGGGGTCAAAATCGCCGCCCGGGGTCAGGGTGAACAGCCGCGCCGTGCTGTCGAGCCGGTTGAAGGCCGCCTCGGTGGACAGCTGCCAGTCCGCCCCGCCCATTCTCCAGCCATATTCGGCCCGTGCAATCCGCTCGGTCTTGTCGGCGTCCTGCTCAAAGCGGTCGCCCGTGTCAGGCCGGCCATCGGCATAGCTGAAGATCGATTCGACGCGGTAAGGTTCGGTCTCACCACGCAGCAGCCCGATGACCTTCAGCTGGCCGGGGCCGAATTTGAAGGCCAGGTCACCGCCGATCTCGTAATTGCGCTCACGCTCGGTTTCGACCAGTGCGCGGTTCCGGCTGACCCCGCCCACCGGCTTGCGCACTTCGTCGATGGTGAAGCGGAAGTTCTCCCACATCCGGCTGGCGTTGAGATTGACTGCCAGTCCATCCGCCCCGGCATATTTGAGACCCAGCGAGACTTTGGGCGGGTCGTAATAGGACAGGATCACGTCGCTGCGCTCTTCCAGCAGCGCGCCATTGGCGCTGCGGATCTGCGAGAGGCCTCCGGCCCCGCCGCGGTGCGACAGGTGCGACAGGCCCAGCGTATAGCCCAGATCGCCCAGCTTGCCGCTCAGCGACGCCTCGAACCGGTTGTGCAGCGGCTTGGTGAATTTCTCGCGCGCTTCGAAGCGATAGGCAAAGTTGCCCGAGATGCCATCGTCCTTGACCACCAGGTTGGCGACCTGCCCGGTCAGCCCCGGCACGTTGAGCGTGGCTGCATCGACAATCTCGACCCGCACGACGTTCCTGGCGGCGATCCGGCCGAGCTGGGTGAAGGTGTCCTCGCTCTTGCCGGTCAGGCGCTGGCCATTGACGAGGACATTGGCGGTGGCCTGGCCCAGTCCACGCTGACCGCCATCGTCGCGGATGGCGAAGCTGGGAACCTGGTTGAGCATGTCCAGCGCCGTGCGCGGGGCAAAGCGGGCGAAGAAGTCGGACTGATAGACCTGGCCGCCGGTGGGTCCAGAACTCTCTTGCGCGGACGGCGGGGCGGACGATTCCTGCGCGAGCAGCGGCCCGGACAGCGTTGCCAAAATTGCCGATCCAGCCAGCAGTGCTGGCCGAACCTTGTGCCACAGCGGCATCGGAACTCCCCATCCCGTTATCAGTTGTGGGGTGGTTTAGTTCGATAACACGCCCGGCTGACAGCGACCATCGACCAGCGACATAGAACCGGCGATGAACAACAGCGCCTTACCGATCAACCGCTTACGGCTGGCGACGGGCGCCTTGGGGCAGGTTCGCATCGAGCATGGCAAGGCACGGCGCCTTGAGCGCGGCACGGTTGGGGTTGGCCCGCAGCGCGCTGACCTCACCCTGCATCACCGCCTGCAGCGCCGGTCGGTCAAGCTTGCCGGCGTCCATCGCCCGGGCGCTGATCCGGACGAAGAATTCGCGCCCGCGCTGTGCCAGTGGCGGCCAGTCGGTCGCACCCTGGCGGGCCTGCTCGCCAGCGACGATCGAAAACAGCGCGGCGCAACGAAGGCCGGTCTGCAGTTCGGGCGGCAGGGTTGGCGCGGCGGCCTGGGCCGAAAATGGTAGGGCCAGCAGAGCGAGCGGGATAAGGTGCAGTTTCATCCGAAGCGCCATAGCGCGGCCAAGCTGAACGGCAGCCGATCAGCCAATCCAGGCGGCAATATCGGCCGCAACCGCATTGGCCGCGCGGTTGAGCGCCGGGGCGATCACATCGGGCTTGGCCGAGATGCCCGGGATCACGCTTTCGAACCGGCGCGTTTCGACCATGCCTCCGGGGCCGCTGCGCACGGCTTCGAACCGGACCACCACAGCCTGGTCGGCCGCGTCATAACCCATGTCGATCAGGCGGCCGCCAATGCGCTGCGCGGTCTGATTGGCGGTGCCATCGTCTTCCAGCACCAGCCGCTTGCCCGAGGCGCGGAGCGTTTCGGCCAGCAGGCTGCGGAACTGGCGGGCCGGCCGTTCAACCCAGGCCGCATCAGCGAGATAGGCAATGCTCGAGCCGTTGACCCGCACCGGCACGCGCAGCACCGCCAGCTTGCGATCGACATCGGGCTCCAGCACCAGCAGCGCATCGCCCTGCTTGCCGCTTACCCCGGTTCCGGCGGTGGGGGCCTGGGTCGGGCTGAGCGCGATCAGCGTAGCGGGCTGCTTGCCGCCGCCCAGCCCCAGGCAGCCGCTCAGCAGCAGTGCCAGCGATGCAGCGGCAATCGCGCCGGGCAGACGAATGGTCATTCCTTGTACTCCGGCAGCTTGTTGCCCCCCAGCAGCGCGCCGGCGCCGCCATCGTCAATCTTTTCGGTCAGGTCGCGCAGCGCCTTGCTGGTGGCGCGCAGGTCGCGCATCGCGGCTTCGGCCTGCGGCAGGGTCTGCTCATTCAGGCGCTGGGTGGCGGGGCGGGCGCTGGCCAGGGTTGCTTCCAGCTCCTTCGCGGCATTGTTGGCCGATTTCAGCGTGCCGCGCAGTTCGCGGGCCAGTGCCTGGCCATCGTTGCCGAGGAATTGGTTGGCGTTGGTGGCAACCTTCTCGAACTCGGCCAGCGTCGTCGAGGCCTGCTTCAATGTTGCCTGCAGCTCGGTCAGCGTCGTTTTGACCTGCGGCGAGGCATCGGCCAGGCCGCCGGTCATCCGTTCGGTATTGGCGACGATATTGTCGATCGCCTTGAGGTTCTTGTCAGACAAGGCGATGTTGAGCCGTTCGGAGACCGTCGCCAGGCGATCGAGCAGGACCGGCGCGGTGTTCAGCAGCGCCCCCAGCCCGCCGCGCTTGGTCGGGATGACTGGCACGCCTTCCGGGCCCTTCTCAACGATCGGTGGCGCGCCCTTCACGGCCCCTTCGAGCAGAATGTTCGAGGTGCCGGTGAAGCTGCTCTGCAATGTCGCGGTCGTGCCCTGGAGGATTGGCACCTGCTTGTCGACGGCGATCCGGACCCGCACGAAGCTGGGGTCCCTGGTCCACAGCTCGATCACTTCGATCTGGCCGATCGGAACGCCCTGAAACGAAACCGATGCCCCCTTCGACAAGCCATCGACCGACTGCTTGAAGAAGATGTCATAGGCGTTCTGGTCGGTTTCGTTCCAACGCGCGATCCAGACGATGAACGCTGCGAGCACGGCCAGCAGGCCAAGCGTCACCGCTCCCACCCAGACAAAGTTGGCTCTTGTCTCCATGCCTGACTAATCCCCCGCCTTTGCCGGCTTGTCCATCATCTTGTCAGGACGCGTGATCTTCGATTGGGCCACCTGGGCGGCACGGCCACGCGGTCCGTTGAAGTATTCCTGGATCCACGGATGGTCGAGCTTGAGCAGGTTTTCGATCGTATCGACCGCGATCACCTGCCGGTCGGCAATCACCGCCACCCGATCGCAGATCTCGTGCAGCGTATCGAGATCGTGGGTGATCAGGAACACGGTAAGCCCCAGGGTATCCTGCAATTCCTTGGTCAGGGCATCGAAGGCGGCCGCGCCGATCGGATCGAGCCCTGCGGTCGGCTCGTCCAGGAACAGCAGTTCGGGATCGAGCGCCAGGGCGCGGGCCAGGCCGGCCCGCTTCTTCATGCCGCCCGACAGTTCCGCCGGGTATTTGTTGGCCGCCTCCTCGGGTAGGCCCGAGAGCACCACCTTGAACCGGGCGATCTCGCGGCGCAGCTCGTCGCTGATCTCGGGATAGAATTCGCGCAAGGGAACTTCGACATTCTCCGCCACGGTCAGGGTGGAGAACAGCGCCCCGCCCTGGAACAGCACGCCCCAGCGGCTGCGGATGTCGATATCGTCATCATCGCGCGCGGCGGTAATGTCCTGGCCCAGCACTTCGATCGTCCCGTCGGTCGGCACCTGCAGGCCGATGATCGAGCGCATCAGCACCGACTTGCCGGTGCCCGATCCGCCGACCACGCCGATGATCTCGCCGCGGCGGACCTTGAGGCTGAGGTTCTCGTGGATCACGGCATCGCCAAAGGCATTGCGCACGCCTTCGACCACGATCGGGTACTCGCCTTCGAACGGCCCGGGCATGCGGTTGTGCGCCGCATCGGCCACGTCCTCGCGGATGTCCTCAAGATTGTCGCTCATCCCCAGCCCACCTCGGTGAAGAAAACCGCGAAGAAGGCATCGAGCACGATGACCATGAAGATCGCCTGGACCACCGCCATGGTGGTGCGCAGGCCGACTTCCTCGGCATTGGCCTTGACCTGCATGCCCTGATAGCAGCCGGCCAGGGCGATGATCAGGCCGAAGAACGGCGCCTTGACCAGCCCGACCCAGACATCGTGGATCGGCACCACTTCCTGCACCCGCAGCAGGAAGGTCATGAACGGGATGCCCAGCGTGAACGAGGAAATGAACGCCCCGCCGACGATCGCCGCCAGCGCCGCATAAAAGCCCAGCAGCGGCATCATCACCACGGCGGCCAGAATCCGCGGGATCACCAGCGCCTCGACCGGGGAGACCCCGATCGTGCGCATCGCGTCGATTTCCTCGGTCAGCTTCATCGTTCCGATCTGGGCCGCGAAGGACGAGCCGGACCGGCCCGCCACCATGATCGCGGTCATCAGAACCCCCAGTTCGCGCAAGGCGATCCGCCCGGTCAGGTTGACCGTCAGCATCTCGGCCCCGAACTGCTCCAGCTGCACCGCGCCCTGCTGGGCAATGACGATGCCGACCAGAAAGCTCATCAGTCCGATGATCCCCAGCGCCGAAATGCCGACCAGCTCGGCCTGGCGGACCACGGCCAGCCAGCGCATCCGCGACGGGCTGCGCAGGATCCCCCACCAGGCCACCAGCACGGCCCCAAGAAAGCTGAGGATCCGGACAAAGCCTTCACCCCAGCCGCTGACCAGGACGCCAACCCCCTGGAAGGTGCGCGGCACCAAGGGCAGGCGATGTTCGCCGGTGTGTCCTTCCCCGCTCGACTTGCTGACCGCAGCGATCAGCCGCTGAGCCTGGTCGCTTGCCCCGGTCAGTTCGGCCTGGTGATCGCGGACCAGCCGCCAGACCGTCCAGGCGCCGACCGTATCGATCTGGGTCACGCGCGACAGGTCGATCCGGGCCACCACGCTGTCCAGCTCGCGCAGCGCGTGATCGACCACCCCGATCGAGGCAACGGTCAGCGGCCCCGACAGCGCGAGCACTGCCCGGCCGGCATCATCCTGTTCCAGGGTAAAGTCGGCCCAGACGCGCATTGCCCCCATGGTGGGCGAAAAATGCCGCGCCGACAAGCGAAGGCGGGGACCGGTACCTCAACCACTCCGCCTTGCGCGCCGGGTCCGGCGCTGGCAAAGGCCGCGGACGATGACCGACACGACGCAAAGCTCCGAACTGCCCAAGACCTTCGACCCCGCCGGAATCGAGGCGAAGTGGTATGCCCATTGGGAAGCGAACGGCCTGTTCCGCCCGGAACGCCCGGATGCCCAGCCCTTTACCATCGTGAACCCGCCGCCGAACGTCACCGGCAGCCTCCATATCGGCCACGCGCTCGACAACACGCTGCAGGACGTGGTGATCCGCTATGAGCGACTGCGCGGCAAGGATGCGCTGTGGGTGGTCGGCACTGACCACGCCGGGATCGCCACGCAGATGGTGGTCGAACGCCAGCTTGAAGAACGGCAGGACAAGCGCACAAACTACAGCCGCGAGGACTTCGTGGCCAAGGTCTGGGAATGGAAGGCCGAAAGCGGCGGGACGATCACCCGCCAGCTGCGCCGCCTTGGCTGCTCGATGGACTGGTCGAGAGAGCAGTTCACCATGGACCCGCACTTCACCCGCGCCGTGGTGAAGGTCTTCGTCGATCTCTACAATCGCGGGCTGATCTATCGCGACAAGCGGCTGGTCAACTGGGACCCGAAGCTCAAGACCGCGATCTCCGACCTTGAGGTCGAGACGCGCGAGGTCAAGGGTCACTTCTGGCGCTTCCGCTATCCCTTTGCGGATGGCAGCGGGCACGTGGAAGTTGCCACCACGCGCCCCGAAACGATGCTGGCCGACATGGCCGTGGCGGTCCATCCCGAGGATCCGCGGTACCAGGCGGCGATTGGCAAGGAGATCCTCCAGCCGATCACTGGCCGCCGGTTCAAGGTGGTGGCGGACGAGCACGCCGATCCCGAACTCGGCTCGGGCGTGGTCAAGATCACCCCGGGGCATGACTTCAACGACTTCGAAGTGGGCAAGCGCGCCGGAATCAAGCCGGCCGACATGCTCAACATGTTCGATGCCGAAGCCCGCGTGGTCCAGACCACCGACGGGCTGGTGCCGGAGGAATTCCTAGGTCTCGACCGCTTCGTCGCGCGCGAACTGGTGGTGGCCCGCATGAAGGAAGCCGGCTGCCTGATCCCGCACGTCACCAAGGACAAGGACGGCAACGAGAGCGAGGCCGACGCCGAGCCGCGCGTGATCCAGCAGCCCTATGGCGACCGCGGCGGCGTGCCGATCGAGCCGTGGCTGACCGACCAGTGGTACGTCAACGCCGAAGAACTGGCCAAGGCGCCGCTCGAAGCGGTCCGTTCGGGCGCGGTCGAGATCGTGCCCAAGACCTGGGAAAAGACCTTCTTCAACTGGATGGAAAACATCCAGCCGTGGTGCGTTTCGCGCCAGTTGTGGTGGGGTCACCGTATTCCGGCGTGGTTCGATGCGGACGGCAATGTCTTCGTGGCCGAGACCGAGGAAGCGGCACTTGCGCTTGCCGGCGGCAAGACCCTGACCCGCGACGAGGACGTCCTCGACACCTGGTTCTCCTCCGCGCTGTGGCCCTTCGCCACGCTTGGCTGGCCGGACGCGGACGCGCCGCTGCTGGCCAAGCACTATCCCAATGACCTGCTGATCTCTGGCTTCGACATCCTGTTCTTCTGGGATGCGCGGATGATGATGATGGGCCAGGCCATGACCGGGCAGGACCCGTGGAAGCGGCTTTACCTGCACGGCCTGGTGCGTGCGCCCGACGGGCAGAAGATGTCCAAGTCCAAGGGCAACGTGGTCGATCCGCTCGGCCTGATCGATCAGTACGGCGCCGATGCGCTGCGCTTCTTCATGGCGGCGATGGAAAGCCAGGGCCGCGACATCAAGATGGATGAGAAGCGGGTCGAAGGGTACCGCAACTTCGCGACCAAGCTGTGGAACGCGGCGCGGTTCTGCCAGTCGAACGGGATCGGTGGCAGCACCACGGTGGCCGCCCCGGCGGCGACCACGGCGGTCAACAAGTGGATCATCGGCGAAGTGGTCGAGACCGTGGCCGAGCTCGACAAGGCGATGGCCGACCTGCGCTTCGATGCGGCGGCCAATGCGGTCTATCACTTCGTCTGGGACCAGTTCTGTGACTGGTGCCTGGAGCTGATCAAGGGCCAGATCGACGCGGAGACTAAGGCGGTTGCCGGCTGGGTGCTCGACCAGATCCTGGTCATGCTCCACCCCTTCATGCCCTTCGTGACCGAAGAGCTATGGTCGAAGCTGGCGGACCGGCCGGACTATCCGCTGATCACCGCCAGGTGGCCGGAGCCGGGGGCAAGTGTCGATGCAGGTGCCAAGGCCGAGGTCGACTGGCTCATTGCCCTGATCGGATCCTTGCGCACCGCCAAGAACGAACTCGGCATCGCGCCAGGGGCCAAGCTTGACGCTTACCTCCCCGAACCGAGCGCGGCGACCCGCGGGATCATCGAGCGCAACCCGGCGGCGATCGAGCGGCTGGCCCGGCTGAATGGCATCCGCTTTGAAGCCGCCCCCGCCGGCGCGGCGATGCAGGTTGGTGCGGGCGATGCCAATGTCATCATCCCGCTCGAAGGCGTGATCGACATTGCCGCCGAGAAGGCCCGGCTGGCCAAGGCGCTGGAAGTCTCGACCAAGGAAGCCAAGAGCCTCGAAGGCCGCCTCTCCAACCCGGCCTTCGTCGAAAAAGCCAAGCCCGAAGCGGTCGAAAAGGCCCGCGCTGACCATGCCATGCACCAGGCCGAAGCCGAACGGCTGGCGGCGGCGCTTGCGCGGCTGGGGTAATCCAATCCACCGTCACCCCGGACTTGATCCGGGGTCCCGCTTTTCGGTTCTGGCGCCGCGCCTGAAGAAGGAAGCGGGACCCCGGGTCAGGCCCGGGGTGACGAAGTTTGGTTGAGTTACCTTCCCCCATCGAGGGGGAAGGAGGTCCCTCTGTCCTCCCAAGCCCAAATCTGCCAAGGACGCTGCGCCATGCTGACGCTTGCCACGACCACGCCGGGAGAACCCGAAATCTTCGCCTCGCTCCAGGGCGAAGGCGCGAGCATGGGTCGGCCGGTGGCCTTCGTGCGGCTGTCGCGCTGCAATCTGGCCTGCACCTGGTGCGACACGGCTTATACTTGGCGCTTCACCGGCGACAATCGCCCGCACCGTGATGGCCTGGCCTTTGAGCGCAAGGCCAACCAGGTGGTGCTGGACGAGGCCGATGTCGCCGCGCGGATCATGGCGCTGGGGCAGGACCGGCTGGTGATCACCGGGGGCGAACCGCTGCTCCAGGGGGCGGCGCTGGCACGCATGGTGGCCCTGTTGGAAGGCATGACCGTGGAGATCGAGACCAACGGCACGGTCGCGCCGCATGCCGCGCTCGATCCGCTGGTCAGCCAGTACAATGTCAGCCCGAAACTGAAGCATTCGGGGAATCCCGTTGACTCTGCACAGATTCCTGAACGCTTCGCGGAGTGGAGTCAGAAACCTCAAGCCTGGTTTAAGTTTGTCGTGGCGACGCCCGATGACGTTTCCGAAGTGCTGGAGCTGATCGAAACCCACCGCCTGCCACGCGAGCGGACCTTCGTCATGCCGGAGGGCACCGACAGCGAAGCCCTGCGGACCCGCGAGCGTTGGCTGGCTCCATTGGCGCTGCAAAACGGGCTACGCCTTTCGGACCGGATGCATATCCACCTCTATGGTGATACCCGCGGGACATGAGTGATGCTCCCCCCGGCACCGGCCCCCTGAAGGGCAACCTGACCGAGGGGCCGCTGACCCGGACCCTGCTGGTCTTTGCCCTGCCGCAGCTGGTGGGCAACGTGCTGCAAAGCCTCAACGGTTCGATCAATGCGGTCTGGGTCGGGCAGTTGCTGGGGGATGAGGCACTGGCGGCCACGGCCAATTCGAACATCCTGATGTTCCTGCTGTTCGCGCTGGTCTTCGGCTTCGGCATGGCGGCGACGGTACGGATCGGCCAGGCCTGGGGCGCCAATGACGTGATCGCGGCCCGCCGGGTGCTGGGCGCAGCACTGGGCCTGACGGGCATGATCTCGCTGGTCATGGCGACGCTGGGGATCCTGTTTGCGGACAAGGTGCTGGACCTGCTGGCCACCCCCGGCGCGGCGCATGACCAGGCGCTGGCCTATCTGCGCGTGGTGTTCATCGCCAACCCGATCGCCACGATCACCACGATGATCGCGATGGGCCTGCGCGGATCGGGCGATGCGGCCACGCCGCTGCGCTTCATGATCCTGGCGACCATGCTCGACGTGGTGCTCAACCCGATCCTGATCCTCGGGCTGGGCCCGGCGCCGGCGCTGGGCATTGCCGGATCGGCCTGGGCCACGGTGATCGCCACGACCATCGGCTTTGGCGCGATGCTGGTGTGGATCTATGCCAAAGACCTGCCGCTGCGGCTGCGCGGGGCGGAGCTGGCCTGGCTGAAGCCGCGCTGGGACGAGGTGCGGTACCTGCTTGCCAACGGCCTGCCGATGGGGGCGCAGATGCTGGTGATCTCTGGCGCCGGGGTGATCATGATCGGACTGGTCAACCGCGAAGGTGTGGTCACGGCGGCGGCCTATGGCGCGCTGCTGCAGATCTGGAACTATATCGGCATGCCAGCCATGGCGATCGGCGGCGCGGTCAGCGCGATGGTGGCGCAGCATATCGGCGCCGGGCGCGAGGACCGGGTCGATGCGATCAGCCTCTCAGGCAGCCTGACCAATTTCGCGATGACCGGCGTGCTGATCGCGGCGCTGGTGCCCTTTGACCGGCCGGTGCTGGAGCTGTTCCTGGGGGCGACCAGTCCATCGGTACAGGCCGCGCTGCATATCCAGGACCTGGCGATCTGGACCTATCTGCCCTTCGGCGTGACGATCGTGCTGTTCGGGACGCTGCGCGCCTATGGCGCCAACTATGCGGCGCTGCTGGTGCTGTTCACCTCGATGTATGTGGTGCGGCTGGGGGCCTATTATCTGCTCTACCCAATACTGGGGGCAGATGCCCTGTGGTACTCGTTCGTGATCAGCTCGATCACTTCGCTGGCGATGACGCTGGCGGTGTACTTCAAGCTCCCTTGGCGGAAACGCATGCTGGCGCGGATTAGTTTGGGGCGCCAATCACATCCGTGATTGGCTAGCAACACCGACCCGCTCCCCCGGCCCAACCACCCGGTCATGGTACCCTATGGGTGGTTGGGCCGGGGGAGCGGGCCGGTGTTGCCAAGGACAGGCCGGATGGCCTGTCCGCACACGCCAAAACCCGTTTACCTACCCTGGGCGCGCCAGCGCTGGACGGTGCGGAGGACCATTTCCTCTTCGCCCCCGGCATCGCGCCACAGTTCGCTGATCGAAGGGTCGGCCGAGGCCGGACGCTTCATCTCTTCTAGGTCATCGAAGGCGACGCGGATCGGGATCGAAACGCCCTCGCCGCAGATGATGCATTCGCGGTTGCGCAGCGCCGGGATTGAATCGAGGAAGCCGCGCGCGCCTTCGGGCATGGCGGCTTTCACGAAGGCCTGGTCGCGATCGTTGTTGAGGCGCATCGAGATAATCGTGCCGCACTGCGAGAGCACGCCTTCCGCCAGGTCCGACGGGCGCTGGGTGATCAGGCCCAGGCTGACGCCGTACTTACGGCCTTCCTTGGCGATCCGGCCAAGGATCCGGCCGACCGAGGAGCCATCGGCGTTCTTTTCGTTCGGAACGTAGCGGTGGGCTTCTTCGCAGATCAGCAGGACCGGGCGAGTCTTCTCGTCACGCGCCCAGATCGCGAAGTCGAAGACCATGCGGCTGAGCACGGCGACCACGGTGGAGGTGATGTCGGACGGCACGCCCGAGACGTCGATGATCGAGATCGGCTTGCCGCGGCTCGGCAGGCGGAAGATCTTGGAAATGAACTCGGCCATGGTGTCGCCGACCAGCATGCCGGAGAACATGAACTGAAAGCGCGGATCGGCCTTCAGCTCGTCGATCTTGTTCTTGATCCGCATGAACGGGGCCGAGGACGTCGCCTTGTCGAGCTTGCCCATCTCGGTCTGGATCAGGTTGGTCAGGTCAGACAGCAGATAGGGGATCGGGCTGTCGACCGTGATCTTGCCCATCGTTTCGGCCAGGCGGTTCTTCGACCGTGCGGCGAGCAGGCACTTGCCAAGAATGTCCATGTCCTCCTGCCGGTCATTGCCGCTGGAGGTCAGGAACACTTCGCAATGCTCTTCGAAGTTCATCAGCCAATAGGGCATCTGCAGGTTCGAAACGTCGAAGATCATGCCCGTCTGCTTGAACGCGGCGGAATATTCGCCGTGCGGGTCGATCATCACGATGTGACCTTCGGGCGCAGATTCGCAGATCCGGTGGAGGATCAGCGCGGCGCTGGTCGACTTGCCGGTACCGGTCGAACCGAGCAGCGCGAAGTGCTTGCCCAGCATCGAATCGATGTAGAGCCCGGCGCGGATGTCCTTGGTCGGGAAGACCGTGCCGACCTGGATCGAGGAGCGGCCATCGCTGGCATAGATTTGGCGCAGGTCGTTGCTGGTGGCCGGGTAGATCAGCGCCCCGGGGATCGGATAGCGCGTCACACCGCGGCGGAAGGAGTGGATGCGCCCCGTAAGGCGCTCTTCATCGCCTTCGCCCAGGAAGTCGATCTGGGCCATGATCCCGCCGGGGGTCTTGGAGTCCTGGCGCTGAGTGCGGACCGAGGCGAGCAGCCAGCCCTTGCCGACGCGGATCTTGATCTGGCTGCCGACCTGGCCCGCCAGCGCAATCGACGGATCGGCATCTTCGGTGCATTCCTGCAGGCGCTGTAGATCGAGCGCGATCGCCGAGCCCGAACCGGCAATTTCCAGCACGATGCCGATCGGCTCGCGGGCATTGTCGATGGCCTGCCCTGCCGCAGCCGGAGCGGCTTCAGCCTCCGCCGGATTGTCGCGCTGCCCGAAACCGCTGTTATTCAAACCGTCCATGCCGCTGGCGTCCCCTATTTTCTGGCGCAGGGAACCCATAGGCTTGGGCGGTTAAAATGGCTTAAACGAGCGCGAAGAGCCGTCCGGCGACAAAGCCCATGCCGACCGACACCATTACGGCCAGCAGGCCATAGAAGAACCCGTTGTTATCAGCGAACTGGGCGACCAGCCGCTCGAACCCGACCTTGCGGACCTCGACCCGGGCCACGGCCGAGGCGACGACGCGCCCCCGGCTGATTGCAAAGGTTTCGGCCGTATAGGTGCCGGTCTGGACCGATGACGGCAGGCTGATCCGGGCCTGGTAGAGCACCTGCTCGCTGACGTTCACGCCCTGCGGATCCTCCTTGTAGAGCCCTTCCCGCACCCTTCGTTCCACCAGCCCGGCGGAAAAGCGGCGCTGCTCGGCAGGATCAAAGGCCCCGATCGGCGAGAGCTGGAGCCAGGGCAGGCCGAGTTCGTAAATCGCTGCGGTCTTCTGATCGACGATCTTGTCGATCGGCTTGGACGAGGCGACCGCGAAGAAGGCCGGGGCGGACCGGAACTCGGCGCTGGCGGCATTGACCCAGATCCCGGCAATGCGCTGTTTCTCGCGCAGGATGATGGCGTTGGTCGGGCCTTTCAGCACCACGACGATGTCATAGTCCTGTCCCGCCCGGCTGCCCTCTGGCGTCAGGATTGCGCCGAACAGCAGCAGTTCGGTCCCGGTGAAGCCCTGGCGGACCTGAATCTCATGCTGCGACACTTCCGGCACCAGGATCGGGTCGCGCGCCCCGCCCAGCAGGATCAGGCAGAGGATTGCCAGCAGCACCCTCACAGCGGGCTGTCCGTGTAGATTTCGTCCGGCTGCCAGGCGAGGCCGATCAGCATCCGGAGCGCGATCAGCAGGACCACCGCAGCCAGCGCGAAGCGCAGTCGCTCGGCCGGCAACTTCTGGGCCAGTTGCGAGCCGATCTGGGCGCCGGAAACCGAGCCGATCAGCAGCAGCACGGCCAGCACGATATCGACTGCCTTGGTGGTCAGCGCGTGCATCATCGTGGTGATCATGGTCACGAACAGGATCTGGAACAGCGAGGTGCCGACCACCACGTTGGCGCTCATCCCCAGGATGTAGAGCATCGCCGGGACCAGCACGAAACCGCCGCCGATCCCCATCAGCATGGTCAGCACGCCAGTGAACACGCCCAGCAGCAGCGGGGCGAGCGGCGAGATGTAGAGGCCCGAGCGATAGAACCGCCAGCGCAGCGGCAGGTTGGCGACCATCGGGTGGTGCCGGCGCTTGGCCGCCGGCAGCGGCACGCCGGTCCGCTGGGCCTTGACCGCCTGCCAGCTTTCGCGCGCCATAATCGTGCCGATCGTGCCGAGCAGCCCGACGTAGAGCAGGTTGATGACGATATCGATCTGGCCCCACTGCTGCAGCAAGCGGAACAGGACCGCGCCGATCCCGGTGCCGATCACCCCGCCGGCGACCATGACGGTGCCCATGTGGTAATCGACCCCGCCGCGCCGGGCATGGGCGAAGACCCCAGAGACCGAGGCCCCGGTCACCTGGCTGGCGGCCGAGGCAGCGGCGACGGTTGGCGGAATGCCATAGAAGATCATCAGCGGCGTGGTCAGGAACCCGCCGCCCACGCCGAACATGCCTGACAGGATCCCCGTCAGCCCGCCGAGCGCGACGATAACCAGGCCGTTGACCGCCAGGTTGGCAATGGGAAGGTAAACGTCCATCTGCCTGCCATGGCTACCCCAGCCAGACGACGGAAAAAAGGCTTCCTGCCCTAGAAACCTGCGGACAGCGTGATCGCGGGGCCGGATTGCGGCGCAGCGTTGCCGGCGGCGCGCAGCCGCCAGTCGGCCGAGACCCGGCCCTGACCGCTGCCGAGCGGGAAATCGAGCGTGGCCGAGGGGCCGACATCGACCCGGCTGGCCCCCTTCTGCGCCCCGCCCCAGCTGCCCAGGCCGGCGCGCAACTCGCCCTGACCGAACCGGGCGATGCGCCGCTCGATCCGCACCTGCCCATCGACAAAGGCCGTGCCGTCCGGCCCGCCGACATAGCCGGTCTGGGCATAGACTTCGCCCGAAAGACCGGCGGGAAGCGAGAAGCGGGGCAATTCCGTAACCGCGCCAACCGCCGGACGGAGCCGCGTGCCACTGGCAAGGCGGGTTGCCCGGACCTCGGCCAGCACGGCAACCGGCACCTGCGCCAGCGGGCGGGCCGACAGACCCAGCGCCACTTCTTCCCCGCGTGGGCTCTGCACCGCCGTGCTGGCGCGCAGATAGGCCGAGGGGCGATGACTACTGCTGGGAGCAAGCCGATAGCGCAGCACGGCCCCGGCCTGGCTGGCGCCATAGCTGGGCGATGGCAGGCCCGGCCCGGTTGCCCCGGCTCCGCCTTCGCGCAGCAGCAGCCAGCCATCGACCGACCAGCGCTTGGCCGCCAGCGGGGCAGTCCGCGCCTGGCGAGCTTCGGCCGGGATCAGGCTGGCGGTGCGGTCGGTCTGGCTCAGGCGGTCCATCACGAAGCGCGGCACGGGCAGCTGCGCCACCCCGGCCATCCAGGCCAGCTGGTGCGCAGCGGCTACCCGCGCGGTATTGACGCTGCCTCCAGCCGGGACAAATTCAGGCATGGGCGCGGCCGGAGCCGCCAAGGGCCGGGGCGAAAGTGGCAGTGGCGGCGGCGCAACGCTCGCCGGCGGGCGGGCGATGACGGGTTCGTCTTGGGCAAATGCCGGAGCTTGCCGGGTGGCACCGGCAACCGGTTCAGCGCCGCGCTGGGCAACCGGCGGCAATACCCGGGCGATGGCATCCTCGACCGGTGCGGGCAGCACCGGAAAGGCGATATCCTCCCACAAAGCCGCGCGCAGCCCGACCCAGCCGAGCAGCAGCGCACCCAGCACGATCAGCGGCTGGCCGCGGCGGGGACCGGCACCGATCATGCGGCAGCCTCACGCAGGGTGGCAGCGGCGGGATGGGTGAGATGTTCGGTCTTGTCCCAGGTGACCGGCTGGCCGGCCAGGCTGCGGATATAGGCCAGCATGGCCCGGCGTCCGGCCATGATCGCGATGACATTGGCCACGGGAATGCGCAGCACGGCGCGCAGGCCCTCGCCCCAGCCATATTCGTGACCGACGAACAGGAACTTGAACAGCGCCCGCCAGGCCAGACCGGCCAGCCCAACGGCCAGCAGCAGGCGATGGGCCGGGGTCAGCGGCAGGCTGGGCAGCAGCTCGGCGAATTGGGCCAGCACCAGCAGCGCATCGAGCGCCAGCAGGGCATAGGCGGCTGCCAGGACCAGCGCCGTCAACGGCCCGCGCCGATCGCGCTGGGCCATCCAGATCTCAAGCGGCCTGGCGCTCCAGCCCAGGCGGTCCCAGCCCTGGAAGGCGATCCCGTGGATCCAGCGCGTCTTCTGCCGCACCGCGGTCGCCAGCGTGCCGGGAAAGCAGCTGGCTGTTGCGACCAAGCTGCCATCGGCCGCGCGCAGCCGCAGGAAGGCGCTGCCGCGCCCGGCCTTGGACAGGGCCAGGCCGAACTCGTAATCCTCGGTCAGGGCTTCGGGCGAGAACGGCCCCGGCTGACCCTGGCAGCGCTGGGCCGCGACCAGACGGTGGAGCGCCGCGCGCGAGAGGCCGCAGCCAACCCCGGCCGCCGGCAGGGCGCTGCCCAGCGCGCTGCGCACGACCATGGCCTTGGCATGACTCTCGGTAAACTCATCGGCATAGTGCCCGGAAATCCAGCGATTGCCTTCGGTCACGACCGGGCGGACCGGCAATTGGACGAAGTCGACCGCCGCCAGCGCCGTATCGATGGCCTGCAGCGCGGCCGGATGGACCATATCCTCGGCATCGTGGAGGATCATGCCCCGGAACCGGCGGCCGCTGCGCGCCTCATCGGTTTCCAGCGCGGCATAGAGCCGGTTGAGGCAGTGCGCCTTGGTGGTTGGCCCGGCAGCATCGAGCAGCACCAGCCGCAACCGCGCGTCGCCCTGGGCCGCCGCCATAGCTGCGTTCAGCGTTGCCGGATCATTGGCATAGCAGCCGACATAAAGCCGCAACGCTTCCTGCGGCCAGGTTTCCAGCAGATGCCGGATCGTAACGCCGATCACCTTGCTTTCGGCATAGGCGGGGATGAAGACTGCCAGCGGCCCCGCCAGCGGCGCGGTGCCGAAATCGGCCGGGAGGGTCCGGGTCCGGGCGCGGCCGGTCAGCTTGAGCCAGAACCACCACAGGTCGATCGCCAATTCATCGACCAGGCCGACGGCAATCCAGAACCCCGCAAACAGCAGCAATTCGCGCTCTGCCAGCAGCAGCGCTTCGAGCGCCCAGCCGATATCTCCTGCCGAACCGGTCATTGCCTGACTGCAGCGCCCCCTTGCTGTGCGCTCAAAGATCGGAAGCGTAACGAGATTCGATACGGCTTGCAACGCGCGCGCCAATGCTCGATTGATTGGCCCATGCCAGCCAATCGCCACCCCGCCACCCGTCTCGCCCAAGCCCTTTCCCGCCTGTTCGGGGGTGAGGCCGGCGCCGGTCTGCTGCTGATCCTGGCGGCCGTGCTGGCGATGCTGGCCGCCAACACCGCGCTATCCGGAGCCTATCACGCGCTGCTCCATGCCCCGCTCCCGTGGACGCCGATCCCCAAGCTGGAAACCGCGCACCTGTGGATCAACGATGCCGTCATGGCGGTGTTCTTCTTCGTCGTCGGCCTGGAAATCAAACGCGAGCTGCTGGTCGGTGAGCTTTCCACCCCCGCGCAGCGCCGCCTGCCGGTGCTGGCCGCGATCGGCGGCATGGCCGTGCCGGCGCTGATCTATCTCGGCGTGGCCGGCGGCGAACCCGGCCTGGCGCGCGGCTGGGCGATCCCGGCGGCAACCGACATTGCCTTTGCCGTCGGCGTCCTCGCCCTGCTCGGCAAGCGCGGCCCGCCGGCGCTGCGGCTGTTCCTGCTGACCGTCGCGATCGTCGATGATCTGGGCGCCGTCGCGATCATCGCGGTTTTCTATACTGCGCAGCTTAAGCTGGGCTGGCTCGCCGCTGGCGCAGCCGTGCTGGCGTTGATGGTGCTATTGAACCGGATGAAGGTTCACAGCGGCTGGGCCTATGTTCTGCTGGCCGTGGCGGCCTGGTACTGCGTGCTCCATTCCGGCGTCCACGCCACCGTGGCCGGGGTGCTGGCCGCCTTCACCATTCCGCTGCGACTCGAAGGCCATGGTGACAGCCTGCTGCTGCGGATGGAGCACGCGCTGGTGCCGTGGAGCGCCTATTTCGTGGTGCCGCTGTTCGGCTTTGCCAATGCCGGGGTGGAACTGTCCAGCGGGGTAAGCTTCGGTCCGCTGCCGCTGGGCATTGCCCTGGGCCTGCTGCTGGGCAAGCCGGTCGGCATCCTGGGCGCGATCCTGCTGGCCAAGGCGCTACGCCTGGCCGAGCCGCCCCCGGCCAGCTTCCAGCAGCTGGCCGGCATGGCCATGCTGTGCGGGATCGGTTTCACCATGAGCCTGTTCATCGGCGCCCTGGCCTTCCCCGGCCAGCAGGCACTGATCGACGAGGCCAAGATCGGGGTCCTGGCCGGATCGCTGGTTTCGGCGCTGTGCGGCTTTGCGCTGCTGCGGTTTGCCCGGCCGCGCGGCTAGCGGTTACCAGCTGCCGACATTGGGCATCGAGGCCCAGGGTTCCTGCGGTTCGAGGTGCCCGTCCTGCAGCAGTTCGACCGAGATTCCGTCGGGTGACTTCACGAAGGCCATGTGCCCGTCGCGCGGCGGGCGGTGGATCGTGTGGCCGGCATCGAGCAACGCTTGGCAGGTCGCGTAGATGTTCTCGACCCGGTAGGCGAGGTGCCCGAAATTGCGTCCGCCGGTATAGACTTCGCCCTCGCCGTTCTCGGGCGGCCAGTTGTAGGTCAGCTCAACCTCGGCGAGCCCTTCCTGCCCGGGCGCGGCCAGGAAGATCAGTGTGAAGCGGCCCTGCTCGCTCGAAAAGCGCCGCACTTCCTGCAGGCCAATCAGCCCGAAGAAGGCGACCGTCGCTTCGGGATCGGTTACGCGGATCATGGTGTGCAGGTAACGGGTCACGGCAACTCCAACTCAATTCGTCGCTAAAACGGAACGGTTCATCGTCCAGACAGGCAGACTGCGGCAAACACCGCCGGGTCGATCCGGAGACCGCTCATGTCTGACTATAATTCCGATTCCGCCGCGCCCGCCAGCCGTTTCTGGCATGATCCTGTAACCCGGCGCTGGCTGGCTTCGGCCGGGGTGCTGACCGTGGGGCTGATCGCCGGCGGTTATCTGCTGGGCAACGGGCTGGTCCGGGCCAAGGATGCCGATCGTTCGGTCACGGTGCGCGGCCTGGCCGAGCGCGAGGTGACGGCTGACCTGGCCACCTGGACAATCGCCTATTCCGCCTCGGCTCCCGATCTCGCGACGGCGCAGGCCTCTGTCGATCGCGATTCGGAATCGATCCGCGCCTTCTTCCGCGAGCTGGGCTTTCCGGCCGACGATCTTCAGCCGACCGGGGTCAACGTCAACCAGTTCAGCGAGAACGGGGTGCAGCGCTTTACCGTGCGTCAGCGGATGACCCTGCGCACGACCGACATCAAGCGCGCCCAGGCCGCCGTGCGCCGCCAGTTCGAGCTGGTCCGGCGCGGGGTGGTGCTGGAGGAAGGGTCGGGCATTGCCTTCACCTATACCAAGCTCAACGCGATCAAGCCCGAGATGGTAGCCGCCGCGACCAAGGACGCCCGCGCCTCGGCCGAGCAGTTTGCCAAGGACAGCGGCACCAGCGTCGGCACGATCAAGAGCGCGACCCAGGGTTATTTCGAAGTCACCGCGCGCGATGGCGATTCCGGCGGCGGCTGGGGCGTTTCGGACACGCCCTACAAGAAGGTCCGGGTGGTTACGACGGTGGATTTCTATCTGCGGTAACATCCACTTCCGTCATCCCCGCGAAAGCGGGGACCCATCTTCCAAGATGGCTGATGACGCGGCGGTGGAGATGTCAGGTGATGGGTCCCCGCTTTCGCGGGGATGACGAAGTTGGCTTGAACCAGGATACAGAACGGCCCGCCCCGGTTTCCCGGAACGGGCCGCCCTGCTCACCCCGTGGGGTAACGTTAGAAGCTGTACTTCAGCGTGCCGACCACAGCATCGTTCGAGAAGCTGTTGATCGAATTGCCATCGACGCCAATGTAGGCGACGCCGATCGACAGACCCTTGTAGAGCGTGGCGCTGGCCGAGAGACTGTAATCCCAGCCGCCGCCGGTGCCAGCCAGCGTCAGCCGCTTGGGCGACAGCGCACCGTCGGTGTAGCCGGCGTGGGCGGTCACGGTGACGGGCGTGCTCGGGATCGCCAGCGACCAGTCGCTGTAGAGGTAGAGGTTGTCGTCACCGCCCAGCGAATCCTGCTTCCAGGCATAGTTCAGGCCGAACTTGGCACTGGCCGGGCCGATCGCCGCGGTGAGCGAGGCGTAGGGCTCAAACACGTTGCCATCGCCGAAGCTGCCGCCGGGGTAGACGTAGTAGAGCAGGCCGACATCGGCGGTCAGCGCGCTGCTGACCTTGCCGGTCCAGCCAGCATAGATATCGACTTCGGTCGAACCGTAGATGTCGAGCGCGTCCTGCTCCAGGCTCGAAGCCCAGGTGCCGACATAGAGACCCGACGAGTGGTTGACGTTGATCGAACCCTGCACGGCAAAATCACCGCCCGAGAGCGACAGGCCGCGGAAGCGATAGTCGGTGACGATGGCAGCATTGCCGGTGACGGTGAAGTCGGACGGCGGATCGGTTTCATCAGCCAGCGCGGGGGTGGCAGCCAGCGCGGAGCCGGCAAGAACTGTTGCAGCGAGAAGGCTGCGGACGGACGTGAGCATGTCAATCTTCCTATGCGATTGTTGGTGCTTCGTCCCACCTGCGCCCGCCCCTTGCTGCTCGTTTCGGCAGCATTCGGTTCGGACGAGACCCCGGTGGCACAGCTTTGTTGCAGTGCACAAGAAGAAAGCGACGCAAAGATTACACGTGGACCGCAGGTGTGCTTTTATGGCAACGGTCGGGCCGATCGCGTCATTGTCGGTTAAGCCCTGCGTCGCTATAGGCGCGGGCCTGATGCTTTCCCGCTTGCGCCAGCTGTTTGGGGCCGCCCAGCCCGCCCCCACCGCCGCGATTCCGGCGGGGGAGCGCGTCTATGCCGTGGGCGACATCCACGGCTGCGCCGACCTGTTCGAAGCGCTGATCGCGGGGATAGACGCCGACGATGCGAAGCGCGGCGGGGCGCAGACCACGGTGATTCTCCTGGGTGACCTGATCGATCGCGGGCCGAACAGCGCGGGCGTGCTGGGCCTCGCCCGCGACTGGCAGCAGCGCCGCCGGGTGCGGATCCTGATGGGCAATCATGAGGAAATGTTCCTCGCCGCGCTGCGCAAGCCCAGCGTCATGCGCCCGTTTCTGCGCTTTGGCGGGCGCGAGACGCTGCTGTCCTATCCGATCGATCCCGCCGCCTATACCCGCGCCGAGATTGACGAGGTCATGGAACTGGCCCAGGCGGCGATCCCGCAGGCTGACCGCGATTTCGTCGCCAGCTTCGAAGACCAGGTGACGATCGGGGACTACCACTTCGTCCACGCCGGGGTTCGCCCGGACCAGCCGCTGGATGCCCAGAAGACCGGCGACCTGCGCTGGATCCGCGAGCCGTTTCTGGACCACACCGGAGACTTCGGGGCCGTCGTGGTCCACGGTCACACGATTACCGCCAAGGCCGATTTCCGGACCAACCGGATCGGCATCGATACCGGCGCCTACAGCAGCGGACGCTTGACCGCGCTGGGGCTGGAAAGAACAACCCGCTGGCTGCTAACGGCAGAAGCGAGCGATGGCGCGATCCGCGTCAGCACAGGGGATTAAGCGATGAAGATTGCGATGGTCGGTTCGGGCTATGTCGGCCTGGTTTCGGGCGCCTGCTTTGCCGATTTCGGCCACGAGGTGGTCTGCATCGACAAAGACCCGGCCAAGATTGACAGCCTGCGCGCCGGGATCATGCCGATTTACGAGCCGGGCCTGGCCGAACTGGTCGGCTCCAACGTCAAGGCCGGGCGCCTGTCCTTCACGACCGATCTGGCCGAAGGGATTGCCGGGGCTGGCGCGATCTTCATCGCCGTCGGCACGCCCAGTCGCCGCGGCGATGGCCATGCCGACCTGTCCTATGTCTATGCCGTGGCCGAGGAGATCGGCCAGAACCTGAAGAACGACGCCGTAGTCGTCACCAAGTCGACCGTTCCGGTCGGCACCGGTGACGAGGTTGAGCGGATCCTGTCCGAAGCTAACCTTCCGCTCCGCTTCGCCGTCGCCTCCAACCCCGAATTTCTGCGCGAAGGCGCCGCGATCAGCGATTTCAAGCATCCCGACCGGATCGTCGTCGGCACCGAGGATGACTGGGCGCGCAGCGTGATGACCGAGGTCTATCGCCCGCTGTTCCTCAACAAGTCGCCGCTGCTTTTCACCAGCCGGCGCTCGAGCGAGCTGATCAAGTACGCCGCCAATGCCTTCCTCGCGGTCAAGATCACCTTCATCAACGAGATGGCCGACCTGTGCGAAAAGGTCGGCGCCGATGTCCAGGACGTCAGCCGCGGGATCGGCATGGACGGGCGGATTGGTCCGAAGTTCCTCCACGCCGGCCCGGGCTATGGCGGCTCGTGCTTCCCCAAGGATACCCTCGCCCTGCTCAAGACCGCAGAGGACTATGAAGCCCCGACCCGGATCGTCGAGGCGGTGGTCAAGGTCAACGACAGCCGCAAGCGCGCGATGGGCCGCAAGGTGATCGAGGCGCTGGGTGGGATGGATGCGGCGCGCGGCAAGAAGGTCGCCATGCTGGGTCTGACCTTCAAGCCCAACACCGATGACATGCGCGACAGCCCCTCGATCGCCATTGCCATGGCCCTGGCCGATGCCGGGGTTTCCGTCGCAGCCTACGATCCCGAAGGCATGGAACTGGCGAAACCGCTGATGCCCGAAGTGGAAATGCAGCCCAATGCCTATGCCGCGATCGAAGGCGCCGATGCCGTGGTGATCGTGACCGAATGGGACGCCTTCCGCGCGCTGGACCTGAACAAGGTCAAGGCGCTGGCCAAGGCGCCGGTGCTGGTCGACCTGCGCAACATCTATGATCCGGCCGAAGTCCGCGCCAAGGGCTTTGCCTATTCCAGCGTCGGGCGCGCCTGACCCCTTTTCCCGAGCCGTCCGGTGTGGCTATGCTGCGCCGGACAAAGGGGAGAAGGAACTTTATGCGAAAACGGACCATTGGCTTGGGCGTGCTGGGCGCCGTGCTGCTGGCGGGCGGCGGGTGGTATGCCAGCCTCGACCAGGAAACCCGCGGCCTGCTCGGCGCGCTGCCGACCAATCGCGATGTGCTGATGTGGCAACAGGACCAGCGCGATGCCGCTTTCCGGGCGATGGACCGCCTGCCGGTGCTGGCCACGGCGAGCCAAATCGTCCCCTCGGCCACGCCGCTGCCCTTGCCGCAGGGCAAGCCGCTGACCATCCCCGGGATTGACGACTACATGGCCAAGCAGCGTTCTGCCGGGATCGTGATCCTGCAGGATGGCAAGCTCCGGTTCGAGAAATATGGCCTCGGCTTTGGCCCCGAAGGGCGATGGACCAGCTTCTCGGTCGCCAAGTCATTCACCTCGACGCTGGTCGGCGCGGCGATCCAGGATGGCTATATCAAGAGCCTGGAAGACAAGGTCAGCCAGTACATTCCCGGCCTCAAGGGCTCGGCCTATGACGATGTCTCGATCCGCCAGCTGCTGACGATGAGTTCCGGCGTGCAGTGGAACGAGGATTACGAGGACCCCAACGCCGACGTCGCCAGGTTCAACAATGCCGAGCCGGAGGACGGCCTCGATGCGACGGTCAGCTATATGCGGGGGCTCCCCCGCGCGCACCCGCCGGGCGAAGTGTGGCACTACAACACGGGCGAGACCAACCTGATCGGGGTGCTGGTGAGCTCGGCCACCAAGAAGTCGCTGGCGCAGTACCTGCAGGAAAAGGTCTGGCAGCCCGCCGGCATGGAGGCCAAGGCCACCTGGCTGCAGGGCAAGACCGGGCACGAGATTGCCGGCTGCTGCATCCAGGCCGCCACGCGCGATTTCGCCCGCTTCGGCCTGTTCGTGCTGGCGAACGGCAAGGTGGGTGACAAGCAGATCGTGTCGGCGGACTGGTTCGCCCAGGCCACCGTCAAGCAGAAGGACATCGGCGAGCCCGGCCACGGTTACGGCTTCCAGTGGTGGACCTATGACGACGGCGCCGTCGCCGCGCAGGGCATCTTCGGCCAGGGCATCTTCATCGATCCCAAGCGCCGGCTGGTAATCGCGTCCAACGCCAACTGGACTCGGGCCACCAAGGGTCCCGAGCCCGATGCGCGCGAGGCCTTCTACAAGCAGATCCAGGCGCTGGTTGATGCGGAGCAGGCGCGGTAAACCCAGCCCCCTCCCCGTCATCCCCGCGAAAGCGGGGACCCATCTCCTGAGATGGCAACCCGCGCGCCGGCGGCAATGATACGTGATGGGTCCCCGCTTTCGCGGGGATGACGGTGTCGGTTGGGTTATTGCAGGCTCACACCAAACCATCCGGCGGCGAACCCGGACCTTACGCCAAAGGAAAACACGCGAACGGGCGGGCCGGCGCGGGGGTGCCTGACCCGAACAGGCTTGGCTGGCGCGCTTTCGGGCGAAAGGCTGACAAGCAGCGCGCGGGTCTTGTCGGCGCGATCCTCTCGTGCAGGGCGAAAGCGGGGCGGACTCGCACCTTTGCCGTTATTCACCGGGGCATACCCCGAAGTTCTGCAGGCGGGGAATCGCCGCCTGCTCCCTGCATCGTGGGGGCGCAGACGCCTCTGCTGGGAGGGACGCGCCGGCCGCGCGGGTGGAAAGCGCAGCTGACCGCCCGCACCCGTCGCACCAGTGGTTGCTGGCGGCGGAGCATATAACCGATATGGTTATAAATGTCAAGATAATTTGCCAGGGGGCCTGTAAGCCGGGTTCTGTAGCGCGGACGGTATCCCAAAAGAGACCGTATCCGCACTGGCAGCCATTCCTCTAGGCCTTGTGTCGCCACAAGGCTCAAGCAACCAACCCGGGCGGTCGGGTCCGAAACTAACCTGCACCGAAGTGCGCGCCGCCCCTATTCGGTCTTGCTCCGGGTGGGGTTTGCCGTGCGGTGGCTGTTACCAGCCCCCCGGTGCGCTCTTACCGCACCCTTTCACCCTTACCTCACAAGTGAGGCGGTCTGCTCTCTGTGGCACTTTCCCTGGGCTTCGCTGCAAGCAACTCGCCCGGCGGGCATTACCCGCCACCCTTGTTTCGTGGAGCCCGGACTTTCCTCGCGGTTCTTGCGAACCCCGCGGCTGCCCGGCCCCCTGGCAAGGGCGGATGTAGGGTAGTGTGGGAGGAGTGACAAGCCGCTCACCCTTCTCGTCACCCCGGGCTTGACCCGGGGTCCCGCTTCTTCACGCCAAGAGTAGCGGGACCCCGGGTCAAGCCCGGGGTGACGTGAATATCTAGACTACCGCGTCTTCCCGCTGTCCCGGTCCAACAACAAAGAGAACAGCATCGCCGAGCATTCCCCGTCGACCTGCCCATCGAGGATATGCGGGCGCCACCTGCGCTGGAAGGCGCGCATGGCGGCCGCCTGGTCGGAGATGTCATAGCCCCAGCGCTCCAGCGCGAGGAAGAAGGCCCCGTCGTTCTCGAACGGTGAGGGCATGGTCACGCGCGGGGTCTTGAGCGCGAGGCGATGCGCGGCGAGCAGGTCCCAGTCGAACAGCTCGCCCGGGTCCTCCTTGCGCGCCGGGGCAACATCGGAATGGCCGACCACGTTGGCGCGAGGAATGTCGTGACGCTGGACGATCTCAGACAGCAGCGGCAGCAGGGCTTCCATCTGCGCATCGGGGAACGGGCGATAGCCGAATTCGTGCCCGGGGTTGACCAGTTCGATCCCGACGCTGGCGGAATTGACGTCGGTCACCCCGCGCCAGAAGCTCTTGCCGGCGTGCCAGGCGCGGCGATCCTCGCGCACCAGGCGATGGACCGTGCCGTCTTCCTCGATCAGGTAATGGGCCGAAACCTGCGCCGCCTCGTCACATAGCCGGGCCAGCGCCTCCTCGGCGGTCTGCATGCCGGTATAGTGGAGCACCACCATCGAGACGGGCAATTGCCGCTCGTTCCAGTTGGGCGAGGGCGTCTCGTAGTGGATCAGCTCGCTCAAGCCATCAGCCTTCGGGCAGCACCGCGCCGAGCACCAGCGCGTCTTCGGTGAGCGCGAATTGCAGCCCGCCGCCTTGCCGCGCGGCGATCTGGTACAGCATGAAGGCCGGAGCGTTGCGACTGGTGAGACCACCTTCGCCCAGTTCGCCCTCCAGCGCCTTGCCGATTTCCTGATCGAAAGCGATCCGCGGGCCAGAGGCGCGGACGACAATCTCGCTCGCCCCGCCGCGGCTTTCAGCCCCGATATCGAGCGCGCCGCCGCGCACCAGCGCTTCCATGCCGAGCAGCGCGAAGTTCAGCAGTACCTTGATGGCCGGCTTGGGCAGCGTGGCGACGCCAAGCGCCCAGTTGACGGTGACGCGGGCATTGTTGGCGGCGAGCGCATCGACCAGTACCTTGGCCTCTTCCACCGCGACGCTTTCGCCAAAACCGCCGGCAGCGCCAAAAGCGAGGCGGAAGAACTTCAGCTTGTCGGCGCTGATCTTCGCGCTCTGTTCGAGCAGTTCGAAGCAGCGCTTGCGCATTTCGGGGTCCTTCTCATCGGCGAGAAGTTCCAGGCCATTGGTAAGCGCGCCAACCGGACTCAACATGTCGTGGCACAGCCGCGAGGCAAGCAGGCTGGCGAGATCGAGCGAGGTATCGGTCATGCGGTTCAGGTCCCCTTTGGCTCTCCTTAACCCGGCACGACTCGCAGGGGAAGCGGTTCGAAGCCACCCGGCGCATCGCGCCACCAGCCGATCGCACCGCCGGCGACAATCGCCCAGATCCGCCCGTCGCCGCTGGCCGAAGCCTGGTCCGTCGCGGAAGGCGCGGTCGAGCCGGTCGGGTGCGAATGGAAATAGCCCAGCACTTGCGGCCCGCCAGCCCGCGCGGCGCGGTGGGCGGCGATCAGGGCCTGCGGATCAAGCTCGAAATGGCGCGCCGGATCGGGATGGGCATTGCGCACCGGCACGGCCGCAGTGATCACGCCAGCGGCGCCGAGCAGCAGCCCGCAGGCCTCCAGCGGGTGGGCCGCCGCTGCTTCTGCCAGGAGTGTGGCTTTCGCGCCACTTGTCACTGCCGTTTCCATCGCCATCTGGCTTAGCAATGAACGGGGAGGAACGCATCATTTCCGGCACGCTGCCGGGCGGCGAGCGGCTCGACAAGGCGTTGAGCCTAGCGAGCGGGCTGTCGCGTGAGCGGATCAAGGCGCTGATGGGCGAAGGCCGCGTCATGCTGGATGGCAAGGCCGCGAGCCAGGCCAGCCTCAAGCCTGCCGCCGGCACCGCCTTTGCGATCGACGTGCCCGAGGCGGCCCCGGCCGAAGCGGTGGCCCAGGACATTCCGCTCAACATCGTGTTCGAGGACGAGCACCTGATCGTGATCGACAAGCCAGCCGGGCTGGTTGTGCATCCGGCTGCCGGGAACCTTGACGGAACGCTGGTCAATGCCCTGCTGCACCACTGCCGCGGGCAATTGTCGGGCATCGGCGGGGTCGTCCGCCCCGGCATCGTCCACCGGATCGACAAGGAAACCTCCGGCCTGCTGGTCGTCGCCAAGACCGATGCCGCGCATGAGGGGCTGGCCAAGCAGTTTGCTGACCATTCGATCCACCGCGCTTATCTGGCACTTGTCGCCGGGGTGCCCAAGCCGACCAGCGGCACGGTAAGCGGCCACATCGGCCGGTCCGATCATGACCGCAAGAAGATGGCCGTGCTCCACCCGCTCAACAAGCGCGGCAAGCATGCGGTCACGCATTACCGGCTGCTCGAGGGGCTGGGGCTGGCATCGCTGGTCGAATGCCGCCTTGAAACCGGACGCACGCACCAGGTCCGCGTTCATATGTCATCAATTGGCCATCCGCTATTGGGGGACCCTGTATATGGACGCAATCCCCAGCGGCTTCGGCCGATTCTCACCCAGCTTCACTTCGCCCGGCAGGCCCTGCATGCAGCAGAGCTGGGCTTCATCCACCCCGTCACGGGGGCTGCGCAGAACTTCGTTTCCGCGCTGCCTGCCGACATGGCGGGGCTGTTGGTCGAATTGGAGAAACAAACCTGAGCGATTGCAGTAACTAGAAAGTCTGTGTGGCCGCCACCCGGGGATGCCTCTATTAGGGTCCTCCAACGGCAAGCCGACGAACGAAAGGACGGTTAGTCGAATGTCCGATACCAAGCGCAAGCTGCCCGCCCGCAGCACTGCCAGTGTTCCCGCGCTGGGGCCTGAACAGAGCCTCAACCGCTATCTGGCGGAAATCCGGAAGTTTCCGGTGCTTACGGCTGAGCAGGAATACATGCTCGCCAAGCGCTATCAGGAACATCAGGATCCCGATGCGGCCAAGCAGCTGGTCACCAGCCACCTGCGACTCGTCGCCAAGATCGCCATGGGCTATCGCGGCTATGGCCTGCCCGTGTCCGAGCTGATTGCCGAGGGCAACATCGGCCTGATGCAGGGCGTCAAGAAATTCGAACCCGATCGCGGCTTCCGCCTGGCCACCTATGCCATGTGGTGGATCAAGGCCTCGATGCAGGAATTCATCCTGCGCAGCTGGTCGCTCGTGAAGATGGGCACTACCGCGGCGCAGAAGAAGCTGTTCTTCAACCTGCGGCGGATGAAGAAGAACCTCGATGCTTACGAGGATTCCGATCTTCACCCCGATGACGTGAAGGCGATCGCCACCAAGCTCGGGGTGTCCGAGACCGAAGTGGTCAACATGAACCGCCGGATGATGATGGGCGGCGACGCTTCGCTGAACGTCTCGTTCAACGATGAGGGCGAAGGCCAGTGGCAGGACCTGCTGCAGGACGATCGCCCCCTGCAGGATGAGACTGTCGCCGATCTGGAAGAGGCCGGCATGCGCCACGCGCTGCTGACCGAAGCCCTGGGCAGCCTGAACGAGCGTGAGCGCCATATCCTCACCCAGCGCCGCCTGATCGACGAACCGCAAACGCTCGAGGAATTGAGCCAGGAATACCAGGTCAGCCGCGAACGCGTCCGCCAGATCGAGGTGCGCGCCTTCGAAAAGCTGCAGAAGGCGATGCTCCGCATCGCCAACGACCGCCGGCTGCTGCCGGCGGCCTGAGTAAACAGCCGCGCCGCGCCAAAGGATTGGCGCGGCGCGGCACTCGCGCTAGCTTGCGGGCAATGCTGCGCTTCCTCACACCCTCCCGCCCTTCGGCCAAAAACGGCTTTGCCTACAACCTTGGCTGGTGGATCGGCCGCCTGATTGTCTGGTTCCTGGTGCTGAGCCTGGGGATCACGGTGCTCTACAAGTTCGTGCCGGTGCCGATCACGATCACCATGATCGCCGATCCCAACGGGTTCGAGAAGGACTGGACCCCGCTCAGCCGGATCGACCGCAACATGGTCAGCGCCGTGATCGCGGGTGAGGATGCCAAGTTCTGTTCGCACCAGGGGTTTGACCAGGAGGCGATCGAGCAGGCGATCGAGCGCAACCAGCGCGGCGGGAAACTGCGCGGCGGCTCCACGATCAGCCAGCAGACCGCCAAGAACGTGTTCCTGTGGCAGGGCTGGGGCTGGGATCGCTATGCCCGCAAGGGGCTGGAAGTGTGGTTCACCTTCCTGATCGAGCACATCTGGGGCAAGCGGCGGATCATGGAGGTTTACCTCAACGTCGCCGAGACCGGGATCGGTACCTATGGCGTCGAAGCCGGGGCCCAGCGCTATTACAAGAAGAGCGCGGCCCGGCTGACCCGGGTCGAGGCGGCCCGCATCGCCGCCGCCCTCCCCAGCCCCAAGAAGCGCTCCGTCACCGGGGCCAAGGGCTTCACCCGCCGCCACGGCAATGCAATTGCCGCGCGCAGCGGCGTGGTCCGCAACGAAGCACTCGACGCCTGCGTTTACCGCTGAGGCATTAGCCGCTGTATCTGGCCGGTAAAAAGAAAGGGGCGCCGCAGCGCCCCTTTCCGGTTTTCGTCAATCTGACCGGATGGATCAGAAGGCAAACACCAGCGTGCCGCTGATCGTGCGCGGGGCGCCGATCTGGACAAACTGCGGATTGCCGTAAGAGGCAACGCCAGTGGTGCGGTTGAAGCTGCCCAGCTGGCTCAGCCCGCCGCCGAAACCGCCAACGTAGAAGCTGTTGGTCAGGTTGTAGACGTTGAGCTGCAGGTAGGTCTTGTCGTTGAGGCCGAGGAACTCAAGGTTCACGCGGGCGTCGAGGTTGACCAGCCAGTAAGCTGCGGCAACCTTGCCATAGACCTGGGTCGGAGCGACCGGCGCGACCGGCGTGGTGCAGACCACCGGGGTGCCAGCGCAAGCCTTGGCGCCTACCGGCACGAACGAACCGGTGAAGGTCGCTTCGTTGGTGTCGTAGATGTAGCGCGGACCGGTGCGCTTGGCGGTCAGGCCGAGATCGACCGGACCCAGCGAGCCGCGGATGGTGCCGCCCCAGCTGTACTTCGGCGCACCAGCTTCACGCTTGCCGGCGGTCGGCGCGAAGATCTGGGTGCCGTCGGCGTTTTCACCGATCAGCAGATTGTCCCGGATTTCCGACTTCATGACCGAGCCGAATGCGTAAAGGGTCAGCTGGTCGATCGGCTGCCAGGCAACCGAGCCGTCGATCCCGTACTTCTTCACATTGCCGAGGTTCCGGAAGACGTTGACGTCGAGATCCGGATCATAGGCACTGGCGGTGCGGTTCTGGAACTGGTTGTAGTAGGCCGAAACCTGAGCCTGGACCTTGCCCGAGCGCATCCGCAGACCCAGATCGAAGTTGTCGGTGGTTTCCGGCTGCGGGCGGGTGCCGGCAGTGTTCGTTGCAAAGAAGAACGAGTTGTAGAGGTTGTCCGTACCCGGCACCGACAGACCCTGCGAGAAGTTGCCGAAGACCGACAGGTCATCGTTCAGCTTGTAGGTAAAGCCGACGTTGGGCAGCAGCTTGTTGTAATCGAAGATGCGCTGCTGCGGACCCTGGATCGCCGGGTTCAGCGTCGCATACTGCTGCTGCAGGGCAGTGTTGCCGCCGAAGCATTCAACGAAGCCACCGGCCGAGCTGGTGAAGCAGTTCTGCGTCAGGTTGCGACGGAAGAACGGTGCACGAACCCCGGCGGTGACTACCAGCGCATCGTCCATGAACTCGCCGCGGTACTCGGCCGAGATCTGGTGAAGGATGGCATAGGACAGGCGGTCGCGCTTTTGCAGGATGGCGCCGTTGACGTCCTTCTCAGGGGTGTCGACCGAGAACACGTTGAGCGGTTCACCGTTGACACCCTGCAGGCTGACCTCACCGGTCTGGCGGTGACGCGCGCGGTCATAGGTGTAGGTGACGCGAACGGTGTTGGTGTCATTCATTTCCCAGCGCAGACCGGCGATGACGCCGATGCGGTGGGTCTGGGTCTGGCTCGGCGAAAGCACGGTAACGGCATCAAGCGCATCGCCGTCGCCATTGATGTCGCGGCCGAAGAAGGCCGAACCGCCGAGATAACCGGCAACGCAGGTATTGGTAGCGCTGGTCGGCGTGGTGCGACAGGCCGCGACGTTGGCGGTACCGCCAGCCGGGTTGATGTCGCGCAGGCCTTCCTGTGCGGTCGAGGTGCCGCCGCCGTTGGCCTTCACGTACTGGTAGCTCGGGTCAACCGTCAGAACCAGATTATCGGACAGCGAGAAGCGCGAGCTGAGGCGCAGGTTGCCGGTGTTCGAAGGGTTGTAACGCCGGTCGAACTCGGTGCCGCAAGTGCTGGCGGTGTTGGCAACGCCATTAACGCCAGGCGCCACGGTGCACGGAAAGTTGATGTTGTACTTGCGTTCATCGGCGTTGTTCGGGAAACGGTTGCCCGAGCCCGAACCGACAACCCGGTTGCCATCCAGACGCAGCGGCAGCGAACCGAAGAAGTTGTTGCGGTTCTGGTTGTAGTGGCCGGCCAGCGAGATGAAATCGTCGCCCGACAGCGGCTGGTACACGCGGAAGTTGTACTGCTGCTTGTTGATCTTGCCGTAGTTGTTGAACGGGTTGTCGTTGGTGGTGCGGCTAGCCGAAACGAAGGCGCGCAGGCCGCTCTCGTTCAGGTCACCGGTTTCGACCTTCACGAAACCGCGCATGAAATCGAACTCACCGGCAGAGAGCGACATCATCACGCCAAAGTCGCGGTCCGGGCGCTTGGTGCGCAGGTTGACGGTGCCGCCGACGGCCGAAGCGGTCGGGCTGTCAACGTCGGTGGTGCCGAGGTTGACGTTGACCTGCTCGATCAGTTCCGGATCGATCTGCTGGTTCGAGTAGATCGCATAGTTGCCCGAATCGTTCAGCTGGATGCCGTCGAAGGTCAGGCTGATGCGATCGGCCGAGAAGCCGCGGATGTTGAGCGTACCGCCCGACGAACCGTAGGCATCGTTGTTCTGGAAGGTGACGCCCGGGATCTGGTTGATCGTGTCGAGGATCGTCTGGCCAGGGTTCTGACGTTCGATATTCTCGGCAGTCAGGACGGCCTTGGCCTTCGAGGTGTCGGGCGCCGAAACGCCGCCAACAGCCTGAGTACCCGTGCGGGTCCCGGTGACGATGATTTCCTTTTCGAAGTCGATCGAGCCGGTCGACTGGGCGAAGGCCGGCGCGCTCAGCGCGGCAACGCCGATGGCGATGCTGCTGGCGGCGGTGGTCAGGGCGGAGTTGATGCGCATGAGGACGGGATTCCCTGTTTTGGCAGACTTGCGAAACACGTGTCTTCGGGCGCCGGGCGAATCGCCCCTGCGCCGGCTGCGCACGCTAATAGCGGCGCAGCGCCGCGCACTAAACAGCCGCGTGTGACAAGGCTGTGACTAGCTTCCACGGCCCATCAAACCCCAAGCGACTGCGTAACAGATTATTACGCGTCAAGCTCGATTGGTATAATTTTACTACTTACACTGGTGCAAATTGGCTAAATGCAAGGATTCCCCGGGGGATGCGGCCATCACGATTGTTGCTGCACTGCGGCAATTGTGCAACGGTCTGGCTGGAAGGGACCAAAATGAGCGGCGCACATCACCATGGCCCGGGGGTCCATCACCACCGCAGCCACGGTCACCACCACCACGATCACCATGATCACCAGCACCCGGTAACCGGCTCTGGCCGGGCCTTTGCCCTGGCCGTCGGGCTGAACATCAGCTTCGTGATCATCGAGGTGGCGGCCGGCCTGTGGAGCGGGTCGATGGCGCTGCTGGCCGATGCCGGGCACAACCTGTCCGATGTCCTGGCCCTGCTGCTGGCCTGGGGGGCGAGCGTGCTGGCGGCGCGTCCGGCCCGCGCCGGTTACACCTATGGCTTCAAAAGCTCCTCGATCCTGGCCGCCATCGCCAATGCCGCGCTGTTGTGGGTCGCGCTGGGCGCGATCCTGTTCGAGACGATCCACCGCTTCTTCAACCCGCAGGCGATCGAAGGCGGGATCATGATGGGCGTGGCCGCGGCCGGGATCGCGATCAACGCGCTGTCCGCCGCCCTCTTTGCCAGCGGGCAGAAGGCCGACCTCAACCTGCGCGCCGCCTTCGTCCACTTGCTGGCAGATGCGGCGGTCTCTGCCGGGGTAGTCGTGGCCGGGGCTGCGATCTGGCTGACCGGCAAGGCCTGGATCGATCCGCTGACCAGCCTGCTGATCACGTTTGCGATCGGCTGGGGCAGCTGGGGCCTGGTCAAGAGTTCGCTGCGGATGGGGCTACTGGCCGTGCCGCCGGGGATCGATCCCGAGGAAGTGCGGCGCTGGCTGATGGCCCGCCCGGGGGTTAGCACGGTCCACGATCTCCACATCTGGCCGATGAGCACGACCGAGACCGCACTGACAGCCCATGTCGAAATGCCCGGCGGGCATCCCGGCGACGCGGTGCTGCACAAGCTGGCCGAAGAACTCGCGCTGCGCTTCGGGATTGATCACTCGACCATCCAGATCGAGCTGGGCGCTGAACAATGCCGCCTTGCAGGCCGCGCCGGGCATCACCATTAAGGCAGCAGGGGCTTGATCGAGAAAGGATACCCGATGCGCGTTTCACCCTGGTTTGGCGCAATTGTCGCCGTGGCAATCGCCAGCAGCGCGGCAGCGCAGGAAGATCCCAAGACCGCGTTCCAGGCCCGCTATGACAGCTACCGTGCCGCCATGGCCGCCAAGGACAGCGCTGCGGTCAATGCGATCCTCGCCCCCGGTTTTCAGATGACCGACATCCAGGGCAACACCCACGACGCCAGCGGCATCGCCACGCTGATGGAGCGGATGCCTGCGGCGATGAGCCAGAATTCCAAGACCACCGTCCTGGATGCCACTGTCACCGGTGACAGTGCCGCAATCAAGCAGGAGCTGGCTGCGACGATGGTCCGCCCCGGCCCCGATGGCAACGAGATGAAGATGGAGATGTCGGTCACCTCGAACGACACCTGGGTGAAGAGCGGTGACACCTGGCAGCTGAAGGCCAGCGTTCAGAAGGACCTGGTGGTCAAGCGCGATGGCGAAGTGTTCTTCAAGCAGTCGAACTAGGCTGTATCGACATTCAGAGGATTCCCAAACGGGATGATGTCTGATTCATGGGTTTCCGCAGTTTGCGGAGGCGTCATGGGGATCAAGCGTTACGAGTTGAGCGAGGCGCAGTGGCGTCGGATCGAAGCGATGCTTCCGGGCAAGGAGAGCGATCCGGGTCGGACGGCTGCGGATAATCGCTTGTTTATCAATGGCGTCTTGTGGGTGCTGCGATCCGGCGCGCGCTGGTCGGACCTGCCCGAGCGTTACGGCAAGTACAAGACCGTGCACAAACGCTTCACCCGGTGGGCGCGTGCCGGGGTTTGGGAGGGCATCTTCGCACTGCTCGCCCGCGACCGCGACAACGAGTACCTGATGATCGACAGTTCGATCGTGCGCGCCCATGCCCAAGCGGCAACGGGCCAAAAAGGGGGGCGTGCGACCAGGCTCTGGGGCGCTCCCGAGGAGGACTGACCTCCAAGTGGCACATCGCGGTCGATACACTCGGTCGCCCAGTGCGCTTCATCCTGACTGGCGGCAACGCCAGCGATCCCAAGCTGGGCATCCCGCTCCTGACCGGCCTCCCCGCCCGGCACGTGCTGGCGGACAAAGCCTACGACACCTACGCAATCCTCGACTTTGTCGAGGCTTCCGGCGCTCAGCCGATCATCCCGCAGCGCGTCTGCATGCCTCGCAAACGCGCCTTCGATCCGGTCAAGTACAAGCTGCGCAATCGCATCGAGCGGACCATCGGAAGGCTCAAGCAGCTCCGCCGCATCGCCACCAGATACGACCGCATCCCGCAGAACTATCTCGCCAGCCTATGCCTCGCAGCTCTCAGCTTCTGGTGCTGAATGTCGATTCAACCTAGGCCCGGAGCGGTCCAAACAATACGGCCGCGCGGTTCGCACCGCGCGGCCGTTGTTGTTCAGGCACCTGACCGGGCCGATCGGCCGGTCTAAATCCGCCGCCGCGTCAGGCTGCTTCGTCCTTGGCCTTGAGCACGCGGACCGGCTCCTTGCGGCCTTCGACCACGTCCTTGTCGACCACGACTTCGGCGATTTCGGCCTCGCTCGGGATGTCGAACATCGTGTCGAGGAGCAGCCCTTCGACGATCGAGCGCAGCCCGCGCGCGCCGGTCTTGCGCTCGATCGCGCGCTTGGCGATCGCTTCCAGCGCATCCTCGGTGAAGGTCAGGGTCACGTCTTCCAGCTCGAACAGCTTGGAATACTGCTTGATCAGCGCGTTCTTGGGCTCGCGCAGGATCTTCACCAGCGCCTCGACATCGAGGTCTTCCAGGGTGGCGATCACCGGCAGACGGCCGACGAATTCGGGGATCAGCCCGAACTTGAGGAGGTCTTCCGGCTCGGCCTTCTGGAGCAGTTCGCCGACCTTGCGCTTGTCCGGATCGGCGACATGCGCGCCAAAGCCGATCGAGCGCTTCTGCAGGCGGTCGGCAATGATCTTTTCGAGGCCCGCGAAGGCGCCGCCGCAGATGAACAGGATGTTGGTCGTGTCAACCTGCAGGAATTCCTGCTGCGGATGCTTGCGCCCGCCCTGCGGAGGGACAGAGGCCGTGGTGCCTTCCATCAGCTTGAGCAGCGCCTGCTGCACGCCCTCACCCGAAACGTCGCGGGTGATGCTGGGGTTTTCGGCCTTGCGGCTGATCTTGTCGATCTCGTCGATGTAGACGATCCCGTGCTGGGCCTTCTCGACATTGTAGTCGCTGGCCTGGAGCAGCTTGAGGATGATGTTCTCCACGTCCTCGCCCACGTAACCGGCTTCGGTCAGCGTGGTCGCATCGGCCATGGTGAAAGGCACGTCGAAGGTCTTGGCCAGGGTCTGGGCCAGCAGGGTCTTGCCCGAACCGGTCGGCCCGACCAGCAGGATGTTCGACTTCGACAGCTCGACATCGCCGCCCTTGCCGCTGTGTTTCAGGCGCTTGTAGTGGTTGTGGACCGCGACCGAGAGCACGCGCTTGGCGCGGTCCTGGCCGATCACATAGTCGTTCAGCGTCTCGAAGATGTCCTTCGGGCTGGGAACGCCGCCATCCTTCTTGCCGGCGATGCCGGCCTTGGTTTCCTCGCGGATGATGTCGTTGCACAGCTCGACGCATTCATCACAGATGAACACGGTCGGGCCGGCGATGAGCTTCCTCACCTCGTGCTGCGACTTACCGCAGAAGCTGCAGTAGAGGGTGCTTTTCGCGTCGGATCCGCTCAATTTCGTCATGCCTATTCCCGTTACCCGCATAGGCGGGACTCGCCCAATCCTAACCGGGCGAGTGCATTAATCAATCCTAGCGCTTAGCACAGGGGAGCTTGCCCCCGGCTGAAGCGGCAAGGTTAGCAAAGCGTTCCGCCTTAGGCAGGGGCTCCGCCAGTCCCGCTGGCATCGGCATCGCTGGCCGGGCGGTTCTCGAATACCTTGTCGACCAGGCCGAATTCCTGGGCCTCGGTCGCCGACATCCACGTATCGCGGTCCATCGCGTCGGCGACTTCCTGCTCGGTCTTGCCGGTGAACTTCGAATAGAGCTCGTGCATGGTCTGCTTCAGGCGCAGGATCTCGCGCGCCTGGATCTCGATATCGCTGGCCATGCCGCGCGCCCCGCCCGAGGGCTGATGGATCATGATCCGTGACTGGGGCAGCGCGATCCGCATCCCCGGCTCACCAGCGGCAAGCAGGAACGAACCCATCGAGCAGGCCTGGCCGATGCAGACGGTCGAAACCCGCGGCCGGATGTACTGCATGGTATCGTAGATCGCCATGCCGGCCGTCACCACCCCGCCGGGCGAGTTGATATACATCGAGATATCCTTCGAGGGATTCTCGCTCTCCAGGAACAGCAGCTGGGCGACGATCACCGAGGCCATGTGGTCCTCAACCTCGCCGGTCACGAAAATGATCCGCTCGCGCAGCAGGCGCGAATAGATGTCAAAGCTGCGTTCGCCGCGGCTCGACTGTTCGACCACAACCGGAATCAGCGCGCCGGTGATCGGGTCTTGGGTAAACTTGACCCCACTGTTGCCAAAGGTGGCGCCGGGCTGATTGAACAGGTCGAGCATGGTAGTCCTCATGTGATTGGCCGCCCTATGTCGGCGCTGGCCGCGCGATGTTCAAGGGCGTTAACCGATTGATGTTTACCCGCCGCTGACCATAAGGTCGGGGCCAGTTAAATCTTCCCATCCGGAGTTGCTGAATGTCCACCACGTCCCGCATTCTCGCCGCGCCGCTGGCCGCGCTTGCGCTGGTGTGTGCGGCAAGCCCTGCTGCGGCAGAGACGCCGGCCCAGCGCGCGGCCGAGGCCAAGGCCTATCTGGCCACGATCGCCCGACTCGACGATGCGGAAAAAGGCCCGCAGCTCAACGCCGTGATCGCCGCCAATCCGGCCGCTCCGCAAGAGGCCGCGCGGCTGGCCGGCACCGGGCCGCTCGATGGCCGCACCGTGTTGATCAAGGACAATGTCGAAACGCGCGAATGGCCGACGACCGCCGGATCGCTGGCTCTGGTTGCCAATCGCACCAACCGCGATGCCCCGCTGGTCACCCGTCTGCGCGCAGCCGGCGGCGTGGTGCTGGGCAAGACCAACCTTTCCGAATGGGCCAATATCCGCCACTCCCCCAGCACGTCCGGGTGGAGCGCGGTGGGCGGGCTGACGCGCAACCCGCACGCGATTGACCGCAACTCCTGCGGTTCCTCCTCGGGCAGCGGCGCGGCGATTGCCGCCGGCATGGCCTGGGCGGCGATCGGGACCGAGACCGACGGTTCGATTACCTGCCCGGCCGCCGTCAATGGCATCGTCGGGTTCAAGCCCACGGTCGGCCTGGTCAGCCGCACCCATGTCGTGCCGATCAGCGCCAGCCAGGATACCGCCGGGCCGATGACCCGCAGCGTGGCCGACGCGGCGCTGCTGCTGAACGCCATTGCCGGCAGCGATCCCGCCGATGCCGCCACGGCCGAGGCCGATAGTCGCAAGACCGATTTCACCCAGGGGCTGGCGGCTGCCTCGCTCAAGGGCCAGCGGATCGGACTGCTCAAGCGGTCCGTTGGCAACCACCCCGGGGTGCGCAAGGTATTTGAGCAGGCTGTGGCCGACCTGAAAGCCGCCGGGGCGGAAATTGTCGAAATCGATTTCCAGCCCGATGGCTCGATGTTCCGCGATGAGGGCTATGTCCTGCGCTACGAGTTGCGGCGCGACATGAACGCCTATTTGAAGACCCTGCCCGGCACCGGCCTGCCGCGCAGCCTGACCGAGCTGATCGAATTCAACCAGGCCAATGCCGACAAGGAACTGCGCTGGTTCGGGCAGGATACCTTCATTGCCGCAGACAAGCTGACCGATGCCGAGGCCTATGCCAGGGCGCGGGCCAATTCGCTCAAGCTGGCGGGCGAACTCGGGATCGACAAGCTGCTGGCCGATCACAAGGTCAGCCTGCTGATCGCGCCGACCGGCGGCCCGGCCTGGGCGACCGACCTCGTCACCGGCGACCGTTTCCTGGGGATCGGCGCCGGCAGCCTGGCGGCCATCGCTGGCTATCCGCACCTGACCGTGCCGATGGGGGCAATCGAAGGCCTGCCGCTCGGGCTCTCGTTCATGGGCGGCAAATGGACCGATCACGCGGTCTTGCAGGCCGGCGCGGCCTTTGAGCGCGCGCGGTCCGCCACCCTGCCGCGCCCCTCCTTCAAGCGCTGGGGGGAGTAGCGCTCCAAACGATTGCACAACCACCCAAACTACTGCAAAGATTGGGTGTGAAGCAGAGTCGCTCTTCCGAAACCCGCAGCCGTATTGTGGTTGCCGCGCAGGAGCTTTTCCTGACGAAGGGGTTCGACGGCACGTCGGTCGCAGAAGTGTGCCGCGCCGCTGGCGTCTCGAATGGCGCGTTGTTCCACCAGTTTCCAACCAAGGAAGCGCTAGGGTTTGCCGTCTACTCCCTGGTCCGGCGCGATTTCTGGAACCAGGTCATGGCGGCAATGATGGCGCCGGAAGACCCGCTTGACGGGATCGAGGCGGCGGTCCGCGCCGCTTTTGCCTTCCAGATCGAACAGCCCGGCAGTGCCGCCTTCATGTTTGACGTGTCGGGCTCGAAATGGATCGAGCAGTTCGCCCAGCAATCGCAGGAAGTCCATGATGTGGTCAGCCAGCGTGGCCAGGCCTGGGCCGATCCCCACATTGCTGCTGGCCGCCTGGCGCCAGTCACGCCGGATGTCTTCGTCGCACTCGCCTCGGGTGCGCCGCAGTGGATGGGGCGGATGTGCCGGATCGGCATGAACGCCCATCCGCTTGAGCTGATCGCCGAGCAGATGCCTTACTACGTCCGGCGCGCTTTCATCCCCGAGCAACCCAAATAGCAAACGGGGCGGTCGCCATTGGCGCCGCCCCGCTGCGTCAGGACCTGTGGTCCGTGATTACTTCTTGGCTGGGGCCTTCTTGGCAGCCGGCTTCTTTTCGGCGGCAGGCTTTGCAGCCTTCTCGGCCTTGGGCGCGGCTTCCTTCTTGGCCGGCTTTTCAGCCTTGGCCGCCTTGGCGGGCTTTTCCTCGGCCGGGGCTTCGTCCTTCTTGGCGGCCTTCTTCGGCGCAGCCTTCTTGGCCGGCTTGGCGGCCGGAGCGGCAGTTTCTTCCGCTTCGATCGCCGCCTGCAGTTCTTCGCGGGTGACCTTGCGCTCGGTCACTTCAGCCTTGTCGAACAGGAAGTCGACGACCTTGTCCTCGAACAGCGGCGCGCGCAGCTGGGCTGCGGCGAGCGGATCCTGGCTGATGTATTCGGCAAAGCGCTGGCGGTCTTCCGGGCGGTACTGCTGAGCGGCCTGGGCAACCAGCATCTGCATTTCCTGCTGGCTGACTTCGACGCCGTTGGCCTGGCCGATTTCCGACAGCAGCAGGCCCAGGCGCACGCGGCGCACGGCAATGCCGCGATAGTCTTCCTTCTCGGCTTCGATCTCGGCCATGGCAGCGGCGGGATCAGCCTCGTTCTGGGCTTCCTGCTGCAGCTGGGCCCAGATCTGGGCGAATTCGGCCTCGACCATGCTCGGCGGCACTTCGAAATCATGACCGGCGGCCAGCTGATCGAGCAGCGCGCGCTTCATCTGGGTGCGGGTCAGGCCGGCAGTTTCCTGTTCCAGCTGACCTCGCAGGAGACCCTTGAGCTGCTCGAGGCTCTCGAGGCCCAGGTTCTTGGCGAAGTCATCGTCGATCTTGGTTTCGCCAGCGACCTTCACCGCCTTGACGGTGATGTCGAACTGGGCGTCCTTGCCCTTGAGGTTCTCGGCCGGATAGTCAGCCGGGAAGGTCACGGTGATGGTCTTTTCATCGCCAACCTTGGCGCCAACGAGCTGCTCTTCGAAGCCCGGGATGAACCGGCCCGAACCGATTTCCAGCGCCGCGTCTTCGGCCTTGCCGCCTTCGAACTCAACGCCATCAAGCTTGCCGACGAAATCGATGATCAGCTGATCGCCGGTTTCGGCCTTCTTGCCCTTCTTGGCATCGGTGAAGCTCTTGGCACCCGAAGCGAGGCGGGCAACCTGTTCGTCCACTTCGGCTTCGGCCACTTCGACCACCAGCTTTTCGAGCGCCAGGCCATCGAACGACGGAACCGTGATCGCGGGCAGCACTTCGACGGCGACCGAAAGCTCGGCGTCCTTGCCTTCTTCATAGCCTTCGCCCAGCGCGACTTCCGGCTGCATCGCCGGGCGCAGCTTGTGCTCGACCAGCAGCTTGTCCATCGCTTCGCGGACGGTGGTGTTCAGCGCTTCCTGGTGGAGCGCCGGGCCGTGCATCTTGCGGACCAGGTTGGCCGGCACCTTGCCGGGGCGGAAGCCGGGCATGCGCACCTGCGGCGTGATCTTGGCAACTTCGCCATCGATCTTCGCGGCGATATCCTTCGCCGGAATCTTCACCGTATAGGCGCGCTTCAAACCTTCGTTGGTGGTCTCGACAATCTGCATGACAATAGAAGCCTTCTCAAACACCTCGGCCGTATCGGCGCTGCTGCAGGGCGGAAACTGGTGCGGGCGAAGGGACTCGAACCCCCACATCTTTCGATACTGGTACCTAAAACCAGCGCGTCTACCAATTCCGCCACGCCCGCATGCCGACGAAGCCTAATCCCTGGGCCAATCGGGTTTGGCCAGAATCAAGCGCTGGCCCTTAGTGGTCCCCGCCGCAAAGGGCAAGCGCGCTAGCGCCCGAAAACTGCGACCAAGCGCGCCAGCCATCCGGCATTGTTGCCGTTGGCGGGCTTGGCAGTGGTCGGGACCGGGCAATCGAGGCACAGCGCCTGGGCGCCGCGGGCCTCGAACAGGTGGCCCAGATCGCCCAGCAAGCGGTCAAACTTGGCCTGCTGGCGGGCGGCGACGAGCCCGGTCAAGTCCATGCCGGCCGCAGGGCTATCGGCTTCGTCATCGCCGCGCCATTGCTCGATCAGCGAGGCATAGGGATCGGTCTCCTCGCCATACCAGGCGGCGTGCCAGTCTTCGCCCAGCTTGGCGCGCTGGGCCGCATCGGCCAGCGCCGCATCGATTCCGCCGAACTGGTCAACCAGGCCCTTTTGCCGCGCCGTGCCGCCATCCCAGACGCGGCCTTCGGCAAAGGCCTCAACCTCAGCCGCGGACTTCTTGCGCGAGGCGCCGACCAGGCCGAGGAACCGCCCGTAATTGCTTTCGATATTGGCCTGAATCATCTCCTTCACCTCGGGCGTCAGCCCGGTGAAGATGTCCGGCTGGCCCGACAGCGGCGTGCTGCGCACCCCGTCCGACTTGACGCCATAGTCCGCCAGTGCCCGCTCGAAGGTCGGGATCATCGCGAAAATGCCGATCGATCCGGTGATCGTGCCGGGCTCGGCAAAGATCTTGTCGGCCGGGGTCGAGACCCAATAGCCGCCACTGGCCGCCAGGTTGACCATCGAGACCACGACCGGACGACGGCCGCTCTCCTTGGTGCCGGCCTTGAACCGTTCCAGCGCGGTGCGGATCTCTTCCGAGGCCATGACCGAACCGCCGGGCGAATCGACGCGCAGCACCAGCGCCTTCGCGCCATCGGCATTGGCCTGGTCAATCAGCTTGGCGATCCGCGTGCCGCCGGCCGTGCCGGGGCCAGCCTTGCCGTCGACGATCTCACCCGCGACCTGGACCACGGCGATTGCCGCTCCATCGGTCTTGGCCGGATGCGCTGCCAGCAGAGTATCGGGCGAAGTATGGACAAAGCTGCCTGGCGTCTTGTCGGCCGGATCTTCACCCACCAGGGCGCGGATGCGCTCCTTGTAATCGGTATGGGTGCCCAGCTTGTCGACCAGCCCCGCCGCCAGCGAGGCCTTGGCCGGATCGCCGCCGCTGGCCTTGATCCAGCCCACCGGATCGCTGGTCACGCGCGCCAGGTCAGCCTTGGGCCGCGCCGCCTTCACGTTCGCCTGCCAGTTCTCCCACATCGCCGCGATCAGCGCCGTGCGGGCTTCCTTCGAAGCCGGTGAGGCCTGGCTTTGGGTATAGGGCTCGACAAAGTCCTTGTAGGTGCCAACCTTGAAGACGTGCGGGGTCACCTTGTAGCGGGCCAGCGCCTCGCCATAATAGAGCCGCATCCCGCCCGGCCCCATCACGAACGCACCGCCCAGCGGATCGACCCAGACCTCGCTGGCATGAGCGGCCAGCAGCAGGCCATCATCGGCATATGCATGAGCGAAAGCGATCACCGGCTTGCCGGCCTTGCGCACCTTGTCGAGCGCATCGCCAACGTTCTCCAGCGTCACCTGCCCGCCACCGGTAAACCGCGCCAGATCCAGCGCGACTACCTTGATCCGCTCATCCTTGGCCGCCGCATCCAGCGCCGCAATGATATCACGCGCGCGGTGTTCCTTGATCGGCGTCTCGTTCGACATCAGCAGGGCCAGGGGATCGACCTTGGCCGGCTCTTCCACTACGCTGCCATCGAGTTTCAGCAGCAGCGCGCCTTCGCGGACCTGGCCGGGCGACGGGCGCGCGGTGAGTACGCCATAGAGCGCCGTGAAGAACAGCAGCAGGAACAAGAGGACCAGGGCATCCTTGATGCCCACCAGCAAGGCCCAGACTTTGCGCGCGAAGATCATGCAATCGGTTCCCGGATAACGTTTGCAGCGACATAGGAACAATGCGGGCGGATAGCGAGTCCGTGATCGATCAAGTGGCGATTGGCACCGTCCAGCGCTTGCCACCCGCCCACAAGCCAGCTAGGGCACTGGCTTCAATGACATCGCCGAACCCCAACGCTGCGGGCCGCTATCCAGCTGGCTCCGCCGCCTTTCCGCACCGCGACCTCACCGGCCTGGCGGGCCTGGCTCCGTGGGAGATCCTGTTCCTGCTCGACGAGGCGGAACAATGGGTCGAACTGAACCGCCAGCCGCACAAGCGCGCGGATCGGCTCGCGGGCCTGACGATCATCAACGCCTTCTTCGAGAACAGCACCCGCACCCTGCTGAGCTTCGAGATTGCCGGCAAGCGGCTGGGGGCGGACGTGGTCAACATGCACGCCGCGCAATCGAGCGTGAAGAAGGGCGAAACGCTGATCGACACGGCGATGACGCTGAACGCGATGCGCGCCGATGCCATGGTGATCCGCCATGCCAGCTCGGGCGCGGTGCAGCTGATCGCCGACAAGGTCGATTGCCCCGTGCTCAACGCCGGTGACGGGCAGCACGAGCACCCCACCCAGGGCCTGCTCGATGCGCTGACGATCCGCCGCGCGAAAGGCGATTTCGGCAAACTGACGGTGACGATCTGCGGCGATATCCTGCACAGCCGGGTCGCCCGATCGAACATCCATTGCCTAACCACGCTGGGCGCCGATGTCCGCGTCTGCGCCCCGCCGGCGCTGATGCCGACCGGGATCGAGGCGATGAAGGTCACCCCGTTCCACGATTTCGACGCCGCGCTGGATGGCGCCGATGTCGTCATGATGCTGCGGCTGCAGCAGGAGCGGATGAGCGGGCAGTTCATCCCATCCCCGCGTGAATATCGCCACCTCTATGGGCTGACGCTGGAACGGCTGGCCAAGGCCAAGCCCGATGCGCTGGTCATGCACCCCGGCCCGATGAACCGCGGGATCGAGATTGACAGCACCGTGGCCGATCTGGCCGGCCGTTCGGCAATCACCACTCAGGTCGAAATGGGTGTCGCGATCCGCATGGCCTGTCTTGACGTGTTGACCCGAAAAAGTCGCGGCGTGGAGGGTTGGGCATGAGCACTCCCGCACCCGTCACTATCACCAATGGCCGCCTCGTCCTGCCAACGGGTGAGCCGCAAGCAGGCGCGCTGCGCTGCGTTGAGGGCCGGATCGCCGCGCTGGGCGATTTCACCCCGCACGACGGCGACACCGTTATCGACGCCAAGGGCAAGCTGATTGCGCCGGGCCTGGTCGATCTGGGCGTCTTCGCGATCGACAAGCCGGCCTTCCACTTCGGCGGGATTACCCGCGCCGCGCTGATGCCCGACCAGGGCGTGGTGCTCGACAAGCCGTCCGCCGTCCGCTTCGCGGCGCAATCGGGCAAGCCGGACCTGTGGGTTCACCCGCTCGCCGCTGCGACCAAGGACCTGGCCGGCACCGAACTCGCCGAACTGGCGCTGATGCGCGATGCCGGGGCCCGCGCAGTCAGCACCGGGCGGCGCTGGATCGCCGATAGCGGGGTGATGCACCGCCTGCTCTCGTATTGCGCCATGCTGGGGTTGGTCGTGGTCACCCATGCCGAGGATGCGGGACTGACCGGTTCTGCGGTGGCCACGGCGGGCGAGATGGCGACGCGGCTGGGCCTACCCTCTGCGCCGGCCGAAGCGGAAGCCCTGGCTGTAGCCCGCGATATCGCGCTGGCCGAATTGACCAGCGCGCGGCTGCACTTTCGGCAGGTGACAACCGCCGCCGCCCTGGGCCTGGTTCGCGCTGCCAAGGCGCGCGGTGTGGCGGTGACTGCCGGGGTGACCCCGGCCCACGCGCTGCTGTCTGACGTGGCGGTGGGCGATTTCCGCACCTTCACGCGCCTTTCGCCGCCGCTGCGGTCAGAGGCGGACCGGCAGGCCGTGCTGGCTGCCCTGGCCGACGGGACGATCGACGTGGTGGCATCGGGCCACGATCCGCGCGGGCCGGAAGACAAGCGCCTGCCCTTTGCCGATGCCGAACCGGGCATGGCCGGGGCCGAAACGCTGCTGCCGCTGACGCTGGGGCTGGTCCGCGACGGCGTGATCGACACGGCCCGCGCCTTTGCCCTGCTGGCGGGCAACCCGGCGGCGCTGCTCGGCGTCAATGCCGGCACGCTGACGGTCGGGGCCGAAGCCGATCTTGCCGTGATCGATCCGGACAAGCCGTGGATCGTCGATTCGGACAAGATGGCAGCGGCAGCCGGCAATACCCCGTTCGACAAGCAAGGCGTTCAGGGTCGCGCGCTGGTGCTGCTGAAGGGCGGCGCGGTCATCGACCAATAGCGAAAAGGCCCCTCCCCACCGCAGTGGGAAGAGGCCTTTCGGTGACGTCGGAAAGTGGGTCTTAGCGCTTGCGGGCCAGGGCCGGGGCAACCGCCGGAGCGGCCTTGGGCGCAGGCGCCGGTGCCTTGGCACGGGCCATCTGCGTTGCGGCCGGAGCCTTGGTACCGGGCACGCCGGTGCGGGCGGCATAGGCAAAGCAGCCCATCCCGCGCGCCTTGACCGTTGAGCACAGGCCCCACGCGCCCTGGCTGCCGTTGATCCCGGCGGCGGCAACGCGGAAGTAGGTCTTCCCGCGCACCTGGGCCTGAGTGATCGTCATGCGAAAGCCGCGCAGTTCGGGGTTCTTGGCGGTATAGATGCCCCAGGCGCGGCGAGCGCCCTGCTCGGTGAAGAAGCTGCCAAGCTGCACCATGTAGGTGCCCGGCGCATTGGTCGGGATCGGCGCGGCATAGGCGACGCGGCGCGGCGCGCTGCGAACCGGAGCGACGGCCACGGCGCGCGGCGCGCGATACTGGCGGGCCGGCACGGCCTGGACCACCGGCTGCGAAATGAAGGCCATGCCCGAACCATCGGCCACCGGGGTCGGAGCAGGGGCAGCGGCCGGTTCGGCAAAGGCCGCGGCAAACTTGCTCGGCGCCGGGACCGGAGCCGGTTCGGCGGCAGTGGCGGCGGCGACCGGAGTGTAGCTGGCAAGCGCGGCAACCGGTTCAGCCGGGGCAACCGGCGGCAGTTCGGCAGCCGGAGCGGCCACCGCAACCTGTTGCACCGGCTCGACCGCGGCGGTCTGGGCAGCAAGCTGCTCGGTCACCGGGCTGGTGTTGAGCGCCAGGCGGGCCGGCTGGCCCGGATCGCTGCGCACCGGTGCATTGAGCAGACCGGCAACACGGACCTGATAGTCTTCGGGACGGGTCTTGGCGGCCCAGTCGCTGATCCGGGCGTCGATTTCGCCAGCCGGAACATCCTGCATCATCATGATGCGGGCTTCGCGCCAGCGGCCATCGAGGGCATAGGCATAGGCCAAGTTCTGGCGCAGCTTAGGCGTATTTTCACCATTACGCAGCGCATCGGCGAGCACCGCGCTGCCGCGGGTCGGCTCCCCGGCCAGGGCCAGGGCCAGGCCCAGGTCAGCCGCCGGAATGGCATCGCGCCAGTCATCGAGGATTGCCACGGCATCGCGATTGCGGCCAGCGGCGGAATAGGACAGCGCCAGGCCCAGCGCGGTCTTGGCGCTGTTGTCACCCAGCGTCATGGCATCGTCGAAGGTCGCCGAGGCCGACTGGAAACGGCCAGCCTTGAGATAGGCATGGGCCAGAAGAGCGCGATAGGACGGTTCACGCGGGCTCGCCGCAACCAGCACTTCGGCCAGTTCGATCGCCTTGTCGACCTGCCCCTTGCTGAGCGCGGACTGCGCGGCAGCGGCGGTCTTGTCGGGCGCCTGCTTGGCGACGACATCCTCGCTGAAGCCGGCCGAGGCGGCGATTGCCAGGGCGAGGGCCCCGGTCATGCCGAGCGGTACGAGCTTGGTGCGGTTGATGCTGGCGAACATGGGAATTCTCCCCTCTTTCACAATCAGTTGGGCCGGCGCGCGACCTGCGCGGCGAGATCGGCGACGTCGGGCAATTCATCGAGCAGCTTGTCGAGCGCTTCGGTCACGAGCTGCTGGGCGCTGCGGTTACGCACCGCACAGGCCAGCCGCAGCTTGAGGTGGCGTTCGGCATCGACGCGCAGCGTAAAGGCGGCACGGCGGCCATCGGCCAGGGCCGAGCGGCGTTCAGCGCTGACCCGGCGGGCCACTTCGCTGCGCTGACGGACCACTTCGGGCACCGGTGCATAGACCGGAGCGAGCGAATCGGGCGCAATCGAGACCACTTCGGCGCTGTGCTGCGGAGCGTCGTCGGCGTCGTGGCCCATGTCGTTCCACCCGAGATCGTCAAGCTGGCGCGCCAGGGCATCGCCGCCGATCGGGCCGAGCTGCGGGCGCATCGCCGGGCGCGCGCCGCCCTTACGGGCCAGCAGCGTCGGCGAAAGCGAAGCGAAGGATTTGGGTTCGGACATGCCCCCAGGACCTCTGCGCTTACGAACCAGCCACGCGGCGGCCGAAACCACCGGCCGGACGGCCCGCTGCACCCGGCATCATCGAAACCGAGGTCGGCGCGGCAAAGACGGTCCGGCGGAAGTTCTTTTCGAGGCGGTCGGAAATATAGTTCCACAGCGCGACCACTTCCTGGGCGGAGCGGCCGTTGGGTTCGACTTCCATCACGGTGCGGCCATCGATCATCGAGGCGGCAAAGTCGGTCCGGTGGTGCAGGGTAACCGGAGCAACGGTGCCATGCTGCGACAGCGCGACAGCGGCTTCCGAGGTGATCTTGGCCTTGGGGGTAGCGGCGTTGACCACGAAGATCAGCGGCTTGCCGGCGCGTTCGCACAGGTCGACCGTGGCACCGACGGCGCGCAGATCGTGCGGGCTGGGGCGAGTCGGGACGACGATCAGCTCGGCGACCGAGATCACCGACTGGATCGCCATGGTGATGGCCGGGGGCGTATCGATCACCGCCAGCTTGAAGCCCTGCTGGCGCAGGACTGCCAGATCGCTCGCGAGGCGCGCCACGGTAGTCTGGGCGAAAGCGGGATATTCATCCTCGCGCTCGTTCCACCAGTCCGCCAGCGAACCCTGCGGGTCGATGTCGATCAGCACGACCGGACCAGCGCCGGCGCGCTGTGCCTGGACGGCGAGGTGCCCGGACAAGGTAGTCTTGCCGGATCCGCCCTTCTGCGATGCCAAAGCCAGTACGCGCAAAGCCAATTCCCCCTGCGAAATGCCACTACGGTCAAAATGACCTTGGTCCGGGGGATCGCAGAACGTTCCTAATTTTGGGTTAACGCGCCGCACGGGCGATCAGCGGACATCGGCTGAAATGCGCCCATAAATTCTTTGCTAACCGGTGCTTTACTATGTCAGTTAAGTGGAACGCGTCGCGGGGCAGCGGGGCAGGCGGGCAAATTATGCCCTTGCCGCCTTAAGCGCCGGGCGAAGTCGGGGTGTCGCAAATGGGTTTCAAGAATTTTCTTCTGGTCGGACTTGGCGGCGTTGCAATTGCTGCTTCGAGCCCGATTCTCGCTGATACACGGGCTGGCGTAGATGCCTGGACGCGCGGAGATTTTCCTGCCGCCGTAAAGGCCTGGCAGGTCGAGGCGGCCAAGGGCGATGCCGATGCCATGTTCAACCTGGCCCAGGCCTACAAACTGGGCAACGGCGTGAAACAGGACCTGGCCCGGGCCGAGGCGCTGTTTGGCCGGGCCTCTGCCCTCGGTCATATCCAGGCGAGCGACAATTACGGCCTGCTGCTGTTCCAGCGCGGCCAGCGCACCCAGGCCTTGCCCTTTATCCGCGCGGCAGCCGATCGCGGCGATCCGCGCGCGCAGTACCTGCTGGGGATCGGGCACTTCAACGGCGATATCGTCGGCAAGGACTGGGTCCGGGCCTATGCCCTGGTCAGCCTGGCACAGCAGGCCGGCCTGGCCCAGGCAGCTTCGGCGCTGGCGCAGATGGACCAGCACGTCCCGATGGCCCAGCGCCAGCAGGCGGTCGAACTCGCCGCCGAACTGCGCAGTCAGGCCGATGCGACGCGGGCGCGCCAGATGGCAGCGGCCGATCTAGGCGCTACCGTGCCGACCGGTCCGGCTCCGGTCGCAACGGTCGCCATGCGCAACGTCAGCCCGGCCCAGGCGAACGACGCTGCCAGCGCCGCCAGCCGGGCGGCTGGCGACAGCCCGGCGACGGCAGGAGCGGATTATGCCCGCCCGGTCGCTACCCGGCCGGTGACCGTGCGGCAGGGCGTTCCACCTGCCCTCGCCGCAGCTCCGCCCGCTGCGGCCCCGGCTCGGCCGGCTCCCGCGCCGGCTGCGGCCCCTGCCCCAGCCGCTCCAGGGCCGTGGCGAATCCAGCTGGGCGCCTTTGGCCAGCCCGCCAACGCCGATGCGCTGTGGAACCGGCTGAAGGGCCGCCCCGAACTCGCCGGCAAGCCGCGCCTCAACGTCAAGGCCGGCGCCGTGACCAAGCTCCAGGCCGGCGGCTTCGCCAGCGAAGCAGCAGCCCGCGCCGCCTGTGAACGTCTGACTGCCAGCGGCCAGACCTGCATCGCCGTCAAAGGCTGAGATGAGCGGCAGCGCGGCGCCTGATCGGATCGCCGCGCTGGATCTGGTGCGCGGGATTGCCGTGCTCGGCATCCTGACGATCAACATTGCCGGCTTTGCGGGCGGCCCTTCGGCCACGCTCAGCCCGGGCCTGCTCGGACCTGCCAGCCCAGCCGACGGGCTTGCCTTTGCCGCCGGGCTGGTCCTTTTCGAAGGCAAGATGCGCGGCCTGTTCACCCTGCTGTTCGGGGCCTCGATGCTGCTGTTCGTGGATCGGCGCGACGGGGCGGGAGCGGATGGCGGCACTGTGCAACTGCACCGGCTCGGCTGGCTGCTGCTGATCGGCTACGCCCACCAGTTGCTGCTGTGGAGCGGGGATATCCTGATGCTTTATGCCCTGCTCGCGCCCTTCGTGCTGGCGCTGCGGCACTTGTCGGTCCGGCAGATGGTGGCGCTGGCACTCTCCGGCTTTGCGCTGTGGCACGGCGCCTTTGCCCTGGCTGGCTGGTCAAGCCTGACCGCGGCCGAGGCCGTCCACGCCGGCACGGCCGATCCGGCGACGCGGGCGGCGGTGCTGGGGCAGTTCGCCGCGATCTCGGCCGAGGCGCACAACCAGGTCGAAGTGCTGCGCCAACCCTATTGGACCATGCTGACCGAGCGCTTCACCGACACGCTCTACCGGCCCTTCCAGATTACCCTGCTGTCGATTGGTGAGACGGTGCCGATGATGCTGCTGGGCATGGCGCTCTACCGCAGCGGCTTCTTCACCGGTGGCTGGCCGCGCGCAAAGCTGTGGCAGCCGGCTTGGGCCGGCCTGGCCGTCGGTCTGCCGCTCGCCCTCGCCCAGGCCTGGTGGGGCTGGAGCCGCGGCTTTCCGCCAGAGGCCATGTTCGAGTTGTTCGTCGGCCCGGCCGGGCCGCAGCACCTCGCGCTGACCCTGGCTTGGGCGGCGCTGCTGGTGCTGGCCGCCCCCGCCCTGCTCCCGACCCGGCTGGGCGAGCGGCTGCGCGCCGCCGGGCGGATGGCGCTCAGCAATTACCTGCTGACCTCGCTGGTCATGGCCTTCTGCTTCTTTGGCTGGGGTCTGGGGCTGGTCGGACGGGTCGGTGCCGCGCAGCAATGGTGGTTCGTGCTGCTTGGCTGGGCGGTCATGCTGGCCTGGAGCATGCCTTGGCTGGAGCGCTTCCGGCAGGGCCCGGTCGAATGGCTGTGGCGATCGCTGACCGAGGGCCAGCCCCTGCCGTTCAAGCGCCTCTTGTGATTGCGAACGATTCGCATTATTAACGAGTCGAAGCCACCGGGAGTCGCTGATGTACATCTGCGTCTGCAATGCCATCCGAGACAGCGAACTGCGCGAAGCGGCACGCCGCTGCCCGGGCGATCCCGATGCCGTTTACGAAGCGCTCGGTTGCCGCCCGCAATGCGGCCAATGCCTTGACGAGGCGGCCGAACTGCTGATCGAAGAGCGCACCAAGGCCAGCACCGAAGGCTTGCAGACCGCTTGATGCGAGTGCCTTGCAAGTGCAGCATCACGCACTTGCGAATGTGACGCAAAAGCCGCAGAAATTCAAGGAATTCGGGCTTGCCCTGGGGGTGCAAGGCAGCGCATAATCGCGCCCGACAACACCCCCTCCAACCTCCCGGGAGAATACGCCGTGAAGGGCGATAAAAAGGTCATCGAATTCCTCAACAAGGTCCTGTTCAACGAGCTGACCGCGGTCAACCAGTACTGGCTGCATTACCGCATGCTCGACAACTGGGGGATCAAGAAGCTCGCCGAGCATGAGCGCCACGAATCGATTGACGAGATGAAGCACGCCGACCAGGTGGCCGAACGGATCCTGTTCCTGGAAGGGCTGCCCAATTTCCAGAACATGGGCAAGCTGCGGATCGGCGAAAATGTCGAGGAAATCCTCAAGGCCGACCTGGCGCTGGAGCACGATGCGATCCCCGATCTGCGCGCCGCGATCGCGCACTGCGAAACGGTCCACGATTTCGTCAGCCGCGACCTGTTCCGCTCGATCCTCGCCAGCGAGGAAGAGCACGTCGATTTCCTCGAAACCCAGTTCGAGATGATCGCGCGGATGGGGCTGCAGAACTATATCCAGCTGCAGAGCGAACCGGCGGGCAGCTAAACCCGCACTTGCCGGCCCGAAGGCCTACTTCTTCCCGAAGGGGTTCTTCGGGCTGCGCAGCATCAGCCGCACCGGCACGGCATCGAAGCCCAGCTCGCGCCTGAGGCCATTGACTAGATAGCGCTGGTAGCTCGCCGGCAGCTCGTCCAGCCGCGTCCCGAACAGCACGAAGCCCGGCGGGCGGGTCTTGGCCTGGGTGATATAGCGCAGCTTGATCCGGCGGCCGCCGGGTGCGGGCGGCGGGTTCTTGGCCAGGGCATCGTCAAACCAGCGGTTGAGCGCAGCGGTCGGCACGCGCTTGGACCAGGCATCGCGCAGTTCGAAGGCGGCGCGGATCAGATCGTCCAGCCCCTTGCCGGTGCGGGCCGAAACCGCCAGCAGCGGCAGGCCCTTGACTTGGCTCAGGCCGTCATCGAGCGCCTTGCGAATCCCGTTGAACAGGCCCGAGGCATCCTCGGCCACGTCCCACTTGTTGATCGCGATCATCAGCGCCCGGCCCTCTTCGAGCACCATGCTGGCGATCTTGAGGTCCTGGTGTTCCAGGCCGCGCGTTGCATCGAGCAGCAGCACGACCACTTCGGCAAAGTCGATGGCATGGCGAGCATCGGCCACGGCCAGCTTCTCCAGCTTGTCGACCACCAGCGCCTTCTTGCGCATGCCGGCGGTGTCGATCAGCCGCACCGGCCGGTCCTCACCGCTGGCGGGATCGTGCCAGGTCCAGTCAATCGCAATCGAATCGCGCGTGATCCCGGCTTCCGGCCCGGTCAGCAGCCGGTCTTCCTGCAGGAAGCGGTTGATCAGGGTCGACTTGCCGGCATTGGGGCGCCCGACAATGGCGAGCTTGAGGATCGCCTTGGGGTCGTACTCTTCCTCGTCGTCCAGCTCGGCCGCAATGGCTGCCTCGGCGTCCATTTCGAGCTGGCGCTCGTTAAGATGCGGCAGCAGCGCCTCGAACAGGTCAGCCATGCCCTGGCCGTGTTCGGCCGAGAGCGGCACTGGATCACCCAGACCCAGCGAGAACGCCTCGTAGATCCCGTGATCGCCGGTCTTGCCTTCGGCCTTGTTGGCCACCAGCACGATCGGCACGTCGCACTGGCGCAGGTGCCGGGCAATTTCCTCGTCGAGCGGGGTCAGGCCGGCACGGGCATCGATCACGAACAGTGCGACGTCGGCGCCGACCAGCGCCGCCTCGGTCTGCTGGCGCATCCGGCCCGGCAGCGTATTCTCGTCCTCGTCCTCCCAGCCGGCGGTATCGACGATCGTGAAATCGAGGCCGAGCAGGTGCGCCTCGCCAAAGCGGCGGTCGCGCGTGACGCCCGGCTGATCGTCGACCAGCGCGAGCTTCTTGCCGACCAGCCGGTTCCACAGCGTGGACTTGCCGACGTTCGGGCGCCCGATGATGATGACCTGGGGGAGTTTCACGCCGCCAGCCCTGACCGTTCCGGCAACAATTTGCAAGCCGCACGGTTGGTCGTTACCGCGGCGTTAACCATAGCCAGCAGCGCCGGATTAACCGTAATCGGCCAGAACGCGGTCATGGTTTCGCTCCGTTCGCTTCTTCCCGCCGCGCTGCTGCTTGCCCTGGCCACCGGCCCGGTCCACGCCCGCACCATCGATATCGATGACCGCGATGCCGGCGGTGCAGCGATTGATGACCTGCCGCCCTACCTGCAATGCGTGCCCTATGCGCGCCAGGTTTCCGGCATCCGGATCTACGGCGATGCCCATACCTGGTGGGACCAGGCCGAGGGGCGCTATGCCCGTGGCTACAAGCCGAAGGTCGGCGCGGTCATGGCCTTCCGTCCCAACGGCAATTCGCGCCTGGGCCACGTTGCCGCCGTCAGCAAGGTGATCGATTCGCGCACCGTGCTGATCCGCCATGCCAACTGGAGCCCGATCAACGGCCGCCGCGGCCAGATCGAGGACAATGTCCGGGCGGTCGACGTCTCGGAGGACAACGACTGGAGCGCGGTACGCGTCTGGTACGGCCCCAGTCAGGCGCTGGGCGCGACCCACTGGCCGCTGGCCGGCTTCATCTATGCGGCCAAGCCCAAGAAGAACGAGCGGCTGCTGCGCGACGTGACGCTGGCCAAGGCCGAAAAGCCCGCAAAGGCCGCCAAGTTCGAACTGGCCGAGCACGACGGGGATGCCATCGCCGCGATCATCAAGCGCGAGCTTGGGATCTAGGTTGAATCGACATTCAGCACCAGAAGCTGAGAGCTGCGAGGCATAGGCTGGCGAGATAGTTCTGCGGGATGCGGTCGTATCTGGTGGCGATGCGGCGGAGCTGCTTGAGCCTTCCGATGGTCCGCTCGATGCGATTGCGCAGCTTGTACTTGACCGGATCGAAGGCGCGTTTGCGAGGCATGCAGACGCGCTGCGGGATGATCGGCTGAGCGCCGGAAGCCTCGACAAAGTCGAGGATTGCGTAGGTGTCGTAGGCTTTGTCCGCCAGCACGTGCCGGGCGGGGAGGCCGGTCAGGAGCGGGATGCCCAGCTTGGGATCGCTGGCGTTGCCGCCAGTCAGGATGAAGCGCACTGGGCGACCGAGTGTATCGACCGCGATGTGCCACTTGGAGGTCAGTCCTCCTCGGGAGCGCCCCAGAGCCTGGTCGCACGCCCCCCTTTTTGGCCCGTTGCCGCTTGGGCATGGGCGCGCACGATCGAACTGTCGATCATCAGGTACTCGTTGTCGCGGTCGCGGGCGAGCAGTGCGAAGATGCCCTCCCAAACCCCGGCACGCGCCCACCGGGTGAAGCGTTTGTGCACGGTCTTGTACTTGCCGTAACGCTCGGGCAGGTCCGACCAGCGCGCGCCGGATCGCAGCACCCACAAGACGCCATTGATAAACAAGCGATTATCCGCAGCCGTCCGACCCGGATCGCTCTCCTTGCCCGGAAGCATCGCTTCGATCCGACGCCACTGCGCCTCGCTCAACTCGTAACGCTTGATCCCCATGACGCCTCCGCAAACTGCGGAAACCCATGAATCAGACATCATCCCGTTTGGGAATCCTCTGAATGTCGATACAGCCTAGGCCTTCGCCACCGGCGGATTGTCGCCCAGGTCCTCGAACCAGGCTTCAACCGGTCCGTTGAGCTTGATCGTCAGCGGCTGGCCGTGGCGGTCCATGGTCTTGCCGGCCTGCACCCGCACCCAGCCTTCGGAGATCGAGTATTCCTCGATATTGGTGCGCACCACGCCCTTGAAACGGATGCCGACGCCGCGCATCAGCACGTCCTGATTGAAGTGCGGGCTGCGCGGGCTGATCGCCAGCCGATTGGGCGGCACATCCGGACCGGCGGCAGCGGGGGTGGCTTCGGGCGTTGCTGGTGTTTCTTCGCTCATGCCTCGCGCCTCTATCCGGCTTTCCCCGCTTGTCAATTCGCGCGCGCCCTTCTAAGGGCGCGCTTCGATCGCTGAACGGCCCTTGCGGCCTTTGGCTGGAAGTGGGCGCGTAGCTCAGCGGTAGAGCACACCCTTCACACGGGTGGGGTCACAGGTTCAATCCCTGTCGCGCCCACCACTTCCCCAGCACAGTCATTCACCACCTGCCGTCACCCTGAACTAGTTCCAGGGTCCATTGTGCCGTCGGGCAAAGGCAGCTGCGGGGCAGGACCTTTCGGCTCGGCGGCGCTCAATTTCACTGCGCGCCGGCTTTGGCTGCCAGATGGACCCTGAAACAAGTTCAGGGTGAAGGTAATGGGAATGTTGCGCAGCGGCGGGGCAAGCGGCATAGCGCGCGCGCTATGCATGATATCAAGTTTATCCGGGACCACCCTGATCTGTTCGATGACGCTCTTATGCGTCGCGGCTTTGATCCAGCGGCGTTTGCCATCATTCCTCGAGATGCTGCGTTGAGATCGAGTCTCACGAAGCGGCAAGAGTTGCAGAATCGCCGAAATGAAGCCTCAAAAGAAATTGGCGCTGCATTAGCGAGAGGAGACCATTCTCGCGCAGATAATCTCAAGGAAGAGGTTTCTTGGATAAAGGAATCGCTACGCCTCTTCGAACAGGAAGAAGCCGAACTTCAATCTGAAATCAACGAGATGTTGGCGCGACTGCCCAACCTGCCCGATCCAACCGTACCCGATGGTGAGGACGAAGCGCAGAACGTCGAGGTGAGCCGCTGGGGCACGCCGCGCCAGTTCAACTTCGCGCCCAGGGAGCACGCCGACCTGGGACCGGCACTGGGCCTCGATTTCGAGACGGGCGCGGCGATTTCCGGTGCGCGCTTCACCTTCTTGCGCGGCCAGATGGCCCGGCTCCAGCGCGCGCTCGGCCAGTTCATGCTGGACCAGCAGACGGTCCAGAACGGTCATGTCGAATGCGCGACGCCGCTGCTGGTGCGCGAGGAATCGCTGTTTGGCACGGGCCAGCTGCCCAAATTTGCCGAGGACAATTTCCGGACCACCGATGGCCGCTGGCTGATCCCGACAGCCGAGGTCTCGCTGACCAACTCCGTACGGGAACAGATTCTGGATGGCGCGAGCCTGCCGCTGCGGCTGACCGCGCTGACCCCCTGCTTCCGCAGCGAAGCGGGCGCGGCGGGCAAGGATACGCGCGGCTATATCCGCCAGCATCAGTTCGAGAAGGTCGAGCTGGTCACGATCTGCGCACCCGACCAGTCCGAGGCCGAGCATGAGCGGATGACCGCTGCGGCGGAATCGATCCTGCAGGCGCTGGAGTTGCCCTATCGCAAGGTCCTGCTCTGCGCCGGGGACATGGGCTTTACCGCGAAGAAGACCTTTGACCTTGAGGTCTGGCTGCCCGGGCAGAACGCCTATCGCGAGATCAGCTCGATATCCAACTGCGGAGATTTTCAGGCCCGCCGGATGAACGCGCGCTATCGCCCGGCGGGGGACAAGGCCAAGCCGGAATTCGTGCACACGCTTAACGGCTCGGGCCTGGCGGTTGGTCGCACGCTGGTGGCCGTGCTGGAGAATTACCAGCAGGAAGACGGTTCGGTTGAAATTCCGTCGGCGCTGCTGCCCTATATGGGCGGGATCGACCGGCTGGTGCCGGCTTGATGCGCATCCTCCTCACCAATGACGACGGCATCTTCGCCCCCGGCCTGACCGTGCTGGAGGCGATCGCGCGGCAGTTCTCCGACGACATCTGGATTGTCGCCCCGGCCGAGGAACAGTCCGGCGCGGGCCACTCGCTCACCCTCTCGCGCCCGGTGCGGCTGCGCCAGCACGATGAACGGCGGTTCTCTGTCTCAGGCACGCCGACCGATGCGGTGATGATGGGCCTGCGCGAGGTCATGCCTGAGGCGCCTGACCTGATCCTGTCGGGCGTCAATCGCGGCGCCAATCTGGGCGATGACGTGACCTATTCAGGCACGGTCTCGGCCGCCATCGAAGGCGCGCTGGCCGGCATCCGCTCGATCGCATTGAGCCAGGTCTACGCCAGCGAAGGCATGGGCGATGCCGTGCCGTTTGGCGCTGCCGAGGCCTGGGGGGCCAAGGTCATCGCCCCGCTGCTTGACCTGCCGTTCGCGCCGCGCACGCTGGTCAATGTCAACTTCCCGGCGCTTCCGGCCGATCAGGTCAAAGGCATCCGCGTGGTCCGCCAGGGCTTCCACGACTATTCGCGCGGGACGATTGTCGAAGGTGTGGACCCGCGCGGCTACCGCTATTTCTGGTTCGGTCTGGATGGGATAGAACATACCCCCGGTCATGCGACCGATCTTGAGGCAATCCAGGATGGCTTTGTGGCGGTAACCCCCTTGCAGCTTGACCTGACGCACGAAGCCTCACTTGCCGAGCTGGCGGGGCGCTTCGCCTGATGGTGCGGGCCGGTCTTGCACTGGCCCTGGCGGTGCTGGCCGCCGCCCCGCTGCTGGCTGAGGACGATCCCAAAACCGCGACCGAATATGTCGTGAAATCGGGCGAGACCCTGGGCGGGATCGCCAACCGAGTTGAAGTCCCCCGCATTCTGATCATCGAGGCCAATGGCCTGAAGGCCCCCTATACCGTCCGCGCCGGGCAAAAGCTGGTGATCCCGCGCCGCCGCACCCACACGGTCAAGGAAGACGAGACCGGGCTTGGCATTGCGCTCGACTATGGCGTGGCCTGGTCGGCGATTGCTGCTGCCAACGGCCTCGACCCGAAGAAGCCGGTCAAGGCCGGGCAGAAGCTGGTGATCCCGACCATCACCAGGGCGCCGCCACCGCCCGCAGTTGCCGCCAGCCCCGCGCCAGGTGCAACGCCAAAAATGGCACCCGATCCCGGCCCCGCCCCCGGAGCGCCCAAGACCCTGGCCCAGCCGCCCGCGCGGTTTGCCTGGCCGGTCAAAGGCGAGATTCGCCGCGCCTTTGCCGCGCGCGGCGGAAGCAAGGCCTTCCATGACGGGATCGACATCAAGGCCGACATCGGCACCGCTGCCCGCGCCGCTGCCGCCGGGACGGTGATCTACGCCGCACAGGGGCCGAAGGAATATGGCCTGACCGTGATCATCCATCACGGTGGACGCTGGACCACGACCTATTCGTTCCTCGACAAGATCACGGTCAAGGATGGCGACAAGGTCAAGGCCGGCGAGCGCGTGGGGCTGGTGGGCGAGACCGGGCTGGCGACCGAGCCGCAGCTCCACTTCGAAGTCCGGCGGAACCGCGTCGCGCTCGATCCGGTTAAGTACCTGCCGAGAGCCGACTAGACCGGCTTGAAGGTAACCTTCAGCCCGTCCTTGGGCTTGGGGATCGGCCAGGGTTGCCACTGCGGCTCGTAACCGGGCGCGATCTCGATCTGGTAGCGGCTAAGCAGGTGGGCCATCAGCACCTTCACCTGCATAAAGGCAAAGTGCAGCCCCAGGCACATGTGCGCCCCGCCGCCGAAGGGGACCCAGGCGTACTTGTGCCGCCCCGCGACCTGTTCGGGCGTGAAGCGCATGGGATCGAACCTAGCCGGTTCGGGCCAGTGCTCTTCCTCCATGTGGACCGCCGCCGGGCTGATGCCAACGGGGGTGCCAGCCGGCACGCGCACGCCCTTGAAGGTAAAGTCCTTGAGCGCGCGGCGCGGCAGCGAGGGCACCGGCGGGATCAGCCGCAGCGCTTCCTTGAAGGCCATCTCGGTCAGCTCCAGCTTGCCGAGATCGTCATAGGACAATGGCCGCCCTTCCCCGCCAGTCACGGCCAGGATTTCAGCGCGCAGCTTGTCCTGCCATTCGGGGTTCTTGGCCAGCAGCCAGACCAGCGAAGTGGCCGAACTGGTGATGGTGTCATGCGCCGCCATCATCAGGAAGATCATGTGATCGACCACTTCGTCGACCGGCAGCAGGCCGCCATCCTCGCGCGTGGCGGTGGCGAACTGGCTGAACATGTCCTGGCCGCCGCCAGCCTCGCGGCGCTTAAGCGTTTCGCGGGTGAAGTAATCGAGCAGGAACTTGCGGCCGGCCACACCGCGACCCATCGCGGTGAAGGGCAAGGGCTTGCGGACCACGCCGATCGAGGCCTGGACCATGTCGACAAAGGCCTTGTTGATCGCATCGGCTTCCGGCCCCAGCGGCACGCCCAGGAAGCTGTCCGCCGCCAGGTCCAGCGTCAGCTGCTTGATCGCCGGATAGAACAGAATTTCCTGCCCGCGCCATTCCTCGGCCCGGGCGGAAATCCCGGCGTTGAGCGCGCCCGAATAGTGCCGCATCGGCCCAGGCTTGAAGGCGATCGACAGCGCGCGGCGATCGGCGCGGTGGTGATCGAAATCGAGCAGCATCAGCCCGCGCGGGAACAGCAGGTCGAGCACCGGGCCCCAGCCCTGCTCGGACGAGAAGATCTTGTCACGATCGAACAGCACCAGCTCATTGGCGTCGGCGCCGAACATGATCACGCCGCGCCGGCCAAAGCTGTTGTTGCGGTAGATATCACCGTACTTGGCGCGCATCCGGTTCCCGAAGGCGGACGGGTCCGCCAGCAGTTCCAATGTATTGCCCAGGATCGGCCAGCCGTCCTCACCCGGGATATGCGCCAGGGCATCCTTAGGTAGCGACTGGTTCCAGTGGGTAAACTTCGGAGCTTCGGGTGCAAGCGTGGCCATGGGGGGGTCCTTTGGGCGTTACTGACAGCGATGTAACTTAATCGAACGATTAAATCCATCCCCCAAGCTCGCGCCGCACCAGCGCCTCGAGCATGGCCATCCCCGCATGTGACGTATTAAGGCAATCGAGCGCGGCAAATTCAAGCCCCCCGGCCTCCTCGAACACCTCGCGCCCGCGGATTGCCAGCTCCTCGCGGGTTTCCAGACAGTCGGCCGAAAAGCCCGGCGCGGCGATCGCGAGGCGCTTGATCCCGCCGGTCGCGAGCGCGGTCAGCGTGTCTTCGGTATAGGGCTCCAGCCACTTGGCCCGGCCAAACCGCGACTGGAAGCTGGTTTCCACCCGCAGGTCCGGAAAATCGGCCTTGAGCGCTTCACCAACGACCCGCGCGGTCTTGCGGCACTGGCAATGGTAGGGATCGCCCAGGTGCAGCGTCCGCTCGGGCATGCCGTGGAAGGACAGCAGCAGCACTTCTGGCACAAAGGGCAGCGCGCGGAGCTGGCGGGCCAGATCATCGCGCAGCGCGGTGATGTGCAGCGGATCGTCGTAATAGGGCGGAAGGGTGCGGGTGCTGGGCTGCCAGCGCATGGCCGCGAGCTGCTTGCCCAGTTCGTCGATCACCGTCGCCGTCGTTGCGCCCGAATATTGCGGATAGAGCGGAGCTACGAGGATCCGCTCGCAGCCCGCCGCCTTCATTTCAGCGAGGACCTTGCCCATCGCCGGATTGCCATAGCGCATCGCCCAACGGACCGTGATGCCCGGGCCGAGCTGTTCCTGCAGCGCTTCGGCCTGGGCCTTGGTGATCGATGCCAGCGGCGAGCCGTCCGGGCCCCAGACCTGGGCATAGGCATGGGCCGATTTTTTTGGCCGGACATTGAGGATGATCCCGTTGAGGATCGGCCACCAGACCAGCTTGGGAATTTCCACAACGCGCGGATCGGAGAGAAATTCCTTGAGGTAGCGGCGAACGGCCTTTGGCGTCGGCGCATCGGGCGTGCCAAGGTTGACCAACAGCACGCCAACCTTCGGCGCGACGACAGGCGGGTGGCCGGCAGGCAGGTTCATGCAAGTTCCCCGGTAAGCGGCAAGGTGTGCATGCGGGTCGAACCCGCAGAGAAAAGCGCGTTGGCAATGGCCGGAGCGGCGACGGCGACGCCCAGTTCGCCCGGATCGAACGGCGGCGCGCCGCTCTCGATGAATTCAACCTCGATCTCCGGGCAATCCGCCAGGAGCGGCAGACCGAGCTGGCTGAGCCGTCCGGACAGCGGCAGGCCATCGGCATAGGCCGTGGTCTGCCCGCGGGCCAGGCCCAGCCCAAACAGCAGCCCGCCTTCGACCTGCTGGCGGGCGATATCGAGGTTCACGATCCGGCCGATGTCGAGCACGGCGGTCAGCTTGTCGACCCGGATCCCGCGCTCGTCGCGCCGGGCGGAGGCGACCAGCGCGATGCGGCCCTCACGATCGTTCAGCGTCATGCGGTGACAGGCGAGGCCCTGGCCGGACCCGCCGTGTCCGCCGCTCCATTCGGCCAGCGTCGCGGCGCGCTGCAGGCAGGTGGCGAGGCGGATGTCCTGCCCCAGCATGGCCATGCGATAGGAAAGCCCTTCGCGGCCCGACCGCGCGGCCAGTTCATCGACAAAGGTCTCGATCAGGAAGCAGCCGAGCGCAGCGGCATTGCCGCGCAGCCGCCCGGTTGACAGCGGCAGGGCGACGGGGACGTGCTCAACCATCAGATGCGGGATCGTGTAAGGCGGCAGGCAGCCAGCCAGGCCAAGCGGGTCGGCCCGCTCCTGCGCAGCGCGCGCGACCAGCGGCTCCTGTCCGTCAAACAGCCGGGCGCCGAACTCGGGCGTGGTGCCGGGCATGGCGACCCGCACTTTCAGCGCGGTCAGCCCGCCATCCGGGCCGGTCTGCGCAGCCAGCGCTGCCTGTGCCGGCGCGCGCGGCAAGTCGCGGACCGCCTCTTGCCAGCGCGACCAGGTCAATTGCACCGGCTTGCCCACTTCGCGCGCAATGATTGCGGCTTCGGCGGCATGCGGCGTATCGAGCCGCGCATCAAAACTGCCGCCGGCTGGGGCGGGATAAAGTACCACGTCATCGAGCGACCGATCTAATGCTGCGGCCACGGCCTGGCGCGTCGCCTGCGGAGCCTGGCTCGCCACCCACAGCTCGACCCGGTCATCGCTGACCCGGGCAGTCGCGCTGGCGGTTTCAAGCGGGGCATGCAGCGCCGGGGCAATCCGATAGAGCCGCGCCAGATCGAAGGGCGCGCGCAGCGTATCGGCATCGCCAAGCTCGGCGATTGTCGTCGCCGCGCCGCTGCGCAGCGCATCGCCAAGCAGCCGCTCGATCGCCGCGCTATCCGGCTTTTGCTGCGCAGCAAAATTGGGTGCAATCAGCGTCAAGGCACGCTCGGCCGACCACCAGTCCCGCGCCACGGCAGCCAGCCAATCCGGGCCTTCAACCAGTTGCAGCATGCCTTTTACCGGTGCAGCATTTTTTGCAGCATAAGTGCCGAGCCGGGCCTCACCCTGCGGCGCATGGCGGATCGCGGCGAAGACCATGTCGGGCAGCCGCACGTCGCCGGCAAAGGCATAACCGCCATCGACCTTGGCCGGCAGATCGAGCCGCGGGAATCTGGGCTGCGCGCCTTCCGGTTGATCGACCGCGCGCTCCGCCACCGGGGCCGGACGCAGCACTGGCGGATCGGGCGGATCGAATGCGATCGCTTCATCGACCAGTTCGGCGAAGCTGGCGCGCTGCTTGCCGTGAGTCACGAAGCCGTCCTTGGCCTCGCACTCCTCCCAGGCGACATCCCAGCGCTCGGCCGCTGCCATTGACAGCATGGCGCGGGCGGCGGCCGCGGCGGCCCGCGCTGCGTCTTCGTGTGCAGCCAGGCCGCTGCCGTCGGCCGTGACCATGAAGGCCTCGCGCTCGCCAAAGCGCTTGGCCAGCGTGCTGTCCTCCCCTGCGGCCAGATCCGGCAGCAGCGGCATCCACAGGCTGCGCCACTGCGCGGCGAGCGGTGCATTGGCATAGGCCCCGCTGACCGGCGCCGGCTGGGCCGCGATCTGCCGCCAGTCCGCCCCCAGTTCCACCGCCACGATCTGCGCGATCTGCGTGGTGATGCCCTGACCCATTTCGAGATCGGGCACGGCTACCGTGACCACCCCGTCGCGGCCAATGCGCAGCCAGGCGTTGAACACCTGCTCACCCTCGCTTGCAGCGAGCGGCGGATCGAACCGGCGCGGGGTCAGCGCCCAGGCGACCAGCAGGCCGCCGGCCACCCCGGCTCCGATCAGAATGCCCCGCCGCGAAAGCTGCATCAGCTGTTGTCCAGCCAGGTCGCGACGCGCCGCGCGAGCGCCAGGAAAGCCTCGGCCTGCGGGCCTTCGCCGGCGGCGGGCGGCACGCCGGCATCGCTGGCCTGCCTGATCGCCAGATCGAGCGGGATCCGGCCCAGGAAGGCATGGCCCAGCCGCGCCGCTTCCGCCTCGGCCCCGCCGCTGCCGAAGGGATCGGAGCTCTCACCGCAGTGCGGGCAGACATAGCCGGCCATGTTCTCGACCAGGCCGATCACCGGCACCTGGCCAACCTCGAACAACTGCATCGCCCGGGTTGCGTCGATCAGCGCCAGGTCCTGCGGCGTGGAGACGATCACCGCCCCGGCCGGCTTGTGGCGCTGGAGCATGGTCAGCTGCACATCGCCCGTGCCCGGCGGCAGATCGACCACCAGGATTTCGGCCGCGCCCCAATCGGCATCGACCAGCTGGCCCAGGGCATTGCCGGCCATTGGCCCGCGCCAGGCAATCGCCTTGCCGGGTTCGATCAGGTTGCCCATCGACAGCACGCCGACCCCGAATTCGGTAGGCACCGGGATCAGCTGCTTCTCGCGCGCATCGGGGCGCTTGCCCTCGGTCCCCAGCAGGCGCGGCTGTGACGGGCCGTAGATGTCGGCATCGACCAGCCCGACCTTGCGCCCGAGCCGCGCCAGCGCGACCGCCAGGTTGGCCGAGACGGTCGACTTGCCGACCCCACCCTTGCCCGATCCGACCGCCACGATCCGGCGGCGGGGCTTGTCCGCCATCATCGCCACGCGCACTTCGCCGACACCGGGTGCCGCGGCGAGCGCTTCCTTGACGGCGGCCTCCAGCCGGTCCCGCTCGATTCCGTCAAAACCGCTGGCGTCGAGGATCACGGTAGCGGCGCCATCGGCCAGCTGCAGCGACTGCAACCGGGCCTGGGCCAGCGGCGGCAAAAGGGACTTCAAGGCATCATTGTCGCTCAAGATGAGGCTCCGTTTGTTGATGCCAGCCCCCTAGCAAGGAAAAAGCGCAGCGAGACCCTGTTTTTTGGTCCAGCACTTCCTATAACGAGGTGCATGAGTGGAATAGGCAGTTTCAGGCCAGGCCAATGGCTGGCCATGGCCGGGCGCAAGAGCCCATGGGGCAATGGAAACAACGCTGGTGGCAGCGGCGGGAACGAACCGCCTGCGACCCCGCCCGGCGATGGCACGCCAGCGGGCGATCCGCCGGGCGCGCCAGGACCGCGCAATCCGTGGCTCAAGCCCGATGACTATACCGGTGAGCGCCGCTCCCCGAACATCGAGGACATCTTCCGCAGCAAGCGGAAGGGCCCCGGTGGCGGCGGTGGCGGTGGCGGCGGTTTTCCCTCGCTCCCCCCGCGCGCCAACGGCAAGAGCTGGTGGCCGGTCATCCTGGGCGGCGCGGCGCTGCTGTGGCTGTTCAGCAGCTCGACCCATCAGCTCAGCCCCAAGGAGCAGGGCATCGTCACGACCTTCGGCAAATACAGCCGCACGATCGGTTCGGGCGTGAACTTCACGGCGCCCTGGCCGTTCCAGAACGTCCAGACGCGCGATGTCACCTCAGTCACCAACGATGTGATCCCCGAGGGTGAGGGTGAGAACCTGGTCCTGACCAGTGACCAGAACCTGATCGACCTGTCGTATCAGGTGCGCTGGAACATCAAGAACCTGGAGCAATTCACCTTCGCCTCGACCGATCCGGAGAACACGGTGCGCGACGTGGCCGAGGCGGCGATGCGCCTGTCGGTGGCCGAAGTGCCGCTGAAGGCGGTCTGGGACGGCACCGGCCGCGGCCAGCTTGAAGCCAATACCCGTCGCCGGATGCAGGACATCCTCGATGCCTACCGCGCCGGGGTCAACGTGATCGGGGTCGATATCAAGAAGGCCGACCCGCCGGAAAAGGTGGCCGACGCCTTCCAGAAGGTCAACGTCGCCCAGCAGCTGGCCGAGCGTGACAAGAACAATGCCCAGGCCTGGGCCCAGCAGACCCTGGCCCGCGCCGAGGGTGAGGCGGCGGCCTTTGACAAGGTCTATGCCGAATACAAGCTTGCGCCCGAAGTGACCAAGCGCCGGATGTATTACGAAACGATGGAACGCGTGCTCTCATCCAATGACAAGGTCGTGGTCGAAGCCAATGGCGTGACCCCCTATCTGCCGCTGCCGGAACTGCGCCGCCGTGCGCAGGATCCTGCGCCTGCTGCGGGAGGCCAGTGATGCTGAGCGACCTGTGGCAACGCAGCAAGGGCACCGTGCTCGCGGTCGGCGCGGCGGCAATCGTCGCCATGTCCTCGATCGTGATCGTGCCCGAGACCCAGCAGGTGGTGGTGGTGCGGCTGGGTGAACCGGTCCGCAAGATCAACGCCTTCAAACCCAACCAGGAATTCGGCAGCACCGGTGCCGGGATCAGCTGGCGCATTCCGTTTGTCGAACAGCTGGTCTGGATCGACAAACGGCTGCTCTCGTTCCCGATGGAACGGCAAACGGTGCTTTCGACAGATCAGCTCAGGCTGGAAGTGACGGCCTATGCCCGCTTCCGGGTGATCGACCCGGTCAAGATGGTCAAGACCGCCGGTTCGACCGACCGGGTGATGAGCCAGCTCCAGCCGATCATGACCTCGGTCCTGCGTCAGGAACTGGGCAAGCGCACCTTCCAGTCGCTGCTCAATGCCGAACGCGGCGCCGCGATGATCCGGATCAAGGAGAACCTCGACAAGCAGGCCCGCGAATACGGGGCCCAGGTGATCGACGTGCGGATCCAGCGGGCCGACCTGCCCGCCGGCGCGCTCGAATCCGCCTTCGCCCGGATGCAGGCCGCGCGCGAGCAGGAAGCGACCACGATCCAGGCCCAGGGCCAGAAGCAGGCCCAGCTGATCACGTCCGAGGCTGAAGCCCGCGCGACGCAGATCTACGCCGCTGCCTTTGGCAAGGACCCGTCCTTCTATGACTTCTACCGCGCGATGAAGAGCTATGACGCGACCTTCGCCAACCAGGCCAACAAGGGCAGCAGCACGATCATCCTGTCGCCGGACAATGAATATCTGCGGCAGTTCAAAGGGCGCTGAATGACGTTGGTGGAATCATTCAATTCCGGTTCAGGCTGGACTGCTTGAATCAACCGCGCGCCCCTTGCCGGGTGAGACGATTTTGAAGAGGAAACGCAACACGTGCGATACGCCTATGGAGTAACGAGTGCGCTGCTGGTTGGCGGCGCGGCCGTTTCAGTGCTGACCGGCATTCCCGCCGGAGCCCAGGTGGCGCAGAATGACGCTGCCCAGATGCAAGCAATGGTCCCTCGTGCCGGCGCGCCGGCCAGCTTTGCCGAGCTGACCCAGCAATTGCAGCCGGCCGTGGTCAATATCGCCACCCGCCAGCGGGTGCGCGTGGCCAATGGCAATCCCTTCGCCGGGACCCCGTTTGAAGACCTGTTCGGCGGCGGCAGCGGTGGCGGCGCCACCACGCGTGAGGCGCAGTCGCTCGGCTCGGGCTTCATCATCTCGGCCGATGGCTATGTGGTGACCAACAACCACGTGATCACCGCCGATGGCCAGGGCGAAGTGCAGTCGATCACCGTGACGCTGAGCGACGGGAGCGAGCACACCGCCCGCCTGATCGGCCGCGATGCGCAGTCGGACCTCGCCGTGCTCAAGATCAATGCCGGCAAGACCCTGCCCTTCGTCAAGTTCGGCAACAGCGAAGCCGCCCGCGTCGGTGACTGGGTAATCGCGATTGGCAACCCGTTCGGCCTGGGCGGCACGGTCACTTCGGGGATCGTTTCGGCGGTCCACCGTTCTTCGGGTGCGAGCCGCTACATCCAGACCGATGCCTCGATCAATCGCGGCAATTCGGGCGGTCCGCTGTTCGACATGAAAGGCAACGTGATCGGCATCAACAATGCGATCTTCTCGCCCACCGGCGGCAACGTCGGGATCGGCTTTGCCATTCCCGCCGACATCGCCTCGCCGATCGTCGACAAGCTGGTGCGCGGCCAGGCGATCGAGCGCGGCTACCTGGGTGTGCAGATCGTTCCGGTGACCGAGGACGTGGCCGATTCGCTTGGCCTGTCGCGCAATCGCGGTGAACTCGTCCAGACCGTCCAGCCGGGTCAGGCTGCTGCTGCGGCCGGCCTCCAGCCGGGCGACGTGGTGGTCAAGGTCGACAACCAGGAAGTCTCGCCCGACAACACCCTGTCGTTCATCGTTGCCAATACGGCGCCGGGCAAGCGCATCCCGATCGAGGTGATCCGCAACGGCAAGCGCATGACGCTGACCGCCACGGTCGGCAAGCGCCCGAGCGAGGAAGAGCTGGCCAACCAGACTTTCGCCCCCAATGCACCCGATCGCGATGACCGCTTCAACCGCCCGCCGGAAAAGCAGGGCGAAGGCCTGGCCGAACGCGCACTCGGCCTCTCGGTCCTGCCGATGACGCCGCAGATCGCCGGGCAGATCGGGCTTCCCGCCGATACGCGCGGGCTGGTGATCTCCGTGGTCGACGGCACTTCGGACGCCGGGACCAAGGGTCTGCAGCGCGGTGACGTGATCCTTTCGGCCAACTACCGCGACGTGCTGACCGTCGCCGATCTGGAAGCGATCATCCGCGCGGCCAAGGCCGAGAACCGCGCTGCCGTGCTGCTGCGGGTCCAGCGGCGCGGCCAGCCGGCCGCCTACCTGCCGGTCCGGCTGCGCTGAACCAGTTTCACGCGCGCTGATACAAAAACCCCCGCCCTGATCCGGCGGGGGTTTTCATGTGGCGGTCAGTTGGGTCTGGCTCCTGTGGCCTCGCGCAGGAACTCGTCATTCGCGGCGGGGGGCGGAGCCTGCTGGTCGGGAACCTGCTCGGGCGGCAGGTCCTGGCGGCTGGGCTCGACCATGTTGCCCTGCTCGTCGGCATAGTAATACTCATCGGGATTGCCGCCGAGCTGGGCCTCGTCATCCGGTTCAAGCTGCCAGGCTGGCAGAGTGACTTCGGTATCGAATTTCTCGACCGGCCGGCCCGCCGTGGCCACCGTCATATAGGCAGCAAAGGCCCGCGCCGGCGCGGTGCCGCCTTGCAGCAGGTTGCCGACCGGCTTGGCATCGTCACGCCCCATCCAGACGCCCGTGGTGATCCCGCTGGAAAAGCCCAGGAACCAACCATCCTTGTTCGAATTGGTGGTGCCGGTCTTGCCGGCCACGGGCCGACCGATCTGGGCGGCGCGCCCGGTCCCGATGCTGACCGCGCTTTGCAGCAGATCGGTGATCCCGGCGGCGACATACTGCGGCACCAGCAGCGGGCCTTCCTTGGCTTCTCGCTGGTACAGGACATTGCCATCGACCGTCTGGACCTTGGTGATTCCATAGGGATCGACCGCCCGACCCTTGGCCGAAACCGCCGCAAAGGCCCGGGTCATGTCGATCACGCGAACATCGTTGGTGCCCAGGACCATCGACGGCACCGTCGAGATCGGGGTGGAAATGCCAAAGCGGCGGGCGATCCCCGCGACAGCGCTGAAGCCCACCTCGTTGCCCAGCTGCGCCGCCACCGTGTTCTTGGAATAGGCAAAGGCGGTGCGCACATCGATTTCACCGGCAAAGGTCCCGCCCGAATTGCGCGGGCTCCAGCCGTCGATCGTCACCGGTTCGTCCACCACCCGGTCATTGGGGGTATAGCCCGCTTCCAGCGCGGCCAGATAGACGAACAGCTTCCAGGCCGAACCCGGCTGGCGCACGGCATTGACGGCGCGGTTGTAGTTGGAGGTGACGTAGTCCGTCCCCCCGACCATCGCCAGCACGGCCCCGTCCCGGTCCAAGCTGACCAGCGCGCCCTGGGCGCCCTTGGGAGTATTGGTCTCGATCGCCTTGGTTGCGGCGGCCTGCATCTTGGGATCGAGCGTGGTCCAGACCTCGATCGGCTGGGTGTTGTCAGGCAGCAGCAGATCAAGCTGCGGCAGTGCCCAGTCGGTGAAATAGCGCACCGAGTTCTGGTTCTTTTCCGCGGCGAACTTGATTGCCGCAAAATCGACCTCGGCGGCCTGGGCCGGGGTCACATCGCCATTGCCTTCCATCACCGACAGCACGACCTTAGCGCGGCCAATCGCCGCGTCGGTATCGGCGGTTGGTGAATAGTGCGACGGCGCCTTGACCAGGCCGGCGATGATCGCCGCTTCGGGGAGGGTGATTTCGGTCCCCGGATGGCCGAAGAACTTGCGGCTGGCGGCATCGACCCCATAGGCGCCGCCGCCGAAGTAGACCTTGTTGAGATAGAGCTCGAGGATCTGGTCCTTCGAGAACTTCCATTCCAGCGCCAGCGCCAGCACGCCCTCGCGCAGCTTGCGGGTATAGCTGCGGCTATTGTTGAGGAAGACGGTGCGGGCGAGCTGCTGGGTGATCGTCGAGGTGGCGCGCAGCCCCTTGCCGGTCACCACGGCCATGTAACCGGCGCGGACCAGGCCGATCGGATCGACCCCGGGGTGCGAGCGGAAGCGGCGATCCTCGACCGAGACCATCGCCGTGCGCATGATCTGCGGAATTTCATCGTGCTTCAGCCAGCGGCCATAGCTGGGGCCGATCGAGACCAGCTCCGTCCCGTCGCGGGCGCGGACCAGGATCGTCTGGCCAACCTGGCTATCCTTGAGCTCCGCAAAGGCCGGCAGCGACCGCGCGGTCAGCCCCACGGCCACGGCCAGGGCCAGCAGGCCGACCACGGCCAGCGCCGCGCCCCAGACCAACAGCCTGCGGACAAACTTCCGGAAACCGGTCGGCTCTTCGCTGAAGGGCGCGCTGCGCCCCTTCCCATCCTTGCGCGCCATTGCGGTCTGCTAATCCCTCCAGAAGGCCAGCGGCGGCCCGATCCCGTTCTGCATAGGCGAAATGTAACCTGCGGTGAATCGCAGATTTGATGCAGAACCCGTGGCTATTCCTTCGGCTCGAAATCCAGGCTGGCGCTGTTGATGCAATAGCGCAGGCCCGTCGGCGCCGGACCGTCCGGGAAAACGTGGCCCAGGTGCCCATCGCAGCGCGCACAGCGCACTTCGGTGCGAATCATGCCGTGGCTGGTATCGACCAGTTCATCGATCGGCGCTGCGGGAAGCGGGGCGGTATAGCTGGGCCAGCCGCAGCCGGAATCGAACTTTTCGTCCGAAGCGAACAGCGGTGCACCGCAGCCGCCGCAGACATAGGTGCCCGGATCCTTGCTGCGTTCGTACTTCCCGGTAAAAGGCCGCTCCGTGCCGGCCTGGCGCAGGATGTGATAGCGCTCCGGCCCCAGCTTTTCGAGCCATTCGGCCTCGGTCAGGTTCAGCTTGTCTGCCATGTCCGGTCTCCTCGGAGCGGAGATATGGGGTCAGTGCAGGTGCTCGACAACCAGCACGGCCCCATCATGCCCCGCGATCCGCATCCGGGCGCCCGGTTCGGCATCGGGACCGCGCACCAGCCATTCGGTATCCCCATGCCGCGCCCGCCCGGTGCCGCCATCGATGGCATGGGTGATGGTCACGATCTCACCCTGCAGGCGGGCACCGCGATCGTTCATGCCCGGATCGGCCTCGTGGATCGGATTGCGCACAAGATAGCGCTTGCCCAGGAACACCGAGATGATCGCCAAGAGGGCGAACAGCACGATCTGAAACGGCAGGCCGATCGGCAGGACCCAGGTGGCAAGGCCGGTCAGGATCGCCGCCCCCGCCAGCCAGATCAGGAACACGCCGGGGATCGCCATTTCAGCGACCGCCAGCACGAGGCCCAAGGCAAGCCAGTTCCAGTGCGGATCGAGATTCGGCAGCCAGTCCATCGCGTCAGGCCTTCTTTTCGCCAAGCGCATCCTTCACCAGCTCGCCAATCCCGCCGACCGAACCGATCAGCTGGGTTGCCTCGACCGGGAACAGGATCGTCTTGGCATTGGGCGAAGTGGCAAAGCCGGCCACGGCATCGGTGTACTTCTGGGCGATGAAGTAGTTGAGCGCCTGGGTGCCCGACTTGGCGATGGCATCGGAGACCATGGTGGTTGCCTTGGCCTCTGCCTCAGCCTCGCGCTCGCGCGCCTCGGCATCGCGGAAGGCGGCTTCGCGGCGGCCTTCGGCAGAGAGAATCGCCCCCTGCTTTTCGCCCTCGGCGCGCAGGATCTCGGCGGCGCGCAGGCCCTCGGCTTCAAGGATCTGCGCACGCTTCTCACGCTCGGCCTTCATCTGGCGAGCCATGGCGTTTGAAATGTCGGCTGGCGGACGGATGTCCTTGATCTCGACCCGGGTGATCTTAACGCCCCAGGGTGAAGTGGCGTGATCGACCACAGAGAGCAGCCGGGCATTGATCTCGTCGCGCTTGGACAGCGTTTCATCTAGGTCCATCGAACCCATCACTGTGCGCAGGTTAGTGGTGGTGAGCTGCATGATCGCAACGTACAGGTTCGATACCTCGTAGGCCGCCTTGCCGGCATCGAGAACCTGGAAGAAAACCACCGCATCGACGCCGACCATCGCATTGTCGCGAGTGATGATTTCCTGGCCCGGAATGTCGAGCACCTGTTCCATCATGTTCACCTTGTGACCGACTCGGTCGATGAACGGGATGATCACGTGCAGGCCCGGCTGGGCAGCCAGGGTGTACTTGCCCAGCCGCTCGATTGTGTAGACAAAGCCCTGGCGGACCACCCGCACCCCCATCAACAGGAACACGAAGACCAGCAGCAACAGCGCCAGCAGGAAGCCTTCCATCATACACTCCCGAAATCGTTTAACGCCGCAATGTTAGCGCCGCGCCTAGGCTGGGCAAGCGAAACCGGACGGTCGCCCATGCTTAACCCGCCCGTAACCACATTCCCCTATGTTCGGCTCCGTCGCGAGTAACGGACAGGGACATGATCCAGCACAAGCCAATGGATTTTGGGCAGGCCTTCTGGGGTTCGGAGCATCCGGACACCGCCCGCCTGCGCGTCCAGCAGGACTATGTCGACAAGATGATCGCGCTCAAGCGCGAGAACATGGACCGCGTTTCGCAGTACATCGACGATCTGATGGCCAAGGCCAAGGAAGAGCTGGGCCACGCCCGCAGCGGCAGCAACGAGCTGCGCAAGATCGCGCTGGCACAGCACATCGACGAGACCGTTTCCTACCTGCGCGGCCAGGGGATCGAGATCGAGGGCCCGGAAAGCCGCACCGAAAGCGGCCGGCGCTCTTATCTGCTCGAGGATGTACCGGCCTTCTTCGGCCGCGTGCGCTGCGTGCTCGACCAGTGGCATGCCAGCCACATGATCGAGCTCTATGACGAGATGGTCACGCTGGTGAAGCTGAAGAAGCAGGTTCCGACGGCGGACTAAAGGGTCCTGAACAAGACCAGCATCCGCTCCCAGGCACGATCGGCCTGGACCTTGTCGAATACAGGCGAATCGACCGTGCACCAGCCGTGATCGGCGGGGTAGACTTCCACTTCGGCCGGACGACCTGCGGCTTGTGCAGCCTCGCGCAGCGCATTCTTGTCCCCGGGCGCGCGGGCATCATCGTTGCGGGCAATCGCGAAGAGGTAGCTGGCGCTGGTTGCTTTCAGCAGCTGGTGGGGGCTGTCAGCCTTGTCCGTCACCAACGAACCGCCATGGAACGAAGCCGCAGCGCGGACCCGGGCCGGATAGGCGAAGGCACTGCGCACCGCAAAGGGTCCGCCCATGCAATAGCCTGCTGCGCCGATCCCGCGGCCGGAATGAACCGGACGCTGGCGATCGAGCCATTCGGCCGCGGCGCGGGAATCGAGCACGATGGCTTCGGGCGTCAGCAGCGGGATCATCGGCCGCAGCTTGGCCTGGCCTTCGGGCGTGCGCCACTGCGTGATCGCGTCGAAATGCGGAGCGGGAGCGGAGCGGTAGTACTGGTTGAGCACCAGCACGGCGAAACCGTCGGCTGCCAGACGCCGCGCCATCACCTTGTAGGCTTCGCGCAGGCCGGCAATGTCGGGCCACAGGATCACGGCCGGCCAGCGCCCGGTCCTGGGGTGGACAAAGAACGCGTCCAGCATCCCGGAAGTAGTCTGGATCCGCACCATCTTTTCGGTGGGTGGCGGCGGGGCCTTGGCCGCCTTGGCACCAAGCGGCGCGGACAGTGTCGCCAGGCTGGCGGCGCCCAGCGCGGCAAAGCTGCGCCGGTCAATCCCGCGCGCGCCGAGCGCCTGTTCTTCCTCGATTGCGGTCAGGTCATCACACATCGCCAAGCTCCCTGTGCACCCCAAGGGCGATGATAACGTGGACCGCATGATAGGGCTAGATTAACCGAACGATTAACGGCAGTATCGCTGCCCAGGGGACGACCCGGATTGACCGGGCGGACGGATCTGGAGGGAAGGGATGGCTCGCATGGTCAATGGAATGCGCCTGAAAGTGGCACTGCTGGCGCTTGCGCTGCCGCTGGCAGCCTGCAAGCAGCAACCGAGTTCGGAACTGCCGGGCGCAGTAAATGCCGAGCGGATCATCGCTGCCAATCCCGATGAGTGGCTGTCCTATGGCCGGACCTATGACGAGCAGCGCCACTCGCCGCTCGACCAGATCAACCAAGGCACCATCAAGGACCTGGGCCTGGCCTGGTTCGCCGATCTCGACACCTCGCGCGGCCAGGAAGCGACTCCGCTGGCGATCGACGGCAAGATCTACATCACCACGGCCTGGTCAAAGGCCAAGGCCTATGACGCCGTCACCGGCAAGCTGGAATGGGAATACGATCCCAAGGTGCCGGGCGAGCGCGGCGTGGCGGCCTGCTGCGACGTGGTCAACCGCGGCTTCGGCGCCTGGGGCGACAAGCTGTTCATGGGCACGCTCGATGGGCGGCTGGTGGCGCTGGACCGCAAGACCGGCAAGGAAGTGTGGAGCGTCGTCACGCTTGACCAGTCGAAGCCCTATACCATCACCGGCGCGCCGCGGGTGATCAACGGCATGGTCCTGATCGGCAATGGCGGGGCCGAAATGGGCGTGCGCGGTTTTCTGACCGCCTATGACGCCGATACCGGCAAGGAACTGTGGCGGTTCTATTCGGTGCCTGATGCGCCCGGCAAGAACACGGAAGAGCACCTCAAGAAGGCCGAGGCGACCTGGAAGGGCGAATATTGGAAACAGGGCGGCGGCGGCACCATGTGGGATGCCATGGCCTATGACCCAGAGCTTGATCTGCTCTATGTCGGGGTTGGCAACGGCTCACCCTGGAACCAGTTCTTCCGTTCGGCCGGCGAGGGCGACAACCTCTACCTCTCCTCAATCGTCGCGCTGCGGCCCAAGACCGGCGAATATGTCTGGCACTTCCAGACCACCCCCGGGGAGACCTGGGACTATACCGCCACCCAGCACATCATGCTGGCCGACCTGACGATCGACGGGGCCAAGCGCAAGGTGCTGATGCAGGCGCCGAAGAACGGCTTCTTCTTCGTGCTGGATCGCGAGACCGGCAAGCTGATCAGCGCCAAGAACTATGTGCCAGTGAACTGGGCCACCGGCTTTGACTTGAAGACCGGCCGTCCGATCGAAAACCCGGATGCGCGCTATTACCGCACGGGCAAGATGTGGCTGGGCACGCCCGGTCCGATCGGGGCGCACAACTGGCACCCGATGGCCTTCAACCCGAAGACCGGGCTGGTCTATATCCCGGCGATCAACAATTCCTTCGCCTTCATCCACAACCCCGACTGGAAGCCCAACAAGCAGGGCTTCAACGTGGGGCTGGACCTCTCCTCCGGCATGCTGCCGGCGGACAAGGCAATGCGCGCTGCGGCCAAGGCGGTGACCACCGGTGAACTGGTAGCCTGGGATCCGGTGGCGCAGAAGGCGCGCTGGACGATCAAGTATCCCGGTGCCTGGAACGGCGGCCTGCTCTCCACCGCCGGTGACCTGCTGTTCCAGGGCAATATGGCGGGTGAGTTCAACGCCTTCGACCCGGCCAATGGCAAGAAGCTGTGGAGCTTCAACGCCCAGACCGGGATTGTCGCGCCGGCCTCGACCTTCCGCGTGAAGGGTGAACAATATGTCGCCGTGCTGGCCGGTTGGGGCGGGGCCTGGCCGATCACGGCCGGCTATCTGTCCGAACCGAACGGGCCGATCCGCAACCAGTCGCGCCTGCTGGTATTCAAGCTGGGCGGAAAGGCCAAGCTGCCGGACATGGATTCGGCCGCTCCGCCGCCGCTCGATCCCCCGGCCTCGACCGGCACTCCGGCCCAGCTGGCTGAAGGGCAGAAGCAGTTCGGCCAGTTCTGCGCGGTCTGCCACGGCGACGCCGCGATCGGCACCTCGCTGACCCGCGACCTGCGCCGGGCCGGTTCGCTGGGCGATGCGAAGATGTGGAACGATATCGTGATCGGTGGTGCGCTCTCGGCCAATGGCATGGTCAGCTGGAAGAACGAGCTGACCCCTGAGCAGTCCGAAGCGGTCCGCCTCTACGTGATCAAGCGCGCCAACGAGGATAAGGCGCTGGGCGACTAGGCCCGCGCCTTCGACTGAAACAAGGAACCGGTCCGGCCCAGCGCCGGGCCGGTTTTTTGTTCAGATCACGAAATCGAGGATCGCCGGCATCTGTTTGGTGCGGCGGTTTTCGACCATGCGCTCGTGCAGGGTCGAAATCTGCGCCGAGCCGGTTTTCACGAACAGAAACGGGAAGATCCCGTGGAGCAGGCAGGCAAAGCCGCCCAGGATCATTCGCACGCCAAAGCCCGACGCCATGGCCAGGTGCTCGCCATAGGTTTCATCGACACTGGCAGGGTGCTCGGTGAACAGGGTCTTGAGTGACATTGGCTGGCTCTCCCCAAATCTGACGCAAGGATATCGCGGCCTGGATGCAAAATCATCACCCTTTTTATAGCATATTTGGCATTTTAATGCTATTTTATCCCAATGCAGACCGATATTTTGCAATTGGATTCGATAGACTGGGCAATCCTCGGGGTTTTGCAGTCGGACGCTTCGCTCGCCGTGCAGGACGTGGGGGACCGCGTCGGCCTGTCCAGCAATGCCTGCTGGCGGCGGATCAAGCGGCTGGAGGACAGCGGGATCATTGCCCGCCGGGTCGCGCTGGTCGATCCGGCCAAGCTGGGGCTGGCGACCACGGTCTTCGTCTCGATCCGCACCAACCGGCACGACCCGGCCTGGCTTGAAGCCTTCTCACGCGGCATCAGCGCGATTGACGAGATCGTCGAATGCCACCGCATGGCCGGCGATGTCGATTACCTGCTCAAGCTGGTGGTGCGCGATATCGCTCACTACGACCGGATCTATCGCAAGCTGATCGCCGCAATCCCGGACCTGGCCGATGTCAGTTCCAGCTTCTCGATGGAACGAATGAAGGCGACTACCGCCCTGCCCCGACCGACCTGATTACTTCCGCAGCAGCCAGCCGAACACTTCGGGCAAGCGGTGGGCCCAGGCGTTTTCCTCGTGCTCGGCGCCGTCGTAGACCTTGCTTTCCCAGTCGCGTCCGCGCTGCCAGCCGCTGGCGGCAAAGCGCGCGTCGATCTTCTCCTGGTACGGCGCATAGAAGGCATCGAGCGTTGCCGTGCCATGGTCCATCCACACCCGCCGCCCGTTCGGCTGGCCGAGCCGCGCGGCGAACCAGCCATCCCACAAGGTGATCAGCTCTGGATTGGCCGGCCCGACCCTGGTCGGATCAGCCGCCGGCCAGTGCGACGAGACGCAGCCCGCGCGGCCATAGGTTTCGGCGCGCTCCAGGAAGGCATAGCAGCTCATCAGGCCGCCCATGCTCGAACCCACGATCGCGGTGTCGTTGCGCCCCGGACGGGTGCGGAAACTGGCATCGACCCATTGCTTGAGCGGTCCGGCCAGCCAGGCAAGGTAGACATCGCTCACCACCGGCCCTTCGATCATCGCGTCCATCGCAGCACGCGGGGTGCCACTCGCGGTCTGGTAGATCGTCTGCGGCAGGTACTGGCGATAGCGGTCCCGGCCCGGCGCCCAGACGCCGATGATGATATGCGGTTCGACCTTGCCCGACTGTACGGCGGCCAGCATCGCCTTGTCGGCCGCCCAGACCTTGTTGAAATTGCTCTTGGCCGGATCGAACAGGTTATGCCCGTCATGCATGTAGAGCACCGGGTAGCGCTGCTTGCCTTTGTCATAGCCCGGCGGCAGCCAGATCGTCAGCCGCTGTTCGGGCAGGCCGGCGGCGGCAACGTGTTCGTATTCCAGGAAGCGCCCGGTCTGGTCCCGCGCGAGTGCGGGGACGGCGAGCACGGCGCCAAGCAGCGCCAGCAGGCCGCCCAGCAGCCTCACTTGGCCGGCACCAGCCGGATGGCAAAACCGCCGCCTGGCGCGATCCGCATGGTCAGGCTGTCAGCGCTGGTCAGCACCTTGCTCTCGATCGCGATCGAGTGGCGCTTGTCGGTGCGGTAATCCGCATCATCGCCGTCGCGATAGATCTCGGCCTTGTAACGCTTGCCGGGGCTGAGGAAGTCGAGCTTGAACGAGACGGTCTGGGCGTTCTCGTCCCCAACCGCGCCGACATACCAGCCCTCGCCGCCGCGCTCCTTGCGGGCGATGGTGACATAGTCGCCGATCTCGCCATTAAGCACGCGGGTTTCCTGCCAGTCGGTCGGCACGTCGCGGATGAACTTAAGCTCCTTCGGGAACCGGGCGTAGTGCTCGGGCGTGTCGGCGACCATCTGCACGGGCGAATAGATCACCACGTAAAGCGCCAGCTGCTTGGCAATGGTCGAGAGCAGGTCGCTGTCCGCCTGCCCCTTGAGGCTGAGAATGCCCGGGGTGAAGTCCATCGGCCCTTCCAGCATCCGGGTGAAGACCAGGTTGGCTTCGTGCTCGGGCGGGTTCTTGCCCGACCAGGCGTTGTATTCCATTCCGCGCATGCCTTCGCGCGCGACCCAGTTGGGATAGGTGCGGTTGAGGCCCGTGCCCTTGACCGGTTCGTGGCTGTTGATCGCGATCTTGTAGCGCGCCGCGGTCTGCACCTTGCGCAGCTGGTGGTTCACCATCCACTGGCCTTCGTGCCATTCGCGGTAGATGCGTCCGTCGGCGTCCTCGCGCTCCATCTGCGCCGCATCGGTGACGTAACCGGTCTTGACCACCATGTAGCCGTTGTCGGCGGCGAACTGGAACGCCTTGTCGAACTGCTTTTCGTAATGGGTGGCAGCACCCCCGGTTTCGTGGTGGCCGACCAGCCGCACGCCCTTCTTCTTGCCATAGGCGACCAGCGCCTTGACGTCGAAGTCCTCGGTCGGCTGCGCGAAGTCCATGTCGTGGCCGTTGCCGAACCAGACCCCGTCCCAGCCGACGTTCCAGCCCTCGACCAGCACGTGGGGGATACCGTTGGCGGCGGCGAAATCGATGTAGCGCTTCACATTTTCGGTGGTGGCGCCATGCTTGGGCCCGCGCGCCCAGGACCATTCGCCCTTGATCATGTTCCACCACACGCCGGCAAACTTGCTCGGCTTGAACCAGCTCATGTCGCCCAGCTTGTTGGGCTCGTTGAGGTTCAGCATCAGGTGGCTGTGATAGATGCCGGGGGCATCATCGGCGATGATCAGCGTGCGCCAGGGCGTGGTCCAGGCCCCGGTCTTCTGAACCTTGGGCCCACCCGCGCCGGGGGTGAGATTGGCGCGCAGGGTCGTGCCTTCGGTCCGGGTCACATTCATGCCCGAATAGTCGACCAGCGCGGCTTCGTGCAGCGCGGCATGGGTGCCATCGGTCAGCTTGATCGTGATCGGCGTCGCGGCGGTCGAAACCGACGAGAGCCCGGTCTTGTTGTAGAGATATTCCTCGCGGTTCCACAGATAGGCCGGCTTCCACCAGGCGGTGCCATCCTGGGCGAAGGCGAATTCGGTCAGCTCGTCGGCGATATTGGTCTTCGCCATGTTCGGCTGCTGCGGGAATTCGTAGCGGAAGCCCAGACCGTCCTCGTAAAGCCGGAAGGTGACGGTGAAGACCCGGGCCAGCGCGGTCGTTTCCTTCAGGTGGACCTTGAACTCGCGGTAGCGGTTGCGGATCTGCGCCCACTCCCCCCACGGCTGGGTCCAGGTCTCGTCGAAGTCGTGCAGCTCGGTGCCGGTGACGGTCAGCTTGCGGTCGATCTTGGCGACGTCGGTGAACAGGAAGCCAAGCCGGGACGGCGCCAGGACCTGCTTGCCCTTGCGGGTCACTTCATAGGCCGCGCGGCCATCGCCGTCGATCGACAGGGTAACGCGCACCGCGCCATCGGGCGAAGTGGCGCTGACCGGGGCCTGCTGGGCCAGGGCCGGGGTGGCGGCAAGGGCAAGGCCAAGGGCAAGACCAAGGCCAGGGACGAAACGGGTCGGCTTCATGGTAAGGGTCGGCTTCATGGTAAGGGTCATCTCCCGATAAGGATTGCCCCGAAGGGCGGCAGGCGGCCGGGTTGTGCCCCGTTTACCGCAAAGATTGGGCTACCAGCCGTGCCGAGCCCGTTCGGCCAGCCAGCATCGGCAGCGGAAATGTTGAACACCGCCAGCACGTTCTCACCGCCCGAAGTGCGGCGCAGGACAAGCCGCGCTTCGTCGGCCAAGACGACCTCGCAGGAGCCGTTGCGCAGCGCCGGGGTCCGATGCCGCAGCGCCAGCAGGGTGCGCGTGAGGTTGAGCAGCGAGGCGGGATCATTGTCCTGCCGGTCGACTGCCCGGGCCATGTTCTCCTCGCCCAGCGGCAGCCAGGGGGCGGAACTGGCGGTAAAGCCGCCCTGCTCGCTCTGCGCTTGCCACGGCAGCGGGGTCCGCGCACCGTCGCGGGCCAGGGTCAACGGCCAATTGGCGATCGCTTCGGGGTCCTGCAGCTGCTCGAACGGGATTTCGACCTGGGTCAGCCCCAGCTCTTCACCCTGATAGACGATGATATTGCCGCGCAGCGCGGCGAGCAGCGTCACCTTCAAACGGGCAAAGGCCTCGCGCTGATCGGGCGCGCACCAACGCGATAGGGCGCGCGGCGCGTCGTGGTTCTCGAAAGCCCAGCTGGGCCAGCCGATGTCCGGGGCATCCGGCCACTGGTTCAGCGCGCGGGCGACGACGGCGGGGGTCAGCTGCCGGGCGTAGAGGAAGTCGAAGCCATAGGCGCTGTTGAGGCGCGCCTCGCCGCTGGTGAACAGCTTCATCTCACGCTCGGCATCCTTGCCGCCGACTTCGGCGACAGTGAAGATGCCGTCAAAGCTGTCGGTCAGCGCGCGGATCCGCTCGATGAACCGCGGAATGTCGGCGTGCGACTGGTTGAACAGCTGCTGCTGGAAATCGAACGGCCGGGTGCGCGGCTTGCCGTCGGGCGCGGCTGGCGGGTTATCGCGCAGCAGCGGATCGTGCATCGCAAAGTTCAGCGCATCGATCCGGAAGCCATCGACCCCGCGATCGAGCCAGAACTGCGCCACGCCCAGCAGGGCATCCTGCACCGCCGGATTGTGGCAGTTCAATTGCGGCTGGCTGGAGAGAAAGTTGTGCAGGTAATACTGCCCGCGCCGCGCATCCCAGGTCCAGGCCGGGCCACCGAAGACCGACTGCCAGTTGCTGGGCGGTGAGCCATCGGGCTTGGCATCTGCCCAGACGTACCAGTCGGCCTTGGCGCTATCGCGGCTGGCGCGGCTTTCGACGAACCAGGCGTGCTGATCGGAAGTGTGCGAATAGACCTGATCGATCGTCACCCGCAGGCCCAGCTCATGCGCGCGGGCAACCAGGGCATCGAAATCGGCCAGCGTGCCGAAGATCGGATCGACCCCGCAGTAATCGGCAACGTCGTAACCGAAATCGGCCATCGGCGAGGTAAAGAACGGCGAAATCCAGATCGCGTCGACGCCCAGCTTGGCAACATAGTCCAACCGCTCGGTGATCCCCGGCAGGTCACCGATCCCGTCGCCATTGGAATCGCGGAAGCTGCGCGGATAGATCTGGTAGATCGCCGCACCGCGCCACCATTCGTTGCCGACCTTGTCCTGGTCGGCGGCATCAATTCGGGTCAGGCGATTCATTTGGGGCTCACATTGGATTCCTGCGCGGCACAGACAGCATAGCCGAACGGCGGCAGGGTAATGGTCAGGCTGCCGGGAGCGTCGGCGTTCAGCGCGCACTGGCCGGCCAGCGGCTTGAAGGTCAGGCTGCGCGGCTCGATCGCGATCCGCTGGGTGATCGGCTGGTTCGACGTGTTGAAGGCCAGCACGACTTCCTGCGCCGTTTCCGGATCGATCCGCGCCACGGCGTAGAGCCCCGGCTTGTCCGAGAAGGCGCGGCTGATCGTCGCCCCGGCATAGAGCGCGGGAGTCGCCTTGCGCACTTCGGCCAGTGTCGCGATCTGACGATAGAGCGGGTGATTGCGATCGAAGTTGGCCTGGGCCGTGCTGGCGTCCGTGCCGATCAGGTCATTGTCGTTATAGACCGCGACCTTCGACGGGAACATGTCCTCGCGCGCCAGCTGGTCGTTGCCGTCCGAAACGAAGCCCTGCTCATCGCCGTAATAGATCACCGGCACCCCGCGCAGGGTCAGCAGCATGGCATTGCCCAGCATCGCGCGGGCCAGCAGCTCGTCCTGGCCGATGCCGGGATTGGCCTGCTTCACGAACATCGAGAAACGGCCGAAATCGTGATTGCCCAGGAAGGTTGGCAGGTTGAGCGCACCGCCCTCACCGCCCTGATAGAGCAGATCGTCTTCGAAGAGGCGCGCGAGCACATCGGTGCCAGCCTTGCCCGAAACGACGCGTTGCACCGCCGCGGCAAAAGCCATGTCGAGGTTCGACGTGAGCCCGCCCATCCGCGTCCAGCGCGCCAGCAGCGCAGGATCGACATCCTGCGTCGCCACCTCGCCAAAGATGTGGAAGTTGGGGATGCCCTTGTCGCGGGCGATCCGCTCCATCGCCGGCACGAAGGCGCGCCAGAATTCCGGATTGACGTGCTTGGCCGTATCGATCCGGAAGCCGTCGATGCCGAAGCGCTCGATCCAGCTACCGTAAATCTCGATCATGCCGGAAATGACGCGCGGATGGCGCGTGGCCAGGTCATCGAGGCCCACAAAATCGCCATAGACCGCGCTTTCGCCCACCCAGTTCGTATCACCACGGTTGTTGTAATAGATCGGATCGTTGAGCCAGGCCGGAACCTTGACGGTCTCCTCACCCTTCGGAACGTAAGGGGTATAGGCCCAGGTCGGATCGGTCAGCTTGTCCCAGTTGCGCGGCTGCGGATCCTCTTCGCCCGCGAACCCGGCGTTGATTGCCGGACCGTCCACCCCGCCGCGCCGCGAATAGGGAAAGTTCGCCTTGTCCCGATAGCGGTAGCCGTTGGCATCGCCATCACGATAGCGGATCACATCGGCGGTGTGGTTGGCGATGATGTCCATATAGACCTTCATGCCGCGCGCATGGGCGGCATCAACGAAAGCCTTGAAGTCCTCGTTCGTTCCGAAGTGCGGATCGACCTGCGTGAAGTCGGTCACCCAATAGCCGTGGTAGCCGGCACTCTCGTCACCCTTGGGGCCCTGGACCGGCTTGTTCTTGAAGATCGGCGCAAACCAGATCGCGGTTGCCCCCATTCCCTGGATATAGTCGAGCCGGCTGGTCAGCCCCTTGAGGTCGCCGCCATGGTAGAAACCCTTGGCAGTCGGATCGAAGCCGTGCTTCAGCCGGTCACCTTTGATTCCGCCGGTATCGTTCCTGGAATCGCCGTTTTCGAACCGGTCAGGCAGGACGAAGTAGACGATCTCCTGGTTGGGCGTGCGGGCGCGCAGTTCAGTCTTGGCCGGGCTGTCCTCGGCCGCCGCAGCCGGAGCAAGGGCAAGCAGGCTGGCGGCAAGGAACAGCGAACGGAGCATCAAAGGACCTCTTGTCTGGCAGGTAGCGCGGAAAGCCCTAGCCGGCATGGGCGGGCTCCGCCGCGCAGGTGTGGGCGATGAATTCCGCGTGGGTCGGCAGCCGGGGCACCGGGGCCGCAATGATGGTCTTGAGGTCATTGAGGAACCCGCCCAGTTCCTCTCGGGTCAGGACATCGGCCAGCGGGTGATAGGTATCGGGGATGATGTTTTGCCCGATCAGCACCTGGAACCAGCCCACTTCGGCAAACAGTTCTTCCTGCTCGCGGAAGATGCGCCCCGTGGCCTTGAACAGCTCGATCTTGTCCTTGAGCGTTTGCGGCAGTTCCATTTCGCGGACATGGCGCCAGAACGGCTCGTCCCGCTGGTTGGCGGTGTAGTGGAGGATGATGAAATCGCGGATCCGCTCGTAATCGTAGGCGATCCGGCGGTTGTAGGTATCGATGTTGGCCTGGGCGAAGTGGCGATCGGGGAAGTGCGAGATCAGCCGCGCAATCCCGTTCTGGACGAGGTGAATCGAGGTTGATTCGAGCGGCTCGATAAAGCCCGAAGCGAGGCCCAGCGCGATCACGTTGCGGTTCCAGGCGAGACGTCGCATCCCGGTCTTGAAAGAGATCGTGCGCGGATCGGCCAGTGGTTCGCCCTCGACCGTATCGAGCAGGATCTTCGTTGCTTCGTCCTCACTCATGAATTTGCTGGAGAAGACGTGGCCATTGCCGGTCCGATGCTGCAGTGGAATGCGCCATTGCCAGCCCGCCGGATGGGCGATCGACTGCGTATAGGGCCGGATCGGTCCGACATTCGCGGTGGGCATGGCGATTGCCCGATCGCTGGGCAGCCAGTGACTCCAGTCGACATATCCCGTCTCGAGCGTCTGTTCGATCAGCAGACCGCGAAAGCCCGAGCAATCGATGAACAGCTCGCCCGCAATCTCTTCGCCCGATTGGAGCGAGACGGAACGGATGAACCCGCTTTCCGGGTCCCGGTTTACGCCAACGATTTTGCCTTCGGTCCGGGTTGCGCCGTTTCGCTCTGCGTGCCCGCGTAGGAACCTTGCATACAGCGAGGCATCGAAGTGGAACGCATAGGAGATGCCATCCAGTTCGGTATTGGGGATGCGCGGAACCCGACCAAACCGACCGGCGCGGGCGACCACTTCGTTAAAGGAGTACTGGCCGAGCGGGCCGGCCACACCTTCGCGGCGCCCCCGCAGCCAGTATTGCCAGAACTCGATCAGGTCGAGGCTTTGGCCAAGTTGACCAAAGACGTGCATGTAGCTTTCGCCAATCTTGCCCCAGTTGAGGAACTCGATCCCCAGCTTGAAGCTGCCCTGGGTCGCGCGCAGGAACTCATCCTCGTCGATCCGCACCAGGCCGTTGAAGAGGCGGATCGCCGGGATCGTCGCCTCGCCCACACCGACGATACCGATCTCGTCACTTTCGATCAGGCGGATGCGCAATTGTTCGCCCATCGTGGCCGAAAGCGCTGCAGCGGCCATCCAGCCCGCAGTGCCGCCGCCCACAATGACGACATCGCGGATGCGACTATCGTTCACAATCCAGCTCCGATCCGTTTAGGGACGATGTTTTTATTCTGGTACTTTTTTCCCGTGAAGGGAATGGCGGGTCCGGTCGCAGGATCGGACCCGCCGTTCGACATCAGTACTTGTAGGTGATGCCGATCATGAAGTTGCGACCATAGTTCTGGTAATCGCGAACTTGGCGCTTGTCGTTATTGTAGTAGGTCATGAACGGCTCGTTTGTGAGGTTGCTGGCCTGCAGCAGAATCCCCAGGCCCTTCAGCGAACCTTCCTGGAAGGTGTAGCCGATCTGCGCATCGATCACGACTTCGGCCGCTGCCATCACGCGGTCACGCGCGAGGCTGAGGCCCGAGACTTCAGCCAGGAAGTCCGACCGGTAGCGAGCCGAGGCCCGCGCCTGGAAGCCGTTCTTTTCGTAATAGACCGTGCCATTGACGACCCACTCCGACAGACCCGGCATATTGATCGGATTGGCGCCGCCTTCCTTGACCTCGCTGTCCGTATAGGACGCGCTGGCAAGGAAACCGAACCCGTCGAGGCTCGACGAGAAGGTGCTGAACGGCAGCGACAGCGAGCCTTCGAAGCCATAGACCTTGCCGGCTTCGCCATTTTGCCACTGCGAGACGATGCCCTGGTTGAACGTCGGGGTGACGTTGCCCGGGGTCGGCGTGCCCGTGAAGTCGCGCACGGTATCCTGGCGGTAAATCCAGTTTTCGAGATGCTTGTAGAAGCCCCCGACCGAGACATAGGCCCCGCGACCGAAGTACTTTTCGATCGCCAGATCAACGGTCTTGGCCATCAGCGGGCGCAACTTGGCGTTACCGACAGTACCCGACCACGGCGAACGATTGATGTTGGCACCGACGATGTTGTTCGCCGAGTTGAAGTTGTAACCAACACCAGGGTTCAACTGGTCCATGCGGGCGCGGGCCAGCATCCGGGCCGCGCCAAAGCGCAGCAAGGTCTGCGGAGCAACCTCGTATGAAACGTTCAGGCTCGGCAGGAAGTCGGTGTACTTGTCGCCATCGGTGATCGGACGCGAGACCGTGCCGGCACCCAGGTTCGAAGCGACGAAGCCATCGGCTTCCTGATTGGTGTGTACCACCTGCACACCGGCATTGCCGCGCAGGCCGCCGCTGTTGAAGTTGGCCTGGACGAAACCGGTCAGGACCTTTTCACGCACGACGTAACTGTTGGTCAGGCGGCTCGGCGTCCACAGCGCTTCACTAGTCAGGCGATAGTTGCCTTCGTTGTAGTAGCGCCAGGCATCGAACGAGACCATGCCCGGTATGCCGATAAAGCCGAGGCTCACCGGGTTGTAGAGGTAGCTGGCCGGAACTGCCGGGCTGGCCGGATAGTTCTTGTTGGTCAGTACGAAGCCTTCGTCGATCAACTGCTTGCGGCGGTCCGAATAGTTCACGCCGACCGTCACGTTTTCGATGGCACCGTCCAGTGCCTGCACGGCCTGGAGGCGGATCGACTGGAGACGGTCCTTGATCCTCGGCCGGTTGACGAAGCCGTCCTGGCAATTCGGCACGGTGCCGCCGCAGCTATTCCAGCCCTGCGGGTCGGTGATGACGAACAGGGTCGGATCGGCATAGTTGATGGTCGGGTTGAAGTTGATCACACCACCATTGGCCGGCATGGTGAAGCCGAGGCTGTCGGTAGCGCCTACGCCGCCGCCACGGCCGGTGCCGAGGTAGATTTCAAGGTTTTCTTCGGTCTTCTTGAGGCGCGAGTAGCTGAGATCCAGTTCGAGGGTCAGCGTGTCGTTGGCCTTGAACGAGGTGTTGTTGCCGATCGCCCAGATTTCCGCGTTGCGATTGACGATGTCGTTGCGCATCACCGCTTCGACGCCGTTGAAGCGGCCCGAGGTGACGAGGCCACCCGATGAGGTGTAGCCCGGCTGGAGCGAGGCCGCCGACCACTGCAGCGGCAATTCGATGCCGCGCAGGCGCTGCTCGTCATTGAACTTCGACCAGTAGCCGTCGAAGGTGGTGTGGAAGCGGTCGTTCGGCTGCAGTTCGAGCACGCCCATCAGGCCATCGCGCTTCAGCTCGTTCGACTTCACATAGGGCTTGGCGCCGCCGATCACCTTGGTGGTGGCGTTGAGGTCAGGATAACCCCAGGCGTTCCAGCGCTCTTCCTGAGTCGGCGACTGCATCCGGGCATAGCCGAAGGCCCAGCCAACGGTGCCGGCTTCGTTCTGGTCGACGTAGAAGATGTTGGCGCGATAGCCCTTGTTCGAGATGTCCGGGTTGAGCTTGCCAAGATCGTTCAGTTCGCCGCGGACGCCGACGACAATCTGCTGCTTGCCATAGGCGATCGGGCGGATCGTCTTCATGTCGATCGTGCCGCCCAGCGCCTGGCCGATCAGCTTGGCATCGGGGGTCTTGTAGACCACGGCGCCGTTCAGCAGTTCGGTCGGGTACTGGTCAAGTTCGACGCCGCGGTTGTTGCCGGCGCTAACCTGTTCGCGGCCGTTGAGCAGCGTGGTGGTGAAGTCCGGCGCAAGGCCGCGGATCGAGACGACGTTGGCGCGGCCATCGAGGCGCTGGGTTGCAAGACCAGGCAGGCGCGACAGCGATTCCGCGATCGACAGGTCGGGCAGCTTGCCGAGGTCTTCGGACGAAACGACTTCGACGATCGAAGTGCTGGCCTTCTTCTGCGCGGCCGACGAATCGATCGATGCGCGGAAGCCGGTGACGACGATTGCGTCATCGTCGGCTTCTTCGGCAGCGGTATCCTGCGCGAAGGCGGCGCTGGGCAGAGCCACAGCAGAAATTGCAAGTGCGATGGCCGAAACCCCAAGGCCACCGGCAAGACGGGTGCGAAGTGCCACGATGTACTCTCCCTAAACCGCGCCGGCAGGTCCAGTCCCCCCGACGCATAGCCCCATGCGGAATTGGGCCAGGTATACGGCTCCTCCTCCCGTGGAAGCCTGCAGATACGGGCCAAGCGGGCTCGGCAGGAATAGGGCATACGTATACGCATATTATGCGGAATGGCCGGCGTGGCCTTTCTGCCACGCGGTTTTGCCAGTTGGTCGGCCCTGTTCAGGCGTCTAGGCAGAGCGCAGAAAATTCGGGAGACGTGTCATCGCTTACCAGAATCGCCGCGTATACATCGCCAAGCGCCCCTCGGGCATGCCCTCGCTATCCGATTTCGGTATCGAGGATGAAACGATTGACCAGATCCCGGCCGGACAGGTGCTGGTGAAGGTCGATACGCTGTCGATGGATGCCTGGATCCGCACCACGCTGGACGATGCCGGGATGCATGAGAAGGGCGATCTGGGCTCGACCATCCGCGCCTTCGGGATTGGCCAGGTCGTGGCCAGCAGCGATCCCGGCTTTGCGGTGGGCGACTGGGCCTATGGCCTGCTTTCGGCCCAGACCCTGGCGCTGATGGACGCCGCCGCGCTGACCAAGGTGGTGCCTGAACAAGGCGTTTCCCCGTCCGACTTCATCGGCCTGCTGGGCATCACCACGGGCCTGACCGCCTGGGTCGGACTGGTCGCGGTGGGCGAGATCCAGCCGGGCGATGTCGTGCTGGTATCCGGCGCAGCCGGGGCAGTCGGCTCCTGCGTGGTGCAGTTCGCCAAGGCGCGCGGCGCGCGGGTGATCGGCATTGCCGGTGGGCCGGCCAAGTGCGGCTTCGTCACCGGCCTGCTGGGTGCCGATGCGGCGATCGATTACAAGGCCGGCGATGTCGGCGCACAGCTGGCAAGGCTGGCGCCCGAGGGGATCGACCTGTTCTTCGACAATGTCGGCGGCGAGATCCTTGACGCGGCGCTCGACAGCCTGCGCCCGAGCGGCGGCGCGCGGGTGGTGATCTGCGGGGCGATCTCGCAGTACCAGAACCTCAACGACGTGCGCGGACCCAAGCTTTACCTGCGGCTGGCCGAACGCAACGCCTCGATGCGCGGCTTCGTAGTCAGCCACCACGCCGCCCGCTTTGGGGAGGCAATCAAGGAAGTGTCGCAGCTGATCCGCACCGGCAAGGCCCACCTGCCAGAGCATGTGGTTGAGCCGATCGATCGCTTCCCGGAGGCGCTGCTGATGCTGTTCACCGGCCAGCACAGCGGCAACCTGGTGGTCAAACCCTGAGCGGAAACGCGCCCCGCAACCAAAAATGACAATTGTCAATTCGCCGGCGCGCGCGCGAGAGTAGCAAGACCCGGGTTGGGATTGAGGGAACTGCAATGTCTCGCGAACAATTGATCGAAATGACCCGCTCGCTGGTCGCCCATGGCGATGCCGGAACGATGGAACTGGCCGACGAAGTGGTGCGTATCCCCGCGTCGGCCTATACCGACGAGGCGCTGTTCGAGCGTGAAAAACGCCAGATCTTCCGCCGCCTGCCGCTGATGGTCGCTCCGTCATGCGAACTGCCCGAACCCGGCGATTACAAGGCGATGGACATCTGCGGCGTGCCGCTGCTGCTGACCCGGCAGAAGGACGGCACGGTTGCCGCCTTCCTCAACATGTGCACCCACCGCGGCAACCCGGTGGCGGCCGGCAGCGGCAATGCCAGCCGCTTTACCTGCGGCTATCACGGCTGGACTTTCAAGAACGACGGCGCACTGATAGGTGTGGCCAGCCCGCAGGATTTCGGCGCGATCGACAAGGCCGCGCACTGCCTGACCCGCTTCCCGGTCTATGAAAGCGCCGGGCTGATCTGGGCGACGCTCGATCCCAATTCGAAGCTCGATATCGCCGATTACCTGTGCGGCTATGACGAGCTGCTCAAGGCCTTCGAATTCGATGGCTGGCACCTGTTCAGCCAGCGCACCTTGTCGGGCCCGAACTGGAAGACGGCCTACGATGGCTACCTTGATTTCTACCACCTGCCGGTGCTCCACGCGAACACCTTTGGCTCGGACTTCTACAACCGTGCCAACTACTTCGCCTTTGGTCCGCACCAGCGCCTGTCGACCCCGTCGCGCTATGCAATCAAGGTTTCAGCCGCCGATGACCAGAAGATGGACCTCGCCGCGATGAACGACGACGAGATTCCGCAGGAGGTGCTGGTCCAGGGCGTCTGGACGATCTTCCCGCACATCTCGATCGCCAGCTTTTATGGCGGCGGCCTGCGCGGGGCGATGATCAGCCAACTGTTCCCAGGCGACAAGGTGGGCGAAAGCTATACCACCCAGTTCTACGTCATGGAGCACAAGCCGACCGACGAAGCGGCGATCAAGGCCGCGCACGACCAGTTCGATTTCCTGGAAATCGTGGTCCGCGACGAAGACTACAAGACCGGCAAGCGCCAGCACCAGGCGCTGCAGAGCGGGCTGATGAAGGACGTGCTGTTCGGCCGCAACGAGCGCGGCGGGCAGGTGTTCCACCAGTGGGTCGACAAGCTGACCAATGCCAGCGACGAGGACCTGATCGAGATCTTCGCCGCAGAGCAGCCCAGCCTGGCAGCCGAATAGAAAACGGCGGCGGAGCCAAGCCCCGCCGCCGCAATCTCTAACCTACCGCTCAGCCAAAGGCCGGGCGGTGGTTCTTTTCGCCCCAGTCCTGCCGCGGTGCCCACTCAGCCATGCTTTCCAGCTTGCCTTCCAGCTCGGGGAAGCGCTCGTAAACGTGGTCCATGTCGACCGCGAAGGGCTTGGTCGGGGCGGTGTTGTTGTAATCGTAGAACGCCTCGATGCCCTTGGCGAACTCCTCGCGCACTTCAGCCGGCATGCCATCGCCAGCCGCTTCGACGAGGTAGCGGCCGAACTCGGCCGGGGTGCAGGGATCGTACTTGATCGGCTTGCCCAGCGTGTCGCTCAGCACCTTGGCCACCTGGGGCCCGCGCATCCGCTCAGGCCCACCGATGTTGAGCCAGGCGCCTTCCATGTCAGGCCGCTCGATCGAGGCCAGCATGAACTTCGCCACGTCATCCAGGCTGATCCAGTTGGCCTCCAGCTCGGGGTTGTGCGGATAGACGTAGCGGCCTTCGCTGACGATGAACGGCCGCGCCCAGTTGGTCAGCAGGTTGTCCATGAACAGGACCGAGCCGAACACCGTGCCCGGCGCGCCGGAACGCCACAGCGCGTTGATCCCCTTGGTATTGCCGGCATAGGTGAAGGCATCGCCCGGCTTGTCCGGAATCCAGCTTGAGGTGTTCCAGACCACCCGCTTGACGTCGAGCGCTGCCGCCGCAGCGCCGACCTGGCCGACCAGCACGGCGCGGTCGGCCCGGGCCTGGAGCGGGTGGGTATAGAAGATGTAATCGCTGCCCTCGAGTGCGGCGGCATAGCTATCGGTATCATAGAGATCCATCGGCCGCAGTTCGACCGTGTCGATCCCGGGAAAGTCCTCCCCGGCAAAGGGATCGGCGCTGCGGGTAATGGCCCGCACCTTGTAGCCGGCGGCTAGTGCCTGCCGCACCTGCGCCATGCCCTGGCGGCCACTCGCGCCAATGACTGTGATCAAGGCCATTTCGATAGTCTCCCTCTCATCTGTTGCCCTGACGTTACGGCAATGCGGCGCAGGCTGCGCTCGGCGAAATTGATAGCCGTGCCGGTGGACGCTTTGCGCCTATGGTGCTGGCGATACGATTTTAGAGAGGCCGTTCATGAACAACCGTTTCTGGCGACTGGATGCGCGCCCGGTGGGCAATGCCTTTGCCGATGCGCTGTCGCTGCAGACCGTGCAGCTGACCGCGCCGGAAGCCGGCCAGATCGTGATCCGCAACCGCTACCTGTCGATGGATGCCGGCACGCGGATGTGGATGACCGACCGCACCGATGGCTACCAGCCGCCGCTGCCGCTGGGCACGCCGATGTCCGGCCTGGTGCTGGGCGAAGTGGTCGCCTCCAACGCGGCTGGCTTTGCGGCGGGCGACTGGGTCCGCGCCTTTGGCACGTGGAGCGACTATTCGGTGGTCGATCCGGTCATGGCTGGGGCCTTCAAGGTTGACGCCAGCGTGGCCGACCTGCGCGATCACCTGGGGCCGCTCGGCATGAACGGCTGGACCGCGCTGTGGGGGATCGAACGGACGGGTGCGACCAAGGCTGGCGAGGCCGTGGTCGTCTCCGCCGCTGCGGGTTCGACCGGGCTGCTCGCCTGCCAGATCACCAAGCTGCTCGGCGCCGAAGCCTATGGCATTGCCGGAGGGGCGGAGAAATGCGCGCTGCTGGTGCGGGACTATGGCCTGGCCGCCGCCTATGACTATCGCGCCGATGGGCTGCGCGAAAAGCTGGCCGAGATCCCCGGCGGGATCGACGTCTATTTCGACAATGTCGGCGGGCCGATCCTCGAGGATGTCCTTGCCAACATGGCGCTTTATGGCCGGGTCGCGGTCTGCGGCCTGATGGCGGAATATACCGCCGGGGAGCGGCGCGGGCCGGCCAATTTCGACCAGGTGCTGATGAAGCGGCTGCGGATCGAAGGGTTCTTCTCGCCCGATTTCATGGACCAGGGCGAGGCGCTGACCGCGCGCCTGCGCCAGTGGGTCGATGCCGGCCAGCTCTCGCTGCCCTATGACATGACCACGGGCCTGGAAAACACCCTTGCCGCCTATGCCCGGCTGTTCACCGGGGGCAATGTCGGCAAGGTACTGGTGGAGCTGCCGCAATGACCCTGACGCTTGCTGACAAGGACGCCATCCGTGATGTGCTGACGGCCTATGCCCACGCCATCGACCGGCGGCGGTGGGAGCTGATGCCGCAGATCTTCCACCCGGAGGCGACCTTTGCCTTCGGCCCGATTGGCGGGTCGTGGCAGGACTTCGTCGGCCAGGCCCAGGCCGTGATCAACAATTGCGTGGCGACGCACCACCAGCTCGGCCAGATGCTGATCGCGGCCGACGGCCCCGATGCCGCCATTGCCGAAACCTATATGACCGCGATGCACATCGTGCCGCCGGGCTATCCCCTGCCCACCGTCTTCCCCGACCGGGGCGAGGACTATTCAGCGGTGATCGCCGGCCGCTATGTCGACCGCCTCGTCCTCTATCGCGGCGAATGGCGGATCATGCAACGCACCGGCATCTACGACTGGCGCGAATTCCGCGAGATCGGCGAGGCAAACCTGTCAGCCGTGCCGCAAGGAGCGCGCGGGCAGCATGATGCGGGCGATCCGGCCTGGCCGGTGGCGGCGGCTTGGGCGGGTTAGAATTCAACGGCGAGTTTCGGTCAGCGCTTCCCCCACTAAGCCCAGTGCTCAAGAATTCGCGCCGAACAGCGCCAAGCAAAGCCAACAAGGGCACCAACTGCCACAACACCGAGAATTGCGCCGAGCGCTTGCAAATCGCCGCTGAGAAGTCTGTCCAAGACTTCAGCCCTGTTCTTATTCACCTTGAGTGCCACACCGCAAAAAATCGCGCCGATGATGGAGCCTAGCGCGATCACGACCGCATCCGCAGACAACCCATGCCTGATGGCCAAGGCCTCTGCAGGGGCTAAGAGCAGGCTGACTAAAAATAGCACCGGCAACATCGCCACGAATGGGATCATGAGCCAGATGAAACCATCTGCTTTGCCAGAAGCGATCGCCAGCAAGACGAAGGGGATCAGGAGCAGCCCTGCAGTTATGAGCAATCGCAAAATCACTTGGCAAAATCCTGTGGACGAGCTGTTTCGCAAAACATCCATTTTATCCATCATATCAGTCTGTTCGTGAGTTTTGGCACTCTCACCCTGATTCCGCAATCTTGTCGTTACCGGAACTCCTGCTTCTGAAACGAGCGTTCAGATTACCGACTTTGAAGGTGCAGCCCGCCCCTACTCCTTCCGCAAGATCGTATAGACCCCCGTCATCGTCATCAGCACCTCGTCGCCCCGCCGGATCTCCCCGCTGCAATAGGCGATCCGCTTGCCCTTGCGGTCGAGGCGGCAGGTGGCTTCCAGCCAGTCGCCGCTCTTGGTGCCGGATAGGAAATTGACCGTCAGCGTGTTGGAGACGACCGCCAGCGCCGGCCGCTCGCTGTCATGGACGGCGAAGGACAGGGCGACATCGGCAAAGGTCGCCAGCACCCCGCCGTGGGCGACGCCGACGTAGTTGGCGTGGGCTTCCCCCACCAGCAGGCCGAGCCGCGTCTCATCCTCGCCCCGGTGGATGAAATAGGGGCCGGAAAGGGTCAGGAACCCGGGCGAGAAATTGGCCGGAACGAAGCCGGCGGGGACGTCTGACATGGGTGCTGCCTCCTGCCAACACAGTTCACCATGCACGCGCCCAGCGGGACTATGAAATGTGCCAATGGTTCGCGGGGGCCAAGTTCCTAAGGACAAGACATGGGACAGACATCGACCGAAGCCGCGCCTGCCGTGCAGTTTGAAACCGTGGTGGCCGCCGTGCGCGCCCATGCGGCCGACAATCCGCAGGCCATGGCCTTCACCTTTGGCGACGAGGTGATGACCTTTGCCGAGCTGGACGCCGGATCGAACCGCGCCGCCAATGGTCTGACCGCGCTGGGCGTAAAGTCTGGCGACCGGATTGCCTACCTGGGCAAGAACATCCACCTCTACTTCGAAGTGCTGCTGGGCGCGCTGAAGATCGGTGCGGTGATGACCCCGGTGAACTGGCGGCTGGCTGTGCCCGAAGTGGTCTATGTCCTCAACGATTGCCAGGCGAGCGTGCTGTTCGCGGGCGAAGGCTTTGCCGCGCTGGTCCAGCAGGCCCGCAGCGAACTGCCGCGGCTGGCCACGATCATCGGCATCGATGCGGCCGATGGCGCGGACGACTGGACCGATTACCGCACCTGGCGCGATGGCTTCCCGGCGGACGATCCGCACCGCGAAGGCGGCGCGGAAGGCGATGCGATCCAACTCTATACTTCCGGCACCACCGGCCATCCCAAGGGCGCGGTGCTGACCAACCGCTCCCTGCTCTCTTCGCGGCCCTCGGCCGTCGCGGTAGAGGATATGCGGCCATGGCAGGTGCCGATTCCGGGCGAAGTGACCCTGCTGGCCATGCCGTGCTTCCACATCAGCGGCACCGGCACGGGCCTGGGCACGATGTTCGCCGGCACCGGGGCGATCGTCCTGCCCGAATACGATCCGACCAAGGCGCTGGAGATGATCGAGACCTATCCGATCTCGAAGATCTTCATGGTCCCCGCCGCGATCCAGATCATGCTCAACCACCCGCGCGTGGCCGAGGTCGATTTCAGCCGGCTGAAGTTCATCACCTATGGCGCCTCGCCCATCCCGCTTGACCTGATGCGCGCGGCGATGGACCGGTTCGGCTGCGGCTTCGTGCAGATGTACGGCATGACCGAAACCAGCGGCACGATCGTGACGCTCGATCCCGAAGATCACGTGCCCGAAGGCAGCCCGAAAATGCGCTCGGTCGGCACGCCGCTGCCGGGTGTGGAGATCAAGATCATCGACACCGAGGGCAATACCGTGCCGCCGCGCGTGGTCGGCGAGATCGCCACCCGCAGCACCAAGAACATGAAGGGCTACTGGAACAAGCCCGAGGCGACCGCCACCACCATCGATGCCGACGGCTGGCTGCGCACGGGCGATGCCGGCTACATGGACGAGGACGGCTATCTCTACATCCACGACCGGGTGAAGGACATGATCATCTCGGGCGGGGAAAACGTCTATCCGGCCGAGGTCGAGAACGCGATCTACTCGCACCCCAAGGTCGCCGATGTGGCGGTGATCGGCGTGCCCGATGCCAAGTGGGGCGAGGCGGTAAAGGCCTGCGTCGTCGTCAAGCCCGGCGAAAGCCTGACCGAGGCCGAGGTGATCGCCCACACCCGCCAGCACGTGGCGGGCTACAAGTGCCCCAAGTCGGTCGATTTCATCCCGGCCCTGCCCCGCAATGCCTCGGGCAAGGTGCTGCGCCGCGAACTGCGCGCACCCTATTGGGAAGGCATGGACCGCGCGGTCAACTGACATGAAACCGGCGGATCTGCCCCCGCGCCAGATCGCCTATTTCGTGCCCGATATCCGCGCGGCCGCGCTGGCCCACCACCGCCAGTTCGGTTCCGGCCCGTTCTTCGTGATCGACCATGTGGCGCTCAGCCGCTCGGAGCATCGCGGCACGGCCCGCCCGCTCGATCACTCCAGCGCCTATGGCCAGTGGGGCGGCGTGATGGTCGAGTTCGTCCAGCAACATAACCCGGACCCGAGCGCCTATCATGACCTTTACCCCGCGGGCGGCACCGGCCTGCACCATGTCGCGCTGTTCGTCGATGACCTGGACGCCGCCCTGGCCGAGCACGCCGCCGCCGGCAACCAGACCGCGCAATATGCCGTGACGGCAACCGGCACGGCCTTTGCCTTCGTGGATACCACCCGCAGCCTGGGCCACATGCTGGAACTCTACGAGCCCAGCCCGGGCCTGACGGGTTTCTACGCCATGGTCGCCGCCGCCGCTGACGGCTGGGACGGCAGCGACCCGATCCGCACCATCAACCTTTGAGGAGAGAGACTATGCCCGGCGAAGCCCAACGCGTGATCGAGGAATTTTGGCGGATCCAGGACAGCGGCGACTATACCAAGCTGGTCGACCTCTTCGCCGAAGACGCGCTGCTGGAGGACCCGGTCTACGGCACCTACAACGGCAAGGCGGCGATCCACCAGTTCATGTCCAAGATGGTCGAGGAAATGGGCGACCGGAAGATCCACTTCACCATCGACGAGATCTGCGGCGACGATCACGCCGTCTGGTCGCGCTGGACCATGCACTCCCCCGCCGGCACCAAGGGCGGCTGCGGCATCTACAAGGTCGCGAACGGCAAGCTGACCTATTACCGCGACTATATGGACCCGCCGCTGGGGGGCTAATCCGTCAGGGCCGGCACAAGCAACAGAACGGCCAACACAGCGCTAAGCGCCATGAGCGTGTTCCTGACGAAGCGGTACCGTTGCTGGATGATGATGTCGTAGACCACAACATCGATCCAGTACCGGTCACCGGCTTCCTGCCGGATTGCGCCCAGCTTTAGCAGCCTGGCGAACTGTCGCGCTTCCAGGCCGTTCGCCGGCGTGAAGGTGACTGCCCGATCAGCCCGCACGGCATCGGCCGAAAAGAAATGGTGCTGAATTTCGCGTTTTGCCTTGGCGATGAGGGCTGCGACGGCTGGTTCCATGGGCACCTCCTGTAAGAACAACAGCTTACAGCAGCATCAGGCGAAGTCAAAGCACCCGGTACAGCGGATGCCCACTCTCGGCGATTTCCAGTGTCGGCAAGGGGAAGGCCGGGTTGGGCGTGAAGCCGGGTTGGTCGGGCAGCGGGTGGCTCCAGTCGAGCACGTAGAGCCGCTTGGAGATCCGCCACTCGCCGTTGCGTTTCTCGAACTCGTCGAGGTAGCGCCCGCCATAGAGGTTGCCGGCCAGCGTGCCGTCTTCCTGATGGCGCGAACCGCCGAACACGCCGTAGCATTCGCACGAAGCGCTGGTCGAGCTGTGGAAGCGGATGATCTGCCCGCCCAGCATGTGCCAGCGGCGGGCCGACTGGCGCTCGATATCCATCACCACCGGCAGGAAATCGGCCGCTGTGCCCTTGAAGAAGCCATAGTCGATTTCGGCATCGGGCCAGTAGCAGCTGGCCTGCCCTTCATCATCCAGCCAGTCGAGCGTGCGGGCATAGCGGGCGAGGACTTCCGTGATCGCCTGCTTGTCGAGCAGTTCCTGCAGCGCCGGATCCATCTCAGGCCCTCCCCTGCCACCATGCCGCCAGACCCAGCGGATAGCGCTCCTGCGCGGTGCGCTGGTCGGCGCTGGCATCCGCAGGCAGCGGCGGGTCTTCGGTATGGCTCAACCCACCCCCGGCGCCTTCGACCGGATCAATATATTCCAGTTTGATCCCGGCCAGCACCTCGCCGAAATCGTGGCCTTCGTGGTAGTCTGACATCTGGTGTTCGTAGAAGGCCCACTTGTCGTTGAAGGACAGCAGGCAGTACCAGAAGTTCTCCTCCTGCCCCTTCCAGTATTCATAGCGGCGCACGCCCTCTTCGCTGGCAAAAGTCTGGGCCACCATGTCGCGCATGATCGCTTCCCATTTCTCTTCCTTGCCGGGCTTGATCCGGATGTGAGCGAGGAGCGTGGTCATCTATGCCTCCTGGGCAGCGGAAAATGTGAGGTTGAGGCGGTTGGTGCCGAGCATGATGCCGGGCTGGTGCAGGAAATCGTTGTCAGGCGCATATTCCATGCCCTCCAGCCGATCGAGCAGGCGGTTCCAGGCAATGGTCTGCTCCAGCCGTGACAGGCCTGCCCCGGGGCAGACGCGCGGGCCGGCCGAGAAGGCCAGATGGCGGGTCACGGCCTTACGGTCGAGCTTGAGCGTCTTGGCGTCCTCGAATTCATCGGGATCGATGTTCGCCGCGCCCCAGCGCAGGTGCAGGGTCGATCCGGCTGGCACTGCAACGCCCTGGAACACCTCGTCCTGCGAGGTTACCCGGGTCGAAAGGCCCTGGGTGGGCGAGCGCAGCCGCATCCCTTCCTCGATGAAGGTGCGCACCAGGCTGCGATCGGCGCGCAGCCGCGCAAACAAGCCGGGGGTTTCGCAGACCAGCTGGGCTTGCTCGCAGATCGCGTACTGGGTCGTCTCCAGCCCGCCGATCACCATGGCATAGACCACACCGCCGATTTCGCTATCGGTCAGCTTGCGGTCGAGCGCCTGATAATGGACCTGGGTCAGGAACGAGATCATGTCATCGGCCGGGCGGGCGCGCTTTTCGCGGACCTTGTCCTGCACGTAATCCGAGAACCCGGCCAGCAGGCGGAACTTCTCCGCCACCTGATCCGGCGTCAGCTTGTTGTTGTGCCCGCAGCCGTGGACATAGGACATGACCTGGGCATTCCCCCAGATCTCCAGCTGCGCGATGTCCTCCAGCGGAAAGCCTAGGACCGATGCCATGGTCCGCTGCGGCAAGGGTCGGGCGAACTGGCTGACGAAATCGACCCTTTCGCCATCAATCCAGCCATCGATCAGCGCATCGACATGGCCCGTGATCATCGCCTGGTGCCGCGAGGCGCCGGGGCCAACCCACGGGTCGGTCAGCTCCTGCCGGTGCGCGCGCCACAGTTCGGGCGTGGGGCGCAGGGTGTAGATCGACTGCACCATCGCATCAATATCGGGCATCTGCTGCGGCAACTGGCCGGTCAGCCGGATCTGCTCGAGCAGCAGCGAGAGTGTCGGCGGGAAGCGCGCCCAGTCCTTCACCACGCGTTCGATGTCGGCATATTTGGTCAGGATGAAGGCATCGCGCTCTGGCGTCAGCCCCTCGCCCGGCAGCCGCAGCACCGGGGCCTCGGCATGGAGGATATCATAGGCCTCATACCAGTGTTCGGCCGCGCCGGGGCCGAACAGGTCGACGTCGGCCAGGCCCGCCGGACAGGCCATCGCGCTCAGCTGGTGGTTGCAGTGCTTGGCCAATCGACATTCCCCGCCTGCATCAATTCGCCAGTTCTTGGCACCGGCAATGAAATCTATCGTGCCCGTTCCCGCCATTGGCAGATTGGAGAGGCATGTTGAGCCGGATCAGCAAACTGGCCCCCAGCGATTGGGACCCGCGGCTGCAGGCCGCGATCGATCCCGACAGCCGCAGCCCGCTGGAACAGGGGCTGACGCGGTTCTTCGCCCATTGCCCGGAACAGGCGCTGGGCTTGATGAAGTTCGCCGGCGCGCTGAAGATCGGCCGCGCCTTGCCGGAACGGCTGGTCGAGCTGGTCCGACTGCGGATCGCCTTCTTCAACCAGTGCCGCAGCTGCATGGCGATCCGCTATCGCGATGCGCTGGACGATGGGCTGGACGAGGCCCTGGTCTGCTCGCTGGAGCGCCCGCAGGAGGCGGAGAACCTGTCCGACGCCGAAAAGGCCGCGATCCGCTTTGGCGAACTGATGGCGACCGACCACCTGGCGATCGGCGATGCCCACTATGCCGAGCTCCGCCGTCATTTCAGCGAGAGCGAAATCGTCGAGCTAGGCATGACCTGCGCCTTCTTCGTCGGCTTCGGCCGGCTCGCCGCGACCTGGCACATGGTCGAGGAACTGCCCGAAGCCTTCCAGCACGCCGAAACGATTGCCCCCTGGGGCCAAGCCAGCATCGAGGTCCGCTAAATGGCCAGCAAGACAGAAGTTACCGTCAACCTGTTCGATCCGGCGGTCCAGCAGTGTCCTTACGACGCCTACAAGACGCTCCGCGACGAGGCGCCGGCCTACAATATTCCGGGAACCGAAATCTGGGTGGTCACCCGCTATGACGACGTCCGGCGGGTGCTGACCGATGCCGATGCCTTTCCCAGCACGTCCAAGAACACCGCGTTCCGCGCCGGCGACGGCACGCTTGAACGCGCTGCCAAGGTGGCGAGCCGCTTCGCGGAAAAAGGCTGGGTGCCCGCGCCGACGCTCAACGGACGCGACGACCCCAATCACAAGCAGATGCGGGCGATGTTCAACGAGGCGTTCAAGCCCAGCCGGATCAAGGAGATCGATTCAAAGGTCGAATCGCTGGCCTATGACCTGATCGATGCCTTCCTGGCCGATGGCCATTGCGATTGGGTGCGCCAGTTCGCGGTGCCCTTGCCGCTGTTCATCATCGGCGAGCAAATGGGCGCGCCGCGTGAGGACATGTGGCAGATCAAGCGTTGGACCGATGCCTTCTTCCAGCGCATTTCGTTCATGCTGCCCGAGGATCAGCACCTCGAAATGGTCGACCGCGAGATCGAGGCGCAGCACTACTTCCAGCCGATCTTTGAGCGATTGCGCAAGAATCCGGATGAATCGCTGATCTCCGTGCTGGTCAACACCGTGATCCCCGAATGGGGCCGGCCGCTCAACGACAACGAACTTCACGCCGAAATGATGGCCGATACCTTCGTCGGCGGCAGCGAAACCACCACCAATGCGCTCGCGGCCGGTATGAAGCTGCTGATCGAGAACAAGGATGTCTGGCACCAGCTGAAGTCCGATCCCGAGCGCTACATGAAGACCTTTGTCGAAGAGGTCGTCCGGCTGGAAAGCCCGGTGCAGAGCCTGATGCGGTTCTGCGCGCGCGACATCGAGCTGAGCGGGATCACGATTCCGGGCGGTGCCATGGTCAATGTCCGCTTCGCCGCCGCCAATCGCGATGAACGGGCGTTCGAAAATCCCGACAAGATCGACCTCGATCGGCCCAAGGCGGGGGCGCACATGGGCTTTGGCTCTGGCACCCACCATTGCCTCGGCGCACCGCTGGCGCGACGCGAGCTGACCTGGGGTTTCACCGCGGCGGTCGACCGGTTCGAGGACATGTGGTTCGCCGAAGGCAAGAACGACTTCGCGATCCGGCCGCACTTCCTGCTGCGCAGCCTCGCCGAACTGCACATCGAATTCGAACCGAAGAAGCGCTGACATGGCCACACTTGCCCACCCCGCCGACGAACGGATCGACAAGACCGCCCAGCCCTTGCCGCCGCTCAGCACTGGGCCAATCAGTGGTGAGCGCTATTGGTCGCCGGAGTTCATGCAGCGCGAGTGGGACCACATCTGGACCAGGGCCTGGCTGATCGGCGGGCTGGTCGAGCAAATCCCCTCCGCAGGCGATTACTTCACCTACGAGATCGGCCGGGAATCGATCCTGGTGACGCGCGGCGAGGATGGCCAGGTCCGCGCCTTCTACAACGTCTGCCCGCACCGCGGGAACCGGCTGGTCGAGGCCGAGCAGGGCCATGCCAAGGCGATCGCCTGCGCCTATCACGGCTGGCGCTTTGCCCCGGAAGGGGACTTGAAGTTTGTCCCTTGCCCCGAGGATTTCGCGGGCGGAAGCCCCTGTGGCCGGGTGAAGCTGAGCGAGGTGCGCTGCGAGGTCTTTGCCGGGTTTGTCTGGGTCAACCTCGATCCCAAGGCGCCGACGCTGGCCGAGCACCTAGGTCCGGTCATGCCGCAGATCGCCTGCTACCAGATGGAGCAGATGCGCCGCACGCATTGGGTAACGCTGGAGGGCGATTTCAACTGGAAGATCGTCCAGGACAATTTCAACGAGAGCTACCACCTGCCCTTCGTCCACCCGCAGACGCGCTACATCATGGAGCAGAGCTACAAGGACTGCCAGTTCGACATGTATGCGCCCGAGGGCCATGCGCGGATGCTTATGCCGGGCTCGCGGCCCTCGCGCGCGCTGGCCGGGCATACCGACACGGTGCTGGCGATGATGGAACGGGAACTGCGCTACTGGGATCTCGATCCAGAACAGTTCCGCAGCGATCCGCTGGCGATCCGCGCCGCGCTACAGGATGCGAAGCGGGCTGGCGGGGCGGCCAAGGGCTATGACTACAGCCGGTTCCACGATGACCAGCTGACCGATCACTATCACTACACCGTCTTCCCCAACATCAGCTTCAGCCTGAAGCCCGATGGCTGCATCTGGCTGCGCGCCGATCCCCACCCGACCGACCCCGAACAATGCCTGTTCGACATGTGGTACTTCACCTGGTTCCCGGAAGGTAAGGACCAGTATTACTCCTACTCGATGGGCGAAATGGTCGACCTGTCCAAGCCGGTCGAGCACAAGCGCGGCAAGGTGGGTGAGCTGAGCTGCGGCCCCGGGATCGATCAGGACGTATCGATCTGGTCAAACCAGCAGAAGGGTCTGCGCTCGCGCGGCTACCAGGGCGGGGTCCTGGCCGGGCAGGAAAACCGGGTGCGGTTCTTCCACGATACGATCGACCGCTGGCTGGCAGACTAGACGTTGCTCCGGCGCGCCGCGGCCTGGCCGGCGATATAGCCAAAGGTCAGCGCCGGGCCGAGCGTGCCCCCGGCCCCGGCATAGATCCCGCCGGTCGGGCAGGCGATGGCATTGCCCGCGCCGTAGAGGCCGGGAATCGGCGCATTGTCATGCCCGAGGATCCGCCCCGCCGCATCGGTGCGCGGGCCGCCGTTGGTGCCGAGCAGCCCCATCTCGATCCGCGCGGCATAGAACGGCCCCTGCTCCACCGGCCCCAGCGTGACCGCCGTGCCGCTGCGGGTGCGGTCGCCGTAGAAGTGGTCATAGGCGCTGGTGCCGCGCTGAAAATCGGGATCGTGGCCAGCGCGGGCGTGTTCGTTGAACCGCTCAACCGTGGCCTGCAGCGCCGCGGGATCAAGGCCGACCAACCTGGCCAGCTCGCCCAGACTATCAGCCCGTGTCACCCAGTCCGGGATCGGTGCGGGCGGCAAACGGGTGCCGAGCGGATAGCGCGCCTCATATTGCGCATCGAACACCAGCCAGGCCGGGATGTTGAGATAGTCATAGCTCTGCGGATCGAAGGCGTGGAAGGCCCCGGCCAGGGCCGAATAGTTCGCCGCCTCGTTGCAGAAGCGCTGCCCGGCGCGGTTGACCAGCAGGCCGTGCGGCACGGTCCGCTCGATCAGCACTGGCTCGGCGCGTTGCTCCCCGCCCGGCCATTGCCGTCCCGGCGGGGCCAGCGTCGGCGCCCACCAGGCCTGGGTCATGTTGCCCAGCTTGGCCCCGGCGGCCATCGCCAGCTTCAGGCCCGCACCCGCAGCCGTCGGCGGTGAGGCCGGCGCGGTTACTGGCCCGCGCAGGAAAGCCTGGCGCAGTTCGGCATCCCATTCGAAGCCGCCGGTTGCCACGACCACGCCGTGGCGCGCGTGGATCACGGTGCCATCGGCCAATTCGACCCCGGTGATCCGCCCGCCACCACGGGTCAGGCGCGTGACTGCGCAGCCCAGTTCCGGTTCGATCCCGCGCGCCAGGCAGGCCTTGAGCATCCGCCCCACCATCGCCTGACCAAAGCCGCGCTCCTGCGCTGCCATGCGCCGGCCGATTTCCTCGGGCGCGACCACGCCGCTGCCGCCGCCCAAGGGCGTTTCACGCAGCATCATCAGCTTGGGCTCGTCGATTGCGAAGATCCGCCCGGCCCAATCGCCCAGTTCGGTCAGGGCGAAGAGATCGTGGTCAAGCGCGCGGCCACCACCCGGCTTGGCTCCGGGACGGTCGAGGTAATAGTCCGGATAACCATCGAGCAGCGCCACCTTCAGCGCATCGATCCCTTCCAGAAAGGCCAGCGCCTCGGGCCCCTTGTCGACAAAGGCTTCGAGCGTCTCGTCAACCAGGTCGCCGTGATCGAGCGCACGGAAATAGGTCAGTGCCTCGTCCCGGCTGTCGGCCATACCGGCGGCCTGCATGCGGGGGTTGTTGGCAACCCAGATCACCCCGCCCGAGACAGCCGAGGTTCCACCGACCTTGTCGCCGCGCTCGAGCAGGCGGACCTTTGCCCCCGCTTCGTGTGCCGCCAGGGCCGCGGTCATCCCCGCAGCGCCGCTTCCGAGTACCAGGACATCGCAATCGCTCATGGGCCGATCTGGCCCGATCCCGGCCCGTTGGAACACCCTTCATTTTGGTGAGGTGCACAGGCGCTACGGCAGCCCTAATCAGGCCGCAAAGGAGAACGCGATGAAACTGCAGGGCAAGATTGCGGCCATCACAGGTGGGACAGCAGGGCTGGGGCGCGGGATGGCCGAGGCCTTCCTGGCCGAAGGTGCCAGCGTCGCGCTGATGGCCCGCAATGCCGACAAGGGTGCCAAGGTGCTGGAGGAACTCGGCGTGGGCGACCGCGCGATCTTCATTGCCGGCGATGCGATGAACCAGGCCGATGTCGAAGGCTTTATCGATGCGACCGTGGCCAACTTTGGCCGGATCGACATCCTGGTGAACAACGCCGGCGGCGCGGGTGACCTGCAGCCGCTGGTCAACCTGTCCGACGAGGCGTTCGACCAGGCGATGAAGTGGAACGTCTATTCGACCTTCTGGGCCACCCGCCGCGCGCTGAAGCCGATGCTGGCGCAGAAGCACGGGCGGATCATCAACATCTCCTCGATGGAGGGAAAGCACGGCAAGCCGATCTTCACCGCCTATACCGCAGCCAAGCACGCCATCAACGGCATGACCAAGTCACTGGCGCGCGAAGTCGGGACCGAGGGGATTACGGCCAACTGCATCTGCCCGGGTCTGGTGATCACCGACATCATCAAGGACAATGGCCCCGCCGTCGCCGCGACGATGGGCATGACGCTCGACGAGATGATCGCGCACTTCGCGCAGGAAGCGGCGATCAAGCGCCCCAACAAGGTTGAGGAAATCGCCGCCGTGGCGGTGTTGCTAGCGTCAGAAGCGGGCGCCGGGATCACCGGCGCCATGTTCAGCGTGGACGGCGGGACCGCCCAGTACTGAACGCTTCGCTCAGCTGCCGCCCTGCAGTTTCGCCATCGCCGCGCCAACCGAGCGTTCGATATCGCCAGCCTGCGGGTTGCCGCGCAGGGTCAGACCGCCGTTGGGCTGGATGTTCTGGCCAGTCAGGAAAGCTTCGTCGGTGCAGAGCCACAGACAGGCGTTGGCGACGTCTTCCGACGTGTTGAGCCGGCCCAGCGGATAGCGCGGCAGGAAGGCATCGACCAGGCCGGGCACGGCGAAGGACTGCTCGGTCATCGGCGATTCGGTGAAGGCCGGGGAGACCGTATTGGCCTTGATGCCCAGGTGCCCATAATCGTTGGCAACGCAGCGGATGAGCGCTTCGGAGCCGCTCTTGGTGCCGATATAGGCGGCATGGTTGTTGATCACCGCCTGGGTCGTTGCCGAGGAGATCGAGATCAGCGATCCGCCGCTGGGTGACTGCGCGGCCATCTTCTCGACAAAGGCCTGGAGGAAATGGTGCACACCCTTGAACTGCAGGTCGACGATCTGGTCGAGCTGTTCCTCGGTCGTGTCGACCAGGCTGGCGAGCAGGCCCCAGCCCGAGGCGTTGATAGCCGCATCGACCCGGCCCATCTTGGCCACGGCGGCATCGGCCATGGCGCGAACCTCGGCCCGCTTGGTAATGTCGCACAGCGCGTAGTGCCCGCCGATTTCGGCGGCGAGTTCCTTGAGCGGGCCTTCCTTGCGGCCGGCGACCATTACCTCGGCCCCTTCGCGCGCGAACAGGCGGGCAATCGTCTGGCCCATGTTGTCCTTGGATGCGGCGCCCAAAACCACCGCCTTCTTGCCTGCCAAACGGCCCATTGCATCGCTCCCAAATCTTGTGATGAACCGGTTCTACCGCTGAATGCAGCCCAGCGCCCTTCCCAAAAATGGGCATTGTGGCCCCTGCCCCTCCCCGCCGATAGCGTGGGCAAAGGAGAGGCCAGAATGTTCAGCGGACCACTGGAGGATCGCGTCGCGATCCAGGAGCTTAATGGAACCTATGCCGATGGCGTGGTGCGGGCCGATGCCGATACCTGGGCCACGGTCTGGGCCGACGATGCCTATTGGAACCTGATGGGCATGGAAGTGAACGGCAAGGAAGCCATCGTCGGCATGTGGAAAGGCGCGATGGGCGGGCTGGAGGCAGTCAGCTTTCACTGCGTGCCCTGCATGATCGCGGTTGACGGAGACAAGGCGACGGCCCGCGTCCAGACCCAGGAAATCATGCTGACCAAGGAAGGCAAGACCCGCGTGATCGGGGGCCTTTATGAAGACGAACTGGCCCGCCGTAATGGCGCCTGGGTCTTCACCAGCCGCAAGTTCCGCATCGTTGCCGAATACAATCCCGAAGGAGCAAGCCACTGATGGCCAAGATCGTCATTTCCGCCCAGATCGACCTGGACCCCGCCAAGCGCGACGAAGCGCTGCGCACCGCCCAGCCGTGGATCGACGGGGCGCTGAGCCAGCCCGGCTGCATTCACTATGACTGGAGCGCCGACCTCAACAACCCTAGCCGCGTCAACGTGTTCGAGGAATGGGAAAGCGAAGAATCGCTCGCCGCGCATTTCGCCGGGCCGCAATATGCCGGGATGCTGGGGCATATCGGCCAGTCGGGCCTGATCGGCGCCGTCAGCCGCAAGTACCGTGTCGATGCCGAAGGGCCGGTCTATGGCGATGACGGCAAGCCGACCGAGAAGTTCGGGTAAGCAGCCGATACCATTTCCGTCACCCCGGGCTTGACCCGGGGTCCCGCTGCCTTCGTGGCGTCCAAGAAGCGGGACCCCGGATCAAGTCCGGGGTGACGTGCTTTGGAGCTCTAACTTTTACAGCTGCAGCAGCTGCTTGCCGCGGTTGGCGCCGACGAACAGGCGCTTCAGCGTGTCGGGCGCATTCTCGAACCCGTGCTGGATATCTTCCTGGTAGGCGAGCTTGCCTTCCTTCACGAAGCCTTCCAGCCGCTTGCGGATCTGCGGGAACTCCGCCGCCCAGTCGAGCACGATGAAGCCCGCCATGGTCCCGCGGCGGAACACCAGGTTGAAATAGTTCTGCGGGCCGGCCGGCAGCGTGCCGGTCTCATACCGGCTGATCCCGCCGCAGATCACCACGCGTGCGCCGGTGGCAATCTGGCTGAGCATGTCGTTGAGGATCGAGCCGCCGACATTGTCGAAGATCACGTCAACCCCGCGCGGGCAGTGTTCCTTGATCTGGTCGCGGACCGAGCCCGCCTTGTAGTCGATCGCCGCGTCATAGCCGGCTTCGCGGACCAGCCATTCGCACTTGTCCTTGCCCCCGGCGATGCCGACGACACGGCAGCCGGCGATCTTGGCGAGCTGGCCAACGATCGAGCCGGTCGCCCCGGCCGCGCCAGAAACCAGCACGGTATCGCCCGCCACCGGCTTGCCGACCTTGAACAGGCCACAATAGGCGGTGACGCCGGTGGTGCCGAGGACCGAGAGTACGGCGGTGGGCGGCAGGTCGGTTTCGACCTTTGACAGCCCTTCCCCGTTGGAGACGAAGTGATCGGTCCAGCCAACTGAACCGAAGACCATGTCACCCACGGCGAAGCGGCCACCATTGCTGGCCAGGACCTCGGCGATCACACTCCCGCGCATCACCTCGCCAATCGCCATCGGCGCGACATAGTCGGCGATGTTTTCCATCCAGCCCTTCTGCGCCGGATCGAAGCCCAGGTAGCGGGTCTTGAACAGCATCTCGCCGGGACCTGGATCGGGCAGCTGGACTTCGGCGAACTTGAAATCGCTGTCCTCGATCCCGCGGCCACGGGGGTGACCGTTAAGCAGCCATTGGCGAGCGGTAGTGGGCATGTGGGTTACTCCTGGTCAGGCAGAGCCATAGGCGCCGCGGTAAAGCGCGCTGTCGGCCGCATAGAAATTGCAGTGGAAGCCCGAAGGCACTCGGAACGGAATCTCGACCGTGCAGAGCGGCCCGGCGGCGATATTCTTGGCATCGAACACCGCCAGTTCGCTGCCCGGCTCGTTGGCGCGGTGGACCAGGGTCATGGCATAGCCATCGGCCTCTTCCGTGCCGCCGAGTTTTGGTGCGAAGATCAGCTCGCCGGCCGAAGCGCCCTCGCCGAAGTGGTAGATGTCCTCGGCCCCGGTCACCGTGTCGAACCGAAGGACGGCATCCATCCCGTCGGCCCGGCCATCGCGCGACTTGAGGTTGATGTTGCCAAAGGCCTGGCGCGAGGCGCGGGTCATCAGCCGGTCGTCGGGCCGGGGGAACTGGATGTCGCGCTCGTTCAGCACCTCTTCCTTGATCCAGGCGGTATTGGCCTTGGGATCGATGATCCAGCGGCGCAGGCTTTGCAGCGTTTCGGCATGGGTGCGGCGCACGCCGTCCTGGTTGGGGAACAGCGCGGTGCCATTGGCCGCGGCGACATCGGCCACGATCCGGCCCTGCTCGTCTTCCCAGACGTTGCATTCGTGGAACATGTGCCGGGGATCGTATTCGAACCAGCGCACATCGTCGGCCGTGCCATTCCTCGGCATGATTGCCAGCTTGGTCGGCCGACCATCGACCCAGGCGGTCATCGGCCCGCCCGACATATAGCGCTGCAGGTCGCTGTCGATCGGGATGATCGGGAAGACCACCCAGTTCTCGGTCACGAAGAAGGTGTGGATCAGCGCGTGGTGCGGCACCTTGATCCGCTCGGCCTTGCGGACCGAGCCATCGGGCCCGATCACGTCATAGCGGATTTCCGGCTCACCCATCGGGCCGTTGATCGAGGCACCGATGTTGATCAGCTCGCCCGTGAAGTGATCAACCTTGGGGTGGGCGCTGAAAGTGGTGGTGATCGTGCCGCCGTAATCGTGCTCACCGAGCGTCGCGAGGCTGCGCGGATCAAGCTCGACCGCCGGGGCGCCTTCCATCAGCGCCAGCAGCTTGGCGCCGTGGATGATCACATTGGTGTTGGCGGTGTTGTAGCGCTTGCCCTGGACCGAGGGGTCCGAGGTAAAGGGATTGCCGAAGACGCCGAACAACCGTTTGCCGGCAGCCTTTTCCAGCTCGAACTTCTCGGTCCGGACCCAGCGGTTGCGCATCGCGACGCGGCCGTCCTCGATCTGGAAGGCATAGACCATGCCGTCGCCGTCAAACCAGTGATAGTCGCCCTCGCGCGGCGGGTGGAGCGGTTCAGGCCCGTTGCGTACGAAGACGCCGGCCAGATCCTGCGGCAGCTCGCCGTGGATGATCAGGTCGGGCGCATCGGCCTCAAACCGCTGCGGCGCGTGGTGGCCTTTGAGGAACGGGTGATCAAAGAAAGGTACTGCCATCGGGGGTGCCTCCGCGGGTCCATCCGCCCGGCCTAGTGCCGCAAGCCGCCATTGGCTTCAGCTAGCAAAAGTAACCGGCGCGGATTTCCGGCCAAGGCCGCATAAAGGCGGCATTGGATGGGATATTTGCCGGAGCACCGCGATGACCGTCGCTACCCACAAGACGTTCTGCCGTTTCTGCCACGCCAACTGCGCCATGCTCGTCGATGTCGAGGACGGCAAGGTAAAGGCCGTGCGCGGCGATCCGGACGATCCGGAATATGGCGGTTATTCGTGCATGAAGGGCCGCGAGCTGCCGGATTCGCACAATGCGGCGCACCGCCTGCACCACTCGCTGGTGCGCGGCGATGATGGCCAGTTCCATGAAACGCCGATGCCGGCGGCCCTGGCCCATGTGGCAAGCGAGCTGCGCCGGATCATCGACCAGTACGGGCCGGACAGCGTCGCCGTGTTCATGGGCTCGGGCGGCTTCCAGAACAGCGCGGCCTGGGCGGCCTCCTACAGCTTTGCCCAGGCCGTGGGATCGAAGCACTTCTTCACCTCGGTCACGCTGGACCAGCCGGCCAAGGTCTTCACCACCGCCCGCTATGGCAAGTGGGAAGGCGGGGTGAACAACTTCTCCGAAGCCGACGTCGCCCTGTTCATCGGCAACAACCCGATCGTCTCGCACTATGCGCCGGTTGGCGGCGTGCCGCCGTTCAGCCCGTCCAAGCGGATTCGTGACCGCAAGAAGGAAGGCCTCAAACTGATCGTCGCCGATCCGCGCCTGGCCGAAGTGGGCTTGCTGGCCGACATCTACCTGCCGGTGAAGCCGGGTGAGGACCCGGCGCTGCTGGCCGGCATGCTCAACGTGATCATCAACGAAGAGCTTTACGACCGCAATTTCGTCGCCGCCCACGTTGACGGGTTCGAGGACCTGAAAGCCGCCGTCGCGCTGTTCCCGCCCGAAGTCGCGGCAGAGCGCGCCGGGGTCGAAAAGGACGAACTGGTCCGCGCCGCGCGGATGTTCGCCGGCGGAAGCAAGGGTTGCGCAGTGACCGGGACCGGGCCGGAAATGGCCGGCAATGGCACCCTGACCGAATACCTCGCCACTTGCCTCAACACGATCTGCGCCCGCTTCAAGCAGGAGGGCGAAAAGTCCGGCGCGCCGCGCGTCTTTACCTCCCCGCGCGGCAATACGCGCGCCCAGGTCGGCGATCCGGTGCCGCTGTATGATGCCCCCGGCTCGGCCCGCAGCCGCTTCCGCGGCCTCGGCCAGCTGGGCGTGGAAATGCCCTGCAACGTCATGGCGGATGAAATCCTGACGCCCGGACCGGGCCAGATTCGCGCACTGATCTCGGTCGGCGGCAATCCGGAAGTCGGCTTCCCCAATCAGCTCAAGATGCGCCGCGCGCTTGATGACCTCGAACTGTTCGTTCAAATCGACCCGTGGATGAGCGCCAGCGCCAAGCGTGCCGACGTGGTCCTGGCCCCCAAGCAGTGCCTGGAGCGTGAGGATATCTCCAACCTGTCGGAATGGTGGCACGAACGCGCCTATGCCCGCTATACCGAGGCCGTGGCCGAGGCGCCGGGCGACGTGATCGACGAGTACGAGATGTTCTGGCACCTGGCCAAACAGCTGGGCATCCAGATGCAGCTGATGGGCGGTCCACTGCCGATGGACGGCGATGCACCGCCGCCGAAGGAAGTGTTCCTTGACCTGATGGCGGCGGGCTGCCTGGTGGCGCCGAGCAAGGTCCGCCAGGACGTGCAGAAGGCCGGCGGCGCAGCGGTGATCTATGATGAGCTGCATCCGCTGGTCGAAGCTGGCGATCCCTCGGTCCAGAACCGCTTCAACCTGACCGCGGGCGACATGCCGCACCAGCTGGAGAAATACAGCGCCGATGCAGCCCGCGCCGCCGGGTTCGATTTCCGCCTGATTTCGCGCCGCTCGAAGCACCGCTTCAACTCGATCGGCCAGCCGCTCAAGAACCTGGGCCAGAAGGTCACCACCAACCCGGCCTATATCCACCCCGAGGATATGGCCGCGCGCGGGCTGAAGGATGGCGACATCATCGAGATCTCCTCGGCCCACGCTTCGATCCACGGCGTGGTCGAAGCCAGCGACCGGGTCCGGCGCGGGCTGATCTCGATGGCCCATGCCTTTGGCGACAGTGAAGCCGGCAAGCACAACGTGCGCGAAATGGGCGGATCGACCAACCGCCTGACCAGCGACGAGGTGGACTTTGACCCGATTACTGGCATGGCGCTGCAAAGCGCGATTCCGGTGCGGATCGCCCCCGCCTGAGTTCAGACAGAGGACTACCCATGACTCTAAATCGACGTTTCCTGCTGCGGCGGCGCCCGCAGGGTGAGCCGGTGCCCGAGGATTTCGAGCTCGTCACCGAAGCCCTGCCCGAGCTGGCCGAGGGGCAGTTCCTGATCCGCAACCATTACGCCTCGCTCGATCCGGCGATGCGCGGGTGGATGGACGATGCCGATAGCTACATGCCGCCGATCCCGCTCGGCGCCCCGGTCCGCGCCAGCACGATCGGCGTGGTGGAGGCGAGCAAGGCCGAAGGCTTCCCGCCCGGCCAGTGGATAATGGGCCTGAACGCGATCGAGGACTATTCGATTGGAACGGTCGGCGGCTTTACCCAGCCGATCGACCCGGGCCTGGTGCCGAGTGTGACCAACTACCTTTCGCTGTTCGGCGCGGTGGGCATGACCGCCTATTTCGGCCTGTTCGAGGTTTGCGAACCCAAGCCCGGCGATACCGTGCTGGTCAGCGGCGCGGCCGGGGCGGTCGGCTCGATTGTCGGCCAGCTGGCCAAGATCCATGGCTGCAAGACCATCGGCATCGCGGGCGGCGCGGAGAAGTGCCGCCGCCTGACCGAGCGCTATGGCTTTGATGTGGCGATCGACTATCGCGGCAAGGACGAGGCGGCACTGACCGCCGAGATCGCGGCTGCCGCCCCCAATGGCGTCGACGTGATCTTCGAGAACGTCGGCGGGATCATCCTCGATGCCGGCCTTGCCAACCTTGCCATGAACGCCCGCGTCGGGCTGTGCGGCCTGATCAGCGAGTACAACACCGAAGAGCCGGTCGGTGCGCGCAACCTGTGGCGGCTGATCGTCAAGCGTGCGTCGATCCGCGGTCTGCTGGTGGCGGACTATGTCGCCCGCTTTGGCGAGGGTGCGGCGAAGATGGGCGAATGGGCGGCGCAGGGGAAGATCAATATCGACGAACATGTCGATGAGGGGATCGAGAACGCCTATTCCGCCTTCATGCGGCTGTTCAGCGGGTCCAACCAGGGCAAGATGATCCTCAAAATCTGATGCAGGACCTGCTCGTCCTTTCAGGCGGCCACCCCTACGACGAGCCGGCCTTCGCCGCGCTGCTGGACAGCCTCGACGGCTGGCGCGTCACCCACCTGCTGCACCCGGAAGCGGAGCGGCTGGTGGGCGAAGGCCGCGCCGACCGGGCCGATGGTCTGCTGTTCTATGACATGCCGGGCTACACCTTTGCCGATGGCCGGGTTGAAACCACCGCGCCCAGCGAAGCCTTCCGCCGCGCGATCACCGGGCGCTTTGCCGCCGGCAAAGGCGCGGTGGCGATGCACCATGCGATCGCTGGCTGGGCAGAGTGGCCGGAATGGGCTGAGCTCGTAGGCGGGCGGTTCCTCTATCAGCCGGGCAAGGTGCGCGGGCGGGACAAGCCGGATTCGGGCTATCGCCACGAAGTGGCCTACACGGCTGAGGTCGTTTGCGCCCACCCGGTGACTCAAGGCTTACCTGCGACCTTTCCGGTGACCGACGAGGTCTACTTGGCCGAAGTCTTTGCCGACTCGATCACGCCTTTGGTCCGCGCCCGGCATGCCTTTGTCCGCGAGAACTTCTATTCCGCCGCTGCTGCCGTGGCCGGGCGCATGTTCGACAATGCCGGGTGGGACCACGCCACCGGCAATGATTGCGTCGCCTGGGTCAAGCCGGCCGGGGCGGCGCAGCTGGTCTACCTGCAGTTCGGCGACGGACCGGAGACCTACGCCAATCCGGCGGTGCGTCAGATTCTGGCAAATGCCCTGCGGTTCACCGCCGCTTCCTAGCAAAATCACGCATCGCATTCCGCTGCGGGGGGGGACTAGGGTTGAGGCTCAGGAATCCTTACCGGAGTAGGCTGGAATGAACGCGCAGACGCACATGTTTGCCAAGGAAACGCTGATCGATCCCTTCGCGCATTATCGCGCGATGCATGAAGCGGGGACAGCGATCCAGCACTTGCCGGAAATGAACACTTACGTGGTCTACAGCTACGATCTGTGTTCCGAAGCAACCGGGCGGACGCAGGAGTTCTCGAACGATTTCAGCTCGCTGATGGGCTCCGTCGATCCCGAGATCGAGGCGATCCTGGCCGAGGGCTATGACAGCCCGGGCACGCTGCTGACAGTCGATGCGCCGATCCACACCCGCAACCGTAAGCTGGTCAACCTGGCCTTCTCGGCCCCGCGGGTGAACGCGATCGAGCAGGACATGCGGACCAAGTCGATCGAGCTGATCGAAAGCTTTGCCGACAAGGGCGAATGCGAATTCGTCGAAGCCTTCGCGATTCCGCTCCCTGTGGCAATGATTGCCCAGCAGATCGGGCTCGATAACGATCCCAAGCAGGTCAAGTACTGGTCGGACTGCGCTGTCGACCGGTTCAGCCAGATGGTTGACCGTGAACGCGAGCTGGAATGCGCGCGCAGCTATGTCCAGTACCAGCACTACATGAAGGGCAAGATCGACGAGCGCCGCGCCCATGGCGGCAACGACCTGCTGACCGATCTGGTCCAGGCCCGGGTCGAAGGCGAAACCCCGCTGACCGACGAGGAAATCATCTCGATCATGCAGCAGTTCATGGTCGCCGGGAACGAAACCACCACCTCGACCATTGCCGGCGGGCTGCTCCAGCTGATCCGCAACCCGGAGCAGATGGCCAAAGCCAAGGCTGCTGCCGGTGGCCGCGATCCCAAGACCATCACCAACCTGGTCGAGGAAGCGCTGCGCTATGAAACGCCCAGCGCCGGGATGTGGCGGATCGTGCGCGAGGACACCGAACTGGGCGGGGTGAAGATCCCCAAGGGCGCGACGCTGCAGCTGCGCTATGCCGCTGCCAACCGCGATCCCAGCAAGTTCCCCGATCCAGACAAGTTTGACATCGAGCGCGTCAATGCCCGCACCCACATCGCCTTTGGCAAGGGTCCACACATGTGCGTGGGCAACATGCTGAGCCGCAAGGAAATGTTTGTCGCCTTTGACGAACTGCTCGAACGGCTCGACAATTTCGCGATCCCCGAGGGCGGCGAAATTACCGTATTGCCCAACATTCTGCTGCGCGGCGTAACCCGGCTGCCGATCACCTTCACGAGAGCCGCATGAATTTTGACCTGACCGAAGAACAGGAGCTGTTCCGCAGCTCGATCGAACGGTTCGCAGGGGATCTCGATTCCCCTGCCCGCCGCGCCGTGCGGCAGGCGCCGGGCGGCTATGACAAGCGGCGTTGGGCGGCGCTGGCTGAAATGGGCTCGCTCGCTCTCGCGGTAAGCGAGGAGCAGGGCGGTCTGGGCGGCAAGCCGATCGACCTCGCCGTGATCGGCGAGGCCCTGGGCCGGGCCATTGCCCCCGATCCCTGGCTGGATAACGGCGTGCTGCCGGCGCGGCTGCTGGCCCTGGCCGGCGCCGATGAATTGCTCGCCAGCGTCCTGGCTGGCGAAACCGTGGTTGCGGCTGCCCTTGCCGAGCGCCAGGCGCGTTACAGCGTCAGGCCCCGCCAGACCAAGGCCAAGGCCAGCGGCTCCGGCTACCTGCTCAATGGTGAAAAGACCTTCGTGCTGGGCGGCGGCCTGGCAGACAAGTTGATCATCTCGGCCGATCTCGATGGCGCAACTGCCTTGTTCCTGGTCGATCGGGATGCGCCCGGGATCAATCGGCGCGATTACCGGATCGTCGATGGCAGCGTCGCAACCGAGCTGCAGCTGCTTGACGTGGCCTGCCCCGCCGAGAGCCGCCTGCCGCTCGATGCCGCTGCGCTTGACGCGGCTGTGACCGAAGCGCGGCTGCTGGCCGCCGCCGAAATGGTTGGACTGGCCCAGCGCCTGTTCGACGATACCCTGGCCTATGTGAAGCAGCGCGAGCAGTTCGGCGTGCCGATTGGCACCTTCCAGGTCATCCAGCACCGCATGGTCGATTGCTATGCCAAGCTGGAACAGGCCCGCTCCACCCTGCTGCGCGCGGCCATGGCCGATCCGGCCGATGGTCAGGCCTGGCGCCGCACCGTGCTGGGCGCCAAGGCCTATATCGGCGAAGTGGCCGACCACATTGCCCGCGAGGCAGTACAACTGCACGGCGGGATGGGCGTGACCGAAGAACTGTCGATCGGCCATGCGCTGAAGCGCGTGATGCTGCTGGCCAGCCTGTTTGGCAGCAGCGATGCCACCCTGACCGAATATGCGGAGGCGGCATGAGCGTTCTGACCCCGATTGCCGATGACCTCTGGACCAATGAGGCCGAGCCGCGGCTGATCGGCGGCAAGCTGGCTTCGGGCAAGATCGTCTTCCCGATGCCCGCCGGCGATGCGGCCGCAGACGTCGAGCCCTGGCCGCTGTTGCGCAAGGGCACGCTGTGGTCCTTCACCCGCCAGGATTTCCGCCCCAAGGCCCCCTATGAAGGGCCGGGCGAAAGCCAGCACGATTTCGTCCCCTACCTGCTCGGCTATGTCGAGATTCCAGGGGAAGTGATCGTCGAAAGCCTGATCGTCGATGCCAAGCTGGAGGATCTCAAGCTCGGCATGCCGATGGAGCTGACTATCGTGCCGTTCAACAACCAGCACACCACCTTTGCCTTCCGTCCGGAGCGCGCAGCATGAGCGACGTCTATATCATCGGCGCGGGGATCCACCCGTTCGGCCGCACCGACCACCGCAGCGGGCGCGATCAAGGCGTCTATGCCGTGCGCCAGGCGCTTGAAGATGCGGGTCTGGAGTGGGCCGACATCCAGTGCGCCTATGGCGGATCTGCCGCCTCCGGCTCGGCCGACATCATGGTCAATGAGCTGGGCCTCACCGGTGTGCCCTTCATCAACGTGGCCAATGGCTGTGCCACGGGCGGCAGCTCTCTGGCTTCGGCGCAATATGCGGTTGCCTCGGGCGCCTATGACCTGGCGCTGGCGACCGGCTTCGACAAGCATGACCGCGGCGCCTTCAACGCCGATCCCAAGTCCTATGGCCTGCCCGAATGGTACGGCCAGACCGGTATGATGCTCACGACGCAATTTTTCGCGCTGAAGATCCAGCGCTACATGCAGCTCCACGGGATCAGCCGGCGTACGCTCGGCCTGGTCGCCGAAAAGGCCTTCCGCAACGGCGCCAAGACCGACCACGCCTGGCGGCGCAGCGAGGTCGATCTCGAGACAATCCTCAACGCGCCAATGATCAACGATCCGCTGACCAAGTACATGTTCTGCTCACCGGCCGAAGGCGGGGTGGCACTGATCCTGGCGAGCGAAAAGAAGATGCGCGAGCTGGGCGCGGATGGGGTCAAGATTTCGAACATTTCAGTGCGGACCCGTCCGCCAAACAGCTTCGAGGTGTTCCAGCCGGCAATCAGCGTCGAGGAAGGCGGCAAGCCGACGGTGCTGGCTTCCAAGGCCGCCTTCGAGGGCGCCGGGATCGGGCCCGAAGACGTCGACGTGGCGCAGCTTCAGGATACCGAGAGCGGCGCAGAAATCATGCACATGGCCGAGAACGGCTTCTGCAAGGACGGCGATCAGGAACAATGGCTGGCCGAAGGCCGGACCGAGATCACCGGCAAGCTGCCGGTCAACACCGATGGCGGCTGCCTGGCCTGCGGCGAACCGATCGGCGCTTCGGGCCTGCGCCAGATTTACGAGAACGTGCAGCAATTGCGCGGCCGGGGCGGCGCGCGGCAGGTGCCGGGCAATCCCAAGGTCGGCTACAGCCACGTCTACGGCGCGCCGGGCCTGGCGGCCGTGGCGATCCTGCAGCGATAGGGAGCCGTCGGATGGGGAGAATGGACGGCAAGGTTGCGCTGGTTTCCGGCGGGGCCGAAGGTATCGGGGCCACAGTCGGGCGAATGATCGTGGCCGAAGGCGGCAGCGTTATGCTGGCCGATGTCCAGATCGACAAGGCCCGAGAACTCGCTGCCGAACTGGGTGACCGGGCTGACGCGATCGAACTCGACGTGCGCGATCTCGATGCCTGGCACCGCGCGGTCGATGCGACGGTCAAGCGGTTCGGCAAGCTGACCGTGCTGTGCAACATCGCCGGGATTTCCGAACCGGGCAATGTGCCCGATGGGTCGCTCGATGTCTGGCAGCGGACGATCGATATCAACCTCAACGGCCCCTATTATGGCTGCCGCGCGGCGATCCCGGCGATGGAAAAGTCGGGCGAGCCCTGCGCCATCGTCAACATCGGCTCGATGATCGCGATCCGCGCCGCCGCCTTTGTCGCCGCTTACAGCGCCTCGAAGGCTGGGCTGGTCGGGCTGACCCGCTCGATCGCGCTCGATTGTGCCGAGCGCGGCGTGCCGATCCGCGCCAACATGGTCCACCCCGGCGCGATCCGCACGCCGATGTACAACCGCTACAAGTACTCCGGCGCCGACACGCCCGAAAACATCGAAACCAATTTCGCCGCGACCCACCCGATGAACCGGATCGGGGAGCCCGAGGAAGTCGCCAAGGCGGTCGTCTTCCTTGCCAGCGATGATGCCAGCTTCACCACCGGCTGCGACTTCACGGTCGACGGCGGCGGTTCAATCAGGTCCTGAGAATATGAGCCAGACACCCCCCGCCCGGATCGACGCGCACTTCGTGGCGGCCGGCAAGTATCACGATATCGACCATGCGCGGCTCGAAGTGCTGAAGCTGCTGGCCGAACACCCGCAGATCCGCACCACGGTGGCCTGCAACTATGGCGATATCGAGCGGCTGAACGCCTGCCAGTTCCTGGTGACCTATACCTGTGACCTGATGCCCAGCCCGGAAGAAGCCGCTGCAATCCGCGCCTGGCTGGAAAAGGGCGGCAAGTGGCTGGCGCTGCACGGAACCAATTCGATCCTGGTCTTCACCGAAAGCGGCCTGGTCGATGCCCCGAATGACCGGCCCGACGTGATGGAAATGCTGGGCACCCAGTTCAAGGCCCATCCGCCGATCGGTCCGTTCCGGGTCGAGGTATGCAACCACGATCATGAGCTGAGCCGCGGGATCGCCGATTTCGACGTGGTGGACGAGCTTTACCTCTCTCACACCACAGCCGAGATCGACATCCTGATGCAGACCCGCTTCGAAGGCGAGGCGACCGGCTTCATCGATAGCCAGTGGGAAGAGACGGTCGTGCCGATCCTCTACACTCGCGACATCGGCAAGGGGCGGATCGTCTACAACACTTTGGGCCATTGCCGCGGTCATTATGACCTGCCAGGCATGGCCGACTTCTATCCGCACCCTGAAAAGTGCGCGTGGAACTATGACGTTTATTACGATCTGCTGCGCCGGGGCATTGCCTGGGCGATGCGGACCGAAGCCTGAGGATTAGCGGCGATGGACATGGACTTCTCACCCGAGGATCTGGCCTTTCGCGAAGAGGTGCGGACCTTCCTGGCCGAAAGCCTGCCAGAACACCTGAAGGTTGGCGCCCGCCGCACGCCCGGCGTTTTTGTCGAGCCTGACATCGGCCTGGAATGGCACAAGATTCTCTATCGCAAGGGCTGGGTCGCGCCGCACTGGCCGAAGGAAGACGGCGGTACCGGTTGGACCCCGACCCAGCGCTTCATCTTCGAAAAGGAATGCGCGCTGGCCGGCGCGCCGGCGCTGTCGATCCTGGGGCTGCGGCTGGTCGGTCCGGTGATCTGCCACTTCGGGACGCAAGAGCAGAAGGACCGCTTCCTGCCCGGCATCCTGGCGGGCGAAGTTTATTGGTGCCAAGGCTATTCCGAACCCGGCAGCGGGTCGGACCTCGCCTCGCTCAAGACCGCGGCGCGGCTGGAAGGCGACGAGTATGTGATCAACGGCTCCAAGATCTGGACCACGCATGCCCATCATGCCGACTGGATCTTTGCCCTGACCCGCACCAATCCGGAGGTGAAGAAGCAGGCCGGGATCACCTTCCTGCTGGTGCCGATGGACCAGCCCGGGGTGGAAGTTTCGCCGATCATTTCGATGTCGGGCGATCACGAGGTCAACCAGGTGTTCTTCACAGATGCCCGTACCGGCGTCGAGAACCGCATCGGCGAAGAAGGCCAGGGCTGGACCATTGCCAAGTTCCTGCTGGAAAATGAGCGCGGCGGATCGTGCTTTGCCCCGCGCCTGCTGCAAGGCATCGCCGAACTGGAAGAGCTGGCCCGCACCCAGCCATCGGGCGTCAATGGCGCGATGGCCAAGGACCCGCGCTTCCGTGACCGGCTGGCCCGCGCCCGGCTGGATGCCGAAGCGCTGGAAGTGACCGAGCTGCGCATCCTGGCCGAACTGGCCAAGGGCCGTCAGCCCGGGCCGCAGACATCGCTGTGCAAGCTGCTGGGGTCCAACATCGGCCAGACGCTCGATACGCTGCGGCTGGACCTGCTGGGTTACGACGGGCTGCAACTGCCGCCCGAGCGTCCGCTCTATGGCAACGAAGCGCCCGAACCGATCGGCAGCGAACGCGCGCAGATCGCCATGGCCCGCTTCCTCAACAACCGCGCTGCCACGATCTTCGGCGGTTCGGATGAGACCCAGAAGAACATCATCGCCAAGTCCGTGCTGGGCCTCTGAAGGGAGCGGTCGCACGCCGCCCCCGCCCCACCGCAACTGCCGCTATTCCGTAGCGTTAGGGCGGAAAACTTGATAGCCTCCGATTCGCAAGATCGCCCACCGAAAAACAGGGCGACAGGAGAGGATCTGTGAGCGAAGAAGCCCTGATTGGGAACGTTGTCGAACTGCGCACACCGCACGGGCGCGAGAACACCGCCCAGCTGCTTGAGCAGGTGACGATCCGTTGCCCCGATGACATCCACGATGCCGCCGTGGCCATGGCCCGGATCGCGCAGGAGCGCGGGCTGCAGGTGGCGATGTGCGATGACATTTCGTCGAAGGAACCGATGGTCGATGCCGATGGCACGATTCTGAACGCGGACATCTTCCGCTGGCTGGACGATGGCGTGCGCTGGTGGGAAGATCACCGCCTGGCGCTGCATTCGCCCCTGCCCCGCGCCTGCCGCTATGAAAGCGAGCCGTTCTGGGCCAACCGCCACGGCTTCCACGGTTATTGGCGCAATTCCTACCTGGATGAGATGGACATCACCGATTTCGAGCGCCGCGCCCTGTGCAAGGCGGCGATCGTCATTCCGGTCCACCTGCCGTTCGGGCAGATTTCGGCGAACAGCTTCATCAGCATGGACCGCAGCAAGGAAGACCTGTCGGCCGAATTCGTCGAACATGGCAACCTGCTGGGCCAGCTGACCCGGCGGTTCATTGCCGGCTATACCCAGGCCAACCGCACCAAGCGGCGGATCCGGTCAGACTGTGTGCTGTCAAAGCGCGAGGTGGAATGCCTGCGCTGGGCCGCGATCGGCAAGACCGACAAAGAAATCAGCATGATCCTGGGTCGCAGCCATGCCACGATCCGCTATCATATCCACCGCGCGGGCGAAAAGCTGGACTCGGTCAACCGCGCCCAGACGATCTTCAAGGCCGGCCAGCTGGGCTATCTCGGCGCCAGCGACTGAACCGCTAGCCGAGTTTCCGGATCGGGTCGCTGCCGTCCCAGGCGGCGGCGGCCTGCTTCATCATGTTGAAGAGGTCGGCCGTGCCGGGTTGCGGCTGCAGGATTTCGACGACGGAGCCTGGCCCGTGACCCGGATCGGCATAGATCACCCCGCCGCTGTCCCCGACCTTGCCTTCGACCAGGATCTTGGCGCCATGTTCGGCGCAGGCGGCATAGCCATCGGCGATATCGTCCACCAGCAGGCAGACGTGGTGCATCCGGTCGCGCACGGCATAGGGGCCGTTATAGATCGAGGGCGCATCGTTTTCCGGGCGGATCAGCTCGATCTGGACATCACCCCAGTAGGACAGCGCCAGGGTGAAGACCGCACTGGTCGGCTGGCCCATATAGCGCATGTCGGCCAGCGCGATGTTTTCCATGATGAAGAACGGGCCAACACCCATAGTCTTCGTCCAGTGCTCCAGCGCGGCATCGAAGTCTTCCGGCAGCCAGGCCAGCTGCATGACAGGACCAAGCCGGGCGAGTCCCTTGACGGCCATAATCGGGTTCCTCCTCACAGTTACGCTAGGATGCGTTCCCGCCAATCTGTGGCAGTTTGGAAGCCTAGAATACTGCGCAAATGGACAGTGAGGTTGGGTGTCCGATGAATGAATTGACCAAGATCGAGCGCGAAGATCGCTGCCCCGGCATGACCTATACGGAGATGCTGGAAGGCGATACCCGGCGGGTTCCGGACTATCTGTTCGAGGAATCGAACATCGACATGCCGGACGATCCGATTGCGATCGAACCCTATATCAGCGAAGACTTTGCCCGGCTTGAGCGGGAGCGGATGTGGCCCAACGTCTGGCTGTTCGCCGCGCGCGAAGATGAAATGCCCGATCCGGGCGACACCGTGGTGTTCGAGATCAACGAGAAGTCCTTCCTGCTGGTCCGCCAGCTGGATGGCAGCGTCCGCGGCTTCTACAACGTCTGCCTCCACCGCGGCCGCAAGCTGATGACCAAATCGGGCCGCGCCACCCAGCTGCGCTGCGCCTTCCACGGCTTCACCTGGAACAACGACGGTTCGCTCAAGGAAATTCCCTGCGCCTGGGACTTCAAGCACCTCGAAGGTAAGGAAATGGGCCTGCCCGAAGTGCGGGTGAATGTCTGGCAGGGCTTCGTGATGATCACGGAGAACAAGACCATTCCTGATTTCAAGGAATGGCTGGGCCCGGCGGCCGATCATTACGACGCCTATGACTTTGAGAACCGCTACACCGGCATGTGGGTGGCGCGGAAGGTGCCAGCCAACTGGAAGGCGACGGCCGAGGCCTTCATGGAGGCCTGGCACTCGATCACCACGCACCCGCAGCTGCTGCCCTTCCTGGGCGATGCCAATACCCGCTACGATCTGATCGGCGACAACTTCAACCGCGCGATCACCCCCTCGGGTGTGCTCAGCCCGCACATGGCGGGCAAGAGCCAGCAGTACGTGCTCGACAAGATGGCGGAGTTCTCGGGCGGCAGCGATGCCAGCACCAACCGCCGCTTCAGCGCCAGTTCCGCCCCGGCCGAGCTGGACGAGAACGATCCGCTCCAGGCCCGCAAGCTGCTGGCCGAAGCCAGTCGTCAGGGCTTCCAGACGCAGTATGGCCATGACTATTCGGACAAGTCCGACGCCGAGATCCTCGACAACTTCACTTACAACATCTTCCCCAACTTCTCGCCGTGGATCGGCTATCTGCCGACGCTGGTCTATCGCTGGCTGCCGGGTGACACGCCCGACTGGTGCACGATGGAAATCCGCCTGCTGTTCCCGACCCCGAAGGGTCAGGAGCGTCCGCGCGCGGTCGAAAAGACCGTGATCCCCGAGGATCAACCCTTCGCCTGGGCCAAGGACAAGATGGGCGAGGCGCTGGCCGGGGTGTTCGATCAGGACCTGGCCAACCTGCCGCACGTCCAGACCGGCATGAAGGCATCGGCCAATGGCGTCATGGAGCTGGGCCATTACCAGGACAGCCGCGTCCGCCACTTCCAGACGACGCTGATGAAATACATCAACGGGGAGCTGCCGGGTTAAGGCGGGGCGGTCCGCACCATGACCATCCACAAGGTCATCGTCCTGGGGGCATCCGGGGACCAGGGCATTCCGCTGGTCAATGCGCTGCAGCGGCGCGGCTTTGCCGTGACCGCAGGGGCGCGGCGGGCCGATGCCATGGCAGGCACGCCCTTCCCCGACCTCAAGACCGTCCACGCCGACATTACCGACAGCGCCAGCCTGGCCGCCGCCTTTGTCGGCCAGGATGCGCTGGTGATGCATTTGCCGTTCGAGTTCGACCGGGCCAAGGCCGCCGCGATGGGCGCCAGCATTGCCGCCGGCGCGCGCGGATCGGGCCTGCAGAAGATCGTCTTCAACACCAGCTGCTTCGTGGCCGATCACGATCTTGATCTGACCGCCCACGACGGCCGCCGCGATATCGAGCGGGCGCTGGAAGAAACTGGCATCCCCTGCGTCTTCATCGAACCGACCGTGTTCATGGACAACATCATCCGGGTCTGGACCAAACCCTCGATCGTGACGCGCGGGGTCTTTCCTTATCCGGCGGCGCCGGAGCTGAAGATCAGCTGGATCGCATTGTCTGACGTGGCCGAATACATGGCCGCCGCGCTCGAAACCAATCGCGCCGATGGGCAGCACGTGCCAGTCGGCGGGCCAGAGGCGCTGACCGGCGATGAAGTGGCGCTGCGCCTGTCAGCCGAGGTCGGGCGGCGGATCGAGTTCCGCAGCCTCGATCCCGATGACTTTGCCGCCAACATGAGCGAGCTGGTCACCGGATCGCGCGAACTGCTGCCCGGTACGCCCTATGCCGGGATGGCGAAGTTCTATCGCTTCTACAACACGCAGGCCCAAAGCCCGCTGGTGGTCGATCCGCGCGAGACGGCGAAGCTGCTGGATGTCCATCCGCTGCGGATGAGCGTCTGGCTCAAGCAGTGGGACTGGACCAAGCCGGTCTGAGGTTCAGGCCTCCGCTGCCACCTCAGTCGCATCGAAGTAATGGATCCGCAGTTCCTGCAGGATGCCGTCCTTGAACCGGCCCGCCTCGTTGACCGTCTGGCTGAAGGTGCGGCCGGTGCGTTTCGAAGTCATGGTGAGCGTCAGCACGACCACGCCCCACTCCTCGCCGCCGACGATTTCGTGAATGTCGACCTTGGCGGTCTCCCAGGTGCCGTACATCGCGGTGGCGACGCGTTGCAGCGCGTCCTGCCCGCGCCATTCGCCGCCGTAGGGCAGCCCCAGTGCCTCATAGACCACGAAGTCCGGCGCACAGAGCGCGGCGACGCCGTCCCAGTCGCGCAGGCCGGCGAGGCGGTAGACTTCGGCCAACAAGAGCCCTGCCGGCCCGGTCATTCGATCGTCCCGATCAGGTCACCGACCTGGTAGACCGCGCCTTCCGCACCGGTCGGGCGGATTATGCCCGATGCCTGGGCCTCGATCTCGGCAGTCGTCTTGTCGGTTTCGACGGTGTAGATCACCTCGCCCTCGGTCACCTGATCGCCATCGCCGAACATCCATTCGAGGAGGGTCATTTCGGTGGCGCTCATGCCGAGCTTGGGGATGCGGATTTCGGTACTCATCAGCCCTTCCCCAGCGCGGCCTTGATCTGGCCGATGATCTGGCCCTTGTTCGGGATCCAGGTCTGCTCCAGCACGGTCGCGAAGGGCACGGGTGAGAAGGTCCCGCCGATCCGGCGCACCGGGCCCTTCAGGCTGTCCCAGCATTTCTCCTGGATATTGGCGGCGATCTCCGCCCCTGTGCCGAACGGCCGGACGGCCTCGTGCAGGGTGATCGCCAAGCCGGTCTTGCGAACCGAGGCCAGCACGGTCGCCTCGTCATACGGCGCGATGGTGCGCAGATCGATCACTTCGACCGACACGCCTTCCTTAGCCAGCTCGTCCGCCACGGCCAGAGCATCGAGCACCGTGCGGCCATAGGTGATCAGCGAGATATCGCTGCCCTCACGCGCGACCGCGGCCTTGCCCAGCGGCACGCGGTAGCCCGGCCCCGGGTCCTCGGCCTTGAGGCCATAGCACAGGATATTCTCGATGAAGATCACCGGATCGTTGCAGTCGATCGCGGCGCGCATCAGCCCGCGTGCATCAGCGGCGTTGGACGGCGTCACCACGTGAATGCCGGCGACATGGGCGAACCAGGCTTCGAGCATGTCCGAGTGCTGGCCGCCGAACCCGACGCCCACACCCGTGGTGGTGCGGATCACCAGCGGCACGTTGGTCTGCCCGCCCGACATGAAGCGCAGCTTGGCGGCGTGGTTGACGATCTGGTCCATGCAGACGCCGACGAAGTTCATCAGCATGATTTCTGCAATCGGCCGCTGCCCGGCCAGCGCCGCGCCGACTGCCGCGCCGACGATAGCCGTTTCCGAAATCGGCGTCGCGCGGACGCGATGCTCGCCGTACTTCTCGGTCAGGCCCGAAGTGATCTTGAACACGCCGCCGCCCTGCTTGGCGGAGACGTCCTCACCCAGGCAGAACACGCCCGGATCTTCGGCCATGGCCTCGTCAATCGCCTTGTTGAGCGCTTGCGCCAGGGTAATCTCGGCCATCAGCGCGCCTCCACCAGCGGGGTTTCGAACACATCGATCGCCAGTTCCTCCGGCCCCGGCAGATCGGCGGCGAGCGCGGCGGCGACGGCCCCGTCAATTTCGGCATCGATCCCGGCGACGATGGCGTCGAGCTCTTCCTCGCTGAACTGGTGATCGAGCATCACCTGCCGCAGCTTGGGCAGCGGATCCTCGCGCTGCATTTCAGCGAGGTGCTCCTTGGGCATGTAGGAGAAGTCCGCGCCGAAGAAGTGACCCATCATGCGGTAGCACATCGCTTCGACCAGGGTCGGCCCCTCACCCGCCCGCGCCCGGTCAACCGCTTCCTGCACCGCCGGATAGACCTGATCCACATCGTTGCCGTCCACCAGCACGCCGCGCATCCCGTAACCGGCCGCGCGCGAGGAGATCGATTCGCTGCTGGTATGGTCGGCAAAGGCAGTATGCTCGCCATAGCGGTTGTTCTGGCACAGGAAGACGACCGGCAGCTTGTAGAGCTGGGCCATGTTCATCGCTTCGTGAAAGCCGCCGATATTGGCCGCGCCATCGCCGAAGCTCACCAGGGTAACCTTGCCATCGCCGTTGTTCTGGCTGGCCATGGCCAGACCCGTGGCGATCGGCAGGCCCGATCCGACCACGCCGGTTGTCACCATGATGCCCTTTTCCGGGTAGGTGATGTGCATGGTTCCGCCCTTGCCCTTGCAAGTGCCGGTAACCTTGCCGAGGCATTCGGCCCACCACAGCTCGGGCGGGATGCCCTTGGCGGTCTGCTCGCCCTGACCGCGATAGGTGCAGACCACGTAGTCATCGTCAGTCAGCGCCGCCATGGCCGCGGCCGAAACCAGTTCCTGGCCCCGGACGCAGTAGTACATCACCGCGACCTTGCCCTGCATGAGCAGCGAGCGGAACTTCTCGTCCGTCCGGTTCACCTTCATGGTGCGGGTATAGATATCGAGCAGCTTGGCCCGGTCGATCGTGCTCATGGCAGGGCTGGCCTTCGGCTTAGAACTGGACGCGCTGGGTAAAGCCGCCGTCGACCACCACGTTTGCCCCGGTCATATAGGGGCAGGCCGGGCTGGCAACGAAGACGATCGCCTTGGCGACTTCCTCCGGATTGCCGAAGCGGCCCATCGGCATCTTCGCGAGCGTGGCATCGTAGAGCGCCGGCACATGCTGGCGAATCGTTTCCCAGTTGCCATCTGCATAGTGGATCGCGCCCGGCGAAACGGTGTTCACGCGGATGCCCTTGGCTGCCAGCGCCTGGCTGAGCTGCGAACCGTGCGTGATCAGCGCGGCCTTGAGCGCGTTGAAGGCCTGCGGGGCAACGAAGGTCTCCAGCGCCGCAGTCGACGAGAGGAACACGATCGAACCGGTGCCCGACTTTTCGAGATAGGGCGTCAGCACTTCAACGCCGTTGACCGCACCCATGATGTCCATGTCGAGGCCCTGCTGCCAGTCCCCCGTGCCGCCGGTGCCCGAAGAGCTGGCGGTGTGGATGAAGATGTCGCAGCCGCCGAGCGCCTCGGCCGCCTTGGTCAGCCAGGCCTTGTAGGCATCGCCGCCGGCGGCCATGTCGAACACTTCGGCAAAAACCTTGCCCGGCCCGGCAGCATCGATTGCGGCCTTGGCGGCCTCGATTTTCTCCGCCTTGCGGCTGAAGAAGGCGACATCCGCACCCTCGGCCGCAAACAGCTTGAGCGAGGCCAGGCCCAGCCCGTGCGCCCCGCCGTTCATGATCACTTTCTTGCCAGCCAGACCCAGGTCCATAAGTCGCTCCTCTTGCCGAGATTGATATTGCGGCAAGGTCTAGGCTGCGGGAGGCACGGCGTTAATCCGCAAAAATGGGAGCGGCCTTCTGGCCCGGCGGCGGCTAGCAAGGCGGCGAACCATCGCGGGAGCAGGCCAATGGGCAACCTTGCAGGCAAAGTGGCCATCGTGACCGGGGCAGCCTCCGGGATAGGCAAGGCAACGGCGATCCGGCTGGCCACCGAAGGCGCGCAGGTGATCGCGACCGATGTGGCCCCTGCGCCGGCCTACCCGGCAGGGATCGAGTTCCTGCCCCAGGACGTGGCCGACGGTGCACGCTGGGCCGAAGTGGTCGATCATGCGGCCTCCAAACACGGGCGGTTCGATATCCTGGTCAACAACGCCGGCTATACCGTGCAGAAGTCGATCGAGGACGTGACCATGGCCGACTGGGATCGCGGCATCGGCGTGCTGCTGACCGGGGTGATGCTGGGCTGCCAGACGGCGATCCGGGCGATGAAGGCAAATCCAGGCGGCTCAGGCGGCGCGATCGTCAATGTCGCTTCGACCACCGCCTATGCGGCGCTGCCGGGGGACGTGACCTATACCAGCGCCAAGAGCGGGGTGCGGATGCTGACCAAGTCGGTCGCGGTCCACTGTGCGCAGCAGGGCTACAATATCCGCTGCAACGCCATGGTCCCCGGCGCGACCGATACCGGCGTCTTCACCAAGATGGACGCGATTGACCCGCAGCTGCGGCACCTGGTCGCCAAGACCTCACCGCTCGGCCGCCTGGCCAATCCGGCCGAGATCGCAGCGGCCATCGCCTTTCTTGTTTCGGACGGCTGCGGCTTCATGACCGGCTCGGAACTGCTGGTCGATGGTGGCGCGCTGGCCGTGCACCCGGGCTTCTAGAGCAGGCTTCTAGGCCCGGCCCATTTTCGCCAGGTAGCCGCTGCGACGCATTTGTGCGGCAGTCCAGATAAAGATGGCGAGGGCCACGAGGCCGGCGCCAAGGCTGACCGTGAACATCGCCATGCCCAGCCCGCGCACGCCCATTTCCGGCTGGAAACTGTCGCTCAGCCAGCCGATCAGGCCAAGGCCCGCCGCCTGACCGATCAGGTTGTTGAAGAACATCGCGAAGGCCACGGCAAAGCCGCGCTGCGAGGGTTCAACCGCAGCCTGGATGCCCGACATGATCGGGGCCTGACTGGACACGAAGATGCCATAGGCCACCGAGAACAGGATCAGGAATGGCCACAGCGTCTGCGCCTGCAGGCTGAACCACAGCGGCAGCGCGCAGGCCAGGCTGGCGAGGCCCGGATACCAGGCGCGCCAGCGCTCGTCTCGCCGCGTCAGGGCATCGGTGATGAAGCCGCCCAGGATCGGCCCCGGCAGGCCGCTGATCATGAAGGCCAGGCCAAGGTAGATCGCGACATCGCTGACCGAAACCGAGAACTGCCGGATCATGATCGGCGCCATCCAGAAGGCCATGCCATAGCCGATCATGATCTGGACCGCGTAACCCATGACGATCCCAAGGTAGACCCGGTTGGCGAGCAGGGTGGAGACCGTCTCGCGCACCGACGTCTGCTCGATCCGCGATCCCGCCGGGGCATAGCGCCCGCGGCGCGGCTCGATCACGGTAAGGTAAAGCAGCCCGCCAATCAGCACCCCCGGTAGGCCCATCAGAATGAAAGCCCAGCGCCAGCCAAAGGCCTCGGCCAGCAGGCCGCCAGCCATCAGCCCGGTGACCGTGCCCATGGTCGAGCCAACGGTCAGGAAACCCATCGCCCGGGCCAGTTCCTCGCGCCGGAAATAGTCGGCAATCATCGATTGGGATGCGGGGCCGCTGCAGCCCTCGCCCACGCCGACGCCCGTCCGCGCGAAGAACAGCGACCAGAACCCTACCGCCAGGCCGCACAGCGCGGTCATCAGCGACCAGAAGGTGATCGCCCCAGCGACTATATTCTTGCGCACCGAACGGTCTGCCAGCCGCGCCGCCGGGAAACCGGCGATCATGTAGGTGACGGTAAAGGCCGCCCCGCCCAGCAGCCCAAGCTGGGTGTCGCTCAGCTTGAACTCGGCCTTTATCGGCTCGATCAGGATCGAAAAGACCAGCCGGTCAGCCACGCTGAACAGCAAGGTCAGGATGAGCAGGCCCAGAACGTACCAACGGTACCAGGGCGCTGCGTTCTCCGCCGGGTCACTGCCCTCAGCGCGAGGGGCGGGCGAAGAGGCCATTGTCCACCGGGATTTCGATACCTGTCAGGAACCGGGCCTCATCGCTGGCAAGGAACAGCACGGCATTGGCCACGTCCTTGGGCGCGCCGAGCGAGTCCTTGGGCAGGATCCCGTCGGGGATTTCCATCAACTGCTGCCCGGCCCGGCCCGAAATATCGCGGACCATCGGCGTCTCGATCCCGCCCGGCATCAGCACGTTGACGCGGATCTTGTAGCCTTCATCCTGGCAATGCATCGCGATCGACTTGGTCATCGAGCGGATCGCACCCTTGGCCGCCGTATAGGCGACGATCGTGCCGTAACCCATCAGCGAGGCGGTGGAGGCCATGTTGATGATCGCCGCGCTCTCCGACTTCTTCAGCAGCGGCAGGCATACTTGGCAGCCCAGGAAGGTCCCTTCGACATGGATCGCCATGTGCAGGCGGAAATTGTCGAGCGAGCAGTTCTCGATGCTCTCGAAGATCACGTTGCCGGCGTTGTTGACCAGGATATCGAGCCGGCCATGGTCGGCCTCGATCCGGTCAGCCACGGCCTGCCACTGTTCGGGTGAGCGGACGTCGTGCTTCATCGCCACGCCGCCGATCGCCTTGGCCACGGCTTCTGCGCCGGCCAGGTCGATATCGGTGACATAGACCTTGGCCCCTTCGGCGGCGAGCCGCTCGCAATCGGCTTTGCCCAGGCCCATCGCCCCGCCGGTAACCAGTGCAATCTTGCCTTCGACCCGTCCTGCCACAGTCATCCCTCTCGCTTGTCGTTGTTGGCGAAGGTCTATCGCAGGGGGTGACAGGTCCAAACTGACTAAAGCGCGAGTGCCGCCCGGGCCTCTGGGCGGATAGTCTCCACGCCATAGGAGAGGGATGATGGACCAGGCCGAAGTTGCCGCGCTGAAGGCGATGATGGAGTGGGAAGGCCAGCGTAATGCGCCGCCGGCCGGCTTCCCCGCCCTGCCCGACCTGCCGGCCGGGCGCTATACCAGCCCGGAATACTTCGCGCTGGAACAGGCGCACATCTTCAGGAAGTCCTGGCTCTTCGCCGCCCATATCGACGAGATCCCCGAGCCCGGCTGCTTCATGCGCTGGGACAATGCCGGGGAGCCGCTGATCATTGTCCACGGCATGGATGGCGCGGTGCGCGCCTTCTACAATACCTGCCGCCACCGCGGCGCGCCGGTGGTGACAGTCGATCGCGGTAAAAGCACCCGTCTGATGTGCGGCTATCACAACTGGACCTACAAGACCGACGGCAGCCTGGTCGGCGTGCCGGAAACGCGCGACTTCGCCAATCTTGACCTGACCTGCCGCAGCCTGATCGCCGTGCGCTGCGAGCGGTTCGGCAATGTCATCTTCGTCAACTTCGATGACAATGCCGTGCCGCTGCTCGACTGGCTCGGGCCGTTGGCCGACGAATGGGCCGAATTCGGGTTTGACCGGGTGCGGCTGGCCGCGCGGCACAGTTTTGACCTCAACTGCAACTGGAAGGTGGCGATGGAGGCCAACATGGAGGTCTACCATGTGCCCTTCATCCACCCCGATACGGTCGCGCCGCTGGTCGATTCGAAGCGCAATTTCAACACGCTTTATCCGCACGGCCATGCCCGGATGCTCGCGCCGCCGCCACCGCAGACCAACCGCGAGCATGTCCGCGCGATCGACAGCCCGCCGGAGTGGCAGCAGATCGAAACAGTGGGTGAGCTCGGGCGGACCTGCACGCAGAGCTATACCCTGTTCCCCAACTGGGTCTCGCCGCTCTCAAGCTACTTCATCCCGCCGCTGGTGTTCTGGCCGACCTCACTGACCACAACCCGGCTTGAGCTGGTGACCATGGCACTCGACTGGGGCGATGGGCCGGTGCCGGACCTGTGGACCGTGCCCGATGCCAGCCAGCCCAATGGCCGCGCGATGAGCTCGATCATTCAGGAAGACACCCAGTTCGGAGAGGCAATCCAGCGTTCGATGGAATCGAGCGGGTTCCGCTCTGTGCCGCTCAGCTACCAGGAAGCGCGGATCTACTACTTCCATCAGAACTGCGATGCGATGATCGGGGTGGAGCGGATTCCGTCCGAACTGCGGGTCGAACCGGTGCTCGATCAGGCCTGGGTCTGGCCCCGCGATCCCCGGCGCGAATCCGTCTTGGCTGGCTAGATTGCCGTTACGGAATGCTGGCTGCCAGGCATGGTCCAAAGCCCTATCGGTTTTGCTAAATGTGTCCTTGCCCCACACCACATACACCTTTCACCTCGGTTGAAGCATCGGCCGCAGGCAACAGTTGCGTAACGACAACAGCCCTGCGAGCCGTTTTGGGAGGATGGTCATGAGAGGATCTACATTCGGATTCCGCAATTCGAAGAAGCTGACGCGGCTGTTGCTGTGTTCGGCTTCCGGCCTTGCCGTACTGGCAACGCCGCAACTGGCCTATGCCCAGGCGGCGCCAGCCGATGAAGAGGCAACGGAAGAGGTCATCATCGTTACCGCGCGCAAGCAGGACGAAACCCTGCAGGAAGTGCCGGTCACGATCACCAGCGTCGGTGCTGACACGCTTGAAAAGTACAGCGTCGACGAAGTTTCCGACGTGACGAGCCGCATCCCCACGCTGAACATCCAGGTCGGCGGTTCGGGTTCGGGCGGCCAGATCTCGCTGCGCGGGGTTGGTTCCTCGAACATTTCGGCCTCGTTCGATTCGGCCGTGGCCTTCGATTATGACGGCATCCAGGTCTCGACCATGCGCATGGTCCAGTCGGCCTTCTTCGATACCGCCCAGATTGACGTGCTGAAGGGCCCGCAGTCGCTCTACTTCGGCAAGAGCGCCTCGGCCGGGGTGTTCTCGATCAAGTCGAAGGACCCGACGTCGAGCTGGGAAGTCGGCGGCAAGGCCGCTTATGAGTTCGAGGAACGGGGTTACACGGTCGGTGGCTATATCTCGGGTCCGCTAACTGACTCGCTCGGGATCCGCGTGGCGGGCCAGTACAACAAGATCGACCGCTTCGTTGAACTCCAGCCGGGCACCCCGGCGGTCAACCAGTTCCGCGGCCTGACCAACTTCGTCGGCCGACTGACGCTGGACTTCAAGCCGGACGATGTCTTCAGCGCCAACCTGAAGGTCCAGTACAACCGTCAGACCAATGACGGTGCCATCAGCCACTCGGATCTTTTCTGCGGCGCCAATGGCCGCGCCGACGTGGTCACCCTGTTTAGCGGAGCAATCTCGATCCCGGCGGGCTACGACTGCAACTTTACCGACAACAAGATCTTCCTGCCCGATACGGCTGTCGCGCTGGCGCGGAAGGTGCCGCTGGCCAGCGGTCCGACCAAGGCCGATGGCTATAACGGGGTGCCGTTCGGCGAGACCGATCTGTGGTTCGCCCGCCTCAAGATGGACTGGAAACTGGCTGACAACCTGACGCTCTCGTCAATTACCGGGTTCGTCAATCTCGATGCGGTCGACGTCGACAACTACAGCTACGGCGGCGTCGGCAAGGCCTATATCACTGCCCTGGGCGCACCTGGCCCGGTCAGCGATGCGATCCTTGCCGCCAACTTCCCGGCACTGGCCGCGACCAACACGGTCGGCGCGCCGTTCGGCGTGGGCACCAGCGATCCGCGCAACGCGCTGAAGCAGCTGAGCCAGGAACTGCGCCTCGCCTCGGACAACGATGGCATGTTCAACTTCATGATCGGCGGCTTCTATGAATGGCGCCGGTTCATCTTCGATACGGCCCAGAATGCGGTCAACATCTCGTTCATCTCGCCCGATCCGATAACCGGCTACACCTGGGACTATGACAAGAATCACACCACCAAGACCGAGGCGACCTCGATCTTCGGCAGCGTGATGATTGATCTGACCGACCAGCTCGAGCTGTCGGGCGGGGTCCGCTACACCAACGAAAACAAGACCCAGCGGATCACCGTGCCCTACGTGCACCGGATCTTGGGCCCTGGCCCGGCCTTCATCGGCAGCGGTTTCGTTTCGCCGAATATCGACTTCAGCGATGACAACTTCTCACCGGAAGTCACGCTGAAGTACCAGGTGACCCCGGACGTCAACGTTTTCGCCTCGTACAAGACCGGCTTCAAGTCGGGCGGCGTCGACAATTCGGCCCTGCCGTCGAACAGCCTCAGCCAGGCGGCGCTGACCGGCAATTTCAGCTCGCTGATCTACAAGTCGGAAGATGCCAAGGGCGGTGAAATCGGGGTCAAGTCCCAGTTTGCTGACCGCAGCATCACGCTGAATGCCACGGCCTTCTACTACAAGTTCAAGGACCTTCAGGTGCAGGTCTTCAACGCCGTTGCGGTCCAGTTCGTGACCTCCAACGCCGGTGAAGTGACCACCAAGGGCGTGGATGTGGGCTGGGCCTGGCGGACTCCGGTGGAAGGACTGCGCTTCTCGGGCAACCTGTCCTACCTCGATGCCTACTTCAGTGATGACTACATCACCTTCAAGGGCGCCAACCTCAACGGCCGCAAGGCCGCGCGGGCTCCGAAGTGGTCGGGCAACACGGCATTCGATTACAGCGTGCCGATCAATGACAGCCTGGAGTTCTCGATCAACGGCAACGCGCAGTTCAGCAGCCGCTACTACACCAACACCACGTCCTTCGCGGACTATACGCAGAACCGCTATTGGCTGTTCGATGCTTCGGTGGCGATCGGCGATCCGGACGGCAAGTGGAAGCTGGCACTGATTGCCAACAACATCACCAACAAGCTGCACGTCAGCTCGTCGGGTGACCGTCCGTTCCTGCCGGTGGGCGGTGACGATATCATCGTCAGCACCAACCGTGGCCGCCAGGTCTTCGTGGAAGCCACGATCAAGTTCTAAGATCTAACTCCAACCTCCATGGCACCCGCGATCTTCGGATCGCGGGTGTTTTTTTATGCATGGAAAGGCGGTCTGACTGGGGCGCAAAAATAACGGCGCGCGAGGATCGCTCCCCGCGCGCCGCCCCCTATTTGACCACGGCTTAAGCCCCGTGTGGTCAAAACAGTTGTTCGGGTTCCTCGATCAGGCTCTTGAGCGTGGCCAGGAACTGGGCCCCGGCCGCGCCATCGATCGCGCGGTGATCGACTGACAGGGTCAGGCTGATCATGGTGGCAAAATCGATCCCGCCATCGCCGGTCTCGACCGCCTCGCGCCGGGCCCGGCCGACTGCCAGGATCGCGCCCTGCGGCGGGTTGATCACGGCATCGAACTCATCGATCCCGAACATGCCGAGGTTGGAGATGGTGAAGGTGCCGCCGTCGAGGTCTTCCCACGACAGCCGCCCGGCCTTGGCCTTGTCGATCTGCGCCGCCGTGGCCGCAGCCAGCTGCGGCAGGGTCATCCGGTCAACCTGGCGGACGATCGGCGTGACCAGCCCCTTGGGCGAAGCCACTGCCACCGCGATATCGGCATGCGGGAAGTGATGCACCGCATCGCCATGGAGCTGCACGTTGACGTCCGGGTGGCGCGCCAGCGCGCGGCCAGCGGCGAGCACCAGGTAATCGTTGATCGAAGCCTTGATGCCCAGCACCAGGTTGGCCGTCTTGCGCAGCGTGAGCAGTGCGTCGACGTCCACCGCAACCCGCAGGTAGAAGTGCGGAATGTCGCGCTTGGCGGCAGTCAGCCGCTGGGCGATCACGCCGCGCACCTTGTCGAACGGCGCGATCCGCGGGGTGTTGGCCACGGCCGTGAAGGCCGCCCCGGCGCTCGCCGGAGCCGGCACCGCTGCCAGCACGTCATGCTTGGAAATGCGCCCGCGCGGGCCAGTGCCAGTCAGGCCGGACAGGTCCACCCCGTGCAGCGCCGCCAGCCGCCGGGCGAGAGGCGACGCAAAGATCCGCAGGTCTTCCGGCGCAAGCTCGGCCGCGCCGCGCAGCACCGGGGCAGCCTGGGGCCGCAGGTGCTGGTAGACATCCTGATAGGTGATGCGCCCGCCCCGGCCCGAGCCTTCGATCGCATCGAGATCGGCACCTTCACGCTCGGCCAGGGCCAGGGCTTCGGGGCTGATCGGACGGTTGGTTGAAATCTTCTTGGGCGCAGCTGCCGGGGCCGCAGCCGGCTTTTCGCCGGTCGCAATCGGCGCTTCACCCACGCCGCCCTCGGCCGGCACGAATGCCGCGATGAAGGCATCGACCTCTGCGGCAGGGGCATCGTCATCGCCGAACACCGCCAGCAGCGCGCCGACCGGTAGCACGTCTTCGCCCGCCGGGGCGAGCACGCGCAGGATCACGCAGTCATTCTCGGCCTCGACCTCGTTGGTGATCTTGGCGGTCTCGATCAGGCAGAGCGTATCGCCACGCTTCACCCGGTCGCCTTCGCCGACCATCCATTCGGCAATCGTGCCTTCGGTCATTTCGATGCCCCACTTGGGCATGCAGAAGGGGCGGAGCTTGCTCATCTCTCGCCTCCTAGCGGTACCCAAGGACCTTGCGGGCCGCCGCTTCGATCTTGGCCGCCGATGGCAGGTAGGCCTGTTCCAGTTCCAGCGCGAAAGGTACCGGCGAATGCGGCGCGGTGACCATCTCGATCGGCGCCTTGAGGCTGGCAAAGGCCTTCTGCGCGACCAGCGCGGAAATGTCGGTGGCGAGGCTGCAGCGCTGCGGGGCCTCGTCGACCACGACCAGGCGGCCGGTTACTTCGACCGAATCGAGGATCGCTTCCTCATCCATCGGGCTGGTGGTGCGCAGGTCGATCACGTCGCAGCCGATCCCGTCCTTGGCCAGGGCATCGGCGGCGGCTTCGCAGCGGCTGACCATCAGCCCGGTTGCAACCAGGGTCAGGTCCTGGCCAGCGCGGGTCAGGCGGGCGTGGCCGAAGGGAATGGTCCAGTCGCCGTCCGGCACTTCGCCGGTCACGCCGTAGAGCGCCTTGTGCTCCAGGAAGATCACCGGATCATCGCCGCGCAGCGCCTCGCGCAGCAGGCCGCGCACGTCCTCCGGGGTCGATGGCATCACGACCTTGAGGCCCGGCATGGCGGTGAGGAAGTGGTGGACCGACTGGCTGTGCTGCGCCGCCGCGTTGAAGCCGCCGCCATAGGCCATGCGGATGATCGCCGGGCAGGTCGATTTGCCGCCGAACATGTAGCGAAACTTGGCGATCTGGTTCCAGATCTGGTCAAGGCTGACGCCGATGAAGTCCGCAAACATCAGTTCGGCGATCGGCTTTTTGCCAGCCAGCGCCAGGCCGCCAGCCGCGCCGACGATGGCGCTCTCCGAAATCGGGGTGTCAATCACTCGGTCCGGTCCGAAGGCATCGTAGAACCCGGTCGAGGTCGACCAGATCCCACCGATTGCTTCGGGCCCGCCGGCCGTGCCCATACCGCCGACCACGTCCTCACCCAGGACCACCACGCGCTCATCGCGTTGCATCGCTTCGAAAATCGTCGAGCGGACGGCATCGCGGTACATCATCTTGGCCATTGCGAAGTCTCCGGCTCAGTAGGCAACGTAGACGTCAGCCAGGACGTCTTCAGGCGTGGGGCGCGGCGCGGCGCGGGCGGCAACAACCGCCGCCTCGATCTGGTCCAGCACCTCTGCGTCGATGGTATCGAGATCCGCGTCGGTCAGCACCTTGGCCGAAACCACGCTGGCCCGGAACTTCTTGAGGCAATCGCGGGTCTCGCGGATCCGGTCGAGCTCACCCTCGCCGCGGTAGCGCTGGGGATCGCCCTCGAAGTGGCCGAAGAACCGCTCGGTATCGAACTCGACCGCCGCCGGACCATTGCCGGCGCGGACATATTCGAGCAGCTCGCGCATGGTTTCATGGACCGCGAAGAAGTCGGTCCCGTCGGCGCGCCAGACCCGCATGCCAAAGGCTTCGGCGCGGCTGGCAATGTCCTGCTGGGTGCCCACGGCATATTCAAAGCCGGTGTGCTCGGAATAGTGGTTGTTCTCGAACACGAAGATGCAGGGCGCCTTGGTGACGACGGCCATGTTCATCGCTTCGAAGGTGGTGCCCTGGTTGCAGGCCCCGTCGCCCGAGAAGGTGATCGCCACCTTGCCCTTGCCGTCGAGCTTGGCGGCCAGCGCCGCGCCGACCGCGATCGGGGCGCCGGCGCCGACAATGCCGTTGGCGCCGAGCATGCCGACATCGACATCGGCGATATGCATCGAGCCGCCCTTGCCCTTGCACAGGCCTTCGCGGCTGCCCCAGATTTCCTTCATCATCCCGTCAACGTCGCAGCCCTTGGCCAGGCAGTGGCCGTGGCCGCGGTGGGTCGAGACGATCTTGTCATCGGTATCGAGATGCTCGCAGACCCCGACCGCGACCGCTTCCTGGCCGCAGTAAAGGTGCGTGAAGCCGGCGATGGCGCCGGTGGCGATATCGATATGCAGGCGCTCTTCGAACTCGCGGATGATCTTCATCCGGCGGTAGGCCTGCAGCATTTGCTCGCGACTGAGTTGCATGGTGTTCTCTCGGTTGCCTTGCACGGTCGGGGCCCGCCGAAGCAGGCCTCTTCCTCAGCTTGTCGTCATGCGGTGAGGGGCCGGTCCTGCCCATTCGCCAAATTGCTAGTTTGGCGCCGCAAAGGCCCTTCAATCCGTGGACTTCGCGATTGCGCTGCACAGCTTAGCCGCTATTCTCACGAGGACGCTGGCTCCAAGACTGGCGGACCGGGAGAAACCATGGGCCGCAAGCCCTCAACCAAGCCGACGAGCTTTGACATCGCCTATCTGGCGGGGGTCTCGCAGCCCACTGTCAGCCGGGCGCTGCGCGGCTCCAAATCGGTCAGCCTGGCGACCCGCCAGCGCATCCAGGAAATCGCGCGCGAGCTGAACTATTCGGTCGACAAGAACGCCTCGTCGCTGCGCTCGCAGCGCTCGCACACCATCGCCCTGCTGTTCTTCGAGGACCCGACGCCCGACGGAGCCAATATCAACCCATTCTTCCTCGCCATGCTGGGCGCGATTACCCGGGCGACGGCCAATCGCGGGCTGGACCTGCTGATCTCGTTCCAAAAGCTGGAGGATGACTGGCACACACGCTACCAGGACAGCCACCGCGCCGACGGGCTGATCCTGCTGGGCTACGGCGATTACACGCTTTACACCCAGCGGCTGACCGAGCTGGTCGAACATGACACCCGCTTCGTGCGCTGGGGCTCGGTCCGCGAGGATACGATCGGGGCGACAGTCGGCACCGACAATGTCGCTGCCGGCCGCTTGGCGGGTGAGCACCTGCTGGAGCTCGGCCGGCGCAAGATCGCCTTCCTGGGCCATGCCGACGAGCATTATCCCGAATTCGCCGACCGCTATCGCGGCCTGTGCGAAGCCATGGCTGATGCCGGGCTGGCCGCCGATCCGGCGCTGCAGGTCCCTGCCCTCTCCAGCGAAGGCGATGGCCGCACCGCAATCCGCGCACTGCTGGATGCGGGCGCCGAGTTTGACGCGGTCTTTGCCGCCAGCGACCTGATCGCGATCGGCGCGATGCGGGCGCTGGCCGAAGCGGGTCGCAAAGTGCCGGAGGATGTCGCCGTGGTCGGCTTTGACGATATCCCTGCCGCCAGCCTGACCAGTCCGCCGCTCACCACGGTCCAGCAGGACCTGATCGCCGCGGGTGAGCTGCTGGTTGAAACCCTGGCCGAACAGATCGAGGACCGGGCCCAGGACAACCGCAGCCTGCCGCCGCGACTGATCGTGCGGGCCAGCACCACGGGCTGAAGCCGAACCTACGTATTCGTATGCCACTTGCCTGCTCCGTCAGGCCGTGCCAGCCCTGCGGCCCATAAAAGGGGAGAGGCATGGCAACCGAGAAACCACGGCAGAACTGGGCCGGGCTGTTCAACATCAGCTTCGGCTTCTTCGGCATCCAGATCGGCTTCGCGCTGCAGAACGCGAACATGAGCCGCGTCTTCCAGTCGCTTGGCAGCTCGATCGACGATCTGCCCGCGCTGTGGGTCGCCGCCCCGCTCACGGGCCTGCTGGTCCAACCGATCATTGGCCATCTGTCTGACAAGACCTGGCTCGGCCGCCTCGGCCGCCGCCGCCCGTTCTTCCTGCTCGGCGCAGTCCTCGCTGCACTCTCGCTGCTGGCGATGCCGGAAAGCAACGTGCTGCTGATGGCGGCAGTGCTGCTGTGGGTGCTCGATGCCAGCCTCAACGTGTCGATGGAGCCGTTCCGGGCCTTTGTCGGCGATATGCTGCGCAAGGACCAGCACACCGCCGGCTATGCCGTGCAGACCGCCTTTATCGGCGCCGGCGCAGTGGTGGGATCGATCTTCCCCTACTTGCTGGAACATTGGGGCGTATCGAACGAAGCCGGGCCTGGCCAGATTCCCGATACGGTGCGCTATGCCTTCTGGGCCGGCGGGCTGGCCCTTTTCCTGGCCGTTCTGTGGACCGTACTGACCACCAAGGAATATTCGCCCGAGGAAATGCGCGCCTTTGGCGAGGGCCACGAGGCTGAAGGTCAGCCGGTGCGGGCACTCGCCAGCCGCAGCAACAGCGGCCCGTTCTGGTGGGTCGCAGCCGGCGGCCTGCTGGCCCTGGCAACCGAGCAATGGGGGTTGGAAAAGGAAGTCTACCTGCTGGCCATGCTGCTGATCAGCTATGGCGTCATAAGCCACATCGCGATCCGGCTGGCCCGCGCCGGCAAGGACAACAACATGCTGGCGGCGATCGTCGGCGACTTTTCGGGCATGCCGGAGATCATGCAGAAGCTGGCGCTGGTGCAGTTCTTCAGCTGGTCGGCGCTGTTCATCATGTGGATCAACACTACGCCCGTGGTGGCGCAGAACTTCTTCGGTTCGGCTGATCCCGCGAGCGCCGCCTATCAGGAAGGCGGCAACTGGGTGGGCGTGCTCTTCGCCGTCTATAACGGTGTCGCGGCGGTGGCCGCCCTCACCCTGCTGCCCTTCCTCTCACGCCGGTTCGGCAAGGTGAAGACCCACGTCTTCGGCCTGCTTTGCGGCGCGGCGGGCTATGCCAGCTTCTTTTTCATGCCCGATGCGCAGTGGCTGATCGTCAGCGAGATCGGCGTGGGCATCGCCTGGGCATCGATCCTGGCCATGCCCTACGCGATCCTGGCAAGCAGCCTGCCGCAGGCCAAGCTCGGCATCTTCATGGGGCTGTTCAACGTGTTCGTGGTGGTGCCGCAGCTGCTGGTGGCGACCGTGATGGGCTCGATCATGAAGGCCTTCTTCCCCGACCAGCCGATCTGGACCATGGCCTTCGCTGCGGGCACGCTGGTGCTGGCCGCAGCGGCGATGCTGCGCGTGAAAGTGCCGGGGGAGGGTTAATCCTCCCATTCGTCATTGCGAGCGGCGCAGCCGCGCGGCAATCCAGGGCGGCGTGCACAAACGCTCTGGATTGCTTCGCTCCGCTCGCAATGACGAGGGCTTTAGCTAGAAATCAGCCACCAGTTGCAGCGTCAGCTGGCGCCGGTTCGAATAGGTGAATCCGCCCGAGGCATTCACGTTCCAGCCGTATTCGTTGAACACGTTGAGCAGCATCGGGCGCAGCAGCCAGGTGCCGCCCGCCGTCTTGAAACGATAGCGCGCGCCGAGGTTGAACGTGGTGCGCGGCGGCGCGATCAGCGTGTTGGCGGCATTGCCAGTGCGGCTTGAGAGGCTCTCCACGCTCGCATCGATCGACAGCGGCCCCTTCCCTTCGTCCATCCGCCAGTCGATTGTCGCAACCGAGCGGCGGCGGATCTGGCCGACCGGGCGCGGGCCAATCAGGCGGGTATCGACGGCCTCGCCCGAGATCTTCGGATCGAGGAACAGCGAGCCACCGACAATCGTCAGACCTGGCGCAAGCTGGCCGGTGAGCGAAAGTTCCACGCCGCGATTGGCCAGCTCGCCCAGCTGGCGATAGCGCAGCGCCGGATCGAGATTGTAATAGGGCTTCTTGATCGAAAAGGCCCCGGCGATGAAGGTCAGCTTCGGTGTGACCGCCCAGCGCGCGCCGGCTTCGACCTGGCTGGTGCGCAGCGCCGGCGGGGCTTCGGAACGGTTGGTGGCGATATCGGGCGCAACCAGCGCTTCTTCCTGCCCGCGGGTATAGCCGGCATAGAGCGACAGCCCGCGCGCCACGTGGACCGCGCCAGCCACATTCAGCAGCAACGGATTGTCGCGCGTCACCGGATCGGCCAGCGCCGGATCGGCAAAGTCGAGCGCCTTGCGGTAGCGGCTCTTCGAAATCCCGACATCCAGGCTGAAGCGCTGCGGGGCGACCATCGACCAGGAGACGCCGCCGGTAATCTGCCGCACTTCATCGTGGTTTTTGGGGCCCTGGACCCAGACCGGCTCGGCGCGCAGATCGCGGGCGAGGATCGTCGACGGGCCGAGCGTCAGCACACTGCCCCCGCCGAAATCGCGGTTGCGCGAGCGGCCCCGGACCGAGGCGATCAGGCGGTGATTGACCGACCCGCCGATGAACTCCTTCACCAGCCGCATCTCGCCCGACCACGAGCCATCGTAATTGTCGTGCTCGGCAATGATCCGGCGGTTGGCGACCGAGCCATCGGCGGCAACCCCGCGCATCAGGTCGGCATAGACGCTGTGCTGGTCCTTGGCCGAATAGAACAGCCCGGCTTCGAGCTTCACGCCCAGCAGCGGCGTCTTGACGATTGCCCCGCTGGTCCAGAGGTCCTGGCTGCGGCTGGCCCAGGGCTGACTGAGATCAAGCCCGCGTTCGGCCTTGGGCGGCGGCTCGGTGCCGACGGGGTAGTAGAACGGCCGCAGTTCATCGCTGCGGTAGATGAACAGACCGCCGAACAGCAGCACTTCGGTACCCTGTTGCGGGCGCCAGGCCAGGGTCATGCCGAGCGGGCGATAAAGGCTGTGCCCGCCTTCATAGCGGGTGGCATTGCGGAAACCGACCCCGCCTGAGATGCCAAAAGTATCGCTGAGCGGCTGCTTGAATTCGAACGAGCCGCCCGGCCCAATCGAATTGGGCGAGCTGTATTCGGCATTGAAGCTGTAGCTGGCGTCCTTGCCCGGCTGGGTCAGGTTGTAATCGACCAGGCCCGTCGGCGCCGGGAACGGATAGCGCAGCGCCGCCGCGCCAACGCGGATCGTGTTGCCATCGACAATCCGCGAGGAAATCCGCTCTACCTGGTCGAAATATAGCCCCTCGAGCCGAACGTTCCCGGCATCGACCGGATTGAACCCGCGCACGTCCTCGTTGTTGTAAAGCCCGGTCTTCTCGCTGCCGACCGAGCGCCCGAAGGCATCGCTCGACTGGGTCGCGGCATTCTCCCCGGCTCGCTGGGCGAGTGCGGGAGCGGAGAGGACGGCAAAGCCAAGCGGGATCAGGACGAGTGCGCGCACGACCCGCCCATACCGGATTAAGCGAGCGATGAAACCCTGGCTATGATGACAATCTGCGCCAGATTGGTGACCTCAGCTATCCCCGCGCTCGGCCGGGTCCTCGTGCAGCCACGATGCGTGGCGCGGGGCGCGGCGGGTCTCGCTCCATTCGTGCAGCATGGCCGGAGCGACGGCTGCCAGTTCGGCATATTGCTCGGGCGTGCCGATATCGCAGGCCAGTTCCAGCCGGTGCCCGTTGGGATCGAAGAAATAGATCGAGCGGAAGATGCCGTGATAGGTTGGCCCCAGCACTTCGACGCCCTGGGCCTCGATATGGGCCTTGGCGGCCAGCAGCGCATCCAGATTGGCCACCTTGAAGGCCAGGTGCTGGACCCAGGCCGGGGTATTGGGATCCTTGCCCATCTCCGGCTGGTTGGGCAGTTCGAAGAAGGCCAGCACATTGCCGCCGCCGCAATCGAGGAAGACGTGCATATAGGGGTCGAACTCGCCGGTCGAGGGCACGTGATCCTCGGCAAAGGCGGTGGTGTAGCGCATGCCGAGCACGCGGCTGTACCATTCGACCGTTTCCTTCGCGTCGCGGCAGCGATAGGCGACGTGGTGGATGCGCTCGAGCGTCGGGACGGCGGTCACTGCTCGGCTCCTTCGACCTGCAGCGCGCCGCGGCGGATCTGGTCGGCCTCGATCGACTTGAACAGGGCGGTGAAGTTGCCCTCGCCAAAGCCCTCGTCCTTCTTGCGCTGGATGAATTCGAAGAAGACCGGGCCGATCATGGTCTGGCTGAAGATCTGCAGCAGCAGGCGCGGATCATCGTTTTCGGTCGACCCGTCGAGCAGGATGCCGCGCCGCTGCAGCTCGCCCACAGGCTCGCCGTGGCCAGGCAGACGCTCGTCGAGCATCTCGTAATAGGTTGCCGGCGGCGCGGGCGCGAAGGGCGTGCCCAGCGCGGCCAGCCGGTCCCAGACGGCGTAGAGATCGTCACAGGCAAAGGCGATGTGCTGGATCCCCTCGCCGTTGTAGGCGCGCAGGTATTCCTCGATCTGCCCGCCGCCGCCGGCGCCTTCCTCGTTCAAGGGAATGCGGATCTTGCCATCCGGCGCGGTCATCGCCTTGCTGGTGAGGCCGGTGTATTCGCCCTTGATGTCGAAATAACGGATCTCGCGGAAACCGGCGATCCGCTCATAGAAGGCGGCCCAGTGAGCCATGCGCCCGCCATAGACGTTGTGGGTCAGGTGATCGATCAGGTGCAGGCCGGTGCCGACCGGATGGCGGTCAACGCCTTCGTGGTAGACGAAGTCGATGTCATAGATCGACAAGTCACTGCCATAGCGGTCGATCAGGTAGATCATCGAGCCGCCAATGCCGCGGAAGGCCGGCAGGCGCAGTTCCATCACCCCGGTGCGGCTTTCGACCGGCTCGGCCCCGCGCTCGATTGCCTCGGCATAGGCCTTGGCGGCATCGCGCACGCGCCAGCCCATCCCGCAGGCCGAGGGGCCATGTTCCTGGGCGAAGTACCAGGCCGGGCTCTTGGGCTCGTAATTGGCGATCAGGTTGATATCGCCCTGGCGCCACAGCTGGACATCCTTGGAGCGGTGACGGGCAATCTCGGTAAAGCCCATGGCGGCAAAGACCGGCTCGAGCACGCCCTTTTCCGGCGCGCAGAACTCGACAAATTCGAACCCGTCGAGGCCCAGCGGGTTTTCGAAAAGGTCGGCCATGGTGGTCGTGCTCCTGTCGCGGATTTCGGTTTCAGTTGAAACTAAATGCGCGCGTGACGGGAGTCAAGGATTCGTCAGACCGAAACCGCCGTCAGAACCGCGGCATCTGCTGGCTGGCGCAGTGGAACGAGCCGCCGCCGGCGAGGACCGCATCGGCCAGCACTCCGACCACCGCACGGTCCGGAAACAGCGCCTGAATCGCCGCAACGCCGTCCTGGTCGTGCCGGGTGCCATAGGTCGGCACAACCACGACATTGCTGGTCACAGCGAAGTTCATGTAGCTCGCCGGCTCGATCCGCGCGCCCTCGCTTGTCACCCGGCCCGGCGACGGCACATCGGCCACCTTCAGGCCAAATGCCTCCGCCCGCGCCTTCGCATCGGCATAGATCGCGGCATTCGGATCGTCCGCGCCGCTGGGGCGCGGCACGGCCAGCATGCCGGGAGCCACGAACCGCGCGAGGTTGTCGACATGGCCATCGGTGTGATCGTTGATCAGCCCCTCGCCCAGCCACAGCACCCGGTCAAAGCCAAGGTCCCGCTCCAGCCGCGCTTCCAGATCGGCGCGCGACAAGGTGGGGTTGCGGTTGGGGTTGAGCAGACACTGTTCGGTCGTCGCGACAAGACCCGTGCCATCGCAATCGAGCGCCCCGCCCTCCAGGATCCAGTCCCCCGTCGCCACCGGCAGTCCGGCGCTCTCCGCCAGTTCGGCGCCGATCTCCTGGTCACCCTCCATCAGGTACTTGCCGCCCCAGCCGTTGAAGCCGAAGCGCTGGCCCAGCGGCTGGCCATCGCGTTGCACCACCAGCGGCCCCGTATCGCGCAGCCAGACATCGCCATAGCGGCGCGTCTCCAGCTTGACCGCGCCGCTGCACAGCGCGCTGGCGCGGGCGTGGTTGGCCGCGTCGCGCACAATCAGCCGCACTTCCTGCCCGCTTTCGGCCACGGCATTGGCAAAGGCCGCGATCTGTTCCTGCGCCCGGCCAAGGAAGCCCGGCCATTCGACCGGATCGTGCGGAAAGCCGATCCAGATCCAGTCCTGCGGATGCCATTCGGGCGGCATCCACACCGATGCTGCCGCCATTACTTCGCGCCTTTCCGGCCATCTGCGAGACTCTTGTCGCGCACCGCGCGGAACTCGTCGGTCGGGTGCCAGTTGGGCCAGTCGCTGGTCATGGCGAGGGTCCGGCCGAGGCGATAGAACAGCTCGCCATCCTGCAGCATCCCGGACCAGTCCCAGTTCGGATCAAACTCGTCCTCCGGCCCGTGATAGGCTTCCTCGTTGTAGCGCTTGGCCGCCGCATCGCCGGCTGCCTTGCCGCCCTGTATCCAGTCATTACCGCGCCCCAGGTTGAACATCGGCACGCCGCGCTTGGCAAAACTGAAATGGTCGGAGCGGTAGTAATAGCCGCGCTCGATGTCGCTCTCGGGCGACTGGGTCAGGCCCATCGCCCTGGTGACGGCATTGACGTAGCGGGTCAGCTCGCTCTTGTCCCCACCGACCACCTGGAAATCGCGCGAGGGTGAACCGGGCGAAAGCGCATCCATGTTCACCCCGCCGACCGTCCTGGCCAGCGGATAGACCGGATTGGCAGCATAGTATTCGCTGCCGAGCAGGCCCGATTCCTCCAGCGTCACCGCCAGGAACACCTGGCTGCGATCGGCCGGCCCAGCCTTGACGTTGGCTTCGGCCAGCGCGGCAAGCATGGCCGTGCCAGTCGCATTATCAACCGCGCCATTGCAGATGTCGTCACCCTTGGCGTTGGCCTTGCAGCGGCCAAGATGATCCCAGTGGCCGGTGTAGAGCACATATTCATCGGGCCGCTTCTTGCCCGACAGCAAGCCGATCACGTTCTTCGACATGGCTGTGCGCAGGGTGTTGTCGAAGTTCATGCTGGCCTTGAGGCCCAGCGGTACGGCCTTGAAGCCCTTCTGCTTGGCCGCGGCGGTCAGCCGGGTCAGATCCTGCCCTGCCGCCTTGAGGATCGCTTCGGCCACGCCTTTCTGGATCCAGCCATTGGCTTCGGTCTGGTCCATGCCCTTGTTGGCCTTTTCGACGAAGTACTGCGACCCGGTCCACGAGCTTTCGACCACATTCCAGCCATAGGCCGCCGGGAAGGTATCGTGGACGATCAGCGCCGCGCGGGCACCTTGGCGGGCGGCTTCTTCGAACTTGTACGTCCAGCGGCCGTAATAGGTCATCCGCCGGCCCTTGAAGGGCCCATCCTCGGTGGCGGTTTCATAGTCCGGGTCGTTGACCAGGATCACCGCGACCTTCCCCTTCATGTCGACGCCGGCATAGTCGTTCCAGCCGAGTTCCGGGGCGTTGATACCGTAGCCGACAAAGACCAGTTCGGCATCGGCAATCGCAGTGCGGTCAACTGCGCGATAGGACCCGGCAACGAAATCCTTGCCCGGCGCGAACAGCATGGTGCTGGGTCCGCCGGTAATGGCCAGGCCAGCCATGTTGCTGGCGGTGATCTCCACGGTCGGCACGTCCTGCGTCCACGAACCCTTGTTGCCGGGTTGCAGGCCCGCCGCCTTGAACCGCTCGATCAGGTAGGCAACCGTCTTTTTCTCTCCCGCCGTACCGGGCGAACGGCCTTCGAACTCGTCCGAGGACAGCGTCTTCACCATTTCCGCCAGGGCCGGCTGGTTGAGCGCAACCGGCGCGACCACGGGCACCGGGGCGGGCTTGGCCTGGGCGGCTGCAGGAATGGCGAGGGTGGCGAGCAGGAGGGCACGGAGCTTCATCTGCGGGGTAACCTTTCGGAGCTTCTGTTTGGTCCGCCGATTGACAGAGCGGCGCCCCCTCCGCAAGCACAGCGATGATGAACGGCGACTGGACCCACGCCCTGGCGCGCGCCCGCGACCACGCCCCCTTTCTGGAGCGCGGACTGGCGCGGCTGCCCGAGCTGGCGGCGCTGCTGGCAACAGGCGACGGCGAAGCTGCGCTGGCCTGGGCCAAGGCAGCGGGCGAAGGCGCACCCTCGGTCGGCTCGGCGCTGCGGCGCGAGAAGCTGGCGCTGGCCGTGGCCTTGGCCGTGGGCGATCTGGCCGGTGCCTTCTCGCTGCTGCGGGTAACGGGCGAGCTCTCCGCTTTTGCTGACCGCGCGCTCGATGCCGCGATTGCCGAGGCGATCCAGCGCCGGGTGCCCGATGCCGAACCCGCCGGGTTCCTTGCCCTCGCGCTGGGCAAGCACGGTGCGCAGGAACTCAACTACAGCTCCGACATCGATCCGATCCTGCTCTATGATCCCGCGCTGCTCCCCCGGCGCGAGCGGGACGAGCCGGGCGAAGCGGCGCAGCGCGTGGCGCGCAGCCTGATGGAGCTGATGAGCCACGTCGATGCCGAGGGCTATGTCTTCCGCGTCGACCTGCGGCTGCGTCCGGCGAGCGAGGTCAGCCCGTTGGCCATCCCGATCGACGCCGCGCTGACCCATTACGAAAGCTCGGCCCTGGCGTGGGAGCGGGCGGCCTTCATCCGCGCGCGCGCCTGTGCTGGCGATGTGGCTGCGGGTGAGAACTTCCTCGCCGCGATCCGGCCATTTGTCTGGCGCAAGAGCCTTGATTTCGGGGCGATTGCGGAGGTCGGCCGGCTGACCGGGCGGATTCGCGCCAACCACCACGGCGCCAAGGTCCCCGGTCCCGGCTTTGACCTCAAGAAGGGCCGCGGCGGCATCCGCGAGGTCGAATTCTTCGCCCAGATCCACCAGCTGATCCACGGCGGGCGCAATCCCTCGCTGCGGCTGCGCGGCACGCGGGCGAGCCTCGATGCCCTGGCCGGGGCCGGTCTTATCGAGCGCGAGGATGCCAATTTATTGGGTGAGAGCTATGACCGGCTGCGGGTGATCGAGCATCGCCTGCAGATGGTCGCCGACCAGCAGACTCACAGCCTGCCGGTGGATGCCGCGGCGCTCGACAATGTCGCGCAGCTTGATGGACTGGCCGATGGTGCGGCGCTGGTGGCCGAACTGGCCGAAATCACCGAGGCGGTGGGCCAGCGCTATGACCGGCTGGTGGCCGAACACGCCGGCGAGCAGACCAGCGTCGCCGTCTCTGCTCCGCGCAGTGGTGCGGCCCTGGCCGCCGAGATCGAGCGGCTGGGCTTCCCGGAGCCAGAGGCGCTCGCCACGCGGATCGAGGGCTGGCGCAGCGGCAAGCTGCGGGTGCTGCGCAGCGAGGCCGCGCGGGCCGCCTTCGATGCGGTCCAGCCCCGCCTGCTCGCCGCCTTCGCCGCCGCGCCCGAGCCGCTCCACGCGCTGCTCAGGTGGGAGCAACTGCTCACCAACCTGCCGAGCGCGGTCAACCTGTTCCGCCTGCTCGAGGCCCGGCCCGGTCTTGCCGACCTGGTCGCGCGCGTCCTCTGCATGGCGCCGCCGCTGGCCGATGCCCTGGCGCGGCGCGCCGACCTGCTTGACCCGCTGATCGATGCCAGCGCCTTTGACCTGCCGGGTTCGGCGCAGGATCTGGCCGAGGTCATGGCCCGCGGCGAGGTTGGCGACGATTACGAAACACTGCTGGGCCGAGTGCGGCGCAAGGTCGGTGAAATCCGTTTTGCCCTGGGCGTCCAGCTGATCGAGGGGACCCGCGACCCCATGGAGATCGGCGCGGCGCTCTGCCGGGTTGCCGAAGCCGCGATCCGGGTCCTGACCGACGCCGCCACCGCCGAATTCGAGCGTATCCATGGCCAGGTCCCGGGCGGCGAGCTGCTGATCGTCGGCTATGGCCGGCTCGGCGGCGGGGTGCTGACCCATGCCTCGGACCTCGACGTCGTCTTCCTGTTTACCGGCGATCATGCCGCGGAAAGCAATGGCGGCCGGCCGCTGGGCGCGACGCTCTATTTCAACCGGCTAGCACAGCGGGTGATTGCAGCGCTGTCGGTCCCCACCGCCGAGGGTGCGCTATACGAGGTTGATATCCGGCTGCGGCCCTCGGGCGCGCAGGGGCCGATCTCGGTCAGCCTGGAAGCCTTCGAGCGTTACCAGCGCGAGAATGCGTGGACCTGGGAGCATATGGCGCTGGCCCGCGCGCGGGTGCTCTACGGCTCCGATTCGGCCCAAGCGGAACTGAACGGCATCATTCGCGGCGTGCTGGAGATGGAGCGCGATCCGGCCAAGCTGCGCGCCGATGTGCTGGAAATGCGGGCAACCATGGCCCAGCACAAGCCGGCCAAGGGCTCGCTTGACGTGAAGCTGGCGCGCGGCGGGCTAGTTGATGCGGAATTCATCGCCCACTACCTGCAGCTGCGCGATCATGTCGCGCTGGACCCATCGATCCAGGCGGCATTGGCCGGGCTGGTGTCCGCAGGCAAACTCGATCCGGCAATCCGCTCGGCGCACCGCACGCTTGCCCGCTTCCTGATCGCTTCGCGGCTGCTGGCACCAGATGGGACCGAGCCGGACCCCGGCGCAAGGGCCGTACTTGCCAGCGCCTGCGAATGCGACGATTGGCGCTGTCTGACCGAAAAACTGACCGAATCGCGCCGCACCGTGGCTGATGCCTGGGCTGCTACATTCGGCGAGACCCTGGAGATCGCGAGATGACCATTGCCCCTGGTGACAGCCTGCCCGACGTGGCCCTGACCCGTCCCGATGGCACCACGGTGCGTCCGGCCGACTATGCCGGGCAGAAGCTGGTGCTGTTCTTCTATCCCAAGGATGATACCCCTGGCTGCACCACCGAGAACCTCGATTTTTCGGCCCTGTCCGGCGATTTTGCCAAGGCCGGCACGGCGCTGCTGGGGATCAGCAAGGACCCGCCCAAGAAGCACGAGAAGTTCATCGCCAAGCACGGCCTGACCGCCCCGCTCGCCAGCGATCCCGAGGAGGGCGGCCTGTCAGACGCGCTGGGTTTCTGGACCGAAAAGTCGATGTATGGCCGCGCCTACATGGGCATGGTCCGCTCGACCGTGCTGGTCGGCGCCGATGGCAAGATCGCGCAGGTCTGGAGCCCGGTTAAGGTCAAGGGCCACGCCGCCGAAGTGCTGGCTGCTGCCCAAGCATTGTGACGACTGTTGCTGCGGCGATCCGTGCCGCCCTGCTGACCGCAGAACCCAACGACAAGGCCTTCGCCGCCCGCGCCGTTGCGCGCGACTGGGCGGCGGGCCGGCTGGCTTTCGCCTTTGACTGCGCCATGCCCGATCGCCCGGCACGGCCGGCCCATCCGGAACTGCTGCCACCCAGCCAGATGCCTAAGCGCAACAAGGCCGGCTCGGAACGCGGACGGATCGCACTGTGGCATTCGCTCGCCCACATCGAGTTCGTCGCGATCGACCTGGCGCTCGACATGGCGGGGCGGTTCGGGACCGACATGGGGCCGGAATTCGTTACTGACTTCCTGTCGGTCGCGGCGGACGAGGCGATGCATTTTGCCCTGCTGGCCCGGCGGCTGCGCAGCCTGGGATCGCATTACGGCGCGCTGCCGGCCCATGACGGGCTGTGGGACGCGGCCTTTGAGACGCGCCACGATGTTGCCGCGCGGCTCGCCGTGGTGCCGATGGTGCTCGAGGCGCGCGGGCTGGATGTGACACCGGCCACGCTCGCACGAATCCGCAGCCTGGGAGACGAAACCGGCGCGCGAGTCCTCGAACGAATCCTTGACGACGAAATTGCCCACGTCCGATTCGGGACAAAGCATTTCGCCGCAGTTTCCGAATCCCGCGGCGATTCCGCGGAAATCCTATGGAAATCCTTGGTCGCGACTCATTTCAGGGGGTCCGTTAAGCCGCCGTTCAACGACTCAGCGCGTCTCGCTGCCGGTTTATCGCGCTCTTTCTACGCAGGGGTTGCGACATCGCCGTGACGCGGCTTTAACCAACCCAACGAGACGGCGGGGGGTTCCGACCATCTCATATAATCGGGTTGCGGGCCTTTGTGGCAGGCAATGCAAACAGGGTCCGGGTGGACTGATCGGGAACGATTGGCCCGCTTAACTGCAAGGTTCTTAAGTGGTCGGTTTTTCGATTTTTGCCAAGGTTCGCAGCATGATCGGCACCGTTGCCGCGCTTGCCAGCCTTGGTCTTGCCACCCCCGCTCTCGCTAACGCTAGCGCGACTGCAGCCGATATCGCTGCGCCGCTGCGCGAAGCCCAGGCTGCCAAGTCGGGCACTCGCGGCGGTGATGACGAATTCCGCCGTCTCTTCGCTTCGTGGAACGGCACTTCTGTCGCTTCGGCTCCCGTCGCTCGCCCCCGCGCTGTTTCGATCCCTTCGCGGATGCCGCTTGAAGGCGCTGCACTGACCAGCGGTTTCGGCATGCGCACCCATCCGGTGCTCGGCGGCCGCCGCGGCCACAAGGGCATTGATCTGGCCAGCCCGATCGGCACCCCGATCTATGCCACCGCCGATGCCGTGGTGACCCGCGCTGACTGGTTCTCCAGCTACGGCCTGTTCATCTCGCTCGATCACGGCGCGCAGCTCGAAACCCGCTATGGCCACCTCTCGCGCCTCAACGTCGCTGAAGGCCAGGTCGTCAAGAAGGGTGACCTGATCGGCTACGTCGGTTCGACCGGCCGTTCGACCGGCCCGCACCTGCACTATGAAGTCCGCATCGCCGGCACCGCCGTCAATCCGGTCCCCTATATGCAGGGCGATGCCTGGGCCGGCACCCTCGCCGCCAGGGACGACGACGGCGAAACGGCCAAGGGCGGCAGCAAGTAAGCAGCCCCTTTCAGGCAGAAAAGAAGCAGGGCGACGGGCAACCGCCGCCCTTTTTCTTTGCCCGAACGCGCCGCAGCATCCTTTTGCCCTTGCCCGGTTTAATCGACCGGTTAAAAGTCACCTCCGGATGGTAACTGCCACCACTGGAGAGTGATTCCCGATGCACCCGTCGATCCACGCCAAGACCAATCCCGACCGTCCCGCGATCATCATGGCCGGCAGCGGCGAGACGATCACCTTTGCCGAGCTTGACCGCCGATCCAACCAGGTCGCGCAGCTGCTGCGGAGCCGCGGGATCAAGATCGGTGACACGGTCGCCATCTGCATGGAAAACCATCCCTGGTTCTTCTGCCTGACCTGGGGCTTCCAGCGCTCGGGCGTCCACTATGTCGGCATTTCCAGCCGCCTGACCCCGCCCGAAATCGCCTATATCCTGGAAGACAGCGGCGCGAAGATCCTGTTCGGATCGGCCTATCTTGCCCCGACGCTCGATGAAGTGGCCAAGCTGGCGCCGGTCGAACAGCTGCGCTTCGACACGCCCGGGCCGATGTCGGCCGAGGATGCCCTGGCCGCCATGCCCGACACCCCGATTGCCGACGAGCGCGCCGGGGTCGACATGCTCTATTCCTCGGGCACGACCGGCCGACCGAAGGGCGTGAAGATCCCGCTGCCCGAAGACCCGGCGATCGATCAGGCCAATTCGCTGGTCGGGCTGGTGCTGATGGCGTTCGGCATCAAGCCCGATGCGGTCTACCTGACCCCGGCGCCGCTCTATCACGCCGCCCCGCTGCGCTGGTCGATGACCGTGCAGAAGATCGGCGGCACCGTAGTGGTGATGGAGAAATTCGATCCCGAAGCCGCCCTGGCCGCGATCGAGAAATACAAGATCACCGACAGCCAGTTCGTGCCGACGCACTTCGTCCGCATGCTCAAGCTGCCGGAAGAGGTCCGCAAGAAGTACGATACCTCGACCATGAAATGCGCGATCCACGCCGCGGCGCCCTGTCCGGTGCCAGTCAAGCAGGCGATGATCGAATGGTGGGGCCCGGTGATCTTCGAATATTACGCCGGGACCGAAGGCAACGGCTTTACCTTTGTCACCAGCCAGGAATGGCTGGGCAAGCCCGGCACCGTCGGCAAGGCGCTGACCGGGATCATCCGCGTCTGCGACGAGGACGGCAACGAAGTGCCGCGCGGCACCGAGGGCCAGATCTTCTTCGAACCGACCGAAGGCATGGTGCCGTTCGAATACCACAACGATCCCGAGAAGACCCGCGATGCCCGCAACAAGCACGGCTGGTCGAGCCTGGGCGATGTCGGCTACCAGGACGAGGACGGCTACCTGTTCCTGACCGACCGCAAGAGCTTCATGATCATCTCGGGCGGGGTCAACATCTACCCGCAGGAGATCGAGAACCTGCTGGTCACTCACCCCAAGGTGGCCGACGCCGCCGTGATCGGCGCGCCCGATCCGGAAATGGGTGAAAAGGTCGTGGCCGTGATCCAGCCGCTCGACATGAGCCAGGCCGGCGAGGCGCTGGCCGACGAGATCCGCGAGTACCTTGCGGGCCAGCTCAGCCGCGTGAAGATGCCGCGCCAGATCGACTTCCGCGAGCAGCTGCCGCGCGAGCTGACCGGCAAGCTCTACAAGCGGCTGCTGCGCGATGAGTACAAGGCGGCCTACGAAGCTGCCCAGGCGCAGGGCTGAAGCGATGACCGGTCCTGTCGCCAGCCCCGCCGATGCGATCGCGGTACTCGATCCCAAGTCCTATGCCGACTGGAACACGGTGCTCGACGTGTTTGACCGGCTGCGGGCTGATACCCCAGTGGTGCGGATCGAAAGCCCGACCGATGATCACGAGCCGTTCTGGCTGGTCACCAAGTATGACGACGTGATGCGGATATCGAAGGACAATGCGACCTTCCTGAATGCCCCGCGCCCCACTGTCTTCACGAACAAGGCTGGCGAGAAGCTGGCCCGCGAGGTGACCGCGCGGCAGGGCGAGGAGAGCCCCAACCTGGTCTCCTCGCTGGTCGCGCTCGATGCCCCCAAGCACCCCAAGCTGCGCCGGCTGACGCAGGACTGGTTCATGCCCAAGAACCTGCGCACGCTGGAGGGCCGCATTCGCGAGCTGGCCAAGGCCACGGTCGAGCGCTTCATCGCGGCGGGTCCGGAAGCGGACTTCGTGACCCACGTGGCCGCGCCCTACCCGCTCCATGTCGTCATGCAGATCCTCGGCGTGCCCGAGGAGGATGAGCCGAAGATGCTGTTCCTGACCCAGCAGATGTTCGGCGGGCAGGACGAGGACCTGTCCAAGAGCGGCATGGCGGAGATGACGCCCGAAATGATCAGCCAGATCGTGTTCGGTGCCGTGGCGGAGTTCGAGACCTATTTCGAAGGGCTGGCCGCCCAGCGCCGCGCCAACCCGACCGACGATGTCGCGACGATCCTGGCGACGGCCGAGATTGACGGCGAGCCGATCTCGGCCCGCGACCGCGCCGGCTATTACATCATCACCGCCAGCGCCGGGCACGACACGACCAGTGCCAGCACTGCCGGGGCCATGCTCGCCCTCGCCCGCGATCCGGAGCAGTTTGCCAAGGTCAAGGCTGACCGCAGCCTGCTGCCCAATATCGTCGAGGAAGCGATCCGCTGGACCACCCCGGTGCAGCACTTCATGCGCATGGCGAACGAGGATGTGGAGCTGTCGGGCGTGAAGATCGCCAAGGGCGACTGGCTGATGATCAACTATGTCGCCGCCAACCACGATCCCGACCAGTTCGACAATCCGCGCAAGTTCGACGTGACCCGCGACCAGACCCGGCACCTGGCCTTCGGTGCCGGCGCGCACCAGTGCCTGGGCCTGCACCTGGCCCGGCTGGAAATGCGGCTGCTGTTCGAGGCGCTGCTCGACCGGATCGAGTCGATCGAACTCGCCGGCGAACCGCGCCGCGCCAAGAGCACCTTTGTCGGCGGGCTGAAGACCCTGCCGCTGCGCTTTTCCGCCAATTAGGCCGCGAGCGGTAGTGCCTCGTCCTCAGGCTCGGGCATTGTGGCGGTTTGGTTACCCCAGTCGGCGGGGATGCCGGGGATGCTGGCAAGCCAGCTGATCCAGTCGAAGCGGGTGTCTGTCTGGTCCATGAGCCGCAAGGTCTCATGGCCGTGTTGCAGGATCGTGACGACTCTCCTCTCCCGCATGCGGGAGGGGAACTAAACTTCGCGCCATTCCCCTGGCGCCAGCCCGTCAAGCGACCAGTCACCGATTGCCCAGCGCACCAGCCGCAGCGTGGGCAGACCAACCGCGGCGGTCATCCGCCGGACTTGGCGGTTGCGGCCTTCGCTGATGGTCAGGCGCAACCATGAATCGGGTACAGTCTTGCGAGAGCGCACCGGCGGATCGCGCGGCCAGAGTTGGGGCGGCTCGATCGCTTCGGCCCGGGCCTGGCGCGTCATCCCGTCGTTCAGCCGCACGCCCCGGCGCAGCGCGGTCAGGGCTTCCTCGCTCACCTCGCCCTCCACCTGGACCAGGTAGGTCTTGGGCAGCTTGAATTGCGGATCGGCAATCCGCGCCTGGAGCCGGCCATCGTCGGTCAGCAGCAGCAGGCCCTCGCTATCACGGTCCAGCCGCCCGGCCGGATAGACGCCCGGCAGGTCGATATAGTCCGACAGCGTCGCCCGCGGCGAACCCGCTGTCCCGGCGTCGGTGAACTGAGAGAGCACGTTCATCGGTTTGTTGAAGGCGATCAGGGTCATCGCCAGCCGGCTTAGATCGCCCTTGGTCGAAGCGGAAGGGCGATTGGCAGGATCGCGGCTAGAGGCTAGCCTCAATACCAGCTTCACTGAAACCGAGCGGCGCTCCATATTGCGTGCTGCACGAAGGGGATTGAACCGACATGACCAAGCTTTCCGCCGGCCTGATGGCCGCCACGCTCACCCTGTTCGCCTCGACCGGCCTCTCGGCCCAGACCGCCGCGCCGCTGCCGCCGCTCTCCCCCAGCGCCAATGCAACCGCCGCGCTGACCCGGTTCCTCGACGCCGAGTTCGCCGAATTTGTGAAGACCCAGCCGCAGCTCGCCACCCGGCTTGGCATCAAGGACGGCGGGGACAAGTGGAATGACATCAGCGATGCTGCCGCCGATGCCCAGGTCCGCTGGCGCCTGGCCAGCGTGGCGCGGATGAAGGTGCGCTTCAACCGGGCTGCGCTCTCCCCCGAAGGTCAGGTGAATTATGACATTTGGGCGCTGGAAGCGGATCGCGCCGTGCTCTCCAACACGAACCGCAGGTACCGCCCGCCGTTCTATTCGCGGCTCTATTCGGCGCACAGCCAGCTGCCGGACTTCCTGATCAACACGCACTCCGTGGCCGACGCGACGGACCTCAAGAACTACATCGCCCGCCTGCGCGGCATGCCGGCCGTGCTCGACCTGGCCCTGGCCCGCACCAAGGCGAGCGAGAAGGCCGGGATTCGCGCGCCGAAGTTCCAGATCGAAACGATCATTTCCAGCAGTGAAAAGCTGACCAGCGGCGCGCCCTATGGCGAGGGTCCCGACGCGGCGCTGTGGGCCGATGTGAAAGCCAAGACCGCCGCGCTTGTCGCCAGCGGCAAGCTAACCCAGGCCGAGGCCGACCAGCATCTGGCCGAAGCAAAGGACGCGATTATCGCCCTCAAGCCCGCCTATGGCCGGATCATCGCCTGGGCTAAGGCCAGCCTGCCCAAGGCGCCCAGCGGCAAGGTCGGCGCGCTGACCCTGCCGGGCGGCAAGGCCTATTATGCCAACGAGCTGAAGCTGGTCACCACGACCGACCTCACCGCCGAGCAGATCCACCAGATCGGCCTCAAGGAAGTCGCGCGGATCGAGGCCGAGCAGGATGCCCTTGCCCGCCAGGCCGGCTTTGCCGATCGCCACGCCTTCTATGCCGAGCGCAAGCGGCTCTACCCGCCGCAGCCCTTCACCGACGAGACCCGCGCCGAATACCTCAAGACCGCCAATGAATTCGTCCAGAAGACCCGCACGCTGCTGCCGGGCTATTTCGGCCAGCTGCCGGTCTATGGCATCGAAGTGGTACGCGAACCGGCCTTTTCAGAAGTGCCGGGCGGCGCGGCCCATGCCAGCCAGCCCAGCCCCGATGGCAAGCGCCCGGCGCGGACCTATGTCCACCTCGTCGGCATGCGCCCCGATCCGGCGGCGATGTACACGCTGATGTGCCACGAGGCGGTGCCCGGCCATAATACCCAGGGCGATATCCAGGTGCGCCAGCAGGGCGGGCCGAAGTTCCGCTCGGTCACCGGCTATGTCGCGTTCGGCGAAGGCTGGGCGCTCTATGCCGAGGCGGTCTGCAAGGAAATGGGCGCCTATCCGGATATCGCGGCCGACTTCTTCCGGCTCGACGCCGAACTGTTCCGCGCCGCGCGGCTGGTGGTCGATACCGGGCTCCACGCCAAGGGCTGGACCGAGGACCAGGCGGTTACCTACATGAACACCACCGGCCGCCAGCCGATCGAGCGCTCGCGCTCCGAAGTGCGCCGCTACCTGACCCTGCCGGGCCAGGCGACCGGCTACAAGATCGGCATGATCAAGATCATGGAGCTGCGCGCTCGGGCCGAGGCGAAGCTGGGCCAGAAGTTCGATCTCAAGGGCTTCCACGACCTGCTGATCGCCTCGGGCTCGCAGCCGCTCTCGATCCTGGAACGACGGGTCGATGAGTGGATCGCGGCGCGGGCCGGGTAAGGTACAGGCCCCCGCCCCGTGACCCAGGCCGCGATCGCCACCGCCAACCAGTTCGAATACATCGACGGGCAGCTTCGCCCGTCGCAGGCCGCGCTGTTTGAACGCTACGCGGCGGAAAGCGAGCTGGCCGTGCGCGCGATGCAGCCGGCGCTGGACCTGCCCTATGGCCCGCACCCGCGCCAGAGGCTGGACCTGTTCCGCACGGACCAGCCGCGGCGCGGGGTCGTCGCCTATCTCCACGCCGGCTACTGGCAATCGCGCGACAAGAGCGGCTTCCGCTTCCTCGCCCCGCCGCTCGTGTGCGATGGCTTTGACGTGGCGCTGATCAACTATCCGCTCAGCCCCGAACTGGGCGTGATAGAGATCGTCGATGCCGCCGCTGCGGCGTTGCCCCTGCTGGCTGAACTGACCGACCAGGCTCCGCTGATCCTCGTCGGCCACTCGGCCGGCGCACAGATCGCGGTCGAACTGGCGATGGCTCCGCCCACTGGCACCGGCCCGATTGCCCGAATCGTCTCGATTAGCGGCGTGTTCGATCTTGAGCCGCTGCTCGACACCTCGGTCAACGCCAAGCTGGGATTGGACACCGCGAGCGCCCGCGCCGCCTCACCGCTGCACCGCGTCCGCCTGGGTGCGCCGCGCACCCTGTTCGCCGTCGGCGCGCTGGAGACAGAGGCCTTCCAGAGCCAGACCGCGCGCATGGCCAAGGCCTGGACGGAGGCCGGCAATCCGGCGACCCAGCTGACCGTGCCGGAGGCCGATCACTTCTCGATCCTGCAGGAATTGTCCTGCGATGGTGGCCTGCTGCGCGCCGCGATCGGTGCGGCGGGCTAGCTGCCCCGCTGCCACTCGCGCCAGCCGATCCGGGCGAAGCACAGGATCGTCAGCAGCGAGGTAAGGTCGGCCACGATCAGCGGCACGGTCAGCGCATCGTGCCGGCCCTGCGCCAGCAGCAGATCGCTCGCCGCGCCGATCGCCAGGCCGCCAAGGCCGAGCGCCAGCACATTGACCAGCAGCATCGCCAGCCCGGTGATCGTGGCATGCAGCCGCTCGGGCGCGGCCGACTGCATGACGGCAAAGGCCGGGCCATAGAACGAGGAAAAGAACAGCACTCCCGCCCCCATCCCGGCATAGAACAGCAGCGAGCCGGGCTCGGCAAAACGAAAGGCCATGATGAACGGGGCCAGCACGGCCACGAACAGCGCCAGGAAGGAGGCCCGCCCGCCGCGCCAGCGCCGCGCATACCAGTCCGCCAGGGTCCCGCCAAGCGCCGCACCGATCACGCCGAATATCACGACCGTCAGGCCATAGGTCATCGCGATCCGATCGCCGGCAAAGCCGCGCTCCTCCACCAGCCACAGCTTCACGAAGGGGCCGCCCGCCAGGTAGACATGCATCAGCACGGTGCCCGCCAGGCTCAGGCGAAGATCGGCATTAGCGCGCAGCTCGCGGCGCAGGTCGGCCAGCACGGCGCGCGCTGAGCGGACTGGTTCTCCCGCGCCATTGGCCGCCGCTGCGCCCTTGTCGCGCAGCATCAGCACCCCGGCCACGAAGACCACGCCGACCAGGCCCAACAGTACGAAGACCCCGCGCCAGCCCAGCACCGGACCAAGCTGCCCGGCCAAGAAGAAGCTGGCACCGACCCCCAGGGGGATGCCCATGAAGAACACGCCGATTGCCGTGGCGCGCCGCGCCGCCGGGAACCGTTCGGACAGGATCGCGGTGGCGGCCGGGATCAGCGTGGCCTCCCCCGTCGCCACGAACGGCCGCATCATGACCAGCGAGAAGAAGCCCCGCGCCGCGCCCGACAGCGCGGTAAAGGCGCTCCAGGTGGTCAGCCCCACGGCGAGGATCCGGGTCCGGCCATAGCGATCGGCCAGCACGCCCGCCGCCAGGGCCGTCACTGCATAGAAGGCGGTGAAGGCGATCCCGGTGACGATCCCGAACTCGGTCCGGCTTAACCCGAGATCGCGCACGATCTCGGGCCCGAAGCTGGCGATCAGGTTGCGATCGACCTGATTCAGCACGTGGAGCAGCAGGAAGAAGCCCAGCAGCAGTCCCGGCCGGTGCGCGCGATCGCCGGACGGGGTCAATCAGGCCGCCTGCAGCTCGCCGCCAATCACCGAAACGCGCTCGGCATGGCGAGTATGCGGGAAGTAATCCCACACGGCGTGATGCTGAGTGGCGATATTGTCCCAGATCACCAGCGTGTGCCTGTCCCACCGGACCCGGCATTGCAGGCGCGGGGTGGATTCGATGTGGTGGAACAGCATCTCCAGCAGGTGCCGACTTTCCAGCCGGCTGACGCCTTCGATCTGGGTGGTGAAGCCGCGGTTGACCCACAGCAGCGGCTTGCCGTTGTCAGGATGCGCGATCACGATCGGGTGCGCGGTGCGGTTGTAATCGGTCCCGACGGCCGGTTCCTTGCCATAGGCCTGACGCCACGGCAGCGCGCCATCATGCACGGCGCGCAGCTTGCCGATCAGTTCCTTTACCGGGGCCGAAAGCAGGGCATAGGCCTCTGTCATGCTGGCAAAGACGGTGTCGCCCCCGCCGCTTTCCGGCATCTCGTGCATGTAGAGCAGCGAGGCACGGATCGGGGCCGGATCGCAGGATACGTCGGTGTGCCAGCCATCACCCGCAGCATAGGCCGAAGTGGCAGTGGCCTTGATCGTCAGCACGGCCGGATCGGCACTGCCGGAGGCCACCGCCAGCGGATGGCAGTGCAGCTGACCCGTGCCAAAGATCGCCGCCGCGCGCTTGTGCGCCGCATGGTCAAGCTCCTGATCGCGAAACACCAGCACCCCGCGATCGGCCAGCAGCTTGCGCAGCGCGGCGGCGCTGACATCGTCGATCCGGGCCAGGTCGACTCCGGAAACTTCGGCACCGATCACCGGGGTGATGTTCTGCACTGAAAGGGACATCGCTCTCTCCACCGCTTGTTGTGGTGCCATGATATCGGCATTTTTCCACTTAACAAGCGGTTTTATTTTGCGTGACAAGTTGCACGACTTAAGGCTAGGATTCCGGCCACATAGCGGCTCATGCCGCAGTGGAGATCGACAGGTGGCAAGAACAAAAGCGGCGGGAATCGAGCGCGAGACCAAGGGCGAACGGACCCGGCGGCGAATCATGGACGAGGCACGCGCCATGATCGACGAGGTGGGGATCGAGGCGATCTCGCAGGAAGCCGTGGCGCGGCGCGTCGGCATTACCCAGTCGGCCCTGCGGCACCACTTCCCGACCCGCGAAGCCCTGTTCGACGCGATCTTCGACCATGTCTTCAGCGGCTTCTACCGCTCGGCCGAAGCGGTCCTGCTCGAACCGGGACACGACCCGCGCCAGCGGCTGCTGAAGCTGTGCGATCTGCACCTGGGCTATGTCACCAGCGAGAGCGACCGCGTCGCGCTCGGCTCCTTCGCGCACTACCTCTACAATCCCGAGCTGCTGGCGCGGCAGAGCACTTGGTACCACTGGATCGCCGGCCACTATGCCGCGCTGCTCGGCGCGATCCGCCCGGAGCTCGACGAAACCACCCGCCACGGCCGCGCGCTGGCGATCCTGACCATGAGCATCGGCGCCTGGATCACCACCGGCCGCTCGCGCCCGGAATGGCCGGAACTGCCCGGCGACGGCGCGAAGGAAGCGCTGCTGGCGGCGATTGGGTGTTTGATTGATGGGTAGCCCTACCCCGGCAACCTACCCGTCTGCCGCAGCGCCTCCCCCAACGCCAAGGCCGCCGAGGTCGCCAAATTAAGCGAGCGAACCTCGGTCCGCATTGGCAGGCGGACCCGCGCATCGGTTGCAGTGAGCACCTCGGCGGTGACGCCTGCGCTTTCCTTGCCGAACAGCAGAACGTCGTCGGCGCGGTAGGGGAAGGTGTAGGCGTTCTGGTCGGTCTTGGTGGTGAAGAGGACCAGGCGGCTCTGCCCCAGCGTTGCCCGGAACGCGGCGAAGCTGGCGTGGCGGGTGACGGAAACGTGATCGATATAGTCCATCGCCGCGCGGCGGACGCGGCGGTCATCCCAGGTGAAGCCCATCGGCTCGATCAGGTCGACTTCCGCACCCAGGCAGGCGCAGAGCCGCATTACCGCTCCGACGTTGCCGGCAATCTCAGGTTCGAACAGGGCAATCCGCATCGCGGCGGATTGCCGCAGTTTTCAGTTCTTCGCCAGCAGCCTTTGCGCCATCGCACGCACTTCTTCGCCCATGTCCTCACGCTCCAGCGCCAGGGCCAGCGTGGCTTCGACAAAGCCGGTCTTGCTGCCGCAGTCAAACCGGCGGCCGGCAAAGGTTACGGCGTGGAACGGCTGCTCGCCAATCATCCGGGCCATGGCATCGGTCAGCTGGATTTCGCCGCCGGCGCCGGCGGCCTGCCCTTCGAGCACACGCATCACTTCGGGCTGGAGGATGTAGCGGCCCGAGATGATCAGGTTGCTGGGCGCGTGCTCGCGCTTGGGCTTTTCGACTAGGCCGGTCACTTCGGTGACCTGGTCGCTGATCTTCGCGCCGGGGGCGATGACGCCGTAGGAGGAGACCTCTTCTTCCGGAACTTCGAGCACCGAGATCAGGTTGCCGCCGTGTTCGTTATAGGCCTCGACCATCTGTTTCATGCAGCCGGTCGAGCCCTTGTGCGCGATCATCAGTTCGTCCGGCAGGAAGATCGCGAAGGGTTCATCCCCCACGATCGCGCGGGCACACCAGATCGCGTGGCCCAGGCCGAGCGGGACTTGCTGACGCACGGTGACGAGGTTGCCGGGCTGGATCCGCGTCGGCTCCAGCACTTCGAGCGACTTGTCGCGCCCGGCCATGGTCGTTTCCAGCTCAAAGGCCATGTCGAAATGTTCGACGATCGCGGTCTTGCCGCGGCCGGTCACGAAGATCAGCTGTTCGATCCCGGCCTCGCGCGCTTCGTCCACCGCATACTGGATCAGCGGGCGATCGATGATCGGCAGCATTTCCTTGGGGATCGCCTTGGTCGCAGGCAGGAAACGGGTGCCGAGCCCCGCGACGGGGAAGACGGCTTTCTTGATCGGCTTGCGTGGCGAAGGGCTGGTCATGGCGGCGCGTTTACCATGTTGATGTTGCAGGGGCGTTAAGGCGCAGGCGGGTCCTTTGGCAACCGGATTGTGCCCAAGGTGTGCATAGCATTGCACGGCGCTTGCCGGTTCCCGCAATCCCGCTAAATCAGGCGGTCATGGACAAGATCATCATTCAGGGCGGCAAGCGCCTGTCCGGCACCATCCCGATCTCGGGCGCCAAGAACTCCGCGCTGACGCTGCTGCCTTGCGCGCTGCTGACGGACGAGCCGCTGACCCTCCGCAATCTGCCGCGACTGGCGGATATCGACGGGTTCCAGCACCTGCTGAACCAGTTCGGCATCTCCACCACCATCGCCGGCAGTCGGCCGGAGGACTTTGGCCGGGTGATGACGCTGGAAGCGCCGCGGATCACTTCGTCGGTCGCGCCCTATGAACTTGTCCGCAAGATGCGCGCCTCGATCCTGGTGCTAGGGCCAATGCTGGCGCGGATGGGCGAGGCGACCGTCTCGCTGCCCGGCGGCTGCGCGATCGGTAACCGCCCGATCGACCTGCACCTCAAGGCGCTGGAAGCCATGGGTGCGACGATCGAGCTGGCGGCGGGCTATGTCCGCGCGATCGCACCCGATGGCGGCCTGCCCGGCGGGCGCTATGCCTTCCCGGTGGTCTCGGTCGGCGCGACCGAGAACGCGCTGATGGCTGCGGTTCTCGCCTCGGGCAAGACCGTGCTGCACAACGCGGCGCGCGAACCCGAGATTGTTGACCTGTGCAAGCTGCTGGTGGCGATGGGCGCGCAGATCGAGGGGATCGGGACGAGCGACCTCACCATCCACGGTGTGCCGCGGCTCCACGGCGCGACTTACCGCGTGATGAGCGACCGGATCGAGGCCGGCTCCTATGCCTGCGCCGCGGCGATCACCGGGGGCGAGGTGTTCCTGAAGCACGCCGTCGCCGACGAGATGGACGCAACGCTGCAGGCGCTGCGCGATGCCGGGGTTGAGGTTGAGCCCCATGCCGACGGGATCAAGGTCTGGCGCGACGGGCCGATGAAGTCGGTAACGCTCTCGACCGCGCCTTACCCGGGCTTTGCGACCGACATGCAAGCCCAGCTGATGGCCATGCTGTGTCTCGCCGAAGGGAGCTCGGTGCTGACCGAGACGATCTTCGAGAACCGCTACATGCACGTCCCCGAACTCAACCGCATGGGCGCGCATATCGAAACCAAGGGCCGGACTGCCGTGGTCCACGGGGTCAAGAAGCTGACCGGGGCGGAAGTCATGGCGACCGACCTGCGCGCCTCGATGAGCCTGGTGATCGCCGGCCTTGCGGCTGAAGGCGAGACCCAGGTTCACCGGCTCTACCACCTCGATCGCGGGTATGAGCGACTAGAAGAGAAGTTGGCGCTGGTGGGCGCGGCAATCGAACGGGTCGGCGGGGACTGACCTGTTCGCCGGAACAAGCCGGCGGCAAAGCGCTTAAGCTGGGGCAACCGCTCATGAAGGAGCCCACGCCATGCTGCTCAAACTCATTACCGCCAGCGCGGTCGGCTACGGTCTGTATCGCTATGCTACCCGCCAGGCCGAACCCACCACGCCGGTCGCCTTTGCTGATGGCGAGGCCACGCCGGGCTTCGCCCCGGTCCGCAATGCCGGTCCCGAGGCGATGGCCAGCGATCCCAAGAAGTGGGACAAGATCGACGAGGCCAGCGACGAAAGCTTCCCGGCCAGCGATCCGCCCTCGGCTGGCAGATTCACCTGACACCCCTTGACCGCGACCCGGTGCCGTAGCATTTCCTGCGGCATCGGGGCCACGCAACCTCCCGGTCAGGCGCCACACCGCCCAAGCGTTGCCTGAATTGCATTGCCTGTCTGGCAATGCATTAGGCATGGAGCATGGTGTGACCGCGCAATCGACCCCGACTTTCAACGAACTCGTCAAGACATTCGCCCGGATCGGCTGCCTCAGCTTTGGTGGTCCGGCCGGCCAGATCGCGCTGATGCACCGTGAGGTGGTGGAAGAGCGCGGCTGGGTGAGCGAGGAGCAATACCGCCACGCGCTGAACTTCTGCCACTTTCTGCCCGGGCCAGAGGCGCAGCAGCTGGCCACCTGGATCGGCTGGAAGCTGCACGGCTGGCGCGGCGGGCTGGCAGCGGGGCTGCTGTTCGTCATTCCTGGCGCGCTGGTGATCCTGGCGCTGTCGATCTTCTATGCCGCGGCGGCAAACCTTTCGTGGTTTGCGGCGCTGTTTCTGGGGATCAAGGCGGCGGTGCTGGCGCTGGTAATCCAGGCCCTGCTGCGGATCGCGGGGCGGGCGCTCGATACCCGGCTCAAGCAGGGACTGGCGCTGGCCGCCTTCCTGGCGCTGGCACTGTTCGCCTTGCCCTTCCCGGTCGTCGTATTGGGCGCAGGCCTGATCGGCTTTGCCGTTGCCGCGCTGCGGTCTGATCTTCTGGCGCTGAAGCCCGTTGGCGAAGCTGCGCCGCTGCCGCCGCGGCCGTGGACCGCCTCACTCAAGTCGCTGCTGGTCTGGGGCACGCTCTGGGCCCTGCCGATGGTGCTGGTCCTGACCCTGCTCGGCCGTGACCACGTGCTGTGGCAGATCGGGACCTTCTTCTCGCAGCTCGCCGTGGTTACCTTTGGCGGCGCCTATGCGGTGCTGGCCTATATGGCGCAAGAGGCGGTCAGCGGGTTCGGCTGGCTCCAGCCGGGCGAAATGGCCGATGGCCTGGGCCTGGCCGAAACCACGCCAGGACCGCTGATCCTGGTCACCCAGTTCGTGGGTTACCTGGCTGCCTTTCGCGCGCCCGAACCCTTCACTCCGCTGGTGGCCGGGATGCTCGGCGCGGCGCTGACCACCTGGGTGACCTTTGCGCCCTGCTTCCTGTGGATCTTTGCTTTCGCGCCATGGATCGAGCGGATGGAGCGCGCGGTGCGGCTGAAAGGCGCATTGGCCGCGATCACCGCTTCGGTCGTCGGAGTGATCGCCAGCCTCGCTCTGTGGTTTGGCGGCCATGTCCTGTTCCGGACCTATGCCGACGGCCTGCCGGTCTGGACCAGCCTCGATTGGCGGGCCGCCGTGCTGAGCGCGGCTTGCGCCGTGCTGCTGTTCCGCCTGAAATGGGGCGTGCTGCCCGTGCTGGGCAGTGCCGCGCTAGGCGGGCTGGCCCTCGCTCAGTTTTGAAGCGAGCCAACCGACCAGCCAGACCCGCACCGCTCCGGCCAGCCCCGGCGGGGTCGGGGCAACAATCCGCTCGCTGTCGATCCGCGCCACCAGCGCGCTGATCGGCAGCCCTTCGGCGGCGGCCGCCTGCTTGAGCAGTTCCCAGAACAGCGGCTCGAGGCTGATCGAGGTCTTGTGCCCGGCAATCTCGATCGAGCGCTTGATTGGCGGATGGAAGGGCGTGGTCATGGTGGCGTTCTAAGGCCAGGAAGGCCTGCGAACCTACGAAAAATTTGGGGTGGCCGCTGCAGGGACTGCCTCCTACATCCCGGCCATGACCCAGCGCCACTTGTCCCTGACCGAGAAGGAGAAGGAAACGCTGCGCCTGCTGGTCCAGGGTTACGACGCCAAGACGATGGCGCGGCACCTGGGCTTGTCCGTTCACACGATCAACGAACGGCTGCGCGATGCGCGGCGCAAGATGGATACCTCCTCCAGCCGCGAAGCCGCCCGGCTGCTGCGCGAGGCCGAGACGCAGACCCCCGAATTGCTGGGGGACAAGCGTTTCGGGGATGCCGTCGTCCCGGCCGCAGCGCAGATGACCCTCCAGCCAGCTCAAGGACGAGGCAACAGGCGCCGCCCCGGCTGGATCATTGGAGGTTTGACCATGTCTGCAACGCTCGCTCTACTCGCCCTCTCGGCACTGTCCGGTTCCGGCCAGGCACCGACAACTCCCTTGACCACTGCCGTCGCCGTATCGCCCACACCGGCCAGCGAACAGGCTGCGGTCGAAGCCGCACAGCAGTTCCTGGCGCTGATGGACCGCAATGACTGGACCGCAAGCTGGCAGGCGACGCACAAGTCGTTCCAGCTGCTGAATAGGCTCGATTGGTGGGCCGACACATCGAAGCAGGTGCGCGGCGAAATGGGCACGTTCCAGTCGCGCGAACTGACGACAGTCGACTTCCGCCCCGCCCCGCCCAATGGCTATTGGACCGTCACTTTCAAGGCCACCTACAGCAAGAAGGGCAGCGCAGTCGAAACGGTGCGGCTGGCCTCGGAGAATGGCGGCTGGAAGGTCGCCGCGATCAGCGTGGAATGAGGACGCTCAGGCGCCGGTTTCCGAAGGTCGGTGCCAGGTTCGATAGAGGACGGCAAAAAACGCCAGCTCGATCAGGCCCAGCAGCAGCGCTGCTGGGCCAGCCAGGCTGATGCTGGACATGAATGCGGCCCCACCGATCAAAATGAAGGCTCCGCCCAACAGCAGGAACATGCCAGTCCCGAACATCGTCTTGAAGGTCAGGTACCTGAGGCCGATGGCGATGGCGACGATCGGGATCGCCTGGGGCGCTACCACGCCAAGCCAGCGCCAGGCGATGTAGAAGCCGGCCAGGATGATCGGCACCGTCACCAGGGCAATCTTTTCCAGCGGCTTGCCGATCGTTGCGGCGGGCGTCTTGAACAGGAACCGCGTCAGCAGCGTGGCCAGGGGGGCGATAGCCATCCCGGCCAGGAACAGGAAAACGAAGGCAGCGCTCGGGCCAGCCAGATACCAGGTCAAACCAGTCGCCAGCCAGACCAGGCCGGAAACCAGCACACCCGGGGCCCCGTTCAGGTGCGCCATCCGTAAATCGGCCTGGGCCGCAATCCTGTCCATAGCTGCCACACTCCGGCGAAGCCTTTGATTCGCCGATTAATACATATGCTGGCCGCCATTGATAGACATGGTCGATCCGGTCACGAAGCCGCCGTTGTCGCTGGTCAGGAAAGCGACGCCGCGGGCGATTTCCTCGGCCATGCCAAGCCGGCCGACCGGGATCTTGGCAACGATCTTTTCCAGCACCGGGGCCGGCACTGCAGCGACCATATCGGTATCAATATAGCCCGGCGCAATCGCGTTGACGGTCACGCCGAACTTGGCGCCTTCCTGCGCCAATGCCTTGGTGAAGCCGTGGATGCCCGACTTGGCGGCGGCATAGTTGACCTGGCCGTATTGCCCAGCCTGGCCATTGATTGAGCCGATATTGACGATCCGGCCCCAGCCGCGCTCGCGCATGCCGGGGAAGGCTGCCTTGGCCATGTTGAAGCAGCCGCCCAGGTTGATCCGCATCACTTCGTTCCAGTCGTCAAAGCTCATGCGGTGGAGCGTGCCGTCGCGGGTGATACCGGCGTTGTTGATGACGATATCGATCGGGCCATAGTCAGCCTCGATCCGCGCGCAACCTTCCAGCGTCGCCTCATGATCGCCCACGTCCCAGCGATAGGCGGGAATGCCGGTGGCGGCGGTGAAAGCCTGGGCCTTCTCTTCGTTGCCGGCGTAGTTGGCGATGACCTGGTGCCCCTGGCGCTTCAGCCGCTGGCAGATCGCCTCGCCAATCCCGCGCGTACCGCCGGTAACCACTGCCACTCGTGCCATGAATGCTCTCCCGATATCGGATTCCGTAACGGCAGGTCTAGGCAAGGCGCATCAAGCCGACAAGTGCGACGAATAGCTATTCGTACGCTGTGATCAGAACTTGAACTGGGTGCCGACGTAGACCGCCTGGTTATCCTTGCGGGAATCGCTGAGTGGGGCCAGCCGATCGCGGTCGGTTGTGCTGCGGACCCCGGCCGTGACGTTGAGGTTGCGGGTCAGGCGATAGGACCCGCCCAGATCGACCACTTCCTCGGTCTGGCCCTGCAGGGTACGCGGTGAGCGGCCGGCGGGTTCACGTCCATCGAGCGCGATCCGCGGGCTGAAGCGCGAAGGATCACTCTTGGCCCCCGGCGAAGGCTTGAAGCTGGCCAGGTCAGGCATTTCAACCGTGCGGATTTCGCTGCCCAGGCCGCCGTTCTGGGCAAAACCCTTGTAACCGCGCGAAACGCCCAGGCTGTAGGCCGTGGGGGCAATGCCGAAGCCGCTGCTCTCGCTGGTGGCAAGCGCATTGCGGGCTGGCCGCGCAGGGTTGCCATCGACCCGAACCGCAACCGTCACGGAGCGGTCAAGCCGGCTGGGCGCCGCACCGGGGGTAAAGCGGAAGGTCTGGCCCTTGCCCAGCGCGCGGACCGAGATCGAGCGGGCCAGGCGGGGATCGACGCGGGCCGGTTGAAAACCGCTGTTGTCTGCTTCGATCGCAGGCTTGGTAAGCGAAGGACCGATCCCGACCGATAGCGCCAGAACTGCACTGGGCAGGGCCAGCACGATCACCGCGCCGGCAATAAGCAGCGCGGAAGCGGCGCCGTTGCGCCCCTTGCCGATGCTGCTGGCCGTGCTCGCGCTCATGATCCGGATGCTCCGCTGTCCATCAGGGACTCGCGCAAGTTTCGCGCGGATGCCCCCGGAATCCAAGCCCTAACTGCAGCCGAGCGCATGAATTCGTGCTTAACGCCTGGGCCGATGCTGACATTCAGCGGCGGTTCACGGCATTGGCGGCCAATGCGCACTTGCCGCCTTGGCCGCCTTGGCTATAGAGGCTGCGCAGGTTTCGCGGGGGCTGCAACCCTTGCCACAGCGACAGGATCGTATCTTGACCATGATGACTTCGGGCCACAGCACCTTTTCCCGGATCGGCCGTGTCGGCCTGGTCGCCATGGCGGCCCTGGCCCTCGCCAGCTGCGGCGGCAAGGACCGCCCCAAGGCCGACCTGGCCGCATCGAAGATCACCACGATCGGCGTGAACAGCTACCTGTGGCGCGCCAGCCTTGAAGCGCTGAGCTTCATGCCGATGCTGCAGACTGACAGCAACGGCGGCGTGATCGTGACCGATTGGTACGCCAACCCGAGCAACACCGGTGAGCGGATGAAGGTCACTGTCACCATCCTCGACCAGGACCTGCGCGCCGATGCGTTGCGCGTCGCTGCCAGCCGCCAGGTCTCGCAGAACGGCGTCTGGGTTGATGCCCCGGTCCAGGCCGCAACGGTCCAGAAGCTGGAAGACATCATCCTGACCAAGGCCCGCGACCTGCGCCGCAGCGCTGTCGCGGACTAATCCACCCCCTCGACAAGCCGCGCGCAGCGGCTAGAGGGCAGGCCATGACCACTGCAATTCCAGAATCCGGACGCTTCGATCCGGCCAGCGCCGATTCGCGCTGGCAGCAGGCGTGGGACGAGCGCCAGACTTTCCGCGCCGATGACGCCAGCGCCAAGCCGCGCTCCTTCGTGCTCGAGATGTTCCCCTATCCCTCGGGCCGGATCCATATCGGCCACGTCCGCAACTATACCATGGGCGACGTGCTGGCCCGGACCAAGCGGATGCAGGGCTTTGAAGTGCTCCACCCGATGGGCTGGGACGCCTTCGGCATGCCGGCGGAAAACGCCGCGATGGAAAAGGGCGTCCACCCCGGCGGCTGGACCCGCGACAATATCGCCAACATGAAGGCCCAGCTGAAGCGTCTGGGCTTCGCGCTCGACTGGAGCCGCGAACTGGCGACCTGCGAGCCGGACTATTACGGCCAGGAGCAGGCACTGTTCCTCGACCTCTATGCCGCCGGGCTGGTCTACCGCAAGGAATCGGCGGTCAACTGGGACCCGGTCGACATGACCGTGCTGGCGAACGAGCAGGTGATCGACGGGCGCGGCTGGCGCAGCGGCGCGCTGGTCGAGAAGCGCAAGCTCAACCAGTGGTTCCTCAAGATCACCCAATTCGCCGACGATCTGCTGGCGGGCCTGGGCGAGCTCAAGGACTGGCCGGAGAAGGTCCGGCTGATGCAGGAAAACTGGATCGGCAAGAGCCAAGGCCTGCGCTGCACCTTCCGCTTCGTCGACAGCCCGGACGGGATTGAGGTCTACACGACCCGGCCTGACACGATGTTCGGGGCAAGCTTTGTCGCGATTGCGGCGGACCATCCGTTTGCGCAAGCGATCGCAGCCAACTCGCCCGAGCTGGCGGCATTCATTGCCGAGTGCAAGCAGGGCGGGACCACTGCGGCCGAGCTGGAGACGGCCGAGAAGAAGGGCTTCTTCACCGGCTATTCGGTCGAGCATCCGCTCAAGAAAGCGTGGCACCTGCCGGTCTATGTCGCCAACTTCGTGCTGATGGATTACGGCACCGGCGCGGTGTTCGGCTGCCCGGCGCACGACCAGCGCGACCTCGACTTTGCCCGCAAGTACGAGCTGCCGGTGACCCGCGTGGTCAGCGATGGCGATCAGACCGATGCCGAGTTCGAGGGTGATGAGGCCTATACCGGTCCGGGCCGGATCGTGAACTCCGAATGGCTTGATGGCATGACCATCGACGAGGCCAAGGCCGCGATCATCGCCAAGGCCGCCCACGACGGCTGGGGCCAGGGCGAGACGCAGTACCGCCTGCGCGACTGGGGCGTCTCGCGCCAACGCTATTGGGGCACGCCGATCCCGTTCATCCACTGCGGTGACTGCGGCGTGGTGCCGGTGCCCAAGGACCAGCTGCCGGTCACCCTGCCCGAGGATGTCAGCTTCGACGTGCCGGGCAACCCGCTGCTGCGCCACCCGACCTGGAAGCACGCCCCCTGCCCCAAGTGCGGCAAGCCGGCCGAGCGTGAGACCGACACGCTCGACACCTTCGTCGACTCCTCGTGGTACTTCCTGCGCTTTGCCAGCCAGCCCGGTGACCGGCCGTTCGATCCGGAAGTGATCAAGCAGTGGCTGCCAGTCGAGCAGTATATCGGCGGGATCGAGCATGCGATCCTGCACCTGCTCTACGCCCGGTTCTGGACCCGTGCACTGGGTCACATCGGCCTGATCGATGTGAAGGAGCCCTTCGCCAGCCTGTTCACGCAGGGGATGGTGACGCACGAGACCTATTCGCGGATTGATCCCGCGAACGGCCAGCCGGTCTACTTCAGTCCGGCCGAGGTCGATCGCGGCAGCGAGAACGCACTGCTCAAAGCTGATGGCCAGCCGGTCGAGATCGGCCGCATCATCAAGATGTCGAAGAGCAAGAAGAATGTCGTCGATCCGGACGATATCATTGCCCAGTACGGCGCTGACGCCGTGCGCTGGTTCATGCTCTCGGACAGCCCGCCCGAGCGCGACCTGCCCTGGTCCGAAGCCGGGATCGAGGGCTGCGCGCGGTTCGTCCAGCGGCTGTGGCGGCTGTTCGGCCAGTACGATGCCGCCGCCACCGGCGAGGACAAGGCGCTGGATCGCAAGACTCACCAGACCGTCCATGCCGCGACGCAGGACATCGCCGCACTGGGCTTCAACAAGGCCGTCGCGCGGATCTACGAGCTGACCGGCGCGACCGAAAAGGCTGCGCCCAGCGCCAGCCGCTCGGCCGCGATCCGCACGCTGCTGCTGCTGGTTTCTCCCATGATGCCGCACTTGGCCGAGGAAGCCTGGGCGGCAATCGGCGGAGAAGGCCTGGTCGCCGATGCCGCCTGGCCGGCGGTCGATCCGGCCCTGCTGGTCGAGGACGAGGTCACCATCGCGATCCAGGTGCTGGGCAAGCTGCGCGACACGATCACTGTCGCCAAGGGCCTGCCGCGCGAGGAGCTGGAGGCGCTTGCGCTGGCCAGCGACAAGGTGCAGCGTGCGCTCGATGGCAAGGCAGTCAAGAAAGTGATCGTGGTGCCCGACCGACTGGTCAATCTCGTCGCATGAAGCCTTTCGGCATCCTCGCCGCGGCGCTGCTGCTGTCCGCTTGCGGACTGCAGCCGATGTATGCTGGCGGAGCGAGCGGACAGGTGGCGCAGGGGCTGGCAGCAGTCGAGGTTCCCGCGATTGAAGGTAAGGCCGGCTGGCTGGTGCGAAACGCACTGGTTGATCGGCTCGGCGCCGCCGGACGGACAACCCCGCGCTACCGGCTCGACGTCCGGCTGGATGACAAGCTTGAGGGCCTCGGCCTGCTGTCCGACGATACGATTGGCCGCGAGCGCCGGACGCTGCGCGCGCGCTATCAGTTGGTCGACACGGTCAGCGGCGCGATCGTGCTGGACGCAACTGCCGGGTCCGATGCCGGGATCGACGTCGTCTCCAGCGAATATGCCACTATCGCCGCCGAACAGACCGCGTTGGAGAACCTGGCCAAGGTAGTGGCCGACAAGATTGTCGCGCGCCTGGCGCTGCAGCTGCGCGAAGGCCAAGCGGGCGGGCAGTGAAGGCCACCCAGAAGGATTTCAGGACGATCGCCCCCCGCGCGGTGCGCGAGGCGCGGGTGTTTTTCCTGTGCGGACAGGATGACGCCGGGATCCAGGATGCGGCGCAGCTGCTGATCAGCCTGCTGCCCGATCCGGGCGAGCGGATCGAGCTGGCGGGACCAGACCTGCGCAAGGATCCGGTGCTGCTAGGGGACGAAGCCCGCTCCAACTCGCTGTTCGGCGGCAACCGCCACATCCTGGTCCGCGCCAGCGGCGACGAGGCCCATGACGCGCTCGAAGTGCTGCTGAGCGGCGAGAGCGGGCCTTGCCCGGTGATCGTCATGGCCACCAGCGCCACCGACAAGTCGCGCAGCGCCAAGCTGCTGGCGAACCGGCCCGATGCGCTGGTCGCCATGTTCTACCCGCCTGACCTGCGCAGCGTTTCCACTGCGATCCGCGCCATGGCCGATGCCGCCGGCGTGACGCTGAGCGGTGACCTGGCCGAGCGGATCGCGCGGGCCGCCGCGCTCGATACCCGGATCGCGGCCAGCGAAGTGACCAAGCTTGCGCTCTATCTCGATGCCACGCCGCAGGCCCCGCGCCGCGCTGACGCAGATGCGCTGGAGGCGATCGGGGCGCGGACCGAGGATGATGGGCTGATGCCGATCGTCAACGCGGTTCTCTCTGGCGAAGTCCAGCGCTTGCCGGCGGAACTGCGGCGGATGCGCGAGCTGGGGCTGAACCCGGTCGGCCTGCTGCTGGCGGTGGAGCGGCGCGCGGCGCAACTGGCGCAGCTCGCGGCCCGGGCCCCGCGCGGCGATATCGGCCCCTTCATCGAGGCCGAGACGGCCGCCCGGCGGATCTTCTTCAAGGACAAGGGCGACATCGCCCGGCAATTGCAGAAATGGCGGGGCCCCCGCCTGTCGCGGCTGGTCGACAAGCTGGTTGCGCTGCACCGCGCGCTGCTGGGCAACAGTCAGCAGGCCGAGCTGCTGCTGGCCCAGGGCCTGACCGAGATCGCCCGGTTTGCGGCTCCGCGCAAATAGTTACTTGGTCAATTCGCTGATCCTGCTAGTCCATTGGTGAATTCACTTAGGGGGTTGCACCGGCACCATGGCTTCCGGGCGTTTGCTGACGTGACGGCGCATTCATTTACAATTCCAGCCTCGCTCGAGCGGGTCCGGCTGCGGATCTATCTGGTCCAGCTGCTGGTCGATGGTGCCATGCTGCTGGCCGGGTTTGCCCTCTCGACCTGGCTCTACCTGGGCAGTCCCGTGGATGACACGGTCTGGGGTTCGGCGCAGCTCGCGCTGCCGCTGTTCTGGACCGTCGCCCTGCTCAACCGGACCTACAGCATCAAGGCTCTGGTCGCCCCGGAATTCGGGGTGCAGCGGGCCGGCGCCGCGTTGTTGCTGGCCAGCCTGCTGGTGCTGATGGTGCTGTTCCTGGCGCGCAGCAGCCTCAACCTCTCCCGTTTCGGGTTCGGCCTGGGGTGTCTTTCGGCGTTGTTCCTGATCGTCTGGGCGCGGTACAACATGGAACCGCTGATCCGCCGCCGGCTCGGTGCGCGGGCAATCAATTTGCTGCTGATCGACGATGGTGGACCGACGGTCGCGCTGCCCGATTGCCACAGGATCGATGCGGCCCGGCAGGGACTGGCCCCGCAGCTTGACGATCCGCACCTGCTCGACCGGCTGGCCAAACTGATCGGCCCGATGGACCGCGTGATCGTCTCCTGCCCGCGCGAACGGCGGCGCGCCTGGGCCATGGTGCTGAAAGGCGGCCACATGCGCGGCGAGATTGTCGATACCGAGGTGACCAGTCTGGGCATCCTGGGGACCAGCCATGCCGATGGGCTGGGCACGGTGGTGGTTGCTTCCGGCCCACTGGGGCTGCGCTCACGCCTGCTCAAGCGCTTGCTTGATCTGGCAATAACTGTCCCGATCCTGCTGGTGCTGGCCGTGCCGCTGCTGCTGATCGCACTCGCGATCCGGCTGGAGGATGGCGGGCCCGCGCTGTTCCTGCAGCGCCGGGTCGGCCGCAACAACCGGTTCTTCGAGATCTACAAGTTCCGGACAATGCGGGTTGCCCAGACCGACCAGGCCGGTGCGCGCTCAACCAGCCGCGACGATGACCGGGTGACCCGGATCGGCCGCTGGCTGCGCCGCAGCTCGATCGACGAGCTGCCGCAGCTGCTGAATGTGCTGAAGGGTGAGATGAGCCTGGTCGGGCCGCGGCCCCACGCCCTTGGCTCGCAAGCTGGTGACAAGCTGTTCTGGGAAGTCGACGACCGTTACTGGCAGCGCCATGCGCTGAAGCCGGGCATGAGCGGCCTGGCCCAGGTTCGTGGCCTGCGCGGCGAAACACCGCTGGAATCAGATCTTTCCGCCCGCCTGCAGGCCGATCTGGAATACCAGAACGGCTGGACCCTGTGGCGCGACGTGGTGATCATCCTGCGCACCCTGCGGGTGGTGGTGCACGACCGCGCCTATTGATTGTTGCAAAGCAGCATCAATCCGAGGAAATCGCCGCAGGTTGCGGCATTCCCGCGCCCTTTTGCCCTTTACTAAGAAATTCCACCTATGTTACGCGCTCGAACCGAGGGCTTTTCCGGAGTTGGGTGTGTCTGGATACTTCATAACTGCTCTGGCAGCTGCGGGCTTGGTAACGGCAGGTGTTGCTGCCACTGGCAACATCCGCTCTGCTGATGCCCTGCCTGCTCTGGCTTTGGCGCAAGGTGCGGCTGAAGCAGGGAAATGCTCGGTTAGAGTGGATAGAACTGGAGATGCCGGAACAGCAGTTGTTTCGCGCGCAGACCTGCAGGATGGGTCTTGTGTTTGCGTTGTGAAGACTGGCGCAACATCTAAGAATGGTTCTGCTGAGACTGTGGTTTCCGATCTCCTTCGGGACCGCCAGTGTAAAGACGCACCTGCAATGCCCGCAGAGGAGGCCGCTAATTTCGCACCCGGTGTATCAATTTTGCCAGCAGTTCTTGGTGCGGGCGGTGCCGGCGGTGCTGCGGCTGGTCTCGGGGCTGCCAGCAACGGCTAAGTACCCCTGCGCTGCAATCCGATCTTTCTGAAAGGCCCGTGCCCTCAGGCGCGGGCCTTTTCGCGTTAATGGCCGGGATCCGCGCCTTGCCTCTGGCCTCCCATCGTCCCCTGGCCTGGCTGGCCTTTGCCTATCTCCCGCTGCTGCTGCTGTTTGGCGGCGGGGGCAGTCCGGCACCGCTGGCGGAACTGTTCTGCCATGTCCTGGCAGCGTTCGCGCTGCTCGGCTGGGTCTGGCTGAACGGTCCGGCCGCGCTGGGCCGCCAACGCGCGCTGTGGTGGGCAACCGGCCTGATCGTGGCGGTTCCGGTGATTCAGTTGGTCCCCATGCCCCCTGACTTCTGGCAGGCCCTGCCCGGGCGCGATCTGCTGCGCGAGGCGCTGGCGCTGGTCGGCGCGCAGGATAGCTGGCGTCCGCTTGCGATTGCCCCGCAGCGCACGCTTGAAGCGCTGCTGGCCTTGTTGCCGCCACTGTTGGCGATGATCCTGGTAGCCGGTCTGACGCGGCCTGAGCGGCTAACCCTGCTCAAGATCCTGACCGGCTTCGCCCTGCTCTCGGTCGCCATCGGCGCGGCGCAGCTCGCCTCATCCGGGCGCGGGCCACTGCATTTCTATGCGGGCGGCGAACCGGGCATCCTGTTCGGCTTCCAGGCCAATCGCAATGCCCAGGTCGATGTGATCCTGATCGGGATGCTGGCGGCCATCGCCGCTTGGCACGCACGGGCCCGCACCTCGCGGGCCGCAGCCGGGGCATTGGGGGCCATAGTCCTGGTCCTGCTGCTTGGCGCAGTGCTGACGGGATCGCGGGCCGGAATCGCTCTGGTGCCGCTGGCGCTTGCCTGGTGCGTGGTGCTCCAGCCGTGGCGGCTGCCGCCCGACAGCCCGCTGCGGCGTTGGTCAGTCCCGGTGCTGGGAGTTATCGCACTGGCCGGCTTGACCGCAGCCGCGCTGCAAAGCCGCGGGATCGGCCGGGTCCTGGCGCGGTTTGATTTTACCGGCGAATACCGGCCTGACATCTGGCGCGACACGCTGTTCGCGATTGGCCAGTACTGGCCAGTGGGCAGCGGTCTTGGCACCTTCACCCGGACGATCGGCCCGGCCGAGCGGCTCGAGGCGATCGGCCCGCTGCTGCCCAACCGGGCGCACAACGAGTATCTGGAACTGCTGCTCGAAGCCGGGCTGCCCGGTGCGCTCGCCTGGGCGGCGGTCGCGGCCCTGGTGCTGGTCGGATTGGTCAGGGCGCTGCGAGCCGCAGACGCGAAACTGCTGCCCCAAACAGTCTTCGCCGGCGGCGCGTTAACCATCGTAACCCTGCATTCGCTTGTTGATTACCCGCTGCGATCCATGGCATTGGCGGGGCTGGTCGGGGTGGCTGCGGCTTTTGTGCTGGTGCCGCCCAAGGTCGGGGAACGCTAAACCATGAAACGCTGGCGCGGGCGCATGCTGTTAGTGACGCTGTTTGCATGCAGCCTGGCCGGACCTGGCGCGGCGGCACCTGCTGTCCAGTCAGCAGAGCTGCCGACGGGCGCGGCCGCCTATGACGTGATCCCGGTCAAGGCGATGGACCAAATGCTGGCTCAACGCTTTCGCCCCGGTGACAAACTGTCGATCAGCGTGTTCGGCGAGCCCGAACTGACCCGCAATGACTACATCATCGATACCGCCGGCTTCATCCAGTTGCCGTTGATCGGCCAAATCATCGCCACTGGCGTCACGGCGGAAGAATTGCGCGCGGAGGTTGCCCGGCGGCTCGGCGCACGGTTCATCCGCGATCCGCAGGTTTCGGTAGCACTGGTCGAGCGCGCCAAGTCCCGTTTCGCAGTCGAAGGCCAGGTTGAAGACCCGGGCGTTTATGAGGCTGAGGCAACTACCACATTGCTGGCCGCGATCGCCCAGGCCGGCAGCCCTAGCCGGGTTGCCAAGAATAGCGAGGTGATGGTGTTCCGGGTCATCGACGGCCGCCGGCTCGGTGCCCGCTTCGATCTTGACCAGATCCGCACCGGCCGGGCCGACGACCCGCAGATCATCGGCGGCGATACGATCGTGGTCGGCTATTCGCGCTCAAAGGGCTTCTGGCGCGATGTACGCGAGACGGCGCCCTTGCTTAACCTCTTCTACCTGCTTCGCTGATCGCGCGGCCACAGGCGGAGCCTTGACCAGATCATGAACGACCAACCGGCCCTTCGCAACTTGCAGCCGACCAATTCGGTCGATCTGCACGACGAGCCTGAAGTCTTCCGGGCGATGACGCGCAGCACCTTCGATCTGCGTTACATCGCTGCCGCGATCCGTTCCAACCTGCTCTTGATCGGCGCGATCATCCTGGTTGCGCTGGCGATCGCGCTGGCGGCCACCCTGCTCGATACCCCGCGGTATACAGCCACTTCGACTGTGCAGATCAACGACAGCAGCGACCGCGTGATTGGCGAGAATGACGACCAGACCGCGCAGGAATCGAACCTTTACGACGTCGACCGGTTCCTCAAGACCCAGACCGATATCCTGCGCAGTCGGGGCCTTGCCCAGCGCGTTGCACAGAAGCTCAAGCTGCAGGACAATCCGGCCTTCTATGAAGCGATGGAGGCCAGTCCGCCGCAGGCCGGCACCTCGGACGAGCGCAAGCGCAACCAGGTACTCAGCCTGCTGCAGACCAACCTGAAGGTCGTCCTCCCGCGCGACTCGCGCATTGTTTCGATCTCGTTCGAAAGCGCTGATCCGGCGATGGCCGCGCTGATCGCCAATACCTTTGGCAGCGAATTCATCCAGGCCAACCTGCAGCGCAAGTTCGACAGCTCATCCTATGCGCGCGAATTCGTGGCCAACCAGATGGCGGAAGCCAAGCAGCGGGTCGAACAGGCCGAGCGCAACCTCAACGACTACTCGCGCACCACCGGGGTGATCCGGACCGGCGATGTGGCCGGCGATGGCGAAAGCGGGGCCGCCGCTGGCGGCTCGGTCACCTCGGCCAGCCTCCTGCAGATCAACCAGGCCGTAAACCAGGCCGCTGCCGACCGGGTGGTGGCCGAAGGGCGCTGGCGGGCAATCAGTGCGGCGCCGCTGCTGGCCAGCCGCGAAGTGCTGAGCAACTCGACCGTCAACATGCTGATGACCGAACGGGCCAAGGTTCAGGCTGAGCTCGAACAGGAACTGTCGCGCCGGCTTGATGACTATCCGACCGTCCGCCAGAAGCGGGCCGAACTGGCCCGGCTGGACAGCGAATTGCAGAACGCCGCCAATGCGGTGCGCAATTCGGTGCGGGCCGAATACCTGGCCACGCAGAGCACCGAGCAATCGCTGCAGGCCAAGCTGGAAACCCTGAAGACGCAGACCCTGCGCGAGCAGGACAGCAACGTTCAATACGGCCTGCTGAAGCGCGAAGCGGATACTAACCGGACGCTCTATGACGGTCTGCTGAAGCGCTACAACGAACTTAATGCCACGGCCGGGATCAGTTCGAGCAACGTGTCGATCATCGACACGGCGGAAAAGCCCAATACCCCCACTTCGCCAAACCTGACGAAGAACTTGCTGCTGGCCCTGCTGGCCGGGGTGGGCCTGGCGGCGCTGACGCTGTTCGTAAAGGACCAGCTCGACGATGCGATCCGCGTGCCGGAAGACGTCGAGGCCAAGCTGCGCCTGCCGCTGCTCGGTGTGGTTCCCAAGGCCACCGGGCGCGATCCGGACAGCGACATGGGCGATCCCAAGTCTCCGGTATCGGAAGCTTACAACTCGCTGCGCGCCGCCCTGCTCTACTCGACGTCGGCCGGTCTGCCGCAGGTCATGCTGGTTACTTCGGCCCAGTCGGCCGAAGGCAAGACCACGACCAGCTATGCCACGGCAGCCAGTCTGGCGCGGATGGGTCGCAAGGTCGCCCTGATCGATGCCGACTTGCGGCGTCCATCGCTCCATCGCCGCTTTGGCCTGTCGAACGAGCGCGGGCTGACCGATCTGCTGACCTCCAGCGATCCGATCGAAACCGCGATCCAGGCGACGCCGCAGGACAACCTGTTCGTGATCGCTTCGGGCCCGATCCCGCCCAGCCCGACCGAACTGGTCTCCTCGCCGCGAATGGAACAGGTGGTCCAGGACCTGGCCCGCGATTTCGACGTGGTGGTGATCGACAGCCCCCCGATCCTGGGCCTGGCCGATGCGCCAGCCCTGTCGGCTCTGGCCGACGGCGTGATCTTCGTGGTCGAGAGCGACCGCAGCCGGCGCGGTTCGCTGAAGACTGCGCTGCGCCGCCTGCGGGCCATGCGCCCGATCCTGCTTGGCGCGGTCCTGACCAAGTTCGATCCGACCCGTTCGGGCAACCGTTATTCCGAATACTACGGTTACCAGTACTATACCTACGAGCACGGCGACCGGGACGGCGACTGAGATGGCCGGGCTGCGGTCAGGGGCCGGACGCCGGCTGGGCATCGCCGCCGCGCTGGTTGGGGTCTATCTGGCAGCAGCGACCGGGATTGCGCTCGACCGCGCCGCTCCGGCCAATCCTGCGCTGGGGACCTGGATCCCCGAGCCCTTCCGGCTGCACACCATCGCCGCCGAGGCTGAAGGCCTGCGTCAGGCCGGTGCGCCGCAGCAGGCCAGCGCCCTGGCCCAACAGCTGCTGCTACGCGATCCGCTTTCACCCTCGGCAGCCGGCCTGCTCGGCACTGTGCGACTGGCCCAGGGCAATTTCGGCGGCGCGGCCAGCGCTTTCCGGACTTCGGCCAAGCTCGGTTGGCGCGATGCCGCCACGCAGATCTACTGGTTCGAGGCGGCCCTGGCAGCCGGCGATTTCAACCGAGCCGGTCTGCGTTTTGGCGCAATTGCCCAGCAGTGGCCCAATGCTCCGGCAGTTGACCGGCTTTCGGCCGAACTGGAACGCGACCCGCGCGGCCAGGCCAACCTGGCGCAGCGGGTTGCCCAGGGGGCCAACTGGGCAGCCGCCTATGCCAACCCCGCGGCAGGCCAGCCGATCGAGCGCATTGCCGGACGCGCCCAGGTCCTGACCGCAGCCGGAGCGCTGGGCGGCAAGCTGGGGTGCGATACCGTCGCAGCGATGGTTGGCACCTTGATCGAGACGCGGGCAGACCTGGCCGGCGCGCTCTGGGCCAGTCAGTGCCCGCGCGCCACGCAGCCAGGCCAGCTGGCGGATGGCGGGTTTGAAGCACAGGCCGGGATCAACCGCGCAACGGCCTTCGACTGGCAATTTCCCGGCGATGGGGCACTGACCTCGAACCTGGTTGAAACTGGCAAGAGCAGCCATGCTCTGCGCCTGCAGAGTAGTGCGGCCAGCCTGCTGCCGGTCGCGATGCAGCGCCTGGTCCTGCAGCCCGGAACCTATCGGATCAGCTGGCAGGATAATGCAAAGGCGCCGCGCATTGCCGCCAGCCTCAGCTGCCGGCCCGATCGCGGCCTGGCCGAGCCGCGGACCGGCGAACGCAGTGACGGCCGCAGCGCCGTGACCTTGGTCCATGCCGGCGGCTGCGGCGCGCCGCTGCTGCAATTGTGGCTTGCTCCGGGCGCTGGCGAGGTGACCATCGACAACGTGGCAATCGAGCGGCGCTAGCCCCGGTCCTGGTCCAGCCAGCGGCTCAGCCGGGCCAGGGCCAGCCCTTGCTGCCGGGTTTCGCGGCGCAGCAGGTCTCCGCCGGTACGCTGCAACCGCGACAGCGCCCAGGCGGCGAAGCCCCCTTCCGGCGCCATGTCACGCGCAATTGGTGCCGCCACCGCACCACGCCGCCGACCCAGCGCGCGATCGATCAGCCCCTGCCAGCCCTGGCGGCGCACCGCGGCCAGCACGCCCGCACTTTGCCGCCGGTCGAGGTCCTGCAGCAGCAGGGCCGCAGCTTCATCCAGCAATGCGGCCGGGACAGCGGGACCGGCCGCCGGCGTCAGGTCAATCGCAGCAGAGGGCCGATATTCAGCCACCAGCGTCAGCACCAGCCGCGCGCCGCTGCACCAACCCTCCGCGCTGGCCCGCTCCCAGAACGCCGGCCAATCGATCTGCCGCGCGCGGAGCAGGTAGTCGATATCCGCCAGCAGGAGCGGCCCGCAATCGAGCCGGTGGCTATAGACCGCGTGGGCAATGAGGTGCGCCAGCATGTCGGCCGGGGCTGGATAGGCAATGCCGTCCGCCTCGGTAATCGCCCGGGCCCTGACCCCGGCATCGATCACTGCCGGACTGGCGTGATCCATCCGCCCGTCCGGCTCCCACAGGCGGTGGTGCAATTCCACCACCGTCCCCCCGGGGGAAAGCAGCGGCGGCAGGTGCTTGTCAGTCAGCAGCAGATCGGCGAGCGGCAATTCGGCTGCTTCCATCTGGCGGTAGCCGGCCTGCAGCAGCACCGTGGTCGCGGGGATCACCGTCGCGGGATCGAGCAACAGGTCGATATCGCGCAGCGGACGCAGCGCCGGGTGCGGATAGGCATAGCGCGCCAGCCAGGCTCCCTTGAGCGCCAGCGGGGCAAAGCCAGCCGCCCGCAGCAGATCGACCGTCCGGACCAGTTCGGCCTGCTGGCCCAGCGCGGCGATGGCCTGTGCACGGTAGGCAGCGGCCCAACTGGCGCGGATTGCAGCTGGCACTGCTGGATTGTCACGGTGCTGGTGGTGGAGCAGGGGCTGCAACCGGTGCTGCGCGGCCATGCTGTCCAGCACTTGCCAGTCCTCGGCTGTCAGATCATCCAGCATCGGCACGGCCCCGGTCCCGACCAGGGCAAGCAAGCGCCGCCGCAGCGTGACTAGGCTCACGGCGCGCGCAGCTGGCGCTGCTTGATCAGCCGGGCCGGATTGCCCGAATAGACGCCGCTCGCCTCAGCATCCTCGAACAGCGCAGCGCGCGCGCCGATCACGGCGCCATCGCCGATCGTGACGCCGGGACCGACAAAGGCCTCGGCCGCGATCCAGGCCCCGGCGCCGATCTGGATCGGGCGCAGGATCAGCTGGAAATGTGGATCGGCGATGTCATGGCTGCTGGCACAGACATGCGCCCCCTGCGAGATCACAGTGCGCGGGCCAACGGCGATGCGCCCCTGGTTATAAAGTTTCACGCCCGGTCCGATCAGACAATGTTCGCCAAGGTCGAGATTGCCCGGCAGCCAGATCCGCGCGCTGCCGTGCACCCGCGCGCCGCTTCCCACCCTCGCCCCGAAAGCCCGCAGCACCAGCCGCCGCCAGCCATGCAGCGGTGGCGGGGTAAATCGGGCCAGGACCAGCCAGGCGAGGCCCCAGATGACCCGCAGCAGCCGGTTGCCAAGCGAAAAGCTAGCGCCGCCTTCAAGCGGACGGGTCTGGCTGGCATCGAGCAGGCTCATGGCGTGGTCCCTCCCGGACCGGCGGCAATCAGGCGGGCATAGGCATCGGCCCATTGCCCGGCGATGCGTTCGCGCGAAAAGTCGCCGCTGGCAAGTCGCTGTGCACTGGCGGCCATAGCCAGCCAGCGCTCGCCCGGCATGGCGAGAGCCTCAGCCAAAGCGCGGCGGAGCGAGGCCTGGTCCATCCCGCAGTCCAGCGCCGCACCGGCAGCGAAGCCTTCGGGCAGGTTGCATTCGGTGGTCTGCAGCGTTGGCGTACCCGCGGCCCAGGCTTCGAGCAGGGTCATCGGCAGGCCTTCGCTGAGCGAAGGCAGGATCACGAACCGCGCGGAACTCAGCTCGCGCGCCTTGTCCGCCCCGAAGCACGGGCCGATGAAGCGCAGCGAGGCGGGCGCGCCGACCAGACTTTCCTCAAACGCGGCAAGATCGGCCGGATCGCCCCAGCCGGCGATGGTCAGCACGGCATCTGGCGGCAGTTGACCGTCAGCCGCCAGATCACGCCAGGCGGCGACCAGCGGGCCAAGGTTCTTCTTGGGATGGATCCGGCTGAGAAACAGGATGCGCGGGGCGCGCGGGCCGGTCGGCACGGGAGCCGCCGGGGGGCCCGGATTGGCAATGACGATGCTGTCGTTCCGGCCGCTCTCACAGGCAATATCATCGGCCTCGCGCCCGGTCAGAGCGTGAAAGGCGCTGGCCACCCGCCAGCTTCCCCGTTCATAGCCGGCGCGGGCCAGTGCCTTCTTCCAGCGCCCGCGGGCCGTAATCCAGGGATCGAGCATGCCATGGGGCGAGATCAGGTAGGGCCGGCCCGTCTGCCGCGCCCAGAGCGCCCCGGCGCGCGAGGGGTACATCCAGATCCCGTGGAGGTGCAGGCAATCGAGCCGTGCGGCGCGGAGCCGCCCAGGCAGGTCGGGGGCATAGCCAATCTGGCGCGCCCCCCGCACCTTGCAACGCACCACCTCGATCCCGCCGAACCGCGCTTCGTCCTCAGCGCCGTGGGCATCGTCGAGCGCCAGCACCACGGGCAATGCCCCGAGATCATGCAGCAGGTCGGCCTGAGCAACCACCGCCTCGAAGACTCCGCCGCCCAGCCGCGAGGCCGAAGCGGTGAGCAGGCCGATCCGCCGGCCGGCCAGCGCTCCATCTGCGGGGACGGTAGCGGTCCCGACCATCCCGATCCCTAGGACTGCTTCGCGCGGTGCTGCGCCAGGGCCATCCGACGGCGCAGCACGGCGGGCGGCACGGCGGCGGTCGTGGCCGCCACCACCGGCCCATCCTGCGGCAGCTCCGCAGGCGCCTCGCCGGGCATGCGGGTGCGCAGTTCCTGGATCGAGGCGATGCCGAGCAACCGGGCATAGACATAACACAGCCCGATCGGCGCCAGGAAGAACAGGCCCTGGCGGAAAATGGTGATCAGCTGGCCATCGCGGTAAGCGATGATCAGGATTGGCAGGAACAGCATGTAGGCGAGCGTCTGGAAGGTGCTCTGGCTGCTCTGGACGTACTTTCGGTAGATCGTGCCCAGCAGCCAGCCCCACAGCCCGCACCAGATGACCACCCCCAGCCAGCCGAGCGAGAACCACCCTTGCCCCGGCAGCGACCGGGTCATGCCGATTGGGCTGCCGTAATCGAACAGCTTGATCCGGGCAAAGGGATCACCGATCGGCTTGCCCGGCCACCAGACACGCGGAATGGGCTCGGTAAAGACCTGCAAGGTGTCCAGAAAGTAGCCATAGGTGCCGCTGCGCTGGGGGACCGCGTAGACAAGGTACTCGAAATACTCGAGATTGCCGAAATCCATGCCTTCCAGAAACTTCTCTTCAACGCGACTGCCGGCATAGACTTCCGACGGGACTTCCTCGCCAATCAACCGGCGAACGGACGCGCCGCGATCTTCGCCGACGGCATTGAAGATCGGGATCAATGCCGCCAGCAGCAAGGCGACCTTCAGCGTCGGAAAACGGCGACGGTTTTCGTAAAGATAGAGCAGGCCGACGGTCACCAATGCCGTGATGAAGGGCCCCCGCCCCCCGGTTCCCGCCCGGTAGATCACGAATCCGATCAGCGGCAGCAGCGCTATAAGGCGAAATCGGTAAAGCCAGGCGACAATCGCGGACAAGCTGGCCAGCATCAGCTGTGCTTCGACCAGGTAGCCGTTGTTGGTCGTGTTGATGGTGATTCCGGTCGCGGCGTCGCGGATCATGCCTTCATAGCCGATGCCGGTGGCAAAAGTGCTGCCCAGCACCATCGCCAGCGAATAGATGCCGATCGGCCCCAGGGTGGCAAACACCCAGAAGAACACTGGCTTCAGGCGTTCACGCTCCAGGTCGAGGTTCATGTCCCGCTTGAAGCGCATGGCCACGCCCCCGGCGCGCAGCACGAAGAATGAGAAAGTGAGGAAGCCGAGATTGGAAGCGAGGATGACCGTCAGCTTGTCGCTCGGCGAAGGCGTGAACTGATAGGCCAGGTAGATCAGCTCATAGCCCAGCAGGTAAGACAGGATCGGGCGGAAGACAAAAACCACCGCGTGAAATGCGATATAGACGGTCAGCGGATGGAACAGGCTGAAGGCCGGCCCGCGAACGAAGACGAACGAGACCGCGATCAGGCAGACAACCGAGAAGATCAGCGCCAGTTCATACATCGCCACCTCCTCCTTCGTCGCTGCTGACCTTGGCCACAGCCGGATTTCTCCCGCGCGCGACAAAGCCCTGCGCGAACGAAATCGGGGCGGGCTGGATCGACGCGCGGTTGGACAATAGCATGAATGCCATCAGGATCGGCATCATCAAGGCCTGGATGCTGATGACCAGGGCAAAGCCCAGCACGGTCGTGGCCCAGTTGGGCACGGCCAGGGTGGTGGCAAACTTGATATAGAGCGTCACCGCAGCCAGCCCCATGCACATCACGAAGACAACCAGGCTGGCGATGAGGATGCGGATGAAGACCGTCTCGGTGAACACCGAGATGGCCCCAAGCCCGTGGGCGATCAACCCGACAAAGTTCATCTTCGACTGCCCGGCATAACGCTTGCCGCGCTTGGTCGGGACGAAGCTGATCGGCACCTTCGAGACGATGATCGACGCAGCGAAATTGTTCCAGATATGGTGCGCATTGGCGATCCGGCGGACCTGCGCGATCCGCAGCAGGCTGAAGTTCCCAAAGCTGATCCGATGCCCGGTTAGCAGCCGGAACAGACTGAGATAGATCCGATAGAACAGCCGGAACAGCAGGCTTTCCGACCGCTGCGCTCGCTGCGCCACGACGGCGGCATGCGGGGCAGCCTCGGCCGCTGAAATCAGGCGCGGAATATCTTCGGGTCGATCCTCGCCATCGGAATCGAGGACGACCACGGCATCGACATCAGTCCGCTCGGCCACTGTCATCAAACCGATCGCGATGGCGCGCTGATGACCCATGTTACCGCGCAGCCGCAGGCAATCGATCCGGCCGAAGCCCAGCGCCTCAGGCCAGGGCCGATCCTGCGGGACAGTCGAACAATCGTCCACCACCAGCATTTCGACCTGATGACCCGTCCCGTCCAGCGTCCGGTCGATTTCCACCAGCAACTGCTCCAGCGATTCCCAGTCGTTGAAGACCGGGGTGACGATCACCAGCCGACGCAGCGACTGCGGATCGGAGCTTTGGTCAGACATCTTCACCTGTTCTCCTGCATGGGCATTCGGGCAATCAGCTCCGGCGGTGCGAGAAGGCGCAGGTTGGGATCGGGCGGCGGAGCGTTCCAGTAATAGGACGCCAGCGAGGCCAGGCCCAGCAGTCCGCCAACCAGCAAGCGCCCAGCGGCAAGCCGGCCGAGCGTGATCCACGGTTGCAGCATGATCAACAGGAACGGAAAAGCCGCCAGCACATAGCGCGACGAGAACTGGTGAGCGATCCCCAGGGCCGTGCCTGCCAGAGCCAGGGCCAGGACCGCCCATGCCAGCCAGGGCCAGTCATCCAACCGCTCAAGCGCGTTGCGCAGGGTGGCGAAGGCAAAGATCACCAGCAGCCCGATCAGCGCCAGATTGGCGCCCCATTGGACCAATGGCTGCAGCCATTCCGGCAAGGCCGCGACCACACGGGTCGCCACTTCGAACCGGAAGCCGGTTATCCAGCAAATCACCAGCGCCACGCCCGCGCCCAGCAGGGTCAAGCCCAGGCTGTGCCGGTCGGCAATCGCAGGGTAGAGGTAGCGGGGGGCGATCAACAGGACCACCACAGCAAGATAGATGAAGGCCATCACGGCATGTTGCGGCGCCAGCGCCTCATCCAGGGTGGTTTGCCACGGCGGCGTCAGTCCGCCCCAGGCCAGCACCATTGGCGCGACCGTGATCGCGGCCATCACTAGACCGGTCAGGGCCGGCAACCGCACTCCGCGCTGCAACATGGCGAGAACCGGAAAGGCCAGCAGCGCCGGAAGGTAGGTCTGCCGGCCCAATACGGCGAGCCCGGCCAGCACGCCGGCGAGTGCCATGCCGGTCCATACGCGGGCTGGACTGGCTGTGGGCCGCAGCGCGCTGACCACGGCCAGCGCCGCCCCGGCAGCCGCAGCCAGCGCCGGTAATTCGGTCAGCGCGAGACCCGAAGTCGGCATGATCATCGGGACTGCCAGCAGGAACGCAGCCCTAGTCAGCGAATGATCATGTCCCAGCAGTCGCAGGACCCGCGCCATTAGCCAGATCGTCAACACCAGGAGGCCAATATTGACGAACCGGATCGCCGGCGGGCGCAACCCGGTAAACAGGTCCAGCGCGTGGTGGAGGTAGGCATAGAGCGGGCCCGCCGCCACATCGAGCCGGGTGTGCATCAGCTGATCGAAATCGGCCCCGGTCTGCAGGAAATAGGCTGCCTGCATGTAATAACGCTCGTCATAGAGCAGTACGTCAGGGGATGCTGCAGCCATCGCCGTCAGAGCGGCCAGCAAGACCAGGGCAGCCAGCAGGACAGGACGCCTGATCAGGTCAGCCACGGGGCCGGTCCCCCCGCCGGAAAGTCCAGAAGTGGTGCAGGACAAAGGTCGTGGGCGGATAGCACAGCGCCGTCAGCACGGCTGCCACTAGGGGCGCCCCGCCCGCCGCTGTGACCACCGCGTGCAGGCAGATCCCGAGCACGATCGCGATCCCGTTGACTACGACGAAGCGGAAACCGGAGACGACATGCGCCGTGTCCGCCTGGAAGGTGAAGCTGTAGTGCAGCAGGTATGAGATGACCGCGCTCGCCAACAGCGCAGCGGCATTGGCCAGTTCCACCGCCATCTGTCCCCACAGCATGGCGAAGTAGAACAGGAAATAGGACGCCGTTGCGGCCAGCCCGGCCAGGACAAAGCGCAGGCCCCTCTCCCGCAGGGCGGCCCCCAGGTGGACCAGTCCAGTTGCCAGCGCGCGGATCATGTCTTGCGCCAGATCACGACGATCGACTTCCCCAGCCAGCGCCCCACCAGCGGATCAAGCCAGCGCGAGAGTGGAACCATGAGCCGGTCCCACGCCGCAATCTGCCCACGGGTTGGCATCGCCTGGCGCATCAGGAAGCGGTTGGCCGCCGAAGCCAGGAAGCCAACGCTATCCAGGTAGAACCGGCGCTCGACCGTGCACCCGGGCGGGGCCAGGGCAGTCAGGCTGCGCGCATCGTAGCGCCGAAAGTGGCCAATCGCGGCATCGAAGGGCGCAAACAGGAAGTTGAAGGCCGGCGCCAGCACCACCAGACGGCCGCCGGGACGCAGGTGACTGACCGCACGGGCCAGCTCGCCGCGGTCATCCGCAATGTGTTCGACCACATCGATGTACATGACAGTATCGAACACCGTCCCGGCCGGGATGTCTTGCAATGTCCCGTTGATGGGACGGGCTTTGTCACCCAGTTCGCCGCGGGCAATCTTGGGGGCTATGGCCGCGCACAGCGCGGGATCGGGTTCCAGGGCGGTCCAGCTCGCGGCACTGCTGCCGGGGCGGATGCTGCGTGCCGTCTCGCCGAGGCCGGCCCCGACTTCCAGCACATCACCGGCAATCCAGGGCCCGATCCGGTCTTTGAGATAGATCTTCCAATTGCGCGCGGCGGCGAACAGTTCAAGCTCGCTGCCAACATAGGCCAGGGTCATACCTCGACGCTCCCGGCGGCTAGACTGTCGGGCTCGGCATGAACCCCGAAATCCGCCGCCGTCACATGCCCCGGCCGGCGCTGGTCGGGGGGTGGCAGGCGGCGCCAGTCGCCGAACAGGCCGGCCAGATAGGCTTCGGCCTGGGCCGGCAGCCAGGCTTCGATCTCACCAAACCGGACCTTGACCGGGGGGAGCAGCAACTCTGGCGCAACCGGCGTTTCTGGACCGAAGCGGATGCCATACATCCCGAAACTGTCGAGCATTCGGCCCGGACCGTCATTGCCGCGCTGTGCCAGCCACTCGCGCGCGCCGATCAGCCAGCCGCGCGGCACCACCCCGCGGACCACCGCCGCCAGCCGCTTTACCAGCCGCATGGTGGGCGAGTGTGTCGCAGCCAGGCCACCCGCCGAAAGCGGCATGATGAACAGGTTGAGCAGCCCCAGCCCGAACGATTGCAGCGTCCGCGCCGCTGTGCTGGCGGGTAGCCGGTCGAAGGGGAAGATATCGATGAAAATGCCGTTGTGGCCCGTACCGCTGGCAAAGGCCGGCTCAACCACGTGCGTCCCGTCCAGCCGCAGCTTGGCAAAAGGATAGGGGTAATCCGGTTTGTTGCGGTGGCTCTGGAGATAGGTCCCGGGGATGGGATCGGCGGCATAGGCCGTGAACAGCCGCTCGAAATCGGCGCGCAGCATGCCGACGTCGATATCGTCATCCCACGGGATCACATCGCCATGACGGACCGCCCCCAGCGCCGATCCGCAGACCAGGAAGCTGGTCAGCCCATGCCGTTCACAGAACTCGAAATAGCGCGCCGCCAGCTGCTTTTCGAGCCGCTGCAGATGCAGCAGGGCGGGCGAAGGCACGTCGTCGCGGTAGGAAATCATGGGGTGGCGAAGATCCTGGCGACATGGGCGTCCTCGCTCTTGTGAACTGCCATGCCCTGGCCCTCCACGCGATAGACGATCCGCAGGCCGCGCCGTTCCAGCTTGGCGCAAAGCGCAGCGGGATCGACATAACGGCGGTAATGCGGCTGGGCCTCCTTGGCGAGGGCTTCATCAGCGGGGGTGCGGAACTCGGCCGCAAAAGTTCCGCCGCGTTGCTGCAGCAGCTGGGCCAGCTGATCCAGCAGGCCATCCTCGCTCGGCACATCGATCGCGTGGAGCAGGAAGCGGGCATAGATCAGCGGAGCACCTGCCGGTGTCGCCAGCCCGGACCAGGTGGCCGAATCATCGACCGCGCCCTCCACGAAAACGGCTTGGTGGGCGAGGCCCAGCGCAGCGATCCGCCCCTGACACCGGGCGACCGCTGCGGCGGATGCATCGAAGCCGCGCACCGTCCAGCCAAGTCCGGCGAAATAGGCGGAATCGCGGCCGTTGCCACAGCCAACATCAATCAGGAAATCGGGCTGCGCCAGTGTCTCAGCGACAAATCGGGCAAAGGCCGAAGGGGCGTCCGGCGCGGCTGCGGCCCCATAGAACCGGTTCCAGTAAGCTGCATCGGGTCCCTGAGCGTCGGTAAGGGCCGGACTGGCTGGCAAAGGATCGATCATGGGGCCCCAGGTTATTCTGCGGACAAACCCTTAGGCAGTCGCAAACGCGGGTCAACCTGAGCCGAAGACATAGCCACGACAAAGGCTTCGATCCGGCTTGCGGCCGCTGCATTGCCTTTAACCAGGTACTCTACCGCATCGGCCAGCCGGGCCGTATCGCCCAGGCCGGCACGCGCCAACGCCGCGTCCGACAGCGCCTGCCAGGCTGGCTGATCGGTTGCCAGCGCCTGCATCGCGGCGGCTATCCCGTCTTGCGAACCCGGCTCGATCACGAAGCCGTTGACCAGGTTACGCACCAGCACATCGCGCGAGCCGACGGCATTCGAGACGATGGTCGGCAAGCTGAAGGCCAGCGCCTCATTGACCACCAGTCCCCACTGCTCCTCGCTGCTCGGCAGGACCAGCGCAAGCGAGCGGGCCATCAGCGCCGCCACGCCTTCGGCCCCCAGGAAGCCGGGGAAATCGACCCATTCGGCCAGACCCAGTTCGCCCACGCGCTGGCGCAGCGCCGCCTCATCGGGGCCGCTGCCGACCAGTACCAGCCGCCGCGCCTGCCGCCCGGCCCGGGCCCGGTAAGCGGCATAGCCCTCGACCAACTCGAACAGGTTCTTCTTGGTGACAAAGCGCCCGACGAAGATGAAGTGGCGGTCGGTCCAGGCGGTCGCGGGCGCGGCCGCGCCCATTGCCCTGATCCGCTCAACCCCGACAGTGTCATACCCGGGCAGGACCGGACGGCGGCGGAATCCCAGGAAGCGGAAATAGGCGATATGCCGCTGCGCGCCGACGACCGCGGCGACATAGGGGGCGAGCACCAGCGCCTTGAATGCTTCGAACCAGACGCTGCGCGGAAAATCGTCGAACTTGGATTCGCTGAGGACCACCACGCGCACTCCCAGCAGCCGCAGGGCCCAGGCCAAGAGGATCACATCGGGTTCATTGTAACCGATCCCGATGAAGACCCAGTCGCAGCGGGCCAGCACACGCAGTTGCGCCCAGAACCGTTGCAGCTTGCCCACGGCATCGAACGACCGGCCCGGAAACAACGTGACCTTGCGCGCGCCGCGCACTTCGCCCGACGGATCCCAGGCATAGAGCGCCGAGGTGGTGGCAACTTCCACGGCCAGCACTTCGGCCCGGTCACCCAACCGGGCCGCAACGGCTTCGCAGCGATCGACATGATAGGCGGAAAACTGCGCAAACAGGAGCGCGATCCGCGGCTTGCGTGCCGGCAAAGTCCCCCCTTGCTCCCTGTTCGTTGCGGCTGGTTACGGGTTACCCCGCATACCGCAGTTGGACGGACAGACAAGGGCTTTGGGCAGTCCGGGGTCAGGTTCCGACGAGCGGTTTGAAGAAGGCGATGGTCAGGTCGGTTGGTGCCCGGTCAACCGCCGCCGTCCCGGGGTTGGCAATGGTGAGCCGCGCCAGCCCCGGATGCGGCTCGGCGGCCCGCAGTTGTAGCCCGCCAAAACCGCCAACAAAGCTGACCCCATCGATCAGGTCCGTGGCAGCCATGTCGGGGATGGGCAGATCGATCGTGATGGCCTGGCCCGCAGTAATCGCCGGCAGGTCATAGGCCGGGAACAGCGCTTCGAACGGGTCACGATCAGCCCCGGCGCCGCGCACCGAACTTTCCGGCAGGACGACATCGAGATCGGCCTGCTCGGCAAACCAGCCTTCGAATTCGACGAATTCGTTGGCGGTATTTAGCCCGGCGGTGGCGGCCGTGGTGCACAGCAGCCCGACCGGCTGGTTGCGCAGGCTCCACTGGGTGCCGGCCACCAGGCCGGCATAGCAGGGGATCGCCACATCCTTGCCGGGATCAAGCTGCTGGGTACTGCCGGCAGCCAGATTGAATCCGTTATTGCCGCTGCGCCCCAGCCACAGGCCGTTCAGCTGCCCGCCCGTGCCGACAGTCACGCCGGGCGAGGTGTAGGCCCGGGCCCGGACCAGTAGCCCGGCCGGCCCAAAGGCATAGCGGTACTGGTTGTCGCGCAGCACGAAGCGGCGGCGCCAGTGCCGGAGCCGCTCGAAATTGTAGATCTCGCGCGTGCCGCCAATGGTCATGTCGAGTGTGCCAGTGATCGCGCCTAGCGGGATGCTGAATGGAGCGCTGGGGTGGTTCAGGCGCAGGGTGCCGCTCAACAGCCCAACCCCTTCATAGCCCGGCACACCATTGCTGTCCTCAAGCAGGCGGTAGCCGCCGAACCCGGTGATGGTCAGATCGTGCAAGGTCACGCTGGAACGGCCAGTGCAGTTGACCACGGCAACCTGCGAGCCGAGCGACTGCCCGGCCGAATTGACGATCGTATTCTCGAACCGCCCGCCAATCACGGTTGCCTCGGCCCCGGCCTCGAGCTTGACCAGCGAGAGCACGCCGGTGGCGCGGGGGCGCATGAGCAGGACATTGCGGCATTCGGCAAAGCTGAAGGCCGCGCCAAAGCTGCCCTGGGTCAAGACCGTGCCATCCTGCCAGCAGTCGGTCACGGTGACGCCATCACAATACTGCGCAACCAGCAGGCCGGCGCCGATATTGCGGCCACCCACGCGGTTCAGCGTGATTCGCTGGCCGGCATGAATCGAAATGCCATCCTCGCCCGGAACGCCAGTCAGGACAAGGTTGGCAATCGTATGGTCGCGCAGCGGGGTCATCTTGCGCAGCCGCTTGTTGGGTCCGGTTACACTGGCGAGCGCCAGCGCCTGGGGCATCGGCCGGTCGAGCCGCACCAGATCGCCGGTCACGGCTTCAACCCGGGCGAAGTCCCAGTTCGGGGTCTCCGGAAGATCATAGGGAAACTCACCCAGCTGCCACAGCACGGTATCGCCCGGGGCCAATTGGCTGCCGAGGCCGGCCTGCAACTGCACCTCGCGGCTGCCCGCCACGGCATCGGCGCCCAAGGGCAGATCAATGATCCCCCCGGCAGTCAGCGGATGGAAGAACAGGCCGCGACCGTTCAGCTGGCGGACGAATTCAGCCCCGCCATGATCCTGAAGCGAACCCTTGGCTGGCAGGACCTGGAACGGCGGGTTGCCGCCCAGCGGGAAGTCGGCCGGAGCCATCCGTTCGGCGCGGAAACGTTCAGTGGCAAAGCTGACCCCGCGTGCGCCGATCGCTGCGGCATAGGCATAGGCCGCGCGAATCGCTGGGCCATCATCGGTTATCCCGTCACCCTTTGTGCCGCCCAGCTCAACCGGCACGCGGCCGCCTTCCGGCAGGGCGCGAAAGTGCCGGCCATTGCTGGACCGGGCCACGAAGCGCGGATGGGCCGCGAACAGGGCGGCATCGGCCAGGGCATCGGCGACATAGCGCCCCGGTGCCTGGCCAATCGCTTCGCGGCCGCTGGTCTGGACGATGTCGGTGCCCGAACGGATGTTCTCACCGGCGATCTGGGTGAACAGGAAATCAGGCATATCAGGCAAACTCCGTGCAGATCAGGGTGCGCAGCTGCTGGGCCATCCACAGCGCATCGAGCACGTGACCCTGCTGGCTGGGATGGGTCGTGTCGGATGGGCCGAACTGGTAAAGCGCTGCTTGGTCGTTGCGGAACACCAGCGCGCTGGCCGTCGCCGTGGCCGTGGCCGGACTGCTGATTGTCACCTGGGTGGTCGAATCGACCGTCATGACCCGTGAACCGGCCGGGATGTTCGCTCCTTCGATGCTGGCGCCGGCAACCACGCCGCCGGTGCTGGCGATCCCGCTGACCACTGCGCTGGCGCTCGTGGTGTTGCCGGTGGTGCTGGTATAGCTTCGGGTTCCTGCCCGCAGCGCGGGCAAGGGCGCAAGCCGATCGATGAACCATACGTTGTTGGTCACCTCGGCCCAGCAGGCTTCCAGCGCGGCATCGCGCAGGCGGTAAATGTCGAGCACCGCTGTGCCGGTGGTCCAGGTCGGGCCATACAACACCAGCGGCTTGCCCGGATTGGCCGCCTTCCAGGCATCGATCACGGCAAAGATGCGGCTACGCACGGCCTCCTGATAAGTCGCACCAAATGGCGACCAGACGGCATTGGCCAGCCCCTGATCATTGAGCGACATCATCACCACGCCCATGGTCGGCACGGTCGATGCACCGAGCACGTCGGTGACACCGGCATGGGTCAGATCGGTCAGGCGGGTAGCATCGGTCCAGGCAACCTTGCCGCCGGTCGCCGGATTGAGCAGCCCGGTGCCGCCGACCGCGCCCAGGGCAACGCTGCAACCCAGCGCCCGCACCATCGAAACCGCCTCGCCATCCTGGACAAAGCTTGCGCCCGTCCCTTCGGCAAAGCTGTCACCCATCACCGTCACCAGCGGATAGGTTCGGCCGGTCGCGGTGATCTCGGCGCTGTCGATCGTGTTGATGCCGCGGAACCGTCCTGCCGCACCCTCAATTCGAATTCGGCGCGATCGCGCGGCCGGGAAAGCGACGTTGAGGAAGTGGTAGTTGCCGGTGCCGCTGGGCATCGAGCCGGACCAGACGATCCGATCATCGACCAGGATGCGCAGGTTGTTGACCGCGCCATAAAAGGCTGCAACGAACGAGATCTCGAAGACCGTCCCGGTGTGAATGAATTCGAAGCTGGCATACTGGGCCGAACGCCCGGTGCCATACCAGGCGCCGCGCGATTGCCACGCCCCGCTGCCATCGAGCGAACGCGGGCCGGACAGCCACTGCAACCGGTTGTCAGAGATCAGCACCTGCGGATTGGTGCCGACCCGGCCATTGAGGGTCGAGGCGGCGCTGGCCGTGCCCAGCGTGACCGCGGGTACGTCGTTGGCCGGCGCCCCGGCCAGCGGCTTGGGGAACATCGCGTTGCTGCGCAATGCGGCGATCAGGCTGCGGGTGGTAGCCGAGCGGCCCACCAGGGCCAGGTCGGACTGGGCCTTGCTCGCCAGACCCCGGGCGACGATATCGACGCTCATTGGGCGAGCCGATAGATGACGCTGCCCGATGCGAGCGTGATATCGAGATAGAGCTGCGCGGCGCCTTCCGATTCCTCCCAGACTGCTTCGCAGCAGTTGGCGGTGAACTGGCCCCAGGCCGTGCCGGCGACGGTCAGCGGCAAGCGCGTGGTTCCGCTGTCGGTTGAGCGCAGCACGCGAACCGTTCCGGTCCAGGTCCCACTCAGCGCCAGAACCACGGCACGGCCCAGCACCGGCTGGAACGGACCGACCGCACCCGTCGCAGCCGCCGTTCCAGCAAGCGGCGTCGCGCTGGGGTTGCCCATGGTTACCGGCAGGGGGGCGGTGGCGCTGACCAGACGGGCCGAGCCATCGACATCGGCAAAGGCGACGGCCTGGCTGACCGAATAGCCGCTGGGGGATTGGATCGGGGTAGGGGGCATGGAAAGCTCCTCGCGAATCAGAAGAGCTGTTCAAGTAACCCATATGGTTATCTGTAGGAAAACAGAAAAACCAATCCGATCCCTTGTCCGGGTGGAAATTCCTGTTGCCGGACCACCGATTAGCCTTATCTGGCGGGATGCAGGTCGGCGTCTTCCATCCGGGCACACAGCATAGCTGGCAAACGGCGCTGGCCCTGCAGCAGCTGGGCCGACTGGCCTGGTACGCCACCTCGATCTTCTATCAACCCGATCGCCTGCCCTATCGGCTCGAGCGGCTGGCACCAGCGCCGCTTGCCCGGCGGATGCAGGCTGAATTCCGGCGCTTCAGCCATCCCGCGCTCGATCCTGCGCTGGTCCGCACCGGCGGTTTGGCCGAATGGCTTGAACGGCTCGCCGCCCGCTGCGGCCAGCACCGCCTGGCGCAAAGGATCGATGCCTGGGGCAATGCCCGGTTCGTGAACCAGCTGGCCGGAGCAATCGCCGGACCAGAGCCATTCGCCCTGTGGGGCTACAGCGGTAGCTCGCGCACCAGCTTCGAACTGGCGCGGCAGCATGGCCGGACCTGCATCCTCGATCGCACCAATGGCGATTTCCGGATCTACAACGCGTTGATGGCCGAAATTGCCGAACGCTATGGCGACTGGTTCCTGCCAACTGAGCGTGCCATTCCGGCGGCCGATATCGAGAATGATGACCAGGAATACCAACTAGCCCACCGGATCGTCGTCGGCAGCCCCTTCGCCGCTGAAACCATTCGTTCGGCCTGCAGCGATCCGGCGATTACTGGCAAACTGCAAGTGCTGAACTACTGCTATGACGAGGCATTGTTCACCGGGCTTCCGGAACCCCGTCCCGTCGATCCGGCGGGACCGGTCCGGTTCCTGTTCATGGGTCTCGCCATCCCGCGCAAGGGGATCCACCATGTTCTCGAGGCCATCGCCCAGTTGCCGCGCGGGGCCGCCGAACTGACCATCGTCGGCGCGCTGAAGGTGCCACCAAAAACCTTTGCGCCCTTTTCCGACCGAGTGAACTATCGGCCGACTGTGGCCCGCGCCGACGTGCCGGGGATCATGGCTGCTCACGACGTACTATTGCTGCCAAGCTACTTCGAAGGCTCCTCGTTGACCTTGATTGAGGCGTTGGCCGCAGGTTGTGCGCTGATCCAGTCAAGCTCTGCCGGCAGCGGGGTGACGCCCGATACGGGCATCATGCTGCGCGAGATCAGCACGGAAGGGCTGTTAGCGGCTATGGCCACCGCGATTGAGGATCGAGCACAACTCAATCATTGGCGCGCCTGCGCCCGGGCCGAGGCGCGCAATTACACCTTTGCCCGCTATCGCTCTGGGATTGCCGGGGTGCTTGAAGGACTAGGAATCTGATAGACTATGGAAACAGCAGCCGCATCGGCACCTGGCCGCGCAGCTCGGCCAGGCGGCGGCGATCCTGCCACCAGGCCCGCGCAGCCAATGCCGGCATGAGCGGCCACCAGGCCAGCGGCAGCCGCGCCAGCAGCCGCAGCGCGCCCAGCGGCCGTCCGGCCCTGAGCTCGGCATGGAGCGCCCGCCCGGCCAGGCCCGGCGCGATCAGCGCCATCCGCTGCGCCGGAAGGCCCAGCGCCGCGCCGAATTCGGCCTGGAACTCGGCCATGAAGGCGCGGTGATCGGCAACGGTCCGCAGCGAGGCCCGCGCCTGCATCGCTACTTGTCCGGGGTGGATCCGGTTGACGGTAAGCTGGGCCGGGATGAAGCCATAGTCCCACTCGGTCAGCAGGCGGTACCAGGCGAAGACATCGAAGTGCACCCAGCGTTCGCTGAACCCGCCGAGCGCGGCAAAGGCATCGGTGCGGAACGTGGCCGTGGTGACCGAAGGCATCGGTACCTGGTCCGCCGCTCCGGTAAAGCGCAGGCGCAAGGCGTCGTGCCCGGCCAGCACCCGCAGCGGCGCGTCGGGCCGGGTCGCGGTGCAATAGCCGTTGGCATAGAGGTGGCGCTCGTCATTGCCGATCAGCGCGACCCGCGTGCCGGCCACCGCGGCGATCGCGGCGCGGGTCTGGGCGACGCAATCAGGCCGCAGCAGGTCATCGTGGCACAGCATCCGGACCCACGGCGTTGCAGCCAGGGCGACCGCCCGGTTCATGTTCTGCACCTGGCTCAGCGACACTTCGCTGCGCGACGGACGAATCCGCGCATCACGCGCGGCATAGTCCGCCAGGATCTGCGGGGTCTCGTCGGTCGAGGCATTGTCCGAGACGTGGAGAACAAAGTCCGGATCGTCCTGCGCCAGCACGCTCTCGAGCGCAGCGGCCAGGTAATCGGCTCCATTTCGAACCGGCAGGACAATGCTGAGCGGTGCGGCGGTCATGGCCAGAGCTGGTGCGGCACCGTATCGGCAGGATCATAGCGATTGGCGGCATAGGCGATGAGCAGGAAGTCCGCGCTGGCCTCGGGTGGGTTGACGAAGACATGGGCCAGCCCGGCCGGCATGCGCACCGTCTGCGGCTCGGCGGCATCGAGCCAGTACTGCGCCCGGTCGCCCGTCACCGGATCGCCGACAATCAGCAGCGCCCGGCCGCTGACGATCGTGAACCATTCATCGCATTCGGGATGGTAGTGGTTGCCGCGCGCCTGGCCCGGCACTGCCATGGTCAGATAGACCTCGCCGACATGGCCGGGCAGGCCGGCCTCACCGCCATCCAGCACTTTCAGGAACCAACCGCGCTGATCGGCCAGCAGGCGGCGCGGGATGAAGGCCAGGGTGTCGATCAGGCGCATCGGGCAAGTTCCCATTCCACGTAGTCCGCCGCCCCATCGGCCAGGGCAATGTCGGCCTGCCAGTCAAAGGTCGCGCGAAGCCGGCTCAGATCAGGCACGGCCAGCATCGGTTCGCCGGCACGGTACGGCAGTGCGCCCCACTGGAGATCAGCCTTCAGGCCGCGGGCCTGCAAGGCTGCGGCCAAGGCCTCGACATAGGCCCGCAGCGGCTGAGGCTGGCCCGACCCGGCATTGCAGACCAGCATCGCTTCACTCGCGGGCGGGCGCTGCGCCGCGAGCCAGGCCAGCCGACCAAAATCATCGACATGCAGGAAATCGCGGACCTGCTCGCACGGTGAAACCTTGACCGGCTCGCCGCGCCGCGCGCTGGCAACGATGAACTGCGCGATCCGTGGGGCAGCGTCCCCGGCCCCGTAGATGTTGAACGGGCGCAGCAAGGTGATCGGCAAGACCCCCCGGAATCCGCCCACCACCGCACTGGCCGCCGCTTTCGCCGCGCCATAGCGCGTCGCTGACGGCATGATCGGATCGACCTCTCGCAAAGGCTGGTTGGAATCGGCATATTCGAAGCCCGTGCCGACGTGCACCACATGCGCCGCGCGCGGCAGCTCTGCGCAAGCCGACAGGAGCGCTTCCGCCCCAAGCGCCAGCGTGGTCACCATCTCCTGAAAATCGGCGGTTCCAAAGGCAACGCCCGGTGACGCAAGGTTGAGCACCACATCAGGCTGCACCGCCTTGACGACGGCATGGACCGTCGCCCGGTCCCTGAGGTCAGCCAGATGGACAGCAGCGCCCGGTAGGTCCGTGGGCCGGCGCGCCAGCAGGTGAAGATCAAGCCCCGCAGCCAGTGCCTGCCGGGTCAGGTGACTGCCCACGAAGCCACTGCTGCCGGTCAGCAGGACCCGCGCGCCGCGCAGCCCCCGCGCGGTATCCGTCGCCAGAAATCGGCCGCAATGGCTCATGCGGCCCACGCCATGCCGCGCGCGCGGCCGGTGGCCGCGTAACTGTCAAGGTCTGCCAAACAGGCAGCGCGCGCGGCACCGGGATCGGCCAGCACGGTGCGATACCAAGCGGCGGTGCGGGTCACCGTTTCGGCGAAATCCCAGGTGGGCGCCCAGCCCAGCCGCGCCAACGCCTTGTCGATTGACAGCCGCAGCAGTCCTGCCTCGTGCGGTGCATCGTCGGCGCCAGCCGCTTCCCAGCCGGACCGTCCCCAGGCATCGAGCACGGCCTCAGCCAAAGCGCCGACCGGACGGATGTCTTCCGGATGCGGCCCCAGGTTCCAGGCCTCGGTATAGTTCCCGGCGTCCGCTCCGGCCAGCAGCGCCCCCAGCCGCAGGTAGCCCGCGAGTGGCTCCAGCACATGCTGCCAGGGCCGCAGCGCACCGGGATGGCGCAGGCGGACCGGCGCATTGCCGGCCAGCGCACGGGCCAGATCGGGCACCAGCCGATTGGCCGCCCAGTCCCCGCCGCCGATCACGTTGCCGGCCCGCGCCGCGGCCATGGCAATGCCATGTTCGGCCAGCCGCGCCGGTGCGAAGTAGCTGTTGCGCCACGAGGCGATGGCAATCTCCATCGCGGCCTTGCTGGCGCTGTAGGGGTCATGCCCGCCCAGCGGATCGTCCTCGGCAAAGGCGTGCCCGGTTTCAAGGTTGCGATAGACCTTGTCGGTCGTCACCATCACTACCGCCACCGGCCGCCCCGCAGCACGCAGCGCCTCCAACAGGTTGATCGTCCCGGTAACATTGGTGGCAAAGGTCTCGGCCGGGGCGGCATAGCTGTCCAGCACCAGCGGCTGGGCGGCCAGATGGAAGACGAAGTCCGGCCGGACCTCGGCCACAACCCGCGCCAGTGCCGCCGCATCGCGCACGTCACAGCGCCGGTCCGCGATCCCGCTCGCTACTCCGGCCTGATCGAACAGCGCCGGCGTGGTCGGCGGATCGAGCGCATAACCCACCACATTTGCGCCAAGCTGCTCAAGCCACAGGCACAGCCATGAACCCTTGAACCCGGTGTGGCCGGTGACCAGCACGGTCTTGCCCTGATACGCCTGCCCGAACATCACCGCACCCAGGGCGCCGTGCCGCTTTCCCACAGCGCGTTGAGCAGGCGCCATTCGCGGTAGGTATCCATCGGCTGCCAGAAACCTTCGTGCTCGAACAGCATCAGCTGCCCATCGGCGGCCAGCCGCTGGAGCGGTTCCTGTTCCAGGATCAGGTCCTCGCGGTCATCGAGATAGTCGAACACCCGGCCCGAGAAGACGAAGTAGCCCCCGTTGATCAGGCCTTCGCCGGTCTGCGGCTTTTCCGAAAAGCTGGTGACCTGCGGGCCATCGGTGGTCAGCACCCCGAACCGGCCCGGCGGGCGGACCCCGGTAAGGGTCGCGATCTTGCCGTGGCGGCGGTGGAATTCGATCACTTGGGCGACGTCCAGATCGGCCACCCCGTCACCATAGGTCAGGCAGAACTGGTCTTCGCCCGCCAGCCGGTCGCGCACCCGCCACAGCCGCGCGCCGGTCTGCGCGGCGAGACCCGTCTCAGCAAGGTGGATCTGCCAATCCGCCTCCGGGAATGGCGTATCGCCAAAAAGCAGTCCACCGCCGGGGGTAATCGTGAGGTCGGAAACCTGGGCGCGCAGGTTAAGGAAGTATTCCTTGATCGCCCATGACTTGTAACCCAGGCACAGCACGAATTCGGTCACCTGGCTGGCGGCATAGGTCTTCATGATATGCCACAGGATCGGCCGCTCGCCGATGCGGATCATTGGCTTGGGAATATCGTCCGCCACGTCGCGGATCCGGGTCCCCTGCCCGCCGCACAGAATGACTGCCTTCATTGCCCGTTATCCCCGTTGAACAGTTTCCCGGCCCGCAGCTGCGCCGCATACTTGTCCGCCATCCGCGCCAGCGCCGGATAGTCGATCAGGCCATTGCGCCGCGCCTGCCACCAGACCCAGCCGACCATGACCAGTTCCAGAGCGACCATCGCCACGGCCATGCCGAGCGCACCAGAGCTGCCAACCAGCGCCGCCCCCAGCCCGACCGCAAGGATCGAGACGACCAGCATGGCATAAGTGAACGAGGCGTGGCGATTGATCGCCAGCAGCAGGTTGGACAGTGGCACCCAGCCGGCATTGCCCAGCATCGCTGCCGCCATCGCCACCAGCAGCGGCAGGCTGACCTCAACCCGGTGGCCGGTCCACAGCGCCACGATCGGCTGGCCCAGCAGCACGATCGCCGCCGCCGCGGGGATCACGAACAGCGCGCTAACCACCAGGTTGAGCAGGACCAGATCGGCCACCCGGTCCTGATCGCCCTGGGCGCTGGCAATCGTGAAGCGCGGCATCGAAGCGATGTTGAAGCGCATCGCGAACTGCAGTGCTGTGCGGCTGAGCGTCCGGGCCACGGTATAGGCCGGGACGGCCGCCGGTCCGGCGATGGCCCCCAGCGCCATGACCGAACCTTGCAGCGCGATGGCATGCCCTCCCGGCAGCACAACCGCAGCGAGCGCGGGGCGCAGCAGGGCGCGCACTTCCGCCCAATCGACCGCCAGGGTCAGGCCGGGCAGCCAGGCTGCGCGCCGGTGCAGCAGGGCCGAAAAGATCACCGTTCCGGTCAGCCGGGCCAGGAAATAGGCCAGGGCCACTTCGGCCAGGCTGCCGCCCAGTGCCAGGACCAGCAGCGCGCAGCCCGCCTCGGCCAGCAGCATCGTCTGATAGACCGTCCCGCTGAAGGCAAAGGCATCGGCGGCCCGGAAACCGGCCAGCGTCACGCCGTTGACCAGCGCAAGGACACCGTAGAGGGCAAGAAAGACCACTGCCTTGCGCACCTGTTCCGGCGGGAAATGGCCCCCGAGATCGAGTGCGCCTGGCCAGACCAGCAAGACGGCCACTGCCGTCAGCACCAGCAGCACGGCACTGACGAGCAGGGTGATCGTCCGCAAGGCCGAATGGATCCGTGCGGCGCGCGGCCGATCGCCCTGGGCCACGGCGGCAACCATCGTATTGGCTCCGGCCGTGGTCAGTCCGAAATCGGCCATGGCCAGCAGCGAGGGGACGCTGAACAGGATCAGCCAGACGCCATAGCCGCCCAGCCCCCAGTGGATGGTGAACAGCGGCACCGAAGCCAGCTGGATCAGGATCTGGATGCCCAGGCCATAGAAGCCCATCGCCGTCCCTTGGGCGATGCGCGACCTGATTAGCCTGTCCAGCGATCCCATGGCCGCTTGCTATAGCGCGGCGGCTCTTCTGCAAGCGCTAACTGGTGTTTTCCCGTAGAAATTAGCGGGTCGGGACCGGCACTTCGCCGGTGTAGTCGTAAAAGCCCCGACCGGTCTTGCGGCCGAGCCAGCCGGCCTCGACATATTTCACCAGCAGCGGCGCGGGGCGGTACTTGCTGTCGCCGGTGGTGTTGTAGAGCACCTTGACGATATCGAGGCAGGTATCGAGCCCGACGAAATCGGCCAGTTCGAGCGGCCCCATCGGGTGGTTGAGGCCCAGGCGGCAGCCCTTGTCGATATCGGGAATACTGGCCGTGCCCTGGCCCAGCACGAAGACCGCTTCGTTGATCATCGGCAGCAGGATGCGGTTGACCACGAAACCCGGCTCGTCCTCGGCCAGCACCACCTGCTTGGATAGCCCCTCGGCAAAGGCCCGGGTGCGGGCGACGGTTTCCTTGGAGGTGGCGAGGCCCGGGATCACCTCGATCAGCCCCATGACCGGGACCGGGTTGAAGAAGTGCAGGCCAATGAAGCGCGCCGGATCGGGCGAGCTGACCGCCATGCGCGTGATCGGGATCGAACTGGTATTGGAGGCCATGATCGCATCGGTGCCCAGCACCTTGCCGGCTTCGGCGAAGATGCGGTGCTTGATCTCTTCCTTTTCGGTCGCAGCCTCGATGATCAGTTCGGCCTCGATCATCGGGGCATAGTCAGGCACAGCAGTGATGCGGCCCAGCGCGGCGGTAGCCTCATCAGGGGTGATCTTGCCGCGGCCGACCAGCTTGCCCAGGGCCTGATCAATCTTGGCGCGGCCGGCTTCGGCCCGGGCCAGGTCGACATCGGCCAGCAGCACCTTCATGCCGAATTGCGCGACGGTCTGGGCAATCCCCGTGCCCATCTGTCCTGCGCCGATTACCGCCACTGTCCGCATCGAAAATCCCCTTCGCACTTGCAGCAAGGGGCGCTGCCTAGCGGCGGCGCGGCGGCTTGGCTAGCGGCAATTTAGCGGGACTGGCCGGGTACCCACAGCACATCGCCTGCACCGCTGGCATTGAGCGCGCGGGCCAGGACAAAGAGATAATCCGACAGGCGGTTAAGATAGGCCAAGGCCGCCGGATTGACCGGCTCGATCACTGCCAGCGCCGTTGCCGCCCGCTCGGCCCGGCGCACGGTCGCGCGGGCCAGGTGGACCCGCGCCGCCGCCTCGGTCCCGCCCGGCAGGATGAAACTGGTTAGCGGCGCCATAGCCTCGTTCAGCGCGTCAATCTGCCGCTCCAGCCATTCAGCCTGGGCCGGAATGATCCGCAGCACCATTTCGGACGGGGCAAAGTCCTCACCCGGCGTGGCAAGGTCAGCGCCCAGGTCGAACAGGTCATTCTGGATCCGGATCAGGGCCGCTTCGTGCACATCGACACCGCCGGGCGCCGCCACGGCAAAACCGATCAGGCTGTTGGCTTCATCGACCGAGCCGATTGCTTCCATCCGCGCGTCATGCTTGGCGCGGCGCGAGCCATCGACGAGACCGGTCGTCCCGTCATCGCCGGTGCGGGTATAGATCTTGTTGAGCTTGACCAAGGTTCAGCGCGGCTCAGCGGCTGGCGAACAGCAGGATCGCGACAATGACCACGGCGATGCCCTGGTACATGATCCGGGCGTACATCATCTTGTTCTGCTTGAGCTGCATCTCGCTCGGCCCGGCGCTTTCGCCCCGCTCCAGATCCTCACGCGTGCTTTGCATGAAGGCCACGATGCCTTTGACGAGGCTGATGACAACCATGACCATGACGATCAGGAGAACGGGAATCAGAACATAGCACATGCCCCGATTCCTACGCCTGCCCCAAGGCAAAGGCCAGTAGGGAATTGGTCCATGCGCAGCGCTGCAGCCACGGCTGGTCCGTCTTCACCTGCCTTGCGCAGGTCGGCCAGGGCGGGCGAGCCGCGCCGCTTGGCCAGTTTGCGGCCATCAGCCTCGCACAGCAGCGGATGATGGTGCCAGACCGGCACTGGCAGATCGAGCAGCGCCTGGAGCAGGCGGTGGACATGGCTGGCGGCAAACAGATCCAGCCCGCGCGTTACCAGTGTCACCTCGTCGGCCGCATCGTCCAGTGTGGCGGCCAGATGATAGCTGGCGGGCGCTTCCTTGCGCAGCAGCACGACATCGCCGAACTGCTGAGGGGCAGCAACTTGCACTCCCGCCAATTCATCCAGCCATTCGAGCGGACCGGCCAAGGCTGCTGCCTTCGCCATGTCGAGCCGCCAGGCGGCACCTTGCGGATCGACATCCCGGCCCCGGCAGGTGCCCCGATAGACCGGCCCATCCGGACCCAGTTCTACTGTAGCGGCCAGCACTTCAGCCCGGGTGCACTGGCAGGGATAAAGCAGACCGAGCGCCTTCAGCCGCTCCGCCGCCGCGGCATAGGATTCGAGGCGGCTGGACTGGTACACCACCGGCCCATCCCAGGTGAGCCCGAGCCATTCGAGGTCTGCCAGGATCTCCGGCACCAGCTCGGCCCGGCTGCGGGTCCCGTCGATATCCTCGATCCGCAGCAGAAATTCGCCGCCGCGCGCCCGCGCCAGATCGTGCGCCACAACCGCCGCATAGGCATGGCCCAGGTGGAGCTGGCCATTGGGGCTGGGGGCGAAGCGGGTCCGGATCACTTGGCCCTCTTGCCTGTGGATTGTGCCCGGAAGCAAGGCTTGACGGAGCAAAGCGCCCCATGTTCTGTTGCCCCTATGGGTAGTCGCCAAACCGTCATGCCAAGTTGCTACCAGGAGCCATGCTCAAGGCGGAGCTGATCGAGCGCGCGGCCCGGTTCCGCAGCGCGTCGGAGGACCCCTCCCGCAATCTGTCCGATTGTCCGGCCCTGGTGCTCAATGCCGACTATACCCCGCTGTCCTACTATCCACTGAGCCTGTGGCCTTGGCAGACCGCGATCAAGGCCGTGTTCCTGGAACGGGTCGATATTGTCGCCAGCTATGCACGCGAGGTCCACTCACCCAGCTGGACCATGCCGATCCCGTCGGTCATCGCGCTGCGGCAATATGTGAAGCCCAGCGAGTTTCCGGCCTTCACGCGGTTCAACCTGTTCCTGCGCGATCGGTTTGCCTGCCAGTACTGCGGCAGTCCGCACAACCTGACCTTCGATCACGTGATCCCGCGGCGGCTGGGCGGGCGGACCAGCTGGGAAAATGTTGCCACGGCCTGCGGTCCCTGCAACCTCAAGAAGGGCGGCCGAACCCCGAAACAGGCCGGGATGCCGCTGCTGGTAGAGCCAATCCGGCCTACCTCCTGGCACCTGCAGGAACGCGGCCGCGCCTTTCCGCCCAACTACCTGCATGAGACCTGGCGCGACTGGCTCTATTGGGACATCGAGCTCGAAGCCTGAGCCATTAACCAGCCAGTTTCCGGCTGTTCCGTTTCAAGACTGGTAGATTTTCCTGATCGCGCAATCGATCAGGAACACTAGTTGGCACACCGACGTTCTGCTAATTAAGCGCAGAAGCTAACAAGGTGTAGTGTTCTCAATGTCTCGGCGGCGAATCATGTATGGTTGCGCAATGTTTGCGTGGCTTGCCGTCTTGCCTCCCAGCGGTTCGGCAAACCAGCTCGCGGCCCAGGGCGGCACTGTCCTGCGCGAAGCCCTGCGCGATCCCGCCTCGATCTTTTCCGGACGTTCTCCCGGTGAGCGCGGCCCCGGCGCCCTGACCTCGTCAAAACCGCACCTTACCACCTGGCAGCCGAGCGAACGGGTGCTCTCACCCGTGCTGGAGCGTCCGGGCACAGCTGGTCAACCAGCGCCCGCTGCATTGCCCGAACAGGTCGCGGCCGCGATTGGGCCCGGCGCTAGCCCCGCGGCCGGTGGGCCGGGCGGCGGGATTGCTCCCGTGCCGCTACCGATCCCCGGCTTGCCCGGATCTTCGGGCGGAATCATCCCGCCGGGCGGAGGCGGCAGCGGCGGCGGCGGTGGCAGCAGCGGGGGTGGAAATCCCCCGCCGCCTCCGCCGGTTGTAACGCCAGTACCCGAACCGGCCACCTGGATCATGATGATTGCCGGGGTCGCCCTGATCGGCCTGCAATTGCGTCGCCGCCGGACCCCCGCGGCGAGTGTTGGCTGAACCGATCGCCCGGATGAAGTCCAAGCGGTCCGTCACCATCGCCCTGATTGCCTTACTGCTGGGCTTGCTGACGCTCAGCCATCTGCAGCAACGCCGCGACGCCGAAGCCCGTCTGGACGGGCGCGCTGCTACCGAAGAACTGGCCCGAGCCGACCAGGCCCGGATCACCTATCCGGACCAGGCCCGACCGAAGCTGGCCCTACCCAGCGGTCAGGTGCGCGCCGTGCGCAGCCTGCTCGATGTGCCCGGAAAGCTCAATTACGGCGACTTTGTCTGGGATGAGAGCGGGGCTGGCGCCGGACTGGTCTGGATCCGGATCGACCTGGCCCGCCAGCTGATTTCGGTGTTCCGCGGCGAGGATGAGATCGGCACCGCCGTGATCCTGTATGGCGCGCCCGATAAGCCCACGCCGAAGGGCGCCTTCAAGGTGATTGCCAAGGCGACCGACCACTATTCGCGCAGCTACGATGCGCCGATGCCCTACATGTTGCGTCTGACTGACGATGGCATCGCGATCCATGCCAGCCGCGTCCGCGCCAATGGCGCGACCCACGGCTGCCTGGGCGTGCCGCGGCGCTTTGCCGAGTTGCTTTACCGCGTTGCCGACATGGGCACCGAAGTGTTCATCCTGGCCGATCCGGCGACTGGACCCGGGAAAACAGCGTAACCGCGGGGTTAACCTTCCCGCACTGACAACCTCTTAACCAATCCCCCCGTACCATCCCCGTGTTTGCAACTCGGGCTGGACGCGATGGCTGGACCACGGACACTGCGGAAGATGCTGGGCGGGGCCTTGGCCCTGGCTGCACCCGTGCTGCTGGGTGCAACCGACCTGTCGAGCAATTTCGAACAACGCGTCCTTGCCGCGCAGAACCGCGAACGCGCCGCCCTGGGGCTGGCACCGATGGCCTGGGATCCGGCGCTGGCCGCTTCGGCCCGCCAGTGGGCTGTTACCCTGGCCAACACCGGCCGGTTCGAACATGCCCCGTTCAACCCGCGCAATCCCCAGGGTGAAAACCTGTGGGCCGGGACGCGAGGCTATTTCTCGGTCGAGGCGAAGGTCGATGCCTGGCTGCGCGAGAAGCAACACTTTGTCCCGGGCGTCTTCCCCAACAACAGCCGCACTGGCCGGGTCGAGGACGTGGGCCACTATACCCAGATCGTCTGGCGCAATACGGGCAAGGTCGGCTGCGCCATCGCGGCCGGTGCCGAGGAAGACGTGCTGGTCTGCCGCTATGCCCAGCCGGGCAACTGGCGCGGCGAACGTCCGTTTTAACCCAGCGCCAGCTGCAACAGCGCCGCCACCAGCGCCAGCACCAGCGCCACCCAGACCCGTGGCCCCAGATAGACCGACAGCTCGCGCTGCGTCGGGAAACTGAAGGTCACCGGGATGCCCAGCAACTTGTAGGGGTGAATTTCGGCAAAGCGCGGGTCGCCGGCCAGCCGGATCAGGTCGCGCCGGCTGCGATAGCGCATCAGCCCGAAGATCGACCAGCCCGGATCGCCCTCAACCTGCCAGGCATCGACATAGGGGCCGACCTTGCGGCCAACCATGCCGGGATGCCCACCCTTGGCAATCAAGGCGCGGACAAACGGATCGGAATAGCGCCGCATGGCCTCGCGCCCAGTCAGCTCCTTGCCGGTCTGCGGATCGATCACCATGCCTGGTTCAACCTTGACCAGGTTGAGCATGACGAATTCCTTGCCGTCATCGGCCTCCAGGAAGGCGCGCAGCACTGCCGGATCATTGCCGCCGCCATACTTGCCGTGGACCTCGGTAAAGAAGGCGTCGATCTCGGCCTTGGACAATGGTCCGCGCCAGTTGTCGTACCACAACCGGAACACGAGATAGAGCGCCGCCGCGCTGCCCCAGATCCACCAATTCATCCCCGCCCCCGTATTTTGCGGCCCTGTCAGCCATGCTGCAACGGGCGGCAGGGAAGCGCCAGTCCTTTTCAGCGCGGCTGCCTTACCGCCACCCGCGAGGGGGCGAAATCGCGCCCATAGACATCAGGCCGAAAGCGGATCGAAGTCCCTTCCGGCGCTACGGTCAGGTAGGTGATGTAGATCGGCACCGGGACCGGCAGCTCGACCCGCTTCTCCGGCGTTTTTGAGCGCGGCAGCGGCTTTCCGAGCAACCAGCGGCCCAGCTTGCCCGCCTGCTCGAGCCGAACGCAGCCATTGCTGAAATAGCGCGCGTCTTTCACCAGCAGATCGCGCTCAGGCGTGTCGTGCAGGTAGATGCCCTGCTCGTTCGGGAACATGAACTTGACCGCGCCCATGAAGTTGGCCGGTCCCGGCAGTTGCCGCGCGCGGACCACCTGCTGACCCGCCGCAACCGCCTGCCAATCGACCTCAGCGGGATCAAGTACCGGGGCATCCTCGTCCCAGCTGGCGAGAACCTGATAGCCGCTCGACTTGATATAGCCGGGGCCATTGGCGATGGCCTTTTCCGTGATCCGGCTGGGCATCAGGTCGTCCGGCAGGTTCCAGTATGGATTGACGATGGCATAGCGCAGGAAACCGGCCATGGCCGGGGTCTGGGTCTCCGGCTTGCCAACCACGACCTTCATCGTGCCGGCCAGCCTGCTGCCATCATACATCCACAGCCGCGCTGCGGCGGCATCGACCAGTACCCAGCGCCCTTCCGCAATCGGCGGCAAGGCGCGAACGCGGTCCATGTTGATCTGGACGATTCGACGCTGCTCAGCATTGTAGCCGGGCTTGCCCAGCGCGGCGCGAAGCGGCGCGTAGAAGGGGTGCATCCAGCCCATCTCCTGCAGGTAGCCAACCAGCGATTTTGCGGCCGCCGCGCGCTGCAGCGCCGCGCCCGTTGTCGGTACAACCGGGGCCAGCGCGTCACTTTCATAGATCATCGGCGCGTGCGGCGCCTTGCGCAGTGCCTGGACGAAGCGGACATAGGCCCGCGACGCGCTAAGTTCAGCCTTGGCGAGACTGGCGACATCCTTGGCGCGGGCATTGGCCAGCGCATCCTTGAGGTTGCCAGGCCTGAGGGTCTTCGGCTTGAGGCCATCGAGATCGGCGGCTTCCAGCTGGCGCAGGAGGATCGTGGCCGCAGCCTGCGGCCTTCCATCAACCCCGATCCACAGTGGCCGATTGCCGCGCGCAGCGTAGAACGCGCGCAGGTCCTTGCTTACGCGCTTGCCGATCTCGACGCGCAAGGCCCGGTCGCCCGCGGGTGCCGCAAGCTCAGCCGGACTGCGGGCCTGCGCAGGAACTGCAGCGACCGTCCCCGCCACCAAGGCGACGGGGAGCAGCCACGCAGTCCGGTTCCTCGAACAAGGCCAGTTGGACAACTTGCCCTACCCGCGCTCACCGCTCATGTGGTGGGTATGCACCGGCTGGGCGGTCGGCGCGCCGGAATAGTACTGGCCCTCGCGGTAGTAGCCATCGACGCAGCCGTCATTGTTGGAATCGGCCCAGATTGCTCCGGTCAGCCCGCCCACCGCAGCGCCGACCACCGCGCCTTCCAGCACGCTGATGCCACTTGCAGCAGCACCGACCCCGGCGCCGGCTGCCCCGCCGATCGCCGCACCGGTCGCAGCCGAGCCTAGCGTCGAAGGGCAGCGGCGCGCCGGAGCAGCAGTTGCCGATTGATAGGAATTGCCGGAAGGCGCACCAGCATAATACTGGCCGTTCTGGACATAGCCGTCGGCCCGGCCATCGCCGTCGCGGTCAGCCCAGATTGCGCCAGCCAGGCCGCCGACCGCACCGCCGATCAGTGCGCCAGTCAGCAGATCGCCGCCGGCAATGGCGGCAACACCGGCCCCACCGGCAGCGCCAATCGCCGCGCCCGTGGCTGCGGTCGACAGCGTCCGATCGTTTTCCATGGTCGAACATGCGCCCAGCGGAAGTGCTGCGGCGCTGATAAGGATGAGAAGCTTGGATTTCATGATGCGTCTCCTACGATTGGCCGCCCCGCATCATGCGGGCAGCCTGCCCCGCGGGATGCTCAACGCTTCAGGCCACTCGTAGTTCCCGCCTCCCGCACCAAGCGGCGCGCCAAATGTACGGTTCAGCGCAGAAGCGGCGGCATCCGGCTTGGATGCCGCCGCTCAGGAAGCTGCAGGATGAGCTGGATCAGTTTTTCGGCGCGGCGATCTTCACCGGGGTGCCGAAGGGCTTGATTCCGAGCTTGGCATAGACTTCATCGGGCAAGTAGACCGTGCCGCCGCGCGAGACCATGCGGATCGTCTTGATCGCCTTCAGGTCCTTGGTCGGATCGCCGGGGATCAGGAAGAAGTCCGCGAGCTTGCCGCGCTCAATGCTGCCCAGCGCCTGGTCCTGATGCAGGTACTGCGCCATCTCCAGCGTGGCGCGGCTCAGCACGTCGGCCGGGGTCATGCCCAATTGGCCGAACAGTTCCAGCTCGCGGTGATAAGTGAACCCGCCGCCCAGATCGGTGCCGGGGATCAGCATGATCCCGCGGCGGTGCATCTCGGCCAGGGTTTCCTTGATCTTGGCAAAGGCCGCAACATAGTCAGCGCGCTGCTTGGGCGTATCCGCCCCGAACAGGGCCTGTTTCAGCTGGCGTTGCTCGGCCGGCGGCATGTGGTCGATATAGTCCACCGCTCCCGGATTGGGCACGCCATCAAGCGCCGTGAGGCCCAGTTCGTGGATCGCGATGGTCGGCTCGTGCGCGACCTTCCTGGCGACCATGGCATCGAGCGTCTTGGTCACCTTGTCCGACTTGAGATCAAGCCCCGGGAAGCGGGCCTGGGCAGTGAAGCGGAACAGGGTGCGGGTGTCCTCACCCGGGTTGAGCACCCAGCCCAGCATCAGCTGGTTGACGTGGGTGATCTCGTCAAAGCCGGCGGCGATCATCTCGTCGGCGCTGGAAAAGGCCGGGACGTGGCCGGAAACGCGCAGGCCCAGCCGCTTGGCCTCCGCGACAACGTTTGGCGCCCACTTCGGGTCCATCGAGTTGTAGAGCTTGGCCTGGTTGTAGCCGCGCGCCGCATACCAGCGCACTGCGTCAATCGCTTCGGCCTCGCTCGCCACCAGCTTGCCGGTGGCCGAGCTGAACGGGCTCTTGCCCTCGATAAAGCCCGAGCGCGTGATCCGCGGACCGGCCACCTCACCCTTGCCGATCCGATCGATCAGCGTATCGAGCACTTCGTTGCGGTTGCCCATGTCGCGGACCGAGGTAACCCCGGCCAGCACGTTCATCAGTGCATCTTCCTGGCCCATGTGGCCGTGCATTTCGAACAGGCCCGGCACCAGCGTGCCGCCTTCACCTTCGACCGTAGTCTCACCCGGTGTGGCGACGCTGCCCGCCGGGACCACGCCGGAAATGCGATTGCCCGAGACGACCACGTCGCTCAGCGCCGATAGCGCCTTGGCCTTGGGGTCAAAGATGCGGACATTGCGGATCCGGACCGGGCCGGAGAACCGCTTGGCGCTCTCGCTCTGGAGCTGGGCGAAGCGGCCCGAGGCCAGTTTCTCCGCCAGGTCGCGCAGCGGCTTGTCGGCGGCGCGCTCATAACCCTTGCGCGCCAGGATAAAGCCCGCGCTCGACAGCGCAAACAGATCACCCTTCGCGTCCAGCGTGACATAGGTCGGGTTGAGCGACAGGCCGGACAACTCGTAGGTCACGACTTCCAGCTTGCCTTCGGGGCCATCGAAGCTGCGGCGGTCGCGCTCGGTCAGCCGGGCGGTGCCGCCAGGGGCGACGGCCATGGTCCGATCAGCGTCGGCCAGCAGCGCCTTGGCCAGCATGGCCACATCAAGCGGCGATCCGTTCTGCGTCGAATAATAGCGCGGCGCATCCTTGCCCTTGATTCGCCCCGGCCCTGACAGGTCGCGCCATTCGGCCCCGGCCCCCGTGCGCTTGAAGCTTTCGTTGACGGCATTGCCGAAGGTGGTGCGACCGGTGATGGTCCAGGCGGTCGGTGCGCCATCCTTGTCCAGCGTGACCGCTTCGGTGATGGTCGGCCCGCGCCCGTTCTGCTTGATGTTGTAATCAACCGCAATCTTCTGCCCCTGCCGGTCGAGCTTGAGGTGGCCGACATCGCGTTCCTGGATCAGCGCCCGGTATTCGACCTGGTCGGCCAGCGCGGGGGCGGCCAGAACGGTGGCCAGCGCAGCGGCGGCCAGCAAGTGCAGTTTCATATGGAGACTCTCCCTGTCAGATCAGGAGAGACTAGCGCCTCAGCGCATTCCCGCCAGCGCCTTTTGCCGGCGGCGCTGAACCGATGAACCGAGGCCAATCGCCTCGCGGTATTTGGCAACGGTGCGGCGGGCGAGATCGAAACCCTTGGCCTTGAGCAGATCGACCAGCGTATCGTCCGACAGGATCGCCTTGGGATCCTCGGCATCGATCAGCGCCTTGATCGCGGCCTTGACCGCTTCGGCCGAGGCTCCGCCCTCACCATCGACCGCGCCGACGCCCGAGGTGAAGAAGTACTTCAGCTCAAACGTGCCGCGCGGGCAGTGCAGGTACTTGTTCGAGGTGACCCGGCTGACGGTCGATTCATGCATGCCGATCGCCTCGGCCACGGTCCGCAGGGTCAGCGGCCGCAGTTGTGAGACGCCATGGCGGAAGAAGCCGTCCTGCTGCGTCACGATCTCGCTCGCCACCTTCAGGATCGTTTTCTGCCGCTGGTCCAGCGCCTTGATCAGCCAGTTGGCATCCGCCAGCTTGTCTGACAGCCAGGCTCGCGCCGACTTGTCATCACAGGCGCCGCGCATCTCGACATAGTAGCTGCGGTTGACGATCAGCCGCGGCAGCGTTGCCTGGTTCAGGCTGACGTCCCAGCCGCCATCGGCCCGTGGTGCCAGCAGAACATCGGGCACCACCGCATCGCCGCCGCCGCGATTGAAGCGCAGGCCGGGCTTGGGATCATAGGCGCGCAGTTCGGCCAGCATGTCGGCGAAGTCTTCGTCATCGACCCCGCACATCCGCTTGAGCCGGGGCAGCTCGCCGCGGGCGAGCAGATCAAGATTTTCGAGCAGGCGGGCCATGGCCGGATCATGGCGGTCCGCCTCGATCGCCTGGAGCGCCAGGCATTCGCCGAGCGACCGCGCGCCGACCCCGGTCGGATCGAGCGACTGGACCAGCGCCAGCGCCGCCTCGGCCTCGGCCAGGGGAACACCCAAATCTCCGGCCACTTCGCGCAGGGTGACGGGGAGGTAGCCCGCGTCGTCCAGCTGATCGATCAGGTAGCGGGCAATGAAGGCCAGCCGCGGATCGCGCGCCTGGGCCCCAAGCTGATCATGCAGGTGGGTGGCCAGGTCCTTTTCGCCCTCGCCGCGTTCATCGATATCAAGCCCGCCCTCGCCGGCCGGGCCGATCCGCTGGTCGGCGCTCCAGTCGCCGCTGCCGCGCTCGCCGTCACCCGTATCGCGGTCACGATCTAGCGCGGTCGGATCGATATCGAGCGGCCGGTCATCGGCGGCGCGGCCTTCGGACACCAGCTGGTCCACCGGGGAGGTTTCCAGCGTGGTACGGCGGAGCTCGGCGGTTTCCTCGATCGCCGGAGCATCGGGTGCTGCCTCCCCGATGTCGAGCAGCGGATTGCTTTCCAGCGCCTCGCCAATGAAGGTTTCGATCTCGAGATTTGACAGCGCCAGCAGCTTGATCGCCTGCTGGAGCTGCGGCGTCATCACCAGCGATTGCGATTGCCGAAGGTCAAGACGGGGCCCGAGCGCCATTGGATGAAGCCCTAGAGCGTGAAGCCCTCACCCAGGTAGAGCCGGCGCACGTTCTCGTCCGCCACCAGCGCCTCGGGGCTGCCGGCAAACAGCACCTGGCCGCCATAGATGATGCAGCCCTTGTCGCAGATATCCAGCGTCTCGCGGACGTTGTGATCGGTGATCAGCACGCCAATCCCGCGCTGCTTGAGATCGCGCACCAGATCACGGATATCGCTGATCGAAAGCGGGTCGATCCCGGCAAAAGGCTCGTCCAGCAGCATGATCGAGGGCTTGGCCGCCAGGGCGCGGGCGATTTCAGCGCGGCGGCGTTCCCCGCCCGACAACGCCATGGCCGGGCTGGAGCGGAGCCGAGCCAAGCCGAATTCGCCGAGCAAGCGTTCCAGCTCCGCCGCGCGGACTTCGGCATCGGGCTCGACCAGTTCGAGCACGCAGTTGATGTTCTGCTCAACCGTCATGCCGCGAAAGATGCTGGTTTCCTGGGGCAGGTAGCCCAGGCCCAGGATCGCCCGCCGGTACATCGGCAGGTTGGTGACATCGACCCCGTCCATCAGAATCCGGCCCGAATCGGGTCGCACCAGACCCATGATCGAATAGAAACAGGTGGTCTTGCCGGCCCCGTTTGGCCCCAGCAGACCCAACACTTCGCCCTTGGCCACTGACAGCGAGATATCGGTCAACACCGCGCGCTTGTCATAGGACTTGGCGATCGAAATGACTTCGAGCCCGCCCTGCGGCGGCGAAGATTCGGCACTGGGCCCAGCGGCTTGAGTGACAGTATCAGTCATTGCACCTGCCCGTTTAGGGCGCACCGCGCCGCTCGGCAAGCTGCGCAAGGTCCATTTGGCAGGTTTCGTGCATGGGGCATCGACGAACGACATAGCGGACGATTGGTAAACGAGGGTTGATCCCTGCGCCCTTCGGTGTTCTACTCACTTAGTCCTGAATGGTGGCACAGACCGCCGGGGCGCTGGGGAATGATTAGGGGATCGCTGATGGCCAAAGCATGGCACCGCGCAGACGTTTCGGCTCAGGCCACTGACAAGCCGCTCGACTGGCGCAAGCGGATGAGTGACCACATCGCCTATGCCTTGCTGGCCTATACCGGTCTTCAGATCTTCGTCACCATGGGCGCGCTCAATGCCAAGAGCGGCTCGATGCTGCCCTATTTTGCATTGATCGTTCTGGTCGCTGCGATCATTCCGGCCTGCCGCCGGTTCGAGCGCCGCTGGAACCGCCTGTCCGATGCCCAGGCGGTCGATCCGGCCCTTGCTCCCTACTATCGCCGCGATCGCAATTGGGTCTGGGCTCTGGCGCTGGGCCTGCCCTTTGTGGTGACCGGCGTGTTCAAGCTGCTGGCAATCGCTTTCAGCTGATTGCCCTTCTGCCCAGCAATACCTAGATCGGCCACTCCGCTTTCGGAGTGACCCCTGCATGCTGACCCCTTCCGCCGCCCAGGAACGCGCTGCCGCGCTGATCGACCTTGCCCGCAAGGCCGGAGCCGATGCCGCTGACGCGATCTATTCGGGCAGCTCGTCCGAAGGTGTCCAGGTCCGGCTCGGCAAGCTGGAAGATATCGAGCGCAGCGAAAGCGAACACCTGGACCTGCGCGTCTTTGTCGGCCGCCGCTCGGCCTCGATCGGCTCGAGCGACCTGTCGGATGCTGCACTCAAGGAACTGGCGGCCCGCGCGGTCGACATGGCCCGGGCCGCGCCGGAGGACCAGTATGCTGGCCTCGCTCCTGAGGAGCTCCTGCACCGCGACGGTCTTGCCGATCTTGACCTTGAGGACAGCGCCGAACCGAGCCCGCAAGACCTGCTGGCCCGTGCACTTGCCGCCGAGGATGCGGCGCGCGCCGTGGCCGGTGTGACCAACAGCGAAGGCGGCTCGGCCAGCCTGGCCCGCCGGGTCATGGCACTGGTTACCAGCCACGGGTTTGCCGGCGCCTATGGCGGCACCAGCCACGGGATCAGCGCCGTGGTGATCGCCGGCGAGGGCGACACCATGCAGCGCGACTATGGCTGGCGCACCGCGCGGCACCTGGCTGATTTGCCTGCACCCGAGGAAATCGGCCAGATGGCCGGGGACCGCGCCGTCGCTCGCCTCAACCCCGGCCGGCTCAAGAGCGGCCCGCTGCCAGTGGTCTTCGATCCGCGCGTCGGCGGCTCGCTGATCGGGCACCTGACCGGGGCCATGTCAGGCAATGCCATCGCCCGCCGCGCCAGCTTCCTGCTCGAGCGTGACGGCGCGCAATTGTTCAAGCCGGGGGTGACGATCGTCGACGATCCGCTGCGCCAGCGCGGCCTGTCCTCGCGTCCGTTCGATGGCGAAGGCCTGCCCGTTGCCCGGCGCGAACTGGTGGCGGACGGTCACCTGACCGGCTGGCTGATGGACAGTGCCGCCGCCCGCCAGCTGGGCGGGACGCCGACCGGCCACGCGGTGCGCGGCGCCGGCGGATCGCCGGGCGTGGGCACCAGCAACCTGCACCTTGAAGCCGGGACGATCACGCCCGAGGAGCTGATGGCCGACATTGCTGATGGCGTTTACGTCAACGAACTGATCGGCCACGGCGTCAACGGCGTGACCGGCGATTACAGCCGCGGTGCCTCGGGCTTCCGGATCGTGAATGGCAAGATCACCGGGCCAGTGGCCGAGTTCACCGTCGCGGGTAACCTGATCGACATGTTCGCCGCGCTGACCCCGGCCAATGACCTGGAATGGCACCGCGCGGTCAATGTTCCCACGATCCGCGTCGATGGAATGACGATCGCCGGGGATTGACGGCTGGGCTGGAGCGGCCATCCTGCACCGATGCAGATCCGCCCGGCCCGACCAGACGATTGCCCCGCCATCGCGGAGATCTACGCCCACCATGTGCTTCATGGCACGGCGAGCTATGAAACCGAGCCCCCTGATACAGCCGAAATGACCCGCCGCATGGACCGGGTGCTTGGCTCCGGCTGGCCCTGGCTGGTCGCCGAAGCGGCGGACGGGACCATGCTCGGCTATGCCTATGCCACGCAGTTTCGCGATCGCGCCGCATACCGGTTTGTCTGTGAGGACAGCATCTACATCCGCGATGCTGCCCGCGGACAGGGCGTGGGCAAGGCGCTGCTTGCGGCGCTGATCGAAGCCTGCACCGCTGCGGGTTTTCGCCAGATGATAGCAGTGATCGGCGGGGCCGAGCCGGCGTCCGAAGCCTTGCACGCACGGCTGGGCTTCACTCTTGCAGGCCGCCTGTCCGGGATCGGGCGCAAACAGGGCCGCTGGCTCGATACGCTCTACATGCAGCGCCAACTTGGCGAAGGCGCAAACTCCAGGCCCCCGTTCGAGCCGACATGATTGAGCGCGATTTGGGGCCAGCTTGTAACCTTGCAAACTTGCCTTCATCGCCCCACTCCCGTTTTGTCGATGCTGGAAGTGCGGCTGTCGCGGCAATCGGGCGCGCTCCCCGACCCGGCTGGAACGGGTCAGGTTGCGGATCCTGAAACCTCTTGCCGCGCGATCCAGCCGTCAGGCGCATCGCGCAGCAGCGCAACCAGTTCAGCCTGACGGCTTGCCCCGGTCTTGGCGAAAACGCCCTTCAGGAGGAACCGACCAGCGTTGATGGTAACCCCGCGATTGGCAGCAAAATCTTCGAGCGATTGGCCCTGGGCAAGCATGGCGGCGAGCCGCGCCTCGCTCGGCGTAAAGCCGAACCATTCAACATAGCGAGCGAGCGCACCTTCGCGCACCCCGCCTCTGTGCGCTGTGGCGACCAGTAGCACCGAACCGCCTTCGACCGGCCCAGACAGTGTCTGTGCAATCGGCGTCTCAATCCGCATCGCCAGCACCCGATAGGGTTCCAATCCTTCGGGTTCGAGCCCGAAGGCTAAGCTCGGGCTGGTATCGGAGCCATCGGCAAGGGCTGCGACCGCCGCCTGGGCAGACGGGTTGCGCAGCCGCAATCGCCCGTCGCGACAATCGCCGTGTCCTTCGGCAACGAATGCTTCACCGCGCTGGTTGGCGAACTGAACCTCAAGATCCCTCCCCAGCACGAGGACCGCGCAGGGGCTGTGCTCAAGCGCGGTCTCGGCATTGGCGGCGCGCAGGTTAGCCTCGCCCAGTTTGCGACTGATCCGCGTGGCACGCTTGATATGGGGCAGATAGCGGCGCAGTGCCGCCGCAAGTCCCTCGACCGAACCCTGGTCACCGGGACCTGGAACCACCAGCCCGAGCCGCTCGGGTCCCGACCGGTCAACCGCGCCGATAAGAGCGGCGTCGATCCCCCAGGCGGAGAGGAACTGCTTGTAGAGGTCGCTCTCACGGAATTCTGCACGCGGAACGATTTCATCCGTGTGAACCAGTGTGCCGACTTCCTGGGCATGGGCATAAATGCTCCACGGGTGGCGCCCGGCAAAGGCATGAACATAGCCTTCGCGGGCGAAATCGTTCACCCCGAACGCGCCGACGAACCGTCCGCCAGGAGGGGCAATCCGCTCCCACAGCAGAAAGGCAACATCCCAATGGGGTGGAGCGACGTGATTGATCATCCCGCCAAGCGCGACATCCCAATGCGCGGGATCGAGCGCAGATTCATAGATGTCTGCGATTGTCCGATCGAACAGGTCAAGTGTGAGCGAGCGCGCCATAGCTGCTGGAATCTATCCAATGAGCCAAGTCAATCAAGCACTTCCTACCTGTTTGGATATCGCGGTTTGTCCTGCTCCGGTCCAGGATGTGCGCACGATCAGAGGGAGAATCCATGCGGGTGTACAGTGCGATCAAGCCGCGCCTGCTGGCATTGCGCCGCGTCCCCTGACGACAGATTGACCCGCATCAATTACGGGCTTGGCAACAGGCTCCATTGAGCGCTTAATCGCACGGTTAAGTGCCCGGGAGGAGATTCGCCGATGAGCGCTGTTGCCACTGCCAGTTCAGCCGCCCAAGCCGCAAACCATGTCGACGTGCTGATCGTCGGCGCCGGGATTTCCGGGATCGGCTCGGCCTATCACCTGCAGGAGCAGAGCCCCGGCAAGTCCTATGTCATCCTGGAGATGAAGGACACGTTCGGGGGGACCTGGGAAACGCACAAGTATCCGGGCGTCCGTTCGGACAGCGATCTTTATACCTTCGGCTATCGCTTCAAACCGTGGATCGGCGCCCCGATCGCCACTTCGGAAGAGATCCTGCGCTATATGGGCGAGGTGATCGAGGAGAACGGGATTGGCCCGCACATCCGCTATGGTCACCGCATCACCCGCGCCGCCTGGGACAGCAAGACCAACCTGTGGACCGTCGACGCGGTTCGCTCCAGCGATGGGGCCGAAGTCAGCTTTACCGCCAACTTCCTGTGGATGTGCCAGGGCTATTACGATCACGAAAAGCCCTACATGCCCGACTGGCCGGGGATGGACCGCTACAAGGGCAAGCTGATTCACGCCCAGCTGTGGGATCCCAAGATCGACTATACCGGCAAGAAGGTGCTGGTGATCGGCTCGGGCGCAACCGCCGCCACGGTAATCCCGGCCTTTGCCGAAAAGGCCGCGCACGTGACCATGCTCCAGCGCTCGCCCACCTACTTCTATTGCAGCGAGAACAAGAACGAGCTCGCCGACCGGATGCGCGAGATCGGAATCGACGAACCAACCATCCACCGCGTGGTCCGTGCCCAGATCATGTACGATCAGGACGTCACCCAGCGCCGCTGCATCGAGGAGCCCGATGCCGTGTTCGAGGACCTGAAAGCGCTGGTCCGCGCCTTCACCGGCAAGGAAGATTTCCAGTTCGAGCCGCACTTCATCCCGAAGTACCGCCCCTGGCAGCAGCGGCTGGCCTTCTGCCCCGAAGGCGACATCTTCCGCGCCGCCGTCCAGGGCAAGCTGACGATCTATACCGACGAGCTGGAGACCTTCACCGAAACCGGCGTCCGCACCGAGTCGGGCGACGAGATCGAGGCTGACATCATCGTCGCCGCGACCGGCTTCAACCTGCTGATGATGGGCGCAATTCCGTTCTTCGTCGATGACAAGCCGGTCGATTGGCACGAAACGATCAACTATCGCGGGATGATGTTCACCGGCGTGCCCAACATGGTCTGGGTGATGGGCTACTTCCGGGCGAGCTGGACCCTGCGGGTCGATATGCTGGGCGATTTCGTCTGCAAGCTGCTCAACCACATGGATGCCAAGGGCGTGAAGCGGGTCGAGGTTGCCCTGCGCGACGAAGACCACAACATGCCGCTTTACGACTGGATCGAGAGCGAGAACTTCAACCCCGGCTACCTGATGCGCGGCCTGAAAATGATGCCGAAGCGCGGCGACAAGCCCGAATGGCGCCACAACCAGGACTACTGGCGCGAGAAGGACGAAATCCCCTTCATTGACATTGAGGGCAGCGAATTCGTCTATGACGGGGTCCGCGCCGGGACCCGGGTCACCGAAGCCGCCTAGCCCCAGCCGCCGCGACTGGCCCGCCGGACCATCGCCTCGATGAAGGCGCGGGTGCCGGCGGAGGCGGCGCGGGCCGGGTCAAACACCAGGTTGACCGGGATAGGCTCGACCGGCTCTGGCCGCAGCACTTCGACCAGGCGGCCCGCCGTCAGGGCATCTGCGACCTGATAGGACAGGAAATTGGCGAGGCCCACCCCGGCCTCGGCCGCATCGATCGCGGCGGCGACCGAATTGATCCGGAGGCGCCGCCGCGCACCGGGTTGGCCGGACTGCCCGATCATCCGCCACTCGCCCGCCCCGCGCGGGCCGGTCGAAGCGATCAGGTCATGCGCGGCCAGGTCCTTCGGCGTCGCCGGTACGCCCTGGCGGGCCAGGTAGGCCGGGCTGGCGACGATCACCTCGCGCACGGCACCAATTCGCCGGGCCCGGAGCGTGGAGTCCTCAAGCGTCCCGATCCGCACGGCCAGGTCGATACCCTCCTCGATCAAGCGGACATTGCGGTCGATAAGCATCAGCCGCACATCGAGCGCCCGGTGCTGCGCCAGCAGCTCACTCACCACCGGAACAACATGCAACTGCCCGAAGGCGACCGGGGCGGTGATCGCCAGTTCACCGCGTGGTTCGGCCAGCATGCCTGTGGCCGCGCGCTCGCTTTCCGCCAGATCGCCGAGCAGGCGCTCGATCCGCGGCAGGAACCCGGCGCCCTCGGTGGTCAATGAAACGGCCCGGGTGCTGCGCTGGAACAGCCTGACGCCCAGGTGTGCCTCAAGCGCGGCGATCCCGCGGGTGATTGTCTGCGGAGTCTGGCCAAGCTGCCGCGCCGCACCCGTGAAAGAGCCGGTGCGCGCCACCTGCACAAACATCCCATAGGCAGCAAGGCGGTCCATATTATTCCTCAATACGGAATAATCTTGTTCCGAGAAAGCCGATTATCGCAGGAAGGCATTCGCCCTATTTCCTGCCTCGCACGGTCCGCTTCGCTTGCCGCCACACGGACCGTGCACCCCGCCACCAGGAGGCAGCCGATGGCCCGCAACTATGTCCACACCCTGTTTAGCGATGCCGCCCGAGCACTCCAAGCCGAGGACGGCTCGCGCGAGGCCTATGCGCGAATGGAGGAAGGGGCTGATGGCACCCCGGACCAGCTGACCGCGAAGGAAGCTGAATTCATCGCCGCGCGCGACAGCTTTTACCTGGCCTCCGTCACCCCCGATGGCTGGCCCTATGTCCAGCATCGCGGCGGACCGGCAGGCTTCCTTAAAGTGCTGCCGGGCAACCGCCTGGGCTTTGCCGACTATCGCGGCAATCGCCAGCATGTAACCACGGCCAACCTCGACGCCGACCCACGCCTGTCGCTGTTCCTGATCGACTATCCCAACCGCCGGCGGCTCAAGCTGCTCGGCCATGGCCGCGTTGTCCGGGCGGATGAAGACCCGGCCCTGCTCGCGGCGCTGATGCCCGAGGGGTACCGCGCGCTGGGCGAGCGGGCCACGGTCATCGACGTGATCGGGTTCGACTGGAACTGCCCCCAGCACATCACCCCGCGCTTCACCGAGGCCGAGATCGCCGACGTGATCCAGCCACTGTCCCACCAGATCACCCAATTGCGCGCCGAGGCCGATGCCCTGCGTGCCCAGCTAGACCGAAAGAATGCAGGAGAATGACCTATGACCCAAGCCCTGACGACTGGTGTCCACCATGTTGGCCTAGCCCTTCCCGATATCGACGCCGCGCGGGACTTTTTCTGTGAAGCGCTCGGCTTTCACCTGGTCGGCGGCGTGCCGTCCTACCCGGCGCACTTCGTGAGCGACGGTACGACACTGCTGACGCTTTGGCAGGTAGAGGATCCGGCCACGGCAATCGGCTTTGATCGCCGTCGCAATATCGGGCTGCATCACATGGCACTGGGCGTGGCCGATGAAGCCCATCTCGGCATGGTCTATGCCCGGATCCGCGACTGGCCGGGGGTCGAGATCGAATTCGGCCCCGGCCCGATGCGCGAAGGCTCGACCGTGCAGCACCTGATCGCCGCGATCCCCGGCGGGGTCCGCGTCGAATTCGCCATGCCGTTTGTATGAGGACCCTGATGGAAGAACGTCCCCCGCTCCCGCCCTTCTCCCGCGACACGGCAATTGCCAAGATACGCGCCGCCGAAGATGTCTGGAACAGCCGCGATCCCGCGCGAGTCGCGCTGGCCTATACGCTCGACAGCCGCTGGCGGAACCGCGCCGATTTTCTGGTCGGCCGCGCGGCGATCACCGACTTCCTGACCCGCAAGTGGCAGCGCGAGCATGACTATCGGTTGATCAAGGAGCTGTGGGCCTTCATCGAGAATCGCATCGCCGTGCGCTTTGCCTATGAATGGCACGACGAGGCTGACCAATGGTGGCGCAGTTACGGCAACGAGAACTGGGAATTTGCCGCCAGCGGCCACATGGCGCGGCGCATTGCCAGCATCAACGATCTGCCGATCCGCGAAAGCGAGCGGCTTTTCCACTGGCCGCAGGGACCGCGTCCGGCCGACCATCCCAGCCTGTCCGACCTCTCGCTTTAGAGCAATTGCCAGCGCGCAAACTTTCCGCCAGAAAGTTGCAATGAGCAACGCAATGATCTGGTGGGGTGGCGAGCGGCCGAACCTGCAACCCATGACCGCGCTGGGCGACAATGCCCTGCCCGGCCATATCGGCATCGAATTTGTCGACTGCGGCGATGACTGGATCCGGGCGCGAATGCCAGTCGATGAGCGCACCCAGCAGCCGTTCAAGCGGTTACACGGCGGGGCCTCGGTCGCGCTGGCGGAGACGATCGGGTCGGTTGCCGCGAGCTATTGCGTCGACCGCGAAAAGTTCGTCGCCGTCGGCATGGAGATCAACGCCAACCACATCCGCCCGGCCTACTCCGGCTGGGTCTATGCCACGGCCCGGCCTGAGGCGCTCGGCCGGACTACCCAGGTCTGGACGATCCGGATCGAGGATGAGGCCGGCAAGCTGGTCTGCATTTCACGCTTCACGGTCGCGGTCATCCCGGTGGAGCGCAAGTGACTGGCTCGGTCGCCGTCATCGGGGCGGGTGACCATATCGGCGCGGCCATCGCCCGCCGCTTTGCCGCCGAGGGCTTCCTGGTCCACGCCGGCCGCCGCAATGGCGAGAAGCTGGCACCATTACTGGGCGGCAATATCACCGGCCGCAGTCTCGATGCGCGCGAGAGCGAGGATGTCACGGCCTTCCTGGCCGAGGCTGAGGCCCGTGCACCGCTGGCAGCAGTTGTCTTCAACGTCGGCGCCAACGTCAATTTTCCGCTGACCGAAACGACCGACCGCGTCTTCCGCAAGGTCTGGGAAATGGCCTGTTATGCCGGCTTCGTCTCGGTCCGCGAAGCGGCCAAGCTGATGCTGCCGCGCGGGAACGGCAAAATCTTCGTCACCGGCGCCACGGCTGGCCTGCGCGGCAATCCGGGTTATGCCGCCTTTGCCGCGGCCAAGTCGGGCCTGCACGCCATGGCGCAATCCGCCGCACGCGAGCTGTGGCCGCAGGGGATCCATGTCGCCCACCTGGTGATCGATGCCGGGGTCGATACCGCATGGGTCCGGGCGCGGGTGATCGAACGGATCGGGGAAGAGGCGCTGGCCGCGCAACCCGACCTGCTGATGCCGCCCGAAGCCGTGGCCGAGGCCTATTGGGCGCTTTACAACCAGCCGAAATCGGCCTGGACCTTCGAGCAGGAAATCCGGCCATATGGGGAGAAGTGGTGATGGCAAAGGAAGCCGAGTTCCTGTTCGATTACGGCAGCCCCAATGCCTACCTCGTCCACCGCGCGATCCCGTCCTTCGAGGTGCGCGGCGCAGTTTCGTTCCGCTATGTCCCGGTCCTGCTGGGCGGGATCTTCAAGGCGATCGACAACCAGTCACCGATGCAGGCCTATGGTCATATCGGCGCCAAGGTTGCCTATGACCGGCTGGAGATGCAGCGCTTCATGACCAAGCACGGCATCGACAAATTCGTGATGAACCCGCATTTCCCGGTCAACACCCTGCTCGCCATGCGCGGTGCCATCGCGGCGCGGGAGCTCGGCTGCGCGCGCGCTTATGACGAGGCCATGTTTGCCGGGATGTGGGAACAGGGGCTGAAGCTAGACCTGCCCGATGTGTGGGAGCGCGCGGTCACCGCAGTCGGCCTGCCCGCTGCACAACTGGCCGAACTGGCGGGCACGCCCGAGATCAAGGCGCAGCTTGTGGCCAATACCGAAGCGGCGGTGAAGCGCGGCGTGTTCGGGTCGCCAACCTTTTTCCTGGGTGACGAGATGTGGTTCGGCAAGGAGCGCCTGCGCGAAGTGGAGGAAGCGGCCGCCGCCTGACCCTTGCCAAGCGCCCCCGGCAGATGCATGGTGATTTAACCGACCGGTTAAACATCGGCGATGCCCGGAGAGCCTGACATGAGCGAATACCCCCTGCCCAACAATTCCACTGACTTGGCCGGCCGGGTCGCGCTGGTCACCGGAGCAAGCTCGGGCCTCGGTGAACGCTTCGCCCAGGTCCTGGCCAGCCAGGGCGCGGCCGTCGTGCTCGCCGCCCGGCGCAAGGACCGGCTGGAGGCGCTGGCCGACAAGATTCGCGCTGCCGGCGGCAAAGCCCTGGCCGTGCAGATGGACGCGACCGATGCGGATTCGATGATCGCCGCCGTCGCCGCAGCCGAGGCGGGATTCGGCACCGTCGATATCCTGGTCAACAATGCCGGCATCCCCGATGCCCAGCGCGCCCACAAGATGAGCCTGGAGCTGATCGACCAGGTCCTGGGCGTCAACCTGCGCGGACCGTGGATCCTGGCCTGCGAAGTCGCCCGGCGCTTAATCGCCGCCAGAAAGCCTGGCCGGATCGTCAACATCAGCTCCACCGCGCATTTCCGCTACGATGGCAGCGGCGCGGCGCTATATTCGGTGACCAAGACCGCGATCGCGCGGATGACCGAATGCCTCAGCGTCGAATGGGCGCCCTACAACATCAACGTCAATGCGATCGCGCCGGGCATGTTCGTCTCGGAAATGACCGACGGGATGTTCGAGCGGATGGGTGGCAACCCCGCCCCGCACCTGGCGCGCGAGCGGGTGCCGGTGCCGGCCCAGCTCGATTCCACCCTGCTCTACCTGGTCTCCCCGCCGAGCGAGTGCGTGACTGGGGCGATCATCCGGGTCGATGACGGGCAAAGCTCGGCCGTCAGAATTCGCAAGTAAGGGAGTTCAGGCGATGCTGGTAACCGTCGAACGCGATGGCGCGGTCGCCGTCGTCACGCTCAACCGCCCGGAGGCAATGAACGCCCTCTCCCGCGGCCTGCGCGCGCAACTGGCGCAGGTCATGACCGAGCTGGATGCCGAAGATCGCATCCGTGCCGTAGTGCTCACTGGCGCCGGCACCCGCGCCTTCACTGCGGGTCTCGACCTGAAGGAATTGGGCGTCGAAGGCCTTGGCGCGGCCAATGCCAGCGAGGCTGTCGCCAACCCGGTCAAGGCGATAGAGCTGTGCCGCAAGCCGGTGATCGGCGCGATCAACGGGGTGGCCATCACGGGCGGCTTCGAAGTGGCCCTGGCCTGTGACATCCTGATCGCCAGCGAGAATGCCCGCTTCGCCGATACCCATGCCCGGGTCGGAATCATGCCCGGCTGGGGCCTGTCGCAGAAGCTGTCGCGCCTGATCGGGGTCAGCCGAGCCAAGGAACTGTCGCTGTCAGGCAATTTCCTCGACGCCCAGACCGCCTGTGCCTGGGGTTTGGTCAACCGGGTCGTCCCGGCGGAAGAACTCCTCCCCGCCGCAAAGAAGCTCGCCGCCGATATCGCCAGCGCCGACCCGGCCATGGTCGCCGCTTACAAGAAGCTGATCGATGACGGCTATGCCCTGCCCTTTGGCGAGGCGATGGCGCTCGAACACAGCACTTCAACCGCGCGCAATGCCGAGGTCAGCGGCGATGAGGTGGAAGCCCGTCGCCTTGCCGTGATGGACCGGGGCCGCGCGCAGCAGGGTTAGCCGAGGCGTCGGTTCCTCCGATCAGGTCCGAGCCCGGTTGACCGACCGCGCCCGCCATGGCAATGGCCCACCGCCCGAGCGGGTGTAGCTCAATGGTAGAGCAGCAGCTTCCCAAGCTGAATACGAGGGTTCGATTCCCTTCACCCGCTCCAGCCCTCCCTTCCCAATCAAACCACTACGCTGATTTTGGCTTGCCTAGACTTCCTCAGCTGCCGCCAGCGGCCAGCTCGGTGAGGAAGGCGCGGATGCGCTTGGCGTTGACTCCGAAATCGCTGATCCCGACGCGGCTAACCGAGCGCATGTCGACCCGGCTGCCCTCCCCATCCGCAGAGGGCACGATGCGGATCACCACGTCGTCCTGAAAGCGGATGTAGGAAACGCTCGCAGTCGCTTCGATATGGCCCCGAGCGGGATCGACCTTGGCGACCTTCCAGCCAAACTTTTCGGCGAGCCTCGCTGCATCGGCGGTCACCGCGGCTACCGGCTTCGAAAGTTCGATAGAACGAAGGTCACCGTAGCCCTCGGCATGGATGCGCTGCCAGTTTTCGACGGTTCCAACCCCGGCAAGGTTATCCGCCCGAAGCGGCAGCACCTCGAATTGCGGAGGGTTGGTGAGATCGGTGGTGACATCGTGAATTGCCGGTACTTCGCCAGCGACCAGCGGCCGGCTGGCCAGAAAACCGACATAGACCAGTGAAATCGCCACGCCGGTCCAAGCCTTCCGGCGAGCCGACCACATTGTCCCACGGCCGAGGAAAAGGCTGATCAAGCCGATGACCAGCGCGACCAGCGCGACCAGCGCGCCACCCAGCAGCGCGGAGAAACCGGCCAGCTTGGGAATGAAGTCATAGCGGGCCAGGGTCAGCCCGACTGCGGCAACAACAAGACCGATGATCACCGCACGCAGCGACCAAGAGGCAAGGCGCGTCGCCCAGGCTGTCCGCTTTGATTGATCTCCCGTCATTGCTGCTTCCCGTTTTTTCCGTGCCATGAAGGAACAAGTCAGCAGGAAAGCACGGTAGCGTCAATCGTCAGCAACCATCGCTGCGCAGGACGCGCGTCGCAGCTGGGCAATGGATCGCGAGACATGCACCTGAATTCCGTCCGGCAACGGTCGAACGGGACCGGGAAAGCTCGGCCAACGATTGGATCGACCAATACTTTTTGGCTTGTTACAAGCCACCAGGCAGGGGGCAGGACGATCATCGTCACGGCCGAGCCAGGGAGTACCCTTTGAAACGCATCGCCATCGCCGGGTTACTCTTGCTCGCGCTTGTCGCCTGGTTTCAGCTCGATCTCGGGCAGTACCTGACCCTCGATGCACTCAAGGCCCAGCAAACCGCGATCGACGGCTATTACCGCGCCAATCCGCTGCTGGTCACAGCGGCGTTTTTTGCGATCTACGTGGCCCTGACCGCCCTGTCGGTGCCGGGCGCCGTGATCCTGACCCTCGCGGCCGGCGCGATCTTTGGTGTGACCACCGGGACGCTGGTGGTTTCCTTTGCCTCGACAATCGGCGCGACCCTGGCCTTCCTCGCGTCACGCTATCTGTTCCGTGATGCTGTGCAGGCGCGCTTCTCGGAACGGTTGCGGGCCGTGAACGAGGGCGTGGCCCGCGATGGTGCCTTCTACCTGTTCTCGCTGCGACTGGTGCCGGCCTTTCCGTTCTTCCTCGTCAACCTGGCCATGGGCCTCACGCCGATCCGGACCTGGACCTATTATTGGGTGAGCCAGTTGGGAATGCTGCTGGGGACGGTGGTTTACGTCAACGCCGGCACGCAGCTGGCGCGGATCGAGACCCTGTCGGACATTGCCTCGCCCGGTCTGCTGGCATCGTTCACCGCGCTGGGCCTGCTGCCATGGATCGGCAAGTGGATCATGGCGACGGTGAAGCGGCGGCGGGTCTATGCCCGCTGGCAGCGCCCGGCCCGCTTCGATCGCAACCTGGTGGTGATCGGTGCCGGCGCGGCAGGATTGGTTTCCTCGCTGATTGGCGCAACCGTCAAGGCCAAGGTGACACTGGTCGAAGCCGCGAAGATGGGTGGCGATTGCCTGAATTACGGCTGCGTGCCCTCGAAAGCGCTGATCAAGTCGGCCCGGGTGGCCGCACAGATGCGCCACGCCGACATGTATGGCCTTGATTCCGCGCAGCCGCAGTTCAGCTTCAAGGCGGTGATGCAGCGCATTCACGCGGTGATTGCCGCCATCGAACCCAACGATTCGGTTGAACGCTATACCGGCCTCGGCGTCGATGTGGTGGCTGGCCACGCCCGGATCGTCGATCCCTGGACGGTCGAGATCACCGGTACCGACGGCACGGTCCGGCGGCTCACCACCCGCGCGATCATCATCGCCGCCGGGGCCGCGCCGCTGGTGCCGCCGCTGCCCGGGATCGAAGACAGCGGCTATCTGACCAGCGACACGCTGTGGGAAACCTTTGCCGAACTGGACGAGATGCCGCGCCGGATCGTGGTGCTGGGCGGGGGGCCGATCGGCTGCGAGCTGAGCCAGGCCTTTGCCCGGCTGGGCGCAGCGGTCAGCCAGGTCGAGATGGGCCCGCGCGTGTTGCCGCGCGAGGATGCCGACGTGGCCGAAGTGGCGCGCGCGGCGCTGGAGGCCGCCGGGGTCGATGTGCTGACCGACCACCAGGCGCTGCGGTTCGAGCGGCAGAGCGGGGAGCGCGTGCTGATCGTCAGTCATCAGGGAGCCGAGCAGGCAATCGGCTACGACGCGGTGATCGTGGCCGTGGGGCGCAAGGCCCGGCTGACCGGCTATGGGCTGGAAGAGCTGGGCATCGAAACTGCGGGCACGGTGGTGACCGACGATTACCTGGCGACGCTCTATCCCAATATCTATGCGGCCGGCGATGTGGCCGGGCCATACCAGTTCACCCATACCGCATCGCATCAGGCCTGGTATGCCAGCGTCAACGCGCTGTTCGGGCAGTTCCGGCGGTTCAAGGCCGATTACCGGGTGATCCCCTGGACCACTTTCATCGATCCCGAAGTGGCCCGGGTCGGCCTCAACGAGCAGGAAGCGCGCGAACAGGGCATCGCTTATGAGGTCACCACCTATCCGCTGCACGAACTTGACCGCGCGATTGCCGAAAGCGCCACCCAGGGCTTCGTCAAGGTGCTGACCGCACCCGGCAAGGACCGGATCCTGGGGGTGACGATCGTGGCCGATCACGCTGGCGAACTGCTGGCCGAATATGTCCTGGCGATGAAGCACGGCCTGGGCCTCAACAAGATCCTCGGCACGATCCACAGCTACCCGACCATGGCCGAGGCCAACAAGTTCGCCGCCGGGGAATGGAAGAAGGCGCGCAAGCCCGAACGGCTGCTGCAATGGGTGGAGCGCTATCACACCTGGCGGCGGGGTTAGCCTCCCCGCTCTGCAGCCCGACCTTGCCGGATTTAGTCATGGAGTTCCGTTTGCGCTCGTCCCGTCTGCTCGTTTCTGCCAGTGCCTTGGCGGCGCTGTCCGTCGCCGCCCCGGCCCTGGCCCAGCAGGCGGGGCTGCAGATCGCGTTGGTCGATGCCGCCACCAACCAGCCGGCCGCCGCAGTCGAGGTGCGGATCGAGAACGCCGACATCGGATTTGCCCGCACCGTGCAGTCCGATGCGCGGGGCTTCGTGCGGATCGAGGGCCTGACCACGGCCGGCCTGTACCGCGTGACCGCACTCGGCGGAGACCGCTTTGCCGATGACCAGCAGGCCAGCGTCAGCCTGCGCGCCAACTTCACCAGCAGTGTCACGCTGCGGCTTGCTCCGCTGGGCAGCGCCACCATCGTCGTCACCGGCGCGCGCGGGATCACCCGGCTCAACACGGTCAATGTCGAGGTTTCCGCTTCGTTGGGCCAGGCTGAGCTGACCGCGCTGCCGATCGAGGGGCGCGATGTCAGCGCAGCGCTGGTCCGCCTGCCCAATGTCGTGCCCTCGACCGGGTTTTTCCCCGAAGCACCGGCGATCTCGATCAACGGATCGAACGGGCTCGATACGAACTATCTGCTCGACGGGCTCGACAACAACGAGAACTTCCTGGGTGGCCTCAAGTTTCCGGTGCCGCTGGGCTTCACCCGCGATGTGACCGTGCTCGCCAACTCCTATTCGGTCGCTTACGGGCGCACTGCCAACGGCGTGGTCAGCTATACCTCGCCGTCGGGCGGCAACGATTATCACGGCGAGGTCTATGCCCTGGTCCGGCCGGGCCGTCCGCTCGATGCGGCCTCACCCTTTCCCCGCCGCGACCTCTCGGGCAATGCCGTGGGGGAGAGCTTCGAACGCTATCAGGCCGGTGCCAGCCTGAGCGGGCCAATTGTTCGCGACCGGACCTTCTTTTACGCCAATTTCGAATATACCCGCGATCGCAACCGGCAGGTGGTCGATGCCCCGGCGCTGGGGGTGGTCGATACGGTGACCGGGCGCAACAGCTTTGCCCTTGGCTCGCTGCGGCTGGACCACCGGCTGGCCGATGACTGGACACTGGGCCTGCGCGCCAACATTGGCCGGGTGACGATTGACCGGCCCGGCGGCGGCCTGGGCGGCGGCAATGCCACCTTCCCTTCGGCCGGATCGGATCAGGACCGCTTTTCCACCCTGGTCGCCGCGACGGCCAGCTATTCCGGCGCCAGCTGGAGCTATGACGGCGCGGTCCAGTTCAGCCGGATGCGCTGGAACTATGGCCAGCCCAAGGGCCCGGCCGGTCCGCAAGTGGTGATCCGCGACCCCAGCGGCCTGACCGCGGCGATCGTGGGCCATCCCGGCTATGTCTTCAACGATCTGGAGACGACCTGGCAGACCACCCACCGGCTGCAGCGCAAGCTGGGCAGTCACAAGCTGAGCCTGGGCGCCGACCTGCTCCATTCGCGCTTTGCCCTGCTGGGCGGCGGCAATCCCGCTGGCAATTACACCGTCGATCTGACTGCGGCGCAGCTTGCCAGCCTGCGCGCCAAGGGCCTGGGCCTGACCGCGCAGGATGTGCTGGCGCTGAACCCGGCGGTCGCCAGTTACGCGGTCGAACTGCGCCCGCAAAGCTTCGGCACCGGCCAGACGCAACTGACGCTCTATCTCGAGGACGAATGGCAGCTCAGCGCGCGGCTGACGGCCACGCTGGGGCTGCGCTGGGACTATGACAGCCTGACCGCGCAAGGCGGGGCGGGCGGCGATACTGACAATTTCGCGCCCCGGCTGGCGCTGAATTTCCGGCCCGATGCCCGCTCTACCCTGCGGCTGGGGGCGGGGCTGTTCTATGGCAAGCTGCCCTATGCGGTCATTTCCGACGCGCTCCAGCGCAATACGACCGCGCCGGGCTTCCTGGCCCAGCTGGGCCAATTGCGCTCGCTTGGGCTGATCCCGGCGGATGCGGACCTGGCCCGGATCACCTTCCCCGGCAACCTGACCGCCTCGCCAAGCTGCGCGACCGTTGCGGCCTGCCCCTCGCCGTCCCAGGTCCAGAACCTGCGTGACAGCGCGACGCTGGGCGAGGCGCGGATCCTCAATCCGGGTGGCTATCAAAGCCCGTGGAGCCTGCAGCTGAGCGGCGGGTACCAGTTCCAGGCGAGCGACACGATCACGCTGTCGGCCGATCTGATCTACAGCCGCTCGCACAACCTGGTGCGGCTGCGCGATCTCAATGCGCCGGCACCCTTCGCCCCCAACCTGGCGAACCTGACCCCGGCCAACATCGCCCTGCTGCAAGGCCAGCCGGACAATGCCGCGCGGCTGGCGCTGGCCCGCTCGCTCGGCCTGGTCCGCAGCCAGGCCGCTGCCGATGCCACCCGCCCGGTCGCACTCGTGGCCGGCGGCGCGCGGCAGATCACCCTGTCCGAGACGGCGGGCAAGGCCGAATACCAGGCGCTGATCCTGCAGGTGAACAAGGCGCGTGGATCCGATCCCTATGCCTTCCGCCTGAGTTACACGCTGTCCAGCCTCAGGAACGACACCGACGACATCAATTTCCGCGCCGCCAATGCCAACGATTTCGGCACCGAATGGGGGCCCTCGGTCAACGACCGGCGCCATGTGCTCTCGGCGGTCGGCTATCTCTACCCGCTCGATGGCCTGACGGTGACCCTGGCCGGGCTGTTCCAGTCGGGCCAGCCGGTCAACCTGGTGCCCGATGCGCGGATCTTCGGCACGCAGGACCTCAACGGCGATGGCGCTTCGTTCGGGGAGAATTACCTCGGCAATTCGGATCGCTACCCGGGCGTGGGGCGCAATTCGGCACGGCTGCCCTGGTCGGCCTCGGTCGACCTGGGGCTGCGCTATGCCCTGCCTGGCCTGGGCGGACGGTTCGAGCTGAGCGCCGACATCTTCAACCTGCTCAATACCAACAACCAGTCCGGTTTTGCCAATGCCGCCACCACATCGAACCAGATCCAGTTCGGCGGCGGCGCGCCCTTTGTTCAGCGCAATGCCGGGCCGCCTCGCCAATTCCAGTTCGGTGCGGCATATAAGTTCTGATCGGGGGGGCGATGAACCTTTTGCAGCAGGGCCAGGGACTGATCGGGATCGCCGCGATCCTGCTGCTGGCCTGGGCGTTTTCGGAGGATCGCAAGTCCCTGCCAGGCTGGCGCTGGGCCGGCGGGGCCATCGCCATGCAGATCCTGCTGGCGCTGATCGTGGTTCGGGTTCCCGCGGTCTGGAGCGTGGTTGACTGGATCAATCAGGGCGTTGCCGCGATCGATACCGCAACCCGGGCCGGATCGAGCTACATGTTCGGCTATCTGGGCGGCGCGCCGATCCCCTTCGTGCTCAAGCCGGGGAGCGAGCAGCCGCTGGTGATCGCTTTTCAGATCCTGCCGCTGATCATCGTGTTCTCGGCCCTGACAGCCCTGCTCTGGCACTGGGGCATCCTGCGCGCCATGGTGAAGGGCCTGTCCTGGGCGCTTCGCAAGTCGCTGGGGGTTTCCGGGGTGGTGGGGCTCAATGGCGGGGCGAACATCTTTCTCGGTGTGGTCGAGGCGCCGCTGGTGGTGCGGTCCTATTTCGCCAGGATGTCGCGGGCCGATCTGTTTGCGGTGATGGTCCTGTCGATGGCCAACATCTCGGGCGCGCTGCTTGTGCTCTATGCCACGACGCTGGCCCGGCAATTGCCTGATGCGGTAGGCCACATGATCGTTGCCTCGTTCCTCTCGCTGCCGGCGGCAATCCTGGTCGCACGGATCATGGTGCCAGGGAACCGCAGCCACGAACTGGTCGAACCGGAAGCCGAGGTCGCCTACGAAAGCAGCATGGACGCCATCATCAAGGGGACAATGGACGGGGTCCAGCTGGTGCTGGCGGTGATCGGGATCATCATCGTGATCTTTGCCTTGGTCAATCTGGCCGACCAGATCCTGGCCAGCCTGCCCTTGATCGGCGGTGAGGCCATTACAGTCAGGCGGGCGTTCGGCTGGCTGTTCTCGCCGCTGATGTGGGCGCTGGGTGTGCCGGCGGCGGAGGCCGGGACAGCCGGGTCACTGATGGGCACCAAGGCGATCCTCAACGAATATGTCGCCTACATGCAGTTTGCAGCACTGCCGGATGAGGCGCTTTCACTCCGCAGCAAGCTGATCGTCACTTATGCGCTGTGCAATGTCGCCAATCTTGCCAGCGTCGGGCTGCTGGTCTCGACAATTGCGACCCTGGCGCCGGCGCGGCGCGCGGACGCGGTCAGCCTGGGCATGAAGAGCTGGATTGCCGGCAACCTGGCCTCGGCCATGGGCGGGGCAGTCATCGGCCTGGTAACCCCGGTCTAGCCGATGTTCGATGCCCTGCTCCGTCCGCTGATCGATCCTCCGCTCAACGCTGCCGGTCGGCTGCTGGCGCGCAGGGGGATCGGCGCGAACACGGTTTCGGCTGCCGGGATCGTCCTCGGCATCGGTGCCGGGGTTGCGGCGGCGGGGGCGGAATTCGGCCTGGCCCTGCTGCTGATCCTCGCCAACCGCCTGCTTGATGGGCTGGACGGCGCAGTTGCGCGGGCATCCCAGCCATCCGACTTCGGCGGCTACCTCGATATCGTGGGTGATTTCGTGTTCTACAGCGCCGTTCCGCTCGGCTTCGGGCTGGCAGCCCAGGCCAACCAGGTCCCGGCGCTGGTGCTGCTGGCCAGCTTTATCCTGACCGGCGTCAGCTTCCTGGCCTTCGCGACCATGGCGGCCAAGCGGGGGCTGGATACCCAGGCGCATGGCCGCAAGAGTTTCTTCTACAGCACTGGCCTCGCCGAGGGTGCCGAGACGATCCTCGTCTTCGTTGCCATGGCGCTGATGCCGCAGCACTTTCCGGCGCTGGCCCTGGGCTATGCCGGCCTGTGCCTGCTGACAGTGCTGCAGCGGTCCCTGATTGCCTGGCGAACCTTTGGCAGCGGCCATGATGCCTGAGGCGATGGCGCAGGCGGACCTGATCCGCATGGCGGTATTCCTGGCCATCTTCGCGGCAATGGCCAGTTGGGAAGCCGTCGCGCCGCTGCGCCGGTCCGGCCTGCCGCGACTGGTCCGCTGGAGCAACAATCTTGCCATGGTGGCTGTCGGCAATCTGCTGCTCAAGCTGGTCTTCCCGCTGACAGCGGTCAGCTTTGCTGCGCTGGCACAGGCGCGGGGCTGGGGTCTGCTCGGCCAGGTCAATTGGCCCGGCTGGCTGGAGCTGGCGCTGGCCTTCGTGATCCTTGACCTGGCGATCTATGCCCAGCACCGGTTGTTCCATTCGCTTCCGCTGCTGTGGCGCCTGCACCGGGTCCACCACGCCGATACCATGATCGACGTGACCACCGCGCTGCGTTTTCACCCGCTGGAAATCGCCCTGTCGATGGGGATCAAGCTGGCGGTGATCACACTCGCCGGAGCCAGTGCCGAGGCGGTCCTGCTGTTCGAGATCGTGCTGAACGGTGCGGCGATGTTCAATCACGCCAATGTTTCATTGCCGGCCTGGCTGGAGCGCCCGCTGCGCTGGGCGATCGTGACCCCCGACATGCACCGCATCCACCACTCGACCTTGGCGGACGAGACCAACAGCAACTATGGCTTCAACCTGTCGTGCTGGGACCGGTTGTTCGTAAGCTACACCGCCCGGCCAAGCCGCCCGCCGGAGACCATGCCGATCGGCCTCGACCAGTTCCGCGACCCGCGCGACGCCTGGCTCGACCGCCTGCTGCTCCAGCCATTTGCCCCGTCCCAGCCATCGCCCGAAGGGTGACGCCCGGTCTGGCTGGCCAGATCATCCCCAGGCCGCCTTGAGCTCGGCTGATGTCCCGGTGCCGAAGACATATCGGTCCGGACGCACCAGCACGGCTTCGGCCTGATGCTTGTCGAACCAGCCCGCGAGCTGCCGGGCAAAGGGAGCAAGCTGCGGCGTGGCAAGGTCGCGGCGGTCGATCAGCCAGTGGCCCAGGCCCAGAACCTCATCGAGGCGGGTGCCATCGGCCGCCAATGGCTGGGGGAAATAGCTGCCGGCCCCGGCCCGATCCGACAGGATATGGCCAGCCGAGATCGGCGGATAGGCCGGCGGGCCATCGGGCAGCTTGCCAAGCTTGCGGGCCAGTTTGAACTTGGCATCGCGCAGCCAGGCCGAGACCGGGTTGGTGATGCAGACGGTCTTGCCCATCATGATCGCCATGTCGATCGTGGCGCGCAGGTTGGGGGCGCGCTCGGGCTGGTAGCTGTCGAGCAGCGCATCATCTGCCTTACCCCTGACCACGGCTGCCAGTTTCCACGCCAGGTTGGCGGCATCGCGCAGGCCCGAGCACATGCCCTGTCCGGCAAAGGGCGGCGTCTGGTGCGCGGCATCGCCGGCCAGCAGCACGCGCCCCTTGCGCCACTCAGCGGCGATCCGGGCGCGGAAGGTATAGACAGCCTTGCGCTCCAGCCGCACTGCACCCTTGACGTCCCAGGGCTCCAGCAACTTTTCGATGAAGGCGTCGTCGCTGACCTGCTCCGGTGTCTCGCCCGGCTTGATCATGAACTCCCAGCGATGCCGGCCTTCGCCCATCAGCACGCAGGTGGTGGGGCGCTTCGGGTTGCAGATCTGGAGGTTCTCGGTCGGCAGCCGCGAATAGTCATCGACCAGCACGTCGACGACCAGCCAGGGCTCCTCGAAATTGAGATCGTCAAAAGCGATCCCGGCCGCCTCGCGCACCGGGCTGCGCGCGCCGTCTGCGCCGACGAGGTAGCGGGCGCGGATGGTCCGCTCGCCTTCGGGCGTGCTGATCTGCGCCGTCACGCCTGCGCCGTCGTCGGAGAAAGTCTTCAGTTCCCAGCGATTGTGCAACCGGGCTGTCGGCTGCGCAGCGAGCGCACGCCGCAGTTCGGCCTCGACACTGGGCTGGTGGATCATGTTGGCTGCCGGCCAGCCGCCCGGGCCGATCTGCCCGGCGCCTTCGAAGCGCAGCAGCACTTCGCCCTTGGCGTTGAGAAAGTCATAGCGGTTGGCGCGGCGCGCGGTCTGCATCACCGCCTCGGCCACGCCCGCTTCCTGCAGGATCCGCATGCCTTCGTGGTCGATATGGGCGGCGCGGGGCAGCGGATAGATGTCCGCCTCCTTCTCGGCGACGATGACTGAGACCCCGCGCCGCGCCAGCAGCACCGCCAGCGTGACCCCGGTCGGGCCGCCACCGACAATCAGGACATCGCAGTCAAAGGCCGTCTCCGCCCCCACGCTCGCCATCGCCTCAGCCTTCCGCCACCATGGTGCCCTCGATGTGGCCGAGCCCGTCGATCTCGCAGCGGACCACGTCGCCTGCCTTCAGGAACTGGCGCGGGTCCATCGCTGCGCCAACGCCGCCGGGTGTGCCCGTGAAAATCACGTCGCCCGGCTCCAAGGTCATGCCAGTCGAGAGATGCTCAACCTGCTGCCAGATGTCGAAGACCAGGTGCCGGGTATTCGAATCCTGCCGCTTCTCGCCATTGACGAAGCAGCGCAGGCCGAGCTGGTGTGGATCGCCAAGCTCATCGGCGGTGACGATCCAGGGGCCGATCGGCGCATGGGTATCAAAGCTCTTGCCGAGCGACCACTGCGGTCCGGCGTGCTGCCACATCCGTTCGGTCACATCGTTACCGACGCAATAGCCGAAGATCGCGGCCGGAGCGTCCGCCGCGCTGACATGCTTGCCGCCCTGGCCGACCACGGCAACCAGCTCGACCTCGTAGTCGGCGGTGAAAGTGCCTTTCGCGATCTCGATCGGATCATAGGGCGCATTGATCGAGGTGACGGCCTTGGTGAACCATACCTGCCGCTCGGGCGTGGCCATGTTGGATTCGGCGATGTGATCGGCATAGTTGAGACCGATTGCCCAGATCTTGCCCGGGCGCTTGACCGGGGCTTCGAGCTTGACCGAAGCCAGCGGCACCCCGCCCCCGGCCGCGGCGCGCGCCTCCAGCTCTGGCTTCAGCTCAGTCCAGTCGCGGATCAGGTCGATCATGGTCCCCGGAACGCCGCTGTCGATCACGGCATCGCCGACCACGATCCCGGTGCGGGTCTGGCCAGCGGCGGTATAGGTGCAGAGTTTCATGCAGGCGTTCCTTTGGGCTTGGAGCGGAACAGGCCGAGCACGCGCAGGCGCAGGGCCATGAAGAACGAGACAAGGCCGGGCGGCGGAGCAAGCTTGCCGGCAAACATCGGATGCGGAGAGCCCCACTGCACGGCCAGCAGCGCGCTCATCGGCTGCTTTTGCGGCGGGTCGGCGGCGGTGAACAGGTCGCCGTCGGTCCAGTGCTCCAGCTCGTTGCCGAAGGGGTCCTTCCAGTAATCGAAGATCTGGCTACCCATGATGTGGCGGCCGACGCCCCAGGCGGGCTGCCGCTGCCTGGCCTTGAGATGCTGGTGGCCCAGCATCAGGTCATCAAGATTGGCGACTTCGAAGGCGGCGTGCAGGATGCCAAGCTCACCCGGCAATTGCGCCAGGAACAGGGTGTGGTGATCGGCCGGCTTGTCACCCCGGTCACAGCGCATGAAGGCGCCGAGCGGGACGTCCGCCGCCGCCTCGACCTCGTCCGAGGTTATGAAGCCGAAGCGGTCCTTGTACCACCGCTCCGATGTCCGGAAATCGCGGACCTTGAGCACGGCGTGGCCGATCCGCTTCACATGGGCCGGTCTTGCTTCGAGCCGCACGGTCTGGCGGAAGCGCAGCTTGGCGGAAGCCGTGTTGACCAACTGGTCGGCGGGAAGCGCCAGGCCTTCTTGTTTGGCCTGCCCGGCGACAACCTCCACCCGGTAGCCATCGGGATCGGTCAGGCGGACGACCTTGCCGCCGCCGGGTTCATTAAGGTCTTCGACCGGCGCACCTTCGCTGGCGGCCAGCTTCTCAAGGTCGGCCACAGTCTCCGCCCGGAGCCCGACTGCGAGAAACTTCGCCTCGCCCGGTTCGGTCACATGGACAAACGGCCGCCCGTCGGCACCGCGACCATATAGCCAACCCCCGTCCTCGAAGCAGTCCATCCCGAAATCCTCGAGGAAGGCCCGCATCGCCGCCAGATCGGGCGCGGCATAGCGCACGTGGGCAATGTCCTCGATGCGGATCGTGCTCATGGGCATCCTCTCCCGCGCCGGGCTCTCCTGCGGCCCGAATCACGAATTGACTATTTGGTCAGGTTATTGACAAGTGACCATCTGGTCAAGTAGGTTCCGGCCATGACTGCTGTTCCCGCCAATCCCCGCGCCCAGCGGACCTATCGCGCGCTGGTCGATGCCGGGTTGGAACTGCTGGCGGAGCGCCCGATCGATGCCCTGGCAATCGACGAGATCGTTGGGCGGGCGGGGGTGGCGAAGGGCAGCTTCTTCAACCACTTTGCCGACAAGGCCGCCTTCGGGCAGGCAGTCGGCGCGGAAATCCGGGTCGAGCTGGAAGCTCGGATTGGCGCGGCCAATGCGGGCGTATCCGATCCCTTCGCCCGATTGGCCGGGGGGATGCGCACGGGCCTGGCCTATGCCTTCGACGAGCCGCGCAAGACCGCGATCATGCTGCGCAACGCCGGGCAATCCACTCTGCGCGACAATCCGCTGAACCAGGGGATCCTCGCAGATATGAACGCCGCCGTGGCAACCGGCCGCCTGCGCGGCGAGGCAGCGCAAAGCGGCACGCGTTTCTGGCTGGGCCTGTGCCAGGTGCTGATCGCCAACGCGCTCGAGCGCCGGATCGACCGGGCGGAGGGCGCGCGGCGCCTGAAAGAGATGCTGGTGCTGGCGCTGACCGGGCTGGGCCTGTCAGCCAAGGATGCGGCCGGCTATGCCTCAGCCAGCGCGGACCTGCTCCGGCGCGGGCGTTAGCGGCGGCAAGCGCACCGCCCAGACGAGGATCGCACCCAGCGTCAGCGCGGCCATGCCGAGGCCCTGCGCAAGGCTGTAACTGCCAAACGTGTCGTGGAGCAGGCCGACGCCGATGATGCCGGTGGCATTGCCGATCCAGCCGAAGCCGTGGAGTGCACCGTAGATCGTGCCGTACTGCGCGATCGGAAATCGCCGGGCGACGAAATAGGCGAAGAGGTCCAGCTCCACCCCCTGCTGCAACCCGATCATCGCCGCCGCCAGGATCGCGGCAGGGAGCAGTTGGTCGGTCAGCAGCAGCAAGAGAAAGCCGCTGCCGGGGATGATGGTGAAGACCAGCGCCACCATCTGCGGGCGGAAATGATCAAGCAGCCAGCCGCCGGCCAGCCGGCCCACGAATTGCCCCGCCGCGAAGAATGAGACCGCCAGTGCCCCGGTCGCCGCATCGAATCCTTCTTCCTGGATGATCGGTGAGAGCTGGCCGACAAAGCCCGCCGTGGCCGCCCCCATGGCGATGATGCTGGCCGCCATCAGCCGGAAATCGCGGGTCTTGAGGAAGGACCAGTCGGCAGCCCCGTGCTGCGCGCTCGCCCCGTGGGTCCGGGCCGGGCCGGCGGGCACGACGAACAGCACCGCCGGAATACCGACCAGCGCCATGAAGCCCGAGAGGGCCAGGAAGCCCCCGCGCCAGCCGTAATTGGCAATGATCGGCTCCAGCACCAGCGGGGCCACGATCGCGAAGATCGAAACCCCGGTCGCCATCAGCCCCAGGGCCCGGCCGCGATACTGGGTGAAGTGGGCGTTGACCGGCCGGGTCAGCACCACGGCAGTCGTGCCGACCCCGAAGAAGCCCAGCACCGCGATGGAAATCGCCATGTGCGTAAGGGTCGAGGCGAAGAGGACCGAAGCGACTTGGCCCAGGATAACGATGCTGGCGCAGGCCAGGTAGACCGGCTTGAACCCCAGGCGGTCGACCGCCCGGCCAATCACTATCGCCCCCAGCGCGCCGGTGACGATCAGCGCCTGGATCGAGCCGATCTCGCCGCGCGTCACCCCCAGTTCCTGCGACAAGGGCAGGACGAACATGTTGAAGGTGAAGAACAGCAGGACAATCCCCGCGCCCGCACCCAGCGCGCAGCCGAGCACGATGCGCCAGCCGATGGTCCACTCGCTCTCCTCGCGGAGAGGCGCCAGGGTCTCGGTCATTCCTCGACCGCGAAAGTGATCTCGGCGTGGTCCTGCAAGCGCTTGACCAGCGCTTCGCCCAAGAGTGCGCCCGGGGTGGCAATCCCGCCCGGTGCCGTGCAATCGAGCAGGGCGATGCCGGTCTCGGCGATCATCCGGCTGGTCGAGCCATAACCCGGATCGTAGCGCCCCTTGACGCCGTAGCGCAGCTCGGTCCCTTCGGGCCATTCGCCGACGAACAGCACATCGTAAAAACCGTTCTCGCGCTCTTCCGGGGTCGGCCCCTCGCCCGGCTTTGGCGGCTTGGCCCCGAACGGGTTCTTGAGCATTTCGGCGACCGCGTGGGCTGCCTTCTCGCCCAGTTCGCCCGGGCTGGTCAGCATCATCTCGTCATATTTGAAGTCGGCGCCATAGGGATGGCCGAGCAGGAAGTTGGTGCGGTGGACGTTCTTGGTGTTGATGGTCGCCATTATGAACGGCGCGGCCCATTTGCCCAGCTTGTCGTCATATTCGGGCAGCAAGCCCATGGGCTGACTGGGCCCCTCAAAGCCCGGGGTCAGGCCGAACGGGCTTTGCAGGATCGGGATCAGGCTGGGCTTCTTGGCCACGGCCTTCATCGTTTCCGTAAGGCTCGCCGCAGTGCCGCCCGAGAAGGTGCCCTGCATGGCGCGGACCCGGCCCTTCACCCGCGGTGCCGGGCTGCCGAAGCGGGCCTTGGCTTCCTGCTGCAGCATGAAGACGCCGAGGTCGAAGGGGATCGAATCGAAGCCCGAGGAGAAGGCGATCCGCGCACCGCTGGCCTTGGCCTGCTCATGGTAGGCATCGATCATTTCGCGCATCCAGCCCGGCTCGCCGCAGAGGTCGGCATAGTCGGTCCCGGCGGCAACGCAGGCCTTGAGCAGCGGCTCGCCATAGAGCTGGTAGGGGCCGACCGTCGTCACCACCACGCGGGTGCTTTCGGCCAGAGCCTGCATCGAGGCCGGATCGTCCGAATTGGCGACCACCAGCGGCGTATCGGCCGGCGCGCCGATCAGGTCGCGCACCTCGGCCAGCTTTTCGGCCGAGCGGCCCGCCATCGCCCATTTCGGGCCTTTACCCTGGTAATGGTGCGCCAGATATTCGGCGACGAGGCGGCCAGTGTACCCGGTCGCGCCATAGACCACGATGTCAAACGGACGATCTGCCTTGGCAGTCATGTGATGCTCTCCATTGCCCCGAATCTATGCAGTTCGGCCAGGCGAAAACTGCACAGTTCGGTGGCAATGTCGAACCTATTCTGCCTGACGCTACGGCAGGCTGGCGGGTATTACCCCGCCTTGCGCGAATCCAGGCTCATTCCGCCCGCACCGTGGACGTAGAGCGTCAGGAAACCGCCAGCCAGCCCGAGGTTCTTCATGAACATGATCATCTGGATCTGGTCGGCAAAGTTGCTGTGGAACAGAGCGGCGGTGACAATGCAAAAGCCGGCCAGCAGCAGCGCGACCAGCCGAGTCTGCCAGCCGAGCAGGATCGCGAGCCCCGCGACCAGTTCAAACGCGGCCGCCGGCCCAGCCAGGATCGCCGGAAGGCCCACGGTTTCCATATAGGCCCCGGTCCCGGCGAGATTGCCGAACTTGCTGGCCCCACCCAGAATGAAGATCAGCGAAAGCAGGAGCCGCCCAAGCGGCGCAGCATATGCGGTCATGATATTCTCCCCCTTTGCGGGGTCCGCGAGGTATGCGGCCCCGTGGGCGGAGTGAACGCCTCACACGCTGAAATGGCAAGCCTTTTTCAGAACCGGTATTGGCGGCTGGCGAGATCGAACATGATCTCCTCGCTGCCCCCGCCGATCGCCATGACGCGGACCTCGCGGTAGATCCGCTCGATCCGGCTGCCGCGCACGAAGCTGGCCCCGCCCAGAATCTGGCAGGCCTCGCGCGCGCAGAATTCCATGGTCTGGGTCGCCTGGACCTTGAGCAGGGCAAAGTCGCCGGGAAAGGCGCAGTCGTTCAGCACGGTCCAGGCGCAGTGGTCGATCCAGGCCTGGGTGGCGGAGATGCGGCGGACCATGTCGGCCAGCTTGTGGCGGATCACCTGGTTGGTGATCAGCGGCTTGCCAAAGGTCTCGCGTTGGCGGGCCCAATCCAGCGCGTCCTCGTAGCAGATCCGCGCAAAGGCGGCGGCCTGCTGGCTCATCCCCAGCCGCTCGCCGTTGAAGTTGCGCATGATCCCGGCAAAGCCGCCGTTCTCCGGTCCGATCAGGTTTTCGGCCGGCACCTCGACATCGTCGAAATGGATCGTCGCCGTGTCGCTGGAATGCCAGCCCATCTTGGCGAGCGGCGTGCGGCTGACGCCCGGCCGGTCGGTCTCGACCAGCAGCAGCGAGACGCCGCCGATCCCCGGTCCGCCGGTGCGCACCGCCAGCGTGATGTAGTCCGCCCTCACGCCGGAGGTGATAAGCGTCTTGGCACCGTTGACGATGTAGCTGGCGCCCTTGCGCTCAGCCCGGGTCTTGAGGTTGGCAACGTCCGAGCCGCCGCCCGGTTCGGTAATACCCAGGCAGATGATCTTCTCACCCGCCAGCACTTCGGGCGCGATCCGGCGCTTCAGTTCTTCGCTGCCCATCGCCAGGATCGGCGGCAGACCGATCCCGTGCGTCATCAGCGAGGCGCAGATCCCGCCCGCCCCGGGCCGGGCCAGTTCCTCGGTCTGGACCATGCCGTGGAACAGGTTGAAGGCCGCGCCGGTGCCGCCGAACTCCTCGGGGTAATTGAGGCCCAGCACACCGGCTTCAGCCGCCTTGCGGTGCAGCTCGCGCGGGAGCTGGCCGGCGGCTTCCCATTCATCGACGTAGGGCGTGATTTCCTTGGCCACGAAGGCGCGGACCGTATCGCAGACTGCCTCATGGCTTTCGTCATAGTGCGGGGAGCGCGAACGCCATTGATCGAACAGCGGTGTTTCCATGGCGTTATCCTCCTCAAGCCCGTTTCCGTCACCCCGGGCTCGACCCGGGGTCCCGCTTTATCCAGCGACGATGGGTCAGAACGCTGGGCAGCGCAAGGCAGCGGGACCCCGGATCAAGTCCGGGGTGACGGCTGAGCTGTAACTGGAAACCTAAAGCTTCGGCAGGGTCACCCCGCGCTGGCCCATGTACTTGCCGCTGCGGTCAGCATAGCTCGTCTCGCAGGGCTGATCACCCTTGAGGAACAGGAACTGGCAGGCGCCTTCGTTGGCATAGATCTTGGCCGGCAGCGGCGTGGTGTTGGAAAACTCCAGCGTCACGTGGCCTTCCCATTCGGGCTCCAGCGGGGTGACGTTGACGATGATCCCGCAGCGCGCATAGGTGCTCTTGCCCAGGCAGATCACCAGCACATCACGCGGGATGCGGAAGTATTCGACCGTGCGGGCCAGCGCGAACGAGTTCGGCGGAATGATGCAGCAGTCGGTCTTCATGTCGACGAAGCTGTTTTCGGCAAAGTTCTTGGGATCGACCACGGCCGAATGAACGTTGGTGAAGACCTTGAACTCGTCCGCCACCCGCGCGTCATAGCCATAGGACGACAGGCCATAGGAAATGCACCCGTCGCGCTTCTGATGCTCGACGAACGGCTCGATCATGCCCGAACGATGGGCTTCGCCGCGGATCCACTTGTCGGAAAGAATCGCCATGGCAGCGTGATGGCGCGGCGCGTCCGCCGGGGCAAGGCAGGAGCCGCGATCAATCCACTGGCATCCTCATAGTCTCGTCATTGCGAGCGTAGCGAAGCAATCCAGGGCGTATTGCTCTGCCGCTCTGGATTGCTTCGCTACGCTCGCAATGACGAAGGTTGGGGAGTCACACCCCGTGATAGTCCCGGTACCAGCGCACAAAGCCCGGGACACCCACTTCGATGCTGGTCGTCGGCGCATAGCCGAGGTCACCGCTGATCGCCGAAACGTCGGCAAAGGTGGCGGGGACATCGCCGGCCTGCATCGGCTGAAAATCGATCACGGCCTTCTTGCCGCAGCATTCTTCCAGCAGGCCGACGACCTTCATCAGGTGTTCCGACCGGCTGTTGCCGATGTTGTAGAGCCGGTGCGGCTTGGTGCTGCCGCCGGCTTTTTCCGCGCCGTCGTCAGGCGGAGGATTGTCGAGACACGCGACCACGCCGGCGACGATATCGGCGACATAGGTGAAGTCGCGGTGCATCTCGCCATTATTGAAGACCGGGATCGGCGTGCCGGCCAGAATCTTCTGGGTGAACATCCACATCATCATGTCCGGGCGGCCCCAAGGGCCATAGACCGTGAAGAACCTGAGGCCAGTCTGCGGCAGGCGGTAGAGGTGGGCGTAGCTTTCGCTGATCAGCTCATCCGCGCGCTTGGTCGCGGCATAGAGCGAGACCGGGTGGTCGGTCCGATCTTCGACCGCGAAGGGCAGCTTGGTATTGCCGCCATAGACCGAGCTGGAGCTGGCATAGACCATATGCTCCAGCTGACGATGCCGCGCGACTTCGAGCAGGTTGAGGTGGCCGACCAGGTTGGACTGGACATAGGCGTGGGGGTTCTCGATCGAATAGCGCACCCCGGCCTGGGCGCCGAGGTGGACTACGCGGTCGATCTTTTCATCCGCCAGCGCGGCGCTGAGCGCGGCCATGTCGGCAAAGTCTACCTGGTGGAACGTGAAGCGATCCCCGGCCTCGGCGCTTAGCGCCGCCAGCCGGTCACGCTTCAGGGCGACCGAGTAGTAATCGTTGAGGTTGTCGATGCCGACAACGCTGTCGCCCCGCGCCGTCAGCAGGCGGATCAGGTGAAAGCCAATGAAGCCGGCCGCGCCGGTAACGAGAATACGCATGAAGGCTCCCTAAGCTGCCGGGTCTTATTTCATGGTTAACTCTCGGATGGTAGGGGCGGATGCGATGACCCAGCCTGCCAAAATTCTCGTGATCTTCGGCACCCGCCCCGAAGCGATCAAGCTGTTCCCCGTGGTCCGCGCGCTCCAGGCCGATCCGCGCTTTACGCCGGTGGTCTGCGTTTCGGCGCAGCACCGCCAGATGCTGGACCAGGTGCTGGAAATCGCCGGGATCAAGCCCGATCACGATCTCAACCTGATGAAGCCCGACCAGACGCTCGATGGGCTGACCGCCGCGCTGCTGACCGAGCTGGGCAAGGTGATGGATATCGAGCAGCCCGCGCGGGTGATCGTGCAGGGCGATACGGCGACGGCCATGGCCGGGGCGCTGGCGGCATATTATCGCAAGATCCCGGTCGATCATGTCGAGGCGGGGCTGCGCTCGGGCAATATCTATCACCCCTGGCCCGAAGAGGTGAACCGCAAGATCATCGGCACGATCGCCAGCCTGCACTTTGCACCGACCCAGGTGGCGGCGGGCAAGCTGCTGGCCGAACAGGTCGATCCTTCGCGGGTCCACGTGACCGGCAATACGGTGATCGATGCGCTGAAATGGGTGCAGACCCGGATCTTTGCCAAGCCATCACTGGCCGGCGACCTGGCTGATCTGGAAACGCTCTTTGCTGGCCGCCGGATCATCGGCGTGACCAGCCACCGCCGCGAGAACTTTGGCGATGGGATGGACAACATTGCCGAGGCGATCCGCCGAATCGCACAGCGCCAGGACGTCGCGGTGATCTTCCCCGTTCACCTCAACCCCAATGTCCGCGCGGTGATGGGCAAGGCGCTGGGGCAGCTCAGCAACGTCGCGCTGATCGAGCCGCTCGACTATCCGCACTTCGTCCGCCTGCTCAGCATCGCCGAGATCATGCTGACCGACAGCGGCGGGGTGCAGGAAGAGGCCCCGGCGCTCGGCAAGCCGGTCCTCGTAATGCGCGAGACGACCGAGCGGCCCGAGGGCGTCGCGGCTGGCACGGCCAAGCTGGTCGGCACCGATGTCACTCGTATCGTTACCGAAATCTTCACCTTGCTCGACGATAAGGCCGCCTACGAGGCCATGGCGCGGGCCCACAATCCCTTTGGGGACGGGCAGTCGGCGCGCCGTATCGTGGAGTTGATCGGGAATGAAATCGGACACTAAGCCCAGCGTTTGCGTAGTCGGCCTGGGCTATATCGGGCTTCCTACTGCCGCCATCGTGGCGCGGGCCGGGTGTCAGGTCCACGGCGTCGACGTGACGCAGTCCGTGGTCGATACGATCAACCGCGGCGAGATCCATATCGAGGAAGTCGATCTCGACGGCCTGGTCCAGGGCGTGGTCGCCCGCGGCCTGCTCAAGGCCTCGACCGAAGTCGCCCCGGCCGATGTCTTCATCATTGCCGTGCCGACACCGTTCGATGCCAACCATGCGCCCGACATCTCCTATGTCCTCGCCGCCGGGGAGGCCGTCGCCAAGGTGCTCAAGCCTGGCGACACGGTGATCCTGGAATCGACCTCGCCCGTCGGCACGACCGAGGCGCTGCGCGATCTGATCGCGGCGCGCCGCCCGGACCTCAAGTGCCCGGGCCTCACCACCGACATTCCCGACCTCTCGATCGCCTATTGCCCCGAGCGCGTGCTCCCCGGCCGCATCCTCGAAGAGCTGACCAACAACGACCGCTCGATCGGCGGCATCACGCCGCGCTGCGCTCGCAAGGCGCTCTCCTTCTACAAGCTGTTCGTGCGCGGCGAATGCGTCGTCACCGACAGCCGCTCGGCCGAGATGACCAAGCTGGTCGAGAACGCCTACCGCGACGTCAACATCGCCTTCGCCAACGAGCTGTCGATCGTGGCCGACCAGATGGGGCTGGATGTGTGGGAGGTGATCCGCCTCGCCAACCGCCACCCGCGCGTCAACATCCTCCAGCCGGGACCGGGCGTGGGCGGCCACTGCATCGCGGTCGACCCCTGGTTCATTGTTCACGGCGCGCCCGAGCACACCCCGCTGATCCGCACTGCGCGCGGGGTCAACGATGGCAAGATCCACCACGTCATCGCCCGCGCCGAGGCGCTGATCGCCGCCAATCCCACGGCGCGCGTCGCCTGCCTGGGCCTGGCCTTCAAGGCCAATATCGACGACTTCCGCGAAAGCCCGGCGCGGCTGGTGGCCGTGACGCTGGCCCGCAAGTTCGGCAGCCGCATCAAGGTGGTCGAGCCCTATGCCGCCGCCCTTCCCAAGGAATTCGCCGGGACCGAGGCCGAGCTGATCGACCTCGACACCGCGCTTGAGCAGACCGAGATCCTGCTGGTGCTGGTCGATCATGACCAGTTCAAGGCCGTGCCGCTGGCCGAACGCGCCGGCAAGCTGGTCTATGACACCCGCGGCATCTGGCTCGACCAGCCGCAGGCCGTCCTGCCGGAAGCCGATGCGGAGCCGCTGCGCCGGGCAGGCTGACGCTGCGCTTGCCATAGCCTAGGGCGGCTGCCACGCTGCGGCGATGACCGCCCGCCCGCTTTGCCTCGCCCCGCTTGCCCTGCTGCTCGGCTGCGCGACTACGCCGCCTGATGGTCTGGCGCTCAGTGCGCACGACGCGTTCTGGCATGCGCTCTCCAGCCATTGCGGCAAGGCCTATGCCGGGCGGCTGGTCAGCGACGAAGCCCCCGATGCCGAAATGCGCGGCAGGCAGATGGCCATGCATGTGCGCGAATGCTCCCCGCAGGAGATCAAGGTACCGTTCCACGTCGAACGCCCCGATGGTTCGTGGGATCGCAGCCGCACCTGGGTGTTTACCCGCACCGCCACTGGCTTGCGGCTGAAACACGATCACCGGCACGAGGATGGCAAACCCGACGCCATGACCATGTACGGTGGCGATACCGCCAGCCCGGGCACGGCCGCCGTGCAGGAGTTCCCGGTCGATGCCGAAAGCATCGCCCTGTTCCAGCGCGAGGGCCGATCGGTTTCCATCACCAACGTCTGGCGGGTCGAAGTCGACTGGCTGGGCACTGGCCCCACGCGCTTCGTCTATCAGCTACAGCGCAAGGCCCCCAATGCCCGCAATTTCCGGGTCGAGTTTGATCTGGGCCGGCAGATCACCCCGCCGCCCCCGCCCTGGGGGCACGCAGCCTTGCCGGGCAGGCCCTAGTCCCCGCCGCCGTCGCTGTCACCGGAATCGTCGTCGCTGCGATCGCGGCCGCTCGTGCCGGTGGAGGTCGTTGCCCCATCACCGCCCTTGTCGTTCTTGCGGCGGTTGCTGAGGATCGCCGGCATCACGGCGATGAAGACGACCAGGATGGCGATCCAGAAAGCATAGTTCATCGCGTTTGCTCCCACGGCACGGTGCGCCCCGCAGCTTAGCGTGGCGACAGCGGTGAGCAAGGGTGATAGCCTTGCGGCATGAGCCTGCTGCGCCAGACCCTGATCCACGCCCTGATCTATCTGGCGGCGATCTTTGCGCTGGGGTTTGTCCTCGGCACCATCCGCACGCTGTGGCTGGCCCCGGCGGTCGGACACCTGGCGGCGGTGGCGCTGGAGCTGCCGGTGATGCTGGGGGCAAGCTGGTGGCTGGCCCGGCGGCTGGCCGCACGCCACCCCCTGCCCAGCCGCGGCACCGCGCTGGCGGCGGGAGGGTTGGCCTTTGCCCTGCTGATGGCGCTTGAACTGGCGCTGGGCGGGGCCCTGTTCGGGCAAAGCGCGGATGAGTGGCTGGCGGCCCTGGCGACGCCGCCGGGTGCGCTGGGGCTGGCCGGGCAAGCGCTGTTCGCGCTGCTGCCGGCGCTGGCCTGGCGGCGCTAGCGGCGCTCGACCTGCAGCACCGCGCTCATCGGCAAGGGCGCATAGCAGTGCGGGAACAGCGCGCCGCCGCGCGAGACTTCCCAGCGGATCGCCGCGCCCAGCAGGCCCAGATCAACCTCGGCGATCACCAGGCCTTGCTGCCCGGCGAAATGCTTGTCGAGCGTGCCCTGCAGCTGGTCCGCCGCAGAGAGGTGGATATAGCCATCGGCCAGATCGACCGGCGCGCCGCCGAACGTGCCATCAGCCTCGAACTGGGCCCATTGCTCGGCCGTGAAGATCTTGAAGGCGGTGCGGGGATGCGCGGTTTCCATGCGCCGGCCCTAACCGATCAGCCGCCCAGCTGCCAGCCCAGCAGCGCGCCCAGCCCCAGCACCTGGACCACGGCGATGGTGTGGAGCTGGTTGGAGAACGGCTGCTTGCGGGTCTTGTGGCGAAACAGCGCGCGGCCGGCATAGGCACCCGGGGTGCCGCCGAGGAAGGCCCACATCAGCAAGGCCGATTCCGAAATCCGCCAAGCCCGCGCTTCGGCCAGGAGCTTGTCGAGACCAAAGGCGAGGAAGGCGACCAGGTTGATCCCGATCAGGCCGAGGGCCAGGGCAAGCGGCAGGGTCATGCCGCCGCTTGTGACGGAGAATACTCAAGAAAATGTGAGCAAGCGCTCCCAGAGAGGAGTTCGGCGGACCGGCGGTTGGGGCCGCCGGCCCGCCAGCCAGCGTCTACCTGGCCGCGGGGGGTGGTGCGGTTTCGGCAGGGCTGGCTGCTTCGGCCGGCGCAGTGGTGGCGCTGGAAGCGGGCAGGTTTACATCGACCGCGGGTTCGGTCGGGTTCTCGGCGACCCATTCGCTGCTGGGGGCGGTCGGCTCGGCACTGGCGGCCTCTTCCTCGGCGGGCTTGCTGCAACCGCCCAGCGCCAGCAGCGCGGCGGCGGTCATGCCGGTGAAGATCGGGGCGAGGCGGGTGCGGGTCATCGCGGTGCTCCTGGCTGGTTGATGCCGCCAGATTTGCGCAGCCGGGCGGGCCCGTCTGTGACCGAGATCAATTTCTTGCAGGCAAGCATCCACGCCCGCTGGCGAATGCGGGGTAACGCCGGAAGGGAACCGCAGGCGGGTGGCCGGCGCGGGGTGCCTGGACCAGACAGGCTTGGCTGGGGCGCCTGGAATGCGAACGGCTGACGAGCAGCACCCCGGTGGACTTGTCGGCACGGTCCTGCGGGCAAAGCGGCGGCGGGGAGGACTCGCAGGTGTTCCGCCGACCGTCGGGGCATACCCCGAAGTTATGGCGCCGGAGATCGCCGGCCCCTCTTCACCTCAGTGCGGCGCGGACGCCTCCGCTGGGAGGGACGCGCCGGCCTGGCGGGGGATAGGGCGAGAGCTCCTTCACCCCGCACCCGCCGCGTACCAGTGGTTATCCGGCGGGGCACGTTATAACCTAATTGGTTCATATTGTCAAGTTTGCCGTTCGCGCGGATAACGCGCGCTCCAGGCGGCGAGGCCGGAGACTGCACCCAGCGCCAGCCCGAACCACCAGACCGGGCCAGCGGCGAACTGGCCGCTATCGAACATCGCGAAGAGCAGCGCCCAGGGCGCAGTGAACAGCACGCCGGCCAGCGCCCAGGCCCAGGCCCGGTCAAGCCAGGGCAGCCAGCGGGTCAGCGCCGCCAGGGTGAAGACCATCGCGGCAGAGGTGGGAAATGCGAACAGCAGGCCCAGCATGAAGCTGCCGGACAGCATGGCGATGATCACATCGGCCTGCGGGCCGACGGCATCGGTTCGTGACGTTTCGAACCATACCATCACCGCCGCTATCCCGGCCATGGCCAAGGCCAGCCCGGTCAGCGCCCCGGCCAGGGTGGCGCTGGTCCGGCTGAACTTGCGGGCCGGCGCTGCACTCACAGGCCCCCGCTCACAGCCCCTGCGTCAGGAACACGCGGTAATCGGCGCCCTGGAAGCGCAGCTTGCGCGCCTCCTGGTAAGCGGGCGAGTTGTACCAGGCGCGGGCTGCGTCCATGTCGGGGAACTCGATGATCACGCAGCTGTTCGCCTCTGGCCCTTCCAGCGTCTCGGTCGCACCATAGAGCACCAGCGGCTTGGCCGGGTGCCCGGCGAGCGAGGGGCCGGCCTTGCCGCCATATTCGGCCATGGCGGCGGCATCGTGCTCGCGTTCCTTGATGAAGACGAGGTAGGCGCTCATGCGTGGCGGGTCCTTTCCGGTTAGTCGCGGCGATCATGCCGGATTGGCGCGGCGGTGCAAGAGCGGGAAGCGCGGGTGTAGGAAAACGGTGGGCGCTACCCCCGGCGAGTTCGCTCAGCCATGCTCATTGGGTAGAGTCTGCAACCTGCCCTTGAGCGCATAGGCATCGCGCATCAGCGCGCCGTGGGTGGCGCCATCGCCGTTGTAAGCATCGCTGAACGCTTGCCAGCGATGCGCAGCGATCAGGCCGAGCAGGCGATTGGCGTTGCAGAAGTCGAAAAACCCAAGCACCTGCCACCGCTCATCAGCCTGGAACGCCAGGCGCATCGAGTTGGCGTCGGCATAGCCGCATGAGCGGTGGTTGAAGCCCATGATCTGCGGCCCACCGTAACTGGCCGAAAGCGAGGCCGCTTCGGCTCCACCCAGTCGGGCGGCAAGATCGAAGACTTCGTACTCGAGTTGCTGCGTCCCGTGAAATTGCATCCAGGGCCCGGTGCCGGTCAAGCGAACCCGGTGCTTGCTGTGCGATTTGCCGTCAATTCCGGCGTGCCCGCCAAACTGGAAATGGCGATCAAACTCGGCCAGGTTCGCGCGCCCCCAGTATTTGTAGAACTTGTGATTTTCGAATCGCAGTATGGCCCGGTTGGGAACGAATGGCTTGCCGCTGCTTTCAACGTACCACACCGCAAGCACCGCAACGGTATCGATGCCGGTAATCTGTGCCAGTCGATCGATCAGTCCGCCGATCCGATTGTAGGTCCGCGCCAGCGCACCCAGGGTGTCGCCTGGCAGCGGCGCGGCAAACGGCCTGGCCGGGCGTAGTGCGACTGCCTGAAGGTCCGGAACATCCTTGTAGATCATGTGCCACTCCCGCCTGCTGCCCCTGGGATTTTGCGATCGTACCGCCCCAGCCCAACGGCGCTGTGATCTGGATCACGCAGGCGTTGACCGGAATCCCTTGCGCCAGCTTATCGTAACCGCATGCCGCGTCGAGCCAATCGGAGAGCTAGACCGCAACGATCCCGGCACCCTGCGGCCCAAACATGGGCTCCCACCTGCGCGGGGATGACAGAGGTGAATGCTAGGGGGCTGGGAGTTTGGTGTATTTAGTAAACTGGCACCGTAATTCCGCAATTAGGGATTGTTGCACCTGTCACCGTAATTCGCGCGGAGGGGTTTCACGCAAAGCCGCAAAGACGCAAAGAGGTTGTGCCGGGTTCAGCGCGAGCGCTCGGCCGGGAGCGGCTTCTTCGTGGCTTCGTGTGAGGTTATGCGGACAAGTAAGAGGTCAGTTTGATTGGAGGCACTGTGCCAATATTCTGCATCATGTGCGCGAGGCAGATCGGGAATAGGCCAATCGGGGAACTAAGATGCTCCTCGATCGAATCCCCCTCGTCATTTTTGATAGTCAAACCGTCTGCAGAGCAAACTATATCCAGCATGCCGCCAGAATGATCCTTTAAATAGGATGATATTCTACCGGACTTCCTCCAAGACATATCGGTGGTGGTGGACAACAACCCTCCAATTATTCGATTTCCTTTTGGCTCTGATACTTCTTTAGTTGAATTGTATTTTCTACCTAACCTTCTAACGCTTTCAATTTTCTTAGATGCATAATCGAGATGCTTCTGATTTACGCTCTGCTTGACCTCAAAAACAGCGTACACGCTCTCAGCCGGCACTATCTCGTATCCGCCGAAGCAGAATACAAAAGGGGTGTAGAACGCGTCGTGAATAACTACATCTATTTGATCGCTATATCGACTGTCACTGTCGATTACGAAAGCACTTCGAGCACAGTATCGCTCGGGAAGGTATCGATTTAGAATATCGATCCAGATTCTTTCGCCTTCATCGCCTTTAGCGACAGGATGATCGATGATTTTACGCGCTTCAGATAGTTGACCTTTGGCTTGGTCATTCCTTGATTTAACCAGATCAGCAATGGATGGGAGCTTGCCCGTCATACCAGATTCTTGAGCTCCTGCTTTGCAGCATTCGCGAGGCGCAATCTCTCCCAAATCGACATAGACGCCGCCACATTGTTGTTTGTGTTCGCTGGATCTCGCAGAATAGTGAATTTTGAAACGTCGGCGAGGTCCGTAAGGACCTGCAAAATGTTTGCTGCGGTCAATGAAGTTGACCGACCCCGAAGACTCGCGATCGTAGCAAGTTCCAAATGATATGACGGCCAATCCAACTCGAGTTGGTTTCGCCAGCGCTTAAGCCACTTGATCTCCTCAAGTCGTTCAGAATTCCTGACAAAGCTAATTTGCTTGGTTATGTCCGTCTTGATCCACGATTTCGCCTTAGTTGAGTAAAGACTGTGATCGTTACCTTGCGGGTCTCTGCGAATACCTGGCGTGACATCAACCTTCATTCCGAGGACGTTGATACCGACGGAGACATTCTGAACTCTAACTTCATATCCAGCTGCACGAAGTGCGTTGCAGAGGCTATTATAGGCCTGCTCTAACGTATCCGGGACGGTGGAAGAGATCGAACAGAATAGGTCGACGTCTGAACCACCACTTACTGCTGTGCCCTTTGCGTAGGATCCGCTTGGGACAACCTTCAACAGGTAGCCGTTGCCCCATCCATTCAGTGTCGGCCGAAGTTTAGACATCACCTTGTCGAACGGAGACATTAGCTGCCAAGCTATAGCCCCGTTCAATCCCATCAAGGCGTTCGGCGCAAACATCACTCCGCCGCCACGCCTTCCCCAAACATATCCGGCTCGCTCGCCTCACCCTCATTCGCCGCCTCAGCGACAACCTTCGCATTGCGGCGGCTGTCGAAGTTGCTCCAGACGGTCTGCCAGTCACCCCGGGTCGCGCCCTTCGAGTATTCGGTCGCGCGGGTTTCGAAGAAGTTGGCGTGTTCCACCCCGTTGAGCAGCGGGGCGAGCCAGGGGAGCGGGTGGTCTTCCACCATGTAGATCGCCGGCAGGCCGAGCTGGCCCAGGCGCCAATCGGCGATGTAGCGGATATAGCGCTTGATTTCCTTGGGGCTCATCCCTGGCACGGGGCCCTGTTCGAAGGCCAGGTCGATGAAGGCGTCTTCCAGCCGCACGGTCTTCTGGCAGCAATCGATGATGTCTTCCTTGACCGCCTTGGTCAGGCAGCCGCGTTCCTTGGTGAAGGCGTGGAACAGCTTGACGATGCCTTCGCAGTGCAGACTTTCATCGCGCACCGACCAGCTGACGATCTGGCCCATGCCCTTCATCTTGTTGAAGCGCGGGAAGTTCATCAGCATGGCGAAGGAGGCGAACAGCTGCAGCCCTTCGGTGAAGCCGCCGAACATGGCGAGCGTGCGGGCGATATCCTCGTCCGTATCGACCCCGAAGGTGTGCAGGTAATCGTGCTTGGCCTTCATCTCCTCATACTCGAGGAACATGCCGTATTCCGCCTCGGGCATGCCAATGGTGTCGAGCAGGTGGCTGTAGGCCGCGATGTGGACCGTCTCCATGTTGGAGAAGGCCGCCAGCATCATCTTGATCTCGGTCGGCTTGAACACGCGGGCGTACTTGTCGTGGTAGCAATCCTGCACCTCGACATCGGCCTGGGTGAAGAAGCGAAAGATCTGGGTGAGCAGGTTCCGCTCTGACTCAGAGATCTTCTGCGCCCAGTCGCGGCAGTCTTCGCCCAGCGGCACTTCTTCCGGCATCCAGTGGATCTGCTGCTGCCGCTTCCAGAACTCGTAGGCCCAGGGATATTCGAAGGGCTTGTAGGTCTTGCGGGCTTCAAGAAGGGGCATCGATCAGACTCCTGCGGGCGAATGGGTAATATAGGCACGGTTCCCCGCAGCGCGAAGGGCGCGCGGGGACTGTGGCTGGGGAAAACGGCGATTCGTCGCACGGGCGGGAACCGGGAAATCGGCGCAGCGTTGTGCGCGGCAAGGACGGCCCAACCTGGCGCCCGGTCCGAACCCAGGAGAACAACGATGGCCGGTGAATTCGAACCCAACGATTCGCGCAATGTGACGGGAACCGCATCGACCCCGGATGGCCGCTGGACGGCGCAGGGGCAGCAGCCGCCCGAGGCCAACGGGCAGAGCCCCCAGGAACCGACCCGGGCCCAGGGTGGCGGCGGCAGCGGAAGCGGCGGCGGCCTCAGCCAGGATGGCGCGGACGACATGAGCGAGGACGCCGACGACCAGGCCGGCGGCGTCCGCTTCACGCCGGACGATGAACTCAATCGCAAGGTTGGCGCCGATGGCGGTGCCGGGGGCCTTACCAACGAAGGAGCAGGAGAAGACATGGAAAACCGGAACGCAGGAAGCGGCATGGGCGGCAGCGAAAGCGGCAGCAACCAGAGCGGCGCGGGTGGCAACACCTTCACTGGCCCGTCGGGCGGCCAGGCCGGCAACAGCCAGGCCGGGTTCGGCCAGCAGAACAGTGGCATCGAAGCCAACCAGCAGCAGCAGTTCGACCAGGGCCGCAGGCAGATGAGCGGCGGGCAGAACGCCGGTTCGCTCGGCGAGCAGATCCGCGAACACATGAGCGTCGTCGATGCCGAAGGTACCCAGGTCGGCACGGTCGATGCTTACGAGAACGACCAGATCAAGCTGACCCGCAGCGGCAGCAGCGACGGTGAGCACCACTACCTCCCGATCGACCGCGTCGCGGGCATCGAGGGCGATACGATCCGCCTGCACGATTCCGGCGAGAGCGTGTTCGGCAGCAACGGCTCCTGAACGGAGTTCGTGACGGGATGGCGTCCTGCTCCTGGCGAGCGGGGCGCCATCTCGCCTGCGCCGCCCACGACCAGCCGGCCGCGGCGCGGCGGCGGACTGGCGGAATAAGGGCGGCAGGTTCGTCACGTTTGAAGGTCCGTCAGGGGGTTCAGGGCTGCAACTGCGCGTAGGTCAGCAGGGCAACCAGCAACAGGGTGGCGAGGCCAAAGGCGAGGAGCATGGTGCCGGCGATCCGGCGGCGATAGCGCGCCGGATCGCCGGGAGTGCGCCGGGCCAGCACGGCAAGGCCCAGGCCGATCGCCGCAGCGCCGGCCGAGAGCAATGCCAGGCGGCCCGTTTCCATGCTGCTCAGGCGCCTACTGGCATGCCAGGCATTCCTCGTAATCGGTCTGGCCAGCGGCGGCGAGTTCGAGCACCGGCGCATCGGCAGTATTGTCCGCCTCAACCCCACCGGCAAAGCCCGCGCGCTGCACCGACTTCGAGCGCAGGTAGTAGAGCGACTTGATACCCTTCTCCCAGGCCTGGAAGTGCAGCATCATCAGGTCCCACTTGTCGACATCGGCCGGGATATAGAGGTTCAGGCTCTGCGCCTGGTCGATGTAGGGGGTGCGGTCAGCCGCGAATTCGAGCAGCCAGCGCTGGTCGATCTCGAAGCTGGTCTTGTAGGTGGCCTTTTCCTCGGGGCTGAGGAAATCGAGGTGCTGGACCGAGCCGCCGCGTTCCAGGATCGAATTCCAGACGTTGGTCGAATCCTTGGACTTCGATTGCAGCAGCTTTTCGAGGTAGGGGTTCTTGACCACGAAGGAGCCCGACAGGGTCTTGTGGGTATAGATGTTGGCCGGGATCGGCTCGATACAGGCCGAGGTGCCGCCGCAGATGATCGAGATCGACGCGGTCGGCGCGATCGCCATCTTGCAGGAGAAGCGCTGCATCACGCCCATGTCGGCGGCATCGGGGCAGGCCCCGCGTTCTTGTGCCAGCAGCAGCGAAGCCTCATCCGCCTTGGCGGCGATGTGCTTGAACATCTTGAGGTTGAGCGCCTTGGCCATCGCAGATTCGAAGGCGATGCCCTTCAGCTGCAGGAACGAGTGGAAGCCCATCACGCCCATGCCGACCGAGCGCTCACGCGCGGCGGAATACTTGGCGCGGGCCATCTCGTCCGGCGCGCGGTCGATATAGTCCTGCAGCACGTTGTCGAGGAAGCGCAGCACGTCCTCGATAAAGCGCTCGTCCTTGTTCCACTTGTCCCAGGTTTCGAGGTTGAGCGAGGAGAGGCAGCAGACCGCGGTGCGATCGTTGCCAAGGTGGTCGATCCCGGTCGGCAGGGTGATTTCCGAGCAGAGGTTCGAGGTTGAAACCTTGAGCCCCAGATCGCGGTGATGCTTCGGCATCATCCGGTTCACCGTGTCGGAGAAGACGATGTAGGGCTCACCCGTGGCGAGGCGGGTCTCGACCAGCTTCTGGAACAGGCTGCGGGCATCGACCGTGCCGCGCACCGACCCGTCCTTGGGCGAGCGCAGGTTGAATTCGGCGCCATCGCGGACGGCTTCCATGAACTCGTCGGTCAAGAGCACGCCGTGGTGCAGGTTCAGCGCCTTGCGGTTGAAATCCCCCGACGGCTTGCGGATCTCAAGGAACTCCTCGATCTCCGGGTGGCTGACGTCGAGATAGCAGGCGGCCGAACCGCGGCGCAGCGAGCCCTGCGAAATCGCCAGGGTCAGGCTGTCCATCACGCGGACGAAGGGGATGATCCCGCTGGTCTTGCCGTTGAGGCCGACCGGCTCACCAATCCCGCGGACCTGGCCCCAGTAGGTGCCGATGCCGCCGCCGCGCGAGGCGAGCCAGACATTCTCGTTCCAGGTGCCAACGATGCCTTCGAGGCTGTCCGACACCGAGTTCAGATAGCACGAGATCGGCAGGCCGCGCCCGGTGCCGCCGTTCGAGAGGACCGGGGTCGCCGGCATGAACCACAGCTTGGAGATATAGTCATAGAGCCGTTGGGCGTGGGCCTCGTCATCGGCATAGGCATCGGCGACGCGGGCAAACAGGTCCTGATAGCGCTCACCCGGCAGCAGGTAGCGGTCATCCAGGGTATCCTTGCCGAAATCGGTCAGCAGGGCATCGCGGGCGTGATCGAGCTCGATCGCGAAGCGGCGCGGCTGGACCGACTTGGAGTCCTCATGCTTCGGCGCAGCCACGGCCTTGACCATAGCTTCGGCAGCAGCCTGGGCCACCAGCGCTTCGGAACCGAGATCAGCCTTGTCCGCCATGCTTACCGCCGGGCCGCTGCCCGCCTCCTTCTTCTTTGTCTTCACCGGCGCATCCGCCGCTGCAATTGCATCAACCTCGGCCATCGTCGGCTCGTCCCCGGACCTGAATTCCACGTGCTGCCCCTTGTCGTCCTGTTGCTTGCCCCGCGCGACTTCCGGCGTTTTCCGGTCATCGCAATGTTCCACATTCGTTCGAATCGGCAGCACAAGCTGCGATCCTACCAGAGCAGGCGAACAAATGGAGAAAAACTTATCCCCGATGTGTCCCCAGCCCTGTCCGTTCCGGCGCTTGAATTGCTCTTTCACCGGCCGAATCCGCCCCCGCTCGCGCGTTTCGCACGCTGGTGGCTGAATCTAGGTTTAGAGGTCCCCCCAAGCGCTGGACCACAACCTATAGTGCCCGATCACGAATCGCGCGCAAGAGGGTAAATCGCGCGTTCATCTTACGCGGGGGTTCTGCACAGGCGGGTAGCGCATTGCGCATTGCAGCGACGCGCGGGAAACCGGGCACTGGTGCGGCGCGCAAGAGTCAAAGTGAATCTGTGAAAAAATTTTTGTCCGGGGAGAGCGCCCCGCACACCTTGACTAAGGATAGAATCAGGCCCGGCAACGATCTTGCGCGGCGGCGCTTTCAGGCTAGTCTGAGACCCTTGTCTGAAGGAGCCGAAACACCATGCTGAATATCATCGGGATTATCTTCTCGGGCCTGTTCGTGGGCGTGCTGGCGCGGTTCTTTTATCCCGGTGCAGTGGAGATGGGATTCTGGATGACCGTCCTGCTGGGCGTGGGCGGCGCGCTGGTGGTCGGCCTGCTCGGCTCGATGACCAACGGCCAGGGTATCAGCGAAGGCTTCAACCGCGCCGGCTGCTTCTCCTCGATCCTTGGCGCCATGCTGCTGATCTTTATCGGGCGGCAGCTGGGCTGGGCCTTTTGACCGACTGAATAGGGATGAACCGGGCCGCTGGCGGGGTGGAACCCCGGCCGCCCGGAACAGCGCCTTGCCGCTCCGGTTGTTCCGGCCGGTCGCCGCTCTGCGGGCGGCCGCAGCAAGGAATTGTGAATGCCTATCTCCATCAAGTACCTGTGCGGGAGCCTGCTGGCTGCCCCGCTGTTCGCCACCACGGCACTCGCCCAGGGTGGCCCGCCGGCCGGCAAGGGCCCCGGCATGCCGGACACCACCATCCAGCGCGGCCAGCCCGACCGGATCGAGCGCCCTCAGACGGCCGCTCCCGGACAGGTCGAAAAGGCGAACCGGACGAAAATGCACGCCGACCATGCCGATCACGCCAACAAGCCGGACCGCACCACGCGGCTCGAAGCGGACACCAAGGTTTCAACCGCGCTGACCACATCGTTCACCAAGCGCGGAATTGTCCTGCCTGAAGGCGGCCTGGCGGCAGCCTGTGACGGCTTCAGTAACCTGGGCGAATGCGTCGCGGCGATCAACGCGGCGTACAACCTCTCGCTCGACGGCGGGTTCGTAGCGCTCAAGACCGCGATGACCACCGGCGAAAAGCAGAGCCTGGGTCAGGCGATCAAGTCGCTGAAGCCCGATGCCGATGTAGCAGTTGCCGAACGCCAGGCGCGCCTGGACGCCAAACGTGACCTCGACGAAGCGAACGGAACCGACGGCCGCTAACTAGCGCGCCACCCCGGCAATCGCATCGGCCACCTCATCGACCAGCTCCAGCGGCAGGTCGTGGCCCATGCCCTTGATCTCGTGCAGCCGCGCACCCGCAATGTGCGCGGCTGTATCGCGTCCGCCTTCGACCCGGACCAGTGGATCGTCGATGCCGTGGATCACCAGGCTCGGCGCGGTTACCCGCTTGAGCCGGCTGCGGCGGCAGCCATCGTCGATGATCGCGGCCAGCTGGCGGGCCGAGCCGGTGGGATGGAAGCTGCGGTTGAAATCGCGGGTGATCCGCTCGACCAGCCGGTCCTCGGGCGCGGGATAGGCCGGGCTGCCGATCGCGCGGGCGATGTTGATCACGTGCGGCACGATCTGGTCGAGCGTGGCATTGGCTGGCGGCGGGGTGGTCAGCGCCTTGAATGCCTCAGGCTTGGCGGGCGGAACGCGGCGGTTGCCGGTGGTCGACATGATCGAGGTGAGCGACAGCGTCCGCTCCGGGTAAGTCGCCGCGACCAGCTGCGCGATCATCCCGCCCATCGAAGCGCCAACCACATGGGCCCGATCGATCCCCAGCGCATCCAGCAGCCCGACCGCATCGGCGGCCATGTCGGTCAGCCGATAGGGCAGCCTGGGGCGCAGGCCCAGCAGCCGCATCAGCACCACCTTGCGGACATTGGGTACGCCCTGTTCGGTGAACTTGGTCGACAGCCCGATATCGCGGTTGTCATAGCGGATCACATGATAGCCGCGCGCCACCAGCGCCTCGACCAGCTCGATCGGCCAGAGCGTCAGCTGCGCCCCAAGGCCCATGATCAGGAGCAGCGGCGGGTTGCTTGCATCGCCGTACCGCTCAACTTCCAGACTGACTCCGTTGGCACTGACTTGTGGCATGCTGCTCCCCTTTCAAGGTCCTGTTCTATGGTACAGAATGGCTGATTTCCGCCATTTGTGTACGCCATAGTGCCAAATTTTTGGTCCCGCGCCAGCCCCGATTGGGCGTTACACCCGGAACAGCGCCCCCTGCCCCAAGTTACCTGTGCATCCCGCAGCAACAGCGGGAGAGACTGAAAGGACGAAACGATGGCAAACCAGAACCAGGGCCAGAACCAGGGCGACAAGCAGGGCGGCCAGCGCCAGGGTGGCGGTCAGAACGCCGGTGGCCAGGGTGGCAGCACCCGTGAAGGCCAGGGCGGCTCGCAGAAGGGCGGCCAGAGCGGTGACAAGGGTAGCGACAAGGGCGGAAGCCAGCGCGACCGCTAGACTGACCTGATCGTCTCGCGACAGTGCCGACACCCCAACCGGCACAGCGGGCCGCTTCCGTGCGGGAGCGGCCCTTCGCGTTTGATCACGGCACCAGCACCGTATCGCGGGCGTGGGGCAGCATTTCCGGATAATCGAGCGTGAAGTGCAGCCCCCGGCTTTCCTTGCGCTCCAGCGCCGAGCGGACGATCAGTTCGGCGCATTGCAACAGGTTGCGCAGCTCGATCAGGTCGGTCGAGACGCGGAAGTGGCCGTAGTAATCGTCCACTTCCTCATTCAGCAGCTTGATCCGGTGCGCCGCGCGTTCCAGCCGCTTGGTGGTACGCACGATCCCGACATAGTTCCACATGAAGCGGCGGATCTCGGTCCAGTTCTGCTGGATGATGACTTCCTCGTCGCTGTCGGTGACCCGGCTTTCGTCCCAGGCGCGGACCGGTGGCGGAGGATCGAAGCTGTCCCAGCGGGCCAGGATATCGGCGGCGGCGGCCTCACCGAAGACGAAGCATTCGAGCAGGCTGTTGGAAGCAAGGCGGTTGGCGCCGTGGAGGCCAGATTCGGTGCATTCGCCGGCGGCATAGAGCCCGGGCAGATCGGTCCGGCCGTGCAGATCGATCACGATCCCGCCGCAGGTATAGTGCTGCGCCGGCACCACCGGGATCGGCTGCCTGGTCATGTCGATGCCCAGGCCCAGCAGTTTTTCATGGATCGTCGGGAAGTGACCCTTCACGAAATCGGCGGGCTGGTGGCTGATGTCGAGATGGACGTAGTTAAGCCCGTCGCGCTTGATCTCGCTGTCATTGGCGCGGGCAACGATATCGCGCGGGGCCAGCTCGGCGCGCTCGTCGTAATCGGGCATGTAGCGGTGCCCGGTCTTGGGGTTGAGCAGGTGCCCGCCCTCGCCGCGCACGGCCTCGGTGATCAGGAAGTTCTTGACGTCAAGGTTGTAGAGGCAGGTCGGGTGGAACTGCATCATCTCCATGTTGGCGACGCGGCAGCCCGCGCGCCAGGCCATGGCGATCCCGTCCCCGGTCGCGCCGCGCGGGGCGGTGCTGAACTGGTAGACGCGCCCGGCCCCGCCGCTCGCCAGGATCGTGGCGCGCGCGGTGTGGGCCTCAACCTGGCCGGTCTGCTCGTTGAGCGCATAGACGCCCCAGACCCGGCCCGAACCCGAATAGCGCTCCTCGTGCCGCCCGGTGATCAGGTCGATGCAGGCGCGGTGCGGCAGCAGGGTGATGTTGGGATGGGCCTCGGCCGCGCGCAGCAGGGCATCGAGCACGGCGCGCCCGGTGGCATCGTCGACATGGACGATCCGGCGGTGGCTGTGGCCGCCTTCGCGGGTGAGGTGGAGGTCCTTGCCCTCGGTGTTGAACGGCACGCCAAGCTCGACCAGCCGGTCGATCGCGTGGGGCGCCTGCTCGATCACGAACTCGACCGTCTCGCGGCGGTTAAGGCCCGCCCCGGCGACCATGGTGTCGCGGATGTGGTTCTCAAAGGTGTCGCCGGCATCAAGCACGGCGGCGATCCCGCCCTGCGCCCAGGCGGTCGAACCGCCGGTCAGCTCGCCCTTGGCCAGGACAAGGACCTTGACCCGCTCGGCCAGTGCCAGCGCCGCCGTCAGCCCCGCCGCGCCCGAGCCGACGATGATGACGTCGTGGTTCACGCCGCCTGAGCCGCGCTGCTGGTCAGGCTGACGAAGACGTCTTCCAGATCGGCCTCGCGAGTGCTGACATCGACGATGCCAAAGCCCATGGCCTGGACCAGCGAGAGCACCTCACCGGCGTTGCTGCCGTCCTTGTCGTAAGTGATTTCCAGCGTGTGATCGCCGGTCTTCTCGCACTTGATGATCGCCGGGTGGGCCGGGCATTCGGCGGCCGGCTTGTCGACCGTTACCACCACGACCTTCTCGCGCGCCATTTCGACCAGTTCGCGGGTCGGCTTGTTGGCGATCAGTTCACCATGGTTGATGATGGCGATGCGGTTGCACAGCTCTTCCGCCTCTTCGAGGTAATGCGTGGTCAGCACCACAGTCACCCCTTGGGCGTTGAGTTCGCTGACCAGTTCCCACAGCTGGCGGCGCAGTTCGACGTCGACCCCGGCGGTCGGTTCATCCAGCACGATCACCGGCGGCTGGTGGACCAGTGCCTTGGCGATCAGCAGGCGGCGCTTCATCCCGCCCGACAGCGTGCGCGAATAGGCATTGGCCTTGTCCGAAAGGTGGACCTGGCCGAGCAGTTCCAGGCTGCGCCGCGCCGCCTTGGGCACGCCGTAGAGCCCGGCCTGGATATCCAGCACCTCGACCGGCGTGAAGAACGGATCGAAGACGATTTCCTGCGGGACGATCCCGATCGCGCGCTTGGCATTGCGCGGGTCCTTGTCGATATCAAAGCCCCAGATTTCGGCGGTTCCGCTGGTCTTCATCACCAGACCGGCGAGGATGTTGATCAGGGTCGACTTGCCCGCGCCATTGGGGCCGAGCAGGCCGAATATCTCCCCTTGCGGGACATCGAACGACACGCCCTTGAGCGCGAGCTTGCCCTCCCCCTGACCGGCGGGGGCGTAGCGCTTGACGAGGTCGCGGATGCGGATGGCGGCGGGCTGTTCCATGAACGCGCTCTTGCGGCAGGACGCGCGCTTCGTAAAGCCCCGCCAAAAGGCCTGCCGCAGCTGTTCCGGCTTGCCGCGCCTTACCGGCCTGTTAACCATGTCCGTCCAGCATGGTGTTAAGCCGCTCCGGGCTAGGAAAAGCGTGATGAATCGGGGGACCACCACCAGCCGGCCGCTCCAGCGGCTGTTTCGCGCAGTTTGCGCGGTGCTGGCCTTCACCCTCGCCACGCTCAATGCAAACCCGGCAAAGGCCCAGGCCGTCACGGCTACGGCCAACAGCCAGGCTGTCGTCGTTGCGCCGCTTTCGCTGGTCGCCAACCAGACGCTGAACTTCGGCCGGATCGCGCCCAGTCCGGCGGGTGGGACCGTCGTGCTCGATCCGGATACCCAGGTCTGCACTACCACGGGCACGATTGTCCGCGTCGGCACCTGCCAGGCGGCCGAATTTACCGGCATGGGCGTGCGGCGGATGCGCGTTCGCATCACCCTGCCCACGACGATCTCGCTGACCCGCGTTGGCGGCGGCGCGACGATGACCGTGAACAACATCACGCTCGATCCGACGCCCGACCTGGTGCCGATCGGCAACGGCAACAACCGCCGCTGGGAAATTCAGCCCAACGACGGGATTTTCGACTTCCGCGTCGGCGGCACGCTCAATGTCGGGGCCAACCAGCTGGGCGGGGTCTACAACGGTACTTTCGTCGTCACTGTTCAATACCAGTAGGCTGGAAATGCTTCGGCACGCCTGCTAGGGGGCGGGTCCATGAGTAACCAGCCAGAAACCGCACTCGTCACCACCACTCGCGTTTCCTGCGACGGCGCCAAGGACATTCCCGGCGGCGCAGCCTTGGGCCATCCGCGCGTCTGGCTGGAAATTGACGAGCGTGGCTATGTCGACTGCGGCTATTGCGACAAGCGCTTCGTGCTGAAGGGCGGCCCGGCCGATGGTGCCGACCAATCGCAGCTGGATGACGTGGCCTCTGGCGCCAGCCGCTAGCCGCCCTATATCGGTGGCATGACCACCGATCCGCGCGCCCTGCTCTATCGCCAGCTCGATCCCGCCCAGGCCCAGGCCATCACCCGTGAGGCGCTGGCCCGCTGCGACGATGGCGAGCTGTTCCTGCAATATACCGCGAGCGAGACCTTCGGCTTTGACGATGGCCGGCTGAAAACCGCCGACTATTCGCGCGAGGCAGGCTTTGGCCTGCGCGGCGTTGCGGGCGAGATGACCGGCTTTGCCCATGCCAACGAGATCAGCGCCGAGGCGATCCGCCGCGCCGGACAGACCCTGGCGCTGCTCGATCCGGCGGCGAACAGGCTGGCCGCCCCGCCCCGCGCGAGCAACCGCAAGCTCTATACCGATGCCTCGCCGCTCGATCTGATCCCCTTTGCCGAGAAGGTGAAGCTGCTGGAGATGATCGATGCTGCCGCCCGCGCCCGCGATCCGCGCGTGGTGCAGGTTTCGGCCAGCCTTGCTGCCTCGTGGTCGGTGGTCGAGATTGTCCGCCCCGATGGCTTTGTCGCCACTGACGTGCGCCCGCTGGTGCGGCTCAACATCGGGATCGTCGCCGAACAGAACGGTCGGCGTGAGACCGGCAGCTTCGGGATCGGCGGCCGCCGGCTCTATGACGACCTGTTTGCACCCGAAACCTGGAACCGCGCGATCGACAGCGCGCTGGCCCAGGCGCTGGTGAACCTCGAAAGTGTCGCCGCCCCGGCGGGCGAGATGACCGTCCTGCTCGGCCCCGGCTGGCCCGGGGTGCTGCTGCACGAAGCGGTCGGTCACGGCCTGGAAGGCGATTTCAACCGCAAGGGCACCAGCGCCTTTTCCGGCAAGATCGGCCAGCGCGTGGCTGCTCCCGGCGTGACCGTGGTTGATGACGGCACCCTGCTGGGCGTGAACGGCCAGGGCCGACGCGGCTCGCTCTCGATCGATGACGAGGGCACGCCGACTGCCGAGACCGTGCTGATCGAGGACGGGATCCTGAAGGGCTATATGCAGGACCGGCTCAACGCCCGGCTGATGGGGGTGGAGCCGACCGGCAATGGCCGCCGCGAATCTTATGCCCATGCCCCGATGCCGCGCATGACCAATACCTTTATGCGCGCCGGCAATGATGACCCGGCCGAGCTGCTCAGCCGGGTCAAGAAGGGCATCTTCGCCAAGAGCTTTGGCGGCGGGCAGGTCGATATCGTCTCGGGCAAGTTCGTGTTCTCCTGCACCGAGGCCTACCTGGTCGAGAACGGCAAGCTTGGCGCGCCGATCAAAGGCGCGACGCTGATCGGCGACGGGCCGACCGTGCTGACCAAGGTTTCGGGCATCGGCAACGACCTGGCGATCGACGAAGGCGTTGGCATCTGCGGCAAGGGCGGCCAGTCGGTCCCCGCCGGGGTGGGCCAGCCTACCTTGTTGGTCGATGGCCTGACTGTGGGCGGGACAGCCTGATTTGTCAGGCGCGGTTCAGGATATTGTGTTAGCCTTACAGCCCTGACCTTTACGGAGAATCGCCATGCGTGCTCTTGCCATTGCCCTTGCCGCCACGGCGCTGGTTGCCGGTAGTGCCGCAGTTTCGGCCAAGCCCAAGCTGACCCCCGAACAGCGGCTCGAAAAGCTGCTCGACGGCCGTGTGGCCGGCAAGCCAACCACCTGCATTTCGCAGAGCGACACGCGCGATCTTGAGATCATTGATGGCGTGGCACTGGTCTATCGCTCGGGCTCGACGCTGTACGTCAACAAGCCGCGCAATCCGGAAGACCTCGATTCCGACGATATCCTGGTGATTCGCCCGAGCGGCAGCCAGCTGTGCCGGCTCGACATGGTCCACACGGTTGACCGGATGGGCCACTTCACCACCGGCTTCATCAACCTGGGCGATTTCGTCCCCTATCGCCGGACCCAGCAGGCCGCGAAGTAAGCCGTGAGCGCCGCCCGGCAGGCCTGGGCGGCGGACCTGCTCCATTTCTGGTTTCACAAGCTGCGCCATCCGCAGTGGTTTGCGCGTGACGATGCTGTCGATGCCCAGTTGCGCCGCCGCTTTGCCCCGCTGCTGCGCGGCCTGCCGCGCCAGCCGCTGCGCAGGTTCCTGGCCGATCCGCTGACCGCGCGCGCCGCCGTGCTGCTGTTCGATCAGGTCCCCCGCAACAGCTTCAGAGGCAGCCCCCGCGCTTTTGCGACAGACCAGCTGGCCGCCGCGATCACCAGGGCTGCGCTCGCCAAGGGCTGGCACCGCCGCCTGACCCGGACGCAGCGCCAGTTCCTTCTGCTGCCGCTGATGCACAGCGAGGCGATTGCTGACCAGCACCTGTCAGTGCGCCACTTTGCCGCGAATGGCGATGCCGGGCGCAGCGGCTTTGCCCGCAGCCATTACCGCATGGTCGCGCGCTTCGGCCGCTTCCCGCACCGCAACGAAGTGCTGGGTCGCCGCTCCAGTCCGGCCGAAGTCCGCGCGATTGCCAGCGGCAACGCCTGGTAGGATTGACTCTACCCCGTATTTCCCGCATCTAGGGTACATACCCTAAAAAGGGAATTGGGAGAGGATGCCCATGGCCACTGCTGCACTTGAACCCGCCGCCGATCCGTTCGACGTCTCGCGCCCCGAAATCTATGCCGAGGACCGGTTCGAAGAGATCTTCCGCCGCCACCGCGCCGAAGCGCCGATCCACTATGTGCAGGATTCGGGATTCGGCCCCTACTGGTCGGTCGCCACTTACAAGCCGATCGTTCATATCGAGGCGCTGCCCAAGATCTTTTCGTCGAGTTGGGAGCGCGGCGGCATCGCCATTTCCGGCAATCCGGAACTGCTCAAAAAGTACAACATGCGCGAGCCGATGTTCATCGCGATGGACCCGCCGCAGCATACCGCCCAGCGCCGCACGGTCGCGCCCAGCTTTGGCCCCAGCGAAGTGGCGGCGATGAAGGCCGAATGCGCGGCGCGGACCGGCGAAGTGCTGGACAGCCTGCCGATCGGTGAAACCTTCGACTGGGTCCAGCGGGTCTCGATCGAGCTGACCACCGGCATGCTCGCCAAGCTGTTCGGCTTTCCCTGGGAGCAGCGCCACAAGCTGACCGAATGGTCGGACTTTGGCGGCGATGTTGAACTGATCAAGAACCCCGAGACGATCGAACTGCGCCTAGCCAAGATGCAGGAAATGGGCATGGCCTTTGCGGGGCTGTGGCAGGAACGCATGGCCAATCCGGGCAAGGACCTGATCTCGGTCATGCTTAAGTCCGATGCGATGCGCGAGATGGAGCCGGAAGAATTCATCGGCAACCTGATCCTGCTGATCGTGGGCGGCAATGACACGACCCGTAACTCGATGTCGGCCTATGCCTATGGCCTGAACAAGTATCCCGAAGAGCGCGCCAAGCTGGAAGCCGATCCGGCGCTGATCCCCAATGCAGTGCAGGAACTGATCCGCTGGCAGACGCCGCTGGCGCACATGCGCCGCACCGCTGCGGTCGATACCGAACTCGATGGCCATCAGATCAAGGCCGGCGACATGGTGGTGATGTGGTACATTTCCGCCAACCGCGACGAGAGCGTGTTCACAGACGGCGAGCATATCCGTGTCGAGCGTGAAAACTCGCGCCGCCACCTCTCGTTCGGTTACGGCATCCATCGCTGCGTCGGCGCGCGGGTGGCCGAGCTGCAGCTTGTCACCCTGCTTGAAGAAATGGCCAAGCGGCGCCTGCGCGCCAACGTGATTGGCGAGCCGACCCGGGTCCCGGCTTGCTTCGTCCATGGTTACAAGTCACTCAACGTCGAGCTATCGCGTTACTGATGAGAACCAGGGACCGCATCGTCGTCACCGCGCAGCACCTGTTCAACGAGGCGGGCTATGGCGCGGTGACGACGGCGCTGCTGGCCGAGCGGCTGGGCATGGCCGAGGGCAACCTGTGGTACCATTTCAAGACCAAGCGCGCCCTGCTCGATGCGATTGGCGAGCGCTTTGCAGCCAACGTCACGGCGCGGCTGCAGCTGGTGCCACAGGGCGATCCGGTGGCCAGCTATATCCGCATGCTGCGCGCGATGATGGCCGAGTTTCGCGACTTCCGCTTCCTCTACCGCGATCAGCCGGCCTATGGCGATCATGCCGCCGTCATCGCCGATAATGCGCCGCGCTGGACCCGCGAAACCTTTGCCCAGATCGAAGCCCACCTCGCCGCGCTGGTCGAGGCCGGCCTGCTAAGCCTGCCGCGCGAGCAACTGCCCGATCTTGCCATCAACGCCACGATCCTGCTGCGCTTTGGCCTGGAGCATGAGCGCGAACTGGGCGTGCCCACGGCCAGCGGCACCGGCGCGGTCCGCCGCACGCTGCTGCGCCACCTGACCCTGTTCGAGCACGCGCTGGCCCCGGCGGCAGCGGCCGAGCTGAAAGCCGCGATCGAGGCGATTGAGGCGGAAGAACCACTGGCGGCTTAGGGATTCACTCCAGTTCGTCACCCCGGATCAAGTCCGGGGTGACGGTGGGTTTATTGAGGCCAGCTCTCCGTATCGTGATCGGGATGCTGGCGGTTGCTGGCCTTGATCGCTGCGGCCCAGTCGGCCTGGCTCGACTGTTCGGTCTCGCCATGATCCGGAACCTCGGCCAGGTCAAAGAACCACGGCATCCGCCCCTCGATGCCATCATGCGTCAGCGGCTTGATAGGGCGAGGATCGTCGAGCGAGCCGAGCATGATCGAGACATGCGCGCCGCTGACATCCTCATAGAACAGCGGGGTGCCGCAAGTGCCGCAGAACCCCCGGTCAACCTTGGCCGAAGAGCGCCAGCGCGACGGCACCCCCCGCGTCCAGGTCATGGCGTCGCGCGGCACGGCGACCAGCGCGGCAAAGAGGCCTCCCACCGCCTTCTGGCACATCCGGCAGTGGCAGAGGTGGGCATTGTCCATCACCGCGCTGGCGGCATAGCGCACTGCCCCGCACTGGCACCCGCCGCAAATCTGCCGTTCGATCCGCTGCATAAAGCCCAAGTCCTTGCAAAGGTTCGGTCGCAGTCTAACCTGAGCCGCGACCCCTGCAACGGAGCATTCGTATGACTACCCCCCAGGCCCCGATCGATTCACCCTTCGGCTACCGCTCAACCGCGCTGGAAGTCGTCGCGGGCCTCGACCTGTCGGGCAAGACTGCCTTCGTCACCGGTGGCTATTCGGGCCTGGGGACCGAGATCGTCCGCGCGCTGACTGCGGCGGGCGCGCGGGTGCTGGTCGGTGCCCGGCGGCCGGACAAGGCGGCCGGGGATCTGGCCGATGTCAGCGGCGCGGTGGAAATCCTGCAGCTTGACCTGTCCGATCCGGCCTCGATCGATGCCTGCGCCGCCGAAGTCGCCCGGCGCACCGACCGGCTCCACATCGTGGTCAACAACGCCGCGATCATGGCCTGCCCGCTGGCCCGCGATGCGCGCGGCTATGAAAGTCAGTTCGCCACCAATCACCTCGGCCATTTCCAGCTGACCGCGCGGCTCTGGCCGCTGCTCAAGGCGGCGAGCGGCGCGCGGCTGGTCTCGGTCTCATCGATCGGCCACCGCCTCAATGGCTTGTCGGTCGAGGATCCGAATTTCGAGCACCGCGACTATGAAAAGTGGCTCGCCTACGGCCAGGCCAAGTCGGCCAACGCGCTGTTCGCCCTGCAGCTCGACAAGCTGGGCGAGCCCCATGGCGTGCGCGCCTTTGCCGTCCACCCTGGCGGCATCGCCACCCCGCTCCAGCGCCATCTGACGATGGAAGAGCAAAAGGCGATGGGCTGGTACAACGAGGAAGGCCAGCTCCACCCGATGTTCAAGACCACCGCCGAAGGGGCATCGACCGCCACCTGGTGCGCCACATCGCCGCAGCTCGATGGCATGGGCGGGGTCTATTGCGAGGACTGCAATATCGGCGCCATGGCCGGTCCGGACAGCCCGCCAGCATCGGGCGTCTGGCCGCATGTCCGCGATGAAGCGCTCGCTGCCGCTTTGTGGGACAAGTCCGAGGCAATGACCGGGGTGGCCTTTCGCCCCTGAACGGCGCTAGAGCTGGGGCATGACTACAGGCATCCTCGTCCTCACCACCGGCGGCACGATCGACAAGAACTATTTTGACGCGCTGAGCGAATACCAGATCGTCGACAGCGGAATTCCCGGGCTGCTGGCCGAAGCGCGCGTCGCCCTGCCGTTCCGGGTGGTCGAGCTGATGCGCAAGGACAGTCTGGAGCTGACCGAGGCCGACCGCGCCCTGATCGCCAGCGCCGCGCGCGAGGCGCCCGAAAGCCGGATCGTCGTGACCCACGGTACCGATACCATGACCGAGACCGCCAAGGTCCTGGCGGCAGAAGTGCCGGGCAAGACCATCTGCCTGACCGGCGCGCTGTCCCCGGCGCGGTTTGCCGAGACCGATGCGAACTTCAACCTGGGCATGGCCTTTGCCACCACGCAGGTCGCCGCGCCGGGCGTTTACATCGCCATGAGCGGGCAGGTGTTCGACGGGCTGAAGGTGCGGAAAGACCGCGCGGCGGGAAAGTTCGTCGCGCTCTGACTATTGCGGTGCAAGCTGGCGGCGCAGCGAGGCAATGATCCCGTCGCCATCGAGACCGACCACCTTGGCATAGGCCCGGGCGAAACCCATGATGTAGATCCGGCTGACGAAGACGGAGAAATCGTCCCGCTCCAGCGCGTGGAGAAACCGCGTGCCAACCTTGGTCCGCTCCGCCAGATCCTCGATCGACAGATTGCGGGCCAGCCGGGCGCATAGCAGCGCCGTGCCCACAGATTCGCCTCGAGCGACCAGGCCCTGGTATTCTTCGCGACCCATTGGCTTTCCCCCAGGAAAACTCTTTGTTTTGAGGGCGAAGCGAATCGCCCCTCTCCATTGTTTACCTTAAGTTATCCACAGGGTCGAATCATCTGGTAGGCCGGGCCGGCGGCAGCGTTCTAGCTTTCAAACTGCCGGATCGGCGGCACGACCTTCCACCACCACAGTGCGCCCAGCGCCGGGACCAGCGCGGTCAGCGCGAAGGCCCAGCCATAGCCGCCCAGCCGATCGATCATCACCCCGGTCAGCACCGGACCGATGATCCCGGCGGCATTGCCGACCGCGTTCTGCAGCCCGATCCACACCCCCGCGGCCCGCGGGCCGGCAAACATCTGGCCGATCGCGAAGAGGTTGGTCGAAGTCAGGGCACTGGCGACCCCGGCCAGGACCAGGCAGGCGCCGACTTGCGCAAAGCCATCGGCAAAGAAGACCGCGCCGATCGCCAAAGCGGCCAGCGCTTGCCCCGCGATCATCATCCGCCGCCGGACCCGCGCCTCATCGGCTCCCCCGGCCACCCACTTGTCCGAGACATGGCCTACCACCAGCGCCAGGACCCCCTGCACGGCAAAGCCCAGCGTGGTCAGTATGGTCATGTCGGTAATCGAAAAGTCGCGCGACTTGACCAGGTAAAGCGGCAGCCAGGTCAGCAGGAAATAGAACCCGTAATTGGTGCAGAAATGCCCCACCCCCATCAGCCAGACCGCCGGCACCCGCATGATCGTCCTCAGCGGCACCGGATCGGCGACCGGCACGCTGACGCTTTGCGTACGCAGCGGCGCGGCGACATAGTGCCAGGGCACCAGCCACAGCAGCGTAACCGCGCCAAAGATCCAAAAGATCGGCCGCCAGCCGAGCTCGGCCAGGATCAGGCCGCCACTGAACGTCCCGACCGCCGGGCCAAATGCCAGCGCGGCGGCCACCATGGCATTGGCATAGCCGCGCCGCGCGGCCGGAACCTCTGCGGCAAAGATCTTCGAGCTGCCGGGAAAGGCTATGCTCTCGCCCAATCCCAGGATCAGCCGCAGCACGATCAGGGCGACGATCCCGTGGACGAAGCCGGTCAGCAATGTCGCCACGGCCCATAAGGCGATGCCGGCGGCGAACATCCGGTAGACGCAGAACCGGTCGCACAGCCAGCCGACGAACAGGCAGAGCGGCGCATAGACCCAGAAGAAGGCCGAGACCGCCGTGCCGAAACCGGTCGCCGACAGGTTCAGCTCGGCTTTCATCAGCGGTGCGGCAATGCCGATGGCGCCGCGATCGACATAGTTGAGCAGGACCGACAGTCCGATCAGGATCACCAGCCAGTGAAGCCGTGCCGCGCTGATCCGGCTGCCTTGCGCGATGCTTGCCATATCCGTTCTCCCCCGGGAACTGCGGGAAGGCTAACAGCTATTATGCGCTTGGCGAGGAGAAATGCAGGGAGGCCTCAGCCGTAGAACCGGTCGCGGAAGCGGTCGGTGTGGCGGGCCAGGTTCTCGTGACCCGCGATCATAGCCTGCATCGGGCTGGTGAATTCGACGTGGCGGATATTGGCGAGCAGGCTGAACACGGTTGCATCGGCGAGTGTCGGTTCGGTCCCGAAGAACCAGTCCTGATCGCCCAGCATGCCGGCCAGCGCGCCCAGATCGCGGCGGGCGATGGCCTGGATATCCTCGTCCGAATGCAGCCCCATCCCGTGGCAGGAGAGCTGCTTCTTCACGCCGCGCCGCGCCATCGGCGCGATCAGGACGCGGACTGGCGCGGCGATCTCACCCAGCACCGACCCCTTGAGGATCGGCCAGTTCTCCGCGCGGACCCAGCGATCGTAAACCATCGCCCAGTAGAGGTTTTCCTCGATCAGCCGCTGGATCGCCACGGCCTGCCCGCGCTGGGCCGGGGTCAGGCCGGCATCGGGATCCTGGCCGAAATGTTCGAGCAAGTAGACGATGATAAAGGCGGAATCGCCGATCATCCGCCCCTCATGCTCGTTCCACGGCGCCTTCTTCTTTGGCCCGGCAAAGGGCGTGGCGGCCGTGACCGAGCGGTGGGGGATCCCCGTCATCCGCAGGAAGGCATCCAGCTTGAGGCAGAACGGACTGACCGAAACCAACCCCCAGCGGCCGGGCAGATGAAAGGCGGTCAGCTCGCTCATGATTTGCCCCCGTTTCGAACCGTCAGGCGTCGTAAATCAGGCTCATCTTGTTGCCATCAAGATCGCGGACATAGGCCGCATAGACATTCGGCCCATAGATCGGCCGCGGGCCGGGCGCGCCTTCGCAGGTCCCGCCCTGCGCCAGTGCCGCCGCGTGGGCCGCGTCAACCTCGGCCGGAGAGGCGCAACCGAACCCCGGCATCGAACCGTTGGCAGGACGGGCCGGCTGCTGATCATGCGGCTTGGTCAACCAGGCCCGTGTGCCATTGCGAAACTTGTAGCCAAAGGTGATACCCGGATAGTCGGCATCGATCACGCCGCCGATGACCGAAAAGACCGCATCATAGAACGCCCGCGCGCGGGCCAGATCGTTCGTGCCGATCATGACGTATTCGATGGACATAGTGAGCTCTCCCGATGTTCTTGTGCTAGAACATTGCAGGAACAAAATCCCAGGTCAAGCGGCTGATTTCACTCCCACTCGATCGTGCCGGGCGGTTTTGAGGTATAGTCATAGACCACGCGGTTGATGCCCTTGACCTCGTTGATGATCCGGGTCGCGACGCGGCTGAGGAAGGCGGCGTCGAAGGGATAGATGTCCGCCGTCATGCCATCGGTGCTTGTCACGGCGCGCAAGGCACAGACGTTGTCATAGGTGCGGCCATCGCCCATCACGCCGACGGTCTTGACCGGCAACAGCACGGCGAAGGCCTGCCAGATCGCGTCATAAAGCCCGGCGTTGCGGATTTCCTCGAGGTAGATCGCGTCGGCCTTGCGCAGCACGTCGCAGCGCTCGCGCGTCACTTCGCCGGGGATGCGGATGGCGAGGCCCGGCCCGGGGAACGGGTGACGGCCCACGAAGATCTCGGGCAGGCCGAGCTCGCGGCCCAGTTCGCGCACCTCGTCCTTGAACAGTTCGCGCAGCGGTTCGACCAGTTGCATGTTCATGCGTTCGGGCAGGCCGCCGACGTTGTGGTGGCTCTTGATCGTGACCGAGGGCCCGCCGGTGAAGGAGACCGACTCGATCACGTCGGGATAAAGCGTGCCCTGGGCGAGGAAATCGGCCCCGCCAACCTGCTTGGCCTCTTCCTCGAACACGTCGATGAAGGTCTTGCCGATGAACTTGCGCTTGGCTTCGGGGTCGGTCACCCCGGCCAGCCCGCCGAGGAACAGCGCCGAGACATCCTTGTGGACCAGCGGGATATTGTAATGGCCGCGGAACAGGCTGACAACCTGATCGGCCTCACCCATCCGCATCAGCCCGTGATCAACGAAGACGCAGGTCAGCTGATCGCCGATCGCCTCGTGGATCAACACGGCCGCGACGGCCGAATCGACCCCGCCCGACAGACCACAGATCACCTTGCCCTTGCCGACCTGGGCGCGGATTTCCTCGATCTTGGTCTTGCGGAACTCGGCCATGGTCCAGTCCCCGGCCAGGCCGCAGACGTGACGGACGAAGTTCTTCAGCAGCTTGCCGCCATCGGGCGTATGGACCACCTCGGGGTGGAACTGCATCGCATAGATGCGCTTCTCATCATTGGCGATCACCGCAAAGGGCGCGCCGGGCGAGCTGGCCACCGGGCGGAAGCCGGGGGCCAGCGCGGTCACCTTGTCGCCGTGGCTCATCCAGACCTGGTGCGTCTCGCCCTCGGCCCAGAGCCCGTCGAACAGCGCGCAGCGATCCGAAATCTCGATAAAGGCGCGACCGAATTCGCCGCTGTCACCCAGCAGCACCTGCCCGCCAAGCTGGTGCATCAGCGCCTGCTGGCCATAGCAGATCCCCAGGATCGGCAGGCCGCTCTCCAGAATCTCGTCCGGAATGCGCGGCCCCCCCTCATCAAGCACCGAGGCCGGCGAGCCGGAGAGGATGATCCCCTTCGGCTGCATCCGCTGGAACGCGGCGGCGGCAAGGCTGAACGGGGCAATCTCGGAATAGACCCCGGCCTCGCGCACGCGGCGCGCGATCAGCTGGGTAACCTGGCTGCCGAAATCGACGATCAGGATGGAATCGGATGGCTGGATAGTCATGGTCGGCGGATAAGCATGGCGCTGGCCGCTGGCAAGGGCGGGTAAGCTCCCTGCCAACACTTGATACGGGTCAATGATCGCCGCCGCCGTGCTGGCATTCTGCGCTGGGGGATTAGATCCGATGGCAGAACCACAGCAGCCGCCCTATCCGCGCTTTCCCGTGGCGCGCGACCTGGCCTGGCGTGACCTGCGCGCCGCTCTGGCCGCTGGCGCGCGCGATTTCCTGGCCCATCCGCTCTACGGCCTGTTCTTTGCGGCGATCTATGTCGCGGGCGGGCTGGGCGCGGCCTATGCGCTGATGACCAAGGGGGCGAGCGCCTGGCTGATCCCGCTGGCGGCCGGCTTTCCATTGATCGCGCCGTTCACTGCCGTCGGGCTTTACGAGGTCAGCCGCCGGCGCGAGGCCGGTTTGCCGTTATCCTGGGGCAAGGTGCTGGGTGCACTGCGCGGGCATGGTGACGACCAGATCCTGCTGATGGGCGGGTTCATCTTCGTCGGCTTCACCTTCTGGATCATCCTGGCCCACGGGATCTTTGCGATCTTTGCCGCGCAACTGGGCCCGGGCGGCGAATCGCTGGCCATGCTGCGCACGCCGACGGGCCTCGCCATGCTGGCCGTCGGCAGCGCGGTGGGGGCCATGGTTTCGTTCGTGTTCTATGCGATCACCGTGATCAGCCTGCCGATGCTGGTCGACCGCGACGTCGATTTCCTTACCGCGATCATCACCAGCCTGCGCGCAATCCAGGCCAACCGCGCGGTGCTGCTGGGCTGGGCCGTGTTCATCGCGCTGGTGCTGTTCGCGGCGATGATCCCGGTCTTCGCCGGCCTGCTGGTGGCCTTGCCCGTGCTGGGCCACGCCACCTGGCATCTCTACCGGCGGACGGTGAACGAGACCCCCGCCTAGCGCGGCCTCACCGGCACCAGTTCGCGCAGGTCGGTCTTGAGCAGCTTGCCGATGTGGCTGCGCGGCATTTCATCGATGGCATAGAGTTCGGCGACGCGCTGAGTCTTGCCGAGGCGGCTGTTGGCGATCGTGCGGATGTCCTCCAGCGCGTCCTCGCCCACGCCGGGTTTCAGCACGACGAAGCCGACCGGGGTTTCGCCCCACTTCTCCGACTGGACGCCGACGACGGCCGCCTCGACCACGCGCTCGTCCTTGGCGAGTTCGCCTTCAAGGTCGATCGGGAAGATGTTGAACCCGCCCGAGATGATCACGTCCTTGGTCCGCCCGACCAGTTCGACGAAGCCATCGGCATCGACCCGACCGACATCGCCCATCCGCTGCCAGACCGAGCCGTCTTCCGGATCGATCCAATAGCCTTCGCGGGTCTTTTCGGGCTGGTTCTTGTAGCCCAGCATCATGGTGGGTGACTTGCCGACCAGTTCGCCGGGAGTGCCGGGCGGCACTTCGTTGAGGTTCTCGTCCAGCACCTTGAGGAAGTGGCCCGGCGCCGGCTTCCCGACCGTGTGGAGCTTGTCCGGGTGTTCGTGGACCGGGAAGATGCAGGCCACCCCGCCTTCGGTCATGCCATAGATCTCGATCAGCCCGCCGGGCATGCGGCGCAGCACTTCACCCTTGAGGTCGGCCGGGAAGGGCGCGCTGGTGCAGTACTTCATCTTCATCGACGAGAGGTCGTAATCGTCGAAGCGTTCGAACTGCATCAGCCGGCGGTACTGCACCGGGACCAGCATGGTGTGGGTGATCCGCTCGGCCTGGGCGCGTTCCAGCCACTTCTCGGTATCGAACTTGCCCATCAGCGAGACATAGCCGCCCGAGTACATCGTCGGCAGGAACACGGCCATGGTGGTGTTCGAATAGAGCGGAGTGGAGCACAGCGTACGGCTGTCGGTGCCGTAGTTCAGCGCGGCGCGGAAGGTCATCTGCCGCCAGCGCATGCCGTGGCTGTGGACGATGCCTTTGGGGATGCCGGTGGTGCCCGAGGAGTAGATGATGTTGAGCGGATCGGCATCCTCGGGCTCGAACGGCGCAGCATTGGTTCCTGCCGGCGCCATGAAGGCATCGAGTTCTTCATCGAGGACGATCTGGTGCTCGATCGGCAGCTTGAACGCGCCCAGCTCGGTCAGCTTGGCGCGGTCGATGAACAGATGGATCGCGCCCGAATCCTTCGCCATCCCCGCCAGCTGCTCCGGGCTGGCGCTGGTGGTCAGCGGCGCGGCGCAGCCCCCGGCACGGATCGCGGCCAGGTAGATCAGCGCGTAATTGACCGTAGTCGTCCCCAGGATCGCCACTGCCTGCCCGCGCTGCAATCCATCGGCCTGAAGCCGCGCGGCGATCCGCTCAACCCGGTCAGCCGTCTCACGCCACGAGAGCGTCGTCGTGCCATCGTAAACCGCCGGAGCATCGCCGCGGTATTCACCCCAGGCGGCGATCAGGCCGGGAAAGGAGCCGAAGGGCTGGTCAAGCAGCAGGGCAGGATCGGCGGTCATCGGCGGGTTCCTCTCACGGAGATTCTGTTTCGATCTCCCAAGCAAGCAGCGCCGCGCCATGCAAGCGCCGAGTGCAGCGGCGGCAGGTTACCGGAGCGTAAATCTCGTGTTGCAAACTTTGCAACAGGTCATTCCGGCTTTGCACTGGTAATCTCTACTAGAATGCTTATGTTGCAAATGCGAACTGAATGAGCAGTCGCACAACACAAAAGAGGAGCACACAATGCGTAGCATCGCCGCCTTTGTGCTGCCGATCATCGCCGCTCTCAGCACGAGCGGTCTGATGTTCTCCGCCACTCTCGCCTGATTTTTCAGGCGTCCCGCGCGGACAGCACATTCCCAAACCAAAGGCCGTCGCGCCCTATCGGCGCGGCGGCCTTTCGTTTGTCTAAAGCCCGTTATTTGCCGGCGTAGGCAGCCACCAGCTCACCCAGGAAATCGCGCCCGGTATAGAGCGCGGCCACTTCCAGCCGCTCGTTAAGGCCGTGCACGCCGTTGCCGTCGGTATCGCCCCACATCCCGGGCACGCCGTAAGTCGGGATGCCGACCGCGCCCAGGAAGGTCGCATCGGTATAGCCGTTAGCCATAACGGGCACGAGCGGCACGCCCGGGAAATACTTGGCCACCAGCTTGCGCGCCGGTTCGACCACCTTGGGATCGAGCGGCGGGTTGGGCGGGCTGGGGCGCAGCGGCGGGAGAGCGGTAACGGTCACGCCGGGATCGCCGATGATCGTCGACAGCTCCTGGCGGATCGCCTCAACCGAGTGGCCCGGGAAGATCCGGCAGTTGACGTTCGCCTGAGCCCGCTGCGGCAGCGCGTTGCGGGCATGACCGGCGTCCAGCATCGTCGCCACGCAAGTGGTGCGCACATTGGAGTGGAGGAACGGTTCGGTGTTGACGAGCGCCTCGGCCGCCTTGTCGGCCGGGTTGTTGGCCAGGGCAACCATCGCCTTGCCAACCTCGTCGCCGCGGCCGGCCCCGGCGACCTTGAAATAGGTCCGGGTGGTGTCGGTGAACTCGACCGGGAAGCTGTAGGCCTCGATCTTCTTGAGCGCCGTGGCGAGCTGATAGATCGCATTATCGGGCCGCGGGACCGAGCTGTGGCCGCCGGGATTGCGCGCTTCCAGCTGGTAGTTGGCAAAGGTCTTCTCGCCGACCTGAATCGCCTGCTCGATCACCTTGCCGCCAGCCGCCACAGCCTTGCCGTTGGTGCCGCCCCCGCCGCCTTCGTTAAGCGCGAATTCGGCGTCGATCAGCTCACGCTTATTGGCGGCCAGCCATTCGGCCCCATTGAAGGCGCCATTGGTTTCCTCACCGCAGGTCAGCGCCATCTTCAGCGTGCGCTTGGCCCGCGTCCCGGCCTTGGCGTGGCTAATCAGGATATCGGTCCAGATCGCGGCCAGCCCCTTGGTGTCCGAGGTGCCGCGACCATAGAAATAGCCGCCTTCCTCGATCAGCTGATAGGGATCGCGTTCCCAGTCCGCGCGCTTGGCGGCGACCACATCGATATGGGCGATAAGCAGCAGCGGCTTCAGCGTCTTCGAACTGCCGGGGAGAATGGCGACGAGGCCGCCTTCCTTCGGATGAGCCGGATCGGCGAAGAGGGTCAGCTGGTCATCCTTGAACCCGGCCGCCTTCATCCGCGCCGCGACCCGCTCCGCCGCGAGGGTGCAGCTGCCGGTGGTGATCGAGGTATCGGTCTCGATCATTTCCTTGAAGATCGCACGCAGCTCTGCCTTTCCGGGCGGCGGTGCGGGCTGGGCCAGGGCAGCGGCGGGCAGCAAGCTGGCGCCCAGCAACATCACGAACGGTTTAAGCATGATCGACTCCCCCAAGGTCCTGAACGGGCACTAGAGCAGGTTTGCCCTAGCTGCGAAAGGCCAGCCAGTGGCACAGCCGCGGAGCCAGCTTTTGCCCCAGGTGCCGGCGGCGATAGCCCGCGTTCCAGGCCATGACCCGCGCCAGCAGCGCATCGAGCCGAACCCAGCCGGCGTGGTCCCAGGGGTTGTGCCCCATCCGCCAGGCCAGTTCGCGCGGGCCGGGGAAGCCGGCGAAGGACTTGGCCGCCACGATCAAGCCCGCCTCGGCCAGCAGGCGGTCCATCAGCCGGTGCGGAATGCCGCGCTTATGCCGGGTCAGGCCGGGGCGCGGCCGGCGGAAATCGCCGAGCCAGCCAATCGGCTCGCGCAGGATCAGCGCCGCACCGGGCTTGAGCGCGCGCGCGACTTCCGTCAGCACTTCGGACACGTTGGGAATATGGTGGAGCACGCCGAAGCTGACGGCGAGGTCCAGACTGGCATCGGGCAGGTCGATGGTCCCGCGCAAGGTCGGCTCGCGAAACTCCGCAGGCGCGCCGGCGAGCTCACTGCGCCACAGGCTGCGTGCTGGCTCGATCGCGATAAAGCGGCCGACCCGCCCCGCCAGCGCGGCATAGTCCCCGCCGGTCCCCGGCCCCAGGGCGAGCGCGAGCGGAAACGGGCCAGGCGGCAAGTGCGGCAGCAGGTGATGCCGGGTCAGCGCGGCGGTGCGGCTCTCGGCTGCCTCACCCACCAGTCCGGCATAGCCCTCGGCTTCGGCTACCAACCATTCGGCCAGGGCGGCATCGTCCAGCCCCTCCCCGTAGAGGGAACGGCCGGACAGTTCCGCCTCGGTCGGTGCGGGCAGCGGCAAGAGTGGTCCCTAGCGCCCCTTCGGGCTGGCGTAGGCCTTGACCAGTTCGGTCAGCATGTCGCGCCCGGTATAGACCGCCTTGACGATCGCCCGTTCGTTAAGCCCGTGCGCGCCATTGCCATCGGGATCGCCGTAGAGACCCGGCGGGCCATAGGACGGGATGCCGATCGCGCCGAAATAGATCCCGTCGGTCCCCCCGGTCGACATCATCGGCACCAGCGGTACGCCGGGATAGTACTTGGCGACCAGCTTTTCGGCCGGCTCAAGGATCTGCCTGGTCAGCGGCGGCGGCACCGCGATCGGGCCGCGATCGTCGACCTTGACCACAGTCATCCGCGGATCGGCGATCACCTGTTCCAGCGTCTTGCGGACCTCTTCATAGCCCACGCCGGGGAAGATCCGGCAGTTGATCAGCGCGCCGGCGCGCTGCGGCAGGGCATTGTTGGCATGACCGCCATCAAGCTGCGTGGCGACGCAAGTCGTGCGCAGCATCGAGTGGTACATCCGGTCCTTGTCGAGTACCGCGACCGCCGCCTTGTCCTGTGGATTGGCGACCACGGCCAGCATGGCCTTGCCCATCTCGTCAGTCCGGCCGGCTCCCAGCCGCGAGAAGTAGGCCTTGGTCGTGTCGTTGAGCATGACCGGGAATTCGAACTCGCGCAGCTTCACCAGCGCATCGGACAGCTCGTAGATCGCGTTGTCGCGGATCGGGATTGACGAGTGGCCGCCGGGATTGGTCGCCTCGATCCGGTAATTGCCGACGGTCTTTTCCCCGACGTGGAAGTTCTGGGCGACGACCGTGCCCTTCCCATCGGTGCGCCCGCCGCCGCCTTCGTTGAGGACGAATTCGGCATCGATCAGGTCGCGCCGGTTCTCGGTCAGCCAGCGCGCGCCGTTGAAGGCCCAGCTGGTTTCCTCACCGCAGGTCAGCGCCAGCTTGATCGTCCGCTTGGGCTTGTAGCCCTCGGCCCGGAAGCGTTCGAGCATGTCGACCCAGATCGCCGCCAGCGCCTTCATGTCAGAGGTGCCGCGGCCATAGAAATAGCCGTCTTCCTCGAACAGGGTGTAGGGATCGCGGGTCCAGTCCTCACGCTTGGCCACCACCACATCGATATGGCCAAGCAGCAGCATCGGCTTCAGCGTCTTGGACGTGCCCGGGAAGACGGCAACGAGGCCGCCTTCCTTGGGGTGTTCGGGCACGGAAAACCGAGTCAGTTCCGATTGCTGGAAGCCATTGGCCAGCATGTGCTTTTCGATCTTGCCGGCCAGTGCCGTGCAGCTGCCGGTGGTGATCGAAGTGTCGGTTTCCACCATCTCCTTGTAGAGCGCGCGGAACTTGGCCTTATCCGGCGGCAGCGTATCCTGCGCCTGGGCCTGGGCCCCGACCAGACCCAGGACCAGCACCGAAGCGATCCCCAGCAGACGATTCTTCATGGAATATTCCCTTCACCGTTCCGGCAGCGGACACGGCCCCATCCGAACGTCCAAAATCATGCCGACCCGGCGGAATGAAGCACCAATAGGCTGTGGATGGAAGGGGGCGGGAAAGCTTTCTTTGGCGGCGCGCAATCCCTATATGCTCGCTATGTCCGAGACACCTGAAAACACCCCCGCTTCTGGTGCCAACCAGAACGCCTATGGCGCCGATTCAATCAAGGTCCTGAAAGGGCTGGATGCCGTCCGCAAGCGGCCCGGCATGTACATTGGCGATACCGACGACGGATCGGGCCTGCACCACATGGTGTTCGAGGTTTCGGACAATGCGATTGACGAGGCGCTGGCCGGCCACTGCGACCTGGTGCTGATCGAACTGAACCCGGATGGCTCGGTCTCGGTCGAGGATAACGGCCGCGGCATTCCGACCGGGATCCATGCCGAGGAAGGCGTTTCGGCGGCCGAGGTCATCATGACCCAGCTCCACGCCGGCGGGAAGTTCGAGAACACCAGCGATGACAACGCCTACAAGGTTTCGGGCGGTCTCCACGGCGTCGGCGTCTCGGTGGTCAACGCCCTGTCGGAATGGCTGGAGCTGACGATCTGGCGCGACGGCCAGGAACACTGGATGAAGTTCGCCCACGGCGATGCCGTGGCCCCGCTGGTGGTGCGCGGGCCGGCGCCCGACAATGGCAAGGGCCAACCCAAGAAGGGCACCCGCGTGACCTTCCTGGCCAGCGAAGAGACCTTCAAGAACGTCACCGTCTACGATTTCGACAAGCTGGAGCACCGCTACCGCGAGCTGGCCTTCCTCAATTCCGGCGTGCGGATCCTGCTGCGCGACCTGCGCGGCGAGGAAGTGAAGGAGCATGACCTGTTCTACGAAGGCGGGATCGCCGCCTTCGTGAAGTACCTCGATCGCAACAAGACCCCGCTGCTGCCCGAACCGATCGCGATCAGTTCGGAACGTGACGGGATCGGCATCGATGTCGCGTTGGAATGGAACGATTCGTACTACGAAAACGTCCTGTGCTTCACCAACAACATCCCGCAGCGCGATGGCGGCACGCACCTTGCCGCCTTCCGCGCCGCGCTGACCCGCACGCTTAACAGCTATGCCGAGAAGACCGGGCTGATGAAGAAGGAAAAGGTCACCCTGACCGGTGAGGACATGCGCGAAGGGCTGACCGCGATCGTCTCGGTCAAGCTGCCCGATCCCAAGTTCTCGTCGCAGACCAAGGACAAGCTGGTATCCTCCGAAGTGCGCCAGCCGCTGGAAAGCCTGATGGCTGACCGGATGAGCGAGTGGCTCGAAGAGAACCCGGCCGAGGCCAAGGCCGTGGTCGGCAAGATCATCGACGCCGCCGCCGCGCGCGAAGCTGCCCGCCGCGCGCGCGAGCTGACCCGGCGCAAGGGGGCGATGGACATCGCCTCGCTGCCGGGCAAGCTGGCGGACTGTCAGGAACGCGATCCCAGCAAGTGCGAACTGTTCCTGGTCGAAGGGGATTCGGCGGGCGGCTCGGCCAAGCAGGGGCGCGATCGCCACATCCAGGCGATCCTGCCGCTCAAAGGCAAGATCCTCAACGTTGAGCGCGCGCGGTTTGACCGGATCATTTCATCAAAGGAAGTCGGCACGCTGATCCAGGCGATGGGCACGGGCATCCGTGACGAGTTCAACCTGGCCAAGCTGCGCTATCACAAGATCGTGATCATGACCGACGCCGACGTCGACGGCGCGCATATCCGCACGCTGCTGCTCACCTTCTTCCACCGGCAGATGCCGGAGATCATCCGGAATGGGCACCTCTTCATCGCCCAGCCGCCGCTCTACAAGGTCAGTAAGGGCCGCAGTGAAGTCTACCTCAAGGACGCCGCCGCGCTCGATCGCTATCTGGTCGAAGCCGGCCTGGCGGGCCGCGTGCTCGAAACGTCAGGCGGCGCGCGCGCCGGGGCGGAACTCGAAGCCCTGGTCGAACATGCCCTGCGGCTGCGCAGCCTGATGGGCTTTGTCCCGCGCCGCTATGATCCGGCGGTGATCGAGGCGCTGGCGCTCGACGGCGCGCTGCTGCCCGAGATCACCCTGGCTGACCGCACCGCCGCCCTGGTCCGCGTGGCCGAACGGCTCGGCCGGGCCGATCAGGAAGCGCGCTGGAGCGCCGGGATGCGTGAGGACGGCTCGGTCCTGGTCGAACGGATCTGGCGCGGGGTGACCGATGCCTTCCCGATTGAAGCCAGCTTCCTGACCAGCGCCGAAGCCCGCAAGCTGGCCCGTGTCGCCGCCGAGCAGGCCGAAGCCTATGCCGGCGTGGCCCGCCTGGTCCGCGCAGGATCGGCCGAGCCGGAGCCCGATGGTGACGGCGAAGAGGGCGATGCCCCGGCCCCGGTCCGCCTGATCGCCGGTGACGGCACGATCACGCGCCCCAGCCAGCTGCTCGATGCGGTACTCGCCGCCGGGCGCAAGGGCCTGTCGATCGCCCGCTACAAGGGCCTGGGCGAGATGAACGCCGAGCAGCTGTGGGAGACCACGCTCGATCCGGACAACCGCAGCCTGCTGCAGGTCAAGGTCGAGGATGCCGACGTGACGGATGAGATCTTCACCCGCCTGATGGGCGACGTGGTCGAACCGCGCCGCGACTTCATCCAGGAAAACGCGCTGAACGTTGCGAATCTGGACGTTTGATCCGGCCTAGCTGGCTTCAGTCAACGGAAAGAATCGCGCAATAACATCCCGCGCCAGTCGCGCCGGGCGGAGCGTTTCGGCGTCGATCGAACACCAGGTCGAGCGGACCTCGGCGAGGATATCCTCGCCGCGGTGGATCACCGTTTCGTAGAACGCGCGGACGCCCTGGACCTTTTCGAGCAGGACGGTCGCAACCACATCGTCGCCCAGGAACCCGGGCTTGCGGTAGGTAATCTCGTGCTTCAGCGCGACCCACAGGTGCGCGGCAACCGCGTGCGGCGGGGCGAAGGATCGCCAGTGATCGAGCACCGCCTCCTGCACCCAGTTCAGGTAGCGGGCGTTGTTGACGTGGCCCATGAAGTCGATGTCATGGGGCTCAACCGCGATGGCGAATCGATGGCGCAGGGCGTTACTCACAGCCTTGTAAGTAATGCATAACAGGTGGGAGCACCAGTAGGCCGGGTGGCGGACTGTCGCCCGCCTTGCCCGTTACGCCGCGCGCAGCCCGGTTACGGCCCGGGCGCCGCGATCCACCGCCGAAAGCCCATCGAACAGGGCATCGACAATCCGCGCCAGCTTGTCTTCCGACAGCTTGGGCATGATCAGAGACATCAGACCGATGTTCACATAGGGCGCGACCATCTGGTTGATCAGGCTGATCGCCTCGTCGATCTCCAGCCCGGCAAAGTGTCCTTCGGCCATCGCCTCGGCCACGATCTCACCCAGGTAGTGATCGCCCAGATCGACATAGCTGCGCACCACTTCGAAGTGCTCTTCACCGACGTCGCAATAGGTCTGAAAGACGACCGGATCGCGTTCCCACATTCCGCGGATCAGGGCAAAGCGGCGGGCATAGAATTCATACATCTTGCGGCGCGGCGGCAGGTCGCTGGCGACCACTTCCTCCATGATCGCCACCTTGGGGGCAAACCAGCGTCCGGCGATCGCCTCGATCACGGCGTCCTTGTTCTCGAAGTAGCGATAGAGATTGGCTGGCGACATCCCGGCCAGCGCGGCCAGTTCGGTCATGGTCAGCGCCGCATTGCCGCGCTCTTCGATCATCGCGGTCGCGATATCGAGCAATTGTTCCCGTCCGGCTTCAAGGTCCGTCTGCGGCCGCGCCATCGCGCTATTCTCCCCAAGGGTTATGGATCGCAATATAGAAAGGTGGCGGCAATCTTTCAAGAAACTGTCTTAATTGCATAATACGCACGGCTTGTTGTCATCGCTGCATCGGCTAGGACAGGCCCATGTCGAATCTTCGCTTTATGCCGCTCACCCTGCTGCCCCTGATCGCGGCCTGTGCCACGCCGCAGGGGGCAGCCGCTCCGGCCCCGACGGTCAAGGTCGCCCTGCTGGCAATCAACGATTTCCACGGCGCGCTGGAAATGCCGCGCCAATCGGTCTTCGTGCCCGATGACAAGGGTGAGGCCATGCCGGTTCCAGCCGGCGGGGCCGCCTGGCTGGCCAGCGCGATGGACAGTCTGCGGGCCCAGCACCCCAACCATCTGGTGGTCAGCGCCGGGGACCTGATCGGAGCCTCGCAGCTGTCCTCCGCGCTGTTCCTGGACGAGCCGACGATCGAGGTGATGAACCGCATCGGGCTGGACTTCAACGCGGCGGGCAATCACGAGTTCGATCGCGGGCAGGACGAGCTGCTGCGGATGCAGAGCGGCGGCTGCACCCAGCACACCGCGCGCAAGCCGTGCCAGGTCGAGCCGTTCAAGGGGGCGAAATTCAAGTTCCTGGCCGCCAACACGGTCAAGGCCGATGGCTCCACGCTGTTCCCGGGCACCGCGATCCGCAGCTTCGGCAAGGGCCGCAACAAGGTCGACATCGGCCTGATCGGACTGACGCTGGAGGGCACGGGTGAACTGGTCTCGCCCGAGGGTATCAAGGGCCTGACCTTTGCCGACGAGGCCAAGACCATCAACGCCGCCGTCCCGCGCCTGCGCGCCGCCGGGGCCGATGCCATCGTTGTCGTGATCCATGAGGGCGTGCGCACCAAGGGGACCCCCAATCCGCAAGGCTGCGAAGGTGCGAGCGGCCCTCTGGGCGAAATCGTCAACCAGCTCGACGGGGTCGACGTGGTCGTGTCCGGTCACACGCATTGGGCCTATGTGTGCGAGTGGGCCGGCAGGAACCCGGCCCAGCCCGTCCTGATGACCAGCGCCGGGGTGTTCGGCACCCTGGTGACCGAAATCAACCTGGAGATCGACCCGCGCGCCAGCCGGGTGGTCAATCGCTCGGCACGCAACGTCATCGTTCAGAGCGAGTCCTACAAGCCGGCGGTGGATCGCGTTTCGCCCAACACCGATCGTTTCCCGCGCTTCACCCCGCGCCCCGATATTGCCGACTTTGTCGCCAAGTATGCGGAGGCGGCGCGGCAGTTTGCGCTGCGACCGGCCGGGCGAATCGGCGGCGAGGCCACACGCGGTGGCGATGGCTCCAGCACCGGCGGGACGCTCGGCTCGCTGATCGCCGATGCCCAGCTGGCGGCAACCGCAGGAGCTGGTGCGCAGATCGCCTTCATGAACCCGTTCGGCATCCGCGCGCCGTGGCGACTGGCACCGGGCGAGAACGGCCAACTGACCTTTGGCGATATCTACAAGGTCCAGCCGTTCAACAACACGCTGCTGACCCAGACGCTGACCGGCGCGCAGCTGCGCCGGGTGCTGGAACAGAACTTCGACGGGATCGGGCCCAACCAGGTACTCAGCCCTTCGCGCGGGTTTGCCTATAGCTATGATCTGTCACGACCGGTCGGCGGCCGGATCGTGTCGATCACGCTGGACGGCAAGCCGATCGACGATGCCGCCACCTACCGCGTCACCACCAGCGACTTCCTCGCCTATGGCGGCGACACCTATAGCGAACTGGCCAAGGGCACCGACCGTGTGCTGGGCACCTCCGACCTGGCGGCGCTGGAAGCGTGGCTGCAGGCGATCCCGCCGCGCCCCGTCCCGCAGGAAGAACGCACGAAGGACGTCACCCCGCGCTAGGTCAGTTCAGCCCTGCCTGGGTGGCCAGGGAATGAAACCTGAAGTGCGCTTGACATATTCGGCATAGCCGGGGCGGGTCTTGTTGAGCCCCTTTTCCAGCAGCGGCTTGCCCGACCACTTGGTCAGGGTGAAAGTCAGGAACAACGGCCCCGGCAGACTGATCAGCGCAATCCACAGTCCGGCATCGGCGGCAGCCAGCCAGATCCCCCACCAGACGCAGGTATCGCCGAAATAGTTGGGGTGGCGGGTATAGCGCCACAGGCCGGTGTCCAGCACCTTGCCCTTGCTGGCCGGATCGTTGCGGAAGGCGGTGAGCTGCGCATCGCCGACCACTTCGAACACCATGCCGAGCAGCCAAAGCGCCGCGCCAGCCAGGGCCAGCGGCCCAAGCGGAGCCGGCGCGCCGCTGGCCAGCACGCCAAGCTGGGCGGGCAGGCAGGTCAGGTAGAGCAGGAAGGCCTGGGGGCCGAACACCTTGGTCAGCGCGGCCTGGGCAAAACGGCCCTGCTCCTTGGCCTTGCCCAGCATCCGGGCATAGCGCACGTCTTCCCCGTGGCCGCGCCAGCGGGTGTAGAGGTGCCAGAACAGCCGCAACCCCCACAGCGCCGCCATGGCCGCGATCAGGTGCGCGCGCTGCCCGGGTTCGCCCAGTTGCAGCCAGCTGGCCACGGCCAGCACCGCCATCCCGCCGCCCCAGATCGCATCGATGAAGGAAACGTCCTTGATCCGCACGGCAACTTGCCAGGCCGCCAGCAACAGCACGGCGGCAATCACGGCATTGATCAGCATGGCTTCACCCATGGGCTTTCCCCTTCAGACCTCCCGGCAGACTCTCTGCCGCCGCTTCCTTGAGCGCCGCGGCCGAGGCGGCAAGCCGCTCGAACCGCAGGCAATCGGGCATGACCGAGCGGTAATAGGCGGCGATCTTCGCCAGGTCCGCCGCATAGTCGCCGGTCGGCATGATCGCCGGGCCGATCCCGCCCTTCATCGTGGCATGGTTGACCCAGGCCGGCACGATCGGCACCCCGGCCTTCAGCGCGATATGGTAGAAGCCAGAGCGCCAGGTTCCGTCGCTGCCGCGCGTCCCTTCCGGCGCGACCACCAGCGCCAGATCCTCGGCCCGATCGAAGTGCGCGGCGGTTTCCTCGACGTAATTGTTGTTCCGCTTTGACCGGTCAACCGGCAGGCCGCCCATGTCATACATGAAGCGCTTCAATGGTCCCCGGAACAGGCTGAGCTTGCCGACAAAGCTGGGCTTCAGCCCCAGCTTGTGGATCGTGCCGACAAAGAAGATGAAATCCCAGTTGGTGGTATGCGGTGCGCCGGTGATCACGAACTTGCGCGCAGTCGGCCGCTCACCCGTGATGGTCCAGCCCTTCCAGCGATAGAGCCAGAGCACCACCGCCTGGGTGATCCGCGAGAGCAGCGTTGGTCGACGATCGGTCATTGTGCACACGTTCTGCCCAAAATCGACGCCCGGTCTACCTGTCCATAAGGTCAGTCCACAGGAACCGATTGCAGCGCGCGGAGTTGTGCCGGGTTGGCCTACATCCGGAACACGCCAAAGGCCGGGCGATCGGGGATCGGAGCCTCAAGCGCTGCGGCGAGCGCCAGGCCCAGCACGTCGCGCGTTTGCGCAGGGTCGATCACCCCGTCATCCCACAGCCGCGCCGTGGCGTAATAGGGGTTGCCCTCGTCCTCGTACTTCCGGCGGACCGGGGCCTTGAACGCTTCGGCCTCTTCCGGCGTCCACTTGGCGGCATCGCGGTGGACGGTGGCCAACACCGATGCCGCCTGCTCGCCGCCCATCACCGAGATGCGGGCATTGGGCCAGGTGAACAGGAAGCGGGGTGAATAGGCGCGGCCGCACATGCCGTAGTTCCCGGCGCCGAAGCTGCCGCCGATCAGGACGGTCAGCTTGGGCACGGTTGCAGTCGCCACCGCCGTGACCAGCTTGGCCCCATGCTTGGCGATGCCTTCCGCCTCGTACTTGCCGCCGACCATGAAGCCCGAGATATTCTGCAGGAACAGCAGCGGGATCTTGCGCTGGCAGGCCAGCTCGATGAAGTGCGCGCCCTTCACGGCGCTTTCGGAAAACAGCACGCCATTGTTTGCCAGGATCGCCACCGGCATGCCCCAGATATGGGCAAAGCCGCAGACCAGCGTGCTGCCATAGTGCGCCTTGAACTCGTGAAACTCGCTGCCATCAACCAGCCGGGCGATCACCTCGTGCACATCGTAAGGCGCGCGGACATCGTCGGGCACCACGGCATAGAGCTCTTCCGCATCGTACTTGGGGCTGCGCGGTTCCTTGAGCGGCAGGCCGGGATCGTGGCGCGGGCCAAGGTGGGAAACGATATCGCGCACGATGGTCAGCGCGTGCTCGTCATTTTCGGCCAGGTGATCGACCACGCCGGACTTGCGGGCGTGGAGATCGCCCCCGCCGAGGTCCTCGGCACTGATCTCCTCACCCGTCGCGGCCTTGACCAAGGGCGGCCCGGCCAGGAAGATCGTGCCCTGCTCGCGCACGATCACCGTCTCGTCCGACATGGCCGGCACATAGGCCCCGCCGGCGGTGCAGGAGCCCATGACGCAGGCAATCTGCGGAATGCCCTTGGCGCTCATATTGGCCTGGTTGAAGAAGATCCGGCCGAAGTGGTCGCGATCGGGGAAGACCTCGGCCTGGTGCGGCAGGTTGGCCCCGCCGCTGTCGACCAGGTAGATGCAGGGCAGGTGATTGGCCTCGGCAATTTCCTGCGCGCGCAGGTGCTTCTTGACCGTCAGCGGATAGTACGTGCCGCCCTTCACCGTCGCATCGTTGGCCACGATCATGCACATCCGCCCCGAAACGCGCCCGATTGCGGTGATGATGCCGGCGCCGGGAATGTCCTCGCCATAGACGCCGTTTGCGGCGAGCTGCCCGATTTCGAGCAAGGGCGAACCCGGATCGAGCAGACGCTCTACCCGTTCGCGCGGCAGCAGCTTGCCGCGGCTGGTGTGCCGCTCCCGGCTCTTCTCGTCCCCGCCCAGCGCGGCCTGCGCCACGCGCTCCCGCAGCTCCGCCGCCAGCGCGCGGTTGTGCGCCGCGCGGGCCTGGGCCTGCGGGTCATCGGGGTTGAGGTTCGACGAAAGTGTTGGTGCGGTCATGCCCAGGCTCCTGCCAGACCGGCGATACCCGAGAGTGTCAGCGTCGGCCAGCCAACATGCTTGCCGCGTGTCGAGATCAGCGAAACCAGGCCGATCACCAGCCACACCCCCGCCACCAGCGCCTTGAGCTGCCAGTCGGTATCGGGCCAGATCATCACTGCGGCGGTCAGCAGCATGAAGGCACTGGTCAGGTGCCAGGCCCCGCGCAGTACCTTGCGTGACTGGGCATTGGCAAAGATGCCCTGGCGGCCGGCCAGGGCCGGTCCGACCAGCCGGCGCTCACCAGCCAGCGAGTGGATGATCGCGGTCGCCACCATGGCCAGCGCGCTGATCAGGAACCAGTTCATTTGAGGACCTCTACCGGCGGACTGTAGAAAACCTGCGCTCCCGGCCCAAGCGGCAGATCCAAGGCAACCCAGCCGACTGTCATCAACAGGCCGGCCCCCATGAAGGCCAGCGCATAGGGCAGCATCAGCGCCAGCAGCGACCCCACCCCCAGCGAGGCGTCATAGCGCCGCGCAAAGGCCAGGATCAGCGGGAAGTAGCTCATCAGCGGGGTCATGATATTGGTATAGCTGTCGCCCATCCGGTAGGCCGCCGTGGTCATTTCCGGGCTGATCCCCAACAGCATGAACTTGGGCACCACCACCGGCGCCATCGCGCTCCACTTGGCGGCGGCCGAGCCGATGAACAGGTCCAGGAACGACGAGACGAACTGCACGCCCGCCAGCAGCAGCGGGGCCGGGACGTTCATCTGTTGCAGCGCCAGGGCGCCGTCGATCGCGAAGATCGGGCCGAGCCGCGACCAGTTGAACATCGCGACGAAATGCGCCGCGAAGAACACGAAGACCAGGTAGGGCGCGAGCATTCGCACCCCTTCCTGCATCATCGCCACCACGTCTTTCGAGCCATGGATCGTGCCCGCGCCCACGCCATAGGCCGTGCCGGCGGCGAGGAAGAGCAGGAAGAAGCCCGCGACCAGGCCGGAATAGAACGGCTGGAGCTGCGCCGGTCCGGCCTTGCTCTCGTCGATCAGGGGGGTGTAGCCGCTCGCCAGGCTGAGCGTCACATAAAGCGCGACCACGGCCAGCGCGGCCAGCCCGGCATAGCGCAGCCCGCGCCGCTCGACCGGGGTGACATCGGACTTGGCGAGTTCGGCGCGCAGTTCGTCGTCCGGCTCGCTGCCCCACTTGCCGAGGCGCGGCTCGATCACGCGGTCGGTGATGTACCAGATGATCGGGGTGAAGACCGCAACGATGGCGACGATGAAGTACCAGTTGCCCAGCGGGTTCATTGTCCAGGCCGGATCGATGATCCGCGCCGCTTCCTGGGTAAAGCCGAACAGCAGCACGTCCATCTGCCCGGGCGTCAGGTTGCCGGCAAAGCCGCCCGAAACACCCGCAAAGGCCGCCGCCAGCCCGACCAAGGGATGCCGCCCGACCGAAGCATAGAGGATCGCCGCGAGCGGAATGAACACGACATAGGCCGCGTCCGAGGCGTGGTGCGACACCATCCCGATCACCGCGACGATCGGGGTCATGATCAGGCGCGGGGCATTGCGCAGCGAGGCGCGGATCAGCGCCGAGAACAGCCCGCTCCGCTCGGCCACGGCCGCGCCCAGGATCAGCACCATGACCAGGCCCAGCGGGGCAAAGCCGGTCAGCGTCCTGGGCATTTCGGTCAGCAGGCGGGCCACGTTCTCTTCGGAGAACAGGCTGGTGGCGCGATAGGTCAGCACCCCGTCCTTGAGCTCACCCCACTGCGGCGCTTCCTTGCCGGTGTAATTGAGCGAGGCCGACCAGCCGAGCCAGGCGCCCAGCGCCGATAGCAGCATCAGGAAGGCAATCAGCCAGACGAAGATCATCGCCGGTTCGGGCAGCTTGTTGCCCACCCGCTCAACCCAGCCAAGGAAGCCGCGCGGCGGCGTATCAGGGGAATCGACCATTATCGCTCCTTAATTCCCCATCACCTTGATCTATAACCGGCTGAACCGGCGGGTCCAGCCACTGCGGCTCACGCCGCCCCGATCAGCTCTCTTCCGATCAGCATGCGGCGGATCTCGTTGGTGCCGGCGCCGATATCGAGCAGCTTGGCGTCGCGCAGATAGCGTTCGACCGGCCAGTCCTTGGTATAGCCCGCCCCGCCCAGCGCCTGGACCGCCTCGCCCGCCACCTTGAAGGCATTCTCGCTGGCCAGCAGGATCGCGCCGGCCGCATCGAAGCGGGTGGTCTGCCCGGCATCGCAGCTCTTGGCGACGGCATAGGTATAGGCGCGGGCCGATTGCAGCGCGACGTACATGTCCGCCACCTTGGCCTGCATCAGCTGGAAGGCGCCGATCGGCTTGCCGAACTGCTTGCGTTCCCGCAGGTACGGAATGACCGTATCGAGGCAGGCCTGCATGATGCCGAGCTGCAGCCCGGCGAGGACCACGCGCTCGTAGTCGAGGCCTGACATCAGCACGCCGACCCCACCGTGCAGCGGGCCCATGATCCGCTCTTCGGGAATGAAGCAGTCGTTGAAGACCAGCTCGGCCGTGGGGCTGCCGCGCATGCCCATCTTGTCGATCTTCTGGCCGATCGAGAAACCCTCGTCGTCCTTTTCGATCAGGAAGGCGGTGATCCCTCTCGAGCCAGCCTCGGGCGAGGTCTTGGCATAGACCACCAGGGTATCGGCGTAGGTCGCGTTGGTGATCCAGAACTTGGTGCCGTTGAGGACATAGCCGCCCTGGACCGCATCGGCTTTCAATTTCATCGAGACGACGTCCGACCCGGCTCCGGCCTCCGACATGGCGAGGCTGCCAACGTGCTCGCCCGAAATCAGCCCGGGCAGGTACTTCGCCTTCTGTTCGTCATTGCCCCAGCGGCGGATCTGGTTGACGCAGAGGTTGGAGTGCGCGCCATAGGACAGGCCGATCGAGGCCGAGGCCCGGCTGACTTCCTCAACCGCGATCACATGGTCGAGATAGCCCAGGCCCAGCCCGCCCCATTCCTCTTCCACCGTGATCCCGTGCAGGCCCAGCTCGCCCATCGCCGGCCACAGCTCGGCGCGCGGGAACCAGTCTTCGGCATCGGCCTTCGCCGCCAGCGGCGCGATCTGCTCGTCAGCGAAGCGGGCCGTAACCTCGCGGATCATCTGGGCGCTTTCGGTCAGGGCGAAATCGAAATCGGGGGTAGCGCGCATGGGGTCTCCTCTTGCGGCCAGCCATAGCAAGCCACCGGATTATCGCAAACCGGTTACGGTTGAAATTAACCCACGAAGCCGGCCCCGCCGGGCCAGTTCGGCGCGGCCAGGCCCATCACCTTGAACAGCAGCCCCATCTGCCCTTCGCCGATCAGGCGGTCCTTGGCGGCGTGGAGCGCGGCGGCATGTTCGGGCGCGGCCTGGGCAAGCGCGGCGGCGCGCGCTTCGATCCCCAGTTCGCGCAGCCAGCGTCCCTGCGGTGCCGTGCCGATCCAGCGCACCCCGCGCGACTGCGCAATCGGGGCGAGCGCGGCGAAATCGACATGGGCGGTCAGGTCCGCCTCTCCCGGACCCACAAAGGGATCGACCTTGAGGTGCGCGCGTACCGCTTGCAGGGTCGAGCCATCGCGCGGCACGTCGTGGCCATAGTCGATGAACAGGGCCGCCCCGCCCTGCTCCTTCAAGCGCCCGGCTACCTCGTAAACCGTCGCCGCCGCGCCAGGGCACAGTTCATAGATCGTGCCTTCGGGCGCATCGCGGCGGCTTTCCGGCACGGCCGGGTCCATCGGCTGCGGCCCGGCAACGCAGACAAAGCGGTCGCCATCGGGCACGACCATCCGCTCGCGCCAGCCATCCGGCGTCTTGACCAGTTGCCGCACCGGCAGGGCATCGAGGAACTCGTTGGCGACGACCAGCACCGGGCCATAGGCAGGGATGGTCGAGAGATCGTGATGCCACTGCGCGCCCGGCACGGTCGCCAGCTGCACATCGCGGAGCGCGGTCGAGGCTTCGACCAGGTGGATCGAGGGTTCCAAGCCATAGCGCTTGGCGGCACGCAGCGCATCGCGCGCCAGGGTGCCGCGACCCGGGCCAAGCTCGACGTAGTGGACCGTCTCCTCGCGTCCGGCGTTGATCCACATATCGGCCAGCCACAGCCCGATCAGCTCGCCAAACATCTGGCTGATTTCTGGCGCGGTGACGAAATCGCCAGCGCTGCCCAGCGGATCGCGGCTGGCATAGTAGCGGGCGTTGGCCTCGCCCATATAGTGCATCAGGCTGATTGGCCCGGTGCTGGCGATCAGGCGGCGAAAGATCGCCGCCAGGCTTTCCCCCCCTGCCGCGCTCACCGGATCAGGCCTTGGCGCTGCCCAGCGGCGGACGCACCAGCGCGCGCACCAGGAAGACCAGACCGACCAGCACCAGCGGGATCGTCAGCCACTGCCCCATCGAGAGGCCGGTGCGCAGGGCAAATTCGCTGAGCTGCGCGTCCGGCTCGCGGAAATACTCGGCAACGAAGCGGCTGAGACCCAGGCCCACGGCAAAGACCGAGCCGAGCAGGCCGGGACGGAAACGCGCGCTGGTCTTCCAGAACAGCAGCAGCATCACGATAATCATCAGCAGGCCTTCCAGGCCCGCCTGGTAAAGCTGGCTGGGGTGGCGCGCGTAAGGCCCGGCGCCTGGGAAGACCATGGCCCAGGCGATCGGGCTTTCGGCAACGCGGCCCCACAGCTCGCCATTCACGAAGTTGGCAAGGCGGCCGAACAGCATGCCGAAGGGCACGACCACGCAGACATAGTCCGCCACGCGGAGGAAATTGAGCCCGCCGCGCCAGGCGACCCAGGCCATGGCCACCGCCGTGCCGATCAGCCCGCCGTGGAAACTCATCCCGCCGTTCCACAGCTTCAGCAGATCCAGCGGATTGGCCCAGAGTTCGGGCGCATAGAAGGTCGCGTAACCGAGCCGTCCGCCCAGGATGATGCCCAAGGTGCAGTAGAAGAACAGGTCATCCAGGTGCCGCTGCGCCATGGGCGCGCCCGGCGCCTTGATCATCCTGGCGAGCTGCCAGTAGCCCAGCAGGATGCCGCCGAGATAGGCCAGGCTGTACCACCTGAGCTGGAATGAGCCGATTTCAAACAGGTAGGGCTTGAGCCCCAGGTCCACCCACTGAATCGGTTCGGCTCCGGCCGCGGCGGCAAGCGCTAGTGACAGCACGCAATGAACTCCCTAAATGGGCGCAGCCAGAAGAGATTCCGTTGCGCCCGACGTGCGGCCTTCTGGCACAGACGAAGCCGGGAAACAAACCCGGCGCGGACGCCAGGACGGGGGGCGTCCCTCAACATGAGGATAAGGATGTCGCATGCCGAGTGAACTCGACAATGCCCTGAACAGTGTCATCGCCGCGCTGACTGCCCCCGGAGCTCCGCTGGAAACGGTCGAGATCGAACGGTTCGGCCGGCACCTGCCAATGCTCAAGAACGCGCCGCCGGCGCTGTCGCACTATTTCGCGCATTACTGCGCCCAGCGCGGTGAGGCCGAATTCATCGTCGATGGCGAAATCCGGCTGACCTTCAACCAGATCTATGCCGCCGCGCGCACCGTCGCCGGCGGGCTGGTCGCCGGGCACGGCGTGCAGAAGGGTGACCGGATCGGGATTGCCGCGCGCAATTCGGCCAATTGGATCATCGCCTATATGGGCGTGCTGATGGCCGGCGGCTGCGCCACCCTGCTCAACGGCTGGTGGACCGGCGAAGAGCTGGCCGGCGGGATCGAGCTGGCCGGCTGCACCATTACCCTGGTCGATGCCCAGCGCGGCGAGCGGCTGAATGGTCAGTCCTACCCGGGCAAGTTGGTGACCTTCCGGCATGACTGCGCCTGGCAGGAAGGCCTGTCCGAACTGCTCGCCCATGGCGGCGGCGCGGATACGGCCTTGCCGGAACTGACCGGCGATGACCTGGCGACGATCCTCTACACCTCGGGTTCGACCGGCCAGTCGAAGGGCGCCTATAGCGACCACCGCGGCGTCGTGCAGGGCACGATGAACTATGCCGCCCAGACGCTGATGGTCTTCACATACCTCGGCTCGAAGGGTGAGGCGCCCAGCAGCCAGCCGTGCAGCCTGGTCAATGTGCCGCTGTTCCATGTCACCGGCGAAGTGCCGCTGTTCCTCCAGTCCTTCGCGATCGGCCGCAAACTGGTGCTGATGCCCAAGTGGAATGCTGAAGAGGCGATGCGGCTGATCGAGAAGGAAAAGGTCTCCTACTTCGTCGGCGTGCCGCTGATGAGCTTCGAGATCGCCAGCCACCCCAACCGGCACAAGTACGACCTGTCGAGCTGCACCGCCTTTGCCGCCGGCGGCGCGCCGCGCCCGGTCGATCACGTCAAGAAGATCCGCGAGGAACTGCCCAACGCCTTCCCGCTGCTGGGCTATGGCCTGACCGAAACCAACGGCGTGGGCTGCGGCAACTTCAACGAGAACTATATCGCCAAGCCCGGTTCGACCGGCACGGCCTCAAAGCCGCTGGTCGAGATCGGCATCCTCAACGATGCCGGTGAGTGTCTGCCAGTCGGCGAAATCGGTGAAGTGTCGATCCGGACGATCTGCAACTTCCTGGGCTATTGGAACAACACCGAAGCGACCCAGGCCGCGATCATGCCCGACGGGTTCTTCCGCACCGGGGACCTCGGCTATCTCGACGAGGATGGCTACCTCTACATTGTCGACCGCAAGAAGGACATCATCATCCGCGGCGGCGAAAACATCAGCTGCATCGAGGTGGAGCAGGCGATCTACGCCCATCCCAAGATCTCGGAATGCAGCGTCTTCGGCATGCCGGATGAGCGCTTTGGCGAACTGCCAACCGGCGTCTTCCTGGCCAAGGAGGGCGAAACCCTGACCGAGGAGGAACTGCGCGAGTTCCTGAAGGCCAATATCGCGGCCTTCAAGGTGCCGGTGCGGCTGTGGCAGGAAAACGAAACCCTGCCACGCCTGGGCACCGAAAAGGTTGACAAGCGCACGCTCAAGGCCCGTTACCTGACGGTGTGGGAAAGCGAGCAGAAGAGCACGGCTTGAGCCGGACCAGCATCCCCGACCAGCGCGCGATCGTGGACCGCCGCGCGCTGGCGGGGGCGATTGCCGATCTGGTGGCCGAAAAGGGCGGGCCCGCGGCCCGGCCCGCGGTGGTCGAGGCGCTACGCGGCGCCCTGGCCGCCGGCCGGGCCGAGATCGCCCGCCGCCTCGCCGAAACGCCCAGCGCCGGGCATGACTGCGCCGAGGCCCAGGCCTTCCTGATCGATCAGCTGGTGCGGGTGATCCACGATCATGTGATCGCCGACATCTACCCCTCGGGCAATCGCTCGGCTGGCGAACGGCTGACCCTGATGGCGGTCGGCGGCTATGGCCGCGGCGAGATGGCGCCGCATTCCGATGTCGACATCGCCTTCCTGACTCCGATCAAGCAGACCCCGTGGTGCGAGCAGGTGATCGAGGCGATCCTCTATTTCCTGTGGGACCTGGGGCTCAAGGTCGGCCACTCCAGCCGCTCGCTCGACGAGATGGTGCGGATGGCGCGCGGCGACCTGACGATCCGCACGGCCCTGCTCGAAGGGCGCTATGTCTGGGGCGACCAGGCCCTGTTCGACGAGGCCCAGGCCCGCTTCCGCGCCGAAGTGGTGGCCGGGACCGAGCGCGATTTCATCACCGATAAGCTGGCCGAGCGCAACGAACGCCATAGGCGGCTGGGCGACAGCCGCTATGTCGTCGAACCCAATGTGAAGGAGGGCAAGGGCGGCCTGCGCGATCTCCACACGCTGTACTGGATCGGCAAGTATCTCCACAAGGTGCGCGACAGCTCGGAGCTGGTCACGGTCGGTCTGCTGACCCCGGCCGAGTACCGCAAGTTCCGGCGGGCCGAGGATTTCTTCTGGGCGGTGCGCTGCCACCTTCACACCATCACCCGCCGCGCCGAAGACCGGCTGACCTTTGACCTGCAGCGCGAAGTTGCGACGCGAATGCAGTTCGCCGACCGTCCGGGCAAGAGCTCGGTCGAGCGGTTCATGCAGTACTTCTTCCTCCAGGCGAAAACCGTCGGTCACCTGACCGGGCTGTTCCTGGCCCAGCTCGAAGAGCAATCGGGCAAGAAGCAGCCGCGCGGGCTGCTGGCCGGTTTCCGCGCGCGGCGGCGCATGGTCAGCGGCTATCCGGTGTTTGGCGGGCGGATCAACGTGCCGGGTGACGGCTGGTTTGCCGAGGATCCGGTCCGGCTGCTCGAGATCTTTGTCCTGGCCGATGTCCACGGGCTGGAGCTGCATCCCGAGGCGATGCGCCTGGCAGTACGCGATGCCCGCCTGATCGATCCGCTGCGCAAGGACCTGCGCGCCAATGCCCTGTTCCTTGACCTGCTGACCAGCCGCCACGATCCCGAGAACGCGCTGCGCTGGCTCAACGAGGCCGGGGTGTTTGGCCGGTTCGTGCCAGATTTCGGCCGGGTCAACGCGCAGATGCAGTTCGACATGTACCACCACTACACGGTCGACGAGCACACCATCCGCGCGATCGGCCTGCTCGCCCGGATCGAGCGCGGCGAGATGAAGCAGGATCATCCGCTGGCCACCGCGCTGGTCCACAAGATCGTCAACCGCCGCGCGCTCTATGCCTCGGTGCTGCTGCACGATATCGCCAAGGGCCGGCGCGGCGATCATTCAGTGCTGGGGGCCGAGGTGGCGATGAAGCTTTGCCCGCGCTTCGGGCTGGACGAGAAGGAGACCGAACTGGTCTCCTGGTTGGTGCGCAACCACCTGGCGATGAGCGCGACCGCCTTCAAGCGCGACCTGGCCGATTGGAAGACGATCACCGATTTCGTTGCCCAGGTGCAGTCGATCGAGCGGCTGCGGCTGCTCAGCCTGCTGACCATTGTCGATATCCGCGCGGTCGGGCCCGGCGTGTGGAACGGCTGGAAACGCCAGCTGATCCACGTGCTTTACGAAGCGGCCGAGGAACGGCTGCGGCTGGGCCATGTCCAGCACGGCCGGGCCGAGCGGATCGCCGCCAAGCAGGCGGCCGTGGCCGAGCTGCTGGGCAAGCGCGCCGGCCTGGTCAAGTCGGCGGGCAAGCAGCTGAGCGATGCCTACTGGATCGCCGAGCCGGATGACATCATCGCGATGAACCTGATCCAGCTTGATGCCACCGCCGGCAAGGCGCTGGACGTTCACACCGAATACTATGCCGCGCGCGGGGCCACCTTGGTGACCGTGATCGCCGCTGACCATCCGGGGCTGTTCTACCGCATCGCCGGGGGCATCCACCTGGCCGGCGGCAACATCATCGACGCGCGCATCCACACTGCCCGCAATGGCACGGCGGTCGACAACTTCCTGGTCCAGGATCCGCTCGGCCGGCCGTTCTCGGAAGCGGGCCAGCTCGCCCGGATCAAGACCATGATCGGCGATGCGCTGGGCGGGAAGATCAAGCTGGTGCCCCAGCTCGCCGCGCGCCCGCTCGCCCGTCCGCGCGCCCATGCCTTCGAGGTGCGCCCGCGCGTGGAATTCGATAACCAGGCCAGCAACCGCTTCACCGTGGTCGAAGTCAACGCGCGCGATCGCCCCGCCCTGCTCAGCCAGCTGGCCCGCGCGCTGTTCGAAGGCAAGCTGATCGTCCATTCCGCCCACATCGCCACCTATGGCGAGCGCGCGGTCGATACCTTCTACGTCACCGACTTGCTGGGCGAGAAAGTCGACGGCGTCCAGCGGCTGAAGTCGGTTGAAAAGCGGCTGCTCGAGGCGGCCGAAGAACAGGCTGTCGAGATCGCGGCCTAGGCCGCCGCGCGCAGACGCTCCAGCGCGGCGGACAGGCCGATCAGCGGCAACAGCGCGGCCATTTCCGGTCCGTGATCCTGCCCGGTCAGTGCCTGACGCAGCGGCAGGAACAGCGGCTTGCCCTTGCGCCCGGTCCGCTCTTTGAGCGCGCCAGTCAGCGCGGCCCAGTCGACCCCAACGGCTTGGAGCACTTCGGCTGCAGTCGTCAGGTAAGCGCGGTCCTCATCCGACTGCGCCGGCGCTTCGATCGGCCCGGTCACCACCTGCCACCAGTCGGCCGCTTCGGACAGGCGCGACAGGTTGGGGCGGATCGTGGTCCAGGCCCCCTCATCCATTCCGGCGGGCAGGCGCGCGGCCACTGCGGCAAAGGGCAGGCGGTGGATGATCGCGGCGTTGACGCGGGCCAGCTCGGCCTCGTCGAACCGGGCCGGCGCGCGGCCGAAATGGGCGAGGTTGAAGCTGGCGGCCAGGTCCGCCGCATCGAGCGCCGGGTCGACCGGATCGGAGGTGCCCAGCCGGGCCAGCAGCGCGATCAGCGCTTGCGGCTCGATCCCGCTTTCGCGCAGTTCGGCCAGCCCGAGCGAGCCCAGCCGTTTCGAGAGCTTGCCCTCGCTGCCAACCAGCAGCGCCTCGTGCGCGAAGCGGGGCGGCGCGGCGCCGAGCGCGGTGAACATCTGCACCTGGGTGGCGGTATTGGACACGTGATCCTCACCGCGCAAAACATGGCTGATCCCCATGTCGATATCGTCGATCGCCGAAGGCAACATGTAGAGCCACGAGCCGTCGGCGCGGCGCACCACCGGGTCCGACATCTGGCGCGGATCGAAGTGCTGGGGCCCGCGAATGCCGTCGATCCATTCGATCGGCTGGTCGTGATCGAGCAGGAAACGCCAGTGCGGCCGTTCGCCCGCCACCGCCTTGGCCGCATGTTCGGCCTCGGTCAGCTTGAGCGCGGCGCGGTCATAGATCGGCGGCAGCCCGCGGCCGAGCAGGACCTTGCGCTTAAGCTCCAGCTCCTGCGAAGTCTCATAGCAGCGATAGACCCGGCCCGCGGCGACCAGCCGCTCAAATTCCCGCTCGTAAAGCGAGAACCGGGCGGACTGGCGTTCCTCGCCGTCAGGCACCAGCCCCAGCCAGGCCAGATCGGCCCGGATCGCTTCGACATATTCCTCTCGGCTGCGTTCCTTGTCGGTATCGTCGATCCGCAGCAGGAAGCGCCCGCCTGCCTGTTTCGCCAGCAGCCAGTTATGCAGCGCCGTGCGGACATTGCCGACGTGGAGCGTGCCGGTGGGCGAAGGGGCGAAGCGTGTGGTGACGGTCATCGCCCGCGTCCCTACCCGCGCAAGTCCCCTGCTGCAATGATACTTCCCCTTCGCCCTCGGCCTCGCTAGCGTTGCCGCCCATGAGCCAGACCACACCTTTCGCCGCCGCCTTTGCCGAAGCCCAACTTGCCGGCGCCGTCGGCCTGATCGTTGACCGCGACGGTATTCGCCACGCCGAAGCGTTGGGCCACGCCGATGTCAGCAGCGGCGCGCCGATGCAGCTTGATACGCTCTGCCAGATCGCTTCGATGACCAAGGCGCTGGTGTCGGTCGGCGCAATGCAACTGGTTGAGCAGGGCCGGCTGGAACTCGACGCCGATGTCGGCGCGCTGCTGCCCGAACTGGCCAATCCGCAAGTGTTGACCGGGTTCGATGCCGACGGACAGCCGCAATTGCGACCCGCGGCCCGGGCGATCACCCTGCGGCACTTGCTGACTCACACCGCGGGTCTGGGCTACTTTTTCGTCCACCCCGAGGTGCTGCGATATTTCGGTGCGGTCGGGATGCCCACGCCCGGCACCCGCGCTTCGGTGACCATGCCGCTGATGTTCGATCCGGGCGAGCGCTGGGAATACTCGGTCGCAACTGACTGGGTCGGCCTGGCGATCGAGGCGGCAACCGGCGAGCGGCTCAACGATTACCTCACTGCCAACCTGTTCGCGCCGCTGGGCATGAACCAGACCGCCTTCCGCGCTGCGCTGCCCTCCGATGCGGCGCGCGTTCATGTCCGCGCCGGCGGCGCGCTGTCGCCCGTCGACATCTACCTTGGCGGCGGCGAGTTCGATGGCGGCGGCGGCGGGATCACCTCGACCGCGCCCGACTATGCGCAGTTTGTCCGCATGGTGCTGAACGGCGGCGAACTCGATGGCAATCGCGTGCTTAGCGCCGCGACCATTGCCGAGATGAGCCGCAACCAGGTCGCCCCCTTGCGCGCCGGTTACATGGGCAGCGCCATGCCGCAGCTGGCCGCGCCCTATGACACCTTCCCCGATCAGCACACCGGCTGGGGCCTGGGCTTCCTGATCAACCCGGAAAAGGGACCGAACGGCCGCTCACCCGGCAGCCTGGCCTGGGCCGGGATATTCAATTCCTATTACTGGATCGATCCGGTGGCGGGCCTGGGCGGGGTATTTGTCAGCCAGCTTCAACCCTTTGGCGACAAGGGCGCGCTGGCCTGTTTCGGCGCGCTGGAAGCGATGGCCTACGCCTGACGAAAAAGGCGTACGAAGCCTTGCTCCGGGCGGTCACGGTGTGGATAATGGCACCTGCGACCCATGCTGATCGAGCGTAACAACCCCGTCTCCATGAACGACCGCCTTGGCACGCGGCACCGCCATGGTCATCCCCGCCGCTGGCTGGCGGCAGGCGCTGCCGTGCTGACGCTGGCGGGGCTGGGTTCCTATGCTTTCGGCACGGCCACCGGCGGCGCGCCGGCCTTCGTGCTGGACCTGACCGAAGTGGGCAAGCGCCCCACCCCGCCGCTGTTCCAGGCCGATTGCTCGGCCCAGCCTGCCGCCCTGCAGGCCGAACTCGCGCGCATCGCCGAAAGCTTTGAGGGCGAGGTTGGGATTGGCGTAAGCAAGGCCGGCTGCGACTGGACCGTAGGGGCGCGGCTTGATCGGCACTTCCCGCAACAGTCGGTCTCCAAGCTGTGGGTCGCGATGTCGGTGCTCGACGCGGTCGACAATGGCCGGCTGCGGCTTGACCAGGCGATCACCATCACCCCGCGTGACCTGACGCTGTTCAACCAGCCGCTGCAATGGGAAGTGCTCGACAAGGGCATGATCCAGCGGCCGGTCCAGATGCTGATGGCCAATTCGCTGTCGCTGTCGGACAATACCGCCAACGACCGCCTGCTCTGGACCGTCGGCGGGCCGGACCATATCCGCGCCTTCCTCAAAAGCCGCGAGATCGCGGGCATCCGCTTTGGCCCCGGCGAGCGCCTGCTGCAAAGCGCCGCAGCCGGCCTGACCTGGTCGCCGGAACTGGCTGCCGGCCGCAACTTCGAGCAGGCCCGCGCGCGCCTGCCCAAGGATGTGCGCGAGGCCGCGCTGGCCAAATACGTCGCCGACCCGATGGACGGCGCGACCCCCGCAGGCATGGCCCAGGCCCTCGCTCGCCTCGCCAAGGGCGAACTGCTGTCCGAGCGATCGACCCAGCTGCTGCTCGAAACGATGGGCAAGTCGCGCAGCGGGCCGATGCGCCTGAAAGCCGGGTTGCCGCAAGGCTGGAAGGCCTTCCACAAGACCGGGACCGGCCAGGAACTCGGCTCGCTGGCCACCGGCTATAATGACGTTGCCGTGGTCGAGGCGCCGGACGGTTCATACTACGGCGTTGCCGTGATGATCGCCGCCACCCGCCAACCCGTCCGCGCGCGGATGGAAATGATGCAGTCGGTCTCTGCCGCCCTTGCCCGCTGGCACGATACGCGGACTTCCTGAGCAACATCTAGCGCGCAACGAAAAACCCCGCCGGATCGCTCCGGCGGGGTTCTCGTTTTACCCGTCAGGCGGGGCGAGGACTATGCCTCGCCGTCCGCCGCTTCGGGGTTCAGGTAGTCACCGGCATCGGCGTCAAGCCCATGGGTTTCACCCTCGACTGCCGCCAGCGGATCGTCGCCGATCGCCGCTTCCGGGCCCTGGGCCAGTTCGGCCGCGTGCTCTTCTGCGGCGCTATCCGGCGCGATCAGGCTTTCCTGCAGCTTGCGATAGGACGCGCGCAGCGCGGCATCGCGGCTGCTTGCGGCCACGCGCAGGCGGTTCATGCCCGCACCGGTACCGGCGGGGATGAGACGGCCAACGATGACGTTTTCCTTCAGGCCGATCAGGCTGTCGCGCTTCCCTTCAACCGCCGCCTGCGTCAGCACGCGGGTGGTTTCCTGGAACGAGGCCGCCGAGATGAACGAGCGGGTCTGGAGCGAGGCCTTGGTGATCCCCAGCAGGACCGGCTTGCCTTCGGCGGGCTTTTCGCCCGGGGCCAGCTTGGCGTTGGTTTCGTCCATTTCCTCGCGGTCGACCTGTTCGCCGGCCAGCAGGGTGGTGTCGCCCCCGTCGGTGATCTCAACCTTTTGCAGCATCTGGCGAACGATCACCTCGATGTGCTTGTCGTTGATCTTCACGCCCTGCAGTCGGTAAACTTCCTGGATTTCGGCGACGAGGTATTCGGCCAGCGCCTCAACCCCGAGCACTTCCAGGATCTCATGCGGGTTCGGCGAGCCCGAGATCAGGTTGTCACCCTTCTTGACCCAGTCACCTTCCTGCACGTCGATCGTCTTCGACTTCGGGATCAGGTACTCAACCGGTTCACCCTCTTCCGGGATGATCGCGATCTTGCGCTTGGCCTTGTAGTCGCGGACGAATTCGATCCGGCCCGAGGTCTTGGCGATAACCGCGTTGTCCTTCGGGATGCGGGCTTCGAACAGTTCGGCAACGCGCGGCAGACCGCCGGTGATGTCGCGGGTCTTGGCGGCTTCGCGGCTGGCACGGGCCAGCACGTCACCGGCTTCAACCGCCTGGCCATCTTCGACCGACAGGGTGGTGCCAGGCGCCATCATATAGCGCGCAGCTTCACCCGAAGCGTCATCCAGCAGGGTCAGGCGCGGACGCAGGTCTTCCTTCTTCGACCGGCTGGTCGAGCGGTTCTCGGTCACGACGCGGCTCGACATGCCGGTCGCTTCGTCGGTCTGCTCGGTCAGTGTCCGGCCGTCGATCAAGTCCTGGTACTTCACGATACCGGGCTTTTCGGTGATCACCGGCGTGGTGAACGGATCCCATTCGGCCAGGCGATCGCCTTCGTTGATGATCGCACCGTCTTCGTGGAGCAGGTGGGTACCATAGGGCACCTTGTGCATGGCGCGCTCACGGCCCTCGCTGTCCATCACCACGATCTCGCCGTTGCGGGCCAGGCTGAGGCGGCGGCCACGCTTGTCGGTGATCGTCGGGATGTCGCGATAGACCACGGTCCCGTCGCAGATCGCCTCGAGGTGCGACTGCTCGTTGACCTGCGCCGCACCACCGATGTGGAAGGTACGCATGGTCAGCTGGGTGCCGGGTTCACCGATCGACTGGGCGGCGATAACGCCGACCGCTTCACCGATGTTGACCGGCGTACCGCGAGCAAGGTCACGGCCATAGCAGGTCGCGCAGACGCCCTGTTCGGCTTCGCAGATCAGCGGCGAGCGGATGCGCGCAGCCTGGACGCCGGTTGCTTCGATCGCAGCCACGGCGGCTTCGTCGAGCAGGTCGCCCTTGGCCGCGACGACTTCGCCGTCCTTGTTGACGATGTCTTCCGCCAGGGTGCGGCCGAGGATGCGTTCGCCGAGCGAGGCAATGGTCGAGCCGCCCTGCACGATCGAGCGCATTTCCAGCGCGCGTTCGGTGCCGCAGTCCTCGATCACGACGACGCAGTCCTGCGACACGTCGACCAGGCGGCGGGTCAGGTAACCCGAGTTGGCGGTCTTCAGCGCGGTATCCGCGAGGCCCTTGCGGGCGCCGTGGGTCGAGTTGAAGTATTCAAGAACGGTCAGACCTTCCTTGAAGTTCGAGATGATCGGGGTTTCGATGATCTCGCCCGAAGGCTTGGCCATCAGCCCGCGCATACCCGCCAGCTGCTTCATCTGGGTCGGGGAGCCACGAGCGCCCGAGTGCGACATCATGTAGATCGAGTTGATCGGCTTCTGGCGACCCGTTTCCGCGTCGACCGGCGAGGCCTTGATCTCGTCCATCATGGCGTTGGCCACCTGGTCGCCGCAGCGGCTCCAGGCGTCGATCACCTTGTTGTACTTTTCCTGCTGGGTGATCAGGCCGTCCTGGTACTGCTGCTCATAGTCAGCGACCAGTTCCTTGGTTTCGGCAACCAGCGCATCCTTGCTGTCGGGGATGATCATGTCATCCTTGCCGAAGCTGATGCCCGCCTTGAAGGCGTGACGGAAGCCCAGGGCCATGATCGCGTCGGCGAAGAGGACGGTGTCCTTCTGGCCGGTGTGACGATAGACCTGGTCGATAACGTCGCCGATTTCCTTCTTGGTCAGCACCTTGTTGATGACGTCGAAGGGCACGGTGTGGCTCTTGGGCAGACATTCGCCGATCAGCATGCGGCCCGGAGTGGTTTCGAACCGCTTCTGGAAGGTGTTGCCCTGCTCGTCGGTCTGCGGCACGCGGGCTACGATCTTCGAGTGGAGCGTCACCGCGCCCACTTCCAGCGCCTGGTGCACTTCGGCCATGTCGGCAAACATCATACCCTGACCCGGCTCGTTCTCACGATCGATCGAGAGATAGTACAGGCCCAGCACCATGTCCTGCGAAGGCACGATGATCGGCTTGCCGTTGGCGGGCGAGAGGATGTTGTTGGTCGACATCATCAGCACGCGCGCTTCCAGCTGGGCTTCCAGCGAAAGCGGCACGTGGACGGCCATCTGGTCACCGTCGAAGTCGGCGTTGAAGGCCGAGCAGACCAGCGGGTGGAGCTGGATCGCCTTGCCTTCGATCAGCACGGGTTCGAAGGCCTGGATGCCCAGACGGTGCAGCGTCGGCGCGCGGTTGAGCATCACCGGGTGTTCGCGGATCACTTCGTCCAGGATGTCCCAGACTTCCTTGCGTTCCTTTTCGACCCACTTCTTGGCCTGCTTCAGGGTCATCGACAGACCCTTGGCATCGAGGCGGGCGTAGATGAACGGCTTGAACAGCTCGAGCGCCATCTTCTTGGGCAGGCCGCACTGGTGCAGCTTCAGTTCCGGACCGGTCACGATCACCGAACGGCCCGAATAGTCGACGCGCTTGCCGAGCAGGTTCTGGCGGAAGCGGCCCTGCTTGCCCTTGAGCATGTCGGACAGTGACTTGAGCGGACGCTTGTTGGCACCGGTGATCACGCGGCCACGGCGGCCGTTGTCGAACAGCGCGTCAACGGCCTCCTGCAGCATGCGCTTTTCGTTGCGGACGATGATGTCCGGCGCGCGCAGCTCGATCAGGCGCTTCAGGCGGTTGTTGCGGTTGATGACCCGGCGATAGAGGTCGTTGAGGTCCGAGGTCGCAAAGCGGCCACCGTCCAGCGGCACCAGCGGGCGCAGCTCGGGCGGAATGACCGGCACGACATCGAGGATCATCCATTCCGGACGGTTGCCCGAATCGATGAACGATTCGACCACCTTCAGGCGCTTGATGATCTTCTTCGGCTTCAGTTCCGACTTGGTCTCGGACAGTTCCTTGAGCAGGTCTTCCTTTTCCTGCACCAGGTCGAGGCTCATCAGCATGTGCTTGACGGCTTCGGCGCCGATCCCGGCCGAGAAGGCGTCTTCGCCATACTCGTCCTGGTAATCGTAAAGCTCGTCCTCGGTCAGCAGCTGGTACTTCTCGAGCGGGGTCAGACCCGGCTCGATCACCACGTAGCTTTCGAAGTAGAGGATGCGCTCAAGCTGCTTGAGCTGCATGTCGAGCAGCAGGCCGATGCGCGAGGGCAGCGACTTCAGGAACCAGATGTGCGCAACCGGCGCGGCCAGTTCGATGTGGCCCATGCGCTCGCGGCGCACTTTGGTGACGGTGACTTCGACGCCGCACTTTTCGCAGACGACGCCCTTGTACTTCATGCGCTTGTACTTGCCGCACAGGCACTCGTAGTCCTTCACCGGACCGAAGATGCGGGCGCAGAACAGGCCGTCGCGCTCCGGCTTGAAGGTGCGGTAGTTGATCGTTTCCGGCTTCTTGATTTCGCCGAAGGACCACGAGCGGATGCGCTCCGGCGAAGCAAGGCCGATCTGGATCTGGTCGAAGGTTTCCGGCTTCGCCATCTGGTTCGTGAACTTGGTAAGGTCGTTCATGGTTCAGTCCCTTGAAGGGGTGAATATCTGGGGCGGGGTAGCTGGGTGGGCGGCCAAACTCTCGCTTGACGCCGCCCGGTCCCGTTACTCCGCGGCCTCCGCGTAATCGTCGCCGTCCTCGTCGGTCAGGCTGGACAGCTCGACGTTGAGGCCGAGGCTACGCATTTCCTTGACGAGCACGTTGAAGCTTTCCGGAATGCCGGCCTCGAAGGTGTCGTCGCCCTTGACGATCGCTTCGTAGACCTTGGTGCGGCCGACCACGTCGTCCGACTTCACCGTCAGCATTTCCTGCAGCGTGTACGCGGCACCGTAGGCCTGGAGTGCCCAGACCTCCATTTCCCCGAAGCGCTGGCCGCCGAACTGGGCCTTGCCGCCCAGCGGCTGCTGGGTGACGAGGCTGTACGGCCCGATCGAACGCGCGTGGATCTTGTCGTCGACAAGGTGGTGCAGCTTCAGCATGTAGATGTAACCAACGGTCACCTTGCGGTCGAAGCTTTCACCGGTGCGCCCGTCATAGAGCGTGACCTGACCCGAGGTATCGAGCCCGGCCTTTTCCAGCATCGCCGAAACATCGGCTTCGCGGGCACCGTCGAACACCGGGGTGCCCATCGGCACGCCGTTCTTCAGCAGCTCGGCCATTTCGACGATTTCGCTGCTGGAGCGGCTGTCGATCTGGTCGTGGTACTGCTCGCCGTAGATGTCCTTGAGCTTGTCGACCAGGGCCGTCGGCGGAGCGGCAGCTTCGGGGTTCGGGTTGTCCTGACGCCACTGCTCAAGCTGGGCAGTGATCTGCTGGCCCAGGCCGCGCGCGGCCCAACCGAGGTGCGTTTCGAAGATCTGCCCGACGTTCATGCGGCTCGGCACGCCGAGCGGGTTGAGCACGATGTCGACCGGCGTACCGTCTTCGAGGAACGGCATGTCTTCCTGCGGCAGGATCCGCGAGATGACACCCTTGTTCCCGTGGCGGCCGGCCATCTTGTCACCCGGCTGCAGCTTGCGCTTCACCGCAACGAAGACCTTGACCATCTTGAGCACGCCCGGGGCGAGTTCGTCGCCACGTTCAAGCTTTTCCTTGCGGTCCTCGAACTTCTCCTGGATCGCCTTGACGGTCGCGTCGTACTGGGCCTTCACGGCTTCGAGCTGGCCCTGGACCTTGTCGTCGGCCACGGCGAACTTCCACCATTCATGGCGTTCCACTTCGGACAGGTTGTCCTCGGTGATGGTGTCGCCCTTCTTGAAGCCCTTCGGTGCAGCTGCGGCAACCTGGCCCACCAGCATGTCGCGCAGACGATTGAAGGTAGCGCGGTTGAGGATCGCGCGCTCGTCCTCACGGTCCTTGGCGAGGCGTTCGATTTCCTCGTTCTGGATCGCGCGGGTACGGTCGTCGATCTCGATCCCGTGACGGTTGAAGACGCGAACGTCGACAATCGTGCCCGAAACGCCCGGCGGCAGGCGGAGCGAGGTGTCGCGCACATCACTGGCCTTTTCGCCGAAGATCGCGCGGAGCAGCTTTTCTTCCGGGGTCATCGGCGATTCACCCTTGGGGGTGATCTTGCCGACCAGGATATCGCCCGGGTGCACTTCGGCACCGATGTAGACGATGCCCGCTTCGTCGAGGTTGCGCAGGGCTTCCTCGCCGACGTTCGGGATGTCGCGGGTGATGTCTTCCGGCCCGAGCTTGGTGTCGCGGGCCATGACTTCGAATTCGTCGATGTGGATCGAGGTGAACACGTCGTCCTTGACGATGCGTTCGCTGATCAGGATCGAGTCTTCGTAGTTGTAGCCATTCCACGGCATGAAGGCGACGAGGCTGTTGCGGCCCAGTGCCAGTTCGCCCAGTTCGGTCGAGGGACCATCGGCCAGGATGTCACCGGCCTTGACCACTTCGCCAACCTTCACCAGCGGGCGCTGGTTGATGCAGGTCGACTGGTTCGAGCGTTCGAACTTCTGCAGGCGGTAGATATCGACGCCCGACTGGCCGGGTTCGATATCGCCCGAGGCGCGGATCACGATCCGGGTGGCGTCGACCTGGTCGACGATCCCGCCGCGCAGCGCGGCGATCGCGGCGCCCGAATCGCGGGCCACCGTTTCTTCCATGCCGGTGCCGACAAACGGCGCTTCGGCGCGCACCAGGGGCACGGCCTGACGCTGCATGTTAGAGCCCATCAGCGCGCGGTTGGCGTCATCGTTTTCCAGGAACGGAATGAGCGAGGCGGCCACCGAGACGAGCTGCTTGGGGCTGACGTCCATCAGCGTGATCTGGTCACGCGGGGCCATCACGAATTCGCCGTTCTGACGGGCCGAGACCAGTTCTTCGACGAACGAGCCATCAGCGTTGGTTTCGGCCGAAGCCTGCGCCACCGTGTGCTTTTGCTCTTCCATCGCGGAGAGGTAGACCACGTCGCCGGTCACCTTGCCGTCGATCACCTTGCGGTACGGGGTTTCGATGAAGCCGTACTTGTTGACGCGGGCGAAGGTCGACAGCGAGTTGATCAGACCGATGTTCGGGCCTTCCGGCGTTTCGATCGGGCAGATGCGGCCATAGTGGGTCGGGTGAACGTCGCGGACTTCGAAGCCGGCGCGCTCGCGGGTGAGGCCGCCCGGCCCAAGCGCCGAAACGCGGCGCTTGTGGGTGACTTCCGAGAGCGGGTTGGTCTGGTCCATGAACTGCGAGAGCTGCGAGGAACCGAAGAACTCGCGCACGGCGGCCACGGCCGGCTTGGCGTTGATCAGGTCGTTCGGCATGACGGTCGACACGTCGACCGAGCTCATGCGCTCCTTCACCGCGCGCTCCATGCGCAGCAGGCCGACGCGGTACTGGTTTTCCAGCAGCTCGCCCACCGAGCGGACGCGGCGGTTGCCAAGGTTGTCGATGTCATCGACTTCGCCCTTGCCGTCCTTCAGGTTCACCAGTTCCTTGACCACGGCGAGGATGTCCTCGGTGCGGAGCGTAGTAACGGTGTCCTCGGCATCGAGGCTGAGGCGCATGTTGAGCTTGACGCGGCCCACGGCCGAGAGGTCATAGCGATCGCCATCGAAGAACAGGCCTTCGAACAGCGCTTCAGCGGTTTCACGCGTCGGCGGTTCGCCCGGGCGCATGACGCGGTAGATATCGGCCAGCGCGTGATCGCGATCGGGGGCCTTGTCGGCCTTCAGCGTGTTGCGGATCCAGGGTCCGGTGTTGACATGGTCAACGTCGAGCAGTTCGATCTGGTCGATCCCGGCCTTGTCGAGCGCGTCGAGGTTTTCCGGCGACACTTCGTCACCCGATTCGATCCAGATGCGGCCCGTGCTCTCGTCGATCAGGTCGCGCGCGGAATAGCGGCCGAAGACTTCCTCGGTCGGGATCAGCAGTTCGGCCAGGCCGTCCTTTTCCGCCTTGTTGGCGGCGCGGGGGCTGATCTTGGTGCCGGCCGGGAAGATCACTTCGCCCGACTTGGCATCGACGATGTCGAAGGCCGGCTTCGACCCGCGCCACTGCTCGGCCACGTAAGGCAGGCGCCAGCCGCCTTCGCCGCGCTTCCAGGTGACGGTCTGGTAGAAGTGGTTGAGGATGTCCTCGTCGTTCAGGCCCAGCGCGTGGAGCAGCGCGGTGACCGGCAGCTTGCGCTTGCGGTCGATGCGGACGTTGACGATGTCCTTGGCGTCGAATTCGAAATCGAGCCACGAACCACGGTATGGGATCACGCGGGCGGCGAAGAGGAACTTGCCCGACGAGTGGGTCTTGCCGCGGTCATGATCGAACAGCACGCCCGGCGAACGGTGCATCTGCGAAACGATGACGCGCTCGGTGCCGTTGATGATGAAGGTGCCGTTCTCGGTCATGAGCGGCATGTCGCCCATGTAGACGTCCTGCTCCTTGATATCGAGGACCGAACGGGTTTCGGTTTCGGCATCGACCTCGAACACGATCAGGCGCAGCGTGACCTTCATCGGGGCGGCATAGGTGATCCCGCGCTGACGGCACTCGGTGGTGTCGTACTTCGGATCTTCCAGCTCATAGTGCACGAAGTCGAGCTCGCTGGTGCCGGCAAAGTCGCGGATCGGGAAGACCGAACGCAGGGTCTTTTCCAGGCCCGAGACATAACCCGTCGCCGGGTTCGAACGCAGGAACTGCTCGTACGATTCGCGCTGAACCTCGATCAGGTTCGGCATCTGCACCACTTCGTGAATGTCACCGAAGATCTTGCGGATCCGCTTCTTGGCCGAAGCACCGGCCGGGCCGGTCTGGAGGAGGGCCTTTTTCGCCATGGGAGGGGTCTTGCCTCTTCTATATGCCGGAAAGTTCCGGCGAAAACTGTGCCACGCGTCGGAGCTGGCATCCCGTGCAACGGCAAAAGGCCGCATGGCAAACGCCCCGATTTACCGGAGCGGCCCGCAGCCTTTGCGTCGACGTGAAAACCCGGTGCTTCCTTCCTGTGGCCAGTCCCCGCGCATGGACCGGCCTTGCTCGAAGCGCCGAGCGAAGAGGGCCTATAGGCGCGGAAATCCGCCAAGTCAAACCGCCGGGCGGCGAAATGCGGCGGAATTCCGCCATTTCCGCGAAACAATATGCGTCATATTGTTTTTCGATATTATCGATTGACAATAAGCCCGACTCGCCTTATTGAATATCGATATTGGATATATCGGAGAACGATGATGACTGCCGCCAAGACCTCAACTGCCCTGATGCTGGCCCTCGCAATGATGGCCTCGCTCTGGATCCCGACCCTGACAGTCCCGGCCAATGCCGAAACGGCAACCGTAACCCTGCCGGCGCTGGCCTGACCGCGCCGCCCTGTACCAAGGAAACCAAGTCATGAACCTCAATCTCGCCACCCGCATCTCGACCGCCGCCATGGCGCTGTTCGTGGTCCTTACCACCTGGCAGGCCACCCTGGCCCTGCCCGGCATCGCTTGACCCGCTGCCACCAGGAGTAGTGCCATGACCTCCAAGCCTCGCGATCCGCTGCTGGCCGCTGCCAAGGTGATCATCATCCTCGCCCAGATCGTGATGATCTTCGGGATTGTCATGCTGGGCATCGGCATCGGCGCCATGTTCACCATCGGCCGCGCTCAAGTGCTGCATGAAATAGCCACGGCCGGCGCGCCGGCAGTAACCGTCTGGTTTATCGTCGCCGCCATGCTGGTCGGTGCTGCGCTGCTGTTTCTGGGCCTGCGCTTCCTCAAGGAGCTGCTCGGCATCATCAATTCGGTTGGCGAGGGCGATCCCTTCCATCCAGACAACGCCGCCCGGCTGAGCCGGATGGGCTGGATCATGGTGATTGCCCAGGTTGCGGTCATGCCGCTGGCCGCGATCGCCCACTGGCTGGCGCCGTTCCTCGACAAGGCCGATCGCGAACTACACATCGATGGCGGCTTTGATGGCGGCTCGATCCTGCTGACCCTGATCCTGTTCATCCTGGCCCGCGTGTTCCGCGAAGGCGCCCGGATGCGCGACGAACTGGAAGGAACCGTGTGATGGCCCCTTCCCCTGAAGACCGCAGCGGAGACCGCATCGTGATCAAGCTTGACGACCTGCTCCACCAGCGCCGCATGACCCTGACCGAACTCTCCGAACGGGTCGACATCACTCTCGCCAACCTCTCGATCCTCAAGACCGGCAAGGCCAAGGCGATCCGCTTCTCCACCCTGGAGGCGATCTGCGAGGTGCTGGAATGCCAGCCGGGTGATCTGATCGGATACCGGCCGGATTGAGCGGTTTCGGACAAGGCCGTCAGGCCTTGTCCCGCCTGGCCGGCCCGCTCCCCCGGCCCAGCCAAGCAGATCGCGGAGGCGATATGCGCACTCCGTCAGAAAGCAAAAGGGCGGTGCCTCCCCCCGGAAGCTCCGCCCTTTCTTTTTGCCTCCAGGGCAAGGTGTTCAGTAAATGCCGGGGATCAGCCGGTAGCGCGTGTGCTGCATATAGTCCCGGTAGTCCGGATCCTGGCTCAGCAGCGCTTCCTCGGCATCGATCCGCAGGATCTGGGCCCACCAGCCGATCACGTAGATCGTCAGGTTGAGCAGGCTGGGCATGACCATCAGGATGCCGATGTGGGTGAACAGGTAGCCGGCATAGATCGGGTGCCGGACAAAGCGGTACATCCCGTCGCGCTTGATCCCGCGGTTGGCCGGGGCAATCCCGAAGCTGCGGCGCAGGAACAGCTTGCCGGAAATCTGGACGACATTGCCGAACAGCACCAGTGCAACGGCCAGCGGCTCGAGCGCCGGCCAGAGCTCGTCCGACGGGATAATCAGCAGCGGCGCATAGGTGGCCGCAGCCGCCAGCAGCCAATCGCCCAGCCGCATCGAGATCTTCTCGGTCGGGCGGCGGAACAGGACGAACAGCGCGATGCTGGTTTCCGCGATCAGCACCAGCGGAGCCATCGGGTTGGGCGACTGCCAGACGCGCCAGACCAGCAGCGACCACAGCACCAGGATCGTCACCTGCTCCAACCGGTCGAGCCGACGCGGGGTGAGCCAGGCCGGCGGGCCCTTGGCACTGGTCATGACGGGTGTTTCTGATGCAGCAGCCACTATGCGATTCCCCTTGCCGCCCCCGACGGGCAGTTACGGCAAGGGGCATCGCAGGTTATGGTTAAGAATGGTTTAGCGGCGGCAACTTAGGCGGCAGCCGGGACCTTCGATCGCGGCGCCGGACCACCGGCGCGCCAGCCGAGCCAGCCGGTCAATGCACCAAGCGCCAGTCCCAGACTGACCGTGACCGGCAGCGGCACTGCGGCATAGGTCCCGAAGGCCGGCCCGAGCTGCGGCACGAACGGCGCGAACCACATGACCAGCCCTTGCCCGCCAGTGAAGCAGGCGGTGAGCAGCCACGGCCGGCCATGCTTGCGGTTCATGAAGTAGAGCCCGAGCGCAAAGGCGGTGGCGATGACATCGCTGATCAGGATCGTGTCGAGCACCTGCTGCGGTCCTTCGCTGCCGATCACGTTGAGCCATGGCAGATGCTCGCCCAGGACCCGCGAAAAGGGCGATTCAAACAGGATGACCGGGGTCGCCAGCATATAGCCGGCGTGCAGCTTCACATTGCGGCGGTGCTTCAGCGCCAGATAGAACATCGTCATGTAGCCGGCCATGGCGATGAAGGTGCCGATCCCGAAGGCCGGGGTATTGTGCTGGTCGAACGGGCTTTTCGGCATGGCATAGCGCTGCGCCGAGACATCGACGATCATCATGAAGCCCGCCATCAGCAACGGGAACAGCACCAAACTGGCCAGACCCAGCTGCTTGTGCAGCGCGTTGTGACGCCGCTGGATCGCGACCTGCTGGACGATCAGCAGCAGCAACCAGGTGATCGAGGTGATCGCGTGGACGTGGAAGGCGACGGGGACCGCGCCCGACGGGGCCCAGTAACTGGCCCAGAAGCCGATCAGGACGGTCAGCAGCACCAGGCCGACGAAATACGGCGCATGACGATAAGGCATCAGACAGTCTCCCCCTGTCGATGCGACCCCGTGCGAAGCCTAACATAAACCGGCGCAAGGGCCTAATCCGGCTGAATTGCTTGACTCGCGCCTCAATCCCGCTAATGGCCCGCCCCGACCGCAGCCTTCGGGCCGCGCGTCATCCGTCCGAGACAGCTGCTGGAGGTTTCCTCCTTAATCTGCAGCCTAGGCGGGGACAGAGATATTCCGGCAGCCATTCTGGCTTGCCCGGCCGTGCCGTTTCACGAACCGGTACACCTCCTTCCCCAACACGGACTCGCCCGTGCCGGCTCGCCGGCATGGACAACGTAGCCGACCGTCCGGTTCATCCGGCCGGTCATCTGTGCCGCCGCATGGGCCTGCCCATGCGGTAACACGTGAAGGAGTAAGCATGGATCGTTCGCAGAAAGCCGACGCGGTCGCAGCGCTGAACGCAACCTTCAACGAGGTTGGCGTGGTGGTAGTCACCCGCAACCGTGGCATGACCGTGGCTCAGACCACGGCCCTGCGCGTGAAGATGCGTGAGAGCGGTGCATCGTTCAAGGTTTCCAAGAACAGTCTTGCCAAGCTTGCCATCGTAGACACCGACTATGCCGGGATTGGTGAACTGCTCACCGGTCCGGTGGCCCTGGGGACTTCGGTCGACCCGGTTGCCGCGGCAAAGATCGTCGTCGAATTCGCCAAGACCAACGACAAGTTGGAAATCGTTGGCGGGGCGATGGGTTCGCAGGTCCTCGACGAAGCCGGAATCCGGGCACTCGCCTCGATGCCGTCGCTCGACGAACTGCGCGCCAAGCTTATCGGCCTTGTCCAGGCACCGGCGACCAAGATCGCGCAGGTTGTCACGGCCCCGGCAGGCAAGCTGGCTCGCGTCTTTGGTGCCTACGCCAAGGAAGCCGCATAAGACTGATCAAACGTTTTGCCGGACCAGACACTTCAACCCGAAGGGTCCGGCAGCCAACATATTGTGGAGTGAAACATCATGGCTGATATCGCCAAGCTCGTTGAAGAACTTTCGAAGCTGACCGTCCTGGAAGCTGCTGACCTCGCCAAGGCTCTGGAAGAAGCCTGGGGCGTTTCGGCTGCTGCCGCTGTTGCCGTTGCTGCCCCTGCTGGCGGCGGCGCTGCTGCTGAAGCGGTTGAAGAAAAGACCGAATTCGACGTCATCCTGACCGGCGACGGCGGCAACAAGATCGCCGTCATCAAGGAAGTCCGCGCGATCACCGCGCTGGGCCTGACCGAAGCCAAGGCGCTGGTGGAAGCCGCTCCGAAGGCGATCAAGGAAGGTGTCAACAAGGCCGAAGCCGAAGACATCAAGGCGAAGATCACCGCTGCCGGCGGTACCGTCGAAATCAAGTAAGCTTTGCTTGCAGTTTCGCGGGTGTCTTGAAGCACGCCCGGATGGAAGGGCGGCCCCTCGGGGCCGCCCTTTTCCGTTGCGCGCCTACTTCAGCGTCTTCATGTAGGCGATGATCTCGGCCCGCTTGGCCGGATCGCTCATCCCCGCGTAGGCCATCTTGGTGCCCGGAACCATCTTCATCGGCCCGGCGAGCCACTGGTCGAGCGTCGCATCGTCCCAGGTCAGGCCCGAGGCCTTGAGCTTTTCCGAAAAGGCATAGCCGGGAATATCGCCCGCCTTGGTGCCGTAGACGCCGTGGAGGCTCGGCCCGATGCCGTGCTTGCCAGGTTCGACCGCGTGGCAGGCCGCGCACTGGGCATAGGCTGCCGGCCTGGCATCGGCTGCAGCGACTGCGGCGGCCGGGGCAGCACCGGCGCCCGCGTCTGCGGCCCCGGCCGTCTGCGCCGGCGCCTCTTCCTGCTTGGCTCCGCCGCAGCTGGCCAGTGCCATGGCCAGAGCGATGGTTGCCGCCAGCTTGTACCCCTTGCGCATTGTCACGATCTCCTTGCTCACTGTCCCGGTTGCGGGCCTTGCCGACACCATAAGGCGATGTTGCGCGGGCTGGTAGTACCCTTGCCGCACTATCCGCCGCACGGATCACCATGGTTGACCGCGCTTGTGGCGCGCGCGCCACGACCGGGCGGCAAAAGAATCGCGGCGGGACAAAGCGCTTGGCCGCGCGCGCTGTCGCGCATATCCGGGCCGGCTTGATGGAACAGGATCGCACCTTGACCCCCTGGCGCACCGAGTTCGGCGCGACGCTGCGGTTGGCGCTGCCGCTGGCGGCGACCAACCTGCTGCAGATGCTGATCCACGCGGTCGACGTGATCTTCATCGCCCGGCTGGGCGATACGCCGCTGGCGGCATCGAGCCTGGGCATCTCGATCTTCGGATTGACCATGTGGGCGCTGACCGGGCTGACCGGCGCCTGCGCGCCGCTGATCGCGGCCGAGCTTGGCCGCCGCCGCCACCCGGTGCGCGAGGTGCGCCGCACGGTGCGGATGGGGCTTTGGATGTCGGTCGGGTTCGGCCTGCTGGGCATGGGGATCGGCTTTGCCGGCGAGTCGATCCTGCTGGCCACCGGCCAGGACCGGACGATCGCCGCGCGCTCGGGAGATTTCCTGGCCATCCTGTCGTGGGCGATGATCCCGATGATCATGGCCAGCGTGTTCCGGATCTTCGTCGCCGCGCTGGGCAAGCCGGGCTATGCCATGGCGATCACCCTGCTGGCGCTGGGCACCAATATCTTTGGCAACTGGGTGCTGGTGTTCGGCAACCTCGGTGCGCCGGCGCTGGGCCTGGAAGGCTCGGCGATCTCCTCCGTGCTAACCTCGCTGGCGATGATCGCGGCCTATGGGGTGGTGATCGGGCGCGACCGCAAACTGCGGCGCTTCCACATCTTCGGGCGCTGGTGGCGGCCCGAATGGCGGCGACTGCGGCAGATGCTGGTGATCGGCACGCCGATCTCGCTCACCGTGCTGGCCGAAGGCGGGTTGTTCAGCGGCGCGGCCCTGCTGATGGGACGAATCGGCGAGACCGAACTGGCCGCGCACACCTTGGCGCTCAATCTGGCGGCGCTGGCCTTTCAGGTGCCCTTCGGGGTGGCCCAGGCTGCGACGATCCGCGTCGGCTATCACTTCGGCGCGGGCGACCGCGGCGCGGCGGGCCGCGCAGGGTGGAGCGCGCTCGCCGTCTCGCTGCTGTTCATGGCGAGCACCTCGGCGCTGATGCTGCTCGCCCCGCAATTCATCCTGCGGCTCTATATCGAACCCGATGCCGCGCAGAACGCCGCGCTAGTCGGCTTCGCGGTCCAGTACCTGGTCGTTGCCGCGGCGTTTCAGCTGTTCGACGGGGCCCAGGCGGTGGCTGCCGGCGCGCTGCGTGGGCTGCAGGACACGCGCACCCCGATGGCCATCGCCCTGTTCGGCTATTGGGCCGTGGGCTTCGTCACCGCGATCTGGCTGGGGTTCTTTACCCCGCTTGAGGGGCTGGGCGTGTGGATCGGCCTTGCCGTGGGGTTGGTGGTGGTGGCCGGCCTCTTGACCTGGCGCTGGCACCGGCGGGAGCAGTTGCGGCTGATCTGATCTGGCGGTGCGATTTTTTCGCGGCCATTTGCCTTGACGCCCCCTCACCGCACTCCCATATGCGCCGCGCTGGCACTCTCCTGGGGGGAGTGCCAATCGACATCGTATCAACGCATAAGGGAGTAAACCCATGGCATTCCGTCCGCTGCACGATCGCGTGCTCGTGCGCCGCGTAGAGGCTGAAGAAAAGACCGCCGGCGGCATCATCATCCCTGACAGCGCCAAGGAAAAGCCGGCTGAGGGCGAAGTTATCGCCGTTGGCGCCGGTTCCAAGGCCGAAGATGGCAAGGTCACCCCGCTGGACGTCAAGGCTGGCGATCGCGTGCTGTTCGGCAAGTGGTCGGGCACCGAGGTCAAGCTCGATGGCGAAGACCTGCTGATCATGAAGGAATCGGACATCCTCGGCATCATCGGCTGAGCGCGCTTCCGGAAACCCTCAAACAATCCAGAATTTCGAAGGAACTGAACAATGGCTGCCAAGGACGTAAAATTCGGCCGCGACGCGCGTGAGCGCATTCTCGCCGGCGTCGACATCCTCGCCAATGCGGTGAAGGTCACCCTGGGCCCCAAGGGCCGCAACGTCGTGATCGACAAGAGCTTCGGCGCACCGCGCATCACCAAGGACGGCGTATCTGTCGCCAAGGAAATCGAACTGAAGGACAAGTTCGAGAACATGGGCGCCCAGATGCTGCGCGAAGTCGCCAGCAAGACCAACGACCAGGCCGGTGACGGCACCACCACCGCCACCGTGCTGGCCCAGGCGATCGTGCGCGAAGGCATGACCGCCGTTGCCGCCGGCATGAACCCGATGGACCTGAAGCGCGGGATCGATCTGGCCGTGACCGCCGTGGTCGCGGACCTGGTCAAGCGCTCCAAGCCGGTTTCGGGCTCTTCGGAAATCGCCCAGGTCGGGATCATCTCGGCCAATGGCGACAGCGAAGTCGGCAACAAGATTGCCGAAGCCATGGAAAAGGTCGGCAAGGAAGGCGTGATCACCGTGGAAGAGGCCAAGGGCCTCGAATTCGAACTCGATGTCGTCGAAGGCATGCAGTTCGACCGCGGCTACCTCTCGCCCTACTTCATCACCAACCCCGACAAGATGACTGTCGAGCTGGATAACCCCTACATCCTGATCCACGAGAAGAAGCTGTCGTCGCTCCAGTCGATGCTGCCGATCCTCGAAGCCGTGGTGCAGTCGGGCCGTCCGCTGCTGATCATCGCCGAAGACATCGAAGGCGAAGCCCTGGCCACCCTGGTGGTCAACAAGCTGCGCGGCGGCCTGAAGATCGCTGCGGTCAAGGCACCGGGCTTCGGCGATCGCCGCAAGGCCATGCTGCAGGACATCGCGATCCTGACCAAGGGCGAAATGATCAGCGAAGACCTGGGCATCAAGCTCGAAACGGTCACGCTGGGCATGCTCGGCCAGGCCAAGAAGGTCACGATCGACAAGGACAACACCACCATCGTCGATGGCGCCGGTCCGGCTGACGAGATCAAGGCCCGCGTCGAACAGATCCGCGCCCAGATCGAAACCACCAGCAGCGATTACGACAAGGAAAAGCTGCAGGAACGTCTGGCCAAGCTGGCCGGCGGCGTGGCCGTGATCAAGGTCGGCGGCGCTTCGGAAGTCGAAGTGAAGGAGCGCAAGGACCGCGTCGACGACGCCCTCCACGCCACCCGCGCTGCGGTGGAAGAAGGCATCGTCCCCGGCGGCGGTACCGCGCTGCTCTATGCCACCAAGGCACTGGAAGGCATGAAAGGCGCCAACGACGACCAGACCAAGGGCATCGACATCGTGCGCCGCGCGATCACTGCCCCGGTCAAGCAGATCGCCACAAACGCCGGCCATGACGGCGCCGTTGTGTCGGGCAACCTGCTGCGCGAAAATGACGAAACCCAGGGCTTCAACGCTGCGACCGACACTTACGAAAACCTGGTTGCGGCCGGCGTGATCGACCCGACCAAGGTCGTCCGCACTGCCCTGCAGGATGCCGCCTCGGTCGCCGGCCTGCTGATCACCACCGAAGCGGCGATCAGCGAAAAGCCGGAAGACAAGCCCGCCATGCCGCCGATGGGTGGCGGAATGGGCGGCATGGGCGGCATGGACTTCTAAGTCCGGCCATCCAGCCAAGGCACATCAGGGGCCGGGAGGAACAATCCTCCCGGCCCTTTTTGCTACAACCTGCAAGAAACCTGCAGGTGCCGCCCGCTGAGTGACGCCCACCAGCAGAATTGGGCTTCCATAACGCAATTCCCCGCATCAGGGCGGCAACTCGTCGCGGAGCGGGTGGACGGACCGGGGTCGTTAGACAATCTGAAACCATGTTTGGGCTATCGCTGCACCGGTGAAGAACACCCGTCTCCCTCGCCTCTTGGCCGGTCTGGCCATGGTCAGCGCCGTGGCGCTGCCCGCTGGCGCTGCGCAGGCCGAGAATTTCCAGGCGGAATTCGACAAGGTCTTTGGCAAGGAACTGCGCGCCCCGCGTGAAGTCCAGCCGACCGTCCGCCCGTTCGTCGCCCCGGTCCGCCAGGTCACGACCTATGGCGGCAGCCTTGAAGCAACCGTCGCCAGCCTGGCAGATGCGGCCCAGGGTCGGATCGGCGTTGCCGCGATGGACCTGGGGACTGGACGGACCGTTGCGGTGCTTGGCGATCAGCCCTTCCCGATGGCCAGCACCAGCAAGATCGCGATCGCCGCGACCTATCTGGATCTGGTTGACCAGGGCAAGCTCAAGCTCAGCGACAAGTTCCCGCTGATGATCCCGCAGCGTTCGGCCCGGTTCTCGACCCCCGTGGCTCCGGTTCGTCCCGGCACCATGCTGAGCGCACAGGGGCTGATCGAGCTGGCCATTACCCGCAGCGACAATCCCGCCACCGATGCGCTGCTGGCTGCCGTTGGCGGCCCAGCGGCGGTGAACCGCTGGATCCGCAAGGCCGGGCTGTCGGGCATGCGGCTTGACCGCGACATCGCCACGCTGGTGCGCGACGATGGTGAGTTCAATCCGGCTACGACCGTCGACCTGCGCGACAGCGCCACGCCGCTGGCCATGGTCCAGCTGCTCGCCGGCCTGCACCAGGGACGCTGGCTGTCCGCTTCAAGCCGTTCGGTCCTGCTGGGCGCGATGGAACGCTGCCTGACGGGCAAGCGCCGTCTCCCCGGCATGCTGCCGCAGGACGCGCGCGTGGCGCACAAGACCGGCACGCTCAGCAACACCTCCAGCGATGTCGGCATCATCCAGACGCCCGACGGCCGCGCGATCGCCATTGCCGTCTATGTCACCGGCCAGGGCGGCAAGCCCAACCGCGACTACCGCATCGCCTCGATCAGCCGTGCGGTCTATGATGGCTACCTGACCGAAAGCTCCAGCCTGCGCCGCACCGCTTCGCGCTGATTGCCGGAGCTGCCAGCGGTCCCTCGCCGCTCGATCACTACCAAAGGAAAAGGGCGCCGGGATTGCCTCCCGCGCGCCCTCCCCCTCTCCAGCTCGTGAAGCTCTAGAATTCGATGCTGGCTCGCGCGTAGAGGTAGCGGCCGTTGAAGCCGAACGGCGAGAAGATCGAGAACGGAATGTACTGCTGGTTGGCCGGATAGGACCCGCCGATCGCCGCCGGGCGCGGGCCGAAGGGCGAGCGGTCGGGATAGACATCGAACAGGTTGTCGGCACCGATCGCCAGGCTCAGCCGCTCCATCGGCTTGACCCGCAGTTCGAGGTCCGTGATCCACTTGGCGCCCAGGAAGATATCGTCCGGGCCATAGGCAGTCAGCGGATCGCCCGACAGCGGGCTGGCCGATCCCGGTGAAACAACCTTGCCATAGCGGGTGGTGCGCGCCGTCAGCCCGAACATGCCGACATCGCCGTCAAGGCTCAGAACGACCTTGTCCTTGGGCTGGCCTTCGGTGAAGCGGATCCCTTCGACGCGGCCGAACAGGATCAGGCCGGGGATCGTTGCCAGCGGGCCCAGCTCGTTCTTGCGGGCCAGGATCTTCTGGGTGTTGTAGTTGTAGGCCGCAGTCAGGGTCCACTTGCCCACGCCTTCGATCGGCAGGCGCCAGTTGAGTACGGCATCGACGCCCTGGGTGCGGGTGTTCAGGCCGTTGATGAAGAAGCGCGCCGCACCCACCGAATTGAACCCGTTGGCATCGAGCACGGCCTTGACCGCAGCATTGACCGCCGCCGAGCCGCTGCCCGCCGCACCGAGGTTCTCGGTCAGCACGATCCGGTCATTGATCCGGATGTTGTAGTAGTCGACCGTCAGCGTCAGCCCCGAAACCGGGTTGGCAGTGAAGCCGCCCGAAAGGTTGAACGACTTTTCAGGCTTCAGGTCCTTCGAGCCCAGCGCGCGGGCGACCGGGCTGCTGACCGCCACGGTCGAGATATCGACCGGCAGGCCGGCAATGAAGTTGGTTGAGGTGGTGGTGAAGTACTGCTGGTGCAGCGAGGGCGCGCGGAAGCCGTTCGAGATCGAGCCGCGCAGCGCGAAGCCGGGGGTGAACTCGTAACGCGCCGCGAACTTGCCGGTCAGGGTCGAACCGAAGTCCGAGAAATGCTCATAGCGCGCGGCGGCAGTCGCGGTGAAGCCTTCGGCAACCTCGGCATCAAGCTCGACATAGCCAGCCACGTTGCTGCGCTTCACGTTGGTGGTGCTGCTGGTCGGAATCCCCGGGAAGCCCTGGGCCCCGGCCGGAGCGGCGCGGCCCGGGAAGCTGCAGACGTTGGTCGTGGCATTGAACACGCCCGATGCCGCTGCGCAGGACACGGCCGTGCCGGTGAACGAGGCCTGGAACAGCGGCCCGGTTGCGAACGACTGGCGATCGCCCGGACGGATCATGAAGCGCTCGGTGCGGTACTCGGCACCAAAGGCCAGCGTCAGCGGGCCGGCAAAGCCGACGTCGAATTCGCGGCTCAGATCCAGGTTGGCGATGGTGTGGCGATAGCCTAGGCCGCCCGCATCGAAGCTACGCTGGCTGGCGGGGCCGAAGCTGGTGTTGAGCGAGTTTTCGACGCGGTAGTCGAAGTTGTTCTGGCCCCAGGTCAGCGAGGTATCGGCGTTCCATTCCCCCGCCGTGGTGCGCAAGCCGATCGTGGCGGCGCGGTCGGTCAGGTCCGACTGGATGAAGGGCAGGAAGCCATCCGGAGTCAGTGCCACAAAGTTGGCATTGCTGGGGGTGACGTTCGGCGCGATGGCCGAGAAATCGCGGTTGGCGGCGGCATTGGCCTGGCGATAGTTCGCCGCGCTCAGCGAATCGCGCTGGTTGTAGCTGGCAAAGCCATAGAGCTCGAGCGAATCGCCCACCGGCACGCCCAGGTTGGCGAACAGGATGAAGTCATCGGCCTTGGGATCGCCAAAGCGGAACTGCAGGCGGTTGAAGCTGATCTCGCGCGGATCCCAAGTGGTCGCGGTCGGGCGGATGTAGTTGGGCCGCAGGTCAAAGCCCTGGCGGTTGGTATTGCCGCGGCGGCGATATTCGGCCGTGAAGTTGATGTAGCCATCCTCGACGCCGAAGAACGGCAGGCCGACATTGGTGGCGATCGAATAGCTTTCACCATCGCTGACCTGGCGCTCACCATCGGTGGTGGCGGCGAAGTAGCGGTTGTCGGTCGGGTCGAGCGACGGGGCGCCGCCGGTCAGCGCCAGGCCGGTGACATTGGCGACGCCCGAAATCGTGGTGTCATACTTGCCATAGCTGATCGAGGCGCGGCCGCCTTCGCTGGCCTTCTTGAGGCGGACGTTGATCACCCCGGCGATGGCATCCGAGCCATATTGCGACGAGGCACCATCGCGCAGCACTTCGATCCGGTCGATCGCGAGCGCGGGGATGGTGTTCATGTCGACGGCGGCCGAACCGCGGCCGACCGTGCCGTTGATGTTGAGCAGCGCCGAAACATGGCGGCGCTTGCCGTTAATCAGGACCAGCGTCTGGTCCGGACCCAGGCCGCGCAGGGTGGCCGGGCGCAGCGCGTCCGAACCGTCGGCGATGGCCGGCTGCGGGAAGTTGAAGCTTGGCACCAGCTTGTTGAGGATCTTGTTGGTTTCAACCTGGCCGCCCTCGGTCAGCGCTTCGCCCGAGAGGACATCGACCGGCACCGGCGAATCCTCAACCGTGCGGGCGGTCGAACGGGTGCCGGTAACGATGATGACCTGTTCATCCGCGCCATCGGCGGCATCGTCCTGGGCCAGAACCGGCGTAGCCAGTGGCAGCATGGACAGCGAAGCGAGCAAGGACAGGCGGAAAGTCGAACGCATGAAGGTTCCCCTAGTTCACCCGGCGCAGCGTTGCGGCCCGCGCGGGCGGTAAGACCGGAGCAGCTAAAGCAATTTCGGCACTTTTCAGCAAGCCAAGGCCAGCGGCGCGCAAGCATTTTGCGCGCCGCCTGTGGCAGGCGGGTGACTCGTTCCAGTTAGGCGTAAAGTGCCTTGCGCGGGCCGAGGTAGCCGAACAGGTAAGCGGCCACCTTGCGCATCTGGATCTCCTCCGCCCCTTCGGTGATCCGGTAGCGGCGGTGGTGGCGGAAGATGTGCTCGAACGGCTTGTGCCGGGAATAGCCAATCCCGCCATGGACCTGCATCGCCCGGTCGGCCGCCTCGCAGACCAGCCGGTTGGCGTAGTAATTGCACATCGAGATCTTGTCCGAGAGCTTGTGCTCAATCTCCTTGTGCTCAAGCTGGTCCATCTCCCAGGCGGTCTTGTAGATCAACGTGCGCAGCATCTCACACTGGGTGGCCAGTTCGACCAGCGGGAACTGGATCCCTTGGTTGCGCGCCAGGTCCTGGCCGAACGGCTTGCGGTGGCGGGCGTACTTGACCGATTCCTCGACGCAATAGGTCGCCGCGCCCAATGAGCTGGCGGCCTGGCGGATGCGGTTCTGGTGGACGAAGCTCTGGGCGATCGAGAGGCCGCCATCGACCGGGCCCAGCACCGCGCTTTCGGGCACCCAGCAATTCTCGAAATGCATGCGCGGATGGTCGGTCGGCATGTTGAAGGTCCACATGTATTCATCGACCACCATGCCCGGCGTGCCCGCCGGGACCAGCAGGCAGGTGATGCCCTTGGCATCGCCATCCTTGCCCGAAGTGCGGCAGAAGGCGGCGCAGTGGGTGGCCACATGCATGCCGGTGATCCACATCTTGCGCCCGTCAATCCGCCAGCCCGGCACGCCATCGCGGGTTTCGCGCACGGCGCGGGTTTCCATGTGGGTCGCGTCAGAGCCATGGTCGGGCTCGGTCAGACCAAAGGCCACTCGGCGTTCGCGGGCAAAGCCGCCGAGGATGAATTCCTGCTGCTGCTCGGGCGTGCCGAAATGCTCGAACATGGCGACAAACGGGAAGTTGCCGACGATCGAGTGCTCGTTCTGCAGATCGTTGTGGAGGCCCAGGCCCTTGGCGGCAAACCGGTCGCGGATCACGGCCATCCACAGGTTGGAGCCGTCCTTGCCGCCGTACTTCTTCGGCGCGGAAAAGCGCCAGTGGCCCGCGGCATCGGCGCGGCGGGTCGCCTCGACCAGCAGCTTTTCCCACTCGTGGCGCGGCAAGCCCTGGTTCTCGAAATCGGTCCGGGCATATTCGCGGCGGTGATCGAAGAAGCGGATGTTGTCATCCTGCTGCTCCAGCGGCTTGATCTCCGCTGCGATGAAGGCGTCAAGTTCAGCCAGATAGGCGACCAGATCGGCGGGGAGCGCAAAGTCCATCAGGCGGTTCCTCTCTCAGTTTCATGGGCCCATTTCGACCGTGCAGCGGCCAGGGCAGGATATTTCGGCATGTCGGCGGTAAGCTTGGCGAGCGCCATGCGGCGCAGCCGGGCGAGCAGTCCGGGCGAGGCGAGATCGGCCTGGCCCGCCATGATCTCGGCAGTCAGCGCCGCGTCGGTCGCGACCGGGCGCTGCTCGATCTCGCGGGCAACGATGCCCAGCGCATTGCGCGCAACGGCCAGGTCAAACTTGCCGCGCCCGGAAACGAGCGGCTTGATCTCGCTGGCCAGCCATTCGGAAATGGCGGTCAGGATCTCTGCGCCGCTGGGCTCGCCGGTGCCGAGTTGCAGGGGTTCGGTTGCAGGCGGCAGCGCACGCTTCCGTTCTTCCTCGGGCGCGAGGTCCTCAAGCAGGAGCAGCAGATCCAGCTCCTGCTCAGCCGTGCGGCGGGCGACGACCACGCGCTCGACCGAGCGGTCATGCCCATCGCGCCAATAGCCGCCCATCTGCAGGCAGCCCAATGCCCACCAGAAGGTGCGGTAGATAGTCCAGAAGCGGAAGCGGGCCGGATCGAAGGTGTCGCCGCCGGCCTCCTCATAGGCGCGGGCCAGCTCCTCGATCGAGGTCAGGCCGTAGCCGGGCCGGTCAGGCCGCGAGAAACGCCAGACGGTCATGCAGCCAAAGGCCAGGTCCTCATGCCAGTCCCCCAGGTGGGCCAACTCCCAGTCGAGCACGCCGGTCAGGCGGCCATGCTCGAACATCAGGTTGCCGAGGCGGAAATCGCCATGGACCAGTCGCGGCGTGACGGGTGGCGGCAGGTTGGCCTCCAGCCACTTGAGCGCGAGCGCGAGGATCGGCCGATCACCACCGTACTCAAGGAACCGCCGGCGCAGTTCACCAAGCGCCTGGCCAGTGTCCATCAAGGGTGCGGGCAGGCCAGCAATGTCGGTCCGGTGAACGGCGACCAGTTCGCGGGCAATGTCGCGGATCGCGACCCCAGGATCGGCTTCGGCCAGGAAGGCATTGGGATCGGGTGAGCCGGAGATCGCCCGCATGACATAGCCGGAGCCGATCCCGTCACCGGGTTCCAGTTCGACCAGCACTTCGGGCGCCATGACCCCGGCAGCGCGCGCCGCGCGGACCACCTGGACTTCGCCCGCATGGTCCATCGGCCGGCCGGTCATCATTTCCAGCGAAGGAGCGCGGCGCAGGACGCAGGTCTCGTCGCCGGAGCGGAACCGCCAGCTTTCCATGTTCGCGCCGCCGGAGAGCCGTTCGAGCCCCCCGGGCGCGGGCAGGCCAATGCGCGCCAGTGCGCTGCTCAGGCCCTGTGTCAGTTCATCCAGCCCCGTCATGCCCGCAAGGTGCCGAGGGCGTGGCGGCAAGGCAAGGGCAAATTTAATCGATCGCTTAAACTGATAGCAAAAGAAAAGGGCGCGAAGGTTACCCCTCGCGCCCCGATCTTTTGCCGTGCGGCGAAGATTACATCTTCTTGGCAGCGTCCGAAGCAGCAGCAGCAGCGTCCGAAGCAGCGGCAGTCGCGGCGTCCGAAGCAGCGGCAGCAGCGTCGGTGGCGGCTTCCGAAGCGGCACCAGCGGCGTCGGTGGCGGCAGCAGCGGCGTCCGAAGCAGCGGCGGTGGCAGCGTCCGAAGCGGCGGCAGCGGCGTCGTCAGCCTTTTCCTGCGAGCAAGCGGCGAGAGCGAGAGCGGCGCCAGCGGCGAGAATGATCTTGCGCATGAAAGTATTCCTTGAACAGCGAGTGGACCACGCGCGGTAGCCGGAATTACTCCGGGCAGCCGAACGGAAAGCCAACCTTATCGGTAGACTTCGCGGGCACAATTAGTGCGCTTCGCGAAGCGATGCAAGAGATTGTCGCATCGGCTGGCCGAAGGCTGTGCATTTCCTGCGCTTTGCCGAGTTAAGCGGACAATGTGGCAGGCTTGTGACCGGGTCGAATCGCGCACCGGGGATGGCTCGATTCGCGCGCTACCGCCCTGCCCGCCGCGCTGCTAGGGTGCCCTGATGGAGCCCAAGCAGCATCTCTACCTGGTCGACGGATCGGCCTATATCTTCCGTGCCTATCACCGCCTGCCGCCGCTGACCAATCCGCAAGGTGTGCCGGTCGGCGCGGTCTATGGCTACACCACGATGCTGTGGAAGCTGGCCGATGATCTGCACAAGGCCGATGGTCCGACTCACCTGGCGGTGATCCTGGATGCCAGCGGCAAGAGCTTCCGCAACGAGATCTACGATCAGTACAAGGCCAACCGCCCGCCCCCGCCCGAGGACCTGAAGCCGCAGTTCCCGCTGATCCGCGATGCCACCCGCGCTTTCAGCCTGCCCTGCATCGAGGAACAAGGCCTGGAAGCGGACGACCTGATCGCTTCCTATGCCCGCGCCGCGACCGAGCGCGGCTGGGACGTGACCATCGTCTCGTCCGACAAGGACCTGATGCAGCTGGTTGGCAAGTGCCGGCATGGCGAGAGCGGCGAAGCCTGCATCGACATGCTCGACACGATGAAGAACCAGCGGATCGACGTGCCGGAGGTGATCGAGAAGTTTGGCGTACCGCCCGAACTGGTCGGCGATGTCCTGGCGCTGATGGGTGATGCAGTCGACAATGTCCCCGGCATCCGCGGGATCGGGCCGAAGACCGCGACCAAGCTGATCCAGGAACACGGCAGCCTCGAAGCCGCGCTCGCCGCCGCGCCGGAGATGAAGCCGTCCAAGCTGCGCGACAGCCTGATCGAGCATGCCGAGATGGCGCGGCTCAGCCGGGTGCTGGTCCAGCTCAAGGAAGACTGCCCGCTGCCGGTGGCACTCGACGACTTCAAGCTTGATACGATCCCGCCCGATCCGCTTGCCGCCTTTCTCGAAGAGCACGGCTTCAACTCCCTGCTCAAGCGACTTGGTGACGGGCGCGGCAGCCCGGAACGGCGGGTCGATCTCAATCCGGCCAAGGCCGTTACCGCCGCCGCCGCGCCGGTCGCCGGCAGCAACCGCCAGCCATTGCCCGAGCTGCCGCCGATTGACCGCAGCAAATATGTCTGCGTCCAGGACGAGCCGACGCTGCTCGCCTGGATCGAACGGGCGATGGCCGCGCGGTTGGTTGCCTTCGATACCGAGACCAGCTCGATCGATGCGATGCGGGCCGAACTTGCCGGGATCAGCCTGGCCTTGGGTCCAGGCGACGCCTGCTATATCCCGCTCGGTCACGGCGGGACCGACATGTTCGCCGAACGCCCGGCACAGGTCGACAAGACCCGCGCCTTGGCCCTGCTCAAGCCGCTGCTCGAAAGCGAGGCGGTGCTCAAGATCGGGCAGAACGCCAAGTATGATCTCAACATCCTCGCCCGGCACGGGGTCCAGGTTGCCGCGATCGACGATACGATGGTGATGAGCTTCGATCTCGACGCCGGCCGGTCGATCGACGGGATCGGCGGCGGCCACGGGATGGACGAGCTATCCACCCGCCACCTTGGCCATACCACGCTGGCCTTCAAGGACATCTGCGGCACGGGCAAGAAGGCCATTCCTTTCGGCGAGGTCCCGCTCGACCGGGCAACCGAGTATGCCGCTGAAGATGCCGAGGTAACCTGGCGGCTGCACCGCCTGCTGAAGCCGCGCCTCGCTGAAGAGGCCGGAACGCGGGTCTATGAACGCGTTGACCGCCCGCTGGTTCCGGTCGTGGCGCAGATGGAACGCCACGGCATCCGGGTTGACCGCGACAAGCTGGCCGGCCTTTCCGCCACCTTCGCCGAGGAGATCGCCAAGCTGGAGGGGCAAATCCATGAACTGGCCGGCCAGCCCTTCACCATCGGCAGCCCCAAGCAGCTAGGCGAGATCCTGTTCGACAAGCTGGGTTTCAAGGGCGGCAAGAAGGGCAAAACCGGGCAGTACTCGACCGACCAGGGCATTCTGGAGCGGCTATCGGGCGAAGGCGCGGTCATCGCTGACAAGGTGCTCGAATGGCGCCAGCTCTCGAAGCTGCGCTCCACCTATACCGAGGCGCTGCAGGCCGCGATCAATCCGGAGACGGGCCGGGTCCACACCAGCTACAGCCTGGTCGGCGCGCAGACCGGGCGGCTCTCCTCGACCGAGCCGAACCTCCAGAACATCCCGATCCGCACCGAACTGGGCCGCCAGATCCGCGATGCCTTCGTGGCCGAACCGGGCAATGTCCTGCTCGCCGCTGACTACAGCCAGATCGAACTGCGGCTTGCCGCGCATATGGCCGATGTGCCGGCGCTGAAGGAAGCCTTTGCCCAGGGCGAGGACATTCACGCCCGCACGGCGATGGAGATGTTCGGCCATGTCGACCGCGACACGCGCGGGCGGGCCAAGACGATCAACTTCGCGATCCTCTATGGCATCTCCCGCTGGGGTCTGGGCGGGCGGCTTGGCGTCTCCTCGGACGAGGCCCAGGCGATGATCGATCGCTATTTCGAGCGCTTCCCCGGCATCCGCCACTATATCCACTCGACGCTCGAGAGCGTGCGCACCAACGGCTATTCGGAGACGCTGTTCGGCCGCAAATGCTGGTTCCCGCGGATCAGCTCGAACAATCCGAATGAGCGCGCCGGCTCCGAACGCGCCGCGATCAACGCCCCGATCCAGGGCACCAGCGCCGACATCATCAAGCGCGCGATGGTGCGGATGATGCCCGCGCTCGAAGCGGCAGGGCTAGGTCACGTGCGGATGCTGCTGCAGGTCCACGACGAACTGGTGTTCGAACTGCCCGAAGCCGACGTGCCGGCGGCAAGCAAGGTGATCGAAGCGGTGATGTCCAAAGCGGCTGAACCGGCGGTTCCGCTGTCCGTGCCGCTGGGCGTCGAGATCGGCACCGGCCTAAGCTGGGGCGCAGCGCACTGATCTTGTCTGCCTCACGGCAGGGGCACCACCAGCCCGCTCCCCCACCCGGCCTCCCTAATCTAGGTTACCCTATGGGAGGCCGGGTGGGGGAGCGGGCTGGTGGTGCCCCGTTTCAGCCGCGCTGAAACGAAGTCACCGCGACAGCAGCCAGATCGCGAGGATTCCGGCGACGATCCGATACCAGGCAAACGGCGCGAAACCGGCGCGGCTGACGAAGGCGACGAAAGCCTTGATCACGGCCAGAGCCACCACGAAGGAAACGGCAAAGCCAACCGCGATCTCGGTCCAGCCGACCGGGCCCATGCCGCTCGCCAGGCTGGCGCGGGCATCCCACAGCTCCAGCGTGGTCGCCCCCATCATCGTCGGAATAGCGAGAAAAAAGCTGAATTCTGCGGCCGTGCGGCGCTCGATCCCCATGGCCAGCGCCCCCATGATGGTCGCGCCTGAACGGCTGACGCCCGGGATCATCGACAGGCACTGGATCAAGCCGACGCCCAGCGCCTGCTTGGCCGGCAATTGCGCCACGCCGCTGGCCGGGCCGGGCTTGGCCACCTTCTCGATCGCCAGGATCGCGATCCCGCCAATCACCAGCGCCCAGGCCACCACCATCGGGCTGCCCAGCATGATGTCGATATAGTCCTTGAGCGCAAAGCCCAGCACCGCCGAGGGCAGGAAGCCGAGCAGGATATTGCGCACGAAAGCCACGCTTTCGGGCCGCCACTTGAGCAGTCCCATGCCGACCGCCCAGAAGGTGCGCCAATAGAGCACCACCACGGCGAGGATCGCGCCGAGCTGGATGACGACGTTGAACACCTTCCAGACCTCGGCATCATAGCCGAAGATTTCGGCGGCGAGGATCAGGTGGCCGGTCGAGGAGACCGGGATGAATTCGGTCAGGCCTTCGACAATGCCGAGCAGGATGGCGGTAACGATCGTGTCCATGGGAACGCGATCAACGCGGCGGGCGCGGCCAAGTCAAGCCGCACCCGCCGGTTTTGGCAGTTTTTTACCAGATCCGGACGCGCTGTTCCGGCGGCAGATACATCTTGTCGCCCAGCTGGACGTTGAAGGCCTTGTACCATTCGTCGAAGTTACGGACCACGCCAAGGATGCGGTACATGCCCGGCGAGTGCGGGCCGGTCTGTAGCTGGCGGCGCAGCGCGGCTTCGCGGAACTTGGTCCGCCAGACCTGCGCCCAGGCCATGAAGAAGCGCTGATCGCCGGTAAAGCCGTGGATCACGGGCGCTTCCTTGCCGCCAAGCGAGAGCTTGTAGGCGCGGTAGGCGAGGCTGAGGCCGCCGACGTCGCCGATATTCTCGCCCAGCGCGAGGCGGCCGTTGATGCAGGTCTTGCCATCGTCGAGCGGACAAAGCTTGCTGTACTGATCGGCCAGCGCGCCGGTCAGCTTCTCGAAGTTGGCCTTGTCGGCCGGGGTCCACCAGTCGCGCAGGTTGCCATCGCCATCGGACTTGGAACCCTGGTCATCGAAGCCGTGGCCGATCTCGTGCCCAATCACCGCGCCGATCGCGCCATAGTTGACTGCATCGTCGGCCGAGAGCGCGAAGAACGGGGGCTGGAGAATCCCAGCCGGGAAGACGATCTCGTTACCGGTGGGGCTGTAATAGGCGTTCACCGTCTGCGGGGTCATGAACCATTCGGTCCGGTCAACCGGCTGGCCGAGCCGGCGGATCCGGTCCGCCTGGAACCAGCGCGCCGCCGCCTCGGCATTGGCAAAGGCGCTGGTCGGGGTAACGTCCAGCCCCTTGTAGTCCTTGAACTTGTCCGGGTGGCCGATCTTGAGCGAGAAGGCATCAAGCTTGGCCTTGGCCGCGACCTTGGTTTCCGGGCCCATCCAGGTCAGGTTTTCCAGGTTATAGGCCATGGCCGTGCGCAGGTTGCCGACCAGCTTGTCCATCGCCGCCTTGTGCGTGGCGGGGAAGTGGCGCTCGACATAGAGCTTGCCGGTCAGCTCGCCCAGCGTGCCTTCGGCGGCGCTGAGCGCGCGCTTCCAGCGGGGGCGCTGTTCGAGCTGGCCGGCCAGGAACTTGCTGAAGAAATTGAACTGCGCCTCGTCGAACCGCTTGGGTAGCACGCCGGCGCGGTTGGTGATGTAGCTGACCGAGAGCCACGCCTTCCAGGCGTCGATCGGCTCGCTGGCGACCAACTTGGCCAGCGCCGGCACCCCGCCGCCGAGCTTGGCGGCCATTGCGGGCGTGTACTTGGCGGCGGCGAGTTCTTCGGCGGTCGGCGGGAGCTGCGAAACAATCACCTCCTTGGCCTTGCCAACGCCCAGCGCGTCCATCGCCGCCTTGAGCGGGGTGTTGGGCGCCAGCTTGAGGAATTCCGCAACCGGCATCTTGTTGTAGGTCAGATCGCGGTTGCGACCGAGCGCGCGGTCCCAGTTCTGGGCGGCCATCTTCTTTTCGAGTTCGAAGATGGTGTTCGCTGACGCGGCAGGATCCGTATAGCCCAGTTCGCCGGCGACGAAGGTGAGGTATTCCTTGTACTTGGTGACGATCTCCTGGTTGCGCGGGCTGTCGACCAGGTAATAGTCGCGGTCGCCCAGGCCCAGCTGGGCCTGGCTGGCGTAAAGCGCGTTGACGCGGCTGTTCTTGCCATCGGGGGCAACGCCCATGCCGATCGGCGAGGGCAGGCCAGGCTGAACGAACAGCTTGACCAGATCGGTGGTGTTGCGTGCCGCCTTGATGCGGTTGAGCATCGGCTGGGCCGGAGCCAGTCCCGCCTTTTCGATCCCGGCCGTATCCATGTAGGCGTTGTAGACCGCGGCGATCCGCGCGGCATCGCTGCCCGGGGCATTGTTGGCCTTGGCAATATCCTCGATGATCTCCTTCATCCGGCTTTCCGACAGCTCGGCCAGCTCGATGAAGGCGCCGAACACGCTGCGGTCAGCCGGAATCTCGGTCCCATCAAGCCACTTGCCGTTGACGAAGCGGTTGAAATCGTCGCCCGGCTTGACCGAGCGATCGATGTAGTCCTGCTGGATGCCCCAGCCCCAGTCGGCGGCGGGCTTGGTGGCCGGAACGCCCGTTTCGGCAGCAGCGGCAGGCTGGACAGTTTCGGCCAGCGCAGAAGCAGCCTGGCCAAGGACCAGGGCGCTGGCGGCCAGCATAATCGAAGCGCGAAGGTTCATGTCAGGTCCCCGTAGATTTGTTCTATGGGACAGGCTGTTAGCCCGCTCCGCGCGCGCGCGGAACGTGGACCTTATGCTATTTGACGGCTTCGCTTGGCACTTCGTCGAATTGCAGCGCGGCAAGGCGCGCATAGAGCCCGCCGGCGCGGCTGAGCGCATCGTGCTTGCCGGTCTCGACGATCCGGCCGCCATCCATCACCACGATCCGGTCGGCCCCGCGCACGGTGGCGAGGCGGTGGGCGATCACCAGCGTGGTGCGGGTGGCCATCAGCCGGTCAAGCGCCTGCTGGACCAGCCGCTCGCTCTCGGCATCGAGCGCCGAGGTGGCTTCGTCGAGCAGCAGGATCGGCGCATCGCGCAGCAGGGCGCGAGCAATCGCCATGCGCTGGCGTTGGCCGCCAGAGAGGCGCGCCCCGCGCTCGCCCAGGTAGGTATCGAGTCCTTCCGGCAACTCGCGCAGGAAATCGGCGGCATTGGCATTCTCGGCCGCCTGCCAGATCGCCTCGTCGCTGGCCTCCCAGTTGCCGTAACGCAGGTTGTCGCGCGCGGTCGCAGCGAAGAGGATGCCCTCCTGCGGGACCAGCGCCATGTTGCGACGGATCGCGGCGGGATCGACTGCGGTCAGCGGCACGCCATCCAGCTTCACCGCGCCCGCCTGCGGATCATAGAACCGCTCGGCCAGCTGGAACAGCGTGGACTTGCCGGCACCCGATGGCCCGACAATCGCGACCGTCTCGCCCGGTTCGACCGTCAGCGAGAAATCGGCGAGGGCCGAGACCTCGGGCCGGGTCGGATAGCGGAAGGTGACATTCTCGAAGGCCAGCTTGCCGCGCACCGGAGTGGGCAGTTCGAGCGGGCGGGCCGGCATGGCGATAGTCGGCTTCTCGTTGAGCAGCTCGTTGAGCCGGCTGGCCGCGCCGGCCCCGCGCAAGAGATCGCCATAGACCTCGGTCAGGGCACCAAAAGCCCCGGCCACCAGGCCGCCGGTCAGCACGAAAGCGGCGATTGTCCCGCCGCTGATCGTCCCTTCGGCCACGCCGATCGCGCCCTGCCACATCAGCATGGTGATCGCGCCGAACACCAGCATGATGATGATCGCGGTCATCGCCGCGCGGAGCAGGATCCGGCGCTTGGCCGTGGTGAAGGTCGATTCAACCGCTTCGGCGAAGCGGGCTTCCTCGCGGTTTTCCTGATTGAAGGCCTGGACGATCCGCATTGCGCCGAGCACTTCGGCCACCATCGCGCCGACATCGGCGACGCGGTCCTGGCTGGTGCGCGAAACGTTGCGCAGCCGCCGCCCGAACCAGACGATCGGCAGGACGATCAGCGGGATCGCGATGACCAGCGCCAGGGTCAGCTTGGGGGCCAGGGTGAACAGGTAGGCCACCCCGCCCACGCCCATGATCAGGTTGCGCAGGGCGACCGATACGGTGGTCCCGACCACCTGCTCGATCAGCGCGGTGTCAGAGGTCATGCGGCTCGAAATCTCGTTCGGGCTGTTCTCTTCGAAGAACCCGGGCGACATCCGCAGCAGGTTGGCCTGCACCTTGAGCCGGATATCGGCGACCACGCGCTCACCCAGCCAGGAGACGAAATAGAACCGTAGCGCCGTGCCGATGGCGAGCACCACCACGATCATCAGCAGGTATTCGAACCAGCGGCCGATATCGTCGGGGTTGCCGCCGGCGGCGAAGCCCTTGTCGATGATCAGCTTGAAGCCGGAAGGGATCGCCAGGGTCGCACCCGCCGTGATCATCAGCGCCAGGGCAGCAAGCGCCAGCTTGCCCGGATAGGCCAGCGCCGCCTGCCAGATCATCCGCAGCGGACCGAGCGTACGGGCCGGCTTGGGTTCAGGGGGTGTGGCGGATTGATCGGATTGGGAAGCCATTGTGGACGCGCCCTAGCACAGGGCGAGGGCCAAGTAAGTGGCAAATCGGCACCGATCTTGTCGGCGGATTGTGCATCCGCGAAGAAAGCAGCGGGAAAATATTGCATTGCACAAAAATGCGAATGGCGGCACGGTAGCGACACGTTTGGTCCGGCTGGCCGGGCCGGAAGGGGACTTTTCTTGCTCTATACCGCTTACGAAATGCAGCGCTCGTGGCTCAATGCCGCCAGCACCTGGGCCTCGGTCGGGGCGGAATTGCTGTCGAACCCGGCGCTGCCGTTTGGCTACACTGGCCTGGGTCCGGTCATGGCCTCGGCGCTTGAAGTCTTCGCCCATGCCTCGGCCCCCTATGGCAAGCCGGCCTTCGATATCGAGACGGTGACGGTTGACGGCAGGGTCCATCCGGTGACCGAGGCGATCGTGATGCATCGCCCCTTTGGCAACCTGCTGCGCTTCACCCATCCGGGCCTGCCGGCTGATGCCCCGCGCCTGCTGATCGTTGCGCCGATGAGCGGCCACTTCGCCACCCTGCTGCGCGGCACGGTCGCGCGGATGATCGAGCGGTGCGAGGTTTACATTACCGACTGGGCCGATGCGAAGATGGTCCCGCTCGACGCCGGCCGCTTCGACCTCGATGACTATATCGACTACGTTATCAGCTACCTCGAACATATCGGTCCGGGCGCGCACATGCTCGCCGTCTGCCAGCCCTCGGTCCCGGCGCTGGCCGCAACGGCGCTGATGAACGCGCAGAAGCACCCTGCCCGTCCGCTCAGCCTGACGATGATGGGCGGCCCGGTCGACACGCGCGAGGCGCCGACCTCGGTCAATGACATGGCCATGCAGCGCCCGATCGAGTGGTTCCGCCACACGGTGATCGCGACCGTGCCGCTGCAATATCCCGGTGCTGGGCGCCGGGTCTATCCGGGCTTCCTGCAGCTGGCCGGGTTCATGAGCATGAACCTGGGCAACCACATGCTGAGCCATTACCACATGTTCAAGCACCTGGTCGCCGGGGCCGACGAAGACGCCGAGGCGACCAAAGCCTTCTACGACGAATACCGCGCCGTCTGCGACATGGACGCCGACTATTACCTGCAAACGGTCCAGGAAGTGTTCCAGCGCCAGTCGCTGGCCAAGGGCGAGTTCATGCATCGCGGCACCCGGATCGATCTGGGCGCGATCCGCGACACGGCGCTGCTGGCGGTCGAGGGTGAGCGCGACGACATTTCCGGCATCGGCCAGACCAAGGCCGCGCTCAAGCTGGCGACGGGCCTGGCGGAAGCCCGCAAGAAGTACCTGCTGGCCCCCGATGTGGGCCATTACGGCATCTTCAACGGCAGCAAGTGGCGCGATCACATCGCCCCGGTCCTGGAAGACTGGATCCAGCGCCATGACAAGGCGCGGCTGAAAGCCGCCGCCTAAGCGGGTGGCTGTTCCGGCGCGGGGCCAAAGATCCGCTTGAGCACCCGCCGGGCCAACAGCAGCAACCAGATGGTCAGGATCAGCAGGCCCAGCGCGACCAGCCCGGCCAGCGCCGGGTTGGCAAAAGCGAGGTACAGCAGCCCGCCGGTCACCAGATCCTCGGTGGTCGAGACAGCCACATTGGTGAAGGGCTCCGGGCTGGTATTGACCACGGCCCGCGCCCCGGCCTTGCCGCCATGCGCCAGCAGGGTCGCCCCGCCGCCCAGCAGGAAGGCGATCGCCTGAGTCGCCGGATCGGCCGGATCGATCACCGCCAGCGCCAGCAGCGCCCCGCCGAGCGGGCGGATCAGCGTGTGGATCGTATCCCAGACCGTGTCGAGCCAGGCCACCTTGTCGGCAAAGAACTCGAGAAGCGCCGCCGCTCCGGCCGCGCCCATTACCCAGGGATTGGCCAGGACCTGCAGCGATTGCAGGTGCGCCGGCAGCGGCAGGACGCCGAACTGCATTGCCAGCCCCGTCGCCAGCACGCAGAGATAAAGCCGCCAGCCCGACAGCAGGCTGACCGACCCGGCGATCCCCAGAATTTCAAAAATACCCAGATGCTCGCCCATGGCTGCATCCCTTCCCCAATACGCGCCCCGTTCTTATGCGGAGAGGATGCGCGGGGAATGCGCGTTTGGCAAGCTTAGCCGGCGCGGTGGTCCAGCGCCGGGTCGAGCGTCTGGCCGGGATCGAGCTGGACGCCGAAGCTGTTCAGCATCATCGAGACCTGGGTGTAGTTGCCGACAGTCATGACCAGGTCCATCTGCTGCTTCTGGCTGAGGAACGACAGCGCCGCCCAGCTGGCATCGGCGACGTGGAAATCGCGCGTCAGGTCATCGGTTGCCTGCAGCATGGCCCGGTCTTCTGCGCTCCATGACGGATCAGTCGGGCCAGCCTTGATCGCCTCGATCTCGGCTTCGGTCAGCCCGGCATCAAGCCCGATCCGGGTGTGCTGGGTGAATTCGTAGCCCGAACCGCAATTGAACCCGGTGCGCAGGATCACCAGCTCGCGGTCCCGTTCGCTGAGGCTGTTGCGGCGCGAGAGGATATAGCTGCCCCAGGCGAGGAAAGCGGTCAGTGCCTTGGGGGCATGGACCAGCGTGCGGAAGATGTTGAGCACCGTCCCTGCGGACTTGGTCACATCCCGCGCGCCGCTGGTGAAAACCGCCAGCGCCTCGCGTTGCTCATCGTCGATCTTGTTCAGATCGACCGGCTCAACGCGAGGCGCCGACAAGCGCATCAGAAGACCTCGAACAGGCCGGCAGCGCCCTGGCCGCCACCGATGCACATGGTCACCACGGCATATTTGGCACCGCGACGCTTGCCTTCGATCAGCGCGTGGCCGGTGCAGCGCGCGCCGGTCATGCCGAAGGGGTGACCGATCGAGATCGAGCCGCCGTTGACGTTGAGCAGCTCGTCAGGAATGCCCAGCTTGTCACGGCAGTAGAGCACCTGGACGGCGAAGGCCTCGTTCAGTTCCCACAGGCCGATATCGTCCATCTTCAGGTTGAAGCGCTCGAGCAGCTTGGGGATCGCGAAGACCGGGCCGATGCCCATTTCGTCGGGCTCGGTGCCGGCAACGGCCATGCCGACATAGCGGCCCAGCGGGGTCAGGCCGCGCTTTTCGGCAACCTTGGCTTCCATCACGACGCAGGCCGACGAACCGTCGGAAAGCTGGCTGGCATTGCCGGCGGTGATGCAGTGGCCTTCGCCCATCACCGGCTTCAGGCTGGCGAGCCCTTCGAGCGTGGTGTCGGGGCGGTTGCAATCGTCCTTGTTGGCAGTGACTTCCTGATAGGAGACTTCCTTGGTCTCCTTGTTGACCACGGCCATGGTGGCGGTGCAGGCAACGATTTCATCGTCAAACTTGCCGGCGGCCTGGGCGGCGGCGGTGCGCTGCTGCGACTGGAGCGAGTACTCGTCCTGGTATTCGCGGCTGATATTATAGCGCTTGGCCACCACTTCGGCCGTGCCGATCATCGGCATGTAGATGTGCGGGTGCATTTCCAGCAGCTCGCGATCCGGCTCGACGAACATCTTGCCGCTGCCGACCACCTTGGAAATGCTTTCGACGCCGCCCGCGACGCAGATATCCATGTTGTCGACCAGGATCTGCTTGGCCGCCGTGGCGATGGTCATCAGGCCCGAGGAGCACTGGCGGTCGATCGTCATGGCCGGAACCGAAACCGGCAGGCCGGCACGCAGCGCGGCGAGGCGCGCGACGTTGCCGCCGGTCGAGCCCTGCTGGACGGCCGTGCCCATGATCACATCGTCGATCTCGCCGCCGGAGAGGCCGGCGCGCTCGACCGCAGCCTTGATCGACCAGGCGCCAAGGGTGGCGCCGGTGGTGTTGTTGAACGCGCCGCGGGCCGCCTTGGTCAGCGGCGTGCGGGCAGTGGAAACGATGACTGCGTCACGTGACATGGGAAATTCCTTGGACTGCGAGCCCCCGCGAAGGCGGGGGTCTCAGGAGTTTGGCACAAGGCCGACTGAGATCCCCGCCTTCGCGGGGACTCACCTTAAACAAAAAACAGCGTGATCCATTCGCAGATCAGAGCGGGCTTGTCCTCGCCCTCGATCTCGATGGTCACTTCGTTGGTCTGCTGCCATTGGCCGGGACGCTTCTCGACCAGTTCGAGCAGCTTGGTGTGGCTGCGCACGCGCTTGCCGGCCCGGACCGGGCTGATGAAGCGCGTCTTGTTGCCGCCATAGTTGACGCCCATCTTGACGCCGTCGACGCGGGCGCCCGAGGTCATCGCGCCGAGCACCGGCAGCAGCGAGAGGGTAAGGAAGCCGTGAGCGATGGTCCCGCCGAAGGGGGTCATCTTGGCCTTTTCCTCGTCGATATGGATGAACTGGTGATCGCCAGTGGCATCAGCGAACATGTTGATGCGTTCCTGGGTCACTTCGAACCAGTCCGAAACGCCGATCACTTCGCCAGTCTTGGCTGCGAGCTCCTGCGGGGTCATTGCGCCTCTCCTTATGCTGGAAAGGCGTCTTCATGGCCCAAGCGCGGGGCTAGCGCAACGTACCTGCGTCTGCCGCTACGGCAAGGCAGGGCAGTGAGCCAGGCAGGCGGGGCGAATCACTCGGCCGGGACGGCGGCGGGGCGCGTGGCCCAGCGCGGCGGGCGGGCATTGAGCCAGCGCTGCGCCGGCTTTTCGACCCCGTGATAGAGCAGGATCGAAGCGGCCAGAACCGTGGCCAGGAAACCGGCCAGGCTGGCCCAGCCCAGCTGCAGCGTGGCATCGACGAAGGCCAGCTTCCAGACGATCCAGAGCAGGAAGTGCGACAGGTAGGTCGAATAGCTGATCTCGCCCAGATAGGTCAGCGCGCGGCTGCTGCAGACCCGCACGATTGGCCCCTGCCCCAAGGCCAGGGCCAGCAGGCCGGTGAAGCAGGCAGCAGGAACGAAGGCGGTTTCGGGCAGGGCCAGTGCCAGCCCCAGGCCAGTGATCAGCAGCGACAGGGCGCCGGCCCCAAGCGCCAGTCCGGACCGGCCGCGCCAGTGCTGCCAGAGCAGGCACAGCAGATTGCCCAGCGCAAATCCCGCCAGGCAGCGCCACAGCCCCAGCTGCGGGATCGCGTCGCCAAGATTGCGGTGGCCAGTGAGCGAAAACAGCAGGTGGAGCGCCGTCAGCAGGACAGCCGCCGCCAGCAGGAGCCCCGGCACCGGCAGCCGGTCCCAGCGCAGCAGGACCAGCAGCAGGAACAGCAGGTAGGCCGCAAATTCGGTGCTGATCGACCAGGCCGGATGGTTCCAGGTCAGCGCATCGGTCAGCCCCCAGTTCTGCATCAGCAGGAGATGCAGCGGCAGTTCGCCCAGCGGATAGCCCGGCGTCGGACGGCCGGTTGCCAGGAGCAGCGCCACAAAGGCGATGAAAGCGGCCAGGATCACTGCATGGAGCGGCCAGACGCGGGCAAAGCGCCGCCACAGGAACAGCCGGGTCTCGGCCCCGCCTCCCGCGCGCAGCCGGCCGACATAATTGTACCAGATCACGAAGCCCGACAGCATGAAGAACAGGTCGACCGCCAGGTAACCCTTGGCGAGCGCGGCAATGACCTCACCCGGCAGCAGCCCCGTCAGCGAGAGCCGGATGTGGTAGAGCACGACCAGCCAGGCGGCGAGGCCGCGGATCCCGGTCAGGGCATCGAGGTGTCCGGTCCTGCCGCTCATGCCGCGGTCACCCGCAGCTGCTGTACGCCGGGCAGGATTGGGCGCGGCGCGGGCGCATCGATCCGGCGGCAATAGGACCACAGCCCGCACTGCAGGCCGATGATCATGAACATCACCGGCTGGAAGGCGATGCCGATGAACACCGCGCCCAGGAAATAGACGATCTGCGACATCTGCAGGGCATTGGCCAAGGGGGCAACCCAGGCCTCATGCGCGGCCTTGCGGTCCTTCCAGCGGCGGCGCAGGCGTTCCATCTGCCACACGCCGAGGAGCTGGATCCAGGCCCAGAGCAGGAAACCGGGATAGCCCTGCTCGCCCAGCATCTCGAAATAGGCCGAGTGATAGGCACGCCCTTCCTCGACATGGTACTCGGTCTTCAGGGTGACGTTGTTGTCGGTCCCCACGGCCTTGACCGTTGGCACCAGCAGGCGATTGCCGCGATAGGCGTCGAAACCGCCGCCGAAGGGATGATCCTTCACATAGTCGAGCGTCCACATCCACACCGCCACCCGGGTCGAGGCCGACTGGTCGGACTGGTGGTTCTCGATCGTGCTCATCCGCTTGGTATAGCTTTCGGGCAGGAACGGGATCGCTGCCACCGCCACCAGGCCGGCCATGCCCAGGTAAAGGAAGCGCCGCTTGACCGAACGCAGCGACAGCACCGCCAGCAGCGCAATACACAGCAGGCCAGTGCGGGTCTGCGTGCCGACCGGGATCAGCAAGGCGGCAAAGGTCAGCGCAGCGGCGAACAGCGTTACCAGCTTGCCGCGCGGGAAAATTGTCGTGAAGCGCGCCACCCACCAGATCAGCGGGACAATCGCAATGGCGATGGTCGACAGCGTCGATCCCTCATAGATCCCGGCATTATCGGGCACGAAGGTCTGGAGCTGGCCATAACCTCCGCCGCCAGCCGCAGTCTTGATCCCGCCGGTGATCAGGATCGCGCCGACGGTCAGGACCATCACCGTCACCACCGCCTCGAACCGCAGCCGGGTCCGCAGCGTCAGCGGCAGGAAGATCGCAAAGAGCAGTGCCTTCCAGACCCACGACCACTTCTCGGTCGCCTCGACCGGGAATTCGGCAATCGTCGTGGTGATCCCGCAATAGGCCAGCAGCAGCACGATCAGCCCCTGGCGCATTGTGAAGCGCATGTCCTTCTTGTCATCCAGCACCAGCCAGCCGCCAAAGGCCAGGACAAAGGCAATCAGCGAGATCGGCAGCGCGGCAAGCAGCGACCAGCTGATCTTCTGCGGGGTCAGGATATCGATGTAGAGATAGGCCAGCACCCACACGAAGGGGCGGCGAAGGCCGAGCGCCAGGAAGGCGAGGGTGAAGCCGGTGATGGCGAGATCAAGCACGGATCCGCAGCCCCGGTTTGGCCGGCTCCGGCTCGGCTGCAGCGGCTGCGTCCGGCTCTGGCGTGGCCGGGTCCTCGTCCAGGTCCGCACGCCACAACAGGTGCCAGATCGCCAGGATCAGCAGACCGTGAGACAGGGCCAGGGCAAAGTAGTCGACCATCGTGCTCAAGCGCTTAGCAGCGCCGAGTTGACGGCGCGTTAAGCCTTGTCGTCCTAGAAGACCGGGCCATGACCCGCGTACTTCATGTCCTTGACCATTCGCTGCCGCTTCACAGCGGCTACACTTTTCGTACCCGCGCGATCCTGACCGCGCAGGCCGCGATGGGGCTTGAGGTGCGCGGCATCACTGGCCTGCGTCACGTGGCTGAGGGCCCGGATTGCGAAGAAGCCGAAGGACTGACTTTCCATCGCACCCGCGGCGCCGCGAGCGGCCCGCCGGGGCTGCGCGAATGGCGCGAGATCAGTCTGCTGGCCGAAGCCATCGTCGCGCTGGCAGAGGACTGGCGGCCCGACCTGCTTCACGCCCACAGCCCGGCGCTATGCGGCAAGGCGGCACTCATTGCCGGACAAAAGCTGGGCATCCCGGTCGTTTACGAAGTGCGCGCCTTCTGGGAAGACGCCGCCGTTTCGAACGGCACAGGAACCGAGGGCAATCTCAAGTACCGCCTGACCCGTGCGCTCGAAAACCATGTGGTGAACGGCGCCGAACAGGTTGTGACGATCTGCCAGGGATTGAAGGACGATCTGGTGCAACGCGGCGTGCCCGCGGACAAGATCACGATCAGCCCCAACGGCGTCGACCTTTCGCTGTTTGGCGAAGCGGCGGCGAGCGAGCCTGAACTCGCGCGCCAGCTTGGCCTGGGAGACGGCCCGGTGATCGGCTTTATCGGCAGCTTCTATGACTATGAAGGCCTTGATGACCTGATTGCGGCGCTGCCGCTGCTGCGAGAGCAGGTGGCCGGCGCGCAATTGCTGCTGGTCGGCGGCGGGCCGATGGAGCAGGCGCTGCGCCACCAGGCCCACGCCTCGCCGGCCGCTGCGGCGATCCATTTTGTCGGGCGGGTCCCGCACAATACCGTTGAACGCTATTACGCCCTGGTCGATCTGCTGGCCTTTCCCCGCAAGCACAGCCGCCTGACCGATCTGGTCACACCGATGAAGCCGCTGGAAGCCATGGCGCAGGGCCGACTGGTGGCGGCTTCGGACGTCGGCGGACACCGTGAACTGATCACCGATGGCGTGACCGGCACACTCTTCACGCCCGATGACCCAGCCGCATGCGCAGCGGCCCTGGCCGATCTGCTCAAGGATCGCGCCAGCTGGGACGCGCGCCGCGCCGCCGGGCGGGCCCATGTCGCGACCCGGCATGACTGGTCGGCGAATATTCTTCGTTATCAGGATGTTTACCAAGCCGCGCTAACTGCTGCTGCAATCTACCGAATTCCGGCTGCCGCCTGAGGCCTGCCGGTTAAGGTTTGGGGCGCAACAGTACGGGAATACGGGTCGTGGCCAATACCAATCCAAAGCCGGCCAAGGGCAAACCTATCTCCAGCCATCCGCTGTTTCCGGCGGTCGTGGCCTTGTGGTTTGGCGCCTTGTTTGGCCTGGGCAGCCTGGCGATCCGGCCGACGCTGATCGAAGATGTTGTCCTGAAGATCGGTCTTGACCTGATCGTGCCGGCGGCAGCTCCGCCGCTTGGCGTCACTGCGCGGATCCTGATCGCGCTGATCATGGCCTCGCTGGGGGCCGCGCTCGGAGCCATGCTGACGCTGCGCATCAACCGTCCGAAGACCGTTGCGCGTGAACGCAAGCGCACCGCCGCCAATCCCGGTGCCGCAGCCGAAGCCGAAGCCGCCATGTGGAACAAGCGTGACGTTTTCACCGATGGTCCGGCCCGGCGACCGATCTCGGCTCATGAGGAACTGGGCGAAATGCTGGACAGCCAGAACCTGCTGGTCGGCCGCCGCCGCGCCCTGGCTGTCGAGCATGAAGACCAGCCGTTCCAGCCGCACGAAATCGCCCCGTTGCCCGGCGGCGAGCCGCAGATCTTTGATATCGCCGCAACCCGGCTTACCCCGGTGAGCCAGGTCGATGCCGCCGAGCCGGGCCCGGCCCCGCTTGACCTTGGCGCCTTCCCGGCACCTGCACCGGTTGAATCGGTTGCACCCTTTGCCCAGCCGCACGACTGGTCGGCACCACGGCCCTTCGCGGCCGAACCGGCCCCCGCGCCGATGCCGGTTCCTTCGCCGATGCCGGTTCCTTCGCCGATGATCGAACGCGAAGTGCCGGTCGTGACCGAGGCGCCGCGTATCTTCGGAATGGTCGCCGAAGACGGCCATGTCCCGGTCGATTTCGTGCGGGCAGCGGGCTTTCGCACTTCGGTATTCGAAACCGAACCCGCCCAGCCGCTTTTTGCCGAGCGCCCTGAGACGCCTGCTGCGGCACCGATCGATCCGCAGCTATCGGAGCCGGCACCATTTGCCGCCGCTCCGGCTCCCGGGCTCGCTCCCGAGGCCGTCCTGGTCGAAGCACCCGCTCCGCTGCCGGCTGCCGAGGCACAGCCCAGCCCCGCCGGTCTCGAGATGACCGATCTGGCCAAGCGCCTGCAGGAATCGATGGCCCGCCGACGCGCGGCCAAGGCCCAGCCGGCCGAAATGCCGCAGGCTGCGCAGGTCGCGGCTGAAGCTGCTCCGGCCGCGCCGGTTGCCGCTGAACCCGCCTTTGTCCCGCCGCCACCGATCTTTGACATCGCTGCGCCCGATCCGGTCGCCGCTCCGGTAATTCCGCCTGCGCCGATCCCGATGCCGGCCGCGCTGCGCCCGGTATCCTTCGACCATCATGACGATGATGATCATGCCGATCTCGCAGGGCTGATGCCGCGCCACTTGTCGATGCCAGCCCCCGCTCCGGTGGCGCCGGCTGTAACCGAATTCGCTGCGCCCGAACCGCCCGTTGAAGCAGAGGCGGAAGTCGAAGCCGAAGTCGAAGCCGTTCCCGAGGAGGCCTTTGCCTCGCTGCTCAGCATCGAGATGCCGCGTCAGGAATTCGTCCGGGTCGACGAGCCCGAGGAGCCGGCCGCGAATATCGAGCCGGTGGTGATCTTCCCCGGTCAGATGGCAGCCGCGCCCGTCACCCCCTTGCGGCCCTTCGATGGACCGGCAGCGGCCATGCATGGCGCTCCCGTGGCTGCGGCCCAGGCGGTCCCCGCGGTCGACCCGGCCGAGGCCGAGCGCGCCCTGCGCCTGGCGCTGGCCAACCTGCAGCGGATCAGCGGCGCGGCCTGAGCCGGCCGCCGGTCGGCACCTGCAATCCTATTCACAGCAACGCTTGGGCGCACCCAAGCGTTTCTTGCCTTGTTCGCAGTTGCAAAAACAGCTTCCTGTCGTCATGGGAAATTCTTGCGCAATTTTCACTGCCTCGTGCGGTGGGGAAGCTTGCGCTTAATTGCCGGATTTCCGCCATTTCCGCCATTCCCGGCGCGAATCGCGGGTTTCCGGGTGACGACAGGATGGGTTTTCGATGGGTTATCCGGCGCCGCAGGGCCTCTACGATCCGCGCAATGAGCATGACGCCTGTGGTGTGGGCTTTGTCGCCCATATCAAGGGCGCCAAAAGCCATGCGATCGTGAGCCAGGCGCTCGAGATTCTGAAGAATCTCGACCATCGCGGCGCCGTTGGCGCCGATCCCTTGCTGGGCGATGGCGCCGGGATTCTGATTCAGACCCCCGACGCGCTGTTCCGCAAGTGGGCTGATCGCGAGGGGCTGAAGCTGCCCGCCGCCGGGGACTATGCCGTGGCGATGTGCTTCCTGCCGCAGGACCAGGCCAGCCGTGATTTCATCGTCGGCACCTTCGAAAAGTTCATCGCCAAGGAAGGCCAGCGCCTGATCGGCTGGCGCGACGTGCCGGTGACCACCGAAGGTCTGGGCAAGACCGTGCGCGAGCAGATGCCGGTGATCCGCCAGTGCTTCGTCGCGCGCGGTGAGAACTGCCCCGATCAGGACGCGTTCGAGCGCAAGATCCTGGCGATCCGCAAGCAGACCCAGAACCCGCTGGCAGCCCTCGCCGAAAAGCATGGCATGCCGGGGATCGCCGATCTCTACATGCCCAGCTTTTCCAGCCGCACCGTGGTCTACAAGGGCCTGCTGCTGGCCACGCAGGTTGGCAGCTTCTACGACGACCTGCGCGATCCGGACTGCGTTTCGGCGCTGGGCCTGGTCCACCAGCGCTTCAGCACCAACACCTTCCCGAGCTGGAAGCTGGCGCACCCCTATCGCTTCATCGCCCACAACGGCGAAATCAACACCGTGCGCGGCAACGTCAACTGGATGAACGCCCGCCGCCGCACCATGGAATCAGAGCTGCTCGGCGCCGATCTCGACAAGATGTGGCCGCTGATCCCGCACGGCCAGTCGGACACCGCCTGCCTCGACAACGCGCTCGAGCTGCTGCTGGCCGGTGGCTACAGCCTGGCCCATGCGGTGATGATGCTGATCCCGGAAGCCTGGGCCGGCAATCCGCTGATGGATGCCAAGCGCCGCGCCTTCTACGAATACCACGCCGCGCTGATGGAACCGTGGGACGGCCCGGCCGCCGTGGCCTTTACCGACGGCCGCCAGATCGGCGCAACGCTGGACCGCAACGGCCTGCGCCCGGCGCGCTTCCTCGTCACCGATGACGATATCGTGGTCATGGCCTCGGAAAGCGGCGTGCTGCCGATCAAGGAAGACAACATCGTCCGCAAGTGGCGGCTCCAGCCGGGCCGCATGCTGCTGATCGATTTCGATCAGGGCCGGATCATCGAGGACGAGGAACTAAAGGCCTCGCTCGCCGCCGCCGAGCCTTACGAGGACTGGCTGGAAGCCGCGCAGTACAAGCTCAAGGACCTCGAAGTGGTCGAGCCGGAACTGGCCGCGCTGCCGCAAGAGAGCACCACGCTGCTCGATCGCCAGCAGGCCTTCGGCTATACCCAGGAAGACCTTTCGCGCTTCCTTGAGCCGATGGCCCAGAACGCCGACGATCCGCTCGGCTCGATGGGGACGGACACGCCGATCGCGGTGCTCTCCAATCGCTCGCGCCTGCTCTACGATTACTTCAAGCAGAACTTCGCCCAGGTCACCAACCCGCCGATCGATCCGATCCGCGAGGAGCTGGTGATGAGCCTGGTCTCGATGATCGGTCCGCGCCCCAACCTGCTGGGCATGGAAGCCGGGACGCACAAGCGCCTCGAAGTCGATCAGCCGATCCTGACCAACGAGGACGTGGCCAAGATCCGCTCGGTCGAGGCGGCGCTGGACGGCGCCTTCCGGACCGAGACGATCGACACAACTTGGGCTGCTGCCAGCGGCCCGACGGGCCTTGAAATGGCGATCAAGGAAATGTGCTGGGCGGCGACCGAAGCCGTGCTGCAGGACAAGAACATCCTGATCCTGTCCGACCGCGCCCAGGGGCCGGACCGCATCCCGATGCCGGCGCTGCTGGCCACGGCAGCGGTCCACCACCACCTCGTCCGCCAGGGCCTGCGCATGCAGACCGGCCTGGTGGTCGAGACCGGCGAAGCACGCGAAGTGCACCACTTCTGCGTGCTGGCGGGCTACGGCGCCGAGGCGATCAATCCCTATGTCGCCTTCGAAACGCTGGAAGAACTCCGCGTCCGCAAGGACATGCCGCTTGACGCCAAGACGGTGCAGAAGAACTACATCAAGGCGGTCGGCAAGGGCATCCTGAAGGTCATGTCCAAGATGGGCATCTCGACCTACCAGTCCTACTGCGGCGCGCAGATCTTCGATGCGGTCGGCCTGTCGAGCCAGTTCATCGAGAAGTACTTCACCGGCACCGCCACCACGATCGAGGGCATTGGCCTGGCCGAAGTGGCCGAGGAAACCGTGCGCCGCCACCAGGCGGCCTATGGCGACAACCCGATCTACCAGAACATGCTCGACGTGGGCGGGATCTATGCCGTGCGTCTGCGCGGCGAGGAGCACGCCTGGACCGCGCAGAACATCGCCGCCCTGCAGCACGCGGTGCGCGGCAATGTCTCGGAAAAGTACCGCGAGTTCGCCCAGACCATCAACGACCAGTCGACTCGGATGCTGACCATCCGCGGGCTGATGGAATTCAAGCCGGCCGACAAGCCGCTCGACATCAGCGAAGTCGAACCGGCGAGCGAAATCGTCAAGCGGTTCGCGACCGGCGCGATGAGCTTCGGCTCGATCAGCCGCGAGGCGCACACCACCCTCGCCATCGCCATGAACCGGATCGGCGGCAAGTCGAACACCGGCGAAGGCGGCGAAGAACCCGATCGCTTCAAGCCACTGCCCAACGGGGATTCGCTGCGCTCGGCGATCAAGCAGGTGGCCTCGGGCCGGTTCGGCGTGACCACCGAGTACCTGGTCAATGCCGACGACATCCAGATCAAGATGGCCCAGGGCGCCAAGCCCGGCGAAGGTGGCCAGCTGCCCGGCCACAAGGTCGACAAGGTGATCGGCAAGACCCGCCACTCGACCCCGGGCGTCGGCCTGATCTCGCCCCCGCCGCACCATGACATCTACTCGATCGAGGATCTGGCCCAGCTGATCCACGACCTCAAGAACGTCAACGGCGGCGCGCGCATCTCGGTCAAGCTGGTCTCCGAAGTCGGCGTCGGCACCGTGGCCGCGGGCGTTTCCAAGGCGCGCGCCGACCACGTGACGATCTCGGGCTATGAAGGCGGAACCGGGGCTTCGCCGCTGACCTCGCTGACCCATGCCGGTAGCCCTTGGGAAATCGGCCTGGCCGAGACCCAGCAGACGCTGATCCTCAACAACCTGCGTAGCCGAATCGCGGTCCAGGCCGATGGCGGCCTGCGGACCGGGCGCGACGTGGCCGTGGCGGCCCTGCTCGGTGCGGACGAGTTCGGCTTTGCCACTGCGCCGCTGATCGCGGCCGGGTGCATCATGATGCGCAAGTGCCACCTCAACACCTGCCCGGTCGGCGTAGCTACGCAGGACCCGGTGCTGCGCGCACGCTTCACCGGCCAGCCCGAGCACGTGATCAACTACTTCTTCTTCGTCGCCGAAGAACTGCGCGCGATCATGGCCGAAATGGGCTTCCGCACCATTGCCGAAATGGTCGGCCGGGTTGACCGGCTCGATATGCGCCAAGCGATCGAGCACTGGAAGGCCAAGGGCGTCGACCTCAGCCGGATCCTGCACCAGGTTCCGCTGGGTGACAGCCCCTCGCTCGGCTGGTCGGGCACCCAGGACCATGGCCTCGAAAAGGCGCTCGACAATGACCTGATCGCCGCTGCCGCCGATGCGCTCGACAAGAAGCAGCCGGTGGTGATCGAGCGCAAGGTGATCAACGTCAACCGCACGGTCGGCGCGATGCTGTCGGGCGAAGTGGCCAAGCGGTTCGGCCATGCCGGCCTGCCGGACAACACCATCGCCATCCGCCTGAGCGGCGTGGCCGGGCAGAGCTTTGGCGCCTTTCTGGCCCACGGCGTGACGCTCGACCTGACCGGCGATGCCAACGACTATGTCGGCAAGGGCCTGTCGGGTGGCCGCGTGATCGTGCGCCAGCCGGGCCATGTCGAACGCGAGGCGAGCCAGAACATCATCGTCGGCAACACCGTGCTCTACGGCGCGATCGCGGGCGAAGCCTATTTCAATGGCGTGGCCGGCGAACGCTTTGCCGTGCGCAATTCGGGCGCCATCGCCGTGGTCGAAGGAACCGGCGATCATGGCTGCGAATACATGACCGGCGGCGTGGTCGTTGTGCTCGGCCGCACCGGCCGCAACTTCGCCGCGGGGATGTCGGGCGGGATCGCCTATGTCTATGACGAGCGCGGCGAGTTTGCGCAGCTGTGCAACCCGGCCCAGGTCGACCTGCTGTCGATTTCGGCAGAACGCGATGAAGAGGAAGGCGCCGGCCGTCCGCAGCAGCGGCCGCGCTCGGTCGAGGACTTCGGCATGGGCGACATGCTGCGCCACGATGCCGAACGCCTGCGCATCCTGCTGGAGCGGCACCACCTCCACACCGGCAGCAAGCGCGCCCGCGCACTGCTCGATGACTGGGGCAATGCGCTCGGCAAGTTCGTCAAGGTCATGCCCAAGGACTATGCGCGGGCACTCAAGCAACTCGAGGCCGAACGGCTCGAAGCCGCCTCGGTGGCCGCCGAATGACAACCCTGTTTCGTCATTGCGAGCGAAGCGAAGCAATCCAGGGACCAGCGCAAAACGCTCTGGATTGCTTCGTCGCTTCGCTGCTCGCGATGACGATTTGTTGAATTGGAAGTAGTCTAATGGGCAAGGAAACAGGCTTTCTCGAGCTGGACCGCCAGGATCGCACCTATGCCGATCCGAAGGAGCGGCTGAACCACTACAAGGAGTTCGTGATCCCGCACGCCGAACCCGCGCTCAAGGCGCAGGCTTCGCGCTGCATGAACTGCGGGATTCCGTACTGTCACAACGGCTGCCCGGTGAACAACATCATCCCGGACTGGAACCACCTGGTCTATGAGGGTGACTGGCAGAATGCGCTGGAAGTGCTGCATTCGACCAACAACTTCCCGGAATTCACCGGCCGCATCTGCCCCGCCCCGTGTGAGGCGAGCTGCACGCTGAACATCATCGATCAGCCGGTCACCATCAAGTCGATCGAATGCGCGATCGTCGACAAGGGCTGGGAAAACGGCTGGATTCACCCGCAGGTGCCGGCAAAGCGCACCGGCAAGACCGTGGCCGTGGTCGGCTCCGGCCCGGCGGGCCTCGCCGCCGCACAGCAGCTCGCCCGTGCGGGCCACTCGGTGACCGTGTTCGAAAAGAACGACCGCGCCGGCGGCCTGCTTCGCTATGGCATCCCCGACTTCAAGATGGAAAAGCACCTGATCAACCGGCGCTTGGTCCAGATGGAAGCCGAGGGCGTCAGCTTTCGCACCTCGACCGAAGTGGGCGTGCACGTCTCAATCGAGAGCCTGAAGGAAAACTTCGACGCGATCGTCCTGTCGGGCGGTGCCGAGGAACCGCGCCGACTGGAAATCCCGGGTGCCGAACTGCCCGGCGTGCGCCTCGCCATGGAATTCCTGACCCAGCAGAACAAGCGCGTTGCCGGTGACGACGAGTTGCGCGCGGCCCCGCGCGGCACCCTGACCGCCACGGGCAAGCACGTGATCGTGATCGGCGGCGGCGATACCGGCTCTGACTGCGTCGGCACCTCGAACCGCCAGGGCGCGGCCTCGGTCACCCAGCTCGAGATCATGCCCAAGCCGCCCGAAAAGGAAGACAAGGCGCTGACCTGGCCGGACTGGCCGCTCAAGCTGCGCACCTCGACCAGCCATGAAGAAGGTGTTGAGCGGGACTGGTCGGTCCTGACCAAGCGCGTGATCGGGGAAAACGATGTCACCGGCCTCGAATGCGTCCGCGTTGAATGGGTCGAAGGGCGAATGCAGGAGATCCCCGGAAGCGAGTTCGTGCTCAAGGCCGATCTGATCCTGCTGGCCATGGGCTTTGTCGGCCCGCGCAAGCAAGGCCTGCTTGACCAGGCCGGAGTCGAACTCGACGGGCGCGGCAACGTTGCCGCCAATGTGATCGACTATCGCACCAGCGATCCGCAGATTTTCGCCTGCGGCGACATGCGCCGCGGCCAGAGCCTGGTCGTCTGGGCGATCCGCGAAGGCCGCCAGGCCGCCCGCGCGGTCGACGAAGCGCTGATGGGGGCAAGCGAACTGCCGCGCTAGGGCGGCAGCCTCTTCCCAAGTCGCACCGCGCCGCCTAACCGGCCGGCATGAAGATCGCTTTCCTCGCCTGCCCGGCCACCCTGCCCGGATCGCCCACGCGCCGCCCCGATGCCTTTGAGCATGACCTCTATCTGGAGGCGGTCCGAACCGGCGTGGGGACACGCGGCACCGTGACCGATATCGACTGGCGCGCGCCCCTGGCCGACCTCGCTGCGTTCGATCTCGCCATCCTCGGCACGCCCTGGGACTATACCGAGGCCAAGGACGAGTTCCTGGCCCGGCTCGGCGAGCTGGAGGCGGTCGGGGTAACGGTCTGCAATCCGCTCGAGGTCGTGCGCTGGAATTCCGACAAGCTTTACCTAAGGGAACTCGCGGAGCGGGGCGCAGTGACGATCCCGACGCTCTGGCCGGAACGCGCCACCCCCGCAGACGTGCTGGCCGCCTTTGATCACTTCGGCACCGACCGGGTGGTGGTGAAGCGCCGGGTGGGCGCCGGCGCGATCGGACAGGACAGCTTCTCGCGCGATAATCCGCCCCCGGCCGACTGGTCGCTCGACCAGGCGGCGATGATCCAGCCCTTCCTCCCCGCGATCCAGCGCGAGGGCGAGCTGAGCTTCATCTTCGTTGATGGTGCGCTCAGCCATACCCTGCTCAAGCAGGCGACCGGCGGCGATTACCGCATCCAGTCGCTCTACGGCGGCACCGAAACCCCGCTGGACCCCGCCCCTGCCGATCGCGCCGCCGCCGAAGCGATCATGGCGCTGCTACCGTTCGACCAGCCGCCGCTTTACGCCCGGATCGATATGGTGCGCCTGGAGGATGGCCGGCTGGCCGTGATCGAGGCCGAGCTGATCGAGCCCTATCTCTACCCGGAGCAGGGGCCGAACCTGGGGCCGCTGCTGGCGGACGGGGTGGCCCGGCGGCTGGCCTAGCCCCCGCACTCACTCCCGACCACCACCGTCACCCCGCACTTGATCCGGGGTTTGGCTGGTTCTTGAGATGCGGCGCAAGGCCGCAAGAAGAAAGCCCAGCCCCGGATCAAGTCCGGGGTGACGACAAGGGTAATGTGGTCGCACACGCCTTTGCCCGCCCCCGCATTTTCCTACACCGCCGCCGACTGATACAAGCGCGGCAGCTCTTTCCAATCGTTGATCCTCACCATGTGCCGGCCAGCGCAATGACTCGCTGCGCCCGCGGGCGCTTTTTTATTTTCCCAGCATCCGCATTCGCCGAGAAGATGCCCGAAAGCGCAGCGATTCCGCCAGTTCTGGCCTGTTGGAAGAAGCGGACGCAGTGTCAACTGTGTCAACCTGAGCGTAACGCTGGTGCGCGGTCAGAGCGACCAGTCCACCCCGCCCCGGCCCCTTGCCTCCAGAAAGGCATTGGCCTGGCTGAAGTGCCGACATCCCAGGAAACCGCGGTGTGCCGACAGGGGGCTGGGATGCGGCGCCGTCAGCACCAGGTGGTGGCTGGTCATCAGGCCCGGCACCGACTGGGCCTTGCGCTGGGCATGGCTGCCCCAGAGCAGGAACACGCACGGTTCGGCCTTGGCGGCAACGGCGGCGACCACTGCATCGGTGATCTCTTCCCAGCCGCGGCCCTGGTGCGAGGCGGGCTGGCCGTCCTCCACCGTCAGCGCGGCGTTGAGCAGCAGCACGCCCTGCCGGGCCCAGTTCGAAAGGTTGCCGTGGCGCGGGATGGAAAGGCCGAGGTCACTGGCCAGTTCCTTGTAGATGTTGACCAGGCTGGGCGGCACTTTCACCCCGTCCTGCACCGAGAACGACAGGCCGTGGGCCTGGCCGGGGCCGTGGTAAGGGTCTTGCCCCAGGATCACGACCTTGACCGCATCGAGTGGGGTCAGTTCCAGCGCCGCCAGCCGCGTGCCGCGCGGCGGGTAGATCGCCTTGCCAGCCGCTTCTTCAGCGGTGAGGAACCCGCCAAGCTGGCGCGACCTGGGTGTGGCCAGGACCGGCTCGAGCACGGCCCGCCAGCTCTCCGGAACCCTATCGCCATTCGCCATCGCCATCTCGCTCCCACCGGGGGCTTTCATCCCGGCGGCAATCGGCCTAAGCACCTTGCCCTATGGCTGTCCATCTCCACGAAGAAGACCTCCCCGGCGATGTCTTTGCGCCCGGCCCGATCGCGGTCGATACCGAGACCATGGGGCTGATCACTCCGCGTGACCGGCTTTGCGTTGTCCAGCTGTCCGACGGGCAGGGTGACGAGCACCTGGTGCGCTTCTCGCCCAGGTCGGACTATGCCGCGCCGACCCTGAAGGCGGTGCTGGCCGATCCGGCGCGGATCAAGCTGTTCCACTTCGCCCGCTTCGACCTGGCGGCGATCGAGCATTACCTGGGCGTCACCGCCACGCCGGTGTTCTGCACCAAGATCGCCAGCAAGCTGGTGCGGACCTATACCGACCGCCACGGCCTGAAGGACCTGGTCCGCGAACTGCTGGGCAAGGAACTGTCCAAGCAGCAGCAATCGAGCGACTGGGGCGGCCCGGTGCTGAGCGATGCCCAGCTGGACTATGCCGCTTCGGACGTGCGCTATCTCCACGCCATGCACACGATCCTGGTCGAGCGGCTGGAGCGCGAGGGCCGCACGGCGCTGGCCCAGGCCTGTTTCGACTTCCTGCCACACCGGGCCCGGCTTGACCTCGCCGGTTGGCCCGACAAGGACATCTTCAGCCACGAAGCGTGAGCTGAAGTTCAGGACCGCCATGACCGACGCCGCCGACCGGATCCGCAACCAGCGCCGCCAATGGGCCGCACCGGGCGGTTCGCATGATCGGCTGATCCGGGTCCTGGCGCGCTGGCTGCCTGGCGCGGTTGGGGTGGTGGCGGCGGCCATGCTGCTCGGCCCGCTGTTCCCGCGCGGCGAGATCAGCTTCCTGCTCGATCGCAACAAGGTGGCGACCACCGACGCCCGGCTGCGCGTCGCCAATGCGATGTACCGGGGCGAGGACGACGAGGGCCGGCCCTTTACCGTGACCGCCGCCAGCGCGATCCAGGTCTCGGCCGCCGACCCGGTGGTGCGGATGGAGGGTCTGGTCGCCCGGATCCTGATGGCCGATGGTCCGGCGGAACTGTCGGCACAGGGCGGTAGCTATGATTACAACCGCGAAGCCGTGGACGTGAACGGACCGGTCACCTTCACTGCCGCCGATGGTTACCGGATGACGACCGGCCATGTCGCGATCGACCTGAAAGGCCAGCGGGTGATCGGGAATGGCGGGGTAAACGGCGCGATCCCGGCTGGCACATTTTCGGCGGAACGGTTAGTGGCTGACCTTAACGCGCGCACGATTGCGCTGGAAGGCAAGGCCCGGCTGGTGATGACCCCAGGCAAGTTGAGGATGCCGTGATGGCTGAAGCATCGATTTCCCGAATTGCCCTGCGTTCGCTGCTGGCCGGTTTTGCGATCGGTGCGGTTGGCCTGCTGGCAATCGGGCGTTCGGATGCACAGGCGCTGGGCGGGCACGACAGCAATGCCCCGGTCAGCTATGCCGCCGACCGGATCGAGCTGCAGGACCGTCAGGATCGCGTGGTGCTGGCGGGCAATGTCCAGATCAGCCAGGGCGGGCTGCGCCTGACCGCGGATCGGACCACGGTGGCCTTTACCGATCAGGGCAGCCTGCAGATCCAGCGGATCGACGCGACCGGAGGCGTTGCCGTGAACCGTGGCAACGAAAGTGCGCGCGGCGATGTGGCGATCTACGATTTCAACCGCCGGGTCATTACCCTGGCCGGCAATGTCGCCCTGCGCCGGGGCAGCGATACGCTGAACGGTGGGCGGCTGGTGATCGATCTCAACAGCGGGATTTCCAGCGTCGATGGCCGCGGTTCGGCCGAGACGGGTGGCCGGGTGTCCGGCACCTTTGCCGTACCCAAGCGCAATTAGCCCGTCCCGATCCTGACGGCGATGACCGCTCCGTCCCTGCTTGTTATCGGGCTCAATTATACCCCTGAACCGGTCGGCATCGGCCCCTACACGGCTGGACTGTGCGAGGAACTGGTCAGATCCGGCCACCAGGTCACGGCGATCGTCGGCAAGCCCTATTACCCGCAGTGGAAGGCCGATCCGGCCTATGCCGGAGGGTGGCTGGAGGCGGAGGAGAACGGCGTCCAGCTGGTGCGCTGTCCGCACTATGTGCCGCAGGACCCGACGGGCATTCGCCGCTTTGGGCACCTGATCAGCTTTGCCATCGCCGCGTTGATCCCGGCGATGCGGATTGCCCTGCGCGAGCGGCCGCAAGTGGTGCTCTGCGTTGCCCCGGCATTGCTCAGTGTGCTGGCTGCGATCCTGGCGGCCTGGCTCTGCGGCGCGCGGCTGTGGATCCACGTCCAGGACTTCGAGGTCGAAGCTGCCTTCGCTACTGGCCTGATGCGTTCGCACACGCCCAAGGCCAGATTCGCGCTCTGGGCAGAAGGCTGGGTGCTGCGACAAGCTGACCGGGTTTCGACGATCAGCCCGCAGATGGTCGCCAAGCTGGGGGAAAAGGGCATCCCGGCCGAGCGGCGGCTTGAATTGCGCAACTGGGCCAATGCCAGCTTTGCCAAGGATCCCGCCGGCGCGGCCGAGCTGCGCGCCGGTTGGAACCTGGAAGACCGGGTAGTGGCGCTCTACTCTGGCAACATCGCCCGCAAGCAGGGGATCGAGATCCTGATCGATGCGGCGCGGCTGTTGCAGCACCGGCCCGACATCGCCTTTGTAATCTGCGGCGAAGGGCCAAACCGCGCTGCGCTGGAAGCGCGCGCCCGCGGCCTCGCCAATGTTCAGCTGCACGATCTGCAGCCGGCCGAACGGATGGGCGCGATGCTGAGCATGGCCGATCTCCACCTGCTGCCCCAGATCGCCGGAGCGGCCGACCTGGTGCTGCCATCAAAGCTGACCAACATGCTGGCATCGGGCAAGCCGGTGGTGGCAACCACCGAACCGGGAACGGGCCTCTACAGCGAAGTCGATGGCTGTGGGGTCTGTGTCAGCCCGGGTGACGCGGCGGCCCTGGCGGCGGCGATTGCTGCAATGGCAGACAATGCCCGGGAGCGCGAAGTGCTGGGCCGCGCCGCCACCGAACGGGCGGCGGAGCGGTGGCAGCAAGAGGCAATCCTGGCCCGCGCGGCTAGGGAGTTGCAGGCGCTTGCGGGCTAGCTTCGGTCGCCGCCGCTGAAGCCGCATCCTCCGGCTCGACCGGGCTGGGCTCAAACGGCGTGGTATCCATCACCGGTTCGCCGAATTGGGGGGTCCGCTCATCCGCAGCCTTGGTCGGCGTAGCGATCGGGGCCGGGCTAGCCAGAGCGGGCGATGATCCCGCCGGAGCAGCCGCTTGCGGCTGGGCCAGCATGTCCTCATGGCCACCGCCTTCGGCGAAGAAGGCAGCCGCCAGGGCGCTGATGCCGATCACCCACAGCAAGGCAAAACGCCAGTCGCGAAACAGCCGGTCCATCTCAGCGATCCTTGTCCCATGGCGAATGATGCGCAGCCAGCGGCTTGGCGGCAGGCTGGGCAGTCTCTTCGGGTTCAGGGATGGCGCAATAGGCCGTCGCCAGAATGCCAAGCGACCAGGTCACCGCCTTCCAGCGGTTCTGGAATACCGTGGTGATCCGGGTCCCGAACATGCCGCGCAAGATAGCAGGCGGCTGTTAACAAAGGCTTCCGTCAGTCGTCGGCCCCGGCTTCGCGCTTCAGCTCATAGAGCAGGTCCAGCGCCTCGCGCGGACTGAGCGCATCGACGTCGAGCCCCTTGAGCCGCTCGCGCAGGCTGTCGACCAGGTCCGCGCGTGCTTCTGCAGCAGCGGCAAAAAGCGGCAGGTCGCCAAGGCCTGCGGCCAGCCCGCCGGTCTCAGCCCGGCCTTTCTCGAGCCGTTCCAGCACCGACTTGGCCCGCGACACAACTGGTGCCGGCACGCCGGCCAGCTTGGCCACGGCCAGGCCATAGGACCGGTCCGCCGGGCCCTCGGCCACTTCGTGCAGCAGCACCAGATCGCCCTTCCACTCGCGGGCGCGGACGTGGTGGAGTGACAGCGCCTCGCAGCTCTCAGCCAGCCGCGCGAGCTCGTGGTAATGGGTGGCGAAGAGGCAGCGGCTGCGATTAACGCCGTGGACGGCCTCGACCACCGCCCAGGCCAGAGCCAGGCCGTCATAAGTCGAAGTACCGCGTCCGACCTCGTCCAGGATCACAAAACTGCGCTCGCTGGCCTGGGCCAGGATCGCCGCCGTCTCGACCATCTCGACCATGAAGGTCGAGCGGCCGCGGGCGAGGTTGTCCGAGGCTCCGACCCGGCTGAACAGGCGATCGACCAGGCCGATCCGCGCCGCCTCGGCGGGCACGAAGCTACCAGCCTGGGCCAAGAGCACGATCAGCGCATTCTGGCGCAGGAAGGTGGACTTGCCGCCCATGTTCGGCCCGCCGACCAGCCACAACCGGTCCTGCGGGACCAGGCGGCAATCGTTGGCGACAAAGCGCTCGCCCTTCGCGGCCAGCGCCGCTTCGACGACCGGGTGGCGGCCGCCCTTGATATCGAGGCAGGCATCCTCGACTACCTCGGGCCGCGCCCAACCGCCTTCGGCCGCACGTTCGGCCAGCGCCGCCGCCACGTCGATCCGCGCGAGTGCCGCAGCCGTCGCTGCAATCGCCTGGCTGGCCTTGACCGCGACGCCGACAAGCTCCTGGAAATGCGCTTCCTCGGCGGCAAGAGCATGGCCGCCAGCCTCGGCAATCCGGCTGGCCTCCGCATGGAGTGCAACTGCATTGAAGCGCACCGCACCGGCCATGGTCTGGCGGTGGGTAAAGCCGCTGTCAGGGGCCATCAGCGGATCGGCTTTGGCGGCCGGTACCTCGATGAAATAGCCAAGCACGCCGTTGTGGCGGACCTTCAGCGCGGCGATCCCGGTCTGGTCGCGGTACTTTGCCTCAAGCACGGCGATCGCCCGGCGCGCATCGCCCGAGATGCGGCGCAGCTCATCCAATGCGTGATCATAGCCCTCGGCAATATAGCCGCCCTGGCCGCGCTCGGTCGGCGGGCTGTGGACCAGTGCGCGGCTGAACAGATCGACGAGCGCCCCGTGCCCGGCAAGGGCCGGGAGCAGCGCCTCCAGCAGCGCGGGTCGATCCTGGCGGTGCTGCAGGTGATCGTGGATCCGCCGCGCTTCGGCCAGGCCATCGCGCAATTGGCCAAGGTCGCGCGGACTCCCCCGTCCAGCAACAATCCGGCCCAGCGCCCGGCCGACGTCCGGTGCGGCGCGCAGCACTGCGCGCAGATCACCGCGCAGCAGGGCATCGTCGTGCAGCCACTGCACCAGATCGAGCCGCGCCGCGATCGTCGCCGTATCGGTCAGCGGCGCGGCCAGGTCTTCGGCCAGCTGGCGCGCGCCAGCGCCGGTGACGCAGCGGTCAAGCGCCTCGACCAGGCTGCCCCTGCGGCTCCCCTGACTGGAGACCAGGATCTCGAGGCTGGCTCGCGTCGCCTCGTCCATGGCCAGGTGCGCGGCCTGCCCCAGCACGACCGGCGGCAGCAGCAGCGGCAGCCGTCCGCGCCCGACATGGTCAAGATAGGCGATCAGGCCGCCCGCCGCCGCCAGCATGGCGCGGGAAAACTGGCCGAAGCCATCTAGCGTCGCAACGCCGTGCACCGCCTTTAGCCGGGCCTCACCGCCATCGCTGGAAAAGGTGCTGACGGGGCGCCAGATGCCGTCTGGCGGACAGGCCTCCCACCCGTCTGGCGCGACCAGCTCGCTCGCACCGAGCCGCGCCAGCGCTGCGCCGAGCCGCTCGGGCGGGCATTCCTCGAGCTCCATTCGCCCGGTCGAGATATCGCAGGCAGCGATCCCGCAGGTACCGCGCACCTCGCAGATCGCGGCCAGCACGTTGGCGCGGCGCGGTTCGAGCAGGGCCTCCTCGGTCAGGGTCCCGGCGGTGACGAAGCGGACAATGTCGCGCGCCACCAGCGCCTTCGACCCGCCGCGCTTCTTGGCTTCCTCGGGCGTTTCGACCTGTTCCGCGATTGCCACCCGGCAGCCCGCCTTGATCAGCCGTGCGAGGTAGCCTTCGGCCGAATGGACCGGCACGCCGCACATCGGGATCGGCATCCCCAGGTGTTCGCCCCGGCTAGTCAGCGCAATGTCGAGGATCTGCGCGGCCTGCTTGGCATCGTCGAAGAACAGCTCGAAAAAATCGCCCATCCGGTAGAACAGCAGGCAATCGGGCGCTTCGGCCTTGAGCGCCAGGTACTGCGTCATCATCGGAGTTGCCGGGGCGCTCATCTTCAACCGGTTAGCCGGTTGAATACGATTCGCCCAAGCTGCAGCCGGCAGCTTTCCCCTATCCCGTCGCGGCGAGTTCCGTTAGGGCGGCCCTGATCCAGGGAGGTACCGGTGTCCGACGAAACGAGTCCGCGGGATGAGAACAACAGGGTGAGCTTCACCGAGCGTGAGGCCCTGTTCTATCACAAGACGATCCGCCCGGGGAAAATCGAGATCATCGCCTCCAAGCCGATGGCGACCCAGCGCGATCTGAGCCTGGCCTATTCGCCGGGCGTTGCCGTTCCGGTTGAAGCGATCGCCGCCAATCCTGCCGATGCTTATGAATACACCGCGAAGGGCAACCTGGTGGCGGTGATCTCCAACGGCACGGCGATCCTGGGCCTGGGCAACCTGGGCGCACTGGCATCGAAGCCGGTGATGGAAGGCAAGGCGGTGCTGTTCAAGCGCTTTGCCGACGTCGATTCGATCGACATCGAACTCAACTGCGAAGACCCCGATGCGATCATCGACGCCGTGGCGATGATGGAGCCCAGCTTTGGCGGCATCAACCTGGAAGACATCAAGGCGCCCGAGTGCTTCGTGATCGAACAGGCCCTGCGTGAGCGGATGAAGATCCCGGTGATGCATGATGACCAGCACGGCACGGCGATCATCGCCGCCGCCGGCCTGGTCAACGCCTGCTACCTGACGGGACGCGAGTTCAAGGACGTCAAGGTCGTCGTCAACGGCGCCGGCGCTTCGGCGCTGGCCTGCACCGCGCTGATCAAGTCGATGGGCGTGCGGCACGAGAACGTGACGGTCTGCGATCGCTCGGGCGTGATCTATCGCGGCCGCGAGGGCGGGATGGACCAGTGGAAGAGCGCCCACGCGATCGACACCGCTGCGCGCGACCTGGAAGAGGCGCTGGTTGGCGCCGACATCTTCCTGGGTCTGTCCGCAGCCGGCGCGCTCAAGCCCGAATATGTCGCCAGGATGGCGCCGAAGCCGATCATCTTTGCGATGGCCAACCCCGATCCGGAAATCCGGCCCGAGGATGCCAAGGCCGTGCGCCCGGATGCGATCATCGCCACCGGCCGATCGGACTATCCCAACCAGGTCAACAACGTCCTGGGCTTCCCCTTCATCTTCCGCGGTGCGCTCGATGTGCGGGCAACCACGATCAACGAGGAAATGAAGATCGCCGCCGCCAAGGCGATTGCCGAACTGGCGCGCGAGCAGGTGCCCGAGGAAGTCGCCGCGGCTTACGGACAGAAGTACCAGTTCGGGCCCGATTACATCATCCCCGCGCCGTTCGATCCGCGGCTGATGGAGATGGTATCCTCAGCGGTTGCCAAGGCGGCGATGGATACCGGCGTGGCTCAGAAGCCGATCGAAGACTTCGATGCCTATCGCCACAGCCTGAAGGCGCGGCTCAACCCGACCACCTCGGTCCTGACCCAGGTTTACGAGCAGGTGAAGGCCAATCCCAAACGGGTGATCTTTGCCGAGGCCGAGGACGAAGTCGTGCTGCGCGCGGCCATCCAGTACCGCGATTTCGGCTATGGCGAACCGGTGCTGGTTGGCCGGACCGAACAGGTCAAGGCCAAGCTGATCGAACTGGGCGTCGAGAACCCGGACAGCTACCAGATCGAGAATTCGGCTGTCAGCGAGCATGTTCCTGCGATGGTCGAGGCGCTTTACGCCAAGCTGCAGCGGCGCGGTTTCCTGGAGCGCGACGTGCGCCGCATGGTCAATCAGGACCGCAATGTCTTTGCCTCGCTGCTGCTGAAGCTGGGCGTGGGCGATGCGATGGTGACAGGCAAGACCCGGACCTTTGCCCAGACCATGCGCGAAGTGCGCCAGGTGCTGGAGCCGCAGGAAGGGCGCCTGCCGTTCGGCATCCACCTGATGATCGGCAAGAACTATACCGTCTTCCTGTCCGACACGACCGTCAACGAGCGGCCAAGCGCCGAGGAACTGGCGGTGATCGCGAAGGAAACCGCTGCGGTTGCGCGGCGACTGGGGCACGAGCCGCGCGTTGCCTTCCTGTCCTATTCGACCTTCGGCAACCCGCCGGGACGTTACCTTGAGAACATCCGCGATGCAGTCGCGATCCTCGATGCCGAGAACCCAGGCTTCGAGTACGAGGGCGATGTCGCCCCCGATGCCGCGCTCAACCCCACGGTGATGAAGAACTATCCCTTCAGCCGCCTGACCGCGCCGGCCAATGTGCTGGTCATGCCGGGGCTGCAATCGGCCAACATCTCGGCCAAACTGCTGCGCGAGCTGGCGGGCAATGCCACGATCGGACCGATGCTGATCGGGATGGAAAAGCCGGTCCAGGTAATCCCCATGACCGCGATCGCGCCGGATATCCTGACCTTGGCCGTCCTGGCCGCAGCGGGCGTAACTGGATAGGGATCACCCCCAGGCGCGGTAGACGCCGTAGCCGCTGGTCAGGGTCAGCACGATCCCGACCAGGATCAGCATGGTCTTGGGCGGGAAGTGCTTCGCCGCCCAGGCTCCGATCGGGGCTGCCGCCATCCCGCCGATCAGCAGGCCCAGCGTGGCACCCGCGACATCGGCAAAACCGAGGTGGTAAATGAAGGCGGCGCTGATCGTCAGTGTCAGGAAGAACTCGACCGAATTGACCGTTCCGACGACTTTGCGCGGATCGGCCCCTTGAATCAGCAGGTTGGAAGTCACCACCGGGCCCCAGCCGCCACCGCCTGCAGCATCCAGGAACCCGCCCACCAGACCTAGCGGCGCGACCAGCTTGGCCTCACGCACGCGCGGCGGATACATCAGGCCGCGCCACAGCAGGTAGAGGCCGATGCCCGCGAGGTAAGTCAGCACGAATGGCTTGACCACATCGGCGTGAAGCGAGGTCAGCACATAGGCCCCGGCCACACCGCCAATGACCCCGGGGATGAGCAGGCGGACGAACAGCTTGCCGTCGATATTGCCGTGCAGCAGGTGGCTGATTCCGGACGCTGCCGTGGTGAAACACTCAACCAGATGGACTCGTTGCGAAGCTTGCGCAGGTGGCACGCCCAGGACCCCGACCAACAGGGTGTTCGAGATCACGCCAAAGGCCATGCCCAGCGCGCCATCGACCAACTGGGCCGCAAAGCCCACCGCAATGAACGGGAGCAGGTAGGCAAGGTCGATTGCGCCAAGATCCATGACCGACTCCTTCGTGGGCTTTGTCGATCAAAAAACTAGAGTTTGCCTCACGCCCTTGCCACATAGTTTTTCCGTGGTGCGCCGAAGCGAAATTATCCTGCGGCGGCCTGCGTTGGTTCAGCAGGTAGTCCGAGCGCAACCCTGAACCGCTCCGGATTCGGGGCCAGCTGCGCCAGCGAATAGCTGTCGAGTCGCGCGAGGAAATCACCCAGCGCCAGATTGAGCGCACCCTGTAGGCCGCAAACCCCGGCGATCGCGCAGGTGTTGGTCTGGCGGTCGAAGCATTCAACGAAGGTGCCGGTCGGCTCCAGTGCGCGCACCACGGCCCCCACGTTGATCTCTGCGGGTGGCCGCGCCAGCGAAATGCCGCCGCCGCGCCCGCGCCGGGCTTCCAGATAGCCCAGCGCGGTGAGCTGCTGGGCGACCTTCATCAGGTGATGGCGTGAAACCGCGAAAACGCCCGCCACTTCGTCGACCGAAGCCTGCCCGCCGTGCTGGGCAAGGTACATCAGCAACCGCAGGGCATAGTCGGTGTGGAGATTGAGCCGCATAAAAGTGGTATATCGGATATTGCTTAAAGTGGCAAGTCGCTATAAGTGGCATATCACTTACCACTTACCGAGTCGCTGCCATGTCAGAAGTTCACGCCCACGCTGCAGCCGCCCGCCTGGCCAAGCGCGATGCCGCCACCGCGCTGGGGATCGATCCGGCCTACATCGATCGCCTGGTTGAGCAGTTCTATGCCAAGGTGCGGAGCGACCCGGTGCTCGGCCCGATCTTCGCCGCGCGGATCGCGGACTGGGGCCGGCATCTTGCCCGGATGAAGCAGTTCTGGGGAGCGATCCTGCTGGGTGACGGACCGTTTCGCGGCAACCCCATGGCCAAGCACCTGGCCATTCCTGAAATCGATGCCTTCCACTTCAAGCGCTGGCTGGTGCTGTTCCGCGCCACGCTGCGCGAACTGGAAGGCGATCCCCCCGCCACCGCCCTGGTCGCCTCCCGCGCCGAGGCGATTGCCGACAGCCTGTTTACCGGCATCCGGATCCATCGCGACGGACGCTCGGACCTTCATGCGATGAAAGGATTGAGCCATGCTTGAACTGCGCCAGACCTTCGAAGCCGACCACGCTGCGGACCTTGCCGATGCGCATGATGCCGGCGTTCTCGCCACCCTCTATCCGCAGGCCGTACCCGCCGCAGTCCAGCCGGAGACCGTCGATCTGGAGGTGCCGGGCTGGATCTGGGGGACCATGGCGTTGTGCTATGGTCTGTTCTTCGGCGGGCTATTCGCCGCGAGCGGCCATGACGGGGAGGCCATTTTCGCGATCGTGATCAGCCTGGGCTATGCCGCGATGTACTTTGGCACCGCCTCGCTGCTGTTCGGGATGAATCCGGCTGGGCAGCCCTCGGCTTTCATGCGCGGCCTGGCACCACTCCAGACTTGGACCGGGCCGATGGATACAGCAGCGGTCGCTACGCAGATCCTGACCGTGCCGGCCTGCCTGGCCTTCTTCGGGTTGGCTGCCGCAGTCATCCGCGCTGCTGTGCTGGGCTGAAAGGAGCAGCGATCATGACGCGGATTCTCCATGCCTCGATCCCGGCAGACCGGCCAGGCGAGGTGGCGCATGTCCTGGCCCGGATCATGGGCGGAACGGCCATGCCCTTCCCGCCCGGCGGGCCCCACGCCTGGATCGCCTGGGGCGATGACGGCCAGACCGAGATCGAGATCGTGCGCCGGGGCGATTGCCTGAAGCGTGGCCCGATCGAGGCCGAATGGCGCCCCACGCCCCAGAGCGACCGGCACAGCGAAGTGCACCTGGCCCTGGCCGTTCCGCAAACGACGACTGAAATCCTGGCGATTGCCGCCGAAGCTGGCTGGCCGGCGTGGGTCTGCAATCGCGGCGGGCTGTTTGACCTGGTCGAACTGTGGGTCGAAGGTGCCTTCCTGATCGAACTGTTCGATCCAGCTCAAGCCGAGCATTTCGCCAGGGTCATGTCGGCCCAGCAATGGACCGCCATGCTTGCTGCCGGTCCGCCGCCGGAACTTCAGCCAGTATAGCGTTCCCACGGGAATCTGGCTGACAAGCGGCAGTCTGCGCTGGCCACGTCAACCTGCACCGTCCCGCCGCGCTGGCCCCAGCGGAAGGGAATGTAATAGCGGGCAAAACGTCCCGCCGCGTCGGCGCGGACGGACCAGTCGATCGGCCTCATGTCGCCATTGCGCAGCACGTAACGTGCCGCATTGCCGCCACCCAGCCCCTCGGCGGCAATCAGCACATAGCGGCCGTTGCCGGTGACCGTCAGCTCGCATTCGGCATCGCGCGCTTTGGCCAGAACCGGCCAGCCTCCGTCAACCATCGCCGCAGCCGGCGCGGCCAGGGCCAATGCCGCCAACATGGGAAGGGTCTTGCGCATGCCAAACTGCCTTTCGCTCTGCCGATGCCCGGTTCTAGCCTGAAACCGAGGGCAGCGGGACGGCGACTTGGTTGTCGCGCCAGATCGGCACAGTTTTCAGCGGCGACGGTAGCGGAAGTACCAGACCTCGTGACCGTAAACGGTCCGCGCCTTGTGCTCATAGCGCGTTTCGGGCCAGCCGCCCGGTCGCTTCTGGAAATCCTGCGGTTTGTCGATCAGCCATTCGAACTGATCCGTATGGCGGCGCATCACCATCAACGCGTGGCGGACATAGACCGCATGATCGGTGCCAAAGCGGAACTCCCCGCCCGGCTTCAGCTTTGCGGCAAACAGATCAACCGGACCGTCGTTCATCATCCGCCGCTTGGCATGGCGCGCCTTGGGCCAGGGATCGGGATGCAGCAGGTAGAGAAACGAGAGCGACCCATCCGGAATGCGGCGCAGCACGTCGAGCGCATCGCCATGCCAGATCCGGACATTGCCGAGCGGCGGGAGTGCCCCGTTATCGCCGGCAACATGGGTTAGCGCCTGGGCGACGCCGTTGAGGAATGGTTCGGCGCCGATGAAGCCATGGTCGGGCAGCATGTCGGCCCGCGCCGCCATGTGCTCGCCCCCGCCAAAGCCGATCTCGAAATGGAGCGGGCAAGGCTGGCCGAACAACCGCTCGGCAGTAACCTCGCCCTCGGCCGGCACGGCGATCTGCGGCAGCAACTGGTCGACCAGCGCCTGCTGGCCCTGGCGCAGCGGCTTGCCCTTGGCGCGGCCGTAAAGGCGGTTGATCGTGGTTGGATCGCCGGGTTTGTGCGCGGTCATGGGCGGTGCCTGTGGCAGCCGGGCCAGCAGGGGTCAAGAACGGCGGCGACCAGCCCCGCAGGCAAACCAGCACAAGAAAATTGGGATGGACGCTCCGCAGTGCATGTGGTGATTCAACCGGCATGACGGTTCACTTTCCCATCCCGGCCGAGATTGCCGCGCTGAATGACAAGGAAGTCGAGGTCCTGCGGCTGCTCGCAGCCGGCCATACGGTGAAGTCGATCGCTGCAACGCTCGGCAAGTCGGAAGCCTCGATCAATGAGCGGTTGCGCGATGCGCGCCGCAAGACCGGGGTAGGCAGCAGCCGCGAACTGGCGCGGCTGCTCGATGCCCAGAAAATCTGGGACAAGAATATCGATCTATCGGCGCAGCACCTGGCGAACCACGGTCAGGAGCAGCCCCCGGGTGAGGGGCGCTCAAGATCGAAAGGAATGCTCGCTATGGCTATTGCCTTACCTATCGTCGCCGCCGTGGGACTGCTCGTGGCTGGCATGGATTCAGCATCGCAGGCAGGCTCCGCGCCGCCGGCGCAAGCTGCCGCGACCCAGCAGTCACCGCTCGTCGGTCGCTGGTCACTCGATGTCGGGCGGATTCCCGAGAAAGAACGTCCGCGCAGCGTCACCATCGATTTCAGCGTTTCATCCGACCAGAAGTGGACGACGCAGATCAATATCGTCCGCGCTAATGGGTCGGTCATGGAGGCGACATCCACCTCCGCCACTGACGGCGTGGCAGTGGCTGTCACCGGCACTATGCCGTTCGTCGATGCGGTCAAGCTGCGCCAGCCCTCACCCGACACCCTGGTCATGTCGCTGGCCAAGAACGGCTCCCCGGTCTCTACCCGGGTCTATACGGTCGCCAAGGACGGACAGACGATGACCGAAACGATCATCTGGGCCGGCGGAAAGGTACCCAAGCTGGAGACGACCTACTTCAACCGGATCGGGTAAAGACGCCCGGCACAAATGAAAACGGCCCGCTTCGGTGGGAAGCGGGCCGCTTTCAAACCAACGGGTACTTATTCTCAGGCGGCGACAGCCTCTTCGCCCGGATCGCGCAGCACATAGCCGCGGCCCCAGACGGTTTCGATGTAGTTTTCACCGCCGCAGGCGTGAGCCAGCTTCTTGCGCAGCTTGCAGATGAACACGTCGATGATCTTGAGTTCGGGTTCGTCCATCCCGCCGTAAAGGTGGTTGAGGAACATTTCCTTGGTCAGCGTAGTGCCCTTGCGCAGCGAGAGCAGCTCAAGCATTGCATATTCCTTGCCGGTCAGGTGGACGCGGGCGCCATCGACCTCGACGGTCTTGGCATCCAGGTTCACGGCCAGCTTGCCGGTGCGGATGATCGACTGCGAATGGCCCTTGGAACGGCGCACCACGGCGTGGATGCGGGCGACCAGTTCTTCGCGGTGGAACGGCTTGGTGACGTAATCGTCAGCTCCGAAACCGAAGGAGCGAACCTTCGAATCCATCTCCGAAATGCCCGACAGGATCAGCACCGGGGTCTGAACCTTGGCGACGCGCAGCTTCTTGAGCACGTCATACCCGTGCATGTCGGGCAGGTTCAGGTCGAGGAGGATAATGTCGTAATCATAGAGCTTGCCAAGGTCCAATCCCTCTTCGCCCAGGTCGGTCGAATAGACATTGAAGCCTTCAGTGGTCAGCATCAGTTCGATAGCCCGTGCCGTGGTCGGCTCGTCCTCGATCAGCAGTACGCGCATGGGTAATCCCCCTTTGCCCCGTGGTCCCGCAATAACCCCTTGGCAAGGGTCATTGCCTGTCATTAACCATATGACCAATGAAGAGGAAAGGTTAATTTCTCGTAAACGGCAGAAATCCGGCGAGTCGCGGAGGGTGCCTTCAGCTCTCGATTACCCGGGTGGTGGGATGGTGCCGATCGAGATGCTTGCGAATGATCCGCAAATTCCGGGTGTTGGACCGGTAGAGCAGGTCAAACAGGTCACCCGCGAGCGGCACGGCGCCAACCGCCGTATCGATCCCGACATTGGCCATCATCCGCCATAGCTGCCAGCGCGGCAGGCCGAGGTTGCGGGCTTCCCAGACCAGATAGAGCCCCATCGCGGCGGTCAGCAGGTCCCCGGCGACCGGGATCACCCCGGCAATTGCATCCAGCCCGACCTTGCGGCGCAGCACCGGAATCTCGACAATTCCTTCAAGCAGGCGCTCAAGCGCCTCGACCCGGCGGCGGATCGAAACCGGATCGGTCCCCAGCGGCAGGTCGGCCGCAAGCGGATCGAGCCGGCGGGGGCGGGAGGCAGGCCTCTGAACGTCCATCGGCAATCCCGTCATTAAGCGCGGACCACAGCGGCCGCACAACCTATTTGGGGAGCATGGCCAGCGGCATCAAGGGATGGACGTTCCAGGGGTTGGGCATGAAGCCCGTGGTCTGCCCGCTGACCAGCGACCAGCGGATCGGCACACCAAAGGGAATGAAGGTGTTGGCAATGGTCAGTTGCGCTTCGGCCTGGGCAAACAGGTCGGCCCGCTTGGCCGGGTCGGGCTCGAGCAGGGCGAGGCCGGCAAGGCGGTCCGCACTGGCGCTGCACAGCACGCGGTTGCTGGCACAGCTCAGCTGGTTGAGGAACCACCCGGTTCGGACATAACGCGCCACCGTATCGACCAGCCGCAGGTCAGCCTGGGCATTTTCGCGCACCTGGACCGCCTCGACGCCGATGGCCTTGAAGTCATCCGCCAGCCGCGCGAACAGCACGTCGCTGCCCGGCCCCGCTGGCAGGGCAATCCGCAGCCGCGGCGCGGCGCGGCCGGCGCTCCATTTGGCGATGCGGGCGGCCGCCACGCTCCGCCGCTCCGCCAATGACTGCCCGGGCCAGCGTTCCCCGACCGTGCCGTTATCGTCGCCCGCCTCGGGATTGACGATCCGGGTCGTGGCCGTCCAGCCGCCGACATTGAGCGCATTGGCCAGGGCTTCTCGGTCGATCGCCATGGCCAGCGCCTCGCGCCGATCGGGTTCGGCGAGGAAACCCTGCGGATTGACAACGGCCAGCCCGAACAGGCCGGCGACAGGATCGAGCCGGATCGCTCCGCGCGACACCCCGCTGGCATCAAGCCGCGGGAAATCGGCCAGGCGCCCGCCCAGCACCACGTCGATCTCGCCCGCATTGAACCGTTCGATCGCGCGCTTCGGAGGCAGAGCCACCAGCCGGAGCTTGCGGCTGAGGCTGGACCAGTTCTCGATCTGGGGCAGGCCGCGGTCCTCGGGCGCGATCGGCCTGAGCAGGGCGGCGTCCTTTTCACGCGTTAGCCGCATCGGCCCGGCCCCGCGCCCCTTGCGCAGCAGGCCCAGTTCGGGCTGGGCCAGGAGCTGGAGAAAATCGGGCTGGGCCTGGTGCAGGCGGATTTCGACGACCCGCCCCGCCATCGCGCGGACTTCGTCGATCGCCGCCAGATCGGCACCCAGCGCCGTGCCGCGCAGACCGGCAATAGCCTGCAGCAGGGCGGCGCGGGCCGTATCTCCGGTCAAAGGAGTCTTGTCGGGCCAGGTCCCGTCGCGCAGGCGGAAGATATAGCTCAGCCCGTCATCGGTAACGATCCAGCGGTCGGCCAGCGCCGGGATCACGCGCCCGCGCTCGTCGAAGCCAACCAGCCCTTCGGCGGTGGCCGACCGCACCAGTTGCGCGGCGAGCGGCAACCGCGCGCCGCTGGCAAACGGTGAAGCGCTCTCGCCGATGACAGCTACTTCAACCGCCCGGTCAGACGCATTGTCGCAGCCGGCCAGCGTAACGGCCAAGGCTAGTCCGAGCAGGGTGGACATTGGGCGATGCAGCATCGTCTGCCGCACCTAACCGATTATTGGCGCGACCAACAGCGCTGATCACGCGCTGCGAACAGCTGGATCAGATCTTGCGGAGCTGGCTTGGCTCGGTCGCGGCGATGGGCGGACGCACGAAGCGCGGGGTGCCTTCGCCCTGGGTAACCGGCGCACGCGCCAGCTTGGGGTCGATCTCTTCGCGAAAGGCGATGCCGCAGCGATTATCCTGAACCCAGGCAACAGTACCTTCGACCCAGCCGACATTGCGCAGCTGGACCCAAACCAGTGCGCCGCGTTGCACCGTCGGACCGCCATCGGCCATCAGGCCGCCAGCCGAGACATTGCGGACGCGGACCTTGTGGTCCCCGCTTACCCCGTCGATCCGCAGATCAGCCATGAGAAACAGGCTGTCGCGCACGATCTGACGATGTTCGTTTCCGCCCATTGTCTTACCTATTGTCCCACTCGAAAGCCTAACCGGTGCGACCCGCCAACCTTGTCTAGCTGGTGTGCCGTCGCCGAAAGCTAAACGGCAAGGGCAAAAAAGCAGTTAACGTCCGACCGGAGAATCGACCGGATCAATCGTCGCGGGAGATTTTCTCACGCCGTTCATGGGCTTCTTGCGCCTCGACCGTCATGGTCGCGATCGGTCGAGCTGAAAGCCGCCCCAGGCCAATCGGTTCCCCGGTAACCTCGCAATAGCCGTATTCGCCCTCTTCGATGCGGCGGAGCGCCGAGTCGATCTTGGCGATCAGCTTGCGCTGCCGGTCACGGGTGCGCAGTTCGATCCCCCAGTCGGTTTCGCTGGAGGCGCGGTCGTTAAGATCGGGCTCGCGGATCGGGCCGTCCTGCAGCTGCTGCAGGGTATCCTGCGCGGCCGAAAGGATCAGCTTTTTCCATTCGAGCAGCAGCCGCCGGTAATAGTCGAGCTGCGGTTCTGACATGTAATCTTCGGAGTCGCTGGGCACATAGCCGCCCCCCAGCGCCCGTTTGGCCTTGGCAAGAACATCGATTTCATCGCCGAGAATCGTCGCCATAATCTCTCCACCAGACACCAGCCGAACCAGGCGAGGTTCCCGCTACCCCGGGTTTTCCCGTAGGCCACCGACGCCAGCGTGTGCCGCGCCTATAGTGAGGCGCATGGCCCTGCACAAGCCGCAATGGCGGGCAAAAGGTCTGCTGCTGGTGATGCCCGCAAAGCCGCAATTCACATTGCAGATGCCTGTCCGAAAAAAGACTTTTTCAGCCGTTAACCTTTTGTTGACCACGATCCGCAAGATTTGGCCTGTCAACCGGGTTCACCGCCCGGCGCAAATAGGGGGTCACTGAAATGAGCAACACCTGGAATCACGCCGCCGCCTTCGCCTCGGCCGAAGCGCTTGAAGCCACCAGCGAAGACATGCTGGTCGCCACCTGCCTCGCCGCTGCCGCCCAGGGCGATGTCAGCGCCTATTACGACCTGGGGGTTGCCTATTCGACCGGCAGCCACGGCGTGGACTGCGATCTGATCGAAGCGCACAAGTGGTTCAACCTGGCCGCCGCCTCGGGCCATGCCGAAGGCGCGCTGTGCCGCGCCGACATCTCGGACGAGATGACCGCCCGCGAGATCGCCGAAGCCCAGCGCCGCGCGCGCGAATGGCTCTCGGCCACCACGCGCAAGGCAGCCTGAGCCCTACTCCTTCCTGAACGGCGCGCGTTCGGCCAGATAAAGCCGGTCCTGCGCCACACCCTGCCGCTCGCGCTCGAGGAAATCAGCCACGGCAGTGCGGAAGCCAGGGTGCACGATATAGTGGGCTGACCAGGTTTCGACCGGCTCATAACCCCGCGCCAGTTTGTGCCCACCCTGGGCCCCCGCCTCAACCCGGGCCAGGCCACGCGCAATGGCGGCATCGATCGCCTGGTAATAGCACAGCTCGAAATGCAGGAACGGCTTGTCGAGCACGGCCCCCCAGTACCGCCCGTAGAGCGCATCCGGGCCGATGAAATTGAGCGCTCCCGCCACCGGCATCTCGCCGATGAAGGCCATGACCAGCAGGATCCGGTCCGCCATCCGCTCGCCCAGCAAGGTAAAGGCTTCGCGAGTCAGATATGGCCGTCCCCACTTCCTGGCCCCGGTATCCTGATAAAAGGTCCAGAAGGCATCCCAGTGTTCTGAGCGGATGTCCGCGCCAGTCAGGTGGCGGATCTCCACTCCCTCCTGCGCGGCGGCGCGCTCCTTGCGGATGTCCTTGCGCTTGCGGCTGGAAAGCGCAGCCAGGAAATCGTCGAAGCTGGCATAGCCGCGGTTTTCCCAGTGGAACTGGATATCGCTGCGCAACATCCACCCGGCCGCCTCGAACAGCGGCACCTGTTCGGGCGCGATGAAAGTGGCGTGGGCGGAAGACAGTCCGTTATCCTCGCAGACCTGCTCGGCCGCGCGCAGCAGCGGGGTGGCGAGCGCCGGATCGGCCAGCAGCAGGCGCGGGCCGGTGGCGGGGGTAAAGGGCACGGCAATCTGCAGCTTGGGATAATAGCTGCCCCCGGCCCGGTGCCAGGCATCGGCCCAGGCATGATCAAAGACATATTCGCCCTGGCTGTGCGCCTTGAGATAGGCCGGCAGCGCCGCCGCGATCCTGCCATCGGCACCGGCAATGGTAATCGGCACCGGGTCCCAGCCAGAACCTGCGCCGACCGAACCCGATTCTTCGAGCGCGGTCAGGAAAGCATGGCTGAGAAAGGGATTGTCGCCAGTCAGTGCATCCCACTGATCGGCCCGAAGTTCGCCGACACCGCGGGCAATGCGGGCCTCAACCGAGACGGTCACAGGAGCCCTGCACCCTCCGCGATCGGCGCATCGGCATGGGCCGCGGCCCGCTCGCGGTATTCGGCGGTGCGCACGGTCCAGGTCAGGACTGGCAGCCCGCGCTTGCGCTGCCCGGCGGCAAAGCGGCTCGGCAGGTCGCGGATGTCATAGGCGAGGAAATCGGGGCGCGAGTGCCACAGCGCCAGCCGGCGGCGGACCATGCCGGGCAGCGCCTTGTCATCCTCTTCGGTCACGACCAGCCCGCGCACGGTCAGCGGCGAATGGCGCGCGAACCAGCCGACGATCCGGGGATCGAAGCTCATGATCGCATGGCTCCCCTGATAGCCTTCGAGCACCCGCCGGACCGAAAGGCACAGCGCGCTGATCCGGCCATGCGAATCCTTGGGGGACTTGATCTCGATCAGCAGCGGTACCCGGCCCGCCACCTGATCGAGCACCTGCCGTAGCGTTGGGATCGTATCGCTGCCGCCAGTCAGCTGGATGCGGCCAAGTTCCTCGGCGCTGCGCTCAGCCACCCGGCCCTGCTCTGCCGTCAGCCGGTCCAGGGTCGCATCGTGGAAGACCATGGCATGGCCATCGCGCGAGCGCTGGATATCGCACTCGATCCCCATGCCGCGCTCCATCGCAGCGGCGAAGGCGGCGGGTGAATTCTCCGGCAGGCCAGCGCCATGGAGGCCGCGATGGGCATAGTCCCGCTCGCCCAGCCAGCTTACCCTGGCCGGGGCGGGCGGCGGGCTGAGCCAGTTATCAAGTCCCGCGAAGGGCAACGATGGCATCCACTTCAACCGCGCAGCCGAGCGGCAAGGCCGGCACGCCGACGGCGGCGCGGGCATGCTTGCCCGCCTCGCCAAACACGGCCACCATCAGTTCCGAGGCACCGTTGACCACCTTGGGCTGATCGGTGAAATCGCCGGTGCAGTTGACGAAGCCGCCCAGCTTGACGATCCGCTCGACCCGGTCGAACGAGCCCAGCGCCGCCTTGAGCTGGGCCAGGATCATCAGCCCGCAGCCCTGCGCCGCGCGCATTCCGTCCTCGACCGACAGGTCATCACCCAGCCGGCCCTTGACCAGCGTGCGATCGACAAACGAGACCTGGCCCGAGACGAAAGCATGGCCGCCCGAGACCACCACCGGCACATAGGCCGCGACCGGAGCCGCCGCCTGCGGCAGGGTCAGGCCCAGTTCGGCCAGTTTCGCGTCAACTTCGGCGTCGGTCATGCGTTCACTCCAATGCGTTCGAGCAACCACGGCAGGGCATGCTCCCAGGTATCGATCCGGGCATGGGCATGGCCCGCCTCGAAAGCGCAGGCAATATGCGGGGCGAGCGTCGGTTCACCGCACAGGTGCAGCCGGTCGATCTGCGGGGCGATCTCCTTCACCGAACCGTGGTGCTGCGGCAAGTCATCGATGAAGACCGCGTGGCTCGGCTTGTACTCGTCCAGAATTGCCTGGAGCGCAGGACCCTTTGGCCCCTGGTTGGTGAAGACCCGGGCATGGATGCCGTGATTGGCCAGTTGCTGCGCACGGGCTTCGTTGTGGCGGTCGGTCAGGTTGGTCAGGATCACCACGTCGGCGTGCCCAGCCAGGGTGTTCATCGCGTGAACCGCGCCGGCGATCGGATTCTGGCGGTGCATCTCGTTATCGAAGAAGCCCTGCAGGAATTCCCAGATCTTCGGCCCTTCAACCAGCTCACCGCTGTCCTTCCAGCGCACCGCCCGCGAAAAGTCGTTGCCGACCATCGAGAAGGTCACGCCCTGGGTCTCGTCGAGCCACTCGGCAAAGGGAACGACCATGTGCAGCAGCACTTCGTCGCAATCGGAAATGATCAGGGGTCTTGTCATGTCAGCGCATCCCGTGCCGCGATCAGGGCACCGGGTGCAACCCCCAAATGATCGGCTGCGGCACAAAGGTCAGGTTCGTGGGCCGCCAGGAATTCCAGCACGGCGCCCAGTACGGCCGGATCGCCCACTCCGGCGCGCAGGGCATCGGCATCAAGCCCGGTCAGGGCCAGCAGCCGCTCGGCGCGGGGGCCATCGCCCAGCACCCAGCCAAGCGCGCCAAGCGCCAGAACGAAGGGGTCAGCCGGGGATTGGGGTTCGCGGATAATTGCGGGCCTCGGGGGTAACAGTGTAGGGCTTGCCGCATGGCAAAGCGCATCCTGGTTGTCGAGGACAACGACCTCAACCGCAAGCTCTTCTGCGATGTGTTGAAGAGCCAGGGCTATGCCGTGGAACCCTGTGCCGACGGGCTGGAAGCGCTCGACAAGGCGCGCAGCTTTGTCCCCAACCTGATCATCATGGACATCCAGCTGCCCAACGTTTCGGGGCTGGACCTGATCGAGGCGGCCAAGGCCGATGCCGTGCTGCGGCAGATCCCGGTGCTGGCCGTCACCGCCTATGCCGGCAAGGGCGACGAGGAACGCATCCGCGACGCCGGGGCCGAGGGCTATCTCGCCAAGCCGGTCTCGATCGGGCCGTTCATGGTGGCGGTGAAGGGGTTGGTGGAAAAGACCCCGGCTTGACTTTTCGGCCCTCACGCCGCTTTTCCGCCCCATTCATCGGCCAGAGGGCCGCAAAGCCAATTGGAGCATAAGACAATGGATCGCGCCGCCACTGCCGAGAAGATCGCCGGGATCATCGAACCCTTCAACAAGAAGGGCGTGGAGATCACCGACGCCAGCACCTTTGCCGGTGACCTGGAGTTCGACAGCCTGACCGTGATGGATTTCGTCGCCGCGATCGAGGACGAGTTCGACATCATCATCAGCATGAACCAGCAGGCCGAGATCGAGAATTACGGCCAGCTGATCGATGCCGTGGTGAAGCTGCAGGGCTGACAGAAAAATTGTGTCATTCCCGCGAAAGCGGGAACCCATGGGCCAATGGCCCGCCGTGGATCCCCGCTTTCGCGGGGATGACAACAAGGGATTTTGAGGCAAAGACAATGAGCCAGACCGACCTGTTTTCCAAGTTCGACCCGCTGATCGAGCTGCGCACCAACCTGCTCGCCCAGGGGCAGGAAGACCCGTTCAACCTGGTGATGGAGCGCGTTGTCTCCCCCACCGAGGCGATCTGCAACGGGCGCCAGACGATCCTGCTGGGCACCTACAATTACATGGGCATGACCTTTGATCCCGACGTGATCGAGGCGGGCAAGCAGGCGCTCGACGATTTCGGCGCTGGCACCACCGGCAGCCGCGTGCTGAACGGCACTTACTCTGGCCACAAGGCGGTCGAGGAAGCGCTCAAGGAATTTTACGGGATGGACCATGCCATGGTCTTCTCGACCGGGTACCAGGCCAACCTTGGGATCATCTCGACCGTCGCCGGCAAGGGCGATTACATCGTGCTCGATATCGACAGCCATGCCTCGATCTGGGATGGCTGCAAGCTGGGCGATGCCGAAGTCGTGCCGTTCAAGCACAACGATATCGAGGCGATGGACAAGCGCCTCGGCCGCATTCCCGAAGGCGCCGGCAAGCTGGTGATCCTGGAAGGCGTCTATTCGATGCTAGGCGATATTGCCCCGCTCAAGGAAATGATCGCGGTCGCCAAGAAGCACGGCGCGATGGTGCTGGTCGACGAAGCGCATTCGATGGGCTTCATCGGCCCCAACGGGCGCGGCGTGGCCGAGGACCAGGGCGTGCTAGACGATGTCGATTTCGTGATCGGCACCTTCTCCAAGTCGGTCGGCACGGTCGGCGGCTTCTGCGTTTCCAACCACCCGAAGTTCGAGATCCTGCGGCTGGTCTGCCGGCCCTACGTGTTCACCGCCTCGCTCCCGCCGAGCGTGGTGGCGACTGCCTGCACCTCGATCCGCAAGCTGATGCATGCCGGCAACAAGCGTGCGCACCTGTGGGAGAATTCGAAGGTGCTCCACAAGGGGCTGACCGAGGCCGGCTTCCAGCTTGGCACCAGCGAGCCGCAATCGGCGATCATCGCGGTGATCATGCCCGACCTCGAAAAGGGCGCGGCAATGTGGGAAGCGCTGCTGAAGGAAGGGCTCTACGTGAACCTCGCCCGCCCGCCGGCCACCCCGGCTAACATGACCCTGCTGCGCTGCTCGCTCTGCGCTGAGCACACCGCCGAGCAGGTTCAGACCATCATCGGCATGTTCCAGCGCGCCGGGAAGGCCGTGGGGATCATCTGATGGCGCGCCTGGCGGGCAAGCGCTGCGTCATCACCGGCGCGGCGCAGGGGATCGGCAAGGCGATTGCCGAGCGGTTTGTCGACGAGGGCGCAGAGCTGCTGCTGGCCGATATCGACGCTGCCCGCGTGGAAGCGCTGGCTGCGGCGCTGGGCCAACAGGCCTTCATCGTCGATGTTGCGAAGAAGGTGGGGGTCGAGGCGCTGATTGCTCGCGCTGCGGAGCTCTGGGGCGGGCTTGACGTGCTGGTCAACAATGCCGGGATCACCCACCCGGCCAGCCTCGACGATCTGACCGAGGAAGACTTCGACCGGGTCTTCGCCACCAACCTCAAGTCCGCGCTGTGGGGCACCCAGGCGGCGGCGCGGCTGATGGGGCCTGGATCGGCGGTGATCAACATGAGCTCGGTCAATGCTGTGCTCGCGATCCCCAACCAGATCCCCTACGTCGTCTCCAAAGGGGCGATGAAGCAGCTGACCAATGTCACCGCGCTGGCGCTGGCCGACAGGGGCATCCGGGTCAACGCGATCGGCCCCGGCTCGATCATGACCGACATGCTGCGCGGGATCATGGCCGAGGACGAAGCCGCGCGCGACCGGATCATGAGCCGCACCCCGCTGGGCCGGGCGGGCGAGCCCGAGGAAGTGGCCGCAGTCGCCCTGTTCCTGGCGAGCGAGGACAGTTCCTACCTGACCGGGCAAACGATCTATCCCGACGGCGGACGCCTCGGCCTCAATTACACGGTGCCGGTCGCCGCCCGCTGATCAGCGCGGCGTAATCGTCAGCCGCGGACGCCCCGTTTCCAGCCGGTCGAGCGTCACCAGCCAGTTTGCCGCACGGTCGGTCTGGAACGTGATGTCCGTTCCCGGCGCGCCCAGCCGCAAGGTGCCGCCATTGGCCTTGAGTACCGCTGCATCGCCCTGACCCAGCGCGAGTAGGTCCCAGTCCGCCGTCGCCAGCTTGAACTGGTGGCGGCCAGCGGGCAGCTGGACCTCTGCCACATAGCGCGCACCGTCGCGGCGCAGCGGCAGGCTGGTGCCCCAATCGTTCATCGTCCCGCGCAGGTAGAGCGGGGTATCAGCCGGCAGGCTGGCGAGCGCGCGCGGCTGGCGGCTGGTCCAGCCATAGCGCTGGGCAGCGGCGCGGATGAGCTCGTCGGCCAGCTCGAACCCGCGGAAATCGTTGGCCATCACCACGATCCCGTCGCCGCTTTCGGCGTGGATGAAGGCGCGGGTGAACATGCCCCAGCGGGTCCCATCGTGGCCGAAGGTGAAGCCCGGCCCCTGCCCCTTCAGTTCAAGGCCGAGACCCCAGCTGCCGGCCTGGACCTTGGCCATCTCGCGGGCGGCGGCCTGGGGCAGGAGCGTCTGGTCGCTGCCATTGTAGCTGGCGCGCAGGGCGATCAGCAGGCGCGCGATCTCCGACGGCGTGGACCACATGCCACCCGCCGCCAGTTCGGCCACGTTGTAGAACCGGTCGGCAAAGGGCTTGCCCAGGTGATGGCCGGCGGCCGTCGCTTCCAGCAGCGGTGAAGCGGGCGGTTGGGCGAAGGTCGAGCGGGTCATCCCCGCCCGCTGCAACACATCACGCTGGGCAAGCGCGGCGAAGCTCTCACCAGTCATGTCCTCGAGCGCGGCCTGGACCACCAGGTAGCCGCCGTTGGAATAGTCCCAGGTTCCGGGCTTGCCGATGACGCGGACCGGCTGGCCTTTGACGCCTTTGCCGGAGAGGTTCGCCAGCAAGGAAGGCGCGGCGGCACCCGGCGGATAGCCGGTCGAATCCGGGTTGGAGACCCCGGCGCTGTGCGACAGCAGACGGCGCAGCGTGGCGCGTTCCTTCGGATAGGCCGGATTGCCGGGCAGCTGCCAGCGGGCCAGCGCCCAGTTGATATCGGCATCGAGCGGATGCTTGTTCCCGCTGACTGCCTGCATGGCGAGCGTTGCCGTCACCACCTTGGTCACCGAACCGGCCTGGAACAGGGTATCGGCGGTAACCGGGGCACAGGTGCCCATGTCGGCAATGCCCCAGCCGCGCGCGAGGGTAACCTTGCCGCCCCGGATCACCGCCACGCTGACGCCCGGCACCTGCAACGTCTGCATCCGCTTGGCCAGTTGCTGCGGCTTGGTTTCGGTGCCGGTCCAGGCCGGAATCAGGCCCTTGGCGAGCGCCTTGGCCTCGGCATCGTTAGGACCGCCGACCGTGTCCTTGGGCGGCTTGCAGGCCTTGGCGAGCCCGAGCGGCGGCAAGCCTTCGGGCAGATCCTGAGCGAGCGCCGGGCTGGCCAGCAATGCAGCGGCGAGGGCAAGAGCGGTGCGGTGTTTCATCGCTTCTGTTTGTCCTTGGCGCGCTGGAAGGCCGGACGGCGGCTGAGCCGGTCGAGATAGGCAAGGGCCGCCTCGGGCACCTGCTCTTCCAGCCCGATCGACAGCGCCAGCATCACGGCATAGCCCAGCGAGACATCGGCCATGGTGAAGCGGCCGGCGCAGGCATATTCCGGCCCCATCAGCTTGAGCGCATTGTGCAGCCGCGCCCCGAACCACTGGGCGTAATCCGCCGCCGCTTCGAGGCAGCGGCCGGGTTCGAGCCGGGTGTAGCGCAAGTGGATCGTCTGCGGGAAAGTCAGCGTCGCCTCACCCATGACGAGGAAGTTCATGTAGCTGGGGTAATCCGCCTCGTCCGGAGCGAGCGCCAGATCGGAGGGACCGAAGCGCGTGGCCAGCACGTGCGGGATCGCCGCGCTTTCGGTCATCAACTGGCCGTCGATCAGGCAGGCCGGGACCGTGCCCAATGGATTGACATCGCGATATCCTTCAAACCGGGCGCGCGGCGGGAAGGGCATCAGCGTCAGCTCGTAAGGCAGGCCCAGTTCCTCCAGCGCCCAGAGCGCCCGGAACGAACGCGCATCGGCGCAGTGGTAAAGGTGAATGCGGGGCTGGGTCATGGCTGCATGGCTCCGACAGCGGCGCACTTGGCGCTCGATTCCTTCGCATCGCCGCCCAGATAGGCCACCGCGATGAAGCCGCCAACCACAACAATGACGAAGCCGGCCGTGGCGAGGCCCAGGTACTTGTCGATGAAGGCCTTGATCGGCGCGCCGAACATCCGGAACAGCACGCCCACGATCATGAAGCTGATCGAGCGGCTGACGATGCTGGCGAGGATGAAGGGCACCAGCGGCATGGCGATGAACCCGGCGGTGATCGTCAGCAGCTTGAACGGAATGGGGGTCGCCCCCTTGATCATGATGATCTCGGCCCCGAATTCGCGCAGATAGCAGGCCGCCTTGGGGAAGCTTTCGGACAGGCCGAGGACGGCGATGAGCTGGGTGCCGACCGTATCGTAGAGCGCATAGCCGATGGCGTATCCCAGCAGCCCGCCCAGCACCGAGGCAAAGGTGGCGATCATGGCGAACCGCACCGCCTTCTTGGGTTCGGCCAGGCACATCAGCCCCAGCAGCGGGTGCGGCGGTATCGGGAAGAAGCTGGCCTCGACAAAGGCGAACAGCGCCAGCCAGCCCTCGGCATGCGGGTGCGCGGCCTTGGCCATGGTCCACTCGTACAGGCGGCGCAGCATTGGATTCCCCTTCCGCGGCGGTGTTTAGAGGGGCAGGGCAAGGGCGGCAAGCTCGGTGCATCGATAACCGTATTGGTTATTTATGCTTGACATTGTAACGCTGTTTCGGTATATATCAGGAACATCGCGATAGACCGATTCACCGGCGCCGGCCGCCTCGCCACTCCAATCACAGGACCACGCCATGCCGGACAAGCCGAAGCCCGGGGCTGCGCCGTTGCGCAAGCTCCGCCTGACCGACTGGTCGCGCCTTTTCCTGGCCGAACTGGCCGCCACCTCGAATGTCAGCGCCGCCGCGCGCAAGGCCGGGGTCTGCACCAGCACGGCCTATGAAGCCCGCCGCCAATCGGCCGAATTCAACCGCGCCTGGCAGCAAGCGCTGAGCGAGGGGTATGACCTGCTCGAGATGGAGCTGCTGCGCCGCTTGCGCGAGGGTGAGATCAAGCCCGCCGCCGGCGCCAAGCGCGGGGTGCGGACCTATGACAATGCCGCCGCGCTGCGGCTGCTCGCCGCCCACCGCGACGCGACCGCTCGGTTCAGGGCGGTGCGGACCCGCGAGGAATCCGATGCGATCGTCCAGGCGATCAATGCCAAGCTGGAGAAAATGCGCCAGCGCCGACTGGCGGCCGAGGGCGGTGACGAATGACGGACCAGGCCAAGGTCGAGGAGCTGCTCGGCATGCCCGAGGCTGAGCGCCACGCCTGGCTGCGGCGCCTGCCGAAGCCGGAGCGCGAGGACTTTGATCACATCTGGTCGATCTGGGCGCGCGCAGCACAACTGCCGCCGAAGAGTGACTGGCAGCTGTGGCTGATCCTGGCCGGGCGCGGCTTTGGCAAGACCCGCGCCGGGGCCGAATGGATCCGGGACATTGCCGAGCGAGTCCCGGCGGCGCGGATTGCGCTGGTCGGGGCCTCGCTGGGTGAAGTGCGTTCGGTGATGGTCGAAGGCGAAAGCGGCTTGCTGTCGATCGGCCTGCCGCAGCAGCGCCCGCAGTTCGAGCCTTCGCTGCGGCGGCTGGTCTGGCCGAGCGGTGCCATCGCCATGCTCTACTCGGAGGGCGAACCGGAATCACTGCGCGGGCCGCAGCATAGCCACGCCTGCCGGTCAGGCCCAGAAGGAAGTCTTCGTCAATGAAGGCCTCGCCCGACTTGATGCCTTGCTGCACTGCGCCATGGAAGCACAAACAGCCACGCCTCCCGCCGCGCCGCAGGAAGGGCAATGCTGGCTGGTCGCCGCGGGTGCAACCGGCGTCTGGAGCGGCCATGCGGGCGAAGTAGCGTCCTTTCAACAGGGCCAGTGGATGTTCCAACCGCCGCGCGACGGCTTGCGCCTGTTCAACCGCGCAACCGGCCAGGAACTGCTCCATTCAGGCACGTGGAAGGCCCCCGCCAAACCGGCGCTCCCCACAGGCGGAACGGTGACAGACACGCAGGCCCGCGCAGCGATTGCCGCCTTGATCGACTCGCAGGTGACGGCCGGAGTTCTGCCAACTGTGTAGCCGAGGCGACGAAGTGACACTTTTTCGCGAGGAGAGAACCCGGAATCGCGACATTAATGCAACAGTTCCGCGCTTTGCCCGCTTGCACAGGCTATGCGATATAGTTAGACACGCACGAACTCGGTGGTTCAATCCTGTTAAAAGGGGAAAACGATAATGCGGAAACTGGTCATTGGGATGGCACTTGCCTCCTCGGCCCTCGCGACGCCTGCCATGGCCCGCGATGATTCTTGGTACGTCGAAGCTGATGCCGGTGGCATGATCGTCGAAGACATCAAGAACTTCACTGGCCTGAACAACGAAGGTTCGCTGGACCTGAAGACCGGCTACGACTTCGGTGGCATCGTTGGTTACGACTTCGGCGGTTTCCGCCTTGAAGCCGAAGCCAGCTATCGCCGCGCTGAAGAGAAGGCCTTCTCGACTGTCACCGCGCGTTATACCGACGCCAATGTTGGCGGCGGCGCGGAAGCGCTCAGCTTCATGGTCAACGGCCTGCTCGATTTCGGGCCCGACGATGGCCTGCAGGGCTTCGTTGGTGGCGGTGTTGGTGTCGGCCGCGTCAAGAATGCCGTAATCCTCTCGCCCAACTCGCCGCTGTCGCTCGTCGATTCGGACACGGGTTTCGCTTGGCAGGCTCTGGCTGGCGTTCGCACCCCGATCAGCGACAACATCGACGTTGGTCTGAAGTATCGCTTCTTCAACCAGGCTCACAACGATCTGGTGAATACCGGCGGTCGCAACATCCGTACCCGCTTCCGCTCGCACTCGCTGCTGCTGACGCTCGGCTACAACTTCGGTGGCGCTCCGGAGCCGGTTGCTCCGCCGCCGCCCCCGCCGCCCCCGCCCCCGCCGCCGCCGCCTCCGCCGCCTCCGCCGCCCCCGCCGCCGGCTCCGGTCTGCAACAAGGGCCCGTACATTGTGTTCTTCGACTGGGATAAGTCGGACATCACTCCGGAAGCGGCTTCGATCCTCGACAGCGCCGTCACGGCTTATGCCAACTGCGCCAACGTTCCGATCATGCTGGCTGGCTATGCCGACCGTTCGGGTACGCCGAAGTACAACCAGGGCCTGTCGGAGCGTCGCAACGCGTCGGTCCGTGGTTACCTGACCTCGCGTGGTATCGCCGATGGCGCCATCACAAGCCAGGGCTTCGGTGAAAACAACCCGCGCGTGCCGACTGCTGACGGCGTCCGCGAACTCCAGAACCGCCGGGTGGAAATCACCTACGGTCCGGGTTCGGGCATGTAATCAGCTGCCGCAAGGCGCTAAAGGTTCAGGGGGTCGGAGCAATCCGGCCCCCTTTCCTTTGAGTGAGGGGGCGAGTTGGAGAGTTCGATGCTGCGCTTTATTCCACCCGCATTCGCCGCCCTCGTCCTGGCCGGCTGCACCACCGCTGACAGCCGGGTCAGCAATCTTGGCACGGCCGAGCTGTCCGCAGCAGACGGCCACATTGTCGGCACGGCGGTGCTCACGCGGAGCGGAGGCGAAACCTTGGTCCGCGTCGACATTGCCGGTAGCCCCGGCTCGGTCCACGGCATGCATCTCCATGCTGTCGGCAAGTGTGAAGCCCCGTTCGCCAGCGCGGGGCCGCACCTCAATCCGGGCGGGCACCAGCACGGCAAGGACAACCCCAAAGGTGCGCACCTGGGCGATCTGCCCAACATCACGATCGATGCCGATGGTCGGGGCTCGGCCCAGGCTAGTCTGGGCATGGACAGCGCCGCGATCGATGCGGCACTGTTCGATGCCGATGGCACCAGCGTGGTGCTTCATGCAGCGGCCGATGACTACCGCACCGATCCTTCGGGCAATAGCGGTGCGCGGATTGCTTGCGGAGTGCTCAAGCGCGCCTGACGCGGTCGCGTTAGGCGTTCTCGCCAGCGCGCTCGGCGAGGGTCGCTTCGGCCTGCGGCACAGCCTTGTAAGCATAGAACAGCAAGACTACCGCGATTGGCGCGACGGCGATCAGCGACAGGATCCCCGTGCGCAGATCGCCAACCAGCTTGCCATCAACCATGCTGCCGGCCAGGTCAGAAACCTGCCCGACCATGTAAGGGCCGAAGCATAGGCCGACCAGTGTGGTCCCCAGGAAGAACGAGGCCGTTGCCGTGCCGCGCATCCGCGGCAGGACCAGGTCCTGGGTCGTCGCCGCCGCTGCACCAAGTGCCGCTGCCCCGAACAGACCCGCCAGGAAGTTCATCACATAGAACAGCACCGGATTGGGCGTGGTATAGCCAATCCAGATCGGCAGGACCGGTGCGATCACGCCGAACAGGATCACCAGAATCCGCCCTGCAGGATTCTTTGCCCGCAACCCATCGGCCACGCGGCCGCCGATGATCACGCCCAGGAAGCCGCTGACCGCGCCATTGGCACCCAGCCAGAAGGCCAGCTGGTCCTTGGGCAGCTTGAGGACCTGTTCGGCATAGGGCGCCGACCAGAAGGCCAGGGCATAGGCCGCCAGCGAGACCATCGAATAGCCCAGCGTCGTGCAGATGAAGGCCGGTGTGCCCCAGATCAGGCGGAAAGTGGCCGGATCCTTCTGGCGCAGCACACTTGCCCAGGAGAACACCGCATAATAGCCCAGCGCCACGGCTGACCATTGCGGCAAGTTGCCGGTCAACTGGATCATCACCCAGGCAAAGCTGCACAGCCCGATGGCCACCAGCACATTGACCGCCAGCGGCCCGAGGCCCCGGCGGGCAGCGCCCAGCAGCGTGAAGGGCGGGACGATAGTTGAGAGATCAGCAAAGAATTCAGCAAAGGGTCGGTCCGAGCTCTTGCTGGGCGTGCCATCCATTGCGCCCCGAACCGGTTCGCGCAGCGTCGCCACCCACAGGGCGACAAGGATGCCGGGGATACCGACAGCCAGGAAGGCTGCGTGCCAGCCGACCAGACCGAGCGGACCGCCATCGGGGTACGTTGCGTTCCAGACCTTGCTGATCTTGGCCCCGATCAGCAACGACACGCCCCCGCCCAGATACAGACCCGAGGAGTAGATCGCGAGCGCTGTGGCCCGCTGGCGTTTGGGGAAATAGTCGGAAATGAGCGAATAGGCCGTCGGGCTGGCCGTCGCCTCGCCGATGCCGACGCCCATGCGCGCCAGGGTCAGGGTCAGTTGGCTGCGGGCAAAACCGGACAGCGCGGTCATGGTCGACCAGAGCGCCAGGCCGATGGCAAGCAGCTTCACCCTGCTCCAGTTATCAGCCAGCCGGCCGAGCGGAATGCCGAACAGGGCATAGAACACGGCAAAGGCGGCCCCGCCGAGGAAGCCCATGTCGCTATCGGTCAGGTTGAGATCGGCCTTGATCTCCAGCGCCAGGATCGAAATGATCTGCCGGTCGATGAAGTTGAGGATGTACACGACAACCAGGACGCCGAGCACGTACCAGCTATAGGCCGTGGCTTCCCGCGGAGCGGCACCTTCATCCTGCGCTTCGTTCACCTGGTCTCTCCCTGTCACTCTTGTTCTATCAGGCCGCATAGCGGGTCGGATCGACCAGCCCGGCCTTGGCAAAGCCTTCGCGGCGCAACCGGCAACTGTCGCACAGACCGCAGGCCGAGCCATCCGGCTGCGGATCATAGCAGGACCAGCTCAGCCCCGCATCAAGCCCCAGCCGCTGTGCCTCGGCGGCGATTTCCGCCTTGCCGAGGAATTGCAGCGGCGCATGGATCTGCCATTCAGCGCCTTCGGCGCCGGCCTTGGTCGCCAGCCGCGCCAGGTCCTGGAACCCGGCGATGAATTCCGGCCGGCAATCGGGATAGCCCGAATAGTCCAGCGCGTTCACGCCGATAAACAGGTCTCGCACCCCCAGCGCCTCGGCCCAGGCCAGCGTCAGCGACAGGAATACCAGGTTGCGCGCCGGCACATAGGTCACCGGGATGTCCAGTCCGACCCCGTCCTTGGGCACGGCAATATCGTCGGTCAGCGCCGAACCGCCGAACCGCGATAGATCGAGCGGCAGGATCACATGGCGCAGCGCCCCGATCCGCCTGGCGATTGCGCTGGCGGCGTCCAGTTCGCGCCGATGGCGCTGATTATAGTCGATCGTCAGCGCGTTGACCGCGTAACCGGCTTCCTGCGCGAGGCCAGCGACCACCATCGAATCGAGGCCACCTGACAAGAGCACGACAGCCTGGCGCTGTGGGGAATTGGCAGCGGAAGACATTGTTACCGGGCTAGCCTGCGCGCAGCCCCATGGCAACCGCGCTGTGTTCAGCCGCCGCAGTCACCGGTGCGGCGGGCTTCGGCCGCGAACTCGAACGGCAAGCCTTCGGCAATGCCCTGAGTCTCGATCTGGACGAGCCGGCCGGTTTCTCGGCGGATCGAGGTTCGGCCATAGCCGCGACCGCGGCAAGTGTACTGCACGGTCACCTCATCAGCCCGGTCATCAATCACCAGCCGCTCACAATTCAGGGCTTCGTGCCGCAGCTGGATCAGCTTGCGGCCATTGTCGACGCACACCGGGTAGGTCCGGCGGCTGCCATCGCGGAGCCGGATCTCCCATCGGCCGGGCTCGATCTGGTCAAGCATGGCCAGTGCCGGGCGCTGGCTGGAGGCCGGCACGGCCAGCGCCGCCCAGCCCGCCAGGGCCACGGCAATCGCTCGCATCAGCAACTTGTGCATGCCGCCTCTCCCCCCGATTGCCCCATTTGTCCTAACGAACGGACAGGCAACGGGTTTTCGCTTGTAACATAGCGACGACCACCGGCCAAACGTGTATTTCTATCGACGAACCGTTGTCATATCTCGATCTGGAACAGCTTCGAGCAGAATGCGCAGTCGACCTCGATCAAGCCGGCATCGTTGCGCATATCAATCCGCTCGGCTTCAGGGAACCTGGCCAGTACGCTCTCGTAATGGGCAATCGAGCAGCGGCAACCGCGCTGAAGCAGCCGGCCCATTTCGACCCGAACCTCGGATTCGTCATGGAACAGCCGCCAGACCAGCGCCTCCAGCGAGAGGTCCGGATCGACCAGTTCTTCCGGGCGCGTGCTGCCGGCCAGCACCGCGACGTGCTCCCATTCCGGATGGTCCAGCTTCACATGCAGCCGCTCGCGGCCTTCCTCGCCTTCGGCGAGGTGCTGGACCAGGATACCGGCACCAATGCAGCCAGCCGAACCATCACCGATCCCGACGCGTATCAGGGTCGGCACCTGCTCGCTCTGGGCAAAGTAGCTCTCGCAGGCCTCTGCCAAGCTGGCGCCCTCAAGCGGAACGATCCCCTGGTAGCGCTGGCCCGTGGTGGCAAGATCGAAAGTGACCGCCAGATAGCCCTTGCCGAACAGCGCATAGAGCGAGGGATCGCGGCCCAGCATGGCCAGCCGCTCCGGATCGTGCCGGACATAACCGCGCAGCTCACCATTGCGGTAATCGCAGACCAGCAGGTCAACCACGCCCGCCTCGGTCTGGGCCTGCATGGTCAGCTGGCTATCCTCGTCCTTCAGCAGTGTGCCGAGCAGCGCCGCCAGCACCAGGGCTTCGGCCAGGAGGCGGCGGATCGGCGGCGGGTAATCATGCGCGGTCAGGATCGTATCGAGCACGGGCCCGAGCCGCACCACCCGGCCCCGGGCATTGCGATCCGGGATCGAGAAGCGCAGCACCCGATCATAGCCGGTTTCGCCCGCCGCGATATGCTCGGGCAGGCTCACAGCTGACCGAAGGCCCAGCGCAGCACGCTCTTCTGGGCATGGATGCGGTTCTCGGCCTCGTCCCACACGGCCGACTGCGGACCATCGATCACGGCATCGGTCACTTCCTCGCCGCGGTGCGCAGGCAGGCAGTGGAGGAAGGTTGCGCGCGCCCCGGCAAGGTCCATCAGCTGCGCATCAACCTGGAACGGCGCCATCGCCGCCAGCTTGTTGTGGGCATGGTCCTGGCCCATCGAGACCCAGGTGTCGGTTACCACCACGTCTGCCCCGCGCGCCGCTTCGGCAGCATCGTTGGTGAGGGTGATGGTTGCGCCGAGCGTGCGGGCGCGCTCGATGTAGCCGGCGTCAGGCTCATAGCCCTTGGGCGTACCGACCCGGACATTAAAGTGCAGCAGGCCGGCCGCCTCGATGATCGAGTTGAGCACGTTGTTGCCATCGCCGAGCCAGGCCACTTCCAGGCCCGGTAGGGCCTTGCCGCGCTCCAGCAGGGTCAGCAGATCGGCCATGATCTGGCAGGGGTGGCTTTCGTCGGTCAGGCCGTTGATCACGGGCACGGTGGCATGGTGGGCCAGTTCCTCGATCTTGGCGTGATCGTCGGTGCGCAGCATGATCGCATCGACCATCCGGCTGAGCACGCGCGCCGTATCGGCAATGGTCTCGCCCCGGCCGAGCTGGCTCGTGCCGGATTCAAGCGTGATCGCGCTGCCGCCGAGCTGGCGCATCGCGATGTCGAACGAAACGCGGGTGCGGGTCGAGTTCTTCTCGAACACCATGGCCAGGACATGACCGGCCAGCGGCGCATCGGCGTCCGGCTGGCCCTTCGGCCAGCTGGCCCGCGCCGCCTTGCGATCAAGCGCATCGTTCAGCATGGCGGCAAGGCCATCGCCCCCCGCATCGACAAGGTTCAGGAAGTGCCGGGTCATGCGGTGGGTTCCGGCGGCTGGTAGCTGGCCGCACCGGCCGAGAGCTTGTCAAAGAACTCGTCGATCTCGGCATCGCCGATCACCAGCGGCGGCACCAGGCGCAGCGTGTTGTCGCCGGCGGCGACCGTCAGCAGGTGGTGGTTGTCACGCAGGTGCGCTACAAAGCCACGGGTTTCGAACTTCATCTTGATTCCCAGCATCAGGCCCTTGCCGCGGACAAGCTCGAACAGGTCCGGGTAATTGCCGATGAACTGCTCCAGCCGGCTGCGCAGGCGCTCGCTGGTGGTGCGGACCTGGGCGAGGAATTCATCGTTGGCAACGGCATCGAGCACGGCTTCGGCGGCGGCCATGGCCAGCGGATTGCCGCCATAGGTTGAGCCGTGGGTGCCGATCACCATGCCGCGCGCGGCCTTTTCGGTCGCCAGGCAGGCGCCGATCGGGAAGCCACCGCCCAGGCCCTTGGCAGTGGCAACCACATCCGGGCTGATGCCATGCTGCTCATAGGCATAGAGCGTGCCCGAACGGGCCACGCCGCACTGCACCTCGTCGAGCGCCAGCAGCAGGTCATGCTCATCGGCCAGGGCCCGCAGGCCCTGCATGAATTCGTCGGAAGCCGGACGGATCCCGCCTTCGCCCTGGACCGGCTCAACCAGGAAGCCGGCGGTGTTCGGGCCGATTGCCGCCTTGGCGCCTTCCAGATCGTCAAAGTCGACGTACTTGAAGCCGGCCAGGAGCGGGTGGAAGCCCTTGTGCATCTTCTCCTGGTTGGAGGCGCTGATCGTTGCCATGGTCCGCCCGTGGAAGGCGTTCTTGAAGGTGATGATCTCGAACTTGTGATCGTTGCCGACATGACTGTGATAGGCGCGCACCGTCTTGATCGCGCATTCCACTGCCTCGGCCCCGGAATTGGTGAAGAACACGGTGTCGGCAAAGGTCAGGTCGACCAGCCGTTGAGCCAGGTGCTCACCCTGCGGGCTGCCATAGAGGTTCGACACATGCATCAGCGTTTCGGCCTGCTTCTGGATCGCGCCGATCAGGCCCTTGTGCGAATGGCCCAGCAGGTTGACTGCAATGCCGGCGGCGAAATCGAGATATCGCTGCCCGTCTTCCCCGATCAGGTGACAGTGCTCTCCGCGCACCGGGCGAAAGCCACAGCGGGGGTAGACTGGCATGAGCGGAGTGATCGACATCGCTGAATTCCTTTGCTGGATGCGAGATATGCATGAATTGGAAAACGACAAATGGCGGCCCCGTTAAGGGCCGCCATCTGCGGTGTTCTAGGCCGTGTAATGCCCCGGGGCAACCCCGGGACCGGCGCTGGCAGGTTAGGCCTGCAGCGGCGTCAGGTTCACGGCCGAATACTTGCCTCGTCGGTCGACTTCGATGTCGAACTCAACCCGGTCACCTTCGTTGAGACCAGACATGCCCGAACGCTCAACCGCGCTGATGTGCACGAAGGCATCGGGCTGGCCGTCATCACGCGTGATGAAGCCAAAGCCCTTCATCGAGTTGAAGAACTTGACCGTCCCGGTCGCCTTCTCACCCGTCAGCTGGCGCTGCGGCGCGGCTTCGCGCTTGGGCGCTTCGATCAGGTCACCAACGATCTCGAGATCGCTGGCCGAAATCTTGCCGCCGCGATCGACCAGCGTGAATTTCAGCGTCTGACCTTCGGCCAGGCTTTCCAGCCCGGCGCGCTCGACCGCGCTGATGTGCACGAACACGTCTTCGCCGCCTTCATCGCGCTGGATGAAGCCAAAGCCCTTGCCGGCATTGAAGAACTTGACCGTGCCAGAACCTTCGCCAACGACCTGGGCCGGCATTCCGCCGCCACCGCCGCCGCGCGGTGCACCGCCGCCGAAGCCGCCACCGCCACGCGGTGCGCCGCCACCGAAGCCGCCGCGATCACCGCCGCCAAAGCCGCGTCCAGGGCCGCCGAAGCCGCCGCGGTCACCACCGCCACCGCCAAAACGGTCACCGCCACCGAAACGATCACCGCCGCCTGCAAACGGATCGAAACCTTCTTCGCCAAACCCGTCGCGCTTGTCACGGCCACGGCCGCGACGTCCTCTATCAAAACCCATAAACCCGAACGCACTTTCGTATCGTCCGCCGGCTCGCAACCCAGGCCGCGCGGACGAAACGCACCGGGGAGGCAGACGTGGCGGAATCTGGCCCACAACGCTGCAAGGCTGGTGATAACCGATCTGCAGCCCCTTGGCGAATCGAATCGAGTGCGCTGCCCAGTGCCGCTGATCGGTGTGACATTTCTGCCAGATGAACCAGTTACAGGTGCTGCTGCACCACCCCCTTGGCATCGCCCGTGGCGGGGGCTAGGCGAGGAATGAAGCTGACCCACGCAAAGGTGCCCTGCCGATGTTCCGCCGCCTGTCCGACCATGTGCTTGCCAGCCCGCAAATTACCATCGCCGATCTGGCCGCAGCCAAGGCCGATGGTGTCAGCCTGGTCATCAACAACCGGCCCGAAGGGGAAAGCGACGACCAGGTACCGGGCGCCGAGATCGAGGCGGCAGCCCGCGCCCTGGGCATGGGCTATGTGGCCATCCCGGTGACTCACGCCGGTTTCTCTGGCCCTCAGGTCGAAGCCATGGCCGAGGCGCTGGGGGGCGCAGCGGGCAAGGTGCTGGCCTATTGCCGTTCGGGCACCCGTTCGACCTTGCTGTGGGCGCTGGCCGAAGCCAGCAAGGGAGCCGACCTGGAAGCCGTTACAGCCCAGGCAGCCGCGGCTGGCTATGACGTTGCGCCGGTGCGCCCGCTGATGGACATGCTCAAGGCCCGGAGCGCCTAAGCCGCGATGGAGGGGGTCTGGATCGATCTGGCGAAGTTCGGGGCCTCGCTGGTCGCGATCCTTGGCCTTGCCTGGCTGGCGCGCTCGATGGGGCTGGGCGGCGATGTGCGGATCCGCAATGCCAATCACGCCCGCTTGCTCGCCAATGAAGCGGTCGAAGGGTTCGAACCGGTCGATATCGCGCTCGACAAGGCCGGGATCGGCGCGCTGCTGCGCGATGCCAACGGACAACAGATGCTGCTGCGCCGCCATGGCGCGGCCTGGGTCGCCCGCCTGCTCGATGCGTCAACCGAAGCACGGCTCGATCGCGGGTTCCTGACGATCGGCACGGGCGAAAAGACCTTCGGCACAGTCACGCTGCACCTGGGCGAGGCGGCCGGGGTCTGGGCTGCCGGCCTGCGCCGCCTGCCACCGGCAGGAGGCCGACATGCCTAAGCTGCCCAATCCGGTCGACTATGCCGTCCCCTTCTTCATCCTGCTGATCCTGATCGAGATGGTCTGGGCGCGGCGCACCGCGCCCGAAAAGTACGAACCGCGCGATACGCTGGTCTCGCTCGCCTTTGGCCTCGGCAGTACGGTCGCAGGGCTGATCTTCGGGGGCGCGATCTATGCCCTGATGATCTGGCTGTGGGAGCATCGTCTCGCCACCGTGCCCTGGACCTGGTGGGCCTGGATCCTGTGCTTCGTGCTGGACGACCTGCTCTATTACCTGTTCCACCGCAGCGCCCACCGGGTGCGCTGGTTCTGGGCCAGCCACGTCAACCACCATTCCAGCCAGCACTACAACCTCTCAACCGCGCTGCGGCAGACCTGGACCGGCTGGCTGGCGCTGTCGTTCCTGTTCAAGCTGCCACTCGCCGCAGTCGGCTTTCATCCGGCGATGGTCCTGTTCTGCGGCGGGGTGAACCTGATCTACCAGTTCTGGATCCACACCGAGGCGATTCGGCGCTTCCCGCGCTGGTTCGAGGCGGTAATGAACACGCCCAGCCACCACCGGGTCCACCACGCCACCAACCCGCGCTATCTCGATTCGAACTACGCCGGGGTCTTCATCGTCTGGGACCGGATGTTCGGCACCTTCGTGCCCGAGGTGGACGAGGAGCCGATCCGCTACGGGATTGTCCGCCAGCTCGGCACCTTCAACCTGCTTTACGCCGTGTTCCATGAATGGATCGGAATTGCGAAAGACGTCTGGAGCGCGCCCTGGCAGCACAAGCTGTCCTATCTCTGGCGTCCGCCCGGCTGGACCCACGACGGCAGCCGCGACACATCCGACACGATCCGTGCGCGCTGGCAGGCTCGCCAGTTGGCTGACCCGGCGGAATAGGATTGCAGGCTCTTAACCGGTCGCTTAACGCTCTCGCACAAAGTGGAGAGAGCCAGACATGGATCAGTTCGATATCATCGTGATCGGTGGCGGCAGCGCCGGCAGCGCGGTCGCGGGACGCCTTTCGGAAGACGGCAAGCGCCGGGTTTGCCTGCTTGAGGCCGGGCCGGACAACGACACGATCCGGGTCAAGACCCCCGGCTTCATGCCCTTCATCCCGGAAAAGTCGAACTGGCGGTTCGATACGGTCCCGCAGAAGGGCCTCAATGGCCGGATCGGCTACCAGCCGCGGGGTCGCGGCCTGGGCGGATCAAGCGCGATCAACGCCATGGTCTATATCCGCGGCAACCACTTCGACTACGACCAGTGGGCTCAGCTCGGCTGCACCGGCTGGAGCCATGCGGATGTCCTGCCCTATTTCAGGCGGTCAGAGGGCAACGAGCGCGGCGGCAACGAATGGCATGGCGGTGAAGGGCCGCTCAACGTCATGGACCAGCGCTGGCCCAGCCCGGGCAGCCAAGCCTTTGTCGCCAGCGCGGCCGCGCTGCAGCTGCCCGAGAACGATGACTTCAACGGCGCCCGCCAGGACGGCTTCGGGATCTACCAGGTGACGCAGAAGGGCGGCGAGCGCTGGTCGGCGGCGCGGGCCTATCTGACCCCGCGTCCCAACCTGTCGATCCGCACCGGCGCGCTGGTGGAGAAGATCGTGGTCGAGAATGGCCGCGCGGTCGGCGTCCAGGCCCGTTTCGGCGGCAAGCGCGAAGTGATCCGCGCCAGCGGCGGTGTCGTGCTGTCGGCCGGTGCCTTTGGCAGCCCGCAGGTGCTGATGCTTTCCGGCATCGGCCCAGCCGCGCACCTCAAGGACAAGGGCATTCCCGTCCTGCTCGACAAGGCGGCAGTGGGCGAGGACCTGCAGGACCACATCGATTTCGTCGCCAGCTGGGAGACGGGCTCGCTCGATTTCATTGGTGACAGTCTGGCGGGCACCTGGAAGATGGCCAAGGCGGTGATCGAACACCGCCTGAAGCGGACCGGAATCATGACCACCTGCTTTGCCGAGGCTGGCGGCTTCTGGCGCTCCAACCCGGATCTTCCGGCACCCGATATCCAGTACCACTTTGTCCCGGCCATGCTGGAAGATCACGGCCGCACCAAAGTGAAGGGGCACGGCTTTTCGATCCACGCCTGCGTGCTGCGTCCGGAAAGTCGCGGCACGGTGCGGCTCAATTCGGCCGATCCGGCTGCGGCCCCGGCGATCGATCCCAACTTCCTCGACGATCCGCGCGATATTGCCACGCTGCGCGCCGGGGTGCGGCTGATGTATCGCATTACCGAAGCCGGTGCCCTGGCGGCCTATGGCGGCACCCCGCGCCAGCCGGTCGATCTGGCGAATGACGAAGCGGTCGACGCCCTGATCCGCAGCCGCGCCGATACCGTCTATCACCCGGTCGGCACCTGCCGGATGGGCGGCGATGCCGACTGCGTGGTCGATCCGACGCTGAAGCTGCGCGGGATCGACGGGCTGTGGGTGGCCGATGCCTCGATCATGCCGCGGCTGGTCTCGGGCAATACCAATGCCCCCTCGATCATGATCGGCGAGCGGGCGGCCGATTTCATCAAGGCCGAGCTCCACTAACCCCAAAAGCAAAGGGCCCGGCTGCCTGCGCAACCGGGCCCCTGCTTCAGGCTGGTGCCAGGCTTAGAAGCTCTGGCGGACGGTCAGGCCATACTTGCGCGGACTGCCGACATTGTAACCGATGCGGGCACGGCCACCGCGTTCGCGATCAAGCGAAAGCAGCGGGGTCTCGTTGAACAGGTTGTTCACGTAGACCATGACCGAAAGGCCATTTTCCCACTCCAGCCCGGTCGACAGGTTGACCAGGTTGTAGCTCGGCAGCAGGTAATTGCCGAAGTTGTAGGTGCCGCTGCCGAAGGCCCCGTTGGCCGGGTTGTAGAACAGCGAGTTCGTGAACGAACCCGAGCCTGCTTCCTGGTCACCCGGCTGGGTATAGCGGTTGCCGACGTGCTGGAAGCTGGCGTTGATCGACCAGTCGAGACCGTCGCTCACTGCGGTAACGTAGCTGGCATTGGCCGCCATCTGGAACTTCGGCACGGTCGGCAGACGGTTGCCATCGCGCATCCCGGCGATCACAGCACCACCGGCATCAACCACCGAGCTGTCGAACTTCGAGTCCGTGACGCTGCCGTTGAGCGAGAATTCGAAGCCCGGAGCTGGCTTGAAGCCGATTTCCACTTCGACGCCCGCGCTATGCGCCTTCGGCACATTGAAGACGACGCGCGACGAGCAGGAACCGGCATCGGCCGTAACCTGCAGGTTGCGGATGTCGTTGTAGAACACCGCCGCATTGAAGGTGAAGCCGTTGCCCGCCGCCTTCACGCCGGCTTCATAGTTCCACAGCGTCTCATCCTTGTAGCTCGGACGGCCGCCGTAAGTGCGGGCATCCGGACCGGTCGCTCCACCCGAGCAGAGCGGGATGTTGAGCGGATCGTTGACGCCGCCGAGACGGAAGCCCTTCGAGGCCTGGAGGTTGAACGACAGATCGTTGCTGGCCTCATAGGACAGGATGAAGCGCGGGGTGAAACCGCTCGAGCTGGTCTTGTCGCCCCGGAAGACGTCGCCATTGGCGAAGATCCCGCCCGAGATGAAGTCACGCGTTTCGTTGAAGTCATAGTAGCGGCCACCGGCAGTCAGCTTGAACTCGCCGAACTTGTAGCTGGCTTCGCCGAACAGCGCCCACTGCTTGATCTTGTAGGGGATGTCCGCGTTGTAGGGCGAGTTGGCCGGGAAGCCGTTGTAGGTAGCCGCAACCGGAAGTCCGCCCGCAGCGGCATTCAGGAAGATCTGGCTGAATGCGTCGGCACCCGGGGTGGGCAGGCGCTGGGCATAGGTGCGGTCGACATCGCTGTAGAAGCCGCCGATCACCCACTGCAGCGGGCCTTCGCCGGTCGAAGCGAGACGCAGTTCCTGGGTCCACTGCTTGAGCTTGGTGGTGTCGAGCAGGTTCGAGGCCAGCCCGGCGCCGCCCGCCGCAGCAGCCGCAGCCCCCGCGAACGAGACATAGACCGAGCCGGTCAGCGCCGAGGCATCGCGGCTGACCAGGATGTCGCGGTTGATGTAGCTCGTGACCGAGGTCAGCTGGGCAGTTTCGCCCAGGTCGATGCTGACGTTGAGGTCAGCCAGTGTGGTCTTGTCGCGGAACTCTTCACGCAGCTTCAGGTACTGGGTGTTCTCCGGCAGGACCTGGGTCGCGCTGATAAGGGGGTTGTAATAGAGGTTGTAGCGCTCGGCGCGATTGAAGCCGTTGGCCTGGACATCCTGGTAAATGATACGCGGGGTGATCTTGATGCCGTCAGCCGGTTCCAGCAGCAGGCTGACGCGCCCGCCGAAACGGCGGCCATCGTTGACGTCTTCACCGGCCGCCGGGCCGATTGCGTCGATGAACCCGCCAAACTTCTCGCCATAGGCAACCACACGCAGTGCGGCCTTTTCGCCCATCGGCAGGTTGACGGCGCCCTTGGCGCCATAACCCATCGAGCCGCCATCAAAGGTGTTGATGCCGGCTTCGACCGTGCCTTCGGTCACGCCCAGCTTCGGCTGGTTGGTGATGTAGCGGACAGTGCCGCCGACCGAACCCGAACCGAACAGCGTGCCCTGGGGGCCGCGCAGTGTTTCGACGCGGTTGAGGTCGAACAGATCGAAATCAGGGGTGAACAGCGAGAGCGAGATCACCGATTCATCGAGGTAGACGCCGACCTGCTCCTTCACGCCCGGCTGGTCGCGGACGATCTGGCCGGCCGAAACGCCGCGCACCGAGACCTGGCTCTGGCCCGGCCCGAGGTTCTGGACGGTCAGACCGGCAACGTTGCGGGCGATGTCCTCGATGTTCGTGGCGCCAGTCTTCTGGATGTCAGCCGCAGTCACTGCGGCGATCGAGAAGGGCACGTCCTGGATCGTTTCGTTGCGCTTGGTCGCGGTCACGACGATCTCGTTGCCGTCGGTCGCTTCTTCGGCTTCCTGGGCATGCGCGGGCACGGTGAGCGCGAGCATGGCGGCGCCCGCGAGCAGGCGATAGGCCAGCTGCGTTTCAAACTTTTTCTGCATGTGTTCCTCCCTTGGACCTGCCGGGAATTCCGGCTTGCGATCCTGGTGCGCGATTGCTGGACCCGCAGCGGAATCAGCGCAAGAGTCTGCAATTATTGTGGCATCACTTGGTTAAGGCGTGTCGCAAAAAGGTCACATCTGTAACCTGATGCTGCAGCCGTTCAGTGATGGCAGGCGAGCGCCTCGACCACGTCGTCCAGCCGCGCCGGGTCGCCCAGCGCCAGAACGTGGCCTGACGACGCCGCGTGCAGTGGATCGCCATTCCAGTCGCACATCGTCCCGCCCGCGCCCTCGACCACGGGGACCAGAGCGGCATAGTCGTGAAGCTTGAGGTTGGCCTCGCAGACGATGTCGAGATGGCCCGAGGCGAGCAGGGCATAGTTGTAGCAATCGCCGCCCATCACCATCCGGCGGTGATCGGTCTTGGCGGCCAGACCCATGAAGTGCGCGCCGTCATGATCGTCAAAATAGTGCGGCCCGGTTGTCGCGAGGGTTGCGTCGCTGAGCTCTCGACAAGGACGGGTGCGGACGGGCTCCCCATTGAGCAAGGTCGGTTGACCGGTCGCACCGATCCAGCGTTCGCCCAGCACCGGCTGGTCAATCACGCCCAGCACCGGCCAGCCCTCGATGACCAGCGCGATAAGCGTGCCGAAGATCGGACGGCCGATCAGGAAAGAGGTCGTACCGTCGATCGGATCGAGCACCCAAGTGCGCCCTGACGAGCCAGTTTCCGCGCCGAATTCCTCACCGTGGATCGCATCGCGCGGGCACTCGGCCTTGAGGATCCGGCGCATCGCCTCTTCAGCCGCACGATCGGCCAGGGTCACAGGCGAGGCATCGGCCTTGCGCTCACTGGTCAGACCGGCGCGGTAATGCGGCAGGATCGCGGCTCGCGCGGCATCGGCCAGGCGGTGCGCGAGGGCGATGTCGACGCTGAGGTTCATGTCAGTCGAACAGGCTCGAAACCGAACTCTCGTCAGCGATCCGGCGGATCGCTTCGCCGATCAGCGGGGCGATCGGCAGGATGCGGATCTTGGGGCTGTCCTTGGTCGCGTCGGTCGGTTGGATCGAATCGGTGATGACCAGTTCCTTCAGCGCCGAATTGGTGACCCGCTCAACCGCCTTGCCCGACAGGACGCCGTGGGTGAGGTAGGCCGTGACGCTCTTGGCGCCGGCGTCCATCAGTGCGGCCGCGGCGTTGCACAGCGTGCCACCGGAATCGATGATGTCGTCAATCAGGATGCAGTCCCAACCCTTCACATCGCCGATGATGTTCATCACTTCGGATGAGCCCGGCTTGTCGCGGCGCTTGTCGACGATCGACAGCGGGGCATCATTGATCCGCTTCGACAGCGCGCGGGCGCGCACCACGCCGCCCACGTCGGGCGAGACAACCATGAGGTTCTTGCCGCCGGTCCGCTCGAGGATGTCAGTCGCCATGACCGGCGCGCCGTAGAGGTTGTCGGTCGGAATATCGAAGAAGCCCTGGATCTGCCCGGCGTGAAGATCGACCGCCAGCACACGGTCGGCACCGGCAGTGGTAATCAGGTTGGCCACCAGCTTGGCCGAGATCGGCGTGCGCGGCCCGGGCTTCCGGTCCTGGCGGGCATAGCCGAAATAGGGCAGCACGGCGGTGATCCGCTTGGCCGAGGCGCGGCGCAGCGCATCGATCCCGATCAGCAGCTCCATCAGGTTGTCGTTGGCCGGATAGGACGTCGATTGAATTACGAAGACATCCTCGCCGCGGACGTTCTCGTGGATTTCGACGAAGACTTCCTCATCGGCAAAGCGGCGAACCGAAGCATCGGTCAGCGTCAGATCGAGATAGGCGGCGATGTCCCGCGCCAGAGGCAGGTTTGAATTGCCGGCCATCAATTTCATTGCGCTGCCTTCCCCGTGATTCTGACCCACGGGAGCCTCTAATCAGGGAGTGGCGGATTGCAAGGCGCTCGGCTGGCGCAGACGTGGATTAGCGCGCCCGTAGGGCAGGGATTAACGCGCCCGTAGGGCGGGGATCAGCGCGGCTTGCGGTGCTCGCCGCGCACCCAGCGGACCGTGCCTGAGCTCGCGCGCATCACCACGCTTTCGGTGGTCATGGTGCCGTCCTTGCGGCGCTTGACCCCGGCCAGCAGCGAGCCATCGGTGACGCCGGTCGCGGCAAAGATGCAGTCACCCTTGGCCAGCTCGTCGCGGGTGTAGATCTTGTTGAGGTCTTCGATACCCCACTTGCGGGCACGGGCGCGCTCATCGTCGTTACGGAACAGCAAGCGGCCGTTGAACTGCCCGCCGACGCAGCGCAGCGCCGCGGCAGCCAGCACGCCTTCCGGTGCACCGCCCGAGCCCATGTACAGGTCGATCGTGGTGTCTTCATTGGTCACCGCGATCACGCCCGCCACGTCACCATCGCCGATCAGCACCACGCCGCAGCCGAGGCCGCGCAATTCGGCGATCAGTTCGGCATGGCGCGGCCGGTCGAGTACGCAGACGATGATCTCGCTCGGCTCCACACCCTTGGCGGCGGCGACCGCCTTGACGTTCTCGGTCGGGCTCTTGGCCAGATCGATGATCCCGTCGGGATAGCCGGGACCGACTGCCAGCTTGTCCATATAGACATCGGGAGCGTTGAGCAGGTTGCCTTCTTCGGCGCAGGCCAGCACGGCCAGCGCGTTGGGGCCGGCCTTGGCGGTGATCGTGGTGCCTTCCAGCGGATCGAGCGCGATGTCGATCTTCGGCCCTGTGCCCTGGGCGCCGCCTACCTTCTCGCCGATATAGAGCATCGGCGCTTCGTCGCGCTCACCCTCCCCGATCACCACGGTGCCGTCGATCTCGAGATCGTCGAAGGCCTCGCGCATGGCTTCCACCGCAGCGGCATCGGCCGCCTTCTCGTCACCGCGGCCGACCAGCTTGGAAGCAGCGATCGCAGCCGCTTCGGTCACGCGGACCATTTCGAGGACGAGGACGCGGTCGAGGACCTTGCTGGCGGTGGGGTTGGTCATGGGCAGTTCGAGGTCCCTGGATCGATGAATGTGTTGAATACGAATGCAGCGCGGCGCTTAGCGAGCGCATCCGCGCTTGTCGAGTAAGCGGGTATAGCCAGGGCGGGTTCACCGGGGATTAAGCGCCTGCGAGGTCAAGTCCGGCGATGCGATGGCGGGCAAGATTGGTGGGGTTGGTGCTGGGCCTCGCGGCGGTACCGCTGCTGGCGCAAACCGCCGATCCGGAAATCGACCCGCAAGTTGCCGAGCGCCTGGCTGCCGCACGGTCCCGGCTCAGCGTCGAAACGGTGCAGGACCGCTGCCGTTCGACCCGCAAGAGCGGCGAGATCGTGGTCTGTGTCGATCGCGGCGAGGACCTGCGGGTACCCTCGACAGCCGAAAGCGATCCGTCCTCGCTTGCGGCGCGGCGCGCACTCAATAACGGTGTGCCGCGTGCGCCGCAGCTCGATCGTGGTTCCTGCAAGGGCAAGCCTGGCTGCGTGATCGGCGGCTGGGCTCCGCCGCCGATCTATGTGATCGATCCTGCTGCGCTGCCCGAGGCGCCCGAAGGGTCTGACGCGGACAAGATCGCCAAGGGCGAACTGCCGGATCGCTAGACCTATTCGCCGAGCAGATGCATCACCAGCGGCGGCTCGGTCAGGCTGGCCGAACCGTCAAGCAGCCGCAGCGCCTCGGCCACGGCGCTTTCGGGCCCCTCATGCGTGACCATGGCGACCATCACCGCACCCGCATCGCCCGCCCGGCCCTTTTGAATCAGGCTTTCGATCGATACCCCGGCATCGCGCATGGCAGCGGTGAGCTCGGCCAGCACGCCGGGCCGGTCGGCGACCATGAAGCGGATATAGGCCCGGCTCTGGCGCGTTCCGCTGTCGGCAACCGCCATGGCTTCGAGCCCGGCGACAGGAATCGAGAAGGCGCGGTCGGCCTCGAACCCGGTGTCCATGCCGCGCGCGATATCGATGATGTCGGCAACCACGGCGCTGGCGGTTGGCCCGTCACCCGCACCGGCCCCCTGGAACAGCAGCCGGCCGGAGAAGTTGCCCTCGACCACCACCGCATTGGTTGGGCCATCGACATGGGCGAGGAGATTGTCGAAGGGGACGAGGTGCGCCTGGACGCGCTGGAACAGGCCCCCGTCGTTGGCTTCGGCCATGCCGATCAGGCGGATGACATAACCCAGCGCATCGGCCTGGGCGATATCGGCGGCGAGGATGCGCGAGATGCCGCTGGTCTCGACCGAGGCGAAGTCGATCGTCGAACCGAAGGCGATTGCCGAAAGGATCGAAAGCTTGTGGGCCGCATCAGTACCTTCGATGTCAAAGGTCGGATCGGCCTCGGCGTAACCCTTGGCCTGCGCCTCCGCGAGGACCTCGGCAAAGTCGCGGCCGGTGTCTTCCATGGTCGAGAGGATGTAGTTGCAGGTGCCGTTGAGGATCCCGTAGATCCGCTCGACCCGGTTCGCGGCGACCCCTTCGCGCAGGCCCTTGATCACCGGGATGCCGCCCGCGACCGAAGCTTCGAACCGCAGCGGTGCGCCGTTCTGCTCGGCAAGCGCGGCCAGCTCCATCCCGTGATGCGCGATCATCGCCTTGTTGGCGGTGACCAGCCCCTTGCCGGCGCCAAGCGTCCTGCGCGCCAGCGCCAGCGCCGGACCGTCCGAGCCGCCGACCAGTTCGACCACGAGGTCGACGTCGTCGCGCCCCGCCATCACCGTCATGTCGTCTTCCCAAGCGTAGCGCGAAATATCGACGCCGCGGTCGCGGGTGCGGTCGCGCGCGCTGACCGCAGTGATCCGGATTGGCCGTCCGGCGCGGCGCGTGATCAGCTCGGCATTGGCCTCGACCAGCCGGATCACCCCGGCCCCCACGGTGCCAAGTCCTGCCAGTGCCACTCTCAACGGTTCGGCCATGATCGCCCCCTTTCGCCCGCGCGCCCTAGGCGAGGCCCGCTAGCGACGCAACCGCGTGCAGGCGCCCAGTTGCTCACGCACGAAGCGATAGTCGCGCACGGCGGCCTGGCGATCCTCCGGCCCGGCTGAAATGTTCGCCGCTGGGGGCAGCGCAGCCGGCAGGAAGCAGGCGAGCCGGTACCAGGCAAGGGTATCGCGGGTTGGGGGCGGCGCACCCGATTCGACCAGTTCGGAGAAGGACACTGACCACCGCGGACCCGAACCGGGTGTCCTCGTCACGATGATGGCGGCCGGGTCGCCCGAAACTGTTGCCAGGAAGAACTGCGTCTCGCCTTCACCGGCCAGGGCACCGGCAACATGGATCGCTTCGCGCAGGCCGGATATCGCCTGCGGTGCGCCGGGTGCATAAAACTCGTTCAGGACCGAGCGGACGCGGCCTTCCAGCTGTGCATCCCAGGGTAGCTGGGCATCGGGCGCGACCAGTTGCAGCTCGCCCGGACGCCCGGTCACAGGCCGGGCAAACAGGATCACGCTGCGCTTGGCCAGCTTGGGAATCTTGCCCTTGGCGTCGCGCGGCACATCGACCAGATAGCGCAGCGCCTCACCCAGGGCCGTACGGCCGCCCAGTACCGCTTCGGTCCGCGCCTCGACATAAAGCCGCGCCCAACCTGCGCGCAGACCGGGCGCGCGTTCAGGCTCAACCTCGGCCACCTTGCGCACCTGCGCCCGGACGACGACCGCAGCCGGACCGGTCAGGTCGGCCAGATCGGCATAGGTTGCGACTGGTGCAATCGATTCGCTGACCGGCGAATCAGCGGCAAATGCAGGTGGTGCCAGCGCGGTAAAGAGCAGCGCCAGCGTCCCGCAACGAAGCAGCGCCAAGCGCGCTATTGGAACCGGTACGTGCATGCGAGGTTTGATCCTATAGCCCGGAACGCTGCGGTTTCAGCGGTCCTTTCAACGCCTTCGACCTTAACACACGTGAATCGACAGTTAATGGATAAAGCGTTGCGCCCGTGCGCCCGCTTGGCTAAAGCACACGGAAATCCGGGCCATAGAACAACAAAGGTCCGACATTCTGGTCCATCCGGCGTCGGGCTGCGCCGGGCAATCCGGGTGGGTCGGCAGGGTGGATGTTAAGAATTTGGGTGGCCGTCCCGGTAACGGGCGTCCGCCGGGTCCCGGGTTTTGGCTCGGGATGGGGACTGACTAGGAGTGATGCGTCTGAATGGCTTACGCTGACCAGGAGATGAGTGGCAATCGCATTGCCTCTTTCGTCGTCGTCGCCCTGCTGCATGTTGTCGTCGGCTATGCCCTTGTAACGGGCCTGGCCTATGAAGCCGTGCAACAGGTCGTCAAGAAGGTGACGACTGTCGATATCAAGAAGGACGAGCCCAAGAAGGAGCCGCCGCCGCCGCCGAAGAAGGCTGCTGCGCCGCCGCCGATCGTGGCCCCTCCGCCGAAGATCAACGTCAATGTGACTCCGCCGCCGGTGCAAACCGTCGTGACCCCGCCGCCTGCGGCGCCGGTCGTGCCGATCATTGCCCCGCCGGCACCGGTGGCCCCACCGCCGCCGCGCGTGCAGCCCAAGCAGCCGACGCCGAAGGGCAATCCGGCCAACTGGGCAACGACCAACGACTATCCGACCCGCGCACTGCGTGAGGAACGCGAAGGCACCACCAGCTTCCGCGTCTCCGTGGGTCCGGATGGCCGCGTGACCGGCTGCACGGTCACCAGCTCCAGCGGTAGCCCCGATCTTGACGAGGCGACCTGCTCGAACGTGACGCGCCGTGCCCGGTTCAATCCGGCTACGGACGGTGAAGGCCAGCCCACCACGGGCTCCTACTCCAACCGCGTCCGCTGGGTGATTCCGAAGGATTGATGTTTGAACTTCCCGGTCCGGCTCCGGCCGGGCCATCGCCGGAACCCCGGGGGAACCGGCAGATTGCCAACCTATTTCGCTTGAGAGGACTTTTCGCATGCTTATCGTTGACCTCCTGACCGCGGCCGCCCAGGCAGCCCCGCAGAACAAGTTCGGCTTCAAGGAAGCGCTGGAGCAGGGCGGTTTCATCGCCTACGCCACCGTCGTCATCCTTGGTGTCATGTCGTTCGGTTCGTTCTTCATCCTGTTCACCAAGTGGTTCGAACAGGCCAAGATCATGCGCCAGTACAACGAACTGAAGGCTTCGTTCTGGCGCGCTCCGTCGCTCAAGGACGGCGCTGCCAAGCTTGAGAAGAACAGCGCCTGGCGCCAGATCGTCGACGACGGTCTCGCTGCTGAAGAAGCTCACGGCAAGATGACCGACGCCCTGGAAGCCCATGACTGGCTGCACGGTTCGCTCGCTCGCTCGGAAAACGCGATCAATGCGCGTCTCGCTTCGGGTCTGCCGTTCCTGGCGACCGTCGGTGCGACCTCGCCGTTCATCGGTCTGTTCGGGACCGTGGTCGGCATCTACCGCGCGCTGATCAACATCGGCATCGCCGGTTCGGCCTCGATCGACAAGGTCGCGGGCCCGGTCGGTGAAGCGCTGATCATGACCGCGCTCGGTCTGCTCGTCGCCGTTCCGGCCGTGCTTGCCTACAACTACCTGCAGGCCCGCAACAAGCGCATCGCCGAGCTGCTCTCGGGCTTCTCGACCGACGTGCTGGCCAACATCAACTCGAAGGGTGCGGTGAAGCCCGCCGTGGCTCCGGCCCCGGCTGCTGCCAAGCCGGCTGCCGCTCCGGCCGCCAAGGCCTAAGCGTTAAGAGCCGCCGCGGCCCAAGGTCGCGGCGGACTCGCTGCCAACCCAAGGACAGGATGTAACCCATGGCGATTTCAACGGGCGGCGGCGGCGATGACGCGCCAATGTCGGAAATCAACACCACGCCGCTGGTCGACGTGATGCTGGTGCTTCTGATCATCTTCCTGATCGCGGTTCCGGTCGCGATCCAGACGATCCAGAAGCTCAAGCTCCCCATCATGGTTTCGACTGAGTCGAAGGACAAGGTCGAGAACCTGCTGCTGACCGTCAGCACCACCGACTCGGGCGGCCGCTCTGCCGGCGAACCGGGCTTCGAGGGCGCTAACCTCGGCGGTGAATGCCGCATCTACTTCAACAACATCACGCCGGTCGATTCGGTCGAACTGCGTGACCAGGCGTTCAAGCGGCTCGACGCCATCGTGAAGCGTGCCGGCGGACCGGAAGCCCTTCGGGACAATCCGGAACTCGTTCCGCAGGTGCATATCCGCGGTGACGTGAATGCCCCGTGGCGCTGCATCGCCGGTGCGATCTACAACGTGCAGATCTCGGGCTACCCGACGGTCGGCTTCATTTCGACCCCGGTCGACCCCAACGGTTAAGGGCACGGGGCGGCTTCGGCTGCCCCACCCTATTCGCAATTCAGGAGTAACCCAGAATGGGCATCTCAGCAGGCAAGGACGATGGCCAGCCGATGATGGAAATGAACACGACGCCGCTTATCGACGTCATGCTCGTTCTCCTCATCATGTTCATCATCACGATCCCCGTGGCGACGCACGCCGTGAACATCGACCTGCCCAACCCGTCGGCTCCGCCGCCGGACGTTGTTGTCAAACGAGACAAGAACAAGGTCGTGATCATGCCGAACAGCGCGATCCTGTGGAACGGCACCCCGGTTGAATCCGGTCAGCTGCTCTCGCTGCTGCAGGCCACCCTGGCGATCAAGCCGGAGCCCGAGCTGCAGTATCAGCCGGATCCGCAAGCACCCTACGAGACTTCGGTCCAGGTGCTGAACATCATCAAGGGTTCGGGCGTGACCGCCTTTGGCTTCGTCGGCAACGAACAGTATTCGGAGTTCGGCAAGCAGGCCGGCAAGTAAGCCGGACCGAGCGTCAAGCGATCCAAGGGGGGCGGAGCGATCCGCCCCCCTTTCGTTTGGGCGCTAACCGCGCACCGGCCGCATGGCCAGGCCCGCTAGGCTCTCTGCCTCAAGCAGCAGTTCATCATCGGCCTGGCCTTGCGGTGTCGCTTCGCGGCCAATCATCACCAGGACCGGCACGGCCAGCGGGCTGACCCGATCCAGATGCACATGGTGCAATTCGTGCTTGGCTCGATCCAGCACGCCGGCCAATCGGCCAACGTCAGTCATTCGTGATCGCGCATCGGCCCAGGCGGCCTCGATCAGCACATGATCGGGCTCGTGCTTCAGCAGGACGTCATAGATCAGGTCGGTCGAAAAAGTCACCTGCCGCCCGGTCTTGCGCTTGCCCGGATGCTGACGCTCGACCAGTCCGGAGATCACCGCCACCTCGCGGAAGGCGCGGCGCAGCAGATAGCTGTTCTGCACCCAATCAACGAACTCGTCCGCCAGGATGTCGGGCGAAAGCAAAGCTGCCGGATCTTCGATCGGACGAAGTCCCCAGACAGCGAGAGCATAATCATTGGCAACGAAGCCCAGCGGCGAGAGGCCCCGTTCCTCCATTCGCCGGGTCACCAACATCCCCAGCGACTGGTGCGCCGGCCAGCCCTCGAAAGTGTAGAACACCGTATAGTGGCGGCCCTGGTGCGGGAAGCTTTCAACCAGCAACTGCCCCGGCGCGGGCAGCTCGGACCGCCAGTCCTGCATTTCCAGCCATTCGCGCACATCGTCCGGGAATCGGACCCACCCTCCCCGGTCGGCTAGCAAGGCCTGGACCCGCTGCGACAGGTGCGTGGTGAGCGGCATGCGCGCGCCCAGATAGCTCGGGATCTGCCCGCTGCGCTTGGCTGCTCGCACCCATAGCTCTGTCTCGCGCATCGTCTCGACCTCAAGATCCAACCCGGCAAAGCGGAAGGTCGAGCCGGGCTTGAGGCTGGCGGCGAAGCTCTCTTCCACCCGCCCCAGCGCCTTGCCGTTGCGGAACCGGACGGAGATCATCTCGCTGTCCATGATGATCCCGGCGTTGAGCCGGTGCTGCGCGGCATGCTGTGGGTGGGTCAACCGCCAAAAGCCATCGCGGCCCTTGGTGATCCGCTGGAACCGGTCATAGGCCCGCAGCGCATAGCCGCCCGTCGCCACGAAGCCGAGCACACGCTGCCAGGTGGGCGGATCGACCCAGGCGAACGAGTCTGAACTCTGCACCTCTGCCAGCAACGCCGCCTCATCGAAAGGCCCGGCACAGGCACAGGCCATCACATGCTGGGCCAGAACGTCCAAGCCGCCCGGGCGAAACGCCTCGCCGTCGCGCTGCCCCTCGGCCACGGCCTCCAGCGCCGCGACAGCCTCAAGGAACTCGAACCGGTTGCCCGGGGCCAGCAGGGCGCGGCTAGGCTGGTCGAGCCGGTGATTGGCGCGCCCAATCCGCTGCAGGAGACGCGACGAGCCCTTGGGTGCCCCCATCTGCACCACCAGATCGACATCGCCCCAGTCGACCCCGAGATCGAGGCTGGCGGTGCAGACCAGCGCGCGCAGCTTGCCTGCCGCCATCGCGCTTTCCACCTTACGCCGCGCCTCGACCGAGAGGGAGCCATGGTGGATGCCGATCGGCAGGTGATCCTCGTTGGCGTCCCACAGTTCCTGGAAGATGAATTCCGCGAGGAAGCGGGTGTTGCAGAACACCAGCGTGGTCCTGTTGGCCAGGATCGCCTGGTACAGCTGCGGCACGGCCCAGGCCGCAGCGTGGCCGCCCCACGGCACCCGCGCCTCGTGCGGCAGGACAATCTCCAGCTCGGGCGGCGCACCCTGCTCACCTTCGACCAGCGCCACAGTCCCGCCTGCACCATGGGGTGCCAGCCAGCGGCGGTAAACTTCGGGATCGGCCAGCGTGGCCGACAAGGCGACCCGCTGCAGCGCCGGTGCCAGCGCCTGCAGCCGGGTCAGCGCGAGCGCCAGCAGATCGCCGCGCTTGCCATTGGCGAAGGCGTGAACCTCATCGATCACGATCCGCTTGAGGCCCGCGAACAGCGTGGCGCTTTCAGGGTAGGACAGCAGCAGCGAGAGTGACTCGGGTGTGGTCAGCAGGACATGCGGCGGATTGACGCGCTGCCGGGCCTTGCGGTCGGACGGCGTATCACCACTGCGGGTCTCGATCCGGATCGGCAGGCCCAGCTCCTCGGCCGGGAGCAGCAGATTGCGGCGCACGTCATGGGCCAGCGCCTTGAGCGGCGAGACGTAGAGCGTATGCAGCCCGTCAGGCGGCACCGCCCCGGCCAGCCGCGAGGGACAAAAGTCGGCCAGGGTCGGCAGGAACCCGGCCAAGGTCTTGCCGGCTCCCGTATCCGCCACCAGCAGGGCATGCCGGCCGCTCTCCGCCACGTCCAGCATCTCGCGCTGGTGGCGCCGCAGCGCCCAGTCGCGCGCAGCGAACCAGCCGGCCAGTTCCGGGGGAAGATCGGGTGAGGGGCTGGGCATCGGGTTTAGTTGATGAAGGTCATGCTCAAGGCGTGGGTGCACCAACTGCTCCAGCGGCGGCGCGGAAGGCGGCTTGGTGAACATAACAGGCTTCGCCGGACTAGGAAAATCACGCTTCCCCTTCCCGGCCTCGCCTGCCACGCTGAAACGATGATGCCGGACATGGAACTGGACGCGGTTATCTCGATCGCCCTCGCGCTGGCACTCGGCCTGCTGATCGGGATCGAGCGCGGCTGGACTCAGCGCGACCAGGCCGCGGGGTCGCGCTTTGCCGGGATCAGGACCTATGGCCTGCTCGGCCTGGCAGGGGGCCTGGGTGGGGCGCTGCAGACGGCCTTCCCGGCACTGTCAGCCGTGCTGCTGGCGGCAACCGCTGCCCTGGTGGTGATGGGTTACTGGCGCAGCACGCGGGGCCAGACTGCAGCGCCAGCCTCGATCAGCGGCACGGCCAGCCTGGTCGGACTGCTGACCCTGGCTTGCGGCTTCGTGGCGGGCGCCGGCGGCCATGCCCTGGCCAGCGCGGCAACCGGGGTGATGGTGCTGGTCCTGGCCATGCGCCACCAGCTGCATGACTGGATCAGCCGGCTCGACGAGCGCGAGGTCCTGGCCATTGCCCACTTCGCGCTGATCTCGCTGGTGATCCTGCCGCTGCTGCCCGACACGCCGATGGGCCCGCTCGATGCCTGGCGGCCGCGCCAGATCTGGCTGGTGGTGGTGCTGGTCTGCGGCTTCTCGTTCCTGGGCTATATCGCTGCCCGGCGGCTCGGCGCATCGCGCGGCATCCTGGCAACGGCCGCCGCTGGTGCGGTGGTCTCCTCCACTGCCGTAACCGCTTCGCTGGCGGGAAAGATGCGGGATCGGGCGGAAGAACCAGCGGTGCTTGGCAGCGGAATTGCCCTGGCCTCGGCGGTGATGTTTCTGCGCGTCATCGCCCTGGTCGCGGCCCTGGCCCCCTTTGCGCTGTCCACGCTGCTGGCCTGGGCACTGCCGGGCATGCTGACGAGCCTGGCCGGGGCCTGGCTGCTCGGGCGCGGCAACGGCAAGGCCGGCGCAACAACCAGTCCCGACTTGGCGCTGCGCAATCCCTTCGCGCTTGGCCCGGCGCTCATCCTGGCCGCACTCGTCATGGCGCTGAGCGTGGCTGCCCGCTGGGTACTGGAGCGCTTTGGCGATGCCGGCCTGGCCGTGGTCCTGGCGCTTTCAGGGATGCTCGATGTCGATTCGGCGATCATCACCATGGGCAATCTGCCGGCAGGCACGATCGACCCGCGCCTGGCCGCCCTGATCCTGATGCCGCCGGTGCTGCTCAACACGCTGATCAAGGCCGGGGCGGCGATTGGCCTGGCCGGCTGGCAACAGGCCTGGCGCAGCGCCGCCGTGCTGTTCGTCAGCGCCGTTGCCGCCCTGGCCGCCCTGCCCTGGTTGCTGCCGGCGCTTTAGCGCCCGGCTTGTCAGTGTCCGGCCTGGGGTCCCCGCTCAAGGCCCGAAGCCGCCAGCTGGGCATCGATCTCGGCCAGCAGCCGCTCGCAGCCGGCCTCATTCTCGCTTTCAGCGCGAGCGACCAGCACGTCCTGCGTGTTAGAGGCCCGCAGCAGCCACCAGCCATCGGCGGTCGAGACCCGGACCCCGTCGATGCCGTTCACATCGGCACCTGAAGCAGCAAGCCGCGCCTTGACCTCTTCAATCACGGCAAACTTGCGGCTTTCATCGACCTGGAAGCGCAGCTCGGGCGTATTGACCAGCGCTGGCATTTCGCCGCGCAGCTCGGTGACCGACTTGCCCAGCCGGGCACTGGCCGCGATCAGCCGGACCGCGGCATAAAGCGCATCGTCAAAGCCGTAGTACTGGTGCGCGAAAAAGACATGGCCGCTCATCTCGCCAGCCAGCGGTGCGGAAATCTCCTTCATTTTGGATTTGATCAGGCTGTGTCCGGTTTTCCACATAGTGGGCCGTCCACCCAGCCTTTCGACATGATCGAACAGAGCGCGTGAAGCCTTCACATCAGCGATAATCGCGGCACCGGGCTCCATCGCCAGGAGGTCTTCGGCGTAGATCATGAGCAGCTGGTCACCCCAGATCACCCGGCCCTGGCCGTCGATCGCGCCGATCCGGTCCCCGTCGCCATCGAAGGCGACGCCAAAATCGAGGCTCTTTTCAGCGACGAGCTTCCTGAGATCGGCCAGATTCTTCTCTTCGGTGGGATCCGGATGATGGTTCGGGAAGTTCCCGTCCACTTGGGTGAAGAGAAGATGGTGTTCGCCAGGAAGCTGTTCGACCAGCAATTCGAGCGCGGGGCCGGCGGCCCCGTTGCCGGCATCCCAGCCGATCCGCAGGTCGGCGAGACGGGCGCGGTCAATCCCGGCCAGCCCTTCAGTCAGCCGCGCGACATAGGCGGTCAGGACTTCGCGCTGCTCATGGGTGCCATTGCCGTCGAGCCAGGCCCCCGCAGCAGCGATCCGGCCCAGTTCCTGGATATCCGCCCCGAAGAACGGCCGACCCTGGAATACCATCTTGAAGCCATTGTAATTGGCGGGATTGTGGCTGCCGGTTATCTGAATGCCGCCATGCACATCTTCGGCTGAAGCTTCGGCATAGTAGAGCATCGGGGTTGGCCCCATGCCGATCCGCACCGCATCGCACCCGCTGTCATTAAGCCCGGCGACCAGCGCTTCCTCCAGTTCCGGCGAGCTGAGGCGGCCATCAAAGCCGACTGCCACCTTGCTGCCGCCGGCCTGGCGCAGCAGGGTCGCGAAGCCGCGCCCGATCGCATAGGCATCGGCCGTGCCGAGCGTTTCGCCGATGATCCCGCGGATATCGTATTCACGCAGGACGGTGGAATGGAACTGGTGACTCATGCTTACTCCGCTTCGGTTCGCTCAAGCCGTGCGAGCAACAGGTCGCGGGCGGCGTTGGCAGCGTGGACCGCATCATTGCTGCCGCCGCGGTCGGGATGGACCTGGGCAATCAGCCGGCGATGGGCTTCGATGATAGCCGCGCGCCTAGCCGAGCGGTCCACGCCGAGCAAGGCCCGGGCCTGAGCTTCTGCCTGAGAACGCTCTGAAATGACCCAAAGTTCCCAAGGCCAGCGCCGCGTCAGCACCCGGCAGGCCAGAACGGCGAGCAGGACGAGGGCGATAACCTTGACCACGGGCTATTCCGGCTGGGCCAGCGCCAGTTCCGGCGCGGCGCGGGCAGGCATCGGCAGGTTGAGATTGGCGAGCAGCGCGCGCAGTTCCTGGCGGGCAACCAGATGACTGGTGCCCAGTTCGCCCAGATGCCCCTTGTCGAGCAGGGTCAGGCCCGAGGGGAACAGCTCACGATAGATCACGCGTTCGCTGAGGCCGTTGGCAATGCGGAAGCCAACCCGCTTCGAGAGTTCGGTCAGGGCCTGGTCAAGCCGCCGCATATTGCGCGCCTCGACGTGCTGGGTGCGGTTGCGCACCACCACCCAGTCCATCTCGCGGCGTTTTTCCTGGATCGTCGCCATTGCCCGCTTCTTGCGCGCTTCCCAGATCAGTTCGGCATAGAACGACAGCTTGCGGACCTTGAAAGTTTCGGCATCGACCTGGCCGATCAGGTCGAAATCGACAAAGCTGTCGTTGAGCGGGGTCACCAGGGTATCGGCCGAAGTGGCGACGTGGCGGGCCAGCGGATCGTCGCGGCCCGGCGTGTCGAAGATCAGGAAATCGTGCCTGGCGGACAGCTCCGCACTGATCCGGTCGAGCTCGGCCGGATCGGTCCCGTCGAACACCGCGAAATCGGCAGTAGGCAGTGCAATGTTCCGGCGCAGAACCGTTTCGGCCCGGTTTTCCAGGTAGCGGTGGAAGGTGCGCTGGCGCGGATCGAGATCGACCGCCGCAACCTTCGCACCCTGATAGGCCAAGGCGATTGCCACGTGGACCGCCGTGGTCGACTTGCCGGTGCCGCCCTTCTCATTGGCAAAAACGATACGATGGGGGCTCTTGGTGGCAATCACGGTCAGGTCTGGCTCGCTTGTGGTTGCCGGGGGCCGCATGGCGGCGCTAGGCGTGGACCGGCCTTCTACCCAAGGGGATTCGTCCGTGCAAACTATCACCCGGCTTGATCCACTGCGCAGCGCGCTAGACGCCCTGCGGGCCGACGGACCGCTGGCGCTGGTGCCGACCATGGGCGCGCTGCACGAAGGTCACCTGACGCTGGTGCGCGAGGCCAGGGCACGAGCCGCCCATGTGGTCGTCTCGATCTTCGTCAATCCGCGCCAGTTCGGGGCGAATGAGGACCTAGATGCCTATCCGCGCCAGCTGGCCCGCGATGCCGCACTGCTTGAGGCCGAGGGGGTCAGCCTGCTCTGGGCGCCGGAGCCAGCGGCAATGTATCCGGATGGCTACGCCACCAATATTTCGGTCTCGGGCGTGTCCGACGGGCTGTGCGGCGCGGCGCGACCGGGCCATTTCGATGGCGTAGCGACGGTGGTCTGCAAGCTGTTCAACCAGGTCCAGCCCGACCTGGCGCTGTTTGGTGAGAAGGACTGGCAGCAGCTCGCCGTGATCCGGGCCATGGCGCGCGACCTCGACCTGACGCAGCCGCATGTCGATGCAATCATCGGCGTGCCGACCGTGCGCGAGGCCGATGGCCTGGCGATGAGTTCGCGCAACGCCTACCTCTCGCCCGAACAGCGCGCCCAGGCGGCAAGCCTGCCGCAGGCGATGCAGGCAGCGATCTGGGCCATGTCGCGCGGGGAGCCGGCCAAAGCGGCGCTGCTTGAGCTTCAGGAAATACTGCTGGCGGGCGGCTTTTCCTCGATCGACTATGCCGAGGTGCGCGATCCGGATTCGCTGGCGCCGGTCAGCGATCCCGCTAGGCAACCAGCGCGGCTGTTTGTCGCGGCGCGGATCGGCGGAACCCGGCTGATCGACAACCAGCCTGTGACGCATATATCCAAGTCATAACTCGATAATCAGGCTTACCTTGGCTCCCGGTTAGTTCGCGCTGACAGCCCTGATGCGGGCTCTGCCAGCCCGTGGATGGGGAGTGAAATCATGCGAAAGTTCATCGCCAGCGCTGTGGCGTTTGCCCTTGTTTCGGCCGGAGCAACCGCGCCGGCCTTCGCCGCTGACAAGGGCTCTTCCGGGCGGCAAGCCCAGACCAAGGGCACCCGCGAGATTCCGAGATGCACCAAGAACCTCGGTTCCATCGCCATTGTCGAACCCGACAACCAGTGGTGGCGCGAGATGAACCTGGGCAGCCCCGAGGCGATCCTGAAGATCTTCGTCCAGCAATCGGGCTGCTTCAGCCTGGTGAACCGCGGCCGGTCGATGCAGAGCCGGGCGATGGAGCGCGCCATGGCCGACCAGGGCGAGCTGCAGGCCGGATCGAACCTGGGTAAAGGCCAGGTCAAGGCGGCGGACTATTTCCTTGAGCCTGACATCGTCTCGGCCAACCGCAATTCGGGCGGTGGCGGCGTTGGCGGCATTCTTGGCGGGATCGGCGGCGGGCTTTTCGGCCGTGCGGCGGGCGCCATCGCCGGCGGCATCAACATCAAGAAGGGCGAGGCGAATGTGACCCTGTCAGTCGTCAACGCCCGCACCACCGAGGAAATGGCGCTGGTTGAAGGCTATTACCGCAAGTCGGACCTGGGCTGGGGCGCGGGCGGCGGCCTGTTCAGCGGCGGCACCTTTGGCGGCGCGGCTGGCGGCGGCTATCAGGATACGGCGATCGGCCAGATCATCGTGCTGGCCTATCTCGATGCCTATACCAAGATGGTCACCCAGCTGGGCGGCCTGCCGGAGAACGCCGCAGCAGCGGCTCCGCCCGCCAAGTAACTCAGCCTTCGGGGCACGCGCAGGGGCCGCCAGTTGACGAACTGGCGGCCCTTTCGTTGTTCAGCGGGCTGCGTAGACTGCTTCTATCAGCGCCATGTTGCGGGGATCGCCCATCAGGTCGGTGCCCATGCGGTTCATGGTATAGGCCATGCCGATTCCCGCGGACGGATCGGCAAAGGCGAAGGAGCCGCCCCAGCCCGAATGGCCATAGGCCGAATCGTTCGGGCCATAGACGCCGTTGCCATTGCGCAGGAAACCGCAGCCCCAGCTGGCTGCGACGCCCAGCACGGCATCGACCCCGCGGATCTGCTCCTGGGTTGCAGCCGTCAGGACCTCCGGCGAAACCAGCCGCGTCCCGTCAAGCTGCCCGCCTGTGGCCAGTGCCCCGTAAAGCCGGGCAAGGCCCCGTGCAGTGGCAAAGCCATTGGCCGAGGGAATCTCCGCCGCCCGCCACGCGGCGTCATTGGGGGCCAGCGGATCGATCAACGGGTTGGCCAGGGCCGCAACCTGGGCCGGGGTGAATTCACCGGCGAGGTTGGACGAGCTCAGCTCCGGCGGCGCGATCATGGTAGCTGCTGCGTATGCACGCGCATATGGCAGGCCGACATGGATATCGAGATGACCCAGCTCATCGCGCACGAAATCCCGAATGCTGCGACCTTCGGCCCGGCGGAACAGTGCCGTAGCTAGAAAGCCGATGGTGATCGCGTGATAACCCGATTGCGTGCCCGGCTCCCAGAACGGCTCGGCCGCCGCCAGCCGCGCCGCCGCCGCTTCAGCGTCGTAGAAATCTTCCATCCGGGCCGGATCGCGAAAGCCGCACAGGCCGGCCTGGTGCGAGAGCAGCATGGCAACGGTCACGTCCTGTTTGCCGGCAGCGGCGAACTCTGGCCAATAGCGGGCAACCGGTGCTGAATAATCGATTCCCCCGCGGCTGGCGAGCATGGCGAAGCAGGCGGCCGTTACGCCCTTGGTGGTGGACCAGACATTGGCGAGCGTATCCCGCTGCCAAGCTTGTCCGGAAGCGGGATCGGCGATCCCGCCATGCAGATCAATGACCAGCTCTCCGTCGATCACCACGGCAAAGGCCGCGCCGATATCGCCCCGTTCGGCGAAATTCGCCGCGAAGGCTTCGCCAACCCCTTCAAATCCAGGGGCGATACTGCCCGAAATGCTGGCCATCATGCTTCCTCCCCCGGATCAGAACGACTTGCTGATGCTGACGCCATAGGTGCGCGGCGCGCCATAGACCCGGAAGCCTACCCCCAAGACTGTCTGGTTCACCGCCTGCGTCACATAGCGCTTGTTGCCCAAGTTCTTGCCCCAGATCGAGAGGTCCCAGTCACCCTGTTTGAGCACCGAGGCCCGGGCATTCCAGACCCAATAGGCATCGACCGCGACCACCGGATCATTCAGCGCATCTTTGAAGGCGCTGGACTGGTAGCGCGCATCGACAGCGAGCCGCCCTGAAACCGATCCCGCCAGTGGAAATTCGTAGGATGCGCCCAGATTCAAGCTGAACTCGGGCGCATCAGGCAGGCGATTGCCGGCCGGGACGATCCCGCTCGACGAAGCAAAGCTGCCGATCTCGGTGTGGAGCAGGCCCAGCCCGGCATTGAGCGTCAGCCCCTTGATCGCCGTGGGGGCCAGGACAAGGTCGGCATCGAGGCCGTAAAGCTCGGCCGACTTGACGTTCCCGAGCCGCTGGATCGGCAGACTGCCAACCACATCGCGGATGAAAGTCTGCACATCGTTATAGTCATAATAGAAGCCGCTGAGCGCGTAGCTGAGACCAATTGCAGGCGCCCGCCCCTTGATCCCCAGTTCGTAGGCAATCAGCTTTTCGGGGCGATAGGGCAGCAACTGGCCCGAGCTGGTGGCGACGCCGGCAAAGAAGCCGCCGCTCTTGATCCCCTGAGTGGCCGAGGCATAGACCAGCATCTGCGGGCTGGGTTTCCAGTTGAGGCCCAGCTTCCACGACCAGTTGTTATCGCTGATCTTGGCATTGCTGACCGCGATCGGGATCGGCGGCGAACCGAAGGGCGCCATGGTCAGAAAGCTGGCGGGCGGGAGTGACACCAGGTCGGTCGTGCCGCCCACATTGGTGCGGTTCTCCGTGGTATAGCGCAGGCCGGTCACCAGGGTCAGCTGATCGGCCAGTCGCCACTCGCCATTGGCGAAGACCGCGCCCGATTTGGACCGCTGATCCGACGAGGTGAACGAGGTCGTATTGAACAGCGCGGTGAGGTTGCCGGAATAGGAGGTCTCGACATGATCGCTCGAGTAGAAGCCGCCAACGAGCCAATCGACCAGGTCTGATTGCCCGGAGAGGCGCAGCTCCTGCGAGAACTGCTTGACCCGGTCATCGGTGAGGAAATCGAGTTGCGGAAGCGGGCCGGCATCCGTGTCGGCCGACCACTGACGGTCGAACTTGATATAGCCCGTGACCGAAGTCAGCGTGGCAAAGCCGAGATCGGCCTGAATCCGCCCGGTCAGGCTGAGTTGATCAAGGTTGTAGTCCGGGCTGACCGACCAGTTGCCGCGGAACGGGTCACCGTCATTGTCGATATAGCCGAAAAAGTCCGAACACTGGGGCAGTCCGGGGCAGGCTGCGCCCGCCGGGACCGCCGGGGTCGGGACCGCTCCGAAGAATTCGCCGGAGCCCAGCTCGGAGCGGCTGCGTTGGCCTTCGACCTTAAGCAGCACCTCGACCCGGTCGGACGGCTCCCACAGGGCCTGGGCGCGTCCAAGATAGACCTCGCGCCGCCCGATGTCGCGGTTCAGCCGCTGGTTGAAGTAGTGGCCCTTGTCCTGGAAGATCCCCTTCGCGGCGAACCGCAGGGCAAAATTCTCGCTGACCGGCAGGTTCACCATGCCGTCGATGTCCTTGGCCTGGAAATTGCCCCAGGATCCGCCAATACGCCCCTCGACGCCGGCCAGGCTGGGACGCGCGGTGACGATGTTGAGCGCGCCGGCCGTGGCAGTTCGCCCGTAGAGCGTGCCCTGCGGTCCCTTGAGCACTTCGAGTCGCTCGATATCGAAGAAGTCAAAGTTCATCAGCGCAAGCGAGCTGAGCGAAACCTCGTCGACATAGACCCCGGCGCTGGGATTGTTGGTGGCGCTGAAGTCATTGAGACCCACGCCGCGGATCGTGATGACCGGCACCAGTCCGGGTACGTTGTCTTTGACGGACACGTTGGGCGTGAAGCTGATCAGGTCGGTCACAGCCTCGATCCGCTTCGTCGCCAGGTCTTCCGGCCCGGCAACCGAGAGGTTGATACCGACATCAAGGGTCGATTGCGCGCGCTTCTGGGCGGTGACGATGATCTCGCCATCCAGCTCTGGCCCGGCGGCCTCTTGCCCAAGCGCTGGCGTGGCCCCCAGTGCAAGCGTGGTGGCGGCCAGCAAGGCAGCCCGGATTCCGATCGATTTCGTGCGTTCCAGTTTCATGACGAATCCTCCCAATCGCTACGCTGTCGTTTTCGACACTGGCGTATGCCTCCAGACGCCACAGATAAGCAGCCTTGGCAAGACAAATTCGACATTCGGGTATGTTTTCACTCTTTGATGTTTGGAATGTGGCAATCGCTTGCCGAGCCGCTAGAGTGGGGCCGATGGTCGAGACTCAGGTTCAAAAGCGGGCGGGCGGGCAACAGTCGCGGCGCGCAGTCAAGCGGCAGCGGTTGTTGCAGGCGGCGGCGCGCCAGATAAACGAGCGCGGTGCCGGCGCAATCAGCCTGAGCGAAATTGCCGAGGAGGCCGGCCTTTCACGCAACGCGCTCTACTATTATGTCACCGATCGCGCCGACATCGCCTTCCAGTGCTACCTCCAGACCTGTGAAGCGACCACGGAGAGTCTCGCGATCGCCTATGAGGAGGGTGGCGATGCGATCGACCGGATCCGGATCTATGTCGAACGGATGCTCGATTTCGACCAGCCCGAACTGGCGGCGCTCTACGACCCGGATTTCCTGCCGGAGCCGCAGCGCAGCACAATCTTTGAGCTGAGCCGACGCAATGTCGAAAGCCTGCAGAGCCTGATTGCAGGCGGCGTTGAGCAGGGCCTGTTCAAACCTGTCCACACGGAAATCGCGGCCCAGATGCTGCTGGGCATGATCAACTGGACGCAGCTGTCGGTGAACTGGCTGGGCCAGCGCGATGGCAGGCCTTTGCGCCGCCGCGTCACGAAGGCGATCCTCGACCTGTTCTTTCATGGTCTGGCCGCAACTTCAGGCAAGGAATTTACCTGCCGGGTCGAGGTCGCCAGCCTCACCGCACGGCCGTTTAACGCCTTTGACCGGGTCCAGGCGACCCAGGAAAAGATGGCGCAACTCGTGGATGCGGCTGCGCGGATGTTCAACCGCCGCGGTATCGACGGTGCGTCACTCGACGATATCAGTGCCAGCATCGGCGCCACCAAGGGTGCCGTCTACCACTATTTCGACGACAAGATGGACCTGATCACGCGTTGCTATGCCCGCGCCTTCGAACTCTATTCGCTGTTCGTCGATGTGGCTCGCCAGCAGGGTACAAGCGGCTTCGAACGCTCGATGACAGTCCTGCACCTCAATTCACAGGCCCAGGGTAGCGCCTCTCCGCCCCTGGTGATGCAACCGGGACTGTTCTCGCTGCCCGAGGCGCACCGCGTTACTTTCATCCAGCAGTCGCGCGATTTGTGGGACCGCTGCGCCGCGATGGTGCGTGAGGGTATTGCCGACGGCAGCTGCCGGGAATGCGATGCACGCGCCGTCGCGCACGTTTCCGCCGGTGCCTTCCTGTGGCTGCACAAGTGGCTGCCCGAGGACTACCCCATGTCGACCAGCGAGATCGCCGACGCCCAATGCCGCGTTTTTACCAATGGATTGGTGCGCTAGCCCGGTCGTGGCTGGAGCGGGTAAGGGGAATCGAACCCCTCTAGCCAGCTTGGAAGGCTGGAGCATTACCACTATGCTATACCCGCTTGAGGCCGGGGCCCGTTGCGCCACCGCCTATGCGCCAGCAGGGCCGCCTGCGTCAATTGCTTCGGCAGCACAAATGGCTCAACTTGCCGCGCGCCGATGAAAAACGCCCCCTGCCGCGAGGCAAGGGGCGCTTTCGCATCCGGCGGACTGAAAGGCTTAGTGGCCCTTCTTCTCCGCCCAGATGTTGCGGTAGGACATATAGCCCAGCACCGTCGCGAAGATCAGGAAGCCGATCCACCAGAAGCCGGTCTGGCGGCGGTGCTCAAGCTTCGGCTCGGCAGTCCAGACAAGGAAGGCGGTGACGTCGGTCGACATCTGATCGACGGTGGCCTTGGTGCCATCGCTGTAAGTCACCTGGCCTTCGCCAGTCAGCGGCGGAGCCATCGCCAGGTTGAGGTTCTTGAAATAGGGATTGTAGTGCAGCCCATCGCCAGTCTTGGCGTCGGGGAACTGCTTGAGCAGTTCGGCCGGCTGAGCCTGATAACCGATCAGCAGCGAGTGGACATAGGCCGCACCGTTCGGGCGGGCCTTGGTGATCAGCGACAGGTCTGGCGGCACGCCAAGGCCAGCATAGACCACCGGCGGGAATTTGTCGGCGGCAGTGCCCGGACGGTCCTTGACCTCACCGGTAATCGGATCCTTGCCGGCGACGGTTGCCTTGGCGGCGATCGCCTTGATCTCGGCCTCGTTGTAGCCAAGCGCAGCCAGGTCACGGAAAGCGACTTGCTTCAGGCTGTGGCAGGCGGCGCAGACTTCCTGGTACACCTGGAAACCGCGCTGCAGCTGCTGGCGATCGAACTTGCCGAACATGCCGTCGCTGGGCAGGTGCAGCGGCTCAGGCTTTTTATAGAACACCTTTTCAGCCGTCAGGGATGCCGGCTCGGTCGCTGCGGTGTACGCGCCGCGCACGAACGAGTAGCCGAGGACCACCGTGAAGAAGGCGCCGACGAGGAGGGAGAGGATGCGGATCATTGTTCTGTCTCTTTCCGTCTCGCTTAGGCCTTGGCAGGCTGGGGACCCAGCACCGATTCGGTGATCGAATAGGGCAGCGGGTCGGGCCGCTCGATCGAAGAAACGATCGGCACGATGATCAGGAAGTGGGCGAAGTAGTAGAGCGTCGCCAGCTGGCTGAGCATGATGTAGGGCTCCTCCGCGTGGGCACCGCCGCACCAGAACAGCACGACCATCGCCACGACCAGCGCATAGAAGAACTTGCGGTAGAGCGGACGATAGTTGGCCGAACGAACCGGCGAACGGTCCAACCAGGGCAGCAGGAACCAGATCAGGATCGCGGCGAACATCGCCAGCACGCCCATCAGCTTCGCGGGAATGAAGAAGAAGTCGAAGGTGAAGGCGCGGAGGATCGCATAGAACGGCCAGAAGTACCATTCGGGCACGATCAGCGCCGGGGTGCTCATCGGGTTGGCGGGGATGTAGTTGTCCGGGTGGCCCAGCATGTTGGGGGCGAAGAACACCACCGTGCTGTAGATCACCATGAACAGGCCTACCGTCCAGCCATCCTTCGCCGTGTAATAGGGGTGGAACGGCACGGTATCGCTTTCCGACTTCACTTCGACGCCGGTCGGGTTCGACGAACCCGGGATGTGCAGTGCCCAGATGTGCAGGATCACCACGCCCAGGATCACGAAGGGCAGCAAGAAGTGCAGCGAGAAGAAGCGGTTGAGCGCGGCGTTATCCGGAGCGAACCCGCCCAGCAGCCAGTGCTGGATCGGCTCGCCGATCAGCGGAATAGCGCCGAACAGGCCGGTGATGACCTGGGCCCCCCAGAAGCTCATCTGGCCCCAGGGCAGCACGTAGCCCATGAAGGCAGTGGCCATCATCAGCAGGAAGATCACCACGCCGAGCAGCCAGATCATCTCACGCGGGGCCTTGTAGGACCCGAAGTAGAAGCCGCGGAAGATGTGGATATAGACCACCACGAAGAAGGCCGAGGCTCCGTTCGCGTGGGCATAGCGCATCAGCCAGCCCCAGTTGACGTCGCGCATGATGTGCTCGGTCGAATCGAAGGCCACCAGGGTGTTCGGCGCATAGTGCATCGCCAGGACCACGCCGGTGACGATCTGGATCATCAGGCAGAGGCCGGCGAGGAAGCCGAAGTTCCAGAAATAGTTGAGGTTGCGCGGCACTTCATAGCCGCCGCCAACCGCGCCGTAGATCAGCCGCGGAAGCGGCAGTTTCTCGTCAAGCCACACCATGGCGGGGTGGCTCGGCTTGTACTCGTTTGCCCAGGGATAGCTCATTTCGGGTGCCCTTAGCCGATCTTCACGACAGTGTCGGAGGTGAATGCATAGTCCGGAACCACCAGGTTCGTCGGGGCCGGACCCTTGCGGATGCGCGCGGCGGTATCATAGTGCGAACCGTGGCACGGGCAGAAATACCCACCATATTCGCCCTTCACCTCGCCCTCGGCCGCACCTTGCGGCACGCAGCCCAGGTGGGTGCAGACGCCCATGGTGATCAGCCAGTTCTCATGGCCTTCCTTGGTCCGCTCAGCCAGGGTCTGCGGATCGCGCAGCGAACCGACATCGACCTTGTTGGCCTCTTCGATTTCCGCCGGGGTCAGGTTGCGGATGAACACCGGCTGCTTGCGGAACACCGCCTTGATCGCCTGACCCGGCGCAATCGCGCTGATATCGACCTCGGTCGAGCTCTGCGCCAGCACGTCGGCCGATGCCGACATCTGGCTGATCAGCGGGTAGACGACCGCAAGACCGCCGACGCCGGCCGCGCTGACGGCGGCAATGTTGATGAAATCGCGCCGCCGCACACCCTCAACCGGGGTCCCTTCGAGCGTGGCGGTGTCAGCATTTTCAGCCATGGTTGAACCTATCCTGCCTTTTGCGGTTACCCGGGCCTGCTGCCGCAAGCCCGGAATAGCAACCTAGATCAATGTCCAGGAAGCCCCCTTCCTGTCCCGCCCAATCAGCCTGCCGAAGCGGACGGACCGGTCGATTTGGCGGGCCTGATAGACGCAAGGACGCCCTCTGCCAACAGCGATTTTTGCACCAGCGAATGCAAGGCCCGCATCACGATCAAGGCAGCCCAATCAGCGAAATCTGGCGGCCATAATCAGGCTCGGCCCGGTGGGTGGCGCGGCGGAACGAATAGAACCGGTCAGCCTGGGGATATGTATCAAGCCCGAGCGGCTCAACCGCGCCGATTCCTGCGGCCTTGAGCCGGGCGGCAACATAGCCTTCGAGATCGAACTGGAAATGATCGGCCCGCCCGGCCCCGAAGAATTGCGCGTTGCCGGGCGCCTCCGCCAGGAACCGGTCGCGGAAGCCGGTATCGACTTCATAACTGGTCTGGGCGATGCACGGACCGATCGCGGCAACGATCCGCGACCGCTCGGCCCCCAGGGCTTCCATTGCGGCGATGGTGGCATCGGTGACCCCGCCGACCGCGCCCTTCCACCCGGCATGGGCCGCGCCGACAACGCCGGCTTGCCGGTCCGCCAGCAGCACCGGCGCGCAATCAGCCGTGACAATGCCCAGCAGCAGGCCCGGCCGGTCGGTGACCAGCGCATCGGCATGGGGCCGCTCGGCATCGGGCCAGGGCGCGGTGACGGTCACGCAGTCGGGTGAATGAACCTGATAGACCGTTGCCAGCCGCGCGCCCGGCGCAACTGCGGCGACAGCGCGGCGACGATTCTCGGCCACGGCGTCCGCCTCATCGCCAGTGCCCAGGCCGACATTGAGGCCTGCGACCACCCCGGTCGACACCCCGCCGCGCCGGCCCAGGAAGCCGTGCGACAAGCCTTCAAGCACCCGCGCGCGGTTGACCTCGACCGGATCAGCCAAGGCTCTTGCTCACCTGCTCGTAGGTATCCTTTGACAAGCTGGGGGCCGCCAGGATCCGCTCAAGCTCGGCCCGCATCAGCGCCGCCCGGCCTGGCTCGATCCGCCGCCAGCGCCCGAGCGGGGCAACGAACCGCGCCGCGGTCTGCGGGTTAAGCGGGTCGAGCGCGAGGATCAGGTCGGCAATCATTCGGTAGCCGCGGCCATCGGCGGCGTGGAACGCGCCCAGGTTGCCGGCCAGCGCCATATAGAGCGCGCGCACCCGGTTGGGATTGGACAGCGTGAAGTCGGGATGCCTGGCCAGGGCCTCAACCTGATCGAGCACGCGCGGGTGAAGCGAGCCCGCCTGGAGCGAGAACCACTTGTCGATCACCAGGGCGTTGCCGGCAAAGCGCTGGTAGAAGGCGGCCAGCTTGGCCTCGCGCAGCGGCGTGTCCAGGCCGGCGAGGACGAGGGCGGCCCCTTGGCGGTCAGTCATGTTGTCGGCCGCATCGAACGGGGCCGTGGCGAGATCGGCCGCCAGCGCCGGCACCCCGGCGGCGAGATAGACCAGCGCCTGGGTCTTGACCTTGCGCGCACCGCGCGCCTCGGCAGAGAGGCTGTAGGGCACGGCGGTGGCCCGGGCATGAAGCGCAACCAGCGCGTCCTTGAGCTCCGTACCCAGCCAGGCCTTGAGGCCTTCGCGCTCGGCCCGGATGGCACCGGGGTCGGCCAGTTCGAACTGTTCCGCCAGGTAGGTTTCGCCCGGCAGGGCCATCAGTTCGCCGCGCATCAGGTCATCCAGCGCCGGATCGGCAATCACCGCCGCCAGCGCCCGCCCGATTGCCTCGCGCCCGGTCTGGCGCTCGGCCTCGCACAGCATGCCGCCCCCGATCGCGGCGACGAGGTGCTGGACCACCAGTTGCTGGAGCGCCTCATAACGGGCGAAGGGATCGTCATCATTGGCGGCCAGGAACAGCAGATCCGCTGCTGCGCTGTCGACAGCGATATTCACCGGCGCCGAAAACCCGCGATTGAGCGACAGGACCGGGCGTTCGGCAAATCCAGAGAAGCTCAACTCAACTTGAGGTTCGTTCAGGGTAACTACTTGTTCACCATTGTGTTTTCCGGTTTTCCGGTCAAACAGCGCGATCTTGAGCGGAATGACCATCGGCTGCTTGGTCGGCTGCCCCGGCGTTGGCGGCACTTCCTGAGACAGGGTAAGACGCGCCGTATCGCCCTCGTGGGCCAGCCGCGCGGTGACCTTGGGCGTGCCGGCCTGGCTGTACCACAGGCGGAACTGGGCAAGGTCGATCCCGGCTCCGTCCTCAATCGCCTTGACGAAGTCCTCGCAGGTTGCCGCCTCGCCGTCATGGCGCGCGAAATAGAGGTCGCAGCCTTGGCGGAACCGTTCCGGTCCCACCAGGGTGCGCATCATCCGGATGACTTCGGCGCCCTTGTTGTAGACCGTGGCAGTGTAGAAGTTGGAGATCTCCTGGTAAGCATCCGGCCGGATCGGGTGCGCCAGCGGGCCCGAATCCTCGGGGAACTGGGCCGAGCGCAGCACGCGGACATCCTCGATCCGCTTGACCGGTTCGCTGCCCATGTCCTGGCTGAACAGCTGATCGCGCAGCACGGTGAAGCCTTCCTTGAGGCTCAGCTGGAACCAGTCACGACAAGTGACGCGGTTGCCCGACCAGTTGTGGAAGTATTCGTGGGCGACCACGCCTTCGATCCCGTCATAGTCCATGTCGGTCGCGGTCTCGGGATCGGCCAGGATGTAGCGGGTGTTGAAGACGTTCAGCCCCTTGTTCTCCATCGCCCCCATGTTGAAGTCGGAGACGGCGACGATGTTGAACAGGTCGAGATCGTATTCGCGCCCGAACACCTCCTCGTCCCAGCGCATCGAATCCTTCAGCGCCTTCATCGCGTGGTGGGTGCGGTCTTGATCGCCTTCGCGGACCCAGATGTTGAGATCGACCTTGCGGCCGCTCATCGTGGTGAAAGTGTCATGGTTGGCGACGAGATCGCCGGCGACCAACGCGAAGAGGTAGCTCGGCTTGGGCCAGGGATCGTGCCATTCGGCCCAGTGGGTGCCATCCCCGCTCTCACCGCTGGCCGTGCAATTGCCGTTGGACAGCAGCACCGGGAACGGCGCCTTGGGCCCTTCCATGCGGACGGTGTAGACCGAGAGCACATCGGGCCGGTCGGGGAAGAAGGTGATGCGGCGGAAGCCTTCGGCCTCGCACTGGGTGCAGAGCATGCTATTAGAGGCATAGAGCCCCATCAGCTGGGTATTGGCGGCGGGGTTGATCTCGGTTTCGATCCCAACCTCATGCGCTTCGCCGCTGAGCGGGATCACAAGGTCGCTGCCGTCCATCTGCCAATCGCTGCTCGGCGCACCGTCGACCCACACTCCAGCCGGGGTCAGGCCGTCGCCATTGAGCCGCAGCACGCCGGCCGGCTCGGCGGCGAGATTGCGCCTGACGTCAAGGCTGGCTTGGACGCGGGTCTGCTCCAGCCCGAGCGCGAACTTGAGCCGGATTTGCGGGACCAGCCAGGCCGGAGGCCGGTAGTCCTCGCGGCGGATGACGGGCGGAGCGGCGGGGGGTGCGGTGATGGCGTCCATCCGTCCTCAATGCCGTTCGCATCGAGCTAAGTCGAGATGCCTGCGCAAGTGTCTCGACTTCGCCCGACACGAACGGATAGGAAAGCACGGTGAAACGCCTGTTCATCTTCGGCCTCGGCTACACCGCGGCCCGCTTCGCCCTCGCCATGTCTGCGCGCGGATGGGAAGTCGTCTCGACCGGCAGCGCCGGGACGCTGCGGTTCGACGATGCCGGATCGGTGCGGATGGCGCTGGCCGATGCCGACCAGGTGCTGTCCTCGGTCCCGCCCTCGGTTGATGGCGATCCGGTGCTGCTGGCTTATAGTGATGCCTTGGCGGGCAAGCCGCTCACTTATCTCTCATCGACCGGGGTCTATGGCGATACCGGCGGGGCCTGGGTCGATGAAAGCGCGCCCACCGGAACCGGCCGCCGCACTGCGCGGGCCGAGGCTGATGCCGAATGGCTGGCGCGCGGGGCGCGGGTGCTGCGCCTGCCGGGGATCTATGGGCCCGGCCGCTCGGCGCTGGACCGGGTGCGCGAAGGCAAGGCCCACCGGATCGACCTGGCGGACCAGGTGTTCAGCCGCGTCCATGTCGACGATATCGTCAGCGCCGCGGTGCTGGCGCTCGAGGCACCGGCTGGCGCCTACAACATCAGCGACGATCTGCCATGCAGCCAGAACGAAGTGATCGAGCATGCCTGCGCGCTGCTCGGCCTACCGCAGCCGCCATTGCAATCGCTTGACGAGGCCGGCCTCTCGCCGATGGCCCGCGCCTTCTATGCCGAGAATCGCCGGGTCGCGAATGGCAAGGCGAAGCGGGTGCTGGGCTGGAGCCCGCGCTATCCGACCTACCGCGAAGGGCTGGCCAGTCTACTTCCGGCCTGACAGCGCAACCAGCAGTCCGGCCATGGCAAGCACTGCCCCGCCACCAGCCAGCAGGCTCCATTCATAGCCTTCGAACAGGGTCGAAAGGATCATCGCCACGACGGGCACGGCGACGCCGTTATAGGCCGCCGGCCCGGGACCCCAGTCGCGGATCAGCTGCGAATAGAGCGGAAAGGTCAGCGCCGAGCCGACCAGGCCGAGGTAGGCAATCCCCGCCAGATAGGCCGGGCGCGGATCGAGCACCGGGGCGCCGACTGCGACAATCGCATAGGCCCCGCTTGCGACCACACCCCAGATCATCCCCCAGGCCATCAAAGAGACCACCGGCACGCCGCGCGCCGTATGCGTTGCCTGCAGCAGATTGCCGACCGAGACCGACAGGATCGCGCCGGTCACCAGCAGCACACCTGTCGTCACCCCGCTATTAGGTGGCGCGATGCGGTATTCGTGGAGCATCAGCAGGGCGATGCCCGCCAGGGCAATGGCCGATCCGGCCAGGAACCGCCGCGTCAGCGCCGCCCCGAGCACCAATCGCGCCAGCACCGCATTGGGTACGATCATCAGCGCGAAGACTACCGCGACGAGGCCCGAGGTCAGGTAATGTTCTGACTGGTAGATCAGCTGGAAGTTGAGACTGAACTGGAACACGCCCATGGCAATCGCCACGGCCATTTCCCGCCCAGTGAGCCGCATTCGCTCGCCGCGAAGCAGGGCGAAGGCCGCCATGGCCGTCGCCGCCAGGATAAAGCGCCAGACCACCGACCAGGCCGGCGGCACTTCGCTGATCTGGTCCTTGATCACCAGCCAGGTCGAACCCCAGACCAGCGCGAGGAAAATGAAAGCCGCGATCGAACGCGGCGTCAGGGTTACGCCGCTCACTGCCCAGCACTCATAGGGCAGCGATCGCGCGGGCGAGCGCCGAAACGTGTTCCAGTTTGCTGTTCCAGGCCGTGACCAGCCGCGCGGCCTCTTCGCCCCAATCATAGAACGAGAAGCCTTGCGCGCGCAGCGCCTCGCGCTCGGGCGCGGTCAGGCGGAGGAAGACCTCGTTGGCCTCGACCGGGTAAAGCAGGCGGTCCTTGGCCGCCCCGGCCAGCTCCTGCGCCGCGGCATTGGCATGGCGGGCATTTTCCAGCCACAGGTCGCCATCGAGCATGGCGAGGAGCTGGGCGGCAAGATAGCGCCCCTTCGATTGCAGGTGCCCGGCACGCTTGCGGCGATAGCGGGCGACATTGGCGAGGCCCGTATCGAAGAAGACCAGCGCCTCGGCGCTCATCCCGCCGTTCTTGATCATGCCGAAGCTCAGCGCCGCGGCGCCCTGACAGGCCTGCCACGGGGTGCAGCCGAGGAAGGCGACGGCATTGCCGAACCGCGCGCCATCGACATGCAGCGGCAGGCCGCGCTCGTCACAAAACGCCGCGATCGCGGCCATCTCGGCGGGCTGGTAAGCGCGGCCATATTCGCTCGCCTGGGTGATCGAGACCGCATGCGGCTGCACCTGGTGGACATCGTTGCGGATCGGGTCGATCACCGCAGCGATGGCCTGCGGCGTCAGCTTGGCCCCCTCGCCCTCGGCCAGCATAAGCTTCGCACCGTGCAGGTAGAAACCCGGCGCCCCGCCCTCATCGACTTCGATATGGGCCTCGCGGTGACAAACCACGCCGCCGTGCGGCTGGACCATGGTGGCGAGGGCCAGGCAATTGGCCGAGGTCCCGGTCGCGGCCCAGAGCACGGCGCAGTCGCGCCCGAAGACTTCACCAAAGGCCGCGTCGAGCCGCTGGCTCAGCGCATCGCCATCATAGGGCGAATCGGGGGCGTCCGCCGCCTGCATCGCCCGCCACAACGCAGGATGCACCGAGGCGGCATTGTCGGAGAGGAACTGCATGGCCATATGCTGCGCCATATGGCCGCATCGCCCGCCGTCAAGCACCAGGAACCGCAAATGCCCGAAGTGACTATAACCCGCCACGGCACGGACCGGGCCGGCGAGTACCATGCCCACCTGCCGGGAGAGACTGCGATCGGGCGGCTCACCTGGGTGATGAAGGGCAATGTCCGCGCGGCTGAACACACCCTGGTCCCGCCGGAAATCGGCGGACAGGGCGTGGCCGCGCGGCTGGTTGAGGCCTTGATCGCAGACGCCCGCGAACATGGCTTCAAGATCGATCCGGTCTGCAGCTATGTCTCCGCGCAGTTCAAGCGCCATCCGGAATGGGCAGAGTTGCGCGCCCGCTAGGGGTAACTGCCTAGACGGCCCTTACGCCGCGTTGGCCGAGGCTGAGGCATGCGCGACGGATGGGCGCCGAAGATCCCCATCTCCTCGCCAATTGCGGCCGCCGCGCCAGCTCGCGGTTGCGCGTGCGGCTGCCCGCGACACTGATCACGCTGGACGGCCAGGGCCCGGCCGTGCTCGAGAATGTTTCGGCCACCGGCGCGCGGGTCTCCTCGCAATTTATGCTCTGGCAGGGAGCTTCCTGCATCCTGCGGCTGCCGGGCCTTGAGCTGTTTGCCGATATTGCCTGGTGCGCGCATGGGCGGCTGGGGCTGATTTTCGAGCATCCACTCTCGCAGGCCCAGCTTCTGACGCTGCGGAACCTCGATCCCGCCAACCTCGCCAATGAACGCACCGCCAGCCAGGACTGGGCGCGCGGCTTCGTCAACGGCACGATCGGCCGCCAGTGTTAGCCCTGTCGGAAGGTTCGAATGGTGCGTGACGCAGTGTCGCGAGCACCGGTCTGTGGCTGATTTTCCCTGTTATTCCCTGTTATTTCGCGAAATCGGGCCTCTTTAGGCCCCAATTCGACCCTCAAAGCCGCAGAAGTCAGCCAATTTCCGGAAAAATCGAGCGTTCTGAAAACAGGGAAATCGCCCCTAAATATCAGGGAATTCCTGCATCACGATCAGCGAATTCCAGGCCTGCTCGCTGATTCGAATGTGCGGCCAGAAGGGTCAGATCTTCGGCTGCAAGCAGCCTCGTTCTCCACCGGCTGTGGAGAGAAACTGCTTTACCTTCAGCTCATTGACCGTGGTAAAATCGCAGCACCGGGCATGCACGCCCGGAACATGAATAGAACAAAAAGGGACTCTCGATGAACTTGCACCAAGCCTCCAACTGGAAGCCGAAGAAAAACAAAGGAGTAGAAGAATGGCCAAGAATGGGAAAGCAACCTCTGTCGCCATAAAATTGATCAGCAATACCAAGATTGATGCGCTGAAGCCCTATCACCGCAACGCCAGAACACACTCGAAGAAGCAGATCCGCCAGATCGCCGATAGCATCACGCGGTTCGGGTTCACCAACCCGGTCCTGGTGTCTGATGACGGCGACATCATCGCTGGTCACGGCCGAGTTGAGGCTGCAAAGCTCCTGGGCATGCGCGAGGTGCCAACGCTGGCGCTGTCACACCTTAACGAAACGGAACGACGCGCCTACATCCTGGCTGACAACAAACTCGCGCTGAACGCTGGCTGGGACAACGAGATCCTGGCGATCGAGCTGCAGGGTCTCATCGACCTGTCGTTCGAGCTCGATCTCACCGGATTTGGTATCGCCGAGATCGACAGCATCCTCGAAGAGGCGCGCGGCTCCAACCCGAGCCAGACCGATTCGGATGCCGACCGCTTACCTTGTCCGTCGTCACAACATTTGGCACAACTCGCGGCGTAGATTAGCGGAGTGCGGGCCTCGTCTGGAGTTTAATGTTAGGCGGCGAGCTTGCGGTGTTGCAAGCGCCGATGTTCGATGGTCTGTCGTTTGATCCTTTCACGCTGTTTGATGATGGCTGAGGCTCTGCCGAAGTAGGCGTCAGCGGGCGTCACATTGTTCAGGCTCTCATGGTAGCGCTGGTGGTTGTAGTGCTCGACGAAGGCCTCGATCTGGGCCTCGAGGTCGCCGGGCAGGAAGTAATTTTCCAGCAAGATGCGGTTCTTCAGGGTCTGGTGCCAGCGCTCGATCTTGCCCTGAGTCTGCGGGTGCATCGGGGCACCGCGCACGTGACTCATCTGGTTGGCCTCGATGTATTCCGCCAGTTCGCCAGCGATGTAGCTGGGGCCGTTGTCGCTGAGCAGCCTGGGCTTATGCAGCACCGTCGCGCTGTCGCAGCCTGAGGCCGCAAGCGCGAGGTCCAGCGTGTCGGTCACATCCTCGGCCCGCATGTTGGTGCACAACTTCCAGGCGATGATGTAGCGCGAGAAGTCGTCAAGCACGGTCGACAGGTACATCCAGCCCCATCCGATGATCTTGAAGTAGGTAAAATCGGTCTGCCACATCTCGTTTGGCCGGGTGGTCTTGGTATGGAACGCATCAGCCGCTTTCACCACGACATAGGCCGGGCTGGTGATCAGATCATGGGCCTTGAGCAGCCGGTAAACCGTGGCTTCGGATACGAAGTAGCGCTTCTCGTCGGTGAAGCGCACCGCCAGTTCGCGTGGGGACAGCTCGCTGTAATCCAATGCCATCTCGACGATCTGATCCTGCACCTCAGGCGCGATGCGGTTCCACACCCGGCTCGGCGCAGATGGCCGATCCGCCAACGCCTCCGGCCCACCCTCAAGGTACCTGTCATACCAACGGTAGAACGTCCGACGAGCGATGCCGAGTTGATCCAGCGTCCGCTTGGCAGGCAGGTGCGACTGCTCGACGATCCTGATGATCTCGAGCTTCTCGGATGCCGGATACCTCATTCGTCGTCGCCCCCATCCGCGATCATGCTTTTTTTCAGCAGGCGGTTCTCAAGCGTCAGGTCGGCCACGCATTCCTTCAAGGCACGCGCCTCGCGGCGAAGATCCTGCACTTCACCAGTGGTCGCCGCACGGGCAGTGTCGCCCGCCAGGCGGCGCTTGCCGGCCTCCATGAACTCCTTCGACCAGGAGTAATACAGGCTCTGGGCAATGCCTTCCTTGCGGCACAGCTCAGCAATGCTGTCCTCGCCGCGCAGCCCATCGAGCACGATCCGGATCTTGTCCTCGGCCGAGAAATGGCGACGGGTCTGGCGCCGAATGTCCTTCACGACCCGCTCAGCAGGAGCCTTCGCCGGTGATTTTTTCGAGGAGGGTTGGGTCTTCATCTTCGTTCCTTCGTCACTGCGACGAAGACCCAACCCTCCTTAAATCACAACCTCAAATCTGTGCCATGGATGCTGACGGGGGACAAGCACGTTGTTGAGGCGCCCGCTGGCACGTCGGTTATGAGGGCCGCACTCGACAATGGCATTCTAGGCATTGACGGCGACTGTGGCGGGCTCTGTGCCTGTGCGACTTGTCATGTCTATATCGAAGCTAGCTGGGCTCCCCTTGTGGCGGAAATGGGTAGCCAGGAGCGCGACATGCTCGAACTTGCTTATGAGGTTCAGCCTTCGTCCCGGCTTGGGTGCCAAATCGAGCTGACCGTTGCTGCAGATGGACTCGAGGTTCATCTGCCAAAGTATCAGCGTTAATCTGGCGAGACTATCCGGCACTCATAGTTGATGGTGCCGATCAAGCGCCGATTGAAGCGGGGAAAGATGCTGCTCATATCGCTTCCAGATGCCGCTTGAACGGGTGTAAATACCCTCCCTGACTTGCGTAGCGCTCGCGGTGAGCGAGGCCATTTTGACCCGGGATATGTCTGTTGCAGTCTCGTTCCAATCTAATCCGCAGTGCGCAGCAATTGCACGACCCACTGCCGCGGGACTGGCTACAAGCGACTCGTAGTCGACATTCAGAATAAGCCCTTGGGTCACGCCCTCCCAATGTCGCTGCAATAGCTTGTACGAAGCATGGTAGGCCGCAAGGTCCTCGAACTCGTAGCTGAAGGGATAGGCTTCAGCAAAGAGCGTTCGCCACATTGCGAAGCAGCTGTCGACCGGATCGCGGTTGACCCAGATTATCCGGGATCGCCCAAGATTACGGGCGATTGCGCCAACATAAAGATAATTGAGCGGCAGCTTTTCGACGATGGAGATTTCGAGACCTCGCGGGTTGGATAGCTTCCGGTACCAGGTTTCGCATTCCGTCACCGCCGACTGGGCGCACCTTGTGAATATGTCTTCACCAGAGCGAGGTGCGGCCCTGATCAGGGCATTGAAGAAGTTGTCAGTCTCGCCGTTCGAATGCACCCCCCGCAGGCCCGAGACTATGCGCTCAATCAGCGTTGTCCCCGATCGGGGAAGGCCGACGATAAAAATATGGTCTGCAGGCTTGTCGCCTAGCGGTTTGGATTTGGTGGTCTCGGAGAACACCTCGGTGATCCGAGCCATCTTCTGGCGATCGATCTCGACGTCGTAGTTGAGGTTAATACGGCGGCTGGAGGCAGCGGTAGAGAAAGCTGCGAAAGCTCGGTCGTAGTCACCCAGATCGTGCAACTCTTTGCCCAAGGCGTAGCCGAGAAACATCTGCTGCCGCGCTTCAGAGGTCCGCTCGAGCATGTCGCTGAGCTCTTGCACGTGATTTTGAGTGACGGATATCCGGGCGCACTCTGATCGCAACAGCAGCGTTGGGTAAGGGTCAGCACCCAGGGCCAATGCTCGGTTGCATGCCTCTACTGCTTGCATCAGCCTGCCCAAGCTACGTTCGCTCGTTGCGAGATTATGCCAAAGTCGTGCACTCGCCGGCTCGAGAGCTACCGCTGCGCGATAGTGAGCGTTTGACGCTTCATGTAAGCCGAGGCGCCGCGCGTAAAACGCCAGCGCTTCATGCGCATCAGCCGATCGTGCTGGAAGATTCCTAACCTGCTCAAACTGCTCCAAGGCTTCAAAGATCTCGCCCTCGGCAATTAGGTGAGCAAAGAGGTGCGCATGCACTGGCCCTACTGCGGCTGCGGCCCTTGCCAGGGCGCGGAGTTCGTTCAGCCTCTGCTGCTGTCCGTTCAAGCTGGCTCCCGATGGACCCATTTTGCAATCCACTCCCCCAGGACAGGCTTTACCCGCTTAAGACGCTGGTCACCAGTTTCTCCAATCCCGCATACAATCGGAATCCTCTTGAATCGATAAAAATCGAAACTACGGTGATCGTGGGTTCGGGTAGTCCAACCCGACCAGATCTGGGAAGGGTAACTCTCATGCAATCGAGAACTTGTGATGTTGTGGTTGTCGGCGGCGGTCCTTCGGGTCTTTCCGCTGCTCGGCAACTCGCTCGCGGCGGTGTTGATGTCGTGGTTCTTGAGGCGCGTGATCGCGTCGGTGGACGGACGCTCAGTCAGGCTCTCAGCAACGGCGTAACAATCGACGTTGGAGGGCAGTGGGTCGCTCCAACCCAGCATCGCGTTCATGCGCTGGCAAAGGAGCTCGGACTGGGAATCTTTCCGACATACGAGGATGGCGACGGGGTGGTTCTGGCGGACGGCGAGATGTCGCGCTTTTCGGCGACGTCGGACTTTGATGAAGAAACCGTCAACGCGGATATCAAGCAGGGCCGAGACAAAATCGAAGCTCTCGCGGCTTCTATTCCTCTTGAAGCGCCTTGGACGCATCCTGACGCAAAGCTCCTGGACCGTCTGACATATGCGGAATGGATCGACCAGAATCTGACGACAGATTTCGGCCGGTGGCTTTTCAATTTCAATGCTCCGGGTGTCTTTTCCGTCGATGCTAGCGAGCTTTCTATGCTGCACGTGGCTTTCTACTTCGGGGCAGGCGGTGGCTTCAGCGTTGTCACCGGTACCCGGGGCGGAGGCCAAGATAGTCGATTTCATACGGGCATGCAGAAACTGTCGATCGGCCTTGCGGCAGAGCTTGGCTCGCGCATTTGCTTCAATGAAATTGTGGTCAAAATTGAGCAACATGACTCTGGTGTCAGGGTTGTGAGTGAAATGTCCGAAACAATTGCCAAGTATGCAATCGTGGCGATCTCGCCGACACTGGCTGGACGCATCCGTTTTCAACCGGCGATGCCGGCGGCACGCGATGGTTTGACGCAGCGCATGCCGATGGGAACAGCGATCAAGATGATGCTGGTCTATGACAAGCCGTTCTGGCGCGCCGATGGTTTGTCGGGATTTGCGCTTACTGACCAAGACGTGCCGCAGCTCATCTATGATAACTCACCCGAGGATGGGTCATGCGGGATCTTGCTGGGGTTCACAGAAGGGCTCCCTGCCCGTCGCTGGATCGCCGAGCCAGCTGAGCGGCGCAAAGAGGCGGCAATTAAGACTGCGGTGGCTTGCTTTGGTGAGCAGGCTGCAACTCCTCTGGAGTTCATCGATAAGTCGTGGACCGAGGAAGAGTTTTCACGCGGTTGCTATGCAGGGACCATGACCCCGGGAACCTGGACGACTTTTGGCCATGCTTTGCGCACCCCTGTTGGCCGGATCCATTGGGCCGGAACGGAGACCGCAACCTATTGGAACGGGTACGTTGAAGGCGCAATGCAAGCCGGAGAAAGGGCAGCCGACGAAGTCGTTGATCGCCTTCGTTCCCATTAGCGCCTGTCCGTCCAATGGGCCGGCTAGATGGATCAATCAGCTCGGAAGGTGTTCATGATACCAATGGCGCCTTTCCGGGCCACTGAGTTGCATTCTTGAGGGTGTTGAGCCAACACGTTTCAAGGCAGCATTCTATTCTTATCGAGTCTTGATGATGAAAACGCCGGTAGCCGGATCCGATGAAGAGGCACCCGACGCGAAGGGCGCGAGATCGAATACACCGCGCAAACCGGTTCAGAAGCGCAGCCGTGAACGTTACGAGCGCTTACTGGATGCGACTGAAAGTCTGCTATTGGAGCATGAGCCAAGCGCGATCGGGCTTTACGATATCGCCAAAAGGGCGGAGGTGCCGCCGGCGTCAGTATACCACTTCTTTCCGACCAAAGAGGCAGCTTTTGTTGCTCTCGCTGAGCGGTTCCTCGACCGCCTCTACACAACGACTCGCATCATGCCGTTGGATCACCAAAGAATTAGGCACTGGTCGGACATTTACGTTCTCGGATGCGAACGACTGTTTGCGTTTTATAATGAGCATCCCGTCCTTCTGAAGCTCTTCTTTGGGAGCGGGCTCAGTCCGGAAATTCGCCGGCGCGACCTCGACTATATCAAGAGCCTATCCGAGCGAGGCTACGAGTGGATGAACACGTACTTTGTTATGCCGTACCTGCCTGACTCGGAGGTCAAATTTGCGATCATTTATGCGATTTGTGACGGTGTCACGGCGGCGTCCTATGAGCAACACGGCTGCGTCACCGACGACTATCGCGATGGATTAATCAGCGCCATATTGGCTTACTGCAGGACCTTCCTCCCGGAAGTCATCCCGCTTCGCCCACCTGGGGGTTAAGGCCCCTCAACTGGCTGGCGATGGGCAATCGCGCTTGTCAAGTTCCGCGCGGATTGCCGCCGTTCGCGATGGTCCAAGTCCGTACCCGAACATGCATCCTGCACCGGCCAGGATAAAAGCTACCGGCCCAATGAGATACGAAGCCTCCAAGCTATTCAGCGCTGCAACGCTATTGGTCTCACTCGTTCCTGCTCGGTAGCCAATTGCCGCGAGCAAGGAGAATGTCAGGGCTATAGCCGCTGCTGCTGCGAGTTTTGGTGCCAAGGTAAGCAGGGCATAGAGCAAAGCGCTCATGTCTTTGCCTTCGGACAGACGTATCTCGTCGATGACATCTGCGGTCATAGATCGAAGAAGCACGTGAAAGCCGGCGTAGAGGAATCCGGTGGTTATGACGGGCATCGAAGAGAGCAATTTGTTGTCGCTCGGCACCAAGGCCAAGCTTGATAACGCCACTGCATAGAAGACAGCCGTACCCATAACTGCCGCATGCTTGCTGGTGAGCATAGACAGCCGCGCGATGGCCGGCGCTCCGAGCAAGCCAGCGCCCAAGGCAAATATCAGCAGAGTCGACGCCTCGGCCACAGAAAACCCGCGCCCGTCAGTAAAATAAAATAGGAACAGCGCTCCTTCCCATGCCGTGCCAGTCGTAAAGAGAAGCATGGCCAGGAATACCCGGCCCATGTTGCGATGGATGAGCAGCGGCAGGTACGTTTTCACCGAAATCAGCGAAGACTTTGTTGAGCTGTGCACAGGTGGCGGTGTCCACAGCGTCGCCAAGGTCACCGCAATCGGGGTTGTAATGAGAATGAACCAACCCATCGCAGGGACAGCCATTTCACCGCCACTTGCCGGGGAAATCAGAGGGGTGGCAAAAAGAAGCGTCATACCTGCAACGCCAAGCGCGCCAATCGCTGCGAACATCCTCGATCGCTCGTTATAGCTTGGAGAAATGTTTGCAGCCCAAGCTGAGTGCGCAAGGGTCAGCATGGAAGTGCCTAGGTACATTACCAGCAGCCAAAACATTATTTGGGCCGTCGTTATGCCCTCGCGCGCCATAAATAGCATATAGACCGCAAGCATAGTCACCGGCGTTCCTGCGAGGATCCACGCGCGGTAGTTGTTTCTCACAGCCGATGTCCGATCGATCGCAATACCAAGCAGCGGATCAACCGGCAGATCGATCAAACGTACCGCGGCAAATGCCAACCCAACAGCAGCCAGCTCAAGGCCGAACTGCGATGCGTAGTACTGCGGAAGGTACACAGCGATCGCCATGTAGAGGGCCTGGGTCGGAAAGGCGACAAGGGCGAACAGCCAAACCTTAGTGGCAGGCAGAGCGTTGACGCTTGCACCGTTGCTCATAGCGACGTCTCTCCACCCTGGCCGTCGGGCCACATCACCGACTACGAATCTCGAAATTGAGCCATTGTCCGGCTCACAGTTCGGCAGATCCCCCATCGCAAGGAATTACTGCACCAGTGACGTAGGCTGAGGCCCTGGAGGCCAAAAACATAGCTACACCCGCAATATCTTCGGGTTCTCCGACACGGCCAAGCGGGTTACCGGCGCGAATGGCCTCTCCGTGCTCTGACAGTGTTGCTGCCATCATTCTTGTCGAGAACGGCCCAGGCGCAATTGCGTTTACGAGGATACGGTCCTCGGCCAGCCGTTTGGCCAGATGCCGCGTGAGCATGATGCATCCCGCCTTCGATGCTGAGTAGGCGTAGGTTTCGAGAGCCGGCGGCCTCAAGCCATTGACCGATGCGATATTGACGACACGCGAGTAATAGTCAGTAGAGGCTGCGCTGCGTAGCTGCGGCAGCAGCTCTTTTGTCAGGAAAAAAACGGATTTGAGATTGAGGTCGACGACCTTGTCCCAACCATCATCCGAATATGAATCGATGTTCTCACCCCAGGTCGCGCCGGCGTTGTTGATCAGCACGTTGAGTGCGGGTTCCTGGTCCCTCAGATCCCGCGCAAGTTGTCTGATACCATCAAGATTGCTGATGTCAGCTGGCAATGCCCGGCAGAAGCCAATTTGGGACAGCTCTTGGGCAAGGCCTTCGCAAACAGCGGCCTTCCTCGATGAGACGTAGACTCGCGCTCCGTTCTCTACAAAACCTCTGGCAATCATTGCGCCAATTCCCGCTGAGCCGCCGGTAATAAGGACAGCCCTATCTTTCACGTGGAATAGCTGGGTGATCTTCATGATATTGTCCCCACCTGAGGGCCTGCGTATAGATCGCCTTACGGCCGCTGGCAGACCAAACTCGTTATTTATCGAATTTGAAGGTGACGACAAACCTGGTGGTTGTCAACGCAGGTAGCGAGAGAATGTGACTGGGTGGCGTTTGCGAGCTTCTAAAGCTGCTAGCCCCAAATGTTAGCTTTCAGGTGCGCTTTGGCTTTATCGGCAGTTTGCAAAATCTCCGAGGATGTTCTGGCCAAGCGCCAAGGCTTCGCCCCATCCGCCGAACCCGACGATGCCTCGAGAATTGGCTCCAGACTATGTCTGCGCCAGAAGAATCAGAGGTAAGTGACCGATGGCCAGCCGCCACGTGGGCAGGCCATTGCGCTTTAGCGACGAACACGAGGTCAATTTGCTCTTGGCGTCAAACCCAGCTGACCAGCGGCAGGTCTCGGGGTGCAGACCTGCATCAACGTTTGGAGACAATTCGATTACTTGCTTAGCGCTGGGGAAATGTTGGCGGTGTCGTCCGCAGATCGGATGCGACCGCAATCGCAGATAGGCGGCGCTTGCCATACCTGGTTCTCGGATGCTGCTATTAGCGAGGTGACATTGGGTCTGCTGTGGTGGAGCTTCCTGATCGCGTTTAGGCGTTAACTGGAGATCGACACCAGGCAGCACCTGATACCGGGAGCTAGCTAAGCCAAGGGCCCAAGCAAGGCGGCTGCTAAATCACCACCCTAAGGAAGATAGCGGACGGCTATCTTACAATGCTGCAAACGATGTAGCGCTATCTCCTCCGGCGCAGAGTTATGTCTTGTCCTCGAGGAGAACGCCCATGAACATGGCAGTATCCGGCGCTGTTGGACGCAGCCACAGCGCACATTCGCGCCCCGCCAACTTCGGCCAACTTAACTCCGCCATCGCCCGCGGCAATCTGACTCTCGCACAGAATGCATTCGACGCGCTCAATAACTCAACGGCACCAGCCGGGACGGCCGCCAAGGCGCGAGGTTCGTTGGAAGCAGTTGGTGCAGCTATCGCCTCGGGCGATGTCGAGGCTACGCAAAAGTCGCTCGCAGATTTTCGTGCAGGCGGCACCAGCGAACCCGCACCTCCGGCGGAGTCCGCGCCAGTCGAAGCAGCTGCTCCTGCGCCAGCTCCAGAGCCGAACCCAAGTGCGCTTGCCGTTCAAATCTCCACAACCGATCAGATCAACGCAATGCTTGCAGACACAGAGGCAGCCGCGAAGGCTGCGATCTAGACCGCAAGGCCGCTATGAGTTGCTGACAGGGATCAGATTCGTCTGGCAAAGGGAAGCCACACCGCCAAGGTCGCAATGGGTCGTCCGTTCTTGACGGGCGACCCATATTCTTGCCGTAAATGCTGAGAGCCCGCCAAAGGAACAGCCAATCTATTGATGCTGGAGCAGCCCCTCAAAACGATCCATCGCTTCTGCCTGAAGCAGCGACAGCGCATGGTCGACATATGCTCCGGGAATACGGCTGCCCGCCCGATCAAGTGCGTCGAGTGCTGTTTCGAGGAGTGCAATGGCGCCCTTGAGATCAGACGAATTTGCGAACGCAATCTGCGACAGTTCTGCTTTCACGCTGGAGGTCCTTCCCCTGAAAGCGCGGCCCTATGACGACCCGTAGGTCGCAAAAGCCTGAATGCGGCTGTCAGGTTCCGTTCATTGAAAAATTAGCCGTTCCAGCTGGTTCGCGAGCACCTCAATTATGGTCGGACTGCGCAAGCACCTGAGGGCCAGCGTTAGCCAGCGCCAGGTCGACCTCCGCCAGAGCTCTCTGGAGATGCGTTATCGCTAGTGCAATGTCCTCTTCCGGATATCCTCGATACGCACGCAGGCGAGCGATCACATCCGTCAGTTCAGAGCGGACCGTATGTAGTTTCGCATGCCGGTTAGCGGACGTGGGCATTGCAGTTCCCCCGCGGCTCTAGTCGCAATGGCCACCGGCTCGGGTCGCAGTGAGCCGGTGGCCCTCTGGCGGCTTTGGACGGGGAAGTCGGGGTCGCCAGAGTGTCCGCAGTTAGACATGTCCAGGCCGAGTCGCTCGTGATCTGAATCACGGCGCTGCAAAGTAATTTTTGGCTCCCGCTGCCATACGACCGTTTTCAGCTTTGGCTGCGACTGCGCCTCACAGCCCAGATAAGGGAAGCGACAGCGCCGACCAGCGCAGCAATGGCTTGGATGGTATCAGAATCGACCTGCATCTTTTGGCTCCTATAAGATCCGTCGATAACCTATTTGGTTATATGTAGGAAAGCGGAGTCCCGCCGCGCAGACCTTTCATAGGAAACGTATCGACTCCTGCGGGAGTTGAGCGCACGCTTGCTGAATGAAACGCACGAGCGTCCTTTGCACGATCATTCTTCTGCAAGGAGCAGTTGCATCCGCTCATCCCGGCGGACTCAATCGCGAGGGTTGCCACAACAATCGCAAGACCGGCGATTACCACTGCCATGGAGGTGGCGCGCCAGCGCAGCCGCGGCAGGAGCGCCAGTCCCTGTTCGGGATCGGCCAGCTTGGCGCTTTCAGAAACTGCACTGAAGCGCGTGCGGCTGGTGCAACGCCAGTCTATCGAGGGCAACCTGGCTATGGCCCGCATCTCGATCGGGATGGCGATGGCGTCGGTTGTGAGCCATATAAGGGCCGATGATTAGTTTGATTTTCTGGGCCGCGGCCATTGTCCCAGCTGGCCAATCCTTCGAATGCACGCCGATCCGCGTCTGGGATGGTGACGGCCCGATTTGGTGCGCTGAGGGCCCCCACGTGCGTTTGTCTGGGATCGCCGCGCGCGAAATGGACGGCACGTGCAATGCCAATCAGCCTTGTCCCGATGCAACTGCGATTGAGGCACGAGATACGCTTGTCCGCCTTGTGGGCCGGCAGACCGGCACCAGCGCTGAAGGGCATGTGCTGGTGAAGGGGCCAAAGCTCACCTGCCAGTCCGTAGGCGGAGCTGGCGGAAGTCGAACGGCCGCCTGGTGCATTTCTCCAGCAGTCGGCGACTTGTCCTGCACGATGGTCGCGTCTGGGACGGTCCTGCGCTGGGACCGGTACTGGCGGGATCGCCGGTGCTGATATGGCTTTGCCGTCTCTGGAACCACTCTGCTGCAAATGCTGTTGGTGGCTGCTGGTCGATGTAGCTGACAACGAGCAGCTTGGTCAGTGCCGGCGCCTGCCACCGGCTTACGAAGGCTGGCCGATGACAACGGCAGCGGACTGGTGCGGGGAGTTTGAGGCCAGCGTGCCGCAAGCGTCGTAAACGGGTAAGCGATCGCTAGTTGGGGGTCGTCGATCCCTTGGCCAGCATTTCCAGACGACGTTCAACTTCGTTCCAAAGACCAAGACCCAGTGGATCTCCTTCGGCGAGAAGCCGATCCTTTTGCTGAGCGATATAGAACCATGCTTTCCCGCCCTGGGTCTTCTCGACCCACAGCGCCATCGCCCAAAGTTCTTGTTCTTTATCCAGAGCCATTAGCGCTCCTGCATTAGCTCGCTGATACTAACAGGCTGTCGCGCAGATGTCGTTGCGGATCGAAGCAGGTTGCCTCTAGAACTGACCTGATTGGACAGGGTGCTTCTGGCTAACGCGCTGTGACCAAGGAAACTTAGTGATGGCAAACAAGATACCTGAAGATGGTCCAGCATTTTATACGTTAATGCGAGAAATTGACGCTACCTTGGCAAAGCAGGGAGTTGGTATCGCCGCGAGGCCAATGCTTGCAGGGCGCGAGATGTCACTGAGGTTCGATATTGATTTCCCTATATTTCCCCCAAGTCCAAGATCGCCGCCCGAGCTTCGCCGCTATGCGCATCTAAGCAAAAAGGTGCACGACTGGTTTGAGGCCACTTACGGCGAACGCTTGAATATCGACCTCTCACCCGGTCGCATGGTCATCGAGATCGATGGTGACCTTTACGTGCTCCGCTTTCCCAGGTTTTGGGGGCACGGGGAGTTTGTGAACTCTCGCCGTTTTCTTCCGAAAGGCAAGCTAGAGCTCAATCGACCTTTTAGGCTCAATGTCGTCGAACTCATTGACGACATAACCGAAGTGAAAGCCGGTCACATGTCTCTTGCATCACTCCGATCAATTTTTGATTGGTTCCCGATCGGCTTGCGGGTGTTCTACGATCTGGAGACAAATTCCGAGATCGAGCTTTTGCGCATCGCCAAGAGCGACATCGACACCGCCGTCGACAAGCTAATGGACCGGGGCAGCCGCTATTCAGACTCCAAATGGTCATCTCTGCAGGCCGTCGAGAAGTGCCTGAAGGCCGTCATCAGCCACGAGGGGAAAATCTACAAATGGGAGCATGGGCTCCAAGGGCTGGCCAAGCAACTTGCCGATTGCGGCATTAATCCGGGTTCCCCCGAGCTACTGGACGTTATCCAGACCCGTGGCGGAATTCGGTATGGTGACATCTCGTGCACGCGCGATGAAGCACTCGCGGCACATCGTGCATCCCTCCAGTACATTCACAGTCTTTTTCTCGCGGTCGGCAAGTTTCGCTCCGAACTGACTATTCGCAAGCTCGGCTTCGGGACGTACGAAGTGGCCAAGGCCATTACGCCGCGCAATCCCATGGGTCCTTCCAGTGCCACATGATCGCGTTCGGTTTGCGCGAATGGCCGAAGATCTGGACAGGCCTTTGCACCGGATTTTCCCAACCTACCGCTTCGAGGAAATTGTCCGGACGGGGAAAATGGCGCTTGTCGCCCCCTCTTTATGGATTGACCCCCGAGAGGATCCCTGTGCACGCTTCATGCTCGCTGCGCACCCAGCTGCAGGCTTTCGAAAACCCCAGCGTCAACTGGCTGACTATCTCTCCGCGTGCTGGGCGCAATGCTGGTCCACGAAGGCCGAGTCCGATGTCCTGTTGCGTGCATATTCACGGGTTGAACTGGACAGGAATACCCGTCGGAACAAAGATCCGCTCGGGGAGGGCGTCCGCACCACAACCACCCCTCGAAAGCTACTCGCGGTCATGGAAAGTTGGGCAGCGGATCATTCTGACGACCACTTCTATCTTGCAGGGGTCGAGTATGAGCCCGAGCAGAATTTCGCGCAGACGCTAGCAAACCGGCTCTCACGCCCGGAAGGCCCCCTTTACTTCAGCACTCCCGATGGCCGCGCCGAATCACTTTGCAGCAAGCGATTGCGCTTTAGCGATGAACGTGAGGTTCGATTGCTTTGCATCGGCAATGGAAAGCTAGGGACAGGCGATACGGTTCGACAGTTCAGCATCGACCCCAATGCCTTATTCACCGACGTCGCGTTCGAGCCGCGGTTGATGACATTCGAGCAAGATGAGCGAGCTGAGAAGCTCAGGTCCCTCGGATACGAAGGGAACATCATCCAAGATCCTGCCTACATCGGCGTGCTAAACTTGATCCATATGAGGTCGAACTGGCCAGATCCCTTTTGACCTAGCTAGAAATTGAATTTGAAGGTAAATGTCGAGACTTGATGCCGTCACTTTCCCAACAGGAAATGCCATGAGAACGACGAGTTGTGTGGCAATCGCAACGCTCTTCATCGGTACTGCTGCTCAAGCACAAATCCGATGCGACAGTTACGTCGGTCAGATCGTCGCGCCCACGACGCTGGATCAAGCGATCCTGGCATTGAACGCCCCTGCGCCCAAAGGAGAGTTCGAAACGACCTCGGCATACCAAAGCCGTATTGCAGCCGCTGGAAACAGCGGGCCGCTCGTCATTGGCAAGAAATTGGAAGACCCAAAATATCTAGAATACAACGCTGACTTGCAGCTGTTTAGCGTTCAGAAATACCTGTTCGACAACACCAATTGGCCGGCTTGGGAAGCATTCTATCACGCCAAGAACGGCGTCAAGGCTTCAACGATGAGCAGTGGCAACCTCGATGTCGTGTTAAGCAGCAGTGACACGCCAACTGGGACCTACTCTGCGCAGAATGGATTTGGCGCTCGAACAACGGTCACCAAACTCACGCGGACGATAAAGGTCATATTCGAGGGCGAAGGTCGATATGGTGAAGACCTCTTTCTGACTAAAGAGACCGTCTTAGGCACCGTTCCCGTGAACCTTGAGCAAGCCAAGACGTTTCGCCAGCAGGCCAAGATAGCGTTCGTGGTTGTTCCAAAGGCACCGTTCGTCACCCGAGCTAATTACCTTTGGGGGGAAACGACGATTCGCAATCCAACAGAAGTGACGGTCAATGCGATTGTCCTCAACGCTGATTTCCAATGCGCGCTTCTGACTGATGGTATCAACAAAGTTCTCGCGGCCTTCCCCACACGTTAGCAGGGTGAACAGAAGCATCACGGCAAGGAAGAAGGATGGTGCTGTGGTCATGAAAGGTTTGCGATGTCGAGTAGCTGGCCTGCTGCTTTTCCAGACTGCGCTCACCGCCATCCCAGCACTCGCGCAATCGGCATATGGTGACGCGCAGGCGATCGACGGCGATTCACTTGTCGTCGGCGGCAAACAGGTGCGCCTCTTTGGGATTGATGCGCCTGAGTTTGACCAACAGTGCCAGAAGGACGGCAGCAATTGGCCGTGCGGGGAAGCAGCGAAGGCGCAGTTGGCGGAACTTGTGGCTGGCCAGCGTGTCGAATGCCGCAGCCAGGGCGTCGACCAGCACAACCGAATCTTGGCGGTCTGCACCGCCGGCGGCGAAAGTCTGAACCAGGCGATGGTTGAGCAGGGCTGGGCGGTTGCGTACCAGGAGTTCAGCGACGCCTACGTCGCCGCACAATTGTACGCCAAGTCCAACCGTCTCGGCATTTGGGGGGCGACCTTCATTATGCCGAGTGATTTCCGCCATGGTAAGCTGCCGCCCGAACCTCGTGCTTTGGCTCAGCCACGATCTGCGCCCAAGCGCCCGGCTCCAAGCTGGTCAGGCGGCTGTGTGATCAAGGGCAATCGCAACCGCCGCGGTCAGTGGATCTACCACCTGCCGGGTATGCCACATTACGATGAAACCCGGGCAGAGGATATCTTCTGTACTGAAGCAGAAGCACAAGCCGCAGGCTATCGCCGGGCGATTGTTAGGCCTTAAAACCGATGTATCGTTTCGCTCACTTGCCACCTTTGGCTGAGGCAATGACCCACAACTCCCCGTCAGCTTTTGGCCGTGCCACAATCAGGACGGCTCCGGGCCCTTCCTCTGATTCCAGCTGCAACCAGACCGGCGGACTCCCTGCTGCCGGCGGATAAAAGTCGGGTGAGGACGCCAGCACATCGACCATGTCGTCAGGGAGTCTGCGGAATATCGCGTCAACCGAGGGTATCTGTTCCTCGAGAAACGGCAGAACATCGTGCTTGCACTTCAGGTCGGCGAGGGCTGGCGCAAGTTCCTCTTCAGCAGTCATAGGGTCGGTCTATACATTCTTTCGGGAGGAGTCACGGTTTGGAGGCGCGGGCCGCCGCGGGGAACAGCGGATGTTCAAAGCCCGCCATTCTGACCTTCCCATGCGACTGTGGATACAAACCAAGCGTGGAAACAGAAAGTGAACAAGTCGCTTGCGAACTGGGACTCCTGGTGCCATCACGTCACCGATTGACCCGCCGCCCGGGTCTGTTGATCGGGATTTAGCCATGAGCAATGACAGTTTTGGACTTTTCTTCAGGCAGTCCGGGCTGTCACTCGAGGAGGCGGAACTGGTGCTCGGTGTGTCAGGGAGACAGATCCGGCGCTATGTCGCTGACGAAGCTGTTGCTCCCAAGCTGGTCATGGAGAAAGTGAAGGAGCTGGCATCGAGCCGGCTTGCGTCGCGCCCACCTGCAAAGTTCCGGTTCATCGATCTCTTCGCCGGCATTGGCGGGCTCAGGATCGGATTCGAGGGGATCGGCGGGCGCTGTGTTTTCACCAGCGAATGGGACCGCTGGTCCAACGAGACCTATCGGAGAAACTTTGCTGATGGCGATGATCACGTCATGGCAGGTGATATCCGTCCCTATGGCGCGGATCCTTCGAAAATCCCCGAGTTTGATGTGCTCCTCGCTGGCTTTCCCTGCCAGCCGTTTTCGCTTGCAGGTGTTTCGAAGAAGAACTCGCTCGGTCGCGCCCATGGCTTCGCAGACGAAAAACAGGGTAATCTGTTCTTCGAGATCGAGCGGATCATCCGTCATCATCGTCCGGCGGCCTTCCTGCTCGAGAACGTCAAGCACCTGCAGCGGCACGACAAGGGACGGACATTTGAGGTGATCCGGCGCACGCTCGAGGATGACCTCGGCTACGCGATCGACTGGCGGATCATCAGCTCCGAACCATGGGTGCCGCAGAAGCGTGAGCGCATTTTCATTGCCGGCTTCCGCAAGGATGTCGGGTTCAGCTTCAATGACTTCGACAGCATGGTCCCCGCCGAAAACGAGTGGCCGACGCTAGGTGACATCCTGCAGTCTCATAACGAAGTTGATGCCAAGTACACTCTGACCCCGCGGCTGTGGGAATACCTGCAGGACTACCGCGCCAAACACGAGAAGGCTGGTAACGGTTTTGGCTACAGCATGTTTGGAGCCGATGGCGTGACGCGGACCCTTTCGGCCCGCTATCACAAGGATGGCTCAGAGATCCTGATCGCTCAGCCTGGTACGCGCCCTCGGCGTCTGACGCCCACTGAATGTGCCCGTCTTATGGGGTTTGCCAGCGCGGAACGGGAGTGGCACATCCCGGTTTCGGATACACAGGCCTACCGCCAGTTCGGCAATGCCGTGGTGGTACCGGTCATTGAAGCCATCGCCCGCTACATGGAACCGGCTATCGACCGGATGCTGTCGCAGAAGAGTGCGGCGGGTTCCGGCGAGAAGCAGCTGCAGGCCGTTGGCTGACATTGTCTCGCCCGAAGTCCGTAGCCGGATGATGGCCGGCATCGGACCAGGGGATACCAAGCCTGAACTTGCAATCCGCAAGGGTCTCTGCGCCCTCGGCTACGGTTACCGTTTGGGGCGCAGGTACAAGCGAAACGGTCGACTTCTTCCCGGGCGCCCTGATATCGTATTTCCGGGGCGCAAGGCAGTCATTCTGGTGCACGGCTGTTTCTGGCACGGTCATGACTGCCCACTGTTCAAATGGCCCGCAAAAGGTGAGGGCAGTGAGAAGGAAGTCAACTGGCGCCGCAAGCTGCAGGGCAACATCGAACGGGACAGGCGAGTTCGGGCCAGTCTGCTGGCAGACGGCTGGCGGGTACTGGAAGTCTGGGAGTGCACACTGAGAGGCAGGACCCGAATGCCGTTCGAAGATGTCATGGCGCAATGCCGGGACTTTCTCGAAGGCTCAGTCAAACTGCGCTCGATCGGTGGAGATCAGACCGTCACGACCGAGGTCTCGGAGTAGAGTACGGCCATCGCTTCCTGCAACCGCCGGGCGTTCACGCGCCACTGCGGCCTGACCTTGGTCCTGCCATCCGCGTAGATCGTATCGGCAGGATCGTAGAAGACGATGCCTCTATCAATGGCCCGCAGAAGCCGCCAGACATCGGTGCCGCGTCCCTGAACCCAGCTTGATGAATATCGGTATTGAGCCATGCCCGCAGCATCGGGCCGGCTCTCGAAGCTGATATACAACGCATTGGCGTGTTTGGCGTTCCAGCAATTGGCGAGCTTTTCCAGCGACCAGGCTGCAGCCACTTCACCGGTTTCGTGATGTCGCAGTTCGACCGACACTTCAGCCGCATCCAGAAATGCATCGTCCGCCCGGTCATAGCCGCGAACAATGAGTTCAAGACCTGACTTCGGATTCACCAGTCCCGATTTGTGAAGTCCGGTGAAACGGAGCGAGCCGTCGTTCTTGACGGCCGGATGCCCGAAGCGTGCCATGAACTCCCGGAACGAATGCAGACCCTGAAAGCCGAGATCGGGAGTGGGGGTCATGAGGCTGATCCGGTCGCCCGAAAAGCTCTTGATCTCGAAGCCGTGCTTGTCGGGCGCCTTGTTCCCGTTGGCGGCCACACCCAAGAGAGCTTCAAGGGTGTATCCGCCGCCTTGCGCTCCCGCGAATGGCACGATGTTGCCGCCGCGGTTGATGCGCGAGTAGTGCCAGCCACCCCGGACAATCCCCGCAAGCTCCCGACGAAGAAGTTCAGCTGGATCTGATCCCGCATCTCCATCGACTGTAAGAATCCTCAGAACCCCGCGCGCTCCTGCGAGCGGAAGCTCCGGGAACGCATGGACCAGCGGGTCATCGCGCTCAGTCAGGACCAGACCTACTACTTGGCCGTCAGCAGCGGTGCCCATCACCAGCACGCGCCGTCCGAATTCTGCCAGCAGGCGTCTTCTCAACGCGTCGGGTCCCCGCTCGCAGTCAGTAAGGAAGCCTGACATGCGGACCTCTGGATACTGGAAGTAATCGATGAGCCGGGTGTTTGGGGCAGGGTGGCGACCGCCGTCGCCCCCGAGCCACGCAAAATCGAGGAGCGCTTCGAGCTTAGGCTTACCGGCTGAAGATTTGCGTTTCGCAACGCTGGCGCTTGCTGATCGGACCTCGATCCTTGCAGGAAAGAGGTTGGTGACACCGTCGAGGCCACCACCAAGGTAGATCTGATTTTTGTCGTTATCCTGCCTTGGCGACAGGTGCTTCACGTAAGCAGTGCGGACGCCTTGACCACTTAGCAGGGACTGTAGTTGTTTGATCGAGGCAATGCCGGGCATGCCAGCTTGATATTACGCGGCGATAGATTTGAACAGTTTGCAGAGCAGCAGAGCGTCAGTTCCTACTCGTCTGGTTGTCTCGGCCCCATTTGGTAGCGTCCCCATTGTAGGAGCGGACGGGCGCGCCGGCACTTCCCGCGGCCTTAGCTGCCGTTCGGCGGTCTTGGTCGATCTCCTAAAATCGCCCCTTCGTTCGTCGAACTGGTCTGGCTGACTGAGCGACCGGCTTCGGGACTTTCCTGCCATGCACCTACGACCTGCAGGCGGCAGGTTTAGCCAGCAGCCGCCATCCCGTGTCTATACGGACGGGACCGCAGGACAACGGAAATTCAGCCGTCAGCGTTCTGTCAGGTTTAAAGCAAGCGATCGGGAAGCTAACATGAAGAGCTGACATTCTGTCGAACCATCTGCCGGGCTGCCCGCAAACGGGATCGACGCGGCGAGCCTTGCGCAGACCCGCATCGTCGAGGGGGCGCTCGCGGGATTTCAAATGGCGATCGGTCTGCTGGCGCCGGACGGCTAATCGGTCATGCGGGCGGCGGTTCCGGTCGCTTGCTTTCAGGGCGAGCGGAGGTTGGCGCGAAAGGGATTGCGGATACGGTAGCGCATCGCGCTGCCCTCGAGCTCGCGCGGGTCCTTCATTTCGAACACCGTGCGATTGGCTTCAAGGGTCTCGATCTCCTCCGGCGTCCAGTCTGGCGGCTGCATCGCCATGACGTCCTCCGAGCGTGTGCGAATTTGGCCGTCCTTCAGATAGATGTCGAAGGCCATGCCGACGACCGTGTCGAACTTGGGCTGCTCGCGGCACAGCGAGTAGCAATAGGTCTGGAGCATGCTACCCCGATAGGCGCGATATTCTTCATAGGTGCCAGCACCCTTGTCCTGCGGAAGGATTAAGAACAGATAGCCGATGCGCTTCATCGGAAAGCGGCGGGTTACGAACGTCCGCCTGACGAACCGCGCCATATCCTCGCTGACACACCGCTCCATCGCACCCCAAAGTGCATGGGCTAGGCTGACGCGGTTCATTCTGGGCTCGGCGGCGATGACGCGCAGCGCCGATTCGGACAGCGCGACGCTCGGATCATAGTTGAGGATCGAGATCGACGTGCCCTCGAGCACATCCTCGGCAATCAGCTCAATCACCTCATCCCATAGCAGCGACCTTTTCTTGAGCGCGGCGAGTTGGGCGTAGAGGTGCGACGAGACGTAGGTCTCATATTCGCCCTCAGGGATGGCAAGCTGCGCGCGCCGCGCGCGCTTGCGTATCTTCTCGGGCACGAAACTGGGCCGGCCGTCCTTGAAGCCGTTCATCATATAGGCCGCCAGCAGATGTTCCTCGCCGGCGGCGAGGCTCATCTTGCCTGAGCGCAGGATCTTCGCGCGGGCCGTAAGGTAGGTGGTGAGGTCGGCAACGGTGTCGAGCTCGTTCATCACGACTTCGAGCCCGATCGGATCGAACACATGGACGAAGGTGCCGCCAGGATTGACGTCGCCGACCATGAACGGGCGAAAATCATCGCGCGCGGTATCGACATGCGCCGCGCCGACAATGGATGGGATGATCATCAACGATCCACGCGGGTCCGGAAAATAGCGGCGGGCCGCCGCTTCGGCACCACTAACGACCGCGACCAGATGGGTGATCCGGTCAGTTTTGGGTGGCAGCGGTACCGGCAGCTTCTGGGTGCAATGCTTGTCGGTGAAAACCCGTTCGGGATGGAGGTCGAGCCAGCGTTCGGCGCCATTGAGTTGCGCGACCGCGCCGTCGATCGCGCGTCGATACCAGCGCGACCAGGCGAGCTCGATCGGCTTGTTGTCCTGCCAGCTGATCGCCTTGTCGCTGAACAGGACCACATGATTCTCAAATACCGCGAGCAGATCGGCGATCTCCTGCCCGCCGCCGCAAGCGGTCTTGGTGCGGTCGTTGAATGTGTTCGGATAGGACCACAGTCGCAGGAATGCGCGGTCGGCGAATTGCGCCAGCCGCTGCTCCGAGGGAGTTAGCCCTTCGCCCCGAATGATCGGTGTCATCGAAGCTTCGCCACGGTCGGATGTAGGGGCAGCATTCCACTGGGTAGCACACTGTCGCGTAGAGTGTCTCAAACTTCGGTTATCAGAATGATTGGCGATCTTTCGGCCGGAAGGCCGACTGGCAGCTTCGGGGTCGAAGGCACAATAAGCGGACTGCCTACTTGCGTCATCTAGGACGCGGCCTATCCAGAGTGACTTAGTTGCGCGCAACTCACCGCCAGTCCAAAAGCTGCGCGTTTAAATCATCCCCGCCACGAATGCGCCTCGGCGAAGGTCCACGCGAACCCGTTTTGGGGTTAGAGAACATGTTCCTAGGCGCGTACTTGGGTGCTAGTCTCGCTAGTGGAGGGGGCCTTGCGTGTATATCGCTGAAATAAAGATCGAGAACTTCCGGCTGTTCGGATCGGCCGCCCGCGCCTTCCATCTTACGCTCAACCCCGGGCTGACGGCGCTGGTTGGCGAAAATGACGCGGGTAAGACCGCGATCATCGACGCGCTCCGCCTAGTGCTTGGTACGCGCGACCAGGATGTGCTACGCGTCGATCCGGTTGATTTCCACCAAGCCGCGCCCGGCGCCGAACGCGCCGACCAGATCGCCATCCGCCTGACCTTCCGAGGCCTGACCGTTGCCGACCGTGCCGCCTTTGCCGAGTTCCTCACCTATGAGAGCGCCGGCGAACAGCTCGAAACCGTGCTTATCGTCACTTGGATCGCAAGGCGCAACGTGAAGGAAGGCAGTTCGCGGCAGGTGCTGCCGCCCGAATGGCGAACTGGCGCCAAGGCCGATGGGCCCCTGATGGATCTGGGCGCGCGCTCACTTTTGACCGCGACCTATCTGCGCCCGTTGCGCGATGCGGAGCGCGCGATGAGCGCCGGACGCGGATCGCGGCTGTCGCAGATACTCCAGCACACCACCGAAATTCGGAACACCGGCGTCGGCTTCGATCGCAATGCCGACCCACCGATCGAGCCCAAAGACCTCAGTGTGCTCGGGCTCGGCGACTATGCCAGCCACCTGTTCGGCGAAAGCGAAGGCATCAAGCAGGCGCGCAAACGACTCAACGAGGAATATCTTGCGCCCTTATCGTTTGCGGATGATCTGCTACTGGCCCGCATCGGCGTTGCTGGAGCACAGGAGGACAATCTCAGGCTGCGCCAGCTTCTCGAAAAGCTGGAACTGGCCTTAACGGCGTCGGCCGATACGGACAGCGCGCACAACCGCGGGCTTGGGTCGAACAATCTGCTGTTCATGGCCTGCGAACTACTGCTCCTCGCGGCTGAAAGCGACGGCTTCCCGCTGCTGCTGATCGAGGAACCCGAGGCGCATCTCCATCCGCAGCGCCAGCTACGTCTCATGTCGTTCCTGCAGGCCCAAGCGAGCAAACCTCGCGCCGATGGCCAGAAGATCCAGATCATTGTCACAACGCACAGCCCGAACCTCGCTTCGGACCTGCAGCTGGACAATCTAGCGTTGATCGAGGGCGGGCGGGCGTTCCCGTTATGCCGCGGCAAGACTCAGCTTAGCGCTTCCGACTATCGCTTTCTCGAGCGCTTCCTCGACGTGACCAAGGCGAACCTGTTCTTCGCGCGCGCGGTGATGATCGTCGAAGGCGATGCCGAGACTATACTAATGCCGGTCGTCGCCAAGATGCTCGGGCGCGATTTCCAAGAATATGGCGTGTCGCTGGTCAATGTCGGTGGCGTCGGGCTTGGCCGTTATGCGCGGATCTTCCTACGCGAGGAACCGGAAAGGGATGGCGAAATCGGTATCCCCGTCGCCTGTGTTACCGACATGGACGTGATGCCCGACATGGCGCCATGGATCGTCGGCAAGCTCGAACAAGGCCAACCGGTGCCGGCACGACCCACCTCGCGGCGGCAGTGGCGGATCAAAGCTGACCTTCCCGGCGAGCAGCTTGCCGAACGCCGTACCGAACGCCGCGCCAAGGCGTCGGGCCAGCGGGTCGACACCTTCGTCTCCGACGAATGGACGCTCGAATACGACCTCGCCTTTCACGGGCTCGGCAAGCAGGTCTATCGCGCCGCTTCGCTGGCATTGGCGGACGACGCACTCAACGCCGGCGGTGCAGTACAGGCCGAGGTGATAGCAGGCGCCGATGCGGCCTATCAGGCTTTGGCCGATGCCGGTCATGATCGGGAGACGCTCGGCTCTTATATCTATGCGCTGTTCGAGGCCGAGGGCGCATCGAAGGCGATCGCCGCCCAATATCTCGCCGAATTGCTCGAGGAGGAGACGAAAGCCGGAACGCTCACCGCCCTATCGTTGCGGAAGCTACTGCCGCCCTATGTCGTCGCGGCAATCGCGCACGTCACCGCGCCCTTCCCGGCGCCCGAGCCGAACGGCGCCGCGGCATCGGGGCCGCCGGCGGCCTGAAGCCGATGTTCGACGATCTCATCCGGGAGCAGGACGTCGCCTGGGCGGCGGCGCTCATGGGACTGGGTCCGGACGGCTTTGCGCCGGTCGGTGATGACGACAGCCGGCTCCGGGCTATGCTCAATCTCGACACGGTCGATTTCGAGGCCTGTCCCGGAAGCGGCAAGACCACACTGCTCGTCGCCAAGCTCGCCGTGTTGGCAACGCGCTGGCCGCAGCGGCACCAAGGTATCTGCGTACTCTCGCACACCAATGCGGCGCGTAACGAGATCGGTGCGAAGCTCGGCAATTCGGCTGCGGGAATCTCGCTCACCCGCTACCCGCATTTCGTCGGCACGATCCACGCGTTCGTGAATGAGTATCTGGCGCTACCCTGGCTCCGCTCCAAGGGCCTCGAAGTCCGGTGTGTCGATACACAAATCGCGCTCGCCAAGCGCTGGGGGCTTCTGCCCGGAAACACACGCTGGGCGATCCAAAAGGCCCGGCTTAGCGAAGGGTGCCTGATCTACACCCGCCCTGACTATACGGGCGGTAGCACCGGCAAGTTCGGGCCGCAGACGCCGACCTACCAAGCACTCCTTGAAGCGCGCCGCGCTGGCAGCAAACAGGGGTATTTCTGCTTCGACGAGATGTTCGTCTGGGCCAATGAATTGCTCGACAAGCGGCCCGAGGCCGCAGCGGACCTCCGGCGGCGCTTCCCGTTGGTATTTATCGACGAGGCGCAGGACAATAGCGAGGAACAGTCCGCGCTCCTGCACCGGATCTTTTGCGCGGGTGACGCGCCGTCGCGCCGGCAGCGCTTCGGGGACTCGAACCAAGCGATCTATGCTCGCGCGGGCGCCGAGGGCGCTGCGACCGATCCGTTCCCCGGCGCTGCGGTTCAGGCGATACCACGCAGCTACCGGTTTGCGCAGCCGCTAGCCGATGAAGTGAAGGGATTCGGTGTCGCGCCCCAGGACCTGATCGGTGCGGGGCCGCCGCCCGAGCACGGCATCGCCCACCAGTCGCCCACGCTGTTCCTGTTCGACGACGCCAGCGTGCGGTCGGTGCTGCCTCGCTATGGCGCGCATCTGGTCGCGACCTTCGACGCCAATGTGCTCGAACGCGGCGTGTTCACCGCGGTGGCGGGCGTCCACGATCTCGACGAAGCTGGTCGGGTGCCGCACGCGATGGGCCATTACGCCCCCGCCTATGATCCGGCCTGCGTACGGAAGGAAGCCGCACCGGCTAGCTTCGCCCAATATCTGGCGCGAGCGCGGTTTGAGATGGTAGGGAACGGCAACAGCGACAAGTTGGTCAATGCGGCGGCATCGGCGCTGTTGGCAGCAAGCGAAATGGCCGGCGGAAGGCACGGGCGGATGGCGCGCAAGTCGCCGCATCGCCTTGTAATTGATCTGCTCACCGGCACTGAGGCTTATCCCGCCTATCTCGCACTGATCGAACGGATACTCGCCGGCTGCGGCGAGATCTCGGAGGCCGATTGGCAGGCGGTGGCGCATCCGCACGCGGAGATGGTGGTCCATCAGCTGAGCGGCGCTGAGGCGCTCGGTAACGCGGCGGCATTCTTCACATGGCCGCAGGGCGGACCAGCTCTCCACGCCGGGCCCGCGGTTATCGCGCGAACCGATAATCTGTTCGCCTATCCCGAGAACGCCCCGCAGGTCCGCGTCCGGCTGGGATCAATCCATTCGGTCAAGGGCGAAACCCACACGGCGACACTGGTGCTCGACAGCTTCTACTTCGCGCATCACTTGAGCGAGCTCAAGCCCTGGCTCCTCGGCGCGAAAGCGGGCGGATTGCGCCTGAATGGCCGAGGCAATGTGGTCGCCGAAGGTTCGCGGATGCTTGGCAGGCTGCGACTGCACTATGTCGCGATGACCCGCCCGACACATCTGCTGTGCCTTGCGATGCGCAAGGATGCCTTTTCCGCGAAAGAACTCGACATTCTCACCGGGCGCGGCTGGACGATCATCGATTGCTGCGCGCCGGCACAGGCCTGAGCGTCCGGATGACAGCTTGCGGAAAGCCAACTAGCAGGTTGAATTATCTACATTGGGCGCACTATTTCCGGTCCATACAATGGGCTTAAATGGCAGGTTTCGGGAAGAGCTGCTTCTCGCAGCTTTCGGGGAACGGCTCGGGTTGGTCGCAAGCCGTCGTCGGCACCGCATCGATAAAACGGCAGGTTCTGGATCCTCGCACTCTGTAACCCGTCGTTCCGGATCGTCCAACAAAGCCGACATTCCATTGGACTTCGCCAGCACCGCAAGCATTGGTGTTGTCACTGAATCGCGGCCCGTTTGAAGGACCGCAGCCCTAACCGGCTTGATCGGCAGGGCCTTGGGTGGTGGAAGCAGCGAATTGGCGTTGCTCCAATTTGGAGAACCACCCATGTCCGACACCACCAACGCTAGCGCCTCGGCGAAGGTAATGAATAAGCGGCCCCGGAGGATGGCCCGAGAGCCGAAGTTCGAAGCAGTAACTAGCAAAACTACGCGCGCACCGGTCAACCACCCGAACAAGACAGACCTGGTCCTGGACCTGCTGAAGCGGCCAGAGGGCGCGACCATCGCCCAACTCGTCGAGGTAACCGGCTGGCTGCCGCACACCACCCGGGCCGCGCTGACTGGTCTCAAGAAGAAAGGTCATGTGGTGACCAGCGAAAGGGTCGAGGGCCTGCGTCACTACCGCATCGGCGCTGGAGCGGCCTGATGGGCTGGTTGGCAATCGACCTCGAGCGAATTGCCTCTCTGCAAGGTGACACTCTGGCAGCGGCTTGGACCGAAGCTTTCGCCACGCCGCTGCCAGAGGTCGCCCCCTCCCTGCTGCGCCGAGCGCTGGCTTACGAGCGTCAGGAGCGGAAGTTCGGCGGACTGCCGCTGGTCGTACGCAAGCAGCTTCAGTCCATATCCGCTGAGCAGACCACTGCCTCGGTAGAACCTCCGCTGAAGCTTAAACCGGGCACACGCCTGGTGCGGGAGTGGAACGGGATGATGTACACCGTGCTCGTCACCGCTGACGGCTTCGAGTTTGCGGGGCGGTCCTGGCGGTCGCTCTCGATGATCGCGCGGCACATTACGGGGGCGCAGTGGTCGGGGCCGCGCTTCTTTGGGCTGAAGCGAGGTGGGCGGGCATGACGAGGTCAGCCCCTACCCCGGTACGCTGTGCGATCTACACGCGTAAGTCGACCGAGGAAGGTCTCGAGCAGGCCTTCAACAGCCTCGATGCCCAACGGGAGGCCTGCGCTGCCTATGTCATGTCGCAGCAGCACGAAGGCTGGACCTTGCTGCCCGAGCACTACGACGACGGCGGGATCTCGGGTGGGACGATGGATCGCCCCGCGATGCAGCGCCTGCTCGGCGATGTTCGCGATGGAAAGATCGATGTCATCGTCGTCTACAAGGTCGACCGGCTAACCCGGCGGCTGGTCGACTTCGCCAAGATCGTTGAGGTGCTCGACGAAGCAGGCGCCAGCTTTGTGAGCGTAACCCAGGCATTCAACACGACCAACTCGATGGGACGGCTGACGCTCAATGTCCTGCTGTCCTTCGCCCAGTTCGAGCGTGAGGTCACCGGTGAGCGGATCCGCGACAAGATTGCTGCTTCGAAGCGCAAGGGCATGTGGATGGGCGGTCCAGTGCCAAGCGGCTACGACGTGATCGACCGCAAGCTGGTGATCAATCCGACTGAGGCTGAGATGGTCAGGCTGATCTTCGAACGGTACCTCACCTCGTCCTCGCTTAAAGCACTGGCTCGAGATCTGGACAAGCTTGGCGTCCGGTCCAAGCAGCGCGTGACCCGCGATGGCAGGCCATTTGGCGGAACGCCCTTCCAGCCAGGGGGTCTCCGACACATTCTGGGCAACCGCATCTACCTCGGCGAGGTCAATCACAAGGGCCTGGTGCATCCAGGCGAGCACGATGCGATCATCGAGCTGGCGCTCTGGAAGAAAGTGCAGGCTAGGCTTAGTGGCGCAGTGAAGCGCCCGCGCACTGGCACCATCAGTGCACTCATTGGCCGGATCTACGAAGCCGATGGCAATCGCCTCTACAGCGCCCACAGCAACAAGCATGGCAAGCGCTACAGCTACTATGTCAGCAGCACGCGCGACAATCGTAACGGTTGGCGCTTGCCTGCTGGCGATGTCGACGCGCTTGTCCAACAGACGCTGGCGTCCTTCCTCTCCGACCCCGACAGGCTCGATGCAGAATTGGGTGGGCTTGGCCTGACCGAAGCTAGCATCTCGAGGGCTGCAATGCTGACGCCGCCGCCTGGTGACAGCAAGAGCCTTCGGGAAATGCTCGAGCAACTCGATGGGCAGGTGTTGGTAGAAATGCATGCGCTTCGGATCGAGCTCGATCGCAGCCGCCTTGCTGAGGCCATGACCATCGGCACGACGGAAGCGATGCTTCGCGACCCCATCGTCTTAACCACGCCCGTCTCGCTCAAGCGCCGCGGGATCGAGCTACGCCTCGTCTACACTGCCCCAGATGCGCGGCCCGCCAATCGGGATCGACATCTCATCGATCTGATCCGTCGTGGCTGGGCAGCGTGGAACAAGCTGACGACGGAAGAGCGCTCCAACAATCCGGTCGAGCGCAGCCACCTGGTTCGGCTTGCGCGACTACGTTTCCTCGCGCCGGACATCACCATGGCGATTATCGAAGGGCGGCAGCCGGTCGAGCTTACCGCCCGTTCCTTGCTCCGGTCGGGCGAGCTGCCCATCGACTGGAACGAACAGCGCAAGGCGCTCGGATTCGCCTGAGCGGCACAATCCTGCGAATCGCCTCAAAACCATCTCAGGACAGGAAAAGCGGCTTCTGAGAACTGCCGCGAGATCTGGCGCTCACGAGGCACCAAGTGCTGCGTCTCTGTCCTCAGACCAAACGGGGCAGGCCACAAATGGCGCAGAACTGCGCCAGTTTGGCCTCAACACTTTGCTGGAAGCGGTTTTGCCGGCAATTCGGCAGTGGAATGGTGCTGCTGGGGAGGATTGAACTCCCGACCTCAGCCTTACCAAGGATGCGCTCTACCACTGAGCTACAGCAGCCAACCATTCGGATAGCCCGCAGCGGCAAGGCCGGTCCGGGCAGGGGCGCGCTATTGGCCGTGCCCCCTTGCTTTGTCAAGCACGAGCCTGATAGCGCAGCCTCATTGCCGATGGGTAAAGAACCGAACCCTACGCGCGAAGAGCGCCTGGCCGCGCAGCTCAGGGAAAACCTGCGGCGGCGCAAGGAGCAGGCGCGCGTGCTTTCCGGCAACAAACCGCCCCTTCCCAAAGACCCTGAGCCTCGCTAGGGGCGGGTGCACGTTCATTTTCCGCCTCACGGCGGTATCTGCACCGGCCCGCTCCCCCACCCGACCTCCCACAGGGTATACTTATTGGGAGGCCGGGTGGGGGAGCGGGCCGGTGCCGCCAAGCTGGAGCAAAAATGCCGCGCCTGATTCTCGTCCGTCATGGCCAGTCCCAGTGGAACCTCGAAAACCGCTTCACGGGCTGGTGGGATGTCGATCTGACCGCCAAGGGCGAGGAAGAGGCTCGCGCTGCCGGCAGCCTGCTCAAGGCCAAGGGCATGCTGCCGACACTGGCCTTCACCTCGCTCCAGACCCGCGCGATTCGCACGCTGCATCTGGCGCTGGAAGCCGCCGGCCGCGTCTGGATCCCGGAAACCAAGGACTGGCGCCTCAACGAGCGGCACTATGGCGGGCTGACCGGACTCGACAAGGCCGAGACCGCGGCCAAGCATGGCGACGAGCAGGTCAAGATCTGGCGCCGCAGCTTTGATATTCCGCCCCCCGTGCTGGAAGACGGGTCCGAATTCGATCTCAAGGCCGACCCGCGCTATGCCGGGATCGCCATCCCCTCGACCGAGAGCCTCAAGGACACCATCGCGCGCGTCCTGCCCTATTACGAGGCGGCGATTGCCCCGGCACTGAAGGCCGGCGAAGTCGTGCTGGTCGCGGCGCACGGCAATTCGCTGCGCGCGCTGGTCAAGCATCTGTCAGGCATTTCCGATGCCGACATCACCGGTCTGGAAATCCCGACCGGGCAGCCGATTGTCTATGAGCTTGACGAAAGCCTGACCGCGCTTGAGCGCTATTACCTGGCGGAGCGTTGATATGGGCGCGCCTGTCGCGATCGTCATGGGCAGCCAGTCTGACTGGGCGACGATGAAATGCGCCGCCGATGCGCTCGACAAGCTGGGCGTGGCCTATGATGCGCGGATCGTTTCCGCCCACCGCACGCCGCAGCGGCTGGTCGCCTTTGCGGAAGGCGCGGCCAATGCAGGCTTCAAGGTGATCATCGCCGGGGCTGGCGGCGCGGCCCACCTTCCGGGCATGGTTGCCAGCATGACGCACCTGCCGGTGCTGGGCGTGCCGGTGCAGTCCAAGGCGCTGTCGGGGCAGGACAGCCTGCTGTCGATCGTACAGATGCCCGCCGGAATTCCGGTCGGCACGCTTGCCATCGGCGAAGCCGGCGCAACCAATGCCGGCCTGCTGGCCGCCGCGATCCTGGCGACGACCGACCCGGCGCTGGCCGAAAAGATCAAGGCCTTCCGCGCCGCGCAAAGCGCCAGCGTGGCCGAGCGACCGAGCTGAGGCGACAATGATCCCCCCGGGCGAAACCATCGGCATTCTCGGGGGCGGCCAGCTGGGCCGGATGCTGGCCATGGCCGCAGCGCGGCTGGGGTACCGCGTCCACATCTTTGCGCCGGAGAGGGATTCGATTGCCGCCGATGTCGCCGCGCAGTTCACCTGTGCGCAGTGGAGCGATGGCGCGGCGATGGCCGCCTTCGCCGCCGACTGCGCGGTGGTGACCTATGAGTTTGAGAATGTGCCCGTAGCGCCGCTGGCGGCGCTGGGCAGGGTGGCACTGCTGCCGAATGCCCGCGCGCTGGAAGTGGCGCAGGACCGGCTGAACGAAAAGCGCTTCGTGACCGATCTGGGCGGTACGCCCGCGCCCTTTGCGGCGGTCGATACGGCCGAGGACCTGGCCCAGGCGCTGGAAACGATCGGCTCGCCCGGCATCCTCAAGACCCGCCGCGATGGCTATGACGGCAAGGGCCAGTGGCGGATCATGGCCGATCACGATGCCGAAGGGGTGGTGCTGACCGGTCAGTCGCTGGTCTATGAAGGCTTCGTCCACTTCACCGCCGAATTCAGTGTGATCCTGGCCCGCGGGCAGGACGGCACGATCGTATTCTGGGACAGCGCCGAGAATGTCCACAAGGGCGGGATCCTCGACCGTTCGACCGTGCCCGCCGGGCCGGATGTGACCGCGCAGGTACCAGCGGCGCGCACCCTGGCCGCCAAGGTTGCCGAGGCGCTCGACTATGTCGGGGTGCTGACGCTGGAGTTCTTTGCGACCGCCGATGGTCCGGTGTTCAACGAAATGGCCCCGCGGGTCCACAATTCGGGCCACTGGACCATCGAGGGCGCGCTCACCAGCCAGTTCGAAAACCACATTCGCGCGATCTGCGGCCTGCCGCTGGGCGATCCTGCGCTGGCCGCGAAGGGTGTCGAGATGTGGAACCTGATCGGCGACGAGGCGCGCGATTGGGGCCCGATCCTGTCCGACCCGCGCAATCACCTGCATCTCTACGGCAAGGCCGCCGCGCGCCCGGGCCGCAAGATGGGCCATGTGACCCGGCTGACCCTGTGAAACAGCGCGAGGTTTTCCTGGTGGTGGCGGTCGCCGCCAACGGCGTCATCGGGCAGGATGGCACCCTCCCCTGGCACCTGCCGGCCGACCTGCGGCACTTCAAGGCGCTGACGACCGGCAAGCCGATGATCATGGGCCGCAAGACCTTTGAATCGCTGCCCGGCCTGTTGCCCGGCCGCCGCCACATCGTGTTGACCCGCGATCCCGCCTGGGCCGAGGAAGGTGCCGAAATTGCCCGTTCACCCGAAGAGGCCATCGCGCTCGCCAATGCCCCGCATATCGCGGTGATCGGCGGGGCGGAGATCTATCGCCAGTTCCTGCCCTATGCCGACCGGATCGAATGGACCGAAGTCCAGTCCGAACCCGATGGCGACACCCGCTTCCCCGAGTTCGACCGCAATGGATGGACCGAGGCCGCTCGCGAGGTCCATCCGGCAGATGGTCGTTCGCCGGGGTTTGCTTTCGTCACCCTGCTGCGTAAACCGGGCTGAACGCAGGCGGAGGGAAGAGACGGCGATGCGCAAACGGGTATGGATGCCGCTGGCGGCGCTGGCGCTGGGCGCGGTCGGGTTCTTCGGCGTGGCGCCGGGCTATCTCGAAGCCAGCATGAACAAGATCGATGGCCAGCCCGGCATCCCGGTCAGCGCCGAGGCCAAGGCGCTGCACCAGACGCTGCAGATCGTCGATCTTCATTCCGATACGCTGATGTGGCGACGCGATATGCTAAAGGCCGCCGACCGGGGCCATGAAGACCTGCCCCGGCTGCAAGCGGGCAATGTCGCGCTGCAGCTGTTCTCTAGCGTCACCAAGACCCCGCGCGGGCAGAACTATGACGGCAATTCGGGCGAGACCGACAACATTACCCCGCTGGTGATTGCCCAGCTCCAGCCGGTCCGCACCTGGTTTTCGCTGACCGAACGGTCGCTCTATCACGGGCAGAAGCTCGACCGCGCGGTCGCAAATTCGGACGGCAGGCTAGCCAAGGTCAGCGATCCGGCCGCACTCGATGCACTGCTCGCCGCGCGCCAGTCCGGCAAGGGACCGGTCGGCGCCATGCTGACCATCGAAGGTCTGCAAAGCCTGGAAGGCAAGCTCGAGAACCTCGACAAGCTCCACGCCGCCGGTTTCCGCATGGCGGGGCTCGCGCACTTCTTCGACAACGATGTCGCGGGGTCGATGCACGGGGTGAAGAAGGGCGGGATCACGCCGTTCGGCTGGCAGGTCGTGGCGCGAATGGAAGAGCTGGGGATGATCGTCGACATCGCCCACCTCTCGCACCAGGGCCTGGCCGAACTGCTGCCCAAGGTGCGCCGCCCGGTCGTCTCCAGCCACGGCGGGGTCCAGGCGACTTGCAAAACCAACCGCAACCTCTCCGACGACGAGATCCGCGCTGTCGCGAAGACCGGCGGGATCATCGGCATCGGCTATTGGGACGGCGCGATCTGCGACACCAGCCCGCGCTCGGCCGCCAAGGCGATGAAGCACGTGCGCGACCTTGTCGGCATCCAGCACGTTGCCCTGGGCAGCGATTATGACGGCGCCACCACCGTGCGGTTCGATACCAGCCAGCTGGTCCAGGTGACCCAGGCGCTGATGGACCAAGGCTTCACGCCCGACGAGATCCGCGCGGTGATGGGCGGCAATGCCCTGCGCGTGATCCGCGCCGGGATCGTGCCGCTGAACGAGACGACCCTGCCCTGATGACGATCCCCCGCCTTCTTGCCACTGACCCCATGCCGGCCCATTTGCGCGGCGCGATCATTGCGCTGGGCAATTTCGACGGGTTCCACCTGGGCCACCAGGCCGTGGCGGGTGAGGCGATCGCCTGGGCCAGGGCGGAAGGCCGCCCGGCGATCATCGCCACCTTCGATCCCCACCCGGTGCGCTTCTTCAAGCCCGATGCCGCGCCGTTCCGGCTGACGACACTCGACCAGCGGCAGGAACTGTTCGCTGCGGCCGGGGCCGATGCCATGCTGGTCTTCGCCTTTGACGCCGAACTGGCCGCAACCACGGCCGAGGATTTCATGGCGAGGCTGCTGGTCGAACGGCTCGGCGCCGCCGGCGTCGTGACCGGTGAGGACTTCACCTTCGGCAAGGGCCGGGGCGGCTCTATCGAACTGCTCAAGACGCGGGGCGCAGAGCTTGGCCTGTCTTCGCGCGCGGTCGGTCCGGTCACGCTCGGTGGCGAGGTCGTTTCCTCCAGCCGCATCCGCGAGGCGCTGAAGGCGGGAGACTGCGAGACTGCCACCCGCCTGCTGACCCGCCCCTTCGCGATCCGCGGCGTGGTTCAGCATGGCGACAAGGTTGGGCGGACGATCGGCTTTCCGACCGCCAACCTGCCACTCGGCAATTACCTGCGCCCGCATTACGGGATCTACGCCGTCTCCTCAGCCTTGGCCGACGGGACCCGGCTGCACGGCGCGGCCAACCTGGGCATTCGTCCCAGCTTCGATCCGCCCAAGGAACTGCTCGAGCCGCACTTCTTTGACTGGTCGGGCGATCTTTACGGGCAGGAGATCGAAGTGGCCTTCCACCACTTCCTGCGGCCCGAGGCGAAGTTCGACAGCCTTGATGCGCTGACCCGGCAGATGCTGGTCGATTGCGACCAGGCACGAAAGCTGCTGGCATGAAGGTGTGGGCCCGCCGGATCGGCTTCGTCCTCGCCCTCGCCTTTCTGCTGCTGACCTTCGTAAATGCCTCGTGGCTGGCGGATAGTCCCAAGGGTTACGTGAAGCTGGTGGCCCATCGCGGCGTACACCAGCTGTTCAGCCACGAAGGGCTGGAGCGCGACACGTGCACCGCCACGCGGATCGAACCACCAGTGCATGATTACCTAGAAAACACCCTGCCCGCGATTGCCGCCGCCCAGCGGCTTGGCGCGCAGATGATCGAAGTGGATATCGCCCCCACGGCTGATGTCCGGATCGCGCTGTTCCATGACTGGACGCTCGATTGCCGGACCAATGGTGCGGGCGATGTGCGGGGCAAGACCCTGGCCGAGCTGAAGGCGCGGGATGCCGGCTATGGTTACACGCCCGATGGCGGCAAGACCTTCCCTTTCCGCGGCAAGGGGACGGGGCTGATTCCCAGCCTGGAAGAGGCGCTGGCAGTGGCCGGGGACAAGCCGCTGCTGTTCAACTTCAAGAGCAAGGATCCGGCCGAGGCCGACCTGCTGCTGGCGGCGCTGAAGGCCGCCGGGCGCGATTCCGTCAAGCTTGGCGATGGCTTCTATGGCGGGCCGGAGGATGGCCCCGTCGCGCGGATGCGCGCCTTGCTGCCCGGCGCCTGGGTGTTCAGCAAGGACAGCGCCAAGGCTTGCACCAAGGCCTACCTCGCTGCCGGCTGGTTCGCGATGACGCCAGACGCCTGCCGGGGCGGCACGCTGATGGTGCCGCTCAATTACCAGTGGGCCTTTGCCGGCTGGCCTAACCGGTTGCAGGCCCGGATGGCGGCGGTGGGCGCGCGAGTGATCCTGGTTGGCCCCTATGGCGGCAAGGGCGGGATGGGCCTCGACCTGCCCGAGCAGGTGGGTGACATCCCCGCCAGCTTCACCGGCTATGTCTGGGTCGACGATATCTGGAGCGTCGGCCCGGCGCTGCGCCCGGCCTTCAACAAGCGCAATCCGCGCGAGCAGGCCGAGCTGGCGAAAGCGCTCGATGCCCGGCGCGCGGCGCGTGATTAAGCCGGGGACTGGCGCGGCTAACGCCTTTGCTCTAACGGCGGCACGCCATGACTGAGAAGCGCGACTACCGAGACACCGTCTTCCTGCCGAAGACCGAGTTCCCCATGAAGGCGGGCCTTCCCCAGAAGGAGCCCGGCATTCAGGCGCGCTGGGAGGCCGAGAAGCTGTACGAGCAGCTGCGTGATGCCCGCCGCGGCCGGCCCAAGTTCATGTACCATGACGGCCCGCCCTATGCGAACGGCGACATGCATATCGGCCACGCGCTGAACCACACGATCAAGGACATGGTCTGTCGCACCCAGAACCTGCTGGGCAAGGACGCGCCCTATGTGCCCGGGTGGGATTGCCACGGCCTGCCGATCGAATGGAAGGTCGAAGAGCAGTACCGCAAGGCCAAGAAGAACAAGGACGAGGTTCCGCTCCTCGAATTCCGTGCCGAATGCCGCGCCTATGCCCAGCACTGGGTCGATGTGCAGCGCGGGCAGCTGAAGCGGCTGGGGGTGATGGCCGATTGGGACAACCCCTACCTCACCATGCAGCCCGAGAGCGAGGCGACGATCGTCGCCGAACTGCTCAGGTTTGCGGAAAGCGGCCAGCTCTATCGCGGGGCCAAGCCGGTGATGTGGTCCCCGGTCGAAAAGACCGCGCTGGCCGAAGCCGAGGTCGAGTACGAGGACATCACCTCGACCCAGATCGACGTGGCCTTCGAGATTGTGGAAGCGCCCGAAGTACCAAAGTTGGTAGGCGCATTCGCCGTTATTTGGACGACCACGCCGTGGACTATCCCGGTCAACCAAGCCATCGCCTATAACCCAGCGTTTGAGCAGGTAAGCTACGAAGCTTGTTACGGTGTCTTCGCGGCCGCCGATGGTCGGCGTTACATTCTCTCCCAGGCTTTGGCTTCTGCATTCGCCACCCGGTCCGGCCTAGAACTAACACTTGAGACGGCACTCTCCGACGGCGCGTTGAAGGGCGCAGTCGCCCGCCACCCGATGCACCACCTCGGTGGGTTCTTTGCCGAACCGCGACCGCTGCTCCCCGGCGATTTTGTCACCACCGACAGCGGCACCGGGCTGGTCCACATGTCCCCCGACCACGGCGAGGACGATTTCGAGCTGTGCAAGGCGCACGGCCTGAACCCCAAGTTCGCGGTCGAGGGCGATGGCAAGTACCGCGAGGACTGGCCCTGGCTGGGCGGGCAAGGCTCGGTCATCAACCCCAAGTTCAACGCGCCTGATGGCCCGATCTGTTCGGACCTGCGCGAAACGGGTTGCCTGCTGGCCGCCAGCGCCGATTACCAGCACTCCTACCCGCACTCGTGGCGTTCCAAGGCCAAGGTGATCTATCGCTGCACCCCGCAGTGGTTCGTGCCGATGGATAAGCCGCTGCCCGATGGACGCACCCTGCGCGAAACGGCGCTGAGCGAGATCGAGCGCGTTCAGTTCACCCCCGAAAAAGGCCGCAACCGGATCGGCTCGATGGTCGCGGGGCGGCCCGACTGGGTGCTCAGCCGCCAGCGCGCCTGGGGCGTGCCGATGACGCTGTTCGTCAATCGCAAGTCAGGCGACTACCTGGTCGATCCGGAAGTCAACGCGGCGATCATTGCCGCCGTCCGCGCCGAGGGGATGGACGCCTGGACCCCCGATACCGCGCACCGCTTCCTGGAAGGCAAGTACGATCCCAGCGAGTGGGAGCCGGTTGCCGACATCCTTGACGTCTGGTTCGATTCGGGCGCGAGCCACGCCTATGTGCTCGACAGCGGGCGCTGGCCCGACCTGTCGTGGCCGGCCGACATCTATGTCGAAGGATCGGACCAGCATCGCGGCTGGTTCCAGTCTTCCTTGCTCGAAAGCTGCGCCACCCGCGGCCGCGCGCCTTATGACCGCATCCTGACCCACGGCTTCACCATGGATGCCAAGGGCCTGAAGATGTCCAAGTCGCTCGGCAACACGATCGACCCGATCAAGGTGATGGAAACCTATGGCGCCGACATCATCCGGCTCTGGGCGCTGACGGTCGACTTTACCGAGGATCACCGCATCGGCGACGAGATCCTCAAGGGCGTGTCCGACCAGTACCGCAAGCTGCGCAACACCTTCCGCTATCTGCTGGGCGCGCTCGATGGCTATGACCATGCGGTTGAAGGCGTCGAAGTGGCGCAGATGCCCGAGCTGGAGCGCTATATGCTCTGCCAGCTCAAGCGGCTCGACACCACGATCCGCGCGGCGATCGATAGCTATGACTTCAACGAATATACCCGCGCGCTGACCGACTTCTGCAACGAGGACCTTTCGGCCTTCTTCTTCGATATCCGCAAGGATCGGCTCTATTGCGACGATCCGGCCGGGATCGAACGCCGCGCCTATCGCACCGTGCTGGATGTGCTGTTCCAGGCGCTGGTCCGCTATGCCGCACCGGTGCTGGTCTTCACGGCCGAGGAAGTCTGGACCACCCGCTTCCCCGATCGCGGCAGTGTCCATCTGCAGGAACTGCACGACCTGCCGGAAGAGTGGCTCGACGATGCGCTGGCCGATCGTTTCAATACCTTGCGTGACCTTCGGCGTCAGGTCCTCGAAGCGATCGAGCCGCTGCGGCGGGAAAAGGTATTGGGTTCAAGCTTGGAAGCCGAGGTAACGCTGTCTGACATTTCTGGCATTCTCGGGGATTACCGCGAACTCGACGCCGCGTTTCTCGCAGAGCTGTTCATCACCGGGTCAGTCAAGTTTGCCCAAGGCACTGAACCACCGATGATCACGCGAACCTCCGACCACAAGTGCGGCCGCTGCTGGCGCCATCTGCCCGACGTGGCCGAGGATGGCGATCTGTGCGGACGCTGTGAAAGCGTGGTCGGCGCATGAGCCAGCTGTTCACCCGCAGCCGCCTGATCGGCCTGGCGCTGGCGGCAGTGATCTATGCCGTCGACCAGTGGATCAAGTACCACGTCACCTGGACGCTGCGCCTGCCCGAAAAGGGCAAGATCGACCTGCTGCCGTACTTCGACCTGACCTGGGTGGAGAACTACGGCGTCTCGCTCGGCATGCTGACCGCGCAGTCGATGGAAATGCGTTGGGGCCTGGTCGTGCTGACCAGTGTGATCGCACTGGTCGTCTTTGTCTGGATCATGCGCGAGAAGGCATTTGGCGATATCCTGGGCCTGGCGATGGTGCTGGGCGGGGCAGCTGGCAATATCGATGACCGGATCAACTTCGGTTTCGTGGTCGACTATGCCGATTTCCACATCGGCGATTTCCGGCCGTTCCTGGTATTCAACCTGGCCGATGCGGCGATCACGATCGGCGTCCTGATTATCCTTGCCCGTTCGTTCCTGATCCGCGAAAAGGCGGATCAGAAAAGCGATGCGGGCACTCCCGTGACGGAGAATTAAGACAATGCGCAAGTACTTTGCTCTCGCCGTGATTGGCTCCGCCACGCTCCTGTCGGGCTGCGGCAGCAGCGGCCTGTTCAACCGCGACCGGCCTGATGAATTCGCCGTGCAGCGTCAGGCGCCGCTGGTGATCCCGCCCGATTTCGCACTGACCCCGCCGGCCCCCGGCGCGCCGCGTCCGTCGGACCGCAGCACCGCCCAGCAGGCCCAGGATGCTCTGTTCGGCCCGCCCGCCCCGCGCAGCAGCATTGAAACCACCGCTGGCAACCGCGCCGGCACGGCGGCTGCCTCGATCCGCTCGACCGTGGGCGATCCCAAGACCAATACTGTCGCCAAGGGTGACGTAACCCGCGACATCATCGCCGCCCCGCAGGGCGACGGGCGTGAGGCGCAGGCCGTTATCGGCGGCTAATTCGCTAACGCGTTGAGGTTTTAGAGGGGCTCGCCTGCGAAGGCGGGCCCTTTTTCTATTGTCCGTCACCCCCGCGAAAGCGGGGGCCCATCTCCGACCGTCCGTGATGGGTCCCCGCTTTCGCGGGGATGACGGCCTGAGTGCGGGTTAATCCTGCTCCACGACCTGGCTGACCAGCAGCTTGTCGATCTTGCGGCCGTCCATATCGACGACCTCAAAGCGCCAGCCTTGCTCGGTGAAGTACTCGCCCTCATGCGGCAGTTTCTTCAGCACCCACAGCGCGAAACCCGCGGCAGTGGCAAAGTCGCGATCTTCCGGCAGGTCGATCCCCAGCCGGTCGGCCAAGGCATCGGCCGGCAGGGCGCCGGCGACCAGCAGCGAGCCATCCTCGCGCGTCACGACCTGCGGATCGTCGCCCGCATCGGCGTGGCTGGCAAAGCTGCCAACGATCGCCTCGAGCAGGTCGGCCGGGGTCACCACCCCTTCGAGGTGGCCGTACTCGTCATGGACCAGCGCCATCGATACGCCCGATTGCTGAAGGATGCGCAGCGCGTCCATCGCGTCGAGCTGGTCGGGCACGACCTCGGCCTTCTTCATCACCCGTGCGATCTGCACCCGCTTGCCCGCCAGCAGCAGGGCCTGGACATCGCGGACCTTGACCACGCCAACGATATTGTCGGGCGAGCCATCGGCGACCGGCAGCAGCGAGTGCGGGCTGCCTTTGATCGCGGTGCGGATCTCGTCCTCGGTGGCGCGGCGGTCGATCGTGTCGAGCTCGGTCCGCGGGGTCATCAGTTCGCGCACCGGGCGGTCGGCCAGCTTCATGATCCCGGTCATGATCTGACGCTCATCTTCCTCGATCGCGCCCGAGCGGGTCGCTTCGGCGAAGATCATGTGGAGTTCCTCGGCCGTTACCCCCGCCTCGCCGCCATGGCGCACGCCCATCAGGCGCAGCAGCAGGGCCGAGGAGCGATCGAGCAGCCAGACGAACGGCGCCGTCACCCGCGCCACGATCGCCATCGGCAGGGCGGCCAGCATGGCAATAGGCTCGGCCGCGCGCAGCGCCACCTGCTTGGGCACCAGTTCGCCCACCACCAGGCTGAAATAGGTGGTCAGCACGATAACCAGGGCAAACCCGGCTTCATCGGCATAGCGCTCGGGCACACCCAGCATGGCCAGCCGCTCACCGGTCGGCCCGCCCAGGCTGGCGCCCGAATAGGCCCCGGCGATAATGCCGACCAGCGTAATGCCAATCTGCACGGTCGAGAGGAACTTGCCCGGATCGGAAGCAAGCAGCAGCGCCATCTTCGCCCCGGCATGGCCGCGCTCGGCCTGAACCTTCAGCCGCGCCGGGCGCGCCGAAACGATCGCCAGCTCGGACATCGAGAACAAGCCATTGAGCAGGATCAGGCCTGCGATAATCAGGACGTCGGACCAAGGGTAAGGTGTCACGCCCTATCCGCTAGCAGGAATCGTCTGCGCCAAGAAGGGGGAAGGCTCAAATCATTGACAATGCAACCATCCACCTTCCATTCAGGTTATGGCGCGCAGGGTCGTTGCAATTACCCGTGTCCTGAAGGGGATAAGACCATGAAGAAGTCCCGCCTGCTGATTTCAGCTTTCGCCGCATTCTCGCTCGTCACCGTGTCGGGTTGCGTCACCGATCCCAACACCGGTGAGAAGAAGGTCTCGCGCACCGCAATCGGCGGTGCAGGCGGCGCACTCGCCGGCCTGCTGCTGGGCGGCCTGATCGGCGGCAAGACCGGGCGCATCGTTGGCGCCGGGATCGGCGGGATCGCCGGGGCCGCGGTCGGCTATACCATGGACAAGCAGATCAAGGAGTTGAAGGAACAGACCGCCGGCTCTGGCGTCGACGTGACCGAGACTGACAATGGTTCGGCGATCCTGGTCAACCTGCCCGATGGCGTGACCTTCGATGTCGCCAGCTACACGCTCAAGCCCACCTTCCGCACCACGCTCGACCAGGTGGCGGAAAGCCTGATCCGGTATCCCAACAGCCTGATCGACGTTTACGGCCACACCGATTCGACCGGATCGGACGCTTATAACCAGACCCTGTCAGAAAACCGCGCCCGTACCGTGGCGAATTACCTGCAGTCACGCGGCGTGCCGGCGGCGCGCATCCGCAGCCAGGGATTTGGTGAAACGATGCCGGTGGCCGACAATGCGACCGAAGACGGCCGGACCAAGAACCGCCGGGTCGAGATCAAGATCGTGCCGGTGACCCAGGAAGACGTGCAGGCTGCCCGCGCCGGCCAGTAACCACCGCTAACCGGCGAGCGCCCTGGCCCGATCGGCCAGGCGCTCGACCGCGGCGGCGTGAATGTCAGGCGCCGAAACCAGCACCCCGAAATCGCGCGGATCGCGCTTGTTGTAATTGAGCGGCTGGCCGAAGGCATCGCTCACCGCCGCCCCGGCCTCACGCGCGATCAGCGCGGCGGCGCCGATATCCCACTCGAACCCCCAGCGCAGCGTGGCAACGAGGTCGGCCTCGTCCGCCGCCACCATCGCGATTCGCAAGGCGATCGAATTGGGCCGCTCGACCGGGACCAGATCGAGATCGCTCTTCGGCAGGGTATCGGCCGGGACGCGCGAGCCCGGAAATTCGGTCCGGCGACTTGCGCTGAGCTTCACACCGTTGCGCCAGCTGCCCTGCCCGGCTTCGGCCGACCACAGCTCGTCCCGCGCCGGGGCGCAGAGCAGGCCCAGCAAGGGCCGGCCCGAGCTGACCAGGGCAACCGAAACCGCCCAGCCGGGACGGCCGCGGATGAAGTCGCGCGTTCCGTCGATCGGATCGACCAGCCACAACAACCCGCCCGCAAGTCGCTCGGGCGCGTCGATGGTTTCCTCCGAAAGCCAGCCCGCCGAGGGGAGCAGCGCCGCGAGTTCGCGCTTGAGGAAGACATCGACCGCCAGATCAGCCTCGCTGACCGGGCTGCCTGGATCTTTTTCCCAGCTTTCCAGCGCGTGCCCATGGCCCGGCCAGCGGCCAAGCGCGATCCGCCCGGCTTCGCGGACAATGTCTTCCAGGCGGGCGCGGTCGATCATGGGTCCGATTTGTGCCCCGCCTCGCGGCTTGGCAAGCAGCCCCTCATCGAAATCCGCAGTTAAGCGGGCGATTAAGGCCCTTTTCAAGCCCGCCACACTGTGCTTAGGCCCGTGGCACTTTCCGGTCGCCTCACGGCCATTCCCCAGTCCAGGAAACCCCAGATGAACATTCACGAATACCAGGCCAAGGAACTGCTCGCGAAGTTCGGCGTTGCCGTGCCGGCCGGCATTGCCGCCTTGTCGGTCGAAGAAGCGGTGGCCGCCGCCAAGCAGCTTCCCGGGCCGCTCTATGTCGTGAAGGCCCAGATCCACGCCGGCGGGCGCGGCAAGGGCAAGTTCAAGGAATTGGGCCCCGATGCCAAGGGCGGCGTGCGCCTGGCCAAGAGCCTTGAGGAAGTGGAAGCCCACGCCAAGGAAATGCTCGGCAACACGCTGGTCACCGTACAGACCGGCGAAGCCGGCAAGCAGGTCAACCGCCTCTACATCACGGACGGCGTCGACATCGGCAAGGAATTCTACCTGGCGCTGCTGGTCGATCGTGCCACCAGCCGCATCGCCGTGGTCGCCTCGACCGAAGGCGGCATGAACATCGAGGATGTCGCGCACGACACCCCGGAAAAGATCCACACGGTCACGATCGATCCCGCGACCGGCCTGATGCCGCACCACGGCCGTGCCGTTGCCAAGGCGCTGGGCCTGTCGGGCGACCTCGCCAAGCAGGCGCAGACGATCCTGGCCGGCCTCTATGCCGCATTCCTCGGCACCGATGCCGAACAGATCGAAATCAACCCGCTGGCCGTCTGCCCGACTCCGGAGGGTGACAAGCTCTACGTGCTCGACGCCAAGGTCGGCTTCGATGGCAACGCCATGTTCCGCCACAAGGACCTGCTGGAACTGCGTGACACCACCGAAGAAGACCCGGCCGAACTCGAAGCGAGCGAATTCGACCTCGCCTACATCAAGCTCGACGGGAACATCGGCTGCATGGTCAACGGCGCGGGCCTGGCCATGGCGACGATGGACATCATCAAGCTAAACGGCGAATTCCCGGCCAACTTCCTCGACGTCGGTGGCGGCGCCTCCAAGGAAAAGGTCACCGCAGCCTTCAAGATCATCCTCAAGGATCCGGCGGTGAAGGGCATTCTCGTCAATATCTTCGGCGGGATCATGAAGTGCGACATCATCGCCGACGGCATCGTCGCGGCGGCCAAGGAAGTGAACCTTTCTGTGCCGCTGGTGGTCCGCCTGGAAGGCACCAACGTCCAGCAGGGCAAGGACATCCTGGCCAATTCGGGCCTGCCGATCGTCCCCGCCAACGACCTGGGCGACGCCGCGAAGAAGATCGTTGCCGAAGTGCGCAAGGTGGCCTGATCGCCACCCAGTTCTGAGTTGACGTTTACGTAAACGGCAGTAATGCCGCGTTGCAACATGGCAAAGCGAAAGGCTTGAACCGATGAAGGCCCTGGTCTGCGTGAAGCGCGTGATCGACTACAACGTGAAGCCGCGGGTAAAATCCGACGGCACGGGGGTTGATCTCGCCAATGTGAAGATGAGCATGAACCCGTTCGACGAGATCGCGGTCGAAGAAGCCATCCGCCTCAAGGAAAAGGGCGTGGTTTCGGAGATCGTCGCGGTTTCGGTCGGTCCGGCCAAGGCCCAGGAAACGCTGCGCACCGCGCTGGCGATGGGCGCCGACCGCGCGGTGCTGGTCCAGGTTGACGATGGCGTCGAGGTGGAACCGCTCGCCGTCGCCAAGATCATCAAGGGCGTGGCCGAGGAAGAACAGCCCGGCCTGATCATCACCGGCAAGCAGGCGATCGACGACGATTCGAACCAGGTCGGCCAGATGATCGGCGCGCTGATGGGTCGCCCGCAGGGGACCTTCGCCAACGAAGTCACCGTCGAAGGCGATTCGGTGGTCGTGAAGCGCGAGATCGACGGCGGTCTTGAAACCGTGAAGCTGGCGCTGCCGGCCGTGGTCACCACCGACCTGCGCCTCAACGAGCCGCGTTACGCCTCGCTGCCGAACATCATGAAGGCCAAGTCGAAGCCGCTCGCCACCAAGGCCCCGGCCGACTACGGCGTGGACATCGCGCCGCGCCTCAAGACCCTCAAGGTCAGCGAACCGCCGGTGCGCAGCGCCGGCATCAAGGTGGCAGACGTGGACGCCCTCGTCGCCAAGCTCAAGGAAATGGGAGTCGCCTGATGGCCAAGACGCTCGTTTGGGTCGAACACGACAACGCCTCGGTCAAGGATGCTACCCTGGCCGTCGTCACCGCCGCCGCGCAGCTGGGTGAAGTCCACCTGCTGGTTGCCGGTCACAATTGCGCCGCTGCCGGCGCCGCTGCCGCGCAGATTGCTGGCGTGGCCAAGGTCCACGTGGCCGACGATGCCGCCTATGCCAATGCGCTGGCTGAAAACGTCGCCCCGCTGATCGCGGATCTGATGGGGCATCACGACGCCTTCCTGGCGCCGGCCACCACCACCGGCAAGAACATCGCGCCGCGCGTCGCCGCGCTGCTCGACGTGATGCAGATCTCGGACATCCTCTCGGTCGAGGGGCCCAAGACCTTCACCCGGCCGATCTACGCCGGCAACGCCATCGCCACGGTTGAATCGAGCGATGCCAAGCTGGTCATCACCGTGCGCGGCACCGCCTTTGGCAAGGCTGCTGCTACCGGCGGTTCGGCTCCGGTCGAAGCCGTCTCGGGCCCGGGTGCGGCTGGCACCAGCAGCTATGTCGGCTCGGAAATCGCCAAGAGCGAGCGTCCGGAACTGACCAGCGCCAAGATCATCGTCTCGGGCGGTCGCGCCCTCAAGGATGCGGACACCTTCAAGGCCGTGATCTTCCCGCTGGCCGACAAGCTGAACGCCGGCGTTGGCGCCAGCCGCGCGGCTGTCGATGCGGGCTATGTCCCCAACGACTACCAGGTTGGCCAGACCGGCAAGATCGTCGCCCCGGAAGTCTACATCGCGGTTGGCATCTCCGGCGCGATCCAGCACCTGGCTGGCATGAAGGACTCCAAGACCATTATCGCCATCAACAAGGACGAGGACGCCCCGATCTTCCAGGTCGCCGACATCGGCCTGGTCGGCGACCTCTTCACGATAGTGCCGGAACTGACCGGCAAGCTCTGATCAGCCGCACCGTTCGCGAAACACGGAAAGGCCCTGCGCAAGCGGGGCCTTTTCTTATTGGCCCTAGGTTCGCTCCCACAGCCCCAGCAGTGCGCCCGCTTCTGGCACCTGCTGGCCATAGCGCACGAAGCCCAGCTTCATCGCAATCGCCTCACTCGCCACGTGCCCTTCCTCGATCATGCAGGCGATGCGCTGGCGGCCGTGGGTGGCGTCGAACCAGGCGAGCGCTGCGGCCATGACTTCGCTGGCGAGGCCCTGGCCCCAGGCATCGCGGTGGACGATCCAGCCGGCTTCGGGGACATTGTCGAGGCCCTGGCTTTCACCAAAGCCGCGATGGCTGCGGAAGACGCCGCAGTTCGCGACGATGTGCGCCTCTCCCTTCCGCCGGACCATGAAGGTGCCATAGCCCCACAGCGCCCAGGACCCGGCATTGCGGGTCAGGCGGGTGAAGCTGTCCATCTCGGTCGGGGTGAAGCTGCCGAGGAAGCGGCGGGTTTCCTCGTCGCGGGTCAGTTCGAACAGGTCGGCCAGGTCACCGACCTGCGGCTGCCACAGCTCGTAGCGAGCAGTGGTCAAGACCGGTGCGCTCACAGCAGCTGGTCCACCGCGTGGATGATCACCCCGACCAGCCCGCCGACCATGGTACCATTGATGCGGATGAACTGGAGGTCGCGGCCGACGGCGCCCTCGATCCGGTCGGTCACGGTCTGGGCGTCCCAGCGCTTGACCGTTTCCGAGACCAGCCGGACGATCTGGTCGCCATAGCGGGTTGAAGCGCCAACCAGGGTGCGACGGGCGAAGCGGTTGATCTGGTCCTGTAGCGCCGGATCGTCACGCAGGTGGCGGCCCAGTTCGGCGAGCGCCTCGGCTGCCTGGCTGCCGATCTGGCCTTCGGGCTGGCGCAGGCGATCGAGCATTTTCAGCCGCAGCCGTTCCCAGACCCCCTGCCACCAGGTCGAAACGGCAGGATTGGCGATCAGGTCACCCTTCATCCGCTCAATCTTGGTGCGCAGTTCCGGATCGCGCTGTAGATCATCGGCCAGCTTGGCGAGGCCTTCCTCGATCTTGCCGCGCAGGGGATGGTCAGGATCGACAATCACTTCGGCCAGTAGCTTGTAGAGTCCGTCGAGCACGGAATTCGCCAGCCGCTCGTCGAGGCCGGTCCAGCGCAGGATGGCATTGGCGCGGGTGTGGATCAGCTCGCGCACCAGCGGCTCGTTGTCCTCCAGCGTGAGCCCAGCCCAGCGCACCAGCGATTCGATCACCGGCATGTGCCGCTTGTCGACGATCGCGGTGCCGAGCATCTGGCCCAGCAGCGGCGAAACTTCGAGCTTGTCGATCTGCTTGAACAACCCGCCCCGCACCTGGTTGCCGAGCCGGTCCGGATCGAGCGATTCGAGCACATGGGCCAGCATTTCGGCCGCCCCGGCGCGCAGGCGGCTGGAGCCGCCAGTCTGCGGATCGGCCAGCCAGCCGCCGACGGCCGCGGCCAGGTTCATCCCGCTCATCCGCCGTGCCACGACCTGGGGGGTCAGGAAATTGGTGCGCAGGAAGGCCGCCATCGTATCGGCGATGCGGTCCTTGTTCTCGGGCACGATCGCAGTGTGCGGGATCGGCAGACCGAGCGGGCGGCGGAACAGCGCGGTTACCGCGAACCAGTCAGCCAGGCCGCCGACCATCGCCGCTTCGGCAAAGGCCAGGACATAGCCCATCGCCGGGTGGATGCCCTGGTACTGGCGGGCAACCAGGTAGAGCGCGGCCATGACCACGAGCAGCCCGGTGGCTGCCCGCCGCATGCGCCGCGCGCGGTCGACCGGTTGGCCGCCGCGCGCATCCGCCAGGGGAAGAGGACCGCTCACTCTGCCGGGAGGGCCCCGCCATGGAGGCCGTCGCGGGCGCCGTCTTCATCGCCCGGTTCGTAACTGAGCAGCCGCTTGCGCAGCCACGGACCTGCCCGCTTCTCGAAGCCATCGGCCAGGCTGAAGCCGGCCGGGACGATTACCAGGGTCAGCAGCGTCGAAAGGACCAGACCGCCGATCACGACCGTGCCCATCGGCGCGCGCCAGGCCCCGTCGCCCGAGCCGATCAGGCCCGAGATCGCGGTCGGCACCATGCCTGCGGTCATTGCCACGGTGGTCATGATGATCGGCTGGGCGCGCTTGTGCCCGGCCTCGATGATCGCGGTGGCCTTGTCGACCCCGCGTTGCATCTCCTCGATCGCGAAATCGACCAGCAGGATCGAGTTCTTGGCCACGATCCCGAACAACATCAGAATCCCGATAAACACCGGCATCGACATCGGCTGGCCGACCAGCAGCAGCGCCAGCAATCCGCCGAGCGGCGCCAGGAACAGCGAGCTCATGTTGACCAGCGGCGAAACGAAGCGGTGATAGAGCAGGACCAGCACGGCAAAGACCAGCAGGATCCCCGAAACCAGCGCAATGCCGAAGTTGCGGGTCATTTCCGCCTGCCATTCATCCTCGCCAAACGGGGCATTCGAAACGCCCAGCGGCAGGTTTTTCATGATCGGCAGGTTGTTGACCTTTTCCATCGCCGTGCCCTTGACCACGCCAGGGGCAAGGTCGGCACCGACGAAGATACGGCGGTTCTGGTTGTAACGCTGGATCGAGACCGGACCCGAGCCGAAGCCAATCTCGGCCACGCGCGAGAGCGGGACCGAGCCGCCCGTGGTAGTCGGCACCGGCAGGTTCTGGATCGTCGAAAGGTCCTGGCGCGCCTCGACCGGCAGCCGCACGCGGATCGGCACCTGGCGATCGGAGAGCGAGAACTTGGCGGCGTTCTGATCGATATCGCCGATCGTGGCGATGCGGATCGTCTGGCTGAGCGCCGAGGTGGTCACGCCCATGCTGGCGGCCAGGTCAAGCCGCGGCTTGATCACCACTTCGGGACGGCGCATGTCGGCGGCGATCCGCGGAGCGACCAGTTCCTTTACGCCCTTCATCTCTTCCACCAGCTTGGACGCGGTCTCATCTAGCAGCTTGGAATCGGAGCCCGACAGCATGACCGAGACCGGTCGGCCCGTGCCGCCGCCGGGTCCAGGGCCGAAGGTCTGGATCGTCACGCGTGCATCGGCAATCTGCTGCAGCACCGGCGTCAGCTCGCGCTCGATCGCCATGCTCTTCTTCTCACGCTCTTCCTTGAGCGTGATGAAGACACGGCCATTGCCTTCGCCGAAGCGGGCCAGCACGGTGTTGGTCTCTGCCCGGTCCCTGGCGATCTTGACCACCTGATCGATCACGGCCTCGGTCTGCTTGAGCGTGGTGCCAGGCACCATTTCAACGCGGACCTGGATAAAGTCGCCGTCGGAGGTCGGGAAGAACTGGGTCGGGATATTGGCGAAGAGAATGCCGGTCAGGCCCAGTGAGGCAAGCCCGATGCCCAGCATCCAGACCCGGTGGTCGCGCCGGCGTGCGGCCCAGCGCAGGTGCATGAAGCGGTACCAGTCAGAGAAGGCCCCGGGGGCGAAGTCGCTGACTACCAGGAGCAGGCGATAGACCAGCCAGGCCAGGCCCAGCCCGACGCCGACGCCCAGGAAGGCAGAGACCCAGCCCGGGACCACATCGCGCAACGCTTCGACCTGCCCAACCATCTGGGCAGGCACCATCGCGCCGGCACCAAAGGCGGCGAGCACCACCAGCGTGGCGATGATCCAGACGGGATAGAACCACCAGCGCGACGGCACCTTGGGCAGCGCGGCGCGCAATGCCTTGGCCTCACGCTGATCGATCGACCAGCGCAGGATGTTAAGATAGCGGTCCATCCACGGGCCGCTACCGTGCTCTTCCTGGCCGTGGGCCTTGAGGAAATAGGCCGCGACCATTGGCGTGATCATGCGCGCCACGGCCAGTGACATCAGGACCGAGACCACGACAGTCAGGCCAAAGTTCTTGAAGAACTGGCCCGAAACGCCCGGCATCAGGCCGACCGGCAGGAAGACTGCGACGATCGAGAAGGTGGTGGCAACCACGGCCAGGCCGATTTCATCCGCCGCGTCGATCGAGGCCTGATAGGCGCTCTTGCCCATGCGCATGTGGCGCACGATGTTCTCGATCTCCACGATCGCATCATCGACCAGCACGCCCGCGACCAGACCCAGCGCAAGCAGCGACAACGTGTTGAGCGTAAAGCCCATCAGGTCCATGAACCAGAAGGTCGGGATCGCCGAAAGCGGGATCGCCAGTGCCGAAATCACCGTGGCGCGCCAGTCGCGCAGGAAGAAGAACACCACGATAACGGCCAGGATCGCGCCTTCGACCATCGCCGCGATCGAGCTTTCGTACTGGGCCTTGGTGTAATCGACCGTGGTGAACTGGCGGATGAACTTGACCCCCGGGTTCTCCTTTTCGATCTTTTTGATCTCGGCATAGGCAGCGTCGTAAACCGAAACGTCCGAGGCCCCGCGAGCGCGGGCGATACCAAAGGTAACCACCGGCTTGCCATCGGCCTTGCCCATGCTGGTGATCTCACCATAGCTGTCCTGAACCCGGGCAAAGTCACTCAGCTTGACCGTGCGGCCATTGCCGAGCGGAATGTCGGCCTGCGACAATTCGTAAGCGGTATCGGCATTGCCGAGGACGCGCACCGACTGGCGTGAACCCGCGATTTCCGCGCGGCCGCCGGCGGCGTTGATGTTGAGTTGGCGCAGCTGGGCATTGACCTGGCTGGCGGTAATCCCGAGCGACTGCATCCGCGCCGGATCCAGCGTGACGAGAATCTCCCGGTTCACCCCGCCGCCGCGATTGACCGTGGCCATGCCGGGGATGTTGAGCAGCCGCTTGGTCACCGTATCGTCGATGAACCAGGACAATTGCTCGATCGTCATGTCGTCGGCCTGGACTGCGAAGTAGGCGAAGGGATCGGACGAAGTCTGGGCCTTGACCACCTGCGGCTCGAGAATTCCATCCGGCAGTTCGCCGCGGGCCTGGTCAACCGCGTTCTTGACCTCGTTCACCGCCTCGTTGACGTCCTCACCGATCTTGAACTCGATCATCGTCTGGCTGCGGCCTTCCGAAGCGGTCGAGCTGATCGACTGGACCCCGGCAATGGTCCGCACGGCGGATTCGACGCGCTGGGTGATCTGGGTCTCGATTTCGGTCGGCGCGGCACCCGGCTGGGCGATCGAGACGATCACCATCGGGAACTCGACGTCGGGATCGTTCTGAACTTCCATTTGCGAGAAGCTCATGATCCCGGCCAGCATCAGGCCGATGAAGAGCACGATCGGCACCACCGGGTTGCGGATCGACCAGGCCGAGATGTTACGGAAATTCATCGCCAGATCCTGTCTTCAGCCTGTGGCTGCGTTACTTCGTCACTACCTTGGGATTGATCGTCTCGCCCGGCGAGAGGAAGCCGCCGGCCCGCAGCACGACCTTCTCGCTGCCGCTCAGCCCTTCGACCACGGCAATGCCATCGGCCGTCACCAGCCCGGTCTTGACGTTGCGCCGCTCGGCCTTGTTGTCCTTGCCAACGATGTAGACATAGCTGCCTTCATTGTCCGAGAGGATCGCGGATTCGGGCAGCATCGGCGCCACCACCGTCCCGGCCTTGATCACCGCCGTGGCGAAGCCGCCGGGGCGCAGTTCGGGCGCATAGGGCAGGGCAATGCGGGCGATGCCCTGACGGCTCTGCGGATCGATCACCGGGGCGGTCTGCCAGACTTCGCCGGTGAAGGTCTTGGCCCCGCCGACCGGGGTTACCTCGGCGCGGATGCCGTTCGACACCTGGGCCAGTTCGGTCTCACCAACCAGCGCGCGCAATTCCATCTCGCCGCCCTTGGCGAGGCGGAACAGTATGCCCGAACCGGCGCTGACAACCTGGCCGGGTTCGACCCGGCGCTCGAGCACCAGCCCGGCAGCCGGGGCGACAACGTTGAGGCGATTGAGCTGGGCATTGAGCACGCCGAGCTGAGCCCCGGCGACACGAACCTGCGCCACGGCGGCATCGCGCTGGGCAGTCAGTCGGTCAATATCGGCAGTCGAGACGAAACCGCGCTCCACCAGCTTGAGCGCACGGTCGAGATTGGCCTGGGCCAGCTGGGCATTGGCGCGGGCAACATCTATCTGCGCCGCCTGGCTGGCGCGCTGCTGGACCTGGACCGAACGGTCGATCACTGCCAGCACCTGGCCGGCCCCGACCCACTGGCCCGGTTCGACCAGCACAGAGACGACCTGGCCGCCTTCGCCAGGCACGCCGACCGGCAGTTCGCGGCGCGCCGCCAGGGTGCCGGTAACGTTGATCGCACCCTCGATCGTGCCGCGTCCGGGGGCAATCACCGAGACCACGGCCGCCTGCGACTTCTTGTCTCCAGTGGCGGCGGTATCGCCGCTGTGGGTCAGGAACCAGATCGCGACCAGCCCCGCAAGGACCGCCAGCCCGATCAGCAGCAGCTTGCGCCGTGAGCGCCGATCTTCCTCGGCATCGCCCATCAGCACCGTGGCGGAATCGGTCTCCGCCAGGTCGTCTGCTGCTATCCGCGTGTCGTAATTCATGGCCGGACCTGCCCCATCTTGCATCACCGTTGGCCGGCGCACAGTCGCCATGACTGTGCCGGCCGCTCGGCGCTGTATTACTATGCTATATCACTTCGGGCAAGTCCGCAGCGCGGCAGGCCTGGCGAAGCACCTCAATTTACGGTGCCGAGCCATAGGCTCCGCCGTGCTGCAACGCAACGTAGTGCTCGGCAAACGGCCGATGCGGACCGGCGAAATGCGCGATCCGCAGCGGTTAACGCACCTTGCCGCGTTGAATCAGGTTGACCACACCCAGCAGGATGACCGCGCCCAGGATCGCAATCGCCAGCCCGGGCAGCGAGAACTCGCGCACCGAGCCGCGGATCCCGACCAGCGGGCCGATCACCATGTTGCCGATCACCGAGCCGACACAGCCTACGACGATATTGGCCAGGACGCCCATCGAGGCATCCCGGTTCATCAGTTTGCTGGCGAGCCACCCGGCCACGCCGCCAACGATCAAAGCAACAATCCAGCCCATACCCAGCTCCTCTGCCAGGCTGCCATTGGCGCGGGAGACCGGAACTGCCGGCCCGCAAAGCAGCCGCCCCGGAACCAGTCAGGCTGGCCCGGGGCGGAAAGTTTAGCGCAGCGACGGCGTTCTGTCGTGCTTAAACTGTTGTCAGCTCAATACTTGAGCTGGCGCTCATAGAGATCGCGATAGTGCTGGATCCGCGTCACGCGCAGGCCCTGCATGCCCGACCGGTCGACCGCGCGCTGCCACGAGGCGAACTCCTCGAGCGTCAGGTTATAGCGCTCGCAGACCTCGTCGATGGTCAGCAGACCGCCGTTGACCGCTGCGACGACTTCGGCCTTGCGGCGCACGACCCAGCGGGTGGTGCTCGGCGGCGGCAGCGAATCTACGGTCAGCGGCTCGCCGAGCGGGCCAATCACCATGGCAGGTCGAATTTTCTGGTTCTCGATCATGTTCATCCTCAGCCGTCGCCCAGCCTGTCGGTTACGGCAGAGACAGCATTGCCCGCTGGGGCTTTGCCATCTGCTAAATCACTTGGGTTAATTTCATATGAGGCACGATTGCCGCTTGCTGACACCAGGGCGGAGCGTGACCCGAACGATCCCCCCAGTGCCCGTAACTCGGCAATCTCCGCGCGGATCAGTTCGACCCGCGCAGCATGGGACGCCTGCAGCCGCGCGCTGAGCGCGTGCCAGTCGCACCGCCCCGCCACCCCGGCTTCGCTGCCGGGGTGCACCCGCTCGCGCAGGCTTGCAATGAGGTCCTTGCCGAATTCCATGAGCCCGGTTCTAGACCAATAAGGTCAACAGCCCGTAAAAGTGCAGTTTACTCGCTGGTCATGGACCTTACCGGAATCCATTGGCGCGATTTGGGGCTTTTGCCAGGCGGCAGCGAAGCGTGTAAGGCGCCCCGCCATGGCCCTGGCACCTGACCTGACCCTGGATCCTGCGGCGCTGTTCCAGCTTGATGGACCGGCGGCGGGCAAGCGCATCGTCGTCGCCATGTCGGGCGGGGTCGACAGCTCGGTCGTCGCCGCGCTGGCCGCGCAAAGCGGCGCGGAAGTGATCGGCGTGACGCTGCAGCTTTACGATTCGGGCGGGGTTGCCGCACGCAAGGGCGCCTGCTGCGCCGGCGACGATATCCGCGATGCCCGCGCCGTGGCCGACCGGCTGGGGATCCAGCACTATGTGATCGATCACGAATCCGCCTTCCGCGAGGAAGTTGTCGAGCAGTTCGCCGACGAATACCTGGCCGGGCGCACCCCGATCCCCTGCATCCGCTGCAACATGGGGCCCAAGTTCACCGACCTGTTCCGCATGGCGCGTGAATTCGGTGCCGACTGCCTGGCGACCGGACATTATGTCCGCCGGGTGATCGGCCCGGCGGGCCCGGAATTGCACCGCGCGCTCGATCCGGCGCGCGACCAGTCGTACTTTCTTTACGCGACGACCGAGGCCCAGCTCGATTACCTGCGCTTTCCGCTGGGCGGCTTGCCCAAGCCGCAGGTCCGCGCCCTGGCCGAAGCCGCCGGGCTGCGCACTGCCGCCAAGCCGGACAGCCAGGACATCTGCTTCGTACCCGATGGTGACTATGCGCGAATCGTGAAGGCCGTCCGCCCCGAACACGTGCGCTCCGGCAATATCGTCCATGTCGAAACCGGCGCCGTGCTGGGCCAGCATGAAGGCGTGATCCACTTCACCGTCGGTCAGCGCCGCGGCCTGGAGATCGGCGGCCAGCCAGAACCGCTTTATGTCGTGGGGATCGATGCCGCAGCAGCCGAAGTCCTAGTCGGCCCGCGCCGGCTGCTGGCGGTAAGCGCTGCGCGGATCATCGAGACCAACCGCATCGGCCCCCTGCCCGATGCGCCGCTGCTGGCCAAGGTCCGCTCGCTGGCAAAGCCCGTTCCGGTGACACTGGATGGGCCGCTGGGCGACGGCGCCAGCACCACCATCCGCTTTGACACACCGGAATACGGCGTCGCCCCCGGACAGGCTGCAGTGCTCTACGCCGGCGAGCGCGTGGTTGGCGGCGGCTGGATCGCTGGAACCGAGGCCTGATTCAGCGGCAGGGCTGGGCAATCAAGGCCATGCCATCCGAAGGCAATTGTACCGCCTGGAGTGAGGATGCCACTGCGCATTGAGCCGGCCCAACCTCGACCTGATCAACCCGGGCGGTGCCACGCAAAGGCATTACCAGCACTGGCCGATCGCCATAGCGCGGCGTGATTGCCGCATCCGGCGCACCGTCCAGCCGGTCAAGCCGGAAGACTGGCCCTTCGACCAAGGTCAGCGCCCCCTCCGCCGGCAGGTGCCGCCGTAGTTCTGGCGGATGCTGACCCGATTGGACCGCCGCCAACCCTTCTTCCAAGTGCAGCGGGCGCAGCCGGCCATAATCGTAAAGCCGGTAGGTTAAGTCGATGTTCTGCTGCACCTCGATCAGGCTTAATCCCGCGCCAATCGCGTGGATCGTCCCGGCTGGAACATAGAAAAAGTCGCCAGCCTTGACCGGATACCAGTCCAGCAACTCCGTGATCGAGCCATCGCAGGCAGCTGCTGCCAGTTCGGCGCGGTCTTGCCCGCCAGAAAGTCCGATCGCCAGCTTTGCACCGGGATCGGCAGCCAGGATCAGCCAGCATTCATCCTTGCCTGCCCCGCCGGGGGGATGAACTTGAACCGATAGCGGCTCTGACGTGAAGATATACTTTGCGAGGATCGCCGAGAAATCGGCCGGCGGTTCAAACCAGATCTCGCCGATCATTTTGCTCGCGGGGTCGCCAAAGGTCGCAGGCAGGTCTGCCCTTCCCCACGGCTTCTCGACCGCCCGCGTTGGCAGCAAGGTCACTGGTTAACCGCCCCGCGAAGCTTGCCGACCAGTTGCGAGCCCGCGTGGGTCGTCACCAGCACTTCGTCACCATCGACCACGATCACCACGTCCTCCAGCCCGATGACTGAAACGCGCGGGCCATCGCTGGTGACTAGAACGTTGCGACAGCCGACAAGTTCCACTTTGCCCTGAGCCGTATTGCCCGCTGCATCGCGATCAAGCGCGAGGTGCAGCGCATCCCAGCTGCCGATGTCCGACCAGCCCATATCGACCGGGACCATCGCCGCCTGGCGGGTATTCTCCATCACCGCATAGTCGACCGATTCGGGCGTGAAGCCATCGAACGCCGCCGCTGATGGATGGAACTGCCGGCCCTGCTGGCTGCCGGCGGCATCGGCCGCACGGGCGGAATCGAGGATCGCCGGGCGGTACGCCGCAAGTTCGTCGAGGAAGGTGCCGACCCGGAAGGCAAAGATCCCGCCGTTCCAGGCATAGGTGCCGGCAGCGACAAATTCTTCGGCCTTGGCGCGGGCCGGCTTTTCGATGAAGCGGACCACCCGGAAACCGCCGTGGGCCAGAGGTTCACCCCGTTCAAGGTAACCGAACCCGGTCTCCGGGCTCTTCGCTTCGATGCCAAAGGACATAAGATAGCCTTCGGCGGCAAGCGCTGCGGCATTGCGGGCGGCGGCGCGGAAGGCAGCGCTATCAGCAATATGATGGTCGCTTGGGCAAACCAGCATGATCGCATCGGGGTCCAGCCGCAGCGCCGCCAGCGCGATCGCCGCTGCGGTGTTACGCGCCGCCGGTTCCACCACGATGGTGGCGTCAGTCTTGCCGAGCTGGGCTTCGACATGTTCGACATGGGCCGCCCCGGTCACCACAAGCGGGCGCGCAAAGCCATGCTCGGACCCAGCCCTTGCGATCGCCGCCTCGAACAGCGTCTTCTCGCCGATCAGAGGCAGGAACGGCTTTGGCTTGGCCGCGCGGCTGCGCGGCCACAGGCGCGTACCGCTGCCGCCACACAGAATGACCGGATGGATGGGGGGAAGTGACATAGTGCGGGTCTGTAACATGAAAGCCTTAGCAAGGCATTGGTGGCGAGACTACCGGTCCCAGGGCTCAAGTCGGCAACCCTGTCCTTCGAAAAAGGTTGCGGTCTGCGTAGCGAGCAGCGGAAAACGGGCGGTGACGCTCTTGGTATCTTCATCGGCGCTGAGCATGACCAGTTCCATGCCAGGCTCAAAGTCCTTGCGGCAATCGTCCAGCCCGCGCCCGCCCAAGTAATGGCACGAACAGGCAACCCGCGCGCCATAGGCTGCGCCGGTGATGGCGTAACTGTTAAGCGGACCCCAGAACCAAGCGAGCAGGCCAGCAAGCACGAGCAGCACCAGCCAGGGCCAGCGCCGGCGCGGCGAAGGCATTGTCGGGGCGGGGTTTGCGGTTGCCATCGGCCAGCCTTTGCGCAAGTGATGCGCGCCATGTTGACGCGCCGCCTGCCCCTTATCCTGCCCTTGCTGGCCCTGCCAAGCCTGATCGCATGCGGCCCGCAGCAGGCTGCGCAGGAACCGCCTCCGCCGCTGACCCCGGCTGCTATCAATGCCGTGGTCAAGAGCCCGGGGGTGAAGCGCGAGGCGCTGGCTCGCGCGGTCGACCATTTGTTCAGCGCGCCCGAGACGGCGGAGACCCGGGCCGTGCTGGTGCTGCATGACGGCAAGATCGTCGCCGAGCGCTATGGCCCAGGCTACCACGAGAACACGCGCTTCGTCAGCTGGTCGATGGCCAAGACCGTCACCGGCGTGTTGATCGGGCTGCTGGTGGCCGATGGCCGGCTGCGGCTGGACGAGAGCGCCCCAGTGCCCGCCTGGCAGCGTCCCGGTGATCCGCGCGGCGAGATCACGCTGCGCCAGCTGCTGCAGATGCGGTCGGGCCTGCGCCATACCGAAGCTGGCGATCCGGTTTATGAATCCGATGAAGTGCGGATGCTGTTTCTCGACGGGCGCGATGCCATGGCTGCCCATGCCGAGGCCCAGCCACTGGAGGCCGAACCCGGCCGCCATTGGGAATATTCCAGCAATACGACGGTGATCCTGGCCGATCTGGCAGCCCGCGCGCTGACCCCCAGCAACGATCCGGCCGAGCGCCGCCGCGTAGTGGGCGACTATCTGCGAAGCCGCCTGTTCGATCCGCTGGGGATGAAATCGATCGTCCCTGAATACGATGCCGCCGGCACCTTGGTTGGCGGCAGCCTGATGCACGCCACGGCGCGCGACTGGGCCAAATTTGGCGAGTTTCTGCGCAACCAGGGCAGCGTCAAGGGCGCCCAACTGGTGCCGGCCGGCTGGATCGAGTTCATGACCACAGCCAACCCGCGCAATCCGGGCTATGGCGCGCAGACCTGGCTCAACCGGCCGCAGCCGGGGGAAGAGGCGCCGCCCCTCCCTGGCGCGCCGCGCTCGGCCTTCTCGATGAATGGCCACCTGGGCCAGTTCGTGCTTGTGTCACCCGACCAGGGGCTGACGATTGTCCGCCTGGGCCGAACGTTGGACGGCGAGCATGAGCCGGTGCGTCAGGCGATCGGCAAGATTGCCACCCTCTTCCCGCGAAAGGCTGCACAGTGACCGGCAAAACCGCATTGATTACCGGCGTGACTGGGCAGGACGGGGCCTATCTGGCGCGGCTGCTGTTGTCCAAGGGTTACCGCGTCCACGGCATCAAGCGCCGGTCTTCCTCGTTCAACACTGACCGGATCGACGAGATCTATGAGGACCCGCATGTCCCCGATCCGCACCTGACGCTGCACTATGGCGACCTGACCGACGCGACCAACCTGATCCGAATCGTCCAGGAAACTCAGCCGGACGAGATCTACAACCTTGCCGCGCAGAGCCACGTCCAGGTCAGCTTCGAGACGCCGGAATATACCGCCAATGCCGATGCCGTGGGCACACTTCGCCTGCTCGAGGCGATCCGCATCCTGAAGCTCGAGGACAAGACCCGGTTTTACCAGGCATCGACCAGTGAGCTCTATGGCCTGGTTCATGAAGTGCCGCAGCGCGAGACCACGCCGTTCTATCCGCGCAGCCCCTATGCGGTGGCCAAGCTCTATGCCTACTGGATCACGGTCAATTACCGCGAGGCCTATGGCATCCACGCCTCCAACGGCATCCTCTTCAACCACGAAAGCCCGCTGCGCGGTGAAACCTTCGTGACCCGCAAGATCACCCGGGCCGCAGCCGCCATCGCGCTCGGCCGGCAGGATGTGCTTTATCTGGGCAATCTCGATGCCCGGCGCGACTGGGGCCATGCGGCGGAATATGTCCGTGGCATGTGGATGATGGTTCAGCAGGACGAGCCGGACGATTATGTCCTGGCCACGGGCGAGACCACCAGCGTGCGCCAGTTCGCCGAATGGGCCTTTGCCGATGCCGGGATCACGCTCGAATGGCGCGGTTCCGGCGTCGAGGAGCAGGGCTTTTGCGCGCGGACCGGGGCGCTGCGCGTCGCGGTTGACCCGCGCTATTTCCGCCCGACAGAGGTCGACCTGCTGATCGGCGATCCGGGCAAGGCCCACCAGAAGCTGGGCTGGAAGCATGAAACGCCAGTGCGCGAACTTGTGCGCGAAATGGTCACTGCCGATCTTGAAACCATGAAACTGGCCCGGATCGGGCGAGGTTGAGCAAGGCGATGGCTTTCGACCTCACTGGCAAGCGGGTCTGGGTGGCGGGCCACAAGGGTATGGTCGGCAGCGCCATCGTGCGACGCCTGGCCAGCGAGGCCTGCGAGGTCCTGACCGTCGACCGCGCTACGCTCGATCTCACCGATCAGCGCGCGGTGCATGACTGGATGCATCGTGAGCGGCCCGATGCCGTATTCCTGGCGGCCGCAAGGGTCGGCGGGATCATGGCCAATTCGACCTACCCGGTTGATTTCCTGCGCGACAACCTGCTGATTGAAACGGCAGTGATCGACGCGGCCCATACCGCCGGCGTTGGCAAACTGCTGTTCCTAGGCTCATCCTGCATCTATCCCAAGCACGCCCCGCAGCCGATCCGCGAGGATGCGCTGCTGACCGGCCCGCTCGAGCCGACCAACCAGTGGTATGCGGTGGCCAAGATCGCCGGGATCATGCTGGCCCAGGCCTATCGCCAGCAGCACGGCTGCGATTTCATCAGCGCTATGCCCACCAACCTCTATGGCCCGGGTGATAACTTTGATCCGCAGGCCAGCCACGTCCTGCCTGCGCTGATCCGCAAGGTGCATGAGGCCAAGGCCACTGGCGCGCCGGTCACCCTGTGGGGCACAGGCAGCCCCTTGCGCGAATTCATGCATGTCGACGACTGCGCCGATGCCTGCGTCTTCCTGATGAAGACCTATTCAGGGGCAGAGCACGTGAACATCGGTGTCGGCAGCGAGATCTCGATCCGCGACCTCGCGCACCTCGTGATGGACGTGCTCGACTATGATGGCGAGCTTGTCACCGATCCCACCAAGCCCGACGGCACGCCGCGCAAGCTGATGGACAATTCGCGGCTCACCGCACTAGGCTGGCAGCCGAAAATTGGGCTGCGCGAAGGGATCGCCCAGGCCTATGCCGCCTTCCTGGCGGGCGAAGGGCGCGGACTTCATGGGTAAAGCAGGCCTGAGGTCCAATTGCCGTCCGCGTCCAGCTCGAACCGGCGGCGTTCGTGCAGGCGGAAGGGGCGGTCCATCCAGAATTCGAAGGCATGCGGCATCAGCCGGAAGCCGGTCCAGTGCGGCGGGCGCGGCACCTGGCCAACCAGGTGCTGGGCCGTGACCTTGGCAATGCGGCCCAGGAACTCGGCCCGCGAGCCGAGCGGCCGTGACTGGTCCGAGGCCAGCGCACCGAGCTGCGAATCGCGGCTGCGGCTGGCGAAATAGGCGTCAGCCCTGGCGGGATCGACTTCCTCGATGCGGCCTTCGATCCGGATCTGGCGGCGCAGGCTCTTCCAGTGGAAAAGCATTGCCGCCTGCGGATTGGCGAGCAGCTCATCGCCCTTCCGGCTCTGCGCATTGGTGTAGAACACAAAGCCGTCCGGCCCATGGGCCTTAAGCAGCACCATGCGCACCGATGGCGCCGCATCGGGCGTGGCCGTGGCCAGCGCGACGGCGTCGGGATCATTGGGCTCGCTCGTCTTTGCCAGGGCAAACCACTCGCTGAAGAGCTTGAGCGGCGGGCTGACCGGGATGGCATCGGCGGATTGCTGTTCGTCCATGCCGCGCGCCATAGCCCCAAGCGCGGATCAGCGAAAGGCGCGCGTACCGGAACGCCTTGCCGTATTGCCTTGCCGCTCCTAGCTAGGGCCAATGGCCGATCCGTATTCGATCCTGGGGGTAGCGCGCGGCGCGGGCGAGAAGGACATCAAGTCTGCCTATCGCAAGCTGGCGAAAGAGCTGCACCCCGACCGCAATCAGGACAACCCCAAGGCGGCGGAGCGCTTCTCCGAGGTGACGCGCGCCTATGACCTCTTGTCCGATAAGGACAAGCGCGCCCGGTTTGACCGGGGCGAGATCGACATCGACGGCAATCCCACCGGCTTCGGCTTTGGCGGGCCTGGCGGCGGATTTGGCGGCGCCGGCGGCCAGCGCGGGTTCCGCGCCGACGGGTTCGAGGGGTTTGGCGGTGGCGGCGATGCCGGGATCGACCTGGGCGACATTTTCGAAGGCCTGTTCGGCGGGCGCGGCGGCTTTGGCGGCAGCCCAGGCGGCGGGCGGACGCGGCCGGCCCCCAAGGGCGCCAATGTCTCCTACCAGCTGGGCGTTTCGCTGCCCGATGCCGCTGCACGGGCGACGCAGCGCATCACCCTGGCCGATGGCAAGACGATTGACCTCAAGCTGCCCGCCGGGGTCGAGGACGGCACGCAGATGCGCCTCGCCGGCAAGGGCGAGCCTGGCCCGGGCGGCGCGGGCGATGCAATCGTCACCATCCGCATCCAGCCTCACGCCTTCTTCCGCCGCGATGGCGACAATTTGCGGCTTGATCTGCCAATCACGCTCGATGAGGCGCTCAACGGCGCCAAGGTCAAAGTGCCGACTGCCGAAGGCGCGGTGATGCTGACTGTCGCGCCGGGGTCCAGTTCGGGCAAAACCCTGCGCATTCCGGGCAAGGGCTTCAGCCGCAAGGACGGCAGCCGCGGCGATCAGCTGGTGACGCTGGAGATCCAGCTGCCCGAGGGCGACGCCGACCTGGCCAAGCGGCTCGAAGGCTGGGCCGACCGGCGCAACCTGCGCGGCCGTCTCGGCGTTTAAGCGCCCCGTGGAAGAAATACCTCTCGAACAGGCGCGGGCCGAGGCCCACCTTGCGCCCGACCTCTCGCCCGAAGCCCGCCGCAAGCGCGCGCTGCGCTGGCAGGCAGGGCTTGAGGAGCAGGTCAGCCCGGCGGCACGGCAACGCGTTGTCCGCTTCGGCCGCGTGCTGCAACGGGTCTGGAACGGCGCCTGGAACGACGGCTTCATCCACGCCGGCAACCTGGCCTATATGGCGATCCTGGCGATCTTCCCCTTCTTCATCACAGTCGCGGCGGTCTTCGCACTGGTCGGCGAGGAATCCCAGCGCGCCGCCTCGGTCAGTTCCTTCATGCTGGCCGTGCCGCCGATGGTCCGCCAGGTTCTTGAACCGGTCGCCCAGGACGTGGTCCAGGCGCGCACGGGCTGGCTGCTGTGGGTCGGCGGAATTGTCGGCTTGTGGACAGTTGGCAGCCTGATCGAGACGATCCGCGATATCCTGCGCCGGGCCTATGGCACGGGGCCGACGGCGGCCTTCTGGCGGCATCGGTTGATTTCGACCGGGGTGATCGTGGCCGCAGTGGTCGGCCTGCTGGCCTCGCTGTTCGCCCAGGTCGCCATCGGCACGGCCGAGCAGGTGATCGACGCCTGGTTCCCGCGGCTTGCCGACTGGGCAAGCACGCTCGCCACCTCGCGCCTGATCCCGGCAGTCGTGCTGTTCTTCTCGCTCCACGCGCTGTTCTTTACGCTAACCCCCACCGCCTATCGTTCACGCCGTTATCCCAAGTGGCCCGGCGCGCTGCTGGTGACCGTATGGTGGGCTGCCGTGACGATCGCCCTGCCCTGGGTGCTGGCGCGGTTCTTCACATACGATCTCACTTACGGCAGCCTGGCCGGAGTGATGATCGCGCTTTTCTTTTTCTGGCTGGTTGGCCTAGGGATGGTGGTCGGAGCCGAGCTCAACGCCGCGCTCGCCGTGACGCCGGAAGAAGGCGAGATGATCGGCGAGGCCGTAGCGGAAGGCGGGCGGCGCAAGGATGGTGGAACGTAACGCATGACCGGATTGATGCAGGGCAAGCGCGGGCTGATCATGGGGCTCGCCAATGACAAGTCGCTGGCCTGGGGGATCGCCCAAAAGCTGCATGAAGCGGGGGCCGAGCTGGCCTTTTCCTACCAGGGCGAAGCGCTTGAAAAGCGGGTCCGTCCGCTCGCCGCGTCGCTGGGCAGCGATTTCCTGATCGATTGCGATGTGTCCAGCATGGACGCGCTCGATGCAGCCTTTGAGAAACTCGCGGCGCGCTGGCCGACGATCGACTTCGTGGTCCATGCGATCGGCTTTTCCGACAAGAACGAGCTGCGCGGCAAGTACGTCGATACCAGCCTCGACAACTTCCTGATGACGATGAACATCTCGGCCTACAGCCTGGTTGCGGTAACCCGGCGCGCGGCGGCGATGATGCCGGATGGCGGCGCGATCCTGACGCTGAGCTACTACGGCGCCGAAAAAGTCGTGCCGCACTATAACGTGATGGGCGTGGCCAAGGCCGCGCTGGAGACCAGCGTGAAGTACCTCGCCAATGACCTTGGCCCGGACGGCATCCGCGTCAACGCGATCTCGGCCGGCCCGATCAAGACCCTGGCCGCCAGCGGCATCGGCGATTTCCGCTACATCCTGAAGTGGAACGAGTACAATTCACCGCTGCGCCGCAACGTGACGATCGAGGATGTTGGCGGGGCCGGTCTCTATCTGCTCTCGAACCTCTCGAGCGGGGTGACGGGCGAGACGCACCATGTCGATGCCGGCTACCACGTGGTCGGCATGAAGCAGGAAGACGCGCCGGATATTGCGCTGAGTTGAGGCAGTTCAGGGGCAAATGGCGATACCAGATCTTTGGCGATGCCTACCCAAATTCCCTGTTTCTCGCTGCAGCTGGGAATATCCCTGCACATTAGCCGGGTTCCAATAACTTTCTTTATAATTATTAGTTAGTTAACATGAATTCCCTGCTGGTTATGGAACAGGGAATTTCTACAATCGGTGCAGGGATATCGGCGGAGTCCTTGCAGGGATTTGCGGGACCGTTGCTGATTAGGCCACGCTGTGGTATACTTAGGTCGCAAAACAGGATTGCGCTGGCGCCGTTTAGGCGCAGGTGTTCGCGAGCCGCTGCACTCTCAGACACAACGCTGAAGGAGGCCGCGATGCCCAATCCTATCCCTATGCACGCCAAGGGTTACGCTGTTGGCTACGGCAAACCGCCGCAAAGTTCGCGCTTCAAGCCCGGGCAATCGGGCAATCCCAAGGGGCGGCCGCGCCAAAAGCAGCGCATTTCCGATTTTGAAGAGGAACTAGGTCCCGTCCTGGCGGCTGTCGCACGGGTGATGGAAAAGAAGGTGCAGTTCAAGAGGAGGGGGAAAGTCCAGCAGACGACTGGCTTGGATACGATTATGCACACTCTGCTCGAGCAGGCGATAGACGGCGACGTCCGCGCAAGCCGAATGCTGCTAGCTCTGATGGAGCGTGCGGAGGAGAAGGCCAGGAAGCGCGAGGGCGCAAGCTCTTTGGCATTCGAACTCGCGACCAAGCTCATCGGCATCATGCAAAATGCAAAGAGGCTTGGCTTGTGGGATGAGGAGGATTTGGGTGAAACGGCGGAGATCACAAAAACTGAGGCTGAAGAAAGTGAAACACCTGCGCCCGCACGGCCTCAATGCGCCTTGCCCAACGATCATGAAGGCTTTGACCTGGTTGGGGTCTTGGGCCGCAAGGAGCAAGCGTATGAGCGCAATGAGCTGGACGGCGACCACAGCTATTCCGAGAAGGGATCCGGTTGCGCAACGGCACCGCAACTGAAGCGATCTGAAAATCCGGTGATCACAAGTACATCAAGGCAGGGCGCCGCCGCTTCAGTCCAGCCACCAGCGAAACCGATTATTTGGGATCCAACAAGGTCGCAGCGACCGCGGCGACCAGACGAGCCGCTCATAAGGGATGAGCGTCCGATCGTTTCTGGGCACGGGTATGGAACTTACAGGAAGGATTAGCGCTCGTTCAGAAAGGCTCTGGCACTAGAGTTGAGCCCGGCTGGTAATAAGCCTCGCACTCCATGTGAACGGTATGGCAGTCCGGGGGGCTGCCCCCGGTTGTGTAACGTCCTTCCTAACGCCAACGGGGCCTTGGTTCGCGGGTGCATGCTCACAAACCGCGGCGAGGATCGCGCGCCGAGAGCATGCCCCCTTCGTCTTAACAGAGGGTGTCGATCCGAAGGGACCTAAACTGCATTTCCGCGCGCGAAATGATTAGGGACGAGTGTGGATGCGAGGGCCGGCTCTTAATGAATGTATTTCAGATGGTTATCTAAGCGTACCCGAGTGCGGCTGTACTCCTGTGGGCGAATTTTTTCTGTGGCATCCGGTCGGCGGACTGGGCATAGGGACCATATGACCTTCATCCAGAAATGGGCCAGAAAGGCTCGCGCTAACCCTTGGTTTTTGGCCGGCGTTGTAGCGCCTGTGCTAGCTAGCGCGATTTATTTCTTTCTCATCGCATCCGATCAGTATGTGTCGGAGTCGCGTTTTGTCGTCAAAGCGCCGAACCAGCGCAGCGGACAGATTTCGACATTCGCAAACCTGATCCAGACGACAGGTCTATCGGCAGGGCAGGAGCAAGCGGATCAAGTCATCGATTTCGTGCGGTCTCGATCGGCTCTTGAGAAGCTGTCGAGCGAGATCCCCGTAAAGCAGGTTTACGGTGGGGGCGACGTCGACCTCCTTTCAGGGTTCCCCCTGCCCTGGCAGCAGAACGCCTTCGAAGACCTCTACAAGTACTATCAGGGAAAGGTGCAAATCAGCCGCGATACGGATACGGGCCTAGTCGTTCTGCGGACCCTCGCTTTCACGCCCAAAGATGCCCGAAACCTCAATGAGCAGTTGCTCCGCCAGAGCGAAGAGCTGGTCAATCAGTTAAACCAGCGGGCCCGCCGCAGCGCCATCGCTGAAGCTGAGGGCCGCGTAGTCGAAGCAGAACAGCGCGTCGCAGCGGCTAGCCGCGCGATGGCCAATTATCGTCGTAAAGCGCAGCTCGTCGACCCCCTAAAGCAGGCGACCGGGGTGGTCGAGATTGCAAACCGCCTGATTACTGAGCGCGCGGCCCTGGATGCACAGCTCTCAACATTGCAGCGTCTCACTCCGGATCATCCCTCGATACCCGCGCTGCGTCAGCGCATCTCCTCTCTGACCAAAGAAATCGATAAACAAACAGCTCAGCTTGTGGGCGGGCAAGATACGATCAGCGACAAGCTTCCAGACTACGAAGCGCTCGCCTTAGAGCAGGAGTTTTCAACCCAACTGCTGGCCCTCGCGCGAGGGACTCTCGAGCAAGCGCGCACAGATGCCCTGAAACAGCAATTTTATCTTGAGCGAGTGGTGGATCCGAATGTGCCCGACCTGCCAGAGTATCCTCAAGCCTGGCGCAATGTGCTGACCATTCTCGGCTTTGCGCTCTGCTTATACTTCATCATCTGGATGTTCGTGGTCGGCATTCTCGAACACGCACCGGAGGATTGAGCCGTGGCATCCCTCCGGAAAGGCTGGGATATTCAGAAGCGTGTGATCCACGCCTTGATGCTTCGCGAACTGACCACGAGGTTTGGGCGCGAGAACATAGGCTTTCTTTGGATCATGGTGGAACCCCTGCTGTTTGCAGTATTGGTGGGTTTGCTCTGGCGCGCGATGAAAGGACCTGAAGAGTACGGGGTTGGTATTGTTGCGTTTGTGGTAAGTGGTTATATTCCACTTGTTCTATTTCGGAGCTCGATTTCCCGGGCGGTAAATAGCTTTACGGCAAATGGAAGTTTAATGTACCACCGCCAAGTCAAGATTCTTGATTTGATACTCGTCCGATTCATTATAGAGTTGATTGGCCACATGATGGCTTATCTTTTTATCGGTCTCGTCTTGTGGGTTTTTGACTTATTCCCAGTTCCTTATGATATGGGAATGTTGATCTTAGGGTGGATTTATTATTCTTTGTTCACGCTTGCTGTGACTTTAGTGATTGCGCCGCTTAGCGAGATTAGTGAAGCAGTGGAAAAATTTGTTCCTGTAACAACATATCTTATGGTTCCCTTTTCAGGGACCTTTTATTTAGTTGGAGTTCTTCACGCCGATGCGGCAGCAGTTGTCCTTTATTCGCCGCCGGTCCACAGCATGGAGATGATGCGGTATGGCATATTTGGTCCGTCAATAAACCCGAAGTACGATTTCGTGTATCCGCTAATATTCAATCTTCCCTGTATTGCTCTAGGACTGTTGCTTTGCCGGATTGTGCGTCGGCGATTGGTGGTCGAGTGATCATTTGCCAAGATATCCGCAAAAGCTATCCCGCGGGCCATGGTCGGCGTGAAGTCCTGAAAGGCATTAATCTGACTGTAAGTCGGGGGGAGCGTGTGGCCCTGCTAGGCCGAAATGGAGCCGGCAAGTCCACCCTGATCAAGCAGATCGGCGGAGTTGAACTGCCTGATAGCGGTCGCATAATCCGTCATATGACAAACAGCTGGCCAATCGGCTTCAATGGCGGCTTCCAGGGTAGCCTGACCGGATATGACAATGCACGTTTCATTGCTCGGATCTACGGTCGATCTTACTCGGACATGCGAGATTTCGTGGAGGATTTCACTGAACTAGGCAGCTCGCTCAAAATGCCGGTCAAGACATACTCATCTGGCATGCGGGCTCGGCTGGCATTCGCGTTATCGCTCGCGATAGAGTTTGATTGCTATTTGATCGACGAGGTCATTCTCGTTGGCGATCAAAATTTCCAACGCAAATGCCACTTCGAGTTGTTCGAAAAGCGCGCGGACAGGGCGATGATCATCGCAAGCCATGATATGGTCACCATTCGAAATCTATGCAACAAGGCCCTTTTGATCAATGAAGGCAGGGCAACTTGCTACGAGGACGTCACTGAGGCTGTCGCCGCTTATGACGTACTGTGAGCGGAAATGGAGTGGCTCAGTTGAATCGTAGAGTCGTATCTATAAGCGAGGCCGTTCAAACTGTTTGGGCGTCCAACTTGTTCGATGCCCGTTGGTATGTGGACAATTATGCGGATGTAGGCGCGCTCGGCATCGACCCTGTTCACCACTATATCTGGCTAGGTCGACGGTTAGGTCGTCGGCCGTCCGAAGTGCTGCCCGCGGGTGTCGATCTGCTGGAACTGCTCTCCATACAGCTAGACGAGCATGATAGCATCGCTCCGCAATTAGGCGGTTGCAGAGTGATAGCCATTGATCAGTCAAATGTAGCTGCTGAAAGTGCCAAGTCTAAGCACAAAGCAGAGCCAATTGGACCTTCAGTCCAGCGGGTTGACCCGACTGACGATCCATCAATCACCGTATTCGATGCAGAGTGGTACCTCAGGACCTATGCCGATGCCCAGGAGTCGGCTGGAGACCCCTGGGCCCATTACAATACCGTGGGCAAGGCGGAGCTGCGCCAGCCGAACGAGTACCTTTCTCCCAGGTGGTATCTATCAAAGTACGAAGATGTTGCCGCGGCGGGGGTTGATCCAGTCGACCATTATGTGAGATTTGGAGCCATCGAGGGGCGTTCGCCCGGACCTCTCTTTGACCGTCGTTTCTATTTGATGCAACTCACACAGGGGCTCGCCAAAGGCGCCGATCCTCTGGCTGACTTTCTATCACAACCTGATCGCTCCAAATTTCTTGTTAATGCGTCGCAAATTGACGAGAAAGAGCTCCGGAAAAGCCTGGGATGCGATGAAGTCCTGCGCCCTACGCAGATTGCCATTGGGATCGTAGTCTACAGACAAAAACCTGAAGAGATGCGTGCCGCAATTCGATCAGCAAAAGCCGCGCTTTCGGTTTGCGGCGCAGCAGTCTCCGGCACGATATTTGTGTTCGATAACGGCGGAACCGTGAGTCCGAGCGACCTTCAGGGGGACGCCATCCTTATGTCCAACGGGCGCAATGACGGGTTTGGTCGCTCACAGAATGCCATGATGTCCCGAGCATTCAACGAGGGCGCCGACTGTTACATTGGCGCGAATCCTGACGGGGCTTTTCACCCCGATGCAATCTTGCATCTCCTCAAAATGAACCAACGCCACAATGGCCAGGCGCTGATTGAAGCAGTGCAGTTTCCAGAGGAACACCCTAAGTTTTACCACCCCGTGTCGCTTGAGACAGAATGGTGTTCTGGTGCGTGCTTCCTCATGCCTCAGCAGGTGTGGGATGCCACAGGCGGATTCGATGAGAACATATTTCTATACTGTGAAGATGTGGACCTGTCATGGTCCGTCCGGCTCTGCGGCTTCCGTACTCTATGTTGCCCGACTGCCTTATTCTATCATGATGTTTCTGATCGGGAATATAGTTCTTTCATCTGGAAAGAGATGCTTATTGCCGGTCGATATTTAGCCCACAAGTGGGGATCCGAAGACTTCCGGAATTTCACCGAGGAAAGACTGATCTCTGACAAGTTTTTTTCAAGTATCGCCGAAATGCCTCCTCTCGGGCCGTTAATTTGTTTGGGAGGAGATCACTCTATAGCTAATTTCGCTCATCATTTCAGTTTTGCTCGCGCGAGGTGGTAGGTGTACGAGGTTTACTACACAAGCTATTCAAGCATCGAAACTGAGCGAAAAATGCACTCGGTCATGGGTGTGGACACCATCATTCGGATGCATGATGTGTGTCTGGTGCAAGAGTGCGATCGGGCATTATTCTCGATCTATCATCAGACTTACGCACTTGTTCGGCCCATTATTGTTACGCAGGGATTTGACGGCGAGTCGCTTCAGAAGGTCAAAGCCCTTGCAACTCGTTACGACTGGGAAACCAAAGGTGCTGGGATTATAATATTGAATGTCCCAAACTCAGGCGGCAAAGACATCAGATCAAGACTTCTGAACGCGGGTCTAGACGCTGCAACAGGTCGGTTTTTATCAGTACTGGATTCGGACGATTACTTGTACGGAACCGCAATTCAGTGGCTCGTTAGCAATTTACAAAATGGTAAGTACGCCATTGCCTTTGGAGACATTGCTCTCAAAAATATCTCAATTGTCGCCGAAGCCCCCTTTACCTTTTCTCGGGAAACAGGCGTGTACAAGGGTGACGGCCTCAAAGATCTGATGAACGAAAATTTCTGTCCGATCCACAGTTTCGTTATGGATAGATCGGCGATTGCGTCAGCAGATTTATTTTTTGAGGAATCTATTGCCAGGCTCGAAGATTATGATTTCCTGATTAGGATTTGTTCACAGTATCCGGCAAACTTCAGCTCTCGCACCAAGGTAGTTGGCGTGTATAACTGGAAGGCTGACGGCTCAAACTCTACTTTAGTGGGATCAGAAACTGAGGACCAGATCAAGGAAAAACGGCGGCCATGGGACTTTGCAAGAATCGATGTAGAGCAAACGAAGAAAAATGCACTAGACCGACTTGGCTGGTCCTAGGGTCAGGACTCATTGATCACAACCAGTAGCAGACTGTGGCTGCGATGGAGATGGTCGACATGAAGGTGTGTGCGCATCGGTCGTATCGGGTGGCGACACGGCGCCAGTCTTTGATTCTGCCGAACAGGTTTTCGATCTTGTGGCGCTGGCGATAGAGCTGCTTGTCGTAGTGGTATTGGACCTTGCGGTTGGCTTTGGGCGGGATGCAGGCGGCGATGCCCTGGCTTTCGAGTGCGGCACGGAACCAGTCGCTGTCATAGCCCTTGTCGCCGAGCAGCACCTTGGCCTTTGGCAGGCTGGAAAACAGCAGAACTGCGCCCTTGTGATCGCTCATCTGGCCTTCGGTGAGGAGCAGGATGATCGGTCGCCCCAGCCCATCGCAGACGGCATGGAGCTTCGAGTTCAGCCCACCCTTGGTGCGCCCGATACGTCTGGGAACAGCCCCCCTTTTAGGAGACTGGCAGCGGTGCGGTGGGCCTTCAGATGGGTGGCGTCGATCATGATCGCGTCGGGCTCGCCGGCTCTACCTGCCAACTCGGCGAAGATGCGGTTGAACACGCCAAGGCGGCTCCAACGGATGAAGCGGTTGTAGATGGTCTTGTGCGGGCCATAGCCCTTGGGGGCATCGCGCCACATCAGCCCATGCTTAATCACGTAGACGATCCCCGACACGATCCGCCGGTCATCGACCCTCGGGATACCATGCGAAAGCGGGAAAAACGGTTCGATCCGGCGCATCTGCGCCCGGCTCAACAAGAACGGAACATCCATCGGCAACGCTTCCTCAACGCTGCCATTGAATCAACCGATCACACTCCGTGCGAGCAATTAATGGGTCCTGACCCTAAGTGGCTAGATTGGTCGTTGGCGTTACGCAAGCAAGCTTTTTTGGACCAGCAATCGTCTCTCTACTTTTCGATCAGCCTTGCTAGATCGGCCGAGTTCGACCTTCGGCCATCCCATGCAAGATATAGTGGCGCACCGGATCCATGCCATCGACGACCACATCCGGGTAGGCGGCGAGATACGCTTGCGCGTCGAACAGGCCCGCCCGCTTGTAGCGATGATGTTCGCGCTTCTTGCGCCATGCATATGGAAGCAAGAGCCACCACTTCGGGAACATTTGACTGAGTGCTGCCATCTCCCTGAGCCACTCGGAGTCCGATTGAAATGACACTGCCCGCTCGCACTCCTCTCCTAACATAGCAGTGAGGCGAGCGATTTCATCAAACCTGGATGCTAACTTCTCCTCGGTTGAGACGCGTGCTGTCTCGGCCTCTTGGCGTGCAGCTTTCTGTTGCTCGAGGCGTGCCGCCAGTTCCGAATTTTCGGCACTACGCTGAGCAAGTTCTTGCTCCGCAGCAAGCTTCGCCTCGTTGGCAGACAGAGACGCCGCTTCTTGCTCCAGTAGCAACTGGGTTATCTGAGCCATCTCAGCATAGAGCCGATCCTCAACCGGCGAAAACGCAGGCGTGGTGCTTACTTTGTCCAACCTTTCCTTGAGCTCTGCGAAGCCTGCTTCAGCGACCAGCAATCGTTTTTCGGCGTCTACCCTCCGCTCCGTTTGCTGGACGGCCGAGGCTTCTGCTGCACTTCGCGCCTTCTCGGCTGCAAGTAGCTGATCCCAGACTTGAGCCAACTCTTCCTGTCGCTGCACCAATGCGCTTTCGATGGCACTGCTTCGACCGCTCAGCTCAGCGTTTCGCAACGCCTCCTCGTGGAGATTGGCTTGAGCAGTTGCCAGCGCGGCCTCGATCGCAAGGCGCTGGTTGCGCTCATGCTCGGCCTCCCTGCTAACAGCCTCCAGCGCTGTCTTTACTGCAGCCAGATCCGCTTCGAGCGAACTCGCCTGCTCGCGCAGCTGCGCGGCCTCACGTTCCAGCGGGGCAAGCCGGTCAGCCTCGGCGCGAAGCCCGGCAACCCGTGCTTCAAGTTCGAGAGTGCGCGCATCGCCCGCCTCGAGTTGACCGTTCAGCTCGGCGTTGCGCAACGTCAACGCGGCTAGATCCGCTTCGAGCGAACTCGCCTGCTCGCGCAGCTGCGCGGCCTCACGTTCCAGCGGGGCAAGCCGGTCAGCCTCGGCGCGAAGCCCGGCAACCCGTGCTTCAAGTTCGAGAGTGCGCGCATCGCCCGCCTCGAGTTGACCGTTCAGCTCGGCGTTGCGCAACGTCAACGCGGCTAGATCCGCTTCGAGCGAACTCGCCTGCTCGCGCAGCTGCGCGGCCTCACGTTCCAGCGGGGCAAGCCGGTCAGCCTCGGCGCGAAGCCCGGCAACCCGTGCTTCAAGTTCGAGAGTGCGCGCATCGCCCGCCTCGAGTTGACCGTTCAGCTCGGCGTTGCGCAACGTCAACGCGGCTAGATCCGCTTCGAGCGAACTCGCCTGCTCGCGCAGCTGCGCGGCCTCACGTTCCAGCGGGGCAAGCCGGTCAGCCTCGGCGCGAAGCCCGGCAACCCGTGCTTCAAGTTCGAGAGTGCGCGCATCGCCCGCCTCGAGTTGACCGTTCAGCTCGGCGTTGCGCAACGTCAACGCGGCTAGATCCGCTTCGAGCGAACTCGCCTGCTCGCGCAGCTGCGCGGCCTCACGTTCCAGCGGGGCAAGCCGGTCAGCCTCGGCGCGAAGCCCGGCAACCCGTGCTTCAAGCTCATCCGCTCGCGATTCGCCGACTTCGGCCCGCGCGGCAAGGTCCACTTCACGTGCAGCTGCCGCTGCTTGCTGGAGTTCCAGCTCCCGCATATGCTCTTGCGCAAGGGTCAATTGCTCATCCAATTCACGCTTTAGACGAGCGCCCGAGCCAACGTTTCCGGCAATGCCGGTGTCAAGCAGAAGGCCCGCAAAGGCGGAGTAGCATCGATCGAACTCCTCCCGGATCTGGTCAAGCTTGGGGTGATCGGCTGAGTTCTCGCCCTGCTCGCTCCAATCCAGCAGAATGGCGAATGTACGGCGCAACCACGCCATCAATCCAGGATTATCGAGAGCCGCCTCAAGGCCAAGCTCGTGATGACGCAGGTCGCTCGAGAGGAAGCGCTCAATCTCGGCGTGAACTGAAGGGGAATTGCGCGGTAGCGCCACGGCCAGGCCTGATCGGATTCGGTCCACCACGCCATGCCAGTTGCGCATCAGTTGATCGTAACGGCAGACGACGCGTTTGCGTCCGCGCGAGAAGAATTCTGCGTCAAGAATATGACGAAGCCAAAGCAACTGGCCGTAGCTGGGAGCCATCAGATCCCTGCTCTCGAGCGATTCGATGACTTCGACCGGATTGCGCAGCATCAAAACAGCGAGGGGTTCAACCCCTGCAGCATCCATACTGTCGAACCAAAGATCGGTCAGGCGACAGAGCCTAGGATCCTTGAGCACAAAAAGCGGTCCAGCCGCCACATGTTCTTTTACAATTTCCTGAATTTTAATAGAAAAATCGGACCTTAAGCCAGAATCGCGCCAATCTAGGTTAAGCGGACCCCAGTCATCCCAACTCGATCCCGCTGAGGCGAGAATTGAATCATTGATCGTAACAGCCGCCACCGATTCCCAATGTCCGCGCGCATTTCCGTCACCTGGTCCGATCAGATCATCAGGCATGGCGCAACCCAGTAGGTTCAATGTTCGAGTTAGCGCGCTCGTGCCGCTGCGATGCATGCCGAGAACCAGTATTCCCCGAGGCTTGATCGATGTGCGCGAGGATAAAGGTTTCGAGTTCCGGGAGTTGGGCTTCATATTCTTGTCTTAGCGTACGTTCTGTCGTGTAGTCCACCGCTCTGAAAATCCGGCAGTCGGGCACAGATTTTTTACCTTCCAGCCTACAGGCTTAGCGACTATGTGACCTCCAGATGCTGTCAATCTCCAACCTGTCTGGTTTTAAGTGGATCAGCAGTTCTTGGCTGATAATTTCGATCCACCTTGATGGCTTTCGTTGCAATCCGGCCCTTTATCTGACCGCATTGAAGTGGCGGATACTAGGCAAGAAAGTTCGGGCTCTGGGGCAATTTTCGCCCTTGCTAAGTAAATCCTCAAAGGCTTATCAGTATTGGCTACTGGTGAATGGCGGGGAAAATATGAAGCCCAGCCCTCCTGGGCAGAATCCCCCAATCGTTGCCTTGTTGGATACAAAGGGTTCTAATACCGCAATGGTCGAATTGACCATGCGGAGCGTTGTGGCGGAGGGCCTGGAGGCAATTGCCATCTCCGAGAACTGCGCTGACGATCTTATCTTCGCGGCCAAGGCCATTGACTGGGGAACAATGCCTTGGCTCATGCCAATGAAGGCGGGTGACCGCCTAACCCCTGGGACTGCTGCTGCCTATCGGAGGGAATTGGAAACCGCGGCGGCAAGCGTCCTATTTGCCGACGACGATGTCTTGGACAATCGGGGGAGGCGGACAGCGCCTCACTTCAAGCCGGATTGGAACGAAGAACTATTCACCCATCACGATTACATTTCTGGTGCCTGCATTATCAGCGGTGACGCCGTCTCTCTGGCTGCGGCGGCGGGCGAGGGGGACTGGGCAAGCTTCTTGGTAGGCCGGGCGCTACAGATAGGGGCCGCCCGTCACGTCCGCCAGGTGTTGCACCATCGCCCAGTGCGAACTGAACCGCCACGAATCCCAAAACCGTTACCGGTTGCCCGTTCCCTTCCCAAAGTCAGCATAATCGTGCCGACCCGGAACCGCTTGGACTTGTTACGCACCTGCCTCGAAGGCGTTGCCAGGACGCAGTATCCAGAAATTGAAATAATTGTTGTCGACAATGACAGTGATGACCCTGCGACGCTCGCGTACTTGGCGGAACTGGACCCAGCTCAAGTTCGCGTATTGCGACACCCAGGGCCGTTCAACTACTCCATTATCAACAACCGGGCCGCGGAATTGGCCCAAGGCGAACTATTGTGCCTGCTCAATAACGACATCGAGGTCATTAACCCGGACTGGCTGGCGATCATGGCAACCCAAGCGCTCCGAGACGACGTGGGTGCGGTTGGCGCACAGCTGCTTTACCCCGACGGGCGGATCCAACATGGCGGCGTGGTGATCGGCGTCGGCAACGCCGCTGGCCATGCCCATCGCTTCATCCATCCCGAAGCCGCCGGATACTTCCGCCGGCACGCATTGCCGCAATTCATCTCTGCCGTTACTGGCGCCTGCCTAGTTGTCAGCCACAACAAGTTCAAAGCTGTCGGCGGACTCGACGAGCGTAATTTTCCTGTTGCGTTCAATGATGTCGACCTGTGCCTGCGCCTCAATCAGCGGGGTTGGCAATCATTTTATGAGCCCCGTGCCGTGCTGATCCACCACGAATCGGTGTCGCGTGGGCTTGATAAAGATCCGGTTGGCGCCGCCCGTTTTGCTAGCGAACTGGCCGCCCTTCAGAGGCTTTGGCATACGGACGAGATCGTCGATCCCTATCATCATCCGCAGCTCAGCCGCGCATCAGAACAGTATGTGATCGGGCTGTGACATGATCTCAGCCAGCTCCAAAATCCGCCTGTCGCTGCCACAGGTTACAATCTGCGCCGCCACGTCAGTAAATCTGACAGCAACGATCCGCGCGCTCGAATCTAGCATGGAAAATATAGATTTCGGGGGTTGTTTGCTGTTTACAGACGCACCTGTTCAGCTGGACAACGCTGCGATCACGATCGTCCCGATTGGACATTTGGGCTCGGCAGCCGCCTATTCCGAGTTCCTGCTTACCCGACTGGCAGATTTCATTACCACTTCGCACTGCCTGGTGGTGCAGTGGGATGGTCATGTAATCGACGCGACACGTTGGGATCCCACATTTCTCAATTTCGACTACATCGGGGCGAGTTGGCCGCAATTCCAAGACGGCTTTGATGTCGGTAATGGCGGCTTTTCCCTGCGCAGCCGGCAGCTGCTAGCGGCGTGCAAGTCGCCCAGGTTTCAGCCGTTTCATCCCGAGGACGTGCTCATCGGTCGCATCCACCGTAATTGGCTTGAAAGGCAGGGCATCCGATTTGCGCCTCGCGAACTTGCTGATCATTTCTCAGCCGAGCGTGCAGGCAATCCTGGCTCGACCTTTGGATACCATGGCATTTGGCACATGCCTCTCGTATTGGGGCTTGAGAGGTTTTGGGGCATTTATAACTCACTGGATGATCGCAGCACGGTCCAACATGATTTATGGAGCTTGATCACGGCCGTTGGCCGGGGGCAGGATGGACCCCGGCGCGCCCTGCGCATGTTGGTCGACCGACTGGCGGCGACACTCAAAGGAAATTGAAGCCTTGAACAATCCGCTGCCTGGCCTGCCTTTGATCGAGTCTCCATTGTTTCCGGCGCTCGCACCATCGCTCGACCTAACCACAGAAGAAACGCGCATAGCTAACGAACTGCACGAGCGCGGCTTTGCGGTTTTTGAGTTTCCCGATCCCGCTCTGGCGGACCGGATCGAACGCATACAGCGCCGGCTAGGCCCGTTGTTCGAAATCGATTTCGCGAACCCCGAGAGCGACAAGACGCAAAGCTTGCGGCGGATCCAGGACGCCTGGGATCAGGACGAAGATGTCCGGGCCATTGCCGCCAATCCGCAAGTGCTTGCGCTACTCAGCAAGCTATATGGCCGCAGCGCGTTTCCATTCCAAACCCTGAATTTCCCGGTTGGCACCCAGCAGGACGTTCATTCTGACTCGGTTCACTTCTCCAGCTTGCCAGAACGGTTCATGTGTGGGGTGTGGCTGGCGATGGAAGATATCACGGCCGATTCCGGTCCGCTGTTCTATTATCCGGGATCACACCGCTGGCCGATCATCACAAACGCCATGATCGGCCGCCGGGGCACTGGTAGCGATCTTACATCTGCGCAGGATCCCTTTGCCCCGGCCTGGAATGCCCTGTGCGATGCCACCGGCGCACAGCAAGAGACTTTCCTGGCGCGCAAGGGCCAGGCTTTGATCTGGTGTGCGAACCTTTTGCACGGAGGCAGCGTGCAAAACGATCCGAGGCTGACGCGCTGGTCGCAGGTCACACACTACTTCTTCGAGGACTGCATCTACTATACCCCTGCATTCTCGGACGAAGCTGTCGGTCAATTGCAGCTACGCAACATCCGGGCAATTAGTGATGGTAAGGCACGCCCCAATCTATACATGGGACAAGAGGTGAAGCCGGTCACTCCCAATACTCCCGCCCCATCAACTGGGGCTTCGCTGCGACGCCGGATCAAGATGGCGCTTAGGTGGGGCAGTTGAACGGATCATCGGCATGTGCGGGTTGCCCTGCCTCGACTGGGGCTTTAAGGGCGCAACAGTCGTCTGCGCGGCTTGGGGCATAAGTAAGCCAATGAAGTATAAACTGTTTTTTCGGTCACGCTTTTTCGGAAAGCGCTTCGCGGGATTTGTCTTGCCAATCCTATTGGCTGGATGCGCGGCAATTCCGTCTAGCGGCCCAACGGGGAGCGAAATCCGCTCGCAAATCAAAGCCGATACCAGCCATCTTGGCATTGCCTTGGTCGAGGTAAAAAGCGCTGTCGACCTGCCGCAGGGCGCAATGCCGGCACAGGTCTTCGCCAAAGAATACACTCCGCCCCCGCCCACTGAGCTTGTTGGGGCCGGCGATGTGCTCGACATCTCAATCTACGAATCCGGTGTCGCCCTGTTTGGGCGATCAGCTGCCGCAACCGCTTCCGGTGATGCGGGATTTAACACTTCTGCCAGTGCGGAGCGGCTTCCACCCACCCGCGTAAGTGACGGCGGCACGATCAACATTCCGTACGTCGGTGAGCTGCCTGTTCAGGGCCGCACGACTGCGGAAATCGAACGCCTGATCAGGCAATCCCTGCGAGGAAAGTCTCAAAACCCGCAGATCGTGGTATCAATCCGGGAGGGCCTGACGAACTCGGTGATCATCGGCGGCGACGTCGCCCGGCCAGGTCGACTGGTCCTGCCAACCAATCGCGAATCGCTCTCCGATGTTATTGCTTTGGCTGGTGGGATACGGGGTGAGATCAAAGATATGGCCGTCAGGGTCCAGCGTGGTGGCGTGAAGGGCGAATTTCGCCTGAGCGACGTAATGAGCGATCCGGCCCGCGACATTGGCATCTTTCCTGCTGATCGCATTTCGCTGGTACGCTCCCCGCGCAGCTTCTCGGTCATGGGCGCGGCGGGTAAGGCGGAGCAGATCGGGTTTCCGGCCGCACAGGTATCACTCGCCGAAGCTATCGCCCTGGCTGGTGGCTCAAACCCCAATACCGGCGATCCCCGCGCGATCTTCGTATTCCGATTCACAAAGGGTGAGAATGGGGCGGACGCGCCAGTGGTCTACCATCTCAACATGATGCAGGCGAGCAGCTATCTTCTCGCCCAGCGGTTCCCGATGGCCGACAAGGATGTGCTTTACGTCGGCAACGCTGCGGCAAATCAACCAACCAAGCTGACTCAAATCATCAGCCAGCTGTTCTTCCCGCTGGTTGCGCTTCAGAACGTGGCCAATTTCTGACCAACTCATTATTTAGCCTAGCATTTTCTGTTGAAATCCACCATGCGGTATCGCAGGTGATTTTGGAAAAGAACTAATAGACACAAAGGCTCAAGTGTGACCACGCACAAAAAAGGAATTATTCTGGCGGGCGGCTCCGGCACTCGACTACATCCGTTAACCCGGACGGTGTCGAAGCAATTGATGCCGGTGTACGACAAGCCGATGATTTATTACCCGCTATCGGTGCTTATGCTGGCGGGTGTTGAGGAGGTTCTAATCATAACAACGCCGGCCGATGCGCCTGCGTTTGAGAACCTTTTGGGCGATGGCTCCGCTTGGGGCATCTGCATTCGTTACGCTCAGCAGCCCCGTCCGGAAGGTTTGGCGCAGGCCTATCATATCGGTGCCGAGTTTGTCGGCTCTGACCCAAGCGTGCTGATCCTGGGGGACAACATTTTCCATGGCCACGGCCTGCCCGAGCTTCTCGCAAACGCGTCAGCGCGCGCTGATGGTGCCACCGTGTTCGGTTACTATGTCAACGATCCTACCGCCTATGGCGTGGTCTCGTTTGATGCCCAGGGCAGGGCCGAAACCATCGAGGAAAAGCCAGCAAACCCAAAGAGCCAATACGCCGTCACCGGACTTTATTTCTACGATGGCGATGCGGTTGCACTTGCGAGGGACCTGAAGCCCAGCGCGCGCGGCGAACTGGAGATTACCGATCTCAATCGCTTGTACCTCGATGCCGGCCGCCTGAACGTGGAACTGATGGGGCGGGGGTTTGCCTGGCTCGACACAGGGACCCATGGCTCGCTCTTGGATGCGGCAAACTATGTCCGGATTGTCGAGGAGCGGCAGGGGCTGAAGGTCTGCTGCCCCGAAGAGATCGCCTGGCGTATGGGCCTAATCGATGATGGGCAGCTTGAGGCGATCGCCGCACCGTTGCGCAAATCGGGTTACGGGGAGTATCTACTCACTCAACTGAGGCAGGGCAAATGAAGCTGGTGGAAACTACCCTTCCTGGGGTGCTGATCATCGAACCCAAGGTGTTCGGCGATGAGCGAGGGTTCTTCCTTGAAAGCTGGAACCGCCAGACCATGGCCGACGCCGGTCTGGAAATGGATTTTGTCCAGGACAACCACAGCCGATCCGCCCACGGTGTGCTTCGTGGGCTCCATTATCAGCTGGAGAATCCGCAAGGCAAACTTGTGCGCGTAACCCGGGGTGCCGTTTTTGACGTTGCCGTCGATATTCGGGCTTCTTCTCCGCAATTTGGCCAATGGGTTGGTGTCGAGTTGAGTGCCGAGAACCACCGGATGCTGTGGGTCCCGCCGGGCTTTGCGCACGGCTTCGTTGTGCTGAGTGAGACGGCCGACTTTCTCTACAAGTGCACCACGGCCTATCACCACCCAAGCGACCGCAGCTTACGCTGGAATGACCCGGACATCGCCATCGCCTGGCCCGATGTAGGGATCGCTCCGATCCTCTCCGCCAAGGACGAGGCAGCGCCTCTACTTGCCGATGCGGAACTGTTTGCATGAGAGTGCTGATCGCTGGAAGCGGCGGGCAATTGGGTCGGGCGCTCGCAGCAAGTGCGCCCGCAGGCGTTGACCTGATTGCGCCCCCCGAAGCCGAGTTCGATATCGGAAACCAGGAGCAGGTGGCTGATGTCGTTTCAAGGTCCAGGGCGGATCTGCTGATCAACGCGGCAGCATGGACGGCCGTGGACAAAGCCGAAGCCGAGGAAGATCGTGCCCTGCTTATCAACGCAACGGCGGTTGGCCATCTGGCCAGCGCCGCGCACAAGACAGGCGCGCGGTTCGTCCAGGTTTCGACAGATTACGTGTTCGATGGCCAGGCCTGCGAACCCTATCGCCCTGACACAGCCCCGGCACCGGCAAGTGCATATGGCCGCACCAAGCTCGCGGGCGAACTTGCAGCCAGGGAACAGCATGCAGCCCCGCTGATCATCCGCACTGCCTGGGTCTATGCCGCAGAAGGCAACAATTTCGTGAGAACAATGCTGCGGCTGATGTCTGAACGCGATGAGGTTCGGGTGGTTGCGGATCAAGTCGGCTCTCCGACCCACGCGGCCAGTCTGGCCCGCGCAATCTGGTCTCTTCAATCCCACAGTGGTCTTTTTCACTGGACCGACGCGGGGATTACCAGTTGGTACGATTTTGCCCAGGCTATTCAGGACGAAGCCTTGCGTCTGGGCTTGCTGAGCAAGGCGGTGCCCGTCATTCCAATTGCAACCGCTGATTACCCCACCCCCGCCCGGCGGCCGGCCTGGAGCGTGCTTGACAAGTCGTCGAGTTGGTCGATCACCGGCCCCGCACGCCACTGGCGCCATGAATTGATCGCTTGTCTGGAAGAAATCTCGAAATGAGCAGCTTGCTAGTTACCGGCGGTGCCGGGTTTATTGGTGCCAATTTCGTGCACTACTGGCGCGCGCATCACCCAGCGGATCGGGTGGTCGTGCTGGACGCGCTGACCTACGCCGGCAACCGCGCGAACCTTGAAGGGTTGAACAATGTCGAGTTCGTGCACGGCGATATTCGTGACACCGCGCTGGTTGAGAAGCTGTTGGCTGACCACGCGATCGATACGATCGTCCATTTCGCTGCGGAAAGCCACGTCGACCGATCGATCCACGGGCCGGCCGTATTCGTCGATACCAACGTTCTTGGCACCCTTTCCTTGCTGACGGCGGCGCGAAGTGCTTGGCTGTCCGGATCCGGCAAACCCCATCGCTTCCACCACGTCTCGACAGACGAGGTCTATGGCACTCTGGGACCAAACGATCCGGCCTTCTCCGAAACGACAGCCTATGCGCCAAATAGCCCTTACTCGGCCAGCAAGGCTGCCAGCGACCATCTCGTGCGAGCGTGGCATCACACTTATGGCCTTGAGGTCACCACCAGCAATTGCTCCAACAACTATGGACCATACCAATTCCCGGAAAAGCTGATCCCGCTGTTCCTGATCAATGCTCTGCATGGTCGGCCGCTGCCGATCTACGGCGACGGGATGCAGGTCCGTGACTGGCTGCATGTCGAGGACCATTGCCGCGGTATCGAGGCTTGTCTCACCCGCGGGAGAGTCGGAGAAACCTACAACATCGGTGGCGGTGCCGAGTTGCCGAACCTCACGGTTATCGAAACGCTGTGTTCGGCAGTCGACACAGCCTTCGCCGGGGATCCTGCCCTTTCCGCGCGCTTCCCCGCCGCTCCGGCAGCTAAGGGTGAAGCAACCAGCACCCTAAAAACCTTCGTCACCGACCGGCCGGGCCACGACCGGCGCTATGCAATCGACGAGACCAAGGCGCGCGGGGAGCTCGGTTATGCTCCCGCGCGCAATTTCGCCACAGGGTTTGCCGAAACACTTGAATGGTACCTAGTGAACGAAGGCTGGTGGAGATCGGTAATGGATGGGACCTATCGTGTCTGGGTCGATTCTAATTACGGTTCGCGAAATGGATAGTTTCTCTGTTGACTGCGCCTGATTGCGAAATGGGATTATCGCCGCGCTGCAAATGGGGCATTAGCTCGTAAGGAAAGTGGCGGAACTGACAGCGAGGTTTGCATGCAAGAAATCCGCTCTCACGACTCAACGCTGAAGCGCGGTCGCGAAGTCATCGAGGCCGAGGCTGAGGCGTTGCGGCAGTTAGCGCAGCTGCTCGGTGAAACGTTTTCCGAAGCCTGCAGCATGATTAGCCGGGTCCGCCGGCAACTCGTGGTAACTGGCATGGGCAAGTCGGGCCACATTGCCCGCAAGGTTGCGGCAACCTTTGCGGCCACTGGCACTCCGGCGATTTACATCCACCCCAGCGAAGCAGGGCACGGTGATCTCGGCATGCTGAATGCGGGCGATGTCCTGCTGGTCTTTTCCAACTCTGGCAACACATCAGAATTGCGCACCGTGCTCGCCTATGCGCGCAAGAAGCGGATCCCGATTATCGGCGTCGCGGCGCGACAAAACTCGCTGCTGATCGATCTGGCCGACATTGCATTGATGCTGCCTCGAGTTCCCGAAGCCTGCGCAGTCAATGTTGCGCCGACCACCTCGACAACTATGCAGCTGGCCCTGGGCGATGCGCTCGCCATGGCCGTGATGGATATGCGCGGCGTTTCCAAGAACCACCTGCGCGCCTTGCATCCAGCAGGCGCGATCGGGCTGGCGCTCGCGCCGGTGAGCGAAATCATGCACGGGGCTGATCGGCTTCCGCTGGTCAATCAGCATGCCGGCATGCCGGAGGCGATTTCGGTGATGACCTCCGGCTGCTTTGGTCTGGCCGGGGTCACCGACGGCGCGGGCGCGCTGGTCGGGATCATCACCGATGGTGATCTGCGCCGTCGCTTTGGGGTGCTGACTACCGCCTTTGCACGTGAAGTCATGACGCCGGCCCCCAAGGTCATTCCAGCAGAAATGCCGGCCGGTGAGGCGCTGGTCTTCCTTAACGACAACAAGATCACCGCCGCCTTCGTGGTCGAAGACGCGGCGGCGGGCCCGCAAGTGCCGCTGGGGATCATCCACATTCACGATCTGCTGCGCCATGGGCTCAACTGAGCCAGCACATGGCGGCTGACTTCGCGATCCTGATCCCGGCGCGCTATGCGTCGACCCGCTACCCCGGCAAACCCCTGGCCCTGCTGCGCGGCGCGGACGATACCGCGCAAACCCTGATCGAACGCAGCTGGCGCACGGCAACCGCTGTGGCGTCAGCCGACCAGGTTTGGGTAGCTACCGACGACGAACGGATCGCGAAAGCCGTAGAGGCTTTCGGTGGCCAGGTGGTGATGACGCCAGAGAGCTGCCGCAACGGCACCGAACGCTGCGCTGCCGCCCTGAAGGTGCTGGGTGACGTCGCGCCGATCATCGTCAATCTGCAAGGCGACGCGCCCCTGACCCCGGCCTTTGTTGTTGCCGACCTGGTCGCTGCCTTGGCGAAGGACCCTACGGCGGCGATGGCCACCCCGGCAGTTGAATGTTCCGCCAGCCTTTATGCCCACCTGGTGTCTGACCAGGCCCACGGCCGCGTCGGCGGGACGACCGTGGTGTCCGACGCGGCCGGGCGGGCGCTCTACTTCTCGAAGCGCGTGATCCCGCACATGCCGGATAGCGCGGCCGACCCGCACCGCGCCGTGTGCCTGCATCTGGGCCTCTATGCCTATCGTCCGGCCGCGCTGGCAGCCTATGCGGCGCTCGAGCCAACACCGCTGGAGCAGTGCGAAGGGCTGGAACAGCTGCGCTTCCTCGAGAGCGGGCAACCGATCCGCCTGGTGCCCTTCCCCGCGCTGGAGTGGGACTGCATCGAGCTCAATAATCCCGAAGACGTGCCCGCGATAGAAGCCATTTTGCGCACGCGCGGCATCCGCTAAGAGGCGGCATGACCGGACCCACCGTAACCCTGCCCGGCGGCATCGCCCTGGCCAACCACTTGCCGCTGGTGCTGATCGGCGGGATGAACGTGATCGAGGATCGCGGGGTGCTGCATGAAGTGGCGGCCCACTTCGTCGAAGTGACCGGAAAGCTCGGCATTCCGTACATTTTCAAGGCCAGTTTCGACAAGGCCAACCGCTCCTCGCTCACCTCGTTCCGCGGCCCGGGGCTGGAAGCCGGCCTGGCCGAACTGGCCGAGGTGAAGGCCCGCTTCGGCGTGCCGTTAATCACCGACGTGCACGAGCCATGGCAGGCTGAAGCGGTCGCGCAGGTGGCCGATATCCTGCAACTGCCGGCCTTCCTGGCCCGCCAGACCGATCTGGTGACGGCGCTGGCCCGGACCGGCAAGCCGATCAACGTCAAGAAGCCGCAGTTTCTGGCGCCTGAGGAAATGCGCCACATCATCGCCAAGTGCCGCGAGGCGGGCAATGACCAGGTTCTGCTGTGTGAGCGTGGGTCAAGCTTTGGCTACAACAACCTGGTGGTCGACATGCTGGGAATCGACCTGATGAAGCCGATGGCCCCGATGATCTTCGACGTGACGCACGCCTTGCAGAAGCCGGGCGGACGCGCCGATAGTGCCGATGGTCGCGGCGCCCAGACCGCCGCCCTGGCCCGCGCCGGAGTGGCCGTGGGGATTGCCGGCCTGTTCCTCGAGGCGCACCCCGATCCGGCCAGGGCCAGGTGCGACGGGCCTAGCGCGCTGCCACTACACGAGCTCGAACCCCTGCTGCGTCAGTTGCTGGCGGTTGATCGCGCGGTCAAGGCGGGCTGACGGACCAGCGCGAAAGTCCTTCTCTGCGCGCAGATTATTGGGCATTAGCGGCGCAAGCCCGCAGCGACGGGTAACACGGACTGCGAGTTGTTGATGCACAAGACCCTGGTGACCGGCGGTGCCGGATTTCTCGGCTCCCACCTTTGCGACCGGCTGGTCGCGCGCGGCGATGACGTGCTGTGCGTCGATAACTTCTACACCGGCAGCAAGGCCAATATCGCCCATCTGCTGGGCAACACTTCGTTCGAGTTGATGCGCCATGATGTCTGCTGGCCGCTATACGTCGAGGTGGAGCGGATCTTCAACCTGGCCTGTCCGGCCAGCCCGATCCACTACCAGAACGACCCCGTGCAGACGACCAAGACCAGCGTCCACGGCGCGATCAACATGCTGGGCCTGGCCAAGCGGGTGAAGGCGCGGATCCTGCAGGCCTCGACCAGCGAGGTTTATGGCGATCCTGCGGTCCACCCGCAGCCCGAATCCTATTGGGGCAACGTCAATCCGATCGGGATCCGAAGCTGCTATGACGAAGGCAAGCGCTGCGCCGAGACGCTGTTTTTCGATTATCACCGCCAGCACCAGCTTGAGATCAAGGTGATGCGGATCTTCAATACCTATGGCCCGCGGATGCATCCGCAGGATGGCCGGGTGGTATCCAACTTCATCGTCCAGGCGCTGCGCGGCGAGGACCTGACGATCTATGGCAACGGCCTGCAGACCCGCAGCTTCTGTTATGTCGATGATCTGGTCGAAGCGATGCTGCGGCTGATGGACAGCCCAGCCGATTTCACCGGCCCGGTCAACATCGGCAACCCCGGCGAGTTCACCATGCTGGAGCTGGCCGAAACGGTGATCCGCCTGACCGGCAGCCAGTCTAAGCTGAAGTTCGAACCCCTGCCGCAGGACGATCCGCAGCAGCGCCGGCCGGACATTTCGCTGGCCCGATCGACGCTGGAGTGGGAGCCGAAGGTCAACCTGGAAGACGGGCTGAAGGAAACGATCGCCTACTTCCGGAAGATTGTCTGAGCCGGGCATGGCCGAGCAAGCTCCCCCGCAACGGTCCAAACATCCAGCCGCCAGGGTGACGGCTTGACCGAGCCGTTCCTGCGGGTTCCACCCTTTCCCGGCGCGGCCCGCCCGCAGCTGTCGCAGCCGGGATCGAGCACTCTAACAGCAGCGGACGTTCGCGCTGCACTGGTCGAGCACCAGGTCGGCGGGTCTTTCTGGGCCAGGCCGGTTCAGGTTGCGATTGGCTGTGAGCTGATCCTCGTCCCTGACAATGCCGCGCAGCTAGCCGTTATGCTGCGGTCCCTGTCAGAGCCGGGCGTGACGATCGTCGTGCCATCCGGCATGCGCGCACCTGCCGGCTTCGCCGTTCTCCAGGCCCCGTTCGATCCCTGGAGCGCGGCGCAGCAGGCCAGCGCAGTCTGGGCAGGAGCGGACCGCGAACTGGCTACGATCGCCGCCCTGCTGGGCAAGCCAGTGCGGCTGTTTGGCGAGAACAGGCCGCTGCGTAACCAGCCCGATCTGGTGGCCGACCTGCTGCAATCACTGGCCAGCCAGAGCTGGGTCAGCCCCTTCGACGGTGCACCCTGGGACCTGCCGCAGGTCATTGCGCAACTGGGCGACTGGCGCCGTTTGATCGCCGGCAATCGCGATCTGGCCGCGGTCTTTGGCGTCGCCCGCTGGAAACGCGTGACGGTCGATCCCCTGCTCTGGGACGGAACCGGTCCGGTGCGCCATGCCCGCCGGCTGCCCGCCGGTCTTGCGCCAGGAACGCCAGTGCTGGCCTGGAAGTCGCGGACCGCACCTGCCGTATTGGCGGCGCTTGACGCGGCGGGGGCGGCGGTTTCTGAACTGGAGGACGGCTTTATCCGCTCGGTCGGAATCGGGGCGAACTGTGTGCCGCCGCTATCCGTAATCACCGATAGATCAGGGATTTATTTCGATCCCAACGGGCCGAGCGATCTTGAGGCGCTGTTGGAATGCGGTGAACTGCCCACCAATTGGGTCGAGCGGGCCAAAGTGCTGCAAACCACACTCGTTCATGCTGGGATAAGCAAGTATGGACGAGAAGCCGTAACGACGCCGATTGCCACAAGTAAGCAGCGGCGCGTACTTGTAACAGGGCAAGTTGAGGACGATCGATCGGTGTTGAGCGGGGGCGCCAATTGCACGAATCTTGAGCTGATTGCTCGGGCGCGCAAGCTCGAACCGGATGCCTGGATTATCTACAAGCCGCACCCCGACGTCGAGGCGGGCCACCGCAAGGGCCACGTGCCGGATGCCGAGGCGCTGCGCTTTGCTAATGCCATTGAGCGCAAGGCCCCGATCGCCGCCCTGATCGACCAGGTCGATGCACTTCATGTTATTACTTCGCTGGCCGGGTTCGAGGCCCTGCTGCGCGGCAAGGCGGTGACCACCCATGGCCAGCCGTTCTATGCCGGCTGGGGCCTGACGCGCGACCTTGGCCCGCCAAACCCGCGGCGGACCCGCAAGCGCAGCCTTGACGAACTCGTGGCCGCCACACTGATCGGCTATCCGCGCTATGTCGATCCGGTTACCCGCCTGCCCTGCCCGCCCGAACTGCTGGTTGACCGCATCGCGTGCGGCCAGGCCCGGGTTGGCTCGCTGCTGATCACACTGCGGGAATGGCAGGGCCGCATCCGGCTGCTGTGGCAAGGTTTGACGGGAGGGCGGCGATGAGCGCGCTGTGGAACTCGCGCCGCGAATTCCTGTTCCTACAGGGACCGCCCGGGCCGTTCTTCCGCGAACTGGGCGCGGCCCTGGCCGAGCACGGCTGCGGTGTGCACCGGATCAACCTGTCCGGCGGCGATCGCTACGACTGGCCGGAGGGCGCCACCAATTACCGCGGGCGGATGCGGAACTGGCCGATGTTCCTCGACCGCTACCTCCGCGCCCATGGCATCACCGACCTGGTCCTGTTCGGCGATTGCCGCCCGATGCACCAGGCCGCGCTGCGCATGGCCCAGCTGCGAGGTGTGCACATCCACGTTTACGAAGAAGGCTATATCCGGCCGGACTGGATGACGCTGGAGCGCGACGGGGTGAATGGTCACTCACCGATGGAGCGCGACCCGGCCGCGATCCTGGCCGAAGCGCGCAGCCTGCCACCGATCCCGCAGCTGCCGCCGATCACGGCCGAGTTCAAGCGCCGCGCGCGCGATTCCTATTGGCACTACCACCATGTCGTGACCGGCCGTCTCCTGTTCCCGTTCTACCGCACGCATCGGCAGGGCTCGATCATCATGGACGGCATTGGCTGGCTCTGGCGGCTGTCGCTGCGTGGGCGGCGGCAACGCCAGGCCCTGGAAACGCTGGCAGCAATCGCCGGGCGGGACTTCTTTGTCTTCCCGCTGCAGCTGACCGGTGACTACCAGATCCGCCAACATTCCCCCTTCGGCTCGATGCATGTCGCCGTGGACTATGTGCTGGACAGCTTCGCCCGGTTCGCCCCGCCGGAAACGGTGCTGCTGGTCAAGGAGCACCCGCTCGACAGCGGCTATACCAATTGGCGCGCCCTGCTGATGGCCAAGGCGCGGCGGCTGGGCATTCACGGCCGCATCTTCCATATTGATGGGGGTGAGCTCGACGATCTCTCGGCCGCAGCCAAGGGCATGGTCTGCGTCAACAGCACATCGGCCACTCTGGCGCTTGAGGCGGGCACGCCGGTGGCGGTGCTGGGCGATGCGATCTACGACATCAAGGGGATCACCCACAGCGGCGGGCTGGACAGCTTCTGGGCCCGTCCGACCCCGCCCAACGCCGAGCTTTACGCGGCATTCAAACGCGTGCTGCATGCCAAGTGCCTGGTGCGCGGCGGCCTTGCCAGTGCCTCGGCCACGGCGATCCTGGTTCGCAACAGCGTGGCGCGATTGCTCGCCGACGATCAGCCGCCGATTCGCCAGACCGAGCCAGCGCGGATCGTCCGCGCAGTCAGCTAGGCCGCGGCCCTAAACCTGCCCATGCAGCAACGCGATCTCCTGCTTGATGTCACGCGGCTGGTCTGGCGCGTCTGGTCTGGGCGCCTGCCGACCGGGATCGACCGGGTCTGTCTGGCCTATCTCGATCACTATGCACCGCGTTCGCTGGCTGTGGTCCAGCGCAAGGAACTCCGCCTGGTCCTCTCGGCGCGGCACAGCGACCAGTTGTTCGCCCTGCTTCGCACCGGCGGTCCGGGCTTCCGGCGGCGGCTGACGGCGCTGCTGGCGGCCGCAGCGCTGTCGCGCGGGCCGCGCGGCTCGACCCGCGGCTGGACCTATCTCAACATCGGCCACACCGGGCTGGATTCGCCTGGCCTGGCCGGCTGGCTGGCCGAGCAGCACTGGAAACCGGTCTATCTGGTCCATGACCTGATCCCGATCAGCCATCCGGAATTCTGTCGCCCCGGCGAAGCCCGGCGCCATCGCCAGCGGATGCGCACCGTGCTGGATAGCGCTGCCGGAGTGATCGCCAATTCGGCCCAGACCCGCGATGCACTGGCCGGGTTCGCCATGCGCGAACATCGCCCCACGCCGCCATTCGAGGTTGCCTGGCTGGCCTCGCCCGACCTGGTGGAACCGGCCAACGTGCCCCCGCCCAGCCGGCCAACCTTCGTGATGATCGGCACGATCGAAGGGCGCAAGAACCACCTGCTGCTGCTTCACATCTGGGAGAAGCTGGCCCGGGAACTGGGCCCGGCCACGCCGAAGCTGGTGCTGATCGGCCAGCGCGGCTGGGAAGCCGACGAGGTGTTTGCCCTGCTGGATCGCTCACCCCGGCTCAAGGGTTATGTCCGTGAACTGGGCCGCTGTGATGATGCCACGATGCTCGGTTGGCTCGACCAGGCCCGTGCGCTCTTGATGCCCAGCTTCATCGAAGGCTTCGGCATTCCGGTGATCGAAGCGCTGCAGCGCGGCGTGCCGGTGATCGCCAGCGATCTGCCCGTCTTCCGCGAGATTGCCGGCGCGATCCCGCTCTATCTCGATCCGCTCGACGGCCAGGGCTGGGAAGCGGCGATCCGGGCCTATTGCGGCGATACCCCCGACCGGGAGCGCCAGCTGGCCGCCATGCCATCGTTCCATGCCCCCAGCTGGGACGATCACTTCGCCAAGGTCGACGGCTGGCTCGCAACGCTCTAGACTGCCGCGATGAGCGAGCCGCTGCCCTTTCATTCGATTCACCGTCACGGGCTGGTCCGGCTGGCCGCGGCAACCCCTGCAGTCTTCGTCGCCGATCCTGCCGCCAATGCCCGCGCCGTGCTCGAACTGGCCCAACAGGCCGAGCAAGCAGGGGTCGACCTGGTGGTCTTCCCAGAGCTGTGCCTCACGGCCTATGCGATCGACGATCTGCTCACCCAGCAGGCGCTGCTCGATTCGGCCCGCGCAGCACTGGCCAGCATCGTTACCGCCAGCGAACGGATGCGGGCGGTGCTGGTCGTGGGTCTGCCGCTGGTCCGCAACGGGCGGCTCTACAACTGTGCGGCGGCGGTGACGCAAGGGCGCGTGCTGGGCGTCGTGCCCAAGAGCTTCCTGCCCAACTACCGCGAGTATTACGAGAAGCGCTGGTTTGCCCAGGGCGTCGGCATCACCGGCGAGACGATCGAACTTGGCGGCGTCGAGGTGCCGTTCGGCACCGACTTGCTGTTCCGCGCTGCCAACTTGCCGGACTTCACCTTCCACCTCGAGATCTGCGAGGACATGTGGGTGCCGCAGCCACCCTCGATCCGCGGCGCCCTGGCCGGGGCAACGGTGCTGTGCAACCTTTCGGCTTCCAACATCACCGTCGGCAAGGCCGATGAGCGCACCACGCTCTGCGCGGCCCAGTCGACGCGCTGCGCTGCGGCCTATGTCTATGCCGCCGCCGGTGCGGGCGAGAGTACGACCGACCTCGCCTGGGATGGTCAGGGTTCAATTTTCGAGCTGGGCGAGGAACTGGCCCGATCGGAACGGTTCAGCCGCAGCCCGCAGCTGGCCATTGCCGATGTCGACGTGCAGCGGCTGCGGCTGGAGCGGATGCGGACCGGATCGTTCAACGATGCCGCCGTCGCCGCCGGCCACCCGGAGCGCGATTTCCGCCGGATCGACTTTACCCTGCCGCTGCACGAGAAGGATGTCGGCCTGCGCCGCGCGCTGCGGCGCTTCCCCTATGTCCCGCACCGCGCCGAGCGGCTGGCCCAGGACTGCTACGAGGCGTTCAACATCCAGGTCGACGGGCTGATCCGGCGGATGGAGGCAACGAAGGCGAAGTGCCTGGTAATCGGCATTTCGGGCGGGCTCGATTCGACCCATGCGCTGATTGTCGCGGCCAAGGCCTGCGACCGGCTGGGCCTGCCCCGGACGACGATCCGCGGCTATACCATGCCCGGCTTTGCCACCAGCGCGGGCACCAAGGCCAACGCCTGGAAGCTGATGGAGGCACTAGGGATCACGGCTGACGAGATCGATATCCGCCCAGCCGCCGAACAGCTGCTGAAAGACATGGACCACCCCTATTCGCGGGGCGAGAAGGTCTATGACGTGACCTTCGAGAACGTCCAGGCCGGGCTGCGCACCGATTACCTGTTCCGCTTGGCCAACCATCACCACGGCTTCGTGGTGGGGACAGGCGACCTGTCCGAGCTGGCACTCGGCTGGTGCACCTACGGCGTGGGCGATCACATGAGCCACTATGCCGTCAACTGCGGCGTGCCCAAGACACTGATCCAGTACCTGATCCGCTGGTCGGTGGAGAGCGAGCAGTTCGACGCGGCGACCGACGCGGTCCTGACAGCGATCCTGGATCAGGAGATCTCGCCCGAGCTGGTGCCGGCCGATGCTGGCGGCGCGATCCAGAGCACCGAGGCCGCGGTCGGCCCCTATGCGCTCAACGATTTCTTCCTGTACTACACGCTGCGCCAGGCACTTGGTCCGGCGAAGATCGCTTTTCTGGCCTGGCACGCCTGGCGCAAGGACGGCACCGGCCGCTGGCCCTTTGGCTTCCCGGAAGAACGCAAGGAAGACTATGCGCTGGCCGAGATCCGCCGCTGGCTGGAAAACTTCGTGCGGCGGTTCTTCGCCACCAGCCAGTTCAAGCGCAGTGCGATCCCCAACGGTCCCAAGGTTTCATCCGGCGGCAGCCTTAGCCCGCGCGGCGACTGGCGCGCGCCGAGCGATGGCCTGGCCGATGTCTGGCTGGCCGAAGTGGCGCAGGTGCCGCGCAAATAGCGCGGCTTCAGTTACCGCCGTCGGGTTTCTTGTCAGCTTGCGCTTTGGCCGCGGCTTCGGCCTCTGCCTTTTGGCGCGCTTCCATCTGATCCTCGAGCTTCTCGACATCGGTCTGGGTCTTGGCTGCATCCTGGTCGATCGTCGACAGGCGCTTGGCGCGCTCCTCGGCGATCAGTTGGCCAAAGCGGATGCTCTCGTCGCTCTGCTTCTCGGCATAGGCGGCGTCGATCAGCCTGCCCGAGCAACCAGTCCAGCCGCCAGCACCGACGGGCGAGCAGCTCATCGTCCCGGTCTTGTTGACCCGTTCATAGGCCAGGACCTTGTTATTCCAGGCCTCGTTCTGCGGCGAGCTCGACTGGCGCAGGATCTGCGGAATGCGGAAGCGCTCCGCTTCGGCCTTGCGCGCGCAGACTGTAATCGTGTCATCGGCTGAAACCGGGCACTCATCGTTGCCATAGATAATCAGCTGGTTGACCTTCGGCTCGGGCGCTCCCTGGGCCAGGGCGGGTGCGGCAAAGGCCAGCAGGGGGGCGGCAATCAACAGGCGGCGCATGGGTAATCTCCTTGGCGCGGTAGCCCCAGTATAGGGGCCTTGGGCGCTGAATGACAGCTTAAGCGGGGCAATTCCTTGCGCCCGGTCAAGTCGGGCCGTCAGATTCGTTCGGACAGACGGATCGCCAGGCGGCAGCCCAGCCGGATTGCGCCGGACAGCAGCGGATAGGCCGGGGCCTGCTCCGCCCCGGCGGCAATCGCCGCAGCGTGGTGCGCGCGTTCGTCATCGCGGAACTCGCGGATCATTCCGGCAAGTTCGGGGTCCTTGTCGCCCAGCTCGTCGAGCTGCTGGGTGTAGTGCCGGTCGATCTCGGTTTCGATCGCCGCAGTGCAGGCCATCGCCGCTTTGGGCCCGATCAGCGCAGTCGCCGCGCCCAGCGCAAAGCCGGCAACGTTCCAGACAGGCTGCAATGCCGTGGGACGCACGCCGCGCCGGGCAACCAGCGCATCGAACTTGGCCCGGTGAACGGCTTCCTGCTCGGCCATATGGGCGATCTCGCCCGCGTGCGGCGCACGATCGCCCATCACGGCCAGTTGCCCGGCATAGATCCGCGTTGCGCCATATTCGCCCGCCTGATCGACGCGCAGCATGCGTGCAGTATCGGTCATGCCTTGGTTCCTTCGCGGCGCAGCAGGGTAAAGATTGCCAGGGCACCGGCAGTGGAAATCAGGAAATTGAAGCCAGCGAGCGAAATCCCCAGCAGGGTCCACGGCGCAACATCGCAGCGCACGATCGGCGCATCGAGAATTGCCGCGAGCGGGTCGCCGCCGCTTTGCGCGACCGTGGCGCAGCCGGTGATCCCTTCCCACCAGCCATATTCAACCCCCGCATGGAAGGCGCCGATCAGCCCGGAAAGAAGGATCGCCACACCGGCTAGGAGCGGCCACAACTTCTGCTTTGGTTGCATCAGGCCAATCAGCGCCAGCACCAGCGCGGCAAAGTGCGGATAGCGCTGCCACCAGCACATTTCGCAAGGATAGAGCCCGAAACCATATTGCGAGATATAGGCCCCGCCCAGGAGTGCCCCTGGCACCGCCAGTGCCAGCACCCGCGCCGAAATCGCCATGTGCTTACTTCCCCTTCAGCGCCAAAGCCGCCCGGCCGCCGCGGCGCAGGGTTTCCAGCGCATAGTGCAGCTGGAAGTCGGTGATGCCCTTGGCCTTCAGCTCTTCAGGAGTGGCCTTGAACCGCGGATCATCCTGCCGGTCAGCCTCAAGCTGCTTGTCGGCCACGCCCAGTTCGTTGACGAGGTGGCGGCGCAGGTCGCTTTCACGCATGGTCAGCTCGGCGCGGCGGCGCGCATCGGGGTCGGACAGCTGCGGCACACGGATATCGGGCTCGATCCCGCCTTCCTGCACCGACTTGCCCGCAGGCGTGTAGTAACGCGCCGTGGTGAGCTTGATCGCGCGAGTCTTGTCGAGCTCGAACAGCGACTGGACGCTGCCCTTGCCAAAGCTGCGCTCACCCATGACCAGCGCCCGCTTGTGGTCCTGCAGGGCCCCTGCGACAATCTCGGAGGCCGAGGCGGACCCGGCATCGATCAGCACGATCACCGGCAGGCCCTTGGCGGCATCGCCCGGGATCATCTCTTCGGCCCGGTAAAACTCATTATCGCGCGGGTTGCGGCCGCGCTGCGAAACGATATCGCCCTTGGTCAGGAACAGGTCGGACAGCGCCACTGCCTCATCGAGCGAGCCGCCGGGGTTCTGTCGCAGGTCAAGCACCAGCCCTGTCAGCTTGCCGCCGGCCTGCTTCTTCAGGTCCGCAATCGCCGCACCGACATCGACCCCGACATCGCGCGAGAATTCGTTGACCGAGACAACGCCCACGTCCTTTTCAAGCTTCCAGGTGACCGGCTCGAGGTCGATCACCCCGCGGGTTACCGTAACATCGAAAGTGTCCTTGCGACCTTCGCGGAACAGGGTCAGCCGGATCGATGTGCCGGCCTCGCCGCGCATCTTGGCCACGGCATCGTCCAGCTCGATCCCGTAGATCAACTTGCCGTCGAGATGCGTGATGTAATCGCCCGCCTTGACCCCGGCCTTGTCCGCCGGGCTGCCCTTCATCGGCGCAATCACGCGGACCGCGCCGTCGTCCATGCCGACGCTGAGGCCAAGGCCGGAATAATTGCCGTCGATCATGTTGGTCAGACGCTGGAACGAGGCGCCTTCGACATAGCTGGAATGCGGATCGAGCGCGGTCAGCATCCCGTTGATCGCGCCGGCGATCAGTTTCTCGTCATCGACCGATTCGACATATTGCGCCTTGACGATCTGGTAGACTGTGAAGAGCCGGTTGAACTGGGCATTCGAGCGCCCTTCGACCGCAGCAAGCCCGGCTGTCGTCGCCGGCAACAGGGCAACGGCGCTGACCAGCAGCGAGGCGCGGACAAGGTTGGCAAGCTTCATTCGGTTCACGGCCTTTCGCCTGTGGCTGTCCTGCAATCTATCCGCTGCCGCGCCTGAACGCCAGATGGCCCGATGTCCGGGACCGCACCAAATCGACTAACGACCTAGCTGGTCGAGTGGATTGACCGGCTGGCCATCCTTGCGCAGCTCCAGCGTGACCAGCGGCTGGCCCGGCCCGGTAATCCCCAGCGGCGAACCACCGACCAGGCGGTCACCCACTTCAGCATCAAGCGTGGACAGGCCGGTGATAAGCGACGTCCAGCCGCCGGCATGTTCGATGATCACGATCTGGCCATAGCCTCGGTAGGGCCCGGCAAAGACCACGCGCCCAGCCGCAGGAGCCACGATCAGGGCTGCAGGCCGCGCCAGCAAGGTAATCCCCCGCGAGCGCGGCTGCCCCGGTCGCTCGGTCCCGAACCCGGCCACGACCTGGCCCGCCAGCGGCAGGGCAAAACCCGGCAGCCGGGCAGTCGAGGTCGCGATCGCCTGGGCATGGGTCGCGACCACGGCGGCGCCCGGAACGGCGGGGCGCAGGATTGGCCCGGGCAAGGCGGCCAAGGCGGCACGGCGGCGGCTGGCTTCATCAAGCTGCCCGACCAGGCCATTGAGATCGCGCGCCTGTTCGGCCAGCGCAAGGGCGCGGTCAGCCTCACGCGCGGCCAGCCCACCAGCCGCGCGCGCCTCCAGCCGCTGACGGCTTTCGAGCGCGGCCAAGGCCTGCCGCCGCGCGGCCAGATCGCGCTGGGCTTGGCGCAGGCTGGCAGCATTGGCCCGCGCCTGATCCTGGAGCGCGCGGCTGCGGTTGAGTTCGGCCCGCAGGTCGGCCGTGCGCCGCTGCACCTCGGGCAGCATCGCTTCCAGCGCGGCGCGCAGATAAACCGTCTCGTGGAGCGAGCCGGGCCGCAGCAGGGCAAAAGCGGCAGGGCGGCGCGCGAGCCGCTGGAGGGCGGCGGTCAGCTGGACCAGCGGCTGCTGGCGCTGCGCCAGCCGGGCGCGCAGCTGCGCCCGTTCACGCTCGATCAGCGCGGCGCGGGCCTCATTGGCGGCAATTCCGGCTTCGGCCTGCTGGATTCGCGCGGCGATGCCGGCAGCCTCCTGCGCGGTCTTCTCGACGGCGGCATTGGCCGTGCTCGCCTGGGCTTCCAGCTCGGCAGCACGGCGACCGGCAGCGGCTCCCGCGCTCTGGGCATCGGCGATGGCCTTGCGCAACTGGTTGGGATCGGTCGGCGCAAGCGGCGCCTGCGCCGCAGCTCCGCCCAGCGCAACCAGCGCGAGCAAGGGGGTCAGACGCAGGAAGGCAGCAGGCGACATCGCGCGCCTTATCCCGAACGGTGATAGGGATGACCAGCCAGAATGCTGGTGGCGCGCCACAATTGTTCGGCCAGCATGGCCCGGACCAGCAGGTGCGGCCAGGTCATCGGCCCGAAGCCGAGCAACAGGTCGGCCTTGCCGCGCGCCGTCTCACCATGACCATCCGCCGCGCCGATCAGGAACCGCACCTCGCGCACGCCCTCGTCGCGCCAGCGGCCCAGCAGGGCGGCAAAGTCTTCGGAGGACAGTTGCTTGCCGCGCTCATCCAGCAGGACTTCGCGCGCGGGCGTCAGCTGGGCCGGAACCGTGCCGCCCGTATCGGGCAGTTCGGTCTGGACCACCGGCCAGGTGATCCGCTTCATGTAACGGGCGACGAGCTCGGCCTCGGGCGAGCGGGCGATCTTGCCGCGGGCAATCACGTGCAGCCGCATGGCGGTGTGCTCAGGGCAGGTGGATCAGGCCGCGCCCGAATCCCCGAAGGCCCACATCCGCTCAAGGTTATAGAAGCTGCGAACTTCCGGTCGGAACAGGTGGACCACGATGTCACCGGCGTCGATCAGCACCCAGTCAGCCGCGGGCAAGCCTTCGATCCGGACATGGCCGAAGCCGCCCTGCTTGATCCGTTCGGCCAGCTTCTGCGCCATCGCCGCGACCTGGCGGGTCGAACGGCCGCTGGCGATCACCATGTGATCGGCAATCGAGCTTTTGCCTTCGAGCGGGATCGAGACGATCTCCTGCGCCTGGTCATCGTCAAGCGACTGGAGCACCAGCGCGTGAAGCGAACCGGGTTCGGACTGGGGAAGCGGGGTGGGCGTTCCGGCAGCGGCCGGCGCGTTCGTGGCAGGTGTCATTGAGGGGGCGAGTGCTCCTTGGGGCGGGCGGCGCGCAGCGGCGCAGGAAAAAAGCCCTGCCCGTTCACGGCGTGTCGGATTTGACCGGATGGTGCGTCAGCGGATCCCGGACCGTCCGGCCAGCATAACGCCGGGCCCAGTCTGGATCAGCGCGGCGAATGGCAGTCGCCGAGCGCGGATCGGGATCGAATCGCAAATGTATCAGCGCGGGTGCGCTCCATCCTGCCCGGTGTTTCAGACTGGCTGCGGACCGCCGGTATCGGCCGAGCCATGCCGCAGCGGGGCTCGCCGCAGCAAGGCCATCATAGCCGGGCCGGGCAATAACCGCAATCGGCATGGTGCGGGCGATGCGGCGCCAGTCGCGCCAGCGGTGCAGCTGGGCCAGATTGTCGCTGCCCATCAGCCAGACAAAGTCCACATCGGGATAGCGCCGGCGCAGTGCGCGCAGGGTGTCGACCGTGTAAACCGTGCCTAGCTCGCGCTCGATCGTGGTCGGCACGATCGGCGCACGGCGCGCCATGTGCAGTGCCGAACCCAGCCGGGCCGGGAGCGGTGCCATGCCCGCCTTCGGCTTGAGCGGATTGCCGGGCGAGACCAGCCACCAGACCGCATCGAGCCCCAGGGCATCACGCGCAAAGAGGCTGATCCGCCGGTGCCCGCCGTGGGCCGGGTTGAAGCTGCCACCCAGCAGCCCGACGCGCGGTTTTCCGCGGTTCAGGGCCGGACCTGCCCGGTGCCGCGCACCAGCCACTTGTAAGTCGTGAGACCTTCCAGCGCGACCGGACCGCGGGCATGGAGCCGCCCGGTGGCAATGCCGATCTCGGCCCCAAGGCCGAACTCGCCGCCATCGGCGAACTGGCTGGAAGTATTGTGCATGACGATGGCACTATCGACTTCGGCGAGGAAGCGTTCGGCCACGCCCGTGTCTTCGGTGACGATCGCATCGGTATGGTGCGAACCATGGGCGGCGATATGCGCCAGGGCCGCATCAAGCCCGTCCACCACCGCGACCGAGAGGATCGCTTCAAGGTATTCGGTGTCCCAATCGGCATCGCTTGCAGGGACGATCCGCGGGTCAAGCGCGCAGGCCCGGGCATCGCCGCGCAGTTCGCAGCCGGCATCGAGCAGCGCCGCAACCAGACTGGCCGATTCGGGGTAGAGCGCATCGATCAGCAGCGTCTCCATCGCTCCGCAAACCCCGGTGCGGCGCAGCTTGGCATTGACCGCGATAGCCTGTGCCTTGGCCGGATCGGCAGCGGCGTGGACATAGGTGTGGTTGATCCCGTCGAGGTGCGCGAGCACCGGCACGCGGGCATCGGCCTGGACCCGCGCCACCAGGCTCTTCCCCCCGCGCGGCACGATCATGTCGATCAGCCCGGCAGCGGTCAGCATGGCGCCAACCACGGCGCGGTCCTGATTAGGAACCAGTTGCACCGCCGCGGCAGGAACCCCCGCCTCGACCAGTCCTGCGACCATCGCTGCGTGGATTGCCCGGTTGGAGTGAACCGCCTCGCTCCCACCGCGCAGCAGCACCGCATTGCCTGATGCCAGACCCAGCGCAGCCGCATCGGCAGTCACATTGGGGCGGCTTTCGTAGATGATCCCGATCAGCCCGATCGGCACCCTGACCCGGGACAGGACCAGGCCATTGGGCCGCTCGGTCCGGTCGATCTCCTGCCCGACCGGATCGGGCAGTTCGGCGACGGCGGCAACGGCATCGGCGATTCCCGCGAGACGCTCCGGATCAAGCCGCAGCCGATCGAGCATGGCGCCACTGAGGCCGCGCTCGGCCCCGGCCGCCATATCCCGTGCATTGGCTTCAAGAATCGCGGATTCCTGCGCCCGCAGCGCCTTGGCGGCAGCCCGCAGCGCGGCCTTGCGCTGGGCCGAACCAAGCTGCGCCAACTGCGTCTGGGCGGCACGGCCCGCCCGAGCCAGAGCGGTTACCAGCGAATCGGGATCGCCATCGAAGGAGGGGGCAGGAACGGTCATTTCTGCGGCTGCGCCTATCACTTGCTAAACGGTTCCCGCAACCCAATCGACTCGTCGTGTGAGTCTTTCGATTCAACGACAACCGTTTGCGGAAGATTCGCCTCGCCGCAGCGAAGCTGCTAGCGGGCCGCATCGGAAGTCAAAAGGGCTCGGGGTCGTCTTGCAAAATCTGACCGCTGGCGGGTTAAGGGACCGCCTGCGGAGCTGGTTCCCGGATCGCGAATTTTTCATGCGATCGCAGGGGCAGGTCCGTTTCATCAAGGTTTCTGCCAAGGTGCAGATGGTGGGTGCCGCCATCGTCGCCGCGCTGCTGCTTGCCTGGCTGGTCTCGATGGCCGGCATGGCGATTTCCCAGTACATGTCCACGCGTGACCGCCTGGCCCTGCTCAATCGCGAAGCCAAGGTGGCGACTGCCGAAAGCCGCGTCGCCGAATACCGCGATGACCTGAAAAGCGTCGCCGAAGACCTGACCCGGCGCCAGGACGCGCTTGAAAAGATGACCGACGTGCTGCCGGACGACATCAAGGATGCCGATACGGTGAGCGATTCGACCGGCGAGGCCGCCAAGACGGTCGACAAGGTCAGCGCCGCGCTGCCCGAGGCCGTCGGTCTCGCCAAGATCGAAGCCCGCCAGCTCGCGCTGGTTGAGCGGCTGACCCGTTTTGCCGATCGGCGTTCGGCCGTTGCCGCCGAGCGCATTCGCGCGTTGGGGCTCAATCCCGATGCCATGGTTGCCCGGCTCAACGATCGTTCGGCCCAGGGTGGTCCGCTGATCGAGCTGTTCGGTCCCAAGAAGCGCGCGATCGATCCGCGGTTCGAGCGGCTTGGCCTCAGCCTGGCGCGGATGGATGCGCTGGAGCGCGGCCTGGCCGGCATTCCGCAGCATACGCCGGCCAACATCGCCTTTATCTCGTCGGGCTTCGGCTACCGCGCCGATCCGTTCACCGGCGGCGCTGCCTTCCATGCCGGACTCGATTTCAAGGGTCCAATCGGCGCGCCGATCTATTCGGCCGCAGCGGGACGCGTGAGCTTCGTCGGTGTCCAGCAGGGCTATGGCAACACGGTTGAGATTGACCATGGCAACGGGCTGATGACGCGGTATGCTCACATGTCGGGCTTCCGGGCGCGAGTCGGTCAGCGGGTGGAAGCCGGGCAAGTGATCGGCCTGATCGGTAACACCGGGCGGTCGACGGGTCCGCACCTGCATTTCGAAGTCCGGATCAACGACCGGGCAGTCAATCCCCGGCCATTCCTTGAGGCGGCGGCAAATGTTCAACAAGAAGGCGGCCGCAGCGCCGCATCCAACGGGCAGTAACACCATGCGCGGATCGACCTTCTCGGTCCTTGGGGCCGATATGGCGATCAAGGGCAATGTCACGGCTTCAACCGACCTGCACATCGATGGCAAGGTCGAGGGTGATGTCACCTGCAGCTCGCTCGTCCAGGGCGAAACCGGCGAGATCGTCGGCGCGGTCAAGGCCGAGAGTGCTCGGCTCTCGGGCATCGTCCGTGGTTCGATCTCGGCCCGCGAACTGGTGATTCTCAAGAGCGCGCGGATCCACGGTGACGTGCATTACGATGCGCTGACAATCGAGCAGGGCGCCCAGGTCGATGGCCGGTTCGCCCCGCGCGGCGTTGGCCAGCCCGAAGACAGCCCGGCCGAAAGCGTTGAAAAGCTGCTGACCCTGGCGGGTTAAAGCCCAGGTTAAGGCGTCGGTTACGTCAGGCCGACTTCGGCGCGCAGCGCCTTGCGGTCGAGCTTGCCGATCATCGTCTTGGGCAGGCTTTCACGGATCACCACCTGATCAACCCGCTCGTGCTTACCGAGTTGGGCGTTCAGCCACTTGGCCAGTGCTTCGCCGGTTTCAGCGGCGCCTTCCTGCATGGTCACATAGGCGCGCGGTGCTTCGCCGCGATAGGCATCGGGTACGCCGATCACCAACGCCTCCTTGACCGCTGGATGGCGGAGCAACACGGCTTCGACCTCGCTCGGGAAGACCTTGAACCCGCCGACCGCGATCATGTCCTTGATCCGGTCGACAATCCGCAGATAGCCGCCCTCTTCCAGCACGGCGACATCGCCGGTGCGCAGCCAGCGTCCGTCAGGCCGCTCGGCAAAGGCGGCCAGCGCGGCCTCGGGCCGGCGCCAATAGCCGCGCATGACTTGCGGGCCCTGGATCGCCAGTTCGCCCGGCTCTCCGTCAGGCGCATCCTGCGTGGGATCTTCTTTATCGAGCAGACGAATGCGGGTGCCGGGGATCGGCTGACCGATCGTGCCGGGACGCTCCTCGCCCTCATAGGGATTGGCCGTGGCCACCCCTGCGGTTTCGGTTAGGCCATAACCCTCAATTAGCCGCGCACCGGTGGTTGCCTCGAACCGCTGCTTGAGCGGCTGCGGCAAGGGTGCACCGCCAGAGATGCAGACCCTGAGCGAGCTGAAATTGGTCTTGCTGCAATCCGGATGATCCAGCAGCGCCTGATACATGGTCGGCACGCCCGGGATCGCCGTGGCCTTGACCCGGGCCAGGGTCTTCAGCGCCTGCCCGGCGTCGAAACGCGGCAGCATTGCAATGCAGCCGCCGTGCGCCACGGTGCGGTTGAGCACGCAGATATTCGCAAAGACGTGGAACATCGGCAGCACGCCGACGATCATGTCGCGTTCGTCCTCGCGCGGGTCGATCGCCTCGACCTGACGGGTGTTGGCGGTGATGTTCTGGTGCGTCAGCATCGCCCCCTTGGGGGTGCCGGTGGTGCCGCCGGTATATTGCAGCAAGGCCAAGTCTTCCTCGGGGTCAAGGGTAACCGGCGTAGGCGCCGCATCGACCAGCAGATCATCCCAGCGCAGCGCCTGGTCAGGGACCGGGCTTAGTGACTTGCGGGCCAGCAGCCGCATGGCCAGGCCCTTGATCCAGGGCAGCTGACTGGCCAGCGAACCGACCACCAGCCATTCAAGCGCCGACTGCTCCTTCACTGCCTGGGCAGTCGGCAACAGCGCCGAGGAATCGACTGTCACCAGCAGCCGCGTCCCCGAATCCGCGACCTGGGCGGCGAGTTCGGTGGGGGTGTAGAGCGGCGAGAAATTGACCACCGTCGCCCCGGCCAGCATCGCGCCATAATAGGCCGAAATGTAGATTGGCACATTGGGCAGGAACAGTCCGACCCGGTCACCCTTGACGATGCCAAGCTGCTGGAGCCCCGCAGCGAAGGCCCGCGCCTCCTGGGCAAGTTCCGCATAGCTGAAGCGGCGCCCCATGAAGTCGACCAACGGTCGATCTCCAAAGCGCGCCACGCTGTCCGCGAACATCTCCGGCACTGTCAGCGGCGCAAAGGTCGTATCCCACGGCGTCGGGTGCGCATAATGCGCTTGCCACGGCTGAACGGGCGTAGCGGCTGGCGTGCTGACACTCATGTCAGCTTAAGTGGCGCGACAAGCGGTTTCGCGCAAGCGACTGTCTGGCCTAGGCCGTGGAATTAGCCTTCGTCGGTCGCTTCGGCCGCACGCTTGGCCTCCAGCCAGGCGGCTGCCTCAGCTTCCTGGGCGGCTTCCGAGGCGGCCTTGGTCTGGGCCTCACGCTCAGCCCGCAGTTCCTCGATCAGGGCTTCGCGGTCATCGCCGAGGCGCAGATCATCGCCAGCCTGATCGAGCAGGCCAGCCTTCTTGGCCGCCTTGGCCACAATCGCATCGAGTTCGCGCTGGCTGCACAGGCCCAGGGTCACCGGATCCTTCGGCTGAATGTTGGCAATGTTCCAGTGGCTGCGATCGCGGATCGCGGCGATGGTATTGCGGGTCGTACCGATCAGCTTGCCGATCTGCGCGTCCGAGATTTCGGGGTGGTTGCGCAGGATCCAGGCGATGCCGTCCGGCTTGTCCTGGCGCTTCGACACCGGGGTATAGCGCGGGCCCTTGGTCCGGCTGACCTGGGCCGGGGCCTTTTGCATGACCAGCGAATAGGACGGATCGTTCTGACCCTTCTCGATTTCGGCCATGGTCAGTTCGCCCGAGCGCACCGGATCGCGGCCGGTATACTTGCTGCTGGCCAGATCATCGGCCATCGCGTTCACTTCAAGGATGTGCAGCCCGCAGAATTCGGCGATCTGTTCGAACGACAGGGCAGTGTTGTCGACCAGCCACGAAGCAGTGGCATGCGGCATCAGCGGGGTGGGCTGGGTCACGGGAAATTCTCCGCCAGAAATCGAGTTCAAAATAATAGGGCCGCCCCTTACCGGAGCGGCCGTTCGGCGGGTCATCTAGGTGATAACGGCGGATTCGGCAAGGATTGAGTCAGGCTGGCTCAGACCTCCAGGACGATCTTGCCGATATGAGCACCCGCTTCCATCCGGGCATGGGCTGCGGCAGCCTCGGCCAGCGGGAAAGCCTGGTCCATGATCGGGCGCAGCTCACCGCTGGTGAACAGCGGCCAGGCATTGGCCGCGATCTCCTTTGCCAGCAGCGCCTTGAACTGGTTGGAGCGTGGCCGCAGCGTCGATCCGGTCAGCGTGTAGCGCCGGCTCATGATCACTGCCATGTTGAGTTCGGCCTGCATCCCGCCCTGGACCGCGATCGTCACGTGGCGGCCATCTTCCTTCATGCAGCGCAGGTTGCGGGCAACGTAATCGCCCGCGACCATATCGAGCACCAGCTCGACGCCCTGCCCGCCGGTGATCGTCTTGACCTCCTCGACAAAGTCGGTGGCCTTGTAATCGATCGCGTGGTCGGCCCCGATCTTCAACGCGGCGGCGCATTTCTCGGCATCGCCGCAGGTCACGATCACGGTCAGCCCGAAGGCCTTGCCCAGCATGATCGCCATCGTGCCGATCCCGCTGGTCCCGCCATGGACCAGGATCGTCTCCCCCTCCTTGGCCCAGCCGCGCTCGAACACGTTGTGCCAGATGGTGAACAGCGTTTCCGGCAGGGCCGCCGCCTGATCCAGCGGCATCCCGGCCGGGACCGGCAGGCAGTGATCGGCCATGGCCAGGCAGTATTCGGCATAGCCGCCGCCAGCCACCAGGGCACAGACCCGCTGGCCCAGGATGACGTCGCCGACGCCATCGCCCAGCGCCACAACCTCACCCGCGATCTCCAATCCAGGGATCGGCGAGGCGCCCGGCGGCGGCGGATAGAGCCCGCGGCGCTGGATCACGTCCGGCCGGTTGACCCCGGCAAAAGCCACCTTGACCAGGACTTGCCCGGGACCCGGCGCAGGCACCGGCAGGATCTGCGGTTGCAGCACTTCGGGGCCGCCCGGCGTTTCGAAACCAATCGCGGTCATCGTTTCAGGCAGTGTTTGGGGAAAATTTCCGGCCATTTGCCCATTTCCTGTTGGCATCGCTCTGCGCCGGCCCGGCCTAGCCTTTGGCCGTGTTGACAGCAAGCGCAGGAAGGTCGATTCTGCTGTCAGGATGGACGACGACGACCGCCCCCGCGCACGCAGCGATGCCGCCAGCCACCTGGCCCTCGAATCGCTTGACCGCCTTTCGCAGGATGAGCTGGCCGAACGCATCGCCCTGCTTGAGGCCGAGATTGTCCGGATCAAGGCGCACCGGGACAAGGTTTCAGCCCACCGGGCCGCTGCCGATGCCCTGTTCAGGCGGCCAGACTGATGATTTTCGGGATGCCCCTTCGCACTGGCGATCCGGCATCCCATATAGGTCCGCGAACGGTTGACCATATAGGTCCGGTTAACCATCCTTGTTCATACTCTTCGGCTATCGAAGGGTCACTCCATCCGTGGGAAGGCTTCTAAATGCCAAGTTTTGCCCAGAGCCTCGAAAAGACGCTGCATAGCGCGCTCGCCAATGCTTCCGAGCGTAGCCATGAGTATGCGACTCTCGAGCACCTGCTGCTGGCCCTGATCGATGATCCGGACGCGGCGCAGGTGATGCAGGCCTGCGGGGTGGAGCTGGCCGAGCTGGGCGAAGTGGTGCGCCAGTACCTCGACCAGGAATACCAGAGCCTCAAGACCGAGGAAAAGGGTGATCCTGCCCCGACTGCAGGCTTCCAGCGCGTGATCCAGCGCGCGATCCTGCATGTGCAGTCGAGCGGCAAGGATACCGTGACTGGTGCCAACGTGCTGGTCGCGCTGTTTTCCGAACGCGATTCCTACGCCGTCTACTTCCTGCAGCAGCAGGACATGAGCCGGCTTGATGCGGTCAGCTTCATCAGCCACGGGATCGGCAAGGGCGGCAAGCGGATCGAGGACAAGAGCCCCAAGGGCACCGAGAGCGAAAGCCCCGCGCCCGAGGAGAAGGCCCAGGGCAAGGATCCGAAGAAGGAGTCCGCGCTCGACCAGTTCTGCGTCAACCTCAACGAGAAGGCGCTGGCCGGCAAGGTCGATCCGCTGATCGGCCGCGGCCCGGAAGTCGATCGGACGATCCAGATCCTGTGCCGCCGCTCGAAGAACAACCCGCTCTATGTTGGCGATCCCGGCGTCGGCAAGACCGCCATTGCCGAGGGTCTGGCGCGCAAGATCGTCGAAGGCGAAGTGCCTGAGGTACTGGCTGAAGCGGTGATCTACAGCCTCGACATGGGCGCGCTGCTGGCCGGCACCCGCTATCGCGGCGATTTCGAGGAGCGGCTCAAGCAGGTCGTCTCGGAACTCGAGAAGATGCCGGATGCGGTGCTGTTTATCGATGAAATTCATACGGTTATCGGTGCCGGCGCGACCAGCGGCGGGGCGATGGATGCCTCCAACCTGCTGAAGCCGGCGCTATCGGGCGGGACGATCCGCTGCATCGGCTCGACCACCTACAAGGAATTCCGCAATCACTTCGAAAAGGACCGGGCACTGCTGCGTCGGTTCCAGAAGATCGACGTGAACGAACCAACGGTTGAGGACACGATCAAGATCCTGCGCGGCCTGCGCACGGCCTTCGAGGAACACCACAAGGTCAAGTACACGCCCGATGCGATCAAGACCGCGGTCGAGCTTTCGGCGCGCTATATCAATGACCGCAAGCTGCCCGACAAGGCGATCGACGTGATCGACGAGGTGGGCGCGATGCAGATGCTGGTCCCGCCGTCGAAGCGCAAGAAGACCATCACCGCGCGCGAGATCGAGGCGGTGATCGCCACCATGGCGCGGATTCCGCCCAAGTCGGTCTCTTCGGACGACCGCACCGCGCTTGAACATCTCGAGCGCGACCTGAAGCGGGTCGTCTTCGGCCAGGACAAGGCGATCGAAGTGCTGAGTTCGGCCATGAAGCTGAGCCGGGCGGGCCTGCGCGATCCGGACAAGCCGATCGGCTCGTTCCTGTTCTCGGGCCCAACCGGCGTCGGCAAGACCGAAGTGGCCAAGCAGCTGGCCGAGATCATGGGCATCCCGATCCAGCGCTTCGACATGTCGGAATACATGGAACGCCATTCGGTCAGCCGGCTGATCGGCGCGCCTCCGGGCTATGTCGGTTATGACCAGGGCGGCCTGCTGACCGATGCGGTCGACCAGCAACCGCATTGCGTGCTGCTGCTCGACGAGATCGAAAAGGCGCATCCGGACTTGTTCAACATCCTGCTGCAGGTGATGGATAACGGGCGCCTGACCGATCACCACGGCAAGACAGTCGACTTCCGCAATGTCGTGCTGATCATGACCACCAATGCCGGCGCCAGCGACATGGCCAAGCAGGGGATCGGCTTCGGCGACGTATCCAAGGCGGATGCGGGCGACGAAGCGGTCAAGAAGATGTTCAGCCCGGAATTCCGCAACCGGCTCGATGCGATTGTGCCTTTCGCTTACCTCGGCACCGAGGTGATCGCGCGGGTGGTCGACAAGTTCGTGCTCCAGCTCGAACTGCAGCTGGCTGATCAGAACGTCCACATCCAGTTCGATGGCGATGCCCGCAAATGGCTGGGTGAGCGCGGCTATGACAAGCTCTATGGCGCACGGCCGATGGCCCGCCTGATCCAGGAGAAGGTCAAGCAGCCGCTGGCCGAGGAACTGCTGTTCGGCAAGTTGCGCCACGGCGGCGAGGTCCACGTCTCGGTCAAGGACGGGGCCCTGGCCTTCGAACTGACCCCGGCTCCGCCCAAGCTGGCCAAGAGCAAGGCGGAAAAGCCTGCGGCCAAGCGCAAGGGCAAGACCGCGCCGGAAACGAGCAAGGACGGCAACGACTCCGATTGATCAGGGTCAATGCGCAGGATTCGGCAGCCTGTCAGCGAGCAGGCTGCCGAATTTCGTTTGCGGAGCCGATCCGATGACTGCTGAAACTGCTGAAGCCCCCGTGGCCAGCCCGTTTGAACGGGTTGGCGGCCATGTGACCATGCGCCGAATCACCGACCGCTTCTATGACCTGATGGACCAGGATCCGGCCTATGCCGATCTGCGCGCAATTCACGGCGCAGACCTGTCCGACATGCGCGCCCAGCTGCCATTGTTCCTCGCCGGTTGGGCTGGCGGACCGCGCGACTGGTTTGAGGCCAATCCCGGCAAATGCATGATGAGCGCGCATGGTGGCATCCCGATCACCCCCGAAACCGCCGGTCAATGGGCTGATGCGATGACCCGCGCGATCGCGGATGCGGAAGTGGCTGACCGCGAGATCGCCGATGCCATGGCCGATGTGCTCAGCCGCATGGCCAGCGGCATGGCGCGCGGGTGATTCTCGCCATTCGGCCCCATTCCGGCTAGCCTGCAGGCGATGAACTCGATCGATCGCTCCCGTCGCCGCCTCGCAATTGCTGCCGCCGCGCTGGCGGGGTTTGTCGATGCGGCCGGGTTCCTCTCGGCGCAGGGCTATTTCGTGTCGTTCATGTCAGGCAATACGACCCGGCTAGGTGTGGATCTGGCGCTGCGGCCAATGATGGCGATCATTCCTGCCATGCTGATCGTCGGTTTCGTGCTGGGTGTCTTTGTTGGCGCGCTGCTGGCGGCGCGGGCCGGGGCGCAGCGCAAGGTTGCTGTCTTGGCGCTGGTCACGATCCTGCTGGTGGCAGCGGCCATTTCGCATCTGGTCGGCGCAGGGCTGGCTATGCTTGGTTTCCTGGTGCTCGCGATGGGAGTGCTCAACAACACCTTCCAGCGCGATGGTGAGGTCTCGGTTGGCCTGACCTACATGACCGGTGCGCTGGTGCGGTTCGCGCAGGGCCTGGCTGCTCGGATTACCGGGACCGGGGGCGAAGGCTGGGCGAACTGGCTGCTGCTCTGGCTGGGCCTGGCGCTGGGGGCCGTGACGGGCGCTTATACGTTGCTGACCTGGCCAGCCGTGGCCTTGTGGCTCGCCAGCGCCTGGGCGATGGGCTTGGTCGCCGCCGCCTGGCAATTGCGCAAAACGTCGCCCGCCTCTTGAACTGCTGATCTCGGCGTTCTAATCCAGTTTCAAATCGCAACTGGAGACCCTGTCATGCATCTTGCCCAAACCGCCCTGATCACCTTTGACCAGCTGCTGGGCGCGCTGGACCACCTGCTGGGCAAAGCGACCGCGAGCGAACAGGGCGAGGCTCTGCTCCAGGCGCGGTTGGCCCCGGACATGCTGCCGCTGGCCACCCAGGTGCGGTTCACCACCCAGCAGGTCTACAATACCTTGAACCGCGCCTATGGCGGTAGCCATGCGGGCGCCGATGCCGATCATGGCTCGATCGCCGCCGCCCGCGCCCATGTCGCGGAAGTTCGCGCGCTGATTGCCGAAGCCCGCCAGGCCGAGCCGCTATCCGAAGGTACGATGGTCGAATTCGACCTGCCCAACGGCATGGCCTTTGCCATGACCGTGTCCGACTATGTCCGCGACTGGGCCATGCCGCAGTTCTATTTCCACCTGATGACCGCCTATGCGATCCTGCGTCACGCCGGACTGCCGATCGGAAAGGCGGACTATATGGGCTACATGATGCAGCACCTGAAGGCCCCGCCGAGCGCCTGATCGCCTAGGGCGCGACGATCTGGACCTGTTTGTCGCGCCCAGTTGCGCCGCGCAACAAGCGAAGTCGTGACGTCGCAATTCCCAGGGCACTGGCGAGGAGGTCGAGGACAGCAGCGTTGGCCTTGCCGTCTTCCGGCTTGGCGCGGACCTTCACGATCAGCCGGCTGTCCTCGATCGTGATCGTTTCCACTCGCGCACTCGGCGTAACGCGCAGGATCAGCCGACCTTCCCTGTCCGCCAGTGCCAGGATCGCATCGGCGGGCGGCAGGTCAGCCTTAGCCTTGGCCATCCAGCGCCGCCGCGTGGTGCTTGGCGTTTTCGGCATAGTGCTTCACGCCCATCTGTAGCCCCGCCAGCATGCGATCATCGAGATCGCGCATGAAGGTGGCCGGGCGGCCCGACCACAACTGGCGCGAGGGGATGCGCTTGCCCGGCGCCAGCAGCGCCCCGGCGGCCAGCATCCCGTCTGCCTCGATCACGCAGCCGTTCATCGTCTGGGCGGCGAAGCCGACAAAGCCGCGATCCTCGATTACCGTGCCGTGAATCATCGCCATGTGGCCGATCAGCACGTCATCCCCGATCAGGGTCGGAAAGCCGTCGGGCTTGCCCGGCATCGGGCCATCGCAATGGATCACGGTGCCATCCTGGACATTGGTGCGCGCGCCGATCGCGATCCGCGTCACATCGCCGCGCAGCACGCAATTGTACCATATGGAGGCATCCGGCCCGATCTCGACATCGCCGATGATCCGGCAACCCGGCGCGACAAAGGCGCTGTCGTGAATACGTGGACGTTTGCCGTGGATTTCCAGGATGGTGATGTCGGGACGGGTCATGTCAGTGGTTTCCCAGCATGCTGCTCCAGCGGACCTGGGGCAGGATAGAGGCGTGATCGTCGGTCCAGGCGCGCTTGGCCGGCGCCCCGAGCGGCCGCCAGACGCGCGACGGGTCGACCTTGCGCAAGGCTTCGATCCGGGCAGGGTCACGGGCGAGCGCGACCCAGGTCGACGAGGTGAAGTTGTTGCCGAGGTCTTCGGCGGCTTCATCATCGCGGATCACTGCGCTTAGTCCCCGCTTGGCCGCAATCGCTGCCAGGACGGGTTCAAGGTTGATGTAACGGTTGGAGATGTGGATCAACAGGATTCCCTGCGGGCTCAGCGTGTCGAGATAGACCCCCATCGCCTCGTCAGTCATCAGATGAAGCGGGATCGCATCAGAAGAGAAGGCGTCGACCGCCAGCAGATCCATCCCGCCCTTGGGCATCCGCGCCAGTTCCAGCCGGGCATCGCCCAGCACAACCTCTGAATCCGGCGCACAATCGCGGATATAGGTGAAGGTGCCGTTGCGTGACAGTTCGAGCACCATCGGATCAATCTCGAAGAAGCGCAGGGACTGCCCGGGACGCCGGTAACAGGCGAGCGTGCCGGTGCCGAGGCCGACCACGCCCAACCGCGCTTTGGGGCCAAACAGACGGTCGGCATTGGCAAAGGCGATACCCGCCCCGGAGCTGGGGCCATAGTAGGTCAACGGCAGGCGGCTGAGCTTGGGATCAAGCGACTGCTTGCCATGCAGGGTCGTGCCATGGGCCAGGGTGCGCATCTTCTGGACCGGAAAATCGCGGACGGTGTAAACCCCGAAATAGCTGCGGGTGCGCAAACCCTCACGCGAGGCATCGATCGTGTCCCAGCCGCCCTGGGCGTACATCAGCGCAACCAGCAACAGGGCCAGCATCCAGCGCCAGGCGGCAATCAGCGAGCCAAGCAGGCCGACGCCGAGCGTGAGCAGGTACTTGCTGTTGCCCATTTCACCTTCGGTCGAGGTGGCTTGATAGATGAACCAGCACATCGCCAGGGCCACGCCCAGCACGACGGCCGCGGCGATCCGGGCAAGCTGCGGCTCAACCCCTTTGAGCTTGCGCCAGTCGAACAGGGTTGAGGTGGGCAGCAGCAGCGCGGCGGCCAGGACGAGCAGCGGATGCTCCCACACCCAATCGAACAGCAGCGGGGCAAAGAGGGCAGTGAACAGTCCGCCCAGTGCGCCACCGGCCGACATGACCAGGTAGAACAGGGTTAGCTGCGAGGCATCGGGCCGAGCATCATAGAGCCGCGAATGCAGCGCCACGCAGACTATGAACAGCAGGAACACGCTGCCAATCACCGGAGCCAGCGTTGCCGCGTGGCTCGAGGCAGCCGCAAAGCCGCCTGCGATCAGCACGAACAACGGCGCGACCTGGGTAAAGACCCGCGCCAACATGCGGTTATCGGCAAAGGCCACGCTGAAACTGAGCAGGTAGAGCCCCAGCGGGATGACCCAGAGCAGCGGCATGGCGAAGAGATCGGTGGTCAGGTGCGTGGTGGTCGATAGCATCAGCCCCGACGGCACTGCCGCGAGCACCAGCCACAGCAAAATCTTGCGCCAGCCGACTGCGGTGACGGCGCCGTCCTCGGCTTGCGGCAGCGCCGCGTCAGGCGTTTTGGCCCGGCTCCAGGCACAGATCCCGACGAGCACGACCAGCAGGGCATAGCCCAGGGTCCAGCCGATCGATTGCTCGCTGGCGGAAAGCAGCGGTTCGGCCACAAGCGGATAGGCGATCAGGCCCCCAAAGCTGCCGAGGTTGGAGGCAGCGTAGAGCGCCCAAGGGGCGCTGGAGGATGGATGGGCGGCATACCAGCGCTGCATCAGCGGAGCCTGGGCCGAAACCAGGAAGAACACCGGCCCGATCGTCAGCGCCAGCAGCGCCGGGACCCACAGGATCTCCATCCCCGCAGTCGGCGGCGGCAGGTCGGCCAGCGTGATTGGCAGGGTCAGTCCAGCCAGGATCAGCAGCGCGAGATGGATCTGGCCCTGCCGCTTCAAGGGCAACTTCGATAGGCGGTGGGCGTAGAAATAGCCCGCCAGCAGCAGCGCCTGGTAAACCAGCATCGCGCTGTTCCAGACGTTGGGCGCACCGCCCAGGCGGGGCAAGGCCAGCCGCGCGACCAGCGGCTGGACCAGGAACAGCAGGAAACTGCCCGTAAGGATCGTTAGGACGAACAGGGCGCGCTGTGCGCCGGTGGCAGATCCGGTCATTGTTGGCTCCAGTCGCTGCGGGGTAGTTCGTAAGTGACGTGGCGCAGCAGGGGATCATCCGCAGCAAGACGCGGATGGTCGAAATCAAGATCGGGACGGTAGGCCATTCCCAACCGCTCCATCACCGCGCGGCTGCGGCGGTTACCGACATTGGTAATGGCCCAGACCGAATCGTCAGCACGGCTGGCAAAAAACCATTCGATCGCGGCTCTGGCAGCCTCGGTGACATAGCCCTGGCCCCAAGCGGCACGGGCCAGGCGCCAGCCGAACTCTCCCTTGCCATGAACCGGGCCCACTGTGCCGCGGATCACGCCGCACCAGCCAATAAGCTGGTCGCTTTCACGGCGCACCAGCGCCCAGAAGCAATGACCATGCTCGGCCTCGATCCCGCGCATCCGCTCGATCAAGGCGGCAACTTCCGCGCGTGTCATGACCGGGCCCAGGGTGGCCATGACCTCGGGATCGCTGTTGATGGCCTGAAACGGATCGAGGTCTTCGTCGCGCCACGAACGCATGATCAGGCGCGGCGTCTCCAGCTTGAACTCAGCCATTCAGCAGCCGCGCGGCATGAGCGGCGTGATAAGTCAGCACCCCGGCACAGCCGGCGCGCTTGAAGGCGGTGAGCGTTTCCAGCACCAGCGCGTCGCGCTCACCCGCGCCAGCCGCGACCGCCGCCTCGATCATCGCGTACTCGCCACTGACCTGGTATGCAAATACCGGGACTCCGAAAGTTTCCTTCACTTTCAGGATGATATCAAGATAGGGCAGCCCCGGCTTGACCATCACGCTGTCGGCGCCCTCAAGCAGATCGAGTTCAACCTCGCGCAGCGCCTCATCGCTGTTGGCGGGGTCCATCTGATAGGTCTTCTTGTCGCCCTTGAGCAGCCCGCGGCTGCCCACGGCATCGCGGAACGGGCCATAGAAGGCCGAGGCATATTTCGCGGCATAGGACATGATCTGGACATTGGCATGCCCCGCGCCTTCGAGCGCCCCGCGGATCGCGCCGATCCGGCCGTCCATCATGTCGCTGGGGGCAATCACGTCGGCCCCGGCCGCCGCCTGGTTCAGGCTTTGCCCGACCAGCACCTCGACGGTGGCATCGTTCTGCACATAGCCGGCCGCATCGACCAGTCCGTCCTGGCCATGGCTGGTATAGGGATCGAGCGCCACGTCGGTCAGCACGCCGATGCTGTCGCCGCAGGCATCCTTGATCGCCCGGATCGCGCGGCACATCAGGTTGTCGGGATTGAGCGCCTCGCGCCCGTCTTCGCTGCGCAGGTCAGGCTGGGTATTAGGAAAGAGGGCCAGACAGGGAATGCCCAGCGCCAGCGCTTCCTTCGCGCGCTGCGCGATCAGATCGACCGACCAGCGCGAAACCCCCGGCAACGAGGCGATCGGTTCTTCGGTGCCGCTCCCGCCCGTCACGAACAGCGGCCAGATGAGGTCCGCCGGGGTGAGCACCGTCTCGCGGTGGAGCGCGCGGCTCCAGGCGCTGGCGCGCGTCCGGCGCAGGCGAGTGGCGGGGTAGGAACCAGTCATTCCCAAGGTTCTAGGTTAGAGACCGGGTGCCAGCAAGCCCCGGCGCTCAGCGCGTGAGCAGGGGCTGGGCCGGCGATAGCGAAGCGAGCGGACCAAGCGCAGCACCGGGCACCACCGCCTTGAGCGCAGCCATCTTCGCCTTGAACGCTGCCAGCTCCTTGGCATCGACCTGGTTGGAGACGGTGAAGCGGACCGACATCGGATTGACCTTCGCCCCGTTGCGATAGAGTTCGTAGTGAAGATGCGGACCGGTCGAGAGCCCGGTCGAGCCGACATAGCCGATCACCTGCCCGGCCCGGACGCGGCTGCCGGGGGAAACCGCAATCCGGCTCATGTGCGAATAGCCTGTGCCCCAGCCCCCGCCGTGGTCGAGCTTGACATGGTTGCCATGGCCGCCGCCCCAGCCGGCAAAGCTGACTGTCGCATCGCCCACGGCATATATCGGTGCGCCGGCCGGCGCGCCGAAATCGACGCCGGCGTGCATCCGGGTATAGCCCAGGATCGGGTGGCGGCGCGCGCCGAAATCCGAGGTAATCCGCCCCACCACCGGCATGATCAGGCCCGAACGCTGCGCGCCCATGCCCGATGCTTCGAAGAACTGGCCATCGCCGCCCCACCGCAGCAGCTGCGCCTTGGGCTTTCCGCCCCGCTCAACCCCGGCGAACAGCAGCTCGCCCACCTTGGTCTCGCCCGTGGCCGCGCGCTTGAAGCCGACGATGATGTCGAAGGTATCGCCAGGTTCGATCGCCGTATCGAGGCTGAGATGCTGGTCGAGCACCTGGAGGTATTGCTGGATCGCCTCGATCGGCGCGCCGGCCGCACGGGCCGAACGGTAAAGCCCGGCGCCGATCGTGCCGCGAATGCGCAGCGGCATGGTATTGACCGGAATGGCCTCGGACCTGAGGACGAAACCGCCGTTGCTGCGCGAAACCGCCAGCTTGAGATCGAACCGCGCCCGGAACGAGAGAGCATCGAGCGGACGGGCCTGATCTGGACCGGCGCGCCGGCCAAGCGTGATGTCGACCTGGGTCCCGGCCGGCAGACCGGCAGGATCGATCGATCCGGCCACCAGGTTGGTGACTCGGGCCGCATCGACAGCCCCCACTCCGGCGCGCTGCAGCAGCCGGTCGAAGCTGTCGCCCTGGGTATAGGTGGCGGTCAGCTGGACAATGGCCCGCTCGGGCACATTGGCAACCGGGCTGACTCGCTCGGTCGGACCCATACGGTGGCCGCTTTCGGCCCCGAAAGCCAAGGGCTGAATCGTCTGGCTGCGGAATTCATCGCGGGCGGCGGCATCCACGGGCATCGCCGGCGGCGCGGCAATGGCGGAAAAATCAGGCAGAAAAGCCAGGGCGAGGGCACTGAGGCCGAACAGTGTGCCAAGGCCCCTGAACCAGCGGGCCGAGCCGATATCTTCGGCCAGGTCTGGGGTCCAGTCGAGCCGGGCCAGCCGCAGTTCCCAGTGCTGGCGCAAAAAGGCAAGCCGCTGGACGAAAGGCGCCAGGCCTGCACCTGGCATGGCGGGCGCCGTGCGCGCGGCACCGGCGGCGATGCGCAGGCCTAGCGGGACGGAGCCAATCCCGGTTCCAAGCGCTTCACGCGAAATGAACACCAATCTGGCCCCCGGGCGACTGCAATCGGCAACCGCTGTGCACTTGTAAGGTTAATCTTCGCCTAAAAAGCCGGTGGCCAGTTGGGGAATAAGGCTGATCCACGCCTTGTCGCTCGGGGTCAGCGATGCCACATCCAGGGGCACAATGGCGCGCAACAATTCCGCCCGACACGTTCGTTCCGGCGACGGCCGCGTCAAGGCCGTGCTCGGTCCGACCAATACCGGCAAGACGCACCTCGCGATCGAGCGGCTTTGCGCCCACTCTTCCGGCGCGATCGGTTTCCCGCTGCGGCTGTTGGCGCGCGAGGTCTATGACCGGGTCTGCGCGATCAAGGGCGCGGACCGGGTCGCGCTGATCACCGGCGAAGAACGGATCGAGCCAAAGCACTCGCGCTGGCTGCTGTGCACGGCCGAAGCCATGCCGACCAGCGCCGATCTGGCCTTCGTCGCACTCGACGAGGCGCAGCTCGGCGCGGATCGCGAGCGCGGACACGTCTTCACCGACCGGCTGCTTCACACCCGCGGCCGCGAGGAGACCATGATCCTGGGTTCGGCGACGCTGGAGCCAATGGTCCGCGCCCTGGTGCCCGAGGCCGAAATCGTCGGCCGGCCGCGCTTTTCGACACTGAGCCATGCCGGCGCCCGCAAGCTTTCGCGGATCCCGCCGCGCTCGGCCATCGTCGCCTTCTCGGCCGAGCAGGTCTACGCAATTGCCGAAATGCTGCGGCGGTTCCGCGGCGGGGCGGCCGTTGTCATGGGCGCACTCTCGCCCGAGACGCGCAACCGGCAGGTAGCATTATACCAGTCGGGTGAGGTCGACTATCTGGTTGCTACTGACGCGATCGGCATGGGGCTCAACCTCGATGTCCAGCATGTGGCCTTCGCCGGACTATCGAAATTCGACGGCGTGCGGCAGCGGCGGCTGTTCCCGGCAGAGATGGCACAGATCGCAGGACGCGCGGGGCGGCATCAGACCGACGGCAGCTTTGGGACACTCTCCGGTACGGGCGGTCACGATGCGGAATTCACGCCTGAAGAAGCCTATGCGATCGAGGAGCACCGCTTTGCGCCGCTCACGCGACTGTTCTGGCGTGATGCGGATCCGGACAGCCACTCGCTTGCCAGCCTGATCGGCGATCTGGAGCGACTGCCCGACCGCCCCGAACTGACCGCTGCGCCCGAGGCAATCGATCTTGCCGTGCTCAAGCGGCTGGCTGACGATCCGGCAATTGCGGCGGAGGTTCGTACGCCTGCCCGCGTGGCGAGGCTGTGGGATGCCTGCCGCCTGCCCGATTTCCGCCAGCACGGCGCCGATACCCATGCGCGCTTTGTGGCGCGACTCTGGGCCGATCTCAAGGATGGCGAGATCTCGGGCGATCACGTCGCGCGGGCGATTGCCGAGCTGGACCGGCCCGATGGCGACATCGATACCCTGCAAGGCCGGATCGCCGCGATCCGCTCCTGGTCCTACATCGCCCAGCGGCCCGACTGGGTGCTGGCGCGTGAGGAAATGGCCGCCCGCGCCCGCGCGGCCGAGGCGCGTCTGTCCGACGCACTCCACGGGCGGCTGACCGAGCGTTTCGTCAATCGCCGCACCTCGGTGCTGATGAAGAAGCTCGGGCCGGACGCCGGTCTGCTGCCAGTCAAGGTCGAGGATGATCGCGTGCTGGTCGATGGCGAGCCGATTGGCGTGCTCGCGGGCTTCCGCTTTCGGGTCGATCCGTCCGCGCGGTTGGCCGATCACAAGCTGCTGCTCGCTGCTGCCGAGCGCCACTTGCCGGCGCTGCTGGCGGAGCGAGCGCGAAGCCTTTGCGCAGCGCTGGTGGCAAACGAGGCGGTCAACCTGGCGCTGGCGGGCTCGGGCCTGGAGTGGGAGGGCGAACGGATCGCGCGGCTTAGTCCGGGCAAATCGGTTCTGGCACCGTCGCTCGGGCTGGAACCCGCCTTGTCGGCTCTGCCCGCGGCGGCACGGCGCGAACTTGAGGCCGCGCTTGCAGGTTGGCTTGACCAGGCCCTGCGCCCGCTCGACCCGCTGCGCCAGCTGGAGCAGGCCAGCCGCGACGCAGCCGGCGGTCCCGAACTGCGGGCCCTGCTGATTCGGCTGGTCGAGGTCGGCGGGATGCTCGCCCGCGCCGGGTCCGGCGTCGAGCACCTAAGTCCGGCCCAGCGCCAGCAGCTGCGCCGGCTAAAGGTCCAGGTGGGCGCACTCGATATCTTTGTCCCGGCCATGTTGAAGCCACCACCGCTTTCGGCCTGGCGAGCGCTTCAGGCCGCGCGCGGCAGGAATCTTGGCGCGCCGCATCCGGCCATGCCGCCGGTCTTGACGCTTGCCGGCAAGACTCCGCCCCCGCCGGGCTATCGCGCGCTCGGCAAGCAAGCACTGCGGCTCGATATGGCCGAAAAGCTGCTTCACGCGGCGCATGCCTTGCGCAGCGCAGGGTCAGGCAAGCCGATCATCCTGGATCCGGCCCTGGCCGTGTCGATGGGCCTCGCGACCCCGGCCTATGCGCAGTTGCTGCGTCTGGCCGGGTTCCAGCCGATCATGCCGCGCCCCTTGCCGCGGGGCGCCTTCGGCCCGCTGGCTCCACCGCGCTGGCGGTGGCGACCGCTACGCCGCGAACGTCTGCCAGCGGCACTTCCGCCTCCGTCCAGTGGCAGCGCCTTTGCAGCGCTTGCAGGATTGATGCGGTGAGAATCGACAAGCTGCTGTGGTTTCTGCGCATGGCCCCGACGCGGACGATCGCGCACGATTGGGTGGCAGAGGGCCATTTCCGGCTCAACGGCCGGCGAATCGAGAAGCCCAGCGCCAGCGTCGGGATTGGCGATGTCCTGACCGTTCCGGCCCGTTCTGGGGTGCGCGTGATCGAACTGATTGCCGTTCCAGCGCGGCGCGGGCCCGCTCCGGAAGCACTTGCCTGTTACCGCACGCTTGACGAGCGCGCCGCAAATCCCATAGCAGCAGAAAATAACATCAAGCCTTAGGGGACCTGACTGCCATGACCTATGTCGTCACCGACGCCTGCATCAAGTGCAAGTACATGGACTGTGTCGAGGTCTGCCCGGTAGACTGCTTCTACGAAGGCGAGAACATGCTGGTGATCAACCCCAGCGAATGCATCGACTGCGGCGTCTGCGAACCCGAATGCCCGGCCGAAGCGATCCTGCCCGATACCGAGAGCGGGCTGGAACAGTGGCTTGAGCTCAATGCCAAGTACTCGGCCGAATGGCCCAACCTCACCTCCAAGAAGGAAACGCCGGCCGACGCCGACGAGCACAAGGGTGAGGAAGGCAAGTTCGACAAGTACTTCTCGCCCGAACCTGGCGAAGGCGACTGAGCCTTCGCGGTTGCAGCGCGAATCGATTGCATTTCCTGCATCTGTTGATCGCAGGCTGACGGCGGAACCGCCTGTCAGGGCGCGGAATTCTGCGGTCTGGTAATTTTGTTGCCGATATGCTATATAATCGTCCGACTTCCGGAGCGCTCTGCCCCGGATGCGTGGCAATCATTGGCTAAGCGGGACTGCGAACACGGATGGGGGATAGACGGTACCAGCCCGCGTGGGCAGGTGCCGGGATTGACAATCCACGCCGCTCTCCGGTTCGACGGGTAACATCCCCGCCGCATGAAAGGACGATACATGGCTTCCAAGGCGCACGCCTTCGATGTTGGTGACTACGTCGTTTATCCCAAGCATGGCGTTGGCCGGGTGATCGAACTGCAGGAGCAGGAAATCGCCGGCATGACTCTCGAACTTTACGTCCTGCGTTTCGAAAAAGAGCGGATGACGCTCCGCGTCCCGACCAACAAGGTCGAGGCGATCGGGATGCGCAAGCTGTCCAGCGACAAGACCCTGCGCGAAGCGCTCGATACGCTGAAGGGCAAGCCCAAGGTCAAGCGCACCATGTGGTCGCGCCGCGCTCAGGAATATGAAGCGAAGATCAATTCGGGCGATCTGGTGTCGATTGCCGAGGTGACCCGCGACCTGTTCCGCGCCGATGACCAACCCGAACAGTCCTATTCTGAACGGCAGATCTTCGAAGCCGCCTCGTCGCGCCTGGCGCGCGAGCTGGCCGCGATGGAAAAGACCGACGAGCCGGCCGCGCTCAAGAAGATCCTGGCGATCCTCAACGAGCATGCGCCGAAGTACTATGCCGAGACGGCGACCGCCTGACGGCTAACAACCGAATCACCGAGGAAGGGCCGTTTCCGTAAGGAATCGGCCCTTTTTCATTGACTCAACGCTACCCCCTTGCTCCAGCCGCCATGCTGTATTATATCAACAACACACATTGCGCAGGAGACTCGCCATGAAGTTTGACAGGTTCTTCCGGGCTCTCGGGCCAATCATAGCCGTGGCCATGGCCGCCGGGCTTTCCGCCTGTGATGGCAACATCTCGATCAACGGCGAAAAGGGCAAGCCGCTCGCCGAAATCGACCTGACTGGCACCCCACCCGAAGAACTGGTCCTGCTCGGCCCCGACGAAGTGCGCGTGACCCAGGGCGACAAGCTGGCCATCACGGTCGAAGGCGACCAGGCCGTAACCGACAAACTGCGGTTCACGCTGAAGGATGGCACGCTGGGCGTGCTGCGCGAAGGCAAGAGCTACGATTCGGATCGCGAGGAGGGCAAGGCCGTGGTCAACGTGACCATGCCCGCGCCAAAGAACCTGACCATGGCTGGCTCTGGCAAGATCAACGCTGCCGCGCTGGCCAAGGATGCCAAGATCACAATCGCTGGCTCGGGCGATATTGAAACCCCGAATGTCGCCGGCGACAAACTGGACCTCACCATCGCCGGGTCCGGGTCCTATCGCGGAGCCGGCAATGTCGCCGCACTTGATGTCAGCATCGTCGGCAGCGGCTCGGCCAATATGGACGCGCTCAAGACCGACAAGGCTGACCTGACCATTGCCGGCTCGGGCAATTCCGCCTTTGCCAGCGATGGCGAGGTCAAGGCCAAGATCATGGGCTCGGGCAGCGTCACCGTGCGCGGCCGGGCGCGCTGCACGGTCGAATCGATGGGCTCGGGCAAGCTGGTCTGCGAACCCGGCAACGGCACCGCTCCGGCCAGCGAAGCCGCCAAGTAGCCAGCGGTTCATCTCCGGCTAACCCGAATGCGGTCAGGATCGCCTGATCCTGATCGCGCTGGGGGCCTCAACATGTCTTGCAAGAAGCTGTTCCTCGTTCCGGCGCTGCTGATCTTGCCTGGCTGCGGCGTGGCCGGCGCCGCAGTCGATCTGGCCTCGGCCCCGGTGCGCGGCACATCACGCGCGCTGGAAGCAGGCAGCACAGTGGTCGACGTGATGACGACCAGTGACTCCGAACGGGATCAGAAGCGCGGCCGCGAGATCCGGCGGCGCGAGGAGCGCCTCGGCGAGCTTGATCGCGAATACCGCAAGCAGGTCGGCAAATGTGAGCGAGGCGACGACAGGGCCTGCCACAAGGCCGACCAGGCCTATGCCGAAATGCGCGCGCTGATGCCCAGCGTGCCTTACGAGCGCGACTGATCAGATTGCGGCGCGGCGGAGCCGGTCATTGATTGCCGCGCCAATCCCGTCATCGGGGATCGCGGCAACAGCAATGCGCGGCTTTGGCGCCGCCGCCCCGGCATGGAGCGCGGCATAGAGCCGGGCCGCCGCCTCGGCGAGATCGCCCGTCGGCGAAAGCGAAACATCCCCCGGCACCGGGCCGAAGCCGATCAGGAATTCGTCGGGTTCGGCAGCGGCAGCGCTCAGTCGGACCGGCTTGCCGGGTGCATAGTGGCTGGCAAGCTGTCCCGGAGCCTCGATCGCGGCTGACGTCACGGCGTCCGGCCCTTGCCCCAAAATGGCGGAAATCTGGGACTCGGTAATCGGCCCCGGGCGCAGGACCTGCCAGGCCCCGCCCTCACGCAGGGCAACGATGGTCGATTCGAGGCCGGCCGCGCAGGACCCGCCATCAAGGATCATGGGAACGGCGTCGCCCAGCGAAGCCGCTACATGATCGGCCCGGGTCGGGCTGACACCGCCGCTGCGATTAGCCGATGGCGCAGCCAGCGGCAGGCCAGTCGCATCGAGCACGGCGCGCATCACCGGGTGCGCCGGGCAGCGCAGGGCGATCGTCGGCAAGCCGGCCGTAACCGCCGGAGCAATGGCGGCTTCCACCCGCACCGGCAGGACCAGCGTCAGCGCGCCGGGCCAGAATGCCGCTGCCAGAGCTTCGGCGCGGTCATCGAGCCGGGCGAGACTCCGCGCCGCAGCCACCGACGGAACATGGACGATCAGCGGATTGAAGTCCGGCCGACCCTTGGCCCGATAGATGGCGGCGACCGATTCGGCCTGGTCAGCGCGCGCAGCGAGGCCGTAGACCGTCTCGGTCGGCAATGCGACCAGGCCGCCCGCACGCAGCTGCTGGGCCGCTGCGGCAATCCCGGCGGAATCGGCAGCACGGATTTGCGCGGCTTCATGCTTGTCGGCCATGCGCCTCCCGCTATAGGCGGGAAGCCGCAATGCCAAGGGAAAGCAAGAGAGCGCCATGGATTTCACTGCCCCCACCGCCGACCAGGTCCTTGCCATCCGCGTCAACGCCGGGATCGACGAACTGGCTGCCTATCCCCGCTTTGCCGCCGCCAGCCCGGATATGGTCGAGGCAATCGTCGAGGGCATCGGCCAGTTCGCCGCCGGAGAGTTCGCGCCGCTGAACCGCAAGGGCGATCAGGAAGGGGCAAACCTGGCCAACGGCACTGTCACCCTGCCTGCCGGCTTCGCCGAAGCGTACCGCGCCTATGTCGAGCAAGGCTGGAATGCCGTAGCTGGCGACGAAGCGCACGGCGGCCAGGGACTGCCCTTCACCCTCGCCGCCAATGTGCTCGAGAACCTCGGCGCGGCCAACATGGCCTTCTCGCTGCTGCCGATGCTGACCGTGGGTGCGATCGAAGCGCTGGCCCACCACGGCAGTGCCGATCAGCAAGCGCTTTACCTGCCCAGGCTGGTCAGCGGCGAATGGTCGGGGACGATGAACCTGACCGAGCCGCAGGCCGGATCGGATGTCGGCGCGCTGCGCACCACGGCCACACCGCGCGGTGATGGCACCTGGTCGATCAAGGGCACCAAGATTTTCATCACCTGGGGTGAGCATGATCTGGCAGGCAACATTGTCCACCTGGTCCTCGCCCGCACGCCCGGCGCACCGGCGGGCAGCCGCGGCATCTCGCTGTTCGTCGTGCCGAAGTACCTGTTGAAGCCCGATGGCTCGCTGGGGCCGCGCAATGATCTGCGCTGCGTCTCGATCGAACACAAGTTGGGGATCATGGCCAGCCCGACCTGCGTGATGAGCTTCGGCGACAACGACGAGTGCGTCGGTGAACTGGTCGGGCATGAGAACGAGGGCCTCAAGGCCATGTTCACGATGATGAACTCGGCCCGGATCAATGTCGGCAACCAGGGGGTCCAGATTGCCGAACGCGCACTGCAGCAGGCGCGCCACTATGCCCGCGATCGCGTCCAATCGGCCCGCGCCGGTGGGGCTAGCCGCGATCCGGTAGCGATTGTCGAGCATCCGGATGTCCGGCGCATGCTGCTGCGGATGCGGGCGCTGACCGAAGGTTCGCGCGCCCTGCTCTATTATACTGCCGGCCAGGTCGATCGCGGTGCGCTGGGTGACAGCGCCGCTCAGCTGCGCGCCGATTGCCTGGTGCCGATGCTAAAGGCCTGGGGCACCGACATCGGCTGCGAAGTGGCCAGCCTCGGCGTCCAGATCCACGGCGGGATGGGCTTTGTCGAGGAAACCGGCGCCGCCCAGCACTATCGCGATGCGCGGATTGCGCCGATCTACGAAGGCACCAACGGGATCCAGGCCGCCGACCTGGTAACCCGCAAGCTTGGCTACGAACAGGGTGGCGTTCTGACGTCAATCTTTGCGGAAGTGGCGCGCGATTGCGCCAATGTCCCCGAACTGGCCGCACTAGCCGCTGATTGCACCGCGATCGCGCAGTGGATGGCCGGCGAGGCCAGCCTCGATGACCGCCTCGCCGGCAGCGTCCCGTTCTGCACGATGAGCGCCGTGGCCGTAGCCGGATGGCAGCTCCAGCGTCAGGCTGCGGCACTGGCTGGCGATGACACCCCGCAGGCCCGTGCCAAGGCTGTGGTTGCGCGGTACTTCGCCGAACATATCGCCAGCGAAGCACGCGGGCTTAAAGCCCAGGCCACGGCCGGAGCCGGTCTGCTCTACGCGCTCGATGCCGAGGCCCTCGCCGGATGAGCGATCAGGGCGATCCCCTGGCCCGCATCGCCGATGCGCTGGAGCGGTTGGCGGGCGCCATGCCCGCCATGCCTGACTGGAACGCAGCCCCCGCCTATGTCTGGGATCAGACCGGCGCGCGTCCGGTCACCCAGCTGGCTGCACCCGCTCTTGCCCTCCTCAAGGGGATCGATGCGCAGAAAGCCCTGGTGACGGCCAACGTAGCGCGGCTCGCCGCGGGCCACGCTGCGCACGACATGCTGCTGTGGGGCGCACGCGGGATGGGTAAGTCGGCGCTGCTGCGCGCCGCCGTGATCGCTGCTCAGGGGCAGGATCCCGGCACGCTGGCGCTAGTCCAGGTTGCGCCTGATGCCTTTGCGGCCCTGCCCCGACTGTTCGGAGCACTCGGTGCGGAGCAGCGCCGCTTCCTGGTCTTTATTGACGATCTGGGCTTTGCCGATGGTGACAGCGAAGGCCCGCGGGCGCTGCGTTCATGGCTGGAAGGCGGGGTTGATGCGCGCCCAGCCAATGTCCGCCTGGCCGTGACCGCCAACCGCCGGGCGATCGTGCCGCGCCATGCCTCCGAGCAGGACGATCCGATCAACCTACGCGACGCGGTGGATGACAAGCTGGCACTGGCCGATCGCTTCGGTCTGTCAGTCGGGTTCCACGCCTGCAGCCAGGACGATTACCTGGCGATCGTCGCCGGCTATTGCGCGAGCCAAGGCCTCGAATGGGACCAGGGCGAGGCGCTGGAATGGGCCAAGCGCCGCGGCGCCCGCTCGGGCCGCGTCGCCTGGCAATTCGTAACCGAACTGGCCGGACGGACTGGCCGCGCGCTCTAGGACTTACTGACCGCCGGTCTGCTTGAAGCCGGCGCGATACTGCGCCTCAAGGTTGCCATCGAGCTCGCGCTGGGCCGGCATCCGCGCCGTCACCACCGGGCGCACGACCGGACCGGCCGCAGCGCCTGGAGCAGAGACGCGCCAGACAATCCCGGCCGTATCGTCAGTCACCAGCAATGATCCGGTCTTGTCGAAGGCGACCCAGGTCGGACGGCCGCGGGTTTCGCTCTTGCCGCTGAGAAATCCGGTCAGCACCGGGATCGGCTTGCCTTGCGGATTGCCGTTGGCATCGAAGGCCACGAAGACCACGTCATAGCCGGCCAGCGGCTCGCGGTTCCACGAGCCATGGCGGGCGATGAAGGCACCATTGGTGAAGGCCGGGCCCATCTTCTCACCCCCTCGCAGGAAGGCGAGGCCGAGCGGGGCCATATGCGCACCCAGGCCGTACTCGGGCTTGCGGACATACTCATCGATAAAGTCTGGCGGCAGGCCGACGACACGATCATCATCGTACTTCTTCCAGTAGAGCCACGGCCAGCCATAGTGCGCGCCGACCGGCACATTGGTCAGGTAGTCCGGCACCAGATCCGGGCCAAGCATGTCGCGTTCGTTGACGACCGTCCACAGCTCGCCGCTCGAGGGGTTCCAGTCCATCCCATTGGCGTTGCGCAGACCCTGCGCGAACTGACGGGCACGGCCGCTCTTCAGGTCAAGCTCCCAGATCGCGGCGCGGCCCTGTTCGATCTCGAAGCCCTTTTCGGCGATGTTCGAAGACGAACCGACCGCGACGTAGAGCTTTGCCCCATCGGCGCTAAGCACCAAATTGCGCATCCAGTGATTGCCCGAGGGGGGCAGGTCCATCAGCTTCTTCGCTTCACCGGCCAGCGCCGTCTCACCCAACTGGTAGGGGAATGAAAGCACTGCATCGTGATTGGCGACATAAAGCGCGCCGTCGCGCCAGCCGAGGCCCGAGGGAGAGGCGAGGCCATTGCCCTGGCGCAGAACGTGGCGTTCCTCGGCCTTGCCATCGCCATCGGCATCGCGCAGCAGCACGAGCCGGTCGGGCGAGCCCTGCTGGGCCCCGGCGCCGCCCATCAGCAGCTTGGCGACCATCGCCTCGAGACCGCTGCCCAGGTTACCCTTGGGCGCATCGGCCTCCGCCGCAATGACGTCACCGTTCGGAAGCGCCAGGATCACGCGCGGGTGATCCAGCCCGTCGGCGAAGCGGTTGACGACCAGTCCCTTGGCAGCGGTCGGCGTTTCGTTTGCCGCCCAACCGACAGGCTTGGCGATGCGGATCGAGGGGAAGCGTTCCACCTGCGGCTCGACGATCAGCGGATCGCGGCCCGACAGCTCGTCCGGCGTATGCTTGGCCGGGGTCGGCCGGGTCAGGACATAGCCCAGACCGATGATAACGATAAGGACGGCGAGGCTGCCGAGCAGCCACTTGCGAAGTCTGGACATGGTGCAACTGATAAGCGGGCTGGGGCCGCGGGACAATCAACCTTTTGACCAATGTCCCTTTTGACAAGTCCGGCTTTGCCCTATGGCGGCGCCATGTTTGCCTTTGCCCCCGATCCCAACCAGCCCAAGCCTGAACTCTATGCCGATCTGGTCGCGGCCGCCCGCGCGCTGATCCAGGATGAGCCGGATGGCGTGGCCAATATGGCCAACCTCGCCGCGCTAATCTGGCAGTTCCTGCCGCGGCTCAACTGGGCCGGGTTCTATCGCACGGTTGATGGGAGCCTCGTGTTGGGTCCATTCCAGGGCAAGACCGCCTGCATCCGGATCGCAGCCGGCCAGGGGGTTTGCGGCACCGCGCTGGCTAAAGGCGCAACGCAGCTGGTGCCAGACGTGCACGCCTTTCCGGGCCATATCGCCTGCGATGCGGACAGCCGCTCAGAACTGGTCGTGCCCGTCTGGCGCGATGGCCGGGTCATTGCGGTGATCGATCTCGACAGCCCCGAACCTGCCCGCTTCGATGCGGAGGATGCCACCGGGATCGAGGCGCTGGCAGCGGCGATCGCCCCGGCAATCTAACCGGCCTGCCCTGCTCCGAAACGGGACAGGCGAGTCACAAATCCCCTGGCCTGCTTGGTTTTCCGGGACGGGCGATGCTAAATTCCAGGTTAAGGCCGGGAATCGCTCCGGCATAACAGGGGATTGCCGATGTCACCGCGTGCGCAAGCGCTTCATCTCGTTCTGGCGGCCGGGCTTGCCGGCCTGGCCGCTCCGGCCCTGGCAGCTGACCAGCCTGCCACCGATGCCGAAGGCCGGGTCTTCGGCGATACGGTCAACGATCCGCTGCCAGAGTGGAAACAGGCACCCGCTGCCCACGCCCAGCCCACTGCGCTCCCGCCGATGCCGGCCGGCCCCAATGTCATGCCGATGGGCCACCCTGGCCCTGACCGTGTCGCCTGGGAAGAAGCTCGGGCAGACTGGCTGGCCGAGTGCCGCCAGCGCTTTGGCGGCAAGGGCAAGGTCACCGGTGGCGTGCTGGGCGGGCTCGTTGGCGGAGTGGCCGGTAGCGCCATTGCCGGCCGCGGCAACCGGACGGTCGGGGCCGTGGTTGGCGGCGTTGCTGGTGCCGTCGCCGGCGCCGCTATCGGCGATTCGTCCGACCGCCGCCGCGCGCGCGATTATTGCGAGAGTTATCTCGATCGCCATATGGCGAGCTACGGCCCTGGCTATAGTGGCTATGGCTACGGCTATCCCCACGGCCAGATGAGCTATGGCTATGCCATGCAGCCGATGATGGTGATGGTGCCGGTCGCGATGACTAACGTGGCCGCTCCCGCCGCGCCGCGGCAGGATTGCACTGAGACCGAAGTGATCGAGGAATGGGTGCCGGTCGCCCGCCCGGCCAAGCGCTATATCCCGCGTCGCGCAGTACCGGACAAGCGGGTGCGGATCGTTCCCGACAAGCGCATCCGCAGCAACTGAGCCGAACCTCCGGCAAAGAAAAAGGCGGGGAACCCAATTCCGGTTCCCCGCCTTTTCTGTATCAGCGCAGTCTGATCAGAGCTTGCGCCCGATCAGCTCCTTCATAATCTCGTTGGTGCCGCCGAAGATCCGGGTCACGCGCGCCGCGCGCCACATTCGGGCGATCGGATACTCGTTCATGTAGCCTGCCCCGCCGAACAGCTGCAGGCACTTGTCCATGACTTCCCACTGCAGGTCGGTGTGCCACAGCTTGGCGGCGGCACCTTCCTCGGGGGTCAGTTCCTTCTTGAGGTGGCGGGCGAGAGCCCAATCAAGGTGCGCCCAGCCGACCTGCAGCTTGGCCTTGAGATCGGCCAGCACGAAACGGCTGTTCTGGAAATCGAGAATCGGCTTGCCGAAGGCCTTACGGTCACGGGTGTACTCAACCGTCATGTCGAAGGCGCGTTGCGAACCGGCCATGGCCGAAACGGCGATCGACAGGCGCTCCTGCGGCAGCTCGCTCATCAGATAGATGAAGCCCATCCCTTCCTGGCCGAGGCAATTGGTGATCGGCACGCGCACGTCCTCGAAGAACAGCTCCGAGGTATCGGCTTCGTCCTGGCCGATCTTGTCGAGGTTGCGGCCGCGCTTGAAGCCTTCGCGGTCAGCTTCGACCAGCACGATCGAGACGCCCTTGTAGGCCGGCTGCACTTCGGTGTCGGTCTTGCAGCAGACCAGGATCAGGTCGGCGTTCTGGCCATTGGTGATGTAGGTCTTTGACCCGTTGATCACGTAATGGTTGCCGTCCTTCTTCGCGGTGGTCCGCATGCCCTGCAGGTCGGAACCGGTACCCGGTTCGGTCATGGCAATGGCAGTGATCACCTCGCCCGAAACCAACTTGGGCAGCCAGTGGCGCTTCTGCTCTTCCGAGCCGTAGTTGACGATGTAGCTGACCACGATGTCCGACTGCAGCGAGAAGCCGGTGGTCACGCCGCCGTGATAGGCCGCTTCCTCGTCAACGATGGCGTTATAGCCGAAGTCGAGTCCCAGGCCGCCGTATTCCTCGGGCACGGTCGGGCAGAGCAGGCCCAGCTCGCCCGCCTTGGGCCAGATCGACTTGGGGACGATCCCGTCCTCGGCCCACTGGGCCCCGTTGGGCGCAATCTCTTCCTGCATGAAGCGGCGCACGGTCTGGCGGAAAGCCTCGTGATCTTCGGTGTAGGCGGTGCGGGCAAGCGAATCGAGCGACATGGGGTTTCCCTCTGGCTGATTTGGATTGGCCAGAGGTTTGGCGCTGCCCCGCGCGCCGGTCAACCGGAATTTAATCGCCCGGTTAAGGCAGCGCGGCGACCTGCGCCGCAACCAGCGATTGCAGCCGGATCCGGCCCAGCCGCAGCGAAGGGTTGGCCCGATCGATCCGCAGCGCAGTGCCCAGATCAGCCTTCACCCCAAGCGCCGCTGCGCTCGCCGCACCGATCCGCAGGCGATAGTCGCCATAGGGCACGGAATCGAACAGCACATAGCCGTCAAAGTCGCTCTGGACCTGGCGCACCACGCGGCCCGCCGTGTCGGTCAGCTCGATCACCACCCCGTCGCGTGGCTCGCCATCAGGCCCAAGCAACAGCGCTTCCAGTTCGCCGGTCGGGGCGAGCGGCAGACTGATCTTGGCGGCCACGCCCGGGCGCGGCACCACGACCACGCCCTGGCCCTTGGGCTGAAGCAGCGGATCGGGCAGCGTGCCGGCATCAATCGAGACCAGCACCGGGACATAAGGCGTCAGGCCGTCGATCACGGCGCGGCCGGCCTTGTTGGTCGGCGCTTCGGTGTGGCGGAAACCGGCCTCGACCGAGACGCCTTCGACCAGCCCTTCGCCAGCCTGGCGATAGCCATCGCCATTCTCGTCGCGAAACACCTCGACCGCAGCCTGACCGGATTCGGCGAGCCGCTGGCGCGACATCCGCCAGCCGCCGTCGACCGGATCGGGCCCGAGGCTGAAGCCCAGGGTCAGACCCAGCGTCAAGCGGCCGCGCGTATCGAGCCGGCCTTCGGTGCGCAGCGCGAAGCGATCGAACTGGCGAACCCAGCCGAGCATCACCTCATCGCGGTGCGATGTGGCATCGTGTTCATAGCCCAGCCGCAGCGTCGAGCTCTTACCGAGGCCGGTTTCGGCCACAGCCTGGGCATTCTCCAGACCGCGGCGCTGGCCGTCGAGTGCGAAGCGCGCCGCGCCGCGCAGGCGCACCGGTCCGATCGCGGTATTCGCGATCAGGTTGAGCTTGGTGCCCAGATCTTCACCGGCCAGTGCCGTGGCCGGGCCGCGCGCGGTGCGGCGCGAAAGCTCGGTGGTCAGCGAGGTGCGGTGCAGCTGCAGCGCCGAGCGGATTAACCATTCGGTAACCTTTGCCCCCGTGCGGGTCTGGAAATGGCGAATTCCGGTCTCAACCGGCAGGCGCCAGGTGCCCATCTTGACCGATGTGCTCAGCCGCAGGCCATATTCGCGGCGCTGCTGGGCTTCGACCAGCTCGCTTTCGAAGTCGCCATCGACCCACAGCGCCTCTGCGTCATAGCGAATCGCACCAAACCGCCCGAGCGCCTTGGCCTGGAAGGCCCGGCCCGCGCCAAGCTGCTGCGCGCCGCTCACTTCGAGCAGCATGCGGCCCAGCGCGCGCTGGACAGTTCCTTCGATGTAGTGGCGGCGGCGGCCGGCGAACATCACGCTCTGATATTCGACGCCGGCCGTGGTTCGTCGGTCAATCCCGCGTTCCACGCCAACGCCCCAGCGCCAGCCGGTGTTGGGATCGCTGAAAGTCTTGCTGAGATCGATCAGATCCTGCCCGGCATCGACCACACCCGCCCAATACCAGGTCTTGCCGGCTGGCAGGCTCTCGATTCCAACCGGAGCGCTGCTGCGCTCGCGCTTGATCTGCCCTTGCGGGCCGTAGAGCACGACTTCGAAGTCGTTCTGGCCCCACAGCAGTTCGATATCGTCAAACCGGTAGCGGCCATCGCCGCGATCGGCCTGATAGGCGCGCAATTCGCCATTGCGATAGAGTTCGGCATCCCAACCCGCTGGCATGGTGCCGCTGAGCGAGGTCACGCCGAAGCGACCCGGCCGATTGAGCGGACGGTTGGATACAAAGGCGCCGCGCCCGTAAGCGGTTTGCGCGGTTAGCGCGCCGCGCAGCGATTCGACATCGCCCAGCGCAACCTGCGTCGCCTTGAGCGGGCCGAGCAATTCGGCCGACGGATCGTTGCGGAACAGCTTGAGGCGCAGCGTATCGGCGCCGTTGTCGGTGCTGCCCGCAAGGCGTGCAGTGTAGCTGAGGCCCAATGCCTCGCCCGATGCGAGTGCTTCGAACTGAGCACGCGCGCCCATATTGCGGGTCCACTGCCCCTGGATATGGACATCGACCGAGGGCATGCGCCAGCTCTGGTAAGGTGCCTGCGCCTGGGGCAGCTTGGACAGGTCGAATTCGGCGAACTTGGGCTGGCGAAGTCGCGCGGCGCGACTTTTGCGCTCGATCGCTTCGAGGAACGGCAGCTTGCGATCGGATTCCAGCACGACCGCCAGGTTTGAAAGGTCAGCCCGAAAACGGACCCCCATCCAGCCTGACAACGCCTTGAGATCGACGCACCAGCCCTCCGACGTATCGTGGATCGCATCCTTGGCGATTCCGCGATTTCCGTTCACGATTTGTACCGTATCGGAATCGCGATCGAGGGTGAAGCGTTGATCCTCCGCGAACAGCCACCCGGTTGCGCGGCGCGACTTCTTGTCAAGTCGCACCGGCAGGTCGAGCGCCTGGATCAGATCAGCAAGATCGACGCAGACACCGGCGGGGGTCTGGTAGCCGCGGAGCGGTTCACCCAGGCGATACTGACCACTGCGCAGTTCGAGCAGCAGCGAATCGTCCTCGTTCGCGCTCCAGGCTTGGGCGTGAGCCGGGGCGCTCGCTCCCACAACGCCGAGCGCCGCCCCAAGCAGGGCGGCGACAAGGCGCAGCGGTGGGAGGTTGCCCCTCATGACGTCAGCTTTCGCTTCCCACTTTCGGTTTCATCGGCTCAGCGCACGACCGAGGTGATCTCGGCGATCAGCTGACCGCCGTTTTCGGGGAGTTCGCGGTATTCGATGCGGATCGGGCCCGAGAGCTTGGCGATCTGCTCAACATTCAACGGGATCCTGACCGAGCGGCCCTGGACTTCGGGGTAGATCGCCACACCCTTGATCAGGAAGATCTGTTCACTGCCGCGCTTGCCGAGGATCTCGCCATAGACCGAGCGCTGGCCGGTGCGGCGCATGTCGAGCTCAAGCCATTTGCTGGTGGCATTGCCGCCCAGCCGCGGATTGGCGATCGTCGCCCCAGCCTCAAGCCGACCCTTGCGAATAAAGACCGGGATCGTGATTCCGTAGACCGGGGTCAATCGGATCGCGAGCTGGCCCGCAGTGGCCTGTTCCTGGGCGGCTTCGGGCGAGAGTGCCGGCGGCACGGCGCGGAAGCTCATATGGACGCGGTATTCGCCGTCCGGCAGTTCCAGCGCGGGCCGCGCGCTCAGGCGAATCGCCTGGGGCTGGCCTGGCAGCAGCGTGATTCGCTTGGGCGCATAACGCAGCATTTCCAGCGCAGCCTTTTCGGTGGCGCTGGCCTCGGCCTCGGTCACATCGGCAAAGTCGCCATCCGGCTCCATCCGTCGCAGTTCAACTCCGATGCGATAGGTCGCGGCCTGGCTGCCAATGTTGCTCAGCACCACTTCGGCATTGCCGCCGCCGTTGATAATCACGCGGGTCGGTGCAACCAGCAGGTCACCCTGCGCCAGCGCAGGACTGGTGCCGAGCGTGGCGGCCAGGGCACCAAGGCCCAGAACAAAGTGGCGGATCGAAGAAATGGACAGCATTGGCTGCGAACCCTTGGCAGAAGCAATTCCTTGCCGAAGTCCCACGACGGGACCTGCGGCTTCTGCGTAGGTTCTAGGCAAACAGGGTTAATTTCCCGCTAAGGATGCCTGCTTGCAGTGAGCAAAGCAAAGGGCCGCACCCGCGCGTGGCGGATGCGGCCCATGGTCTCCCCACGGCTGCACTGCGGCAGCCGGGTTCGCTATAACTTACTGGTATTCAACCGAGACGTTGAAGGTCCCGCTGTAGACACCGGCGACCTGGCCCGAAGCAACGGTCAGCGTGCCGCCGACGTTGAAGGTGGCTGCGCCCAGAGTGTCCAGCTGGAAAGCGCCCGGAGGATTGCTGTTGAAGCCGCTAATCGACATCGTTTCGGTGCCGAGGGCGCGGGTCAGCGTGGCCGAGGCCGGCAGCGTGACGACGACGTTGGCGTTCGGCGTGCCGCCGACGGTGAAGCCGGCCGGCGCGCGGGTGCCGGTCGAAATGAGCGAACCCGTCGAAGCAACAGTCCCGTCCGCATTGACGGTGACGTCGCCGCCGGTGTTGGCAGCGATCTGACCGAAGTTCAGCGCCGAATCGGCGGTGAGGGTCAGGGTGCTGAGCACTTCAGCCGAAGCGTTGGCAGTGGCCGAAGTGGCGGCCGATGCGGCCGAAGCAAACGAAACGGCGCTGAGAGCGGCGCCGACGAGAGCGATGCGAAGCGTATTGCGCATGGTGTTAGTAATCCCTTCCAAGCAGTCAAACCTGCAGCGTGATGGCGCCGCCCGAATGGACGGCAGCCCCCCATTCGCAGGAATGCTTGTAGTTTCACGGAGTTGTGGGATTACTTTTGGGTATGGTTAACCGATCGGGGCCTGGTGTTAACGCCTGGCTCCGCAGATTCCCGCATTTACGGCTGTGCTGCTAGATTCCGCCGCCAGTCAGGCGCTGGCAGATCAGGTCGAGCTGATCGAGTGTGCGGTAGCGGATGGTTACCGCGCCCGAGCGCGGGTCCGCATCAGCATTGATTCGCACTGACAGGCCGAGGAATTCCTCAAGGTGCGCCTGGACTGCCGCGATATCCGCCGAGTTGGCGTTATCCCGCTCGCTGCGGGCGCGCCGCTGAGTGGCGGGCGCATCCTTGCGGCGGGTCAGGCGTTCGACTTCACGAACCGACAGCTGCCTCGCGACAGCCTGCTGAGCCAGCTCAGCCGCATTCTCGGTCCCGACCAGCGCGCGGGCATGGCCCATCGAGAGTTTGCCCCCTTCGACCAGCGCGATCACGCTGTCCGGCAGGGTCAGGAGCCGCTGAAGGTTGGCGACATGGCTGCGGCTCTTGTCGACCAGCTTGGCAATCTCGGCCTGGGTCAGGCCCTCATCGTCAGCGAGGCGGTGGTAGGCGCGGGCCTCTTCGATCGGATTGAGATCCTCGCGCTGGAGATTCTCGATCAGCGCGAGGGCGGTAACCTCCCGCTCGTCCAGATCACGAATAATTGCTGGAATTTCATGGAGTTGTGCCCGCTGCGCGGCACGCCAGCGGCGTTCACCGGCAACCAGCCGCCACCGTCCTGCGCCGTGCGGTGTGACGATCACCGGCTGGATCACCCCGCGTGCGGCGATCGAGGCAGCCAGTTCATCCAGCGCAGCCTCATCGAAGTGGCGGCGCGGCTGGCCCGGATGCGGCACGATCGCAGCGACCGCCAGCAAGGCCAGGCCATCCTTGGCTACTGCTGCCCCCGGGGCGGTCGATAGCGCAGCCGGATTGACCAGCGGTTCTTCGCGGCGGGTTTCGCCGAGCAGCGCGCCAAGGCCGCGCCCAAGCGCCAGCGGCTTCTTCTTGGCGGCAGCCTGCGGGGCGGTGCTGGTGATGTTGTCGTCGCTCATGCGGCTTTCCTCGACTCGGGCAGGCGGCCAATCACTTCGCGGGCCAGGGCGATGTAAGCGCGGCTTCCCGCGCAGGAATGATCATAGACCAGCGCCGGCAGGCCATGGCTGGGCGCCTCGGACAGGCGGACGTTCCGCGGGATGACCGATTCGAACACCAGTGGCCCCAGGCAGGAGCGGACGTCGTCCGCGACCTGGTCGGTCAGACGATTGCGGCGATCGAACATGGTCAGCGCCACGCCGATGATGCCGAGATCCGGGTTGAAGCGCTGCTGAACCCGCTCCACGGTCTGGAGCAGCTGGCTGAGCCCCTCGAGCGCGAAAAACTCGCACTGTAGCGGGACCAGCAGGGTATCGGCGGCACAGAGCGCGTTGAGCGTGAGCAGGCCGAGCGACGGCGGGCAATCAATCAGGCAGATGTCATGCCCGGTATCAGACGAGAGGGCCTGGCGCAGGCGAGCAGTGCGATTCTCGACCGAAACCAGCTCAACCTCGGCACCCGACAGGTCCACCGTGGCCGGGACAATATCGAGCCCTGGGATCCTTGTTGAGGAAACACATTCGCTGAGCGGCATCTGGTCGACCAGCAGGTCATAGGTCGAACGTTCGCGGTCGTTAGTGGCGATGCCGATCCCGGTCGAAGCATTGCCCTGCGGATCGAGATCAATCAGCAGCACTTTCGAGCCGGTGGCGGCCAGCGCGGTCGCAAGGTTGATCGCCGTGGTGGTCTTGCCCACCCCGCCCTTCTGGTTTGCGATCGCCATGCGAATCACGGTTTTCTCCCCTTTTTGCCGAGCAGCTGGCCAACAATGACCCCCGCCTCAGGATCGGTCAGCGACTGTTCCACGTGGAACAGGTGATTCCATTCCTTGAGCTCTGACAGTTCCTGCTTCGCCGAGCGCCCCTTGGGCAACAGGTACAACGTGTCCTTTGTGGAAAAGCGTGCGGATAGGTCAAGCAATCGGACGAGTGGAGCGAAGGCCCGTGCCGAAATGACGCGGAATGGCCGGGACTCGACCTGCTCGAGCCGCGCACCGACAACGCGGGCGTGTTCCAGCCCCAATGCGATTCGCGCGCGCTCAAGCCACTCGATCCGCCTCGCCCGCGATTCGACCATGACCACTTCACAATCGGGCCGCAGCGCCGCAATCACCAGTCCCGGAAAACCTGCACCGGTCCCCAAGTCGAGCCAGGGCGAGGATGTTTCACGTGGAACATGCGGCAGCAATTGCGCGGAATCGGCGATATGGCGCTGCCAGACCAGCGGCAGGCTGGCGGCGGCAACCAGGTTCTGCCGCGCATTCTCCTCGACCAGTAGGGCGATCAGCCGTTCGATTCGTTCGGCTGCAACAACATCCCATTCCGGCAAGGCCGCAAGCCAGGCGCGGGCCTGCTGTTCGGTCGCGATCATGCGGCGATATCGGCGCGGCGGCGGGCATGAACCAGCAGAGCCGCGAGCGCCGCCGGGGTGATTCCCGGAAGCCGCCCAGCCGCCGCCAATGTGGCGGGGCGGGCCAGGGTCAGCCGTTCCACCATTTCCCGCGAAAGCCCCGGAATCACGGCATAAGGGAAGTCATCGCCGAGCGGCAGCGCCTCACCCGCGCGCAGATCGGCCAATTCGCTGTCCTGCCGGGCGAGGTAGGGGGCATAGGCCGCATCCTCGGCGAGTTCTGCTGCGAGCTCCGGATCGCCGTACAGATTCTCACCCAGCCAGGGTGACAAGCTCTCGAGGTCCACTCCCCCGAACCGCAGCCATTCGCGCAGCGGCAGGCGGCCAATGTCGGCCCGCACAGGTAGGCCGGCCGTGGCTAGCTCGTGGCCGGTCACTGTCCCATCCAAGGCCGCGCCAATCCGGGCACGGGCTTCTTCGCGCCGCGCGAACCATTCGGTCCGCTGCGGGCCGATACAGCCAGCGGCCAGTGCCAGCGGAGTCAGCCGGGTCGTGGCATTGTTAGCCCGCAGCCGCAGCCGGTATTCGGCCCGCGCCGTCAGCATCCGATAAGGCTCACTCACCCCGTGCAGGGTCAGGTCATCGATCATCACCGCCATGTAGGAGTTGGCGCGATCGAGCGCGATCGGCTGGCGCCCCAGCACTTCCGCTGCAGCGGACATGCCCGCGACCAGGCCTTGGGCGGCTGCCTCTTCATAGCCCGTCGTGCCGTTGATCTGCCCCGCGCAGTAGAGCCCGGGCAAGTCGCGCAGTTCCAGGCTGGGCCGCAAGGCGCGCGGATCAATATGATCGTACTCAACCGCATAGCCCGGCACGACCATCTCAACCTGCTCAAGACCTTCCATGGTCCGCAGCATGGCCAGCTGAACATCGGCCGGTAGCGAAGTGGAGATGCCATTGGGATAGACCAGGTGCGTGTCCAGGCCTTCCGGCTCAAGGAAAACTTGGTGCCCATCACGGTCACTAAAGCGGTGGATCTTGTCCTCGATTGACGGGCAATAGCGTGGCCCCTGCGCCCCGATAGCCCCGGAAAACAGCGGCGAACGGTGCAGGTTTGCGCGGATCACGTCATGGCTGCGGACGTTGGTGCGGGTAATCGCGCAGAACACCTGCGGCAGCGCGCGCCCTGCCCCGCCATGGGCAACCGGCAGCGCGGACATGGTCCAGTGATCGGAATCCGAAGGCTGCTCTTCGAGCATGGCCCAATCGATCGTCCGGCCATCAAGCCGCGGCGGGGTACCGGTCTTGAGCCGCGCCATCGGCAGCGCGGCTTCACGCAGCTGTGTCGCAAGGCGTTGGGCCGAAGCCTCACCGATCCGCCCACCGACCAGCCGTTCTTCACCCCGGAACAGCACGCCCCCCAGGAAGGTGCCAGTGCAGAGCACCACGGCGCGGGCGGCGAGCGGGGTGCCATCGGCCAGGTCAATCCCGGCGACACGCCCGCCTGACAGCCGCAACGCCGCCGCTTCGCCATGCACAAGCGCCAGGTCACCCTGTTGGCCCAACAGTTGCTGGACAGCCGCCTTGAACCGCTTGCGATCGGCCTGGACGCGCGGGCCCTGCACGGCGCTACCCTTGGAACGGTTGAGCATTCGGTAATGGATCGCCCCGGCATCGGCAGCGCGGGCAATGATCCCGTCGCAGGCATCTACCTCACGAACCAGGTGGCCCTTCCCGAGCCCGCCAATCGCCGGATTGCAGCTCATCGCCCCGATAGCATCGAGATCAAAACTGACCAGCGCCGTGCGCGCGCCCATCCGCGCGGCCGCGGCAGCCGCTTCGACCCCGGCGTGCCCGCCGCCCACTACGATGATGTCAAACTGGTCCATGCTTGCTGCGGCCTTTAGCCGAGCGATGTTTCACGTGGAACAGCTTTTGCGCCGCGCGGGCTACTTCCCGATGCAGAAGCGCCCGAACAGCGCATCGAGCATGTCCTCGGTTGTGGTTCGGCCCAGCAGGGCATCAAACGCGACCCGCGCCAGGCGGAGCGCTTCGGCCACCAGGAGGGGATCCGTCTCGTCCTCAGCCGCCTGGAGCGCGCGGGCGGCCTCAAGCAGCAGATCGTGCTGGCGCTGGTTCAGCGCCGCCTCACCGGGCTTGGGCATGGCTTGACGGGCCGTGGCGACCAGATCAGCGATCAACGCCGCAATCCCCTCGCCGCTCACCGCCGAGACACGGTGACGCGCCTGGCGCTTTGCCACACCCTGCGGCCGGTCACACTGCGCCGACACTTCCCAGGCGCCAACTGGCCCCTCGCCTTCGGGCCCCAGCCACAGCACCAGGTCAGCCCGGTCGAGGGCTTCGAGCGCGCGTTCGATCCCGATCGCCTCAACCACATCGTCGGTCGCATCATGGAGGCCGGCAGTATCGGCGAACAGAAATGGGACCCCGGCATAGGCAACCGGGCGCGTCAGCACGTCGCGCGTGGTTCCGGCAATCGGGGTGGCGATGGCCGCCTCGGATTGAACCAAGATATTGAATAAAGTGCTTTTTCCGACATTTGGCGGGCCGGCGATAACCACCCGGAAGCCTTCGCGCAACACCTCGGCGCGCGGCCGCGCCAGCCAGGTGGCAATCTGCGCCGGCAAGGCATCGACCCCCTGGAGGAAATCAGCCGGCAGAAGCGCGACATCGTCCTCGTCAGCGAAATCGAGCACGGCCTCGACCGAGGCGGACAGCTCAAGGAGTTGTTCCCGCCACACTTCGACCTGGCGCGAGAAAGCTCCGCCCGCCATGGCCAGCGCCGACTGGCGTTGCAGCTCGGTCTCGGCATTGAGCAGGTCGGCGAGGCCTTCGGCTTCAGCCAGATCGATCCGGCCATTGGCAAAGGCACGGCGGGTGAATTCGCCCGGTTCGGCTGCGCGCAGGCCGGGCAAGGCATCCAGCGCTGCGGAAACTGCGGCCACCACCGCCCGGCCGCCATGGAGGTGCAGTTCGGCCGTGTCCTCACCCGTGGCGGTGCTGGGCCCGGGCAGCCACAGGACCAGCGCCCGGTCAAGCAATGCTCCGGCCCCATCGCGCAGTGTGGTTGCGACGGCGCGCCGTTCGGGCGGCAGACGACCCGCCAGGGCCTGCAGCGCCGCACCAGCCTGCAGGCCACTGACCCGGACCACCGCGATAGCGGCCGGCGGCGCGCCGCTCGACAGGGCGAAGATCGTGTCGTTCATGGGCTGGCGGGGATGGTGGCGGAAATCGGCTCAGTCGTCCGACTTCTTCTTGGCCCCGGCTGCGAAGGCGGCTCCATTCTCGACAAATTGCTGGAACAGCTTGAGGCCCATCTGCCCCATCGGTGCGATGTTCTTGGCGATGTCCTGGATCTGCTCGACATTGCCGGCACCCTTCATGGCCTTGGAAATCGCCTCGATATAAAACTGGTTGGCCTTGCCGACATCGGGCAGGCCAAGGAACGAACGCGCCTCTTCCGGGGTACAGTCGATCTCGACATTGATCTTCATTATGGTCTCCTTGCCCGCGTTCCTGGTTCCCGCGATCAAGCTGGCACAGGCCCTTGGCAAAGTCCATCCAGCCGACATATTGGCACCAACCCCCAACAGCGGAGATTTCCATGGCCACCAACACCCAGTTCCCCTCACTTGGCGGCGCGGCCCAGATTCCAGCCTATGTCGCCCGCCCGGCAGGCATCCCCAAGGCCGCGATCATCGTGATTCCCGAGATCTTCGGGGTAAATCCCGGCATCCAGCAGAAGTGCGAAACCTGGGCCAGCGAAGGCTATCTGGCAATCGCCCCCGATATATTCTGGCGCTTTGCCCCGGGCGTCGAGCTCGATCCCGATGTGCCGGAGCAGCTGCAGGAAGCCTTCGGCTATTTCGGCCAGTACGATCCGGACCTGGGCATCCAGGATATCGAGGCCGCGATCCATCACATCCGCCGGACCGAAGGCGTCGGCAAGGTCGGCCTGGTTGGTTACTGCCTGGGCGGGCGGATGGCCTATATGGCGGCGGCACGGACCGATATCGATGCCTCGGTCGGTTATTACGGCGTGATGATCGATCAGATGCTGGGTGAAAGCCACGCCATCGCCAACCCGCTGATGCTGCACATCCCGACCGCCGACCACTTCGTTGGGGCCGAGGCGCAGGCGGCAATCCATGCTGGGCTGGACAACCACCCCAAGGTGACGCTGCACGACTACGCAGGGCTGGATCACGGCTTCGCTGCCGAAATGGGTGATCGCCGCGATGAAGCCGGGGCACAGCTGGCTGACAGTCGGACCAAGGCCTTCCTCGCCGCCAACCTAGCCTGAGGCGTAGCTGCCGATCGCCTGGAAGATCCGCGCGATCGCCGCGCGGTCTTCTTCGGGCACTTCGGGCCGCCAGATCTCGAACAGCAGGACCACGCGGCGCTGCGGACCGTCGTTCTTCGCCTCGTGCTCGATCGAATCGTCGAAGATCAGCGGCACCCCTGGCTCCCAGCTGCGGGTGTCGCTGCCGACGCGCAGCCAGCAGTTTGGCGCGGTGCGGATCGGAATGTGGCAGATCAACCGCGTGTTGAGCATGCCGCAGTGCGGCTTGATATGGGTCCCCGGCAGCAGGCTCGACCAATGGGCATTGGGCGAGCGACCGGGGCTGACCGGCATGGGGGCCAGTTCGAGCGCGGCCATGGTGGCCGGACAGCGGGCGGCATTCTCCTCCACCACGGCACCATCGCGCCAGAAGTAGAAGGCTGACCAGTCCTTGCGTTCAAGCAGGTGATTGGCCGGGGCGGGGCGATCCGGGTTGTGGCGGACATAGGGATCGAAACCCTGGTCGCCGCTGGCAATCACAGCAGCAAGCTCTTCCTGCATGGCCGGAACCAGCTCCAGCATGCCTTCCAGCCAGGGAAACTCGGCCGGATCGTAGCAGCGGCGCTGCGGCAGGCCAGGATAGTAGAACATCGTCGGCTGCTGCAGATAGACCTGCCGCTTGCCCGTCAGCAGATCCACCGCTTCGCGCATCGCCGGACTGAGTTTGTCCCCCAATTCGCCCAGCAGATGGCCGGTGAAGTCATCGCTCGCACTGGCGAGGTAGGCGCGGGCGTGGGCCTCCAACTGGACCAGCTCGGGCGGTATGCGGCCATCGAAGGCCATTTGCGCCTGGGCCGTGCGATAGAAGCTGATCGCCGCCCGGGCATCGCCGGCCCGCTCGCGCAGCAGGCCCTTGAGCAGCAGCGCGCCGACATCGCGAATCGCCAGGGCAAGTTGGCGATCGATTGCGGCCTCGGCGGCTTCGTTGTGCCCCAGCGCCAGTTCGGCATTGGCCAGCGCCGGCCAGGGGAAATCCTCGGGTGGAGCGCCCTGCGCGGCTTCCCTTAGCAAGGCACCTGCGCGGGCATGATCGCGCGCGGCGAGGGCCTGCATGCCCTGGGCAATCATTGTCTGGCGCTCTGTGCTCATGGCAAGGGCTTAGGGCAGACTGGAACTTTGGCGCAAGTCGCGCCATTGTCTGGCCAAACCCGTGCGAGAAGGAGCCTGCCCATGTCCACTCACCCCGGTGTTGCCGCCTGGCATGCCTATATGGCCAGCGGCGGCGATCCAGCGCTGCTCTCGGCCCAGCTGGCTGATGATGCCGTGTTTCACTCACCGGTGGTGCACAGCCCGCAAGCGGGCAAGGCCAAGGCCATGATGTACCTGCTGAGCGCGGCCAAGGTGCTGGGCAACGACAGCTTCACCTATGTCCGTGAGATCGTTGAGGGCAACGATGCCCTGCTCGAGTTCACCTGCGAGATCGACGGGGTACACGTCAATGGGATCGACCTGATCCGCTTTGGCGATGACGGAAAGATCATCGATTTCAAGGTCATGGTCCGCCCGGTCAAGGCGGTCAACAAGCTGTGGGAGATGATGGCGGCGCAGCTCCAGGCCGCGGCCGGCTAGGGTCGGATCGAGCCCGAACCATCGATCCGGCAACCGCCGTTTGCTGACCATTCAGGCTCAAGCGGCGGTTCCCACATTGCATCCATGAAGTCGAACATCTGCCGGTCGACCTGCATGGCATAGGTCTCACCGCGTTCCTTGTTGCGGCGATTGACGCGGAACCAGCGTTCGTCGGCGGGAACGTCGATGAAGTGCACCGCCACGCTGAGGTCGACCTCCGCCGCAAAGGCGCGGAAGGTATCGCGGTGCTCCTTGGTGGTGAAGCCCAGGTCAAGGATCGCGGGGACCCCGCGCGCGATAATCTGCCGGGCGGCTGCCATGATCTGCGCCTCACAGCGCCGAACCCGTTCGATCGTCCATTGGAACTCGATCGGCTGCGGGCTGTCAGCCCAGAACAGCGTCATCATCCACTCGTCGATCGAAAAGCGCACGCCGCCCAGCTCGTCGGCCAGACGGCGCGCGTACGTGGTCTTCCCAGCCCCGGTGGAGCCGACGATCAGAGTGAGGTCGGCCGCCATCCGGGTACCTATTACTGGTTCATCGTCGCGAAGAAGTCTTCGTTGGTCTTCGAATCCTTCATCTTGTCGAGCAGGAATTCCATCGCGTCGATCGTGCCCATCTGCATCAGGATGCGGCGCAGGACCCACATCTTGCTGAGCTTGTCCTTGCCGACCAGCAGCTCTTCCTTGCGGGTGCCGCTCTTGCCGACATCGAGTGCCGGGAAGATGCGCTTGTCCGCGACCTTGCGGTCGAGCACGATTTCCGAGTTACCGGTGCCCTTGAACTCTTCGAAGATCACTTCGTCCATGCGGCTGCCGGTATCGATCAGCGCGGTGGCGATGATCGAGAGCGAGCCACCCTCTTCGATGTTGCGCGCCGCACCGAAGAAGCGCTTCGGGCGCTGCAGGGCATTGGCGTCGACACCACCGGTCAGGACCTTGCCCGAGCTGGGCACGACGGTGTTGTAGGCGCGGCCAAGGCGCGTGATCGAGTCCAGCAGGATCACCACATCGCGCTTGTGTTCGACCAGGCGCTTGGCCTTCTCGATCACCATTTCGGCGACCTGGACGTGGCGCGTGGCGGGCTCGTCAAAGGTCGAGGAGATAACCTCGCCCTTCACCGAACGTTGCATGTCGGTAACTTCTTCCGGACGTTCGTCGACCAGCAGGACCAGCAGGAACACCTCCGGATGGTTGTCGGTGATCGCCTTGGCAATGTTCTGCAGCAGCACGGTCTTACCGGTGCGCGGCGGCGCGACGATCAGCGCGCGCTGGCCCTTGCCCTGCGGACTGATGATATCGATCACCCGGGCCGACTTGTCCTTGACGGTCGGATCGACCGTATCAAGGTTCAGTCGCTCATCGGGATAGAGCGGGGTCAGGTTATCGAAGTTGACCCGGTGGCGAACCGCTTCAGGATCGTCGAAGTTGACGCTGATCAGCTTGGTGATGGCAAAATAGCGCTCGCCATCCTTGGGCGCGCGGACCTCGCCTTCCACCGTATCGCCGGTGCGCAGGCCCCATTTGCGAACCTGGTTGGGCGAGACGTAAATGTCATCGGGGCCGGCGAGGTAATTGGCTTCCGGGCTGCGCAGGAAACCGAACCCGTCGGTCATCACCTCGATCGTGCCCTGCCCAACGATTTCCTCGCCGTCTTCGGCCAGTTCCTTGAGGATCGCGAACATCAGGTCCTGGCGGCGCATCGTCGATGCGGCTTCAACCTCAAGCTCTTCGGCCATCTCGACCAGCTCGGCGGGGGTTTTCTTCTTGAGTTCTTTAAGATGCATTATCGTATTTTTTCCGTGTGTTGCGCATAGGCGCAGGCTGTGATGGCCGGTCGATCGAAGGGCTTGGAGAAAGCGGATCGCGGCGCGTCGTCAATGGCGCGCGCCCATGCCGGACGAGATCCAGATAGGCTTTCGGGCCGGGGCGGTCAACGCCGCAAAGTCAGATTGGCTTCACGATCACCATGATCGCGATCAGCACGGTGGCGATGCCGGGCACCTCGTTGAGGATCCTGAGGCGCTTGCCTTCCAGCCGCCGCTTGCCCTGGGCCAGGTCGGCGGCATAACCCGCCATCCAGACGTGATAGGCGCTGAGGATCAGCACCAGACCCAGCTTGGCATGGAACCAGGGCTGGGCGAAGGCTCCAATCGACATGGCCAGCGCCAGCCCCAGCAGCCAGGTCACGCCCATGGCCGGCCACAGGATGATCCGCAGCAGGCGCCGCTCGCGGTCGATCCAGCGGGCTTCCTCGGCCGTGCCGGGCTCAGCCTCCTGATGGTAGACGAAGAAACGCGGCAGCATGAACAGCCCCGCCATCCAGAAAATCACAAAGGTGATGTGGCCGGCCTTGAGCCAGAGATAGGTCATGCTGAGCACCCACGAAAGCATGGCCGGACCATACTAGCGCTTCCAGCCGCGCACCAGCGCCAGCAATTGCTCGACATGCTCGATCGGGGTGGTCTGGCCGATCCCGTGGCCCAGGTTGAACACGTGCGGGCGGTCGGTAAAGGCTTCGAGCACGCGCAGCGCCTGGCGATCAAGCTCATCCCCGCCGGCCAGCAGCAGCAGCGGATCGAGATTGCCTTGGACCGGCATGCCGGCCGGCAGCTCGCGCGCCGCCCACACTGGATCGATCGTTTCATCCACCCCGATCGCGTCGACCCTGGTCTCGCGGGCATAGGCCCCCAGCTTCTCCCCCGCGCCCTTCGGAAAGCCGATGATGGGCACGTTGGGCACCCTGGCCTTGAGCTGGCGTACAATCGCAGCGTTGGGGGCGATCACCCAGCGTTCGAATTCGCTGGGGGCCAGGCTGCCCGACCAGCTGTCAAACAGCTGCACAGCTTCGGCACCGGCCTGAATCTGCCCGATCAGGTATTCCACCGTCACGCCAACGATCGCATCGATGATTGCCTGGAAACCGGCCCGATCGCGATAGGCTAGCGCGCGGGTATCGTGCTGGTCGCGGCTCCCCTCCCCCGCCACCATATAGGTCGCAACGGTCCAGGGGCTGCCAGCAAAGCCCAGCATGGTCTTGTCGCCCGGCAGTGCAGCCTTAACCTGCCGCACGGTTTCGTAGATCGGGCTCAGCCGCTCGGGTACCGCAGTCAGGCTGGTCAGCGCCGCATCGAGCAGGCGGGGCGAGAGGTGCGGGCCTTCACCGACCAGGAATTCCAGGTCCTGGCCCATCGCATAGGGCACGATCAGGATATCGGAAAACAGGATCGCGCCGTCAAAGCCGAACCGCCGGATCGGCTGGAGCGTGATCTCGGCCGCGGCCTCGCTGTCATAGACCAGGTTCAGGAACCCGCCCTTGCTGGCCCGCAGCGCGCGATATTCCGGCAGGTATCGGCCGGCCTGGCGCATCAGCCAGACGGGCCGCTCAGCCGTGTTCTCGCCAGACAGGGTACGGAGCAGCAAACCGGGCATTTCGTGAGTCCAATCAAATTCAAATTAGATTCTTATGAGGTTTATGTAAGTAGTTGGCCCTGTGGAAAGCGGGGATTGGTGCCCCTTGCCTGAATTGTCCCGGGCTGAACAGGGGCAAGCGCGGGTCCGAATCCGCGCAGAGCCGCGTCAAGCAGAGGTTGTCCCCACTGTCCCCAGCCTGTGGGAATCGTTTTCCCCTTGTCCACAAGGTCTGTGTGGAAGGGCCGGAAGCGGGCAGTGAATCTGTCCCCGAACTTGTCCCATGGCTTGTGCCGTGGTTTATGCAGGGCTCTGTCCACAGGGGTAAGCCACGAGCCCGATGCCGCGTCTTCACCTTCATCTTCTGTCCGATTCCACCGGCGAAACGCTGGAGATGATCGCCAAGGCGGCATTGGCCCAGTTTGAGGGAGCCGAGGTCAGCCGCCATTTCTGGCCGATGGTTCGCTCGCTCCAGCATCTCGACCGGATCATGGGCGATATCGCCACCAACCCGGGTCTGGTCTTTTTCACCCTCGCCAATGCCGAGATTCGCGTTCGGTTGGAAGAGCGCTGCCGGGCGCTGGGCCTGCCGGTGGTGCCGGTCCTGGACCGTGCCATCGAGGCGCTGGAAGGGGCCCTGGGCCAGCACCCCCATGCTCGCCCCGGCCGCCAGCACGCGATGGACGAGGCCTATTTCGCCCGCGTCGATGCGATCCACTATACCATCGCGCATGACGACGGGGTGGCCTGGGAAGACTGGGAGCAGGCCGATATCGTCCTGGCCGGCGTCTCGCGCAGCTCGAAGACCCCAACTTCGATCTACCTTGCCAACCGCGGTTACAAGGTCGCCAATATCCCCATCGTGGTGGAAAGCCCGCCGCCGCCGGCGCTGTTTGGGCTCAAGCATCCGCTGGTGGTCGGGCTGACGACGGCGCCCGAGCGGCTGGTCCAGGTCCGGCGCAACCGGCTGCTGTCGCTCAACCAGGCACCCGAGACGGCCTATGTCGACCAGGACCGGGTGACCAGCGAAGTGCAATATGCCCGGCGGATGTTTGCCGATAACGGCTGGCCGGTGATCGACGTTACCCGCCGCTCGATCGAGGAAACCGCCGCGGCCGTGATCAACATCTACAACGAACGCCACGCCGGCGAGGAGCAGCGGTGACTTCGCTGGTGCTTGCCTCGCAGAGTGCTTCGCGCAAGGCGATGCTGACCGAGGCGGGTGTGCCCTTCACCGCACAACCGGCTGAGGTCGACGAGCGGGCGATCGAGGCTGAGATGGCTGGCGCTGCGCCGGCTGACATTGCCCGAGCGCTAGCAAAGGCCAAGGCACTGGCGGTGGCGCGCGGCGAACCGGAAGCCTGGGTGCTGGGGAGTGACTCGCTGGTTTCGGTCGAAGGCCGCCGGTTCGACAAGCCGCGCAGCCGGGAAGAAGCGGCTGAGCATCTAGCATTCTTCTCTGGAAAGGTGATGGAACTACACAGCGCCGCCGCACTGGCATGGGGCGATGTCGTTGCGTGGGACCATGCCGATGTCGCGCGGCTCAAGGTGCGCGCGCTGTCCGATGGTTTTATCGAAAGCTACCTTGCGGCAGAATGGCCGGCTGTCAGCGGCTGTGTCGGCGTGTTCCGGATTGAGGCGCTGGGGGTGCAACTGTTCGAGAGAATCGAAGGCAGCCACTTCACCGTGCTGGGCATGCCGCTCCTGCCGGTGCTCGGCGCTTTGCGCGCACGCGGAGTGCTGCCGGCATGAGCAAGCCCTATGCTGAAGTGATCGGCGATCCAATCATCCAGTCGAAAAGCCCCGCGATCCATGGCTTCTGGCTGAGTCAGCTGGGCATTGCTGCAGACTATCACCGTTGCCACGTTACCGCCGATGGACTGGCCGCCTACCTCGCCGAACGGCGCGGCGATGCGCTGTGGCGCGGCTGCAATGTCACCATGCCGCACAAGCAGGCAATCATGCCGCTGCTGAACCGGATCGATGATGAGGCGGCGCGGATCGGCGCGGTCAATACCGTGGTGCGCGAGGCTGATGGCAGCCTGACCGGCTACAACACCGATGCGCCGGGCTTTCTCGAGCCGGTCGCGCCGTTGCTGGGCGACGAGGACTATCGCTTTGCCTATGTGATCGGCACCGGCGGCGCGGCGCGGGCGATCATCGATGCGCTGTTCCATGCTGAATTCATGATTTGGTCGATCAGTCGCAATCCGGCCAGGGCCAGGGCCGAATTCGGTCACTATCTTGGCGAGGATCCGGAGTTCCTGATCGACCTGGCCGAGCTGCCCCCTGGCCCCTTGCGCGCGGCCGATCCCGAGGTGTTCAGCCTGATCGTCAACGCGACGCCGCTTGGCATGACGGGCCATCCGCCGCTCGACCTGCCGTGGGGCGGGTTTCTGGCCAATGCGACAGTCTATGACATCGTGACATCACCCGCCGACACCGCCCTCCTGCAGCAGGCCCGGGCCCAAGGGCTGGCGACGATCGATGGCCTGGCCATGCTGATCGGGCAGGCGGCGGTGGCCTTCGAGAAGTTCTTCGGCGCTCCTGCCCCGCGCGGCGCCGATGCCCAGCTGCGGAGCCTGCTGACCCAATGAGCAAACCCTTCATCCTTGGCTTGACCGGCTCGATTGGCATGGGCAAGTCGGCTGTGGCGGCGATGCTGCGCGGCCTCGGCGTGCCGGTCTTCGATGCCGATGCTGCGGTACACGAGCTGCAGGGCCCCGGCGGGGCCTGTGTCGGCCCGATCGAGCGCGCCTTTCCGGGGACGACCGGCGCGCAAGGCGTCGATCGGCAAAAGTTGGGCGCGGCGGTGTTCGGCAATCCCGAGGCGCTCAAACTGCTTGAATCGATCGTTCATCCCGAAGTCGCTGAGATGCGCCGCACTTTCCTGGCCGACAATGCCGAGGCGGCGCTGATTGTCTTCGACATCCCGTTGCTGTTCGAGAAGACCGGTAATCACGGGCTCGATGCCGTGGCGGTGGTCTCCGCACCTTACGAGCAGCAGCGCGAGCGTGTGCTCGCCCGGCCAGGCATGACCGAGGAGAAATTCGCCCAGATCCTGAAGCTTCAGGTTCCCGATGCCGAGAAGCGCGCGCGGGCCGATTACGTGATCGATACCGGCACTTCGCTGGCTGAAACCCGCCATGCAGTGCAGCGCCTGGTCCATTCGATCATTTCGGAGCAGATTTAGTCGAGTCGCCCCCTTGCCAGTACCGAAACTCGGGCCGATATCGGTTGCGTAATGCGCGAGATCATATTCGACACCGAGACCACGGGGCTTGATCCCAGGAGCGGTGACCGGCTGGTGGAAATCGGCTGCGTCGAGATGGTCAATCGGGTCACCACCGGCGCCACCTTCCACTGCTACCTCAATCCCGATCGCGACATGCCGGCTGCGGCCGAGGCGGTCCACGGCCTGTCCGCCACCTTCCTCTCGGACAAGCCGCGCTTCCACGAAAAGGCGGCCGAGTTCCTCGAATTCATCGGCGATTCGATGCTGGTCGCGCACAATGCCGGGTTCGATTTCGGCTTCATCAACATGGAGCTGGAAAAGTGCGGGCTCGATCCGCTCGGGCGCGAGCGGATGATCGATACGGTCGCCCTCGCCCGGATCCGCCACCCGGGCGCCAAGAATTCGCTCGATGCGCTCTGCACCCGCTATGGCATCGACCGCAGCCACCGCACGCTGCACGGCGCGCTGCTTGACGCCGAGCTGCTGGCCCAGGTCTATGTCGAGCTGACCGGCGGCCGCCAGATCGGGCTGCAGCTGGCCGCCGACAACACTGGCGCCGATCTCGCCGAACCGGTGGCCCGCCTGCAGCGCGAGCGGCCGTTTCGCGCCGCGCGGCCCCATGCACCCAGCGAGGCAGAGCTGGCCGCGCACACCCAGTTTCTCGACACGCTCAAGGAGCCGCTCTGGCGAACGTGAGCAGGTCGGGCAAATACGAAGGAGGACTCTTATGGATATCCGCGTTTCCGGCCACCAGATCGACACCGGCGAGGCGCTTCAGGCCCATGCCCAGGAACGGCTGTCCGGGATTGTCGGCAAGTACTTCTCCCGCGCGCTGTCCTCGACCATCACCTTCAATCGCGCCCCGGCCGGAGCCTTCCGCGCCGATATCGTCACTCACGTGATGCAGGGTCTGGTGCTGAAGGGCGCCGGCATCGCCCACGATGCCCATGTTGCCTTCGATCAGGCGGCGGAAAAGATCGACAAGCAGCTGCGCCGCTACAAGCGCCGGCTGAAGGACCGGCACGAAGCCGCCCAGCACGCGGTAAAGACCGAGGAGGCGGCCTATACCGTCTTCGTCGAACCCGATGCCGAGGAGGAAGAGGTCACCATCGATGCGCCCGTCGTGATCGCCGAAACGCGCGTTGACGTGCCCGAGGCGACTGTTTCCGACGCGGTGATGATGCTGGATCTGCGCAACACCAACGCGCTGCTGTTCAAGAATGCCGGAACGGGCAAGCACAACATGGTTTACCGCCGGGGTGACGGCTCGATCGGGTGGGTTGAACCTTCCTGAACAAGGGGCTATGGGCCGCCGCAACCTTTGGTGAGGGTGAGGGGTTGATGGTGCGGACGCGATTTCCGCCGCCCTTGCCCCTTGGCCGTGCCAAGCAACCTGTGTTTCGGACATATCCCATTGCCATGACCGGACTTTTCACGCTTTCGCCTGATGCTGTCGGCACGATTGCTGCAGACAGCAAGCAGGCCATTCTCGATCAGCTCGCGCGGCGATTCGCCGGGGTCTATGGCCTCGATCCGGTCCTCGTGCTCGAACGGATCGAGGAACGCGAGCGGCTGGGCAGCACCGGCTTTGGGCGCGGGGTGGCGATTCCCCATGCGCGCTTGCCCGGGCTGCCGCGTCCGGTGGCGGTGTTCCTGCGGCTTGAAGCCCCGGTCGCATTCGATGCCGCCGATGGCATGCCCGTCAGCATGGTGTTCGGCCTGCTCTCGCCCGAGTCCGCGGGTGCTGCACATCTTCACGCGCTCGCGGCGATCAGCCGGATGATGCGCGACGAGGCCATGCATACGGCCCTGGCCGAAGCGCCGGGGGCCGAAGCGCTTTACGCGCTGCTTGCCAATGTCATCGACCGCGACGCTGCCTGATTCTGGGCCTGACGGCATGGCCAGCGGCGCGGCACTGCACTGGCGTGCGCTCGAAAGCCTTTATGCCTCGGCCCCGGTCAACCGCCTGTTCGCCTCGCAACTGACCATCGCTGGCGAGGGTGCGGCGCGGATTGCCTTCGACATTGATGAAAGCTGCTTCCACGCCGCCGGCGCGGCGCATGGTACGATCTATTTCAAGATGCTCGACGATGCGGCCTTCTATGCCGCCAATACGCTGATCACTGACCGTTTTTTGCTGACCACGGCCTTCAACCTCCATTTCACCAAGCCGGTCCGCGCCGGCCGGGTGATCGCGGAAGGCCGCTGGGTTTCAGGCCGCAAGCGCGTGCTGGTGGCGGAAAGCCGGCTGGTCGATGCCGAGGGCGAAGAGATCGGCCGCGGCACCGGTACTTTCATGCGCAGCCGGATCCCGCTGTCGGGCCTGCCCGGCTATGCCGCCGCAATGCAGGCGGCAGCAGGCTGAGCGCCGAGCCGCGCCTGCCCGCGCACCTTGAGGTAGGGGCGCTGATCCGCCGCGCCGGGGCCGAAGGCGGCTTTGCCAGCGTGCTGCAAAAAGGTGAACGCGATGCCGGGACAATCCTTGTCGTCCTGACCGAACGGGGCACCAATGCGCGGGTCTATGAACGGCTGCCGCAACCCGATGGCCACCGTGCCTGGACCCTTGCACGCCGGGAAAACCTGGAAATCCGCGGTGAACTTGATGAATGGCTGACGCGCCGGGGGAGCCAGGACCCCGACCTGTGGATTGTTGAACTGGATATCGCGAATGGTGAACGGTTCATCGGAATAACCTGAACGCCAGATTGACTTTGCTGCACTGCGGAAAGAAGGGGCCGGACCTTTGTTTGTGCGCAGGCGGCGCGAGGGGCGTTAAGGCCATTCACGCTAGCACGCAGACGGGGGACAACCGGCAGGTTTTCCGGCCGGGGGCAATCCGATCCAGGTCTTTCCGCTCCCGTCCCATCCTGCGCCAGGTGCGTCCACCGCCCAATAAGACGGACGAATGCGCCGCATTTTGAACAGTACCAAGCTTAACCGCGCCAGCGCTCTTGCTGTCGTGGCCACTGCTACGATGATTCTCGTCAGCGCCGATGGTTCGGGCGCAGCCGCGGAGCCCCTCAAGCCCGCCGCAATTACGGAACCAGCAACCCCCACCATTTACCAGCCGGTAATCCAGCCGCTCCAGCCCGAAGCTGAGCAGGCGGATGGCGCAGCGACTGTCGAAGAAGCATCGCGCGTCGCCACTCTGGCGGAAATGGTTGCACTGCAGCCGCAGCCGGCTGAGCTCTCGCGTGAGCTCAACTGCCTGGCCGCTGCAATCTATCACGAAGCCAAGGGCGAATCGCTCGCCGGCCAGCTCGCGGTTGGCCGGGTGATCGTGGCGCGCTCCAAATCGGGCCGCTTCCCGGATTCTTACTGCGGCGTGGTGTTCCAGCCCTCGCAGTTCTCGTTCGTGCGCGGCAACAGCCTGCCCACCGGCGCGCGTAATGCCCGCCAGTGGAAGAATGCCGTTGCGATCGCCCAGATTGCCCACGAAGGCACCTGGCGCAGCCCGGTTGAAGGCGCGCTGTTCTTCCACGCCGCTTATGTCAGCCCCGGCTGGCGGCTTACCCGCATGGCGCGGGTCGATAACCACGTGTTCTATCGCTGATTGATTGTCCGCGCTTCGGCGCGGATACACCACCGGCCCACGCCCCCACCCGGCCTCCCTAATCTAGGTTATCCTATGGGAGGCCGGGTGGGGGCGTGGGCCGGTGGTGCAAGCCCTGCCGGACGGCAGGGCGCTATTTCAACGACTCAGTTCGATCCACACCGGGGCGTGGTCGCTGGCTTTCTCGCGGCCGCGATATTCCTTGTCGACGCCGCAGGCCTTGAGCCGGTCCGCCAGTTCGGGTGAAAGCAGCGCATGGTCGATGCGGAAGCCGTGGTCACGCTGCCAGGCACCGGCCTGATAGTCCCAGAAGGTCCAGACCCCGCCGCCCGGGTTGTGTGTCGCAATCGCGTCGGTCCAGCCATCGGCCAGCAACCGCATATAGGCATCGCGCGATTCAGGCTGCATCAGCGCGTCATCGGCCATGGCCTTCGGCGCCCAGACATCGCGGTCGGTCGGTATGACGTTGTAATCGCCCAGCACCACAGCCGGCACTTCCTCGGCCATGATCGCCCGCATCCGCGCGCGCAGCCGCTCCATCCAGGCTAGCTTGTAATCGAACTTCGGGCCGGGCTGCGGATTGCCGTTGGGCAGGTAGATATTGGCGATCCGCGTGTCGAACACCTCGACCTCAAGATAGCGGGCGTGTTCGTCCGTCGGATCGCCGGGCAGGCCCTGCTGGATCACCTGCGGCGTGGTGCCGTCGGCCAGCACGGCGACGCCGTTAAAGCCCTTCTGGCCGTGCCACACCGCATGATAGCCGATCTTCTCGAACTCGGCGGCGGGAAAGCCTTCGTCCTGGGTCTTGATCTCCTGCAGGCAGGCGACGGCGGGCCGCGTTTCTTCCAGCCATTCCAGCAGGCGCGGGAGACGGGCCTTGATCCCGTTGATGTTGAAACTGGCGATCCTCATTGAGTGCATGGTCCGGCAAAGCTGCCGCTTTGCCTTGCGCAACACCGGCCCGCTCCCCCGGCCCAGCCGCCCCGAGGGTATCCTGTTGGGTGGCTGGGCCGGGGGAGCGGGCCGGTGTTGTTGACCGAGCCGTCAGGCGAGCAAATCATACAGCGAAGCTCGAGCCGCAGCCGCAACCTGCGGCGGCCAGCGGATTCTCGACCTTGAAGGCCGAACCGCCCAAAGAATCGACAAAATCAACCACGCTTCCGGCCACCAAATCCAGACTCACCGGATCGACCACCAACTTCACACCGTCAGTCTCGACCACCAGGTCATCTTCCTCGATGCTCTCGGCCAAGCCAAAGCGGTACTGGAAGCCGGAGCAACCGCCACCCTCAACCGCCAGCCGCAGCGCCGCGGGCTTGCCTTGTTTCTCGGCAATCAGCGCAATCCGCGCGGCCGCCGAGGGGCTGAGAGTCATTGTAGGAGCGTCCATGCCGCTGATGTAAGCCGCGCCGGGCCTACCCGCAAGGCTGCGTGCGGTTCAGGCGCTCTGGATATAGCTGCGCATCGCCTGGGCTTCGGATTCGATCCGTTCGATCCGGTACTTCACCAGGTCGCCGATCGAGATGAAGCCGACCATCACCCCCCCTTGCACCACCGGCAGGTGGCGAATGCGCCGGCGGGTCATCAGTCCCAGGGCATCGAGCACGTCGGTCTGCGGATCGACCGAGATCACCGGGGCGGTCATCACCGCGCCGACCGGGCCATCCAGCATGGCTGGTCCGTTCTGGGCGAGGCCATAGACCACGTCGCGTTCGGAAAAGATCCCGGCGATCGACCCATCCTGCATCACCGGCAGGGCGCCGATCCGCTTTTCGGCCAACAGGGCCACTGCTTCGCGCACGCTGGCGCTGGCGTCGATGGAGATGATGGGGCCGCTGCGCCCCTCGGTCAGGCGGGCAATAGTCATGGCATACTCCCCTCTAGACCTGTGAGGATGCCATGAAGCAGGCCGGTTGGCGAGTCCGGGACTAACGTCCACTTGCGCCGGCGCAGGCAGAGGCGCAAAGGCGGCGGTGATGACCCGCTCCCCGCTCGACAATCCAGAGATCGCCGCAATCGCCTGGTCGCGCTACAAGCGGCTCCTGAAGCGCTGGAGCCTGGTGACGCTGGCGGTCTGCCTGGTGACCATCGCTTACCTGGCCTGGGAATTCGGGCTGCCCTCGATCCACCTCTACATCGCCACCGTGCTGGGGATTGCGGGGGTGATCATGCTGACCGTGGCGCTGATGGCCTTGCTGTTCCTGTCCAGCGGGACCGGGCACGACGAGTCGATCGACGATCGGATGTAACGCGGTTCAGGCGGGCGGGTTCAGCCGGTACTCGGCCACCGGAACCCCGCCGATCAGGTGTTCCTGGATGATCCGCTCGAGCACCGGCGGTGTGCAGGAATGATACCAGGTCGGACCCGGCCAGACCACGGCGATGGGCCCGGCCGCGCAGACCCGCAGGCACCCCACCTTGTTGCGCAGCACCCCGGTGTGGCCGCCCAGGCCCAGTTCGCCGAGCCGCTTCTTCAGGAACATCCAGGCCTCGTGGCCCTTGGCGCGATCACAGCATTTGGGCTCTTCGGGATCGGCGCAGAGGAAGATCTGCCAGCGGGTGTCGAACCCGCCGAGCCGCGCCAGGGTGCGTTCAGCCGTTTCGAGTTCGTTGGAATCAGGCAGGGCCTTAGCCCTTCTTGCCGACGATCCGGGCGATTTCGGCGGCGACCATCCGCTCAACCAGCGGCGGCAGGTTCTTGTCGAGCCATTCGGCCAGCGCCGGACGCAGCAGTTCGCGCGTCAGCCCTTCAAGCGAGGTTTCGCCCGAGCGGACGATCTGCGGCACGGCGCCGGGTTCAGCCAGCATGGCCAGCGCGGCGATCGATTCGCGCATCGAGCTGGCAGTGCTTTCAGGCAGGAGCGGGGCTTCGTCGGCGTCCTCGTCCACCAGTTCGGCGGCGGCATCGAGTTCGAACACGTCGTCCTCAGCCTCGGCCTCAGCAGCCTTGATTCCGCGTTCGGTGCGCTCTTTGCGCTCAACCGCGGCATCGGCACGATTGTCGCGCGCGATCACGCGCTTGATCGAATCCAGGATCTCCTCGACCGACGGTTCACCGGACTGGCGCATGGCCCCTACCCCCATTCGTCCCGGTGCGGGACAGTATCACTTCGAGGTTACTGTCCCGTCCTGGGCCTTGGTGTCAACGGTCCGCGTGGACTGGGGCTTGGGAGCGGGATCGCTGGCCCAGTCCCAGATGTTGCCGGAGACACGGTCATAATTGGCGACCGGATCGTAGAGCGCGCCGCCCTCAAGCGCCAGATCGCGCGCCTCGGCCTTGCCCATGGCCGCCAGCAGGTTGAACCCGGCGACGTAGGAATTGCGCTGTGCGGTAACGAGCTGGACCTGGGCGTTGAGCAGTTCCTGCTCGGCATTCAGGATATCGAGGATCGTGCGGTTGCCGACCGTGTTCTCGGCCTTCACGCCTTCAAGGCTGAGCTTGGCGGCATCGACTGCCGACTGCGAGGATTCGATGATCTCGCGGCTGGCCTGCCAGCTGGCATAGGCGGCGCGGACGCCAGAGATGACCTGGCGTTCGATCGCGATTTCCTGTTCCAGCGTTGCGCCTTCGCGGGCCTGGGCCTGACGGCGCTGGGCGGCGGGAAGGCCGCCCTGGAACAATGGAATTGACGCTCGCACGCCAGCCTGACCTGTCGTCGCCGACTGGTTGACCAGTGGTGAACCACCACCCAGCGTGCCGTGGTAATCGGTATAGTCTGCCCCGGCGAAGACGCTGACGCGCGGCAGGCGTCCGGCGCCCGAGGCGGCGGTGTCAAAGCCTGCGGCCTTGCTGCGCTGACGCGCGGCGATGAGGTCCGGGTTCGAATCGAGCGCAACCTGCACAGCGGTTTCGACATCGGCTGGCAGCCCCGTTAGCGGCGGCGGTGACTGGAGGTTGACCGGCTCCTTGCCGACCACGGCGATGTAGCGCTCGCGTGCCGCCACCAGCTGGGCCTCGGCCGAGCGGGCCTGGCCGCGGGCGAGGCTGAGACGAGCTTGCGATTGCGCAACGTCGGTGCGGGTGAGGTCGCCGATTTCGAACCGGTCACGGGTGGCTTGAAGGTTAACCTCCAACACGCCGACCTGGCCGTTGTTGAGCCCAACTACCGCCTGGCCCAGGATCACGTCCATGTAAGCGGCCACGGTCTGAGCGAAGACTTCGGTTTCAGTTGCGCGGAGATCGGCGCGGCCGGCTTCGACGCGGGTCTTGGCGGCGCTGATCGAATTTTTGATTGCGCCGCCGGCATAGAGCGGCATGCCTGCGGTCAGGTCTGCGCTGGTCGCGCGTTCCGGCCCGCCGAGTGGACCGCCGGGCGTGGACGCCGAGCGCTTGACGAATTCGGTGTGTGCGGCAGCGCCGCTGAGTGTCGGCAGGGCGGCCGAGCGGGCGATTGGCACCCCGGCATCAACTGCGCGCTGCTGGGCACGCGCCGCCTGGAGGTTGGGGTTGGTATTGTAAGCCATGATCAGCGCCTCGCGCAGATCGTCGGCGAGGGCCGGGGTTGCTGCCAGCCCGATTCCCGCCAGCAGGATTGCCCGCCCAAGCCGCTTGGCCATGCTCAGAAGCTCCACCGTTTCGGTGCGGCAAATTCAGCCAGCACCGGGATTCCCATCTCGGCCAGCGGCAGCAATGCCACGGCCCCGGCGGCCTTGCGGCCGGTTGCAAGGCGCGTCACCCCGCGTTCGACAAGGCCCGTTACCAGTCGACCAGCGTCTTCCAGCCGGGCGGCGAGGGCATCGGGCATTTGTTCGATCGCCCCGTCGATCAATACCAGGCTGTAACTGCCTTTCGCCTTACCGGCGGCGGCATCGGCTGCGCTGACCGAGGTGACCTTGGCCACCAGTCCTTCCAGCAGCGCGGCCAGATAGCCGCTGCCGCAGGAGACCAGCAGGACGGTATCCTCGGCCCGGAGCCCGGCTTCGACGAGCATGCGTCCGTGAAACAGCGGGGCAGCCAGAGCGTGGCCATCGCCCAGCGGAATGGCGCGGTCGATATAGGCATGGGCGCGGGCAGCGGCCGGCACGTGATCTTCGCGCGGTACGCGGGCGAAGGCTTCGAGTACGGCAGGATCGTTGACGCCGCTGGTGCGCAGCTGGCTGTCAATCATCGCGCGGCGGGCGGCGGCAAGATCGGTGCCCGGACGCTCGGCAGTGATAGTCATGATTCAACCCTTCCTCGCGCGCTGTATTGCATAAATAACACAGTGCCGCAATCGCCTTGCTTCTAGGCGAAGCGCCGCCGCGCGCCAAGCGCTTTGACGGGAGGCCCGTTCCATGGCTAAGGCGCCCGCAAACAACCCGTTCGAGGAACCCTGCCCATGACCGAAATGGTGACGATCCGCGAGGAAGACCTGATCGAGAGCGTTGCCGACGCGCTCCAGTTCATCAGCTATTTCCACCCGATGGACTACATTCGCGCTCTGGGGGAAGCCTATCAGGCCGAACAGGGCCCGGCGGCGAAGGACGCGATTGCCCAGATCCTGACCAACAGCCGGATGTGCGCCGAAGGCCATCGTCCGATCTGTCAGGACACCGGGATCGTCAATGTCTTCGTCGAATGGGGCCAGAACTGCCGCCTCGCCAGCGACCGATCGCTGCAGGAAGTGGTCGATGAAGGTGTGCGCCGCGCCTACAACCACCCGGAAAACAAGTTGCGCGCCTCGGTCCTGGCCGATCCGGCCTTCACCCGCCGCAACACCCGCGACAACACGCCCTCGGTGCTCCATGTGACGATGGTGCCGGGGAGCAAGGTCTCGATCGATGTTGCGGCCAAGGGCGGTGGCAGCGAGAATAAGTCCAAGTTCAAGATGATGAATCCCAGCGACAACATCGTCGACTGGGTAGTCGAGATGCTGCCGCAGATGGGTGCCGGCTGGTGCCCGCCGGGCATGCTTGGCATCGGCATCGGCGGCACGGCCGAATATTGTATGCTGCTGGCCAAGCAATCGCTGATGGAGCCGATCGACATGGCCCAGCTCAAGCAGCGCGGCCCCCAGACCGATATCGAGGCGATGCGGATCGAGATCTTCGACAAGGTTAATGCGCTGGGCATCGGCGCCCAAGGCCTGGGCGGACTTTCGACCATCCTCGACGTCAAGATCATGGATGCGCCGTGCCACGCGGCGTCGAAGCCGGTGGCGATGATCCCGAACTGCGCGGCCACGCGCCATGCGCACTTCACGCTCGATGGCTCGGGCCCGAGCTTCCTTGAGCGGCCGAACCTCAAGGAGTGGCCGGAAGTTCACTGGACGCCCGACAAGGCCGCCAAGCGGGTCAACCTTGATACGCTGACCGCCGAGGAAGTGCGCGGCTGGAAGCAGGGTGACCGGCTGCTGCTGAACGGCAAGATGCTGACCGGCCGCGATGCCGCGCACAAGCGGATCCAGGATATGCTGGAAGCTCAGAAAAACGGTGGGGGCGAGGCCCTGCCGGTCGAGTTCAAGGGCCGCTCGATCTACTATGTCGGCCCGGTCGATCCGGTGATGGGCGAAGTCGTCGGCCCGGCCGGCCCGACCACCGCGACCCGGATGGACAAGTTCACCGACATGATGTGCGAACTGGGCCTGCTGACCATGATCGGCAAGGCCGAGCGCGGCCAGGGCGCGACCGAAGTCATCGCCAGGCACAAGGTAGCCTATCTGATGGCGGTTGGCGGTGCGGCCTATCTGGTCGCCCGCGCGATCCGTGAGGCCAAGGTTGTGGCATTCGAAGATCTCGGCATGGAAGCGATCTATGAGTTCACGGTCGAGGACATGCCGGTGACCGTTGCGGTCGACAGCGAGGGCAACAACGTTCACCAGCTCGCACCGTTGGCCTGGAAGGAAAAGATCGCGCGTGAAGGCCTGCTGCCGGTCAAATAGGCGGCCGAGCGTGTTCGACCAATGACGCCTGCGGTTCGACCAAGCCGCTGGCCTGATCCCGCCGCTTCGGGCTAGTCAGGTTGCCCATGAACCTGACTGCGCCATCCACGCCGCGCGTGCCGTTCAAGCTGGTGCTGGCCTCGGTTGCCGGGGTCTGGCTGGCCTATTTTGCGCTGACCACGCTGCGCGGCTGGCTGGTCGGGCTCGAGCTGTTCGATGCCCTGCTGCTGCGCCGCAGCCTGGTCACGCTCGGCTCGATGGCAGTGACCCTGGCGCTCTGGCCAATGCTCCGCCTGCTCGATCCACGGCCGTTCTGGATCAAGGTCATGGCCGTGTTGCTGGTGGCCCTGCCGGCCTCGGTCCTGCTCGCCGCCATCAACCAGTGGGCCTTCGCCGATATCGAGAACAAGGTCGTCGCCACGATCGGGGAGCGTGAGGGCCTGCGGATCCGCAGCGACGAGAGCGGGAACCTGTTGGTCGATCCGCTGGACCGCGAGGCTGAAGCCGCTGCCAGCGCCGCGCCGCTGCCCACTGCCGCGCCAGTTGCGACCGGCGAAGCCAAGCCGGCGATCACCATCGATGCCGAAACCCGCGCCGACAACCGGCTGCGCCAGCTCGTCGATGTCGCGCTGGGGCGCTATTATCTGCTGCTGGCCTGGGCGGCGCTCTATTTTTCGCTGGTCAACGCCGAACAGGCCCGCGCGGCCGAGCGTCGCGAGGGTGAGTACCGCCGCGCGGCCAAGGCCTCGGAGCTGCGGTCCTTGCGCTACCAGGTCAATCCGCACTTCCTGTTCAACACGCTCAATTCGCTTTCGGCCCTGGTCATGACCGGCAAGACCCAGGCGGCCGAGCAGATGATCCAGACGCTCTCCACCTTCTACCGTCGCAGCCTGGCCGGCGATCCGACCGGCGATGTCGCGCTCGACCAGGAAATCGCCTTGCAGCGGCTCTACCTTGAGATCGAGGCAGTGCGTTTTCCGGAACGGCTGCGCACCCGCTTCGACATTCCGGCTGCCCTGGCTGATGCGCGTATGCCGGGGATGATTCTGCAGCCGCTGATCGAGAACTCGGTCAAATATGCCGTTTCGGCCACGACCCGGCCGGTTACGCTGACCGTGGCCGCGCGCGAGGAATATGGTTGCCTGGTGATCGAAGTGGTCGACGATGGACCGGTCGCCAAGGATGCCAAGCCCGGTTTCGGGATCGGCCTTGCCAATGTTCGCGACCGACTGGCTGCCCGCTATGGCGACGCCGCGCAGATCAGCTCGGGCCCGGTTGCCGGCGGCGGCTGGCGCTCGCTGATCCGACTGCCCCTGGAGCATCATGACTGACACGGCTGCCCCCACTTCGCTGCGCACCCTGATCGTTGACGACGAACCACTGGCGATCGAGCGGATGCAGCTGATCTGCCGCGACCTGGCCGGGCTCGATGTGGCCGGCACCGCGCAGGATGGTGCTGCCGCCTTGCGGATGATCGATGCGCTGTCGCCCGATCTGGTCCTGCTCGACATGACCATGCCCGAGCTCGATGGTCTGGCTGTTGCCCGTGCGCTGACCGGGCGCAAGCCGCGGCCGGCCGTGATCTTCGTCACCGCGCACGAGAACTTTGCGGTCGAGGCCTTCGATCTTGATGCGGTCGACTATGTGCTGAAGCCGGTTACGCCCGACCGGCTGGAGCGGGCCGTGGCGCGGGCACTGGCACGCCGCGGCGAACGGGCCGAGCAGGGCGGCGACTGGCTGACCGAATTCTGGGTACCCTACCGCTCGGAGCTGCTACGGATTGCCGCTGCCGATGTCGACCGGATCGATGCCGAGCGTGACTATGTCCGGCTGCATGTTGGCGATCGCAGCTATCTGCTGCTGCAGACGGTGACCGGGCTGGAGACGCGGCTCGATCCGCAGCGCTTCATTCGCCTGCACCGCTCCACGATCCTGCGGCGTGACCGGATCACCGGCCTGCGTCACGATGGCCTGGGGGTCTGGTCGGCTGAACTGGCCGATGGTTCGGCGGTGCGGATTGGCCGGACCTATCTGGCCAAGGCCAAGGCCATGGCCGGGCGCTGATCTTTCGTTACTACAAGAAAATGGGCCGGGCAGGCGGGCGTCGCATAACCCGCGCTGCCCGGCCCGACCCCCGGGGCTATTGGGGGTATCTGGGGGCTCAGCCGTTGCGGCTGAGGCTGGGGAACTGGGCGTTGACCTGGCGGCGGACCTCAGCTCTGCAGGCCTGCTGTTCCTGAGCCAGCAGGACGCGTGAGCCGGTGGTCAGATCGCCGCTGCACAGTTGGCGCTCGGCATTGCCAATCCGGCGTTCAAGCGTGGTCCGGCCCGCCACGCTTTCTAGATTGAGGTCGGCGGTCTGGATCTCGATGCCCTCGGCGCTCTGGGCCATCGCTGGGGCAGTGGCGGCCAGCAGCGCGCCAGCCATCAGGGGGGCGATCAGGGGGCGGATAAACATGGCGGTTCTCCTCGGGTTTCGCACCGAAGGGGGACGGTGCGAAACCTGGATATGCTGTATTGGTGTTGCACTACAGCAACTCTCGACAAGCTACGGTCCCGCGCCGACCAAGCGCGGGAATTGCCGACCAATTGCTGAACCCGACCGGCGAACGGCATGGCGGTTTGGTCTGTAAGCGGCGCGAATCGCGTGGTAGGGCCTTGGCCAATGCTCATCGCGCTTACCTTCCTGCTGGGTGTTGGCAACTTTGCGGTCCACCGCGCGGTGCTGAACAGCGAGCACCCGCTACTGGGGCAGGTGCCGTGGTTCTTTCACCTGCTGGGCGGGCGGTTCAGCCTGCTGGTGGAATTCATCATGCTGCTGGGCGCGATGCTGATGGTGGCCGACGGTTCGGTCGGCTGGGCCTGGTTCTATGCCGGTTACAGCGCGGTCAATGCCGGATCGGCCTGGCTGATCCTGACGGGGCGGGTCTAGGCCAGCCATGCCAGAAGTCGTGACACAAAAGACGGTCCTCTACCACGTCAGCGATCTGCATTTCGGCTACGAAGATCGTCAGGCGCTGGACTGGTTTGCCAGCGAGGTGGAGCGCGAGCGGCCAGCCGGGGTAGTCTGCACCGGCGATCTCACCATGCGTGGTACGGCCAAGGAGTTCGGCCTGGCTGGCGAATGGCTGGCGCGCCTGCCGGTCCCGGTCTCGATCGAGCCGGGCAATCACGATGTGCCCTATTACCACCTGATGCTGCGGCGGCTGGCGCGGCCCTATGCCCATTTCCACGCGCTGAAGCACAAGCTGGGCAGCGAGATCGCATTGCCCGAGGTGGCGGTGGTCTCACTCAAGACGATCGCGCGCGCGCAGTTGCGGCTCAACTGGTCGAAGGGCCGGGTCAGCCAGACCGACCTCGACGCCGCGTTGCATGGCCTGGCGCATCATGGCGCAGTGCCGCTCAAGCTGGTCGCCTGCCACCATCCGCTGGTTGAGGCCCGGACTCCTGCGACTGCGTCAACGCGCGGCGGCAAGCGGGCCTTGGCAGCGCTGGCCCGGGCCGGGGCGCGGGCAGTGCTTTCGGGCCACGTGCATGATCCATTCGACAAGGAGGTCGAGGTTGAGGGTCAGACCATCCGGATCGTCGGCGCCGGCACATTGTCGCAGCGGCTGCGCAGCTCGCGCCCGTCGTTCAATCGGCTCGAGCTGGACGGATCCGGGGACTTTGCGGTGGAAGTGCGGACGCTCTAGACGCCGCGCCGCTGGCGAACTTTTGCCTCGACCGCGTGGACCAGGGCCGCAAGATCCGCGCGGCTGACATCGAGCACTTCGTCCCATTCGGCCAGGACTGCATCGAGATCGCTATCCTCGATATGGCCGAGCCAGTCGGTTTGCGCCGGTGGCGGGGTGGGCCGGTGCGGATAGGAATGGCCGGTCAGGCGGTTCCAGGCGAGCCCGGTGCCCAGCAGGACCAGCACGTTCAGCGCCAGTGGCAGGATCAGGAAGGAGAAGCCCGCGGCGGCGACGGCCGGGCTCGACAAGGCGGTCAGCAGCACGGTCCCACCCGCTGGCGGGTGCAGACAGCGCAGCAGGCTCATCGCGGCAATGGCCAGTGCGACCGACAGCCCGGCCGACTGCCAGGTCGCGCCGAGCAGGGCATGGACTGCGACCCCGATCGCGCCGGCCACGAGGTGACTGCCGAAGACCGGCCAGGGCTGAGCGAGCGGACTGGCCGGCAGGACAAAGACCAGCACGGCCGATGCGCCCATCGAGGCGACCAGCCAGGGCAGGGCCGGGTCGCTGCCCATTGCCAGGCGCCCCAACAGCGCGGTCAGGGCAATCGCCAGCCCGGCACCCACTGCGCCGCGCCACCAGCCGATCCGGCCGGCGAACATCATGCGCGTGGGCGTTGCGGCTAGCGGAGCATGCTGTTCCATCGGCCATCCCTCGGTTGGTTGGCGGATACGAAAAAGGGGCCGACCTTGCGGCCGACCCCATATTTCGTTGCCGTGCGATCCAGGATCAGCGCTTGCTGAACTGGAAGCTCTTGCGAGCCTTGGCCCGGCCGTACTTCTTGCGCTCAACCGCGCGGCTGTCGCGGGTGAGGAAGCCAGCGGCCTTGACGACCCCGCGCAGGACGGGCTCGAACTTGGTCAGCGCCTGGGCGATGCCGTGCTTCACAGCACCGGCCTGGCCCGAGAGACCGCCGCCCTTGACAGTGGCGATCACGTCGTACTGGCCAGCGCGTTCGGCAACCTGGAACGGCTGATCGATCACGAGACGCAGGGTCGGACGGGCAAAGTAGACCGACTGGTCGCGACCGTTGATGATGACCTTGCCCGAACCGGGCTTGATCCAGACGCGGGCCACGGCGTCCTTGCGGCGGCCGGTAGCATAGGCACGGCCCTGGGCGTCGACTTCCTTTTCACGAAGCGGCGCAGCCGGAGCAGCGGGGGTGGCGACATCGGCAGCGGCACCGAGATCGGCCAGATCGTTGAGCGTGGTGTCAGACATCAGGCACCCACCTTGTTCTTGCGGTTCATGGCAGCGACGTCGAGCGCAACCGGCTGGGTGCCGGCATGCGGATGCTCGGCACCAGCGTAGAGGTGAAGGGCGCGCATCTGGTTGCGACCGAGCGGACCACGGGGGATCATGCGCTCAACCGCCTTTTCCAGCACGCGCTCCGGGAAGCGGCCGTCCAGGATCTTGTCGGCGGTCACTTCCTTGATGCCGCCGGCATAGCCGGTGTGCTTGTAATAGGTCTTCTGCTTCAGCTTGTTGCCGGTCAGCTTGACCTTGCCGGCGTTGATCACGACGACATGATCGCCGCAATCGACGTGCGGGGTGAAGCTCGGCTTGTGTTTGCCGCGCAGATGATTGGCGATGATCACGGCCAGACGCCCGACCACCAGTCCTTCGGCATCGATCAGATGCCACTTCTTTTCCACCTCGGCCGGCTTGATCGACCGGGTGACCTTGGAAAGCGCCTTCATGGCCACTCCCTTTCTCAAAAACAGGTCAAATCCCATGTTCACAGCGCTGGGCGGAATCGGTTCCGGCAGCGCGGGAAGGCGGCCCATTCGGCGATGACCGGGGAAAAGTCAAGCAATCCGGCGGTTCTGCTGAGAGGTAAAATAATACCGTCAGTCAGATCCGGGGCAAATCTGGTCAGGGTTTGACGCGTTCGAAGGTCCAGATCTCGCGCGAGGTCCGCTTGGTCCCGCTCAGATCGGTCAGCACGGTCCGCTCAACGCGGCCGGGCAGGCCGCCGGCAACCAGCCCCTCGGCGCGAATGGCGATGTTGATCGAGCCGCGGCTGCCATCGGGCAGGGCAATCTCGCGCCGTTCGGTCGTTTCGGCCCGGGCGGGGTTGAACAGGTCCTCGGGCCAGGCCGTGCCGCCGTTGCCGGCCATGACCACCTGGCCCAACATGGTATTGGCCTGGTTGCGCGCATTGGGCGAAATCAGTGCCCCGGCAATCATCATCTCGGCCAATGCATAGGCCTTGGCGCGCGATCCATCGCCCGCCGGCGAATCGCTGCGCGGCTTGAGCCGTCCTGCCGGATCGAGCAGGATCGGGAAAAAGCCCGGTTCGACACGGTTGCGCTCAAGCCCGGCAAACTGTTCCAGCGACGGCGGCACATCGACGATCACCTCGCGCAGCTCACCCTCCAGCCGCCAGCCCGCCGGATCGGGCCGGAACCAGACCAGATAACGCCGCGTGGCGCGCACTTCCTTGCCATCGAACAGGCTGCGCACCACGGTCCGGCTGATCAGCACAGGACCTTCAGGTGGTGTGAATGCGGCGACGGACGAACTGGCGGCAGGAACCGCCTGAGCCATGGCAGCAGGCGCCATGGCTGCTATGCCCGCCAGCAGGAAGGCCCGCGCGGTCATGTCTGCATCCAGTCGAATCTGCCCGTCACCCTGCGCTCACCCCTGTTATGTCGGGACTATTCGCGCAGGCGCGGACTGGTTCGTCAAGCCTTGGCCGAACGCCGCCCCAGCGCATGGGCGCCCCAGACTGTGCTGGCCACCAGCAGTGCGCCGATCAGCTGGTGCGCCACGGCCAGCCACAGCGCCATGCCGCTCATCACCGTGGCAATACCCAGCAGCACCTGCGTGCCGAAGGTAGAATGGATCGCGATGCTAGCCTTGCGGTCAATCCCGCGCAGCTTGCGGGCCATGACCACCAGGATCGCGACGACCACCCAGGCCCACCAGCGATGGACGAAATGCGTCAGGAACGGATCGTTGAGCAGGGCATGGATCTTGCCGGCCGCCCAGTCGATCCCTTCAGGCACGAAGCTTCCCTGCATCAGCGGCCAGGCATCCCAGTTGAACCAGCCTGAACCGGCGACATAGCCCGCGCGCATCCCGGCGACGAGCGCGCCGAAGAACAGCTGCAGGGCCAGCGCGGCCAGGGCGAACAGCGCAAACGGGGTGAGCCGCGCCCGCTCCTCGCCGCGGGCGAGTGCCCGCAGGTCCAGCGCGGTCCAGACCAGCCCGCCGAGCGTGAACAGCGCCACCAGCAGGTGCGTGGCGAGGCGGAAGTGGCTGACGCGGACATCGGCGCTGAGGCCGGAGGAGACCATCCACCAACCAATCGTGCCCTGCAGCCCGCCCAGCGCAAGCAGGGCGACCAGGCGCCCGTGATAGCCCTTGGGAATCGCTCCCTTGATCCAGAACCACGCCAGCGGCAGCGCGAAGGTCAGACCGATGATCCGGGCGATCAGGCGGTGGACCCATTCCCAGAAAAAGATGAACTTGAAATCGGCCAGGGTCATGCCGGCCGGTCCAGTCACTTCGATATATTGCGGGATCTGCTTGTAATCGTCGAAGGCCGCTTGCCATTGCGCCTCGTTGAGCGGCGGCAAGACACCCGAAACCGGCTTCCATTCGGTGATCGAAAGCCCGGATTCGGTCAGTCGGGTAATCCCGCCCACGGCGACAATGAATACCACCAGAGCGGCAACGGCGAAAAGCCACCGGGCAAGTGCCAGAGGCCGGGGAGAGGCTGCTGTCATGAGCGAGGCCCCTGCTCCGCCGCGAGAAAAAGCGCAAGCGGGCTTTTGGGCCCACCTTGCGCGATGTAATACTATAACATATATGGCCTGCTTCATGCGTGATGCCCTGCTCTCGATTCGCAGCCGGCTGGACCGGTTCGGTGTGCTCCTGTCGGGGCTGTGCATGCTGCACTGCCTGGCGGGGTTGCTGCTGGTCGCCGGGTTGGGGCTGGGCGGGCAGTTCCTGTTTGCACCGGTGATTCACCGGGTCGGACTGGCTCTCGCCATTGCCGTCGGCGCGGTTACCCTGGTGATCGGTGTGGTCCGCCACCGGGATCCCAAGCCCTTGCAGATCGGCGGCGCAGGCCTGGCGCTGATGGCGGTCGCCCTGTTTGTCGGCCACGGGGTGGAAGAGGCACTGCTGACGATTGCCGGCGTCTCGCTGCTGGCCTGGGCGCACTGGCGCAACCTCAAGCTGTCCTGAGCCAGCACCGGGGCGGGGCCACCTGTCCTTTTCGCTCCATTGCCAAATTGCCGCCGGTCGCTATCTGCGCATCGAGATGACTGACCAGCTTTCCCTGACCGTCAACGGTGAACCCCGCCGCGCTGCCCCTGGCACTGTCGCCGATCTGGTGCGCAGCCTCGAACTCGATCCGGCCAAGGTCGCGGTCGAGCGCAATGGCGAGATCGTCCCGCGTTCGACGCTTGGTGCCGTCGCGCTAGGTGAGGGCGATGTGCTGGAGATCGTGCACTTCGTGGGGGGCGGCGATCATGGCGGTAATGTTGATGCCGACACCTGGACAGTTGCCGGCCGCACCTTCCGGTCGCGGCTGATCGTTGGCACTGGTAAGTACAAGGACTTTTCCGAGAACGCTGCGGCGGTCGAGGCGTCGGGCGCGGAAATCGTCACGGTCGCGGTGCGCCGGGTCAACGTGTCGGATCCCAAGGCGCCGATGCTGACCGATTTCATCGATCCGAAGAAGATCACTTATCTACCCAACACCGCCGGCTGCTTTACCGCCGAAGACGCAATCCGCACGCTGCGGCTGGCGCGTGAGGCGGGCGGCTGGGACCTGATCAAGCTGGAAGTGCTGGGCGAAGCGCGCACGCTCTATCCCAACATGGTCGAAACCATCCGGGCCTGCGAAGTGCTGGCCAAGGAAGGCTTCCTGCCGATGGTTTACTGCACGGACGATCCGATCGCGGCCAAGCAGCTCGAAGATGCCGGGGCCGTCGCGGTCATGCCGCTGGGCGCGCCGATCGGTTCGGGCCTGGGCATCCAGAACCGGGTCACCATCCGCCTGATCGTCGAAGGCGCCAAGGTCCCCGTGCTGGTCGATGCCGGGGTCGGCACCGCCTCTGACGCGGCAGTTGCGATGGAGCTGGGCTGCGACGGTGTGCTGATGAACACTGCGATTGCCGAGGCGAAGGATCCGATCCGGATGGCCCAGGCAATGAAGCTGGCGGTTGAGGCCGGACGCCACGCCTATCTTTCCGGACGAATGGCGACCCGCAAGTACGCAGATCCCTCCAGCCCGCTCGCAGGGCTGATTTGAGGATTACGGTAAACGGGTTCTTAACCAAGTTCTGGTGATCTGCCGCCAATCCAAGGGGGCATATCATGGCCAAGACCGGAACTGCATCGCTGACCATTGCCGAACTGCGTGAATTCGCCAGCTTCACCCCGTGTGAGCAGCGCTATATCAAGCGCAGCCTCGATGTCGGCCTGGGCCGCCACGATGCCTTCAAGCTGTGGGCACGCGATGGCGAGGAAACCGCCTCGATCCGCAGCCAGTACGTCGTCTACCAGGAACTGAAGGCGCTGCGCGGCCAGATCCCTTCGGACGGCGATTTTGCCAGCCTGGAAAGCTTCATGGGCAAGTTGCTGCGCGTGACCGCGTTCGACATTGCCCAGGACCGGCTGACCTGCTTTTCGGCCTATCGTTTCCTCTATGAGCGCCTGCTTGGCGCAGAGGTTCGCCCCTTCCTGCCCTCGGCCTTCTGTGCTGCGGCTGCCCTGCCGCAGATCAAGCCCGAGCGCCGCAAGCACCTGCTGCAGTCGATCAGCGAAGCCGCCGCCACGGCGCCCGGCTGGTCGAGCCGTGAGCCGAGCTTCTATCCCGAGTGGGTTGAAAAAGAGGCTGCCTGAGGGGAATCTTGCCCCCTCGTAACCCCAAATAAACCATTCCGCGCAATTCTGCCGGCTATCCGCCCAGGGGGTAGTACGCGTGAGCACCAGTTTTGCCGACGGTTTGAGCGAAGAGGAATTTCGCCGCTCGATCGAAGCCCGCCTGCGGGAGAACCGGCCTGAAGAGGCCGTCAAGCGGCTGCGGCGACTGCTGGCCGAAGACGCCGGACCTGGCGGAATCCTGCCTTCACGCTTCCTTTCGGTCGACAGTTCAGACCTCACTCTGCACGGCTGGGAAGATCTCGCCGTCCGGATCCGGGCCTATGACGAACCTGGCCGCCCGATCACCGCGATCTCGATTGCGTTCGGCTGGCCCGGCGAGAACCCGCCCCAGCCTGATGAGCACGGCCACCTGCGCCCGCTGATCGAGGTCGAGTACTTCAACGATTCGCCCTACCCTTTCTCGGAAAGCGATCGCGACAACCTGCTTGAGGGCTATTCCTATTACGGTTGCACCTGGGCGGGCGAGGGCAAGGCCACCGATACGACCTTGCAGCTGGAGGGGATCGACGATCTCCACGGCGCCCTGGCCCAGCTCGAAGCGCGGCTGCTGGCGATGGAAGTGCCCGACGAGGACGAGATTCGCGCTGGCTCGCTTGGCGCCTGTCTGCTCTCGGTCCTGCTGTTCCAGGCCGTGGGCGACCGGATTGCGCGCGATGGCCTGCCACGGCCGGTCTGTGTCATGGCCGGCAGCAACGGGGTCTATCCCTATTTTGACGCTCCGGTGGCCGGAATGCCCGAAGCGGCGCTCAAGGACGAAGCGGCTGAGCTGAACAGCGCGGCCGCCTATGTCCCGGGGCCGCGTTACAGCAGCCTGCTGGTGACCGGCATCCCGCGCGCGCGCAAGCGGGCGGTGCTGGTGGTCGAGGAAACCGAAACCGAAACCGCCGCCCGGATTGCCAACCTGCGCGGTCTGCATCACCGCAACGAGGAAGTGCTTGAGCCTGCGGCTGAGCCGATCCCCGAACTGGCCGAAGTGGCGGGTCCTGAAGACGGCACGATCATCCCGATCCCGAACGGCCCGCTGATGGTGAAGAAGAAACCAGCGCATTCCTGGGATTTCCGCGATCTGCTGACGCCCGAGCCGCCCGCTCGCGAACCGGATTACGAGGCCGACCTGCCCGAACCGCCGCGCGACTGGATGCCGCCGCAAGCCGATCCGGAATCGCTGCTGCCGGACCTGCCGCAGGACGCTGGGGAATGCGATGCCGGTCTGGCTGAGCCAGAGTGGGACCGCGCGGAAGTGGAGCCGGATTTCGAACCAATCCTGCCGCCCGAAGCCTGGCAAGGCGAAGCCGAATCGGCCGAAGGCGAGGTCGAAGCCGATTGGGACCTGCCGCCTGAGCCACCGTTGCCGCCAGTGGCCGAGCCAGAGCCAGCCGTTCCCGAGCTGGTCGCGGCGACATCGGCGGCGCCGCGCCGGATCGAGCCGGGCTTCACTTCGTTCGAGATCGACCTCGATATCGAAAGCCGCCTGAAAGCGCTGATCGCCGCGCAGGCCCTGGCACCTGAACCCGAACCCCTGCTGGTTCCCGATCTTGAGCCAGAACCCGAGCCCGATCCCGAACCTGCAGGCGAAGCCAAAGCGGTGCAGCCGGACTTCGGCCCGGCCTGGCCGCTGGGCATTGGCTGGCTAGAAGATGCGGGCGAACCGGAGGCCGTCCCTGCCCCCGCGCCGCGCCTGTCACTGCTGACGCGGCTGCTTAGCCTGCTGCCCTGGCGGCGTTAGGCCCTAGCCCTTGTAGAGCGCGTCGAGCCGCTCGCTGTAGCGTTCCTTCAGCTTGTGGCGCCGGATCTTCAGGCTCGGCGTCATTTCCTCGTTCTCGATGGAAAAGGCCTCGTCTGCGAAGGCGAACTGGCGAACCTTCTCGATCACGCTGAGGTCCTGATTGACCCGGTCAATCGCCGCGCGGATCGTTGAGCGGAAGGCCGGCAGGTCCTGCAGTGCCTTGACGTCGAACTTCTCGCCCTGGGCGCGGGCCCATTCAAGCGCCCATTCGGCATCAGGCACGATCAGGCCGACCACGTAGGGCCGCTTGTCGCCCACCACCATCGCCTGGGCGATCTCGGGCTGGAGCGTCAGCATCCCTTCGACCTTCTGGGGCGAGATGTTGTCGCCCTTGTCGTTGACGATCATGTCCTTCTTGCGGTCGGTGATGACGATCCGGCCCTTGTCATCAAGGTGGCCGATGTCACCGGTGTGGAGCCAGATCCCGGCGCCCGGTTCGCCCTCCGGCTCCTTCAGCACGCGGGCGGTTTCGGCCTCGTTGCGCCAGTAGCCGTGCATCACCAGCTCGCCGCGCACCAGGATCTCGCCATCATGGGCGATCTTGATCTCGACTCCGTCCATCGCCGGGCCGACCGTGTCCATCTTCAGGCCGACCTTGGGCCGGTTGCAGCTGATCACGGGGGCGGCCTCGGTCTGGCCATAGCCTTGCAGCATGGTCAGCCCCATCGCCTCGAAGAAGGTGCCGACCTCGGGATTGAGCGGCGCCCCGCCTGACACCATCGCCTTGATCCGGCCGCCGAAGCGGGCGCGAATCTTGGGCCGCAGGGTCTTTTCGAGCAGCAGGTCCATCGGCTTGTCGCGCAGCCGGCCCTTGCCTTCGCGCTGGCCCTTGATTCCGCCGATCGACAGGGCGCGGCCCATCAGGAAGTTCGCGACCTTCCCCTGCTTTTCAACCTGCTTCATGATCCGGGTGCGCAGCACTTCGAACAGGCGCGGGACCACGACCATGATTGTCGGTCGCACTTCCTCGATATTGCTGGCGAGCTTCTCGAGGCCTTCGGAATAGTAGATCTGCCCGCCCATCCCGATCGGCAGCATCTGCCCGCCGGTATGCTCATAGGCATGGCTGAGCGGCAGGAAGCTGAGGAACACCTCGTCGTCCCAGCCGAAGTCCTCGGCCAGGATCCGCGCGGCGCCATCGACGTTGCACAGGATCGCGCCGTGGTGCTGGAGCACGCCTCGCGGGGCGCCGCCGGTGCCGCTGGTATAGATGATGCAGGCCGTATCCTCGCGCTTGATCTTGGCCACGCGCTTGTCGACCGCGGCGCGGGCCTTGGCAGCATCCCCCTCCAGCAGGCTGGTCCAGTCGCGGTATTCGAACTGCCCGGTCTGGGCGATCCGTAGCGGCTCGATCCCGATCACGAAACCGGCCTGGCCCGAAGCGAGCACGCCCGGCAGCAATGGCTTGGCCAGCTTGTCGTCCGAAACGATCACCGCCCGCGCGCCGGAGTTTTCCAGCACGTGCAGGTGGTCACGCTCGGTATTGGTAATATAGGCCGGCACGGTCACGCAGCCGGCGGCCATGATCGCGAAATCGGCGATGCACCACTCGGGCCGGTTCTCGGAGACCAGCATCACCCGGTCGCCATCCTGCAGGCCCATGGCCCGCAGTGCCTCGGCCAACAAGCAGACCTGCCGCGCGGCTTCCGCCCAGGAAATCGTCTGCCACGATCCGTCACGCTTGGCCGACAGGAACGGCGCCTCGCCCTTCGCGTCGGCGCGCTTCAGGAACAGTTCGACCAGGTTCCGGGCGGTCCGGAAATCACCAATATCCATAATTGCACTGCCCCTCTCTGCAGCACCCTTCCCCGTATGGATAAATCCCCTAGGCAAGCTTTGCCCTAGCGGCAAGTGTGTGGGGCCATCCGGCCGATGGCCGCCGACCGCTCGATTGCCACGCCGCCGTCCTGCTCCTAAGAAGCCGGGCATGGCCTCGTTCCGACTTTCCATCGCCTGCATCGCGCTGTTCGTTGCGTCCTGCACCAATCCGCAATCGCCGCAGTCCGCTCCGCCCGCGCCCGAGAGCGCAAAGGTCCAGCCTTTTGTGATCGCAGCCAACCCGCTGGCAGCACAAGCGGGGATGGACGTGCTGGAACGCGGCGGGAATGCGATTGATGCGGCGATTGCCGTTCAGGCGATGCTGTCGCTGGTTGAGCCGCAATCGTCGGGCATGGGCGGCGGCACGATCATGCAGCACCTTGATGGCAAGACCGGGCAGCTGGTGGTTTATGATGGCCGCGAAGTCGCCCCGGCCCAGGCCAGCCGCGACATGTTCATGGGCAATGATGGCAAGCCGCTGGGCTTCCGGGAAGCGGTCGTCTCGGGCCGTGCAACCGGCGTACCGGGGGTGGTTGCCGCTCTGGCCCTGGCGCACCGCGAGCATGGCAAGTTGCCCTGGCACAGCCTGTTCGATGCCTCGATCCGCACTGCGGATGAGGGCTTTGTCATCAGCCCGCGGCTCGGCCGCTTCCTGCCCTTGCCCTTCCCGCAACTCGACCAGCCCGATGCCAAGCGCTATTTCGCGCGCCCCGACGGCACCCGGATGGCCACTGGCGACCGGCTGCGCAATCCGGACTATGCCGCCTTCCTGCGCCGCCTGGCCAAGGATGGCCCCGATGCGCTCTATCGCGGCAGCACGGCCGCCAAGATCGTGGCCCGCACGCGCGAGGCGCCCCTGGCCGGGACCATGACCATGGCGGATCTAGCCGGATACAAGCCGGTCAAGCGCACGCCGATCTGCGCGCCCTACCGCATCTACAAGGTCTGCGCCCCGCCGCCGCCATCCAGCGGGGTCGGCATGCTGGCGCTGCTGGGGCTGCTGGAGCGGACCGACATTGCCGCGCGCGGCCCGAACGATCCGCAGGCCTGGTTCCTCTTCGCCGAGGCCAGCCGGCTGATGTACGCCGATCGCGACACCTATGTCGGCGATGCCGATTTCGTGAAGGTCCCGGTCGCCGGGATGATCGAGCCGGCCTATCTGGACCAGCGCGCCGCGCTGATTGGCAAGACGGCGGCCGCTGCGGTTGAACCGGGCAAGCCGAAGGGTGCCGGTGTCGCGATTGCCGACCGGACGCTGGAACCTGCTGGCACCTCGCACTTCATCGTCCGCGATGCGCGCGGCAATGTCGTCTCGATGACCACCACGGTTGAATCGATCTTTGGCACAGGCCGGATGGTCGACGGGTTCTTCCTCAACAACCAGATGACCGACTTTTCGTTCAATCCGTTGCAAGCCAATGGCGATCTCTCGCCCAACGCTGTGGCGCCAGGCAAGCGGCCGCGTTCGTCGATGGTACCGCTCGTGCTGTTCGACAAGGATGGGAAATTTGCCGGGGCGATCGGCTCGGCCGGGGGCAATGCGATCCTGGCCTATGTCGGCAAGTCGCTGGTTGCGGTAATCGACTGGGGCCTGCCGATGCAGCAGGCGCTGGCCCAGCCCAACCTGGTGGCGCGCGGCAAGAGCTTCAACGGCGAGGTCGACAAGTTCAGCCCAGAGGTCCGTGCCGGCCTGGCCGAGCGCGGCGTGATGCTGGCGCCGGGGCAGGGTGAGGATTCCGGGGTCCACGCCGTGCTGATCAGGGGTGGCAAGATCGACGGCGGCTTCGATCCGCGCCGCGAAGGCGTGGTGCTGGTGGGGAAATAGGCGGGGCGGCTATTCGCTGCCCACTGCCTCGGCAATGCTGGTGAAGCCGTTCTGCTTCATCAGCCGCTCCAGCCCGCGGGTGATCCGGCGGGCCAGGCCCGGCCCTTCATAGACCAGCGCACTGTAGAGCTGGACCAGGCTGGCCCCGGCGCGAATGCGCGCCCAGGCGTCCTCGGCAGTGGCGATGCCGCCGACGCCAACCAGCGGGATTGCGCCCTTCGCCACGGCATGAAACTCGCGCATTCGCTGCTGAGCCAGATCGCGCAAGGGTGCGCCGGACAGGCCGCCGGCTTCGCCCGCATGGCGCGATTTCAACGGCGGCCGCGAGATCGTGGTGTTGGAGACAATGATCGCGGCGATGCCGTGCTTGATCGCGGTCTCGACGATCCGGGCCGGGGCTGCATCATCGAGGTCCGGCGCGACTTTCAGGAAGACCGGCGGGTCACCGTCGCTACGGTGTGACTGGATCGCGCCAAGAAGTTCCGCCAACTCCTTGTCACCCTGTAAATCCCGCAGGCCCGGCGTGTTGGGCGAGCTGATATTGACGGTGATATAGTCGGCGACGCCGGAGAACGCAGTGATGCCCTGAAGATAATCGCCGATCCGGTCAGCCGAGTCCTTGTTCGCGCCAACATTGACTCCCACGATGCCCCGACGGGGCAACCGCCCTTCGCCATCGCGTTTAACCAGCCGCAGGAACGCTGCATCGTGTCCGCCGTTGTTGAAGCCCATCCGGTTGATCACCGCGCGGTCCTCCTGCAGCCGGAACAGGCGCGGCTGCGGATTGCCCGGCTGTGGGCGCGGGGTGACCGTGCCGATCTCGGTAAAGCCGAAGCCCAGTCCCAGCACCGCGTCGGGCACTTCGGCATCCTTGTCGAAACCGGGCGCCATGCCCACGGGATTGGGGAATCTGATCCCGGCCACTTCGGTCGCCAGCGGGCCGGGGCGGCAAGGCCCGCCATGCGGCATCAGCTTCAACGCGTCGATCGTCAGCCGGTGCGCACGCTCGGCATCGATCAGGAACAGGGCAGGGCGGAGCAGCGGATAGATCTGGGTCACAGGCAGCAGCCTATGACAGCAGGAGGGGCCCAAGTCGATATTGGCAATTGCAATGGTTTGCGGCGGCTTCCGGTGTCGAATCCCTACAATTCAAGGCCATGGCCCGGGTGCAGTCAGGATGGGCGACCCGATGAGCCCGTTTGCGATTCGCAGACTGGTTCTAACCTTCGAGCGGCGGTCCGTGGGCATGACCTGCGGGCCGCTTCTTTTTTGCCAAATCACGCCATTGCAAACCTTGCAAGCGAGGCTTAGGGCAAACCGGAAAGAATCAGTCCGATTTAACCGGAGCCGCCCATGCGCCTCTCTTCCATGGCCGATTATGCCGTCGTCACGATGAGCGCCGCCGCGCGCCATTGCGGAGGTACGCGCGTCTCCGCCGCCGAACTTGCCGCCGAAACCGGCCTGCCGGTGCCGACCGTGCAGAAGCTGGTCAGCCGCCTGACTGCCGCCGGCCTGCTCCGTTCGACTCGCGGCGTTGGCGGCGGCCTCAAGCTGGCGCGGCCGGCTGCGGCGATCACGCTGGCCGACATTATCGAGGCCGTCGAAGGCCCGATCGCGCTGACCCAGTGCGTTGACGATGCCCGCGCCGATTGCGGGCTTGATGCCTGCTGCGCGGTCAGGCCCCACTGGCCGATCGTGAACGAGGCGCTGCGCGGCGCGCTATCGCAGGTCTCGCTGATCCGCCTTGCAGCGCTGGATCATGCGGAGGTGGCGGCATGAGCGAGGACGCCACCGTCAAGGACCAGGCCGCGCGCGATGCCGCCGCCAAGGTTGCCGATTACGAACACGGCTGGTCGGCCGAGATCGATACCGAGTTCGCGCCCAAGGGCCTGAACGAGGACACGGTCCGCTTCATCAGCGCCAAAAAGAACGAGCCCGAATGGATGCTTGACTGGCGGCTCAAGGCCTTCCGCCACTGGCAGACCATGCCGACGCCGGACTGGGCCAAGCTGAACATTCCGCCGATCGATTACCAGGACGCCTATTACTACGCCGCGCCCAAGGCGAAGAAGGCGCTCGCCAGTCTCGACGAGGTCGATCCCGAGATTCTCGAGGTCTACAAGAAGCTCGGCATTCCGCTGGAAGAGCAGAAGGTCCTCGCCGGGGTCGAAGGCGCGCGCAAGGTGGCGGTCGATGCGGTGTTCGATTCCGTCTCTGTCGCCACCACCTTCCGCGAAGAGCTCAAGAAGGCCGGGGTGATCTTCCTCTCGATTTCCGAGGCGATCCGCGAGTACCCGGACCTGGTCAAGCAGTGGCTCGGCAAGGTCGTGCCGGTGCGCGACAACTTCTTCGCCGCGCTCAACTGCGCGGTCTTTTCGGACGGCACCTTCGTCTACATCCCTGAAGGCGTGCGCTGCCCGATGGAGCTCAGCACCTATTTCCGGATCAATGCCGAGAACACCGGGCAGTTCGAACGCACCCTGATCGTCGCCGACAAGGGCAGCTATGTCTCCTACCTCGAAGGCTGCACCGCGCCGATGCGCGATGAAAACCAGCTCCACGCCGCGGTGGTCGAACTGGTCGCGCTCGACGATGCCGAGATCAAGTATTCGACCGTGCAGAACTGGTACCCCGGGGATGCCGAGGGCAAGGGCGGGATCTACAACTTCGTCACCAAGCGCGCGCTGTGCCAGGGCAAGCGCAGCAAGGTCAGCTGGACCCAGGTCGAAACCGGCTCGGCGGTGACGTGGAAGTATCCGAGCTGCGTGCTCAACGGCGAAGACAGCGTGGGCGAGTTCTACTCGGTCGCCGTCACCAACAATTACCAGCAGGCCGATACCGGCACCAAGATGATCCACAACGGGCGTGGAAGCCGCTCGACCATCGTCTCGAAGGGGATCTCGGCCGGCAAGAGCCAGAACACCTATCGCGGCCTCGTCCGTGTTGCCCCCCAGGCCGAGGGCGTGCGCAACTTCACCCAGTGCGACAGCCTGCTGCTCGGCAAGGACTGCGGCGCGCACACCGTGCCCTATATCGAGGTCCGCAACCCCTCGGCCCAGATCGAGCACGAGGCGACCACCTCGAAGATCTCCGACGACCAACTGTTCTACGCGATGCAGCGCGGGCTCGATCAGGAAGCGGCCGTGGCGCTGATCGTTAACGGCTTCGCCAAGGAAGTGCTGCAGCAGCTGCCGATGGAATTTGCGGTCGAGGCACAGAAGCTGCTGGGCATCAGCCTTGAGGGGAGCGTCGGGTGACTGCGTTTCCAGCAGGCATAGAGACTCCGGCCGATGCGATCCGGCTACTACTTTCGCTTGATGGGCGGCAGTCGCTCGAATTGTGTGAATGGGAGTTGGATGAATTTGCGAGCGTGCCCCATCCGCTCCCCGCAGTCGAACGCTGCCGGCTTCGGGTTCGGGACGAGCTGATCGACCTTCTAGCCACCAATGACGAAGCCCAGCGAAGCGGCATATCGCCATTGGTGGACCAGCTCGTCGCTGAGTTGGAAGCCGAAACTGAGAACGACCAAGCGCAAGTCATGACCAAGAAGACACTTACCGTTCGTGCCGCCGGCGCTGACGCCGCCCCCGCAATCAAGAAGAAGGGTCGCGGCTGGGAGATTTCCGAGAAGCGGCTCGATGCCCTGCACCAGCGGGCGCGCGAGATGCGGCGCAATCCTTCGCCCGCCAGCGAGGCCCTGGCGGCGGCGCTGACCGAGGTCGAGACCGGCGGCTATTCCTTCAAGCGGCAGGACGTGATCGGCTCGGCCATTGTCGACTTTGCCTGCAAGCCGCTGATGCTGGTGATCGAGCTCGATGGCGACGAAGACGCCAGCTTCACCGCCGATCGCACCCGCAGCCTGACCGAGGTCGGCTACCGGGTCGAACGACTCTCCGCCGCGGCCGTGCTGGCCGATCCGGCCGCCGCTGCTGCCCAGGTTTCCGCCGTTATGCGCGAGCGCTGGCACGAACGCCGCGCCGCCCGCGCAACCCGCCCCGCTCAAAACCGTGCGCCCCGCCGGCGCCAGGACTGATCATGCTGACCATTTCCAATCTCCACGCCACCGTCGCCGACAAGCCGATCCTGAAAGGCTTGTCGCTCACCATCAACGCCGGTGAGGTCCACGCGATCATGGGCCCCAATGGCGCTGGCAAGTCGACGCTGGGCTATACCCTGGGCGGGCGGCCCGGTTATGAGGTGACCGGCGGCACGGTCGAATTCCTGGGCCAGGACCTGCTCGAGCTGGAACCGCATGAGCGTGCCGCCGCCGGGCTGTTCCTGGGTTTCCAGTACCCGGTCGAGATTCCGGGCGTGTCTTTCGTCCAGTTCCTGCGCGAAAGCCTCAACGCCCAGCGCGCGAGCCGCGATGAGGCGCCGCTTTCGGGCGGCGAATTCCTCAAACTGGCGCGCGAGCAGGCGGCGCTGCTGAAGATGGACATGGAAATGCTCAAGCGGCCGGTCAATGTCGGCTTCTCGGGCGGCGAGAAGAAGCGCGCCGAGATGGTCCAGATGGGCATCCTCGCGCCCAAGCTGGCGATCCTCGACGAGACCGATTCCGGGCTCGACATCGATGCACTGCGGATCGTGGGCGACGGGATCAATGCGGTGATGCGCAAGCCTGACAAGGCCGTGCTGCTGATCACCCATTACCAGCGCCTGCTCGATTACGTGAAGCCGGACTTCGTGCACGTCCTGGCGGCCGGCCGGATCGTCAAGACCGGCGGGCCTGAACTTGCGCTTGAGCTGGAAGAGCGCGGCTACGAGGCGGTCGCGGCGTGAGCCAGGCACTCGCCCTCCCCACCCGCAAGGACGAGGACTTCCGCTATGCGGACCTCGCTGCGCTGGAGCAGGTCTGGCCGGTTGCGGTTGAGACCATCCGGGTTGCAGCTGGCGAAAGCGGCAACCTGGCGCTGGTGCTCGATGGTGCCGCGCCGGTGGCGCGCGAGATCGCGATCACGCTGGGCGATGGCGCTTCGTTCGATCTGCGCGTGCTCAACGCCGGGTCAGGCTATGGCCGGGTCGCGGTGCGGATCGAGCTGGGGCGGGGCGCCAGCTTCACGCTCGGCGCGGCGCAGCTCGCGGGCGGAGACCAGACGGTCGAGATCGTCACCGATGTGCTGCACGCCCAGCCCGATGCGGTCAGCCGTCAGATCGTGCGCTCGGTCGCGGGCGGACAGGCCACGGCCAATTACCTCGGCAAGGTCCGCGTTGCCAAGGGTGCCGACGGGACCGATGGCTCGCAATCGGTCCGCGCGATGCTGCTTGACCGGACCGCCACGGCCAATGCCAAGCCTGAGCTTGAAATCTTCGCGGACGATGTGAAGTGCGCCCATGGCTGCGCGGTGGGCGAACTCGATGCCAATGGCCTGTTCTACATGGCCCAGCGCGGACTGCCGCCGGCCGAAGCCAAGAAGCTGATGCTTCAAGCTTTCGTCGCAGAAGCCTTTGCCGGTGCGGCGGACGAGGAGCGCCTGCTTGAAGCCGCGCTGGCGGCGCTGGGCCGGCTGGTATGAACGCGATTTCTGCCTTTGCCCCGGCCGATCTGAAGGGCCAGTTTCCCGGCCTCGCCGGCGGCTGGCACTATCTCGATACGGCGGCGACGGCGCAGAAGCCGCAGGCGGTGATCGATGCGACCGTGCGGGCGATGGGGGCGGATTATGCGACGGTCCACCGCGGGGTCTATGCCCGCTCGGCCGACATGACCCTGGCCTTCGAAGCCGCGCGTGAAAAGGTGGCCGCCCTGATCGGCGCGCCGGCGCCGGAACTGGTCTTCACTCGCGGCGCGACCGAGGCGATCAACCTGGTTGCCTACAGCTACCCGAAGAAGGGCCGGGTCCTGCTCTCGCTGCTGGAGCATCATTCGAACATCGTGCCCTGGCAGCTCGCCGGGTGGCAGATCGATGTCTGCCCGCTGACAGCCGATGGCCAGATCGATCTCGACGCGGCCGAGGCAATGCTCACGCGCGAGCATACGATGGTGGCCTTTGCCCACGTTTCAAACGTGCTCGGCTCGGTGCTGGACGCCTCGCGGGCGGCGGAATTGGCGCACCGGGTCGGCGCCAAGCTCTTGCTCGATGGCTGCCAGGCCGTGCCGCGTCTTGCCATCGATGTCGCGGCGCTGGGCTGCGATTTTTATGCCTTCTCGTCCCACAAGCTCTACGGCCCGACCGGGATCGGTGCGCTGTGGGGCCGGGCCGAACTGCTGGAGGCCATGCCGCCCTGGCAGGGCGGCGGCGCAATGATTGACCGGGTCAGCTTTGCCGCCACCACCTTTGCCCCACCGCCGCAGCGGTTTGAAGCCGGGACGCCGGCGATCATCGAGGCGATCGGGTTCGGCGCGGCGGCGGACTATGTCCGCGCCATCGGGCTCGATGCGATCCATGCCCACGAAACCGCCTTGGTGGCAGAGCTGCGCGCCGCGCTGCGCGCGCGCAACGATGTGACGCTGTTCGGCCCGGAGGAAAGCGCCGGGATCGTCTCTTTTGCGCTCGACGGGGTGCATCCGCACGACCTCGGCACCATATTGGACGAGGAAGGTGTGGCAATCCGCGCCGGGCATCACTGCGCCCAGCCGCTGATGGAGCACCTGGGTGTGCCGGCGACAGCGCGGGCCAGCTTTGGATTGTATTCGGAACAAGCGGATATCGCCGCGCTGCTGCGCGGGATCGAGCGGACACGGAGGATCTTCGGATGAACGAAGAACGCAAGATCGTGGTGGAAGAAGTCGAGGCGGTCAGAGCCCCGCCGCGTGCCCGCGTGGAGGATGTCGAAAGCCCCGCGGCCAAGCTGGAGCGCAAGCGCGACTATCTCGATGGCTTCCTGCAACAGAAGCCGGCCGAGGTTAGCCCGGCCGAACCAGGCGGATCGATCTATGACGGCGTGATCGCCGCGCTGAAGGACATCTTCGATCCGGAAATCCCGGTGAACATTTATGACCTCGGCCTGATTTACGGGGTCGATGTCGACGCCGGCGGCGGGGTGGTCGTGACCATGACGCTGACCACGCCGCATTGCCCGGTGGCCGAATCGATGCCGGGCGAGGTTGAGCTGCGGGTCGGCGCAGTGCCGGGCGTGCGCGACGCCGAGGTCAACCTGGTCTGGGATCCGCCGTGGGATCCGGCCAAGATGAGCGACGAGGCCCGGCTGGAGCTTGGGATGCTATGACTACCACCATTCGCCAACGCCCCGCCGCCGTCATCCTTACCCCCGCTGCCGAGGCGCGGATCGCCGCGCTGATGGCCAAGGCGCCCGAAGGCGCGATCGGTGTGAAGCTTTCGACCCCGCGCCGGGGCTGCTCGGGCCTGGCCTATTCGGTCGACTATGTGACCGAGGCCAACGCCTTCGACGAGCGGATCGAAACCCCCGGCGGCACCTTCTTCATCGATGGTGCCTCGGTGCTCTACCTCGTCGGCAGCACGATGGACTGGGTCGAGGACGATTTCACCGCAGGCTTCGTGTTCAACAACCCGAACGCGAAGGGCAGCTGCGGCTGCGGGGAAAGCTTTACGGTCTGAGACTCAGGGCCGCGGGACGAAGCTTTCGCCGGTCTCGGCATCAATAAAGGCGATGAGCGCCTTCTCGTAATCGTCGAGCTCTTCATCGGCATCGAGCCGGTCGCGCAGCCAGTCGGTTTCGGCCTGGGTCAGTTCCGCGCCAGCTTCGGCCTCAGCTTCCCAGTCGAAGCTGTCGGGGTCCGCGCCGCCGAGCAGGCTGCCGAAGGCATCCTCGACATCGCTGGTCACCATCCGCGCGAGGAATCCGCCGATCCCGGCGCCTTCCGCATTCATGAAGGCTTCGAGTTCCGCCGCGCGTTCGCTGTTCAGCGGTTCTGGCCCGGCAAATCCGAGCAGGTAGTTAGCCACGCCCTGGACGAACAGTTCCTGCCATTCGGGCGCGTTCGGCTCATAAAGCGCGGCGTCCTTGAGGCGGAACAGCAGTTCGGCCTCGGCCTGGCAGACCGAGGCAGCGCCTTCGCTGCCGGGGGCGAATATCATCCGGCGCAGCAGGACTGCCTCGGTCGCATTGATGCCGGCACTGCTCAGCTCGCCCTGGCGAGTCGGGCCTTCGCCGTGCTCGATCGCGGCCTCGATCTGCTGCAGCGCATAGGACCGCAGCGTCACCGGTACGCTGGTGGAAATCTCAAGCACGCGGACCAGCAGTTCAAGCTCGGCCAGGCTGTCGACGCGGCCATCGCGGTCGATCCGGAAGGTCAGTTCGTCGGCCATTTCCTGATCGACATAGCCGTGCGGCTCGACCGTATGGACGATGAAGTTCGAAAGCGCCTCGACAAAGAAGTCGCACCAGTCGCGGCTGGGTTCGACCAGCGCATCGTTCGCCAGAAACAGTGCTTCGGCTTCGTCCGGATCCATCTGGCCGTCGGCCCAGCCGAGCTGGCGCAGCACCTGGATTTCCTCGGCTGCGATCGTGCCGTCGGCCGCGGCCTTGGCGGCAATATCGCTGAACTGCATGGTCATTGGTCGCTAGGCCCCTGAAACGTCTTTGCCGGGGACAATCGCAGATCAGGGTTAAAGCGCCGTTACCCGTGTTTGGCAGGCAGGTTCAGCGCCCGCGCAGCGCGGCCACGCAAGCTGCCCGATCGACCTCCTGACCATCGCTGGCGCGCCGGGCCTCGACATAGGTGGCCTGGGGTTCGCGGCCCGGCTGGGCCGGGTAGAGGAAGATATCGACCACACAGGCCGTGCCGACATATTGCAGCTTGCGGGCATCGCCTTCGGACACGTCGAGGCGGGGGGCGCCGAACTGGCGGACCAGTTCGGGCGCTGTCGCACCGATCACGCCTTCGAGCCCGGGCAGGCTCTGGACCCGCGCAGCGGGCGGCGGGGTGCGGACCGGCGGGCGCACCGGGGTCATTGCCGGGCGGCTGGCGGGCCGGGTGACTGGCGGCTTGGTCGGCGTGCTCTTGGCGCGCGGCGGGGTGGTGCTGCCGCAGGCGGCCAGCGCCGGAATCAGGGCCAGCAGGAGCAGGGATTTAGGCTGCATGGGGAGCTTTCGCACGGTGGACCAGGTGGGTTGCAGCGGCCGCCCCTAGCAGCGGGGCGAGCAGGTTGACAAACGGCACGGCCATCAGCGCTGCTACGGCCCCGCCCAGCGCCGCGCGGCTGGTTCCGCTGAGCGGCGCGGAAGTCTGCGAATCATGGCGGTGGCGCAGCCAGACCATGTCCTGCAGCTCGCGCCCCAGCAGCACGGCGTTGACCAGGAAGAATACCAGCGGCGGACCGACCCCTGTGACCACCAGGACCAGCGCGACCGGCAGCGCAGCAAGGTTCCAGCCCAGCGCGCGGCCCGCGCCGCGCAGGCCGACCGCCAGCTCTTCGCGCCAGCTCAGCTTGCGCGCCGACTGCAGCGCCTGCGGATAATGCCGCGCCTCGACCGCCGCGACCACTTCGTCGGCAAAGAACTGCAGGACCGCCAGGGCGACAATCCGCCACAGCAGCCAGCCCGCGATCAGCGCGCCAAGCAGCGCGATCAGGCCGCGCCCCTGCTCCAGCCCGGCCCAGGCCAGGCCGCGCTCGGCCAGCCACCACAGGCCGATGCCCAGGACAGCAACAATCAGCAGGGTCAGCACAAGGCTCTTGACCAGGACGCGCAACACTGCCGGGTCGCCCAACTGTCTGAAGGCAAGGGGGAAGGCAGTCAGCATCGCGGCGGCATTGCCGCAGTCTGCCGCCCTGTCAACGCGCGCCACCTTGCCCTGCGGCAGGATGATGGCTAGGCGCGCCGGTTGTAAGTTGGCCGTAACTGGCCCCCGCGCAAAGGATTCCCTGTGTCTGCACCCACCACCGACGTTATCGCCATCGGCAACGCCATCGTCGACGTGATGGCGCCCTGCGCCGATGAACTGATTGACCAGCTGGGCCTGACCCGTGGTGGGATGACCCTCGTCGATACCGATCGCGCCAAGGCGCTTTACGATGCCATGGGCCCGGCGCGCGAGATTTCGGGCGGCTCGGCGGCCAACACGCTTGCCGGTCTCGCCGCTCTGGGTGCCAAGTGTGCCTTCATTGGTCAGGTCGCCGACGATCAGCTGGGCGAAGTCTTTGCCCATGATATCCGCGCTGGCGGGATCGATTATGCCACCCCGGTCCGCGCCGGCGATCCGCCGACGGCCCGCTGCCTGATCTTCGTGACGCCCGATGGCCAGCGGACGATGAACACCTTCCTCGGTGCCTCGCAGTTCCTGCCGCCTGCGGCGCTGGATGAAACCGCGATTGCCGCGGCCAAGGTGCTCTATCTGGAAGGCTATCTGTGGGATCCGGAAGAGCCCCGCGCGGCGATGCGCCGGGCCATTTCGGCTGCGCGCTCGGCCGGCCGCCAGGTCGCCTTCACGCTGTCGGACGCCTTCGTGATCGATCGCCATGGCGATGATTTCCGCGCGCTGATCGCCGAAGGACAGATCGACATCCTGTTCGCCAACCATGTCGAGCTGGCCTCGCTCACCGGTGAGGATGATTTCGACGCCGGCCTCGCCGCGCTGCAGGACAAGGTGCCGGTGCTGGTCGTGACCCGCAGCGAGCAGGGCGCGGTCGCGGTTTCCGGTGGCAAGCGCGCTGAGGTTCCGGCAGAGCCGGTCGTGCGGGTGGTCGACACCACTGGCGCGGGCGACCTCTTCGCTGCCGGCTTCCTCTATGGCCACGTCAACGACCGACCGCTCAGTGAGTGTCTGACCCTGGGTGCAATCTGCGCGGGCGAAATCATCTCGCACTTCGGCGCCCGGCCCGAGGCCGACCTGACCGCGCTGGTGAAGGCTAGACTGGGCTAGGCTTCACCTTCCCGCGCCACTTCGCGCCAGCCGATATCGCGGCGGCAGAACAGGTCGGGGGCCTGGATCAGGTCGACGGCGGCATAGGCGCGGCGCTGTGCCTCGGTCACGTTAGCGCCGCGGGCGGTGACGTTGAGCACGCGGCCACCATTGGCAACCAGCGTGCCGTCCACCAGCGCGGTGCCGGCGTGGAAGACCTTGGCACCGCTGACCTCGGCCGCGGCCACGCCGCCAATCGCGCCGCCCTTCTTCGGCGTGCCCGGATAGCCTTCCGCCGCCATCACCACGGTCAGCGCGGTTTCGGGCGACAGCCGGGGCGGGGCGATTGTGGCCAGGCTGCCTTGCGCGCAGGCCAGTAGCAGCTCGACCAGGTCATCCTCCAGCCGCAGCATCAGCACCTGGCATTCGGGATCGCCGAACCGGGCGTTGTATTCGATCAGCTGGACGCCGCTCTTGGTCAGCATCAGCCCGGCATAGAGCACGCCGGAATAGGGCGTGCCTTCCTGCGCCATGGCCCGCACGGTCGGCACGACGATCCGCTCCAGCGCCTCGCCGGTCAGCAGCGGGGTCAGCACCGGGGCGGGGCTATAGGCACCCATGCCGCCCGTGTTGGGCCCGACATCGCCATCGCCGACGCGCTTGTGGTCCTGGGCCGAACCCAGCGGCACCACGGTCTGCCCGTCGGTCAGGGCGAAGAAGCTCGCCTCCTCGCCCTCCAGGAATTCCTCGATCACCGCTTCGGCCCCGGCCTCACCGAACTTGCCGGAGAAGATCTCGCGCACGGCCTCCTCGGCCTCGGCCATAGTCATGGCGACGGTCACGCCCTTGCCGGCCGCCAGGCCATCGGCCTTGACCACCACCGGCGCGCCGAACTTGGCGAGTGCGGCGAGACCTTCGGCTTCGCTGCGGACGCGCTCGAACCCGGCGGTCGGGATGTGGTGGCGGGCGCAGAGTTCCTTGGTGAAGGCCTTGGAGCCTTCAAGCTGGGCGGCGGCCTTGCTCGGCCCGAACACCGGCACACCTTCGGCGCGCAGGCTGTCGGTCAGGCCATCGACCAGCGGGGCTTCCGGGCCGACCACGACCAACCCGATCGCCTGGGCGGCGCAGAAGGCGATCACGGCGGCATGATCGGTGGGATCGAGCGCGACCAGCTCGGCATGGTTTGCGATTCCCGGATTACCGGGCGCGGCGAACAGCTTTGTGAGCGACGGGGATTGTGCCAGCTTCCACGCCAGCGCATGTTCGCGCCCGCCCGATCCCAACAGCAGGATGTTCATGCCCGGTCCTTACTACGATGACGATGAAGACGCCGGGCTGGTAGCGAAGGACGCCGCCGGGGACAACGCCGCTGCCCTCTCGGTCAGCGAAATATCTGCCGCCTTGAAACGTGTGGTTGAGGATCGCTTCGGTTTTGTGCGGATCCGGGGCGAGCTGTCCGGCGTCAAGCGCGCGGCCTCGGGCCACCTTTACCTCTCGCTCAAGGATGAGAACGCGCGGATCGACGGGATCATGTGGCGCGGCAATGCCGGGCGGCTGGGGTTTAATCCGGAAGACGGGATCGAGGTGATCGTCACCGGCAAGCTGACGACCTATCCCGGCCGCTCGAACTACCAGGTGGTGATCGACCGGATGGAGATCGCTGGCGAAGGTGCCTTGCTGGCGCTGCTGGCGAAGACCAAGGCCCGGCTCGAAGCCGAAGGGCTGTTCGCGTCCGAGCGCAAACGCCGCCTGCCGTTCCTGCCGCGGGTGATCGGCGTGGTCACCTCGCCGACCGGGGCCGTGATCCGCGACATCCTGCACCGGCTGGCGGACCGCTTCCCGGTCCATGTGCTGGTCTGGCCGGTGCTGGTCCAGGGCCAGGGCGCGGCCGAGCAGGTCGCGGCCGCCGTGCGCGGGTTTGGCGCACTCGAAGCCGGAGGGGCGGTGCCGCGCCCGGACCTGGTGATCGTCGCACGGGGCGGGGGCTCGATCGAGGACCTGTGGTGCTTCAACGAGGAAGTCGTGGTCCGCGCGGTGGCGGACTGCCCGATCCCGGTGATCTCCGCCGTGGGGCATGAGACCGACACCACATTGGTCGATTTTGCCTCGGACCTGCGCGCGCCAACGCCGACTGCCGCTGCCGAGATCGCCGTGCCGGTGCGCGAAGAGCTGGCGCAGCAACTGGCCGAGCTGGCCCTGCGTAAGCGCCGGGCGGTGAACCGCCCGCTGCAACTGGGGCGCGAGCGCCTGCTCGCCCGGGCCGAGCGCCTGCCCAAGCCCCAGGCGCTGTTCAGCCCGCATGCCCAGCGGCTCGACCAGGCCGCCGACCGCCTGCGGCGCGGGCTGGTCGATCGCACGCATCTGGCGCGCGGCGCGTTCCAGCGAATCGACAGCCGGCTCTCGCTGCCGCTGCTTTCAGCCCGGCTCGACCGCGCGCAGGAGCGGCTGGCTGGCCTCGCCCGGCTCCATGCCTCGCTTAATCCCGATGCGGTGCTGCAACGCGGCTATGTCCGGGTGACCGGAGCTGACGGCGCGACGCTGACCAGCCGCGCGGCAGCGGCTGACGAGCCCAGCCTGACGCTGCACTTCCGCGATGGCGCGCTCAAGGTTGCTCCGGGCGATGGACCGCCTGCGCCCAGCCGTTCACGGCCAGCGGCCAAGGCGCCGCCGCCTGAACAGGGGAAATTGCTCTAGCTGCAGCAATCGATTAGGATCGCGGCCATGTTGATGTCATCTTCCGATCGCCCCGCAACCCTGTTCTACCAGGCCAACGGCTTCCGCGTGCTGACCCATGGCAAGCACGTGGTCTGCGCCGCCACTGGCGAAGCGATTGCGCTTGAGGCGCTGCGTTACTGGAGCGTCGAGCGGCAAGAACCCTATGCCTCGCCCGAAGTGGCGACCCGGCACTTGCTGGCCCTGCGCTGAGGCGGCGCGGCGATGGACCGCCGCACGCTGATCCTGGGCGGAGCCGGTCTGGCCGGACTGGGCCTGACCGGCTGGTGGCGGGCACGGGCCGATGAACGGGCCGAGCCATTCGCGCTTGCCGGGCAGCTGATCCAGGGCGGCTGGGCCCGGGGGGTGGTGCCGCGCGGCACGGCGCACCTTTCGCTCAATGGCAAGCCGGTGCGGATTGCGCCCGATGGCCGCTTTCTGATTGCCTTTGACCGCGATGCCGGCCCGGTCTCGCGGCTGGTGGCCGAGAGCGCCGACGGCACTCTGGGTGACTATGCAATCCCGATTGCCCGACGGGCCTGGAAGATCGAACATATCCCGATCGGCCCGCGCCCCGGCGCCGCTCCGAGCGAGGAATTCGCCCGCCGCCGTGCGGCCGAACTGGCGCAGATCAACGCCGCCCGCAGTATCGAACGCGCGAGTGAGGGCTGGCGGCAGAAGATGATCTGGCCCGCCACCGGCCGGCTTTCCGGCCGGTTCGGTTCGCAGCGGATCTATAACGGCACGCCCGGCAGCTATCATTCGGGCACCGACATCGCCACCGGTACCAGCGGCACACCGTTTGTCGCCCCGGCTGACGGCGTGGTGATGCTCGCGGCGATCAGCCCCTTCACCCTGGAAGGGCGGCTGCTGATGGTCGATCACGGCATGGGGCTCAACAGTGCCTTCCTGCACTGCTCGGCGCTGGAAGTGGGGGTGGGCGACGTGGTGCGCCAGGGTCAGTTCATCGGCCGGATCGGCGCGACCGGGCGGGCGACCGGACCGCACCTCCACTGGAGCCTGAAGTGGCGCGAGTCCCGCCTGGATGCGGAGCTTTTTGTCCCGCCGATGCCGGTGGCCCCGAAGCCCTGACGGCTGAGAGGGCAGCAGAATTGCACCAGATTTGCCGCATTTGTAATTTTATTTCGCGAGCTGTGCGCGGCTGTGGCCGTGTTGCAACAATACTGAAATGAAAGCCGATCGCTGGCCAAAAAGCTTTGCCCGTCCCGCGCCTTTTCGCCATGAGCCGTTCATCTATCCGCAATCTTGGCGGGGGCTGTGCCCTGCCCGGGGACCGGATGATCAGGAATCCTCGTGGGGAAATCCACGGGATCTACAGAGGGACTGACCTGTGAAAACCACCAAGAAAACGCTCTCGGGCGCGACCTGCCTGCAGTCGCTGGCTGTGGCCGGCACTGCCGTCGCCATGCTCACTTCGACCGCTGCCTTCGCGCAGGACGCCGATGAGGACACCGCCGATCAGACGATCGTCGTTACCGGCTCGCTGATCCGTAACCCCAACCTCGAACAGGCCAACCCGGTCAACGTCACCACTTCGGACGCGATCGAACTCAAGCAGTCGAACACTGCTGAAGAAGTCCTGCGTGAAGTTCCCGGCATCGTCCCGAACATCGGTACGGCCGTTAACAACGGCAACGGTGGTTCTTCGTATGTCGACCTTCGTGGTCTCGGCTCGAACCGCAACATCGTGCTGCTCGACGGCAACCGCATTGTCCCGGCTGACCTTCAGGGCCGCGTCGACCTTAACAACATCCCGCTCGCCCTCGTCAGCCGCGTTGACGCGCTGACCGGTGCAGCCGTGACCACCTATGGTGCGGACGCCATCACCGGCGTCGTCAACTTCGTCACCAAGAAGGACTTCGCGGGCGTTGATCTCTCGGTCGGTGAGCAGATCACCAACCAGGGTGACGGCAACTACATGCGTGCCGACCTGACCATCGGTGCCAACTTCGACGACGGCCGCGGTAACGCCGTGCTGAGCGTCGGCTACCAGGAATCGGACCCGGTCTACCAGGGCGACCGTGACTTCTCGGTCTTCGGGATCGACTCGTACACCGGCACGCTCGGCGGTTCGGGCACCGGCGTTCCGGCTCGCGTCACCGGCACCCGTCCGCTGATCGCTGGCACCAGCACGCCGAACACCACCATCGACCCGCTGGGCACCGGCAACGGCGGCACCCGCCAGCTGCTGAACGGCGCTGCGGTCAGCACCTACCAGTTCTTCAACTTCAACCCGTACAACATCTTCCAGACGCCGTTTAAGCGCTACAACATCTTCGCCCAGGCGAACTATGAAGTCAGCGATTCGGTGGAAGTCTATACCCGCGGGCTGTTCTCGAAGAACACCATCGACACCATCATCGCGCCCTCGGGCTCGTTCGGTGGTGCGGTGACGATGAACCTCAACAACCCCTACATGCCGGCGACCCTGCGCAACCAGTTCTGCGCATTCAACATCGGCGCTGCCGGCACTTACACGCCGCGCTTCACCCCGGCTGAGTGCGCCGCTGCGGCAACCGCGACTGGCCCGACCGATCCGAACTATCGCACGGTCACCTTCAACCTGTCGCGTCGTGCGGTCGAAGTCGGTCCGCGTATCAGCAACTACACCTCGACCGTGTTCGACTATCGCGTTGGTGCGCGCGGCGCCCTGACCTCGTCCATCGACTGGGATCTGTCGGCCTCGTACGGCGAATCCGACAAGGTGCAGGCGATCAAGAACTACACCCTGCAGTCGCGCTGGCGGCAGGCCCTGCTGGCCAACAATACCAGCACCTGCATCACCAACACCGGTGGCTGCGTCCCGGTCAACCCGTTTGGCACGGCTGGCTCGATCAGCCCGGCGGCAGCTGACTTCCTCTCGGATGACAGCACCACCTCGGTGAAGACCTCGCTGGCTCAGGTCCGCGGCGTCGTGTCGGGTGACCTCGGCTTCTCGTCGCCGGGTGCCAGCGAACCGATCGGTTTCGCGCTTGGTGCCGAGTACCGCAACTACACCGCCCGTCAGGCCTCGGACATTCTGTCCAAGACCCCGGGTGAACTGGGCGGTGCCGGCGGCGCAGCTCCGGACATCTTCGGCAACTACAAGGTCTACGAAGGCTACGGCGAACTCGTGGCCCCGCTGCTCGAAGACAAGCCGGGCTTCAAGAGCCTGACCCTGGAAGCGGGTGCCCGCTTCTCGAGCCAGAAGATCGATGGTGGCGGTACCAACAACGACTGGACCTACAAGGTCGGTCTGAGCTGGGAACCGTTCGACAGCGTAAAGCTGCGCGGCAACTACGCCCGCGCGGTGCGCGCCCCGAACATCGGCGAACTGTTCTCGCCGGTCAGCACGGGCCTCACCAGCCTTGCCACCGACCCCTGCGCTGGCACGATTGCCAACAACCCCGGTCTGGCTGCCGGTCAGCCGCTCCGCGCGGTCTGCCTTGCCCAGGGCGCCCCGGCTGGCACCATCGGCTCGATTCTGAACCCGACTGCGGCTCAGGCCAACTCGACCGGCGGCGGCAACATCAACCTCGCTCCGGAAAAGGCCACCACCTGGACCGTTGGCGCGGTGTTCCAGCCCAGCTTCCTGCCGGGCTTCTCGCTTTCGATCGACTACTACAACATCACCGTCACCGACCAGATCGGCGCGCCGACTTCGGGTGACGTGATCTTCGGCTGCTTCGGCGACCGGACTGTCAGCGGCACCACGATCACCTATCCGGGTGTGACGGCTGCTTCGGCTTCGAGCTCGGCGTGCACCACCATCGGGCGTAACCCGGTGACGGGCGGCCTCGACGGTGACCCGGCGAACACGCTGGGCCTCCCGCAGGGCCTGAGCAACCAGGGCCGTCTGTTCACCGAAGGTGTGGACCTGATCGCCAACTACTCACGCGATCTTGGCTTCACCAAGTGGAGCTCGGGCTTCGTGCTGAACTATGCGATCTCGCAGACCTTCAACGCGAACGTGAACAGCGCCAACCCGCTGGACCGCGAATGCGTCGGTTACTACAGCGCGAACTGCGGCTTCACCGGCTCCATGCAGCCGGCGTGGCAGTGGTCGTGGCGCAACACCTTCACCTTCGGCAAGTTCGATGCCTCGATCCTGTGGCGTCACATCTCGGCGATGCAGCAGGAGCCGCTCGACGTGATTGCGACCGCTCCGGCGTTCACCGGGGTCTTCCCGGTTGGCTTCGGCTATCGTGAAGGTGACACCGTCGACTTCGGCAAGATCCCCTCGTACGACTGGTTCGACCTGTCGCTGCGCTTCAACGTCAATGACAACCTGACGTTCACCGCAGCCGTCCAGAACCTGTTCGACAAGGATCCGCCGGTCGTTGGTAGCTCGATCGGTTCGACCTCGTACAACAGCGGCAACACCTACCCGTCGACCTACGACGCGCTGGGTCGCCGTTTCGCGGTTTCGGCCCGCATCAAGTTCTAATTCTTCGGAATCAGAACGGAAAAGATCGGGGGTGGGCAGCAATGCCCGCCCCCTTTCCTTTTGAACAGACGATCCGGCTTGACTTGACCTGCCCGCCGCCCTTCAAGCGCTGGCGATGAGCACCGATCGTCTCCACCAGGCCTGGACTGCCCTTGCGGCCGGCGACAGCGCCCGCGCGGAGGCTCTGTTCGGCGCGCTGCTGCGCGAACCGGCAGTCGATCCACTCGCCCTGGTTGGCATGGGCTCAGTGCTAAGGCAGCAAGGCCGGCTGCGCGATGCGATCCTCCAGTGCGATGCGGCGCTGCGGGCCGATCCCCGCTGCGCCGAAGCCTGGCTGGAGCGGGCCTTCATCTTCAATACCGGCGGATCGATGGCCGCTGCCGCCGATTGCTACCAGCAGGTGCTGGCGCTCGAACCGGACAATCCCCACGCCCATGCCGGCCTGGCCGGACTTGCCGCGCGCGACGGCGCTGCTGATCGCGCCCGCCACCACGCCCAGGCGGCGCTCGCCAGCGACCCCGGCAACGCCATTGCCGCCGCAGCCCTCGCCGCAGTCGAACTCGAAACCGGCCAGGCCGCCGCTGCCCGCGATCTGCTCGCTCCGCTGGCAGCGCAGGCTGCACCGCCCTCGTCAGAGCGCATCCAGCTGCTAACCACCTATGGCGATGCCCTGGCACGGTGCGGGGCCGCGGATGCTGCCTTTGCAGCCTACAGCGAAGCCCAGACCGGTTTTGCCACGCTTCACGAACTGCCCGCAGGCAGCCGCGAAACGCACCGCGATCTGATCGAGCGCCTGATCAAAGAGCTGACCACCGCACCGGTCCGGGCCTGGTCGCAGACCGCCCCGCCCGCTCCAGGCGGAGCTGCCGCGCGCCATGTTTTCCTGCTTGGTTATCCCCGCTCTGGCACCACGCTCGTCGAGAACGTCCTGGCCTCACTGCCCGGTGTGGTTGCACTGGAAGAGCGGCCCACGCTGGTCGAAGCCGACCGCGCCTTCCTGGCCGAGCCGGGCGGTATCAGCCGGCTAGCTGGGCTTGAACCTGCCGCTCTGGCGCCGCAGGCCCAAGCCTATTGGGACAAGGTCCGCGCCGCCGGAATCGATCCGCAGGGTCAGACCTTCGTCGACATGGATCCGCTCAAGGCCACGCGCCTGCCGATCATCGCCCGCCTCTTCCCGCAGGCGCGCGTGCTGATCATGCGGCGCGATCCGCGTGACGTGATCCTGAGCTGCTTTCGCACCAGCTTTGCCCTGACCAGCGCGGCGCTTGAATTTACGAGCCTTGAGCGGGCCGCCCGGCATTACGATGCGATGATGCGCCTGATCGAGCTGGCCCGCGTGCGGCTGCCGCTCGCATTTCATGAAGTCGATTACCATGCGCTCGTCCGCGACTTTGACGGAGCGACCCGCGCGCTCTGTGCCTTTCTCGACCTGCCGTGGGACGAATCGCTGCGGCGCTTCGATCGGACCGCCCGCGACAGGGGCGTGGCGACCGCCAGCGCCAGCCAGGTCCGCCGGGGACTTTACGACGGTCGTGGCCAGTGGGAGCCATTCGCGCGGCAATTCGAACCGGTCATGCCGATCCTGCAGCCGTGGATCGAAAAGTTCGGCTACGCCTGAACCGCCAGCGGATTGGGGCCGGCCAGGGTCAGCCCGACATTGCGAGCCACAGCCTCTGCCCAGACCATGACCATGCCGATCTCCTCGCCATAGGCAGCCCGGGCAGCCTTATAATCGCTGCTGCGGGCCTCGGGCGAATAGGCGGCGCCGGTTTTCGAATTGCGGCGGAACGCCGGGCCTGCCGCAATGGCAGCGGCATCCAGAGCCAGACCATAGTGCCGGGCGACTGAGCCAAGTGCCGCCTCTGGCTCGGTTGTCAGCAAGTCGGCATCCAAGCTGGCAATTCTGGACCCCAACTTGGTGGACAAGGCGGTAAAATACTGATGCTGAGCCAGCCAGCCCACGGCCCCGACCTGCAGGTCTGTCAGGCGGAAATAGTCTTCAGGGGCAAAGCCCAGATCGACGAAGCGATCCTGCACATAGCCTTCCAGCAGTTCGCGCACCCAGGCCCGGCAGTGCAAGCCCTTGCGCGCCACCGAGATCAGGAATGTCTCAAGCGGAGCGTAGAGAAACAGCGCTTGCCCCTGCCCCTGCAGCGCCAGGAGGAGTTCGGCCAACGGGTTGAGGATGTTGGAGGGCTTGACGATCACTGCCTCGTCCGGCCCGAACGGGCGGCCCAGCAAGCGCAAGGCGAGGTCGGCCGCTCGCGCTACTGCGGCTGGTCTTGCGCCGCGGCGGCGGAACCCAACCACATCGTTCAGAATCGTCGGCTCGCTCAGCCCCATGGCCACGCCGGGTACCGACAAGGCGCGGGTCAGCAGCGTTGAGCCGCAAAAGGCTGAATGGAAAAGGAAATGCAGCTTGCCATGGGGCTGGGCCAGCAGTTCTGCAGCCGGCAGGTCGGGCGAAGTAGGCCGGGCACCCAACAACGAATCGATCAGGAAAGCCTGGCTCTCATGCTCACTGCGCGGCAAGTGAATGAAGCGGACGGCATCGTCGCTTTCGACATAGCGGTGCGCCAGCCATTCGGCATCGGTGAGGTCAAAGGCAGGAGCGGCGCTCATACCATCGGTCTAGGGCGCGCGCGGCCGCATCGCAACTGCCGCTTGCCGCTCAGCCTTGCCGCTTCTAAGCCTAGCAGCCATGGCTTCGACCCCTGCCCAGATTGCCAATGCCGAAGGTATGACCGCCCTGCGTGAGGGCAATGCCGCTGCCGCGATCGCCGCCTTCGTGCGCGCCACAGCAGCCGATCCTGCCGCCGGGCCACTGTGGCGCAATCTGGCCCATGCCCATCGGCTGGCGGGCGATTCCGCCGGTGAACGCGCTGCTCTCGACCAGGCCTTGTCGCTCGACCGGCTCGATTTCGTCGCCCAGCTGCGCATGGCCCAATTGCACCAGCGGCTGGGCGAAGAAACCCAGGCCCTGGTGGCCTGGAACGGGGTTGAACAGTTGGCGGCACAGCTGCCCCCACTGTCGCCGGAAGTGGCGGCCGAGCTTAATGCGGGCCGGACCTATTGCGACGGACTGCGCGCCAGGCTGGCCACTGCCGCGGATGCGGCTCTAAAGGCCGACCAGGAACGCGACGAGACCGAAGAGCGCCGGGTCCGCGCCTTTGTCGATCAGGCGCTCGGGCGCCGGCGCGTCTATCACAACCAGTGCGCGGGGGTGTTCTATCCATTCCTGCCGGAAGACGAGTACTTCGATCGCCGCCACTTTCCCTGGCTGGATGAACTGGAGGCGGCGACGCCGGACATTCAGGTCGAACTGCGTGCCCTGCTGGATGCGCCGGGTGATCTGATCCGGCCCTATGTCCGCTTCGAGAAGGGCACGCCAGAGAACGACTGGAGCCCGCTGGATGGCTCGCTCGATTGGTCAGCCTGTTTTCTCTGGGAATATGGCGAGCCGCACCAGGCCGTGCTCGATCGCTGCCCCAGGACCGCAGCCGTGCTTGATCGACTGCCGCTGGCGCGCATTCCCGGGCGCGCGCCCAATGCCTTTTTCTCGGTGCTGCGCCCGCATAGCAAGATCCCGCCACACACCGGGGTTACCAATACCCGTGCGATCATCCATCTGGCGCTGGAAGTGCCGCCCGGATGCGGCTTTCGTGTCGGCAACGAGACCCGTGAATGGGTTGAGGGCAAGGCCTTTGCCTTTGACGATTCGATCGAGCACGAAGCCTGGAATGACAGCAATCAGCGCCGTGCCGTGCTGATCATCGATGCCTGGAACCCGCACCTCAGTCCGCGGGAACAGGATGCGGTGCAGCGCTATTTCGCTGCAGCGGATGGTGCGCTGGCCGGCGGCGGCCCGCGTTAGATCTTGCTTCGCCTAATCGACGAACGTCATGTCCCGGTAGCTCGGCGCGGCTTGAGCGGGCGCGCCGTACCCCATAGACTCGCGTGACGCGGCCAAGGTCCGCCCAGCCTATCGATAGGAAAAGTTCCCCGTGTCCATTCTTGCTCTTGCGCTGCTGACAGCAGCCCCCGCCAGCGTCCCGACGATCCCGGAGACCAAGCCAAGCGAGATGACTGCTTCCGAAATCCGGGCCCACAACAAGTCGCTTGACCGAAACGATCCCTATTTTATCAAGTGCGTGCGCCAAGCTGACACAGGATCGCTGGTTGGGCGCAGGCCGGTCTGCCGCACCAACGAACGTTGGGCACTGTTGGAGAAAGCCGCCAGGGCCAGTACCGATCAGCTCGCCGCCGACATGACCACGAATTCGCACGCAAGCGGGAACTAAGTCGAAGCCGGATCCGCAGGCAGTTTGAGGAGAATAGCCAGATGCTTGCCACCTTTGTCACCCTGTTGCTGGCCAGTGCGCCAGCTCCCGTCGCGGCCGTACCCGCCGAGGTCGATGCCGAGACGGCCGTCGTTGACCCCAAGAAGATGACCCAGGCGCAGATCCGGGCGCACAACGCCAAGCTTGCGCGCACGCATCCCAACTATATCCGCTGTGTGCGTTCGGCAGAGATCGGCTCGCTGGTCTCGCGCAATTACAGTTGCCGCACTGTCGCCCAGTGGCAAGCCGCTGACCTGGCCGGCAATGACGAGATGCGCCGGGTTGCAGATGCCATGTCCAGCAAGGCCATGCCCACCAACTAGGCCTGGCCTGGACTACAGCCGCGTCTGCGCGGCTGACCGTTCCGATACGCAAGAGAGGAGAGCTGCGATGTCGATGCTTGCCGCCATACTCGTTCTGTCCAGCGCGCCGACCCAGGCCGGAGCCGAACTGCTCACCGGGCCGATCCTGATGAAACAATCGGAAATCCGGGCCTACAACGCCAAGTTGTCGCGTGACCATCCGAATTACATCCGCTGCGCCCGGGAGGGTGAAACCGGTTCATTGGTACGGGCCAAAAAGGTCTGCCGGACTAACCAGGAATGGACGCGGATTGAGAACGCGGGCGAAAACATGGCGCGCGAGGCGGTTGAGTCGCTGCAAAAGGGCTTTACGTCCGGCAAGACCTGACGATCATTCCCCGTCAGTTTGCCTGCCGTGTGACCCGCACACCAGGCTGGCCATCGACGCTGGCCATGTAGCTGCCCAGCGCCGCCTTGCGGATTTTGATCTTCTGCCCGGCCTTGGGGAAGGTATTGCGCCCGTCGGTCTGCTTCCAGCGGGCACCATCTTCCAGTGTGAAGACCGGAAAGCCATCGCTGGCCATGCGGACGCCGGCGATCTTGCTTTCGATTTCCTTCACTTCGTCATCGTCGTTGTCGCCGCCGCCGAACAGTTTGAGGCTGGGGAGCGACAGGCCGAACAGCCCGCGCCGGGCTTCGCGCACGGCGGCCCGGTCGGTCACCACCAGATCCTTGGCCGCGCGCGCGGCGTCCATCGCGCTGACTGCCTTGTCATAGCAGGCCAGCCGCGCCGCAGGGTCGCTCTGCGCCTTGCAGTCCAGCACCGCCTGGAACACCGCTGGCGGCGGACCGTCGAGCGGCTTGTCCTTGGCCTGAGCAGGCAGGGCAGTGGCAACCAGGCACAGGCCAGTCAGTACAGGGATCGGACGGAACATCGGCGCGTTCTCCTCGCTCGCGGATGGGCGGAGAATGCCGCTCGCACTGCCGCAGGTCAATTGCATCGGCATGCTTGATTCGGCGGGCCATGCGGGCCATGCGGAACCATGCCGCGCCGCTTGCTGATCGTTCTGCTGATGCTGGGCTTGGCGCCGGTGATCTGGCTGCGCGAACCCGTACCGCTATCCAACAGCAGCCAATCCGTCACGGTCGCGGTGCTGTCCTTGCCGAAGAGCCAGACACTCGGCCCGTTTCGCCTGACCGGTGCCTGGCAACTGACCAGTCCGAACAGCGATTTCGGAGGCTTCTCGGCGCTGGTCAGGCCGGCGGCAGGCCGCCTTACTTCGTTCAGCGACACCGGTGTCCGGCTCGACCTGCCCGAGCCGGGCCAGGCTGGCGACGTGCGGATTGCCCCGATCATGCCGCGCAAGGGGGGAATGAAGGCCTATCGCGATGTCGAAGCGGCCGCGTTTGACGCGGCGAGCGGGACCTACTGGCTGGCGCTGGAGGGTCGCAATGTCTTCATGCGGATCGCTGCTGACCAAGTTCAGCCGAGCGTGATCGCTGCGCCGGAGCTGGCCGGCTGGTCGAAGAACAGCGGGGCCGAGGCGATGACGCGCCTGGCTGACGGGCGCTTCCTGATCCTGGCCGAAGTCGGGGGTGCGGCGCATGAAGGGCGGCTGTTACCCCGTGCGCCTGATGGCAAGGACCGCGCCTTGCGCTTCCGCTTCATCGCCTCCGACGGTTACCGCCCGACCGATGTGGCGCAGCTCCCCGATGGTCGGGTGCTGATCCTGCTGCGCGAGTTGCGCTGGCCCATGCCGCCGCGCTTCGGGACGAAACTGGTCCTGGCTGATCCGGCGATGATCCGGTCTGGCGGGGACTGGCACGGGACCGTGCTGGGCGACCTCGACGGGACAGGGCTGGAAGAGAACTATGAAGGCCTGGCGATCGAACCGCGCGCTGATGGCAAGATCAATGCCTGGCTGATCAGCGATGATAACGGCGCCGCGACCCAGCGCACCCTGTTGCTGCGCTTGCAGTTCCGCCTGTCCGACCTGCCGCCGCGCCAGGTCCAGGCAAAGCAAAAGGCGCCCGGCTGACCGGACGCCTTGGCTCTATTTAGGTGCGGACCGCAAGGCCCGCCGCGAATCAGGCGGCCTGGGCCTTGACCAGTTCGCGCTTCACCTTCAGCGCATTGGCCGAAAGCTTGCTGTCCACGGTCTTCAGCAGCCAGTTGTCCAGCCCACCAACGTGCTCAACCGAGCGCAGCCCGTGCGTCGAAACGCGGAACTTGAAGCTGCGGTCCAGCTTTTCCGACATCAGCGTGACGTTCTGCAGGTTGGGCAGGAAGACGCGCTTGGTCTTGTTGTTGGCGTGGCTCACGTTGTTGCCAACCTGGCGACCCTTGCCGGTCAGTTCGCAGATGCGGGACATGTCAAAACTCGCTTAGAAAAATGGATACCCGTGTGGGGGAAGGCGCGCGCTTACCGATTCACCCTTGAAAGGTCAAGTTATCACGGCCAATCCCGCGCAAATGAGCCGTTGGCCACTCCCTGAACCCATGCAACTGGCGCTGGATGAGGCGCGCAGAGCCGAATCTGCCGGTGAAGTGCCCATCGGGGCCGTTGTGGTCAAGGACGGCGCGGTCATTGCAACCGCCCATAATCGGCCGCGCGGCCTCTCCGACCCGACCGCCCATGCCGAAATGCTGGCGATTCGCGCGGCGGCGCAGATGCTCGGTAACGAGCGGCTCGATGGCTGCGAACTGTGGGTCACGCTGGAGCCTTGCCCGATGTGCGCCGGGGCGATCAGCCATGCCCGGATTGCGAAGCTCTATTACGCTGCGAGTGACTCCAAGGGCGGGGCGGTGGAGCACGGCGCGCGGGTGTTCGAGCAGGAGCAGTGCCTGCACAGGCCCGAGGTCTATTCGGGCATGGGCGAAGCCGAGGCGGCAGGGCTTCTCAAGGCGTTTTTTGCATCGCGCCGCTGAACAGCTGTCGCATCAGTCCGGCCAGTTCGTCGGCGGAGCGATCGACGTCGGGTACTGACAGGCCGGCGCGGGCTTCGCGTGCGATCCATTGCGGCAGTCCAAAGATCAGTGCCCCGAAGGTGTGGACCGACAGCATCGGTAGCCGGCCGGCCATGACATGCGGTGCAGCCCAGGCCATGGCCCGCCCGGCAAAGGCGGCGTTGAGATCGCGCAGCGCGGTTGTTTGCCTGAGCACCCAGGGTGCTGCACTCGCATCGAGCATGAAAGCGAAGGCTGCCGGATGCTCGCGCTGAAAGTCGAATGCTGCGCGAATCGAAGCCTCTGCAGCGTCTGGTACGCTTTTGGCCGACTCCATCGCGGAAAGCACGTACTCCCAGTAGTGTCGGCGAACCTCGATGAAGATCGCCAGGGCAATCGCCTCCTTGCTGCCGAAATGATGGAACAGGCTACCGTTCGAAACCCCCGAAACCCGGCAGATCTCAGCGATCGACGTGTTCTCGACACCCCGCTCGAAAAACAGCGTCCGAGCGGCTTCGAGCACGCGCGTTCGGGCGGTCAGGCGTTTGGAGGTAGCCATTTGCAGGCCTCTATCGCGATCCGGCGCCCACATTGCAAGCATGTTGGATTGACAATCTAGATTAATACTCTAGAGAGCTACTCCGATTGGTGGTATTCCGAACGCAAACACCGCCACTTTGGGAGAGGACAGATGAAAACCACTTTCTTTGGATGCGCGGCGGCTGTGGCTGCTTTGGCGCTCACTTCGCCGGCGATAGCTGACGGCAGCGCCGGATCGGGCCAGGTCAGAACCAATCAGGCGTCAGCTCAGGCGCAGCCGGCAAATCCCAACCAGTCCAGTCACACCAAGGGGCGGGTGCGAGGCATCAACACCGTGCCGCCCCGACCTCAGCCCCAGGCCAATCAGGCGGCGGGCGGAGTCACCGTGGCCTCTGGCGACGTCACCGGCGATGGTCGCGCAGATACGGCGCTGCTCCTTCCCGCAATCCAGAAGATCAAGGCCGCCAACTCTGCCGGCAGCCAGGCACCGGCCTCATCGCAACCGAAGCCCAAGCCCAAGCCGAAACCTTCGGCCGGCTCGACCGACCGCAAGTCGCCCCCGTCAGAATCGGTCTCGTTCAACTGATCGCCGACTGCCGAGCCAGGGAGAACCAAGATGAAACCGCTGAACGCAGTCGCCCTCGCCATATTCCTTTTGGCAGCAGATGCCGCCCAAGCCGACCCCGCACCCTATGATGGCGCAGGGCGGGTTGTCTCGGGACGCCCGACCGCCAAGCCGACGCAATCGCGCCCCGTCCAGGCGCCTCAGCCCAAACCTCGCGCCCTGCTGCTTCCCGCTGTCCAGAAGGCCGCCCCGGCTGAGCCGAAGCCCCCAGCCAAGCCAGCCAAGGTCTTGCGCGATCCGCCCATGCCGGTCGGCAAGGCGCTGCTGGTGGTCCGTAAACCTAAGGATACCGACCCGGCACAAGCCAGGCAGCCGAAGAAGGTCACAAGCGGACGTACGAGCACCCAGGGGCCATACCAATAGGCTGCCGCCTCAGAGACCGCGCCAGATCTTGAGGCTGGCCGAATCGGGTGGCCCGAAGGCGCGGCGGGGGCAGGCCTGCGGCAGGAAATCGCGTCCATAGCAAAGCCGCAGCTCGCGCAGCCAGCCGGTGCGGCTGGCGACCACGCCGACCGCCTCGCGCGGCCAGCCGGGATTGCGTGTGACAAAGGCGCTGCGCAGGTCGCCCACGGTCAGGCCATCCTGCCGCGAAAGCCGGTCGGCATCGGGCCAGCGGATCGAACGCCACAGGATCGCGGCCACCTTGAAATAGTCCTCGGGCCGCTTCGCCATGCATGAGCCGTGCTTGGCCCAGGCATGTTCGAGCAGGCGCGGGCTGGGGGTCATGCAGAGATGCGGCGCGAGTTCTGCTGGCGTCGGGCGCGGGGTGACCGAGCACCACTGCGGCCAGCGCCCGGCGGCGCCTTCCGGCCACAGCCCGTGCAGAACAAAGCCGAATCGCCCCGCCTTGCCGCTGCATTGCAGGGGATCGCCATCGCCCCGCATCTTGCAGTGGTCAGGGGACCAGCTCGCCGCCAGAGTATAGCGCGCAACCGGCATCCGCACCGTCTGGCCGGGCTCAGGTGCTGCCGGCATGGTCACGCGGGTCGGCATGCGGCACTGATAGGCCTGCGCCGCGACCTGCGCAGGAAGAACCAGAGCCAGGGCGGCCAGCGCGGCGCGGATCATAGCGGGGTAAAGTCTAGCCCGATGTCGGCGGCAGGGGCGCTTTGCGTGAGGCGGCCGACCGAGACGTAAGTCACGCCGGTCGCGGCAATCGCGCCGATGGTATCGAGCCGCACCCCGCCCGAGGCCTCGCTCGGCACGCGCCCCGCGATCAGCGCAACGGCTTCGCGCAGGGTCGGCACGTCCATGTTGTCGAGCAGCAGGTGGCTGGCCCCGGCGGCGAGGGCCGGTTCGATCTGGTCGAGGTGGTCAACTTCGCAGATCACATCCTTGACCCCCGCTTCCCTGGCCCGGCGCACCGCTTCGGCCACGCCGCCGGCCACCAGGACATGGTTGTCCTTGATCATGGCAGCGTCCCACAGGCCCATCCGGTGATTCTTCGCCCCGCCCATTCGGGTCGCGTATTTCTCGAGATGGCGCAGACCGGGGATGGTCTTGCGTGTATCGAGCAGCGTGGCGTGACCCTGCATGGCATCGACATAGCTGCGGGTCATGGTGGCGATGCCGGAGAGATGCTGGACCGTATTGAGCGCAGACCGCTCCGCCGTCAGCATCCCGCGGGCATTGCCGGTAAGCCGCATCAGGTCGGTCCCGGCGGGCACCTGGGCGCCCTCCTCTACCAGCACTTCAATCTGCATGGCGGGATCGAGCGCGCGGAAGAAGGCTTCGGCGATCGGCAGGCCCGCGACGGTGATCGCATCGCGGCTGTCCATGACGCCCGAAAAGCGCGCATCGGCCGGAATCACGCTTTCGCTGGTCACGTCATGGCCGCCCCCGGGCAGACCCAGGCCCAGGTCCTCATCCAGCGTGGCGCGGACGAAGGCGTCGAGGTCGAACCCCGTGAGTTGCCAGCCCCCCATTGTCATCGCCTCAGTGTACGAACCGCGCAACCACGTCGCGGTAAGAGCGGCTGACCTTCACGTCGGCACCGCTTTCCAGGACGAGGAAACATTCGCCGTTGGTGTGCGGCTTGACCTGGCGGACGTTGTTGAGATTGACGATCCACGAGCGGTGGACGCGCTGGAACACGCGCGGGTCAAGCCGGCGCTCCAGGTCCTTCATCGTTTCGCGCAGGATCAGGCTGTTGTCGGCGGTGTAAATCACCATGTAATCGCCAGCCGCTTCGATCCGCTCGATCGAATCGACATCGACGCGGAAGATCTGGCCTTTGTCCTTGATGTTGATGAGCTTTTCATAGCGTGCGGCAGCTGGCTCGCCCTCATCAGGCATCGCATCCATCGCATCGGGGGCGACTTCGGCCAGCACCGACTTGAGCTTTTCCGCCTCTTCGGCCGAGCGCTTCTCGGCCAGGCGCACACGGACGCGTTCGAGGGTGTCAGCCAGCTTGTCCTCGTCAACCGGCTTCATCAGGTAATTGACCGCATTGGCCTCGAACGCGCGGACGGCGTGTTCCTGATAGGCCGTGACGAAGACAATCAGCGGCGGCTCGATCTCCATCACGCCCTTGACCACGCTGAACCCGTCAAAGCCGGGCATCTGGATGTCGAGGAAGACCAGGTCAGGCTTTTCGGTCTTGATCTTGCGGATAGCTTCGCGCCCGTTGGAGCAGGTGTCGATGATCTCGACATCGGGAAAGGCCTGGAGGCGCAGCATCAGCCCCTGGATGGCCAGTTTCTCGTCATCGACCAGGATGGTACGGATGGTCATGGGCTCGGTCCTTGAATGGGTCAGCCGGCCAGCGCGGGACTGCGCGGCGCAGCGGGAACAGCGACGGGCTCACGCCGCTCAAAAGGCAGTTCGATCAAGACGGCGAAGCCGCCTTCGGGGGGTTCCATGGTTTCGAAACGATGCATCTCGCCGTAGGCCTGTGCCAGCCGGTCGCGAATGTTGGCTAAGCCCACTCCGGTCGATACTTGTTCCCCGCCGTCGAATGTCACGCCCGCAAACCTGTTGTCGCTACCGGCATTTTGCAATCCCGGCCCGGTGTCCGAGACGACGATGCGAAGGTTCGGTCCGACGAGTTGCGCCGTAATCGTGATCTCGGCTCCGGCCTCCTGCGGACTGACCGCATATTTGATCGCATTTTCGACCAGCGGCTGGAGCAGCAGCGAGGGCAGCAGTGCCGCTTCGGCCGCCGGGTCGATCTTGAAGCTGGTCCGCAGCCGTTCTTCAAAGCGCATCCGCTCGATCTCGAGATAGAGTTTCAGCGTTTCCACTTCCTGCGCCACGGTCACGCGTCCGGTCGGCTCGTTGACCAGGGTATAACGCAGGAACGAGGACAGCCGGCTCAGCATGGCATTGGCCGGCTCGGTCTGCTTGAGCAGCACCAGGGTGGAAATCGAGTTCAGCGTGTTGAACAGGAAATGCGGGTTGAGCTGATAGCGCAGCATGGCGAGTTGCGCCTGGGTCGCCTGGTTTTCCAGCCGGATCAGCTGGTCGTTCTGCTCTTCGATCTGCAGGAAGAAGTTGATCGCGTAGTAAAGCGCCGACCAGGCACCCAGCAGGGTCAGGCCGATATAGAACAGGCCGATGAAGCGCGACGCGACGCCCGAGGCGTCGTCCGCATAGTAGAGCGCCGAAACCCAGGCATCGACGAAGACGTAGAAACCCACCGCGACCGGCAGGACCAGCGCCGTCACCCCCCACGTGATCAGCGGCCGCTGGTTGATCAGCTGGCGGTAGATCACCGAGAGAATCAGCGTGATCGAAAAACCGGTGACGGTGGAGATCAGCACCAGGACCAGGAAGCTCAGCTCCAGTCCATTGGCGATGCCGGACATCGCGCGCAGCAGCATGGCTCCGCCCCAGCCGGCAGCCTGGAGGCGCCAGAAGGCCCGGTTCTTGTTGGCGAAAAAAGGGGTCGGACGGAAGGGCAGCACGGCCATGGCGCAGAGCTTAGCAGAAAAGCACTGCCCCTCGCGAATGTTTTGCGTGGGCGCCCGGTTTGGATTAGCTTTCCGTCCAAACGGGAGAGACCAAATGGCCGATATCGACAGCCCCATCCATGGCAGCCATGAGCGCGCCAAGTTCCGCGCGATGACCGAAGGCACTCAGGAAGACTGGTCGCTGATCTCCAGCGAATACATGGCCTTTGCCCGCGACCTGCCGGACCGCGTGTTGGCGCACCTCAAGCTGCTCGACGGCGATTTCGGCGGCTTCCCGGTCGACCGGTTGCAGCACTCGCTCCAGACCGCGACCCGCGCTCACCGCGACGGGCGCGATGAGCCCTATGTGGTCATGGCCCTGCTGCACGACATCGGCGATACGCTGGGCACCTATAACCACCCGGAAGTCGCCGCCTCGATCATCAAGCCGTTCGTTTCGGAAGAGATTCACTGGATCTGCCAGAACCACGGTGCCTTCCAGGGGCATTACTATTTCCATTATGTCGGCATGGACCGCGATATCCGCGAACGGTACCGCGATAATCCGCACTTCGACGCCTGCGCCGAATTCTGCGAGAAGTATGACCAGGCCGCCTTCGACCCGGATTACGACAGCGAGCCGCTCGAATTCTTCGAGCCGATGCTGCGCCGGGTCATGGCCCGCCCGATCAACTCGATGTACGCCAAGCTGGCCGAGGCCAAGTAGGGGTTAGCTCTTCGGCCCGGCCTTCACCGCGTCGATCGCATCCTGCAGGACCTTCTGGCCGACGGCCCCGGCCATCAGCTGTTCGCCGATCACCCAGCTAGGCGTGCCATCGATCCGCAGCTGCTGGGCGAGTGCGAGGTTCCGCTTGAGCTCGGCCTCGACGCGCGGTTCGGCAATGACCTTGCGGGCGCGGTCGAGGTCTAGCCCGGCGCGCGTGGCAGCTGCTTCGATCGTCTCGGCGGCCGGGCGGCCAGCGGCGAACATCGCCTTGTGGAACGCCTCGAACTTGCCCTGTTCGGCTGCGGCCAGCGACCAGCGCGCGGCCTCGGCGCTGGCCGGGGAAAGGATCGGCAGTTCGCGGATCACGACCTTGAGATCGGGATTGGCGGCGATCAGTGCCTCAACCTCTGGCACCGAAGCGCGGCAATAACCGCAGGCATAGTCGGTAAATTCGATCAGCGTGACCGTGCCATTGGGATTGCCGAGCACGGCGCCGGGGAAGGGTGCGCTCAGCGCATCGCCGGCGCTCGCCACCTGCTTGCCGTTTTCGCGCGCCTGCAGGCGTTCCATCGCCTGAGGCAGGATTTCCGGATTTTCGAGGATGTAGTTGCGCACGATCTCCTCGATCGCGGCCTTTTCCGTCGGCGTCTGGCGTGAACCGAGCAGCCAGCCGCCCAGGCCGCCGATCAATGCAACGATGATCAGCGCCAGGATTACCCAGGGCGAGCGGGGGTTTGGTGCGGTAGCGGCCATGCGGGTGGCCTAACGGCGTTTGTTGGCCCGTTCAATTGCTTCGCGTGCCTGCATGGCAATATCCTGCGCCCGCAGCCAGTCAGCCGAGCCCTTGGGCAGCTGGGCTTCGGCCGCCTGGGCGCTGCGCAGGGCCTGGGGCATCTGCCAGTTCATCACCTGCTGTTCGGCGCTGGCCAGGTGCGCGCGGGCGAGATCGCCGTTGGCGGCATAGACCACGCCAAGCTGGTACCAGGCGAAGGGGTTCTCACGGTCGCGCGCGACGGCGTTCTTAAGCACCTGCTGGGCCTCGACGAAGTTCTGCGGGTTCTCGGTCGCGATCAGGGCGTGGCCAAAGATCGTCGCGATCAGCGGCTGGTTGCCTGACAGCTCGGTTGCCCGGCGCAGCGCATCGAGCGCTTCGGCCGGCTTGCCGGTTTCAAGCAGGATCTGGCCCTTGAGCTCCAGGAAATAGGGGTCGTTCGGCGCCTTGGCGAGCAGGGCATCGGCTTCGGCCAGCGCCTTTTCGGGAAAGGCCTGGCGGTGCCAGGCATAGGCCCGGGCATAGCGGGCCGGCACGTCGGTCATCGTTTCGGGATAGGTCCGCATGACCTGGGCCGGTTCGCCCAGATAGCCGAACAGCTTGGCCTTGGCGCGCTGGAAACGGGCCTCAAGCTTGGGGTCGAGCGGATTATTGTAGGCCGGATCGCGCTCGTAGGTGTCCTGCAGCGTGGCGATGCGGTCGCCGGTCATCGGGTGGGTGCGGTAGAACTCGTTGTCCGGCGTTCGGGAATAGCCATAGCGGAACTCCAGGTTCTGGAGCTTCTTGAAGAATTCCACTGAACCGCGCCCGGTAATCCCGGCCTTGGAGAGGTACTGCGCCCCGGCTGCGTCGGCCGCTGATTCCTGACTGCGGCTGAAGGACAGGTACTTGCCCAGCGCGGCCTGCTGGCCGGCCATGATCACGCCCATTGCCGCGTCGCCCGCACCCGCGGCCGCCGCCGCCACGCCAAGCAGCAGCGAGAGGATGCTGATATTGCCCGCCGCCTTGCTGCCGCCATCGCTGATCACGTGGCCGCCGGTGATATGGCCAAGCTCGTGGGCGATCACGCCCTGGACCTCGTTGGCCGTGCCGGCAGCGTTGAGCAGTCCGGCATGGAGATAGACCACCTGCCCGCCGGCCACGAAGGCGTTGAGCGAGGGGTCATTGACCACCACCACGTCGACATTGTTGGGATTGAGCCCGGCGGCCGCGATCAGCGGCGCGGCCATGTCATGCAGCAAGGCCTCGGTCTCGGCATCGCGCAGGATCGATTGCGCGGCCGCCGGCTGGACCGTCAAGGCGAAGGCGGCGAACAGGGCAAGCAGGCGGGCAAGGATGCGCATGGGGCCGTTATTACTCCGCCGGTGCCTGAATGGGCGCTGAAGGCTGGCGCAGGCTGGCCAGGAAGTCCAGCACCGGCGCGCTCACGCTGGTATCGCGCAGGAATGGCTGGGCCAGCTTGAGTACCGGGCCGGCATGATCGACGCCCGGCAGGATCACCAGTTCCGCCCGGCCGCCCAGATCGGTCAGCGCCTTGGCCAGGACCTTGCTGTTGCGCGGCTTGACGGTGGTGTCGGCATCGCCGGTCAGCAGCAGCATGGGCGGGGCATCGCCGCGCGCGAAGGTTATCGGCTGGGTCAGCTTTGGATCCTCGACATGGCCAAAGGCATTGCGCGCCGAGTCCGAGGTGAAGGGATGGAAATCATAGGGTCCGGATAGCCCGACCACACCCTTAACGAACCCATCGCGCAGGCCCTGGCGTCCCAGCCACTGCCGTTCCAGCCCCAGCATCGCCACGGTGTGCGCCCCGGCCGAATGGCCCATCAGCACGACCTGGTCGGGATCGCCGCCGAACCGGGCGATGTTCTGCGCGGTCCAGGCCACAGCGGCCGCACCGTCTTCCAGCATGTGCGGATCGATGCCTTCTGGCCCGAGCCGGTAGCCGGGCAGGACCACGACATAGCCGGCGCGCGCAAAGGTGCGGCCGATGAAGTGATAGTCCTCCCCTCGGCCCGAGTGCCAGCCGCCGCCGTGCATGAAGACCAGCACGGGGTGCGGACCCGGCGCATTGGGAGCGATCAAGTCAAGCCGCTGGGCCGGGAGCGAGCCATAGCGCACGCCGCTGGCGGCCAACTGGGTTCCGTCTGTCCCGCCAAGCGTGCGATCGGCCAGGTCAAGCAGTCCGACCGCGCCGGTGGCATGGGCATAGCGCCAGCCTGCAAACAAGACAGCGCCCAGAACAAGCAGGGCCGTTACCGACCAGCCAATCCAGCCCATGCGTTTGCTTCTCCCGACGATCGGCATGCCGGTGATCTAGCGATCTAATGCGAAGGGCGCCATGCCTTCCGGCACGGCGCCCCACTCGCTGTCAGGATAGAAGGGGTTTTAGCCCAGCAGCTTGCGCGCGGCGCGTTCGAGCAGGGGTACGTCGTCGCCGACTTCGCCCAGCAGGACAACTTCGCCGGTCGGCAGGCGGCGGGCCACCAGCAGGGTAAACTCGCTGCCTTCGGCCGGTACGGCATCAAGCGGGAAGCTTTCCAGCTTGCGGAGCTTGCGGGCCAGGACCTCACGCGGGGTATCGCGGACGACTTCGTCCACCCCGGCTTCGGCGCGCTTGGCCCGGCGTTCCTCGCCCACGATGCCCTTGAGGCCGCCCGGTGCGCTGGCCAGGTACTGGCCGAGCGAGCCGCGAGCGATGCCGACGCGGTGCGCATGGCTCAGCGCGGTGGCATATTCGGTCAGGCGGGTCTTGTCGTAATCGGCGCCGAAGACCAGCTTGACGACCGGGGTCATCGGCGCGCGGTCCTGGACGGTCAGGCCATAATCGGTGACCAGTTCGCCAAATTCTTCCGGTGCCTCGGCGGCGGCCAGCGAGAAGTCATAGGCCCGGCCGATGGCGGCATAGAGTGCCTGGCGGGTGCGGTCTTCGCTGCCGCGCGCCGCTTCGGCCAGTTCGCGGGCCGAGGCCAGCCAGTCAGCCAGGCCCATATCGGCAGCATCAAGCTCGACCGGTTCGGCCGAATAGAGCGCCGGCAGGTCCTGCGGCTCGTCCCCATCGGCCGCCAGCGTGCCGAATTCGGGAGCCGGGAAGGCCAGGTTGTCGTCTTCTTCGGTCTGGAAGCCGGCCAGGTCGAGCACGTTGGCATCGTCGGCGGCGCCGACATCGGCGAAGCTCGGCAGATCGTCGGCCGGGCCATCGGCCCAGTCGGTCAGTTCGTCATGGCGGGTTTCGGGATGGCTTTCCTCAAGCGCCTGGTCGATTTCCAGCAGCAGCGCATCGGTGGTGCGCTGGTCGGCCAGTTCCTTCCAGTTGATCACGCCATAGATGAAATCGATGGTGTCATCGTCGCTGGAGAAGGGCAGCAGGATGCCGCGATAGAGAATCGTTGATTCGCGCTGGTTGACGAATTCCGCCTCGAACCCGATCGGTGCCTGGTTGGCCAGGATCTGCATGTAGTGATCGGTGATGCGGCTGAGCAGCGAGCGGCTCGGCACGTCATCCAGCGAGTAGATCTCGCCATCGGTGCCGCACTCCTGGGCGAGGACCGCGCCAAGATAGCGGATCGCCGGGTTCTCGATCCCGCCGGTGAAGTCCAGCAACACGCTGTGGGGGCCGAAATCCGGGAGATTTTCGGGTTCCAGATCCTCGATCGAAGGGAAGGCGCGGTCACCCAGCAGGCTTGCCCAATGGTTATAGGCGCGCACCTGCATGCGGCGTTCGTCTTGCCCGACGGGGTTCGGCGGCGGTTCGCTCACCACGTCCTCCTCGTGATTGTCGAGGTGACCATCAAGATCCGGCCAGTCTTCGCCCGTCTCCGGATGATCTGAAAAATTGCCCCGATACGTATCCATGTGGCTACCCCACCTGTGTGCCTGTCAGGTGGTTTCTGGCGCAACATGGTAAATTAACCGTTAAGTTGCGCCAGACTCCTTGGCGTCACTACCGGCGTGACGTCACGCCGCCGCCAAGGCATTAACCGCATTCAGAGAAGATAGCGCATCCGCGCCTTTTGCTCGACTGCGGCGCCGGCTACGTCGAATGCAGCCTTGTCAAATTTGGGCGGACCCATCCTTACCGGCGCATCGCGGGAAAACCCGTAGCCTTCCTTGGGCATCATCAGCGCCATGTCCATCTTGCGGTTGGCATTCTCGTCATGGATCATCGAGATCGCATAGCGCCCGGCCGGGACCCCTTCGAAGGTGATCCGCACCGTGGTGCCGGCCGGCACGATCGCATTCTTCGCGGCCGGATCCTTGCGGCAGTCCGGGAAACCCTTGGGCTGGGCGGTCAGGCAGGCCAGGACCTGGCCCTTGGCGTTGCGCAGGCCGGTCACGACCACGCTGACCTCGGTCAACGCTGGGGTCCCCGCGCCGAGCAGCGGCGCGGCCAGGGTCAGAGCGAGGAGAGGCCGCGATCCGTGCCGCACAGCCGGTCCCAGACGCGAAAATAGAGGCCGTAATTGCATTGATAGTTCTCGTGATGCCGCTGGTGGTGGCTCGCGGTTATCAGCCAGCCCCCTAAGCGCGAATGAACAAGGCGGGCGGGGAACAGCTCCCAGCCCATGTGATTGGTGATCCCCATCAGGGTCATGATCGCCAGGACAAGGCCCAGCATGGCCGCGTGGATGGGAATGAAGAAGACCAGCGCCGGGATCACCAGGGCACCGGTCACGGCTTCCCAGGGGTGAAAGCTCATCGCCGTCCAAGCCGTGGGCGGGCGGCTGGCATGGTGGACGGCGTGGGCCTGGCGGAACAGCCAGGGCCGGTGCATCCAGCGGTGGGTCCAATAGAACCAGGTATCGTGCGCAAAGAGATAGAGCAGCACCGAAAGCGGCAGGTACCACAGCGGGTAGGCGCCGAAATCGGTGTAGATCTGCGTCCAGTCCAGTTGCTGCCAGCCCCAGGCGACCACCCCGGCCGGAATGCCGTAGATTGCCGCCGAAGCCAGTGACCAGCCAATCTCGCGCCGAATCTGCGGCTCCAGCCCCTGGTAGAGGCCCGGCCGCACGATCCGGGTAGCCCAGGCAAAGGCGCCGCTGGTGACGAGATAGCGCAGCGCGACGATCAAGGTCATCGCCACTGCCGACCATGCGGCCGCTTGCCATCCCGAACCAGTCAGACCCTGCATAGCCGCGCCTTATGCCGCGCGGCGAATCGCAGCGCCAGCCCGTTGTTAGCGGGCGTTGTGGGACTTGCCGCGAAACTGGCCGCGGCCGTCTTCCCGGCGGTCGCCACCGGGGCGTCGGTCACCGTGTGGAGCACCGCGACGCTCACCCTGCGGGCCATCGCGGCGCTCGCCCTGACGGACCGGACGGCGATCGCCGGTCGGGGCCGGGCGGCGTTCGGTGGTCTTGGCGCCAGCCTTGGGCATCATGCCGAACTGGCGGGCTTCACGCTCTTCAGCGGCGAGCGGGTTGAACACCGGACCACGCTGTTCGCGCGGAGCCCATTCCTGACGCACGCGCTCGTTGCGGTGGTGCTGATCGCGGCTCTGCCCGTCGCGGCTCTGGCCGCCGGGGCTGCGGTTGTTGTTACGGCCACGACCCTGGCCGCCGCGCGGCTGGCCGCCACGCCCGCGGGCATCGCGTTCGTCGCGGCGGGCATCCTGCTCGGCCTCGGCCGGCTTGCGGCTTGGCAGAGGCAGACGGGCGGCTTCCTTCTGGAAGTCCTCCGGCAGCGGCATCGGCATCAGCTTGACGTCGGTCAGGCGTTCGATGTCCTTGAGGTAGGCCTTCTCGTCCGGGGCGCAGAAGCTCTGCGCCACGCCATCGGCGCCGGCGCGCGCGGTGCGGCCGATCCGGTGGACATACTGTTCCGGCACGTTGGGCAGTTCGAAGTTGAACACGTGGCTGACCCCGGTAACGTCGATCCCGCGCGCGGCGATGTCGGTCGCCACCAGCACCGGCGTGGTGCCCTTGCGGAAGGCCAGCAGCGCAGCGGTGCGCTGGGCCTGGCTCTTGTTGCCGTGGATCGCCGCAGCATTGACGCCGGCGGTGGTCAGGTGGCGCACGACGCGGTCGGCGCCGTGCTTGGTGCGGGTGAAGACCAGCGCGCGTTCGATCGAACCATCGGCCAGACCGGCGCGCAGCCGAAGCGAGAGCAGGGCCTGCTTTTCGCTCTGGTTGACGAAGGTGATGAACTGATCGACCCGTTCGGCCGTGGTGGCCTGCGGCGTCACTTCAACGCGCACCGGGTTATGGATGAACTGCTTGCCCAGCTCGGCAATCGCCTTGGGCATGGTCGCGCTGAAGAACAGGCTCTGGCGCTCCTTGGGGAGCATGTTGGCCACGCGCTTCAGCGGCACGATGAAGCCGAGGTCCATCATCTGGTCAGCTTCGTCGAGCACGAAGATCTCGACATTGCGCAGCGTCAGCGCGCGCTGGTCGATCAGGTCGAGCAGGCGGCCCGGGGTGGCGACCAGGATGTCGCAGCCCGGAACGAGCGCCCGGGCCTGCTTGCCGACGGGGATCCCGCCGAACACGCACTGGACCGAAAGGTTCAGGTACTTGGCATAGCCGCGCATGTTCTCGGCGATCTGGGCAGCCAGCTCGCGGGTGGGCGAGAGGACCAGCATGCGGCACGAGGCATTGCTGCGCGCCTTGGGATTGGCGGCCAGGCGGTGCAGCGACGGCAGCGAGAAGGCGGCAGTCTTGCCGGTGCCGGTCTGGGCGATGCCCAACAGGTCACGGCCTTCGAGCAGCGCCGGGATCGCCTGGCGCTGGATCGGGGTGGGATCGGAATAGCCCTTGGTTTCAAGCGCACGGACAAGCGGCTCGGCCAGGCCAAGATCGGTAAAATAGGTCATAAAAACTCTTCAATATGAAGCGGCGCAGACGGAATGATCCCGTCCTGCGAAGCAAGGTGTCGTTCGATGCGACCCTGCGTGAAAAAGGAAGCTCCAGCGGTGCGATCGTCCGTCCGGGCCGGCCCTGCTGTGCCCCATCGGGCGGGCCTCACGCTGCCTCGGACTGCGCCAGATCAGGGATCCGTTCGCCGTTCGCTGGGACCGCCCGATAAACAGAGTTGCCGCGAAAAGCAAGGAAATTACTTCAGCCTCCCGGATGCCCGCCCGAAAACCGCCTTGCATTCCCCGGTAAGAGGCGCATCCTCCCGCCATCCTGAGGTTGCGCGCGAGGGAGACCCTATGGCGACCGCTTTCCAGACCGAATCGTCCGATCCGTTCGACGTCAGCCGCTCCGAACTCTATGCCGAACACCGCTGGCACGAACCGTTCCGCCGTCTGCGCGCCGAAGCGCCGGTCCATTACACGCCCGAAAGCGTCTTTGGCCCATACTGGTCGGTCTCGACTTACAAGCCGATTGTCCATGTCGAGGCCCTGCCCGAGATCTACAGCTCATCCTGGACCAATGGCGGCGGGATCAGCATCGTTGATCGCCCGCCTGGCGAAGCGCCGATGCCCAATTTCATTGCGATGGACCGGCCCAAGCACACCGAACAGCGCCGCACCGTCTCCCCCGCCTTCACGCCGAGCGAGATGGCGCGGATGAGCGGCGATATCCGTCGCCGCACGGCTGAAATCCTTGACGAGCTGCCCTCGGGTGAGCGGTTCGATTGGGTCGATCGGGTTTCGATCGAGCTGACTACCCAGATGCTGGCAATCCTGTTCGACTTCCCGTGGGAGGACCGCCGCCTGCTGACCTTCTGGTCGGACTGGGTGGGCGATATCGAAGTGCGGATGGACCCGGTCCGCAATGCCGAACGCACCCGGCACCTTCACGACATGGGCGCCTATTTCAAGCAGCTGTGGGATGCCAAGGCGGGGCAGCCGCAGACCCCCGACCTGATCTCCATGATGCTGCATTCCGATGCGATGAATCACATGGATGCGCAGGAATTCATGGGCAACCTCGGGCTGCTGATTGTCGGCGGCAATGATACGACCCGCAATACCATGTCGGGTCTGGCCTATGCGCTCGACAGGTTCCCCGATCAGCGCGCCCTGCTCGAAAGCGATCCTGCCCTGATCCCCAATGCGGTCGCCGAGATCATCCGCTGGCAGACCCCGCTGGCGCATATGCGCCGTACGGCCCTCGTCGATACCGAGCTGGAGGGACAACAGATCCGCAAGGGCGACAAGGTGATCCTGTGGTACATTTCCGCCAACCGCGACGAAAGCGTGTTCGCCGATGCCGACAGGTTCCTGGTCACCCGCGAGAATGCACGGCGGCACCTGTCATTCGGCTATGGCATCCATCGCTGCGTCGGCGCGCGGCTGGCCGAACTGCAGGTTGCGATCCTGCTTGAGGAAATGGCCAAGCGCCGGATGCGAGTCCATGTCTGCGCAGAGCCGGTCCGCACCGCCCAGAGCTTCGTCAACGGTTACAAGTCGATGGAAGTAGAGCTGGAGCGCTATTGAGGGCGATTGCGCGCGCCGGCCCAACCATTAGAAGCACGGCATGATCAAAGCACTTCTTTCGGCGCCGTTGGCGCTGTCGCTGTTCCTGTCCCCCATTCCCGCCCAGGCCGCTCCGCCGAGCAAGGCTGAGCAGACGATGATCGCGACGGTTGATGCCGAACAGGCGCGCCACCTCACGCTGCTGGAGAAGCTGGTCAACCAGAACAGCGGCACCCGCAATCTCAAGGGCGTGCGCGCCGTGCATGACATGCTGGTGCCGGAGTTCGCGGCGCTGGGCTTTACCGTGCGCTGGGTCGATCAGTCGGCCGTCGGCCGCGCCGGGCATTTCATTGCCGAGCATAAGGGCAAGAAGGGCACCAAGCGGCTGCTGCTGATCGGCCACCTTGATACGGTGTTCGAGCTCGACCATCCGTTCCAGAAGTTTGAGCGGATCAGCACCGACAAGGCCAAGGGCCCCGGCGTGGCCGATGACAAGGGCGGGATTATCTCGATGCTGGCTGCGCTGCGCGCCATGCACAAGGCGGGGACGCTGAAGGATGCCAACATGGAGATCGTGCTGACCGGGGACGAGGAAGAGGCCGGCCTGCCGCTGTCGATCGCCCGGGCCGATCTGATCGCAGCGGGCAAGCGCGCCGATGCCGCGCTCGATTTCGAGGGGCTGGTGCAGGACGGGGCGCGCGACATGGGTTCGATCGCGCGGCGCTCGGCGGGCAACTGGAAGGTAACCGTGACCGCCCGCAGCGCCCATTCCAGCGGGATCTTCTCGGCCGCGGCCGGCGAGGGGGCGATCTATCCGCTCGCCGCAATCCTCACCGCCTTCCGCCAGGAGTTGCCCGAACCGAACCTGACTTTCAATGTCGGCATGGTGGCCGGCGGAGCCAGTGCGGCGATTACGCCCAGCGGCGCCAATGCCGAGGCCACCGGCAAGAGCAACATCATCCCCGGCCAGGCCGTGGCCATGGGCGATCTGCGCGCGCTCAGCCGCGAATCGATCGCCCGCGCCGAAGCCAAGATGCGCGTGATCGTCGCCCGCCCGTTCAACGGCGGCAGCGCCACGCTGGAATTCGAGGACAAGTATCCGCCGATGGCCCCGACCGAGGGCAATCGCGCGCTGCTGGCCAAGCTCAACGGCGTCAACGTCACGCTTGGCCTGCCGGAAATGCCCGTGCTCGATCCGCTCAAGCGCGGGGCGGGCGATGTCAGCTTCGTGGCGGTCGATGTCGACAGCCTGGCCGGCCTTGGCCCGGCGAGCAGCGGCGATCACACCGCGGACGAAACGGTCGATATTCCCAGCCTGTGGCGCCAGGCCAAGCGCGCGGCGCTGCTGATGACGCGCCTGTCGCGCGAACCGGCGATCAAGCGCTGAGCCTGCGGCCGCCTCCCCGCGGGCCGGATTCGCCCTGTGACGGGACCTGCCGGATCGACCAGGCGACCGGCTGGTGCCTGGGCTGCAAGCGCACGCTGAACGAGATCGCCGACTGGCCGATGCTGCGCCCGCAGGACAAGCACGCGATCCTGCGCCAGCTCAAGGACCGGGTCTAGCTCCAGGCGGCTAGGCCTGGATCGATATAGCCCTGCTGGCGGCGCAGCGCGGCGCGGGCCAGCCGCTCAACCTCGGCCTTGCGGCGCGCGGCGTTGAGCGGGACAGTCGGCGCCGGGCGCAGGATCTCGGCATCATAGCCATCGGCCACGATCAGCCCGCAGCGATCGGGGCGAAAAGCCTCGGTCTCCATGCAGGCGCGGTCAAGATGGGCGGCCAGGCCCCAATAGAACCGGTCGCAGTGGTCAAGGTAATCGGGCCACTTGGCATCGCCCAGCAGGTCAGCCTTGCTGACCTTGATTTCCACGATCACCAGGTGGCCCTTGGCATCGATGCCCATCAGGTCGGCCCGGCGGTTGGAGCGCAGCGGCATTTCCGCCAGGCACCAGATGTCATTGCGCGCGAACAGCCGGCAGATGCCGCGGGCAACGGCTTGGGCGGCTTTCAGTTCAGCGTCAGCAGTTGCGGGATTCGCGGCTCCGGTCATGTCCGGAGCATAGGAACAGACCGGGAACCGTGCAAGCGCTCAAGCAAAGCGGCGCGGTGGCGGGGTCTCTTCGGGCGGCGGCACCAGCGCCAGCAGTCCGTTCCGCGCCGCCAGAAATTCCTGCCACAGTGCAAGGGCGGCGGAAGCCGGGCCCACGCCGCGGGCCTGGACCGCCAGCAGCGCGGCAATCCCCGGCTCCATGATCGCGGCCAGATCGGCAATGCCCTGTTCGGCCAGGTTGCGGCGCCACCCGCCGACATCGCGCATGATCGCGGGGAAGTTGCGAATTTCGGGCTTCATCGGCTCGGCCGCCAGGCCGGCCAGGGTTGCCACTACCCCGGCCGCATCGTGCAGCGCCGCCCACTTCATGCTCATCGCGCTGGCCGAAGCCTGGCCGAATTCGGCCCGGCCCGATCCGGGCAGCATTCCCGCCGGCGACGAGCCTGGCGTGGTGAAAGAGGGCGGCTGTGCGTTCATGACAGCCAGCCTTAGCCGCATGCCCTTGCCAAATCGCTAATTCGCCAAGGCTGGCGGCGCCGCCCGAAAATGCGCTGGCGCAAGCGCCGCCGTGCTGCTAACCGCTCGCCCTGCTTCGGCACCCGTAGCTCAGCTGGATAGAGCGCTGCCCTCCGAAGGCAGAGGTCACAGGTTCGAATCCTGTCGGGTGCGCCAGCTTCCTAAGCCAGACCATCCCAGGTCAGCTTGCCGCCCAGCAGCACCATCAGCACATAGATCAGCGTATAGAACCGCGCCGTGTCCATCCGGCGGATCAGGCGCACTGCGCTCAGCGTGCTGAGCACTGCGAGGGGCATCAGCAACACGGCGGCGGTCAGGGTGTGCTGGTTGAGCGAGCCCAGAGCGATGTAGCTCGGCACCTTCATCCAGTTGACCGCCGCGAAGACGATCGAACTGGTGCCCACGTACATCTCGTGCGGCAGGCGGCGCGGGGTGACCCAGATCTGGAACGGCGGGCCGCCGGCATGGGCAACCTGGCTGGTGAAACCCACGCCAACGCCAAACAACGTGCCGACCCAGCCGGGCGAATCCGAAGGCGCAACGATCCGCCCGCCGCGCTCCAGCCATAGCCGGTAAAGTCCAAAGCTGAGCGTCAGCAGGCCGAGCACCAGCAGCAGGCGCTCTTCGGGGACCGAGGCCGCGAGCGCGGTGCCGAGACCGACGCCGATCGCTGCCCCGGGCAGCATCCAGGCGACGATCCAGCCGTTCCAGTGCTGCCGGAACGACCAGACGCTGACCACGTCCTGGACCAGCAGCACCGGCAGCAGCACGGCGGCCGCAACGGCCGGCGGCAGCGCCAGGGCGAGCAGCGGGGTGCCCAGCACGCCAAGTCCGGCAAAGCCCCCCTTGGCCAGACCCAGGATACAGACGGCCAGTACCGCGAGGGCCAGGGTGGCGGGATCGGCAAGCAGGTCCATCCTTGGTGACCAGCATGGATTGCTGCTGTGCGCAAGCGGCGGGCAAGCTCTTGTCCGCTGCGCACCGGCCAATAGACTGGATGGCACCACACTTTTGCAAAGAGGAGCAATGACATGACTGACCCCCGCGCCATGGTGCAGACCATGATCTCGCTTGCCTCGGCCTCGCTCGGGCTGGTGGCTGCGCTGGCCTGGAACGAAGCCATCAAGACCACGCTCGCGCAGCTTGGCCTCGGCGAGGATCTGGCGGGCCTTTATGCCTATGCCATTCTTGCCACCGTCATCGCCGTGGTGGTGCTGGCGCTCCTGGGCCGGATCGCAGCCCGGATCGGCGGCGGTGCAGCCTTCGAGCGCGAAGCCGAGGGTTGATCGGTAATCCAGGCGGCGGCGCGATGTACCGGGTCATCGCGGTGCATTGCTGCCGCTCGTCGCGAGGGCTAAAAAAAGGGGTTTGCCGCCAACAGCATACGGGATTTCGATGTCGCGCCGCTTCCTGTCCCTGGCCCTCGCCACGCCGTCGCTGGCCTATGCCGGCCAGTGCGAGGACAGCTTCGTCAAGCAGGGCAGCATCATTTCGGGCATGCGCTTTACCGCGACGGTCAGAGTGGCCGATCTGCCGCCTGACGTGGCGATCAACCAGTTCCGCGGGATTGTCGCCTCGCGCGGCTATTACATCATTGCGGCCGAGCCGACGGCCGGGCAGTTGCTGATCGAGCAGAGCGTCACGCAGAATGCGCGCGCCTTTCCGATCGAGATCAATGCCACCAGCGGCGGTGGGACCGGGACAGTGGTGATAGAGGCCAAACTCCGCGCCGGGCAGAGCACCAAGGCCGATGGTGATCCGGCGGCCCGGCATGGCGCAATCGCTCTGGGCCGTCAGTTGCCTGATGGCGCCCGGCACCTTTTACGAATTCTCGAACACCAAGGAAGTGGTCTGGTTGCAGAGCTGCCGACCGGCAGCGAAGTTGCGCGGCCGCTGGAGAGCTTGACTTGACCGCATGAATGGTCTGCCTTGCCCCACCTGTTGCGGGAGCCGACTTGCCATGCTGTTCAGACCGACCCTGTCACTCCTTACCGGAGCCGCTCTGGTCCTCGCGGTCCCGGCGAGCGCCCAGAGCGCCGCGCCCGAAGCCGTCGCCGCCGCCGCGCTCAAGGCGGCACCGGTGTGGGACGGCCACAACGACGTTCCCGACAAGCTGCGCGACATGCGCCGCAACGTGCTGGGTACCTTGGATTTCCGCGATACCCGGGCCGAACGCGATCCCTCCGGCAAGACTCCGCCATTCCAGACCGATATAGCCCGGCTCCGCGCCGGCAAGGTCGGGGCCCAGTTCTGGTCGGTCTATGTCTCGGCGGCGTTGAGCGAGCCGCAGGCAGTCCAAGCCACGCTCGAGCAGATTGACGTAATGAAGCGGGTGATCGCCCGCCACCCGGCTGATCTTGCCTATTGCGAAACGGCTGACTGCGCGGCGCGGGCCATGAAGGAGGGGCGGATCGCCTCGCTTCTGGGGATCGAGGGAGGCCACTCGATCGGCACATCGCTCTCGGTGCTGCGACAGATGCACGCGCTCGGTGTGCGCTACATGACGCTGACCCATACGAAGAACAATGCCTGGGCCGACGCCGGGACTGATACTCCGGTCCACGGCGGGCTGACCGACCTTGGCCGCGATGTGGTGCGCGAAATGAACCGCCTGGGGATGCTGGTCGATCTCAGCCATGTCAGCGAGGCGACCATGCTCGATGCGCTGGAGACATCCCAGGCGCCGGTGATCTTCAGCCATTCCAACGCGACGGCGGTCAACGGCCATGCCCGCAACGTGCCGGACAGCGTGCTGGACCGGCTCAAGGCCAATGGCGGCATCGTGATGGTCAACTTCTACCCCCCCTTCGTCAGCGAGGCGCGCCGCCAATGGATTGGCGCGCGGGCAGCCGAAAAGGCCCGGCTGGAGGCGCTCAACCTTGGCAATCCCAAGGCCAGCGAGGCGGGGCTTGAGGCCTGGGTCAGGGCCAACCCGGCCCCCGCCGGAGCCATTTCTGACGTAGCCGACCATCTTGACCACATCAAAGGCCGTGCTGGCGCGGCTCATGTCGGGCTTGGTGCCGATTTTGACGGGATCGAAGTGGCGGTCGAGGGGCTCGGCGATGTCAGCACCTACCCTGCCCTGTTTGTCGAACTGGCCCGCCGGGGCTGGACCCAGGCCGAGCTCGAAGGCCTGGCCAGTCGCAACATGATGCGGGTGATGCGGGCGGCCGAGGCTTATGCCGCCAGCCGCAAGGGTGCAGCGCCGATCGAGAATCCGGTCGGCTTCTGACAGCAACACCGGGGGAGCGGGCCGGTGTTGCCACCACGGCAGTGGGTAGAAAGCTAGTGCGGGTCGATCCGGCCGGTCATGCGGAAGAAGAAGGCAGTCGACCAGCCGAGCAGGAAAATCCCGAGGACCGATTCAAAGGCGCCGAGCAGTCGCCATTCGGGCGTGATGTGGACATCGCTGTAGCCGACGGTCGAATAGCTGATGGTGGAAAAATAGAGCGCCGGCTCAAGCTGGGGGATCGCGCCCAGCGCCATGTAGGCCAGCGCGAAGAGCCAGATCTCGATCCCGTGGAGCGCCAGCATGGCAATAACCACGCCGAGGGTGAAGGCCGTACCGCGCGGGGAGAGCGGATCGATCCGCTTGAGCCGCTCGATCGAGGTTTCAGTGCGCATGGCGCGGTTGAGGCCGAACAGCCCCAAGCCGTGGATCACCACGCAGAACACCACCATCACCGATGAGACCGCGAACTGGATTAGCAGGTTCTGGTCCAGCGCGGTCATCGGATCAGTCGCGCAGCAGTTCGTTGATCGCGGTCTTCGCGCGGGTCTGGGCGTCAACCGTCTTGACGATGACCGCACAGTAGAGTGACGGGCCCGGCGTGCCATCGGGCAGCGGCTTGCCGGGCATCGAGCCGGGCACGACCACGGCATAAGGCGGGACGCGGCCAATATGGACCTCGCCGGTTGCGCGGTCGACGATCTTGGTCGAGGCGCCGATGAAGACGCCCATCGAGAGGACCGCGCCCTCGCAGACGCGCACGCCTTCGACCACTTCGCTGCGGGCGCCGATGAAGCAGTTGTCCTCGATCACTACCGGGCCGGCCTGGAGCGGCTCGAGCACGCCGCCGATCCCGACCCCGCCCGACAAGTGCACGTTCTTGCCGATCTGGGCGCAGGAGCCCACCGTGGCCCAGGTATCGACCATGGTGCCATCGCCGACATGGGCGCCGATGTTGATGAAGCTGGGCATCACCACCACGCCCTTGCCGATGTGCGAGCCGCGCCGGACGACCGCGCCGGGAACGACGCGGAAGCCGGCTTCGCGAAAGCGGTTCTCGCCCCAGCCGGCGAACTTCGATGGTACCTTGTCGAACGCAGGGGCGCCGGCGGCACCGCCTGGCACCACCTCGTTGTCGTTGAGCCGGAAGCTCAGCAGCACGGCCTTCTTGAGCCACTGGTTGACCTGCCAGCCGCCCTGTCCGTCAGGCTCGGCCACGCGGGCCTGACCGTTGTCGAGCAGTTCCAGTGCCGCCTCAACCACTTCGCGCACGTCGCTGCTGGCCGGGGTGACGGTATCGCGCCGTTCCCAGGCGGCTTCGATGGCATTGGCAAGGTCTGCAGTCATGGCTCGGCTCCCGGGGCACTGGCGTCTTGGCACAGCGCCTAGCCGCGCTGCTCCTGTGCGGCAAGCATCGGGCCGTTTAGGGGCCTAAGAAAGATTGCGTTAACCATAACAGTGGCAGATGAGGCAATCATTGGAGTGCGAGGTCGCATGCAATACTCTTCCTTCGTTCGTGCCCACTGGCATCTGCTGGCTGCGCTTGGGTCGTTTACCCTCGTGGCGGCCTGCGGCGGCGGCGGCGGATCGGTTGGCAGCACTCCGGCACCTACCCCCACCCCTACGCCGGCGCCCAGTCCGACACCCACCACCACCCCGACGCCGGGTCCGAGCGCGACGCCCAGCGCCAGCTTCGTGACCAGCGAGTACAACCGCTCGAGTGGTCCGGTGCAGCATGGCGCCCTGACGCCATGGGCGGCGGGCTATAGCGGGGCCGGGGTGACCATCGGGATCGTCGATACCGGTATCGACAGTGATAGTCCGGAATTCGCCGGGCGCCTGGCTGCGGCTTCAGCCGACGTGGCCGGTAACCGCGGGCTCGACAATGCCGACAGCGATCACGGCACCAATGTCGCACTGGTGGCCGCGGCGGCACGCGATAATCTTGGCGTGGTTGGCATGGCCTATAATGCCACGATTGCCATGTTCCGCGCCGATACGGCCGGGACCTGCGCCAAAAACGATCCCAACGATCCCAAGGACGGATGCAAGCTGGCGGATTCCGCGATCGCCGTCGGCGTGGATCGCGCAATTGCGGCCGGCGCGAAGGTGATCAACCTGTCGCTCGGCGGCTCATCGCCCAGCACCGGCTTGCGTGCTGCCATCGCCCGCGCCACCAGTGCCGGTGCGGTCGTGATCGTCGCGGCAGGCAATGACGGGGATTCGACCGAGACTGGAGTCGATCCCAACAATCCTGATCCCTTCGCGACCGGGTTGCGTCAGGCTGGCGCGGGTAACGTCATCATCGCCGGCTCGGTCGATAGCGCCAATGCTTTCTCGGACTTTTCAAACAAGGCAGGGGCAGAAGCCAATTGGTTTCTTTCTGCGCGCGGACAGCGGGTCTGCTGCGTCTATGAGAACGGCGTGCTGAAAATCACGACCGACGCAACCGGACAGCGGCTGCAGTACGTCTTTTCCGGCACCAGCTTTGCCGCGCCGCAAATTGCCGGGGCGGCGGCCTTGCTGTTCCAGGCCTTTCCCAACCTGACTGCCACCCAGGTCGTCGATCTGCTGCTGCGCACCGCGCGCGATGCCGGGACGACCGGGACCGACACCACATTCGGGCGCGGTATTCTTGATCTCAATGCCGCCTTTGCGCCGCAAGGCACCACCAGCCTGGCCGGTTCGGTGATCGCCGTGCCAGCTGACGATACGACGGGGGTAACTTCGTCGGCGATGGGCGATGCGGGGCCAAGCGGCAACGGGCTCGAGACCGTGGTGCTCGATAGCTACCAGCGCGCCTATGGCTTCAACCTGGCCATTGGCCTGCGCGGCGCGCAGCTCCGGCCTCGCCTGGGACCGGCGCTGGAATCGAACAATCGCAGCCTCTCGCTCAGCGGCGGCAAGATTGCACTGGCTTTCTCGGTCGATGCCACCGGTCGCGTGGCCAAGCTGCCGTGGACCGGCCAGTTGCGGCTGTCGCGCGAACAGGCCGAAAAGGCGCGGGTGCTTGCCGCGCGGGCGGTCATGCAGCTGGCACCTGGCCGGCGGGTCGGCTTTGCCTTTGAACAGGGCGCCGATGGACTGGTCGCCCAGCTCCAGGGCCGCGACCAGCCAGCCTTCCTGATCGCGCGTTCGCCGCTTGACGATCTCGGCTTTGGCGCGAACGGCCAGACGGCGCTGGCGGTTCGCGAAAGCCTTGGCGCTTGGGGCCTGACCGTCAGCGCCGAACGCGGCACGGCCCAGGCGGGCGCGCGGGTCAACCTGGCGGAATCGGCGTCGGATCGGCTGCCGGGCGTGCCTGCGGCGCGGATCGGGCTGGCCTTTGATCGTCGTTTTGGCGATCTCGACGCCGCGCTTGGCGCATCCTGGCTGATCGAGCCGGATTCGGTGCTGGGCGCCCGCTTCCACAAGCTGTTCGGTGCTGGCGGGGCGAACAGTCTGTTCCTCGATGCCAGCGCCGGGTGGCAGCTTAGCCCCGGCTGGCGGCTGGGCGCGGCCTGGCGCAGCGGCTTTACCCGCCCGCAGGTCAGCGGGCTCGTGACCACGGGTTCGCGGCTGACCAGCTCGGCCTGGGCCTTCGATGCCCAGCGGATCGGGATCTTCGCCGCCGATGATAGCCTGGCGCTGCGCATCTCGCAGCCGCTGCGGGTCGAAAGCGGGGGGCTCTCGCTCAACCTGCCGGTCGACTATTCCTATGCCACGCTTAGCCCGGTTTATGGCCAGCGGTTGCTCTCGCTCACGCCCAAGGGGCGCGAGCAGGATGTCGAGCTGATCTGGCGCGGTGCGCTGTGGGGCGGCTCGGCGCTGGCCAGTGTCTATTACCGCAAGGATCCGGGGCACTATGCCACCCTGCCCGATGACCGCGGCGTGGCAGTCAGCTGGAATCGCCAGTTCTAGACAGCGTGGGCCAGTCCCGGCATGGCTGGGGCATGACCCAATCTGCTTCGAAAACTCCGCGCGCGCTTGAGGGCGTCAAGGTGCTCGACCTGTCGCGCGTCCTGGCTGGCCCGTGGTGCACCCAGATCCTGGCCGACCTTGGCGCCGAAGTGCTCAAGGTCGAGCATCCGGGGCGGGGCGACGATACCCGCGCCTGGGGCCCGCCGTTCCTCAAGCTGCCCGACGGTTCCGACGATCCGAAGGAAAGCGCCTATTACCTCTGCACCAACCGCAACAAGCGCTCCGCCGCGATCGACATGGCGACGCCCGAAGGCTCTGCGCTGATCCGGCGGCTGGCGGTGGAGGCGGACATCCTGGTCGAGAACTTCAAGGTTGGCGGTCTCGCCAAGTACGGGCTCGACTATGCCAGCATCGCCGCGATCAACCCGCGAATTGTCTATTGCTCGATCACCGGGTTCGGCCAGACCGGCCCCTATACCCAGCGCGGCGGTTATGACTTCGTGGCCCAGGGCATGGGCGGGTTCATGTCGGTCACGGGCGAGGCGGACGGCGGTCCGCTGCGCGCGGGGGTGGCCATGGCCGACCTTTCGACCGGCAACTTCGCCGCGATCTCGATCCTGGCCGCGCTGCGCCATGCCGAGCGGACCGGGGAGGGGCAGCAGATCGATATCTCGCTGCTCGATACGCAGATCGCGATGATGGCCAACCAGGGCTCGAGCTATCTGGTCAGCGGCGTCGCACCGGGGCGCCTTGGCAACCGCCACCCGACCGTGGTCCCTTACACGACGTTTGACGTAGCCGATGGCGTCCTGATCATCGCCGTGGGCAATGACCTGCAGTTCCGGGCCTTCTGCGCCGAGATGGGCGTGCCTGAGCTTGGCACCGACCCGCGTTTTGCCCTGGCGCGCGACCGGCTCGCCAACCGCGACGAGATCGAGGCGATCGTGGCGGGCCTGGTCAAGGACCAGACCCGCGATGCCCTGATCGCGCGGCTTGAAGCGGCCGGCGTGCCGGTCGGTCCGGTCAATACGCTGGAGGACGTCTTCAACGATCCCTTCGTCGCCGCACGCGGGACGCTGCACCATTTCGTGCGCGAGGACGGGGTGGAAATTCCCTCAGTCGCCTATCCGGGCAAGCTCTCGCGCACGCCAGCGCAGTTCGATCGCCGCCCGCCGCGCGTGGGCGAACACAGCCGCGAACTGCTGGCCGAATGGCTGGGGCTCGACGAAGCCGAATTCACCGCCCTGGCCGCGGCCGGAGCGGTGAAGGGCTAGGCTACATTCCCGCCAGCTTGGCGAATTCCGTCGCGCGGTCGACCAGCGGCTGGACGCGGTCCGACTGGGCCTTGGCGTGGGCCGAGCTGGCCGTGCCGTCGATTACCCGCTTCTTGATCCCCTGGAGAATGCCAGCCAGGCGGAAGAAGTTGTAGGCGAACAGCCAGTTCATGTCGGGCAGGCTGTCGCGTCCGGTCTTCTCGCAATAGCGCGCAACGACTTCGTCCAGCTCGGGAATGCCCAGCGCCGGGCGATCGAGGTCGGAGACGCCAGAGCGGCCGGCATTCTCCGTCACCCAGGCCATGCAAACATAGGAAAAGTCGCCCAGCGGATCGCCCAGGGTCGACAGTTCCCAGTCCAGCACCGCCAGCACTTCCGGCTTGTCCTTCGCCCAGATCATGTTGTCGATCCGGTAGTCACCGTGGACCACGCTGGTGCGGGTCTGCTCGGGCAGGGTCTGGGGCAGCCATTCGATCAGCCGCTCCATGTCGGGCATGTGCTCGGTTTCGGAAAGCTTGTACTGCTTGGTCCAGCGATCGACTTGGCGGCCGAAGTAGTTGCCCGGCTTGCCATAGTCCGAGAGGCCGACCGCCTCGACATCGACATTGTGCAGCGCCGCCAGGGTGTCGATCATCGCGAAATAGGTGTCGCGGCGATAGCCAGGTTCGGCCCCCGGCATGGCCCCGTCCCAGATCGTTTTCCCGTCGACCATGTCCATGATGTAGAACCACGAGCCGACCACGCTCTCGTCAGTGCACAGGCCAAACTGGCGCGCTGCCGGGAAACCCGCCTTGTTGAGCGCGTTCTGGACCTTGTATTCGCGGTCCACGGCATGGGCGCTCGGCAGCAGCGGGCCAAACGGCTTGCGCCGCAGCACGTAATTCCCGCTTGCCGTCTCAATCTTGTAAGTCGGGTTCGATTGCCCGCCCTTGAACTTGGTCAGGTGCAGCGGGCCCTGAAAGCCCACCACATTCTCCTGCATCCATTCGGTCAGCTTGGCTTCGTCCAGCCGGTCGGCACCTTCGGGCTCGACCGTGCCGACAAAGGCTTCGTCCGCGCTGATTGCCAGTTCGCTCATTCCCTGATCCTTACTGGTCAAATACGATCACGCTACGCGCAGAACTGCCAGTCTTCATCTTCTCGAAGCCCTCGTTGATCTGCGAGAGCGGGATGCGCTCGGCAATGATCGTGTCGAGATCGAGCAGCCCGCGCATGTAGAAATCGACCAGGCGCGGCATGTCGACCGGGAAGTGGTTCATCCCCATGATCGCGCCCTGCAGCTTCTTGCCCGAAAGCAGGTCCATCGCCGAAAGGCCAACCGCGTGATTGAGCGGCATCATGCCCAGGATCGTCGCGGTGCCGCCGCGGCGCAGCGACTTGACCGCGAGTTCGCCCGAAGCTGGACGACCGACGGCTTCGACCGCGTGATCGACCCCGCCCTTCGTGATCTCGACGATCTGCGCGGCGGCATCGTTCGCCAGGGCATCGACCGTGTGGGTCGCGCCCAGCTTCATCGCCAGCTCGCGCTTTTCCGGCATCGGATCGGCGGCGATAATCTTGCCCGCGCCGGCGATCTTGGCGGCGTTGATCGCGGCCAGGCCTACCCCGCCGCAGCCGACGACGGCGACGGTCTCACCCGGCGTCACCTTGCAGGCGTTGAAGATCGTGCCCGCGCCGGTGGTCACCGCGCAGCCGATCACCGAAGCACGGTCGAGCGGCATTTCCGGATCGATCCGGGTGCAGGCATGCTCATGGATCAGCATCATTTCGGCAAAGGCCGAGAGGTTGAGCATCTGCGCAACCGGGCTGCCATCGGGCCGCGACAGCCGCGATTCGCTGCCCGGAGCGCGGCGGGTGTCGGCGCCCAGGCACAGCGCCATGCGGCCCGTGACGCAGAATTCGCAGTGGCCGCAGAAGGCCGAGAGGCAGGTCACGACCGCATCGCCAACCTTGACCGTGCGCACCTCGCTGCCGACCGCCTCGACGATCCCGGCGGCTTCGTGCCCTGGCACGGCCGGCAGGGCGTGGGGATAGGTGCCTTCGATGAAGTGCAGGTCGGAATGGCACAGGCCGCAGGCGGCGGTGCGGATCAGCACCTCGTGCGGACCCGGCTTGCTGATCACCAGATCCTCGATCTCGAGCGGCTGGTTAGGGGCGACGAGGACTGCGGCTTTCATGGCATTCTCCAGTTTGGTCGTCCCGGCGAAAGCCGGGACCGCTGGCCGGCAGAAACCGGCGCGGTAAAAGTGGCCAGCGGTCCCGGGTCAAGCCCGGGACGACGCCTTATACTTAGCGGGCGACTCCCAGATCGCCCGAGCTGAACGCACCGTCGGCCTTGGCATTGGCCGAGTGGCGGGCAAATTCGATCCGGGCGATGGCACGGGCGTGGACTTCGTCCGGACCGTCGGCCAGGCGCAGCGTGCGCTGGTGAGCCCAGGCCGAGGCCAGGCCGAAGTCGTCCGAAACGCCGCCGCCGCCGTGGGCCTGGATCGCATCGTCGATGATCCGCAGCGCCATGTTCGGAGCCTGGACCTTGATCATGGCGATTTCCAGCGCTGCCGCCTTGTTGCCGACCTTGTCCATCATGTCGGCCGCCTTGAGGCAGAGCAGGCGGGTCATCTCGATGTCGATCCGGGCCTGGGCAATGCGCTGTTCCCAGATCGAGTGTTCGGCCACGGTCTTGCCGAAGGCAACGCGCGACTGGAGCCGCTTGGCCATCTTGGCAATCGCTTCTTCGGCCACGCCGATCGTGCGCATGCAGTGATGGATGCGGCCCGGCCCGAGGCGGCCCTGGGCGATCTCGAACCCGCGGCCCTCGCCCAGCAGCATGTTGCTGGCGGGGATGCGGACGTCCTTCATCACCACTTCCATGTGGCCATGCGGGGCATCGTCATAGCCGAACACCGGCAGGTGGCGGATCACCTCCACGCCCGGGCTGTCGATTTCCATTAGCACCATCGACTGCTGCTGGTGGCGCTTGGCTTCGAAATCGGTCTTGCCCATGACAATCGCGATCTTGCAGCGCGGATCGCCCAGGCCCGACGACCACCACTTGCGGCCGTTGATAACGTATTCGTCACCTTCGCGGCGGATCGAGGTCTCGATATTGGTCGCGTCGGACGAGGCAACCGCCGGCTCGGTCATCAGGAAGGCCGAACGGATTTCGCCGTTCATCAGCGGCTTCAGCCACTTCTCCTTCTGCTCCAGCGTGCCGTAGCGGTGCAGCACTTCCATGTTGCCAGTGTCGGGCGCGGAGCAGTTGAACACTTCGCTCGACCAGCCCAGCCGGCCCATTTCTTCGGCGCACATGGCATATTCAAGGTTGGTCAGGCCCGGGCCTTCGAATTCGAAGGTCTCGTCAACGTGGTGGTGGCCCGAATTGCGCGGGGGCATGAACAGGTTCCAGATCCCCTGCGCCTTGGCGCGGGCCTTTTCCTCTTCGACTACCTGCAGGACCTTCCAGCGCTCACCGCTCTTGTCCTCGGCCTTGTAGTCGTCGTTGCGCGGGCGGACGTGGGCCTCGATGAACTGGCGCACGCGATCGCGCCAATAGCGTTGCCGTTCGGTGGGTTCGAAATCCATGAGGCGTCCTTCCTTGCGTTTGGTCGAGTCTTGTTGGGTCTATCCTTGGCAGAGCCGCAAGGCCGCGCCAAGGGGATTTAATCGGCCGGTTAAGGCGAAGTGACAGGTGGATCGATCGCGCCGGAGAGCCGCGCGATGCGCTGCTCGTGGTCTTCGCGGGTGATCGGGAAGCGGGCGATGATGGCAATATTGATCACTGCGATGATGATCACGGCGACCAGGTAATAGATCGACAGGTCGGTCAGGATCTGGCCATCGACCGCACCGGGGCGGGCCTTTTCGGGGAAGCCCGACAGGCTGATGATCAGCCCGGTCAGGAAGATGCCCAGCCCGGTCGCGCATTTCTGGGTGAAGAAATAGGCCGAGAAGAACAGGCCCTCAGAGCGCTCGCCGGTCTGCTCCTGCGACATTTCGATGATGTCGGCGGCCATCGACTGGACCAGCATTGATCCTGCCACCGCCAGAGCGTTCGAGATCGTCACAATCGTAAACAGCAACGGGATCAGGATCGGGTCGCCATTCTCCGGAAAGCCGCCGGTCAGTCGCAGGATATAGGGCAGCACCCCCAGGATCAGCGATCCGATCCACAGGACGACCGCGCCGGTCTTCTTCTCGATCCGGTTCTGCAGGAAGCCCACCAGCAGGAAGGCGCCTACCACGCCGGCGAACAGGCTGAACGAATAGGCCATGAACCCGGCTTGGGGCATCTCCCAGTAATAGGTCATGATGTAAGTGGCGGCGGAATGAGTCAGCCCGTTGTTGGCATAGGCCAGCAGCGTGCTGCCCAGCAGGATCAGGAAGGCCCGGTTGGCCAGCGTCTTGCGAATCTTGCGGATGGTCTCGCCCAGCGGCAGGTGAACCGGCGGGCTCGAATCGAGCCTGGCGATCCGGCGATGGGTCGTGATCGCCGAAACAAAGGTTGCCACCACCAGCAGCGCCGCCCCGGTCCAGCCATAGAGCTGGTAGCCATCGATATTGAGCTGGCCGACCGGATAGCGCTCCGACGGCACCAGGAAGACACCGAAGGCCAGGGTCAGCATCAGGAGCCCGCCGGCCCAGGCGAAGACGAAACGCCAGCGGGTAATTGAGGTCCGCTCGTCGTAGTCGGTGGTCAGACCCGGCACGACCGACAGCGCCGGGATCTCGTAGCACGATACCGCCGCGCGCATCAGGAAGGCGAACAGCAGCAGATAGCCATAGAGCCAGTCCGATGCCGCCTCGGGCGGGTGCCACAGCATGATCCAGGCCAGCGCAATCGGCAGGATCGCGGCATACATCCAGGGATGGCGCTTGCCCCAGCGGCCATGGGTCTTGTCGCTCCAGTAGCCGACCAGCGGATCGATCAAGGCATCGAGCAGCAGCGCAACCAGCAGGATCAGGCCGACAAGGCTGGCTTCCAGGCCCAGCACCTGGCTGTAGAACAGCAGCAGCAGGGTCGAGAAACCGTTGTCCTTGACCCCATAGGCGACCGAGCCGAAGCCGTTGCCCAGCTTGATCCGCAGCGGCAGCTTGACCGCTTCGGGGGTCACTGGCCGCTGCCTCCTGCTTCCTTGGCTTCGAGAAACTTCTGGACCGTGTCGAATAGGCCGGGTGCCTCCGGATCCCAGCAATGACGCGGGCCAACCGTGATGCCGCCATCGACGATCATTGAGGCCCCGGTCATGAAGCTGGCGGCATCGCTGGAAAGGAAGGCAACCGCCTCGGCAATGTCGCGCGGCTGGCCGCCGCGCGGGACCGGCTGGGCGTGGCTCGACATCTGGGCGATCATCGCGTTGACGGTCGCCTTGTCGGCCTGGTCCACCTCAAGGCTGGCGGCAAAGATGTTGGTGTTGATGAAGCCCGGCTGCACCGCGTTCACGCGGATACCGAACTTGGCGAGGTCCATCGCCGCGCACTTGGTCAGGTGCAGCACGCCGGCCTTGGCCACGGCATAGGCGGTCGGCGAATAGCCCGGGCCGACGGCCGCGACCGAGCTGGTGTTGACGATCGCCGCGCCCTTGCGGTGCTGCATGTGCGGCACGGCGTAGTGCACGCCCATGGCGACCGAGCGGAGGACCAGGTTCATGGTCCAGTCCCAGCCGGCCTCATCGCATTCCTCGATCCCGCCGCGCGCGCCGCCAGCGGCCGCGTTGTTGAACAGGATATCGAAGCCGCCGTTCTCGCTGCCAGCCTTGTCGAGCAGCGCCTTGATCTGGGCTACCTGGCAGACATCGACGGCCACCGGGACCATGCCGGGGACTTCGCTGGCCAGGGCCTCAACCCCGGCCAGGTCCATGTCGGCAGCGTAGACCTTGGCCCCTTCGCTGGCGAACAGCCTGGCCGTTTCCTTGCCGATGCCCGATGCCGCGCCGGTGATCACGGCGACTTTCCCTGCGAAGCGCATATCCTCTGGTCCCTATGGTCTGTTTTGCCGCCAGCTTAGGGCTGAGAAAGCCCCGGTCAACGCCCATGCAGTTTACGTTACGGCAAGCGGGCCTTGTCAGACGCTTGGCAAAATCCTTGGAAATCCGCGCTTGCGCGGGCGGCCCGACTCGCCTTAACCTTTCGATTAAGAGAGGAGTCTGCCACCATGTCCGACCTTGAAGCCTTCCGGGGCGAAATCCGCGCCTGGCTGGAAGAAAACTGCCCGGCCGAAATGCGCGAACCTGCCCGCAGCGATGATGATATCTGCTGGGGCGGCCGCAAGTTCCAGTTCAAGAGCGAGGCCCAAAAGCTCTGGATGGAGCGCTGCGCGGCCAAAGGCTATACCGTGCCCGACTGGCCCAAGGCCTATGGCGGCGCGGGCATGTCGCCCGAGCAGGCCAAGATCTGGCGGCAGGAAATGAACCGCATCAACGCGCGGCCGCCGCTTTCCTCGTTCGGGATCTGGATGCTCGGCCCGGCGTTGCTCAAGTTCGGCACCGAAGAGCAGAAGGTCCACTATCTTGGCCAGATCGCGCGCGGTGAAATCCGCTGGTGCCAGGGCTATTCCGAACCCGGCTCGGGCTCGGACCTCGTTTCGCTCCAGACCTTTGGCGAGGACAAGGGCGATCACTGGGTGGTCAACGGCCAGAAGATCTGGACCTCCTATGCCAACAAGGCCGACTGGATCTTCTGCCTGGTCCGCACTGACAAGACCAACAAGTACCAGGGCATTTCCTTCCTGCTGTTCGACATGGAAAGCCCCGGCGTATCGACCAAGCCGATCCTGCTGATCAGCGGCAATTCGCCGTTCTGCGAAACCTTCTTCGACAATGTGAAGGTGCCCAAGCACCAAATCGTGGGTGAGCTCAACCGCGGCTGGGATGTCGCCAAGTACCTCCTGGGTCACGAACGCGAGATGATCTCGGGCGCGGGCGGCAATGACCGGCTCAACACGATTGGCGCCTTTGCCAAGCGCAACGGCCTCGAAGACCCGCTGCTGCGCGCCGAGCTTGCCATGTTCGATGTCGATGCCCTGGCTTTCTCGGCGATGGGCGAGAAGTTCCTCGACGAGATCAAGGTCGGCAAGGCCCACCCGGCCCAGCCCAACATGATGAAGTACGCCGGGACCGAGCTCAACAAGCGGCGGCATGAGCTGCTGATGGCCGCCGGCGGCTCGGCCGCGCTGGAATGGGACAGTGAAGGTTCGGGCGGCGGCGCCAAGGCCCGAACCTGGCTGCGTACCAAGGCCAACTCGATCGAAGGCGGGACCAGCGAAGTCATGCTGAACGTCATTTCGAAGCGGATCCTGGATCTGCCCGGGGCCTAGCACCCATTCTTCGTCACCCCGGGCTTGACCCGGGGTCCCGCTTCCTTCCTGCGGCGGGTCAGAAAAGAGCGGGACCCCGGATCAAGTCCGGGGTGACGGAATAAGTTTGAAGGAGGCAGACTATGCCGCTGTATCACAATGAAGATCAGGCCATGCTGGCCGACACCGCGCGCCAGTTCATGGGCGAGGAAGGCACGATCGCCAAGCAGCTGCGCCACTGGCGCGACAAGGGCTGCAAGGACGGATTCGGCCACGCGCTGTGGAAGCAGTTCGCCGAGCTGGGCTTTACCGGCATCCTGGTAAGCGAGGCCGATGGCGGCCTGGGCATGGGCAATGTCGAAGCCGGGATCGTGCTTGAAGAAATCGGCCGCAACCTGACGCCGTCGCCGTTCCTGACCAGCTCGGTCATGGCCGCGACGGCGATCGGTGCGGGCAATGACGAACTGCGCGGGCGTTACCTGCCGGGCCTGCTGGCGGGCGACAGCGTCTTCGCCGTGGCGATCGACGAAGGCCCCAAGCATCGGCCCGAACGCATCGCCACCCGCGCCGAGCGGGCCGGCAACGGCTTCAAGCTGACCGGCAAGAAGGCCTTCGTGGTCCACGGCGGCAGCGCCGACATGCTGGTGGTTGCCGCGCGCACCGCCGGGGCGGACGATGACCACGACGGGATCACGCTGTTCGCGGTGCCCAAGGATGCGGCGGGTCTGAGCCAGGACGCGGTCCGGCTGGTCGACAGCTCGATGGCCACTCATGTGAAGCTCGAAGGCGTCCAGGTCGATGCCGATGCCGTGATCGGTGAGGTCGATGCCGGGCGCGAGCTGCTGGGTCGCGTGCTCAATGCCGGGCGCGTTGGCGCGGCGGCGGAAAGCGTCGGCGTGGCTGGCGGGGCCTTTGACATGACCACCACCTACCTCAAACAGCGCAAGCAGTTCGGCCAGCTGATCGGTGAGTTCCAGGCCCTGCAGCACCGCGCATCGCACCTCTATTCGGAGCTGGAGATCGCCCGCGCTAGCGTGATCAAGGCGCAGCAGCTGCTCGATGCCGGCTCTGAAAAGGCCGAGCTGATGGTCTCGGTCGCCAAGGCCAAGGCCGGCAAGGCGGCCAGCCTCGCGGTCAAGGAAGGGGTGCAGATGCATGGCGGGATCGGCATGACCGACGAGTACGACATCGGCCTCTACATGAAGCGCGACCGGGCACTGGCCGAATTCATGGGCGACATGTACTACCACGCCGAGCGCGTTGCGCAGCTGAGCGGCTACTGACCTATCCGTCACCCCGGGCTTGACCCGGGGTCCCGCTTCCTTCCTGCGGCGGGCGAAAACAAGCGGGACCCCGGATCAGGTCCGGGGTGACGATGAAGGAATTGGGTTATGGATTTTTCGAAGCTCTTCAGTCTCGAAGGCAAGGTCGCCCTGATCACTGGCGGCAGCCGCGGGATCGGCAAGATGATCCTGGAAGGCTACCTCGCCGCCGGGTGTGCGCGGGTCTACATTACCGCCCGCAAGCGCGAGCAGATCGCGGAGACAGTGGCCGAGTTCGAGGCCCAGTACCCGGGCAAGGTGATCGGCCTGCCGGGCGATCTCAGCCAGATGGAAGACCTCAAGCGCCTTGTGGCCGAACTGTCGGCGCGCGAGAGCAAGCTCGATATCCTGGTCAACAATGCCGGCGCGGCCTGGGGTGCGGAGTTTGACCAGTTCCCCGAAGCCGGCTGGGACAAGGTGATGGACCTCAACGTCAAGAGCCTGTTCTTCCTGACCCAGCAGCTGCACGGCTTGCTTAAGGCAGCCGGCACGTTCCAGGCCCCGGCCAAGGTGATCAACATCGCCTCGATCGACGGGATGCGCCCGAACCCGTGGGAAACCTATTCCTACCAGGCCTCCAAGGCGGCGGTGATTCACCTGACCAAGCGGCTTGCCGCGCGGCTGATCAAGGACAACATCGTCGTCAGCGGGATCGGCCCGGGTGCCTTCCCGAGCGAGATGAACAAGGCTGCCGCCCGCAACCCCGAAGGCAGCGCCAAGGGCATCCCCTACAAGCGCGTCGGCGTGGCCGAGGATATGGCCGGCGGAGCGATCTACCTCGCCAGCCGGGCGGGCGACTATGTCGTCGGCACCACGATCCCGATCGATGGCGGCATCGTCAACGGCTGGGTGCCGGAAGTGTTCCAGGACGCCTCGGGCGGGCACTGAGCCATGAAGCGCCAGGTGCGGACCCTTGCCAGCAGCATCTACTTTGGCGAGGGGCCGCGCTGGCGGGACGGACGCCTCTGGTTCTCGGACTTCTATGCCCACTGCGTCTATTCGCTCGACTTGGCGGGTGACCTCAGGGTCGAGCTGGAGCTTGAGGGCCAGCCCTCCGGCCTTGGCTGGCTGCCCGATGGTTCGCTGCTGGTCGTGCGGATGGAGCTGCGCCAGGTTTGGCGGCGCTGGCCCGATGGCCGGTTCGAACTGCACGCCGATCTGGCAGGTCACTCGGCCTTCATGTGCAACGACATGGTCGTCGATGCCCAGGGCCGGGCCTATGTCGGCAACTTCGGGTTCGATCTGGGCGCGGCGCTGGCCGAGCGTGGACCGGCCGGCGTCATGGCCGATCACCCGACCACTGTCCTGGCTCTGGTCCAGCCCGACGGGACGGTCAGCGATGCTGGGCCGGGCGAGCGCTTCTCGTTCCCCAACGGAACTGTCATCACGCCTGATGGGCAACACCTGATCCTTGCCGAGACTTTCGGAGGGCGGCTGACCCAGTTCGACATTGGCGAAGGTGGCTCGCTGACCAACCGGCAGTTGTTTGCCACCACTCTCCCGCGCCTGCCTGACGGGATCTGCCTCGATGCCAGCGGCGCAGTGTGGATCGCCAACCCCACCGCCCCCGAATGCGCGTTGATCGCGCCAGGCGGCGAAGTGCTCGAAGTCATCGCGACCGACGATCTCAATTGCTACGCCTGCATGCTCGGCGGACCCGAAGGCCGGCACCTGTTCATGCTGGTGGCGAAAGACACGGCACCCAGCAAGACGCCGTCCGGCAAGGTGCTGGTGGCCGAAGTGGACGTCGGCCGGGCCGGCTGGCCCTGACAGCCGCCTAGTCCTTCATCAGTTCCCGCACGAAGCCGATCAGCCCAGTCTGGCGCGCGCGCTTCATGCGTTCGGCGTGGAGGATTTCGCAGACCTGGGTGTAGCAGGCCTCGATCTCGTCGTTGATCAGGACATAGTCATAGCCGTCCCAGTGGCTGATCTCGGCCCGGGCGCGTTCCATGCGGGCGGCGATCACTTCGGGGCTGTCGGTCCCGCGCCCGGTCAGGCGGCGGCGCAACTCATCGATGCTGGGCGGCAGGATGAAGACCCGGACCACGTCCTGCTGGTCCTTCTGGTAAAGCTGCTGGGTACCTTGCCAGTCGATATCGAACAGGAAGTCCTGCCCCAGCTTCAGCCCGGCGCGGATCTGCGCCTTGGGCGTGCCATAGCTGTGCCCGAAGACCCGCGCCCATTCATAGAACTCGTCCGCTTCGACCATCCGGTCAAACTCGGCCTGGCTGACGAAGTGGTAGTGCACCCCGTCGACCTCGCCCGGGCGGATTGGCCGGGTGGTGGCAGAAACGGACAGGGCAATCTCGGGATCGCGCTCCAGCAGCATGCGGCTGATCGTGGTCTTGCCGGCGCCCGAGGGCGACGACAGGATGAGCATCAGCCCGCGGCGGTGGAGGGCATCACTGGCGGATTTGGCGGTATCGACCATGCGCTCCATTCGCGCATGGCGGGCCTGCGATCAAGCCTTGGGTGCGGGGTTTTGCCCTGTCGGCTTGGCCTTGCCCTGCTTCGCCTTGCGCCGGTCATAAAGCTTCTTGGCGACGAGGCCCGAAGTAACCACCAGCGCTCCCGGAACGGAGCGGGTCGCCACCCGCATCGCCACGGCGCCGGCAATCCCGGCAAACAGGTTGCGCTTGGCCTTCTCCTCGCTCGGCGTGTCAGGCAGCACCTTGTCCACCACCCGGTTCAGCAGGGTTCCGCCACCCTGGCGGACCAGGCGGGCGAGGAGACGGTCCGGCGAGGTCATTTCTTGCGCCCGAAATCGACCGAGACGACATTCGAGCCAGGCTCACCCTCGGCCACTGGCGGACCGTCGTTCTCGGCATCGTCGTGCGGCTCGGGCTCATCGTCCTGGCCCATCGCCTGGAACTGCAGCCCGAAGTCGACCGCCGGATCGACAAAGGCGGTGATCGCGCTGAACGGAATGTCGAGCTTGGCCGGAACCTGGTTGAAGGTCAGCCCCACGGTGAAGCCCTGGTCATCCACGCCGAGGTCCCAGAACTTGTTCTGGAGGACGATGGTCATTTCGTCCGGAAACCGCTCGCGCAGGTGGGGTGGGATCGAAACGCCCGGCGCGCCGGTCTTGAAGGTGATGTAGAAGTGATGCTCACCCGGCAGGGTGCCGCCGGCCGCGACGATCTCACCCAGCACCCGGCCCACCACGGCGCGCAGCGCCTCCTGCACGATTTCGTCATAGGGGATCAGGCTGTCGGGTGCGCTGTCATTCATGGCGTCACAAGTGGCCACGCGCTCGGCGCGGGTCAAGGGCAAACCGCTTGCACGGGGCCATTTCCGGCCTATAGGCCAGCGCCATGCGCACCGGACGGATCGCCCGCAAGACTCACGAAACCGACATCCTCGTCGAAGTGAACCTCGACGGGACGGGGACCTATGATGTCTCCACCGGGATCGGCTTCCTTGATCACATGATCGAGCAGTTCAGCCGCCACTCGCTGATCGACATCACGTGTCACGTGAAGGGCGATCTCCACGTCGATCAGCACCACACCACCGAAGACAGCGCGATCGCGCTGGGTCAGGCGATTGCCCAGGCCCTCGGCGACAAGGCGGGAATCGGCCGCTATGGCGCGGCCTATAGCCCGATGGACGAGGCGCTGGCCCGCGTTGCGCTCGATATCTCGGGCCGCCCCTGGCTGGTCTGGAACGCGAAGTTCACCCAGGAACGGCTGGGCGAAATGGATACCGAGCTGTTCGAGCACTGGTTCCAGTCGATCGCCCAGGCGGTCGGCATCACGCTCCACATCGAGCTGCTTTACGGAACCAACAACCACCACATCTGCGAAGGCATCTACAAGGGCTTCGCCCGGGCGATGCGCCAAGCGGTGGAACTCGACCCGCGCAAGGGTGGGGCGATTCCCTCTACCAAGGGCCAGCTCGGTGGCTGAAGTCGTTGCCCTCGTCGATTACGGCGCGGGAAACCTTCACTCCGTTGCCAATGCGCTGAAGGCAGCTGGAGCTGAAGGCGTCCAGATCACCGCTGACCCCGATGTTGTGCGCGCGGCTGACCGGATCGTCCTCCCCGGTGTCGGCAGCTTCAAGGCCTGCGCCGAAGGGCTGCGCGCTATTCCCCACCTGGTCGAGGCCATGACCGAGCGGGTGATGATCGGGGCCGCACCGTTCCTGGGCATCTGTGTCGGCATGCAATTGCTCGCCTCGCGCGGGGTCGAGCATGGCGTGACCCCTGGGCTGGACTGGATCGGCGGCGAAGTGCGGCTGATCGAGCGGACCGATCCGGCGATCAAGGTGCCCCACATGGGCTGGAACGATGTGATCGTCCGCCCCCACGCCCCGCTGCTCGAAGCGGGTGAGGCCTATTTCCTGCACTCCTACCACTTCGTGCCCGAGGATGGGCACCATGCCCTGGCCATGACCGACCACGGCGGCGGGCTGGTCGCTGCGGTTGGCCGCGACACGATCATGGGGGTGCAGTTCCATCCGGAAAAGAGCCAGGCCTATGGGCTAGCCCTGCTCCGCGCATTCCTGGAGTGGAAGCCATGAGAGTCGAGAATGCCTGGATCGGCCAAGCCTCGGCTTGGCCTGGCGCAACACCAGCCCGCTCCCCCGGCCCAGCCACCCTGCATGGTACCCTATGGGTGGCTGGGCCGGGGGAGCGGGCTGGTGTTGCCTCGAGCCGTGAGGCGAGCCAATGATCGTCTTCCCGGCAATTGACCTCAAGGGCGGCCAGGTCGTCCGCCTGTCCGAAGGCGATATGGACCGCGCGACGGTCTACGGCGATAATCCCGCAGCTCAGGCGCAGCTCTTTGCTGCCGCGGGTTCGCAGTTCCTGCATGTGGTCGATCTGGATGGCAGCTTCGCCGGCCGTGCCGAGAACCGCGCGGCTGTTGAATCGATCCTTGAGGCGTTCGAAGGCCACGTCCAGTTGGGCGGTGGCATCCGCACGCGCGAAGCGGTTGAGGGCTGGTTCGATCTGGGCGTCAGCCGGGTGGTGATGGGCTCCGCCGCGCTCAAGGACCCAGAGTTCGTCAAGGACATGGCGCGCGAGTTTCCCGGCGGCATCGTCGTCGCGGTCGATGCCCGCGATGGCATGGTCGCGACCGAAGGCTGGGCCGAGGTTTCGGACGTGCCGGTGGTGGATCTTGCCCGCAGGTTCGAGGATGCCGGTGTTGCCAGCCTGCTGTTCACCGATATCGGCCGCGATGGCCTGCTCAAGGGTGTGAATATCGACGCGACGGTGGAGCTGGCGCGCCAGGTCGACATTCCGGTCATCGCCAGCGGCGGCGTGAAGGGACTGGATGACATCCACATCCTCTCGCTCCACGCGGTCGACGGGATCGAGGGCGTGATTACCGGCCGCGCGCTGTATGAAGGCCGGCTCGATCTGGCGGCGGCGATTGCCATGGCGAACCGGGCATGACCGTCCGCGTCCGCGTCATTCCCTGTCTCGATGTCGCCAATGGCCGGGTGGTCAAAGGAGTGAACTTCGTCGACCTCAAGGATGCTGGCGATCCGGTCGAGCAGGCTCGGGCCTATGACGCCGCCGGGGCGGACGAGCTGTGTTTCCTCGATATCAGCGCCAGCCACGAAGGGCGCGGGACCCTGCTCGACGTGGTGCGGCGCACGGCCGAGGTCTGCTTCATGCCGCTGACCGTCGGCGGCGGGGTTCGCGCGGTGGAAGATGCGCGGGCGCTGCTGCTGGCGGGTGCGGACAAGGTCGCGGTCAATTCCGCCGCCGTCAGCCGGCCCGAAGTGGTCGCCGAGATTGCCGAACGCTTTGGCAGCCAGTGCGTCGTCGCCTCGGTTGATGCGCGGCGGCAGGGCGATCGCTGGGAAATCTTCACGCACGGTGGGCGCAAGGCGACCGGGATCGATGCCGTCGCCCATGCGATCCGTCTCGCCGAGCTCGGTGCGGGCGAGCTGCTGGTTACCTCGATGGATGGGGACGGCACCCAGGCCGGCTATGACCTCGAGCTCACCCGCACGATCGCCGATGCTGTCTCGGTGCCGGTGATCGCCAGCGGCGGGGTCGGAACGCTCGATCACCTGGTTGAAGGGGTGACCAGGGGCCACGCCAGCGCGGTCCTCGCCGCCTCGATCTTCCACTTCGGCAAGCACACCATTGCCGAGGCCCACGCGGCGCTGCGCGCGGCTGGCCTGCCGGCGCGCGGTTGAGCGCCAGAGTCGGCTGACTTTACAATCACTTGAATCGCTGACGCGCAGTTAACCATCATTGCTTTGCGCCCAGCGCGATTCCGCCAGCCATGGCACGCAAATTGCGTAACTGCTTGAGATGTCGCAAATCACCACCATCCGGCGGGCCTCGCCGCATATGCTGATCGCCTTGCTGGCGCTCGCCGCCGATGCGCCCGCACTCGCCAGCAACGGCATTGCGATCCCCGATCCAAGCGCGGCGACCTTGCTGGCGCTGGGTGTGCTGGGGCTGATCATCGGCCGTCAGGGCGGTCGCCGCCCGCCGAAGGACTGAGCTGCCAGCAAGCTACACGCTTGACCCTTGCCTCACTCCGCCGCATTCGAAGGGCGATGAGCGCTCCCGACACCCTCTCCCGCCTGGCCGCGACGATTGCCGCGCGCCGCAATGCCGATCCGGCGACCAGCTGGGTGGCCAAGCTTCATGCCCGCGGCGTGCCGGTGATCGCCCGCAAGCTGGGCGAGGAAGCGATCGAAACCATCACTGCCGCGCTGGCCGGCACCCATGATGAGCTGGTGGGCGAGGCGGCCGACACGTTCTTTCACCTGCTGGTCCTGCTCGATGCCAAGGGCGTCTCGCTGGATGAGGTTCTGGCCGAACTTGACCGCCGCGAAGGGACCAGCGGGATCGCCGAAAAAGCCAGCCGGAGCGAATGATGCCGATCGATCCTACCCTGCCCTATGATGACCAGAACGTCTTCGCGAAGATCCTGCGCGGCGAGATTCCGAACCGCACGGTCTACGAGGACGAATGGGTCCTGGCCTTTCACGACATCAACCCCCAGGCGCCCACCCATGTGCTGGTGATCCCCAAGGGTGCCTATGTCAGCTGGGACGATTTCTCGGCCAACGCGTCGGCGGAGGAGATCGCCGGCTTCGTACGCGCTATCGGCCACGTTGCCCGGTCGCTGAACCTGGTCGAGCCGGGCTATCGCCTGCTCGCCAATATCGGCCAGCACGGCCATCAGGAAGTGCCGCATCTCCACGTCCACCTGTTTGGCGGCAAGCCACTCGGCCCGATGCTGGCGCGGTTCGACTGAACGCGCTCTTGCCCTGCGAGTCGCGCCCCGGCTAAGGCAGGGGCATGGCGACGTTTCCCCCTGCCCCCTCGGGCCTGGTCGATGGCAAGGTGCACCGCTTTGCCGTGCGCGCCTATTTCGAGGATACCGATCTCTCGGGCGTGGTCTATCACGCCAATTACCTGCGCTGGTTCGAGCGCGCCCGGTCCGATTTCGTCCGCCTGCTGGGGATCGACCAGCGCGCGGTCAACGAGTCCGGCGAAGGCGCCTTTGCCGTGACCGAGCTGACCATCCGCTATGCCGCCCCGGCGCGGCTTGACGATGCCGTGCAGATCGAAACCACTTGCGAGGAGCTCGGCGCTGCCTCGTGCCGGATGCACCAGATTGCCCGCCATGAAGATGGCCGGCTGCTCTCCGAGGCGCGGCTGCGCATCGGTTTCGTTTCCCCCGAAGGCCGCCCGCGGCGGATGCCCGCCGCCTGGCGCGATGCCTTTGCTTCAATCATGCCTGAAGGATCCTGATGAGCACTCTTGCCCTCTTGGCCACTGCCCCGACCCGGCTCGATCCGGTCCAGCTGTTCTTCGATGCCGATATCGTCGTCCAGTCGGTCATGGCCGGCCTGGTGGTCGCCTCGGTCTGGGTCTGGGCGATCATTATCTCGTTCTCGCTGCGGATGGCCGGGATCCGCAAGCGGACCGAAGCCTATGAGCGCGATTTCTGGAAGGCGGCCGATATCGACGCCTTCCAGGCCGAGCGCGGGGCCAAGGAAGCGGGCGAAATCCCCTCGGCCCGCGTGGTTGCTGCCGGGCTTGGCGAATGGCGCCGCTCAACCGCTGCCAAGGTGATCGACCGTGAAGGCACCCGCCAGCGCCTGGCCGGCGTGATGGACAGCGCCGTCGCGCAGGAAGCCGACCGGTTGGCCGAGCGCTTGAACTTCCTCGCCACAGTCGGCTCGGTCGCGCCCTTCGTGGGCCTGTTCGGCACGGTCTGGGGGATCATGAACTCGTTCTTCCAGATTGGTTCGCAGCAAAATTCCTCGCTGGCGGTGGTCGCGCCGGGCATTTCCGAAGCACTGTTTGCCACCGCGATCGGCCTGTTCGCGGCAATCCCCGCGGTCATCGCCTACAACCGCTTTTCGCACCGGGTGAACCAGCTTGAGGCGCGGATGCAGCGCTTTGCCGACCGCTTCCACGCCAGCCTCAGCCGCGAACTGGACGCGGTTTGATGGGTGCGGGCCTCAATCCCGGCGGCGGGCGGGGGCGACGTCGCGCACGTGTGCCAGTCTCGGAAATCAACGTGACGCCGCTGGTCGACGTCATGCTGGTGCTGCTGATCATCTTCATGGTCACCGCCCCGCTGCTTAACGCCGGGGTGCCGGTGAACCTGCCCGATAGCCGGGCCAAGGCGCTCGACCAGGAACCGCAGCAGATCAACCTGACCCTGTCGCGCGACGGACGGCTCTATCTCGACCAGGCCGAGATCGAGCGCGCCGCCCTGCCCGAACGGCTGGCCTCGATCCCGCCGGGGCCGGATGGCAAGCCGCCGCTGGTCACGCTGCGGGCGGACAAGAGCCTCGATTACGGCGAAGTGATCGCCGTGATGGGCGAGCTCAACCGCGCCGGGTTCAACGCCATTTCGCTGGTCACCAATAGTTCAGGTACGCCCGGACAGGACTGAGCCGATGGCCGTGACCGCTCTTCGCCGCGATGAAGGACTGGCGCTGCTGGTTGCCCTCGCCGCCCATGCCGGGCTGGTGTTGGTGCTGACCCTGCGGCCGACGCCGGTGCCTTTGCCTCCGCCCGAGCGCATCACCGTGACGCTGAGCGAGGATGTCGGGCTGACCTCAACCTCGCCCGCGACCGCGCCCGCCGCGGCTGACGAGGCGCCTGAGCTGGGCGAGCAAGTCACCCCGCCGCCCCCGGCGCCAGTCGCCCAGCCCGAGCCGCAACCCGCGCCCAAGCCGCTGCCGCGCGCGACTGTCGCGCCGCCGCCCAAGCCTGCGCCGCTGGCCAAGGCACCACCGGCAAAAGCGCCTCCAGCCAAGGCTGCGCCCGCCAAGGCCCCTCCGGCCAAGGCAGTGGCGCCAGCGCCCAAGGCCCCGCCGGCCAAGGCCGTGACCAGGCCAGGCGCGAGCCGAATCGGCGATGATTTCCTGAAGGGTAGCCCCGGCGGCACGGCCAAGGCCCCGCCCGGCCCGCCGCCGGCCGCGACGATCGGCCCGGCGGTGCGTTCGGCGCTGGCGGGGGCAATCTCGCGCCAGCTCAAGCCCAAGTGGGCCGCGCCGCAAGGGGCCGAGGCCGAATTGCTGGTCACGATCCTGACCTGGGATCTCAACCCCGATGGCTCGCTGGCCGGTGCGCCGCGCCTGGTCCGTCAGGAAGGGATCACCGATGCCAACCGCACCCAGGCCGCGCGCCACGCCGAACAGGCGATCCGCGCTGTGCGCCTCGCAGCTCCGTTCAACCTGCCGGAGGAATATTATCCGGCCTGGAAGCGCGTCACCGCCTTCCGTTTCGATAGGAAGTTGTCGCAATGATCCGTTCTTCGCTCACCGTACTGGCCCTGCTGCTGGGTGCGCCGCTGGTGGCCCAGCAATCCACGCCTACGCCGCAGCCAACCCAGCCCGTCCCGGCCGAAGAGGGACTGTCCGGCTCGGTCTCCGATGAAAGCGACTGGCAGGACCTCGGCATTGCGATCCCCGCCTTTGCTACCAATGCCGACGTGCCGACCGCGACCAGCGCCGGCTCGACCGGGGCGCTGGGCTACAGCCTGGCCCAGGTGATCACCGCCAACCTCAAGAACAATGGCCTGTTCAAGCCGGTCGGGCCGGACAGCCTGCCGCGCCCTGCGTTTGAGGAGGTCCGCACCCCCAGCTTCGATACCTGGTCCGGACGCAGCGCCGAAATGCTGGTCCAGGGCTTCGTCCGCCCCAGCGATGGCGATCAGTTGCTGGTCGGCTGCTACCTCTATGATGTGTCGCTGAAGCAGCAGCTAGCCAGCGCGGCCTGGCAGGTTGCGCCGGGTGACTGGCGCCGGGCGGCCCACAAGTGTTCGGACATGGTCTATGCCCGCCTCTCGGGCGAGAACCCGTTCTTCGACAGCCGCATCGCCTATATCGCCGAGACCGGGCCCAAGGACCGGCGGATGAAGCGCCTGGCGATCATGGATTCGGACGGGGCCAACCACCGCTATCTGACGACTGGCCAGGCGACCGCGCTGACCCCGCGCTATTCGCCCGATTACAAGTCAATCCTGTACCTCAGCTACTTCAACGGCCAGCCGCGGATCTACATCTACGATCTGGAGCGCAACACCCAGCGGCTGCTGCTGCAAAGCCCGAACCCGCTGTTCGCGCCGCGCTGGTCGCCCGATGGCAAATGGGTGCTCTATTCGATGGCCATTGCCGGCAATACCGACATCTACAAGATGCCCGCCGCCGGCGGTGCCTCGGTGCGGCTGACCGATACGCCAGGGATCGATATCGGCGGCTCCTTCTCGCCAGATGGCAGCCGGATCGTATTCGAAAGCGACCGTTCGGGCAGCCAGCAGGTCTATGTGATGAATGCCGATGGTTCCGGCCAGAAGCGGATCAGCTTCTTCGGCGGCCGCGCCGCGACGCCCGAATGGAGCCCGCGCGGCGATCAGATCGCCTTCACGCACATCACCGGCAATTTCCGCATCGGCGTGATGGACCCGGCCGGACAGGGGATGCGCTACCTGACCGATTCGTGGCAGGACGAAGCGCCGACCTGGGCACCGAACGGCCGGATCATCCAGTTCTTCCGCACGGCGCGGGGCAGCGGCAAGGCTTCGCTTTGGCAGGTCGACCTGACCGGGCGCAACGAACGCCGGCTCGCCACCCCGGTCGATGGCTCCGATCCCGCGTGGGGACCGCTTCGTCCCTGACGGGAGCCAGATGAGCGTTGACTCGGTTAGTATCGCACCGTCACAATTGTCGCTTACCAAAGGAGAGTTCCATGGCCCATTCCCGCCTGACCCTCACGGCTGCCATCGTTGCTTCGCTGGCGCTGGGCGCCTGCGCATCGAAGGCGCCCAAGCAGCTCCCGCCCGATCCGGGGCCGGCGGTTTCGACCGGCTCGACCCAGGGTGAAAGCTCTGCGCCGACGCCCGGCAGCCAGGCCGATTTCGTGGCCCAGATGATGGGCCAGGACACGATCTATTTCGATACCGACAAGTTCAACGTCGATAGTGCCGACCAGGCCGCCTTGCAGGCCCAGGCGACCTGGCTGCTCAAGTATCCGGGCAAGCGCGCGACGATCGAGGGCCATGCCGACGAGCGCGGTACGCGCGAATACAACCTGGCGCTGGGTGAACGCCGCGCCAATGCGGCCAAGAACTTCCTGGTTTCACTGGGGGTTGATGCCAGCCGCCTGACCACGGTCAGCTATGGCAAGGAGCGCCCGGTTGCGCTCGGCTCGGACGAGGAAAGCTGGGCCAAGAACCGCCGCGCGGTAACGATCACGATCGATTGAGGCAGGGCCTGGGCCGGCGCTGCTTACTGCAGCGTCGGCAACAGCTGGCCCAGATCGGGCAGGGCCGAGCTATCGGCCTGGACCGACCAGCGCGGGCCGTCTTCGCCCAGGCTGCGGCCCTGGGGCGCGGTTCCCAGCAGGGCATAAGCCGCCATGGCCAGCACCGAGGCGGCAATCGACAGGGCCAGTTGCTTGCTCATCATGGTGGGACTCCAGCGGAATACGCGTGATGCAGATGGGCCTGCCCATGTTGCATTGCAATACGGTCTTTTGCCTGCCATTCCTGAATCTTCCCTGAAGGCCGCTTTCGCTTGCGTGGACTCGGCCCCCGGGCCTATCGCCGCCGGATGAGCAGAGCGCGCCGATCAGACAGCTGGGGCTTTCCGCGGTGGGGCGGCTATGGCGGCGCGCGCGATGCCGTGCAGGTCCGGCTGTGCGACCGGGCCGGTTGCAGCGAACCCGGCACCTGCCCCGCGCCGAAGTCTCCCAACAACCCGGATCGCTGGATGTTCTGCCAGGAACACGCCGCTGAATATAATCGCGGGTGGGACTATTTCGCCGGGCTGACCGCCGAGGAAGCCGCCGAGCGCGAGGCGAAGGAGCGCCAGACGCACGAAGGCTTCAAGGAATCGGCCCACTATGCCTGGGCCGGCTCTGGCGACGGCACCCGCAGCCGCGACGAGCTGCGCGCGCTTGAGCTGCTCGAGCTGGAGCCCGACGCCGACTTCGAGGCGATCAAGAAGAGCTATCGAGCCAAGGCCAAGCAGGTCCACCCCGACCTGCGCCCCGGTGACGAGGAAGCCGCCAAGGCCTTTCAGGCGCTGCAACTGGCCTATGAAGTGCTGCGCCAGGCTGAGGAACGGCGGGAGTGGAAGGGCTAGATCCGGCGACCCGCAGGGACCGGATCGAGGCGGGGCAAGTGGTGCTGCGCCGCGCCGTGCCGAGCGACCTGGCCATGATCCATGCCGCGATGAGCGATCCCGGGGTGATGCGCTATTGGGCCACGCCGCCGCATACCGATATCGCCACCAGCCGGGATTGGCTCGAAGCGATGATTGCAACCGATCCAGCGATCAGCGATGACTTCATTATCGAGCATGATGGGCAGGCGATCGGCAAGATGGGATGCTGGCGGCTGCCGGAGTTTGGCTACCTGCTGCATCCGGACTACCAGGGCAGGGGTCTTGCCAGCGAGGCGCTTGCCGCTCTGGTCAATTACATGCGCGCGAGGGGCTTGCCCAGGCTGAAGGCCGACGTCGATCCGCGCAACGCGCCGTCGCTGCGCCTGCTTGAGCGGGCCGGCTTCGTGGTGACCGGCCACGCCAGCGGCACATGGCTGGTCGCCGGCGAGCTGTGCGACAGCGTCTATCTGGAGCTGCCGCTCACCCCTTCTTGAAGCGCTTGATCGAGGCCGAGAACGACAGGACGTTGCGGCCGGCATCGTCGATGATCCCGCGCACGAAGACCACGCTGCCGCCAGCACGGACCACCTCGCCCCGCGCGGTCAGGAGCCGACCGGGTTCAGCCGCGCCGACGAAATCGCAGTTCATGTTCATCGTCACGCCGTGGACCGAGGTGTCCATCCCGCCGGCGATCATGAACAGCGCATAGTCGGCAAAGGTCATCAGCGCCCCGCCATGGATATTGCCGCCGCCGTTGCGGTTCTTGGCTTCGGGCAGGAAGCCGCAGACGATCGGGGCATCGGGGCCATCGCCCTCGGGCTTGCAATAGAAGGGGCCGGCGTGCTCCTCGAAGAAGTCGACCGGCTCCCAGTGGTACCAGCCGGCCCAGGTGCCATCCCTGACCAGCGCCAGTCCGGGGCGGAGGGTGGGTTCGTCCTGCTGCAGCTTGTCATGCGTGTGCTCGTTCATGGCTCCAGCCTCAAGCAGAAGCGGGCCCCCCTATCAAGCCTTGCCGTCGCCACGCGTGCGGCGTAGCCTTGCCAGCGTCCGGGACTGGAGGGGCGGGCCAGTCTGAAGTGGGCAGTTGTCGGGTCGCGCTTTCCCCGCCCGGGGAGAAGACCGATGGCTCAAGACCAGAGCGCAGTAGCGCCTGTTACCAAGGTCGCGCGCGTTGAATCGCTCGACATCCTGCGCGGGATCGCCGTTTTCGGCATTCTCGCCATGAACATCACGGCCTTTGGCCTGCTGTTCCAGGCCTATAACAATCCGACTGTTGCCGGCGGGGTCGAGGGGCCGAACCTCCTGGCCTACAAGATCATCAACGTCGGTTTCGAAGGGACGATGCGCGGCATCTTCTCGCTGCTGTTCGGGGCCGGGATTGTCCTCCTGACCGAGCGGATGGAACAGGCCGGGGCCGGGATCATGGCGGCCGAGATCCACTTCCGGCGGATGCTGTGGATGATGCTGTTCGGCGTGATCCACTGGACGCTGCTGCTCTGGACCGGCGAAATCCTGTTTGCCTATTCGCTGTGCGGACTGGTGCTGTTCTCGTTCCGCAAGCTGGCCCCGCGCCGCCTGCTGATCATCGGCGCAGCGCTGCTGCTGGTGGCGACGGCCATGTCCTTCGCCGGTGCCAAGAGCATTGCCGAAACCCGCGACAAGGCGGTTGCCGCGCAGACCGCGCTGGCCGCCGGCAAGACCCTCACCGCTGACGAGACCAAGGCGGCCGACGAATGGAAGAAGGCCGAAGGGCACTGGCGCCCGACCCCCGAAAACGCGACCGCCCAGCAGGCCTGGCACAGCGGTTCCTACCTCGATGCCGTCGGCGGCCAGCTGCCGGGCAGTTTCGAGTTCCAGTGGGTTGGCCTGCCGTTCTTCTTCTTCTTTGACATGGTGCCGTTCATGCTGATCGGCATGGCCCTGCTCAAGCTGGGTGTGCTGGGGGCACAGCGCTCAGTCGGGTTCTACCTGGGCATGATGGCCGGCGGCTATGCGATCGGCATTCCGCTGGGCTTTTACGAGATGAACCAGATCGTCAGCTCGGGCTTTGACCTGGTCGCTGCCAAGCAGGCTGACACCACTTACGAGATCAGCCGCCTGGCCATGGTGATCGGCCACCTTGGCCTGCTGCTGGCCTTCATCAAGACCGGCCTGTTCAAGGCATTCCAGCGCGGCATGGTCGCGGTAGGCACGATGGCGCTCAGCAACTATCTGATGCAGACGATCATCTGCACGCTGCTGTTCTACAGCTTCGGGCCGGGCCTGGGCCTGTGGGGCCAGCTTGAACGCCACCAGCTCTACTATGTCGTCGCCGCGATCTGGGTGGCCGAGTTCATCTGGAGCGTGATCTGGCTGAAGTACTTCCGCTTCGGCCCGTTCGAATGGCTGTGGCGTTCGCTGACCTACTGGCAGCGCCAGCCGATGAGGCTCTGATCAGCGGGCGGCTGGCGGCGGATCAGACCGCCGCCAGCGCCTGTTCGAAATCGGCGATCAGATCGTCGGCCGCCTCGATACCGATCGAGATCCGCACGAGATTGTCGGTGATGCCCAGCGCGGCCTTGCGCTCGTCAGGTACCGAGAGGTGCGTCATGCTGGCCGGGTGGCTGGCGAGCGTTTCGGTCCCGCCCAGGCTGACCGCCAGCTTGGCGATCCGCAGCGCATCGAGGAAGCGGAAGCATTCCGCCTCGCCACCCTTCAATAGCAGCGAGAAGGTGCTGCCCGCGCCAGTGCAGTGGCGATCGAAGATGTCCTGCTGGCGCGGATCGTCGATCATGCCGAGGTAGCCAAGCCCCGCCACCTTGGGATGATCCTTGAGCCAGGCGCAGACCTTGGCGGCGTTTTCGCCCGCGCGGGTCATCCGCAGTTCGACCGTTTCCAGGCTGCGCAGCAGCATCCAGGCGGTGTTGGGATCGGCGATCCCGCCCATCGTGTTGCGCAACATGCGGATCGGCGTGATCCACTTCTTCGGGCCGGACACCGAGCCAGCGACCAGATCAGAGTGCCCGCCGACATACTTGGTCAGCGAATAGACTACCAGGTCAGCCCCCTGGTCGATCGGCCGGGCCCACAGCGGCCCGAGGAAGGTGTTGTCGATCGCAATCGGGCAGTCGGCTCCCAGAGCAGCATCGCGGGCATCGCGCACGGCTTCGACATCGACCAGGGCGTTGGTCGGGTTGGCGGGGCTTTCCAGGTAGATCATCGCCACTTTGCCGCCCTGCTGCGCGGCCAGGGCCTTGGCCTCCTCAAGCACAGCCTCGATCTCCGCGCGGGTCGCCCCGGCCGGGAAGTCGCGATAGGTCACGCCGAAGCGGCTCATGTGCTTGGCGACGAAGCCTTCGCTCGCGGCATAGAGCGGGCCGGAATGGACGATCACGTCCCCGGCATTGCACAGCGCCAGCATCAGCACGGTGATCGCAGTCATCCCGCTGGAAAAGCACAGCGCCTCTTCCGCGCCGTCCCACAGGGCCAGACGGCCTTCGAGGATCTGCTGGTTGGGGCCGTTGAAGCGCGAATAGACCAGGCCGTCGGTGCCGCCGGGGACCTTGCCGGTGATCCCTTCGAAGAAGCGCTTGCCATCGGCGGCGCTGGGGAAGGCGAAGGTGCTGGTCAGGAAAATCGGGGCCTTGAGGCTGCCTTCGGACAGCACCGGATCATAGCCGTGTCCCATCATCAGCGTGGCGGGCGAAAGCTCATGATTGCCGATATGGGTGATCGCGGCTTTGGGTTTACGGGTATCGGCCATTGACTGGCATCCTTCCTCTGGCGGCCTTGCAACAGGCGCGGACGCTCCCAGGAAGGCGGGAGCTGGTCTGGCAGCGGAGGCCCTGGCGCCCCTAACCTCCGCAGGTGCGCATCTCCATCCGGTGCCGTGCTGGCGGCAACCTAACGGGGCGCAAAACTGATTTCAACTGTAACCGGAATCAAATCACCGCAGCGACGCCCCAGATCACGCCGACCAGCAGGAACACGCCCGCCAGATCGAGCAGCAGGCCGGCCAGCAGCACGCGCGGCAGGGCGATATGCCCGGTCGCCCAGGCGATCGCATTTGGACCGGTGCCCGATGGCAGCATGAAGCCCCACGAGGCCGCGAGCGCGGCCGGGAGGGCCAGCAGGATCGGATCGGCCCCCAAGGCCACGACCAGCGCGCCGACCACGGGCATGATCCCGCTGGCCGCCGCGACATTGCTGGCAAATTCGGTGACCACCACCACGAAAGCGACCAGCACCAGCGCCACGATCGGCAGCGGCACCGATTTCAGCGGCAGCAGCATCTGCCCCATCCAGTCGGCCAGACCCGAGGCGCTCATCCCCATGGCCAGCGCCAGACCGCCGCCGAACATCAGCACCACGTCCCACGGCGCGCGGTTGGCCTCGGGCCAGGTCAGCATCGGCCGGCCAGTCCCGTCGGGCAGGACAAACAGCAGCAGGCCGGCAATCACGGCAATGGTCCCGTCGGTGAGCCCGCCCTTGGGGAACAGCGGCTCGGTCCAGTACTGGGTCAGCCAGGCCAGCACGGTCAGGACGAAGACCGGCAGCAGGCGCTTTTCGGCTATGCTCCAGGCATCGGCCTGCCGGATGGCGTTGCGCGCGGCGGCGGGATCGAAGCTGTCGGCATCGATCCGCTGGACCCTGGCGATGATCAGTGCCGCCAGCGGCACGGCCAGCAGCACCACGGGCAGACCGTAGAGGCTCCACTGCGCAAAGCTCAGCTCGATCCCCAGCGACTTTTCGAGCAGCCCGGCCGAAATCGCATTGGTGGGTGAGCCGACCATAGTGCCCAGCCCGCCGATCGAGGCGGCAAAGGCGATGCCCATTGGCAGGGCCCCGGCGATCCCGGCGGTCTCCCCTTGCTTGACCCCGCCCGAGGCGAGCATGGCAACCGCCATCGGCATCATGATCAGCGCGGTCGAGGTGTTGGAAATGAACATTGAAAGCAGCGCGGTTGCCGCCATCACTGCCAGCAGCAGTTGCCAGTTCGATCCCCCGGCCCGGCTCAGGATGGCGAGAGCAAGGCGGCGGTGCAGCCCGGTTCGCTCGATCGCGAGCGCGAGGAAGGCCCCGCCCAAGAACAGGAACATGATCGGCGAGTAATAGGCTGCCGCCGTTTTGGTGGCATCGGCCACGCCCAGCAGCGGCAGGACCACGAAGGGCAGGAACGCCGTGGCATAGAGCGGCAGGGCCTCGCTCATCCACCAGGTGGCCATCCACCAGACCAGCCCGGCGGTGGGCCAGGCCAGGTCCGGCATTCCGGCCGGGGCAGCAGTCAGCAAGGTCAGGAGGAAGCCGATCGGGCCCAGCCAGAAGGCGATGCGCCTGGCGGTCATGCTTCCTCCCCCTGCGATCCGGCCGAGGCCGGGCTTATTTCGGTGACAGCACCATCAGCATCTGGCGGCCTTCCATCCGGGGATAGGCCTCGATCTTGGCGTCTTCGGCGGTGTCTTCCTGCACCCGCTTGAGCAGGTTCATGCCCAGCTGCTGGTGCGACAGTTCGCGGCCGCGGAAGCGCAGGGTCACCTTGACCTTGTCGCCCTCGCCAATGAACTTGTGGATCGCGCGCATCTTCACGTCATAGTCGTGATCATCGATGTTCGGACGCATCTTGATCTCCTTGATCTCCTGCGTCTTCTGATTCTTGCGCGCGGCATTGGCCTTTTTCTGGGCCTCATACCGGAACTTGCCGACATCAAGGAACTTCGCCACCGGCGGATCGGCGTTGGGAGAAATCTCCACGAGGTCCAGCCCTACTTCGGCTGCCTGCTCGATCGCTTCGCGGGTATACATGACGCCAAGGTTTTCACCGTTTTCGTCAATGACGCGGACCTTGTCCGAGGTGATCATCTGGTTGTAGCGCGGCCCGCTCTTCACGGGGGGCGTCATCATGCGCCGGGGTGGGGGTGCTATAGTGCCTGCTCCTTTGGGCAATGTCTTACTGCGCGCGTCCTTAATCCGAATCCCCGCGCTGGGGAAGCCGCCATTTTACGCGGCTTGCCGCCAGACCGGAACCTGCACCAGCTGGCCCCGCACCGGCAGGACCGCGTGGACTGCCCGCGCGGGCTGCATCGCGGCGATGATCGCGGGGTCAGCCACGTCCATTCCCCCGGTCAGCGCGCCGAAAGCCGGCAGGATCAGCTTGCGTTCGCTCGCCGCCCAGCACGGCCGCGCGACCGAACGTCCGCGCGCGGCAATCCGCAGCTTGGGGTGAAAATGCCCGGATAGCTCAGGCCGCTCCTCGCCGGCGCGCGCCTCATGCCGCAGCACCAGCGGGCCGACTTCCAGTTCCTCCAGCATGGTTCCCGGCGCCGATCCGGCATCGTGATTCCCGCCGATCCAGACCCAGTCGGTCACCCGGGTCAGCGCCGCCAGCATTCCGGCGGCGTGCGGCTCCAGCCGGTTGGCGCCATCGCCATCGTGGAAGTTGTCCCCCAGCGTGAACACGCGCCGCGCGCCGCTGAGGCGGATAGCGCGGGCCACCCGCTCCAGTGTCTCGCGGCTGTCATAGGGCGGCAGCATCTGCCCGAACTGGGCAAAGAAGCTGGCCTTTTCCAGGTGCAGGTCGGCCACAAGCAGCGCCTGCTCGCGCGGCCAGAAAAGCGCGCCGCCCTCCAGCAGCGCCATATCCTCACCCGCGAACGAAAAGGGAACCATGGCTTTTCCTTGCCGGAAGCCGTGTTGCTTGGCAAGGGCGGGACATGACCGACTGGACCCCCAAAACTGCCCGCGCCAAGACCTGGTTCGAAAGCCTGCGCGACCGGATCTGCGCCGAATTCGAAGCGATCGAGGCCGAGGCTGGCAGCCCGGCTCGGTTCGATTATCAGACCTGGCAGCGCGAGGAAGCGGGCAACCCCAACCCCGGTGGCGGGACGCGCGGGGTAATGAAGGGCAAGGTATTCGAAAAGGTCGGCGTCAATGTCTCGACCGTCCACGGCACCTTTGCGCCGCAGTTCGCCCCCTCGGTCAACGGTGCCAGTGCCGAGCAGCCCGGCTTCACGGCTACCGGCATCAGCCTGGTTGCCCACATGGCCAACCCGCACGTGCCGGCCGTGCACATGAACACCCGCTTCCTGACCACGACCAAGGCCTGGTTCGGCGGCGGCGGCGATCTCAACCCGCCGATTCCCTATGCTGAGGATACGGCAGACTTTCACGCGGCCTATCAGGCGGCCTGCGATGCCCACGATCCGGAATACTACCCGAAGTTCAAGGCCTGGGCCGATGAGTACTTCTTCATCCCCCACCGCGGCGTCCACCGCGGCGTTGGCGGGATCTTCTACGATCACCTCGAGTGTGCCGACGATGCCGGGTTCGAGGCCAATTTCGCCTTCACCCGCGATGTCGGCGAGGCCTTCCTGGCAATCTATCCCAAGCTGGTGCGCCGCCGCATGGGCATGGCCTTTACCCCGGCCGACAAGGCCCGGCAGCTTGAATGGCGCGGTCGCTATGCCGAATTCAACCTGGTCTATGACCGCGGCACGCTGTTCGGCCTGAAGACCGGCGGCAATATCGATGCGATCTTGATGAGCCTACCGCCCGAGGCGACCTGGTCCTGATCGGCGGGAAAAGCGCTTGCCGGAGCGGGGGGTCCTCCCCCACATAGACCGTAATGTTGCGCCAGTATGAACTTGTCGAGCGCGTGCTCGCTTATGACCCGGACGCCGATGAGGCGATGCTCAACCGGGCCTATGTCTATACGGTACAGAAGCATGGCACCCAGAAGCGCGCCAGCGGTGACCCCTATTTCAGTCACCCGGTCGAGGTGGCGGGCCTGATGACCGAGCTCAAGCTCGATCAGGACACGATCATCACCGCGCTGCTCCACGATACGGTTGAGGATACCCTCGCTACCACGGCCGAGATCGAGCGGCTGTTCGGACCCGACGTGGCCCGGCTGGTCGATGGGGTGACCAAGCTCTCCAAGATCGAGGCGATGGGCGAGAATGAGCGCGCGGCGGAAAACCTGCGCAAGTTCCTGCTGGCGATGAGCGAGGACATCCGCGTCCTCCTCGTCAAGCTGGCTGACCGGCTGCACAACATGCGCACGCTCCACTTCATCAAGAGCGAGGACAAGCGCCGCCGGATCGCGCGCGAGACCATGGATATCTATGCCCCGCTGGCCGAGCGGGTGGGCATGTACGAATACATGCGCGAAATGCAGCTGCTGGCCTTCGAGCAGCTTGAGCCCGAAGGCTATGCCACGATCACCGGCCGCCTTGCCCAGATCCGCGAAACCGATGGCGGCCAGGTCGATGCGATTGCCCTGGCGATCAAGCAGGCGCTGGCCGAGGCGGGGCTCAAGGTCGAGGTTTCAGGCCGCGAGAAGCACCCCTATTCGATCTGGAAGAAGATGGCGGAGCGCCACGTCAGCTTCGAGCAGATCACCGACATCATGGCCTTCCGCGTGCTGACTGACAGCACCGAGGACTGCTATCGCGCCCTGGGCGTACTCCACACCACCTGGCAGATGATCCCGGGGCGGTTCAAGGACTACCTCTCGACGCCGAAATCGAACGGCTACCGCTCGCTCCACACCAGCCTGATCTTCGAAAACTCGATGCGGATGGAGGTGCAGATCCGCACCCACGACATGCACCGCACCAACGAGTTCGGCCTCGCCGCGCACTGGGCCTACAAGCAGGGCGACCGGCCCGATGGCCAGGTCGGCTGGCTACGCGATCTGATCGAGATCGTCGATGCCAGCCACGATGCCGAGGAACTGCTCGAGCATACGCGTCTGGCGATCTACCAGGACCGGATCTTTGCCTTCACCCCCAAGGGCGCGCTGCACCAGCTACCCAAGGGCTCGACCCCGGTCGACTTTGCCTATGCGGTCCACTCGGACCTTGGCAACTTCGCCGTCGGGGCCAAGATCAACGGCCGCCACATGCCGCTGCGCACGCCGCTGAACAACGGCGACGTGGTGGAGATCATCAAGAACCGCACCGCCAGCCCCCAGCTCTCGTGGCTGGGCTTCGTCGTCACCGGCAAGGCCCGCGCAGCGATCCGCCGCGCGGTCCGCGCCAAGGAGCGCGATGAAGTCGCCGCAATCGGCCGCAAGCTGCTCGAAGGGATCGCCGATCGACTCCCCAGCAAGATCGGCAAGAAGGCCGTGCGCGAAGCGGTCAAGCGGCTGGGCCTGACCAGCGAGGAAGACCTGCTGGTCGCGATCGGCACGGCCAAGCTGGCGGACCGGCAAGTGATGGAAGCGCTGGTCCCCGGCAGCACCAGCGGGATGGACGATCCCGATCACTGGCCCAAGCAGGAACGCGCGATCTCGATCCGCGGCCTCACCGCGGGGGTCGCCTTCCACCTTGCCGAATGCTGCCACCCGGTGCCGGGTGACCGCATCGTCGGCGTGCGCGTGCCGGGCAAGGGGGTGGAAGTCCATGCGATCGACTGCCTGACGCTGGCCAGCGGCGTCGATGCCGACTGGCTGGACCTCTCCTGGGGTGAGCGGACCACCGGCGCGGTCGCGCGGATCCGCATGGTGCTCCACAACCGCCCCGGCACCCTGGCCGAGGCCGCCGGCATCTTCGCCAGCAACCGCGCCAATATCGCCGCGCTGGAAAACTCCAGCCGCGATGAGCTGTTCAGCACCTATGACGTCGACCTCGACGTGACGGACCTCGCGCACCTTACCCGGATCGTCTCGGCCCTGCGCGCCAGCGATGCCGTGGCCGAGGCGGAGCGGCTCTAGCGGCCCGGAAGGCGCAGCCGGAGCAGCGCAAACAAATCAGACTTCGAGCGTCACGGCAACGGAGTCCCCCTCGCCGATCCCTTCGGCCTTGCGGACACTGGCCTTGACCGGGAGCAGCCAGCCCAGCTCCTTGCTGGGAAACAGGCTGGTCTTGAACTGGCTCTCGCCAATCGTGGCGCTGACCTTGAGCGAGCCGAAGCCGCCCAGCGTCTTCTCCATCCGCCGCATCAGCGCCGTGCCGGACAGGGCCTCGCCGGCTTCGCCATCGATGGTCAGGAAATGCCATGAACCGCCCGAACCGCCTTGCCAGCGCCAGAGCGTGCCGGTGTGGCTGATCCGCTCGGTCACTTCACCCGCCGCACCGGCACGGGGATATTGCACACGTCGGCCCCGCCGGCCGGGCGAATGAAAAAGGCATCGCGGCGGTTGGCGCGGGCATCGGCGTAGCGAGCAAAGCTCTCGCTTTCGGTCGAGAGGTATTCGTAGGCCGGCAGCCCGCTCACCTCGGTGCCGATCCGGATCGAGGCGATTGCGGTGCGTTCCTCCGGTGTTTCATAGAACCCCAGCGCCCCGGTCCCGCGCGGCAGGCTGGAGAGGTGCTCGATCCCCTCGATCACCCGGCCGACCAGCGCGATATTGCGATCGAGATGGCGCGGGGCATGGCCGATCACAGTATAGAGCTCGGCGCCGGTACCGGTGTTGGGTGGCATGTCGCGGCCAACACCGACCATGCCGTAGCAGTGGACGGGCCAAAGCGCTTCCGAGTCGTCTGTTATCGAGTATCCGAAATGCCACCCACCGAGAATTGCAGCCATCGGAGCATACGCATCTTGAAGGCTATAGGTGCTAAAAGAGGTCGCGAGACGGGAGTCACCTTCTAATTTCTCGTCCCTCACCTTCGCGCCCGGCATTCCGAGAAAGCTTGCCATAAACATCTGACCGTGCGCAGCGCTCGCTTCCTTTTGGACCTGACCCGTTAGTGCGTCGAACATGCTACCATAGTGAGCCGGAGGATTAACCAAATCCCCTGGCAACCACTTCGCCTTGGCCTTGTCCTCGGCGTTGGGATCGCCCCATTGCACGACATAATTGTCCTGCACCCGGTTGATGCTGGTCCCGTCCCAGAACCGTGCCGCCGCCAGCTTGCGGATATTGCCGATCCAGCCCTGACTGAACGGCGCGGGCATCAGCTGGATCACGACGCGGCGGGCCTTGCCCCCATTTCTGGCAGCTCCATCGGGTGCCAGGTCCATCACCAGCAGGTCTGACGCCGCAATCGCTGCCCAGTCGCGCTTGGGCGCGGCATTGACGATCTCGCTGGGGGCGAGCGGCGAAGGCTGCGTTCGACCAGCGGCGACATTGGCGGAAGCCTGGGGCAGCGCCGGCGTGGCGGCAAGCACGGCGGCGAGCGGGAGCAGGTGTTTGCGCATGGCAAGACTTTGCCAGCAAATCCGGACCTAGCAACCCCCCGCGGAATCCGCTCCCCAGAGAAACCATTTTCCTACATTGCGCCGCTTTGCCACAGTGCCCGCAGCATTCGCATGTCCGCTCTTTGACAATCTGAATCAACGCCTTGCCACCAAGCAGGCAGACCCGTCCGGAACACGGTTCCGGTGTGACTTTTGTGTGACCTTTGGGCTTACTCCGCCGCGTCCTCCAATGCCTCGATATCCGCATCGCTCAGCCCGAAGTGATGGCCAACCTCGTGGATCACCACGTGCGCCACCAGATGCTCCAGCGTCTCGTCGCCGCGGGCGATCCATTCGTCCAGGATCGGTGCGCGGAACAGGCGAATCCGGTCGGGCAGGGTGCCGCTCGGCGCGGAGTGCTTCTCACCCACCGGCACGCCTTCGTAGAGCCCGGTCAGTTCGAACGGGTCCTCGATCCCCAGCGGCGCCAGGGTTTCGGCATCGGCGAATTCCTCGACCAGCAATGCCACGCCCTCAAGGTGCGCGGCAAAGGGCTGGGGCAAGCGGGCGAGGGCCGCATCGGCCAGCGCCTCGATCTCGGCGGCGTCGGGCGCCAGGCCAAAGGTTCGTTCCATGGAGCGAGAGATAGGAACGCACCGCCCTGCCGCCAATGCTTGCGCCCCGCCATTCCCGCCGCTAGGGGCGAGCCTTCCAGTGCATGCGGAGCGGTGGCCGAGTGGTCGAAGGCGCTCGCCTGGAAAGTGAGTATACGTCAAAAGCGTATCGAGGGTTCGAATCCCTCCCGCTCCGCCAGTCCTGCAGGACAAACCGCTCTCCGGGATGCGACGGCACTCTCGCAAACGTTCGAACTAGCGTCGTTTCGAATTCCAGAACTGTACTTCCAAACGGACGACGAACGCGAAGGGACTCGCCCTGCAAGTAATCACGCAGCTGTGCACGTCGGTTCGACGCGCAGATTAGCTAATTGCGGAACACAGCCGCAATCGATGGGTCCGCGGCAGAATCGCGGGAGAAACGCAATTCATTGCGACCGACGACCATGTGATGGACTTCGTCCGGGCCGTCAGCGATCCGCAGGGTGCGAGATTTGGTATAGAGCGCTGCTAGCGGGGTCTTCTGCGATACGCCAAGCGCGCCATGCATCTGGATCGCCTGGTCGATGATCTCGCAGACCCGTTCGGGCACCATGGCCTTGACCATGTGGATCCACACCCGCGCTTCGCGATTGCCCAGCACGTCCATCGCCTTGGCCGCTTTCAGCACCATCAGCCGCATCGATTCGATCTCGATCCGGGCGCGGCTGATCTTCTCGAGGTTGCCGCCCAGCTGGATGATCGGTTTGCCGAAGGCAACGCGTTCAGTCCCCCGCTGCACCATCAGGTCCAGCGCCTTTTCGGCCCGGCCGATCGCGCGCATGCAGTGGTGGATCCGACCCGGCCCCAGCCGCAACTGCGAAATCTCGAACCCGCGGCCTTCGCCCAGGAGCATGTTCTCCTTCGGCACCCGCACGTTCTCGAACACGATGTGCATGTGCCCGTGCGGGGCATCGGGGTCGCCGAACACGTTCATCGGCCCGACCACGGTGACTCCCGGCGTGTCCATTGGCACCAGAATCTGCGATTGCTGGCGGTTGGTGGGCGCATCTGGATCGGTCTGGACCATCACGATCATGATCTTGCAGCGCGGATCGCCCGCGCCCGAGATGTAATGCTTCTCGCCGTTGATGACGTATTCGTTGCCCTGCAGCACCGCGCGGCAGCGGATGTTCTTGGCATCGGACGAGGCCATGTCGGGCTCGGTCATGGCGAAGGCGGAGCGGATCTTGCCTTCCAGCAGCGGCTTCAACCACTGCTCCTTCTGCTCGGGCGTGCCGACCCGTTCCAGCACTTCCATGTTGCCAGTGTCGGGGGCGCTGCAGTTCATCACCTGCGAGGCCAGCTCGTTCTTGCCGAGTTCAAAGGCGATGTAGGCATAGTCGAGGTTGGACAGCCCCTCGCCGGTTTCGGCATTGGGTAGGAAGAAGTTCCACAGGCCAGCGGTCTTGGCTTTATCCTTGGCCGCTTCCAGCACTTCAAGCTGGCCCGGGGCATATTGCCAAGGATCGGGGCGCCCCGCACCGAGGCGGTGGAACTCCACGCTCATCGGTTCCACCACGTCGCGGACGAAATCGCGCACCTTCTCGTAGAGCGGGATGCAGGCCTCCGACATGCGCAGGTCGTTCAGTGGATCGCGCGGGTTGAAGCCGAAGCCCGAAGGCGAGGAAGAGGATGAGTGGTCTGCCATGCCGGTTTCCCGTAAGGTTGGAGTGAAACTCCAGATGTTACACACCGCACCCACAGGGTGCATGATCAATCTAGTCAGAAATTCGGCCAAAGAGGCCACGATTGGAAATTCAGACGACTGAATGCCGCAACAAGATTACCAACAGCAAGCCCCGCTCTTGCTATTTGATACCATATGGTATCATTTTGCGCCGGCAGCAAGACGGGATGTGCGACGGTGGGCAATCCGATCAGCAGAATTGAGGCAATTCGCCAGCTTGCCGGGCCGGGCATGCCGCTGGAAATCGTCTTGCAGGAGATTGCCGGATGCCGCCAGCGGGTGTTCCGCAACGCGCCGGTCAGCCTGCGGGAGATCTACGCCGAGGCGGTCAGCGACCAGCCCTTCATCGTCTTTGGCGATAGCCGCCTGACCTTTGCCGAGAGCTGGCAGCAGACCAGCGCCTTCGCCGCCGCGCTTGTCGACCGGTTCGGCGTGGCTCGGGGTGACCGGGTGGCGATTTCGTTGCGCAATTACCCGGAATGGATGATCGCCTTCCAGGCGGTCACCGCGATCGGGGCGGTGGCCGTGGCCGCCAATTCTCACTGGCCGGCCGACGAGCTGGCCCATGCCGTGCGCGACACTGAACCGCGCCTGCTGATCCTCGACGCGGAGCGGCTGGCCGGCTGGCAGTCGGCAGGCGCGCCGCTGCCGGTACCGCTGGTGGCGGTGCGCACCCCGCCGGACCGGCGCGGCGCGGCGCTGGCCTTCGATGATCTGATCGCAGCCTATTGCGCTGCACCGATGCCGGAGCAGGCCCCCGCGAGCGACGACCTGGCCACGATCCTCTATACCTCCGGGTCGACCGGCCATCCCAAAGGCGTGCCATCGACCCATCGCAATATCATCAGCGCGCTGCTGTCGTGGGAGCTTGATGCCCAGGTCGCCAACCTGCGCGCCGGGGTGACACCCGGCCCGACGGCCCAGGCGGCTTTGCTGGCGATCCCGCTGTTCCACGTCACTGGGCTGCACGCGGTCCACCTCAGTTCGTTCCGGGCGCAGCGCAAGCTAGTGAGCATGCACAAGTGGGACCCTGTCGAGGCCATCGCCCTGATCGAGCGCGAGGGGATTACCCATGTCAACGCGCCCTCCGCCGTCACCGGTGACCTGCTGAACGAGGCACAGCGGCGCGGGATCGGCCTGCCGGGCTTGCAGGTGCTGGGCGGGGGCGGCGCGGCCCGCGCGCCGGAGCAGGTGCGGGCAATCGCCAGCCAGCTGGCCGGGGCCATGCCGGTGACCGGCTGGGGCATGACCGAAACCAACGCCATCGGCACCGGCATCCGGGGGCAGGAATATGTCGACCATGCCGATACGGTGGGCCAGGTTTCGGCCGTGCTCGACCTGCGCGTAGTTGACGAGGCGGGCCGCCAACTGCCGCCCGGTGAGCCGGGCGAACTGCAGGTGCGCGGCACATCGGTGGTGCGCAGCTATTGGCGGCGGCCGGATGCCGATGCCGATGCCTTTGACGGCGAATGGTTCCGCACCGGGGACCAGGCCACGATCGATGCGGCGGGCTACGTCCGGATCGTTGACCGGCTGAAGGACCTGATCATCCGCGGCGGCGAGAACATCGGTTGTGGCAAGATCGAGGCCGCGCTGCTGGAACACCCGGCGGTGCGCGAGGCGACCGTGTTCGGCGTGCCCGATCAGCGGCTGGGCGAGGAGGTGGCGGCCTGCCTGTTCCTGACCGCGCCGGTCAGCGCGGCGGAACTGCTCACCTTCGTCGAGGACAAGCTTGCCCCCTTCGAGCTACCGCGCCGGATCGAGTTCTGGCCCGATCCCTTTCCGCGTACCGCTTCTGGCAAGCTCCTCAAGCGTGAGGTGCGCGCGGCACTGCTGGCGGCCGATCAGGCCAGCGCCGACCAGGTCCGCTCGATCAGCCAGTAGCCGGCCAGGCCGCCAATTGCGTTGGCAAGGACCGCTGGACCGCGCTTTAGCAGGGGCTCGCCCCACCGACGCCCCGGCATTAACCGCACGGCCAACAGACCAAGGCCCAGTACAAGGAAAATGAACGCCAGCTGCCCCAGCTCGACGCCGATGTTGAACAGCAGTAGCGCTTCGGGAACGGAATCGGCGGGCAAGCCGATGCTGGCCAGCGCGCTGGCAAAGCCCATGCCGTGCAGCAGGCCGAAGGCGAAGGCGACCAGCCAGGGATAGCGGCGGGTCAGCGTGGGTCCGTCACCTGCCTTGGTGACCAGCTCAACAGCGAGGAAGACAATGCTGAGCGCGATCAGCACTTCGAGCGCGCCGGTATCGAGCGAGACATAGCCGAACACGGTGAGGCCAAGGGTCAGGCTGTGGGCAATCGTGAAAACGGTGATCACCTTGACGATCTGCCAGCCCCGGCCGACCAGCATCAGTAGCGCCAGCACGAACAGCAGGTGATCGAAGCCCAGCAGGATATGCTCCACCCCCAGCACAAGGTAGCCCGGCAACGCGACCCCGGCGGGTTCGGAGAAATCGAGCACCAGCCGGGGCGAGGACGGCCGCAGGGTCCAGTCGAAACTGCGCCCGTCAGCGAGCTTCACCCGCACCAGCGTTTCGGTGACGCTCTGGGCCAGCCCATCGATCTCCAGCGTCTGCCCCTCGAGCGGCGCCGCCCCGCGCACTTTCCAGCGATAGGTGGCAAAGCCGGGGCCGGGCTGGATTGACGGCTTCTGCTCCAGCGCGCCGCCGGACAGGCGCGGATTCAGCCGCAGCGCCAGATCGCCGACCACCGGACGTTTCCAGACCACATCATAATCGCCGGGGGCCAGCTCCTCGATCTGGACCAGCGCCGGGCGGACCTCGTGCGCCAGCGCCGCCGTGCCGCCAAGCGCCATGGCCAGGAGGATCAGGAGAGAGCGGAGCGCAGCGATCACTTGGGCAGCCCGGCCACTTCGATCCGATAACCTCGGCGCAGTTCGGCCAGCTGCTCGCGCAGTGCCACCGCCCGCCGTTCCTCGATCCAGGCGATCCGGACTTCGTCGCGCACCTCGGCCAGCGGCGGGACCTTGCGGCCTTGGCGGCTTTCCACCCGGATCAGGTGTAGGCCAAAGCCGGATTCGACCGGACCGACCCATTGCCCGACCGGCGCGGCTGCGACCGCTTTCGCAAAGGCCTCGCCGTAATCGCGTTCCAGCGTCTCGATCGTCACATCGGCATAGCTCAGCGGCAGCATTGAGGGATCGCCGGTCACGCGCCCGCCCGCCCGCAACGCGCGCAGGGCATCGCTGGCGGCGACCGGAGGACTCACCTCGGCACGATCATCGCTGAAGAAGACGTGGCGCAAGGCCACCCGTTCGGGCGCCGCATAGCGGGCCTGGTTGGCCTGATAGTATGCAGCCAGTTCCGCCTCGGTGGGTTCGGGGATTTCGACCGTGTCCTCGCTGGCGAAGGCCATCTTCTGCGCCAGCCGCCGCCGAATGATCATGTCATCGCGGTCCAGCCCGAGGCGCTTGGCCTCTTCGGCCAGGACTTCCTCGTCGACGCGCTCGTTGATGATCGCCTTCAGCTCATCGCGGTCGGGCTCGCGGTGGCTCTGCTGGCGCCAGTATGAGACGAGCTGTTCGATCTCGGCCGCGTCGATCGTGATGGCCGGGCGCTGTTCGGCGCGAACAAGGCTGATCCCGGCAAACAGCACGGCACCAATCACGAGGAAACGCATCAAGGGCTCGCGCAGCGCCCATTCCGCTGCCGCTTTCAACTTTGCCAAAAGTAAGCTCTCCCAATCAGCGCAGTGGCTCATACCAGATTGGCGAGGACCAGGCGCGCTCCATCACCAGCGCCTCGCTATTTGGATTGGGTGGAGTGCCGTTGCGCAGCGCGTCCCAGGTTGACCAGCGGCATGACGGGTTTTCCAGCACGCGCACGTAATAGAACGCGCGCTGCTTCGGATCGAAGCCTGGATCGCGCCACACCGTGCGCAATTCGACGTCGCCCTTGAACTTGTCAGCCTCGCAAGTCGCCATGTTGACGCTGGCACCGTTCGCGGGGCAGCGGTTGGTACGCGGATCAACCTTCAGGCCATCAGAGCAGGCAACGTCGAACACCTGTTCGAGCGCTTGGCCGTTTTCCACCCAGCCCTTCACGATCTGGGCGCGCTGGAGATAGCCGCTGCGCGGATCGCGCACCGCCCAGACCACGAAGCTGGGTGCGCGGCCCTTGGCGGCTAGCAGGTCGCTGCCCATTGGCACAGCTTTGGCATAGGCCTGCCGCACCGCGTTGACGCGGTCGAACAGGTCCGTGGGCACATCGTAACCGGCGAAGAACCGCACCTTGATCCGCGGACCGCTGGTGGCAAAAGTCTCCTTGCGGCGGAACGCGGCATAGATCGCATCGCGGGTGTTTTGCTCGGCCCAAACCCCAACCAGCCCTGATGCCCCCCACGACCGGCTGCGCTTGGTCGCTGCGTACATTTCGGGCGTCATTCCGCCCCAATCCTTCTTGCCGCCCGGCGGGACCGAGCCGCGGATTTCCGGCGTGCTGTCCGACAGGCCTGTCTTGGAGAAGTAGTTCGGTTCCTCTACCGTGCCGGGTGCCGCGTTGTGGGTATCCGAAGAACTGATGAAGCCGAACTTGAACGGATTGAAGCCGTCCTGCTCACGCCGCAGGATACCGTCGAGCAGCGCACGGCGGACATAGCCACCTGCGAATTTGGTCACCGGCCGCTCGGTGCCGATATAGCTCTCCATTAGTTCGAAATTGGCCCATTCGTCATTCGGCGAAAGCGTTGGGTGCGTTTCTGAAGTGCCCTTTATCTGCGAGATTTCGACCAGCGGCTCGTTGCGGCTGCGCAATTCGGCATAGGCCTTGTCCATCGACTTGCCACTCAGCCGCACGCTGTCGAACATGAGGCCGTCGGAGCCGTTCGAGTTGTGCGGGATGGCAATGGCTTCCACCCCCTTGGCTCGCCAGCCATCCATCGCCCGCCACAGGTCTTCTGGATCGGCGGAATCATTGGCCGAGAATGGGGAGGCTACGCGTGCGCCCTTGAAGATCACGTTGCGGTGAAGGTTTCGGCCATCCGGTGCGGAGGTATATTCATAGCCGATGAAGGTGGTGAACTTGCCCGGCTGGTAATGGCGGGTCGCCGCATCTGTGACAACTTGCCAGGCGCGCGAGGCGATTGCCGGGTCGTTGAACTCGACGGGCAGCTGGTTGGCACGCCGGGCAGCGACATATTGACCGAAGGCCGCCCGCACCTTGGTTGGATCGGTGGTCATCAGCCCTTGCACGAACGGCACCTTCGAGATCGGACTATCCGGATTCTCGGCCTCACGCATCACGCCGAGGTATTCGGCATGGTCAGTCACGGCGGCGAAATCCAGTGGCCCGCCTGCCAGACGTATCTGGTAGCCTCCGGCATGGCCGATCGCCTCGCCCCGGGCAAACCGGTAGGCATCGTCGGGGGTGCGCCTGACGTTGAAAATGTAGGCGTCAAACGACAGGTGCGTATGGACGTGAAGATCGCCGAAATAGGCGTTGCGATCCGGATTGAAGCCGGGCACTCGCGTTGGCTCCGGTCGCTCGGCGCGCTGGCCGCTCACTTCCGCAGCGGCATCACCGCCACTGGCCGCCAGCAGGCCCAATGCACCGATCGCGCAGGCCCCCAGCAGCATGATCCTTGCTTTGCTCATCCTCCCACTCCCTTGCTCACGCCTAGCGGTATTCTGGTTCTTCCCATTCGGGCCAAAGGTCCGGTAACCCGGCAGACACGCGGTCCGGAAAGACGGCCGGACGCTTCTCGAGAAAAGCCGATATGCCCTCGCGGGCATCCGCCGAGGCCCCGCGCTGCCGCATCGAGCGGCTATCGGCGCGATGGGCTTCCATCGGGTGATCCGCGACCAGTCCGCGCCAAATCAGCTGTCGCGTGACGGCGAGCGAGACAGGCGCCGAGTGATCGATGAAGTCGTGCGCCAAAGCTCGTGCCGCCGGGATCAGGTCGGCCGGTTCATGCAGTGACTGGACGAGGCCTCGGCGATGCGCTTCCTCGGCTGCGAAGACCCGCCCCGAATAGGCCCATTCCAGCGCGGTCGGTGCGCCCACCAGCCGCGGAAGGAACCATGAAGAGGTGGCTTCCAGCGCGATTCCGCGCCGGGCAAAGACAAAACCGAACCGTGCGGTGGTGGAAGCGATGCGGATGTCCATCGGCAAGGTCATCGTTACCCCCACGCCTACCGCCGCGCCGTTGAAGGCGGCAATCACCGGCTTCAGGCTCTGGAACACGCGCAGCGCCACCCGCCCTCCGCCATCGCGGGTCAAATCGGCGGTATCTCCTGCCGCGCGCCGCTCGGCCTCGCGCTGGCCGGCATCGAAGGTGCTGCCCCCGGCCTTTAGATCGGCCCCTGCGCAAAAGGCGCTGTCTCCCGATCCGGTCACGATCACTGCCTTGACCGCATCGTCAGCATCGGTGGCATCGAAGGCGGCGATCAACTCGATGGCCATCTTCGGATTGAACGCGTTCTTGCGGTCGGGCCGGTTGAGCGTGATCGTGGCGATGCCCTCGGAAACGTCCAGCAGCAGGGTTTCGAACTCGGAAGGCATGGCGGGCTTTACTCCATTCAGGGGGCGGCGATCTCGAACCACAGGTCGAACCGGTCGAGCATGGGCAGCAACTGCTCGAGTGTGGCGGTGCCAGGCCCCCTCGGCGGATCGCCGCTCAGGGGATCGCCAAGCACCAAGTCGATCAGCACTTCACACGATAGCGTCACTTCGGGGCAGTCCAGCCCGGCAGGTGCGGTTGCGGCGTGGTGCAGCACGCTATTTTCCACCCACAGCGCGAACCGCTCGCCGGTATCGGCGAAGGCAATCGTCATTCCGAACCGCGCCCGGCCGGTTTGTTCGCCGTTGAGCCGGACCGAGAGCGAATCGAGCAGATCGTCTGCCCCCAGCGTTCGCAATTGTCCGGCCGAAGCCTGGCGTGGCTTGTCTGCCGGAGGGCGCGGATTGCGCAGTTCGAGCGCGCCGGTCAGGTAGAAATCGCGCCACGGCCCGGATTCTGACTGGTAGCCTAACTGCTCGAACACGTCGGCCTGAAGCTCGCGCGCGGCGGTACTTTCGGGCTCGGCAAATACCAGGTGCTTCAGCACTTCGGCGGCCCAGCGATAGTCGCCCCGTGCCATCGCTGCGTTTGCGTTGTCCAAGATCGCCTGGGCCCCGCCAGCCAGTTCGACATAGCGTTGACCGGCTTCCTTTGGGGGATGGGGGTGGAGATTGGCCGGGTTGCCATCGAACCACCCAAGATACCGCTGGTAGACCGCCTTCGCGTTGTGGCTGACCGTGCCGTAGTAATCGCGGGTGTACCATTCGTCGGCCAAGTCCGGCGGCAGGCGCAGCGCCTCCGCGATTTCCAGCGGAGTCATTCCGTGGTTGGCCAGCCGCAAGGTCTGGTCATGGATGTACTTGTAGAGATCGCGCTGCTTGTCGAGGAAGCGGATTCCTTCGTCCGCTCCCCAGCGCGGCCAGTGGTGGCTAGCAAACAGCACGTCGGACTGGCCGGCGAACAGCTGCTTTGCTTCCTCGATGTAGTGACTCCAGCCCTTGGCATCGCGAACCTGCGCGCCGCGTGGGGTGTAGAGGTTATGGAGGTTGCAGGTGCAGTTCTCCGCCATGCACAGCGCGCGGTGCTCGGGGAACTGAAAATTCATTTCGGCCGGGGCTTCGGTATCGGGCGTCACTTGGAAGACGATGTCCACCCCGTCCACCTTCAACCGCTGCCCTGTGTGGGTGATGCTCTCACTCGGGCCAACCAGCGCGACCTTGCCGCGCGAAGTGCCCTTGCCCAGCCCCGAATCGACATGGCCCCGCGCGTCGCGCGGCAGCAGCCCGCCATACATGTAGGTGGCGCGCCGGCTCATGGCGTTGCCCAGCAGCACGTTCTCGCTGACAGCAGCCTGCAGGAAGCCTTCGGGGGCAATGATCCGCAGCCCGTCGCGGATTTCCTCGGGCGAGGCGACGCCCAGGATGCCGCCGTAATGATCGACATGGCTGTGAGTATAGATCACCGCGGTTACCGGCTTTTCGCCCAGATGTTGGCGCGCCAGCCGCAGCGCCGCGGCGGCCGGCTCGGCCGAGGTCAGCGGATCGATCACGATCAAACCCTCGCGCCCTTCGACAAAAGTTACATTCGAGATGTCGAACCCGCGGACCTGGTAAATTCCGTCGCAAACCTTGAACAATCCGTGGATCGCGTTGAGCCGGGCCTGTCGCCACAAGCTGGGGTGGACCGTGTCGGGTCGCTTCCCCTCAAGAAATGCGAAAGGTGCCTGGCTCCAGGCCTTGCCGACATCTGCATCGGGCAGCGTAGCGATGAAGCCTTGCCTGGCGAGGCTGAAATCCAGTCCGTCGTCAGTGGGCAACCTAGCGGCGGCGGCAGTTTGCGCTGTGCTGGTTGCGGGGCTGGCGGCCTTGCGCCGGTCCTGGCCTTCCGTGGTCATGCCCCAGTTGCCCCCGCTTGCCTGCGGCTCGCTGCTTGCCAGGAGCCTGCCGTGTAAGCCTAACTCGACCCGTCGACCGGTTCAACCACTATGTTTCCATCCGGTATCAAATCGCCTATGGCGCCGGCATCTGCCGTTTTCGGGGCATCCAGTTGGTAAGCCGCGCGCGAACTAAGGTGATATTGGCGGGCAATTTGGCCCCACCAGCGCATCCTCGTCTCGTCGTCGATTCCATCGCGGTTCTCGATGGCGGCAATTAGAGCGTCTAGGAACGGACCGGTCCAGAGCCGAGCGGCATACTGCGCCCGTTCCCACGCGCCGGGCTGCGCGCCCGGGGCAGGAACGAATAGTCGTTCCAGCGCATACTGCGTTACCGTATCGCTGATGATCCGGGCCCATTGGCCCTGGTCAAGACCCGCCCGCACATAGGCCAGCACCAGAAGGTAGGGCTCTGGCCGCTTTCTCGCGATGTTGGCCAGCACGATAACGCGGTTGCCATAGGCCTTGCCGCGCTGGGCATAGGCCGCATGGAACGCCGTGAGCACTTCATCGACGATGGCATCGAGTAGTGCCTGTTTGGACTGGAAGATTCGGTAGAACAGGACTTTGGGCACGCCGGCTCGATCGGCAATGTCCTGCATGGTCGTGGAGCCAATGCCCTTTTCCAGCAGGACGCTGGCGGCGATCCGGATGTATTCCTCGCGTCGCGCCTGTACATCGACCCGCGGCTTGGAGCCGGGTCCTCGGCGTCGGGCTGGCGTGGCCGTCTGCGGCGATCGATCAGGCTTGGCCGACAAGCAGCTCTCCTATCAGTTCAGGCCGCGGATTTGCGAGAGTCGGATCTGTGACGGCGACAATCAACATTTGGGCAACGCTCCCTTTCTGTCAACTGCCCCACCGGTTGAATGAGACCATCCCGTGCCGATGGAAATTCATTTCGAATTCAAGCGACAGACACCTGCCGGGAAGAGGTCTTCGCGTCACTTGACACCCATCTCCAACGGGCATAGCTTGTTACCAACTAGAAACATTTTAGTCGAGGAGGATTTGCAGGCCCGGTCCGGACAGTGTCGGCCAGGCAGCAAGAAGCGCAAAGCGTCAAAAACGGGAGGGGTAACATGAAGCGATTTCGTTGGAGTGCTTCGTCGGCTGCGATTGCAGCCATCCTGACAAGCGGCGTGGCAATAGCTCAGGAGGCCGAACCCAAGTCCGAAGGACTGGCGGAAATTGTCGTCACTGCCCAGAAGCGTGCTGAAAACGTCCAGGACGTGCCCATCTCGATTACTGCCTTTTCGGGCGAAACGCTGGCCGCCGCAGGAATCGAGGATGTTCGCGATCTCAAGCGGATCACTCCCAACCTCAACTTCACGACTGCTGCTCAGACCGCCAACACCCGCATCCAGATCCGGGGGATCGGCACGAGCGGTAATTCGGCGATTGAGCCGAGCGTCGCCTCGTTCGTGGATGGCGTCTATATTCCCCGCATCGGTTCTTTGTTGGCTGGGCTCAACGATATTGCCTCGGTCGAAGTGCTGCGCGGGCCGCAGGGCACGCTGTTCGGCCGTAATGCCTCGATGGGCGCGGTGGTCCTGAATACGACCGAGCCGAAGGATGAGTTCTCTGGTCGGATGCAGGCATCCTATGGCAGCTATAACCGGGTCCGGCTGTCGGGCATCCTCAACGTTCCGGTCAGCGAGACGACCGCAATCCGCCTCTCATCGGTCTATTATCGCGCAGATGGCGTTGGCCGCAACGAACTTGATGGCAGCCGCATCGGTAAGGAGAACGGCTTTTCGATCCGCGGGACGCTACGCTGGGAGCCGAATGATCGGGTAAAGTGGTTGCTGCGTGGCGACTACATCGACCTTGGCGGCGATGGTAACAACGTTCTGACAGTGGTGTCGAAGACAGTTACGCCGACCATCGCTGCAAACTGGCTGGCCCGCACCGATCCGGATGGCGCAGGACCGCTCACCGGTTCCCTGCCGATCCTTGATGATACCTACAACTGGCGGGTCCGCCAGGACACCGGTGGTACGCTGGATGACAAGAACTGGGGCGTCGTTAGCGATCTCCGGGTGGAACTGGGGGGAGACTTCTCGACCCGGATCGTCAGCAGCTATCGCGACTGGTTCAACGAACAGTACCAAGAGAACACCGTGGCCATCCCGGGCTCGCCCTATGGACGCCCGGGTGGTTTCGACAGCCAGTCGCACAGCGAGGAATTCCAGCTCATTTCACCCGACACTATGCTGAACGGGCACCTCAAGTTTGTAGCCGGGATCTATTACTTCGAGGAAGATTACTGGATCAATGAGGGCCTCGATCTGAAGCCGCCCTATTGCAACGTGATCATCCGCAACGCCCAGCCAGCCCGTCTCGCGACGTGTCTTGCCCAGCAACAGGTGCCTGGCACGCGGTTCAATTTCTTCCAGAACACCAAGTCGCTTGCCGGATACGGCGAAGTTACAGTGATGCTGAACGACCAGTTCTCGATCACCGGCGGCATCCGGGCGACGAAGGACGAGAAGGTCGGGAATCTCTCTTCGGTGGTTTATAACACAACCATCACCCGGGCCAATGAAACGACTGCACTGAAACTGGATTCGTCGGCCACGACCTATCGCGTCAATGCAACGTACAAGCCGAGCGACGATATCATGGTCTTCGTCAGCTACGCGACCGGGTTCAAGTCGGGCGGGTTTGACTCCTCGCCGCCGACAACAGCAGCAGTGGGCTCTGCCAACCGCACTTTCCTGCCGGAAACGACGGGGAACTGGGAACTGGGGATCAAATCGAACCTGTTCGACAACAAGTTGATCCTCAACGCGACAGCGTATCGCACCCGGGTCAACGATCTTCAGTTCCGCTCGTTCGACGGTCTGACCTTCCGGACCCGCAACAATGGCAAAGTCCAGCAGCAAGGGGTGGAGGTCGATGCCATTGCCCGGCCGATCCCCGAACTGACCCTGACACTAGGGGCTGCGTACCTCGATTCCAAATATCTCGATTTCCGTGGCGCCCCGGGTCTCCCCGCCTTCGGTGGCACGCAGGATTTGACCGGGACCAGGTTGCCGTTTTCGCCCAAGTGGCAAGGGGCCGCTTCGGCTTCTTACGAGGGCCAGCTCACCCAAACGATCAAATGGTCGCTCCGCACTGACCTCAGCTTCAGTTCGTCGTCCAACGTGGGGGCGCAAGGCGACAACAATCCGGATGCGGTCCAGGCTGGTTATGCCATTCTTGGAGCGCGACTGGGGGTCGCTGCCGAGGATGGCAACTGGGAAGTGGCGGTTGCTGCCCAGAACCTGACGAACAAAGCTTATTGCCCGAATATGGCGCCGCAGGTGCAGGATCAGCAGTTCCTGCTCCGCAACACGGTCACGGGTGGCACTGTTCTGCGCTGCACGCTCAATGATCCTCGCCAGGTGAATATCGAGTTCACCAAGCGGTTCTGACCCGGGCACAGCCCAGCCAGCAGTCCGGTTCCGGGGCGGCGATCGGGCCGCACTGGAACCGGCGCACCAGCGACGGAAAGTAAAGGCGCATGGACGTCAGGGACAAGGTTGTGGTGATCACCGGCGGGGCCAGCGGGATTGGCAAGGCGCTAGCGCTGCGGTTCCGCCAGGCTGGCGCACGCGGGATTGTAATTGCCGATCTCGATCGCGATGGTGCGGAAGCCGCCGCCGCCCAGGTAGGTGGGTTGTCAGTTCCAACCGACGTAAGCCGGGAAAGTGATCTGGTGGCCTTGGCTGCCTCCGCAACCCAAGCTTTTGGCGGCATAGACCTGATGTGCTCGAACGCCGGCATTTCGATGCGTGATCCCAATCCGGATTTCGTGACCTCTGCTTCAAATGAGCTGTGGCAACGGGGCTGGGAAATCAACGTGATGGCCCATGTCTATGCTGCCCGCGCGGTTCTGCCCGGGATGATCGCGCAGGGTGGGGGATACTTCCTGCACACTGTTTCGGCAGCCGGCTTGCTCAGCCAGCCCGGCAGTCCCGGCTACGCCACCACCAAACACGCTGCGATCGGGTTTGCCGAGGCGCTGGCGATCACCCACCGCCACCAAAACATCCGCGTCACCGTGCTCTGCCCGCAGGCGGTCGATACCCCGCTACTGAAGGGCGCGACCGGCACGCAAAGCCTCGATGGCATCATCTCGCCCGAGGCAGTGGCCGAATCCGCGCTTGCGGCGATTGAGGAGGAAACCTTTCTTGCGCTGCCGCACCCCCAGGTGCTGACCTACATGCGCCGCAAGACCGATGATTACGACCGGTGGATCGGCGGCATGGCTCGGCTGCGCGACAAGGCTGCCGCCGCGCGAAAGGGGCAATGACATGACCGAGGCCTCCGCACGGCAAGACCTGGCTGAAAACGCGGAGGACCCCGATACCGGTTACCGCACGGCGGGCTATCGGCGCTACGTGCTCAATGTCCTGCTGGTGATCTTCATCCTGAACTTCATGGACCGGACGCTGCTGGCCGTGGTCGCCCCGCAGATGAAGCCGGAACTGGGCATTACCGACACGCAATTCGGCCTGTTGACCGGCTTCGGCTTTGCCCTGTTCTTTACCGTGGTCGGCATTCCGCTGGCCCAGTTCGCCGAAACCCGCAACCGCGTGCAGATCATGGCAGTCTGTATCGCCGCCTGGTCGCTGATGACCGCGGCCTGCGGGCTCAGCACCGAGATCACCATTGGCTCGTTCACTATCGGGGTGTTCTGGGTCCTGCTGGTCTTCCGCATGGGCGTGGGCGTGGGCGAAGCCGGCTGCGTGCCGCAGGCCAATTCGCTGATTTCCGACTACTTCCCGCCCAAGGCCCGTCCGGCCGCGCTGGGTTACTTCGGGATGGGGGTGACGCTGGGCACCATGTTCGCCAACGTCATCGGGGGCCCGATCACTGATGCCTTTGGCTGGCGCTGGGCCTTCATCCTGCTGGGCCTGCCCGGCATCGCCGTGGCCCTGCTGCTCAAGCGGACCGTCGAGGAGCCACCGCGCGGCTATTCCGATCCCAAGGGTACCGCGCGCCGGGAGAAGGCCCGGTTTTCTGATGGCATCCGCGAGATCATGAGCAAGCGCTCGTTTTGGAGCATGACCGCCGCCGCCACGATTGCCGCCTTCTGCGGTTATGCCGTCTCCTCATTCCAGTCGCTGTTCGTCAACCGCACCTTCGGCCTGACCGCAGGCGAGGCGGCGCTTTACATCAACGTGCCGGTGGCCATCGCCTCGTCGCTGGGCGCGGCAGGCACAGGTTGGCTGGCCACCCGCCTCGCCTCGCGCAGCATCACGGCGATCGCCTGGTTGCCGGGGATCGGGATGATTATCTGCGTGCCGTTCTATTTCTGGGCCTTTTCCACCAATAACCTGTGGTACGCGCTCGCCGGCCTGTGCTTGGGCGGCTTGTCAAAATACGGCTACCTTGCCGCCCAGTATTCGATCGGCCAGGGCGTGGTCTCCAGCCAGACCCGCGCGCTGGCAACCGCCGTGATGCTGTTTGTGATCAATCTGATCGGCTACGGCTTCGGCCCGCTGTTCATTGGGGTGCTCAGCGATTTCCTGTTCAACGCGCAGGTGGCTGCACTCGGCGCGCCAGAGCTGGACCGCCAGGCCTGCGAAGGGGCTGGTCTTGCCGCATTGCCCCAACACCTGCGCACCGTTTGCGGGATCGCCCATCCGGAAAGTCTGCAGGATTCGCTGCTGATCACCTCGTGCATCTATGCCCTGGGCGGGCTGCTGTTCCTGCTGACCGCCCGCTGGCTTGATCGTGACCTTGTTGCCCGATGAAGGGAGCCTTGCGAATGTGCCACCTGCTAAAATCGTCGCTGTTGGCCATGACCGCTTTTGCCACCGCCCTGCCTGGTGGGGTGGCCGCCAAGCCCAGGGACACCCGCCCCAACGTGATCGTGATCATCGCCGATGATCTGGGCTATGGCGATATCGGAGCCTATGGCAGCCCGATTGTGCGCACGCCCAACATCGATGCCCTGGCGCGCGATGGGGTTCGCTTTACCCAGGCCTATGCCACCCATCCGGTCTGCTCGCCCTCGCGCGCGGCATTGATGGCCGGTCGGGCCCAGACCCGCTTCGGCTACGAGTTCAATCCCGCCGGGCGCGACCGGGTGAAGGGTGTTTCAAAGGCCGAGCGGCTGTTGCCGCAGCTGATGCGCGACAAGGGCTATCAGACCGCGATCATCGGCAAGTGGCACCTGGGCCAGCCGGCCGGGTATCACCCGCTCGATCGTGGGTTCCAAAGCTATTTCGGCCTGCTGGGCGGCGCGACTTCGTTTCTCACCCGCTACGCTCCAGGCGATGGTAGCTACATGCCGCCGGGCGCAGGCCTGTCGTTCGGCCAGGCCGAAGGTATCACGGTCGACGCCAATGCCGACGAGGAACAGGTCATGGCGCAATTGCGCCGGGGCTCGCCGATCCTGCGCGACCGGCAGGAAGTGGAGGTCAGCGACTATCTGACCGATGCCTTCACCACGGCGGCGGTTGACCTGATCGGGCAGAAACGGGATCGGCCGCTGTTCCTGTACCTGGCCCACCCGGCCCCACACACGCCCTTGCAGGCGACGCGCAAGTACCTCGACCGCTATGCCCACATCACCGATCCCGGCAAGCGGGTCTATGCAGCGATGGTTTCCGCGCTCGACGATTCGATCGGCGCGATCCGGGCCAAGCTGGTGGAAACCGGGCAGGCCGACAACACAATGATCATCTTCACCTCGGACAATGGCTGCGCCCGCTATGTGCTGGGGGCCTGTTCGAACGCTCCCTTGAGCGGGTTCAAGCGCGATCACCTGGAAGGTGGGATCCGCATTCCCTTCATCGCGGTCTGGCCGGGGCGGATTCCGAAGGGTGTCGTCAGCGACCAGGTCGTCTCGAACCTCGACATCCTGCCGACGGCGGTAACCGGGGCACGGGGCCGGGTTCCGGCGACGGCCGAAGGGCTGGACCTGGTGCGGTTGATGGGCCGGGCGGCGCGCCAGCCGGTGCCGCGCACGCTCTACTGGCGGTCAGGCCCCAATTTCGCGATCCGCGATGGCAACTGGAAGCTGTGGATCGCCAATCGTCGCGATCCGTCCGCCCCGATCATGACCGAAACGGCGCTGGTGCCCGATGGCACCCAGGCGACCGTTTCGGCGCTGGGGCAGCACATCATGCTCTATGACCTGGCGACCGATCCGGGCGAGAAACGCAATGTCGCGGCGGCCCACCCGGAAGTGGTCGCGCGGCTGCGGGCCAGGCTGGCGCGCTGGGATCGCGGCAATGTCGCCCCGCAATGGACCAGCATGCGCCAGACGACGATGCGTTACGACAACCAGGACCTGATGGTGTACCCATGATCGCCAGAGCCCGCCTTCGTCTGCTCGCCGCCGGTCTGCTTGCCGCGAGCGCCATCACGCCGATGGCCGCCGTGGCCCGTCCGGCCGGGACTCCGCCCAACATCGTCGTCATCCTCGCTGATGACCTGGGCTATGGCGATCTGGGCGTCCAGGGCGGCAAGGATGTCCGCACCCCGCGGATCGACCGGCTGGCCCGGCAAGGCGTGCGGATGACGCAGTTCTATTCCAGCGCCTCGGTCTGCGGCCCCAGCCGCGCCGCGCTGATAACCGGGCGCCAGCAGAACCGGTTCGGCTTTGAAAACAACATGGGCGCCGAACAGCGCACCGATACCACCGCGGGTCTGCCGCGCGACCTGCCGACCATTGCCGAGCGGCTGCGCGGGCACGGCTATGCCACCGGCATGATCGGCAAGTGGCACATCGGCTTTACCGCGCCCAACACCCCGGTCGCGCGCGGGTTCGATTACTTCTATGGCTTCCTTGATGGGGCGATCGGCTACATCCCGACTAACACCCCGGCGGATCGGTTCATGTTGCGCGGTACCCAAACTGTGCCGCACCCGGCCCACACCACCGATACCTTTGCCGACGAAGCGGTCGGCTTCGTTCAGCAGAACCGCAACAAGCCGTTCTTCCTCTACGTGCCTTTCAACGCGGTCCACGCCCCGCTGCAATCGATCAGGCCTTATCTCGACCAGTTCAAGCACGTGGCCGATCCCAAGCGGCGCACCTATCTGGCGATGCTGAGCGCCTTCGATCGCGCGGTCGGGCGGATCGTCGACGCGGTCGACCAGGCCGGGCTGGGCCGAGATACGCTGATCGTCTTCACCAGCGACAACGGCGGTCCTACCTGGCAGACCACCTCCTCCAACGGACCGCTCAACGGGGTCAAGGCGCTACTGCTCGAAGGTGGAATCCGGGTGCCAACCATTGTGCGGTGGACCGGGCAATTGCCCAGCGGCGAGGTTTCGCGCCGGGTTGGCGTGGGACATGACATTCCCTGCATGGCCATGGCAGTGGCAGGCGTGCCAGCCGACCCGACGCTTGATTGCGTCAACCTGCTGCCTGATCTCAGGGCTCGCCGCACCGGCTTCTCGGACCGGCCGCTCTATTGGCGCAGCAACATCCAGGGCGCGGCGCGACAGGGGCAGTGGAAGTGGCTGCGGGTGGCGAACCAGAGCTACCTGTTCAATCTGGCGACCGATCCGGGTGAGCGGCGCAACGTGGCCGGGCGCAATCCGCAGGTGGCGCAGCGGCTCCAGCAGCAGTGGGAAGCCTGGAACGCAATGCTCCCCGCGCCGCGCTGGGCACCGCTCAACCGCTCGGTCGGATCGGCCGACGCGCTGCGCCATCTGGTCGACAACTATGTTCACGGCCGGCCGGTCGACCCCCGCCCGCTGCTCTATGGCGGCGGGCCGGAGTAGCCAGTGCGGGGCTCACGGACTCTTGGGCGGTCCGTCGTCCCCAGCCTCGAGGTTGGGAAACTGCTCAGTGCTATCGGCATACCGCTTCAGAATCCGTCCGGTGATCGCGCCGACCCAGGTATGGGCAGTGTTGAGGTTCCACAGTTCCTTGGGATCGTTCTCCAGGTCGAACACCCAGGGATAGGTCAGCGTGTTGGTGTAACCCGTCACGACAGCCTGGCCGGGTGCGGCAACGGCATTGCGGGCCGGCTCGTTGATCCGGAAGTGGGTCTTGAAGTTCCGCCACTTGATCGCGTGCAGATCGCCATTGTGGAAGAACATTACGAAATCGCGCGCCGATTTCTCGCTCTTGCCGAACAGGAAGTCGGACTGGTCGATGGAATCGACCGCGCGGTCCTGCGGCACCTTGTCCTCTGCCCCGGCGAGCCGCGCGAAAGTTCGATAGAAATCGAGCATCGCGACAATCTCGTTCGAGACCCGGCCCGGCTGGGTCCGCCCCGGCCAGCGCACGATCATCGGCACCCGGATTCCGCCTTCCAGCGAGCTGGGAAATTCGCCTCGGAAGGGCCCGCTATCGGACTGCGCGCCATAGTCGGTCCCCGGCCCCAGCATCGTTTCCGGGCCATTGTCGCTAGTGAAGATGACGATCGTATTATCCTCGATCCCCGCCTCGCGCACGGCATCGATGATCGCCCCGGCATTTCCGTCGATCTCGGCAAGGATGTTCTGGTACTGCGAGCGGCCTGGCTTCACATACTTCGGCGACCCCACGGTCGGCGTATGTGGCAGGGTGAAGGGCATGTAGAGGAAGAACGGCTGCTGGCTCTTCGCACTGGCCTTGATATAGGCCACGCCGCGCTCGGTGATCTCGCTGTCGAGCATCCGGCGCGTTTCGAGTGTGTAGGCCTTCACCCGACGCGGCGCTGCGCCCTTGCTGGCTTCCCAGATTCCGGTGTCGCGGGCCAGCGCGGCATCATAACCCGGCTGGATGGTCCAGGCTGCCTCGTTGCTGCTGCGCGGGATGCCGTACCACACGTCGAAGCCCTGTGTCGTCGGCATTCGGCCTGGTTCCGACCCCAGATGCCACTTGCCGAAGATTGCGGTCCGATACCCGCTGTCGGACAGCAATTCGGCGATGGTATATTCCCAGTTGGCGAGCCCATCGCGCGCGCCCCGGTTGTTGACGAAGCTGGTACCGCTGCGGACAGGCATCCGCCCGGTCATCAGTGCCGAACGGGTCGGGGTGCATTCCGGTTCGACATTGAAATTGGTCAGCCGCAGCCCCTGCTGGGCCAGCCGGTCGAGGTTGGGGGTCGGGACCCCGCGCAGCACCCCGCCACCATAACTGCCGAGGTCCCCGTAACCGAAGTTGTCGACCATCATGAAGACGATGTTCGGTCGGGCGGAGGCCTCCGGTTGGTTCGCGGCGGCGGGCCCGGCCAGAGCCAAAGCCACGGTCGACGCCAGGGCCAGCCATTTGCCCGCCAGGACCGGCTTGCAAGCCTTTGCTCGACCCGCTCTCGCCCGCAGTTTCGCCATCGCTGCTTTCCTCCCCTGCCGCTTCGCACCCCACGTTTCGGCCATGATTGGCAGGTTATCCGTCGGGGGCGGCGCGGGCTTGATCTGACGCGACAGACGACTGCGGAGGGCGGAGCATGACCGACTGTTTCAACCCGCCGGCTGGTGATGCGCGCCATGACCTGATCGCAACCGTGCGCGTACTGCTCGAAATGCTCATGCCGATGGGCGAGGCTAGCTTGGGCAGCGTGGCTCGCGCTCTGGCAATGCACCCAAGAACGCTCCAACGCCGCCTTCACGCTCTTGGCATCAGCCTCTCCGACTTGCTTGACGAGCAGCGCCGGACATTGGCTGGCCGGATCGTGCTGGAGCGGCGCATGTCGCTAACCGAGCTGGCGCTGACGCTCGGTTATTCCGAACAGTCGGCCTTCAACCACGCCTTCGAGCGCTGGTTCGGCGAAGCACCGCGACGCTGGGCTGCTCGGCATGGCGAAGGGAAGGGGCCGCCGCGAGTCGTCTCGGCGCTACGGATCGCAGGGGAAGGGGGGATCGATGCCTACCAATAACAGGCTGCCCGGCATTGATGGCGCCAGCAACATCTCTGGCCCGCCAATTGATGGTCCGATCGGGCGAGCGCTGTGGGCGCGCGCCGATGCTGTGCTGCCCGGCCGGGCCATGTTCATGACCCGCAGCGCGCGCTACGCCGGGTCCGGCGTCCAGCCGGGTTTCATCGACGAGGCGGAAGGGTGCCGGGTACGCGATGCCGACGGGCGCTGGTACCTTGATCTCAACTGCGGCAATGGCCCCAATCTTCTCGGCTATCGCCATCCAGAGGTGGAGGCGGCGGCGCGCCAGCAGGCTGAGCGGGGCGATCTGATGCCCTACTTCCCCTCGGCCATGGTCGATTTCTGTGAGCGCCTGCTGCGCTGGAGCCCGGGGTTCGGCTGGACCCTGCCGGTCAAGGCCGGGTCTGACGCCACGGCACTTGCAATGCGGATCGTACGAGCCGCGCGCAACCGCGACAAGCTGGTCCTCTTTCGGCAGGCCTATCACGGCAACAATGCCGAGCAATCGTTGCGGCACGAGCGCCGTCCGGTTTCCGCATTGGACAATCTCTACCGGCTGGAATGGAACGATCCGGCCGCCCTCGATTCCTTTCCGGCGGAAGCAGCCGAGCAGGTGGCAGCGATCATGCTCAATCCGATCGATCAGCCATCGGGAGTTCCTGCCAGCGAGGCGAGCGCCGATTTCGTTCAGGCGGTGCACCGATTTCGTGAGCGGACTGGCGCACTGGTGATCCTCGATGACGTGCGCTCGGGCTTTCGCCTGCATCCGCAGGGGTCGCACCGGGCGATCGGTCTAGATCCCGATCTGCTCTGCCTGGGCAAAGCGCTGGCCAATGGCCATGCGGTCGGCGCGCTGCTGGGCAAGGAGCCGCTATGCGCTGCGGCCTCGTCGATCCTATACACCTCGACCTATATCTACAGCTCGGTCTGCTTCCGGGCGGCGATCGCCACGCTTGATGTTTATGAGCGCGACAATGCCTTCGCGGCGATATGGCGCGCAGCGGAACGGCTGCGGACCGGCGTGCTGGCGGCGGCCAGTCGGCACGGGCTCGACCTGCGCTTTACCGGCCCGGCCACCCATCCCAACGTGCTGTTCGCTGACGATCCCGGCTGCGCGCGAGGCGAGCGCTTTGCCTATGAGGCGGCGCGGCGCGGCCTGCTGTTCCACCCGCGTCTCGCCTGGTTCGTCAGCGCCGCGCATGAGGATGCCGCGATCGACGAAGCCATTGCCATCGCCGATGCCGCTCTAGCGGCCTGTGTCTGACTTATTGACGAGGACTCCCATGTCATCAGCCCCCTTCCTGCCCGATCCAGCCCGGCCGCCTTATGCAACCCGCGAGGCCGCCGAGGAGGCCTATGCTCGGCATGTTTCGGCCGGGCACGTCGCGATCCTCAATTCGGTATTGGGCTTTCACAACATCCATTATGGCAAGCGCGAGAATGGGCGAGTACAGGATCTCTATTCCGGGCGTTGGTACTTCGATTGTCACCGCGGCGGATCAACCTTCAACCTCGGTCATCTTCACCCAGAACTGGTGCGGGTGGCGAAGGAGGCGCTCGATTACGTCGATGCCGGCAGCTTCAGCCAGGCCTCCGGCTATCGGGCCATGCTGGCCAGCAAGCTGGCTGAATCCACCGCATGGGCGCTGACCGGTTCGATCTTCGGCTGCAATGGCGGCGATGCGATCGAAATCGCGGCTCATGCCGCGCGCTATTTCACCGGTCGGCACCGCTTCGTCGCGATCGAGACCGGCTCATTCCACGGCCACAACGAGTTCGGCCTGACCGTCAGTGCGATCAGCGGGGCCGAGCGCAAGCATTATGGCATTGCGGAGAACGGCACCATTTTCGTGCCGTTCAACGATCTTCCCGCAATGCGCGCGGCCCTCGCGCAGGAGGATGTGGCCGGGGTGATCATTGAGCCGACCCCGGCCCAATCCGGGTTCCCCACCGCCGATCCGGACTACCTCAGGGGGGTCAAGGCTGCCTGTGAAGCAAGCGGGGCGCTGTTCATCCTCGACGAGGTCCAGACTGGGATGGGCAGCTGCGGCACCATGTGGAGTTATGAGAGCGACGGCTACACTCCCGACATCATTGCCTCCGGCAAGGGGCTGGGCGGCGGCATGTTTGCGATCTCGGCGGCTACCATGCGCGAAGATGTTTGGCGCAAGTTCACTGGGCGCGATTTCGCGCCACACGGCTCCACTTATGGTGGATCGGAGCATGCATGTATTGTCGCTACGCGCGCGGTCGAGCTGACGCTCGATCCCGCATTCATGGCTCACGTCCGCAAGCTCGCCGCAATCTTTGCCGAAGGGTTCGCGGATTCCCCTTATCAGGTCTCCCAGCGCGGGCTTTGCATGGGCCTGTGGACTGGTGACAGCCGGGCCGCATCAGCAGCCCTCAGCAGGGCTGGCATTCTCACTATCCCCTCCGGGGTCGCGCCCGTCCTGCCTTTCAGGCCGGTGTTGACTATTCCCGAAGACGAGGCACGAGAAATCGTCGCGACAGTCCGTAGTGCTCTGGGTTAGCAGCTCAAGGCGATTGGTCTCGGCTGCCTGGCCGCTCAGGTGCATTTTCGTGCCACGGCTAAAATATGCGGCCGCCGTTAAGAGCCCAATGGAACCCTCACCACACACCTGAAGCCAATGTGACTTGTGGCCGTATCGATCATCTCAGGGTGGCGGGCGGCCGGGCGGAAGCGCTGGCAATGATTGACCGCGCAGAGGTGTGAGCCGCCCTTTAGGACCTTGCGGCCGATCTTTACTTGCGGCTGGTTGGGATCGAAGCTGTCCTTTCGGCGTGCCCCGCGCGGATTGCTGATCGTGCAGCAGGACTTGCGCTTGTCCTTGGTAGCGATGATCGGATTCTCGCTCCACCAGTCCTGGGTCCATTCCCAGACGTTGCCGATCATGTCGTAAAGGCCGTGACCGTTGGGTGGATAGGTCCGGACTGGCGAGGTCCGCTCCCAGCCATCCTCTCGGGTGTTGGCGAAGGGGAAAAGTCCCTGCCAGAAGTTTGCGAGCATCCTCCCATCTGGGGCGAGTTCATCGCCCCAGGCGAATTCCTTACCTTCTAGCCCGCCGCGCGCCGCAAACTCATGCTCGGCCTCGGTCGGAAGGTCCTTACCGGCCCACTTGGCATATGCTTCGGCATCGGGGTAGGAGACCTGAACTACCGGGTGATCCCAGAGATCGAGGCTGTCCAGATCGCTGTCCGGCCCCAGCGGGTGACGCCAGTCGGCACCTGGGGTAAAAGCCCACCATAGGTGATAGTCGGTCAGTGGGACCGGCCCGGCGGTCTTGGTGAAGACCAGTGAACCGGGCAGGGCATATTCAGGCAGCAGGCCCGGATAGTCCCTGGGGTTGGGCGCGATCTCGGCCACGGTGCGGTAGTCCGTCTCTTCAACGAAGCGGGCAAATGCCCGGTTCGTCACCGGGGTCTCATCGATCCAGAAGCTGGCGACCTCGACGCGGCGTAGGGGCCGCTCCTCAGAGTAAAAGGCTTCCGATCCCATGGTGAAGGTGTCGCCTTGGATCAGGCGCATTTCAGAGTAAGGGACGGGTGTCATGGCAAACATGCTCCCCCCCACCTTACCGGGGTCAGAAGGCGAGCGTAAGTGATTTCAGAGACCCGTTCGTGTCAGTCTACCCGCTCCGCCAGCCTCTCTTCCCCACAGCACGATGCTGGCCGCCGCAGCGGCGTCAAGATGCGCCATGGGCCGCATGGCGCTGGCGCTGCGGGCGTGCCAAGGGGCGGCATGGACAAGTCCGCCTCCCTCGAAGTCTGGTACGATGGCGCCTGCCCGTTGTGCGCGCGCGAGATTGCGCTGATGCGGCGGCTCGACCGGGCCGGGCGGATCCGCTTTACCGATGTGGCCGAAGCTGGCGCGGCCTGCCCGATTGACCGCGCGGCGCTGCTGGCCCGGTTCCATGCGCGCGAGCAGGGCGTCCTGCTGTCGGGCGCGGCGGCCTTTGCGGCGATGTGGCGGGCGGTGCCGCTGCTCTGGCTGCTGGGCCAGGCGGCGCGGCTGCCGCTGGTGCTGCGCGGACTGGAATGGCTCTATCTTCGCTTCCTGAGGGTGCGGCCCCGGCTCCAGGCCCTGCTGCGATGAGCGACAACCGCTATCGCAAGGTACCGTCGGCGCGGCTCTCGCGCCTCGCTTCGTTTGGCCAGCTGGCGGGCGGGATCGCCGGTGGCATGCTGGCCGAGGGCGCGCGGCGGTTGGCGGCGGGTGAACGGCCGCAGCTGTCGGACATGCTGCTGACGCCCGGCAATGCCCTGCGGCTGACCGAGCAGCTCTCCCGCCTGCGCGGCGCGGCGATGAAGCTGGGGCAGATGATCTCGCTCGATACCGGCGACCTGCTGCCGGCCGAGCTGACCGCGATCCTGGCGCGCCTCAGGGATTCGGCGCACTATATGCCGCCATCGCAGCTCAACCAGGTGCTGATCGGCGAGTGGGGCAAGGATTGGCGGCGGCGCTTTGCCCGGTTCGAGGCGACGCCGATTGCCGCGGCCTCGATCGGCCAAGTCCACCGCGCGACCCTGCCCGATGGGCGCGTAGTGGCGATCAAGGTGCAGTATCCGGGCGTCGCCGCCAGCATCGATGCCGATGTCGACAATGTCGCGACGTTGCTGCGGCTCTCCACCCTGCTGCCTGACAGCCTCGACATCGCGCCGCTGCTGGCGGAGGCCAAGCAGCAGCTGCGCGAGGAGGCGGACTATGTCCGCGAGGCCGAACAGATGCGCCGCTATGGCGCGCTGCTGGCGGGCAATCCGGCCTTTGTTGTGCCCACGCCGGTCGAGGAACTATCGGGCGAGCGGGTGCTGGTGATGGACTTCATTCCGGGCGCGTCGATCGACACGCTGGAGGCCGCCGACCAGGCCACCCGCGATGCGGCCATGGGTGCGCTGCTCGGGCTGGTGCTGCGCGAGCTGTTCGAGTTCGGCTTCATGCAGACCGATCCCAACTTCGCCAACTATCGCTGGCAGGCGGATACGGGCCGGGTGGTGCTGCTCGACTTCGGCGCGGCCCGCCCGGTGCCCGAAGCGACCACGGCGGCCTATCGCCGGCTGATGCACGCTGGCCTGGCCGAGGACCCGGCGGCGCTGAAGGACGCGCTGCTGGAGGTAGGCTTCGTCTCCCCCGTCACGCTCGATCGGCATGCGCCGACCTTCGATGCGATGATTGCGCTGCTGATCCAGCACCTTGGCCGGCCGGGGCTGTTCGAATTTGCCGATCGCTCGTTCGTCGCGGAGGTGCGGCGCAGCGTCGAAACGGTCGCGGCGGACCGGGCCGCCTGGCACATTCCGCCGGCCGAAACGCTGTTCGTCCAGCGCAAGGTCAGCGGCACGGCGCTGCTGGCGGTGCGGATGGCGGCGCGGCTGCCGCTGCGCGACATGGTGGCCGAAGCGGTTGGTGCTTGAGCGCAAGGGCGCTTCCGGAGTAGCAAGGACGCAAACAAGGGGATCTGGCGGCATGGTGAAGTTCACGATCAACGGGCAGCCCGCGTCGGTAGAGGCCGATCCGGCCATGCCGATCCTGTGGGTGGTGCGCGAGCGGCTGGGGCTGACCGGCACCAAGTTCGGCTGCGGCATGGCGCTGTGCGGGGCCTGCACGGTCCACCTCGATGGCCAGCCGGTGCGCTCTTGCTCGACCGCGATTTCCGAGGTCGAGGGCAAGGCGATCACCACAATCGAAGGCGTCGCCGGGCCAGAAGGCGAACTGAGCAAGGTCCAGCAGGCCTGGATCAGCGAGCAGGTGCCGCAGTGCGGCTATTGCCAGTCGGGCCAGATCATGGCGGCGACGGCGCTGCTGCGCGACAATCCCAAGCCCAGCGATGCCGAGATCGACGCCGCCATGGCCGGCAATATCTGTCGCTGCGGCACCTATGTCCGCATTCGCCGCGCGATCAAGGTGGCGGCCGGGCTTGAACCGGCCAAGGGCGCGGCGAAGGACGTGACTCAGGGCGCAGAGGTGAAGGCATGAACGACATGGCGAAACCCCCGCGCAGCCGCGCGGCCAAGTGGACCCGCCGCGGCTTTATCGGCGCGGGCGTACTGGCTGGCGGCGCGCTCCTGATCGGCGTCGGCGTGCGGCCGGGCAATCCGATCGGCGAACTCGGCCCCAAGGTTGCCGGCGGCGAAGGCGAGCAGCTGATCAACGCGTGGCTCAAGATCGATGCCGACAATGTCGTCACTGCGATCGTCCCGCACTGCGAGATGGGCCAGGGTGCGCACTCGGTGCTGGCGCAGATGCTGGCGGACGAACTGGATGCCGACTGGTCACTGGTCAGGGTGATGCAGGCGCCGACCGACGGCAGCTATGTCGTCACCGACACGATCCGGATGTTCATTGCCGGCGGCACGATGGATGCACCGGACTGGCTGGAGCCGACCTGGAACGGCCTCTTCACCAAGATCGGCCAGCTGGCCGACGGGCTGATCACGGGGGGCAGTTCCTCGGTCCGGACCACCGGGCAGCACACCATGCGGATCGCCGGGGCAGCAGCGCGGCAGATGCTGGTGGGTGCGGCGGCCAAGGAATGGGGCGTGCCGGCGGCCGAGATCGTCACGGCGAACAGCACGCTCAGCCACAAGGCTTCGGGCAAGTCCGCAACCTATGCCGAGTTCGCCGCCGCGGCGGCCGAGCAGGACATGCCGCAGACGCCGCAATTGAAGGCGCCGGCGGACTATCGCCTGATGGGGACCGATGCCCCGCGCACCGATATCCCGGCCAAGGTCGATGGCACCGCGCAGTTCGGGCTTGATGCCACGATCCCCGGCCAGCCCATGACCTATGCCGCCGTGCGCCGCGTGCCGGTGCCGGGCACCAGGGTGGCGAAGATGGACGCCAGCGCCGCCAAGGCGATGCCGGGCGTGTTGCAGATCCTCAACATGGGAGACTTCATCGCCGTCGTGGCCGACAGCTATTGGCAGGCGCAGCAGGCGCTGGGCGCGATCACGGCTGACTATACCAAGCCCGAAAGCAAGATCGGATCGAGCGAGGACCAGTACGCCGCCTTCGCCGCCGCGCTTGACCAGGCCGGGGACGCCGGCGGTGACGAAGTGTTCGGCAATGGCGATGTCGCCGGGGCGATGGCCAGTGCGGCCAAGAAGCTCAGCGCCGAATACCGCGCGCCCTATCTGGCCCATGCGCCGATGGAGCCGATGAACGCCCTGGTCTGGGTCCGCGATGGCAAGTGCGAGATCTGGACCGGCACCCAGGTCCCGCTCTTCGCCCGCAGCGCGGCGGCCAAGGCGCTGGGCCTGTCCAAGGATGACGTGACCGTCCACCACCCGATCATGGGCGGCGGCTTCGGGCGGCGGCTGGAGACCGACTATGTCGTCATGGCCGCGCGGATCGGCCAGGCCACCGGCTATCCGGTCAAGATGATCTGGTCGCGCGAGGAGGACACGCAGAAGGGCCTGTTCCGTCCCGCCGACACCAGCCGGTTCAGCGGCGGTATCGACGCCCAGGGCAGGCTGGTGGCCTACAACAACGTCTTCACCCAGCGCCATGATCCGGCCGAGGCCTGCGACTGCGCGTTCTATGACATTCCGAACAAGTCGATCCGCGTCGCCGAGGCGCCGCTGCATCTGCCCTTCGCGGCCTTCCGCTCGGTCGATCACAGCCAGCAGGCCTTCTTCATCGAAAGCTTTATCGACGAGGCGGCCCATGCCGCTGGGCGCGATCCGGTCGCGTTCCGCCTCGCCATGCTGGGCAATTCGCCGCGCCACAAGGCGGTGCTGGAAAAGGTCGCGGCCATGTCTGGCTGGAACACCAAGCCAGCCGCCGGGCGCGGGCGCGGTGTGGCGCTGACCCAGTCGTTCGGCAGCATCGTTGCCGAAGTGGTCGAGGTCGACATGACCGGCGGCAAACCCAGGGTGACCAATGTCTGGTGTGCCGCCGATCCGGGCTATGCGATGAATCCCGATGGCTTCCGCAACCAGATGGAGGGCGGGATCGTCATGGGCCTCACTGCCGCGCTTTATGGCGAGATCTCGCTGAAGGACGGTGCGGTCGAGCAGAGCAACTTCCACGATTACCAGATGATGCGGATGGACGAATGCCCGGCCATCGCGGTCGAGATCATCAACGGCGATCATCAGAAGCTGGGCGGCGCGGGCGAACCGGGCCTGCCGCCGGCTGCGCCGGCCCTGGCCAATGCGGTCTTCGCGGCCAGCGGCAAGCGCATCCGCACCCTGCCGATCGCCAAGCAGTTCGCCTGAGGGGAAGCCTGATGCATCGTTCCGCCCTGCTGGTCTTCGCGACCCTGACCCTCGCCGCTTGCGGCTCCAAGGCCGAGGCTCCGGTCGAACAGATCGTGGTGCGCCAGCCCAGCCCGGCCGCGACGCCCAGCCCGGAACCCGCGCCGACCGCGCCGCAGACCTGAGCGCTCACCCCGCATGGACCAGCGCCGGATCTTCCGGTTCCTGACCGAGCGGATCGGGGCTGGCCAGCCTTGCGCGCTGGTCACCGTGCTGGCGGTTGAGGGCAGCGCGATGCGGAACCCCGGCACGCATATGGCTGTGGCAGCGGATGGCAGCTTTGTCGGCTCGCTCTCCGGCGGCTGCATCGAGAATGCAGTGGTGGCCGAGGCCTGCGACGCCCTCAAGGCCGGGGCCGTGCGGATCGTGCGGTTCGGGGCGGGCTCACCCTATCTCGACATCCGCCTGCCCTGTGGCGGCGGGCTTGATATCCACTTCCAACCGCTGGCCGATGCTGCCCTGCCCAAGGCCTGCCTGGCGGCGAGCGAGGCGCGGCAGCCGTTCACCGTGGCGGTCGATCCGGCGGGGGTGCACTGCCGGCCTGGCTGGCATGCGGCGCCCTTCGATCCGGGGCAAGGCTCGGCCAGCTTCGGGCACTGGCCCCCCGCCCGGCTGGTCCTGATCGGGCATGGCGAGGGGCCGGTGGCGCTGGCCGGACTGGCCCGGACGCTTGAGCTGGAAGTCACCGCGTTGAGCCCGGACGAGCGCGTGCGGGCCAGGCTGGCCGAGCTGGGCCTCACCGCCGCTCGGCTCGAACGCACCACCGATACAGCCCTGCTTACCAGCGATCCCTGGACCGCGATTGCCTTCCTGTTCCACGATCACGATTGGGAACTGGCGCTGCTGCAACGTGCGCTGGAACTGCCGCACTTCTACCTCGGCGCAATGGGCGGGCGCCGCGCCCATGCCGCGCGGCTTGAAGCCTTGCGGACCGCCGGGGTTGCCGAGCAGCAGTTGGCTGCGATCCATGCGCCGATCGGCCTGTTCCATTCGTCGCGCGATCCGGAAACGCTGGCGCTTTCGGCACTGGCGGAAATCGTGCGCGCCTATCAGGCGGCGGACTTCGAGGCCGGGCTTGCCTGAGCTGCGGATCGCTGCCGCGGTGCTCGCGGCCGGCCAGTCGCGCCGGTTCGGGGCGGCGGACAAGCTGACGGCAGAGCTCAAGGGTCGGCAGCTGGGCGAATATGCCGCTGCCACGCTGGCCGGACTGCCGCTGGCCCACCGCTGGGTGATCGCCGCGCAAGCCGACCACCCCTGCGCGGCCGCCTGGCAGACTGGTGGATTTGCTGTCGCGGTGAATGACCGGGCGGACGAGGGCATGGGCACTTCGCTGGCATTGGCGGCGCGTCTGGCGCTTGAAGCCAAGGCCGACGCGCTGCTGGTGACGCTGGCCGATATGCCGTTGATCCCCGCCAGCCATTTTGCCGCGCTTGTCAATCGCGCGGCGGCGCGCGGTGCGGACGCGCTGGTTGCGTCCGAAGCGGATGGGCAGCGTTCGCCGCCGGTTTTGTTTGGCGCTAACCTGCTGCCCGAGCTGGCAAAGGCGGGGGGTGACCGGGGCGCGCGCCACTTGCTCGGCCAGGCCGAGCCGCTGGTCTGCGCAGCCGACTGGCTGGCCGATATCGATGATCCCACTGCCCTGGCGCGAGTCCGCGCGCTTGTGAGCCCGGGGGAATCTTGTTAGCGGCCTTGGCGAGGACAGGGCAAGATTCAGTCGGGCGGGGATCAGATGCAGCACTTTGATGTCGTGATTGTCGGTGGCGGACATGGCGGGGCCCAGGCCGCGATCGCGCTGCGCACCCAAGGGTTCGCCGGGTCGATCGCGATCGTCGGGCGCGAGGACGAGCCGCCATACGAACGGCCGCCGCTGTCCAAGGAATACCTCGCCCAGGAAAAGCCGTTCGAGCGGCTCTATCTGCGCCCGCGTGAGTACTGGGCCGACAAGCAGGTTGAACTGGTGTTGGGGCGCGAGGTCACGGCAGTCGATCCCGCGGCCCGGCAGCTGACCTGCGCTGATGGTTCCAGCCTGACCTACGGCGAACTCATCTGGGCCACTGGCGGCGATCCGCGCCAGCTCTCTTGTCCCGGCAGTGACCTCGCCGGCATCCACTATGTCCGCACCCGCGCCGATGTCGACGCGCTGATGGCCGAGCTGCCGCAGGTGACGCGCGCCGTGGTGATCGGTGGCGGCTATATCGGGCTCGAAGCGGCGGCGGTGCTGTCCAAGCTGGGCAAGGAGGTGACCCTGCTCGAAGCCCTGCCACGTGTCCTGGCGCGCGTCGCGGGCGAGGACCTGTCGCGCTTCTATGAAGCCGAACACCGCGCCCACGGCGTCGATCTGCGCACCGGCATGGCGGTGGAAGGGATTGAAGGTGAGGGCCGCGTTTCCGGCGTGAAGCTGGCCGATGGCACGGTGATCCCGGCCGATGTGGTGATCGTTGGCATCGGCATCATCCCCTCGATCGGCGTGCTGCTGGAAGCCGGCGCCGCGGGCGGCAACGGGGTCGACGTCGACGAACAGTGCCGCACCAACCTGCCGCATGTCTTCGCGATCGGGGACTGCGCCGCCCACTCAAACGGCTTTGCCGACGGTGCGGTGATCCGGCTGGAGTCGGTGCAGAACGCCAACGACATGGCGACCGTCGTGGCCAAGGCCATCACCGGCCAGGACGCCAGCTATGGCGCGACGCCGTGGTTCTGGTCGAACCAGTATGACCTCAAGCTCCAGACTGTCGGCCTTTCAACCGGGCACGATGCCACCGTGCTGCGCGGCGATCCGGCTGCGCGCAGTTTCAGCGTGATCTACCTGAAAGGCGGCAAGGTCATCGCGCTCGACAGCGTCAACTGCGCGAAGGACTATGCCCAGGGCCGCAAGCTGGTTGAACAGCGCGTGGCGGCCGATCCGGCGGCGCTGGCCGACCCGGCAATACCGCTCAAGGACCTCATTCCTGCCAGTTGATTTTCGCCGCCGCGCCCCTAGGGGATTAACCGAACGATTAAGAACGCGGAGTCGGCGAGATGGGAATGCTTGAAGGCAAGGTTGTCGCAGTCACCGGCGCGGGCCGCGGCGTGGGGCGTGAGATCGCACTGCTCTGCGCCAAGCATGGCGCGGCCGTGGTGGTCAACGATCCCGGCGTCGGCGGCGGCGGTGAGGGCGGGGATGAAGGCCCGGCCCAGGAAACCGTTAACGACATCATTGCGGCGGGCGGCAAGGCCTGGGCCAACCTGGCTTTCGTGAACGACCCTGCGGGCGCTACCTCTATCATCGAGGATGCGGTCCAGCGGTTCGGGCGGATCGATGCCGTGGTCAACAATGCCGGCATCCTGCGCGACACGATCTGGCACAAGATGAGCCACGAGGACTGGCGCGCGGTGATCGACGTACACCTCAACGGCACCTTCAACGTCTCCAAGGCGGCGACGCCCTATTTCCGTGAACAGCAGTCCGGCAGCTTCATCCACTTCACCTCCACCTCGGGCCTGATCGGCAATATCGGCCAGGCGAACTATTCCGCAGCCAAGCTCGGCATCGTCGGCCTGTCGCAGTCGATCGCGCTCGACATGGCCCGCGCTGGCGTGCGCTCCAACTGCATCGCCCCCTTCGCCTGGAGCCGGATGACTGCCTCGATCCCCGCCGAAACGCCCGAGCAGAAGCAGCGGGTCGAGCGGCTCAAGACGATGAGCGCGGACAAGATCGCACCGCTGGTGGTCTACCTTGCCTCGGATGCCAGCCAAGAGGTCACCAACCAGATCTTCTCGGTCCGCAAGAACGAGATCGTGCTCTACAACAAGCCGCGCCCGATCCGCTCGATGACCAAGCTGGAAGGCTGGACGCCGGAATCGATCGCCGACGAACTGATCCCGGCCTTCAAGCCCAGCTTTGCCCGCGCCGACGAAGTCTCGGCTCACGTCTTCCCTTACGATCCTATCTGATTTGGCCTATCTGAGGAGCACCGCGCCATGAACCCCGGCATGGACCCCGAAATCTTTGACCAGTTCATCGAGCAGCTGCGCCGCTATGTCCGCGAACGGTTGATCCCGGCCGAAGAGGACGTGATCGCGCAGGACCGCATCCCGGACGATATCCTGGCCGAGATGCGTGAGATGGGGCTGTTCGGGATCACCATCCCCGAAGAGTTCGGCGGCGCCGGCATGAACATCAGCCAGTATATCGAGACGGTGAAGCAGCTGAGCTATGCCTCGCCGGCCTATCGCTCGACCATCTCGATCAACATCGGCATGACCGGGTCGGCGATCAAGAACTTCGGCACGCCCGAGCAGAAGGCCGAGTGGCTCCCCCGGATCGCCAGCGGCGAGATCGCCTGCTTCGGCCTGACCGAGCCAGGTTCGGGATCGGACAGCGCCGCCATGCAGACCAGCGCGGTGCGCGACGGCAACGGCTACAAGCTTAACGGCACCAAGCGCTATATCACCAACAGCCCTTCGGCCAAGATCGGCCTGATCATGGCCCGCACCTCGAAGGAGGCGCTGCCCAAGAACGCCCACGTTTCCTGCTTTATCGTCGATATGACCACGCCCGGGATCGCCATCGGCAAGCCCGACAAGAAGATGGGCCAGTCCGGTGCGCACATTGCCGATGTGATCATGGAAGATGTCCATATCCCCGGTTCGGCCCTGGTTGGCGGCGAAGAAGGGCGCGGTTTCCAGATCGCGATGCAGAGCCTCGACAACGGGCGGCTGTCGGTTGCCGGGATGAGTGTCGGGATGGGGCGCCGCGCGCTCGATACCGCGATCCGCTATGCCACCGAACGCAAGGCTTTTGGCGAGCCGATTGCCAATTTCCAGCTGATCCAGGCCATGCTGGCCGATAGCGAGGCCGAGCTCTACGCCGCCGAATGCATGATCGCCGATGCCTGCGCGCGGGCCGACCGGGGCGAGAACATCCAGCGCAAGGCCGCGGCGGCCAAGCTGTTCGCCTCGGAAACCTGCGGCAGGGTCGCCGATCGCTGCGTCCAGGTCTATGGCGGGGCGGGCTACCTCGCCGAATATCCGGCCGAGCGGTTCTTCCGCGACGCCCGCATCCTGCGGATCTACGAAGGCACCAGCCAGATCATGCAGCTGCAGATCGCCAAGCACCTGCTGCGCGAATTCGCCAGCGAAGGGACCGTCTGGTAAGCCATGTACCAATTGCTCTCCGGCCTCTCGATCATCGAGACATCGTCCTTCGTCGCCTCGCCCACCGCGGGCCTCTACTGCGCACAATTCGGGGCCGAGGTGATCCGGGTCGACCACAAGGCCGGCGGGCTCGACTATGATCGCTACCTGCTGACCCGCGAGGGCCGCTCGCTCTCGTGGGAGAACCTCAACCGCGCCAAGAAGTCGGTCGCGCTCGACCTGCAGAGCGCCGAGGGGCGCGAGCTGCTGGTCGAGCTGGTCCGCATGACCGGGCAGATGATCACCAACCTGCCGGTCAACAGCTTCCTGGCGCACGACCGGATCGCCGCCGAACGGCCGGACCTCGTTTCCGTCCGGATCATGGGCTGGCACGACGGGCGCCAGGCGATGGACTTCACCGTCAACGCTGCCTCGGGCTATCCGCTGATGAACGGGCCCGAGGAATGGGACCCGGCGACCGACCAGCCGGTCAACCAGATCCTGCCCGCCTGGGATTTCATTACCGGGGCCTATTGCGCCTTCGCCATGCTGGCCGGCCTGCGCCACCGCGATGCGACCGGCGAGGGCAGCGAGCTGCGCGTGCCGCTGGGCGACGTGGCGATTGGCACCGCCTTCAATGCCGGGGCGGCGGCGGAAATGCTTTATCGCGGCGCGGACCGCGAACGGATCGGCAACGCCATCTGGGGTGCCTTCGGGCGCGATTTCCTGAGCCGCGACGGCAGGCGCTTCATGGTGGCGGCGCTGACCGCCAAGCAGTGGAATGCGCTGCTCGATGCCTTCGAGGTGCGCGGCGAAGTGGCCGAACTGGAAGCGCGGCTGGGGGTGGACCTGTCCGCTGGCGATCACGAGCGGTTCCAGAACCGCCACGCCCTGTTTGACCTGTTCCAGGCGGCGGCGGCGAAGCTCGATTATGCCGAGCTTGCCCAGCGTATGACCAAGGCCGGGGCGACCTTCGAGCGCTATCGCACCATGCATGAGATGACGACTGACCCGGAGCTCGTCACCAACAACCCGCTGTTCGGGCCATCGCCGGCCAACCCCAGCGGCTTTGAATATCCCGCCACCCGCAGCTTCGCCAATATCCCTGACCGCGAGGCAGGCGATCCGCAGGCGGCGCCGTACCTCGGCGAACACAGCGAGGAAGTGCTGGCCGAACGGCTAGGGCTTTCCTCGGGCCAGATCGCCACGCTGATCGATCGCGGCGTGGTTGCCACTTCAGACAAGGACAGGACATGACCCAGCTTCGCGCCCAAGGACTTAGGAGGGCCGCCATCGTTGCCCCGATCCGCACTGCCGTCGGCAAGTTCGGCGGGTCGCTCGCCCCGCTCACTGCCGGGCAGCTGGGCGCGACGATCCTGAAGGCGCTGATGGAGCGCACGAAGATCGATCCCACCCAGGTCGACGATGTGATCTTCGCGCAAGGCTATGGCAACGGCGAGGCGCCCTGCATCTCGCACTGGTCGTGGCTGCTGGCGGGCCTGCCCGAGGAAGTGCCGGGCTACCAGCTCGACCGCCGCTGCGGCTCAGGCCTGCAGGCGATCGTCAATGCGGCGATGATGGTCCAGACCGGGGTGTCGGATGTGGTGGTGGCGGGCGGCTGCGAGTCCATGTCCAACGTCGAGCATTACAGCACCGATATCCGCAAGGGCGTGCGCGCCGGGAACCTGACGCTGCATGACCGGCTGACCCGCGGCCGCGTGATGAGCCAGCCGATCGAACGCTATGGCGTGATCAGCGGCATGATCGAAACCGCCGAGAACCTTGCCAAGGACTGGAATATCAGCCGCGAGGCCTGCGATGCCTATGCCGCCCGCAGCCACCAGCGGGCGACGGCTGCCTGGGCGGGAGGCCTGTTCGCGGATGAACTGGTCCCGGTCGAAATCCCGCAGAAGAAGGGTGATCCGATCGTCTTCGACCATGACGAAGGCTACCGCGCCGATGCCAGCATGGAGACGCTGGGCAAGTTGAGGCCGATCGAGGGCGGCGTGGTTACGGCGGGCAATGCCAGCCAGCAGAACGATGCCGCAGCGGCGTGTCTGGTCGTGGCCGAGGACAAGCTGGAGGAGCTGGGCCTCGAACCCATCGCGTTCTTCCACTCCTGGGCGGCCGCGGGTTGCGACCCCAGCCGGATGGGCTTCGGCCCGGTCCCGGCGACCGAGCGGCTGTTCGCCAAGAACGGCCTGTCGTGGAACGACATCGGTCTGATTGAACTCAACGAGGCCTTCGCCCCGCAGGTCCTGGCCTGCCTCAAGGGCTGGGGCTGGGCGGACGATGACAGCCGCCATGACATGCTCAACGTCAACGGCTCGGGCATTTCGCTCGGCCACCCGATTGGCGCAACCGGCGGCCGCATCCTCGCGAACCTGACCCGCGAGATGCAGCGGCGCGATGTGAAGTACGGCCTGGAGACAATGTGCATCGGTGGCGGCCAGGGCATCGCGGCGGTGTTCGAGAAGGCATGAGCGTCGACCTCGGCAAAGTGCTGGGCGCGGCGCGCGGCTATCGCGACCTCGCCCGGGCGGCGCTTGCGGATATCCCCGCCACCAACCAGCGCGCCCATCACGGCTTTGCCTGGATCGCGACCTCGGTCGCCGCGCTCGAAGCGGTCGCGGACTGGCTGGCAGCAAACGGCGGCGGGACCGAGCTTGACCGCCAGGTGGCCCTGCTCGGCTTTGCCGAAACGCTGGCGCAACTCACCGGCGGCCTGCCGATGGGGCAGAACGAGCTGCTGCGGCCTGGCGACCTCGGCCTTTCGAGTGAAGCGCGCGACCTGACGCTGGCCTGTGCTGACCTGATCGATGCCGACCATGCCGAGACCCGCGCTGCTGTCGCCGCGGCGCTCGCTGCCGGCCAGTGGCCCAGCGAAGGGCTGCCCGAAGCCGATCTCGACACGATCCGTGACCAGTTCCGCCGCTTCACCGAGGCCGAGATCCTGCCGCACGCCCACAAGTGGCATCTGGCGAACGATCTGATCCCCGACGCCACGGTGCAGGCCATGGCTGACCTCGGCACCTTCGGCGCGACGATCCCGGCCGAGTTCGGCGGGCTGGGCCTCAGCAAGCTGGTCATGTGCGTGATCACCGAGGAACTCTCGCGCGGCTGGATCGGCGCCGGGTCGCTCGGCACCCGCAGCGAGATTGCCGGCGAGCTGGTCGCAATGGGCGGGACACCCGAACAGCAGCAGCACTGGCTGCCGAAGATCGCCAGCGGCGAGATCCTGCCCACAGCCGTCTTTACCGAACCCGATACCGGTTCGGACCTCGGTTCGCTCCAGACCCGCGCCCGGCTGGTCCCCGGATCGGCGTCCGGGGCAGGCGATGGCAAGTGGGTGATCGACGGGGCCAAGACCTGGATCACCCACGCCAGCCGGTCAGACCTGATGACCTTGCTGTGCCGGACCCGCCCGGACACCCAGGGCTATGCCGGCCTGTCGATGCTGCTGGTGCCCAAGCCGCGCGGGACCGATGCCGAACCTTTCCCCGCCGAAGGGATGAGCGGCAGCGAGATCGAGGTGCTGGGCTATCGCGGGATGCGCGAATATGCGCTGCAGTTTGATGGTCTGAAGGCGCCCGGCGATGCCCTGCTCGGCGGTGAGGAAGGGCAGGGTTTCAAGCAGCTGATGCGGACCTTTGAGGCCGCCCGGATCCAGACCGCCGCCCGTGCGGTGGGCGTCGCCAGGCGGGCGCTCGAGCTGGGGCTGGACTATGCGCTGGCCCGCAAGCAGTTCGGCAAGGCGCTGATCCACTTCCCGCGGGTGGCCGACAAGCTGGCGATGAGCCTCGTCGATTTCGTCCTATCGCGCGAGCAGACCTATGCCGCCGCGCGGGCCAAGGATACTGGCAAGCGCTGCGATATCGAGGCCGGCATGGCCAAGCTGCTCGCCGCCCGCGCGGCCTGGGCCAATGCTGATGCGTCCTTACAGATCCACGGCGGCAATGGCTATGCGCTGGAATACGAGATCAGCCGGGTCCTGTGCGATGCCCGCATCCTAAACATCTTCGAAGGCGCGGCCGAGATCCAGGCGCAGGTGATCGCGCGCGGGCTGCTGGAAGGACGCAATTGATGAGCGAATGGCATGCCTGGATTGGCCGCGAAGAGCAGCGCAGCGATCATGCCGACCCCGGCCTGTTCACCCGCTGGTGCGCCACCTTTGACCGCGCCGCGCCGGCTGACGGGCTGGTGCCGCAGGGGTTCCACTGGTGCCTCTGCACCCCCGATGCCGCAACGGCGCAGCTCGGCCCGGACGGCCATCCGCGCCGCGACGACAACCGGGACAGCTTCCTGCCGCCGGTACCGCTGCCGCGCCGGATGTGGGCTTCCAGCAAGGTCGAATTCCTTGCCCCGCTCAAGGTTGGCGAGGCGGTGACGCGGACCTCGCGGGTCGCCTCGGTCACCGAGAAGTCCGGCGGCAGCGGCAAGCTGGTTTTCGTCGACGTGGCGCATGAAACGCATGGGCCAGCCGGCCTTGCCGTGCGCGAGGTCCAGTCGCTGGTCTACCGCGAACCGGCTGCCCCCGGCACCCCGCCCGCCCCGCCGCCGCTGGGTGAAGGGCGGTTCGATCCCGCCGGTTGGGATCAGCACCGCAGACTCGAACCCGGCGCGCCGCTGCTGTTCCGCTTTTCGGCGCTGACCTTCAACAGCCACCGCATTCACTACGACATGCCCTATGCCACCGGCGAGGAGGGCTATCGCGGGCTGGTGGTGCATGGCCCGCTCACCGCGACGCTGCTGCTTGACCTGGCGCAGCGGGCATTGGGCGACAATGCGCTCAAGTCCTTCGCCTTCCGCGGCATGAGCCCGGCGGTGGCGGATGAGCCGCTCCATCTGGTGATGCGCGGCGGCGGAGTGGCGGTCGAACTGGGAGCCTTTGCCGAGGACGGCCGCCAGGTCATGTCGGCCAGCGCTAGCGCTTAAACTTTTGGTAAGCGCGCGGGCGGATAATGCCGCCCATGGCCAAAGCCCTTGCCTTTGCTGCTGCCCACTCGCGCGGTGTCCTGCGCGGCACGGTTGTTTGCGGCTGCGCGCTGGCGCTGATCCTCGCCGGCTAGGCCTGCAACAGCCGCCAGAGTGCGGCGAGTGCGGCGGCACCCAGCACGAAGCCAACGAACGTCCGCCAGGCGGTATCGCTGACCTTGCCGAAGGCCCGGTTGCCCAGCGCATTGCCGATCAGCACCGCCGGAAAGAGCAGCGCGGCCAGCAGCAGCTCGCGCAAGGTGGCGACGCGCAGCGCCACGGCGGAGCCAACCCCCGCGACGGAGGTGGCTAGGAAGATCGTCATCATCGAGGCCCGGGCCAGTTGCGGGGCGATCTGTCGTCGCAGGTAGAATGGCACCACCGGTACCCCCGGCATCCCGGCAAAGCCGGTCAGCACGCCGCAGGCAATCCCGGTGCTACTCGTCTCAATCCCGCTCGGTTGGTGGCCGTCAGGCCGCTTGGGCAGCAGGACCAGGGCGAAGGCGCCCAGCGCGACAAGGGCGATGATCAGCCGGGCCAGCGCCGGATCCGTGATCGACAGCAGCCAGACCCCCAGCGGGGTTGCCAGCATGGCCACGCCCCCGATGACAAAGGCCGAGCGCTCGCTCGCTCCCAGGATGGCCTTCAGCCCAACCAGGCCGATAAAGATACCCAGCCAGTTGGCGGTGACCACGGCCTCGGACGGCGGGATCGCCAGTCCCAGCACCGGCACCAGCAGGATCGCCATTCCGAACCCGGCCAGACCGCGCACAAAGGCTGCCGCCAGTCCGGCGACTAGCGCGACAGCGATCTGTTCCGCCCCAAGCCCCAGCAAGATCAGCGCCGATCTGGCGGGGTGGCTTCAGCCTTCAACATCGCAATCGCCTCAGCCAGCGGCATGACCTTCTGGTGCTCGGCGCCCAGGGTGCGGACGGCGACGGTGCCCTCCTCGGCCTCGCGCTTGCCGACCACCAGTAGGTGCGGGACCTTCTGCAGCGAGTGTTCGCGGACCTTGTAGTTGATCTTCTCGTTGCGGCAGTCGGTCTCGGCGCGGATGCCCGCGGCCTTGAGCTGCTGCGCCACGTCAGCGGCATAGCCATCGGCGTCGGAGACGATCGTTGCGACCACGGCCTGGACCGGGGCGAGCCAGACCGGCAGCTTGCCGGCGAAGTGCTCGATCAGGATGCCGATGAACCGCTCGTAAGAACCGAAGATCGCGCGGTGGAGCATGACCGGGCGGTGCTTTTCGCCGTCCTCGCCGATATAGCTGGCATCAAGCCGCTCGGGCAGGACGCGGTCGGACTGGATCGTGCCGACCTGCCAGGTCCGGCCGATCGCATCGGTCAGGTGCCATTCGAGCTTGGGGGCATAGAAAGCGCCTTCGCCCGGCAGTTCTTCCCAGCCGTATTCCTCGGTCGCCAGGCCCGCTTCGATCACGGCATTGCGCAGCTCGTTCTCGGCCTTGTCCCAATCGGCATCGCTGCCGAAACGCTTTTCGGGGCGCAGCGCCAGTTTGATCGAATAGGTGAAGCCGAAATCCTTGTAGACCCGGTCAGCCAGTTCGCAGAAGGCGCGCACTTCGGCGACGATCTGGTCTTCGCGGCAGAAGATGTGGGCGTCGTCCTGGGTGAACTGGCGCACCCGCATCAGCCCGTGCAGCGCGCCGTGCGGCTCGTTGCGGTGGCAGCAGCCGTTCTCGTAGATCCGCAGCGGCAGGTCGCGGTAGCTTTTGATCCCCTGGCGGAAGATCAGGACGTGGGCCGGACAGTTCATCGGCTTGAGGGCCATCCAGTCGGCCTCGCCCGAGATCACCGGGCCTTCGTCGTCGACGTTCGGCACCTCGTCGGGGATCACGAACATGTTCTCGCGGTACTTGCCCCAGTGGCCGGACTGCTCCCACTGGCGCGCGTCCATCACCTGCGGGGTCTTGACCTCGCGGTAGCCGGCGCCATCGATCGCGCGGCGCATATAGGCCTCCAGCTCGCGCCAGATCAGATAGCCCTTGGGGTGCCAGAAGACCGAGCCGTGGGCTTCCTGCTGGAGGTGGAACAGGTCCATCTCGCCGCCAAGCTTGCGGTGATCGCGCTTGGCGGCTTCTTCCAGCCGGGTCAGGTGGGCATCGAGCTGCTTCTTGTTGAGCCAGCCGGTACCGTAGATCCGGCTCAGCATCGCGTTGTTCTGATCGCCGCGCCAATAGGCACCCGATACGCGGGTCAGCTTGAAGGCCTGGGCGTCAAGCTTGCCGGTGGAGGGCAGGTGCGGACCGCGGCACATGTCGAGCCAGTCATCGCCCGACCAATAGACCGTCAGCGGCTCGTCACCCGGCAGCTCGGCGGCCCATTCGGCCTTGAAGCTTTCGCCCTGCTGCTTCCAGCGGCTGATCAGTTGTTCGCGGCTCCAGACCTCGCGGCGCAGCGGCTTGTCGGCCTGGATGATCTTGCGCATCTCGGCCTCGATCGCCGGCAGGTCCTCCTCGGTAAAGGGGCGGTCCTTGGGCGCGAAATCGTAATAGAAGCCATCGTCGGTGCTGGGGCCAAAGGTGATCTGCGTGCCGGGGAACAGCGCCTGGACCGCTTCGGCCAGGACGTGGGCATAGTCATGCCGGGCCAGGTCGAGCGCCTCGGCTTCATCGCGCGAAGTCACCAGCGCGAGCTGGGCATCGGCGGTGAAGGGCCGGGTCAGATCAACCAGTTCGCCATCGACCTTGGCGGCCAGCGCCGCCTTGGCGAGGCCCGGGCCGATTGCCGCGGCGACATCGGCCGGGGTCGATCCGACCGGCATCTCGCGCACGGAACCATCGGGCAGGCTGATCTTGAGCAGTTCGGACATCACTAGGCACTCGTCTGATTTGCGGGCGCTTTGGCACAAGCCAGGCGCTCCGCAAAGGGGCGGTGTCGGAAAGGACGATTTCGGGAGGAGACACCAGCCGCCCGAAACCGGACGGCGGGGCAGCGATCAGCCTTGGGCCAACGCGCTCCGCCCCCGGCAGGCCGGGGTGGTAGTAGTTGGCTTCAGGGCGCGCAGGTGCGTCATCGCCTGCTCTCCTAGCAGCACAGCCGTTAAGCGGCAACTAAGCCGAAAACTTCCGCTGCCCGGCCAGCACGGTCATCCGCTTGGTCCCGGCCAGGGCCGTGCCCTTTTGCCGCACGGTCTGCAGGAAGCGCCATTCGCCGGTCGCTGCCTTGGGGGTCAGCTCGACCGCCAGGTAACCGCGCTGGCTGGTGTCGCACCACTTGAGCGAGGGGCTGGCGGCTAGGACATCGCGGGCCAGATCGGCCGGTTTGACCCAGCCGATATAGTGCTCGAACCCCGGCGAGGTCACGCTCTGTCCGGCCATTTCGACCCCGACGCGTTCGTTCTGGTGCGCATGGTCAAAGGCCCAGGCATTGTGGCTGTCACCGGCCAGGACCAGCAGGTTGGCATTGGCATCAAGCGCTGCCTGGTACAGCCGCTCGCGCGCCGCCGGATAGCCGGACCACATGTCCATCGCATAGGGTATCCCGCTCTGCTGGACGCGATTGGCGGCAAGGATGCGGGCGCGCAGGCCCTTGTCGACATCCTGCGTCATCCCTTCGATCAGGCCCCGGCCAAAGCCGAACTGGCCCATGATGATCTGCTGGGCCAGGACCTGCCAGGGCTTGCCGGCCCTGGTCGAGGCCTTGAGGCCCTGTGCCAGCCAGGCTTCCTGTTCGGCTCCCATCAGGGTGCGGGCCGGATCGCGCCAGGTCCCGTCGCGGAAGGCAACCAGGGCCGCTTCCAGTTCGGGCCCGCGCTTGCCCTTCATCAGGTCGCCGAGGTCAAACGGCTTGTCGCGGGCCAGGTGCCGGGTCTCGAGCCGGAACAGCGTCGCCAGCTTGCCGATCTCGTACTGCGCCCAATAGGCCTCGGAAACCGGCAGCCATTCGCGATAGACCTTTTCGGCCACGGTCTCGCGCACCGCATAGAGGCCTTCCTTGTCCGGCCGGTGGTTCTCGGCCCCGTCCTTCCAGGCGTCGTTGGCCACCTCGTGATCGTCCCACATAGTGATGACCGGATAGAGCTGGTGCAGCCGTTGCAGGTCCGGATCGTTGCGATAAGTCGAAAACCGCTCGCGGTACTGGGCCAGGGTGACGGTTTCATGGTCGGGCAGCAGCCGCTCGGCCAGCCCCTCCTTGGCGTTGGGATAGTTGCCGCGCTCATATTCGTAGAAATAGTCGCCCAGGTGCAGGACCAGATCGAAATCGCCCGCCCCGCCTGCCTGTTGCCCAGCATGGCCATAGGCGTTGAACCAGCCGAAGCCGTAGTTCGAGCAGGAGAAGACCGCGATCCGGAACTTGTCGACCTTGCCAACCGGGAGCGTCTTCGTCCGGCCGACCGGGGACTTCTCGCCATCCGGCGCAACGAAGCGGTAGAAGTACCAGCGGCCGGGCTTCAGTCCCTTGGCCCAGGCGCGGGCGCAGCAATCGCTGGCGGGCGAGGCGGTGGCATCGCCTTGGACAACGATCCGGGCGAAATCGGCATCCTCGGCCAGTTCCCACTTGAGCCGCGTCTCCTCCGCGCTGGCATAGCGGGTCCAGAGCAGCACCTGCGTTGGCCCCGGTTCGCCGCTGGCGACGCAGTGGGTGAAGCCCTTGTTTGCCTGCGCGAGGGCTGGCGCGCCGATCCCGGCAAGGCCGAGCAGCCCCAGCTTCAAGGCGCTCCGGCGATTGGCGGCAAGCAGCGGTGCCGCGGGCGGCTCTGGCAACATCGGTCTCTCCCTCATCCTCTGTCGGCACACTAGCCTTGAATTGTGACGGGGCAATGGCGCAGGAGGGGCGGATGACCGAGACCCGCTTTCACGCCTTGCCCGATGGCACCCACATCGCCTTCCGCCACTCGCCCGGAACCGGCCCGACGCTGGTCTTCCTGCCCGGCTATATGTCAGACATGGCGGGCGGCAAGGCGACGGCCGTGTTCGACTGGGCGGCGGCGCAGGGGCGGGCCTGCCTGCTGCTCGATTACTCGGGGTGCGGACAGAGCGACGGGGACTTTGCGGATGGCACGCTCAGCCGCTGGCGGGACGAAGTGCTGGCGCTGATCGGGGCCCATGTGGCCGGTCCGGTCGTGCTGATCGGCTCGTCGATGGGCGGCTGGTTGATGCTGCTCGTCGGCCTCGCGCTGGGCGAGCAGCTAGCGGGTCTGGTCGGGATTGCCGCCGCGCCGGACTTTACCGATTGGGGCTATGACGCGGCGCAGCAGGCCAGGCTGGCAGCGGGCGAGACCGTGTTCGAGGATAATCCCTATGGCCCCGAACCGACCCCGACCCATGCCGCGTTCTGGGCCGATGGACAGGCGCAGCGGTTGCTGGGCGGGGGAATCGCGCTGACCTGCCCGGTCCGGCTGCTCCACGGCCAGCGTGATCCCGACGTGCCGTGGGAGCTGGCGCTGACCCTGGCCGAGCAGCTCCATTCGGATGATGTTCAGGTCACCCTGATCAAGGACGGCGATCACCGCCTCAGCCGCGATGGCGATATTGCCCTGCTGCTGCGGACGATTTCGGAGCTGCCATGATCCTGTCCATTCTGCTGCCGCTTCTTGCCCAGGTCGGTCCCTCGGTCGGCGTCGGGGCAGGTGGCTCGCTGCCGCAGGCTCCGCTCGAGATTCCGCGCAAGAAGGCCGAGCCGACCGCGGCTCGACCGGCACCGCTGTCGCAGGCGGCACAGTGCCGCAAGTTGCTGGCAAGCAGCCCGATCGAGGCGGCGGATTTCGCCGAGGCCTGGCTGGACAGTGCCAAGGGATCGGCCCGGGCCGAGCCGGGGCAATGCCTCGGCGTGGCGCTGGCGGCGCAGGCAAAGTGGGACGATGCCGAGGCAGCCTTCATGGCGGCGCGCGAAATGACCCCGGCGAACGAGCCTACGAACCGCGCGCGGCTGGGCGGGATGGCCGGCAATGCCCTGCTCGCCGCCGGCAAGACCGAGGCCGCGCTGGCGCTGCTCGACCAGGCCCATGGCGAGGCGCTGGGGGCGAACGATCCGCGCCTGGCGGGAGAGATCTCGATCGACCGCGCCCGTGCGCTGGTGGCGCTGAAGCGCGATGGTGATGCGGCGGCGGCCTTGGCCACGGCTCGCACTAATGCGGCGGACAATGGCCAGGGCTGGCTGCTCTCGGCCACGCTCTCGCGCCGCCAGGGCAAGCTGGCCGAAGCGCAGCAGCAGATCCAGGTTGCGGCCGAGCTGTTGCCGCTCGATCCCGAAGTCGGGCTGGAGGCCGGGGTGATCGCCGTGCTGGCTGGCAATGATGGCGCGGCCCGGCGCTCTTGGCTCTCGGTGGTCAAGGCCGCGCCGGGCAGCGAAACTGCGCGCACCGCGCAATCCTATCTTGACCAGTTGGGGCCTGACCCGGCACCATCGGGCCGGTGATCCCGCTTTCCGTCCTTGATCTGATCCCGGTCCGCGAAGGCGGGACCATATCCGAAGCCCTGACCAGCGCGGCGAGCCTTGCCCGCGCCGCAGAGGCGGCCGGCTACAAGCGCATCTGGGTGGCCGAACATCACGGTATGGACGGGATTGCGGGCGGAGCGACCGCGGTGACCCTCGCCCATATCGGTCATGCGACCTCGACCATCCGGATCGGCGCGGGCGGGATCATGCTGCCCAACCACAACCCCTTCGTGATCGCTGAGCAGTTCGGCACGCTCGATGCGCTGTTTCCGGGCCGGATCGATCTGGGCCTTGGCCGCGCGCCGGGGGCGGACAGCCGGATCGGCCAGGCGCTGCGCAAGGACCTGATGCGGGCATCGGAATACTTCCCGCAGGACGTGGTGGAGCTGCGCGCGTTGGTGACGGGTGACCCGGAGCTGGCCTTGCGGGCGACGCCCGGCTTTGGTGCGGCGCTGGAATTCTGGATTCTCGGCTCCAGCCTGTTCGGGGCTTCGCTCGCCGCCGCGCTCGGCATGCCCTATGCCTTCGCCTCGCACTTCGCGCCCGATCACCTTGATGCGGCGATCAAGCTTTACCGCGAGCGCTTCACGCCCTCACCCGCGCTGGACAAGCCGCACGTCATGGCGGCGATGACCGTGCTGACGGCGGAGAGCGATGCCGAGGCGACCCTGCTGGCCTCCTCGCTCGACCAGAGCTTCGTGGCGCTGCGCACTGGCAATCCGGGCCGGCTCAAGCCGCCCATTCCGGGCTATCGCGACAGCCTGCCGCCGCACACCCAGGCCATGCTCGAACATGTCCGCCAGGCCAGCGCGGTCGGCGCGCCGGCCACGGTGCGCGCGGCGATCGGCCGCTTTGTCGAACGCACCGGGGCGGACGAAATCATTGTTGCCGGGGCCACATTCGATCCGGCAGCGCGCGAACACTCGCTGGCGCTGACGATGGAAGCCCTGGCCGGCTAAGCTCAATCCCTGCCAAGGGTTAGGCAGGTTTCCCTAGCGGCAAACTGGTTGCAGTGGTGACCACTTGTCCGTATCATGAATACGAATGCTGCGTTAGACAGCAATAATATTGTTTGCACGGGCAACGGCGAACGGCCGGCCCGCAGGAGTGTGTTCGATGGGTGCCAAGTCCGCCAGCAGCGCTGCCAAGTCCCTAGAAGCGGCGCTGGCCCAGCGCCTCAGCGCTGCGCTGCTCCCCGGCGATGCGCCGTTTTCGGCCGAGGGCCTAGGTGCCGTCGCCGCCTTCCTGTGCAGCGCCGCCAGCCAGCGCGAGCCGGGCGAAGTGGCGATCACGATCGAGACCGTCTCCGGTTCGGCCGCCGAACGCTTCATGCGGATTGGCGTGATCAATGATGACATGCCCTTCCTGGTCGATTCGATCGCCACGACGGTCGCCGCCCAGGGGCTGACGATCGACCGGCTGGTCCACCCGGTGCTCCCGGTCCGCCGCGATGGGGCCGGCGTGCTGACGGCTGTGGTCGAAGGCGATGCCGCCGGTGAGAAGCGCGAGTCGATGGTCTATCTTGAGACCCGCCGCGCCGATGCCAAGCAGCGCCGCGCGCTGGAATCGGCGCTGCGCACCACGCTCGGCGATGTCCGTGCCGCCGTCGCCGATTGGCCCAGGCTGCAGCAGGCCATGGCCGACGATGCCGACAGCCTGGCCGATAGCGAGGGCGCGGCGCTGCTGCGCTGGTTCAAGGACGGGATGCTGACCCAGCTTGGCCATGTCCTGCGTCACCGCGATGGCACCCAGTCGGACGCGCTCGGGATCTGCCGGCGCGGGGCGAAAAGCCTGCTCGGCCCGATTTCCTATGAGCGCGCCTTTGCCTGGTTCGAAGGCAAGAAGACGCGCCCCGGCCTGCTGGTGGTCAAGTCCAACCACGTCAGCAATGTCCACCGCCGCACGCCGCTCGACCTGTTCATCGTTCCGGTGTTCGAAGGCGGCAAGCTGGAAAGCCTCTCGGTCCACGCCGGGATCTGGACCAGCGCCGGCCTCGCCGCCGCGCCCACGCAAGTGCCGCGGATGCGCACGCAGCTCAGCGACCTGATGAGCCGCTTCGGTTTCGCGCCGCAGGGCCATGCCGGCAAGGCGCTGGTCCATGCCTTGACCGCGCTGCCGCACGATCTGATGATCGGCTTCGACGAGGAAGACCTTGAGCGGATCGCCACCACGATGATGAGCGTGGTCGATCGCCCCCGGCCCAGGCTGGCGCTGGTCCCGGCGGCGCTGATGCGCCACCTCTTTGCTTTCGTCTGGCTGCCGCGCGACATCATGTCGACCGCCACGCGGCTGCAGGTCGAGGCCATGCTGGTCGAAGCCTGCCAGGCCCCGGTGCTCGACTGGAGCCTGGAAGTTGAAGGCAGCCTGGCCGTGCTGCGCTATGTGCTAGACCTGCCCGAAGTGGCCAGGCTGCCTGACGAGGCGGCGCTCGATGCGCGGCTGCAGGGCATGCTGCGCGGCTGGAACGAGGCGGTCGAGAGCGAGATCGCCGCGAGCGAGGAGCCGAGCCGCGCCGCCGCCATTGCCGCCCGCTATGCCGAGGCGTTTCCGCTGGCCTACCGCGGCGCCTATGGCCCGGCCGAAGCGGCGCAGGACATTGCCCGGCTGCGCAAGCTGGCCGGTGAGGGCGAAGCCGGCCCGCGCCGCGATGCCCGGCTGCACCAAATGGCTGGGGATGAGGCCGGCACACTGCGGCTCAAGGTCTACCAGCGCGGCGGTTCGATTGCCCTGTCCGATGCGGTTCCGGCGCTCGAGAACTTCGGATTCCGGGTGGTCGAGGACCTGCCGACCGAGCTTGACCAGGGCCGGCTTGGCACGATCCACGATTTCCAGCTGGCGCTGCCGGCGGGGCTGGAGACCGGTGCCGTCATGGCCCGCGCCGCCGCGATCGAGGCAGCCTTTGCCGAAGTGCTCAACGGCGTGGCCGAGGACGATCCGTTCAACCGCCTGATCACCACGGTCGGGCTGGCAGCGGCGGAGACCAACTGGCTGCGCGCCTGGTATCGCTACCTGCGCCAGGCCGGGCTGAACTATGGCGTGCCGACCGCGGTCGACGCACTGCACCATGCGCCGCGGGTCACGCGCGGGCTGGTCGATCTGTTCGTCGCCCGCCACGATCCCGCTTTCAAGGGCGATCGGCTCGCCGCCGAAGCCCAGGCCCAGGACGCGATCCGCGATGGCCTGGCGCTGGTTTCGGCGATCAATGATGACCGCCTGCTGCGCCAGTACCGCGCGGTGGTCGAGGCGATGCTGCGGACCAATGCCTTTGCCTCCGCCGGGCAGCAGTCGCTGGCCTTCAAGCTCGATTCCGCGCTCGTTCCGGGTCTGCCCAAGCCGCTGCCGTGGCGCGAGATCTTCGTCTATTCGCGGCGGGTCGAGGGCATTCACCTGCGCTCCGGCCCGGTCGCGCGCGGCGGGCTACGCTGGTCCGACCGGCGCGATGACTTCCGCACCGAAATCCTCGGGCTGATGAAGGCCCAGCGGGTCAAGAACGCAGTGATCGTGCCGAGCGGGGCCAAGGGCGGGTTCTATCCCAAGCAGCTCCCCGATCCGGCGCGCGATCGAGATGGCTGGTTGGCCGAGGGCAAGGAAAGCTACAAGCTGTTCATCCGCACGCTGCTGTCGATCACCGACAATATCGTCGGCGCCAAGGTGGTCCATCCCAAGCACGTCGTGATCCGCGACGGCGAGGATCCGTACTTCGTGGTCGCTGCCGACAAGGGCACCGCCACCTATTCTGACACGGCCAATGCCATCGCCGAAGAGCATGACTTCTGGCTGGACGATGCCTTCGCCAGCGGCGGGTCGAAGGGCTATGACCACAAGGCCATGGGGATCACCGCCAAGGGGGCCTGGCTTTCGGTCCAGCGGCACTTCCTGGAAATGGGTGTCGACGTGCAGACCCAGCCGATCCGCGTGGCCGGCTGCGGCGACATGTCGGGCGACGTGTTCGGCAACGGTATGCTGCTGTCCAAGGCGCTGAAGGTGGTCGCGGCTTTCGACCACCGTCACGTGTTTCTCGATCCCGATCCCGATCCGGCCAAGAGCTGGGCCGAGCGGGCGCGGATGTTCGCCCTGCCGCGCTCGTCGTGGGAGGACTATGACAAGCAGCTGATCTCGAAGGGCGGCGGGGTCTTCGCCCGCAGCCTCAAGGAAGTGCCGCTGTCGAAGGAAGTCCAGGCCATGCTCGGCCTCGACCAGCCCAGCATCGATCCCGATGGCCTGATCACCGCGATCCTCAAGGCCGAGATCGACCTGCTGTGGTTCGGCGGGATCGGCACCTATGTGAAGAGTTCGGCCGAGAACAACGTCCAGGTCGGCGATCCGGCCAATGATGCGCTGCGCATCGATGGTGCGCAGGTCCGGGCCAAGTCGATCGGCGAAGGCGCCAACCTGGGCTGCACCCAGGCCGGGCGGATCGAGTTCGCGCTGAAGGGTGGGCGGATCAACACCGACTTCATCGACAATTCGGCCGGGGTCGATTGCTCGGACAACGAGGTCAACATCAAGATTGCCCTGGCCGGAGCCAAGCGCGCCGGGCGGCTGTCCGAGCCGGACCGGGTCAAGCTGCTCTCCGCCATGACCGACGAGGTTGGCGCTATCGTGCTGGAAGACAACCGGCTTCAGGCGCTGGCCCTGTCGATCGCGACGGCGGGCGGTGCGGCGACCACCGCCTCGCACCTGCGGCTGATCGAAACGCTGGAAGCCAGTGGCCAGCTCGATCGCAAGACCGAAGGCCTCGCCGAAAGCGATGTCCTCGCGCGCCGTGCGGCCGAAGGGCAGGGCCTGACCCGGCCCGAGCTGGCCGTGGTGCTGTCCAGCACCAAGCTGGTGCTGCAGGACGCGCTGGAGCATTCCGCGGTGCCCGACGATCCGCTGCTGGAGGGCGAGCTGCTCGCCGCCTTCCCCGCGCCGATGCGGGTCAAGTTCAAGGCCGAGATCCTCGATCATCGGCTGCGGCGCGAGATCATCGCCACCAAGCTGGCCAACCGCATGGTCAACCGGCTCGGGCTGATCCATCCGTTCGAGCTGGTCGAGGAAGAAGGCGCAACGCTGGCCCAGGTCACCACGGCTTTCGTCGCGGCCGAGCAGCTGCTCGGCATGGGCGCGATCTGGCAGGGGATCGAAACCCAGCCGATGCCCGAAGCCGCGCGCATCCTGCTGTTCGACCGGGCAGCGGCGGCGATGGTCAACCACATGGCCGACCTGCTGCGGGTTTCGGGCGGTGCGCTCTCGGCGGGCGAATTGGTTGCGCAGCTCGAAGGCGGGATCAGGCAGCTCTCGGGAGCCAAGGGCCGGCTGCTCTCCACCGAGGGTCGGGCACTCTCCGAAGCCCTGCAGGAGCGGTTTATGGCGGCTGGCGCGCCGGCAGACCTCGCCTCGGCCGTGGCCCATCTGTTCGATATCGATGGCTCGGCCGGCCTTGCCACTCTGGCGCGCCAGACTGGCACCAAGCCCGAAGCCCTGACCCGCGCCTTCATCACGCTGGGCCGCGATCTGGGGCTCGACTGGGCGCAGCAGGCGGCCGAACGGCTTGCCCCGACCGATCCGTGGGAGCGCCTGCTGGTCAACAGCCTGGCCCGTGACATCCAGCATATGCGGCTCGATTTCCTGCGCCGCCATGCCGTCGACCAGGGTGAGCCGCAGGCCGTGGTCGAGCGCTGGACCGAGGCGCAGGCACCGGCGATCCGCCAGTTCCGTGCGGTCGTCACCCGCGCCCAGGCCGCTCCGGCGCTGAGCCCGACCATGCTGGCGCAGATCGGCAACCAGGCGCGCAACCTGCTGGCCCGCTAAACACAGCCTTCCCCTTCCTCGTCATCCCCGCGCAAGCGGGGACCCATCACCTGTCCTAGCCAGCGGCGCGCCGGATGCCATCTCAGGAGATGGGTCCCCGCTTGCGCGGGGATGACGGTATTGGCTGGGCAGCGTCATGCATCCGGCGGCGAGCCCGGACCTTGCGCCAGTGGAGAAACGCGAACGGGCGGGCCGGCGCGGAGTGCCTGAACCGAACAGGCTTGGCTGGCGCGCTTTCGGGCGAAAGGCTGACAAGCAGCGCGCAGGTCTTGTCGGCGCGATCCTGACGTGCAGGGCGAAAGCGGGGCGGACTCGCACCTTTGCCGCTGTTCACCGGGGCATACCCCGGACTTGCGCAGACGGAGATCGCCGCCTGCTCCCTGCATCGTGGGGGCGCAGACGCCTCTGCTGGGAGGGACGCGCCGGCCGCGCGGGTGGCAAGCGCAGCTGACCGCCCGCACCCGTCGCACCAGTGGTTACTGGTGGCGGCGTATATAACCGATATGGTTACACATGTCAAGCCAGTTGTGCCAAAGCCCAGGCTGCCGCCTCGGCCACGACCGGGTCCGGATCGCTCGTTAGCGCCTGCACCTGGGCCAGCAGCGCCCGATCGCCGCTGTTGCCGGCCGCATAGAGGCAGTTGCGCACGAACCGGCTCCGCCCGATCCGCTTGATCGGCGATCCGCTGAACAGCTTGCGGAAAGCCGCATCGTCCAACGCCAGCAGATCGGCCAGGCGCGGCGCGGTCAGTTCGGCGCGGGGCAGGAAGGCGCGCATGGTCTGGGCGGTGCTGGCGAACTTGTTCCACGGGCAGACCGCCAGGCAATCGTCGCAGCCGTAGATGCGGTTGCCCAGCGCCTTGCGGAATTCCTCGGGCACCGGCCCCTTGTGCTCGATCGTCAGGTAGGAAATGCAGCGCCGCGCATCGAGTTGATAGGGCGCGGGGAAGGCCTGGGTCGGGCAGGCGTCCTGGCAGGCCTGGCACGATCCGCAGCGGTCCCGCCCGGCCGCATCGACCGGTAGCTCCAGCGTGGTGTAGATCGCGCCGAGGAACAGCCACGAACCATGCTCGCGGCTGACCAGGTTGGTGTGCTTGCCCTGCCAGCCCAGCCCCGCTGCCTCACCCAGCGGCTTTTCCATCACCGGGGCCGTATCGACGAAGACCTTCACGCCAATTTCGCCCAGCCCGCGCCTCCCCGCTTCGGCCACCAGCCAGCGGGCCAGCGCCTTGAGCGCCTTCTTGACCGTGACGTGATAGTCGGACCCCTGGGCATAGACCGAGATCCGCGCGCGGCCCTCTCGTTCGGCCAGCGGATCGCTGGCGGGGGCATAGCTCATCCCCAGCGCGATCACGCGCTGCGCCTCGGGCCACAGGCCTTGCGGACTGCGGCGATGGTGGGCGCGGCTTTCCATCCACTCCATTGCGCCGTGGCGCCCTTCGCCCAGCCACTCTTCGAGCCGCCGGGCGCGCACGGGGTCTTCCGCCGCCGCAGTCACCCCGCAGGCGGCAAAGCCCAGCCGCGCCGCTTCGCGCGCCAGATCGGCCTTAAGCGCTGTGATTTCAGCGGCGTTAACCAAACTTCCTGTTGCTCCTGTTCACGCGGCCTCCATAGTGGCCACAGACCATGAAGCTAGGGGAATGGCAGATGGCGGGCAATCTCGGCGCCGCAGACGGAGCAGGCGCGGGACGGCCGCTGGCAATCGAGGCGAAGGGGCTGGTCAAACGGTTCGACGGCTTCACGGCCGTGGACGGTGTCGACATCGCGGTCGCCGAAGGCGCGATCTACGGCATTCTTGGCCCTAACGGTGCGGGCAAGACCACGACCCTCAGGATGCTGCTCGGCATCATCGACCCGGACGAAGGCTTGCGCCGCGTGCTGGGGCATGACCGCCCGCACGAGATCAGCCACGCGATCGGATATCTCCCTGAGGAGCGCGGGCTCTATCCCGCGATGAAGGCTTATGAAGCGATCGCCTTCCTCGGCGCGCTGCGCGGCCTGCCGCTGGCCGAAGGGCGCAAGCGCGGCAAGGCGCTGCTGGAGGAGCACGGCCTGGGCTATGCGACCGAACGCCAGATCCGCCAGCTCTCCAAGGGCATGGCCCAGCAGGTGCAATTGCTCGGCACCCTGGTCCACGAGCCGCGGCTGGTGGTGTTCGACGAGCCGTTTTCGGGCCTCGACGCCCTCAATCAGGGCAAGCTCGAAAAGATGATCCGCGCGCTGGCCGCCAAGGGCACGACCGTGATCTTTTCGACCCACGTGATCGCCCATGCCGAGCGGCTGTGCGATGAAGTGGCGATCATCGCCGGGGGCAAGGTGCCCTTCGCCGGGCCGGTCGACGTGGCGCGGGACCGGATCCGTCCGCAGGTGCGGCTGGAAACCCGGGCCACCGAGGGGGCCTGGCGCAAGGCGCTACCGGCCGATGCCCGGCACGAAGGCAATTACTGGCTGTTCTCGCTGCCCGAAAGCGGGATCGAACCGCTGCTGCGCGCGCTGATCGAGGGCGAGGCGGGGATCCTCTCGCTGTCGATCGAGCGCGCCGGGCTGCACGATGCCTTCGTGGCGATTGCGGGCGAGGCGGCCGCGCGCGCGCTGGCTGAAGACAAGCCGCAGGAGGACCGCTGACATGACCGGAAGACTTTCCACCCTGGCCGCCGCCTTCGTCATCGCCCGCCGCGATTTCACCGCGATCCTGTTCTCGCGCTCGTTCTTCTTCTTCCTGCTCGGCCCGTTGTTCCCGATCCTGGTCGGGGGCCTGGCTGGCGGGATCGGTAGCGAAGTGCGCAGCAATGCCGCCCGGCCCGAGCTGGGCGTGGCCATGTCCGCCGCCGATGGCCAGGCCTTGCTGGCCGCGCGCCAGCGGCTGGAGCCGCAACTGGGCGCGGCCGTGCCGGTGCTGGTGGTGGTCAAGGAACTGGCGCCGGGCGAAAGCTTCGATGCCAGCGCGGCCATGCAGGACCGCCGCGTCAACCTGGCGGCCGTGGTTACCGGCACTTTGCAGAAACCGGTGCTGTCCGGGCCGGAAGAGCGGATCGCCGACTGGCGCGGCCCGGTCGCCGTCCTGGCCGCCGAAGCGCAGCGCGCCGGGGGGACGGACTATCCGGCGGTCGGCCTGGCCCCGCTCAAGCTTTCGACCACGGCCGATGAGGCGCGCAGCCGCACGGTTACCGCCCAGCTTGGCCAGACAGTGCTGTTCCTGCTGACGATGCTGCTGGCCGGCATGGTGCTGTCCAACCTGGTCGAGGAAAAGGGCAACAAGATTATCGAGGTGCTGGCCGCGGCGATCCCGATGGACGCCGTGTTCCTGGGCAAGCTGTTTGCCATGCTGGCAGTCTCGTTCGTCGGCATCGGCGTCTGGGCGACAGTCGGCACCGCGGTCTGGCTGGCGGCGGGCAACAACCTGGGCCAGTTCCCGGCCCCGGCGGTCGGCTGGCCATTGTTCTTCCTGCTCGGCACGGCCTATTTCGCCATGGGCTACCTGCTGCTCGGCTCGCTGTTCCTGGCGATCGGCTCGATGGCCGCGACCGTGCGCGAGGTGCAGACCCTGTCGATGCCGGTCACCATGCTCCAGCTGCTCAACTTCTTCTTCGCCTCCTGGGCGATGGCGCGCCCGGGCACCATGGTGGAGCTGGCGGCGATGATCGTCCCGTTCAGCTCGCCCTTTGCCATGCTGGCTCACGCCGCGCGTGACGGGGCGCTGCTGCCGCACGTCCTGGCGCTGGCCTGGCAGGCGGTCTGCGTCGCGGTCTTCGTGCGGGTTGGCGCCACGCTGTTCCGGCGCTGGGTGATGAAGAGCGGGCCGGCGCGCAGCGATGGCCAGGGCCTCTGGAAACGCCTGCTTGCGCGCCGGGCCGTGCGGTGAATAAGGTCCGTTCCGGAGACGCTATTGACTCTTGGGTAAGTTAGACCAAGTAGGTCTTGATGGGAAACTGATTGCGACAACGCGCAGCAGAAGAGGATTCGTCATGGCCACCCAGATCGCCGATGCCCCGTTCAAGTACCGCAGCTCGCCCACGGCGATCGAAGCCTTTGAGGCCTGGCTGAAGGATCATGGCCAGGAACTGCCGAAGCATACCCACCCCTGGGATGTGTCGCGTTCCGACATCTATGTCGAGGACCGCTGGCAGCCGATCTTTGCCGAAATGCGGGCCAAGGCACCGGTCAACAAGGTTACCGGCACGCCCTATGGCGATTACTGGAACGTCACCACGGTCAAGACGATCCAGCACGTCGAATCGCTGCCAGAGCTTTATTCCTCGTCCTATCTCCATGGCGGGATCACGATCGGTGATCCGCCAGAAGACATGGATCCGGCCCGGCTGGAAGAGCGCCGCCTGCCAATGTTCATCGCGATGGACCGGCCCGAGCATACCGGCCAGCGCCGCACTGTCGCCCCGGCCTTTACCCCGGGTGAGATCGACAAGATGGCCGCCGAAGTGCGGATGCGCACTGCCGCCACGCTCGACAGCCTGCCCTGGGGCGAGGAGTTCGACTGGGTCGACAAGGTCTCGATCGAACTGACCACCGGCATGCTGGCGATCCTGTTCGGCTTCCCGTGGGAAGACCGCCGCCTGCTGACCTTCTGGTCGGACTGGGCCGGTGACGTCGAGCTTGGCCTGGCGCGCGAACTGATCGACGTGCGCCACGAAATCCTGCTCGAAATGGCCAGCTATTTCCAGCGGCTGTGGATGGAACGGATGGGTGCGGAACCCAGCCGCGACCTGATCTCGATGATGATCCATTCGGACGCGATGAACCACATGAGCCCGCAGGAGTTCATGGGCAACCTCGTCCTGCTGATCGTCGGCGGCAACGATACGACCCGCAACACCATGTCGGGCATCGTCCACGGGCTGAACCAGTTCCCCGACCAGCGCGCGATCTTTGAAAGCGATCCTTCGGTGATCCCCAACGCGGTGCAGGAATGCATCCGCTATGTGACGCCTTTGGCCCACATGCGCCGCACCGCGACCGAAGATGCCGATCTGTTCGGCAACCAGATCAAGAAGGGTGACAAGCTGATCCTGTGGTACCTTTCGGCCAACCGCGACGAGACGGTGTTCGACAACCCGGACAAGCTGGACATCACGCGCGAGAATTCCCGCCGGCACCTCTCGTTCGGTTATGGCATCCACCGCTGCGTCGGTGCCCGCCTGGCCGAGCTGCAGCTCAAGATCCTGCTCGAGGAAATGCACGCCCGGCGAATGCGCGTGAACGTCACCGGCAAGGTCGAGCGCGTGCGCGCCAACTTCGTCCACGGCTTCCGCAAGCTGGGCGTGACGCTGAGCAAGTTCTGATGCCGGGCCGGCGCAGCTTCCTCGGCTGGCTGGCCGCGGGTGCTGCTGCCGGCGGCCTGGCCGCCTGTTCAAGCGCCGAAGCCAGGACCTACCCGGTCCGCTTCAGCGATGCCGAATGGAAGAAGCGGCTCACGGCAAAGCAGTACTACATCCTGCGCCGCAAGGGCACCGAGGTGCCCGGCACCTCGCCGCTGCTGCATGAAAAGCGCAAGGGCGTGTTCGTCTGCGCGGCCGATGGCAACGTGCTCTATTCCAGCGCCACCAAGTACGACAGCAAGACCGGCTGGCCCAGCTTCTGGGACGTGGTGCCGGGATCGATCGGTACGTCGGTCGATTTCGATGTCGGCTATCCGCGCACCGAAGTGCACTGCGCCCGCTGCGGAGGCCATCTTGGGCATGTGTTCGATGATGGACCCAAGCCAACCGGCAAGCGGTACTGCATGAACGGCGATGCGTTAATCTTCCGCCCGGCTTGATCTAACGAACGCGATAGACCCGCAGCCCGTTGACATCCTTGAGCGCAACCGGCTCCAGCCAGGCCGGCACCTCGTTGCGCTCAAGCCGGGCCATGAACCCATTGGGCGCTTCGGCCTCGTAGATCATCGGTTCGAACAGGCCGGGGCAATAGGCGACATATTCGATGCCCCGCCGTGCCGCGATGGCGCGGGCCTGGTCGGGTGTGCCGCGGAAGGCATCGATCACGTCACGCATCGCCGCGCTTGAGCGGTGGTGACCGCTGGCAACGATCCGGTGGTGGCTGACGTAAAGCAGCGAGGGTCCGGTATCGAGCGTGGCGAGGAAATCGGCCGGCGGCAGTGCATTGATCCCGCCAAGGTTCTGGGCCAGTTCGCACTTCGCGCTCTCTCGCACCTGGCGCTCCAGCGCGGCTTGCTGCGGGGTCAGCAAGTTCTTGACCGCAGTGATCGGGACGGCCGGAATCAGCGCGACCAGTGCAGCGAGCATCAGGCCGATGCGCTGCGCGGGCGAGGTCAATGTCTGGGCATGGTCGAGCCAGCGGCGGACCTGGGCGGCGGCGGCCGGAACGGCGAAAGTTGCAGCAACCGCCGAGGCCCGTTCGACCAGCACGGCCACGCCAACAGCAGCCAGGACCAGCAGGGCATATTCGGCCCACATCCAGCGCGCGGCCACATCGCGCTTCCAGATCAGGACCAGCGCGACCAGGGCGAGGACCGGCAGGCCGACCGTCTGGATCGCCGCGCCCAGGCCCTGATGCCACAGCGGCAGCCCTTCGTGGACGCGCAGGTACCAGAACTGCCGCACGACCGGATCAAGCGCAGCAAAGGCATCGCCGCGGGCACATTGCGGCGCCAGCCAGGCCGCCGCGCCCAGTCCGGCACCAGCGGCCAGGGCCAAGGCGGCCACTTGCTGCCACAGGCGGGGTTCGCGCAGCCGGGTTGCCAGCACACAGCCCGTCGCCGCCAGACCAAGCAGCGCCAGGTGCGCGCCCGAGATGACGTCGCAATAGGGCAGCCAGAGTTCGGCCGGGCGGTGGCCGAGCAGCCAGAACAGGATCGAGCCCAGCGCGAGCGCAGCCATGCCATGGCTCAGCCAGGCCGAATCGCGTGCATCGCGCAGCCAACGCAGCGCGAAGAGGCCCATGAAGGCGGCCGCCAGCGGCAGACCTTCGATCGAGATCGTCAGCCAGAAGGCCAGGGCCAGCCCGGCAACGGTCCCGCCCTTGCGGGGATTGGTGGCAAAGGCCGCGTTCAGCGCGATCAGGGCCATGACGATCTGCCAGCCGTGGTGATCGATCCGCAGCGGCCGCAGCTGGTGCAGCACGGGCACCGAGATGGCGAGCACCAGGCAGGCAAACAGGCCCACTTCGGTACCGAACATCCGCCGGGCAAAGCGCGCGACCAGCGCCACGACGCAGCCCAGGGTCAACAGCGGGATCAGCGTCAGCGCTGCCAGTTCGGCCAGGTGCTGGCCCAGGAATGGCCGCAGCGCCAGGATCATGGCAGCAATCGGCGGGTCAATCAGCCGGGTCCAGTGCATCGCCGCCCCGGCGGGGGGATCGATCCGGTACTGGTGGACATCGAACCAGCTTTGCCCGCCGATCCAGTCACGCACCTGCAGCAGGCGCAGCAGATCGTCGGGGTCGGGAAAGCGGATCTCGGCGATCGACTTGACGTTGACGATCAGGGTGAGCAGGCACAGCCCCAGCCAGACCAGCAGGGTCTTGCGCCGGAAGGCCGGATCGGCAGGTTCCGGGTGCGGGACTGGCAGTGCTCTGTCGGTCATTAGTCGCGAAATACCAGATGCTTGCGCAAAAGCCAGGTCGCGGTGAAGCTGACGACGATTGCGACCAGCTTGGCCAGCCGCGGATCGCCATTTAGCGCCGTGACCAGGCCGACAATGGCGGTGGTGAGGGCCAGACCGATCAGTGCCGAAACCACGAACAGCGCCTTCTGGCGGGTGCGGGCGGCACCGCGTTCGGCGACGTTGTCAGTGAATACCTTGCGGCTCGAGAGGATCCAGTGGGCGACGATTCCGGCGCTGTAGCCGATCGCCGAGGCAATCGCGGCCATCATGCCGATCGAGAGCAGGGCCAGGAACAGTCCCATGTCGACCGCCAGGGCGCCGACGCTGGCAATGCCATAGCGAATGACCGTGGTCTTGCGCAGGCGATAGAGCAGGTCGGACAGGTGTTGCGTCATGGTGCGCTCTTTCGCAGCAGACGGGCAGCGCCGGAGCGGCTCCGGCGCTGCTGTCAGTCAGGTCATCAGGCGGCTTCGCGCTTGCTGGCGATCCGTTCCGGCACTTCGCGGACCGAGGCCAGCGCGGCGGCCTGGTCTTCGGTCAGTTCGGCCCGGGCCGGAGCGATCGCCTTTTCGGCGCCTTCGTCACCGGCTTCGTGGTACTCGGCATCCTCGTTGACGCACCAGGTGTCGTAGATCCGTTCACCCGCCACGATGTTCTCCACCGTCAGCATGGCGGTCATCATCGCGTGGTCCTGGTTGTTGTAGCGGTGCATCCCGTTGCGGCCGACCAGGTGCAGCGTGGGCCAGGTGGCCTCCAGCTCGCGGCGCATGGCGTCGACATGGGCGGCATAGTCCTCGTCGTAGACCGGGTAGGCCTTTTCCTGGCGCACCACGACCCCGCCGATCACCTGCTCGGCCGAAACCAGCCCAAGCTGGGCCATTTCGCGGGTGGCCAGTTCGACCAGGTCATCATCCTGCATCGACCACAGGCCATCGCCTTCGAAGCAGAAGTATTCCAGGCCGACGCAGGCCACGCCCTGGTCCGGGACCATTTCGGGCGACCACGAACGGAAGTTCTGGATCCGGCCAACCTTGACCTTGCTGTCGTGGATGTAGATCCAGTTGTCGGGGAACATGTCCTCGTCGGCGCGGATCTTCAGCGCGACGGTCAGGAAGTCGCGGTACTTGAGCTGCTTGGCGTTCAGGCTGGTCGCCGGCAGCGGGTGCAGGCGGGCGGCCAGTTCGCGCATCGGGGCAGAGCTGATCGCATGGGCAGCGCGGATCACGACGTCACCGACCGGGCCGGTAGCGGTCATGCGCCAGCCGCCTTCGTTGTCGCTGGCCAGCTGCTTCAGCCCATGATCCATCAGGACCTGGCCCTTGCCGGTGGCAATGATCTTGTCGCGGGCGGCATCCCACATCATGCCGGGCCCAAGCCGCGGATAGCGGAAGGTTTCAAGCAGGGTCTTGGTCTGCATCCCGTCGTTCGGGCGCTTGTTGAGGCCGAGGCTACGCTTCAGCCCATCGACCACGGCGCCCCACAGCGACAGGCCCTTGATCCGCTGGGCGGCCCAGTCGGCGCTCATCTCGTCGCAGGGCATGCCCCAGACCTTCTCGGTATAGGTCTTGAAGAAGATCGAATAGAGCTTCCAGCCGAACTGGTTGACGGTCCAGTCCTCGAACGACTTCACCTTCTTGTTCGGAAAGGCCTTGGCCTTGGCGAAGCTGATCATGCACAGGGTAGAGCGGACGATCCCCAGGTTCCACAACGCTTCGAAGGCGCGCAGCGGGTAGGAGTAGAACTTGCCCTCGTAATAGATCCGGCTCATCCGCGGACGCTGGATGAAATCGTCGGGCAGGATTTCGTTCCACAGGTCGACGACCTGCTGGCTCTTCGAGAAGAAGCGGTGACCACCGATGTCGAAACGATAGCCTTCGTGCTCGACCGTGCGGCTGATGCCGCCGACGTAGGTCTTGTCCTTTTCGATGATCGCCACGGTCAGCCCCTGCTTGGTCAGCAGGTAACCGGCGGTCAGTCCGGCTGGCCCCGCACCAATAATTGCAACATCGACAGTGGTTTCACGCGGCTGGTGACTGCCCGGGATATTCTGGACTGACATTAAGGCCCCCTTCGTTCTGGCGTGACCCAGGGATGAAGGAAAATGCCTAATCATTGGTTAATGCGTTGGTGTGAATGCCATGAGTTAGAACGGTTTTGTATCTGCGCGACCAGCTGCGCCAGCTCGTCCAGCAGGAAACCTTCCAGGAAGACCAATCCATGCGCCGACCCCTTGCGCCAGCGGACCCGCGCGTGGCGCAGCGGCAGCAGCCCGCCGCGCAGCTGGACCGGCTGGCGCAGCGCCAGCGGCTCGTCCAGCTCGATCAGGGCGCCGTGCTGCGACAGGTTGAGCAGCCGGACCGGACGCTCGACCTGCATGGCGGTCAGGATCGCCGGATAGTCGACCGCCAGCCGCAATTGCCGTTTGGGAAAGCGGCCGGCTTCCTCAACGAGTGCGGAAAGATCGATCGGGGGATTGGTAAAGCGGAAGCCGACATGGCGTTCGCGTTCCCACACCGGCTCGATCGGATGGCGCTCGCCCGTCCCCAGTTCCAGCGCCAGCGGGCCGTCCTGGGGCAAGGCATGGAACAGCCGGGCCTTGAGCCCGGTCGCCGAGACGTCGCGCAGGATGCACAGGAATTCCCCTGCCGGACTGACCAGCTTGGCCGCGCGCAGCATCAACGAGATGCGCGGCGCGGCGCGCAGCTCCTGGCTGGTCCAGTCGTTCAGATCGGCTTCGGCCATGACTGCCTCCGGTCCCGGGATGGGGACGGGCCAAGGCTAGGTTGTCATGGTGTGGGCCCGGCTAAGCGGGGTCTCAGGGAATAGCCCTAGGCTACGCTCTGGCTGGTGCGGACGGTGGGACTCGAACCCACACGAGCAAGGCTCAGGGGATTTTAAGTCCCCGGCGTCTACCATTCCGCCACGTCCGCTCCGGACCTGTCGTGATTTGGCCCATGCCGGGCTGCAAACGGCACTGTTCTGCGCTTCCGGTGCTCACGACCAGTAGGTCGCTGCGCGCCGGTTCTCGACCAGCACCATTTTCGCCTCGGCCTGAGCCAAATCACGACAGGTCCGGTCTGCCTTACGGTGGCGGGACAGGGATTTCCATCCCCACAAACGCAACACCGGCCCGCTCCCCCGGCCCAACCGCCTGTGCACAGTATCCTGTGGGTGGTTGGGCCGGGGGAGCGGGCCGGTGTTGCACGCCAATCACGGAGGTGATTGGCGCACGACAAAGACTCAATCCGCGTTCAAGCGCGCGCGCATTTCCTTGCCGGGCTTGAAATAGGGGACCTTCTTGCCCGGGACCGAAACACTCGCTCCGGTGCGCGGGTTGCGGCCCTGGCGGGGTTCGCGCTCGCGGGTTGAAAAAGCGCCGAATCCGCGCAGTTCGACCCGGCCGCCCTGGGCCAGCCGCGTCTCGATCTCTTCGAAGAAGGTGTCGACCACCTTTTCGACCTCTTCAGCCCGCAGGCCAGGATTATCGCGGGCAAGCGCCTGCAGCAGTTCGGATCTGATCATAACGTGCCTTCCTTCGGGGTCTGCGCAACCCCACGACCTGGTTTTTAGTTCATTTTTTGTGCGGCACGGCCCTCGACCCGAAGCGGGACGCGCTGCAATGAGCTAAATGCCAGAGCGCGGCTCTGTTAGCAATGCTTGAAAATGACAGATGTGGTTTAAATCGCAAGCAAATCTGCTGCGGAAAGTCCCAGGCGTTCCATTCTGGCGCGAATTTCGGGCCAGTCGCGGGCCAGAAACAGCTCGCGCTCGCTCCGCCGCAGCTTTTCCGCCGCGCCGCGGGCGACAAACATGCCGACTCCGCGCTGGACCTCAACCAGGCCATCAAGCTGGAACTGCTGATAGGCCTTGGCCACGGTCAGCGGATTGGCGCCCTGTTCCGCCGCCAGCGCGCGGACCGAGGGGAGCATCGCCCCTTCGGGATAAGTGCCATCGATGATCGCCGCCGCGATCAGGTCGCGCAGCTTCAGGTATACGGGTTGCGAGTGTCCAGCCATGCTGTTTCAGTGCCATAATACAGCGCGGCAGGCAAGGGGAATCGGAGTGCGGCTCCTCTCCGTGTGCGCCCTTGCAACAATCCGATAGCCCGGACAAATTTTGCTTCACACATGCGCAAACCCGGTTAGTCTCCGCCGCCATAACGGCCCGCCGGCAACCGCGGGTCCCTGCGGATATTTGGGGAGCAGTTCATGAAAGACATGGCCTTGTGGAACGAGGGCGACTGGATCGCGTCAATCGCGGTCGTCGTGCTCGGCATTTTTCTGGCGATCGGTGCCAAGATCGCGATTCAGAAGGAACCGGAGTTCGCCGGCCACCCCAAGGGCCTCTACATGCTGTTCTTTGCCGAGATGTGGGAGCGCTTCTCCTACTACGGCATGCGCGCGCTGCTGATCTTCTACCTGACCAAGCACTGGCTGTTCAGCGATGGCAACGCCAATCTGATCTACGGCGCCTATACCAGCCTGGTCTACATCACTCCGGTGCTCGGCGGTTATCTGGCTGACCGTTACCTGGGCCAGCGCAAGGCGGTGCTGTTCGGCGGCCTGCTGCTGGCGATCGGCCACAGCCTGATGGCGGTCGAAGGAACCGGCGGGCAGACCGATCCGGCGATCAACGTGTTCTGGGGCGCCCTTGCCTTCATCATCGTCGGCTCGGGCTTCCTCAAGGCCAACATCTCGGTGATGGTTGGGCAGCTCTACAGCCTGACCGACGTGCGCCGCGACGGCGCCTATACCGTGTTCTACATGGGCATTAACCTCGGCGCGGCCGTCGGCACGATCCTGGTTGGCTACCTCGGCGAAACGATCGGCTGGGGCTATGGCTTCGGCCTGGCCGGCATCGGCATGCTGGTCGGCCTGATCGTCTTCGTGCTCGGCAAGGGTGCGCTGAACGGCGCGGGCGAGGCGCCGGCCCCGCTCGCCAAGTCACGCGAATGGACCCTTTACGGGATCGGCCTGGCCGCCGTGGCGGTGTGCTGGGCGCTGGTCCAGTACCAGTCGGTGATCCAGAACCTGCTGGTGGTCTCGGGCCTCGGCCTGCTGGGCTATGTGCTCTACGAAACCTTCAAGCTCGACAAGGAACCGCGCGAGCGGATGTTCGCGATCCTGTTCCTGATCAGCCTCAACCCGCTGTTTTGGGGCCTGTTCGAACAGGCCGGCGGCTCGATGAGCCTGTTCACCGACCGCTATGTCGATCGCGGCGCCACCCCGGCCTCGCTGTTCCAGTCGATCAACCCGATCTACATCATCCTCCTCGCCCCGCTGTTCGCGGCGCTGTGGCAGTGGCTCGGCAAGCGCGGCAAGGAGCCGTCGGCCCCGGCCAAGTTCGGCCTGGCGCTGGCCCAGATGGGCCTGGCCAACCTGGTGCTGGTCTGGGGGGCGGAGGCCTATGGCCTGGCGGCGATGACCCCGGTGATCTTCGTCTTCCTTTATTACCTGCTGGCCACCACGGGCGAGCTCTGCCTCTCGCCGGTCGGGCTTTCGGCGATGAACCGCCTTGCGCCCAGCTACCTCGCCTCGCTGATCATGGGGGCCTGGTTCTACATGACCGCGGTCGGCAACTTCGTCGCCGGCAAGATCGGTGAAGCGACCGGCGGGCACGGCGGCGAAATGAGCAAGGACAAGCTGCTCGAGATCTACGAGATGTTCGGCTGGATCTCGATCGGCGCGGCCGTCGTGGTCCTGCTGCTCTCGCGGATCGTGAAGAGCTGGATGCACCTCGATACGCTGGAGGACCGCAAGTGATGCGCGCAACCAGGCTGCTGGCCGGGATGGCGGCGCTGGCCCTGGTGGCCAGCCCGGGCCTGGCCGAAAAGAAGAAGAAGGAAGAGACTGTCTCGCCCGCAGCCAAGGCCGCGCGGGAGTTCAACAAGAACCCCTATCCTTCGACCTACAAGCCCTATCCGGGTGAACCGACCGCGCTGGTCGGGGCGACCGTGTTCGATGGCGCGGGCGGGCGGATCGACAATGGCACCGTCCTGTTTGCCGATGGCAAGGTGGTAGCGATCGGCGGAGCGGACCTGGCCGTGCCGGCCAATTACCGCCGCATCGACGCCGCCGGCAAGTTCGTGACGCCGGGGATCATCGATATCCACTCGCACCTGGGGGACTATCCCACCCCCAGCGTCCAGGCCCATTCCGATGGCAACGAGGCGACTGCGCCGACCACCCCCGATGTCTGGGCCGAACACTCGGTCTGGCCGCAGGACCCGGGCTTCAGCCGCGCGCTCGCCAATGGCGGGGTCACTGCGCTGCAGATCCTGCCCGGTTCGGCCAACCTGGTCGGCGGGCGTTCGGTAACGCTCAAGAACGTCTATGCCCGCACGGTCCAGGGGATGAAGTTCCCTGGCGCGCCTTATGGCCTGAAGATGGCCTGCGGTGAGAACCCCAAGCGCGTCTATGGCGGCAAGGGGCGGATGCCCTCGACCCGGATGGGCAACCTGGCAGTCAACCGCGCTACTTGGATCAAGGCCAGCGAGTATCGCGCCAAGCGCAACGCCGGCAAGCTCGAGACCCGCGACCTCGCCATGGAATCGATGGCCGGGGTGCTGGATGGCGAAATCCTGATCCAGAACCACTGCTACCGCGCCGATGAAATGGCGCTGGTGCTCGATATGGCCAAGGAGTTTGGCTACAAGGTCACCGCCTTCCACCACGCCACCGAAGCCTACAAGATCGGCGACCTGCTCAAGGCCGCCGGCACCTGTTCGGCAATCTGGGCTGACTGGTGGGGCTTCAAGATGGAAAGCTACGATGCGATTCCGGAAAACGCCGGGATCCTGCAAAAGGCCGGGGCCTGTGTGGTGATCCATTCGGATGACGAGAACGGCATCCAGCGTCTGAACCAGGAAGCCGCCAAGGCCCAGGGCGACGCCCGCCGCGCCGGGATCGAAGTACCGGATGCCGAAGTGATCCGCTGGCTGACGCTCAACCCCGCCACGGCCATGGGGATCAACCAGCAGACCGGCAGCCTTGAGAAGGGCAAGATGGCCGACGTGGTGCTGTGGAACGGCAATCCGCTCTCGGTCTATTCGCGGCCCGACAAGGTCTGGGTCGATGGCGCGCTGCTGTTCGATGCGGCCGATCCCAAGCGCCGCCCGGTCAGCGATTTCGAGCTGGGCCAGGTCGGTGAAGGAGACGTGAAATGAAGCCGCGCCAGCTGCTGCTCAGCGCCGCTGCGCTGCTCGCCCTTTCCGCTCCTGCCATGGCCGAGGATGTGGCCATCACCAATGCCACCGTCGTGATCGGCGATGGTTCGGCCCCGATCCCGAACGGCACGGTCGTGCTCCGCAATGGCAAGGTGCTCGCCGCCGGGGCGGGCGTTGCCGTGCCCGCCGGTGCCCGCACCATCGATGCCTCGGGCAAATGGGTCACGCCGGGACTGGTCGTCGCGGTTACCGATATCGGCCTGTTCGATGTCGAAGGGGTCGAAGAATCGAACGATGAACGCGCCGACAAGGGCCCGTTCAACGCGGCGCTCGATCTGTCGCCCGCGATCAATCCGCTGGCCCAGCACATCGCGGTCAGCCGCGCCGGCGGGGTAACCCGCGCCGCCGTGGCGCCGCTGCGTACCGGCGCAATCTTCGGCGGACAGGGCGCAGTTATCGATCTCGCCAGCGATGGCCAGCCGATCACCCAGGCCCGTGCTTTCCAGTATGTCGAGCTGGGTGAAGCCGGCGCGCGTGCGGCCGGGGGCAGCCGTGCGGCGGTTCACGCCGTGCTGCGCAACGCCTTCATGGAAGCGCGCGAGCTGGCCCGCCGTGGGGGCGGTCAGGGTGCTGACCCGCGCCTGCAGGATGCCGCGCCCGAACGGCCCGGCGATGCCTTGCTGACCCGCTTCGATGCCGCCGCGCTGGTGCCGGTGGTGACCGGCCGCCAGCCGCTCTACATTCGGGCCGAACGCGCGGCCGACCTGCGCATGGCGCTGGCGCTGAAGGCGGATTTCCCGGCGCTGAAGATGGTCCTGATCGGTGCGACCGAAGGCTGGATGGTGGCGAAGGAACTGGCCGCCTCGGGTGTGCCGGTCCTGGCCACCCCGCTTAACGATCTGCCCGCCAATTTCGAGCAGCTCGCCGCGACCCAGTCCAACGTCGGCCGGATGGCTGCCGCCGGGGTCAGGGTTGGCCTCGGCGCGTTCGGCGATCAGCCGCGCTATGCCCCGCAATATGCCGGCAACCTGGTCTCGCTGACCAAGGTTCCGGGGGCCAGCGGGCTCGATTGGGGCAAGGCCTTTGCCGCGATCAGCTCGGTCCCGGCCGCGATCCTCGGCATGGGCGACAAGTTCGGTAGCCTCAAGCCCGGTCTGGCCGGAGATGTGGTGATCTGGGATGGCGATCCGCTCGAAAACACCTCGGGCGTGGTCCGGGTGATGATCGACGGGGTCGAACAGTCGCTGGTCAACCACCAGACCAAGCTGCGCGATCGTTACAAGGTGCCAACCGAAGGCGCATTGCCCAAGGCCTATGAGTGGTAGGCTGACCGGGTAAGGACCGGCGGGGTTGCAATCCCGCCGGTCTGTGCTAGCCATGTTGACGCCGTAAACATGGGGAGGACCCAATGGATCCGCTTGCCAACCTGATTGCCGCCTCGGTTGCCTTTGTCGGCAGCCACTTTGCCATGTCGCACCCCTTGCGTGCCGGGCTTGTCGCCCGGCTGGGAGCGGCGGGGTTCTCGGTGGTCTATTCGCTGGTGTCGCTCGCCACCTTTGGCTGGATGGTCCTGGCCTTCCGCGCGATCCCGCCCAGCGCCGGGCTGTGGGACGGATCGCAGAACCTGCCCTGGGGCCTGGCAACGGCCCTCATGCTGATCGCCAGCGTGCTCTTCGCCGGCAGCTTTGCCGGCAATCCGGCGCTGCCCGCCCCCGGTGCGGAAGCATTGGCGGAAAAGTCGGTCCACGGCGTGTTCCATGTCACCCGCCACCCGATGATGTGGGGCTTCGCGCTCTGGGCGGTCAGCCACGCCCTGGTCAGCCCGACCCCGCGCAGCCTGGTCCTGACTGGCGCACTCGGCTTCCTGGCGCTGGTCGGCTCGCATATGCAGGACCGCAAGAAGCAGGCGCTGATGGGCGCCGCCTGGGCCGGGTGGGAAGCCAAGACCTCCTACTGGCCCAGGCTCGCCGGTCTCGCCAAGGCGGGGCTGGTGCCGTGGCTGGGCGGGCTGGTGCTGTGGCTCGGCGCGAGTTGGGCGCACATTCCTGGGAACGGCATGGCTGCGGGGATCTGGCGCTGGGTGGGTTAATTCAGCGCTCGACCATTCAGGTCAGGGCGCATCGTCAGTCATGCTTCCGCTTGGGGGACCTCCGCCCCGCCAGATCGCGCTCGAAAGCGGTTGGCACGATATGGGCGTCGATCGCCGCGAACACTTCGGCCTTCGATGCATCGTAATATGCGGTCCAGACCCAGGCATCGCCAAAGAATGACCGCGCCTGGCTGCCGTTGATCCGATAGATAAAGCGCCGCAGACGCCCTTCGATCGGATACTTTGCGGGCTTGTGCAGAAACAGCATGATGCGGCCGAGGTCGGTTGCGATCCTCCTGATCGAGCGCAGCGGGATTGGGTGCATCGAATGGGCGCGCAGCAACAGCCCTTCGTCATCGATCCGCAATTGGACGCGGCGATCGACCATGCGGCTCAGAAAGCCGAGGATCGCACCACCGAAGAACAGCAGGCCAATCGCGCCAATGATCGCCCCGCCGATGCTGCCTCCGCGAACCGCGCCAACCAGTATTTCAACCGAAAAGGCCGCAAATGGTGCGGCCAGCAGCATCCAGCCGAGTAACTTCGGAATTGAATAGCACGCCTCGAAGGGAGCAATCGTGCCCTCCGCCATGTCAGGCCCGCGCTTCCTCCACGCCCGCTGAATTATGCCGCAGCGCTTTCAGCACGGCATCGACGATCTGCGGCGCGTTGAGGCCGGCTTCGTCGTATTGCTTGTCCGGGTTGTCGTGATCCTGGAACGTGTCGGGCAGGCGCAGCGTGCGGATCTTGAGGCCGGCGTCAAGCAGCCCCTCGTCGCTGGCCATGGTCAGGACATGGGCGCCGAGGCCGCCAATCGCGCCCTCCTCAACTGTCACCACCACTTCATGGGCAGCCATCAGGCGGCGGATCAGGTCGGTATCGAGCGGCTTGGCAAAGCGCAGGTCGGCAACCGTGGTGGAGAGGCCCTTGGCCTCAAGCGCGTCGGCGGCTTTAAGCGCTTCGGCGAGGCGCGTGCCGAGCGAGAGCAGGGCAACCTTGGTCCCTTCGCGCACCACCCGGCCCTTGCCGATTTCCAGCTGCTGCGGCACCTCGGGCAGGGGCACGCCAATGCCGTTGCCGCGCGGATAGCGGAAGGCGATCGGGCCGCTGTCATGCAGTGCGGCGGTATAGGTCATGTGGACCAGCTCGGCCTCGTCGGCCGCGGCCATCACCACCAAGTTGGGCAGGGTGGCGAGATAGGTGATGTCGAACGAGCCCGCGTGGGTCGCGCCATCGGCCCCAACCAGCCCGGCGCGGTCGATTGCAAAGCGGACCGGCAGGTTCTGGATTGCGACGTCATGGACCACCTGGTCAAAGGCGCGCTGCAGGAAGGTTGAATAGATCGCCGCGAAGGGCCGCATCCCCTGCGCGGCGAGGCCGGCGGCAAAGGTCACCGCGTGCTGTTCGGCAATACCGACATCGAAGCTGCGGTCCGGATGGGCCTTGGCGAACTTGTCGACACCGGTGCCGCTCGGCATGGCGGCGGTGATCGCGCAGATCTTCGGATCGCTCTCGGCCAGCTTGGCCAGCGTTTCGCCGAAGACGTTCTGATAGGCCGGGGCCTTGGCCGGGGCCTTGACCTGCTCGCCGGTGATCACGTCGAACTTCTGGACGCCGTGGTACTTGTCGGCGCTGGCCTCGGCGGGCGCATAGCCCTTGCCCTTCTGCGTCACGACATGGATCAGGCAGGGGCCTTCGGCCGCATCGCGGACATTCTCCAGCACCGGGATCAGGTGATCGAGATTGTGCCCGTCGATCGGGCCGACATAGTAGAAGCCCAGTTCCTCGAACAGGGTCCCGCCCATCGCCATGCCGCGCGCGAACTCGTCGGTCTTGCGGGCCGCGATGTGCAGGGGTTCGGGCAGCTTGCGCGAGATCTTGCGGGCCACTTCGCGCAGTTCCAGGAACGGGCGCGAGGAGACGATCCTGGCGAGATAGGCCGAGAGCCCGCCGACCGGCGGCGCGATCGACATGTCGTTATCGTTGAGGATCACGACCAGCCGGTTGCCGGCCTCGCGCGCGTTGTTCATCGCCTCATAGGCCATGCCCGCGCTCATCGCGCCGTCGCCGATCACGGCGATGCCCTTGCCGGGCTGGCCTTGCAGCTTGTTGGCTACGGCGAAGCCCAGCGCGGCCGAGATAGAGGTGGAGCTGTGCGCCGCGCCGAACGGATCGTATTCGCTCTCGCTGCGCTTGGTGAAGCCCGACAGGCCGCCGCCCTGGCGCAGGGTGCGGATCCGGTCGCGCCGCCCGGTCAGGATCTTGTGCGGATAGGCCTGGTGGCCCACGTCCCAGATCAGCTTGTCGTCCGGGGTGTTGAAGACATAGTGGATCGCCACGGTCAGCTCGACCACGCCCAGCCCGGAGCCCAGGTGCCCGCCGGTAGTGCCGACTGCGCTGATCATCTCGGTGCGCAGTTCATCGGCCAGCTGGCGCAGCTGCTCGGGCGCCAGTTTGCGCAGGTCGGCGGGCAGATTGACGGTATCGAGCAACGGCGTGGCAGGAGACTGACTCATGCCTTGGGCCTTACACGCTTGAATTGTTGGTGTCGATTGAGACTATCAGGCAGGTTCGGTGCAGGACCGAAGGAGATTCGCCATGAGCCTGCCCGCCGCCTCTGCCCCCGTCTGCTTCGTGCTGACTGCCGATCGGGCCCGCTCAAAGCCGTTCTACGCCGGGATCCTGGGGCTGCGGCTGCTGGGCGAGGACGATCACGCCGCCACGTTCGACCTGGGCAACCGCACCCCGCTGCGGCTGACCACGGTACCGGGCCACCAGCCGACGGGACACACCGTGATCGGCTGGAATGTCCGCGATATCGTTGGCACGGTGCGCGCGCTGGCGGCAAAGGGGGTCAAGTTCAACGTCTATGACGGCTATGGCCAGGATGCCGACGGGATCTGGCATTCGCCCGGTGGCGGCGCCAAGGTGGCCTGGTTCGGCGATCCGGATGGGAACCTGCTCAGCCTGACCCAGTTCGGCTAGTTGCAGCGCGCGCAGACCCCGCGCAGTTCCACGACCGGGCGGATATCGGCAAAACCGGCGGTCCGGGCGGCCTCGACCAGCGATCCGGTCAGCTTGTCGTCATCGATGTGCACGGCCCGGCCGCAGACATCGCAGATCAGGAAGATGCAGTCATGGCGGCAACCGGGGTGGCTGTTGGCGATATAGGCATTGGCGCTCTCGACCCGGCGGGCCAGGTTGGTCTTCACGAACAGATCGAGGATCCGGTAGACCGAGTTGGCCGCCACCCGCTTGCCGCGGCCCTTGGAGACATTCTCGGCAATGTCATAGGCCGAGGCCGGACGGTCCTGCGCGGCGAGGGCGTGGAACACCTCGGCGCGCATGTCGGTCCATTGCTCGCCTGCATCGGTCAGCGCGTGGCGCGCAGCCTCAACCAGGCCGGGACCCGAATGCTCGTCGTGATGATGATGACCTGCCATGAGGCCGATATAGGCGGCAATCAGCCCCGGGTGAAGTCCGGCTTGTAGAAACCGGGGAAGCGCTTCTTCAGCGCCGCCAACTTGGCCACGTCCCAGGCCAGGATATAAGGGTGCCTGGGGTTCTTGGCCATGAAGTCCTGGTGATAGCCTTCGGCCGGATAGAACTTCTTGTAGCCCTCGATCGGAGTGATGACCGGCTGCTTCCAGACGCCGGAAGCCTTCATCTGGGTGAGATAGGCGCTGGCCACCAGGCGCTGTTCCTCGCTCAGCGGCACCAGCGCGGCGCGGTATTGGGTGCCTTCGTCCGGTCCCTGGCGGTTCTTCAGCGTCGGATCGGCGACGACCGAGAAGAAGATCCGCACCAGCTGGTCATAGCGCACCACGGCCGGGTCATAGGTGACCTGCACCGCCTCGGCATCGCCGGTGTCGCCGTAGCCTATCCGTTCGTAATTGGCGGTCCGGGCGCTGCCGCCGTGGTAACCGGTCAGGACGCTCTTAACGCCCAGGACATGGCTGAACACGCCTTCGACGCCCCAGAAGCAGCCACCGGCAAAGACCGCGGTCTTGAGACCGGGCGTCTCCTTGGCCTGGCGCGCGGCGGCGGGCGCAAGCACGTCAACCTCACCGGCATTGGCCGGGGCTTGGTGACAGGCGGCGGCTAGCGCCAGAATTGCGGGAAGAAGGAGGCTTCGCCTCACCGGGTGCGGTCAGGCAGGGCCGGGGCAGCGGCTTCGGCCTTGGGAATGACCTTGCCGGAAATGCCGTCTTCGCTCTGGGCCCAGAGCGAGCCGACCAGCAGCACCGCACCCAGCGCAAAGCCGAGGCCGAAGGAGCGGTAGAGGTCGGTGTTGAACAGGCCCATCGGGATGATTCCGGAAACGAAGATTAACTGCGGCGCTCTCCCTGCGGAAAAACGCCTTACTTCCAAGTGAACAATCCACACCGCCGCACGCCTCAGCGGCGAAGCGAAGCGTCCTTGCGGCCAACCGAGGAACTCAGTGGCGGAAGTGGCGCATTCCGGTGAAGACCATAGCGAGCCCAGCGGCATCCGCAGCGGCGATCACCTCCTCGTCGCGAATCGATCCGCCCGGCTGAATCACCGCCGTCGCCCCGGCTTCGGCAGCGGCGAGCAGGCCGTCGGCGAAGGGGAAGAAGGCGTCGGATGCAACCGCACTGCCAACCGCGCGGCTGTTCGCCCAGCCGAACTTTCCGGCGGCTTCGGCGGCCTTCATGGCGGCGATCCGAGACGAATCGCGGCGGTTCATCTGGCCCGCACCAATCCCGGCGGTGATCCCGTCCTTGGCATAGACGATGGCGTTCGACTTGACGTGGCGGGCCACGGTCCAGGCGAACAGGCAGTCCTTCAGTTCCTGTTCGGTCGGCGCACGCTTGGTCACGACCTTCAGGTCATCGCGGCCGATCGCGCCGTTGTCGCGGCTCTGCACCAACAGGCCGCCGGTGATCGGCTTGACCATCAGGCCGCCGCGGCGCGGATCAGGCAAGTCGCCGGTCAGCAGCAGGCGCAGGTTCTTCTTCCTGGCGAATGCGGCGAGCGCCGCCTCGTCAGCATCGGGGGCCACGACCACTTCGGTGAAGATCTGGCAGATCGCTTCGGCGGTCGGGCCGTCGAGCGGCGCATTGACCGCGACGATCCCGCCAAAGGCCGAGACGTCATCGCATTGCAGCGCGCCGGTCCAGGCTTCGAGCAGGCTGGCGCCCTGGGCCACGCCGCAGGGGTTGGCGTGCTTGACGATCACGACGGCCGGGTCCTGGCTGCGGAATTCGGCGGCGAGTTCCAGCGCGGCGTCGGCGTCATTGTAATTGTTGTAGGACAGCTCCTTGCCCTGGACCTGCCGGGCCTGGGCAATCCCGCGGCCGTGCGGGCCGGCCGGGACATAAAGCGCGGCGCGCTGGTGGGGGTTTTCGCCATAGCGCAGCTCCTCGGCGCGCTTGCCGATCACGGCGAGCGTTTCGGGGAAGAGCTGCTGCTGGTCGGCAAAGGCGAACCACTGGCTGATCATGGAGTCATAGGCGGCGGTCGCGGCATAGGCGCGGGCGGCCATCAGGCGGCGGAAATCATAGGTGGTGGCGCCGCCAGTCTTCTCCACCTCGGCCAGCAGACCGGCATAGTCGGCCGGGTCGGTAACGATGGTCACATAGGCGTGGTTCTTGGCCGCCGAGCGGACCATCGAAGGGCCGCCGATATCGATATTCTCGATGATCTCGTCGCGGCCCGCGCCCTTGGCCACCGTGGCTTCGAAGGGATAGAGGTTGACAACCACCAGGTCGATCGCGCCGATTGCGTGGTCGGCCATGGCCTTGGCGTGTTCCGCGTTGTCGCGCACCGCCAGCAGCCCGCCGTGGACCTTGGGGTGCAGCGTCTTGACCCGGCCGTCCATCATCTCGGGAAAGCCGGTCAGCTCGGAGATGTCCTTCACTGCCAGCCCCGCATCGCGCAGCGCCTTGGCCGTGCCGCCGGTCGAGACCAGTTCCACCCCGCGCGCCGCCAGCGCCTGGCCCAGTTCCACCAGCCCGGCCTTGTCGGACACCGAAAGCAGCGCCCGGCGGATCGTCACCTCAGTCATGTGAATGCTATCCCATCTTCTTCAGCAGCCAGGCAAAGTTGCCGCCGCCGCGTGATACCAGGCCCTGCAGGACCAGTTGCTGGATCGGCTGGGGCCGGCCCTGGCCATCCGCCCAGATGCTTTCCTCAACCGTCACCTGGCCCCCGGCGCGGAACTGCCAGTAGGAGCCATCGGGCATGGCGAGGCCCGCGCCCTGGCCATCTTCGCTCAGGCCCACTTCGATCCCGGGGCCGAGGTGGAAGCGGATCGCGAAGGCGACCTTGCCGCTCTTGCCCTTGCCGCCAGCCGGGACCAACAGGTCCTCGCCGCGCAGCTCGGTGCCTTCGTCGCGCAGGATCAGGATGCGGCGGTGGGTCAGGCCATAACGCTGGACATAGCCATTATGGCTCGCCTCAAGCCGGGTCGCGCCCGAGAGCTTTTCCCCGGCGATGGTCCGCCGGTCGACCTCGACCTCGGAGACTCCGCCGCCGATCCGGCCATTGATCAGCACGGCAGTCGAATTGGCATCGTCAAGCGCCAGGGTGGAGTGCGCGGCGGTGGCGCGCAGGCCCTGTTCGAGCCGCACCGGAATAAGGCCGCCGGCGCAGGCCGAACCGCCGCAATTGACAATGATGCGCTGGCCCATGTGCGACAGCTCGAAGGCCAGGGTCGAGGCACAGCCCGAGCGCGCGTGCTTGGCCAGCGGCGGCGGGGCGGCATCGAACTGCAGGATCGACTTCTGCGCCACCACCCGCTGGTAGCCCCATTGGCGCACGTCGCGCAGCGGCCGGGTGCGCACGCCCGAGGCGGCGACCAGCGCCGAAACGTCGGCCGCATCGACCGCCCAGCCGCCCTGCCAGGAACCCAGCGAACCATCGCCATGGGTCAGCGCCAGCAGCGGCGGGACCAGCAGCGCCAGGATCGCCTCAAGCGCGGCGGGCGGATCGCGCCGCACCGCGCTGTAGCAGGCCCGCAGCCGCACCAGCAGCGCGATGACTTCCATCTGGCCGAGCGGGCTGCGCGAGAGGATGCCGCCATCGTCACCCACAAGCTCGCCCAGCGCCTTGATCAGGCCGGCCTCGCCAAACAGGCGGCGCGGCTTGCCATCGGGCAGCAGCAGCCCGGCCGCGACAATGCCGCACCAGCCGGTCACTTCGGCCAGCAGGTCCTCGGCCCGGCCGACATTCTTGTCGAGCCAGCGGGCGGTATCGTTCATCGCCGAAAGCACGCGGGCGCGCTGGGCTTTGTCATTGCCGGAGAGGATCAGCGGGGCGTGGACCAGCCAGTTGAGCTCACGCGTGCCGGCATTGGCGACGGTCCAGGCCGGACCCTTGCCCGGGCGCGACGGCGGGCTGGGATTGGCGGCCAGCCAGGCGGCCAGCACCCGTTCGGCCACCGGCACGATCTGCTCGCGCGGGGCCGAGGCTTCGAGATCGGCCAGCCAGGCGAAGGAATGGACCACGCGTTCGAGCGGCGGGGCCATCCGCGCCGCGCCGGCAAAGTCGATCTGGGCAATCGGCGCCTTGACCCCGTGGACCAGGAAGTGCCCGGCGCGGATTGCGGTCCCGGCCATCTTCTGGCCCGGCAGCGGATTGAGCACCGTGGCCAGCAGGCGCGGCTTGGCCGGCTTGCGGAACGGCGCGGCCAGCGTCGAACCCGGCACGCCCATCCGGTAGGCCAGCCGCAGCAGCCGTTCGCCCGCACCCAGCGACGGCGGCGAGAAATCGGCCAGCGCCAGCGCGCGGCCCGGCTCGACCAGCTCGCTCTGGCCTGGTGCGGCGGGCTCGACCAGCGAGTCATTGCCGTGCCCAAGCGGTATGGCAGGCGCGCCCAGCCCGTCGTCGGGGTTGGTATGATCGCGGGTCTGGCTCATCGCCTCCATCATGCCCCGCCGGCTGCCTTCAGCGCAGCGATATTGGCGGCGTACTGCTCGGGCCCGCCGCGGAAGGTCGCGGTCCCGGCCACCAGCACGTCCGCGCCGGCCATGACGCAGAGCCGCGCGGTTTCGATATCGACGCCGCCGTCAACCTCAAGCCGGATGTCGCGGCCGCTCTTGTCGATCGCCTTGCGCACTGCCTCGATCTTGCGGAGCTGGCTGGTGATGAAGCTCTGCCCGCCGAACCCGGGATTGACGCTCATGATCAGGACTAGGTCGATATCGTCGATCAGGTAGTCCAGCATCTTGGCCGGGGTGCCGGGGTTGAGCGAGACACCGGCCAGCTTGCCCAGCCCCTTGATCGCCTGGACCGTGCGATGGATGTGCGGCCCGGCTTCGGGGTGGACGGTGATGATATCGGCCCCGGCCTCGGCAAAGGCGGCCAGGTAGCTGTCGACCGGGCTGATCATCAGGTGAACGTCGAGCGGCTTGGCCGTGTGCGGGCGCAGCGCCTTTACCACCATCGGCCCAATCGTGATGTTGGGCACGAAATGCCCGTCCATGACATCGACATGGATCCAGTCCGCCCCGGCGGCATCGACTGCGCGCACTTCTTCCCCCAGCCGGGCAAAATCGGCCGAGAGGATCGACGGAGAAATCAACGGTTGAGGCATGGCTGCGGCAAAGGCCTCCCTTACCCGGCGCTTACCCACCACATCTGGTAGTAACAACCGGAAGACCGGTGTTTTCCACACGGTATCTGGGCGCGGGATTAACCAGTGCGGCCGATTGACCCGCAGCGGCGGCGACGGCAGAGCACGCAGCATGGTTGCCGCCCGTTCTCCTGCCGAAGCCATGGCCGTGCTGGCGCGCGAAACCGCGTGGCATTACGGGCCCGTGCCGCACAGCCTGGCGGGGGTCCAGCTGGAGCCGGGATATCGCTGCATTGCCGATGGCCAGTTCCTGCTGCGCTGCGAAAGCGGCTATGGCTATCTCTACCAGCCGGGCGTGGGGATCACGATTGAACGGCCCGAAAATGCCGATCCGGACGAGGAGATCCTGTGGCTCAACGGTTCGGTCTATGCCGGGGTTGCCTGCCTCAACGGCTTCCTGCCGTTCCACGCCTCGGCCGTGGCCCATAACGGGCGGGTCTTTGCCTTTACCGGGCCGGGCGGCGCGGGCAAATCGACCCTGGCAGCGGGACTGGGGGCCATGGGCTTCCCGCTGTTCTGCGATGATACCCTGCTGGTCGATCTGGCCGCCACCGATCGGGTGCTGGCGATGCCGGGGCACAAGCGGCTGAAGCTGCGCGAAGATGCCTTCGCCCTGACCGGAGTCACGCCGGTCCAGCCGGTCGGTGCCGATACCGGCAAGCATTATGCTCTGCCGCTGGCCGGCGATGTTGGCCAGCCGCTGACGTTCGATACGCTGGTCTTCCTGGCCGAAGGACCCGAGCTGGCCTGGGAGCCGATCACCGGAGCCGAGCGCTTTGCGCGGCTTGCAGACGACCACTACACGCAGGATATCTTTGCCGAAGCTGTTCGCCCCGAGCGGGCCGAGCTGTTTGCCCTGCGGGCACGGCTGGCCGGGCAATTGCGGATGGCCCGGCTGACCCGGCCGCGGTCGCGTGAGGGCTTTGCGGCTTCGCTCGAACTGGTGGCGGAACGGATCAGGGAGCTTGCACAATGACACTCGCCAAAGCCGCCGGGCGGTTTACCGAAACCACCATCGATGACGAGATCGTGGTGATGAGCCTCGCTTCTGGCGACTTCTTCTCCCTGACGGGGACGGCGCGGGCGATCTGGCTGGCGCTTGACGGGCAGCATGACCGGGCTGGGCTGATTGCAGCCCTGGCGGCCGATTTCGGTGCCGGACCGGATGATATCGCCGAGGATGTCGATGCCTTCCTGGCGCAGCTCATGGCGGCAGGGCTGCTGACCGGGGCATGACCCGCTGGCGCCTGCTGGTGGCCGAAGCCGCATTGCTGCTGCTGGCGGCAAGGGTGCTGGTGGCCGGCTTGCAACTGCGCTGGTGGCGAAGACTGCTGGGCCCGGTCGCGAACCGGCCCCTGCCCGGCAGCGCCAGCGATAGCGATCGCCGGCTGGCCCGCGCGGTCGAGCGGGCGGCGCGGCGGCTGCCGGGTGAAAGCAAGTGCCTGCCGCGCGCGATGGCGCTCCACTGGATGCTGTCGCGGCGCGGCCGACCGGCGCAGCTGGTGATCGCGGTGCTGCCCGGTGCGGCGCGCGGCGGCCTCGACGATCTGCATGCCTGGGTTGAGCTTGGCCCGGAAATTCTGATCGGCGCGCTGGACCAGCCTTTTCGCCCGCTGGCACGCTTCGGCACTGCAAGCGCCCCCTAGCCAGCGGTCCGGAAACTATGTATTTGCCGTCACAAATGGCCCGGAAGCGCGGTCTGACAAGGTGGAGTTGCATTCGATGTCGCAGCAGCAGAAGCAGTCGCAAGAGAAGACCTGGACGAAGCCTGAACTGACCCACCTGGGCCAGTTGGCGGATGTCGCGGGCGCCCAGACCCCGCTCGGTCAGGGTAACGGTCAAAAGACCTGATCCTGTCGCCGGCGGTGGTAAACTGTCTGCCCGTTGCTGGGATTGCCGGGCAGCCCGGACAGGCCATCTAGACTAACGTGCTGGCATTCTGCGCGCATTGGCCGGGCCGAGCTACGGCGCCAAACCTATTTGACAGCCAAGTTCTTGCTGCCGCGCTGTGCTCAGGGATCGGCGGCAAGGGCCAGTCATGCACGGCGGCGGGCCTGCACTTCGCGTGGCGCCCGGTCGACCAGAGCCAGGCCGGTGCCACCCAATGGCAGCCATCTGCCATGGCCGATGGCCGCTTGGTGGCCTTTCATGGCTGGATCGACAATGCCGTGGCCCTGGCCGCAGAACTGGCCGAACCGCCGGGCGATCCGGCCCGGCTCTATGGCGCGGCGCTGGCGCGCTGGGGCGATGCGGTCGATCTTCGGGTCATCGGGGAATACTGCGCGATCGTGGCCGATCCCGCGACTGGCGCGGTGCGGCTGTCGCGCAGCCCGCTCCGCGCCCCGCCGCTCCTTTACGCCAGCAATGATTCAGCCGTGGCCGCAGCATCGGTGCCGCGGGCGATCTTTGCTGCGGGATTTCCCCGGCAACTGAACGAAGCACGCGTTGCCGACAGCGCGATGATCAACTTCACCGATCGCGAGGCTGCCTGGTTCGAAGGACTTGCCCGGGTGCCGCTGGGCTGCGTGGTCGAACTGGTGCCGGGACAGCAGCGTCGGCTGAAATGCTACTACGATCTGGCCAAGGTGCCGCAGGTGCGCCTGCCCAGCACCCAGGCCTATATCGAACGTGCCCGAGAACTGCTGGACGAGGCTGTGGCCGCAGTTGTGGCACCATTCGCGCGGCCCGGCGCGACCCTCTCTAGCGGGCTCGACAGCCCCCAGGTGGTGGTGCGCGCCGCGAGGCTGCTGCCCCCCGGACAGCGCCTGCCGACCTTCACGTTCCATCCCGAAGCGGGGTGGGACGGCATCGAGGCGGTTGGCTCGAACGGCAACGAGCGTCCGATGGTTGAGGCCTTTGCCGCGATGTATCCGGCGATCGAGCCGCACTTCACCGACAATCCGGGTCGTGGCCACGATTACCGCTGGGATGACCTGTTCCGGGCGATGGAGGGGGCGCCGTCCGGACTATGTAACATGTACGTGTTCCACGGCCTGTTTGATGGAGCACAGCGGGCCGGCTGCGACGTGCTGCTGATCGCCGAGTGGGGCAATTTCACTTTCAGCGACAAGGGTGAGTGGGCCTTTGTCGAATATCTGCGGACGGGCCGCTGGCGGCAGCTCTGGTTGGCGCTGCGGCACTGGCCCAACGACAGCCGCTCGATGCTGCGCAAGTTCATCGTGATGTGCCTGGTGCCATTTCTGCCGGATTCCTGGTGGCGCCGCATGTTCGGTATCTGGCACCCGGGCGCCAAGGTGTTTCGCGAACTGATGGCGCCGCTAACTGCCGCCTTCCGGGAAAGGTCCGGGGCCAACCGCCGCCTGGCCGAATCGCGGTTCGAATTCAGCCGCTACCAGCCGCGCAGCCGGGCCCATGCGCGCGAACTGCTGTTCGCCAACGAGGACTCCGAGGGTGCCGAGGTGTACCAGGCGTTTGAGCAATTGTACGGGATTCCGCTGCGCGATCCGATGGCCTACCGGCCCTTCGTGGAATTCTGCTTCGGCCTGCCGACTGACCTGTTCATGCGCGACGGGATTCCGCGCTGGCTGGCCAAGGAACTGGGCCGCGGGCTCATGCCCGAGGAGCAGCGCCTGAACCGCCGCAACGGCCGCTGGGACTCCGACTGGCTGCTGCGGATCCGGCGCAAGGCGGCGGACTATCGCGAAGAGCTGGACCGGATCGCCGACGATCCCGAACTGGCCGCGATGATCGATGTGCCGCGCCTGCGTGCCGCGCTGGATGCCTTGCCGGAAGAGACCGAGCTGGACGCGCAGAAATTCATGCCGATAGAGTTCACCCTGATGCGCGGGCTGCTGACGGCGCGCTATGTCAATTACATCCGCGGCAGAAACTAGGACGGGAACCAGGCAAATGGGGGCAGCACCGGCCGGTCAGGAAGCGATGCGCGATCCGCGCGTGCGCCAGCTGGCTCCCCGCGTTGCCGTGCTGCAGATCGCCGCCGCCCTGACCGAAGGGATCGGGCTGGTCCTGCTGGTTCCGCTGCTGGCGGGGCTGGCCGGGCCGGGCAGTGCGATGGGCGGGCCGCTGGCCGGGGCGATCGCGGACCTTGGCCTGGGCCGGAACCTGCCAGCGCTGCTGGCGCTGTTCGTGGTGCTGGTCGCCGCGCGCGCCGCCCTGGTCATGGCCCGCAACCGCGCTGCCTTGACGCTGGAGCTGGCGCTGGTCGATGGCCTGCGGCAACGCGCCTGGCAGGCCTTGCTGGGGGCCGACTGGCGCACCCTGCAGGGCCTGCGCCGGTCCGATCAGGCCAGCCTGCTGATCACCAATCTCGACCGGGTCGGGCAAGGGGTCAACCAGCTGCTGTTGGCCACGACCACGGTCGTGACCTTGCTGGCGCTGGGGCTGGCGGCGCTGGCGATCTATCCGCTGTTCGCGCTGGGCGGCGGGCTGGCCGGTCTGCTGGTGCTGCTGGCCTATCGCGGTTTGCGCGGCCAGGCGGCCCGGCTGGGTGAGGCGCTGGGCGCGATCTGGGACCGGGTCCACAGTGCGATCGGCGAAGCCCTGGGCGCGCTGCGTTCGATCAAGATCCTGGGCCGCGAGGCCGAGGCCGAGGCCATGGTCATGTCCGGCTTTGCCGAGCTTGGCGCCTCGCGGCAGGCCTATCACACCGGCCAGGCGCTGGGTCAGTTCCTGTTGCAGACCGGCGGCGCGGCGGCGCTGGCACTGCTGGTCTGGCTGGCGCTGGCCCAGGGGCAGCTCTCGGTTGTCACCGTCCTGCCACTCATCGCGGTCTTTGCGCGGGCTCTGCCCCTGATCGGCATCCTGCAGGAAGCCTGGCAGCAATGGCGCCATGCCGCCCCGGCCCTGGCCGCGGCCGAAGCCCAGATCGCCGCCATGCGCGCCGCCGCCGAAGCGCCGCTGACCCCGGCCGCTGCGCCCGGCCTGGCGCGTGCGGCGCGGTTCAACCGGGTGACGCTTCATTATGCCGGACAGGCCGAACCGGCCCTGGCGGAGGTATCGCTAGCCATCCCGGCCCGGCAGATCACCGCGCTGGTCGGGCCATCGGGCGCCGGCAAGAGCACCGTTGCCGACTTGCTCGCCGGGCTGCTTGGTCCGGATCAGGGCACCGTGACGATCGACGGCGCGGTGCTGGAAGGCGCGGCACAGCGGGCCTGGCGCGCGCAGGTGGCCTATATCGACCAGGACCCGCTGCTCGTGGCCGCGAGCCTGCGCGATAACCTCCGCTGGGCCGCGCCTGCGGCCAGCGATGCGCAGGTCTGGGCGGCGCTGGAGGATGCGGCCGCCGCCGATTTCGTGCGCGGCCTGCCAGAGGGACTCGACACCCGGCTCGGCGATGGCGGACGGCGGCTCTCGGGCGGGGAACGGCAGCGGCTCATGCTGGCCCGGGCGCTGCTGCGCGATCCGCAGTTGCTGATCCTGGACGAGGCCACCTCGGCGCTCGATGCAGACAACGAGGCGGCAATCGCGGCCGCACTGGGCCGCCTGCGCGGCCGGATGACGATTGTACTGATCGCCCATCGCGGCGCGCCGCTCGATCTGGCCGATCAGGTGATCCGGCTTGAGTCGGGCCGGGTGGTTGACGAATCCTGACGGCTTACCCAATTGTTGCCCAATTCACCCACTATTCAGCGGGCGAATCGTAATTGGGGGGTAACATCTGGCAGGCAGTGCACCGCAGGCAGGTGCCATATTCGCGTGCCAGGCTTCCCCAACAGACAGGATGACGAAGCGATGACCCAGCCCCGACGTTTCCGCGCCGCGGCCCTTGCTCTTGCTGCACTGGTATCGGCTGCTGCTCCCACGGCAGCCAGCGCGCCCGCCGCCGCACCCGCCGGTTGCACCGGCCCGGCCAGCGGCACCTGGCTCAACGTGGTGGTCGATAACGTGCGCAACGGCAACGGGGTGATCGCGATCACACTTTATGCCGACGATTCGTCGAAGTTCCTGGTCAAGCGCGGCTCGCTTTACGTCGGCCGGGTCGATGCGACCCCCGGCACGACGCGCGGCTGCATCTTCGTGCCCAAGCCCGGGGTCTATGCTCTGGCGCTCTATCATGACGAGAACCGCGATGGCCGGTTCGACCGGACTGGTCTGGGCCTGCCGGCCGAAGGCTATGGCTTCTCGAACAACCCGGCGACGCTGGCTGGCCTGCCGCAGTTCCGCTCGGTCCGCCTGAACGTGCCGAAGCCCGGTCTGACCAGCCGGATCGGGATGAAGTATCCCTAAGCCTTAGCCGTAGATCTCGGGCAGTTCGCGCGGGGCCTGGGCCTCGGCCAGCTCGTGCGCGCGCGGATCGTCGACATCGAGCCACCAGGCCGTGCCGATGTCCAGCGTCGCCGCGCGGCCGGCATCGGCCAGGCGCTGCATCCCTTCGGACAGGCTCCCGGCCTTGCCTTCGGCAATCGCGGCGCGGATCGCATCGGCCAGTTCGGGCGTGGCGAGGAAGGCCCCGCAATCGACCGCGTCATATTCGGGGATCGTCTTGCCGATGGCACGGATGAAGCCGCGCTCGTCGAGCTTGACCCAGGTCGCGTCATCGGGATCGACCAGCGGATTGTCGCAGCGGTAATCGACCGCCAGGGTCACGCCGCGATCAGGCCCATGCTGCTGGGCCAGCGCGGTCAGGATCGGGGCGGAAAAGATGTGGTCGGACATCATCAGCAGGTAATTGCCGTCCATCACGTCGGCGCCGGCCATAACCGACCAGCCGTTCGGCTTGGACCAGTCATCCACCCGCTGTGAAACGACCGGAATGCCGACGCGTTCTGAAATCGCGGGCAGCGCTGCCTCGATCCGTTCGGCTTCGTGGCCCGTCACCACGACCACGCGGTTGACGCCCGCAGCTTTGGCCTGCCGCACGCCGAGTTCGAGCAGCGGAACGCCCGCGATCGGGGTGAGCGGCTTGGAATCGGAAACATCCCGCAAGCGGCTACCGAAACCGGCGGCAATAATCAGAGCGTCCATATAGCTTTCCTTATCTTCGCTGACGCGAAGGGCAACACCGGCCCGCGCCCCCGGCCCAACCACCCATTTATGGTACCCTCGGGGTGGTTGGGCCGGGGGCGCGGGCCGGTGTTGCCAGCCAATCGCGGAGGCGATTGGCGCACGCGCCAAGACTCAAACCCTCAAACAGAAACGGCGCCGGAAATGTCCGGCGCCGCTCCTTGAACCGCTTGGCTCTGCTTATTCAGCGGCCAGCGCGGTGTCGGCGATGTATTCCTCAACCATCTGGGCGGCGAGGTCATCGTTGAACTGCTGCGGCGGGTGCTTGCAGAAGTAGGCCGAGGCACCGATCACGGCGCCGCCTTCACCGCGGTCCAGCGCCAGCTTGGCGCAGCGGATCGCGTCCATGACGCAGGCGGCCGAGTTCGGGCTGTCTTCCACCGAGAGGCGGAGTTCCAGTTCCATCGGCACATTGCCCCACTGCAGGCCTTCGAGGCGCAGGAAGCACAGCTTGTTGTCCTTCTGCCAGGGAACATAGTCCGACGGGCCGACGTGGATGTTCTCGTCTTCGAGGCGCTGGGCCAGCATGGCCTGAACGGCTTCGGTCTTCGATTCCTTCTTCGAACCGAGGCGCTGACGGTCCAGCATGTTCATGAAGTCGGTGTTGCCGCCGGTGTTGAGCTGGTAGGTCCGCTCAACCGTCACGCCGCGGGCGGCGAACAGGCTGGAGAGCACGCGGTGGACGATCGTGGCGCCAACCTGGGCCTTGATGTCGTCACCCACGATCGGGATGTTCTTGGCGCGGAACTTGGCTTCCCACTCCGGGTTGCTGGCGATGAACACCGGCATGCAGTTGACCACGGCCACACCGGCTTCCAGCGCGCAGTTCATGTAGAACTCGGTGGCTTCCTGCGACCCGACAGGGAGGAAGTTGATCAGCACTTCGGCGCCCGAATCCTTGATCGCCTGGACGATGCGGGCCTGGTCAGCCTCGGCCTCGTCAGCAACGATGAAGCCCTTCTCGCCGACCGTGGTCATGTGCGGGGCAACGCCGTCCGACACCTTGCCCATGATTACCTTGGCGCCGGTCAGCGGCACTTCGGCCTGGAACACGGCGGTGTTGTTCGGCTTGGCGAAGATCGCTTCGGCGATGTCCTTGCCGACCTTACGGGCATCGACATCGATACCAAGCACGAAGGCCACGTCGCTCGCGCCGTAGCCGCCGATCTTGTCGTGGATCAGGCCCTGCGAGGAATTGTTCTGGCGATAGTACTCAACCCCCTGAACCAGCGAGCTGGCGCAATTCCCAACGCCAATCATGGCGACCTTGATGGGCTTCATTATGTCTCAATCCTTCTCGAGCGGCGCAGCGCGGCCCCAATGAAAGGCCGCCCCATTGTAAAATCGCGCGCCAAAAGCAAGAAGTTTGGCGCAGGTCAAGCCGAATAGCGGGATTGAGCGGCCTGCCTTGGCCACCGCGACCTCTCCCGATCCGGCCCCGAATCCGGCGCTTTCCTGTTGGAATATCGCCACATCCGGTGATTACACCTGCGCAATGCAGGCTTACTAGCATAGCACCATTCCTGCGCGTGGCAAATCCGCCGTCAGGCCCTTGTTAGGCGGGCCCCCACGCCGCTAAGGGGAAACAGGGCCGCGGGGCCGTTTACAGCAAGGCGGGGCAGGACTTGGAACAGGCGATGGCGGGCGCAAAGCAGGGCAAACCGGCACGGCCGCAGCGCCCGCGCGAGCTGCAGGATCCGCTCAATCATTACATCTATCATCCGCTCGCCTGGCAGCTGGCGCGCGGCCTGGCCCGCACGCCGATCACGCCGAACATGGTGTCGGTCTTCGGCGGGCTGATGGTGGTCGCGGCGGGCATCGTTTACGCCAACCTGGCCTGGCCGGTCGGCGCGGCGCTGGGCATGGCGCTGCACATGGGCTGGCACGTGGTCGACGGCGCCGATGGCGACCTGGCGCGGATGACCGGCCGGACCAGCCCGATCGGCGAGATGGTCGATGGGGTGTGCGACTATGCCAGCCATATCGTGCTCTACCTGATCCTGGGTGCGGTGCTGGCGGGTGAAGCCGGGTTCTTCAGCGGCAGCACCGGCTGGATCCTGCTGATCGTCGCGGGGGTCAGCCACGCGGTGCAGTCCAATCATGTCGAGGTCCAGCGGCGTCAGTACCAGTGGTATGTCTATGGCACGCCGTGGATCCGACATAGCCATGGCCAGGCCGGCTCCGCGACGAGCAAGAGCCTGTTTGGGGTCTTCGTTTCGGCCTATCTCAACGCCGCCAGCGGGATGACCCCGCACGCGCTGCGGATCGACGCTGCGGTCGATGCGGCCAAGGGCGATCCGGCCCGCCTGGCCGAGATCGCTGCCGCCGTCCGCGCCGAGGCGCCGCCCTTGCTGTTCATGTGCAAGGTCCTCGGCCCCAATCCGCGCGCGATCGTGCTGGGGCTGTCGATGTTCGCCGGCAAGCCGCTGTACTACATGATCTACCAGGCGGTGGTGCTCAACTTGCTGCTGGTGGTCTCGGTGCTGATGCACAATGCCGCGGCGCGGCGGATCGCGGCACGGATCGGGGCCTAGGCCATCGCCGGCCTAGACGCCGGCAGCGGGGCGGCTATCATCCGCCCATGCTCCACAGTCATCTGCTTGAAGCCGCGCGCGCGATCTCGGACGAGGTCGTTGCGCTGCGCCGCGCAATCCATGCCGAGCCGGAGCTTGGCCTCCACACACCGCGCACCCGCGACAAGGTCCGCGCCGCCCTGGCCGACCTGCCGCTGACCTGGCGCGAGGGGCCGTCGACCACGGGCCTGGTCGCCACGCTGCACGGCGCGGAACCGGGCCGCCATGTTCTGCTGCGCGGGGATATGGATGCCCTGCCGATGCCGGAGGAAACCGGGCTGCCCTTCGCCTCGCAGATCCAGGGGGCGATGCATGCCTGCGGGCACGATGCCCACACCGCCATGCTGGCCGGGGCGGCGCGGGTGCTGGCAGCGCGACAGGCCGAGCTGAAAGGCACGGTCTCCTTCATGTTCCAGCCGGGTGAGGAAGGCCACCACGGCGCGCGCTTCATGTTGGAGGATGGCCTGATCGATCCGCTGCCCGATGCCGCCTTCGCGCTTCACGTCATGCCCAATGCCCGCCACGGTCTGGTTGCCGGACGGCCCGGACCGCTGATGGCGGCGGCCGACCAGTTCGAGATCACGGTCAAGGGCGCGGGCGGCCACGCCTCGATGCCGCACCAGACGCAGGATCCTGTGCCGGTGGCCTGCGAGATCGTGCTGGCGATCCAGAGCATGGTCACGCGCCAGTTCAACGCGCACGATCCGGTGGTGGTCACTGTCGCGCGGATCGAGGGCGGAACGGCGCATAACGTGATCGCCGATTTTGCGACGCTCAAGGGCACGATGCGCACGCTCTCACCGCGCCACCGGGCAAAGCTGCACGCCGCGCTGCGCCAGCTTGCCGCAGGCATCGCCGGGGCCCACGGCCTCACCGCCGAAGTGAACGTGATCGAAGGCTTCCCGGTGACGATCTGCGATGCCAGGGCGGTCGCCTTTGGTGAGCGCGTGACGGATGGCCTGTTCGGTGCCGGTGCCTGGCAGACCCTGTCCGCCCCGATCATGGGGGCAGAGGACTTCTCCTATGTGCTCGAGAAGGTCCCCGGCGCGATGTTTTTCCTGGGGGTTGCCGAGGACGGGACTGACTGGAATTCGTGCTGCGGAATCCACTCACCCCGCATGATGGTGGACGAAGCCGTCCTGCCGCGCGGGACCGCCCTGCTGGCGGGGCTGGCCGAGGAGTTCCTCGCGAGCGGCTTCTAAACCGGGCGCGACATCGACCAGAAGTGTGGACCGTCCTTGGCCGGCACGTCCCACTCCTCGTGCACGGCAAAGCCCAACCGCAGGTAGATGCCGACATTGCCCGCGGTCGCGGTTTCCAGCAGCGCCGGTTTGCCCGCCGCGGTCGCCTCGGCCAGCCCGGCGCGGATGGTGAGGCCGCCCAGTCCCTGGCCCTGGCAATCGGGCCGCACCCCGGCATAGCGCAGGTAGTACCAGTCCTCACCCTTAGCCAGGTGCGCGCCAATCGCATCGCCCACCGTGCTGGCCCGCAGGATCCGCCGCCCGAAGATACCAAGCAGGCGCATGATCTCAGGCGGCCAGAGCGGATCGTGGTGATGGACCTTGCCCGGCAGCCGCCACAGCGTCACTGCCTCGCAGCCCGGCGTGCCGAGCGCGATCCCGTGGCGCTGATGATCGTCCCACAGCCAGGCAAACATCTTCGGCAGGCGGCGGGCGCGTTCGGCCGCATCGGGGATGATCCAGCTTACCGCCGGATCGCTCTGGAACGCCGCCGCCAGCGTGGCAATCGCGTCATTGCGGTGCTGCGGGCCAAGGCGGATGATGGTGCGGTCAATCGCCACAGGTCACTCGCCTCGCGCCAGCAGGCCGCGCAGGACCAGCCCCAGCCCCACCACGATCGCCAGCGACAGCGCCAACAGCGCAGCCGCGATCACATTCTCCTGCCAGGCCGCGCCGGTCATGCCCTTGGCGGCAATCGGCATGGTGCTCGCTCCGGCGCCCCAGACTGCTGCCAGCAGCACGGCCGCCCAATTGGTCACTGCGCCGAAGGCCAACAGGCCGCTAGCCCAGCCGTGGCCGCGCGGGCCCAGGGTGACGCGGTGCCAGATTGCCGACAGCGCCAGCAGCATCAGCGCGCTGGTCGTACCCGCCAGGTGCGCCGAAAGTGCCATACGTGGATTGGGTACCGCGCCGATGGCAAACCCGGTCAGCATGCTGGCCAGCAGCAAGGCCACCCCCACCACGGCCAGCCGCCGCGCGGCAAGGTCTCCCGTCATAGCCCTGCTCCCCGGTTCCGCGCGGGCCCAAGCAGCAGCGCCAGGAAGCCAGCGGTGAAGAGCAGGTCGCCTGCCAGCACCGGTGCTGTCCCTGGGGCCGCCGTCCCTGCTGCAATCGCGGGCGCGAGCAGCACCACCAGCCCCAGCTTGCCGACCACGCCCGCCCACAGCGCCGGGGCCAACCGTGCGGGGTTGCTCGCGACCAGCGCATAGAGCACCCCGAAGGCGGCGACGAGCATTACGCTTATCTTATCTTCGGCGCCAATCCAGCGGTTCAGCAGCACCGGCAGGCTGATCAGCCAGTTATAGGCCGCCGCCGCCCACAGCATCCACGCCCACCCCTTTGCCATGCCGCTCTCCTCTCCCCGCTGCCGCCAGACTTGGCCGGGGCCGCGCCCATGTCAACGCCTGTTGCGCGGCGGACACGAATTGCGCATCAAGCGGTTATGCGCGACGCCGTGACCAAGACCGCTCATCAGGGCCTGCGCGCCGCCGATGCCTTTCACCCGCTGCGGCGGCGGCCGGCGCTGACCCCGTGGCAGTCGCTGGGGGTGCGGATCCTGCTGGTCCTGGGCCTGATGGGGGTGGCACTCGCGGTCCACTGGTTCGACCGGGATGGCCTGCGCGACAATATCGACGGTTCGATCAGCTTCGTCGACGTGATCTATTTCACCACGATCACCATCACCACGGTCGGCTATGGCGATATCGTGCCAGTCAGCGACCAGGCCAAGCTGTTCGAATCCTTTGTCGTCACGCCGATCCGGGTCTTCGTCTGGCTGATCTTCCTGGGCACGGCCTATGACTTCATCTTCCGCAATTCGATCGACAGGATACGCACCGCCATGATCCGCAACGCGCTGAAGGACCACACCATCATCTGCGGCTTCGGCGCGGGTGGCCACTTCGCCGCACGCGAGCTGGTTGCCGGCGGCATGAAGCCCGAGGCGGTCGTCGTGATCGATGCCGATCCCGCCCGGGTCGAGGCGGCCATGGCCGAAGGCTTCAACGCGATCCTGGGCGATGCGACCCACAACGCCGTGCTGAAGGCGGCGCGGATCGGCTCCGCCGGGGCGGTGCTGGTTTCGACCAGTCAGGACGATGTCGCCGCGCTGGTCGTGCTGTCGGCCCGCCAGCTCAATCACCAGGTCCAGATCAGCGCGACCGCCCGGCTGGAGGAGAACGAGGACCTGTTGGCCCAGGCCGGGGCGAATGTGGTGCTCAACCCGATCCGGATGGGCGGCCACATGCTGGCCCGCGCCGCGGCCGATCGCCACGCGGTCGATACCCTGGCCGATCTGGCCTCGGCCGATACTGGCCTGCTGCTGACCGAGCGCCCGGCCCGCAGCGACGAGGTGGGCCGACCGCTCGATCAGATCGCCACCGGCCTTGCTGTCCGGTTGGTCCGCAATGGCGTTTCGCTCGGCTTCTGGGACAAGCCGGAGATCGCGGCTGGCGATACCATTGTCGAGGTGGTGCGCGCTCGCTAGGGCGGCCGGCGGAAGGGGAACCCGAATGGCCGGTGATGACGAAGACTATGTCTATGACGAGGACAGCGGCGAATGGCTGCCCGCCTCGGAACTGGCCGCCAAGCGTGCGGCCGAAAGCGCGGTCGAAGTGCGCGACGCGGTCGGCAATGTGCTGGCCGATGGCGATGCGGTCACGCTGATCAAGGACCTGACCGTCAAGGGCGCCGGGCAGACGCTCAAGCAGGGCACCGTCATCCCGTCGATCCGGCTGACCGGCGATGCGCAGGAGATCGACTGCCGCTATCCCGGGATCAAGGGCCTGGTCCTGCGCGCGGAATTCGTGCGCAAGCGCTGAACCGGCCATGACTGCGCTGACGATCCTGGTCGATGCCGATGCCTGCCCGGTCAAGGAGGAGATCTACAAGGTCGCCTTCCGCCGCCAGGTCGCGGTCAAGGTGGTCAGCAACATGCGGCTGCGCGTGCCCGATCACCCGCTGATTGCGCGGGTGACCGTGTCCGATGCCTTCGACGCGGCGGATGACTGGATCGCCGAAGCCGCCGATGCCCGCTCCGTGGTGGTAACCAGCGACATCCTGCTGGCCGCTCGCTGCCTCAAGGCCGGGGCGGCGGTCATCTCGTCGACCGGCAAGCCCTTTACCCATGCCTCAATCGGCAGCGCCATCGCCACCCGCGCGATCATGGCTGACCTGCGCGCCGGGGGCGAGGCGATTGGCGGCCCGGCCCCCTTCGCCAAGGCCGACCGCTCACGCTTTCTCCAGGCCCTCGACGAAGCGCTGGCCCGGCTGGCGCGGCTCTAGCCCGGATTGCCCGGCACGCCCGGCACGTCGGGGATCTCGATCCAGTGCTGCTTGCTCGCGGTCCAGAACTGGATCTGCGGATTGAAGCTGCTGGTATCGTCGAGCGTCCCGGCCTTGACGAAGATCCCGCCCACCTGAGCCGGCACGCGGGTGAAGACCGGCGATCCGCAGGTCGGGCAGAACTGGCGGTGAACCTCGCCGCCGCTGGTGCCGTGATCGACATAGGTCTGGACCGTGCCGCTGATTTCCACCCCGCTTTCGGGCAGGCCCAGGATCATCGACCAGCCGCTGCCGGCCTGGCGCTGGCAGTTCTTGCAGTGGCAGACCGCCTGCATGAACGGCTCGGCCGTGATCTTGTAGCGTACCGCGCCGCACAGGCAGCCACCGGTCTGTTCCGTCGTCATGTCATTTATCCCGCCTTTGTTGTACCCGCAGCCTAGCGCCGCGCGGCGACGCTGCCCACTGCCACAATTGCCGAAGGTTCAGGCTAGCTCGCGCTTGATCGAAGCAAAGCTGGTGAAGACCACGCGGGTGTCGGTGGCGAAGGTTTCGGGCAGCCGGGCGGCGAATTCGGTGGCCGATCCGGCGCCGGTGAGCGGGGTCAGGAAGGCGCGCATCGACCAGTAGGGGCATTCGCGGGCCGGGCGCTCATCGCGCCGGATCACCACCAGATCGCGGTGGCGCGGGTCCGCCGCGATCCGCTCCAGCAGTGCATCGACTGCCGCGTCCTGGCCTTCGAGCAATTGCATGAAGTGCTCACCATTATAGGCCAGCATCCCGGTAATCCCGCAGGCCGCATTGGCCGCTGCGGCCGCTTCGCCCAGTGCCGCCAGGTCATCGGGGGCCAGGTCAGCCGCCGCCCTGCTGACGTAGATCAGTGAAACCATCCAGTCCTCTCCTCCCCCCTTGGAGCATCCTGTACCAGCCGCTTTGGGACTCGGTGCAGGACACGGGCAAGGCAGCAGATTATCGGATGGAGCGCAAGCTCAGGCGCTAGAGCAGCCGCACGAAGTGGTTGATGTTGCCGCTATTGTCTGTGCCGGCCACACAGCCCTGTGCATCCCAGCGGATGTGGTAGGCCCCGGTGTCGTGGTTGATCGTCACGCAGATCGCCAGTTCAGCGCCATAGTTCCACACGACCTGCCGATTGGGCCCCGCGTTTGCGCCAGCCTCGCTCAACGCGGCGAGTTGATGGGCCGTGAGGAACATCAACGTCGACTCGTTCGTGGGATAGAGCTCGCCCCAGCGGGCCATTGCCACTTCCCGGGCGGCGGCCACGAACTGGTCAGACTGGCCATGCGGATCAGCTTCGCTGACATTGCGCCACAAGGCGAAGATCTGGGCGATGTCGGGGTAGGAAAAGCGCAGTCCCGACAGCAAATCGATCATCCCGTCGTTGCAATAGGCCTCATACCCATCGCCGCACGGCCGGATGTGCTTGATCGCGAAGCCGGGAGAAATCGCCATGATACACCTCCAACCCGGCACCGGGCCGGATCACTGGGCGGATGCGCGCCCTGCCTGTTCTTTGCGGCCCACCAACTGTTGCAGTCACGAACTGACCGTGAAGATCGGCGCCAACACCAAGTCTTCGCGGTCAGAATTCGATGAATTGCTTCACGGCAACTTTAGTGAATCTTTTGATGTGGCAGAGATTATATCTATTTCTGCACCTGTCAATACAAACCACATGAATGCAATGACATGACCTGATGTCACGCAATAATGAAGCGCTAAACAATTATCGGCACTGCGTGCGCGAAAGTGGGCCTGCCAGCAGCGATCAAGCGACCTGCCGGCCCTTACCGCCCACCCTTCCGCTTGGGTGTCAGCCGCGCCACGACCTTGATCTCGACCACGGCGGTGGGCTCGTAAAGCCGCCGCACGCCGATCGCGGTCCAGGTCGGGAAGGGGGCCTTTACATAGCGGTTCTTGGCCGTGGCCAGCGGGGTGATCGAGGCGTCGATGTCGGTGTGGAAGGTGGTGATGTCCAGCACGTCGTCCCAGCTCGATCCGGCCCGCGCCAGGATCGCGCCGATCCGCTCGAACGTGCGGGCATAGTGCTCCACCGGGTCGGCCCCGGCCGGCGGCGCCCCGGCGACCACGCCGGAGAGGTAGACCGTGTCGCCGTGGATCACGGCATCGGAGAAGCCGAACTGCTCCTGAAACGCCCGCGCCTCGGGGTTCTCGGGCATCACGGTCTGCTTGGGCGCGGCGAGAGCGGGCACGGCCACCAGCGCGGCAAGCACGGCGGCAAGGGGGATCAGGCGAGGCATGGCGGCTCCGATCTTGTTGGACTGGGCAGAGGTTCGCATGAATATCGGGCGATGGATAGTGTGGAGAACCGGCCAGACCCCACCCTAGCAAACTACCCCCACCGCCGTTACACCCGGCCCATGAACCTGACCGATACCCAGGCCATGGCCCTTGTCCGCGAAGGGGCCGAGCTGCTCCAGCGCGGCCAGCCGGCCGAGGCGCGCGCGCGGTTTGAGCGGGTGACCGCGACGGGGCGGGCCAATACGCAGATCTGGATGCTTACGGCCATGGCTTGCCGGATGCTGGATGATGGCGCGGGGGAAGAGGCGACGCTGGATGCGGCGCTGGCGCTTGATCCGGGGCTGATCCGGGGCCAGGTGATGAAGGGCGATTGCCGGGTCCGCGCGGGCGACGAGCAGGGGGCGCTGGAGTTCTATCAGGCCGCGCTGCGCTGGGCCGAGGGGATGGAACTGCCCGCTGACCTCGCCGCCGAGATCGAGCGGGCGCGCGGCGTCGTGGCCGGGGCGGCGGCCCGAGGTGAGGCGGCGCGCGAGGCGGCGCTGGCGGCGCGCGGCTTTCCACCCGAACAGCGCAGCCCGCGCTTTGCCCAGGCGCTCGATATCATGGCCCGGCGCAAGGAAGTCTTCGTCCAGCAGCCAACCGATTTCTACTTCCCCGGCCTGGCCCAGATCCAGTTCTTCGATACCGCGCAGTTCGACTGGGTCCCCGCGCTGGAGGCCGAGGCCGGGGCAATCCGGGCCGAGCTGGACGCCCTGCTGGCCAGCAGCGCGGCGGACTTTCGCCCCTATATCCACGGCGATCCCAACCGCGCGACGCGGCAGGGCCACTGGCTGGCCGACGATCCCGACTGGTCGGCACTGTTCCTGGTGGAAAACGGGGTGCAGAGCGAAGCCGCGATCGCCGCCTGCCCGCGCACCTGGGCGGCCATGCAGGCGGTGCCCTTCCCCGCTATCGCCAATTCGCCGACGGTGATGTTCTCGCTGCTCCGTGGCGGTGCCAAAATCCTGCCGCATACCGGCATGTTCAACACCCGGCTGGTCTGCCACCTGCCGCTGATCGTCCCGCCCGCCTGCCATTTCCGCGTCGGCAACGAGGTGCGCGAATGGGAGCCGGGCAAGCTGATGGTGTTCGACGATTCGATCGAGCACGAGGCCTGGAACGACAGTGATCAGGACCGGATCGTGCTGATCTTCGATATCTGGCGCCCCGACCTGACGGCACAGGAACGCGCCGAGCTGGCCGCGCTGTTTGCGGGGAAGCTGGGGTAGGTCGCGGGGCGCGTCAGCGCTTGGCCGGCTTGTGCGCCCAGCACTCCATCTCCACCCGCGCGCCCAGGGCCAGGCCGTTTACGCCCAGGGCCGAGCGCGCGGGATAGCGGCCGGGTTTGAAGTGGCGCGCGTAGATCGTGTTGAAGGCCGGCCAGTCCGCCATGTCGGCCAGGAAGACGGTGCATTTGAACACGTCGTCAAAGCTCAGGCCGTGCTGGGTCAGGGTCTGGCCGATCCGCTTGAACATCTGCTCGCTCTCCGGCCCGATCCCGCCGGGCACCACCTTGCCGCCCCCATCCTCGGCGCCCAGCTGGCCCGAAAGGTACAGCACATCCCCCACCTGCACCGCGCTGGAGAACGGATAGGGCAGCTCCGATCGCGTAAAGACCGGGCCGGACGCGGGCGCAGGCTTGCTGGCGGCAACGGGCGAAACGGCGACTAGCGCGGCGAGAGCCAGCACGGCGGCGGCAGGGATCAGGCGAGGCATGGCGGCTCCTGGGCTTGCGAGGACTGGGCCGGAGGTTCGCATGAATGTGGGGGGATGGGTAGTGCGATGTGCTGTTGCGCTGGGCGGAATAAGCTGCACGGCCGCAGTGATCCACAGCAATTCTATTGCATTATGTGCAGCCACTTACCGTATCAGGGGGAAATTGTATGCATTCACCTCTGCAAACGCTCGATACCTGCGAATATGACCATCGAGATATGTGTAGGACGCTCGGAATGAAAAACGAACAGGATGATACAATTGAACGCCGACGGAATTCAGCGGGTTCAATGACGGTCGGTTTGGTTGAGGAAGGGAAGATATCAAGATTCTATAAGATCGGAAACGATCAATTATTTATAATTAAGAGTCATGCAGTATATCAGATTTATATGGCAGACTCAATAGATCCGGATCGTTCGAATGGCGTCATCCCTAACGTTCAGCAAAGGGTATTGAACGCTGGAAGTGATTCTGAAATAGTCCAGGCTATTTTAATACAATCAGATGAGCTTCTTCGAGATGAATTTCTTCGTGGAATCGATATAATTTCAGCTCGACGTCATGCTGTCGAAGCGACTAGCGAAATTCTCGCGATGAGCCGTATTAGGGATCGAGTTAGATCCGCTGAGGAAGAACAGATAAAAAGTATGGAAGGCAAGAAGTTGGAACAAGGTTCTATTATTCCATTTCTCGATGATGCATTACAGGATACAAAGAACTTTCTCAATCGCTCAGATCATTTCATGAAAAGTGTACAGTCGATATCCAAAATATTTCTGGGAAGATTTGCGAACTGGGACAGTCTATTTGAGAGAGAATCGAAGATCGGTCTTTCAGACGAAGAGAAGGGGGTATTTGAAAAAGTCATACGATATGCCAAATTTATTAGAGAGGCACGAAATGCTTCTGAGCACCCGCAAGATAAAAAGCACATAACTGTGCGTAATTTTTCACTCCTGCCATCAGCAGAGATTGCCACTCCGACCTTTGAGTTCGTCCACCCTCGATACGGAGAACCCGAAGTCGATCTGCCGGTTTTTATGGAAGTCACACTAGATTCGTTGCTAAATCTCTACGGGGCATGGTTGGCGCTGCTTTGCTCGCGAAAAGCTTCCTCCAATCCATATGCTGTCGGCGTTATGTTGATGCCTAAGGAGCGACGAAAGTATCCGCGTGCAGGATATTGCTATGCTTTGCCAACAAAAGACGGTTGGCAGCCGTTGGCCTGATAAGCTCTGCACTACGGTGAGCATTACGGTGACAGTGCACTTAAATGCCTTGCTCCTTTGTCCAGCTCCCGATTCTCAACTCCCCGCCAATGTCGCCGCGACAAGCGCATTGGCATGGCCGTGGCCCATGCCGTGTTCGGACTTGAGGAAGCTTACCAGCTCCATGTGCTTGGCGGGACGGCGGGACCGAATCAGGTCTTGCCAGTAGGCGATCAGCCGGCCGTACTTCTGCTCGATTGAGGGGAAGTAGGAGGCAGGCCCTTTCACTTTGTCGGTCGTGTCAGCGCGTCTCGATACTAATCCCGCTCCCGGTCCCCAGCCCCCATATACAGCTCCCGCCCAGTCGCGTCGTAGACCTTGCTCATCTCGGCCATGCCCTTCTCCGCCTCTTCGGCGGCGACGAAGCCCGCGCTGTCCTGGTTCTGCAGTTTGGCGAAGTCGCGCACTTCCTGGCTGATCTTCATCGAGCAGAACTTGGGCCCGCACATCGAGCAGAAGTGGGCTGACTTGGCGCCTTCGGCCGGCAGGGTCTGGTCGTGGTATTGCTCGGCCGTGTCGGGATCGAGCGACAGGTTGAACTGGTCGCGCCAGCGGAATTCGAAGCGGGCCTTGCTGAGCGCATTGTCGCGCACTTGCGCCGCCGGGTGGCCCTTGGCGAGGTCGGCCGCGTGGGCGGCGAGCTTGTAGGTGACCACGCCGGTCTTCACGTCATCGCGGTCAGGCAGGCCCAGGTGTTCCTTGGGCGTGACGTAGCAAAGCATCGCCGTGCCGTACCACCCGATCATCGCCGCGCCGATGCCGCTGGTGATGTGGTCATAGCCCGGGGCAATATCGGTAACGAGCGGCCCGAGGGTGTAGAACGGGGCTTCGCCGCAGACCTCAAGCTGCTTGTCCATATTCTCCTTGATCTTGTGCATCGGCACGTGGCCGGGCCCCTCGATCATCACCTGGACGTCTTCCTTCCAGGCGCGGTGCGTCAGTTCGCCCAGGGTATAGAGTTCGGCAAACTGGGCCTCGTCGTTGGCATCGGCGATCGAGCCGGGGCGCAGGCCATCGCCCAGGCTGTAGGCGATGTCATAGGCCTTCATGATCTCGGTAATCTCGTCAAACCGTTCATAGAGGAACGATTCCTTGTGATGCGCCAGGCACCACTTGGCCATGATGCTGCCGCCGCGGCTGACGATGCCGGTGACGCGCTTGGCCGCCAGCGGCACATAGGGCAGCCGCACCCCGGCGTGGATCGTGAAATAGTCCACGCCCTGTTCGGCCTGTTCGATCAGGGTATCGCGGAACACTTCCCAGGTCAGGTCCTCGGCAATGCCGCCGACCTTTTCCAGCGCCTGATAGATCGGCACGGTGCCGATCGGCACGGGGCTGTTGCGGATGATCCATTCGCGGGTGTCGTGGATGTTGCGGCCCGTCGAAAGGTCCATCACGGTGTCCGCGCCCCAGCGGATCGACCAGACCATCTTGTCGACTTCGGAGGCGACGTCCGAGGCGACGGCCGAGTTGCCGATATTGGCGTTGATCTTGACCAGGAAGTTGCGGCCGATTGCCATCGGCTCCGATTCCGGGTGGTTGATGTTGCTGGGGATGATCGCGCGGCCGCGGGCCACTTCATCGCGGACGAATTCCGGGGTCACATAGTCGGGAATCGCGGCGCCATAGCTCTGCCCGTCGCGGGCATATTCGCGCAGCATCTCGCGCCCCAGGTTCTCGCGGGTGGCGACATATTCCATCTCGGGCGTGATGATGCCGCGGCGGGCATAGTGCATCTGGCTGACGTTGGCGCCGGGCTTCGCGCGGAGGACCTGGCGGCGGACATTGGGGAATGCTGGCACGCCGCCCGAACGATCCGGGCCGAGCTGGCCGTTGTCCTCGGGCTTGACCTCGCGCTGGGTCACTTCCTCCACATCGCCGCGGCCACGGATCCAGTCACGCCGCAGCTCGGCCAGGCCCTTGGCGATGTCGATCGTGGCCTGGGGATCGGTGTAGGGGCCGGACGTGTCATAGACCCGCACCGGCGGCTCGCCGCTACCCGGCTCCAGGTGGATTTCGCGCATGGCGACGCCGAGGGGGCCGACGTGGATCTTCTTCGAGCCGCGGATCGGCCCGGTGGTGACGCCGATTTCGAGCTTGCTGTTGATGTCGGCCATGCGAAACGCTCCTTCGAAGGCGGGACGGGAGCGTGGGCTTGAACGGCCAACCACTCCCTCCGCCCGTGCTAACGGGTTCAGGTTCGACGGGTCGGGCGATGCTAACCGCCCCTCTCAGCCAAGCGGCTCCCCGGGGATGGGTGATAGATAGGCGCTTGGTGGGCGAAGGTCCAGCGGCCTCAGGCGAAGCGGGCGGGGATTTCGGGGTCAGCCGTGTCGAGCAGCGGGATGCGTCCTTCCGGCAGGCCGGCATAGGCCCCGGCCCATTGCGCCACCCAGGCCGGATCGTGCGCCTTGGAGGGATGATAGCCCGGCAGCAGCGAGCGCAGCATGGCGGGGGAAGCGTGGCGCAGGAAGCGCGCGACCATGGTCCACAGCCGCAGCCGGCTGCGCGCACTGCGCCACAGGCCGTCGCGCTGCAGCATCCGGACATAGCCCTTGCGGCTGGCCAGGGCGACGTGGACCGTCCCGCAGATCAGCCCCCAGGTGCGGCCTAGCCAGCCACCATAGAGGTGGTTGTAGAGATCCCAGGCGACGTTCTTGTGCTCGGTCTCCTCGACCATGTGCCACAGCACCAGCGAGGCGATGGCGCTGTCCGACCCGGCGAACAGCGGCTTACGCCGGCGGATCAGCCATTCGGTGATGCCCATGGTCATGGTCTCGAACCCGGCGGTATAGGCCAGCCGCCACTTCAGGCTGCGCTTCTGGAAGCGGCGGTAGTCCGAGTCCATCTCCGCCTCGGTCAGCGCGAGTTCGGGGTAGGTCTGCTTGAGGATCTCGTTGTAGCGGCGGTGGCTCTGATAGTGGACGCCCTCCTGGCCGCTGAAGGCCTGGACATCGGCCTTCAGCGCCGGGTCGTTTACCTGCTTCAGCGCCTCGGTCACGGTCTTGATCAGGAACGGTTCGAGATAGGGCATGGCGAGCGAGGCGCCGTTGACCATGTGGCTCCATTCGGGCTGGCCGGGGTTCCAGACCGGGTTGATCCCTTCGTCAAAGGCAAAGGGGATGCGGCGGACGAGAATCTGGGGCCGCGCGCTCACTTGTCCGCTCCGTGGCGGTGATGCTGCCAGGCACCCCACAGCAGCAGGGGTACGGCGAGGTGGACGCCGATCATCGCTGGCCAGCCGAACAGGAAGATCACGTTGTTGATCGTGACATCGCCGGGGAAGGGCCCGCCCCCGAACTCCAGCCCGCGCGTGCCGAACAGGGCATTGGCGATGGCCGGCAGGGTGAACAGCCAGCCGAAGGCCAGCGCCGCCCAGAACAGCACCGCCTGGGCCCACGCACCCAGCCGGATGTACCTGCCGGCCGCGCCGATCGCGATCAGCATGGTGCCGTTGGTGATCCCCTCCAGGTGCGCCATGTTCCAGGCGCGCCGATCGCCGCCGATCTGGACCGGCACGTCGGTGATAAACGGCCACAGGTCGATCGCGCCGAGCGTGAAGAAGAAATAGAACCAGCCCGAAACGATCGCCGTGGCGATCAGGCCGATACCGTTGAATACCAGCAGCCCGCGCCGCCTTTCGCTCAGCATGGCAGTCCCCCTACCCGGCCGCTTTTGTGCGGCTCGCTGGACACTATGCCAGCACCGCGCGAAAGGTCCAGCAATGACCGTGCTTTATCGCCTTGGAGCCACTGCAGGAGAGATTGCCGCCCGGTTCGGCGCGCGCGCGGCCGCCGAGGACCCCTGGGCAGGCGGTACTGTCTCCCCCGGCAGCTTCGCCCCGGTGGTGACGGCGGGGCGCGAATTCATTGCCGGCCCGCGCCCGGCGGGCGAGGCGGAGCGGTGTCTGGTGCCGCGCCTGTGGGGCGTGCCGCCGCCGCCTTCCGCCAGCGATCCGGGCCGTTCCGTCCTGACCGTGCGCAATCCGGATTCGCCGTTCTGGATCGGGAACCTGCGCAACAGCGAATTCCGCTGCCTCGTTTCCGCCACTGCGGTGATGCTGTGGGGCGGGACCGATCCGACCACGGGCAAGCGCCGCCAGGTCTGGCTGTCCTGCGCCGACCAGCCGCTGTTCGCTTGTGCCGGGGTGTGGAAGGACTGCGAGGTCGCCTCTTTCGCGCTGCTGACCTGTCCGGCCAACGCTGCGCTACGCGAGCTGGGCGTGGAGCGGATGCCGGTGATCCTGCCCGCCGATCCAGCCGCGCTGCGAGTCTGGCTGCTGGGCGGCTGGGACCGGGCGTCTGCGCTGATCGCGCCCTATGCCTCGGGATTGACGCAGCTGGGTTAGGCCCGGATAGTCCCGGTCCATGACCATCACCGCCACACGCCGCGGTTTTACCGCCGGCCTCGCCGCTCTCGCTGTCTCGCCCGCGATCGCGGAGGCCCGAAAGTCTGGGCGCTATGACACGATCGTGCGCGGCGGCACGGTGTTCGACGGGCTGGGCGGCGAAGGGCGTGAGGCTGACGTTGGGATAATCGGCGGCAAGATCGCCGCGATCGGCAACCTCTCTGCCGCACGCGGCGCGCTGGAGCTTGATGCCAAGGGCCAGGCCGTCGCTCCCGGGTTCATCAACATGCTGTCCTGGGCCAACGAGAGCCTGATCGAGGACGGCCGCTCGCAAAGCGACATCCGCCAGGGCGTCACGCTGGAAGTGATGGGCGAAGGCTGGTCGATGGGGCCGCTCACCGCCGAAATGAAGGCGCGTGAGCGGCGCGAGCAGGGCGATATCAAGTTCGACATCGGCTGGACCACGCTCGGCCAGTATCTGAATTTCATGGAGGCGAAGGGGGTCTCCTGCAACGTCGCCTCCTTCGTCGGGGCGACAACCCTCAGGATGCACGAAGTCGGCTATGACGATGTCCGCGCCAGCCCTGAACAGTTGCGCCGGATGCAGGACCTCGTCCGGATGGAAATGCGCGCCGGGGCGCTCGGGATCGGCTCCTCGCTGATCTATGCACCCGGCAACTTCGCCAATACCGACGAGCTGGTCGCGCTGACTGCGGCGGCGGCGGAGAGCGGCGGCGGCTACATCAGTCACATGCGCAGCGAGGCGGAGCGCTACCTTGAATCGATCGACGAGCTGATCGAGATCGGTCGCCGGGCCAAGGCGCGGGTGCAGATGTATCACATCAAGCCCGCCGGGAAGGAGAACTGGCACAAGGCCGATGCGGGCCTCGCCCGGATGGATGCGGCACGGCAGGCCGGGATCGACGTGTCGGCCAACCTCTACACCTATACCGCCGGCTCGACCGGGCTCTACGCCACCATGCCGCTGTGGGTGCAGCAGGGCGGGCACGATGCCTGGGTCGCGCGGCTGAAGGACCCCGTGATCCGCGCCCGGGTCATCGCCGAAATGCGCGGTGTGCCGCAGGGCTGGGAGAACCTCCTCCACAACACCGGCTCACCCGAAGGCGTGCTGCTGATCGGGTTCAAGAACCCGGCGCTGAAGCCGCTGACCGGCAAGACCCTGGCGCAGGTCGCGGCGATGCGCGGAACCAGCCCGGAGGACACGATCATCGACCTGGTGATCGAGGATGACAGCCGGGTCGACGCCGCCTTCTTCCTGATGAGCGAGGAGAACATCAAGAAGAACATCCGCTGGCCCTGGACCATGCTGGGGTCCGACGCGGGGTCGATGGCGCCGGAGGGCAAGTTCATGCTCAAGAACACCCACCCGCGCGCCTATGGCAATGTCGCGCGGTTCTTGGGCAAGTACATCCGCGAGGAGAAGGTGATCGGCCTCGCCGAAGGGATCCGCCGCCTTACCTCGCTCCCCGCCCAGCAGGCCGGCATCCGCGGGCGCGGGCGGCTGGCGGCAGGCTATGCGGCGGACCTGGTGGTCTTCGATCCGACCAAGATCGCCGACACCGCGACTTACGACAAGCCGCACTCCTACGCGGTCGGGGTGTCCGAAGTGCTGGTCAACGGCACCGCCGTGCTGCGCAGCGGCGAGCACACTGATGCGCGCCCCGGCCGGTTCGTGAAGGGCCCGGGCTGGAAGGGTTAGGACAAGCACAGTGTTCTGCGAGTACGCGAGAGCAGATTCTGCCTTTCTGCTGCAATTGCGCCCCGGTTTGCATCGTTGAATTGCTATTGCCCGATTATTTTATTTCAGTAAGTTATCGTCAGCATTCCTAGAACTTCGGGGGCTGATCATGCCGATACAGGGAAACGGGTGGGAAATACATATTGAGCGCAGGCTCGTCCAGAAAAGGCAAAGCGATGGAAAGCCGCGAACGGTGGGATCCTACCAAGTCTATCGCAATGGAACGCCCGTGCCCGGGCTGACCGGGACGACTGCCGAATCCAAGGGGCCGAGTTCAAACGCAGTCAAGAATGTGAGGATCAATCCTGGTCGCTATCCGCTGGCTACCCAGAATGGCGGCAAGTATGCGACGATCGGCTATACCGGCAATACTAACCCGGCCGCCTTGCGCCGACCGGGCGTTGAGCTTCTGAATACGGGTAGCCGAACCGAGATTCTCATTCATCCGGGCATTGGCTTTCTTGCGTCGGTTGGCTGCATCAATCTTTGCCGGATCCTGCCGAACGAAGCTGAACCCATCTCGTTTGGCGGCAGTCGCAATCGGGTCATAGCGGTCATCGACGATATGCGTGCATTCCTGGGCGCCGCGTTTCCGACCGTAGATGGCGTGCCGATCCCGAACGCCTTTGCCGTGATTGACGAGGTTCCGGGCTGAGGCAGCCGCTGAAAGTTGCTAGTGAAACCGCAGCGCCGATAGTACCGCGAGAACCAGCCCGAACAGGCTGGTGGTCGTGGCCCAGCCGCGGTGCATGTGGGTGAGGTTCTTCAGCCAGAACTGGCTGTAGATGTCGACAAAGCCCAGGATCACCAGCGCTTCGATCATCATCAGCCCGCCGATGCCCTTCAGCACGCAGGCGAGGAGGTCAGCCGGAACCCAGGGGTTGGTAAGGTAGACCACCGTGCCGACGACCAGTTCCAGCATGCCGCAGAGGAATTGCAGCGCCGGCGATTTCTCGACCTCTTCCAGCATGGTGCGCCAAGCCCCCGGTTTGCGCAGGGCGCCGATGCCAGCAAACAGTGCGGTCATGCCGAGCACCAGTCCGGACCAGGCGGTGGGATCGAAAGTATTTTCCATGCATGCCCTCCATTGCGCGGTCCATTGTGCGGCACCCCTGCAAGGCTTGGATAGTCTGCGGCACTTGCCAAGACGTTGCGCCAGGTCAAATTTGACTACCCATTCGGGTAGCGCGGCCCATGCGCCGATCACGCAGGATCGACGCCACGACCCGCGCTGCACCAGGAGCCCCCGATGAACCGTCTGCTTGGAACCCTTTTGCTGCTGGCCGCCGGCCAGCCCGCCATGGCCCAGTCGGTTCACTGGTCAACCAAGCCGGCCAATGACTATTCCCGCTACAACACCGGGGCCGTAACCGGGCCGCCCGATGGCACGGCCTCTGCGCTCACCTGGTTCGACACCACCTGGGTCCGCGATTTCCAGCCCGGCAAGATCACCGCCGCCGCGCTGGAAAAGGGACTGAAACTGCCCGCCGGCGAACTCGCCAAGTGGGACATCATCGCTTTCGAGGCGCATCATGCCGAGGGCCATAACCAGCCTTTCGACAGCGCGCTGTGGATGGCGAGCGATCTCAGCCATATCCTGGCGAGCCCCTATGATCCGGCCACCGGAAGCGGGACCTATACCGAGGCTCGCACCGGGTGGAAGTTCCGCGCCGGGCCGCTCTCCGTCTCGGAATACAAGGCCTTGTTTCCGGGGGCGAAGAACGCCGGGCCGATGGGCTGGATCTTGATCAAGCTGCCGCCGGGCCTCGACAAGCGATCGCCGATGTTCAGCGTTTGGGTCTCGGAAAATTTCTCGCAAGGCCCCAACGGCGTGCCGGCGCCCGACGCGATCGGAGTGATTCGCTGACGCTACCCGGACTCCGCGCTGGACTTTAATCGCCCGCTTAAACATACTCCCGCCAACAAGGGAGTGCGGCGCATGTCATTGCCACGGGTCTGCATCATTGGGGCGGGCTGTTCCGGGTTCACCACGGCCAAGCGGCTGCAGGACTACGGCATCCCGTTTGACGTGTTCGAGGCCTCGGACGATATCGGCGGCACCTGGTACTACAACAACCCCAACGGGATGAGCGCCTGCTACCAGAGCCTGCACATCGATACGTCAAAGTGGCGGCTGGCGTTCGAGGACTATCCGGTGCCGGCGGACTGGCCGGACTATCCGCACCATTCGCTGCTGCTGCAGTACTTCCACGATTACGTCGATCACTTCGATCTGCGCCGCCACATCCGCTTCAACACCCGGGTCGAAAGCGCCGAGCGGCTTGAAGGGGCCGGCTGGCGCATCACGCTCTCGACCGGCGAGGTGATGCATTACGATGCGCTCTGCGTGGCGAACGGCCACCACTGGGCGGCGCGCATTCCCGAATATCCCGGCCAGTTCGACGGCGCGCAGATCCACAGCCACAATTACCGCACCCCGTTCGAACCGGTCGATTGCATCGGCAAGCGGGTGCTGGTGGTCGGCCTGGGCAACAGCGCGATGGATATTGCCAGCGAGCTGTCGCAGCGGCCGATGGCCGAGCGGCTGTTCGTTTCGGCCCGCCGCGGCGTCTGGATCTTCCCGAAGTACCTGGGCGGGCAGCCGATCGACAAGAACCCGGCCCCGGCCTGGATGCCAAAGGCCATGCGGCAGTGGCTGGGCGGCAAGATGATCCGCAAGGCGGTCGGAAAGATGAGCGACTATGGCCTGCCCGAGCCGGAGATCGAGCCGTTCGAAAGCCACGGCACGGTCTCGGGCGAGTTCCTGTTGCGCGCCGGTTCCGGCGACATCGTGGTGCGGCCGGGGATCGAGCGGCTCGATGGTGACGGGGTGGTCTTCACCGACGGCACGCGCGAACAGATCGACGTGATCATCTGGGCGACCGGCTATGACATCAGCTTCCCCTTCTTCAAGGACCCGGCCTTCACTGCGGATTCCGACAACCGCCCGCCGCCGCTCTACAAGCGGATCATGAAGCCGGGGGTGCCGGACCTGTTCTACATGGGCCTGGCCCAGCCGCTGCCGACGCTGGTCAACTTCGCCGAGCAGCAGTCCAAGCTGGTCGGCGCCTATCTGGCGGGCCAGTATCTGCCGCCGGCTCCAGCCGAGATGGAACGGATCATCAAGGACGATGAGGACTATTACACGGGCCACTATTATGCGGCCCGCCGCCACACGATCCAGCTCGACTTCGATCACTATGTCCGCGCGCTGAAGAAGGAGCTGGAGCGCGGCGCCAAGCGGGCGGCGGCAGCGGGCAATGCCCTGCCGATCCGCAGCCGCCAGCCGGAGCTTGCCTGACATGAGCACTGAACGCCCGATCAATCCCTATGACGTCAGCCAGGACGCGCTTTACGTCCATGACACCTGGCGCGAACCCTTTGCCCAGCTGCGCCGCGAAATGCCGATCTCCTGGCGACCGGACAGTCCGTTCGGGGCCTACTGGTCGGTCGTAACGCATGACCTCGTGTCTGAAACCGAGCTGCGCCACGATGTCTTTTCCAGCCGCTGGGACCTGGGCAACATCACCATTGCCGAGGCCGTGAATGGCGAGGGTTTTCCCAACTTCATCGCCCAGGACCCGCCGATCCATACCGCCCAGCGCAGGGTGATCGCCCCGGCCTTTTCGCCCAGCCAGATGCAGAAGCTGGACGTGCAGGTGAAGGCCCGCACGCAGCAGCTGCTTGACGCGCTGCCAGTGGGTGAGACCTTCGATTGGGTCGAACGCGTCTCGATCCCGCAAACGCTGGGGATGCTGTGCATCCTGTTCGACATGCCGTTCGATGAATGGCGCGATATCAAGCGCTGGTCGGACTGGGCGAGTGGCGTTTCGGCCGAGAACCTGTCGGAAGAATACCGCGCCCAGTTTCTGGTCCAGATGGGCGAAATGCTGGCGCGCTTCGACCGCGAGCTGGAAGACCGCCGCGCCAAGCCGCCGACCGATGACCTGCTCAGCCGCATGGTCCATTCCGAGGCCATGGGTCACATGGAGCCGATGGAGCGGATCGCCAATATCGCCCTGCTGATCGTCGGCGGGAACGACACGACCCGCAATTCGATGTCGGCGCTGGTCGAGGCGTTCCACAAGTACCCGGAGGAGCTGGAACGGCTGCGCGCCGATCCATCGCTGGTGCCGAATGCGGCGCAGGAGATCATCCGCTGGCAAAGCCCGGTCACGCACATGCGCCGCACCGCGCTGGCGGACACCGAGCTTGGCGGGCAGACAATCCGCCAGGGTGAGAAGATCGTCATGTGGTACATCAGCGCCAACCGCGATGAGAGCGTCTTCGCCGATGCCGAGCGGTTCGACGTGGGCCGCGAGAACGCCCGGCGGCACCTCGGCTTTGGCCACGGCATCCACCGCTGCGTCGGCGCGCGGCTGGCCGAAAGCCAGCTGGCGACGCTGATCGGGGAACTCGCTAGCCGCAACTGGCGGATCGTGCCGGAGGGTGAGGCGAGCCGCCTGCCCAGCCCGTTCCTGCACGGCTTCACGTCGATGCCGGTGCGGATCGAGGCTGCATGACCGCCGCGTTCGAGACCATGCTGGTCGAGCAGGAGGGGCCGATCCTGTGGGTCCGGCTCAACCGGCCCGAGGTCTTGAACGCCTATACCAGCCAGATGGGCGCCGAACTGGTCCGCGCGATCAAGCAGGCCGATGGCGATGACAGCATCAAGGTGCTGGTCCTGACCGCCACCGGCCGGGTGTTCTGCGCCGGGGCCGACGTCTCGGCCGGGGCCGGCGCCTTCGATACCGAAAGCGGCGAAGGGGCAAAGAACTTCGGCAGCCGCGATGGCGCCCGCGCCGATAGCGATTTCACCTCGGCGATGATGGGCGCGCAGAAGCCGCTGCTGGTCGCCTTCAACGGCTCGGCGGCGGGTGTCGGCCTGACGCTGACTCTGCCCTGCGACATTCGCATTGCCGCCGATACGGCCAAATTCGGCTGCGTCTTCACCCGGCGGGGTCTCGTGCCCGAAGCCGGCTCGGCCTGGTTCCTGCCGCAACTGGTCGGCCTCTCGACTGCGCTCAAATGGTGCATGACCGGCGCGCTGGTTCCGGCGCAGGAGGCGCTGGCGGCCGGGCTCGTGACCGAGCTGGTCCCGGGCGATCAGGTCGAGGTCCGTGCCCGCGAACTGGCGCTGGAGATCGCCGAGAATTGCTCACCGGTTGCGCTGGCGATCACCCGGCAGATGCTATGGAAGTTTGCCGGCGAGGACAGCCCCAAGGGCGCGCTCTCGGTCGATGCCGCGCTCAATATCGCGCTCGGCGCCCGGGCTGACGTGCATGAGGGCGTCGCCGCCTTCCTGGAGAAGCGCAAACCGCAGTTCCCGCTCAAGGTTTCGGCCGATCTGGCCGACCTGCCCTGGCCGCCTGCCGGGAAGAAGGAGCGAGCCTGATGTACACACTCTATGGCGCCTTGGGTTCGCCCTATTCGCAGAAGATCCGCGCGCTGCTGCGCTATCGGCGGCTGCCCTACATCTGGGTCGACGAAGCCGCGCGGCGGCAGGCGGCGCTGGGGGCGGTCAAGGCGCCGGTGATCCCGGTGCTGGAATATCCCGACGGCAGCTTCGCCAACGATTCCACCCCGCTGGTCTATGACCTCGAAGCGCGCCATGCAGAGCGCGGCGTCGTGCCGCCGGATGGGCCCCAAGCCTTCATCGCCCACCTGCTCGAAGACTTTGCCGACGAATGGCTGACCAAGGCGATGTTCGGCTATCGCTGGCTGGAGGAGGTCGACCAGGTGCAGATGAGCCGCTGGCTGGCCTTCGATGCGGCCAAGGGCGGCGGGCTGGAGCAGAGCCAGAAGTTCGCCGAAATGTTCCGCGCCCGCCAGGTCGGGCGGATGGCACTGGTCGGCTGCACGGCCGAGAACTTTCCGCTGATCGAGGCTAGCACCCGCGCTGTCCTTGCCGCGCTGGAGGGCCATGTCGTGAACCGCTTCTGCCTGTTTGGTACGCGGCCCAGCCTCGCGGAGTTCGGGATCTTCGGCCAGCTCTCGCAGCTCGGCACCGATCCCACCCCGCAGGCGATGATGCGCGCCGACTATCCCTATACCTACCGCTGGCTGGCCCACATCGATGACATGAGCGGGCTGGAGGGCGAATGGGAGCCGGGCTTTGCTCCGGTGGTAGCCGAACTGGTGCGGATTTCGGCAGCGGTCTATGCGCCGTTCCTCGCTGCCAATGAAGCTGCGGCGGCGGCTGGGGCTGAAACCTTCCGGATGGAGGCGATGGGCCTGCCTTACGAGCAGTGCGTGTTCAAGTACCAGCTCAAGTGTTTGGCCGACCTGCGTAACCGTTATGCAGCGCTGGATGGCGCGGCGCGTGGCGCAGTCGATCTGCTGCTGGGCGAAGGCTGGCTGGCGCTGCTGCGGGGCTGAATCCGCCGCAGCGCCAACGCGGCAATCAGCCCTTCTTCGTCGCCTTGATCCATGTGCGGATCTTGGCTTCGAGCACCGGCATCGGCAGGGCGCCGGTGTTGAGCACCTGGTCGTGGAAGGCGCGGATGTCGAACTTCTTGCCCAGCGCCGCCTCGGCCTCGCGGCGCAGCGCCTGGATCTTCAGTGCGCCGACCTTGTAGGCCAGGGCCTGGCTGGGGATGGCGATATAGCGCTCAACCTCGGCCGTGGCGTCGGTCCGGCCCATGGCCGAGTTGGCCAGCATGTACTCGATCGCCTGATCGCGGGTCCAGCCCTTGGCGTGGATGCCGGTATCGACGACCAGCCGCATGGCGCGCAGCATCTCATCATCCAGCGTGCCCTGGCGCGAATAGGGATCCTTGAAGAAGCCCATGTCATAGCCCAGCGTCTCGGCATAGAGCGCCCAGCCTTCGGCGTAGGCAGTATTGCCGCCAAAGCGCATGAAGGCGGGCAGCTTGTCATTCTCCTGCGCCAGGCTGATCTGGAAGTGGTGCCCCGGGGCACCTTCATGCAGGTAGAGCGTGATTTCGCCCGGGGTGGTCCGGCTCGGCAGGTCATAGGCGTTGAAATAGAAGGTGCCGGGGCGCGAGCCATCGGGTGTGCCTGACTGATAGGAACCGCCCGCTTCGAATTTTTCGCGGAATTCCTCATAAGGCCGGATCTGCAGCGGAGTCTTGGGCAGAACCGAGAAGTAGTCACCCACCTTGGCATCGACCATCTTGCCGATGTCGTAATAGCGCTGGGTGATTTCCTCTCGGCTCTTGCGCTTGAACTGCGGATCGGTGCGGATGAAGTTGAAGAATTCGGGCAGCGTGCCCCTGAAGCCGACCTCGGTCTTGACCTGCTCCATGCCATCGCGGATGCGCTTCACTTCGCTGAGGCCCAGCTGGTGCAGTTCCTCGGCCTTGTAGGGCAGGGTGGTCGAACCTTCGATCAGCAGCTCGTAAAGCTTGTCGCCGCCCTTCATCTGGCTGAGCCCGACGCTGTCGCGGGCCGAGGCGAGGTAGCTGCCCTTGAGGTAATCGAGCAGCCGCTGGTTAGCGGCATAGACCTCACCCGTGACGCGGCGGTAATCGGCGGTCAGCCGGGCCTTGTCGGCCTCGGAGAAGTCGGCCGGCATGGCCTTGACCGGTGCCCAGTAGGGGCTCTCTTCCATCGGCTGCTTGAGCTGAGTTTCCAGCTGCTCGATCACGTTGCGGATCGTCAGCTTGGTCTCAACCACGCCAGACTTCTGGCCTTCCTGGAACTTGGCGATTCCGCGGTCGATCAGCTTCACATAGTCGGCGTGACGCTTGAGGTTGTTCTCATAGTCGGTGACGGTCTTGAACGGGATCCCGGTCTTGCCGCTGGCCAGCGTCGGGTAGAAGGTGTGGAAGCCGAAGAAGTGGTTGATCGGGCGGACTTCGGTCAGCGCCAGGATCTCCGGGGTCAGCCGCTTCAACCCCTGGACATTGCTTTCCTTGAAGACGTCGTAAGCGATCTGGTCAGTGGGCGAGAGCTTGCTGCGGTCGATCTTGGCCAGTTCGGCCAGTTCGCTGATCGCGGCCTGGCGTTCGGCGTCGTTGTATTCGGGCGTCAGGAAATCGCCAAGCCGGTCGGCATAGCGCATGTCGCCGCGGAACAGCGCCGAGATCGGGTTGCGCTTGAGGCTGTCCTGGTCCGACTTGGCGAACAGCGCGAAGAGCTTGTCGTGCTCGGTCTGGGCGGGAGCGACGGGAGCGGCAGTCTCGGCCAGCGCCGGTGTGGCGGCCAGCGGGGCGACCAGCAGGGCCGTGGCAAGCAGGGCGGAACGCAGGGTTTTCATCGAGGCATCCTTTGGTGGAAGGCAATTAGTGTATTGCCCGAATAATACAGTTTGCCACCACGGGCAAGTGGCAGCGCTGCCAGGGGCTTAAGCGGCAGAAGTGTGGCGGGCGGTCAGGCTTCGATCAACGGCGTGAGCCGCTCGACGGACGGCTCAGGGAGCGATCCGGCCGCGCACCATCACCCAGCTCGGTTTTTCGAGTGTGCGGACATCTGCCAGCGGATTGGCATCGACTGCGATCAGGTCAGCTGAATAACCCGGCGCGATCTGGCCGATCTCGTTTTCCAGCCCCAGCGCCTTGGCGGCCACGGTCGTGGCGCTGGCCAGGGCCTCGCGGTTGGTCAGCCCGTTCTTGACCAGCAGGGCAAACTCCTCGCCGTTGCGGCCATGCTCGAACACCCCCGCGTCGGTCCCGAAGGCGACCGGCACGCCGAGCTGCTTGGAACGCTGGACCTGCTTGCCGGCCGCTTCGACCGCCTGGCGGCCCTTGATCTCGACCGTCGGCGTATAGACCCCCTTGCCAAGCCGCGCGCGGACGCCTTCGAGCGCCATCAGCGTCGGCACCATATAGGTCCCCTTGGCCTTCATCGCCTTGAGCGCGGCCTCGTCGGCAAAGGTGCCGTGATCGATCGTGTCGACGCCCGCCAGCACCGCGCTTTCGATCCCGCGCGCGCCGTGGGCGTGGGCCATGACCTTGAGCCCCAGCGAATGCGCGGTGGTCATGATCGATTCGAGTTCGGCCTGGGTGAAGTGGCCTTCAAGCCCGCGGCCCTGCTGGCTGAGCACGCCGCCGGTGGCGGTGATCTTGATCACGTCGGCCCCGGCGCGGCTGGCCTTGCGGACCTTCTCGGCGCATTCGACCGGGCCGGTGCAGGTATAGCCCTGGTCGAGCACCGAATGGACATCCTCGCGAAAGCCGGTCACGTCGCCGTGTCCGCCAACGATCGACAGCGCCGGGCCAGCAGCAACGATCCGCGGGCCGGGGATCACGCCTTCGGCCGTGCCGCGGCGCAAGGCAAACCCGGTGTACTGGGCCGAGCCCGCCTCGCGGACGGTAGTGAACCCAGCCTTCAGCGTCAGCAGCGCATTCTTGGCGCCGACTACCATGCCCCATTCGTCGGGTTCGACCGCCTCGTTGCGGTAATCGGTGCCGGGATCGCCGGTCAGGTGGACGTGGAGGTCGATCAGACCGGGCACCAGGGTCTTGGCCGAAAGATCGACCTCGCGGGCACCTGCCGGGGCTGCGGGCGAGCCTGGTACGATACTGACGATCTTGCCATCGGTAACGGTAATTGTGGCAGGACCAGTCGGGTCGCTGGCTGCATCGCGGAGGACCGAACCGGCGCGGATCACCACGGTGTCGGCCAGGGCCGGGCTCGTGCCCGCTAACAGGCTGGCCACCGCAATCAGGACTTTGCGCATTTTTCGGATCTCCCCCTCAATCTGGGGTTCAGGTGTGCCGCCTTATCGCCGCTCTGACAAGCCGGGTCGCCGCCAGGAACCTGCGGATGGCGGCCGGGTTGATGCTTGAAGCAGGGCAGTGAAACGGGCAATTAGATGACGGGCAAGGACAATACCCGCTGCGGGATGGGGCAGCGCCTGCAACGGAGTGACAAGATGGTTGGGCATGGCTGGGCACTTTGGCGGACGGCGCGCGGCGTCTCTGGCATTGCGCTGGCACTCGCGGCCGGGGCGGCAGTCGCCCAGGCCAATCGCGCACCCGAAAATATCCTGCCGGCTCCGAAGCCGACTGCGCCGGCAACCCCGGTTCCGCCAGCCAATCAGCAGCCTGTGACGACCAACCAGCAGCCCGCTGCCACGCCGCCGGTCATGCAGGCTCCCGCGTCGCCAGTGATCGAGCCCGACCTGTCGGTGGTCGAGCCGGTGCTGGCCTGGCAAGTTGCTGACGCGCAAGCCCTGGCGAAAGTGATCGAGGGGATCGGCGAGCACGGCCTGATCCCGGCGGACTATCAGCTGACCGATCTGCGCGCGGCGATCCTTGGCGGCGCGGGCGCGGCGCTTGATGCCCAGGCCAGCCGCTCGTTCGCCTGGCTGATCGAGGACATGCGCGATGGCCGCACGCGCTATGATTCGCGCCACCAATGGTTTGTAGTCGATCCCGATGTCGAACAGCGCCCGACCGCGACCGTGATGGCCGAAGCGCTCGCCAGCAAGGATATCGCCGGGGCCGTGGCCAGCCTCGCCCCGACCCATCCGGACTATGCCAAGCTCAGGGATGCGCTGGCCAAGGCGCCGGACAAGACCACCCGTTCGCTGATCCAGGTCAACCTCGATCGCTGGCGCTGGCTTCCGCGCGATCTCGGCAAGTTCTACCTGCTGACCAACGTGCCGGAGTTCCAGCTGCGGCTGACCGTCGATAACGAGATCATCCGCTCCTACCGCACGATTGTCGGCAAGCCGGGGCGCACGGCCACGCCGCAGCTCGCCGAAGTGGTCGAAGGCGTGATCTTCAACCCGACCTGGACCGTGCCGCAGTCAATCGTGAAGGGCGAAGGCCTGGGCGCGCAGCTGCTGGCCAATCCGGCCCGCGCCAAGCGCGAGAACTACAAGGTGACCAAGGCCAAGGACGGCATGATCTACGTCGTCCAGCAGCCGGGGCCGAACAATGCCTTGGGCCTGATGAAGCTCGACATGCCCAACGAGCATGCGATCTTCCTGCACGACACCCCCAACCGCAACCTGTTCAACCTGGCCCAGCGCGCGCTCAGCCACGGCTGCGTCCGGACCGAGCGGGCAACCGAACTGGCGATCACCATGGCGATCCTGGGGGCGGGCGTAACCCCGGACGATGCAGTGGCAATCGTCACCTCGGGCAAGTACACGCGTGTCGCGATGACGCGGACTTTCCCCGTCTACCTGACCTATTTCACCATGGCGTCGGACATCACGGGCAAGATGGGCACCTTCAAGGACCTCTATGGCCGCGACGCCCCCGTCCTCGCCAGCTTCGCCGCCCCGCGCGCCGCCTGGGACGGCAAGCGCAAGTCGACCGAGAAGGTGATCAAGCTGGATAATCCGTTGTGAGCCGCATCGTCCCCTTCGCCGTCATCCCCGCGAAAGCGGGGACCCATCACCGGCACTGACGGTTTGAGCGGCGGCTGGGTCTACATCCTCGCCAACCGCAGGCAAGGCGCACTTTACACCGGCATCACCGCGGATCTCCCCGCGCGGATGGTCCAGCATCGCTCAGGCACCGGCAGCAAGTTCTGCGCGGAATACGGCCTCGACAAGCTGGTCTACGCGGAGTGGCATGATCGGATCGAGGACGCGATCGCGCGCGAGAAGGCGATCAAGCGGTGGCGGCGGGCGTGGAAGATCGAGTTGATCGAAGCCGCGAATCCAGACTGGCGCGACCGGTGGTTTGAAATTTGCGGATGATGGCTTGAAACGAAACCGTCGGTGATGGGTCCCCGCTTTCGCGGGGATGACGGGTTCAGGAAAGCTCAATCCGGTCCGCGTAGAGCAGGCGGCCGCCCGAGAGGTTCCACAGCGCTTCGTTGAAGTGCGCGGGGGACATGGCGAAGCAGCCTTCGCTGCGGCCGAGGCGGCCGAAGCGGGTTATGTGGTCCTCGCGCGCGTAGTCGGCCGGGTGCATCACGATCGCGCGGTCGAGCGCGTTGGAATTGTCCGGATCCAGTCCTTCGAGGCGCACGGAGGTGCCGTACTTGCCCTTGTACCATTCGCAGGTCAGGTAAGCCCCGCGCGAGGTCGCTTCGGAGCCGGGGACATTCGAGAAGGCCTGCAGGAAGCCGCTGTGCGCCGGATCGGAACCGCGCCCATGGCTGACGTGGAACGACTTGATCGTGCCCGCTTCCAGGTTGACGAAGTGGAACCGCGGCAGGGTGCTGGGCCGGGCGAAATCGGCGATGCCGACAATGTCATGCCGCCAGACGACATTGCCAGCCCGTTGCAGCTCGCGCCGGGCGATTTCCAGCAGCCTGGCGTCATAGGCCGGGTTGGGCTCGACCACGACCGGCAGGGCCGGCGGCGGGGGCGGCGTGGCCGCAGGCGGTACGCCAAAAGCCTCTTCAAAGGCGCGGGCCAGATTGCGGGCATGGGCAGTGACCGGCACGGTCAATGCCGCACCGGCGGCCAGTCCGCCCAGCAAGATGTCACGCCTGTTCATGGCCCCGCTCATATCACCCTGTGGATAACCGACCGCTTAACGCCGTTTCAAGCCCCTAAACGGCAGAAACGCGCGCAGCCGCGCCAAGCTGTTGTAATGCGGTGCCATCGACCCGCATCACGGTCCATTCGTCCATCAGCCGCGCGCCGAGTTTCTTGTAGAAGCCGATCGCCGGCTCGTTCCAATCGAGCACTGACCATTCGAGTCGCGCGCAGTCGCGCTCAACGGCCAGCTTGGCGAGGTGGGCGAGCAGCGCCTTGCCCAGGCCGCTCCCGCGTGCCTCGGGCCGCACGAACAGGTCTTCCAGATAGATCCCTGGCTTGCCTTCGAAGGTCGAGAAATTGTGAAAGAACAGCGCAAAGCCCTGCGCCGCGCCGTCCAGCTCCCCGATCACGACCTCGGCATAGGGGCGGGCCCCGAACAGCTTTTCGCCCATTACTGCCTCATCGAAGCGAACTTCGTGGGCGAGCTTCTCATAGTCGGCAAGATCGCGGATCAGCTGGGCGATCAGCGGCAGGTCGGCCGGGGTGGCGGGGCGAATCGAAATGGTCATGCGCGCGGCTTTGCCATGAAGCGCGGCCAGAGCACACCCAGCGAAAGGCCGGCCATGACCAGGGCAAAGGCCAGGATCTTCCACCATTGCAGCGGCTCGCCCAATAGCAGCGCCGAGGAGCCCAGCCCGAAGACCGGCACGAGCAGTGCCATCGGCGCAACCGTGGCCGAGGGATGCTGGCTCAGCAGCCAGCCCCAGGCGGCATAGCCGAACATGGTATTGCCGACCGACTGCCAGACCACCGCCGCCCAGGTCTTGGCATCGGCTGCGGCGACGCCCGCCACGATCGCCGGCCAGCCTTCGGTCAGCAGCGCCATGGCGAACAGCGGCGGCACGGCGAAGACGCTCGACCACACGACATAGTTGAGCATCGGCACCGGACCGGCGGCGCGCGCGGTCATGTTGCCCAGCGCCCAGCTCAGCGCGGCGCCAACCACCAGCAGCAGGCCCAGCGGCGTGGCGCTGCCATCGGTGTGCCAGGCAATCGTACCCAGCCCGGCGACGGCCAGTGCCATGGCGGCGATCTGGTAGGGCGCGATCTTCTCACCCGTCAGCCGCATCGACAGGCCGATGGTCATGAACACCTGAACCTGCACCACCAGGCTGGCGAGCCCCGGGGTGATATCCGCGCGCATCGCGGTGAACAGCAGCCCGAACTGCCCCGCCCCGATCAGCACGCCATAGGTCGCAAGGTTCTTCAGCGGCACGGCCGGCCGCTTGATGAACAGCGCGAGCGGCAGGAAGGCGAGCGAGAAGCGCAGCGTCGCCAACGTCAGCGGCGGCAGATGGGCCAGCGCCAGTTTGATCACGACGAAATTGGTGCCCCAGACGGCCATGACCGTCAGCGCCAGCAGCAGATGGAGCGGCGGCAAGCCGGCGCGTGCGCTCACGCCGCCTTGCCGTGCAGGCTGTCCATGCTGGCGACGGTGCCGGCCTCGATCTCGGCCGCCTTTTCCTCGACCAGTTTGACGATGTGCTCGATCATGCCGTCATCCGAAACGTGGTGATCGGTGAGCCCACGCAGGTAGACCATGTGCTTGCCGTTGCCGCCGCCGGTCACGCCGATGTCGGTCTCGCGCGCTTCGCCGGGGCCGTTGACGACGCAGCCGAGGACCGAGAGGCTCATCGGCGTCTTGATGTGGCTGAGCGCGTCCTCAAGCTTCTGGACCGTGCGGATCACGTCAAAGCCCTGCCGCGCGCAGGAGGGGCAGGAGACCACGCGGACGCCGCGGGTGCGCAGGCCGAGCGACTTCAGGATTTCATAGCCGACCCGCACTTCCTCTTCCGGCTCGGCCGAGAGGCTGACGCGGATCGTGTCGCCGATCCCGGCCCACAGCAGGTTGCCGATGCCGATCGCGCTCTTGACCGTGCCGCCGATCGGCCCGCCCGCTTCGGTGATGCCCAGGTGCAGCGGGCAGTCGACCGCTTCGGCCAGGCCCATATAGGCGCCGACGGCGAGGAACACGTCGCTGGCCTTCACCGCCACCTTGTATTCGTGAAAATCGTGGTCCTGCAACAGCTTGATATGATCAAGCGCCGATTCCACCAGCGCCTCGGGGCAAGGCTCGCCGTACTTTTCGAGCAGGTCCTTCTCGAGGCTGCCGGCGTTGACGCCGATGCGGATTGCGCAGCCATTGGCCTTGGCGGCGCGGACCACTTCGGCCACGCGTTCGCTGGAGCCGATATTGCCCGGGTTGATCCGCAGGCAGGCCGCGCCCGCGTCCGCCGCTTCAAGCGCGCGCTTGTAGTGGAAATGGATGTCGGCGACGATCGGAATGCGCGCCGCCTTGACGATCTTGGGCAGCGCCGCGGTGCTTTCCACGTCCGGGCAGGACACGCGGATGATGTCGGCCCCGGCCTCTTCGCAGCGGCGGATCTGGTTGATTGTCGCGACCGGATCAGAGGTCAGCGTGTTGGTCATGGTCTGGACCGTGATCGGCGCATCGCCGCCCACGGGAACCGAACCCACCATGATCTGCCGGGACTTGCGCCGCGCGATATCGCGCCAGGGTCTGACTGAGGACATGGCGCCCATATAGGGGAGAGGACGGGCAGCGCAAAGCCCGATCCTTGAGGCCAATTGGCCTAGAACAGCTGCGCGAACAGAAACTCTTCGTCGAGCTGTTCGCCGACGCGGAAGGTGATGTCGGCCACCTTTTCAAAGCCATAGCGGCGGTAGAAACGGTGGCCGCCGTCGTTATAGGCATAGACCGAGATCTGCACTTCGTCGGCCCCGCGCGCGGCGAACTCGGTCATCGCCCAATCCATCAGTTCGCCGCCGATGCCCATGCCGGTGGCATCGGGCGCGGTGTAAAGCTGCTTCAGCTCCATCACCCGTTCGCCGCGGGCATGGTCCGGAAAGCCGCAGGTCAGGCCGATCTTGCAATAGCCCAGCAGCACGCCGTCCTTCTCGGCCAGGCGGTAGACCCGGTCCGGATTGGCCAGTTCCGCCGCGATCGCCGGTTCGGACAGGCTCTCGCTGAGGAAGGTGTTGAGGTCCGCTTCCGAATAAAGCGGCCCGAACTTCGCAACAAAGGCATCGATCGCCAACCGCGACAGGGCGGGCACGTCGGCTTCGGTGGCGGGGCGCAGGATCAGAGCGTCTTGGTCATGCATATTGAAAAGGCATCTTCGGTGTAGTCCGCGAAAGGCGGGCATTCGCTGAAGCCGTGGCTTTCATAGAGACGCCGCGCCGGCAGGAAGGGTTCGGGCCGCCCGGTTTCCAGGCTGACGCGGCGGTATCCGCGTTTGGCGGCTTCGTCCAGCAGGTGCAGTAGGATCGCCTTGCCGGCACCCTGGCCGCGATAGTCGGGGTGGGCACGCATCGATTTGAGCTCGCCGTGATCGGCAGCAAGGTGCTTGATTGCCCCGCAGGCGGCCAGCCGGTCGTCATCCCAGGCCGAGAAGAAGGTCACGTCAGCCGCCCGCAGCCGCTCAATCGGCATGGCATGAACGCTTTCAGGCGGGGACCACTGGTGCATCTCATCCAGGTGCAGCCGCAGCAGGGCGGCGATCTCAGGACCGGTCAGGTCATCCTCGATGATGCGGTAGTCTGGCATCAAGCCATTCTGCACAAAGGCTATTCGTGCGCAAGCTCCGCCGCTGCCAGCTTTCCCTTACGGAATCTTTGACTCTGCCAGGGTACGGGCCTAGCCTTCTCCTCACTTGGTGCCGGTAAGAACCGGGTCGCCCGACTCCAGGCAAATGTGGTGTGACAGAACCGGCAGGGGGCCGGACACTGGTCGTGCCCTAAACAGGAGAGAAGCCCATGAAGCTGATGCTCAAGGCGGCCGTTCTGGCCGCAACCCTTTCGTTCGCCTATGCCACGCCGGTGCTCGCCGACGATCCCTGGCCGACCGGAGAGGGCGAATACGTGCAGGTCGGGATGATCTCGGTCGATGATGGCCATGACCTTGAATATATGACGCATCTGGCGGGGCAGTGGCGCAAGGGCCAGGACTTTGCCAAGGCGCAGGGCTGGATTTCGGGCTACGAGATCCTGGTGAACATGAACAAGCGTCCTGGCGAACCTGACTACTACCTGATCACCCGCATCCCGCGGATCGTCGACAATGCCGAAGCGAAAAAGCGCGATGAGGCTTACGACGCCCACATGAAGATGACTGTGGCCGAAGCACAGGCCGGCACTGCCGCGCGGTCAAAGTATCGCACCGTCATGGGCAGCCAGCTGCTGCGCGCACTGGTCTGGAAGAAGTAAGCTGAAACAGGGGCGGGCGGTGCAGCGGCGCCGCCCGGTCACTGCCTAGCCGCGCGGGCGCCCCTGCGGATAAGTACCCAGGATCAGCAGTTCCTTGCAGTGGAACGCCAGCTCCTCCAGCGCGCGATCGACCGCTGGATCGCCCGGCGCGCCGACGATATCGGCATAGAACCGGGTCGCGGCAAAGCTCGCGCCCTTCTGGTAGCTCTCCAGCTTGGTCATGTTGACGCCGTTGGTCGCAAAGCCGCCCAGCGCCTTGTAGAGCGCGGCCGGGATATTCTTCACCTCGAAGACGAAGGTGGTCATCGTCACCGTACCGGCCAAATTCGCAGGATCGAGCGGCTGGCGTGACAGCACGACGAAGCGGGTCATGTTGTCAGCCGCATCCTCGACATTCTCGGCAATGATCTTGAGCCCATAGAGTTCGGCGGCGATCTTCGGGGCGATCGCGCAGGCCTCGGGATCGCCTTGCTCGGCGACGAAGGCCGCGGCCCCGGCGGTGTCGGCATAGGCCAGCGGGACAATCCCCCGCTCCCGCAGGAAAAAGCGCGACTGACCCAGCGCCTGCGGGTGCGAATAGGCTGCCTTAAAGGGACCATCGCCGAGCGCCATCAGGTCATGGTGGATCGCCATAAAATGCTCACCCACGATGGCCAGGCCAGACTCGGGCAGCAGGAAGTGGATGTCGGCCACGCGGCCGTGCTGTGAATTTTCGATCGGGATGATCGCCCGCCCGGCGCGCCCGTCCTTCACCGCTTCCAGCGCATCCTCGAAGCTGAAGCAGGGCAGCGGCAGGCAATCGGGGGCATATTCGGTTGCGGCGCGGTGGCCGTTGCAGCCAGGCGCCCCCTGGAACGAGACGGCGCGGGCCGGATCGACGGCCGCAGCGCGGACCATTTCCTCGACACGGGCGAGCGCAGGGGCGGGATAGGAATGCATGACGCGAAGCCCCTAGGCCGCGCGGGCGCGCTCTGCAAGCTGGCGGCGTCCGAGCAGCGGGCGCTCGCTGACGCGGGGCGGCGGGGTGGCGGCTTCCCAAAGGGCGTGGGCGATGTGCCACAGCTTGCGCTTGGCCGAGGTGTGGATGCGGTGATCCCAGGCATGCTCGCCGGCGGCATCGACAGCGCGGGCAATCTCGCCATAGATCCCGGCGGCGGCCAGTACGGCCCAGCGCTGGCGGAAACCCAGCCGTCCCGCGCCGATCCGGGCCGAGGCTTCATAGGCCTTTTCCATCTCGCACATCCGGTGGGCCAGCGCGGCCAGCTGGCGGCGGTAATGCGGCTTCATCTGCTCGCCGGGGGGAATGTCGGCCTCGACCAGCCATTCGAGCGGCAGGTAGCAGCGGTCCGCCGCGTCATCCTCGTCCAGGTCGCGGGCAATATTGGCGAGCTGGAAAGCCAGGCCCAGGTCACAGGCGCGGTCGAGCGTATCTTCGTCGTCCGGGGCAACACCCATGACGACTGCCATCATCACCCCGACAGCACCGGCGACGTGGTAGCAGTATTGCAGCAGGTCGGCCTCGGTCCGTGGGCGCCAGTCGGCGGCGTCGAGCGCGAAGCCGGCGATCACGTCATCGGCCATGGCGGCGGTGATCCCGCATTCGCGGGCGACCAGGCCAAAGGCATCGAACGAGGGATCGCCAGCCGGTTCGCCAGCCAGGGCCTTGGCAGTCAGGTCGTAGATCGTCGCAAGCCGGGCCTCGGCCCCGGCCTGCTCGCCCAGCGTGCCGCCGTGGTCCTGATTGTCGGCCAGGTCATCGCAGCGCCGGCACCAGGCATAGAGCAGCCAGACCCGCTCGCGGGTCGGGCGGTCGAACAGGCGGCTGGCCATGGCAAAACTCTTCGAGCCGCGCATGATCGATTGGCGGGCATGGGCAAGAAGTTCGGCGCGGTTGGGCGCCGGACTCACAGATCGCTCGTCTTCATTGCGAAGATCGGGGTGTGCGGCTCGTGCGCTGCCATTCGGGTCAGCAGCAGGTCCAGCTCGGTCTCCGCCATGATGATCCCGGCATGGGCTGGGCGGATAAAGCCGACCGCGATCATGTGGTGGTTGAACGCCAGTAACCCGTCATAGAAGCCAAAGGCATTGAGCAGGCCGACCGGCTTGGCGTGATAGCCGAGCTGCGCCCAGGACACCGCTTCCCACAGCTCGTCCATCGTCCCGACCCCGCCGGGGATGGTCAGGAACCCGTCGGACAGGTTGGTGAAGGCCAGCTTGCGCTCATGCATGCCGGACACGACGTGCAGCTCGGTGCAGCCGCGATGCGCCACTTCGGAATTGACCAGGGCTTCCGGGATCACCCCGATCACTTCGCCGCCCGCCGCGAGTGCGGCATCGGCCACCGCGCCCATCAGCCCCAGCTTGCCGCCGCCATAGACCACGCCGATCCCGCGTTCCGCAAGGGTGCGACCGACTTCGCGGGCCAGTTCGATATAGCGAGGATCGTCCGGCGTGGCCGATCCGCAATAGACCGCAAGCCGCTTCACCGCAGATCGTCCACCATCAGCCGCGCCGTCGCCTTGGCGCTGCCGACCACGCCGGGAATGCCCGCACCGGGATGGGTACCGGCCCCGACCAAGTAGAAGTTCTTGACCTTGTCATCGCGGTTGTGGCCGCGGAACCAGGCGCTCTGCGTCAGGATCGGCTCAAGGCTGAAGGCGCTGCCGAGATAGGCATTGAGGTCCAGCGCGAAGTCGCGCGGAGCATAGTGGAACTTGGTCACGATCCGGTCATGAATGTCGGGGATCAGGCGGCGGCCGACCTCGTCCAGGATGCGCTTTTCGAGCATCGGGCCGACGGTTTCCCAGTCGATCGGCAGCTTGCCCTGATTGGCGACCGGGATCAGCGCATAGAAAGTGCTCTTGCCCGGCGGGGCGACCGACGGATCAGTGACCGAGGGGTGGTGCAGATAGATCGAGAAGTCCTGCGGCAGGACCCCGTGCTGATAGATATCATCGAGCAGGCCCTTATAGCGCGGGCCGAACAGGATCATGTGGTGCGGGATGCCCGGCCAGGTTCCTTCCAACCCGAAATGGACCACGAACAGGCCGGGCGAAAAGCGCTTGCGCGACAAGCTGCGCGCCATTTCCGGCCCGCGCGGGCTGCCCGAAAGCAGGTCGCGATAGGAATGCATGATGTCGGCATTGCTGGCGACCGCGTCGAAGCGTTCGGTCCAGCCGCTGGCGCATTCGACTTCGGTCACCTTGTTGCCGATGGTGTGGACCTGGACCACCGGATCGTGCAGCCGCATCGTGCCGCCCAGCCGCTCGAAATGCTTGACCATCCCGGCGATCAGCTGGTTGGTCCCGCCCTTCGACCACCACACGCCGCCGTCCTTTTCCAGCTTGTGGATCAGGGCATAGATCGCGCTGGTGGTCATCGGATTGCCGCCGACCAGCAGGGTATGGAAAGTCAGCGCCTCGCGCAGCTTCTCGCTCTTGATGAAGCTCGAAACCATTGAATAGACCGAGCGCCAGGCCTGGTACTTGGCCAGCGCCGGGGCGGCCTTGATCATCGAGGCAAAGTCCAGGAAGGGCACGGTGCCCAGCTTGACATAGCCTTCCTCGAACACCCCGGCGGAATATTGCAGGAATTCCTCGTAACCGGCGAGGTCGCCGGGGGCGACGCGGGCAATCTCGCGCGCCAGGCCGGCTTCGTCGTTCGAATAGTCGAAGTTGGTGCCATCGGGCCAGTTGAGCCGGTAGAACGGCATTACCGGCATCAGCGTGACATCTTCGGCCATGTCATGCCCGGTCAGCGCCCACAGCTCTTGCAGGCAGGGCGGATCGGTCACCACGGTTGGCCCGGCATCAAAGGTGAAGCCGTCCTTTTCCCAGAAATAGCCGCGTCCGCCTGGCTTGTCGCGGGCTTCGACCAGCACGGTCTCGATCCCGGCCGACTGCAGCCGGATGGCAAGCGCGAGGCCGCCAAAGCCGGCCCCGACCACGCAGGCGCGCTTGCCGGTGGGGACGGGGAGAGTCGGAACGGCGGGGACTACGGCTGTCATCGTCATGTTCTTTCGGTCATCGGCGCGCCAGTTGCAAGCAGCGCGCGCACCGCGCCCAGTACCGGCACGGGAGGCTTGCCCACCAGCACCCGGGCCTTGTCGGCCAGGGTGGAGCGGGCCGCATAGAACCGTTCGATCGCCGGTTCGGGCAGGCGGTAGAAATGCTCGAAGACCCGGTAGCGCTGATCGGGCGCGCCCGCGCCGAACAGCATCGTGCCGAGCATCCGGTAAAAGCCGGTGGCCGACCAGTGGCGCGCCGCTTCGCCTTCCAGCAGGGCTGCCAGCTGTTCACCGGGCAGGTCGGCCTCGCGCGCGATCAGCTGCGCGGTCTGCACGGCCTGGGGCAGGGTATAGCTGGTCAGGGGGTGCACGAACCCGGCCCGCGCCCCGGCCCGGGCGACGCCGGGAATGCGCAGGGTTTCCTGCCAGGCGGCAAAATTGCCACCGGTCACTACCGGCAGCACGCCGGTTTCATGGCCCAGCAGCTCGCCCTGCCAGCCGTGCTGCGCGCAATAGGCGTCGATCCGGCTGGAGAGGGCGCGGCGATCAAGCGCCGGGCTATCGGCGTAATAGGTGTCCTCGACGAACAGTTCGTCATGGGCCAGTGGCAGGACATAGACGAAGCGATAGGCGCCGTGCTGGGTGACCTGGGCGTCCATGATCACCGGGCGGGTCAGACCGTGCGGCACCCTGGTGCGCAGGTGGCGGCCCATGAAGACCTGCCAGCCGCCGGTCAGGTGCCGGCTCGGCTCGAACCCGCGGCAGTCGATCACGGTGCGTGCCGCAATCCGCTCACCATTGTTCAGCGCCACCCCGTCTGTGCCGAGCGCTGCAACCTGCGCGTTGCAGCGGATCGTATCCGGCGCCAGTTCCCGCGCCAGGGCTGCGGCAAAGTCGGTCGAGGCGAGCGAGCGGTAGGATGTCGAAAGCGTGCGAGAAAGGGCCGGGAAGCGGATATCATAGCCCTCGTCCCAGCGGGTCGTGCGCATCGTGCCGAGCAGGCTGGCCGCCTGATCATCGAGATCGCTGGCGAACCACGACCAGCGGTGATTGCCGCCGGGGCTGTCGCCGGCCTCCAGCAGCACGACATCCAGCTCGGGCCGCGCCCGCCGCAGCGCCAGCGCGATCAGCCCGCCGGTGAGGCCCCCTCCGGCAATAGCTATATCGTGTCGGTTCTTGCGCATCCCGGGGCCTTGTAACGGCGGGCACCCCGCGTGCAACTGGCCTTTAGGCGTGCCCCTCAGGCGTACTTGGTGCCCACAGCGCGCTCGAGCGCTTCGACGATCAGCTGCTTGGCCGTGTCGACATCGCCCCAGCCCTTGATCTTGACCCACTTGCCAGGTTCCAGATCCTTGTAATGCTGGAAGAAGTGCTCGATTTGCTGGGTCACGATCGGCGGCAGGTCATCGTGGCCGGCGACTTCGCGGTAATAGGGGAAGGTCGAATCGAGCGGCACGCAGACCAGCTTTTCGTCGCCGCCCTTGTCGTCCTCCATCAGCAGCACGCCGACCGGGCGAACCTTGATCACGGCGCCGGCCATGATCGGCGAGCGGGCAATGACGAGTGCGTCCAGCGGATCGCCATCTTCGCCCAAGGTGTGCGGGATAAAGCCGTAGTTGGCCGGATAGCGCATCGGGGTGTGCAGGATGCGATCGACAAACAGCGCGCCGCTGGCCTTGTCGAATTCATACTTCACGGGTTCGCCGCCGATCGGCACTTCGATCAGCACATTGATTTCGTGGGGCGGATTGTCGCCGGCGGGGATCAGGTCGATACGCATGGCCGCGCCCTTAGACGCGGCCTTGCTGCACTGCAACAGGAATGCGGCTACTTGCCCCGCGGCTTGGTCGATGCCTTCGGTTGCGGCCGCCTGGGGGTCAGCAGCTGGTCCAGCCCGGCCGGCGCGGTGCCGGGGGCGGCGCGTTCCAGCCAAGGCCAGCGCAGGCCGCCCGGGTAATCGATCTTGTAGGTGATGAAGCGATCGCCGCGCTTGGTCAGCAGTTCCAACGGCGCGCCGGTCTTGGCGGCGGTGATCGCGTTCTTCAGCTCGTCCTGGGTATAGCCCACGCCGTTGACCGCCAGCACTGTCGCGCCCGAGACGATCCCCGCCTTGAAGGCCGGCCCGTCCCACTGGGTGGCAGTCACCTTGGCGTCCTTGTCGATGACAAGGCCGATCGAATGGGTCAGGTTGAGCGCCTTGGCATCGGCCATCGCCGCCCTGAAGAAGGGATTGGGTTCCTCCTTCCAGACCAGCTTGTAGCCACCCAGCTCGATCCCCTTGAGCGGGGCCGGCTGGCCAGGGGTGTTGATCCGCTGGTCGATCAGCTTGGCCCAGTCATAGGGATAGACCTGGTTCAGCTTGCTGATGATCTCGTCATTCTCGAATGCGATCTGCCCCCAGTCGCCATCGCGCATGCCGAAGAACAGTTTGGCGAAATCGTCGATCGACTGCTTGCCGCCGGTGCCGGCGCGGATGATCTGGTCGATCTCCAGCCAGATCAGCGCGCCCTCGGCGTAATAGTCTTCGCCGCGCGACAGGCTGGCGAACGGCTTGGGCTTGCGCGCCGCGAAGACCGGATCGAAGCCGGTATCCTCGACCGAGCGCCAGCGGCGACCGGGCTGTTCGGCAAAGTTGCCGGCCCAGGTCGCCAGCATGCCCAGCACCACGTCCTTGCCTTGCAGGCCCGACCGTGCGGCCAGGACCGTGCCCCAGAACTGGTCTTGCCCTTCATAGGTCCAGAGCAGATCGCCCTGCATCGGCTGGCGATAGTCCGGCGTCCAGAGGCGGGCCGGGCGGCGGAACTTGCCGATCCACGAATGGGCATATTCGTGGGGCAGCAAGTTGCGGTCCCACTCGTACTTTTCCCATTCGGTAAAGGCGCCAGGCTCGAGCTGGTTCTCGCTCGAGCGGTGATGTTCCAGCCCGATTCCGCCCATCCGGTCGGTCAGTGCGAGGAGGAATTCGTAGCGGTCGAAATGGTTGGCCCCGAAGGCCAGCCGGGCCTCGGTAACCAGGTTGCGGTGCAGCTCGATCTGCTCGGGCTTGGCGGCGAGCTGCTCGGGCTTGTCGGCCACGACGTTGAGCGTGACGTTCTGGCCCAGATCCCACTTGGCAAAGTGCTTGCCGGCGAACAGCGGCGAATCGACCAGCACTTCGTACGTGTGCTCGCCCCAGGACCAGCGATTGCCCTCGCGCTTCAGGCCATCAAGCGCCCCGGCGACGGTCCACCCGGCCGGCACGGTCACGCTGGGCCGCACCTTGATCTGGCGGACGTAATGTCCGGCAGGATAGAGGCTCATCTTCTCCCACTGCAGGTTGAGCATTTCCTGCGTCATGGTGATCCGGCCCTCGGCGGATTGCAGCGGGCTGGTGTGGATGAACCTTGCGGTCACATCCTTGGCTCCGGCCGGAATCTCGACATGGAAGGCGTTGACCTCGACCGGATCGCGCTTCCAGCGCAGCAGCTGCCCGCCATTTGGGCCACCTGCGGTAAAGGTCACGTCGACCAGTTCGGCCAGCGGCCCGCGCGGGCCGTGGTTGCCGGGCAGCCACTGCGGGAACAGCAGCGTCAGGCGGCTCGTGCCGGGCGCGACGGGCACGGTCTGGGTGACCCGATAGACCCCGCGCAGCGTATCGGTCGCATCGATGTCGAGCACCATCGTTCCGCCCGGATAGGGCACGTCCGCAGCGTCGGGCACCTGGCGCGATAGCGGCACGGCCATGGGGGCCGAAAGGGTGTTGGAAAAGGCCGGGGCGGCGAGCGCGAGCCCCAGCGCAGCGATGACGGTTGCAGTGCGACGCTTCATGGGCGTCGTCCTTGGCGGCATCCGCGCGGGAGAGCAAGATTCGCCTGCGCTCTTTTCGATCTGCACCGTTCCGGCTAGGGGCGTGGCCCATGAGCACACCACAGGCAATTCGCGGCACGCAAGACATCTTCGGCGCAGAGGCCGAGGCCTTTGCCCACGTGGTCGAAACCTTCGAGCGGATCCGCAAGCTCTACCGCTTCCGCCGGGTCGAAATGCCGGTGTTCGAAAAGACCGAGGTGTTCAGCCGCTCGATCGGCGAGACCACCGATGTCGTTTCCAAGGAAATGTACAGCTTCGAGGACCGCGGCGGGGATTCGCTGACCCTGCGGCCCGAGTTTACCGCCGGGATCTGCCGCGCCTATCTCACCAACGGCTGGCAGCAGTATGCTCCGGTCAAGCTCGCCACCCACGGCCCGCTGTTCCGCTATGAACGCCCGCAGAAGGGCCGCTACCGCCAGTTCCACCAGCTTGACGCCGAGATCATCGGCGCGGCGGAGCCGCAGGCCGATGTCGAGCTGCTGGTCATGGCCGACCAGTTGCTCAAGGAACTGGGCATCGCCGATGGCGTGACCCTGATGCTAAACACCCTCGGCGATGGCGCCAGCCGCGAAGCCTGGCGCGCCGCGCTGGTCGAATACTTCCGCGCCGTGAAGGGTGAGCTCTCCGAAGATTCGCAGGACCGGCTGGAACGCAACCCGCTGCGCATCCTCGACAGCAAGGACCCGCGCGACAAGGCGTTTACCGACGCTGCGCCGAAGATCGACGATTTCCTGAGCGATGAAGCGCAGGACTTCTTCGCCAAGGTCACGAGCGGGCTGGACGCCGCCGGCGTCGCCTGGACCCGCGCCCCGGCGCTGGTGCGCGGGCTCGACTATTACCGCCACACCGCCTTCGAATTCGTCACCGACCGGCTGGGCGCGCAGGGCACCGTGCTCGGCGGCGGGCGCTATGACGGGCTGATGGAAAGCCTTGGCGGTGCGCATACGCCGGCGGTCGGCTGGGCGGCAGGGGTTGAGCGGCTGGCGATGCTGGTGGGGGACAGATCAGTCGCCAGTTTGCAGGTGGCTGTCGTGATTGAGGACGACGACCAACTACGGGTTGGGCAGAAGGTCATTGCTGCATTGCGTCTCGATGGACTGGTTGCTGAGCTTGTGGCGACAGGCTCTCCTCGAAAGCGGCGCGACAAGGCAGTTAAGATGGAGCCGGAGTGCATCGTTTCACTCAGCAATCGCTACACTGAGCGTGGGTTCCAGATCAGCACGTCGGGCGCAGAGGACCTTTATCGTAAGGTTGATGATCTCGTCGCCCGCACGATCGGGGATTTGGCATAACGCGGCGCCACCCAACTCCGTCACCCCGGGCTTGACCCGGGGTCCCGCTTTTCTTCTCGCGGCGGGTGACTAAAGAAGCAGGATCCCGGCTCAGGGCCGGGATGACGAAAGTAGAGTATCTTCCGCCGATGTCCGTCCCCGACGCCCGTCTCCGCCAGATTTCCGCCCGCTTCGCCGAACTCGAGGCGCGGCTGGCTTCTGGCCAGCTGGAGGGGAAGGACTTCGTCGCCGCCAGCCGCGACTTTTCGGAGCTGGAACCGGTCGCGCGGCTGGCCGAAGAGGTCATGGCGATGCGCGCCGAACTCGCCAGCCTGGCCGAGCTCGACGATCCCGAGATGCGCGAGTTGGCCGAGGAGGAAATCGAGCGGCTGAGGAGCGAGCTGCCCGAGGCCGAACACCGGCTGTCGATCGCCATGCTGCCGCGCGATTCGGCCGACAGCCGCTCGGCCATGCTCGAAATCCGCGCCGGGACCGGGGGCGACGAGGCTGCGCTGTTCGCGGGCGATCTCTACCGGATGTACGAACGCTTCGCCGCCGAGCAGGGCTGGCGGATCGAGCCGGTCAGCATGAGCGCGTCCGAAGTCGGCGGGTTCAAGGAAGTGGTGGCGCAGATCACCGGCAATGGCGTTTTCGCCAAGCTCAAGTTCGAAAGCGGTGTCCACCGCGTCCAGCGCGTGCCGGTGACCGAAAGCGGCGGGCGGATCCACACCTCGGCCGCGACCGTGGCCGTGCTGCCTGAGCCGGACGAAGTTGATGTGCAGATCGAGGACAAGGACCTCAAGATCGATGTCTACCGCGCCTCTGGCGCTGGCGGGCAGCACGTCAACACGACCGACTCCGCCGTGCGGATCACCCATTTGCCGACCAATACGGTGGTGACTTGCCAGGATGGCCGCAGCCAGCACAAGAACAAGGAAAAGGCGATGCAGGTGCTGCGCGCCCGCCTGTTCGAGGCGCAGCGCGAGGCCGTGCAGGGCGAGGAAGCCGCCGCGCGCAAGGCGATGGTCGGATCAGGTGACCGATCCGAACGCATCCGTACCTACAACTTCCCGCAAGGCCGAGTGACCGATCACCGCATCAACCTGACCCTGCACCGCCTGCCCGAAGTGCTCGAAGGGCCGGGCCTGACCGAACTGGTCGACGCGCTGATCGCCGAGGACCAGGCCAAGCGGCTCGCGGCGCTCGGCGAGTGACGGCGCCCGCCGCCCAGACCGTTGCCGAAGCGATCCGCGCCGCGACCGAACTGTTGGGTTCACGCACCGATTCTGCCCGACTCGATGCCGAGCTGCTGATGGCCGAGGCGCTGAATGTGAGCCGTTCGGACCTGTTCCTGCGCCATATGCGCGACCCCGAGCCGGCAGGCTTTGCCGAGCTGGTCGCGCGCCGCGCCGCGCATGAGCCGGTCGCCTATATTCGCGGCCATCAGGAGTTCTTCGGCCTGCCCTTCATGGTCACGCCCGACGTGCTGATCCCGCGCGGCGATAGCGAAACGTTGGTCGAGGCGGCGCTGGCGGCGCGGCCCGATGCGGCCCGCGTGCTCGATTGCGGCACCGGGTCGGGCGCGCTGCTGCTGGCCGTACTGAACGAGCTGCCGCAGGCGCGCGGGATCGGCATCGACCGGTCCGAACCCGCAGTGGCAGTGGCCCGGGCCAATGCCACCCGGCTGGGCCTGGGCGAACGCGCCCGGATGATTCGCGCGGACTGGCATACCGCCGGCTGGAGCGGCGATCTCGGCGGGCCGTTCGACCTGATTCTTGCCAACCCGCCTTATGTCGAAACCGATGCAACGCTCGACCCGACGGTCAGGGATCACGAACCGGCGGGTGCGCTGTTTGCCGGTCCCGACGGGCTCGATGACTACCGCGTGCTGGTGCCGCAATTGCCAGACATGCTGGCCGACCAGGGCGTTGCCCTGGTCGAGATCGGCCATACCCAGGCCGATGCCGTCACCGCGATCGGCGCGGCGGCCGGTCTTTCGGCACTGTTGCATAAAGACCTCGGCGGCCGGCCGCGCGTGCTCGAATTCAAGAAAGCGCTTGGCTTTGGCGGGCCGAGCGCGTAAGTCTGGATGCGGGCCGAGGCTGGCACGCGAACAGGCGTCCCCGCGGCTCACTCCAGCATTTGCACCGACTCTGGCCCTGACCGGCCGGTTCAACCAGCAGATGTCGGGCCCCGGCGCGCGATGGTTGCCACCGGGGGTTTACGGGTCGCGCGGCCCCACAGCCGCTGAAACAGGGAATTGAAACCCTTGAACAACAATAACCGTGGTAACAACAATCGTCGGCGCAGCCGTGGCAATCGTCAGGGCGGTGGTGGCGGCGGCCAGCAACTCAACCGGATCGACAGCCGCGCGCGGGGCAATGCGCCCCAGCTGCTGGAAAAATATCGCAAGCTGGCGCAGGATGCGCACCTCAACGGCGATCGCGTTACTGCCGAATATTACCTGCAATTTGCCGATCACTATTTCCGCGTCATAGCCGATCAGCGCCAGCGCCAGGAAGAGCAGCGCCGCCCGCGGGACGAACGCTGGCAGGAAGGCGCCGAGGGTGAGCGCGAGGATGGCGACGACGCCAACGATTTCAGCACCGACAACGATTTCCCGAGCTTCGACCAGCCCGTCTACAACCGCCGTGAGCGCGAAGAGAGCCCGCGCCGTGACGTGCGCGAGGAAGAAGCCCCGCGCGGCGAAGGCGATGGCGGCGAAGAGCGCGCTTCGGCCAATCCCTACGAACCGCCCGAGAACCCGTTCGTTCGCGGCAACCGTGAAGAGCGCGCGCCCCGCGAAGAACGCGGGCGTGAAGAGCGCGGTGGACGCGGCCTGCGTCCGCGCCGGGGTCAGGAGGATCGGGGCGATCGCCGTCCGCGCCGCGAAGAAAACGATGGTGAGCCTGCCGGGCTGGACCCGTCGCTGCTTCCGCCGGCGATCGGCGCGCGTGACGAGGCGCCCGCTGCCGACGCAGCACCTGAAGCCCAGGCTGACGCCAAGCCGCGCCGCAAGCCGCTGCGCCGCAAGCCGTCGGCCGACGGGGCCGATGAACAGCTCGAATCGGCGAAGTGAGCCGGGGCTGAGCGCCTAGCTTGCGCCGCTGGCTGGTCCTCGCCCTGAACCATCCGCGCAAACTGGCGCTGGGCCTGGGGGCGCTTGCCGCCACCGGGTTCCAGCCGCTGGGCCTGTGGCCATTGACCTTGCTCGCCGTGGCCGGGCTGATCGCGCTGGTCCGCCAGGCGCCTACGTGGAAGCAGGCGACGCTGCTCGGCTGGTGCTTCGGGGTTGGTCACTTCACCCTTGGCAACAACTGGATCGCCACGGCCTTTACCTATCAGGCCAACATGCCGGCCTGGCTGGGCTGGGTCGCAGTGGTGCTGCTCTCGTTCTATCTGGCGATCTATCCGGCGCTGGCCGCCCTCGCCGGCTGGCTGGCGCGGCGGTCGGTCCCGGGGCTGGTGCTTGCGCTGGCCGCCGGCTGGATCATCAGCGAATGGCTGCGCGCCTGGGTCTTCACCGGCTTTGCCTGGAACCCGCTGGGGGTCGCGGCACTGGGCGGGTTTGAGCGGCCGGGCCTGGCCTTGCTGCTCCCCTGGCTGGGGACCTATGCCCTCTCCGGACTGGTCGTGCTGCTGGCCGGCTGCTGGTGGGCCGCTGCCGCGCGCGGCAAGCGCGATCCGCACGGACTGGCCTTGCTGCTGGCGCCATTGGCGGCGCTGCTGCTGCCGCAACTGTCGGTCCCGCCTAAGGATGTGACCGCGCACCGCTATACCCTGGTCCAGCCGGATATCCGGCAGGAGATCCTCAACGATCCGGCTTGGTTCGAAGCGCAGTACCAGCGGCTGGCCGGGCTCTCCAAGGGCGCGGGCGAGCGCCTGGTGCTCTGGCCCGAGAGCGGCGTGCCGGACTACCTGCGCGATGGCTATCCGGAGCGGTATTATCTCGACACCTATGGTGCCGATCCGGCTCTCGCTCGCCGCCGGCTTGGCATGGCGATCGGCCCGGAAGCGATGTTGCTGTCTGGCATCGTCGATCTCGAGATCGCAGGTGGCCGCGCGGTCGGCGCGCGCAATGCGGTGACCGCGCTCGACGGCAGCGGCACGATCCGTGCCGGCTATGCCAAGGCGCACCTGGTTCCTTACGGCGAATATCTGGCGCTGCGCTGGCTGCTCGAACCGCTCGGCGTGGAGCGGCTGGTTCCCGGCGGAATCGACTTCTGGCCGGGTCCGGGGCCGCGCACGCTGGACCTGGGCCGCTTCGGCAAGGCCGGGATTCAGATCTGCTATGAGATCATCTTCTCCGGCCAGGTGGTCGATCCCGACAATCGCCCGGACTTCCTGTTCAACCCGTCGAACGACGGCTGGTTCGGGGCCTGGGGCCCGCCGCAACACCTCGCCCAGGCCAGATTGCGCGCGATCGAGGAGGGGCTGCCGGTGCTGCGTTCCACCACCACCGGGATTTCCGCCGTGGTCGATGGCCACGGCGTGGTCCGCCAGCACATCGGGCGACTGGTGCCGGGGCGGCTCGACGGCCAGGTTCCCGCCGCGCTGGCCCCCACCCTGTTTTCGCGCCTGGGCAATGTCTTGCCGCTTGGCTGGGCGATAGTTCTTATTGCCGCAGCAGTGGTTGCCAGCCGCCGCCGCAAAGGCTAGGGAAGCCATATAAAGAATCCTTTATATCGAGGACGCGATGCGCACCGACTATCTCTTCACTTCCGAAAGCGTTTCCGAAGGCCATCCCGACAAGGTCGCTGACCAGATCTCGGATTCGATCGTCGACCTGTTCCTGTCGAAGGATCCCGAAGCGCGCATCGCCTGCGAAACGCTGACCACGACCCAGCTTGTCGTGCTGGCCGGCGAAATCCGCTGCAAGGGCGTCTACGAGAACGGCGAATGGGCCCCCGGCGCCAAGGAAGAGATCGAGGCGACCGTTCGTAAGACCGTGAAGGACATCGGCTATGCCCAGTCCGGCTTCCACTGGGAGCAGTTCGAATTCATCAACCGCCTTCACGGCCAGTCGGCGCACATTGCCCAGGGCGTTGATGCCAATGCCAACAAGGACGAAGGCGCGGGCGACCAGGGCATCATGTTCGGTTACGCGACCGACGAGACGCCCGACCTGATGCCGGCGACGCTCTATTATAGCCACAAGATCCTCGAGAAGATGGCCGAAGACCGCCACTCTGGCGCGGCCCCGTTCCTGGAACCCGACGCCAAGAGCCAGGTCACGCTGCGCTACGAAGGCAGCCTGCCGGTTGCCGCCACCGCCGTGGTGGTCAGCACCCAGCACGCGCCGGGCTATGACGAGGGCGACAAGGAAGCCGAGCTCCACGCCTATGTGAAGCGCGTCGTGGCCGAAGTGATCCCGCCGGTACTGCTGCGCGAGACCGAGTACTTCATCAACCCGACCGGTAGCTTCGAAATCGGAGGCCCCGATGGCGACGCCGGCCTGACCGGCCGCAAGATCATCGTCGACACCTATGGCGGCGCGGCCCCGCACGGCGGCGGTGCCTTCTCGGGCAAGGACCCGACCAAGGTTGACCGCTCGGCCGCCTATATCAGCCGCTACCTCGCCAAGAACGTCGTTGCCGCCGGTCTCGCAACGCGCTGCACGATCCAGCTGGCCTATGCAATCGGCGTGTCGAAGCCGCTGTCGCTCTATGTCGATACGCACGAGACCGGCACGGTTGGCGACGACAAGATCGAAGCTGCGATCCTTGGCCTGCCGAAGCTGGGCGGCCTGACCCCGCGCGCGATCCGCACCCACCTTGGCCTCAACAAGCCGATCTACAAGCCGACCGCCGCCTATGGTCACTTCGGCCGCAAGGCAGAGGGCGACTTCTTCCCGTGGGAGCGCACCGATCTGGTCGAAGACCTGAAGGCCGCGCTGGGCTGATCCTGCCTATCCTCCCCGAAGAGGTTCGGGGAGGATCTAGCGCCGAAAATCAGCTGTAATCACCCCGGCGGAGGCAAGCTCCGCCTCGTGCATTTCCTCGCGCCATTCCTCGGCCAGCGCCTGCTCCTCCCAGTCGCGCATGGCGGGATGGGCCAGCACATGGTCGACCCAGGCCTGCCCCTTGCCGACATCGAGCCCATAAGTGCGGATGCGGAAGGCTACGGGGGCGAAAAAGGCATCAACGGCGGTGAACTCTGCCCCCGCCAGCCATGGTCCGCCGAACCGCGCCAGTCCTTCCTCGAACAGTTCGCGCACGCGGGTGACGTTGCGCTTCAGGCCTTCGCTCATCGGCTTGGGGGTTACCCGTACACCGACATTCATCGTGCAATCGTTGCGGAGGTGGCCAAAGCCGCCGTGCATCTCGCAAACTGCGCCGATGGCATAGATCCGCGCCTCGGGATCGGCGGGCCAGATGCCCGCGTGCCGATCCGCCAGGTAAAGCGTGATGCCCAGCGAATCCAGCACCTTGCGTTCCCCGTCGATCAGCAGCGGGACCTGGCCCGTGGGGGAGAACTGGCGGAAGTCCTCGTAATTATCGGGCTTGGTGAAGGGTTCGAACCGTTCGGCAAAGGGAATGTCCAGCGCCTTCATCAGCAGCCAGGGGCGCAGGCTCCAACTGGAATAGTTCCGGTTAGCGGTGATCAGGGTGTAGCTCATGCGCCGCTACCTAACCCGTACGCCGCACACCACACAACCCCGTCACCCCGGGCTTGACCCGGGGTCCCGCTAATTGGGGAAGCCTTGGGCTTCGATGGAAGCTGGACCCCGGATCAAGTCCGGGGTGACGGTAGTAGGGCAGCTGGATCCAAGGAGGGCGATGGAGCGGCCGAAGTCTCCGCTTCATCCGGCCAGCGCGTTATCCGTGTCCGGCCGATATCGCAGAACAGCGCCGGCAGCTTGTAGAGCATCAGCACCTTGTGGATGCACCAGTCGGCAGCCCGCTCGTTCCAGCGGGCGGTGGCGCGGCCCTAGCGTTCGAGCCAGCGCTGATAGGGCAGGAAGTGATCGGGCTCGTCGCGGTGCACGATCTGGAAGATCTTCTTCATCACCGGGTCGGACATGATCAGGCGGTTCTTGAGGATGATCTCGACCTGGCGGTAGCCGCGCTGCTCGGTCAGCATGATCACCCGGCAGAGCCGCTCGAATTCGTCCGGCCGGGAGACGATGCGGTGGGTATCCAGTTCCTCGATTCCGCAGCGAAACACCCACTGGATGAAGCGGTCGATATGGCCGACACCGGAATCGACCTCCAGCGGCATGCGCCCCTGCCGCTCGAACCAGCGGCGGAACATGACATAGTGCTTGCGCTCATCGGCGCGGTGCTTGTCGATTTCGGCCTGGAAGGCGTGATCGTCGGGGCATCGGGCGCGCACGGCTTCCAGAACGCGGTCCAGCGAGGTGTAGCCGCGATGCTCGTTGTAGAGGTAGATCGACGCCAGGACGTCGAGATAGCGTTCCCGAAAGGCCTGGCGCAGACCCATCTACCCCAGCATGCCGTTAAGCTCGCCCACGGCTTCGACGAACTCCTCGCGGAAGTCCTGGACCACGCCCTTGGCGCTGCGGACCTGGTCGATCAGGCCCACGCCCTGGCCAACGAAGTAGCTGACCAGATCGCGCGCCGCCTCGTTGCCGTTAACCACCGACTTCTCGATCCGCTGGAAGGCGGGTTCGGAAACCATGCCCATCAAGGGCATCGGCAGCGGGCCCGGACCCTGGGCGCTGTCCCAGGCCTCATGCCAGGCGGTCTTTAGCTGGCGCGCCGGCTTGCCAGTGCGGCTGCGGCTGCGAACAGTGTCCCGGCTGCGCGCGGCGACCATCTTGTCGCGGAAGGCTTCGCTGGTTTCGCTCTCGGTCGTTGCCAGCCAGACCGAGCCGGTCCAGGCACCTTGCGCACCGGCTGCCATCATCCCGGCCATCTGCGCGCCGGTCATGATCCCGCCGGCAGCCAGCACCGGAATGTTATGACCAGCGCCTTTGAGGGCGCGGACTACTTCAGGGATCAGCACCAGGGTGGAAACCTCGCCACAATGGCCACCGGCCTCCGTGCCCTGGGCAACGATGATGTCGACCCCGGCCGCCGCCTGACGCAGTGCGTGCTCCTTGGCCCCGACCAGTGCCGCCACAGGCACGCCGCGCTGCTTGCCTTCCTCGATCATCTTCGGTGGGGCGATGCCAAGGGCGTTGGCGATCAGCCGGATCGGGTGGCGGAAGGCTACTTCCATCTGCGCATAGCCGTTCTCTGGGGTGATCCCGGCGCGGCCCTCGTAGCGAACGACCTCTGCGGGCGAAACATCGACGCCGTACTGCTGAAGGAGCTGCGCGGTGAACTGGCGGTGCTGGTCCGAGATAGCGGCGGCGCGCTGCTCATTGTCCTGGAACTCGGCGACGCGGGGATCGACCACCTCGGGTACCAGCACGTCGACGCCATAGGGTGCGCCATCGATGTGCGCGTCGATCCAGGCCAGTTCTTCCTCAAGCTGTTCGGGCGTGAAGCGGGTCGCGCCCAGCACGCCGAACCCGCCGGCCTTGCTCACCGCGACCACCACGTCGCGGCAGTGGCTGAAGGCAAACAGCGGAAACTCGCATCCGGTCAGGCGGCAGACGGCATTGTTCATGATTCTCTCCCTCGTCGGGAGCGATCATTGCGCGGTGGGGCGTTCCCCGCAAGGGTCATTAATCGAGCGATTAAACCTCTTCCCTTCGTCATCCCCGCGCAAGCGGGGACCCATCACCTGAGCAGGCGGACAGCGCGCCACTGGCGATCGCAGGAACTGGGCCCCCGCTTGCGCGGAGGTGACGGGTGACGGTCAGAGCGGCAGGAAGTGCGCCGTCGTCTTTGCCGCCACTTCCTCAGCCGTCACGCCCGGTGCCAGTTCGATCAGCTTGAACGGCGATTGGTGGTCGGGCCGCTGGAAAACGCACAGGTCGGTAATGATCATGTCCACCACGTTGCGCCCCGTAAGCGGCAGGGTGCAGGCCGGAATGAACTTGGGGCTGCCATCCTTGGCGCAGTGTTCCATCACGACGATGATCTTCTTGACCCCGGCGACCAGGTCCATCGCTCCGCCCATGCCCTTGATCATCTTACCGGGCACCATCCAGTTGGCGATGTCGCCCTGCTCGGAAACTTCCATTCCGCCCAGCACGGTGAGGTCGATCTTGCCGCCGCGGATCATTGCGAAGGACTGGGCGCTGTCGAAATAGGCCGAATGCGGCAGCTCGCTGATCGTCTGCTTGCCGGCGTTGATCAGATCGGCGTCAACCTCGTCCTCGGTCGGGAAGGGGCCGATGCCCAGCATCCCGTTTTCCGATTGCAGCGTCACCGTGATCCCGGCGGGAACGTGGTTGGCCACCAGCGTCGGGATGCCGATGCCCAGGTTCACATAGAAACCGTCGCGCAGTTCCGGCGCGGCGCGGGCGGCCATCTGGTCGCGGCTCCAGCCCTGGGCGATACCGTCATGCTTGGTCATCAGCCGACATCCGTGGTGCGAGTGGTGCGGAATTCGATCTTCTTGTCGTAGGGGCTGCCGACGATCAGCCGCTGGACATAGACGCCCGGCAGGTGGATCGCGTCGGCCTCGAGCTCACCGGGCTGGACCAGCTCCTCAACCTCGACCACGCAGACCTTGCCACAGGTTGCGGCCGGCACGTTGAAGTTGCGCGCGGTCTTGCGGAACACGACGTTGCCGGTAGTGTCGGCCTTCCACGCCTTGACCAGGGCGAGATCGGCCACGATCCCGCGCTCGAGGATGTACTCCTCCTCGTCGAAGACCTTGGCTTCCTTGCCCTCGGCCACCAGCGTGCCGACGCCGGTCTTGGTGTAGAAGCCGGGGATGCCCGCGCCGCCGGCGCGCATTCGCTCCGCCAGGGTGCCCTGGGGGCAGAATTCGACTTCGAGTTCGCCCGACAGGTACTGGCGCTCGAACTCCTTGTTCTCACCCACGTAGCTGGAGACCATCTTCTTCACCTGCCGCGTGCGCAGCAGCTTGCCGATGCCTTCGTTGTCGATCCCGGCGTTGTTCGAATAGAAGGTCAGCCCGGTCACGCCGCTGTCCCGCACAGCATCCAGCAGACGCTCGGGAATGCCGCAGAGGCCAAAGCCGCCGCAGGCGATGTGGAGGTCGTTCTTCAGCAGCCCGTCAAGCGCAGCCGCCGCATCAGGATAAAGCTTGTTCATTCCCGCTCCCCGCTGGAAAAAGCGCATTTCCGCTACGGCCAATGGGCGACCCGCGCAATTGCAAGCCGCGCTGTTACGGTTGCGTGGAATGCACCGGTCAGGCGATCAGGTCCAGCCCCAGCAGCGCGCCCAGATCGGCCAGCGCCTGTTCGCCGCTGGTCACCTTGATCGCCGCCATGCCAAGCTGCGCCGCCGGTTTGCAGTTGATCCCTAGGTCATCGAGGTAAACGCAGACGTCTGGCCCAAGCCCCAGGTGATCGCACATCATCTGGTAGATCCGCGGATCGGGCTTGCGCACCCCGGCCTTGGAGCTTTCGATCACGTGCTCGAACCGCGCGAAGACCTGCTCGTAGGCATCGGACCGGTCGCCGCTGCGGGCCATGCCGGCGCCGTGGCCGGTGGGCACATTGTTGGTGATGCAGGCCAGGCGGTAGTCCGCCGCCTTCAGCCGGTCGAGCGCGGTGACCATGGCCGGGCGGATCGATCCCGAGAGGACCGCCAGGACCGAGGCCCCGTCCAGTTCGTGCCCCGCCGCCTTGGCTTCGGCGGCGAACTTCTCATTGAATTCCGCCGCGCTGATCGCGGCGCGCTCAAACAGCGCCCAGGCGTTGCTATCCGGATTGACGGCATTGACAGCGCGGACGAAATCTCGCGGCAGGCCGCGTTCTTCTTCCAGCCGGTTGAACGCTTCGAACGGGCTGGCGGTGATCACGCCGCCAAAATCAAAGATCACGGCTTCGAAACTGCCTGCCATTTTCTGACTTTCCCTCATGCTCGGACCGCTTCGCAGTGGCCGAACCGGGCGCGCGGCGCAAGTATCGCGATTTGACCGGGATCATGGACGCGACTGGGCGCGAGGCGTAACCTTTGGCCATGAAAGGAGAGAGGTAATGCGCTCAATTCTTGTTCAAGGGGGACGCGATGCCGGGATGGGCGCGCGGCTGGATACCGCGATGGACCTTGCCCGCGCCCATGATGCGCACCTGACCGTGCTGGTCGATACGCCGGTCGACAAATACGTCACGGTCGATCCCTATGGCGGTGCAATCCTGGCCCGTGAGGCGCTGGAAAACGCGCTCAAGGAAGACGATGCCCTGGCGGCGGCCTTTGGCGAGCGGCTGGCGCGCGATGACGTGCCCTTCGATGTCGCCCAATCCGAGCTGCCGCAGATCGATGCCCTGGCCCGCTGCGGCGATCTGACCGACTTGGTGGTGGTCTCGCGCAGCAGTGGCCTCGCCGGCGACCTGGCGCTCAGCGCGTCCTGCCCGGTTCTGGCCCTGCCCGACGACGTTCCGCTCAAGCTGCCGCTTGGCACGGTCTGCATTGCCTGGGACGGCGGAACCGAAGCGGCGCGCGCGATGAAGGCCGCCGTGCCGCTGCTGGCGCGCGCCAGCGACGTGCGGGTGCTGACCGTTGCGGTCGACAAGCCCCAGGGCTTCCCGCCGACCGAGGCGCTGCGCTATCTCGCGCGGCACGGTATCAAGGCCGAACTGACCGAACTGACCCGCGGAAACTCTGTGGAAGAGACGCTGGCCGGCGAAGTGCAGCGGGTTGGTGCGGAGCTGGTGGTGATGGGGGCCTACAGCCACAGCCGTCTGCGCGAATTCCTGTTCGGCGGGGTAACGCGGTTCTTCCTGGACGAGCTGACCGCGCCGCCCTTGTTGATTGCCCACTGATGGTGCGGCGCAGCATTAAAGCCTAGGGTGCCAGCGGAACACAACCTGTCACTTATGCTGGGGTTAGGTAAACAGTAAGCGATTCCAGGCGCTTGCTGCAAACTGAACGAATGTTGCAAATTGCGCAACAGGCGATGTCCTTTTCGCACTTGCACAAAATGCGGCGCTGCACCATTTAGAGCCTGCCTTTCAGGCATCCTCTCCCAAAACTTTCAAAGGCCCGGTCGGCAACGACCGGGCCTCTCTTTTTTCCGGTTCGAGCGAACCCTTTGTCCGGAACCGTACCCTTTGCATTCCGGTTTCGAGTTCCTAGCTTAACCCTTGTCCGGTCCCCTGGGGCCGCAACCAGGATGGGACCATGGCCGACAAGGATCCAGCAAGCGATACGGCTGATGCCGGCACCCGCGCCGTCAGGCTGCAGGTGGCCGCCGCGCGTCAGGAAGAAAGCGGGCAGGGCATTGCCCGCCTGCCCAAGGCGACGATGGGCCGGCTCGGCATTACCGAAGGCGATATCGTCTCGATCGAGGGCAAGCGCTCGACCGCGGCGCGGGCTGTCCTCGCCTATGCTGAAGATGAGGGGCTGGAAGTGATCCGGCTCGATGGCCTGCAGCGCGCCAATGCCGGGGTCGGCTCGGGCGATCACGTCCAGGTCGATCGCGCCGAGAGCCGCCCGGCCGCCCGCGTGGTCTTTGCCCCGGCGCAGCAGGACATGCGGCTGCAAGGTCCGGGACAAGCGCTGAAGCGCAACTTCTTCGGCCGGCCGCTGGTAGCGGGCGATCTGGTTGCGACGACCGGACAGACCCCGGTGCGCGACATGCCGCCAGAGGTGGCGCGGATGCTCAATGCACCGGCCTTTGCCCTGACCCAGATCCGCCTGACTGTGGTTTCGACCAGCCCCAAGGGCATCGTCCATATCGACGAGAACACCGAGGTCGAACTGCGCGAGGAGTATGAGGAAGCGCGCGGCAGCCGCGGCGAGGTCAACTATGACGACGTCGGCGGCATGGGCGATACGATCCAGCAATTGCGCGAAATGGTAGAACTGCCGCTGCGCTATCCCGAACTGTTCACCCGCCTGGGCGTCGATCCGCCCAAGGGCGTGCTGCTGCATGGGCCGCCGGGCACCGGCAAGACCCGCCTCGCCAAGGCGGTCGCCAATGAAAGCGAGGCCAGCTTCTTCACGATCAACGGCCCCGAGATCATGGGCTCTGCTTATGGCGAGAGCGAGCGGCGCCTGCGCGAAGTGTTCGAGGAGGCGGCCAAGTCCTCGCCCTCAATCGTCTTTATCGACGAGATCGATTCGATCGCGCCGAAGCGCTCGCAGTCGCCCGGCGAGGCGGAAAAGCGGCTGGTCGCCCAGCTGCTGACACTGATGGACGGGCTCCACGCGCGCTCGCACATCGTCGTGATCGCCGCGACCAATCGTCCTGATGCGCTCGACGAAGCGCTGCGCCGGCCTGGCCGGTTCGACCGGGAGATCGTGATCGGCGTGCCCGATGAAAGCGGCCGCCGCGAAGTGCTGGGCATTCACACCCGCGGCATGCCGCTGGGCGAGGGGGTCGATCTCGACGAACTGGCGCGCACCACCCACGGCTTTGTCGGCGCGGACATCGCCGCGCTGGCCCGCGAAGCTGCGATCGAGGCGGTGCGGCGGATCATGCCGCAGCTTGACCTCGAAGCGCAGACCATTCCCGCCGAAGTGCTGGAGGACCTGTGCGTCACCCGCGAGGATTTCCTGGCGGCGCTGAAGCGCGTGCAGCCTTCGGCGATGCGCGAGGTGATGGTCCAGGTGCCGAACATCGGCTGGGCCGACATCGGCGGTGCCGACGAGGCGCAGGAAAAGCTGAAGGAAGGGATCGAGCTGCCATTGAAGCATCCCGAGGCCTTCCGCCGGCTGGGCATCCGCCCGGCCAAGGGCTTCCTGCTTTATGGCCCGCCGGGGACCGGCAAGACCCTGCTGGCCAAGGCGGTTGCCAAGGAGAGCGAGGCCAATTTCATCTCGGTCAAGAGCTCGGACCTGCTGTCCAAGTGGTACGGCGAGAGCGAGCAGCAGCTATCCCGCCTGTTCGCCCGCGCCCGCCAGGTTGCCCCTTGCGTGATCTTCATCGACGAGATCGATAGCCTGGTCCCGGCGCGCGGCACCAGCGGCAACGAGCCGCAGGTCACCGCGCGGGTGGTCAACACCATGCTGGCCGAAATGGACGGGATGGAGGAGCTGGCCTCGGTGGTGCTGATCGGCGCCACCAACCGCCCCGGCCTGGTCGATCCGGCGCTGCTGAGACCGGGCCGGCTGGACGAGCTGGTCTATGTCGGCACGCCCGATGCCAAGGGGCGCGAACATATCCTCAAGATCCATACCGGGAAAATGCCGCTGGCCAGCGATGTCGATTTGGGCGCGATCGCGCGGGAGGCCGAGCGTTTCACCGGGGCGGATCTGGAAGACGTGGTGCGCCGCGCCGGCCTCAACGCGATCCGCCGCGCCGGGGCCGACGCTGCCGAGGTGACGGGCGCCGACTTCCGCGAGGCGGTGGCCGATTCGCGGGCGACTGTCTCAGCCGAGATGGAGGCGGACTACCTCAAGATGAAGGGCGAACTGAAGAAGCGCGCTGCCGAGGTGACCACAACCCAGATCGGCTTCCTTGCTCCCGGCATGGTGCAACCCACGCGCGAGCGTAAGCACGACTAGTCGTCAGACCGGTCTGGCTCCGCTACCCCTTCCGCCACGCAGGGCATATTCCTGCGTGCCGCGGTGTAGCACGTCATCAACGTCGATCACGGCCGAATTGGCATAGGTGAAGCCGGGGCCGAGCGCGCGATAAAGCCGGTCGAAGTCGCGATCGACCGTGTCGTGATAAAGCTCGCCGAAGTTCTCGATCACGAAGTAGGTCGGCTGCAGATCGTCGATCACATAGTCGGTGCGCATCACCCGGTCGACGTTGAGCATGATCCGGTTGGGGCTTTGCGCCTCGACCGAGAACACTGTCTCGGTGGGTCCGGACAGGATCCCGGCGCCATAGGCGCGGACGCCTTCCGCCTCGAGGATCAGGCCGAATTCCACTGTGTACCAGTAAAGCGCGCCGAGTGCCTTCAGCCGGTTATAGCGCATCGCCTTCCACCCGGCGCGGCCATATTCCTGCATGTAATCGGCGAAAGTCGGATCGGTCAGCATCGGCACGTGGCCGAAGACATCGTGGAACACGTCGGGTTCCTGGATGTAGTCAAAGGTCTCGCGCGTGCGAATGAAGTTGCCGGCCGGGAAGCGGCGGTTGGCCAGGTGCCAGAAGAACACGTGGTCCGGGATCAGCATCGGCACGGGCACGACCGACCACCCGGTCAGACCGCCCAGCTCCTCTGACAGCCGCGCAAAGTCCGGCACGCCGCCCCGGCCCAGGTCAAGCCGCTCCAACCCGGCCATGAAGGCACTGGCGGCGCGGCCGGGCAGAACCTCCATCTGCCGGGCGTAGAGATCGTCCCAGATCCGGTGCTCTTCGGCGCTGTACTGGCGCTGGGCCGGCTCAAGCCAGTCCTCGCCAACATGGGCCGGGCGCTGCAGCGGCGCGGTGAACACCTCCGGCCCCGGATCGGGCAGCCGGGCATAGTCGGTCTGGTCAAGGGTGGCGGTTGCGGACATAGTTACAGATGCAACTTTAGCACTGCGCAGGATCGCCTGCAATCGGGTGCGCGGGATGCGCGCCCAGCCTTGACTTTCCGGGCCTGCTAGGCCAATGGCCCGCTCCGTGAAGGGCGGCCCGCGCGGTCGCCCGCTTGGTTTTTGCGGCTTTCGGGCCGAATCGATTAGACAGGACCTACGCCATGGCGAAGCCCGCAACCGTCAAGATCCGGCTGGTTTCCACCGCCGACACCGGCTTCTTCTACGTAACGAAGAAGAACCCGCGCAACACCACCGAGAAGATGGTGTTCAAGAAGTATGACCCGGTCGTGCGCAAGCATGTCGAGTTCAAGGAAGCCAAGATCAAGTAAGGTTCACTGGCGGTTCAAGGCTGCGCTGCTACAAGCCCGGCCATGAGCTTCAGATTGACCTTCGGATCGCTTGCAGGTGCCGCCGTTTCGGCGGCGCTTGTCGTTTCTGCCCCTGTCCCGGCCGCCGCGCAGGATGCGGCGGACCTCGCCAGCGCGGTCACGGCGCTGCGTGCCATTTCCACCATGCGCGCCGACTTCGTCCAGTCGGACGCCCGCGGTCAGCAGGTCCGGGGCGTACTAACATTGAAGCGCCCGGGCCGGATTCGCTTCCAGTACGAAAAGGGCGTGCCGATGCTGATCGTCTCCGACGGCAGCGCGCTGACCTTTGTCGATTACGAAGTCCGCCAGGTTCAGCGCTGGCCGATCAAGAGCAGCCCCTTGGGCGCGCTGCTCGATCCCAGCCGCGATGTCGGCAAGTATGGCCGTGTCATGCCGACCGGCAGCGACCGGATCGTCAGTATCGAGGTGCGCGACAAGGCGCGGCCCGAATACGGCGTGATCACCCTGGTCTTCACCCGCAAGGGCGATGCCCCCGGCGGGCTGGAACTGTCGAGCTGGGCCGCGCTCGATTCGCAGAAGCGGCGGACCATCGTGACACTGTCGAATCAGCAATATGGCCTGCCCGTGCTGGACAACGCTTTCCGCTACAACGATCCGCGCGCGCCCGTTCGTCGATGAGAGTCAACGGTCCGTCGTGGACCGTGCGGCTGCTGCGACAAATGACGACACTTCCCTGACGATTGTTCATGGGCCAGCAAGCCAAAAAGGCCTAAAACATCTCTCGACGGCGCGGTTTGAGACGGGTTTCCCCCCTGTTGCCCAAGTCTCCTGTAGGCCGCACCGTCAAAGCGTGACGAACGCACCAAGGAACCCTCGGTCCAATGCCCCCGGACCGAGGGTTTTTGCGTTGTGGCGCTGGATTGGCTGAAGCCGGGCTGCGAACGACATCGCGCTGCGCTTCCGGTGCTCACGACCTTGATGGTCGCTGCGCGCCGGTTCTCGCGCGACGCCATTCTCGCTCCGGCTTGAGCCAATCCAGCACCACAACGCGGGCTAACTTAAGCCCACTCCCCTTCAGGGGAGGGGGTTGGGGGTGAGGGCGGTCATGCACCAGCCCTCCGCACCACCCTTGCCGCCCTGTCGCATCGCACCTAAAGCCCAAGGCATGGTTTCGATTGCCACCTGGAACATCAATTCCGTCCGTCTGCGCGCCGATCAGGTGGTGCGGTTCCTGAGCGAGCAGGGGCCGGACGTGCTGTGCCTGCAAGAGATCAAGTGCGCCGAGCACCTGTTCCCGCATGAGGTGTTCGAGGCGGCTGGCTATACCCACCGGGTGGTGCACGGGCAGAAGGGCTATCACGGCGTCGCCACGGTCAGCCGGATCCCGCTGCGCGAGTTCGGGCGGCATGACTGGCAGGACAATGGTGAGGCGCGGCATATTGGCGTTGAGCTGCTCGGCCCGGGGCAGGGCCTGCTGCTGGAGAACGTCTATATTCCCGCTGGCGGCGACATTCCGGACCGCGAGCAAAACCCAAAGTTCGGCCAGAAGCTCGATTTCCTGGAACGGATGACGCGCTGGGCCGACCAGCTGGACCGGCCAACGCTGATCGTCGGCGATTTCAACATCGCCCCGCTCGAATGCGACGTTTACGACCACAAGGCCCTGCTCAAGGTGGTCAGCCATACGCCCGTAGAGATCGAGGCGCTCTACCGCTTCCGCGATGCCCACGGCTGGGTGGACCTGGGGCGCAAGCACATTCCCGCGCCGACACGGAACTGGTCCTGGTGGTCCTATCGCACCTATTGGCAGGAAAAGGATCGCGGCCGCCGGCTTGATCACATGTGGGCTTCGCCCGATCTCGCCGCCCAATCGGTCAGCCACCGCTTCGTCGAGGAAACCCGCCGCTGGGAGCAGCCGAGCGACCACGTGCCGCTGATCACGGAGTTTGCCCTTTGAGGGCGACGCGCCGCGTTGCCCTGGCGCTGGATGCACTGCGCCACGGCTGGCCGATCGAGGTCGATGGCGTGCTGCGCCTGCTGCCGGCCGAAACCGGCTTTGCCCCGGGTGCCACGGCCCCGCGCCTGCTGATTTCGGCGGCGCGGGCGATCACTCTCAAGCTTGCCAACCAGCGCGAGGCGGCCGTGCCGGAAGCGCCCGTGCTGATTCGCTCGGCCGAACCCTTCACCCTGCCCGCCGCGCGGGTGTTGGCCGATCCGGCGGAAGACCTCAACTGGCCGATGAAGGGCCCGTTCCTGGCCGAGCATATCGACCACCAGCGCGCCGCCGAAACCGCCCTGTCGCTGGCGCGGCTGGCGGGGATCCTGCCGGCCTTCCTGGTCGATCCGGATGGGGCGGGCGAGGCCCAGGTGGTTTCCTCCGGCGATCTCGCCGAATTCACCGATCCGCGCCATCTCGCCATCGCCACCCGCGCGCGCCTGCCGGTGGCGGCGGCGGAAGATGCCGAGATCGTCGCTTTCCGCTCGGCCGATGACCTGCGCGAGCATCTTGCCCTGGTGATCGGCCAGCAGAATTCCGACCGCGCGCCGCTGGTCCGGCTCCATTCGGAATGCCTGACCGGCGATATCCTCGGCAGCCTCAAGTGCGATTGCGGGCCGCAGCTCGACGCCGCGCTGCGCGCCATGGCGGACGAAGCCAAGACCGGCGGCTGGGGCGTGCTGCTCTACCTGCGCCAGGAAGGGCGCGGGATTGGCCTCGTCAACAAGCTGCGCGCCTATCAGCTGCAGGACCAGGGGTTCGACACGGTCGATGCCAACAACCGGCTTGGCCTTCCCACGGAAGCCCGCGACTTCCCGGTTGCGGCGCGGATGCTGCACCTGCTTGGCGTTGGCCCGATCCGGCTGATGACCAACAATCCGGCCAAGGTCGAAGCGTTATCCGCCGCAGGTGTGACCGTGGCCGAACGCGTGCCGCACCAATTGCCGCCCAACCCGCATAATGCCCGCTACCTCGATACCAAGCGCGACCGGACCGGGCACCTGCTTTAACGGCGGTCCTTTACCTTCAGGCCCGGTGCCAGGCGGTTCGAACCGATCTGCACCGGGTCGTCGGTCCACATGGCCACAAAGGTGCTGGTCCGGCTGACGCCGGGTGCGAAGCGGGCGTCGTTGTCCTCGATCACCAGCCCGGCCGAGCTGTATTGTCGCCCTTCCGGCGCGACGGTGATGAAGGCGGACCAGTTTTCCTTGTCGGCGCCTTGCACGAACCAGTTGTTGGCGATCCGGCCCGAGGCACCGCCCGGCAGGTCGATCATGTAATTGGTGCCGCGCCCGCCCGAATCGTCAAAGCTGTTGCCCAGGATCTCGACCGAGCGGCTGCGGCTCTTGGCATAGTGGCCGCCGCGGCCCTGCTCGAACCGGCTGCGGGTGATCGAGACCGCGCCGTAGTCACCGATATAGACCGAATGGGCACAGCCGCCTGGCCCTTCGCAGGTGCCAAGGCGGGTGAAGGTCGACTTGTCGATGGAGATGCGGCTCTTGGTGTCGATCCCGCCGAGGATGCCCTGCTGGCTGTCACGGAACCATGACTGCGATACGTCGAGATTGCCCAGCTCGATCCGGATGCCGACGCCGTTGAAATCGTCGACCTTGATGTTGGTGAAGACGAGGCCCTCAACCCGCGCATTGTCGCCGCGCAGCACCAGCACGCCCTTGCCTTCGCAGGCGACGCCATCGAAAATCGCCTGACCCGGGGTTTCGGCTTGGTACGTGATCGAGCCGGCCTGCTGCACCGCGCAATCGGCGTGGCGGCCATTGGCAATCCGGATCGTTCCTGTGCCGCCACCGATAGCCTGGACCGCTTCCTGCAGCCGGGCAAAGCGTTGGCCGGTTTCGACCACGGTATAGGGCGTGAAATTCTGCGCACTGGCGAGCGAGACCGGCAGAGCCAGGCTGGCGAGGTTCGAAAGGGCGAGGATCAGGCGGGCGTTCTTGTCCATCCCGTCACTATGCCGGTTCCGGGTTAAGATCAGGCAAAGGCTGGACTAATCGCGCTTGCCCCAGCGCCATTTCCAGCCGCCTTGGGTGCGCTTGGCGCAGATGACCGTGAACAAAGCAGTAGCCGAGATCATCAGTCCCAGCGCCGTGATCCGACCCGGCCCGTTGCCGCCAGTCAGAAGCGGAACCAGTCCGAGCATCAATGCAAGATAGGACGCCAGCAGGACCCAGCCTTGCCAGGTAATCGGCAGACCGGCGCCATAGCCATAGCGCTTGGCCGCAAACCAGTCCCCCGGTTCGAAGAAGCGATGCAACATGATCAATCTCCTGTTTTCGGTGGCCGCCCGCGCCGGGGCGGCTCGCTTGGCGCCACTTTCACACCACGCCGGGTCAGAGCCTCGCGCAGCAGAACTTCGATCTCGGCATTGACCGAGCGGAAGTCGCTGGCTGCGGCCCGCTCCAGCGCACTGAACAGCGCCGGATCGAGCCGCAGTGGGAAGGCCTTTTTTCCGGGCGGTGCCATGGGTCAGGTCACTGGTACAGCGTGCCCGTGTTGACCACCGGCTGGGTATCGCGCTCGCCGCAGAGCACGACCATCAGGTTGGACACCATCGCCGCCTTGCGTTCGTCGTCGAGAGTGACCACGCCCTTCTCGCTCAGCTGGTGCAGCGCCATTTCGACCATGGTGACCGCGCCTTCGACCAGCTTGGTCCGCGCGGCGATCACCGCTTCGGCCTGTTGGCGGCGCAGCATCGCCCCGGCGATTTCCTGGGCATAGGCGAGGTGCGTGAAGCCGCATTCATCCACTGTGATCCCGGCCATGGTCAGCCGCGCGATCAGCTCCTTGCGCAGTTCCACGCCCACTTCGTCGTGGTTGCCGCGCAGGGTGATCTCGGCATGGGCGAAATCGTCATAGGGATAGCGCGAGCCGATCGTGCGGACCGCCGCCTCGATCTGGACCATGACGAAGGCCTTGTAGTCATCGACGTCATAGAGCGCCTGGGCGGTATCGACCACGCGCCAGACCACCTGGGCTGCCATCTCGATCGGATTGCCGCGCAGGTCGTTGACCTTGATCTTGTCCGAAACCAGGTTGTTGGCGCGGACCGAGATCTTGGTCTTGCCCATCCACGGCCAGACCCAGCGCAGGCCCTCGTTGCGATCGGTCCCGCGATAGGCGCCAAACAGCGTGATCGCGGCGGCCTGGTTGGGCTGGATCATGTAGAACCCGCTAGCCAGAATGACGAGCGCGACAGTCATTAGCCCGGTCGAGACGACGAAGCCGAAGACCTCGCTGTCCTCGGGCTGACCGCCTGCGAAACTGACGATCCGCCAGATCGTGAGCACGAGCAGCGCCAGGAACGAGATGAAGATCAGATAGCCGCTGGTGCTCCAGGCGCGCTTTTCGCGGCTGATGGCCATCGGCGAGTGTGCATCGGACATGGTAGTGACCCCTGTGAATCAATCAGCGTTAAAACTGATATCATATTAATATCGTGATTCGTCCGGTCGTCAAGCAGATCCGGCACTAAGAAAAATCGCCCTTGAAATCGGAACGAATCGGTCTTAATAACAGTCTTGCGGGACCGGGCCCCTCTGGCGCGGCGCACTGGCACCATCCCCCCTTCCCAGCCAGGGCGTTTGCGTGATGTCGGACCGCATCGGATGATGCCGATGCCTGTGGTCCGGACACCTTGTCCCCCCATCCCAAGGAAACTGGGCTCCAGGCTCGGCTCATCCGATCGAACTCAACCTGTTCGATAAGGGAGCATTTGCCCATGTCTTTGATTGGCATGTCCGATCGTGTGTTCCGTTTGATGGAACGTCACCAGAAGCTTGATGAAGCCCTGCGCCTGGCGCAGCGGCGGCGGTTGGCCGATCCGTTCGAGATCGTCCGGCTGAAGAAGCTCAAGCTGGCGATCAAGGACCGTATGGCGCGCCTGCTGCGCCGTCCGCGGCCCACTTAACAGCGAAAAGACCAATTCACCTCCGCGCCGGAGCAGGGCAGAGTAGCCTCGTTCCGGCGCGCTTTTGTTTTTAACAGGGAAAGTGACTGATGGAATTCCTCACCGCCGATTGGCTCGGCACTCCGGTCTGGTTCTGGCTGGCCTTTATCGGCATCGTCATCGCGCTGACCGTTTTCGACCTGGGCATCCTGCACAAGGAAGACCGCGAGATGGGCATCGCGGAATCCCTCAAGCTGTCGGTCTTCTACATTGCCATCGCCATGGCCTTCGGGGTCTGGGTGTGGATCGAGAAGGGCGGCGACCTCGGCATGAAGTACTATACCGGGTACTTCATCGAAAAGGCGCTCTCGATCGACAATGTCTTCGTGATCAGCCTGATCTTCACCTTCTTCGCGATCCCGCCGAAGTACCAGTACCGCGCGCTCCTCTGGGGCATCCTGGCGGTAATCGTGCTGCGCGGGCTGATGATCGCGGCGGGTGCGGCGCTGGTCCAGGAAGCCTACTGGGTGCTCTACATCTTTGCCGCCTTCCTGATCTTCACCGGCGTGAAAATGTTCTTCGCCGGGGATCACGATCCCGACGTGTCGAAGAACCCGGTCGTGCGGTGGATTTCCACCCACATGCGGGTCACGCCGCAGCTGCATGACCAGCACTTCTTCGTGAAGGTGCCGGATGAGAAGACCGGCAAGCTGGTGACCGCCGTCACCCCGCTGTTCGTCGCGCTGGTGGTGATCAACCTGGCCGACCTGGTCTTCGCGGTCGATTCGGTGCCGGCGATCTTCGCGATCACCACCGACACCTTCATTGTCTATACCAGCAACATCATGGCGATCCTGGGCCTGCGTGCGCTCTACTTTGCGCTCTCGGCCATGGTCCACCGCTTCTACTACCTGAAGTATGCGCTGGCTTCGGTGCTGATCTTCATCGGCTCGAAGATCTTCATCTCGGACTTCATCATGGGCGGCGAGAAGTTCCCGCCGGTGCTGAGCCTGGGCGTGACTGCCGGTCTGATTGCGGCGGGCGTGTTCTACTCGCTGTGGGCCACGCGCCACGGCGAGGACGCCGCGCCGCACCTCCCGCATGACGAGATCCGGCCGTAATCAGTATTGGCGGATGACGCTCAAAAAGGCGTCGCCATAGGCCGCCAATTTCCGGGACCCGACACCGCCGACCTCGCCCAATTGGGCAAGGCTGGCGGGTCGGGTCTCGGCCATTTCGCGCAAGGTGGCATCGTGGAAGATCACGTAGGGCGGCACCCCGGCCTCGGCCGCGAGTGAGCGGCGCAGTTCGCGCAGCGCATCGAACAGCGGATTGCCAACCGGGTTGACCGCGCCGCGCTCGCGCTTGCCAGACCGTCCGCCCTGGCGCTCCCGCCGCGGCTGGAGTGCAATCAGGACCGCGGCCTCACCCTTCAACACGTCGCGCGCATCACCCCCCAGGGCGAGTCCGCCATGCTCGGTCGGGACCAGGCTGCCGCGCGCCTGCAGCGCGCGCATCAGCGGCTTGAGCAAGGGCGCTTCGTCGCTGCCGACAATCCCGAAGACCGAGAGCCGGTCATGCCCGCGCGCGATCACGCGCTCGTCCTCCTGGCCAAGCAGCACCTTCTCGACATGGCCGAAACCATAGGTCTGACCGGTGCGGTAAACGGCCGAGAGCAGTTTGCGCGCCAGCTCGGTCGCATCGACGATGCCGGGCGCATCGAGGCAATTGTCGCAATTGCCGCAGGTCTGCGGCGGGTCCTCGCCGAAGTGGCGCAGTAGCACGGCGCGGCGGCAGGCCCCGGTCTCGACCAGCGCGGCCAGGGCATCGAGCCGCGCGCGCTCCCCGGCCTGGCGGTGTTCCTCAACCTCGGCCAGGCGATGACGCGCGCGGGCAAAGTCCTCCGCCGCCCACAACATCAGCGCGGCCGCCGGATCGCCATCGCGCCCGGCGCGGCCGGTTTCCTGGTAATAGCCTTCGATCGACTTGGGGATCCCGGCATGGGCGACAAAGCGCACGTCGGGCTTGTCGATCCCCATCCCGAAGGCGACCGTGGCGACCATCACCATGTCTTCGCTGGCCACGAAAGCCGCCTGGTTGGCGCTGCGGACCTGCGGATCGAGCCCGGCGTGATAGGGCAGGACCGGGCGGCCGGTCGCGGCACTCAGCTTCTCGGCCAGCTCCTCCACCTTCTTGCGGGTCGGGGCATAGACGATCCCCGGCCCCGGCTGCTCGGCCATCAGCGTCTTCAATTGCTGGAGCAGGCTGTCGCGGTGGCGGATCGCATAGCGGATATTGGGCCGGTCAAACCCGGCGACGATCAGTCCGTCCTCGCCAATGCCCAGCTGGGTGAGGACATCGGCGCGGGTATGGCGATCGGCCGTGGCGGTCAGGGCCAGGCGCGGGACCTGCGGGAAGGAGTCCAGCAGCGGCCGCAGCAGGCGGTAGTCGGGGCGGAAATCGTGGCCCCATTCGGACACGCAGTGCGCTTCGTCGATCGCGAACAGGCTGATCGGGGCAGAGCCCAGCAGCTCCCGGAAATGCGGCTGGCTGGCGCGTTCGGGCGCGACATAGAGCAGGTCAAGCGTGCCGGCGCGGAAGCGTTCGATAGTCTCGGCCCGATCCAGATCGGCGCTGGTCAGGGTGGCGGCGCGGATGCCGTTGGCAGTCGCGGCGCGGAGCTGGTCATGCATCAGCGCGATCAGCGGCGAGACGACCACGCAGGTCCCCTCCAGCATTACCGCCGGGAGCTGATAGGTCAGCGACTTGCCCGCGCCGGTCGGCATGATCGCCAGGGTCGATTGCCCGGCCATGACGCGCGCCAGCACCTGCTCCTGCACCCCGCGAAAGGCGGTGAAGCCGAAGGTGGTGTGGAGCTGTTCAAGGAGGGCATCGCGCGTCACTAAGACGCGCCTAGCCGGGTGGGGCAGGGAGCGGAAGGGCTAGAAGCCTGCTCTCTCCACAACGGACTCTTCCACGGCCAGGAAAGCGGAGCGTCCGGTCGGTGCATCGCTCGGCACGGCGCTGGTGAAGAAGGCCAGACCCTTGCCGGTCCGGGGGTCGAACCACAGCCCGCTCTTGAGGCCATAGGCGTCGCCCGAATGGCCATACCGAACGCGGCCATCGCCGAACGGATCGTCGCGGCACCCCGCCTGCTTGCCAGCCAGCCGGTGCACGGCGAGGCCATAGGCGCAGAAGAAGCCGCTGGCGGTCCCGTCCTCGCCAAGCCCATTGCGGCCATCGAACTGCCAGACCGGCTTCATCATGCGTGCATAGGCCTGCCGGGAGATCAGACCCTGGCCCTGGCGGGCCAGCAGCTGGCCGATCCTGGCCAGATCGCGCATCGAAATCCTGAGGCCGCCCTGGGGCGAAAACAGCGCGCCATTGTCGCCGAGCCGGTAGGTCGAAAGATCGCAGCCTGTCCGGTCCGCCAGGAACACCGGGCAGACCGGCGGGCTCCCGCGCAGGTCATCGCGCGCCACTTCGCCGCTGGCGCGGTAGAGCACGACCGCGCGCCGGTAGGCATCGGCGCTGCAGCCCGCGCCCCAGTTGAAGCAGGCGTCCAGCTTCAGCGGCTTCAGCACCAGGCGGCTCATCGCGACGTCGAACCGCTCGCCGGTCACCTTCTCCATCACGCTGGCGATCACCGGGAAGTTGAGGTTGGTATAGTGAAACCAATCGCTGCCCGGCGCGTGCTGGGCATCCCAGACGCGCGGATCGGTCAGCCGCTCGCGCAGGGTTACGCCCAGCGGGATCAGGTACAGCTCACCGCCGTCGATCAGGCTCGAGCGGTGCGACAGCAGCATGGCCAGCGTGATCGGCCGGTCCGGGAAGGCCGGGTTGCGCAGGCGCCAGCCGAGATAGTCCGAGACATCGCGATCAAGGTCGAGCTTGCCCTGATCGACCAGCCGCATGACGCCAAGGGCGGTGACCAGCTTGGAGATCGAAGCAATCCGCACCGGGCTGTCCGCCGTGACAGCACGGCCGGTAGTGCGGTCGGCAAGGCCTTCGGCGAGCACCGGGCGGATCGTCTGGCGGTCGAACGCCACCGCAACCGTTGCGGGCGCAGCGGCTATGGCGGGGGCCGACAGCAACAGGGACAAGAAGGCGAACCAGCGCATTGCCGGGAGCATAGCCGACCGCAGCGATCGATGCATCCCCCGGAGATTACGGCGCTTGCCTGCGGCCTGCACCAGTCCTAGCCTGCCGCCAGTTCAGCCACCGGGTCGCGGCCAGGGGAGGAATTGAAATGGTCAAGCCGGTCAAGTTCGCGCACGTGGTTTACCAGACGCGACGCTACGCAGAGATGATCGCCTGGTATCAGCAGGTGTTCGAGGCTGAGGTTGTCCACCAGGACCCGGCGCTTGCCTTCCTGACCTATGATGACGAGCACCACCGATTTGCCTTCGCCAACCTTGATGCACTCAATCCCGGTGGCGAGGATCGGGATGAGCGCGGTACGATCGGGGTCAACCATGTCGCCTATACCTACGCTTCCGTCGCCGACCTGCTGGAAACCTATGATACGCTGAAGGGTGCCGGGATCCTGCCCTATTGGTCGATCCACCACGGCATTACCCTGTCGAATTATTATCGCGATCCGGATGGCAACCGGATGGAGTTCCAGGTCGACGTTGACGATGACTACATGCGGAGCGAGGCGTTCGGTGCCAACCCGATTGGCGTCGAGGTCGATATGTCGGCCCTGCTCGCCCGCTATCGCGCTGGCAGTGACCCGCTGGAACTGCTGGTCATGCCGCAGGGACCGATGTCAGCCATCCCCGAGATGCACGGGATGACCTGATCAGTCCAGATTCGGCCTGAGCCAGCGTTCGGCCGTAGCGATGTCCGCGCCGCGCCGGGCGGCATAGTCTTCCACCTGGTCGCGGCCGATCCGGGCAACGCCGAAGTATTCGGCCTGCGGGTGACCAAAATAGAAGCCCGAGACCGCTGCGGTCGGCAACATGGCGTAGCTTTCGGTCAGGGTAATCCCGGTCTTCGCCGTGGCGTCCAGCAGCTCGAACAGGATCGGCTTGAGGCTGTGGTCCGGGCAGGCGGGATAGCCGGGGGCGGGGCGGATGCCGCGGTATTCCTCGCGGATCAGCGCTTCGTTGGTCAATTGCTCGCCCGGGGCATAGCCCCACAGCGTGGTGCGGACGTGCTGGTGCAGCCGCTCGGCAAAGGCTTCAGCAAAGCGATCGGCCAGGGCCTTCAGCAGGATGTCCGAATAGTCGTCATGGCCCGCGCGGAAGCGTTCGAGGTGCGGCTCGATCCCGTGAATGCCCACGGCAAAGCCGCCGATCCAGTCGCCATCGGGGTCGATGAAATCGGCCAGGCAATAGTTCGCGCGGTCGCGGCTCTTGCGGATCTGCTGGCGCAGGAAGGGCAGGCGGACGTGGCGTTCTTCCTCGGTCAGGTAGAGCTCGACATCATCGCCGTCCCGCGCGCAGGGCCAGAAGCCGCAGACGCCCTTGGCGGTCAGCCACTTTTCGCTGACGATCTTCTCAAGCATGGCGATCGCATCGTTGTAGAGCGAGGTTGCGCTTTCGCCGACGACCTCGTCCTGCAGGATCGCCGGGAAATTGCCGGCCAGTTCCCAGGCGCGGAAAAACGGCGTCCAGTCGAAACAGGTGACCAGGTCTGCCAGGTCCCAGTCCTCGAACACGTGGAGGCCCGGCTGTTCCGGCGGCATCGGCTTGTCGGAGAAATCGGGCTTGAAACTGTTGGCGCGGGCGTCCTCCAGGCTCAGCAGCACGGTCGCTTCCTTGCCGGCGCGGATATCGCGCATGTGCTGGTATTCGCCCGCCGTTGCCTCGACGAAGGGATCGCGCTGGGTGTCGGACAGCAGCTGGCTGGCAACGCCCACCGCGCGGCTGGCGTCGAGCACGTGGATCACCGGTCCTTGGTAGGCCGGATCGATCTTCAGCGCGGTGTGGAGCTTGCTGGTCGTCGCCCCGCCGATCAGCAGCGGGATCGACAGGCCGGCCCGTTCCATTTCCTCAGCCACGGTAACCATCTCGTCGAGGCTGGGGGTAATCAGGCCCGAGAGGCCGATCATGTCCGCCTTCTCGGCAATCGCGGTCTCGATGATCTTCGACCACGGCACCATGACGCCAAGGTCGATCACCTCGTAGCCGTTGCACTGGAGGACCACGCCGACGATGTTCTTGCCGATATCGTGGACGTCGCCCTTCACGGTCGCCATCACGATCCGGCCCTTGGACTGGGCCTCGGTGCCGAGAGCTTCCTTTTCGGCTTCGATGAAGGGGATCAGGTGGGCCACGGCCTTCTTCATCACGCGGGCGGACTTGACCACCTGCGGCAGGAACATCTTGCCCGAACCGAACAGGTCACCGACCGTGTTCATCCCGTCCATCAGCGGACCTTCGATCACTTCGATCGGGCGGCCGCCCTTGGCGAAGATCGCGGCGCGGGCTTCTTCGGTATCCTCGACGATATGGGCGTCGATGCCCTTGACTAGCGCGTGTTCGATCCGCCGCGTCACGTCCCAGCCGCGCCATTCCTCGGCTTCCTTCTGGGCCTTGGCATCGGTGCCCTTGAAGCTTTCGGCGAGGGTAATCAGCCGCTCGGTCGCAGATTCTCCGCCGCTCCCCGGAGGGGGATCGCGATTGAGGATCACGTCCTCGCAGGCTTCGCGCAGCACCGGGTCGATCGTGTCGTAGACGTCAAGCTGGCCGGCGTTGACGATCGCCATGTCGAGTCCCGCCGGGATCGCATGGTAGAGGAAGATCGAATGCATCGCGCGCCGCACCGGCTCGTTGCCGCGGAACGAAAACGAGAGGTTGGAGAGGCCGCCACTGAAGTGGACGTGCGGACAGCGCTGGCGGATTTCGCGCACGGCTTCGATGAAGTCGACGCCGTAATTGTTGTGCTCCTCGATCCCCGTCGCGACGGCGAACACGTTGGGATCGAAGATGATGTCCTCGGGCGGGAAGCCGATCCCGGTCAGCAGCTTGTAGGCGCGCTCGCAGATCTCGACCTTGCGGTCCTTGGTGTCGGCCTGGCCCTGCTCGTCAAAGGCCATGACCACGACGGCCGCGCCATAATCCATGCACTTGCGGGCCTGGGCTAGGAAGGGCGCTTCGCCTTCCTTCATGCTGATCGAATTGACGATCGGCTTGCCCGAAACGCACTTTAGGCCGGCCTCGATCACTTCCCACTTGGAACTGTCGATCATCACCGGCACGCGGGCGATGTCCGGCTCGGCCGCGATCAGCTTGAGGAAGGTGGTCATGGCGTGGACCGCATCGAGCAGCCCCTCGTCCATGTTGACGTCGATCACCTGGGCACCGTTCTCGACCTGCTGGCGCGCGACATCGACCGCCTTGGCATAGTCGCCCGCCAGGATCAGCTTCTTGAAGGCGGCCGAGCCGGTGACATTGGTACGCTCGCCGATATTGACGAAGCGGGCGGAGGATGAAGTGTTCATGAGCCTATGGGCCTACCAACGACGGCGAACTGCACACATTGCGCCGGCTACCAGCGCCAGCACAGCCAGCAGGGGAGAAACAAGAAAAAAGCCGAAACCGCCAACATATCCAAGAGTGGTGAGTGGCGCGTTCAGGTTCAGTCCGGCGATCATGCAGGGGCTATCGCCTCCGTTGATATCGCAGCCGAACACCGCTTCGACTGACGAGATCAGGCCGAGGATTGCTGCGAACGACAAAATCGCAGCTAAGGACAGCAAGCAGAGCTGTCCTGCAGAGGACGAGGGCCGCATCAGGCTCACGTCACGCTGCCATCACGAAAGGTTCAAGGCCGGCAAGGCGGGTCACTGCGTCAAGCTGCGGAATCGTGCGCGCGTGCAGGCCCTGCGCCGCCCGGGCAATCGCCGCGATATGCGCCGGGGTGGAGCCGCAGCAGCCGCCGAGCACGTTAACCTGGCCGGCTTCGGCCCATTCGCGGACCAAGGCGGCGGTTTCTTCGGGTAGTTCGTCATACTGGCCCAGCTCGTTGGGCAGGCCGGCGTTGGGATAGACCATGATCGCGGCATCGGCGATTGCGCTCAGCGCGCGGACGTGCGGGCGCAGCTGGGTCGCGCCGAACGAGCAGTTGAGCCCGATCGTCAGCGGCCGGGCATGGCGCACGGCATACCAGAAGGCCTCGACCGTGTGGCCCGAGAGGTTGCGGCCCGACAGGTCGGTCAGCGTCATGGAGAGCATGATCGGCACTTCGCGGCCGAGCTCGCGCTCGACCTCGCGCACGGCCATGATCCCGGCCTTGGCGTTGAGCGTATCGAACACGGTCTCGATCAGGATGAAGTCGGCCCCGCCTTCAACCAGCGCGGCGGCCTGTTCGCGGTAGACGTCGACCAGCTCGTCCCAGTCGATCTCGCGGAAACCGGGATCATTGACATCGGGCGAAAGCGAGAGGGTCTTGTTGGTCGGGCCAATCGCCCCGGCAACAAAGCGCGGACGGCCATCGGCGGCGAATTCATCGGCGACGCGGCGGGCCAGGCGGGCGCTCTCGACATTGATCTCGCGCACCAGTGCTTCCGCGCCATAGTCCGCCTGGCTGATCCGGTTGGCGGAGAAGGTGTTGGTCTCGGCAATATCGGCCCCGGCCGCGAAGTAGGCACGGTGGATCGCTTCGGGCACGTCGGGGCGGGTGATCGCCAGGATATCGTTGTTGCCCTTCTGGTCCTTCGAGAGGCCAAGCGAGCCGGCATAGTCGGCCTCGGTCAGCTTGCGCTGCTGGATCTCGGTGCCGAAGGCCCCGTCGATGATGAGGATGCGCTTGGCGGCTTCGGCCAGGAATTGCTCGCGCGGGGTCATGCTGGATTCTCCGGACGCAGGCCGAGCAGGTGGCAGATCGCGTAGGACAGCTCGGCCCGGTTGAGGGTGTAGAAGTGGAAATTGCGCACGCCGCCCGCATAGAGTCGGCGGCAGAATTCGGCCGCGACCGTGGCGGCGACAAGCTGGCGCGCGGCGGGCTTTTCATCCAGCCCTTCGAACAGGTGGCCCAGCCATTCGGGCACGGCGGTGCCGGTCATCCCGCTCATCCGCTGGATCGCGGCGAAGTTGGAAACGGGCATGATCCCCGGCACGATCTCGGCATCGATCCCGGCGGCCAGACAGGCATCCTGGAAACGGAAGAAGGTGTCCGGTTCAAAGAAGAACTGGGTGATCGCCCGGGTGGCCCCGGCATCAAGCTTGCGCTTGAGGTTGTCGAGATCGGCCGCCGGGCTGGCGGCATCGGGATGCGTTTCGGGATAGGCGCTGACCGACAGCTCGAACGGGTGCAGCTCCCGCAGACCGGCGACCAGTTCGACCGCATTGGCATAGCCGTGCGGGTGCGGGGTAAACTTGCTCGCCCCGCCCGGTGGGTCGCCGCGCAGGGCGACGATGTGGCGCACCCCGGCCTGCCAATAGGCGTCGGCGACTTCGGCTATTTCGTCCTTGGTCGCCTCGACGCAGGTGAGGTGGGCGGCGGCGGGAATGCCGGTTTCACGCACGATCCGGGCAACGGTGTTGTGGGTGCGCTCACGCGTCGTGCCGCCCGCGCCATAAGTGACCGAGACGAACCGCGGGGCCAGCGGCTCCAGCGTCAGCACCGAATCCCAAAGCGTCTCTTCCATCTTCTCGGTCTTGGGCGGGAAGAATTCGAACGAGACGCCGATATCGCCGGGCAGACCGGCGAACAGTGGCGAGGCGTGGGCGCGGCGGGTTTCGCTAGCCTGGTTCATTATGCGGTGGCCTTTGCAGGTTTGGCGGCGGACGTCGGCGCACGGCGTGCGGTCCAGATCTTCACGGTGAGCGGTTGGCCGGGCAGGGCCACTGGCGCGGCGGGCACGAACCCGGCATCGCTTGACAGGCCCAGCATCTGCTCGTCGGTAAAGCCAAGGCGGGCGTGGGCATGCAGGCTGCGCAGTTCCTCGCGATCATGCGCGGCGAAATCGACAATCGCCAGCACACCGTTCGGGCGCGTGACGCGGGCCGCTTCGGCCAGGACAAGCTCGGGCGCCTGGGCATAGTGCAGCACCTGGTGGAACAACACGGTGTCAAAGCTCTGCGCGGCGAAGGGCAGCCTCGCAAAGTCGCCCTGGACCAAGTCAAAGGCATCAGCGGGCAGGTTCTGGAGCCGAGCCCGGGCGATGCGGAGCATTTCGGGGCTGTTGTCGAGGCCCGTGACGTGCGTGGCGCGTGGTGCGAACAGTTCGGCCATCCGGCCCGTGCCGGTGCCGATATCGAGCAGGCTGCCGAGCGAGCCCGTGCCCAGCGCCTTGTCCAGCGCGGCCTCGACCGGCCCATCGGGGCTGTGCAGGCTGCGCAGCGTGTCCCATTCCTCGGCGTGGCGCGCAAAGTAGCTAGCGGCACTGGTTTCGCGCGCGGCGCGGATCGCGGCCAGGTGCCGGCGGTCTTCCGCGCAGCGTCCGGCAAAGGCGGCGTCACTCTCTTCGGCCACGGCCAGCAGCCGGGCAGTCGCGGCCCCGAGCGGCGGGGCGCGATCTTCCGCGATGGCGCTGCGCAGGAACACCCACGAGCCTTCCTTGCGCCGCTCGGTCAGGCCCGCATCGCAGAGAATCCGCACGTGGCGCGAAACGCGCGGCTGGCTTTGGCCCAGCACCTGTGCCAATTCGCCCACAGCCAGCTCCATAGCGCTGAGCAGCCGCATGATCCGCAGCCGGGTTGGGTCCGCCAGCGCGCGCAGGGTCGGGTCGATCTTCATCCTGCCAGATCATATAAAGAAATCTTTATATGTTATCAACCGCGCATTCACGACGGCGCGACGAAAGCTTCTTGCGGTTGGCAGCGGGCTGGTGAATGCTTACAAAAGTAACGGGTTCGCCAGACCATGCCTCCCAGGCTGCAGCAGAGAGATTGTCCATGAAGAAGATCGCTTTCGCCACCCTTCTATCCGCCAGCTTCGCGCTCGCCGCTTGCGGCAGCTCTGACAGCGCCAATGAAGCGGCCTCGCCCGACAACGTCGAAATGCCGGCCGAAGAAGCCGTTGGCGGCGTCGATGCGGCGGCTACTCCGGCAGTCGATGCGGCGGCGACCGAGACCGGCACCGCCACCGACACGGCGAGCGATGCGGCCAGCACTGGGGCTACCCCGGCCGCGACTGCGGCCACTGGCGTTCCGGCTGGTGACGGCCCGCCGCCGCCTGCCAAGAAGTAAGTGTTGCGCAAGACTGCGCTGATGACCGTGCTTGCCGCGCTGGCCCTGGCTGGCTGCGGCAAGGCGGATAATGACGCTGGCCCCGGCGGGGTCAGCGTGGGCGAGGCCAAGGCTTTGGATGAAGCGGCGCAGATGCTGGAAGCTCAGCGCCTCCCGGCTGAAGCCACCGCTGCGGCGACGGTGCAGCCGAGCCAGCCCGCGCCCGCAAGCAAGTAATCAGTCGAACGAAACCTTGCCGCGCCCGGCCTTGACCGCGCTGCGGCGCTTCTTGCCCGCCAGGCGCTCGGTCTTGCCCACCCTGTTGAGCCGGCTCTTGGCGCGCTTTTCGGGCAGCTTCTGGGCCTCTTCGAGCAATTCAGCCAGCCGCTTGCGTGCATCGGTGCGGTTGGCTTCCTGGGTCCGGAACCGCCGTGCGGTCAGGACCAGTTCGCCCTTGGCAGTCATCCGCGATCCGGCGAGTTGCCTGAAGCGCTTGAACACCTCCGGCTCAAGCCGCAGGGCATAGACATCGAGCCGCAGCTGCACCGCGGTTGCGACCTTGTTGACGTTCTGCCCGCCCGGGCCGGTGGCGGTGATGAAGCTTTCGTTCACCAGCGCCATGGCCCGGTCGATCAGGTCAGCCATGGTTGAACCCCAGCGCGGCGAAATCTGCCGGCATGGGGGCAACGGCATGGATCGGGGGCTTGCCCCCGCGCGCGATGGTCAGCTCGGCGGCGTGAAGCATGGTGCGGCGCGCATTGGCGACCGGCCCGGCGCCATAGACCGGATCGCCCAGCAGCGCGGCGCCCAGGCCCGCCAGGGCATGGACGCGGATCTGGTGCGTGCGGCCGGTCTCGGGCCGGAACTCGACCAGGGTCAGCCCGTCCTTCTCGGCGAGCTTGCGCCAGTGCGTTATGGCAGGCTTGCCCTTCTTGGCCGGGATCATCCGCCAACCCTTCTCGGCGCTGCTGATCTTGGTCAGCGACAGCTCGATCGTGCCGGCCTCGCCCTCGACCGGTCCGGCAACCACGCCAAGGTAGACCTTTTCCACTTCGCGCGCCTCGAAGGCCGCGTTGAAGCGTTTCAGCGCCTTGGGGTTGCGGGCCAGCAGCAGGCAACCCGAGGTGTCGGTATCGATCCGGTGGACCGGCACCGGCGAGCGGGCAAAGCCCAGCCGGAACTCGGCCGCGCGGTCCTCCAGGCAGGGGCCACCGGCGCGCGGACGCTCGATCGGCAGGCCAGCCGGCTTGTCGATCACCAGGGCTTCGCCGTCCTCGAACAGGACCGGGATGGGGTTCATGTCAGCGCCTTTGCAATGCGCCGCAGCGCTTCCGTCAATCTTTCCTCGTCGGTCGCAAAACTGATCCGGAAGCCAAAGTCTCCACCAAAGGCCGATGCGGCCACCACCGCCACGCCATGCTCCAGCAAGTGCAGGCAGAGCGCCTGGTCATCGCCAAAACGGTCGGTGAGCGGCGCGGCATCGACCATGCAATAGAACGCGCCCTCGGGCTCCGGGGTCGACAGGCCCGGTACGGCGTTGATCGCCGCCACGCAGATGTCACGCCGTGTGCGGAACCGCTCGCGCCAATCGATAAGGAAGTCCTGGGGGCCTTCAAAGGCGGCGACGGCAGCGGCCTGGCTCAGCGAGGCGGGATTGCCGGAGGAGTGCGATTGCAGCCGCGCCATCGCCTCGATCAGCCAGGCGGGGCCAGTGCTGACACCGATGCGCAGGCCGGTCATGGCATGGCTCTTGGACACACCCGAAACGGTCAGCACCCGTTCGGCCAGGTCCGGGCAGACCACGGCCAGGGTGGCGTGGTCACCGGGCGTGTAGCGCAGCGGGGCATAGATATCGTCGCTCATCACCAGCACCTGAGGATGGCGGGCGAGGATAGCGCCGAGCGCCGCCAGCTCGTCGGCAGAATAGACCGCGCCGGTAGGGTTGCCGGGGCTGTTGAGCAGCAGCCAGCGGGTGCGCGGGGTGATCGCGGCGGCAAGCTGTTCGGCGGTGATGCGGAAGCCGCCCGCCGCCGTGGTCTTCAGCGGCACGACCTCGGCCCCGGCAAAGCGTGCAATCTCGGGATAGCTGACCCACCATGGCGCGGGGATCAGCACTTCGTCGCCCGGGTTGAGCGTGGCGAGCAGGGCATGGAAGATCGCCTGCTTGCCCCCGGCGCTGACCACCACGCGATCAGGCGTGGTCGCAAGGCCGAGGTCACGTTCGAAGTGCATCGCAGCGGCCTGACGCAAGCGGGCGGTGCCAGCCACCGGCGTATACTTGGTGTCGCCGGCATCAAGCGCGGCGCGCACCGCATCGGCCACGTGGGCCGGCATGGCAAAGTCCGGCTCGCCCACCGACAGCGAGATAATGTCGCGCCCCTCAGCGCGCAGCGCAGCCGCGCGGTCGGTCATCGCCGTGGTCTGGGACGCGGCAATCCGGGCGAGCGCGGCCGAGATCATGGCAATAGCCGCGCCGGCACCAGCCCGCGCAGCGCATTGCCGATCAGGAACCCGTCCTTCAAGTCATCAAGCGTCAGCTCGGCTTCCACAGCACGGCCCGCCTCGATCAGCGAGCGGCGCAGCACGCCGGGCAGCAGGCCGAGCTGGGCAGGCGGGGTCAGCAGCCGTCCATCGCGCTCGACAAACAGATTGGTGATGCAGCCTTCGGTCACCAGCCCATCGTCGAGCAGGAACAGCGCTTCGTCCGCCCCCGCATTGCGCGCGGCGCGCAGGCCGGCGTCGTAGAATTCGCGGTCGCTGGTCTTGTGGCGCAGCCGCCAGTCGCCGGTATCGACCGGCAGGCGCAGCACCGCCACCCGGGCCCGATCGGCAAACGCTTCGGGCATGGCGCTGATCTCCAGCGCATAGGCCCCGCTGCGCGCCGCGACGAGCCGCACCCGCGAAGGGGCATCAGCCTCAAAGCACAGCGCCTGGATCGCGTTGCGCACGGCATGGCGATCGAAAGCAAAGCCCAGTTCGGCGGCGCTGGCCTTGATCCGTTCGAGATGGAGTTCGAGCAAGGGAATGCCCCCCTCGGGCGTAAAGGCCATGGTCTCAATCAGGTCGAATCCGGCGGCCCCTGAACCCGAAGCGGAACTGCGCACGAAACCTCCCTTGACCAGGCTCTCCCGCCATTCCGGCAGAGCCTCTGAATCGGCGACAATTGCCGATCCCACCCCTAGCACGGCCGTCCCCTGGTTGTTCTCCACCGGGGTCAGCCGCAGGGTGCGGATTGCCACATTGAAGGCCGCATCGGAAGTCCCATCGGCCTTGGGCGCATCGATCCGGCCAATCGCCCCGCAATAGGGCCCGCGCGGATCGCGCTCGACTGCGTTGATCAGCTCCATCGCCCGGATCTTTGGTGCGCCGGTGATCGATCCGCAGGGGAACAGCGCAGCGATCATGTCGGCCGCACCCTTGCCGGGTTGCAGCCGGGCGCGCACCGTGGTGACCATCTGGTGGACGGTGGGATAGCTTTCGACCGCGAAGGGCCGGTCGACCCGCACGCTGCCTGCCTCGGCCACGCGGCTGAGGTCATTGCGCAGCAGGTCAACGATCATCAGGTTTTCGGCCCGGTCCTTGACCGAACTGGCGAGCTCCTCCGCCAGTCGCGCGTCTTCCGCCGGATGGCGTCCACGAGGACGCGTGCCCTTCATCGGCTTGACCATGGCCGCCCCGTCCTTCTCGGCAAAGAACAGTTCGGGCGAGAAGCTCAGCAGCCAGTGCGAACCATCGAAAACCACGCCGCCATAGCCCGCGCTAGCGGCGGGTCGCAGCGCGGCATAGATCGCCAGCGGCTCACCGCGCCAGGTGCCGGTCAGCGGAAAGGTCAGGTTCGCCTGATAGATGTCACCCGCCGCGATGGCTTCCTGCAGTTTGCCGAAGACCTGGCTATAGGCCCCGGCCGACAATGCCGGATCGAGCGGGCCGATCTGCGCCGGGCCGCTGCCGTTGTCGGCCAGCCAGGCGGGGACGTCTCGGGCGGCGATCTCGGTATAGCCGGTGAAGGCCCCAAACCACAGCAAGGGGCCATTCGCACCGGTCCGGGGCGCGGCGAGCGGGGCCAGCCGCTCCTCCAGCGCCAAGCCGGCCTCATAGGCCATATAGCCAGCAAGGTGATGGCCCGCGGCGCGCAAGGCCTCGATCCGCGCCAGCGCCGGGGCAACGTCTTCCACCCGCCGCGCGACGACCAGTTCGACCGGATCGCGATAAAGCCGCGCCGGACTGGCGCCTTCGGGCCGGGCATCGTCAAGCAGGATAAAGGGGCCGTTCATGCGCTGGCGCTTCTAGCGAGGACTGCGCGCCCATGCAAAAACGCTATCGCCGCAGGGCCTTTTCGGGCTTTATCTGAATCGAGTCGCAATTTCAGGAGCATGACATGAGCGAGATCTTCCTCGGCCTTGGTAGCAATGGTGAGCGCCAGGTGCTGCGGCTGGGCCGCGCCAACCGCCACGGGCTGATCGCCGGTGCGACCGGCACCGGCAAGACCGTCACGCTCCAGACCATTGCCGAGCAGTTCTCTGCCGCCGGGGTGCCGGTGTTCATGGCCGACGTGAAGGGCGATCTGGCCGGCGTGTCGATGGCCGGCAGCCACGATTTCAAGCACGCCGACAAGCTGGAAAGCCGTGCCGCAGAACTGGGCATCACCGACTATGCCTACAAGGATAACCCGGCGGTGTTCTGGGACCTTTATGGCGAACAGGGGCACCCGATCCGCACCACCATTTCGGAAATGGGCCCGCTGCTGCTCAGCCGGTTGATGGGCCTCAACGAGACGCAGGAAGGCGTGCTGACCGTCGCTTTCAAATGGGCCGACGACAACGGCCTGCTGCTGCTCGACATGGATGACCTGCAGCAAACCCTGATCGCCTGCGCCGAGAACGCCAGCGAGCTGGCGACCACCTATGGCAACATTTCCAAGGCCTCGGTCGGCACGATCCAGCGCCAGCTGCTCTCGTTTGAAAGCCAGGGCGCCGACAAGTTCTTTGGCGAGCCGGCCTTCGAGATCAACGATTTCATCCGCGTCGACGAGAACGGCAAGGGCGTGATCAACGTCCTCGCCGCCGACAAGCTGATGCAGAACCCGAAGCTTTATGCCACCTTCCTGCTCTACCTGCTGTCCGAACTGTTCGAGGCGCTGCCCGAAGTCGGCGATCCCGAAAAGCCGACGCTCGCCTTCTTCTTCGACGAAGCCCACCTGCTGTTCGAGGACGCGCCGCAAGCGCTGTTTGAAAAGATCGAGCAGGTGGTGCGCCTCATCCGCTCCAAGGGCGTCGGCGTCTATTTCATCACCCAGAACCCGATCGACATCCCGGAAAAGATCGCCGGCCAGCTCGGCAACCGCGTCCAGCACGCGCTGCGCGCCTTCACCCCGCGCGACCAGAAGGCAATCCGGGCCGCGGCCGAAACCTTCCGGATCAACCCGGATCTCGACGTCGAAACCGCGATCACCGAGCTCAAGGTCGGCGAAGCGCTGGTCTCGACGCTCGATGACGACGGCGCGCCGACCATTGTCCAGCGCACGCTGATCGCGCCGCCGCGCTCGCGCCTTGGCCCGGTGACGCCCAAGGAGCGGGCGATCATCCAGTCAATCAGCCCGTTCGATGGCAAGTACGACAACCTGGTCGATCGGGAGAGCGCCGAGGAAGTGCTGCTGCAGAAATCGGCCGATGCAGCTGCGGCGGCCCAGGTGGTCGAGGAGCAAGGCGAAGAAGCCCAGCGCGCCCAGCCGCGCAAGACCACCTCGATGTGGGAAAAGGCCGGCAAGGCGGCCTTCGGCGCGGCCGCCAGTTCGGCCGGGACCATGATCGCGCGGCAGATGACCGGGCGCAAATCGGGCGGATCGCCGGTGGCCTCGGCCGCCTCGGCTGCTGCTGGGGCAATCGGCACGGCGCTGGGCGGGGCCATGCTGGGCCGCTTCGCCCGCGGGTTGCTGGGCGGGTTGCTGCGCTGACCGTCCGTCGATAGCGGTCGCGCGTCGGTCGAACATCGCCCCCTTTGGTGGTCGCCCGCGCGCAGGCGCCAGGCCTGATGTCATTCGGATGGGGATCCCGATGGTTTTGAAGCTTACTGCCGCCGCCGTGCTGGCGCTTTCGATCAATGCGCCAGCCTGGGCTGAAGCCACGCCCGCGCCTGCCGCTGCAACACCTGTTCCGGCCGGCAAGCTGACCGGCCAGGTCCAGCCGCAAGCCTATCGCATCGACCTGACCATCGATCCCCGGCAGGAGCGATTTTCTGGCAAGACCGAGATCGACGCGGTGCTCAAGACTGCCAGCCGGACCATCGACCTGCACTGGCGCGACATGGAGCTGCGTTTGGTTGAAGTGCTGGCCGGCGGCCGGGTGCTGAAGCCCAGCGCGCAGCAGGTTGACGATACTGGCGTCGGCCGCCTGACCTTTGCCGAACCGTTGCCGGCCGGTCCGGTCACGCTCCGCTTCGCTTATGACGCCCCGTTCCAGACTGCTCCGGCGGGCCTGTTCCGCGTCAAGGTTGGCGATGAATGGTACGCCTGGACCCAGTTGCAATCGATCGACGGACGCGGCGTCTTCCCGAGCTTTGACGAACCGGGCTTCAAGACGCCGTTTACTGTCACCCTGCGCACCCCGCCGGGCCAGACTGCGGTCAGCAATGCGCCGCAGACGGGATTGAAGCGCGAGGGCGAAATGGACGTCCATACCTTCGCCCCGACCCTGCCGCTGCCGACCTATCTGGTCGCGGCGATGGTTGGGCCTTTCGCGGTGGTCGAAGGCACCGTTCCACCCACCCCGCAGCGGGCGAAGCCGCTGCCGCTGCGGATCGTTTCGCCCAGGCCGAATGCCGACAAGCTGGCCTTCGCGCTGGAGGGTTCGAAAGAGATCGTCCGCCTGCTCGAGGCCTATTTCAACGACGCCTTCCCCTATCCCAAGCTCGATCAGATCACCTCGCCGATCATGCCGGGCGCGATGGAGAATGCCGGGGCGGACCTCTATAACGATGCACTGCTGGTGATGGATGAAAAGGCCACCACCGGGCAAAAGCGCAGCTTCGGCATGGTCGTCAGCCACGAGCTGGCCCATCAGTGGTTCGGCGATCTCGTCACCCCGGCCTGGTGGGATGACATCTGGCTCAATGAAAGCTTTGCCAACTGGATGGGCTTTCGCATCGGCGATGAATGGCGACCCGCGCTCAATATCCGCGCCGGGGCAGTGCAGGAAGGGTTCGAGGCGATGCGCACCGATGCGCTGGTGGCGGGCCGCCCGATCCGCCAGCCGATCCGCACCAATGCCCAGATCGACGAGGCCTTCGATTCGATCACTTACGGCAAGGGCGGGCACGTGGTGGCGATGATCGCCGGCTACATGGGCGACGACAAGTTCCGCGACGGGGTGCGGCGCTACATGGCGGCGCACCGCTATGGCAATGCCACCAGCACCGACTTCTTCAAGGCCATGGCCGAAGCCTCGGGCGATGCCCGGATCGTCCCGGCGATGCAGAGCTTTACCGATCAGCAGGGCGTGCCGCTGCTGACCTTTGCCCGCACCGGAACGGGCTGGCAGGTCAGCCAGAGTCGCTATGCGCGCCTCGGCAGCCAGGCTCCGGAGACGCGCTGGGGCATTCCGCTGTGCCTGCGCACGACCGGCGGAACGCGGCAGTGCCAGCTCATGACAGAGGCGAGCACGGCGATCAGTTACGAAGGCAAGGGCGCGCTGGTGCCCAACGTGGGCGGCACCGGCTACTACCGCTTCGAATTGCCGGCCGCGGAATGGGACAAGCTGATCGCCGCAGCCGATCGGCTGCCCGGCGGTGAGGCCCAGGCTCTGGCGGATTCGCTCGATGCCAGCTTCCAGGCCGGGCGGGCCAGCCCGGATCAGCTGGTCGCCGCGGCGCGCCAGTTGGCCCGGCAGAAGGACAGCTACGCCACCGGTACCGGCATTGCCGCACTGGCCGGCTATGCCGAGGCCGGGTTCCTGGACGAGGCCGGCAAGGCTGGCTTCCAGCGGCTGGGCAATGGCCTTTATGGACCGCGCGTGCAGGAACTCGGCTTCGATCCGCGCGCCGGGGCCTATGCCGGACACGATCCGGAAGAAACCCAGCGGCGCCAGCAGGCGGTGGGCTTCCTGGTCCGCAAGGGCGGCGATGCCACGCTGCGGACCAAGCTGGTCGAAGCGACCCGCGCCTACCTTGGCGGCAACAAGCAGGCGCTCGATCCGGCCTGGTATGGCCCGGGCCTGGCCGCGCTGATCGAAGAGGGCGGCCTGGCCGCCGCCAAGGACCTGGCCGACCGGGCCTTGGCCTCGACCGACCCGGTGTTCCGGCCGGTGGCGCTGAACGCCGTGGGCGGATCGGGCCAGCCGGTGATCGGCCGCTGGATTCTGGAGCAGTTCCAGGACAGCCGCCTGCGCACGAGCGAACGGCAGGGCCTGATCCGCGGCGTGATCGTCAGCGGCGGCACACGCGATCTGGGCTGGGACTGGCTCAAGGCCAATTACGAGGCACTGGCGAACAGCGGCGGCGGGATCTTCTTCGCCTCGCGCCTGCCGGGAATGGTCGCCGGCTTCTGTTCGGTCCAGCGGGCGGACGAGATCGCCAGCCTGCTGCGGCCCAAGCTGCAAGGCAAGACCGGCGCACTCGGCCTCGAACGCTCGATCGAGCGGGTCCGTTCCTGCGGCGTGCTGAAGGATGCGCGCGGGGCCGAGCTTTCGGCCGCGCTCGCCCGGATCAAGTAGCTGGGGATCAAGTAAGCGGCAGGGTAAGGCTGGCGGTCAGGCCGACCACCCTTCCCTCCGGTGACCTCCGGTTGGCCAGCTTCAGGCTGCCGCCATGCTGCTCGGCAATAGCGCGGGCAAGAGTCAGGCCAAGGCCGGCGCCACCCGTGCCGCGATTGCGCGATGGGTCGCCGCGGATGAAGGGTTCCAGCATCCGCTGAAGGTCTTCGGCAGGGATGCCAGGGCCGTCGTCCTCGACCGTGATCGTCACGCTGCCGGGCTGGCGAGCCAGGCTGACCCGCGCCGCGCCGCCGCCGTGGCGCAGGGCATTGCTGATCAGGTTGCGCAGCGCCCGGCGCAGCCAGGTCGGGCGCAGCGGCAGGGTAATGCGCTCTGCCCCGGCGAAGCTCACGGCCTCACCCATATCCTCGAACTCCTCGACCACCTGCGCGGTCAGCGCGGTGAGATCGGTGACTTCAAGCGGGTCGCCCGGACGACCGACCCGCGCGAGCGAGAGGATATCGTCAAGGCTGCGGGCAATGTCGTCGATCGTCGCGGCCATGCGGGCGCGCTGGGTTTCGTCCTCGACCGATTCGATCCGCACGCGCAGCGCCGCCAGCGGCGTCTTGAGGTCATGGCCGATTGCCCCCAGCATCACGTTCTTCTCGTCAAGCAGGGCAGCGATCCGCGCTTCGAGCGAATTGTGCGCGGTGATCAACTGCTGGACGTCGGCCGGCCCGGTCGGGACCATCGGATCGCTGGCATCGCGGGTTGCGGCAAAGTGATCGACCCGGCGGGTCAGGGCCTTGAGCGGCCGGGTCAGCCGCTGCAGGATCAGGGCAATGGCGCCCACCAGCAGGGCATAGATCACCAGCGTCTGCAGCAGCAGGCCCAGCAAGGGCCGGCCCGGCGGGGGCGGCACCAGCACGCGGGCGACGGCCCAAGGCCCGTTCGCGTCGCGGCGGACGGCAGCGACGATCACGCTATCGGGGAGCCGCTCACCGCCCGCGCGCCGCATCCGCCGCTCGAGACGGCGCTGCGCGACCGGATCGGCCGCGATGTCGCGGCGCAGGATCTGGACCGCTGCAAGCGCGACCCCCTGGTTGACGAGGATGGCCCGCAGGGTCTGCTCCTGCTCATGCAGGCGTTGGTCGCTGGGCAAGATGGCCGGGGCAGAGGGTTCCCGCGTGCCGGGGAAGGCCTGGGCCATGGCCTCGGGCGGTGGTCTGCGAAAGCGCCGCGGCACGGCCTCGTCATCGTCGCGCAGCGCGCCATAGAGCCTGAAGGCAACGGTACTCATCAGCGCCGCCTCGCGGCGTTCGGCCTGGGCGCGGTAGAGCAAGGTAGCGTTGATCGCCTGGCCAAGCAGCAGCGCCACGGCCACGGCGAGCAGCAATTGCCCCTGCAGGCTGCGCGGCCACAGGCGCATGATCTCAGTTCCCGGTCCGCACGCGGCGGACTTCGGCGGCGAGCATGTAGCCCCCGCCCCAGACCGTCTGGATCAGCGTGGGGTTGCGACTGTCAGCCTCGATCTTGCGGCGCAGGCGGCTGACCTGGTTGTCGACCGCGCGGTCGAACAGGTGCGCCTCGCGGCCCTGGACCAGGTCGAGCAGCCGGTCGCGGTCAAGCACCTGCCGCGGGTGTTCAAGGAAAGCCAGCAAGAGGCGGAATTCGACCGAGGAGATCGAGACCATGGCGCCGTCCGGCGCGGTTAGCCGCCGCTTCAGCGGATCGAGCCGCCAGCCTTCGAATTCGAACAGCTCGTCCTCGGCGGGGCCGGGCGTACCCTTTGCGGCGCGGCGCAGGACCGAGCGGATCCGGGCGACGAGCTCGCGCGGCTCGAAGGGTTTGACCACATAATCGTCGGCGCCGATTTCGAGACCGACAATCCGGTCGGTCGCCTCGCCCCTGGCGGTCAGCAGGATCACCGGGACCGACAGCGCCTCGCCGATATGGCGGCAGAGTGACAGGCCGTCCTCGCCCGGCATCATGATGTCGAGCAGGACGAGATCGGGCAGGGCCTCGCGCAGCCGGCTGCGTGCCTCGGCCGCGCTGGCAGCCTCGGTTACGGCGAACCCCTGGCGCGAGAGATACTCGGCCAGGGGCTCGCGCAGGTCTGGCTCGTCATCGATCAGCAGCAGACGGGTGGCGGATGCGAGATCCATCGGTGCGATCAGTGGCCTTCGTGACCGGCCTTATCACCAGCCCCGCGCATCCCGCGCATGTGTTCGCGCATCTTGGCGCGGGCGCCTTGGCGTTCCTCGGCGGAGACGGCGCCATCCTTGTTGGCGTCCATCATCGCGAAGCGCTTGCCATGGGCGGCCAGGAACTCATCGCGCGAGACCGCGCCGTCCTTGTTGGTATCGGCCATGCGGGCCATCATGCCGCCCGGACCATCCATGCCGCCACCATGACGGCCCATCTTGCCGGGCCCCTGGCGGCCTTCGGCCATGCCTTCGCGCTTGGGGCGGCCAGCGGCAAATTCCTCGCGCGAAAGCTGGCCATCCTTGTTGGTATCGATCCGGGCAAAGCGCTCACCCTGATGGGCGGCGCGGTCGGCCTGGTCGAGCTTGCCGTCTTTGTTCACGTCCATCTTGGCGAACATTTCGGCGGCGCGGGTATCGGCATCGGCCTTGGTCACGCTGGCCTGCGGGCCGGGGCCCGATTGTGCCAGCAAGGCGGCGGGGATCGCGGCCAGCGCCAGGGCGGCGAGTGCGGCGGTGCGGTTGTGCTTGGTCATCGGTTCAAAACTCCATCCACTCGGGGCGACCCCGCGCCGGATCGCAGGAAGGGGGGAAAGCGATCCGGCAGCGGCGTCATCCGCACCGAATAGACCCCCCTTGTCGCGGCATTATGCCCGAATGGAGGGGAATTGTCGCCAATTGTCACAAAACCGGCGGCCCGTTCATGGGCCTGCAAGGTCAACGCGGCCGATGCTGGGTGCCAAGGCCGGCAGTGATGAACAGCGCGGTTGCCGCACCTTCGATATCGGCCGTGTGCCAGGTGCCAGGCGGGTTGATCGCATAGCATCCGGCGGTGATCGTGACGCTGCCGGCCTGCCCGTCAGGGTGCTCCTGGTGCAGCGTCATGCTGCCCGACAGGCACAGCACGACCTCTGCGCCGCCCGGATGCATTTCCCACGAGTCCCAGGACTCGTGGAACGTGTGGAGCGAGACCAGCCGCCCTTCCGCGCCATCGCTGGCGTGTCGGGCGACATAGTCTTCATACCAGGCCATGCCGGTGAAGGCCGGCTGCGGCACGGCGGTCGCCCCCAGGCCGAGGTGGATCGGCTGCTGTTCGAGCGACCAACCTGCCATCCTGGCTCAGCCCATCACGAAGGCGTTGAGCTTGTTGCCATCGGGATCGCGGAAGTACCCCGCATAGAACCCTTCGCCGCGCGGCCCCGGCGCGCCCTCATCGGTCCCACCATTGGCCAGCGCGATGGCATAGAGCCGGTCGACCTGTTCCTTGTCCTTGGCCTCCAGCGCCACCATCACGCCGTTGCCGACTGTAGCGGCCTGGCCGTCGTAGGGCTTGGTCACGGCGATCCCGGCCGGACCGTTCGGCGTGCCCCAAGCGATGAAGGTTTCAAACTCCATCATCCGCGGCGTGTTCATTTCGGCAGCCAGTGCATCATAGAACTTGGCGGCGCGGGGCAGGTCATTAGTGCCCACGGTGACATAACCGATCATTGCAATTCTCCCTCCGATTCGATTGGAGAACAATACTAGAACATTATGGCTTTACAAGGGGGCACAGGCGGCCTTCAACCAGCTCAGCGCTTCGCCCGAAAGCTGCGGGGCGAGGATCGCCTCGACCTTGGCGTGATAAACGTTCCACCAGGCCACTTCGTCGCGGGTCAGCACGGCCTGGTCCACCAGGGTGCGGTCGATCGGGGCGAAGGTAAGCGTTTCGAACCCGAGGTAATCGCCTTCCGCCCCCTCGATCGCGCGCGGCTCGACCAGCACCAGGTTCTCGATCCGGATGCCGAAATCGCCGGCCTTGTAATAGCCGGGTTCGTTCGAGAGGATCATGCCGGCCAGCAGCTCCTGGCCCGTGCCGGCCTGGCCGCCCTGGGCCTTGGCAATCCGCTGCGGTCCTTCGTGGACCGAGAGGAAGCTGCCGACGCCGTGGCCGGTGCCGTGGGCAAAGTCGACGCCGGCCGCCCACAGGAATTGCCGCGCCAGCGTATCGAGCTGCGCGCCGACCGTGCCCTTGGGGAAGATCGCACGGTCCAGCGCGATATGGCCCTTGAGCACGCGGGTGAAGCGATCCTTGTGTTCCTGGCGCGGTTCGCCCGGGCCGATCCAGACGGTGCGGGTGATGTCGGTCGTGCCATCGGCATATTGCCCGCCGGAATCGACCAGGAAGACCGAGTTTGGCTCGATCGGCAGGTTGGATTCCTCGTCGACCCGGTAGTGCGGGATCGCCGCGTGCGGCCCGGCGGCGGAGATCGTGTCGAACGACAAGTCGCGCAGCAGGCCGGTTTCCTCGCGATAGGCACGCAGCTGCGCGGCGGCCGAAAGTTCGGTCTGCCCGCCCTTCGGCGCCTCGACCGAGAGCCAGTGCAGGAACCGGGCAATCGCCGCCCCGTCTCGTGCCTGCGCGGCACGCTGGCCTTGCTGCTCGACCGGGTTTTTCTGCGCCTTGGGCAGGATGGTGGGATCGAGCAGGTCCACGGTGGTCGCGCCGGCCGCCGCCAGCGCCGCATAGACCGCCTGGACCGAACGCTCGGGGTCGACCGCCACCTTCTTGCCCGCCAGCTTGCCAAGGCCCGCGGCAAAGGCGGTGTAAGGCGCGATGGTGACGGCATTGCCCAGGTGCGCGCGCAGTTCCGGCGTCACCTTGTCCTCGGCGATGAACAGCTCGGCCGTGCCATCGGCATGGGCGATCACGAAGGACAGTGCGACCGGGGTGCGATCGACATCGGCGCCGCGGATATTGAGCAGCCAGGCGACGCTGTCGAGCGCCGAGATCACCGCGGCATCGAGGCCTCTGGCGGCGAGCCATTCGGCTACCTGGCTGCGCTTGGCTTCGCTCGACTGGCCGGCCAGCTCGGTCGGGTGGACCAGCGCCGGGGCCGCCGAAGGGGCCGGGCGATCGGCCCAGACCGCGTCGACCGGGTTGCCCTCGACCGGGACCATGCTCGCGCCTTTGTCGGCCAGGGCCTTCACGCAGGCATCGACCCAGGGCTTGCCGTGCAGCCACGGATCGAACCCGATCTTCGCACCGGCAGGGGCGTGTTCGGCTAGCCAGGCCGGGATCGGCTCGGCGGGGACAGAGCGGTATTCGTACAGGCGTTCGTCCACCTGATCGCGGACCTGGATCGTATAGCGCCCGTCGACGAAGATCGCGGCCCGATCCGCTAGGACAACGGCGGTGCCCGCCGAGCCGCCGAACCCGGTCAGCCAGGCCAGCCGCTGGGCATAGCCGCCGACATATTCGCTCATGTGCTCGTCAGAGATCGGAATGACGAAGCCATCGAGACCGCGCACCTTCAGTTCCTTGCGCAAGGCTTCCAATCGGGCTTCATGGGTGTTCATCAGCATGGCTTGCAGTCCTTCTGTCGCCACCATAGAGCCAAGGGATGAGTCTGACCACACCCCCCAAAGCCACGAAGAAGCCCTCCTGCGTGACCCACCACGGGATCACGGTAACCGATGACTATGCCTGGCTGCGCGACCCCGGCTATCCCGAGGTCAAGGATGCCGAGGTCCTCGCGCACCTTGCAGCCGAGAACGCCTGGTTCGAAGCGCGGATGGCTGGCCAGCAGGACCGGATCGACGCGCTGTTCAAAGAGATGCGCGCGCGGATCAAGGAGGCGGACAAGTCGGTCCCGCAGAAGGACGGCGATTACCTCTACTGGATCGAATTCGAAGAAGGGGCCGAGTACAAGAAGTGGTGGCGCAGGCCCGTCGCCGGCGGGCCGGACGAGCTGATCCTCGACGAGGTGGCGCTGGCCGAGGGACACGAATACTTCCGCCTGGGCGCGATTGCCGTGTCGAACGATGGCAAGCTCCTCGCCTGGTCGGTCGATGACAACGGCTCGGAACGGTTCACCGCCCGGATCAAGGTGATCGCCACCGGCGAAGTCCTGCCCGACGAGATTCCGGGCACGCTCTCCAGCCTGATCTGGGTCGCGAATGACAAGGGCCTCGTTTACTCCCTTGCCAACGAACAGTGGCGGACCGACAATGCCCGGCTGCACTGGCTGGGCCAGCCACTGTCCAGCGATGTCGAGCTGTATCACGAGGATGACGAAGGCTTCAGGGTCGGCTGTTCGCTCTCGGCCAATGAGCAGTGGCTGATCATCGGCACTTCGGACCACGAGACCAGCGAGGTCCGGCTGGTCCCGGCGGCCGATCCGCTGGCCACGCCGCTGCTGGTCAGGGAACGCCGGACGGGTGTCGAGTACGATGCCGACCTGCGCGACGAAACGCTGTTCATCCATGCCAACGATACCCATGAGAACTTCCGCCTCGCCACGGCGTCGCTGGCCGATCCAGGCCAGTGGACCACGCTGATCGAGGGGACGGACGAGTTCTACCTGACCGGGTTTGACCTGTTCCGCGATTTCTACGTCACCGAAGGCCGGGTCCGCGGGCTCGACCGGATCGAGGTGCGCTATTACGACGACCCGGCGCGCGTCGAGGCGATTGCATTCCCCGAGGCGAGCTATTCCGCCGGCCTTGGCGACAATCCCGAATGGGCGGTCGACAAGCTGCGGCTGTCCTATGAAAGCATGGTCAGCCCGGCGACGGTCTATGACTATCACGTCGCGGACCGCAGCCTGGAAGTCCGCAAGGTCCAGGAAATCCCCTCGGGCTATGATGCTTCGCTCTATGCCACCGAACGGCTGGAGATCGCTGCGCGTGACGGCACGAAGATCCCGGTTTCGGTGGTCTATCGCAAGGACCGCGCCGCTGGCGGCCCGCTTCACCTCTATGGCTACGGCGCCTATGGCATCTCGATCGATCCAGGCTTCTCGACCACGCGGCTGAGCCTGGTTGACCGCGGCTTTGCCTATGCCATCGCCCATATCCGCGGCGGCGATGACCTAGGCCGGGCCTGGTACAAGGCCGGCAAGCTGGAGCGGCGGACCAATACCTTCAATGACTTTGTCGACGTGGCCAAGGGCCTGATCGAGCGCGGCTTCACCCAGGCCGGCAAGATCAGCATTTCCGGCGGCTCGGCCGGGGGCGAGCTGATGGGGGCGGTGATCAATTCCGATCCCGGCCTGTGGGGCGCGGTCGTCGCCCACGTGCCCTTCGTCGACGTGCTGGCGACCATGCTCGATCCCACCCTGCCGCTGACGCCCGGCGAATGGCCCGAATGGGGCAACCCGATCGAGGATAAGGCCGCGTTCGAGCTGATCCGCAGCTACTCACCCTACGACCAGGTGCGCGCCCAGGCCTATCCGCCGCTGCTGGTCACGGCGGGACTAAACGACCCCCGCGTGACCTATTGGGAACCGGCCAAATGGGTCGCCAGGTTGCGTGAGCTGAAGACCGACGACCACGAGCTGCTGCTCAAGACCAACATGGGCGCGGGCCACGGCGGCAAGTCCGGCCGGTTCGAAAGCCTCAAGGAAACCGCCGAGGAGTTTGCCTTCATCCTGTGGCAGCTGGGGGTCACTGAATGAGCAACCGCTTCACCCTGACCTTTACGGCCGAGCCACAGCACATTGACGAGCTGGGCCACGTCAACAACGCGGTCTGGGTGGACTGGATCCAGCAAATCGCCACGGCGCACTGGTCAGCCGTCGCCGCGCCGGAGCATCAGGCGGCCTATATCTGGGTCGTGACCCGGCATGAGATCGATTATCGCGGCAACGTCGGCCTGGGGGAGAGCGTGACGGCGGAAACTTTCATCCCGGCCCCGCCGACCGGGGCGCGGTTCGATCGGCGGGTCGATTTTCGCGGGCCAGACGGCAAGGTGATCGTCTCGGCCCGGACCACCTGGGCGATGATCGACAAGGCCAGCGGGCGGCTGGCGCGAGTGCGGGACGAGATCACCGCGCCGTTCCGGCCCTTTGCGGAGGAAGCAGCATGAGAGCGATCGAACTGCGCACGGTCGGATGGGTCCGCGGTGGGCGCGTTACGGCGGAGGACGATGCCTGGGACAGCGAAACCGCTGCGATCGAACTCGACACTGCCTGGCTGACGGCCGAGGCCCTGCAGGGGCTGGAAGCGTTCAGCCATGCCGAAATCGTGTTCCAGTTCGACCGGCTGCCCGAAGCCGAAGTGGTGCTGACAGCGCGCCACCCGCGCGGAAATCTGGACTGGCCGAAGGTCGGCGTCTTCGCCCAGCGCGGGCGCAACCGGCCCAACCGGCTGGGAGTGAGCGTCTGCCGGATCCTCGGCGTCGATGGCACCCGCCTGCTGGTCGGCGGGCTCGATGCGATCGATGGCACGCCGGTGCTCGACATCAAGCCGGTCATGGCCGAATTCCAGCCGCGCGGCGAGGTTCGCCAGCCGGACTGGTCGCGCGAACTGATGGCGGACTACTGGCAGGCATCGTAGTCATTAGCCGGCTGCAAACAGAGTTAGGGTTTGGCGAGCATTTCCTTCAACGCCAGCCGCAACTCGTGGTGGCTGTCAAACACGGCTTCGGCCCCAGCTACCAACATCCGCCGTTTTGCCTCAGTACTTTGATGGGTCACGGCAGTCAGGCCAAATGCCCGCATTCCTGCAGACCGGGCCGCCACAATACCGCCCACACTGTCCTCGATCACCAGGGCGCTCGTTGCGGGCACGCCCATTTGCTGGGCAGCAAGAAGAAACACATCGGGGGCGGGCTTGCCGCGAGACACCTGTTCTGCGCTGAAGACGCGGCTTTCGAACAAAGGGCTCATGCCTAGCTGACCGAGACAGAACCGGAGCCGCTCAAGCGAACTGGATGAGCCAATGCAGTATGCCGTCGCGGAACACGCTTCGATCGTTGCGCGGGCACCTGGGACCTCTTGGACTTTGGCCAAAGCGGCATGAGTAGCCTGTCGGACCTGCACCCGCAAAAGGTCTGGCGGTTGTCCGGTCAGTTCCTGTAATTCAAGCACAACGTCAGCTTCGCGCTTACCCATGAAGCGGGCAATGACCTCGTCCAGCGGCATCGCGCAGCCATGTCCAGCCAGCACCGCTTGCAGCGCCGAGTTGGCCAGATTCTCGCTATCAGCGATCACCCCGTCAAAATCGTAGATCAGCAATTCAACTGTCATCATGACGCATTGCTTCCAGAGATTGCCTTGCCGACCAAGGGCTTATAGCACATTGCAAAAGGGAGCGCAGCAATGGCGAAGCCGAAGTTTGACGAGACGCTACAAATTGCAAACTATATCGCTGAGCAGATCTGGCGCGAGCAAAGTCTGACCTCCAACCGGATGACTTGGAACTTGACGTTTCAGGGGTTCATGATGGCAGCCTTCGCGTTAGTTGCGACAAGCAACAACAGCGCCCCCGCGCGAGCTATCCTCGAAACTGTGATTGCGCTGGCGGGATCGCTGATAGCCTTTTTCACGCTCCAGAGCGTAAAGGCATCCGAGCGGCAGCGGGATCGACTGAAGGTGGCGTGGAGAAGCAATTTTGCGCCGGACACTCATCCCCCGATTAAGGCAGAGCCGCCAAAAACTATTCCGACGCCCGAAGCGGTAATCGATTCTTTTGCTTTGCCAGCTCCGTTCTCAGAACAGCCTGTATCGGCTTTGGGACGGGGCGCACCTCGCTGGCTGTGTTTCGTGATCATGTCTATGTGGTGCGCATTGCTGGGCCTGTTGGCTGCGTCGCTCAGCCCACAATTTTCGCTGATCGCGCCGGAGAAACCCACTGAGATCCGCATTATCGAGCGGGTGCAAATGCCGTCCTCAGCTCGGCCCACTCCTCAGCCCAGCACCTCGGCAACCGGAGTGTAGCCGTACCCCAGCTCGGTCGCGACCGCTTCGTATGTCACCTTGCCGGCATGGACGTTGAGGCCGTTCGCCAGGTGCGGATTGGCCTTCAACGCTGCCTGCCAGCCCAGGTCGGCGATCCGCAGGGCATGGGGCAGGGTCACGTTGTTGAGCGCATAGGTGCTGGTCCGGGCCACGGCGCCGGGCATGTTGGCGACGCAGTAATGGACGATGCCATCAACCACATAGGTCGGCTCGGCATGGGTCGTGGCGTGGCTGGTCTCGAAGCAGCCACCCTGGTCGATCGCAACGTCGACCAGAACCGCACCGGGCTTCATGGTCTTGAGCATCTCGCGCGTCACCAGCTTCGGCGCCGCCGCACCGGGGACGAGCACGGCACCGATCACCAGCTCGGCCTCCTGGACCATCTGCTGGACCACGGCGAGGTTCGAGAAGCGGGTCTTGGCGCGGCCTTCGAAATGGTTGTCGAGCCGTTCGAGCACTTCGGCATCGCGATCGAGGATGGTTACGTCGGCGCCCATGCCCACGGCCATCTGCGCCGCGTGGAAGCCGACCACGCCGCCGCCAATCACCAGCACCTTGCCTGGCAGCACGCCCGGCACGCCGCCCAGCAGCACCCCGCGCCCGCCATGCGCCTTCTGCAGCGCGGTTGCCCCGGCCTGGATCGACATGCGGCCTGCCACCTGGCTCATCGGCTTGAGCAGCGGCAGCGTATTGCCCGGCCCGGTCACCGTTTCATAGGCGATCGCCGTGACGCCGGACTTGACCAGATCGGCGGTCTGCTCCGGGTCCGGCGCGAGGTGGAGATAGGTGTAGAGGATCTGCCCCGCGCGCAGCATGGCGCGCTCGCCCGCCTGCGGTTCCTTGACCTTCACGATCATTTCGCAGCCGTCGAACACGGTTTTTGCATCCGGCTTGATGGTCGCACCGGCGGCGGCATAGGCCGCATCGTCGGCGCCGATGCCCAGGCCCGCGCTGCTTTCGACCCACACTTCGTGGCCGTGCGTTACCAGTTCGCGCACCGATTCCGGGGTCAGCCCGACGCGGTATTCGTGGTTCTTGATTTCCTTGACGGTGCCGACGCGCATGATGGCTCTCCCAGGCCGTTGTTCGCTTTGCAGGATAGCGTGGCGGCCCCGGAAAAGGCGCCCAATCTTGTAGCTTGCATTGCGCCGAATCGGGAGTATTTCCCGATAGAACGGGCAATATCGAAAGAAGTTCCCATGGATCGCGCCGATGCCGCATTGATCGAAGCGCTCCAGCGCGATTCCTCGCGCTCGCTGGCTGACCTGGCCGAGGCGACCGGCATGTCGTCTTCGGCCTGCCACCGGCGGGTCCGGGCGCTCGAGGCGGCAGGGATCATCACCGGCTATACCGCCCAGATCGACGCGGCGCGGATCGGCCTCAAGGCGACGGCCTTTGTCGAGATCACGCTGACCAGCCAGAGCCGCGAGGCAATGGACCGGTTCGAGGCGGCGGTGCAGGATTACGACGAGATCCTCGATTGCCACCTGATGAGCGGCGGGGCCGACTATCTTCTGCGCGTCGCCGCCAGCGATCTGGAACATTATGACCGGATCCACCGCGATTGCCTGTCGCGCTTGCCGGGGGTTTCGGCCATGCGCTCGGCCTTTGCGATCCGGCGGATCAAGCGCTGGCAGGGTTACCCGGTGCCGCGCGGGTAAGGCGTTGCTTTCGCTCGCTCGCGGACTAAACTGCCGACGATGAGCGAGCGCAAGCTGAGGGCCTGGCAGCAAGCCGGGCTGATCGACGCCGAAACGGCGCAGGCGATCCGCGTCTGGGAGGCGGAGAACGGCCGACCGCTGGTGCTGTGGGCGGTGATCGGGATCGCCGTTCTCTCGATCGCGCTTGGCCTGATCTCGGTTGTTGCCGCCAACTGGGAGGAGATCCCGGTGCTGGTCCGGCTCGGCGTGCACTTTGCCATGCTGGCCGGCGCGGCGCTGGCGCTGTGGCGGCTGGGGCAGGATCGCGAGCGGCCGTGGCGCGAGGAGGCGCTGCTGTTCGTCTTCGGCGCGCTGGGCCTCACTTTCTTCGGCCACCTCGGCCAGGCCTATCAGACCACCTCGCCGCTGTGGCAGCCGCTGGGCGCCTGGCTGTTGCTGTTCGGGCCGCTGTTCCTGCTGCGCGGGCAGGGCGCGCCGGCGGCGCTGGGGCTGGTGGGCGTGCTGGTTTTTGCCGTGTGGGACTATGCCGTCTGGAGCCGGTCCGGGCCGATGGAAGTGCTGCGCTTCGCCGTGCCGACCGCGCTGCCGCTGGCGCTGGCACCGCTTGGGGCAGTGCTGCGCGCGGCTGGCACCCGCGTCCAGTTCTGGCAGCGGCTGGAAGAGCTGGGCTTTGCCTATGGCCTGGGCGGGGCAAGCCTGCTGGCGATCATTGCGGGGTTTGAGCGGTTCAGCAGCAACGGCGACAGCGCGCAGATGCTGCAGGTCATCCTGATCTGGGCGCTGGCCGGGTTCGCCGCCGCCGCGATAATCTGGCAAGCGCGGCCTGACCCATCGGGCCGGGCGGCCGCCAGCGTGCTGGCCGGGGCGGCCGTGATCCTGCTGCTGACCTGGCCACTGTCGGGCAATCAGGTGATTGCCGCGCTGCTGTTCATGGCGCTGTGGGCGCTGGTCGGCTGGATGGCCTTGAAGGGTCAGTGGCGCGGGGTGTTCCAGCTGGCGGTCGCCGTGCTGGCGCTGCGGCTGATCGTGCTGAGTTTTGAGCTCGAGGATGACCTCCTGACCAGCGGCTTTGGGCTGATCGCGGCGGGGCTGCTGATCCTGGGGATCGCCTGGGGCGCGCGGTGGGTGGCGCGGACCTATGCCCCGCCCAAGGCGGAGGACGCGCCATGAACCGCGCGCTGCTGCATCTCGCCGCGCTGGCCCTGCCGCTGCTGGGGCTTGGCGCAAGCTGGCTGACGACCGACCGCGCCAGCCGCCAGGGGCAGGAGTGGGAAGTGCCGGTCCATGGCTATGACCCGCGCGATTTCCTGCAGGGTCATTATGTGATGTTCCAGTATGATTGGCCGGGCCTGGAACGCGATGCCGCCGGGCCAGCCCAGGCGCTTTGCCTTGAAGGGCAGCCGCCACGGATTGATCGGGTCCGCCTCGGCGCCGGACCGTGCCAATACCCTGTGTCGGTCGAAACGGGACCGTGGGGCGGCCGGCTCTATACCTCGCAGGATGCGGCGCTGCGGATGCAGCAGCAACTGGCCGATCCCAAGCAGCAGGGCGTGCTGCGCTTCCGGCTGCGACCCGATGGCCAGATCGTGCCGCTCGAGCTGACCTTCCGCCCGCGCCCGGCGGCGCCGGCGCAGCCTTGATCGAAGCAGCCCTGCCGCAGGTCCGCCACTGGCTGGCGGAGCGGGGCGGAGCGTTCACGGTGATCGGCGTGGCCGGAGCGCAGGGCTCGGGCAAGTCGACCCTGGTGCGCGAACTGGCAAGCCGGCTCGCTGCTGAGGGGCTGAAGGTCGCGGCGCTCTCGCTCGACGATCTCTATCTGACCAGGGCCGAGCGGCAGGCGCTGGCGCGGGATATCCATCCCCTCTTCGCGACGCGTGGCGTACCGGGCACGCACGATGTTGCGCTGGGCCTCGCCACGATTGAAGCGCTGGCGCGGGATGAGGCAGTGCCCCTGCCGCGCTTCGACAAGGGCCGCGATGACCGCGCGCCGGAAGGCGAATGGCCCTTCGCCCCGGCCGACACACAGGTCCTGCTGCTCGAAGGCTGGTGCCTTGGCGCTGCGCCGCAGCCGGAGGGAGTCCTTGTCCAGCCGGTCAACGCGCTGGAAGCGAGCGCGGATCCCGATGGCACCTGGCGTCGCCATGCCAATGCCGCGCTGGCGCGGGACTATCCGGCGCTGTGGAGCCGGATCGACCGCCTGATCTTCCTCGCCGCGCCAGACTGGTCAGTCGTGGCCGACTGGCGCGAGCAGCAGGAAGCGGAGCTCCGCCCGCGAGCACCCGGCGCGATGACCCCGCAACAAGTCACCCGCTTCATCCAGCACTATGAGCGGCTGACAGGGTGGATGCTGACCGAGCTGCCGGAGCGGGCCGACCTGACCCTGCGCCTCGATCGTCAGCGGCGCGCGGTCTAGAGCGCCATGCCCGCCGCGTGGGCGCTGGCCCATGCCCATTGGAAGTTGTAACCGCCGAGCCAGCCGGTGACATCGACCGCCTCGCCGATGGCGTAGAGGCCGGGGACCTTCTTCGCTGCCATGGTCTGGCTGGAAAGTTCTGCCGTGCTGATCCCGCCGGCGGTCACTTCGGCCTTGGCAAACCCCTCGCTGCCGTTGGGCGAAAAGTGCCAGTCACGCAGCCGCGCTTCGGCCGCGCGCAGTACTCTGTCGGCCTGGTTGCCAAGCTCGCCCGCCACGCCAAGCCGGTCGGCCAGGGTCGTCGCCAGCCGCTCGGGCAAGGGCAGCACCCGGCGCAAGGGCGCACGCGGCTGGCTGCGCTTGGCTTCGAGCAGCCAGCCTTGCGGCTGATCGGGCAGGTAGTCGATCCGCACATCCTCGCCGCGCTGCCAGTAAGAGCTGACCTGCAGGATCGCCGGCCCGCTGAGACCGCGATGGGTGAACAGCGCTGCCTCGCGGAACGCCGCCTTGCCGCAGCGCGCCACCACGTCGGTCGCAACGCCCGACAGCTCGGTGAACAGCGCGTCCTCGCCGCTCAGCGTCAGCGGCACCAGCGCCGGACGCGGCTGGACCACCTTGAGCCCGAACTGGCGGGCGAGCTCATAGGCAAAGGCGGTGGCCCCCAGCTTGGGGATCGAAGGCCCGCCCGTGGCGATGACCAAGGCGGGCGCGCTGGTCCCGGCGACGTGGAACTGTCCATCGCGATGCTCGATCGCGCCGGTTTCGCTGCCGAGCCGGATCGTGACGCTGCCCTTCGCGCACTCCTCCAGCAGCATGGCAACGATCTGCTTGGCCGAGCCATCACAGAACAACTGTCCCAGCGTCTTCTCGTGCCAGGCGATGCAATAGCTATCGACCAGCTTGATGAAGTCCGCCGGGGTGTAGCGCGCCAGGGCTGACTTGGCGAAATGCGGGTTGGCCGAGAGGTAGCGGTCGGGCGCGGTGTGGACATTGGTGAAGTTGCACCGCCCGCCGCCGGAGATCAGGATCTTGCGGCCAACTTCATCATTGTGATCGAGCAGCAGCACCCGCTTTCCGCGCTGGCCGGCGGTGGCGGCGCAGAACAGCCCGGCGGCGCCGGCACCGAGGACGATGGCGTCGTATTCGCTCAAGCCGCGCCGACCAGCTTGGCCGCCAGCGCCTCGGCCACCTTGATCCCGTCAACCGCAGCAGAAAGGATGCCGCCGGCATAGCCAGCACCCTCGCCGGCGGGATAGAGCCCCTGGGTGTTGATCGATTGGAAATCCGCCCCGCGGCGGATGCGGATCGGGCTGGAAGTGCGGGTCTCGACCCCGGTCATCACCGCATCGGGATGATCGTATCCCGGCACCTGCCGCCCGAACACTGGCAGCGCCTCGCGCAGCGCCTCGATCACGAAAGCCGGGAGGACTTCGGCCAGATTGGTCGGCTTGACCCCCGGCTTGTAGCTCGGCTGGACCACTCCGAACGCGGTTGAGGGGCGGCCTGCGAGCAGGTCTTCCACCCGCTGCCCCGGCGCATGGTAATTGGACCCGCCCGCGACGAAGGCCTTTTCCTCCAGCTGCCGTTGTAGCCGCACGCCCGCCAACGGATCGCCGGGGAAGTCCCGCTCGGGATTGATGTCCACCACCAGCCCGGAATTGGCGTTGAACTCGGCGCGCGAATACTGGCTCATCCCGTTGGTAACGACGCGGCCCTCCTCGCTCGTCGCGGCGACCACCCGCCCGCCGGGGCACATGCAGAACGAATAGACCGCCCGCCCGTTGCTGGCCTGGTGTGAGATCGCATAGGCCGCCGCGCCGAGGATCGGGTTGCCGGCATTGGGGCCGAACCGCGCCTTGTCGATCCAGCTTTGCGGATGTTCGATCCGCACACCGATCGCAAAGGGCTTGGCCTCCACATAGACGCCGCGCTCGTGGAGCTTGAAGAAGGTGTCGCGGGCCGAGTGGCCCACGGCCAGGATCACGTGTTCGGCCGGCAGGAATTCCCCGGTCGAAAGGGTCAGCCCTTTGAGCTGGCCGTCCTCCACCGCGAAATCCTCCACCCGCGTGCCGAAACGGTATTCGCCGCCCAGGCTTTCGATCGTCTCGCGGATGCTCATCACCATGGTGACGAGGCGGAAGGTGCCGACGTGGGGGTGGGCCTCGGTCAGGATGTCTTCGGGCGCCCCGGCCTTGACGAATTCGGTCAGCACCTTGCGGCCCAGGTGGCGCGGGTCCTTGATCCGCGAATAGAGCTTGCCGTCCGAGAAGGTGCCGGCCCCGCCTTCGCCGAACTGGGCGTTCGATTCCGTGGTCAGCTCGGCCCGGCGCCACAAGCCCCAAGTATCCTTGGTCCGCTCGCGCACCGCCTTGCCGCGCTCGATAATGATCGGCTTGAGGCCCATCTGCGACAGGATCAGCGCCGCCATCAGCCCGCAGGGACCCGCGCCGATCACCACTGGGCGCGGGCCGCTCCAGCCTTCCGGCGCCATGACCGGGAACTTGTAGGACAGGTCCGGGGTCGGCTTCACATGCGGATCGCCGTGGTGCCGCTCCAGCACCTTGGCCTCGTCGCGAACCACGGCGTCGATCGAATAGACCAGCTTGATCGCGGTCTTCTTGCGCGCATCGTTGCCGCGCCGGAACACGCTGAAGCGGACCAGGTCCTCCGGCGGAATGCCCAGCTTCGCCAGCACCGCCGCTTCCAGCGCGGGGGCTTCGTGGTCAAGCGGCAGGGCCAGGTCGGTCAGGCGGATCATGGAGCTGCCTTTCGCCGGGTCGGCGCACGATGGCAAGCATTCAGACAGACTGCGCCCGCAGCCCGCGGCATGTGCAACTGGGGCCTGCGCGCGGCAAAGTTTGCTATTTGCCCCAGGAAAGCGCATAGGGTCCGGGCTACGTCGCCTGCGACGGGATTTCCGGCATCCGTGCCCCAAGCCCCCTTTCACGCCTCATTGCTCCACGCGCACGTTGCGCGCGGGTCACGCAAGTTCCGCGAAAGGACTGCACCCATGCCAGTTGGCACCGTCAAATTCTTCAATACCGACAAGGGCTTCGGCTTTATTGCGCCTGATGGCGGCGGCACGGACAGCTTTGTCCACATCACTGCCGTCCAGGCTGCTGGCATGTCGACCCTCGACAAGGATCAGCGCATCAATTTCGAACTGGAAACCGATCAGCGCGGCCGCACTTCGGCCGTGAACCTTTCGGCGGCCTGATCGGATGGCCAAAGAGGAGCTAATGACCCTCGACGGCCAGATCGATGATATCCTCCCCGACGGCCGGTTCGGTGTGGTGCTTGAAAACGGGCATCACATCGTGGCCTACACGTCAGGCAAGATGCGGAAGTTCCGCATCCGGTCGGTCGTCGGGGATCGGGTCAAGGTCGAAATGACGGCCTACGATCTCAGCAAGGGTCGGATCGTGTTTCGCGATCGCGGCCCGGGCTTCACCACAGGGGCACCACCGCGACGCCAGCAGCGCCGCTGAGGGGCAAATCCGAGGAGAATGCCGCATGTCCGCATCGACTCAATTCTATCTCGACCAGGCCGCGCTCTGCGGCCGTAACGCCCAGACGGCTACCCTGCAAAACCAGCGTGAGGTCCAGCTCAAGGCCCAGGCTGCCTGGCAGGCCATGGCCGACCGCGCGATCCGCACCGCCACTGAACGCGACCGCCGTGAAGACGAGCGCCGCGAAGTGGCGCTTGCCACACAAGGAAACGTTGCATGTCCAGAGACCTGATCCGCCCCTTCCTGATCAGCCGCGATGCCGAGGGCAACGTCCGCCTTTCGGTCCGCGACGTGCGCTACAACTCGCAAGGCTATCCGCTGGTCACCGACGTGTTGCAGGACACCCTGTTTGAAACGGTTGCCGCGGCGCGCAGTTTTGCCCGTACCCACTTCCAGGCGGTGGCCGGTCAGTACGAACTGACTGCCTGATCCTGTTCTAAAGCGGGTTGCCGTCGCGGTCGCGATAGATCTCGCGGCGGCCAACGTGGTTGGCGGGGCCGACGAAGCCGTCGGCCTCCATCCGCTCGACCCACTTGGCGGCCGTGTTGTAGCCGACGCCCAGCTGGCGTTGCAGCCATGAGGCCGAGGCCTTCTGGCTTTCGAACACGATCTGGCAGGCCTGACGGTACTTGCGCTCTTCGGGGCTGTCAGAGGCCGTGACGTCGAGATCATCGAAGCCAAAGCCGCCGTCTTCCGGCTCTTCAGTGACCGAATCGACATATTCCGGCTTGCCCTGGCTGCGCCAGAAATCGGCCAGCCGTTCCACTTCCTCGTCCGAAACGAAGGGTCCGTGCACGCGGCGGATCGGATCGGTGTTGGGCTTGTAGAGCATGTCGCCCTTGCCCAGCAGCTGCTCCGCGCCCTGCTCGCCCAGGATGGTGCGGCTGTCGATCCGGCTGGTCACGGCAAAGCTGATCCGGGTCGGCAGGTTGGCCTTGATGACGCCAGTGATGACGTCGACCGACGGCCGCTGCGTCGCCATGATCAGGTGGATGCCGGCGGCGCGGCTCTTCTGGCTGAGCCGCTGGATCAGCACTTCGACTTCCTTGCCGACCGTGACCATCAGGTCGGCCAGCTCGTCCACGATTACCACGATCTGCGGCAGCACCGGGTAATCGAGCTGGTGCTCCTCATAGAGCTCCTCGCCGGTTTCGGGATCGAAGCCGATCTGGATCCGCCGGCCGAGCGGCTTGCCCCTGGCAATCGCCGTCTTCACCTTGTCATTGAAGCCGGCCAGGTTGCGGACCGAGATCTCGCTCATCATCCGGTAGCGGCGTTCCATTTCCTCGACCGCCCACTTGAGCGCGCGCACGGCCTTGGCCGGCTCGGTCACCACGGGTGAGAGGAGGTGCGGAATGTCGTCGTAGGACTTCAGTTCCAGCACCTTGGGATCGACCAGGATCAGACGGCATTGCGCGGGCGTCAGGCGGTAGAGCAGCGACAGCAGGATCGTGTTGAGCCCGACCGACTTGCCCGAACCGGTCGTCCCGGCGACCAGCAGGTGCGGCATGGTGGCAAGGTCTGCCACCACAGGCTCACCGGCGATGTCCTTGCCGAGGATGATCGGGAGCATGCCCTTGGAGCCGGCAAAAGCCTCGCTCGCGACCATTTCCTTGAAGCTGACCATCTGCCGGTCGGCATTGGGCAGTTCGATGCCCATGACCGTGCGGCCCGGAATCGAGGAAACGCGGGCGGAGATCGCGCTCATGTTGCGGGCGATGTCGTCGGCCAGGCCGATCACCCGGCTGGCCTTGATGCCGGGGGCAGGTTCCAGCTCGTACATGGTGACGACCGGGCCGGTGCGGACCGCGGTAATCTCGCCCTTGACGTTGAAATCGTCGAGCACGGTTTCGAGCAGGCGGGCGTTGCGCTCCAGCGCCAGCTTGTCGATCTTCTGCTTCGAATGGGGCGGCGGATCGTTGAGCAGGTCGAGCGAGGGCAGCTCATAGCTGTCAAACAGGTCGCCCTGCTTGCCCGAAGTAGCAAGCTGTGCCGGCTTGGCCGGGCGGGTCGGATCGGTGATCACCGGGGGCTTGCGCGTCTCGCTCGCCACACCTGGCGTGGGGCGCGGCTCGCCCGCTGGCTTGCTGGCTGGCTTGACGCTGATCACGCCGCCTGGCTCGATCGAACGTTCGCGGCGCAGGAAGCCTGGCAGGGTCAGCAGGCTGCCCCAGTCGAGCGCGAAGACCCGCGCGGCCAGCAGTGATCCGCCGGCAAGACAGGCCAGGCCGGCCCCCAGGATCGCCCAGAAGCGGCCGCCCTCGGGCAGCAGGCCAGCCAGCGCCTCGATCGTGCGCGCGCCCAGCAGGCCGGAAATCCCGCCCATGCCGGCCGGCAGCGAACCGCCCGGGCCGGTGAAGACCAGCGCCAGCACTGTGCCGAGCAGCGCCATGGCGAACAGCAGCACGCCGATCGGCCGCCACCAGGCGTGATCGGCATGGGGCAGGTCGGCATCTTCTTCCTCAACCAGGTGCCACAGCTTTCGCGCGCCGACATAAAGCAGCGGCAGGAACAGGACCGAGACCGGCCCGAACAGGAACAATGCGCGCTCCGCCACCCAGGCGCCGGGCGTGCCCATCCAGTTGGCCGGCGGACCGCCGGCGGCGGTCGACCACGAAGGATCGGTCTGGTGATAGCTGACCAGGGCGAGCGCCAGGAACACCATTCCGGCCAGCAGCAATCCGGCTCCGCCGATCTCGGCCGCCCGGCGCGCGGCACGGCGCAGCGTGGCGCGCCAGTTGACCTGCGCGCCGCGGGTTCCCGCGCTGACTGCCCGTGTTGCCATCACTGCTTCCCTTCGTTCGGCAGGCATAATGCGCCTGCCGGTGACTCCGCGTCAAGAATCCTTGAAAATCTGGCGAGTCGCTTCAGCGCAAAAAGGCATCGATCCCGGCCCAGCGCGGCCATTTGAGCCGCCTTGCCCTACGCGCGTTCATGCCGCCCAGCGCGATCACCGGCACGGGCGAGCGGCTTGCGAGGAGCCGGAAGCGCAGCGGCCCCAGCACCTTGCCGCCCGGATGCGAGCGGGTCGGGAAGACTGGCGAGAGCAGCACCGCCTCGGCCCGGCGGGCGCGGCGCAGTTCGCGCAGGGAATGCGCGGTCACGAGGGTAGCGCCGTGATGCGCGCCATAGGACCCGTCCGCGCCCCAGCGCCGGGCCTGGGCTACGCTACCGGAGAGCACCGCGCTGATCCCGCGCGACCGGGCCAGGCGGGAAAGCTTGTTCCAGCGCCCGCGCCGTTCCGCCTCTGGCAGGTGATAGTGCCGGAACACGAAGCCGCTGCCGCGTGGCAGGCGCTTCAAGGCCTGTTCCAGCCCGGCATCGCTCCGCGCATCGCTCAGCAGCCAGATTGCGGGGAGGGGCTTCTTTCGCGGCACGGCATCGCTATAGCACCGCGCCATGACCGATCCAGCCACTGCTCTTGCCGACATCCAGGCCCGTATTGCCCGCACCGCGCAGATCGCCGGGCGCAAGGCTGAAGAGGTGACGCTGGTCGCCGTCAGCAAGACCCATCCGGCCGAGCGGATCGTGCCGCTGATCGCCGCCGGCCAGCGCGTGTTCGGGGAGAACCGCGTGCAGGAAGCGGCCGAGAAGTGGCCCGCCCTGCGTGAGCAGCAGCCGGACATCGAACTCCACCTCGTAGGTCAGCTCCAATCGAACAAGGCCGAGGACGCGGTGGCCCTGTTCGACTGCATCCACTCGCTGGACCGGCCCTCGCTGGTCAGCGCGCTCGGCAAGGCGATGGACAAGGCCGGACGGCAGGTGCCGTGCTTCGTTCAGGTCAACATCGGCGCCGAAGAGCAAAAGGGTGGCTGCGCCATTGCCGACTTGCCTACTCTGCTGGCTGAGGCCCGCGCGGCTGAGTTGCCGGTGATCGGCCTAATGTGCGTACCGCCGCTCGGCATCGAGCCCGCTCCGTTCTTCGCCCTGCTCGACAAGCTGGCGGCCGATCACGGTCTGGCCGGCCGGTCGATGGGGATGAGCAACGATTTCGAAACGGCGATCATGCTGGGCGCTACGCACATCCGCGTCGGTTCCGCCTTGTTCGGCGCGCGCGGCTGACCTAGCCTGACCTTCAAGGCGGCACAGTGACCGCCGCGGAGGACCATGGGCGAAATTTCCAGCGACAGTTTCAGGGAATGGATTCCGGCCGGTTGGCCCGTGCGCAGCCTGGCCGAGTGCGAGGCGATCCTCTGCGCCCCGGGGGCAAGGTTTGAGTACGAGACCATCGATATCCGCGGCGTGCCGACCCGGGTGTGGAAGAACGCACCGGAGAACCTCGCCGTGCTGGCCCGGATCGGCCGCAGCCACGGCGATGCAACCTTCCTGATCTATGAGGACGAGCGGGTTTCCTACGAAGCCTGGTTCCGCGCAGTCGCAGCCCTTGGCCGACACCTCCAGTCGCTGGGCGTGCAGAAGGGCGACCGCGTGGCGCTGGCCATGCGCAACCTGCCCGAATGGCCGGTGGTGTTCTTTGCCGCGGTGACCATCGGCGCGATCTGCGTGCCGCTCAACGCATGGTGGACCGGGCCGGAACTGGCCTATGGGCTGGCCCACTCGGGCGCTAGGGTGCTGGTCTGCGATGGCGAGCGGCTGGACCGGATCCTGCCGCACCGCGCCGAATTCCCGGACCTCGCCCATGTGATCGTTTCGCGCCGGGATGATCTGCCGGCCCGCGTTACCGCGCTCGAAAGCGTGATCGGGGCCTCGTCAGCCTGGAGTGCCTTGCCCGATCAGGACCTGCCGGACCTTGCCATTGCCGCCGATGACGATGCGACGATCCTCTACACTTCCGGCACGACCGGCAATCCCAAGGGCGCGCTGGGAACGCACCGCAACTTCGTCACCAACATCTTCTCGAGCGCCTATGGCGCGGCGCGGCAGGTGCTGCGGCGGGGCGAGGCGCTGCCCGACCCGGCGCGCAAGGTGCTGCTGACGGTCATCCCGCTGTTCCACGCCACGGCCTGTTCGGCGACGATGATGGGCGCGATCGCTGCCGGGCACACGATGATCTTCATGTACAAGTGGGACCCCGAAAAGGCCTTCCAGATCATTGAGCGCGAAAAGGTCAATTCGACCGGGGGCGTGCCGACCATCGCCTGGCAACTGATTGAGCACCCGGCGCGCGAGAAGTACGATCTCTCCTCGATCGAGGCGATCGCCTATGGCGGCGCACCGTCCGCGCCCGATCTGGTGCGCAAGATCCGCGAAGTTTTCGGTGCGCTCCCGGGCAACGGCTGGGGCATGACCGAGACCACCGCGACGGTCACCGGGCTATCGGCCGAGGACTATCTCAATCGCCCGACCAGCTGCGGCCCGCCAGTGGCCGTGGCGCAGCTGAAAGTGCTGGACGATGACGGCAAGGAGCTGCCGCCGGGCCAGATCGGCGAGCTCTATGCCAATGGGCCGATGATCGTGAAGGGCTACTGGAACAACCCGGAAGCCACTGCGGCGACCTTTATCGACGGCTGGGTCCGCACCGGAGACCTGGCCTGGATCGATGAGGAAGGCTTTTGCTACATCGCCGATCGGGCCAAGGATATCGTAATCCGCGGCGGCGAGAACATCTATTCGTCCGAAGTCGAGAACGTCCTCTACGATCACCCGGCAGTCATGGACGCGGCGGTAGTCGGAATTCCCCACCGCACCCTGGGCGAGGAACCTGCGGCGGTGGTCCACCTGACCCCCGGACAGTCCGCGACCGAGGCCGAACTGCGGGACTGGGTGCGTGAACGGCTGGCCGCCTTCAAGGTGCCGGTGCGGATCCTGTTCTACCCAGAAACCCTGCCGCGCAACGCCAATGGCAAGATCCTCAAGAAGGATTTGAAGGCGCTGTTCGAGGAGTCGTCGTCCCGGACTTGATCCGGGACCGCTGGCGAACCGATTGGAGGGTGGCACTAGGTAGGCCAGCGATCCCGGCCTTCGCGGGGATGACGGAGTAGCAATTGAGAAACGGCGGCTTCGTGTACATCTTGACCAACCGGGCGCATGGCGTGCTTTATGTTGGGGTCACATCCGATCTCGACGCTCGCATTAGGCAACATCGAAACGGCAAAGGATCGGCGTTCGCTCGCCGCTATGGCCTGGATCGACTGGTGTTGGTGGAGGAGTATCCCACAATCGAAGAGGCCATCATTCGCGAAAAGCGGCTCAAGAACTGGCACCGCGAATGGAAGATCGAACTGATCGAAGCAAGCAATCCAGAATGGCTTGATCTGGGCTCGCGCTTCACATGAACCGGCGTCCCGGCGAATGTCAGGAGCTCTGGCCAACCGAAGTGAATGAGCCGCAATAGGCCGCCGGTCCCGGATCAAGTCCGGGACGACGAGCGGATCAGCCCTTGTGCCGATCCAGCTCGTCGCCCTGCAAGGTTACGACATGGAGCAGGTTGGTCGAACCGGGCGTGCCAAACGGCACCCCCGCCAGCGCGATCAGCTTCGATCCGGCGCTGCCGAAACCGTGGCGCAGCGCCATGCGCTTGCCCTTGGCGATCATTTCTTCAAAGCTGCCGATATCCTTGGTGGTGACGGCATGGGCGCCCCATAGCAGGGCCAGCTTGCGGGCGATCTTGGTCGACGGGGTCAGCACCAGCATCGGTGCGGCCGGGCGTTCACGCGCGACGCGGCGGGCCGTGCTGCCTGAACCGGTGAAGACGATGACACCCGAGATCGGCAGCGATTCCGCGATCGAGGCGCAGGCGTGGGCCAGCGCGTCAGCCGTGGTGCGATCGGGCAGGACATCGGCAAAGCTGACCTGCTGGCGATAGCCGGGATCGCGCTCCACTTGCCCGGCGATGCGATGCATGATCGTCACAGCTTCGACCGGCCAGGCGCCACTGGCGGTTTCGGCCGAAAGCATGACCGCATCGGCTCCATCGTAAACCGCGTTGGCCACATCCGAGACTTCCGCTCGGGTCGGGGCCGGGCTTTCGATCATCGATTCGAGCATCTGCGTGGCAACGACCACGGGCTTGCCCGAGCGGCGGGTGGCGGCGACGATCCGCTTCTGGATCGGCGGCACTTCCTCGGGATTGAGCTCAACCCCCAGGTCGCCGCGCGCGACCATGATCCCGTCGGCCAGCTCGATGATCTCGTCGAGCCGGTCGATTGCGGCTGGCTTTTCGATCTTCGCCATCAGCGAGGTGGCCGATCCACCCATCAGCTTGCGCGCTTCGGCCACGTCTTCGGGCCGCTGGACGAAGGACAGGGCGATCCAGTCAGCCCCCTGTTCCAGCGCGAAGGACAGATCGCGGCGGTCCTTTTCGGTGAGCGCAGGCACCGGCACCACGGCATCGGGCACGTTCACGCCCTTGCGGTCCATGATCACCCCGCCGACCTCGGCCGAACAGAGGATCGCATCCTGGCTGGCCTCGATCACTTTCAGCCGCAGCTTGCCATCGTCGATCAGCAGCCGCTGGCCCTTCTTGAGCACGGCGAACAGTTCCGGGTGCGGCAGGCAGACGCGGGTATCGTCGCCCAGTTCGGGATTTCGATCGAGCGTGAAGTGGCCCGAATGGCGGATCACTGCCTTGCCGCCCTTGAACTGGCCAACGCGCAGCTTGGGCCCCTGCAGGTCGCACAGGATCGCGACCGGTCGGTGCAGGTCCTTTTCGACCGCGCGGATCGCGGCGATGGTCTGGGCGTGGGTCTCGTGATCGCCGTGGCTCATGTTGACGCGAAAGGCGTCGGCCCCGGCGAGCAGAAGCTTCTCGATCATTTCGGGGCTGCGGCTGGCCGGGCCCAGGGTTGCCAGAATCTTGATCTTGCGGCCGCGTGGATCGAACTTCGCCATTGTTTGTCTTCCTCTGTCCAGCCTGCCTATGGCAAAGGCATGACGAAAGACCAAGGGTGTGCCCATGAGCTGTTCCGAAAATACGAATGCGAACCCCGCAGATCCCCTCGAAGCGCTGGATGATGCGGTTGCCGCGGCCGCTTTCCGGCGGCTGGTGCGGCATTTGCGCCATCGCCACGACGCCCAGAACCTCGACCTGATGGTCCTGGCCGGTTTTTGCCGCAATTGCCTGGCTGACTGGATCCGCGATGCCGGTGCGCCGTTCGACAAGGAAGGCGCACGCGAAGTGATCCACGGGATGCCGACAGCGACATGGAAGGAACGTTTCCACAGGGAAGCGACTCCCGACCAGCTCGAAGCCATGGCCGAGAGCTTGAAGAAGAACGCTCCCGCCCCCTAAGAGCCGGTCAACCGATTCCCTGTTTACCGGAGCTTACCCCAAGATGGCCGAAACCACCGACGACCGCCTGCGCCTGCTGATCGAACGCGTGGAACGCCTGGAAGAGGAAAAGAAGGGCATCGCCGACGACATCCGCGATGTCTACGCCGAGGCCAAGGCCGTGGGCTATGACGCCAAGATCATGCGCCAGATCGTCCGCCTGCGGAAAATGAAGCCCGATGACCGCGCCGAGATGGAAGCGATCCTCGATACCTACAAGGCGGCGCTGGGTCTGGGGTAAGCGCTTGATCGGCGGGGCTGAACCCCTATCTCTGGTGCATTACCACCGGGAACAGGAGAGCCCCGCATGATCGTTACCACCACCCCCACGATCGAGGGCCGTCCGGTCCAGCAGTATCTTGGTGTCGTCACCGGCGAAGTGATCGTCGGGGCCAACATGTTCCGTGACCTGTTTGCCAGCATCCGCGACATCGTTGGCGGGCGTTCGGGCTCTTACGAAGACGTCCTTGCCCGCGCCCGGATGCAGGCGCTGGACGAGATGAAGCAGTTTGCCGCCGGCATGGGCGGCAATGCCGTGGTCGGGGTCGATCTCGATTACGAAGTGCTCGGCGCCAATGGTTCGATGCTGATGGTCAGCGCCACCGGTACGGCCGTGGTTGTCTGATCGAGGCCGGTCGGCTAGGGGGCGGCTCAATTCCAATCCCTAGCTGACGGCATCTTTCCATGGCAGGCCATTCCAAATTCAAGAACATCATGCACCGCAAGGGTGCGCAGGATAAGAAGCGCGCCGCGCAGTTTTCCAAGCTGAGCCGCGAAATCACTGTCGCCGCCAAGATGGGCATGCCCGATCCGGACATGAACCCGCGCCTGCGCGCTGCGGTCAACGCCGCCAAGGCACAGTCGATGCCCAAGGACAATATCCAGCGGGCGATCGACAAGGCCAGCCGCGGCGATGGCGAGAACTACGAAGAGATCCGCTACGAAGGCTATGGCCCGGGCGGCGTTGCGCTGATTGTCGAGGCGCTGACTGACAACCGCAATCGCACTGCCACCAACGTCCGCACCGCCTTTGCCAAAAACGGCGGCAACCTGGGCGCCTCGGGCGCGGTCAGCCACGGGTTCGAGCGGCTGGGCCTGATCGAATACCCCGGCAGCGTCGGCGATGCCGACAAGGTCTTCGAAGCCGCCCTTGAAGCCGGCGCCGATGACGTTGAAAGCGATGACGAAGCCCACGCGATCTGGGTCGCGGTGGAGAACCTCCACCCCGTTGCACGCGAGCTGGAAAAGGTGCTGGGTGAGGCCGAGGGCGTGAAGCTTGCCTGGAAGCCCAACCTCAAGACCGAGGTCAGCGTCGATGATGCCGCAACCCTGCTTAAGCTGATCGACGTCCTGGATGACGATGACGACGTTCAGACCGTCTGGGGCAATTACGAAATCCCCGATGCGGTAATGGAGCAGTTGGGCTGATTATCATCGGTCTCGATCCCTCGCTCAGCTGCACCGGCTGGGGGATCGTCGCGAAAAGCGGCAACCGGCTGAGCCACATTGCCAATGGTCAGGTAAAGACCGATCCCAAGGCCCCGCTGGCCGAGCGGCTGGTCGTGCTTGACCGTGAGCTTGCCGGCGTGATTGCCGAGTTCCGGCCCGAGACCGGCGCGGTGGAAGAGGTGTTCGTCAACCAGAACGGTCAGTCCACGCTCAAGCTCGGTCAGGCGCGGGGCGTCTGCCTGCTGGCCTTGGCGCGGGCCGGGCTGTCGGTGGCGGAATATGCGCCAACGCTGGTCAAGAAGGCCGTGGTCGGCACGGGCGGGGCGGAGAAGGCGCAGGTCCAGGCGATGCTCAAGGTCCTGCTGCCCGGGGTCAAGCTGGCCGGGGCCGATGCTGCCGATGCGTTGGCTGTGGCGATCACCCACGCCCATCTGAACCGGGGCATCTGAACCGCAGCGAGCAATCCGGGGTTAAGGCGCGGGGTCGCAGGGTGCTGCTTTGGCAGCAGACAGGAGCCGCCCGTGAATCGAACTCTAGCTCTCGCCGCACTATCCGGCCTCGCCCTTTCGGGCTGCACGGCCAGCCGCTACCAGATCTCCGACGCGCTGCAGCGCTATGGGATGAGCGAGAACCAGGCGAGCTGCGCCGCCGAATTCCTGCGCGGCAAGCTCAGCACCAACCAGGTCAGCCGGCTGACCAAGGCCGCCCGCTATTACAACCGCGATGGCCCACTGACCTTTGGCGATCTGGTCCGGGTGGCCGGCCAGGTCGACGATCGCGAAGTGCTGTTCCAGGTCGGCGCATCGGCGCTGGCCTGCCGGATTGCCGCCGACATTCCGTTGCCGCGCTTCTAGGCTTGTACCGGTAGCTCGCCGGCTCTGGACCAGCCGACCCGGACTGGCATAACTATCGCCAGTTTACGGGGGGTGTCGATGCTTGGATTGAACTGGCTGGATAGCGGTCGAGACCTTAGTCAGCTGGGCCTGCGGCTGCTGACCGGTGCGTTCCTGATGCATGAAACGCTGGACAACATCGTCAGCGCGGCGCGGATGCAGGAATTCGTCGCCTTCATGACGCAGTTCGGCTTTCCTGCTCCGAACCTCCTGGCGCCGCTGGGCGTCTGGGTGCAGTTTATCAGTGGGGCGTTGCTCGCGCTGGGGCTGCTGACCCGCTGGGCCGGGCTGGCGATCGCCGCAACCTTTGCGGTGGCCGTAGTCATGGTCCATTGGGCCGAGCCGTTTCGCGGCTGGTGGCCGGCGGTCGTGCTGGTGTTCATCGGCGCGCACTTTGCAACGCATGGGCCAGGCCGCTTCAGCCTGGATCGGCGCATCGCGGGGTAGTCCCCTGCCATCCACGCCCTGCACTTGCACCCCGCCGCAGGGCGGTGCATAGAACAAAGCATGATCGCCCGCCTCTCTGGCCTGCTTGACGATTTCGGTCCTGACTGGGCGGTGATCGACGTGAACGGCGTGGGCTACCTCGTCCATTGCAGCGCCCGCACGCTCGATGCGCTAGGGGTGCGCGGGGACCGGGTGACGGTCCATACCGAACTGCAGGTCTCTGAAAACGACATGCGCCTGATCGGCTTTGCCAGCGGGGGCGAGCGCGAATGGTTTCGCCTGCTCACCGGGATCCAGGGTGTGGGCAGCAAGATGGCGCTGGCGGTGCTTTCGGCGCTGACAGTGGACGAACTCCAGCGCGCCTGCGCCGGCGGCGATGCCGCAATGGTGGCGCGGGCACAAGGCGTGGGGCCGAAACTGGCCAGTCGGATCGTCAACGAATTGAAGGACAAGGCGGGCGGCCTGCCCTCGGCGGCTGGCGCTGCAATTTCTGCCGCACCGCGCGGCTCGGCCAGCCAGGATGCGGTTTCGGCGCTCCAGAACCTCGGCTTCAAGCCCAACGTCGCGACCGAAGCCGTGGCACGGGCGCTGGAGGAATTGGGTGAAGGCGCGGGGCTGAATGACCTGGTGCGGGTTGCGTTGAAGAGGGCGGCGGGGTGACCGACAACCCGCTCCTCTCCTCGACCCGCCAGGTCGAAGACGCCGACGCGGCCTTGCGCCCAAAAACGTTGGCCGAATTCGTCGGTCAGGCGGCGGCGAAGGATAACCTGCGGGTCTTTATCGAGAGCGCCAAGTCGCGCGGTGAGGCGATGGATCACGTCCTGTTCTTCGGCCCGCCGGGGCTGGGCAAGACCACGCTGGCGCAGATCGTCGCGCGCGAGCTGGGCGTTGGTTTTCGGGCCACCTCCGGCCCGGTGATCGCCAAGGCGGGCGACCTGGCGGCGCTGCTGACCAATCTGGACGAGGGCGATGTCCTCTTCATCGACGAGATCCACCGCCTCAATCCGCAGGTTGAGGAAGTGCTCTATCCGGCGATGGAGGACCGCGCGCTCGATCTGATCATTGGCGAGGGGCCTTCGGCGCGCTCGGTGCGGATCGATCTGCCGCCGTTCACGCTGGTCGGGGCGACCACGCGCGCCGGGCTGCTGACCACGCCGCTGCGCGACCGGTTTGGCATTCCGGTGCGGCTCAATTTCTACACCGAGGGCGAACTGGAACGCGTGGTGACGCGCGGGGCGGGGCTACTGAATATCGGGATCGAGCCGACCGGCGCGCGCGAGATTGCGCGCCGGTCGCGCGGGACCCCGCGTATCGCCGGGCGGCTGCTGCGGCGGGTGCGCGATTTTGCCCATGTCGAGGGCCATGCCGCGATTACCCGCGATCAGGCCGATGCCGCGCTGACCCGGCTGGAGGTCGACAGCCTCGGACTCGATGCGATGGACCGGCGCTACCTGACCATGATCGCAGAGCTCTACAATGGCGGGCCGGTCGGGGTGGAAACGCTGGCGGCGGGCCTCTCCGAACCGCGCGATACGATCGAGGATGTGATCGAGCCCTACCTGATCCAGCTTGGGCTGGTTGCCCGCACTGCGCGCGGGCGCTGCCTCAATGCGCGCGGCTGGCAGCACCTGGGTTTGGCGCCGCCGGCTGGCAACCAGGGCGGGCTGTTCGATTCTGCTGATTCGGCAGATAAATAGCTGCCGCCCAGGCCGCGCTGTTAGGGATTTTAGCTCCATTCGGTTTCAGATTGGGACAGGTGGCCGGGTGGCGGCGCCGCCAATTGCTGATTCCCGGTCCGGGACGGCAGAAACAGGGTTAACGCGATTGTCCCTTAATCATTCGTCTGCGTTTCTCTGCCTATGGGGGCATTTCGGCGGCACTGCTGCCGGTTTTCCAGCCCCAGCCAAAGGCAAAGAAAGCAGAGCTTATGTCGGTACGGATGGCCCTAGTGAAATTGTCCGCGGTTGCCGCGGGCGGCGCCGTTGTCGGGGGTGGGGCGGTGCATGTCGCCGAGGCTCCGGCGGCCCAGGTCCAGTACGTCAAGCACGCCAAGCCGGTGGCGAAGCCCAAGGCGATGAAGCGCAAGATCGCTCGCACCACGCCGGCCCCGCGCCCGATGAAGAAGATTCGCCGCGTGGTGACCAAGTCGGTTACCTGCGCAGCTCCGGCCCAGCCGCAGCTGGCGATGATGCCGATGCCGCTCCCGCCGCTTCCGCCGATGCCGACCCCGCAGGGCGGTGGCGGCGAGGTGACCGTGATTGGCGGTTCGGGCGGCTTCGGCTTCGGCGGCGGCTTCTTTGGTGGCTTCTTCGGCGGCGGTAGCAGCTCGGGCGGCAGCGTGGTCGTTTCGACAACCACTTCCGGGGGCTCAACCTCGACCTCCAGCTCCAGCGGCGGTTCGTCATCTTCGACCTCGGGCGGTTCGACCTCCAGCTCGACCGGCGGCCTGACCAGCACGACCACCACTGGCGGCATTACCTCCAGCTCGACCACTTCGACCGGCGGCGTTTCGACTTCGACCGGCAATGTCTCGACCAGCTCGGGCAACTATTCGTCGACCTCGACCTCGTCGGGCAATGTCACCTCGACCAGCTCTTCGTCGGGCAACGTCTCGACCAGCACCTCGAGCTCGACCTCGGGCAACGTCTCGACCAGCACGTCGACCTCGAGCTCGACTTCGGGCAACGTTACTTCGTCGACCTCGACCAGCTCGTCGACCTCGACCTCGAGCTCGACCAGCACCTCGTCGTCCTCGGGCAACACCACCACGACCACCACTTCGGGCGGTCACGAAGTGCCGGCCCCGCCGATGCTGCTGCTGTTCGGTGCGGCCGCTGCCGCCCTGGTCGGCCGCCGCCGCCTGGCCAAGCAAACGGCCTGACGCGGGTTAAAGCTTACAAGGAGGGGGCGGCCATGGTGCCGCCCTTTTCCGTTCAGGCGAGTTGCTTGCGCAAGGCCGCGTGATGGCGCTTGTGCCGGTCCTTGCGCGCCATGTCCTTGTCGGGCAGGCGCCAGAGCCAGCCGCGCGCCAGCCAGGGCATGGCATAGCGTTCCACATCGTCGGCCAGCTCGGCCAGTACCCGCTTACAGTCGGCATCGTAGCTGGCATCGTAGCTGTACCAGAAGGGCTCGCGCGCTTCGGTAAGCTCGCCCAGGCGCCGGATGTGGTGCCGGGCGAGGAAGAAGCGCGGCTCTGAGTAATAGTCCCACTTCCGCCACAGCAGCGGCGAGCGGATCAGGTGCTCCATCACCCGCCGACTGGTAAAGGGTAGGAAATGGAGCCGCATGATCCGGGCCGTGATGCGGCAGGCGCCCTTGTCCTGCTTGTATTCGCCATGAACCAGCTTGATCAGCCAGCACTCGGTGCCGCGGCGGCGGACGAAGCCGCGCGAACCGCGCCGCTTCCATCCGCCCTCCGCCAGCCGCGGGGCGAGATAATCGTCGACCGCCTTTTGAACGGCCGAGCGATGCATCAGGCCGCCAGCTTGCGCAGCACGTAGTGCAAGATGCCGCCGTTCATGAAGTACTCGACCTCATTGGCGGTATCGATCCGGCACAGCGCGGTGAAGGTGAACTGGCTGCCGTCCTTGCGGGTGACTTCCACTTCCACATCCTGGCGCGGGGTCAGGCTGGCAACGCCCAGAATCGTGTAGGTGCAATCGCCATCGAGGCCGAGCGTCTCGCGGGTTTCGCCATCCTTGAACTGCAGCGGCAGCACGCCCATGCCGACGAGGTTCGAGCGGTGGATGCGCTCGAAGCTCTCCACGATCACGGCGCGCACGCCCAGCAGGTTGGTGCCCTTGGCCGCCCAGTCACGGCTGGATCCGGTGCCATATTCCTTGCCGGCTACGACCACCATCGGGGTGCCATCGGCCTTGTGCTTCATCGCCACGTCGTAGACCGGCAGCACTTCGCCATTGTAGCGGCTGAAGCCGCCTTCGGTGCCGGCAACCATTTCGTTCTTGATGCGGATGTTGGCAAAGGTGCCGCGCATCATCACTTCGTGGTGGCCGCGGCGCGCGCCGTAGGAGTTGAAGTCCGCCTTGGCGACCTGATGCTCCATCAGCCACTGGCCGGCGGGGCTATCGGCCTTGATGTTGCCGGCCGGGCTGATGTGGTCGGTGGTGATCGAATCGCCCAGGATCAGCAGCGGCTTGGCTTCGATGATGTCCTGCACCGGGGCCGGGGTCATCGACATGCCTTCGAAATAGGGCGGGTTGGCAACATAGGTCGACCCGGCGCGCCACGAGTAGGTTTCCGAACCGGTGACATTGATCGCCTGCCAGTGCTCGTCGCCCTTGTAGACGTCAGCATAGCGGGCCTGGAACATCTCGCGCGTGACGCAGGCGTTCATCGTTTCGGCAACTTCGAGGTTGGTCGGCCAGATGTCCTTGAGGAACACGTCCTGCCCGTCCTTGCCCTTGCCGATCGGGGTGGTGACGAAATCGTCGATCACCGTACCCTTGAGCGCATAGGCCACCACCAGCGGCGGGCTGGCGAGGAAGTTGGCGCGGACGTCAGGCGAAACGCGGCCTTCGAAGTTGCGGTTGCCCGAGATGACGGCGGCGGCGACCAGGCCGTTCTCGTTGATCGCCTTGCTGATCGGTTCGGCCAGCGGACCCGAGTTGCCGATGCAGGTGGTGCAGCCATAGCCGACCAGGTTGAAGCCGATATTGTCGAGGTGGCTCTGCAGGCCGGCCTTGATCAGGTAGTCCGTGACGACCTGCGAGCCAGGGGCGAGCGAAGTCTTGACCCACGGCTTGGGCTTGAGGCCCAGTTCGTCCGCCTTCTTGGCGACGAGGCCGGCCGCAACCAGCACGCCCGGGTTCGAGGTGTTGGTGCAGCTGGTGATCGCGGCGATCATCACGTCGCCATCGCCCACGTCGAAGTCCTTGCCTTCAACCGGCACGCGGGCGTTGGTCTTCTTGTAGGTTTCGGCCATGTCCTTGGCGAAGACATCGTCGACGTCTTCCAGGTTGACGCGGTCCTGCGGGCGCTTCGGGCCAGCGAGCGAGGGGACGACCGTGCCCATGTCGAGCTCAAGCGTGCTCGAGAAGACGAATTCGGCATTGGGATCGATCCAGAAGCCCTGCTCCTTGGCATAGGCTTCAACCAGTGCGATCTGGCTTTCCTCGCGGCCGGTGAGGCGCAGGTAATCGAGCGTCTTGTCGTCGATGCCGAAGAAACCGCAGGTCGCGCCATATTCCGGGGCCATATTGGCGAGAGTGGCGCGGTCGGCCAGGCTGAGCGAGGCAAGGCCGGGTCCGTAGTATTCGACAAAGCGGCCAACCACGCCGTGCTTGCGCAGCATGTTGGTGCAGGTCAGCACCAGGTCGGTCGCGGTCACGCCTTCGCGCAGCGCGCCGGTCAGCTTGAAACCGACCACTTCGGGGATCAGCATCGAGACCGGCTGGCCGAGCATGGCAGCTTCGGCCTCGATCCCGCCGACGCCCCAGCCCAGCACGCCCAGGCCGTTGATCATGGTGGTGTGACTGTCAGTGCCGACGCAGGTGTCGGGATAGGCCACGGTCGCGCCGCTCTGGTCCTGGCTGGTCCAGACAGTCTGGGCGATATTTTCCAGGTTCACCTGATGGCAGATGCCGGTGCCCGGCGGCACGGCGTAGAAGTTGTTGAGCGACTTGGAGCCCCACTTGAGGAAGTCATAGCGCTCCATGTTGCGGTGATATTCGATCTCGACGTTCTCCTGGAACGCCTTGGGATGGCCGAATTCGTCGACCATGACCGAGTGGTCGATCACCAGGTTGACCGGGACCAGCGGATTGATCTTGCTGGTATCGCCGCCAAGCTTGGCGATCGCATCGCGCATGGCGGCCAGGTCGACCACGCAGGGCACGCCGGTGAAGTCCTGGAGCAGCACGCGGGCCGGGCGGTACTGGATTTCCTCGGTCGATTCCTTGGGGTTCTTCTGCCAGTCGATCACCGCCTTGACGTGATCGGTCGAGACGGTGAACCCGCCGTCTTCAAAGCGGAGCAGGTTTTCCAGCAGGACCTTCATCGAGAAGGGCAGGCGGCTGACATCGCCCAGCTTGGCCGCGGCCTTCTTGAGCGAATAATAGGCATAGTCCTTGCCGCCGACGCTAAGCGTGCTGCGCGTCCCGAGCGTGTCCTGTCCGACCTGGGTCATCCCGCAAATACTCCTGTTGGTGGTGCCCGCCTGCGCGCACGCCCCTTTCGCGGGTGCAGCCGAGCCATATCGGCGCCGCCGATGCGCGGGTTTGCGCGGCGCGTCAAGTAGCTGGACCGGGATTCCGGGCCGGATCAGACTAAAGCGTGGTCTGTTCGGTGTGAGCCGGCGCCGCCTTGCGCGCGGCAATCCAGCAGCCGATTACGATCAGCACCACCCCGGCCAGCGTCTCGACCGTCACCGGCTCGGCAAAGACCAGCCAGCCGAGCAGTGCCGCCCAGATAAAGGCCGTGTACTCGATCGGTAGCAGCACCTGCGCTTCGGCCCGGGCATAGGCCCAGCTCAGCAGCATCAGCGAGACTGCGGCAAGGCCGGCGCCAGCGGCGATCTCGCCCAGCACGGGCAGGCTGGGCACCACGGCCAGCCAGGGTGCCGCCAGGGCCAGGAACAGGCCGGCAAAGCCCATCTGGAACAGCGCCACTTCTTGCGGGCTGGCAAGCTGGGCCTGCTTGCGCTGGAAGATCAGGTTGAAGGCATAGAGCACGGCCGAGAGGAGCACCGCGCCGATCCCCCACATCGCGTCTTCGCTCAGCGCCTCGCGCCCCAGCCGCCCGGCGCCGATAACCAGCACGCCGGCAAAGCCGAGCAGCGAGGCGATCACAGCGCCACGGGCGATCTTCTCCCCCAGCATCACAGCCGCAAGGTAAAGCGCGATCAGCGGCGCGATGAAGGACAGGGCGATCGCCTCGGCCAGCGGCAAGCGGATCAGGCCCCAGAAGAAGCTGGTGGCCAGGCCCGCACTGATCAGGCCGCGCAGGGCATGGAGCCGCAGCGCCGGCTGATCCGGCCAGCGTCCGCCCGTCGCCCGCCACAGCGGCAGCATCAGCAGCACGCCGAAGCCCGAGCGGAACAGCATGGCGTTATAGGCGCCGACCTGCAGGCTGGCGCTCTTCATCACGGCGTCCATGACGCTGAACAGCGCGATTCCGCTGGCGGCGACCAGGAAGGGCAGGACAGGATGATGGCGATGCTGGCCCGGCGGCACTGTAATCTCTCCCCTTGATTTGCCGGGTAGGGGAGGCAGGCAGGGGTGGCAAGCTGCGGCTGGTTTTTTTGCAGCAGGCCTGTAACCTTTGCCCCGCGACCGCCGAAAAGGGACCTGATGGACCAGCATTTTCCGCCCGCCGATGACCGGCCGCAGCCGCATGGCGGCGATCTGGTGCGCCGGCATGCCCTGGCGACCCGGCTGTGGCACTGGACCAACGCGCTGTGCATCCTGGTCATGCTGATGAGCGGACTGATGATCCTCAACGCCCATCCGCGGCTCTACTGGGGCCATTACGGATCGGATCATGACCATGCCTGGCTGGTCCTGGCCTCGATGGAAGATATCGCCTTTCCCCGCTGGATGACGATCCCGTCAGACTACAGCTTGGCCGACGCGCGCATTTGGCACTTTGCCTTTGCCTGGCTGCTGGTGCTGGCCTTCACTGGCTACCTGATCTGGGGCCTGCTACGCGGGCACATTGCGCGCCGGCTGCACATTACCCGGGCCGAATGGAGCCCGCGCCACATCCTGCATGACATCGGCGAGCACGCCCGGCTGCGTTTTCCCACTGGGGCGGCGGCGCTGAACTACAACGTGCTGCAGAAGCTGGCCTATGGCGGGGTGCTGTTTGTGCTGCTCCCGGCCATCATCCTGTCGGGCCTGGCCATGTCACCTGCGCTCGATGCGGCCTGGCCGTGGCTGGTCGACCTGTTTGGCGGGCGGCAATCGGCGCGCTCGGTCCACTTTCTGGCGGCAGGCGGCCTGGTGCTGTTCTTCCTGGTGCATATCATCATGGTGGCGCTGGCCGGCCCGATCAACGAGGTGCGCTCGATGCTGACCGGCTGGTACCGCCTGCCGCGAGCGAAGGGGGATGAAGCATGATCCTGACCCGACGCAAGGCGCTGCAGGTCGGTGCTGCCGGGGCCGGCGGCCTGTTGCTGTCCGGCTGCGACGTGCTCAACGACAGCCAGACTTTCAAGGATGGCCTGGCCGGTGTCGGCCGGCTCCATGAGCTGACCCAGCGCGCGATCATCGGCGACAGTCTGGCGCGCGAGTTTACCGAGGCGGACATGTCCCCCGTGTTCAAGGCCAATGGCAGCCTGCGCGTGCCCGATCCGGCCTATCGCGCGCTGCTGGGGAGTGGCTTCGCGCAGTGGGCGCTGCGGGTCGATGGCCTGGTCCACCGCCCACTCGCCCTGCCGCTTACCGCGCTTCAGGCGATGCCGCAGCGGACCCAGATTACCCGGCATGACTGCGTTGAGGGGTGGAGCGCGATCGGCAAGTGGCAGGGTCCGCAACTCGGCGCGATCCTCAGTGCTGCCGGGCTGATGCCGGGTGCCCGCTATGTCGTATTCCACTGCGCCGACAAGCTGGAAGGCAAGCCGTTCTATGAATCGATCGACCTGATCGAGGCTTTCCACCCCCAGACCATCCTCGCCTGGCGCATGAACGATGCCCCGCTGACCGAGCCGCACGGCGCGCCGATCCGGCTGCGGGTTGAGCGCCAGCTGGGTTACAAGCAGGCCAAGTACATCATGCGCATCGAACTGCGCGAAAGCCTGGCCGGGCTTTACGGCGGCCGCGGCGGCTTCTGGGAAGACAACCGCGGCTACCAATGGTGGGCCGGGATCTAGGACCCCGGCCGCACAGTCACATGATCCGGCGAACCGCTTCGCCTGAATAGAGCCACAGCTCCGCGCCCTCGCGCTTCACCGCGCCCATGGCCTTGTTGAAGTCTGCCATGTGCGTGCTCTGGCCGTGCGCGGCGAGAGCTTCGGCGGTTTCCCAACGTTCGGCAATGCGGATCAGGTCGGGGTCGTTGATATCGCGGGAAAAGGCATAGGTCAGGCACCCCTGCTCCTTCACCGTTTCGGCGACCATGGCGCGCGCGGCATCGGCCACCTTGTCGAACTCGCCCGTTGCCAGCTTCAGCCAGCCCTCGATGATCAGCATCTCCGTCTCCAGTTTTTTTTGCAGTTTTCGGGAACTTTTTCGACTTTTCGGCCCGTATCAGGCCCGGCACGGACTGCCGCTTGCGCGTTGTTACCGCAAGATTCGAGGCATAGAAATCCTCGTCCTGATCAGAGCCCTCACCCCGTCTGAAATCAGGAGATACGTACAATGCGAAAATTTGCCCTCATGGCTGGGGGGGCCTTGGCCCTTGCCTGCAGTTCGAATGCCAATGCTGCCTTGGTGGTGCTGGTTGGAGGCGATTCCGCCGGAACTTTCCGCAATACCGACGTCGTTTGCTCCCCAGCCGCTGGGCCCTGCACCTTTACCGACACGGCGACCTTCGTCACGCCGCAGGACTATACGATGCTGAGTGCCACGATCTCGTCGATCCTCAGCGGCGGGAACCTGGCTACCAACATCGACTTCACGTCCGTCATGATCAATGGGGTAGAGTTCGCGATCGGAGCGACCGGTAGCACCGAGTTCCGTTACCTCACCAATCTCCTGCTTGGCCCGGGCAAGACGAATACGCTCACCATCACGGGTACCACCGGGGACGATGCCTCTTATGGCGGCACCCTCTCGTTTGCGGGTGCGGCTGGCGTACCGGAACCGTCGACCTGGCTCATGATGATCCTGGGTGTCGGCATTGCCGGTGCCGCGCTGCGTCGTCGTCGCCAGACCGTTAAGGTTAGCTACACCTGATCATACCCGATCAGACACACTGAACCGCAGAAAGCCCCGGCAGTGCCGGGGCTTTTTGTTTGTGGTCCATCAGTCGGCCGCTGCGCACCAGCTTGACCGCCGACCGCGCCAGGGCTCGGCCAGGCCTTCATTGACGAGCTGCGTGCCAAGGCTTGCGCCGCGCCGCGTCACCACGGCCAGACGCCGGCCATAGCGGTCACGGCTGCGGGCATCGTCCACCAGTTCGACCGGGCCAGCGTTGAGCAGTGTGAGCAACCGCAGCTTGGCCGCTTCCCCGCGCTGGCGTTCGCTCGGGCATTCGGCCTGGGCGGTTTCCGGTGCATTGATATCGGCCATGCGCACCTTCTCGCCGGCCAGCCAGAAGGTGTCGCCATCGACCACGCAGGTCTGGCGGTGGGCGGCTCCGCAGAGCGTGAAGAGTGCGGCGGCGGAGAGGGCAAGTGCGGGCATGGCCCGCTGCCTGCTGTGCCCAGCGCTACCCCGCTATCCGGACAAACCCTTGGTTTCGCTCGAATCCGGAGTGATTAGCAGCTCAGGAACAGGCCCTAGAGGCTGAGGAACAGGCCGGCCAGCGCCGCGCTCATCAGGTTGGAGAGGCTGCCCGCAACCAGTGCCTTGATCCCTAACCGGGCGATAACCGGGCGCTGTTCAGGCGCCAGGCCGCCGGTAACCGCCATCTGGATCGCGATCGAGCTGAAGTTGGCAAAGCCGCAGAGCGCGAAGGTGACGACCGCTACGGTCCGTTCAGAGAGGCCTTGAACCTGGCCCAGGTCGATGAAGGCGACGAATTCGTTGAGCACCACTTTGGTGCCGAAAAAGCCGCCGGCGCGCAGTGCTTCGGCCCAGTCGGGTCCCGCCAGCAGCCAGAACACCGGCGCGAAGATATAGCCCAGGATCAGCTGGAACGAGAGGTCGGGCTGGCCGAACCAGCCGCCAATCCCGCCCAGGATACCGTTGGCGAGTGCCACCAGCGCCACGAAGGCCAGCACCATTGCGCCCACCGCGACGGCCAGTTTGACCCCGGTCTGCGCGCCCTGTGCGGCGGCCATGATGATGTTGGCCGGCGGCTCCTCCTCAAGGCCGGCCACCTTGATCTCGTCTGGCTCGACGATCTTTTCGCCCTTGGGGTCGGGCATGATGATCTTGGCCATCAGGATCCCGCCCGGGGCCGACATGAAGGCGGCCGCGACCAGGTAATCGATCCGGATGCCCATGCTGGCATAGGCCGCCAGAATCGTGCCTGCCACCCCGGCCATGCCAACCGTCATCAGGCAGAACAGCTGGCTGGGGGTAAGGGCCGAAAGATAGGGCCGGATCACCAGCGGGCTTTCCGACTGGCCGACAAAGATGTTGCTGGCCGCGCCGAGGCTTTCGACCTTGGAAATCCCCGTAACCTTCTCCAGCCCGCCGCCGATCCACTTGATCACCAGCTGCATGATGCCGAGGTAATAGAGGATCGAGATCAGCGCGGCGAAGAAGATGATCACTGGCAGGGCGGCAATGGCAAAGCTGTTGCCGCCGATTTCGGGCTTGGCCAGCGGACCGAACAGGAAATCGATTCCTGCCTGGGCATAGCCGAGCAGGTTCTTGACCCCGTGCGCCGCCCCTTGCAGCGCGGCATTGCCCCAGGGCACGTAAAGCACCAGCGCGGCGAGGCCCGCTTGCAGCGCAAAGGCCGCGCCCACCACGCGCAGCCGGATCGCCTTGCGATCGGTCGAAAGCAGCCAGGCCACTGACAGGATCAGCACGATCCCGATCAGGCTGTTGACGATCAACATGGTACTGGCACTCCCCCCGTGAATTATGCGCCAAGTGGTAACGCCCCGGGACCGCCGCGCCTAGCCGTAATCGCCGGGCCTTCCACAAGCGCGGGAAGGTCGCTAAGCCGTGGCAATGCAGACAGTTTCGATCCCGCGCTCGCTCTTCGTCCTCGCCATCCTTTACGGCGGCATGGTTCCGCTGGGGGGCTTCCTCGGCGCCAAGCAGGCCTCGCTTGGCCCGCTGGCGGTTGAGGCGGGGATCTTTCCCTTCCTGACGCTGGTCGCGCTGTCCTCGGCGATCGCCGAACTGCACGGACGCGAGGTTGCCAACCGGCTGGTGCGTTACGGCTTCGTGCCACTGATCGTGGCGATCGGCTGGACGTTCCTGGTCGTGCGCCTGCCGACTGATCCGGGGATGTACGAGCCAGCCAAGGAAGCCTTCCCGATCATCATGAGCCAGGGCGCCCGGATGATGGCAGCCGGGATCATCGCCTATGGCGTCTCGGTCACGCTCAACATCTGGCTGTTTGACAAGTTGCGCCCAAGTGCGGAAGGGGCCGTGGGCAAGTTCGCCGCGCTGCGCGGCTTCATCGCCGCGGCACTTTCGCAGATCGTCGATACGGTGATCTTCATTGGCATCAGTTTCTATGGCGTGCGTCCGATCATGGACCTGATGATCGGTCAGGCGATCGCCAAGGTGGTGCTCTCGGCCGTGCTGGTACCGTTGATCGTGATCTTGGCGGTGCGGATCGGGCGGCGGCTTGATGCCCCGTCACAATGACAGGGCCGGGTGAAAACGCTTCAAATCCACGGCCAGCAGGGTAAAGGCGCGGGGATGACCCAGTCCCACGACCCCCTGATGCTCGCCAAGGCCGAAACGCTGGTAGAGGCGCTGCCTTATCTGCAGCGCTATGCCGGGCGTACTTTCGTGGTGAAGTATGGCGGCCATGCCATGGGCGATCCCGAACTGGCGCGTGACTTTGCCGAGGATGTGGTGCTGCTCAAGGCGGTCGGGATCAATCCGGTTGTCGTCCACGGCGGCGGCCCGCAGATCGGCGCGATGCTCAAGAAGCTGGGCGTTGAAAGCAAGTTCATCGATGGCCTGCGGGTGACCGACAAGGCCACCGCCGAAGTGGCCGAAATGGTCCTGTCCGGCGCGATCAACAAGGAACTGGTCGGCTGGATTGCCGGGGCCGGCGGCAAGGCGCTGGGCATTTCGGGCAAGGATGGCGGGCTGGTCACTGCCACCAAGGTTGAGCGGACCACCAAGGACCCGGAAAGCAATATCGAGCAGGCGATCGACCTGGGCTTCGTGGGCGAACCGACTTCGGTCGATGTGACCCTGATCGAAACCGCCAGCGCGGCGGGCATGATCCCGGTGATCGCGCCGATCGCGCCGGGCGTGGACGGTGAAACCTACAATATCAATGCCGATACCATGGCCGGGGCAATCGCTGCGGCCTTGGGTGCGGCGCGGCTGTTCCTGCTGACCGACGTGGCCGGCGTGCTCGACAAGCAGGGCAACCTGCTGACCGACCTGACCCCGGCGAATATCGGCAAGCTGCAGGAAGACGGCACGATCAGCGGCGGGATGATCCCCAAGCTGGAAACCTGCATCCACGCGGTTGAGGCCGGGTGCGAGGCGGCGGTCGTGCTCGATGGCCGGGTGCCGCATGCCATGCTGATCGAAGTGTTCACTGCGCGCGGGGCTGGTACCCTGATCCGCCGCTAAAGGCCCTTACCCTCTCCCAAGGACCCAATCGATGATCAACGAAGTGCTCATCCCGATCCTGGAACTGTTCGCCAACCTGATCATCACTGTGGTGATCGTGCAGTTCGTGCTGGGGCTGTTGATCAGCTTCAACGTGGTCAGCTTTCACAACCAGTTCGTGTCCGCGCTGTGGACCGCGCTCAATGCAATCCTCGATCCGATCCTGGCCCCGATCAAGCGGCGGTTGCCCAACACCGGCGGGATCGACTTTTCGCCGATCGTGTTGATCCTGTTGATCAATGTGGCCTTGATTATCCTGTCCTATGTCGGGCGACAGGTCGGATGAGCCAGGCTGCGGTGATTGATGGCAAGGCCTTCGCGGCGGACCTGCGCGCGCGCGTCGGCGTCGCTGCCGCTGCCTTCGAGGCCAAGGCCGGGCGCAAGGCGGGCCTGGCGGTGGTGCTGGTTGGAGAAGACCCGGCCAGCCAGGTCTATGTTCGCAACAAGGGTAAGCAGACGGTCGAAGCCGGGATGGCCAGCTTCGAACACAAGCTGCCCGCCGATACCACCCAGGCCGATCTGATCGCGCTGGTCGAGCGGCTCAATGCCGATCCGGCGGTCGATGGCATCCTGGTCCAGTTGCCGCTGCCTAAACACCTGGATGAGCAGGCCGTGGTTGAGCGGATCAGCCCGAACAAGGATGTCGATGGCCTGACGCCCACCAGCACCGGGCGCCTCGCGCTGGGTCTGCCCGGGCTGGTGCCCTGCACCCCGCTCGGCTGCCTGATGCTGCTCAAGGACAGGCTGGGGAACCTCTCGGGCAAGGACGCCGTGGTGATCGGGCGCTCGATCCTGGTTGGCAAGCCGATGGCCCAGCTGCTGCTGGCCGAAAGCTGCACGGTCACCATCGCCCACAGCCGCACACAGAACCTGCCCGACGTGGTGCGCCGCGCCGATATTGTCGTGGCCGCAGTCGGCCGGCCGGAAATGGTCAAGGCTGACTGGATCAAGCCCGGCGCCACCGTGATTGACGTCGGCATCAACCGGGTCCCCGCAGCAGAGGAAGGCAAGACGCGCCTGGTCGGCGATGTCGACTATGCGGGGGCCAGCAGCGTTGCCGGGGCGATCACGCCGGTCCCGGGTGGGGTTGGCCCGATGACCATTGCCGTGCTGCTGCGCAACACCCTGGTTGCCGCGCATCGCAATGCAGGGGTGGCGCTGGAGGACCAAGCGCTTTAGGCTGTTGCCCATGAAGCGTTTCCTCATCGCCGCCACCCTGTCGCTCACCCTCGCCGCCTGCGCCTCGGCCCCGCGTGGACCGCGCTTTGGCAAGATTGAGCCCGTCGCCAATCCCAGCGCGGTGATCGCCGCCGAACTGGCCTTTGCCCGCCTGGCGCAGGACAAGGGGCAGTGGGCCGCCTTCCGCGCAACGGCCGCCGATGGAGCGGTGATGTTCGTACCGCAGCGGGTCAAGGCGTCAGACTGGCTGAAGGGCCGGGCCGAACCCGCCGTGGCCGTTACCTGGCAGCCGCATGCCGTCTGGTCGAGCTGCGATGGCTCTTACGCGGTCACCCGCGGCGGTTGGCAGAGCCCCAACGCCAGTGGCAGCTTTGCGACGATCTGGCAGCGCGAGAGGAATGGCGCGCTCAAGTGGATCGCCGACATGAGCCTCACCTCTGATGGCGCAGGTCCGGCCCCCGAAATGATCGCTGCGCGCGTGGCCGAGTGCAAAGTACGTCCGCCCGCTCCGTCCATGCTGATCGTGACCGACACCGACTGGCAGACCGGCACTTCACGTGACGGCACGCTGCACTGGGGTACGGGCGTGACCACGCTGGGCGGCCGCACGATCAAGGTCTCGTTGTGGAACGGCACGAAGTTCGAAACGGTGCTGGATCAGACCGTGCCTGCCTCAGGGGCCCCGCGCTAAACCATGCTCGAGCTGTTTCTCTCCGCCTTCATCGCCCTGTTCGTGGTAATCGATCCGCCGGGCTGCGCGCCGATCTATGCCGGCCTGACCAGCGGCGCGAGCCGCGCCCAGGCGCGGGCCATGGCGCTGCGGGCCTGCTTCATCGCCACGATCATCCTGCTGATCTTCGCCGTATTCGGTGAGGATCTGCTCGGCGCGCTGCATATCGAGCTCGATTCCTTCCGGATCGCCGGCGGGATCATGCTGTTCCTGATCGCGCTCGACATGGTCTTCGAAAAGCGCACCCAGCGGCGCGAGGAGCGGGCGGAAAAGGTCAAGGCCACGCCCGAGATCGAGGATGTTTCGGTCTTCCCCATGGCCATGCCGATGATCGCCGGTCCCGGCTCGATCGCCACGATCATGCTGCTGACCGCGCGGGCCAAGGGGACCGATGAAACGCTGGTCGTGCTGGGCGCGCTGGCGGCGGTCATGCTGCTTACCCTGCTGGCGCTGGTCGCCGCCGGGCCGCTGATGAAGCTGCTCGGCGCGCGGGTCGAGGCCGTGATTACCCGTCTGCTCGGGGTGCTGCTGGCGGCGCTCGCGGCGCAGTATGTGATCGACGGGCTGAAGGCGACGCTGGCCTGAGCCAGCCTATTGCAGGGTAACCCGGCCCTCGTCGCTATCGCGGCGGCCGAAGAACTGCATCAACTGGACCAGCAGCTCGCAGCGGGTCGAAAGGTTGGGTGCTTCCAGCAAGGCCTGCTTGGCTGCGGCATCGAACGGGGCAATCTGGCTGACCCCATCGATCAGCGAGGTATCGTCAAGCGAAGTCACTGCGTCCCAGTCGATCAGATAGCCCTGGACCTCGGCAAAGCGCCGCGCCTCGCGCTCAAAGCTGGCGCGTTCGATCGGGGCGAGTGTCTGGTGCGGAGGGTCTTCCAGCAGTTCGGCCTCGACCTGGCGGAAGGGGGTGATCACATCCAGTTCGCGCAGGATCCGGAAACGCGCTTCGCCTTCCAGCACCACGTTGAACCGCCCGTCCTCCAGCGCCTCGACATCGGCGATCTTGCCCACGCAGCCGACGCTGAACAGCGGTGCACCTTCCTCTGGCCGCTGCGGCTGGATCATGCCGATCCGCCGGTTGCGGGCCAGGGCATCGGTGATCATCGCGCGGTAGCGCGGCTCGAAGATGTGCAGCGGCAGCTGCAGCCCGGGATAGAGCACGGCGCCGGTCAGCGGGAAGATCGACAGGCGCACGGGCTGGGTCAACCGAACAGGACCAGCGAAAGCTTGCGCCGGGTCGCAGTGACCCACGGATCTTCCAGGCCAACCGCCTCGAAGATCTGCAGTAGCTTGGCCCGGGCGGCACCCTCGTTCCATTCGCGATCGGCAGCAATCATGGCGAGCAAAGTCTCGGCAGCGGCATCGCGTTCCCCGGCCGCGAAAGCAGCTGTCGCATAGGCCAGCTGCCCTTCGGGATTGTCCGGCGTGGCCGCAGCGCGCAACGCCGCCAGCTCGTCATCCTCCGGCCGGTCCTTGGCCAGCTCAAGCGCGGCGCGGGCGCGAGCAATGTCGGCGTCCTTGGCCAGCGATTCGGGCAGCTCGGCCAGCACGGTCTCTGCCTCTGCGATATGCCCAGCCGTCACCAGAGCGCGCAGCAGGCCGCCTTGGGCCGCGCCATTGTCCGGCGCCATTTCCGCGATCTGCATGAAGATGCCCGCTGCCCGCTCGGCATCGCCGGTTGCCAGCACATCCTCACCCATGGCCAGCAGCGGCGCGATGTCCTGCGCCGGGGCCGCGCCGCCTGGCTGCACCGGCAACTTGGCCAGCAACTGGTCGAGAATGCCCTTCAGCTGCGATTCGCTGCGGGCGTTGGTCAGGTCCGCCACCGGCTGACCCTGGAACATGGCATAGACCGTGGGGATCGAGCGCACCTGGAACTGCGCGGCGATGAACTGTTCCTCGTCGACATTGACCTTGGCCAGGACCACGCCCTTGTCGGCATATTCGGCCGAGACCTTTTCCAGCACCGGGGTCAGCGCCTTGCATGGCCCGCACCATTCGGCCCAGAAATCGAGAATGACGAGATTGGTCATCGATGGCTCGACCACGTCCTTGCGGAACCGGTCGACCGCCTTCTGCTCGTCGAGGCTTAGGCCCATGCTTGCCAAGGGAGAACTCCAGATGGATTTGCGCTTAACCCCCAATGTGGGCTTTCGGGGGCATTTGTGAAGTCACAAAGCACTGCTTTCACATTCTGCGCATTTTCCCCTTGGCAAGGGAGAAGGCCGATGCTAACCGCGCGCCTCTCCCCGGCCCCTGCCACACCGGCAAAGGGCGTTGGACGTTCAGAGCGGGCGTAGCTCAGGGGTAGAGCACAACCTTGCCAAGGTTGGGGTCGAGGGTTCGAATCCCTTCGCCCGCTCCAGGACCGACCATCCCAAATCGCTGTTTCGCAAGCGCTGGTCAGCAGGACTCCAGTGCTGCTAGGCTGTGCCAATGACCGGCCTGCTTTTCGCCCTGCTCGCCACCCTGCTCGTCGGGGTCGGCGCGCGCGATCAGGTGCTGGTGGCGCAGCTAGCTGAGCGGCAGGGCGCGCGGCCCGGCTTGCTGCTGGTGGCGATCGCCAGCGGTATGGCGGCGGCGGGGTTGGCGGCCTGGGGCGGGGCGCAGGTGGCTGGCTTGATGGTCGGCAATGCGCGGCTGTTTCTTGTGGCGCTGGCGCTTGGACTGGCGGGGCTTGAACTGATTGTCCTGCGCCCCCGCGTCGCACCGGCCGAGCCGACCCATTCGCTCGGCGCTTTCGGGATCGTGATCTTCGCCATGCAGCTGACCGATGCGGCGCGCTTTCTGGTCTTTGCGCTGGCAGCACTGACGCGGGCGCCGCTGACGACCGGGCTGGGCGGGGCCGTGGGGGCGGCGCTGGTGGTCGGGGCCGGGTGGATGCTGCTGGGACGGGCCTCGTGGCTGGGCCAGTTGCGGCGCGGACTGGGTGCGGCCTTGCTGCTCCTGGCCGTAGGGTTGGGTGTGCAGGCTACGGGCACGTTCTGATCTCCCCAGGTAGTTGCTCAAATAATCGCTCGCGGGTGGGGGCAGCGATGCTATGCGCTTGCAGCATGACCTCCCCGCGCATTGTTCCTGCCGCCACTGACAGCCAGATTGCCGACTGGCTGTTCGATCGCCTCACTGCCGCCTTGGTAGCCAGCGCAGGCTCGATCGCCATCACTGTGCCGGGAGGATCGACACCGTTTCCGATCCTGGCCGAACTGGCGCAGCGCCCGCTTGACTGGAGCCGGATCGCGGTCTGGCCGGGCGATGACCGGATCGTGCCGGAGGACCATCCGGCCAGCAATGTCGGCCGAATCCGGGCGCTGCTGGAGCCGGCGGGGGCGAGAGTCGTTGCGTTGACCGAACAGGCGGTGCCGCCGCATTTCGCCGTCGCCTGGCTCGGCATGGGCGGGGACGGGCATATCGCCAGCCTGTTTCCGAACACTGACCCCCAGGCTGACGACCCGCTGGCGCTGCGCCGACTCACGCCCGATCCGCTGCCGCCCGAAGCGCCGTTTGATCGCCTAAGCCTGACCATTCCCGCGCTGCTCGACAGTGACGCGGTGATCTTCGTGATCCGCGGCGCGGACAAGGTCGCGCTGTTCGAGGCGGCCGTGCGCGGCGAGCATGACCTGCCGGTCGCGCGCCTGCTCCATGCGGCACGTCAGCCGGTGACATGCTTCGCCTGATCCCCCGCCCGCTGCACCGGGTGCTGCTGGTCCAGGCGCACCGGGTGCGGCTGGTCTGGTGGCGGATCAGGAAGCCATTGCTGCTTGGCTGCCGGGTCCTGGCCTTTGATGGCGAGGGACGGATTCTGCTGGTGCGTCACTCCTATGGCAGCGGGCGCTGGATGCTGCCCGGTGGCGGGATCGACCGCGGCGAGGAACCCCTGCTGGCGGCCTTGCGCGAGCTGGCGGAAGAGACCGACTGCGCTTTGGAAGACCCGCGCGAGCTGGCGGTGATCGAAGAGCCGCTGGCCGGCACGGTCAACCGCGTCCATGTGATCACCGGCCGCGCGCGCGGCGTGCCGCAGGGCGATGGGCGCGAGATCGTGGCTGCCGAATTCTTTGCCCCGGATGCCTTGCCGCCGAACCTGGCACAGCAGTTGGAGCGAAACCTGGCGGACTGGATCAGAACAGCGAAAGCTGGCTCGCCGACCTGACTGGCGGGGGCACATCCGGTTCATCCTCGACCAGCTGCGACAGCGTCAGGCCCATCAGCCGCACCGGCTGGGGCAAAGGCAGCAGTTCATCGAGCAACGCATGGCCGATCTCGGCAAATTCGTTCTGGTCCCGCACTGGCTGGGAGAGCGAGCGGGCCCGCGTGAGGCCGGTGAAGTCCTTGAGCTTGAGCTTCAGGGTCACAGTCCGCCCTTCGGCCCTGCTGCGTTCGATCCGGTCCCAGCTGAGCACGACGATCCGCTCCAGCTGTTCGCGCAGGACCGCGCCGGAAGAGATATCGTGATCGAAGGTCCGCTCGGTCCCGACCGACTTGCGCGCCCGGTCGGCCTTGACCCGGCGCAGGTCGATGCCGCGGGCGGCGCGGTAGAGATAGTCCGCCTGGCTGCCGAAATGCTCGCGCAGGAAGTGGATGTCTTTCGCCGCCAGGTCCGCGCCGGTCTCGATCCCCAGCTGCTTCATCCGTTCCGCGCCGCGCGGACCGATGCCGTGAAAGCGCTTTACCGGCATGGCGGCGACAAAGGCCGCGCCCTCGCCGGGGCGGACCACGCAGATCCCGTCGGGCTTGTTCTGGTCGCTCGCCAGTTTGGCGATGAACTTGTTGTAGGACACGCCGGCGCTGGCGGTGAGGCCGGTCTCGGCCTTGATCTTTGCCCGGATCAGCTCGGCAATCCGGGTGGCAGAGCCGATCCCCTTCACGTCGGCCGTCACGTCGAGATAGGCCTCGTCGAGCGAAAGCGGCTCGACCAGCGGCGTATAGTCGCGAAAGATGTCGCGGATCTGGTGCGAGATCGCGGTATAGACCAGAAAGCGCGGCCGCACGAAAATCAGCTGCGGGCAAAGCCGCTTCGCCGTGACCGAGGGCATGGCCGAACGGCAGCCGAACTTGCGCGCCTCATAGGAGCAGGTGGTCAGTACCCCGCGCGGGCCATCGCCGCCGACTGCCACCGGTAGCCCGCGCAGCGAAGGATCATCGCGCTGTTCGACGCTGGCATAGAAGGCATCCATGTCGACATGGATGATCTTGCGCAGCCCCTGCCCGGGGGCATCGTCAAAATCGGATTCGTCGGCAGCGTTAGCCATGCCGCCAGACTTACCCATGCGAATTCAGTCTGGCCAGCACGGGCGGAACAGGCCAAGGGCTTCAGCCATGCCATCAGTGAGTCCTCCTGGCCCCGGTGCGAAACTGGGTGAGCGCGAATTTGTCGCGCTGATGGCCATGATCATGGCGCTGCAGGCGCTGTGCATTGATGCCATGCTGCCAGCGCTGGGGATCATGGCCGAGGATCTGGGGGTCAGTGATCCTAACCAGCGGCAGCTTGTGGTGGGTGTTTACCTGATCGCGGCCGGGGTGGGGGCGCTGTTTCCCGGTGCCCTGGCCGATCGCTATGGCCGCCGCCCGGTGCTGTTCGCCAGCCTGGCAGCCTATGTCGCGCTGACGGTCGCCTGCGCATTGGTGACAGACTTTACCGCCTTGCTGGTGCTGCGCGCCGCCCAGGCGATTACCAGCGCGGGCCTGTCCGTGCTGCCCAACGCGATCATCCGCGATCGCTTCTCGGGTGACCGGATGGCGCGAGCGCAATCGACCGTGGCGGTGATCTTCATGATCGTGCCGATGGCCGCGCCCAGTTTTGGCCAGGCCGTGCTGGCCGTGGCGAGCTGGCGCTGGATCTTCGGCGGCATGGCGCTGCTGGGGGTGGCGTTGTGGCTGTGGGCCTGGATCCGCCTGCCCGAAACGCTTGACCCGGCCAACCGCCAGTCGATTGCCCCACGCGCGATTGCGGTCAACATGTGGACCGCCGCTACCAACCGCCCTTCGATGGGCTATGTCATTGGTGCTGCGCTGCTGGTGGCAGGGCTGTTCGGCTATATCAACTCGGCCCAGCAGCTGGTGGCCGAACATTTCGGCGCGGGCGCGACCTTTCCGCTGATCTTCGCGCTGATGGCGGGCGGCATGGCGGTGGCCAACTTCTTCAACTCGCGGATTGTCGAGCGGTTCGGCGCGCGGCGTGTCTCGCATACCGCGCTGCTGGCCTTCATCTGCGTCAGCGCCCTGCAGGTCTGGATGGCGCATCTGCCGCACCAGACGCTGTGGCAGTTCGTACCGGTCATGAGCCTCAACATGTGTCTGATGGGCTTCCTGGGCGCCAACTTCGGCTCGATCGCCTTGCAGCCCTTTGCCCGGATTGCCGGGGCGGCAAGTTCCTTCCAGATGTTCGTGCGGATGGCGGTGGCGGCCAGCCTGGGTGCGGTGATTGGCCAGGCCTATGATGGCACGGCGCAGCCGCTTGCCTGGTCGCTGCTGGCAGGCGGGATCGCGGCGCTGGGGCTGGTGCTCTATAGCGAGCAGGGCCGCCTGTTCCGCCGCTTGACGCCGCCCGGCGTGGTGCGGCCGGTCTCCGGCCCGGATGTGAGGTAAGCGCAGATGCAGTTTGACCTGGCAGTGATTGGTGGCGGCGTGAACGGGGCGGGGATCGCCCGGGACGCAGCTGGCCGGGGCGCGAAGGTGCTGCTGCTGGAGGCCGGTGACCTGGCGCAGGGCACCTCGTCGGCCTCGACCAAGCTGGTCCACGGCGGGCTGCGCTATCTCGAGCATTACGAATTTGCCCTGGTGCGCGAGAGCCTGACCGAGCGCGAGGCGCTGTGGGCGATTGCCCCGCACATCATTCACCCGCTGCGCTTTGTCCTGCCGCACGTGCAGGGCCTGCGCCCGCGCTGGCTGCTGCGGCTGGGGCTGTTCCTCTATGACCATATCGGCGGGCGCAAGCACCTGCCGGCCACCCGCTCGATCGACCTCCACAACCACCCGGCCGGCGCGCCGCTGAAGGGCGAGTTCGGCCCGGCATTCGAATACTCGGACGGCTGGGTCGATGATGCGCGGCTGGTGGTGCTCAATGCGCTCGACGCAGTGGCACATGGAGCAGAGGTCCGCCCGCGCACGCCGCTGACCGCTGCGCGCCGGATCGACGGCGGGTGGGAGCTGGAAACCCCAGCGGGCACATTCACCGCCAGCGCGCTCATCAATGCTGCCGGGCCGGCCGTGCTGCAGGTCGATGGCCTGCTGGGCGAGGCGCCCGAATACGGGATGCGGCTGGTGCGCGGCTCGCACATCGTGGTCCGCAAGCTGTTCGATCATCCCTATGCCTATTTCTTCCAGCTTGCCGATGGCCGGATCTTCTTCGCGATCCCCTATGAGCGTGATTTCACCCTGATCGGCACGACCGATCGCGATCACACGGCGGGCGAGCCGATCGTCGCCAGCGAGGAAGAGATCGCCTACCTCTGCGAAGGGGCGTCGGGCTATTTCAAGACTCCGATCACCCCGGCGGACGTGGTCTGGACCTATTCCGGCGTCCGCCCGCTGGTCGATGACGGTTCGGGCAAGCCGGAGGCGGCGACGCGCGGCTACCGGCTCGACCTGTCGGACAAGGATGCCGGTGCGCCGCTGCTGAGCGTCTATGGCGGCAAGATCACCACCTATCGCCACCTCGCCGAGGAAGCGGTAGACCTGATGGCCGGCCGCCTGCCTGTCCTCTCCGGCAAGGCCTGGACCAGAAGCAAGCCGCTGCCGGGTGGGGACTTCCCGCTCGACGGGCTCGAGCCGCTCAAGGCCGCGCTAACCGCGCGCTATCCGTTCCTTGATGCCGGCACGGTTGACCGGATCGCCCGCGCCTATGGCACCCGGGCGGAGCGCTGGCTGAACGGCGCCGAAGGCTGGCAGGCCCTGGGCAAGAGCTTCGGCGCTGGGCTGACCGCCGCCGAGGTTGATTTCCTGCGCAACGAGGAATGGGCTGCCAGCGCCGAGGACATCCTCTGGCGCCGCACCAAGCTGGGTCTGCGGCTCAGCGCGGCAGAGCAGAAGGCGCTGGCGGATTATCTCGCCGGATAGTTCCTCTCCATTTTGCGAAGCCAAATGGGGAGGTGGCACGGCTGTAAGCCGTGACGGAGGGGTCTTGGACGCCAGCGTTGACACCCCTCCGTCTCGTCCTTCGGACGATCCACCTCCCCATTTGTGGCCTTCGCCAAAAATGGAGAGGATCAGTTGGCTTTAATCCGCCCCCAACCTTCTCCACGCCAGTTCGGCAAATTCGCACAGCAGGGGCCGGGTATCGCGCGGGTCGATGATGTCCTCGACATTGAAGCGCTCGGCGCTGCGGAAGGGCGAGGTGACCTTGGCCAGCCGCGCGCGGATCGCTTCCAGTTCGGCGGCCGGGTCCTCAGCCGCCTCGATCTCGGACTTGTAGGCCACTTCGAGGCCTCCAGCGATCGGCAACGAACCCCAGTCGCCCGAAGGCCAGCAATAGCGGTACTGGTAAGTATCGGCGTTCGACATCGCGCTGCCGGCGATGCCATAGGCGCGGCGCATCACCACCGAGGCGAGCGGCACGGTCGCCTTGTAGATCGCGTTCATCGCCTGGACGCCATAGCGGATCGTCCCCGCGACTTCGGCCTCGCGCCCGATCATGAAGCCGGGGTTGTCGACCAGGTGGACGATCGGCAGGCGGAACAGGTCGGCCAGCTTGACGAAGCGCTCCACCTTCTCGCTGGTCTTGGCGTCCCATGACCCGCCCAGGAAGCTGGGATCGCTCGCCAGCACCATCACCGGCCAGCCATCGAGCCGGGCCAGCGCCGTGATCGCCGCGCGGCCCCACATCCGGCCGATCTCGAACACCGTGCCCTTGTCGAACACCAGGTTCATCGCCCGGCGCATCGAATAGACTTCCTTCTCGCCGCGCGGGACGAGACTGAGCAGCGCTTCCTCGCGCCGGTCAGCAGGATCGCCGGTCTCGATCCGGCGGGCCGGCTGACCGACATATTCGGGCATGAAGGACAGGAAGTGCCGCGCGCGGGCAAAGGCCTCGGCCTCGCTTGCCACCTCGTCATCGACCACGCCGTTGCGGGTGTGGATAGATGAACCGCCAAGGGCTTCCTTGGCCTCCTCGTGATTGACCGAGCCTTCGTCCTTCCAGGCCGTGCCCATGGCATCGACCACGGCCGGACCGGCGGCGAAGATCTGGCTGAGGCCGCGGACCATGATCGAATAGTGGCTCGCTGCGATCCGCGCGGCGCCAAGGCCGGCCGTCGGTCCAAGTGCGAGCGCGACCACCGGCACGGTATCGAGGTTCCGCACCACCTCGCCCCACATATGCACCGCCGGGATATAGGTCGCGCCGATCATCTCGAGCGTCTTGACCGAGCCGCCGCCGCCCGTGCCGTCGATCATCCGCACGATGGGGAGCTTCAGCTCATGCGCCATCTTCTCGGCCTGTTCCATCTTGCGGCCAATCCCGGCATCCGCCGCGCCGCCGCGGATAGTGAAATCGTCCGCCGTGGCGACGACTGGGCGGCCGTTGATGGTCGCCTTGCCGAACAGGAACGGGGCGGGGAGCACGCCGGTGAGGTTGCCCTCGGCATCATAAGCGCCCTTGCCGGCAATCTTGCCGATCTCGCGGAAGGAACCGGGATCGACCAGCGCCGCCAGCCGCGCGCGGGCATCCAGCTTGCCCCGCCCATGCTGCCGCGCGACCTTGTCCGGCCCGCCCATCGCCTCGGCCAGCGCCTCGCGGTGGCGGAGTTCTTCGAGTTCCTTGGCCCAGGTCACTCGGCCGCCTCGATCCGCGCCAGCAACGCCTCGACCTGCACCTGTGCGCCGGGCGTGGCGGCAAGTTCCGCCACCACGCCATCGAAGGGCGCCACCAGCGTGTGTTCCATCTTCATCGCCTCGAGCGTAAGCAGCTTCTGCCCCTTGGTTACCGCCTGTCCCACGCTCACCTCAACCGCGATCACCTTGCCCGGCATGGGGGAGAGGATATCGCCATCGTGGGCGCCGTGGTGGGCGCCGCCGCCGACCCGCTCAAGCGTAAAGCGCCTGGCAAAACCGGCACTGAAGGTCAGCACCTCGTTGGCCGGCTCATCGGCCTCGACTTCTTCGAGCGCGACAATGTGCAGGTTGCCGCTCTCGTCTGCCAGCCGCGCCTCGGCACGCGGCGCGGCGTTGGCCCGGAAGCCGAGCGCGGCCGACCACGGGCCGGAACCCGGGCTGGCAGCCAGCAGAGCAGCGGCCTCGGCCAGTTCATCGGCTTCCGGTTCGGGCGGATGGACCAGCGAATCGAGATCGCGCCCGATCAGCCCCGTATCGACATCGCCGCACTGGAAATCGGGATGCTCAAGCAACAGGCCCAGGAAGCCGGCATTGGTCCGCACCGGCCAGACCTCGGTTTCATCGACGCCGGTCAGCAAGGTCTCGATGGCCGCCGCGCGCGAGGTACCATGGGCGATCAGCTTGGCGATCATCGGGTCGTAGAAGGGCGAGACTGCGCCGCCTTCCTCAACTCCGGTGTCGATCCGCAGGTGTTCGCCAAAGCGCAAGTGTTCGAGCGGGCCGATCGCCGGGAGGAAGCCCTTGGCCGGGTCCTCGGCATAGAGCCGCGCTTCCATCGCCCAGCCGTTGATGCTGAGCTCCTCCTGCTTGAGCGGCAGCGGCTCCCCGCTTGCCACGCGGAGTTGCCATTCGACCAGATCGACCCCGGTGATCTCTTCTGTCACCGGGTGTTCCACCTGCAGCCGGGTGTTCATTTCCATGAACCAGATCCGGTCGGCGCGCAGGCCTTCGGAGGCATCGGCGATGAATTCGATCGTGCCCGCGCCGACATAGTCGACCGCCTTCGCCGCCTTGACTGCCGCCGCGCAGAGTTCGGCGCGGGTTGCTTCGTCCATGCCCGGCGCGGGGGCTTCCTCGATCACCTTCTGGTGGCGGCGCTGGAGCGAGCAGTCGCGCTCGAACAGGTGGACGACATTGCCGTGGCTGTCACCGAACACCTGCACCTCGATATGGCGCGGGCGCTGGATGTATTTCTCGATCAGGACGTGGGCATTGCCAAAGCTGGCCGCTGCCTCGCGCTGGCATGAGGCGAGGGCATCGGCGAAGTCTGCCGCGCTCTCCACCAGCCGCATCCCCTTGCCGCCGCCGCCGGCCACGGCCTTGATCAGCACCGGATAGCCGATCTTGGCGGCCTCGTCGGCGAGGAAGGCCGGGTCCTGGTTCTCGCCCATGTAGCCGGGCGTTACCGGCACGCCCGCCGCCTGCATCAGCCCCTTGGCGGCATCTTTCAGGCCCATCGCCTCGATCGAGGCGGGCTTGGGGCCGACCCAGACGAGCCCGGCATCGAGCACCGCCTGCGCGAACTCGGCGTTTTCGGACAGGAAGCCGTAACCCGGGTGAATCGCCTCGGCACCGGTGGCCTTGGCAGCGGCGATAATCTTGCCCCCCACCAGATAGGATTCGCGCGCCGGGCCGGGGCCGATATGCACCGCCTCGTTCGCCTGGCGCACGTGCAGCGCCTTGGCATCGGCATCGGAATAGACCGCAATCGTCCGAATCCCGAGGCTGCGGGCAGTGCGGATGATACGGCAGGCAATCTCGCCGCGATTGGCAATCAGCAGGGACTTGATCATCGCCCATCGCTAGGACGAGTGGCCGCGCGCTGCAATGGCTCTTGCGCAAGCCCCCCGCCGACACTAGAGCGGCGCGCGAACCCTCTAGCCATATTTCCCACGGGGCACGATTGATGGACGACCGTTTCAATACCATTGCCGGTTGGACGCTGTTTTCGGGCGTTGTCGCGCTTGGTCTCGCTTCGCTGAGCAGCCACTATTTCCGCGCAACCAAGGAAAACCGCCCCGAGAAGATGGGCTATGAGATCGAAGGCGTCGTTGCCGAGGGCGAGGGTGGGGCCGCGGCCGTGCCGATCGAAACCCTGCTGGCCAGCGCTGACGCGGCCAAGGGCGAAGCCACTTTCAAGAAGTGTGCCTCGTGCCACACCGTCAATCAGGGTGGCGCCAATGGCATCGGGCCGAACCTCTGGGCCACCATGGGCAAGCCGGTTGCCGGCCACGCCTTTGCCTTCTCTGATGCGCTGAAGTCGCATGGCGGCAAGTGGGACTGGGCGACGATGGACGCCTGGCTCAAGAACCCCAAGGCCTTCGCTCCTGGTACCAAGATGAGCTTCGCCGGGATCGGCGATGCCGCTGAGCGCGCCAATCTGATGGTCTATCTCAACGCACAGGGTTCGAACCTGCCGCTGCCGGCCGCTCCCGCTGCCCCGGCCGCCGATGCTGCCGCCGCGCCGGCCGATGCCGCTGCTGCGGCTCCGGCCGAAGGCGCCGCCGCCGCGCCGGCTGCGGAACCGGCCAAGAAGTAAGCTGCCAGCCAGTCTGGCCAGAAAGAGGGCGGCGGTCGCAGGACCTGCCGCCCTTTTCTTTGCCTCTCTTCTAACTCCCCGTCACCCTGAACTTGTTTCAGGGTCCCCCGGCGCTCTGGCGCGCTGGTATCAGGCTGGAAATGCAGGCCGCCTGCGCAATGCCTTAGCCCTTGAAGCCTTGGGCAATGACGTACCACTCGGACGAATCCTTGCGGCTTGCCGGCGGCTTGGCGTGCTTGACGGTGGTGAAGTGGCGCTTGAGCAAGGCGAGCAGTTCGGTATCCGTACCGCCGGCCAGGACCTTGGCGACAAAAGCGCCGCCGGGTGCCAGGTTCTCGATCGCGAAATGCGCCGCCGTCTCGACCAGGCCCATGGTGCGCAGGTGATCGGTTGCCTTGTGACCGACCGTGTTGGCGGCCATATCGGAAATCACGAGATCTGGCGTGCCGCCCAGTGCCTCGACCAGCAGGCCGGGTGCGGCATCGTCCATGAAGTCCATCTGGAACAAGGTGACGCCGTCCAGCGGCTCGGTTTCAAGCAGGTCGATGCCGACGACCGCGGCCTTCGGCGCCTGCTTGCGCACGACCTGGCTCCACCCGCCCGGTGCGACGCCCAGGTCAACCACGCGCTTGGCGTTCTTCAGCAGGGCATATTTCTGGTCGAGCTCGATCAGCTTGAAGGCCGCGCGGCTGCGCCAGCCGGCGTCCTTGGCAGCCTTGACGTAGGGATCGTTGAGCTGGCGGGTCAGCCAGCGGGTCGAGCTGGCGGTCCGACCCTTGCCGGTCTTGAGCCGTTCACCGGCAGGGCGGCCGGAACGGCTCATCGGGTTGCTCCTTCACGTTTGCTGCGGTGCATGGCGGCGCGGGTCCGTTCGGCCATGCCTTCCGAAGCCATCAGGCTGCGCAGGATGCCCTCGCGGATGCCCCGATCGGCCACGCCCAGCCGATCAGCCGGCCAGAGATCGAGTATGGTCTCAAGGATTGCGCAGCCAGCCACCACCAGATCGGCCCGCTCGCGCCCGATGCAGGCGAGCTCCCGCCGGGCCGGGATCGGCATGGCGGAGAGGCGCTCGGAAATGCTGCGCATCGCCTCGGCCGGGACAATCAGCCCGTCAACCGCGCGGCGATCGTATTGCGGCAGTTCCAGGTGCAGGCTGGCCAGGGTCGTCACCGTGCCGCTGGTGCCGAGCAGGCGCAGCGGCCGGGCGCGGTCGTGCTGTTCGATGGTTGGGACCAGCCGGTCTGCGAAGGGCGCCAGGCTCTCGCGCACCCGGCGGCGCATGTCGGCATAGCGCGCGGCGCGGCCATCGGCGCCCGCCGGTTCGATCCCGCAGGTCTCGGTCAGCGAGACCACGCCCCATGGCACGCTCATCCAGTCGACGATGCGCGGCAGCGGGGCATCGCCCTGTTCGACCAACACCAGTTCGGTCGAGCCGCCGCCGATATCGAAGATGATCGCCGGACCATCGCCCTGCTCCAGCAGGATGTGGCAGCCCAGCACGGCGAGCCGCGCCTCTTCCTTGGCGCTGATGATATCGAGTGCGATGCCGGTTTCGCGGCGGACGCGCTCAATGAATTCGGGGCCGTTCTCGGCGCGGCGGCAAGCCTCGGTCGCGACCGAGCGGGCCAGGTGGACGCGGCGGCGCTTGAGCTTGTCGGCGCAGACCTGCAGCGCTCCCAGCGCCCGGTCCATGGCCGCATCGCTGAGCCGACCGGAACCGGCCAGTCCTTCGCCCAGCCGGACGACGCGGCTGAAGGCATCGACCACCACGAAGTTCTCACCCTGCGGGCGCGCGATCAGCAGCCGGCAGTTGTTGGTGCCCAGATCAATCGCGGCAAAGCTCTGGCGCTGGTAGGGAACGGACTCGCGCCCGCTTCCCTGCGGGTCGATTCGTCCGGGTTGGCCGTCCGGCCGGCGGGCGGGCATAGCGGGGGTGGATTCGGAAAGGCTGGGCGCACCGCGCTGGTCCTGTCCGGGTTCAAACCCCTGTCCTGCCTCCTCGCGCCGGGCCGGCGGAGAATTTTCCGCCATGACAATCACACTCTTATCATTATCCCGCCAGTTGGGCGGGTACCTGACACCATGCTAGCGACCCCCCGCCGCAAGGGCAAGTCCAGCGGCTTGACGCGAGCGCGAGGTCCGCCTAGAGGACCGCCCTCGTTGCCCGATCCTCTAATGGTAAGAGAGCGGACTCTGACTCCGTCAATCAAGGTTCGAATCCTTGTCGGGCATCCAAACCTTCGCTGATCTGAGCGGCCCGTACTCGGCAACCGAGTGGCGGGCCGAACTGTTTTTGGGGCTTGGCAAGTCTCTCGACCCAAAGGAAAAGACCTGATGACTGAACCGACCGAAAAGCGCCTCAGCCGCCGCCGCTTCTACAAGGCCGAGCAGGAGGCCTCTTTCGTCGAATCGCACGTCGCGACCACCCCGCAGACGCGCAGCCCGGCCTACAAGCTGGCGTTCCGCGACACGGATTTCCTGCTCCGTGAGGAGCTGCGCCCGGTTCGCTTCCAGCTTGAACTGCTGAAATGCGAGATGATGCTGGACGAGGCCCGGATCGGCTCAACGCTGGTCTGCTATGGCTCGGCCCGGATTCCCTCGCCGGAAGATGCCGAAGAGGCGCTCAAGGCGGCTACCACGCCCGAGCGCAAGGCCGTGGTCGAACGACTGGTCGCCAAGTCGAAGTACTATGATGAAGCGCGCAAGCTGGGCCGGATCGCCAGCGAATGCGGGATCGTCGAAAAGGGCATGCGTCAGTTCGTGGTCTGCTCGGGTGGCGGGCCGTCGATCATGGAAGCGGCCAACCGCGGCGCAGTTGACGTCGGGGCCGATACCATCGGGCTCAACATCGTCCTGCCGCACGAACAGGCGCCCAACCAGTATGTCACGCCGGAACTGGCCTTCCAGTTCCACTACTTCGCGCTGCGCAAGATGCACTTCCTGCTGCGCGCGCGGGCCGTGGCCGTATTCCCGGGTGGATTCGGTACGCTGGACGAGTTCATGGAGCTGCTGACCCTGATCCAGACCGGCAAGATGAAGCCGATCCCGATCCTGCTGTTCGGCGCGGAATTCTGGAACAAGGTGATCAACTTCGAGGCACTGGCCGAGGAAGGCGTGATCAATCACGAAGACCTGGACCTGTTCCACTGGGTGGAAACGGCCGAAGATGCCTGGGCCAAGATCGCCGAGTTCTACGAGCTCGACTGAACCGCCTGATGGCCCAGCGGGCCGCTACCGGCGCCAAAGCCGGGGGCGGCCTCCAGCGCGGCGCGGACGAAGGCGCGGGCCTGCTCGATCGCTGCGACCAGGTCGAGCCCAGCGCCAAGGCCGGTAGCGATGGCGCTCGACAGGGTGCAGCCGGTGCCGTGGGTGTGGCGGGTCATGATGCGCGGGGCCGACCAGACCTGTGGCGGCTGGCCCGGCATGACCAGCACGTCCTCCACTGTCGGCCCTTCGGCGTCACCACCCTTGGCGAGATAGGCGATGCCGCGCGCTGCCATGCCGTCCGGCCCACCCAGCGCCTCAAGTTCCGGTACGTTGGGCGTGGTCAGGGTGGCAAGCCGCATCAACCGCTCGAACCCGGCAATCGTCGCCGCATCGGCCAGCACCGATCCGCTGGTGGCGATCATCACCGGATCGAAGACCACCGGCACGTCCAGCGCCTCCAGCCGCGCCGCTACCACGGCGGCGATTTCGGGCGATCCCAGCATCCCGATCTTGACCGCATCGACGCCCACGTCGCAGACACAGGCGTCGATCTGGGCTGCGACCATCGCGGGGGAAAGCGCCTCGACCGTGGTCACGCCCAGCGTGTTCTGCGCCGTCACCGCAGTGATCGCGGTCATGGCATAGCCGCCCAGCATCGTAATGGTCTTGATGTCAGCCTGGATCCCTGCGCCGCCCGATGAATCGGAGCCGGCGATGGAGAGAATGCGCGGGGGCTTCACCCCTTGAACTTCCGCTCGGTCGAGGGCGGATACTTGGCCTGCAGCGGCTTGGCCCGGGTCGGGCGGTCCATCAGTTCCCCGCCGCAATTGGGGCAGCGTTCGTCAAGGCCATCGGCGCATTCGGTGCAGAACGTGCATTCGAAGCTGCAGATGAAGGCACCCGGCAGCTCGGCCGGCAGGTCCGCGCCGCACTTCTCGCAATCGGGGCGCATCTCAAGCACTGGCAGCTTTCTTCACAGCATCGCAGATCGCATCGACGACCTGATTGACCTCGGCCGCATCGTCGCCTTCGGCCATGACGCGGATCACCGGTTCGGTGCCGGAGGGGCGGATCACGAGGCGGCCGCGGCCGGATAGCTGGGCCTCGGCCTCGGCGATCACGGACTTGACCCGCGCATCGTCCAGGGGCTTGCCGCCGGCAAAGCGCACGTTCTTGAGCAATTGCGGCACCGGATCGAACAGATGCATCAGCTCGCTGGCCCGCTGGCCGCTCTTCACCAGCGCGGCGAGGACCTGCAGCGCCGCGATCGTGCCATCGCCGGTGGTAGCGTGATCGAGCATGATCATGTGGCCCGATTGTTCGCCGCCAACGTTGTAGCCGCCGGCCTTCATCGCCTCGAGAACATAGCGATCGCCCACCTTGGCGCGGACCAGGCTAAGGCCCTTGCCGTCAAGGAAACGCTCCAGCCCCAGATTGGACATGACCGTCGCCACCACCCCGCCGCCGCGCAGTTCCCCGCGCGCGGCCAGCTGGCTGCCGATCAGCGCCATGATCTGATCGCCATCGACCGTCTGGCCCTTCTCATCGACCACGATCAGCCGGTCGGCATCGCCATCCAATGCAATGCCGATGTCAGCGCCGCTGGCGACGACGCTTTCCTTGACCAGTTCGAGGTGAGTCGAACCGCACTTGTCGTTGATGTTGGTGCCGTTGGGCGAAACGCCGACCGCGACCACTTCCGCGCCCAGTTCCCAGATCGCCGAGGGCGCGACCTGGTAAGCCGCGCCATTGGCGCAATCGACCACGATCTTCATGCCATCAAGGCGGATGTCGTCAGGCAGCGAGGCCTTGACCGCGTGGATGTAGCGGCCGCGCGCGTCATCGATCCGGCGGGCCCGGCCGATCTGCGGTGAGGCGGCCAGCGGCAGGTCCTGCGCCAGCATGGCCTCGATCGCGGCCTCATCAGCATCGGACAGCTTGAACCCGTCGGGGCCGAACAGCTTGATGCCATTGTCCTCATAAGGGTTGTGGCTGGCCGAGATCATCACGCCAACATCGGCGCGCAGTTCGCGCGTGAGCAGGGCGACCGCCGGGGTCGGCATCGGCCCCAGCAGGATCACGTCCATGCCGACACTGGTGAAGCCGGCGACCAGCGCGTTCTCCAGCATATAGCCGGACAGCCGCGTGTCCTTGCCGATCACCACGCGGTGCTTGTGCGTGCCGCGCAGGAAGCGGGTGCCGGCGGCCTGGCCAACCTTCATCGCCGTTGCCGCTGTCATCACACCGGCATTGGTGCGCCCGCGGATCCCGTCCGTACCGAAATAGTTGCGTCCCATCGCTTACCCTGTAGCACGCTAGTCCTTGAAGAATTGCTATGTCGCGCGGCACAGGCAATGTCACGCAGACAATAACCAGACCGGGGAGCCCCAGAATGCAGCAACAGTCCGCCGCCAGCGGCTTTCCGGAGATCAGGGTTCCCGCGCTGCTGACCTTCCTTGCGCTGATCCTCGGTTTCGTGATTGGCACGGCCTTCCGCGGTCAGGCCGGGTTCGCGCCGGTCCAGGGCTTCGCCGAGGAAGTGGGCAGCCTGTGGCTCAAGCTGCTGCAACTGACGATCCTGCCGTTGGTGATCGGGCTGGTGGTGACCGGCATCTCCCAGACCCTGGCGGCGGCCGGGGGCGGAAGGCTGGCCCGGCGGGCTGTGCTGATGTTCGTGGCCGTGCTGCTGTTCGCGGGGACGATGTCGGCGCTGCTGGTCCCGGTGCTGCTTGGCTTGTTCCCAATCCCTGACGCAGCGGCCGCAGCGCTGAGTGGCGGCGGGGCGACCGATCCGGGCAAGGTTCCGGGCTTTGCCGAGATCCTTGAAGCCATGGTGCCGAGCAACATCTTCTCCGCCGCGGCCAATGGCGCGATGCTGCCAGTGGTGATCTTCGCCGCGCTGTTTGCGCTGGCCTGCACCCGCATCGCCGATGCGCCGCGCCGTTCGCTGCTGAGCTTCTTAGAAGGGCTGGCCATGGCGATGATGGTGATTGTCGGCTGGGTGCTGATGCTGGCGCCGATCGGCGTGCTGGGCCTCGCGATCTCGCTCGGCGCCAAGACCGGGGCCGACGCGATCGGCGGGCTGGCGCACTATATCGTGATCGTCAGCGCGGCCGGGCTGGTCGTGCTGCTGGCTTCGGTGGCCATCGCCCTTGTGATCGCTCGCCGCCCGCTGGGCGGCTTCGCCAAGGCCATGCTGCCGGTCTATGCCGTGGCCATCTCGACCCAGTCCTCGCTCGCCAGCCTGCCGGCCATGCTGGCAGCCTCGCGCAAATTGGGGGTGCGCGAAGCGACGGCCGATTTCGTCCTGCCGCTGGCCGTGGCGATCTTTCGCGGGACCAGCCCGGCGATGAACATGGGGGTGGCGATCTATGCCGCCTACCTTACCGGTACGCCGCTATCGCCCTGGGCGCTGGGGGCCGGGGTGCTGGTGGCCTTCCTGGTGTCATTGAGCTCGGTTTCGCTCCCGGGCACGCTCAGCTTCGTGGTCTCGGTCGGGCCGATTGCCATGGCGATGGGCGTGCCGATCGAGCCGCTGGCGCTGCTCGTCGCGGTCGAGATGCTGCCCGATATCATGCGCACCCTGGGCAATGTCACCGCTGACGTCGCGGTGACGGCAGCGGTCGACAAGCGGGGCGAGGCGGAGGGCTAAAGGCCTTTGCTGTAAACTAGGTATTCCTTGTTCACCGTGGCGTCGATCGCCTCGGCTATCGCGTTCATTCCCTGGTTGTCATCCAGGATCCAGCCGATCTCGCCGCGCTTGCCGTGGTAGCGGGTGACCGATGCATGGCGGATCGTCTCGATCATCATGAAGGCCAGTTGGCTGGCCATGCGGCTCGATTGCAGGCGCTTGACCACGCCCATCAGCGGCACGCGCATGTCGGCCGGCTTGGTCCGCAGCATCCACAAGCCCAGCTTGATCCAGCCAAGGATTGACGGCTTGCCGTTGCGGCCGACAGCCTTGAGCTGAATCTGGTTGGCATCGGGCAGGGTAATCATGAAGGCCACGGGCTCGCCATCATATTCGGCGATCCGCACCAGGTCGGGCTTGACCAGCGGCTTCATCTTCTTGGCGGTATAGGCGATCTCGGTCGGGGTGAAGGGCACAAAGCCCCAGTTGTCCGACCAGGCATCGTTGAGGATCGAACAGATGATCTCAACCTCGCGGTCAAAATTCTTGAGGTTCACGTCCCGGATGCGGATCCGCGCGTTCTTCTCGCCCGACTGGACAATGCGCTGGATCAGCGGCGGAAACGGCTTGGTGATGTCGAGGTCATAGGTCGCCAGCTTCTTGGCCGGGGTATAGCCCGCCCCTTCGATCCAGCCCTCCTGCTCGGGCGAATTGTGGCCCATCATGATCATCGGCGGGTGATCGAAGCCCTTGACCAGCAGGCCCGGCTCTTCCCAGACCGAGAGCGTCATCGGCGCCAGCACGCGGGTCATGCCCTGGCCGCGCAGCCATTGTTCGGCCCGGTGAATCAGCGCGGCGGCAACATCACCATCTTCGGCCTGAAGCGCGCCCCACATGCCCGTGCCGGGGCCCATGCCCTGCTCGGGCGGCTGTTCCAACGCCAGCTCGTCGATATGCGCGGCGATCCGCCCGACGACCTGGCCGCCGCGCTGGGCGAGGAACAGCTGGCACCGCGCATGCTCGAAATAGGGATTGCCGCCGGGGGTATAGCGCTCAATCTCCTCGCCGCGCAGCTGCGGCACGAAATTGGGATCATTGGCATTGAGCCGGTACTGGACATCGACAAAGGCCTCGCGCCCGGCCTTGTCGCTGACTTCTGTGATCACAATTTCCGACTGGGCCACGATCTTGCCTTTGTTTTATCGCATGTGGCCCCACCTATGCCCCGCACGGCACCGTTAGCCAAGCATGGCGCGGCACGGACAAGTGAATTACGGACAACCAGCATGACTGCCTACGAAGCCATCACCGATACCAGCAAGGGCAAGGCCAGAGGCGTCGGAATTGCCGACGACATGGCCATGCTGCGCGCTGCGGTAGAGCAGACCCGCGATATCTCGGTCGCCAAGGGCAGCATCTACTGGCCCGACATGCTGGTTTCGGCGGCGATCGGCTATGCCGGTCTGGCCGGCGCGATCCTGCTGGATGTCACCTGGCAGGCCGTGCTTGCGGGTGTTGTCTCGGCGCTGGCTTTCTACCGGGCGCTGCTGTTCATTCACGAGCTAACCCACATTCACCGCGACGCCCTGCCCGGCTTCCGCCTGGGCTGGAATGCGCTGGTCGGCGTGCCGATGATGATGCCGTCGCTGATGTACGAGAACGTCCATACCCTGCACCATGCCCGCACCCGCTATGGCACGGTGGAGGATCCGGAATACCTGCCGCTGGCGCTGATGAAGCCGTGGTCGCTGCCAACGTTCATTCTGGTCGCGCTGTTGCTGCCGATCGGTCTGCTGATCCGCTCTGCAGTCCTGGTGCCGCTCGGCGTGATCATCCCGCCGCTGCGCCGGCTGGTGTGGGAGCGCGCCTCGGCGCTCTCGATCAATCCCGAATTCCGCCGCCGCCCGGCCGAGGGCGAATTCGCCCGCCAGGTGTTCTGGCAGGAGCTGGGCGCTTCGGTCTGGGCGCTGTTCCTGGTCTGGTACGCGGCCACCCAGGATTGGCGTCCGCTCGCGATCGGTCTGGCGGTGATCTCGGTTACGGCCGTGCTCAATCAGATCCGCACGCTGGCGGCGCACCTTTGGCAGAACGAGGGTGAGCCGATGACGGTGACCGCGCAGTACCTCGATTCGGTCAATGTCCCGCCGCCGGGACTGCTTGCCGAGATCTGGGCGCCGGTCGGGCTGCGCTATCATGCGCTGCATCATCTGCTGCCCAGCCTGCCGTACCATTCGCTGCCCGAGGCACACCGGCGCCTGGCCGCGCAGCTGGGTGCGGGATCGACCTATGCCAAGGCGAACTATCCTGGGTTGCTGCCGCTGGTGGGCCATCTCGCCAAGAGCACGATGAAGGCGCGCTGAGCGGCTATTCTTCGGTCCGCACCAGCACGGTTTCCCCGACCAGCGCGAATAGCAGGAATGGAGCCCAGGCCGCGATCAGCGGCGGGTAGCCGCCGAAGTTGCCCATGGCGAGGGCGGCATTGTCGATCACGAAATAGGCAAAGCCCAGCGCCATGCCGATGATCGCGCGGATCAGCAGCTGGCCCGAGCGCGCCAGGCCAAAGGCGGCGACCGCCCCCAGCAGGGGCATCAGCAGCGCGGCGAGCGGTCCGGAGAACTTGTGCCACCACTTGCCCTCCAGCTCGCTGGTGCGGCGGCCCTGGGCCTTGAGCGCCTGGATCGAATGGTACAGCTCGATCACGTTCTGGGCGTCGGGATCGACCTTGCTGATCGCAACCTGCTCAGGCGTGATGCCCTGGGCCAGGACCGTCGGCTTGAGCTCGACCCGGCGCGTGCCGGCCACGTCAAAGCTGATCGGCTGGTCCAGCCGCCAGCCGGGATTGGCATAGGTGGCGTGGGGTGCGCGGATCTGTTCCAGGATCATGCCGGTACCATCGCGGCGGTACCAGGTGACATTGTCTAGCCGGGTCAGCTTGCCGCTGCCGCTGACCTGGCCGGCGGCCAGAATATGCGGCCCGTCCGGCAGGTAGACATTGCTGCGCACCTTGGCATCAGGCGGAATCTGCCGGAATTCCACCGCCGTCCAAGCCTTGAGCGTCGCGGTTGAGCGGGTCACCACCCGCTCGTTGAAGGCAAAGCTGATGACCGAGATCGCGGCTGCTGTCAGCAGCAGCGGGGCCAGGACCTGGTGGGCGGACAGGCCCGCAGCCTTCATCGCCACGACTTCGCTGTTCTGGTTGAGCGTGGCCAGCGTGATGATCGTCGCCAGCAGCACCGAATAGGGCAGGAACCGCGCGATCAGCTGCGGGACGCGCAAGGACACATACTGCCACAGCTGTGCCTCGCCATTGCCTGGCACGCCCAGGATCTTGCCGCTTTCAGACAAGAGGTCGAGCGTTTGCAGCACCAGCACCAGCATCACCAGCACCGCCAGGATGCGGACAATGAACAGCTTTGCCAGGTACCGCGTCAGCGAAGGCGAAGGGAAGAATTCGAAATGCATCAGGTCTTCGCGATCTGGTTGCGGTTGAATCGCGCGGCCAGCTTGCGGCCCCATTTGCCAAGGTTATCGGCAAACCGTTCCAGCGCGCCGATCGGCTGGCCGCCGGGGACATAGGCGATCCGCCAGTACATCCACAGGATCAGCGCCGAAAACAGCACGAACGGCCCCCACAGCGCCAGCAGCGGCGAGACGCGGCCAAGCGCCGAAACCGCCATGCCGTATTCGTTGACCTTGTGATAGGCGACCACCATCACGATTGAAAGGAACAGCCCCAGCGCCGAGGTCGAGCGCTTGGGCGGGATCGCCAGGGCCACGGCCAGCAGCGGCAGCAGCAGCATCATCGCCACTTCAACCAACCGGAAGTTCAGGCTGGCGCTGGTCTCATTGCGCAGCTTCTCGCTCACCCGGTCGCTCCAGGTGATCCGCAGCAGCTCGGGCAGGAAGTACTCGCGCTCCTTGCCGCCGCGCTGGCGGAATTCTTCAACCGCCGGCAGATCGATCGGCAGGTCGTGACGGGTGAAGCTCAGCACACGCGGTGCCTGGCCGGGTGCGTCCTGCACGATCTGGCCATCGGTCAGCCGCAGGATGATTGTATCGGGATTGTCCTTCAATGCCAGGAACCGGCCTTCGCGCGCCGAGATCGAGAGGACCTGGCCCTTGGGCGAGGCGACGCGGGCAAAGATCCCGATCAGCTGGCGCCCTTCCTCGCGGCTCTGCTCGATCCGCAGGGCCATCTTGTCCTGCAGGGTGGTGAATTCCCCCACCTTGATCGAGGCACCCAGCGCGCCAGAACGCAGCTCGAACTGGAGCTGTTCGTAGTAATAGCGCGACAGCGGCTGAAGGTAGCTGACGATCACCAGGTTGAGCGCCGCCAGCACCAGCGTGATCATGTAGGGCACGCGCAGCAGCCGGGTGTAGGACAGGCCGACCGCGCGCATCGTATCGAGCTCGCTGGTTGTCGCTAGCTTGCGGAAGGCCAGCAGGATGCCCAGCAGCAGACCCAGCGGGATCGCCAGGCTGGCATATTCGGGCAGCAGGTTGGCCAGCATCCGGAACACCACCGAAACCGGCCCGCCTTCGGTCGCCACGAAGTCGAACAGCTTGAGCATCTTGTCGAGCACGAGCAGCGAGGCGGCGATCACGAAGACGCCGCACATCGGCATCAGCACGAGCCGGAAGATATAGCGGTCAATGGCGGGAAGGGACTTCACGAAGCGGCGCACAATTCCTCTGGCGGGTCCGGGGGCCGCCTTGTCGCCGAATCCATAGCCGGGGTGCGCGATGCGCGGAAGCGGGAATTGCTTTGCGGCGCGAAGCGGGACAGGGTGAGGCATCGCCAGCCTGGAGAATGACGCCATGTCGATGATCTCGCACCATCCCGAACGGCACGTGGTCGAACGGATCGGCTGGCTCCGCGCCGCGGTGCTCGGGGCGAACGACGGGATCGTCTCGACCGCCAGCCTGATCGTTGGCGTAGCGGCGAGCAGCGCCGACAAGGGCCCGATCCTGGTCGCCGGGATGGCCGGGCTGGTCGCCGGGGCGATGTCGATGGCGGCGGGGGAATATGTTTCGGTCTCGAGCCAGGCTGATACCGAAAGCGCCGACTTGGCGCGCGAGACCCGCGAACTGGAGGAACAGCCTGAATTCGAGCATGAGGAGCTGGCGGCGATCTATCGCGGCCGCGGACTGAATGCTGACCTGGCGGACCAGGTTTCGACCGCGCTGATGGCGCATGATGCGCTGGGCGCCCATGCCCGCGACGAACTCGGCCTCGCCGAGATTTCGCGGGCCCGCCCGGTCCAGGCGGCGCTGACCTCGGCGGCGACCTTCGCGGTCGGTGCTGCCCTCCCGCTCGTTGCGGCCACGGTCCTGCCGCTGTCACAACTTGTGATCGGCGTTTCGGTCTCGGCCCTGCTGTTCCTGATGCTGCTCGGCGCAGTCGGCGCGCGGGCGGGCGGCGCACCAATCGGCCGCGGCGTCCTGCGGGTGGCGTTCTGGGGGGCGGCGGCCATGGCCGCGACCTGGGCCATTGGGCGTTTGTTCGGGACGGCGGTGGCTTAGCTTCACGTTCCAGCGTTGGCCGTCACATCTTGTAAGGGTTCGCTTTCACGTGGCCCGGACGAGATAGCCAGTGCACGACTTCCTGTCGGTACGCTTCATCCTTTTCATTCAAAGCGCAGTAGCCTGACGGTACGTCGATATTCAGGAAAATCTCCGCATAATGACCGTCTCGTTCTCCGTCGTCGAAGAATAGCTTTAGCCGAACTGGCTCTTCAGCAATCAAAGCCGGATCAGATTGAATGCCGACGGCTAGGCAATCTATCTGGCTAGAGAGCTTCCATCCCTTCGCCAACAGCTTATCCGTAGTTTGGACCAGCTTACCAAGCCAATTGCTGCGCTGCGGAGATGGTGGCGGGCAACCATAGTACTCGGCGAGAAGGGCTAACAATCTGTCGCTTTCGTTGCCTCGTGATCGCAGTGTCACCGGACCCCAGAAGCTATAAAATGCTTCACCATCTTGATTATCGACTTGCTCGTCCCACCCGACAATAGGAATATCGGCACTAAAACCAACCGGCTGATGTGGGGTCGCATCTGCTTGAAAATCTAACCGCCAAGTCAATGCCTGCTCGTCAAAGATTTTGCCGACGATTTCAAAGGTCATGTCGCAAAGAGGCAATTCACCATCATCAAGGTCCTCAAGATTGCAGAAAACATGCATGATTTGCTTAGCTCCCAGTGCATAACGGCATTTGGAGTAAGCCCATCTTTTGAGCAAGGGAGCCTAGTTGCCCTCAGAGCTTAAGGCAAAAGCGTTCGGCTGTTCGGCGTAGCGAGCGGCGGTGGCTTAGGCGCTCAAGCCTTCTCCAGCGTGCACTGCAGCGGGTGCTGGTTCTGTTTGGCGAAGTCCATCACCTGGTTCACCTTGGTCTCGGCGATTTCATAGGGGAAAATGCCGCAGACGCCGACGCCCTTTTGGTGGACGTGCAGCATCACCCGAGTCGCCTGTTCCAGATCCATGTTGAAGAAGCGCTTGAGGACCAGCACGACGAATTCCATCGGCGTGTAATCGTCATTCAGCATCAGCACTTTGAACTGGCTGGGTTTCTTGGGTTTTGCGCGGGTTTTGGTGGCAACGCCGACCTGGTTCTGGCCGCCTGAATCGCCATCGCCATCATCCGCGGCAGCGCGGATGGCAAAGGCAACAAGAGACACGGGTTGAACCATCGGACAAATATCGCACTGTGGGTGGGGCAGGACAAGTCTCTGCGGGCCGAGCGCTTACCAAAAAGCGAACGATTGCGCAAAAGCAGAAACGGCCGGCCGAAAAGCAGACGGGCCGGACAGCCGCCAAGCTGTCCGGCCCGTCAATCTGGCTCACGGTCCGGTGGGGAGAGGGATCACCGGGCCGTGAGGAACGGCTGCCCTTAGGCGGCCTGCTTGACCTTTTCGATCGCGATGCTGACGCGGTTCTGAACCGGCGCGAAAGCGTCATTGGCCAGCTTGACCAGGGCTTCCGAGCGCTTCGAACCAGTCGCCATGGCGGTGTCGAAGTTGCGGCGCAGGATTTCACCCTGCAGCTTGAAGAAGTCAGCCGGCGACTTGACGGCGGCCAGTTCCTTAACGTCGGCGGTCATCGTTTCGAAGCCGGTCTTGGCGTCTTCGACATAGACCTTGCCGAGGTTCTGCAGGCCGGTGGCCAGCACCTTGCCCGATTCGACCAGGGCTTCAACGTTGCCCTTGGTGAATTCGCCGGCATCGGCGAACACGGCGTTGCTCTTTTCGAACGCGGTCTTGGCGCGATCCTGGAGATCGGCAACGGCGTCCTTCACCTTGGCGGTGAAATCTTCGGCGGCTTGCTGGGTCTTGGCCATGATGGTGGTGTCCTTCGACTTGAGGGGGGCAGCCTTGGCGACCTTCTTGGCAGCAGGCTTGGCAGCAATCTTCTTCACCGCGACCTTCTTGGCCGGGGCGACGGTCTTCTTGGCGGCCGGCTTCTTCGGCGCGGCAACCTTCTTGGCAACCGGGGCAGCCTTCACTTCGGGAGCGGCGGCGGCAGCAGCATAAGCCTTTTCGGCCAGAACTTCGGCCTTGGCTTCATCAATCTTGTTCGCGGTGGCGTCGGCCATCGGTCTAATCCTTCGCAGCGCGCCGAACACCTGCGTCCGGCTTCATGTTGCAGTGCACAAAGTAGATATTGCACCTGCGAAGTCAAGAGGGTTTTGTTGCAGTGCAGCAAAAAACTGCCAAGGCGCGGAAAACTGCGGTTTAGCGGGCCTTCACATAGCTTCCGGGGGCCTCTTCCACCACCTTGTCACCCTTGCCGCCGGGCACGCGCTTGCCCGTGGCAGGCACTTCAGTGCCGTCCTGGCCGCGCAGCCACTCGATCCAGTGCGGCCACCACGAACCCGGCGTCTCGGTCGCCCCGGCGATGAATTCCTCAAGGCTTTCGGCCTCGGCCGGGCCGGTCCAGTACTGGTACTTCTTGGCAGTCGGTGGGTTGACCACCCCGGCTATATGTCCGGAGCCGGCCAGCAGGAAAGTCTTTTCCCCGCGCAGGTGATGCATGATCTTCCAGACGCTGGCCGCCGGCGCGATGTGGTCCTCGCGGCCCGCCTGGATATAGGCCGGGGTCTGGATCCGCGTCAGGTCGATCGGAGTGCCATCGGCGCTGAGCGCATCGGGCACGACCAGCTTGTTGTCGCGATAGAGATCGCACAGGTAATCGCGGTGCCAATTCGATGGCAGGTTGGTCACGTCGCCGTTCCAGTGGAGCAGGTCAAAGGCCGGATAGTCGTCACCCAGCAGGTAGTTCTTGACGACGTAGTTCCAGATCAGGTCGTTGCCGCGCAGCAGGTTGAAGGTGGTCGCCATATAGCGCCCGTCGAGATAGCCGTGCTCCTGCCCCAGCTGCTCGACCACTTTCAGCTGCTGATCATCGATGAAGACCTTGAGCTCACCGGCATTCTCGAAATCGACCTGGGCGGTGAAGAAGGTTGCACTCTTAACCTTGTCCGCCTCGCCCCGCCGGGCCAGTACGGCCAGGGTCGCCGCCAGGGTCGTGCCCGCCACGCAATAGCCGATGGTATGGACGGCTTTGACCCCCAGCCGCTCGCGCACCGTGTCGATCGCCTCGATCTGGGCGCGGATGTAATCGTCCCAGGTCAGCTCGGCCATGGACTCGTCGGCGCTCTTCCACGAGACGACGAAGACGGTGACGCCCTGCTCCACCGCCCAGCGGATGAAGCTTTTCTCCGGCGTCAGGTCGAGGATGTAGAAGCGGTTGATCCACGGCGGGAAGATTACCAGCGGCGTCTCCAGCACCTTGTCGGTGGCGGGGCTGTACTGGATCAGCTGGAACAGCGGGGTCTGGTAGACCACCTTGCCCGGCGTCGTCGCCAGGTTTTCACCCAGTCGGAAGGCCTGCGGATCGACGTGGGTCAGCTGGCCCTTCTTCAGGTCGGCCAGCAGGTGCTGCATCCCCTTGGCCAGGCTCTGCCCCTTGGTGGCGATCGCGCGTTCCAGCACCAGCGGGTTGGTCACCGGGAAATGGGCCGGGCTCAGCGCCTCGACCAGGGTGCGGGCGGCGAAGCGGAGCTGGTCCTGCTGATGCGGATCGACGCCCTCCACACTATCGGCCAGCGCCAGGACCTGTTCGGCCAGCATCAGGTAGGTCTGGTGGACCAGGGCAAAGAACGGCTGCTCGCGCCACTTGGGGTCGGCAAAGCGGCGGTCCTTGCGCGGCAGCTGCGGCTCTTCACCGGCCGGCTTGCCGTCGATCCCGTATTGGCCGAGCACAGTCTGCCACAGCGCCATACCATCGGCCCACAGCTTTTGCTGCACTTCCGGGCGGGTCAGCGGCAAGCTGCGGACCCAGCCTTCGTAGATCCCCAGCCAGTTGCCCGGATCGGCCAGCATGGCCGGCGCCTTGCCCGCCAGCGTGGCTGCCTGGTCCTGCGCAAATTCGAACCACAGCGCCTGCATGGTCTGTAGCGCCGCGGCCCATTCGCCCAGCTCGCCCTGCTTGACGCCCGCGGGCACGAACTGTTCCCAGATCTTCAGCGGCTCGGCGAACATGGCGTCAAAGGATTTGGTCAGATCGTCGTCGCGCATGGAGGGTTCCCGATTCACCGGCTGGCTGCTTGCACCCTAACCCAATTGCGGGCAGGGCTTAAGCGTCTTACAGACGAATGCGTCAATTTGGCGAATTCGCGGCAATTCCGCCGCATTCAATGAAGTCGAGGTCATGGAAGAAGAGTTCTACCGCATCAAGCGCCTGCCGCCCTACGTCATCGCCGAAGTCAACGGCATGCGGGCCGCAGCACGCGCCGCCGGTAGAGACATCATTGACCTGGGCATGGGCAACCCGGACCTGCCGCCGCCGGCCCACGTGATCGACAAGCTGTGCGAAGTGGCCCAGAAGGCCGACGCGCACGGCTATTCCGCCTCGTCCGGCATTCCCGGGCTGCGCAAGGCCCAGGCCAATTACTATGGCCGCCGCTTCGGGGTTGAGCTTGATCCCGAGACCGAAGTGGTGATGACCATGGGCTCGAAGGAAGGTCTCGCCAGCCTCGCCACCGCGATCACCGCGCCAGGCGACGTGGTGCTGGCCCCCAACCCCTCTTACCCGATCCACACCTTCGGTTTCATCATCGCCGGGGCAACGATCCGCTCGGTCCCGACCACCCCGGACGAGCGCTATTGGGAATCGCTCGAGCGGGCGATGGCCTTCACCGTGCCGCGCCCCTCGATCCTGATCGTCAACTATCCCTCGAACCCGACGGCCGAGACGGTTGACCTGGCGTTCTACGAGCGGCTGGTGGCCTGGGCCAAGGAGAACAAGGTCTGGATCCTGTCGGACCTCGCCTATTCCGAGCTCTATTACGACGGCAACCCGACCCCTTCGATCCTGCAGGTGCCCGGCGCCAAGGACGTGGCGGTGGAATTCACCTCGATGTCCAAGACCTTCAGCATGGCTGGCTGGCGGGTTGGTTTCGCCGTTGGCAATCCGCGGCTGATCGCGGCGCTGAAGCGGGTCAAGAGCTACCTCGATTACGGGGCCTTCACCCCGATCCAGGCGGCGGCCTGCGCGGCGCTTAATGGCCCGCAGGACATCGTCGAGATGAACCGCAACCTCTACCAGAAGCGCCGCGACGTGCTGGTTGAAAGCTTTGGCCGCGCCGGTTGGGAAATCCCCAGCCCAAAGGCCTCAATGTTCGCCTGGGCCCCGCTGCCGCCGGCGCTGAAGGAGATGGGCAGCCTCGAATTCTCGAAGCAGCTCCTGACCCATGCCGAAGTCGCGGTTGCCCCCGGCGTTGGTTATGGCGAAGAGGGCGAGGGCTTTGTCCGCATCGCCATGGTGGAGAATGAGCAGCGCCTGCGTCAGGCCGCGCGCAATATCCGCCGCTACCTTGCCAGCATGGGGGTCAACACCACAGCGGCTTGATTGCTTCTGCAATCGATGCAATCGGACTTGCAGCACAGGTCGCAGTGCTGTCAGCCTTCCTTCCGGGCGGGGGAGGCATCTGGGAGCTTGTTTTGCGGCAGTTCCAGTGGTTTGCGGCGGGACCGGTCCCGGACGGGTGCGACTTGCGCCGTCTGGGCTGGACCCTCGTTGAACCCGGGATCGAGCCGCCCCAGGCCGAAGCCCCGCCGCTGATCGCCATGCCGCACCGCGCGGTGGTGAGCGACTGGGTGATGCTGGTCGGGGCCAGCCCCAAGCGCCGCCAGCGGGTCCTGGCGGTCGGGGTCGAGGATCCCGGCGAACGTGCCAGACTCCTAAGACTGGGCTTTGGCGATGCGATCGGCGGCGCGCTTGATCTGGAAGAGATCGAAAGCCGTGCGCTGCGGATTGACGCGATGATGCGATCGCTGCCGCGCGAACGGTCCCTGGGTCCGCTCAAGCTGGACCTGCTGCTGCGCGATGCCTTTGTCGCCGGGCGCGGGGCGGGACTGCATCCGCGGGAATTCCTGCTGCTGTGGCGGCTGGCCGATGAACCCGGCATGCCGGTTCCGCCGAGCGAGCTGCGCAGCGATGTCTGGCGCCTGGCCTTCCGGCCCGAGACCAACAGCCTGGCCGTCCATGTCAGCCGCCTGCGCGCCAAGCTACGCACCGCCGGGCTTGACGGGCTGGTCGAGACCCAGCCCGACGGCGCCTATCGCCTGGCCGAGGAAATGCTCCGCCCTGCCCTGTCGCTGGCCCATGATTACCTTGGCCCAAATGGGGGACTGGACGCGCACCTGCGTTTGGGCGAGGAAGCGGCAACAACCAACCGGCAGGACAAAGAACAATGCGCGAGCTGAAGCCCAACGATCGTGTCAGCATTTCGATGGACGCCGATGGGGTGGCCCAGGTTCGGATGATCCGGACCGACAAGATGAATGCGCTCGATCCGGCGATGTTCGACACCCTGCTCGAAGCCGGTGAAGTGCTCTATGGCATGCCGGGCCTGCGCGCCGTGGTACTGGCGGGCGAGGGGCGCAGCTTTTGCGCCGGGCTTGACCTGACCTCGATGGCCCAGACCGACCGCCACGATGCTGTGCCGCTGACCGAGCGGACCCACGGCAATGCCAACCGCCCGCAGCAGGTGGCGATGCAGTGGCGCAAACTGCCGGTGCCGGTAATCGCCGCCGTCCACGGCGTCTGCTTTGGCGGCGGCTTGCAGATCGCCAGCGGGGCCGACATCCGGGTGATCGATCCGACCGCGCGGCTGGCCGTGATGGAAATGAAGTGGGGCCTGGTGCCCGACATGGCAGGCTATGCCCTGTGGAAGGGCATGGTCCGCGACGACGTGCTGCGCGAGCTGACCTATACCAACCGTGAGTTCACCGGTGCGCAGGCCGGGGAATATGGCTTTGCGACAATTGTCGATGCCAATCCCGTTGCCCGCGCCACGGCCATCGCGGCCGAGATCGCCAACCGCAACCCCCACGCCCAGCGCGCCGCCAAGCGGCTGTTCAACCGCTATCTCGAAAGCACGACCGACGAGATCCTGATGGCCGAGAGCGTTGAGCAAACCGCCCTGATCGGCAGCCGCAACCAGATCGAGGCGGTTCGTAGCCAGATGGAAAAGCGCAAGGGCGAGTTCGTCGATCCCTGAGACTGGACGAGAAGGCCGGGCGGGTCTTGTGGCGAAAGCGCCACAGCCATCGACCAATGGCCATCTGGCCGTATTGTGAAACCACATAGGTATGCGTATCTGCGGCCTATCGGGCGGCGCCCCCCCTTGCCGTTCGTATTCACAGGGAGTGGATTTCCATGAAAACTTTCCGCCGCTCGTTCGGCCGTACCTTGCTGCGCTCTTCGGCCCTTGGCGTTTCGCTCGCCATCGTCGCCTCGGCGGCTCCGACTTTTGCCCAGGATGCCCCGCAGGCCGAAGAAGCCGTTGATGAGAACGAAATCATCGTTACCGCCACCCGCCGCAGCGAAGCGCTGTCGGACGTGCCGATTGCCGTTTCGGCCGTCACCGGCGAAACACTGGCCAAGACCGGCGCCACCGACGTGCGCCAGCTCAACCAGGTTGCCCCATCGCTGCTCGTTTCGGGTGCCACCAGCGAAGTGAACTTCACCGCGCGGATCCGCGGCATCGGAACGGTCGGTGAAAACGCCGGCCTCGAAAGCTCGGTCGGCCTGTTCATCGACGGCGTCTATCGCAGCCGCACCGGCGTCGGCCTGTCCGAACTGGGTGAGATCGAGCGCGTCGAAGTGCTGCGCGGCCCCCAGGGCACGCTGTTCGGCCGCAACTCGACCGCCGGCCTGATCAACATCGTCACCAAGGGCCCGAGCCTGTCGGACGGCTTCTCGGGCAATGCCTCGGCCACCTATGGCAATTACAACTTCTGGCGCCTCGACGGCGCGGTCAACGTGCCGCTCGGCAGCACCGCCGCTGCCCGTATCGATGCCGTCTGGCAGAAGCGCGATGGCTTTATCGAGAACGCCACCCCCGGTGAGCCCGACATCAACGACCGTGACCGCTGGCTGGTTCGCGGCCAGGTGGCCTGGGAACCGACCGACGACATCAAGCTTCGTCTGATCGCCGACTATTCGAAGAAGGCCGAGAACTGCTGCGGCGGCGTGTTGCTGAACCCGGTTCGCAACCTGTCGCGCGGGGCCGACGGTTTCCCCGTCGCCAGCGCCAACTCGCTGCTGCCGCTGGTCCAGGCCTTTGGTGCCAACTTCCAGGTTGCGCCAGCCAACGAAAGCTTTGTCCGCCGCCAGTCGACCACCCCGGGCGTGACCTATCGCACCGACAGCAAGGACTGGGGCCTCTCGGGCGAACTGACCTGGGATCTGGGCGGCGCCACGCTGACCTCGATCACCGCCTATCGCGACTACCTCAACGAGCAGGGTCAGGACGGCGATTTCCAGGCGATGGACATCCTGAAGCGGTTCGATCTTGATCGCCACTTCAAGCTGTTCACCCAGGAACTCCGCTTGCAGGGCGAAGCGCTTGATGGCCGGCTCGACTGGCTCGTCGGCGGTTACTACGCCAACGAAAAGCTCTTCGTCGATGACGACATTGTCTACGGCGCGGACTACGAGCGTTATGCCAACTGCCTGGCTGCGACGGCGATTTCGGCCGCCAACGTCAACCCGGCCTCGGCCACCTGCTCGAACCTGCCGACCACGGTGTTCCCGGGCTTCCAGGGCCTGGCCCTGGCGACTGCCTCGGCCCGCCTCAACGGCACCGGCAACAATGGCGCGAGCTTTGACCAGCGCAGCAACAACTGGGCGCTGTTCACCCACAACACCTTCGATATCGTCGAAGACAAGGTGATGCTGACCGTGGGTGCGCGCTACACCCATGAAAGCAAGACGCTGGCCGCAGATGCCCGCTTCACCAACACGCTGTGCCCGGCAATCCTGAACACGCCGCTCCAGTCGCTGGCCTCGCTGGCCTGCGTCATCAACGGATCGGCGCCCTCGTTCGCGCGCGGTGCCCCGGGCACCGAGTTCAGCGAAGGTCAGTGGACGGGTACTGCCGTGCTCAGCGTCAAGCCGACCGAAGACCTGATGCTCTATGCCTCGGCCTCGAAGGGCTACAAGGCGGGCGGTTTCAACCTGGACTTCTCGGCGCTGGACCGCACCTGCAACACCACCTTCGATGCGGCCTGCGCTGCCCGTCTGGCCCGTCCGGCCTTCACCCCGGGCAACGGCCGTCCGGAAGCGACCGACCTGCAGTTTGCCAGCGAGAAGGTTGACGCCTTCGAAGTGGGCTTCAAGTACGATGGCGACGGGATCGACGTGAATTTCGCGGCGTTCTATCAGCGCTATACCAACTACCAGCTCAACACCTTCAACGGGGTGAACTTTGAAGTCACCAACATCCAGGCCTGCAAGGACAGCCTGGGCGGCGCGGACAAGGATGGTTCGGCCACGACCGGTTCGTGCGCGGCTAACCGCCTGAAGCCGGGTGTGACCTCGAAGGGCTTCGAACTCGAAGCCTTCCTGCGTCCGGCCCGTCACTTCACGGTCAATGCTGGCCTGACTTACGTCGACACCAAGTACGCCAATGACCTGGTCGGCACGGGCGGTCGTCCGCTCTCGCCGGTGCTGTTCCAGCTGCCGGGCAACACCATGTCGAACGCCCCGCAGTATGCCGTTACTGCCGGGATGAGCTGGAGTCCGCCGATCGGTGACAGCGGTATGTCGGCGCTGTTCTACCTCGACACCCGTCTGCAGGGCGATACCAACACCGGTTCGGACCTTGACCTTGAAAAGGTCCAGGACAGCTTCGTGACGGTCAATGGCCGCATCGGGCTCTACGGTGCCGATCGCAAGTGGGGCATCGAAGTCTGGGCCCAGAACCTGCTCAACAAGAAGTACTACATGATCGGTGCGGACATGCCGCTGCAGGGTGGCGGGACCTTCCGTGCGGTTGCCTCGCCGGCTTCGACCGGTCTGGCCGGTACTGCCAACCAGCTGTTCGTCGGCTTCCCGGGCGAACCGCGCACCTTCGGTGTGACGCTGCGCGGCAAGTTCTAAGCCAGCACGTTCACCTGAACCGACAAGAGGCCTCTCCGGGCAGCCGGGGAGGCCTTTTGCTTTGCGCCGCTGCAAAGGCCATAAACCCACCCTCGTCGCCCCGTGCTTGACACGGGGCTTGGCTTCCTGACGGCAGCGCGGCGCTGGAAAGAACAGCCCAGCCCCGTGTCAAGCACGGGGCGACGGTTGTTTATTGGCGGATCCAGTGTGTTGCAGCGGCAACTTGGTCTAGACCGCTTGGAGCCAAATAAGGACAGGCCTTAGATGCGGACCTTGCGTGATCCCGATTGCCTGCTGGCCGAAGGGCTGGCGACCTTGCGCCAGCAGTTCCAGGTGCCGGAAGGGTTCCCACCCGAAGTGCTTGCTGCTGCTGAGGTCGCAGCTAAGCGCCACCCGACAGAGCATGCCGACTGGACGGCGCGCGCCTTCGTCACGCTCGATCCCGCCGGGGCGACGGACCTTGACCAGGCCTTCGCGATCGAGCCGGCGGGAAGCGACTGGCTGCTGCACTATGCCATTGCCGATGTCGGCTGGTTCGTTGCGCCCGGCAGCGCGCTTGATGCCGAAGCCTGGCAGCGCGGCGTCACTACGTACCTGCCCGATGGCAAGGCCGGGCTCTTTCCGCCGGTTCTGGCCGAGGGCGCTGCCAGCCTGCTGCCCGATGGTCCGCGCCCGGCCGTGGTCTTTAGCGTGCGGGTCCGGCCCGATGGTGAGACAACGCTTGATGGCGTAACCCGGGCCGTCATCCGCAGCCGCGCCAAGCTGGCATACGAGAGCGTGCAAGATGACGACCTGCCGCCCGGATTTCTCGAGATTGCCGCGCGGATCGAACTGGCCGAGGCGCGGCGCGGGGCGGCCCGGGTCGATCCGCCTGAACAGCAGGTTGAGCGCGGCGGCGATGGCCAGTTTCACCTCCGGTTCCGCCCGTTGCTCCCGTCCGAAACCCGTAACGCCGCGCTCTCGCTGGCCTGTAACCTGGCGGTGGCGAAGCTGCTGCTGGAGCATGAGACCGGGCTGTTTCGCGTCATGGCCGGGCCTGATCCGCGCTCCGAAGCGCGGCTGCGCCAGACCGCCCGCGCCTTTGGCCTGACCTGGCCCGATGCCGCGCCGCTCGCCCAGTTCGAAAAGCTGCTCGATCCCGCCGATCCGCGCCATGCCGCCTTCATGCTGGCGGTCCGCCGCGCCGGGCAAGGGGCCAGCTATGCGCCGTTCGTGCCGGGGGCAGTGCCCTGGCATGCGGCCATCGCCGCGCCCTATGCCCATGCCACGGCCCCGCTGCGGCGGCTGGCGGATCGCTATGTGGTCGAGGCGGCCCTGGCCCTCGCCAATGGCCGGACGGTGCCCGAACCGATTTTGGCGGCCTTCCCGTTGCTGCCCTCCGCCATGCAGCGCGGCGATGCCCGCGCCGGGCAGATCGAGCGCGCCGTGGTGGATCTCGCCGAAACAGCCATGCTGGCCGACCGGACTGGCGAGCTGTTCGATGCCGTTGTTACGGACCTCGGCGAACAAGGCGCGCGGATCCAATTGTGCGACCTGCCGGTGGTTGCGCGGACCACCGCGCGCGAGGTCGTTCCGGGTGACCGGGTGCGGGTCAAACTGGAGAGCGCCGATCCCGCAACCCGCCGGTTGGCCTTCCAGCGGGTGCAGTAAAGTGCGCCCGATGAATCGGTTGCACTGATCGGCCCGCTCGGCTAGTGGCGCGGCTCCCGGAGGGTTCGCCCAAGGGGATGGATGGCCCGATGGCGGAGTGGTTACGCACCGGACTGCAAATCCGTTTACGCCGGTTCGATTCCGGCTCGGGCCTCCACACACCACAAGGTGCAGCGCCGCTTTAGCTCAGTTGGTAGAGCACATCATTCGTAATGATGGGGTCACGTGTTCGAGTCACGTAAGCGGCACCACTTTTCTGCGCTCGCACTGCTGGCCCTGGCTGGCCCGGCGCTGGCGCAGGCGCCCGATCCCCAAGAGATAATCGTCACCGGCAAGGCGCTGGATCTGCCGGCGGGCCAGCGCGCCTTTGCCAGCGATGTCCTGACGGCCGAAGACGCGCGGACGCTCGCTTCGGGCCGGATCGAGGATCTGCTGAGCCGGGCTCCCGGCATCCAACAGTTCCGCCGTTCGGACAGCCGCTCCTCCAATCCTTCGGCCCAGGGGATTACCCTGCGCGGGCTGGGCGGCAACGCCTCCAGCCGGACGCTGGTGCTGCTCGATGGCGTGCCGCTGGTCGATCCCTTCTTCGGCTATGTCCCGCTTTCGGCGCTGCCGCCCGAGCGGCTGGACTCGGTCCGCGTACTGCGCGGCGGCGGGGCCGGGGCCTTTGCGGCCGGAGCCGTGGCGGGGACGATCGACCTTGCCTCGGCCGGGCCGGACACGCTGGGCCTGCTGTCGGCCGCGGCCCTGGTCAATGACCGGGGCGAGAGCGAGCTGTCCGCCTCGCTCGCCCCGCGCCTCGGCAGCGGCTTTGCCGTAGTCTCGGGCCGCTGGGATCGCGGCCAGGGGTTCTGGACCACGCCCGAAAGCCAGCGGGTTCCGGCCTCGGTCCGGGCGCGGTTCGATTCGTGGTCGACGGGGCTGCGCGCCGTCGCACCGCTGACTTCCGATATCGAGCTGCAGGCGCGGGCACTGCTGTTCGATGACCAGCGCACCCTGCGCTTTGCCGGGGCCGATACCGGGGCGAGCGGGCAGGATGCCAGCCTGCGCCTGGTCGGGCGCGGTGCCTGGCAATTCGAGGCCTTGGGCTATGTCCAGGCGCGCGATTTCTCCAACGTGGTCATTTCCGCGACCTCGTTCCGCAAGACGCTCGACCAGCGGCGCACCCCGGCGACGGGCCTGGGTGCCAAGTTCGAACTGCGCCCGCCGGTGGGTGAGGGGCAGACGCTGCGGCTGGGGATCGACTGGCGGCGTCAGCGCGGCGAGATGCAGGAAGAGGCCTATAGCGCGATCACCGGCCTCGTCACCGCGCGGCGCAAGGCCGGCGGGGTCAACTCCGACCTCGGGCTCTATGCCGAGCATGACTGGCGCCTTGGCCCGGCCCTGTTGACGCTGAGCGCGCGGGCCGATCGCTGGACGGTGGCGGAAGGCTTCTTCCGTGAGGCCAATGCTGCCGGGACCGTCACTACTGACCGCACGTTTGCGAACCGCTCCGGCTGGCAGGAAAGCCTGCGCGGCGGGCTGCTGGTTGAAGCGGCACCCGGGCTCTCGCTGCGCGCCGCTGCCTATACCGGGCTGCGGCAGCCGACGCTCAATGAACTCTACCGGCCCTTCACGGTCTTCCCCGTCACAACCCGCGCCAATGCGGCGCTGGAGAACGAGCGGCTCGAAGGCTTCGAGGGCGGGCTGGACTGGACCCCGCTGCCCGACCTGACGCTGCGCCTGACCGGGTTCGACAACCGGGTGAAGGGCGCGATCGCCAATGTCACGATCGGCGCGAACTTGCGCGAGCGCCGCAATGTCGATGCGGTCCATTCGCGCGGGGTGGAGGCTTCGGTCGCGGCCAAGCTGGGCCAGGTCAGCCTGGATGCCGCGCTGTCGTGGCTCTCGGCCCGGGTCGAGTCGAGCGGGGCTTCAGCGGCGCTCGATGGCAAGCGCCCGGCCCAGGTCCCGCGCCTCTCTGCCAGCACGACCCTCGCTTGGCGCCCGGCCGAACGCTGGCTGCTGGCCGCCAGCCTGCGCCACACCGGCGCGCAGTGGGAGGACGATCTCGAGACCGACCGCCTGCCCGCCGCGACCACGCTCGATGCAGTCGCGGAAGTCCCGCTGACCCGGCACCTGCTGCTGGTCCTGCGGGCCGAGAACCTGACCGACGAGCAGATCATCACCCGCAACCAGGCGGGTAGCATCGACCTGGGCGCGCCGCGCACGGTCTGGGCCGGTTTCCGCATTTCCATGTGAGGTCGCTTGGCCTAGGAAAGTTGCAAAGCACAACCGGAGGGATTCGATGGCTACCTCGATCAAGAACGCTCACGCGCGCAACCTCGATTGCAGCGAAGCCGAATGGCAGGCGCGGCAGGAATTGGCCGCCTGCTACCGCGTGTTCGATCACCTCGGCTGGAGCGAGTCGATCTATAACCACATCTCGCTCAAGGTGCCGGGTGAGGCAGGGGCCTTCCTGATCAACCCCTATGGCCTGCACTATTCCGAGGTTTGCGCCAGCAACCTGGTCAAGATCGATATCGACGGCAACACGCTCGACGGCAGCCCGTTCCCGGTCAACAAGGCAGGCTTCACCCAGCACGCCTATTTCCACCGCCACGTCGAATGGGCCCATGCGATCTGCCACACCCATACCACCGCGACGATGGCGGTGTGCAGCCTGGAAGGCGGGCTGCAGCCGGTCAATTTCTATGCCTGCAACTTCATCGGCAAGCTGAGCTACCACGATTTCGAAGGCATTACCGTCCGCGACGAAGAGGGCGAGCGGCTGCTGGCCAACCTGGGTGACAACCGCATCCTGATGCTGCGCAATCATGGCCCGGTGATCCTGGGCCGATCGATTGGCGAGATCTTCATTCAGCACTGGTCGCTGCAGCGTGCCTGCGAGATCCAGCTGGCGACGATGGCCGCTGGCAAGCCGGTCGTGATCCCGGACGAGGTCGTGGCCGTGCATCAGCGCGACCTGGGCCAGGTCCGCCTGCCCGGCGGCCCGGGCAAGGCCGATTTCGATGCCTGGGTCCGGATCATCGACCGGACCGACCGCAGCTGGCGCGACTAAACTCTCGCGATGTCCCGGCTGACCGTCAACGAGCGCCCGCTGGCGTTCGACATGGATCCGCAGACCCCGCTGCTGTGGGCGCTGCGCGATGCGGCGAACCTCACCGGCACCAAATATGGTTGCGGCGTGGGCGATTGCGGGGCCTGCATGGTGCTGGTCGATGGCGAGGCCAAGATGTCGTGCCAGATGAGCCTGGCCGAAGCCGAGGGCCGGGTGGTGACCACGATCGAGGGGCTTTCGCCCGATCGCTCGCACCCGGTGCAGCAGGCGCTGGTGGCAGAGCAGGCGATCCAGTGCGGCTTCTGCACCCCCGGCATCGCGATTGCCGCTGCGGCGCTGCTGGCGCGCAATGCCGATCCGACGCCGCAAGACATCATTGCTGCCGTGCCCAACCTGTGCCGCTGCGGGGTCTATCCGCGGCTGGTCGGCGCGATCCAGCGCGCCGGACGGGTCATGCGGCGGCTGGAAACGATCGATCCAGTGCCGGCCCCCGGCACCACGCCGGAAGATGCGGCGCGGGCCGTGCCCGCGATCAAGGCGCCCTGACCGGAGAACCCTCATGCTTGACCAGCCGCTAACCCTGCCCTGCGGGGCCGTGCTCCCCAATCGCCTCGCCAAGGCGGCGATGACTGAGGGGCTGGCCGATCCGCTGGGCCGCCCGCCGGCGGAGCTGGAGCAGCTCTACCGCGTCTGGGGTGCCGGTGGCTGCGGGCTTTTGCTTTCTGGCAATGTCCAGGTCGATGGCGATCATCTGGAGCGGCCCGGCAATGTGATCCTGGACCGGCCGGCCGATGGGGCCATGATCGATGCGCTGCGCCGCTGGACCGGCGCGGCCAAGGCGGGCGGTGCGCAGTTCTGGGCGCAGATCAGTCATGCCGGGCGGCAAACGATGAAGCCGGTCAACCCGCACCCCAAGGCGCCGTCCGCGGTCAAGCTGGGCCTGCCGGGCGGCCAGTTCGGCGAGCCGGTCGCGCTGACCGAGGGCGAGATCACCGACCTGATCGCGCGGTTCGCCAGCGCTGCTCATTCCTGCCGCGAGGGTGGGTTCGATGGCGCGCAGATTCATGCCGCCCACGGCTACCTGATCTCGCAGTTCCTCAGCCCGCGTTCCAACCAGCGGACCGACCAGTGGGGCGGCAGCCTGGAGAACCGGGCGCGGTTCCTGCGGGCGGTAGTCAAGGCCACGCGGGCGGCAGTGGGAGCGCAGTTCGCGCTGTCAGTGAAGCTTAACAGCGCCGATTTCCAGAAGGGCGGATTTGCCTTCGAGGACAGCCAGACCGTCGCCGGGTGGCTGGCCGATGACGGGGCTGACCTGATCGAGATTTCGGGCGGGACTTATGAGCAGCCCAGGCTGCTCGGGATCGAAGGGTTGGAACCGGTCGAGCAGCCCGGCGTCAAGGCCTCGACCCTGGCGCGCGAGGCCTATTTCGTCGATTTCGCGCTCGCCATGAAGGAGGCGGTCAAGGTGCCGCTGATGGTCACCGGCGGCTTCCGCAGCCGCGCGGCCATGGAAGAGGCCCTGGCGCGCGGGGCCGCCGATGTGATCGGTCTGGGTCGGCCCTTGTGTGTTGAGCCGGATGGGGCGGCACGGATCCTGGCCGGGGCAGACAGCCTGCCGCGCGCCGAAAACGGGCTGGGCCTGTTCCCGGCCTGGCTCTCGGTTCTGAAGGCCGTGCCGGCGCTGCGGGCGATCGATGGCTTTGCCGGGCAGTACTGGTTCTATGCCCAGATCAACGCGCTGGGCCGCACCGGCCAGACCGCGCCGGAACGTTCGGTCTTCGGCGCCTTTCGCGAAGTCGAATGGGGCAACCGGCGCTGGCTGAGCGAGCGGGCAGGGCTGATCGCCCAGCGCTAACCCACTTCTCCTCATCCCCGCTAGCGCGGGGATGACGGATTATGTGCAGCTCAGAACCGCAGCTTCACCCCTAGCCGCGCATTCAGCGGCGCGCCGGTGCTGATGTTATTATCGGTATGGGCGTTGGGGAAATAGTCGGTGTCGGTCAGGTTCTCGACATTGAGCTGCACCTGCATGGCATCGGACAGCTTGTAGAACAGCGCCGCGTCGATCCGGGTGAAGCCGGGCATGCGCACCTGATTGCTGATCGTGGCGAACTGCTGCGACTGGCGCACCGCGCCCACGGCCACACCGAAGCGATCGGTGATGTCATAGCGGCCCCAGGCCGAGAACTGGTGGCGCGGGACCTGGGCGAGGGTCCGTCCGGCCGGTGCGGCGGTAGTGGTCGAGACCACATCGCCATCCTGCAGCGCATAGCCCAGCGTCACCTGCAGGCCCTTGGTCAGCTGGCCAACCATGGCGAGCTCGAAGCCCTTGGTGCGGCTTTTGCCGGTCTGAACAGGAAGGCCAGTGACCGGATCGTTGGCGCGGGTATTGGTGCGGTCGATCTGGAACAGCGCGGCGGTGAAGGCCAGCCGCTCGGTCAGGTCCCACTTCACCCCGGCTTCAAGGTTGCGGAACTCTTCCGGGGCAAGGCTGGCCGTGGTCGCGTCGAGCGAGGTGAACTGGTCGCCCGACTGCGGTAGGAAGCTCTTGGCGTAGGAGGCATAGAGCGACACGTTTTCGCGCGGCTTGATGATCAGCCCGGCGCGCGGGCTCCACTTGCCGTCGGTGCGGCTGACAGTGGTCGGCACCGGCACAGCGATCAGGTTGGTCGCCTCGATCCGGAAGTCGTCATAGCGCAGCCCCAGGACCAGCTTCACCACTTCGCCAAGATCGATCTGATCCTGGACATAGGCAGAGAGGGCGCGAACATTCGAGGCCGAGCTTCTGGTCACCCCACTCCAGGTGACAGCCGGGATCGAGATCACGGGGCCAAGCAGCACGGACGCCCGGCTGGTGTTGGGTTGTCCCGGGAACACGGCAAGACGGCGGCTGTCGCTGGTGTCCTGGTCGCTCGCTTCGAACCCGATCAGCAGCTGGTGGCCGATGCCGCCAGTGTTGCCCTTCCAGACAAGGTTGCCCTGCGCGCTCCAGTTCTGGCGCTTGGTGAAGTTCTCATAGCCCTCGACGTCGACCCGCGTCGCGGACGCGGCGGCGCGGGGATAGATATTGCCGTAATACTTGTCGTAGTCCGCGAACTGGACCGAGAGGTTGGCGGTCAGGCTATCCGAGAAATCGTGATCGAGCCGGGCGCGGGCGATATGCGCGGTTACGCTGGAGCGATTGATCGCCGGATCGCCAAAGAACACCTCGTCATAGCCGGTCAGCGGCTTGCCGCCGAACGAGGGGACGCCGCGATCGGTGATCCGGCGATCCTCGGCATATTCATAGGCCAGGACCACGCGGGTCGCTTCGCCCAGCTTCCAGCCGAGCGTCGGGGCGATCCCGACAAAGTGGCCATCGTAGAAATCGCGGTGGTTGGCGAATTCCTCGTAAGTCGCGTTGAGGCGCGCCGCGAAGCTTTCGCTCAGCGGCCGGTCCAGGTCGGCTGCCAGCGACCAGCCGCCGAAGCTGTCGACCCCGCCGGCAAAGTCGGTGCGGGCCTTTTCGAACTCCGGTGCCTTGGAGACGCGGTTGATCACCCCGCCGCCGCCGCCGCGGCCGAAGATCAGGGCATTGGCGCCCTTCAGCACTTCGACCCGGTCGGTATTGTAGAGCGGGCGATAGTACTGCGCGTCATCGCGCAGGCCGTCGAGGAAGAAATCGGCCGTGGTGCTCTGGCCGCGCAGGGTGATCTGGTCGCGGTGGCCTTCCCCCTGGCCCAGGACCACGCCGGGGACATAGCGCAGCGCATCGCCCAGCGATTCGACGCCCTGATCGTCCAGCTGTTCGCGGCTCAGGACCGTGACGGTCTGCGGCACGTCGATCAGCGGGGTCTCGGTCTTGGTGGCGGTGCGGGTCTTCTCGATGTCATAGCCGTCGGGCACGCCGTAAACGATGATCGCGGGAGCATCGACCGCTTCGGCTGCCACCTCCGCCCGGGCGGGCGCTGCCAGCGCCATGGCGGGCAGGACGGTCGAAACGAGCAGAGCGACGCGAGTATTCATCAGATCCCCATCTTGCGAATGATTTGCAATAACGAGAATGCCGCTAATGCGAATCGCTCGCATTGACAAGGATCAAATTGCCGCCGCAGCCCTTTTTGCTAAGGGATCGCGACGAACCGAAAGGAAGCCCTCCGTGAAAGCAACGATCTGGCACAACCCGGCCTGCGGCACCTCGCGCAAGACGCTGGCGATCCTGCAGGAGACGCCGGGGGTGGAGGTGACCGTGGTTGAGTATCTGGCGAACCCGCCTAGCGCGGAAAAGCTTGCCCAGCTCTATCGCGATGCCGGGATCGCGCCGCAGCAGGGCCTGCGCCTGCGCGGCACCGATGCCGAAGAGCGCGGCCTGCCCGCCGCCGAGGCGGCAACGGTGCTGGCGGCGATGGCAGCCCAGCCCAAGCTGATCGAACGCCCGCTGGTTGAAACCGACAAGGGCGTGCGGCTGTGCCGCCCCCAGGACAAGGTCCTGGAGATCCTCTAACGCCGCTCGATCAGGTCCTCGTCCTTGCCCATGCTTTTCAGGCCAAGGATCAGCACCGCCAGGCAGAGCAGTTCGATCACGGCAAAGCCGATCCACGAGGAGTGGCCATAGAGCCAGACCCCGATCGCCGGCGCGACGATATAGGCCGCGCCGTTGACCGAGGCGACGATCCCGGCTGACTGCCCCTGTTCGGCGCGGCTGACCGCCAGACTGGCTCCGGCGGTAAAGCCCGGGCGAAACAGGCCGAAGCCCAGGCAGGCAATCGCCGTACCGATGGTGATCGCGTGGAGGTCCTGCGCCACGGCCAGCAGGGCGACACCCAGTGCGGCCAGGCTGACCCCCCACAGCGCCGAGGCGCGCGGGCCCAGCTTCCACAGCGGGATGATCCCCCACTGCGCCAGCAGGGTGGCAATGGCGCCGGACATCAGCACCAGACCAGTTGGCCCGGCCCCGGCCATCGGCGTGTCGCGCAGGTGCAGCCGGTCAAGGATCAGGAAGCCGACAATGCCCATGACCATGGCCTGGGCATGGCCGCCCAGCAGTCCGGCCACCAACCAGGGGCGAATCCGCCGGTCGGTCCACTTGAGGTCGGGCACTTCGGGCGGCAGCGCGCCGTCGTCGGCTTCCTCGCCCTCGCCGCGCATCCGCGAATCGGAGTTGGCGCTGAACGGGGCGGCCAGCACTTCGCCGCGCGCGGCATAGGCCGGGGCATCGTCGGGCAGCCGCAGCCGCAGCGCGATCAGCACGACCACGGCAATCATGGTGAAGGCAAAGAACGGGCTGACCAGACCAAGCCCCGGCAAGATCAGCAGCGGCGCGAGCGCCGGCCCGAGCACGGTGCCGAGGCCAAAGCTGGAGGAGATCAGCGAGAGCGACTGGGTCCGCTCGGCCCGGCTGGTGCGGCTCGCGACATAGGCCTGGACCGCCGGCGGCGCGGCCGAGCCGAATCCGCCGTAGAGCGAGCGGCAGGCCGCGAACAGCAGCAGGGTGCCCAGTGCGCCGAGATAGCCGTGCAGCCCCAGCCACAGCGCCATCCCGCACAGGCCGAAGCTGGAAATGAAGCCCATCAGCCCCAGCGCCATCATCGCCTTGCGTCCGCGCCGGTCGCTGCGCCGGGCCCAGAACGGGGCGCAGAGCATCCACAGCAGCGCCGACCAGGTATAGGCCAGACTGATCCAGAAATCCTCGACCTGCAGCGCCGTGCCGATCGAAGGCATGACCGATTGCATCGCCGTATTGCCCGCCGCAGTCACCAGCATGACCGTGAAAAGCAGCGCGACGCGGCTGCGCGGCAGGCTCGCGGTAACGCCTCCGGTGGAACCAGATGGGGGGGAAGCGGGCTCTGTCATCATCTTCGTCCCTATGTCCGTCGCATCTGCCTTGCAATGGCCGGGCAAATTTGTGAAAGCGGCGCTATAGCTGCCTAATACAGGAACCAGCCCCCCGCATGACTTCGACCCAGCTTGCCCGCAAGCCACTCTCCGCCCGGATCAAGCAGCGCGTCATGCGCGCGATGGGACCGTGGGGGGTCTTCCTGCAGGGCTTTATCGAACACCCGGTAATGGTCGGATCGATCATCCCCTCCTCGCGCTTCACGATTGCCCGGATGCTCGGCCCGGTGAAGTGGGATGAGTGCAAGCTGTTCGTCGAATATGGCCCGGGCGTCGGCACGTTCTGTCGCCCGGTGCTGGAACGGTTGCCGCGCGACGGCCGACTGATCGTGATCGATACGAACCCGCTCTATATCGACTATCTCAAGGCCACGATTACCGACAGCCGGTTCATCCCCGTGCTGGGATCGGCTGCCGACGTGGAGGATATCGTCCACGCCCACGGCTTCGACCATGCCGACTATGTGCTTTCGGGCCTGCCTTTCTCCACCCTGCCCGATGGCGTTGGCCCGGCGATCGCGGCGGCGACGCACCGGGTGCTGCGGCCCGGCGGGGCCTTCCTGGTCTATCAGTTCAGCGCCAAGGCCCGCGACTACATGGCGCGCCACTTCAGCCGGATCGATGGGGATTTCGAGTGGCTGAACGTGCTGCCCTGCAAGCTGTTCTGGGGCTGGAAAGAGTAGCCTTAGGTGAGGGGCAATGCCCCTTCAGCTAAACCCACCCGATTGTCATCCCCGCGAAAGCGGGGACCCATGGCGCGACGTTTGACCATGGGTCCCCGCTTTCGCGGGGATGACACGTTGAGCAGGATTGGACCGAGCATCCTACTCGATCGGGATGACCGGCGCGGTCATTTCCGGGCGGGCGAGCTGGCGGTGCGTCGCGGCGTAAACCGCCATGAAGAAGATCGCCATCACGGCCTGCAGCGCAGCCGAAACCAGCGTACCCAGCGCCGTGCCCAGTTCCATCCCCAGCGCCAGCCGCAGCAGCAGATCGGCCAGACCACCGACCAGCAGGATCACGATCCCGAAGCCGATCAGCAGCAGGGCATAGAACAGCAGCAGCCGTCCGGCGTTGCCCTGGGTCAGCCCCCAGGACCGCTTGAGTGCAGCCACCGGGTTGCGCTCACCATCGACCATCACCACCGGCGCGACCAGCGAGATCCGGACCATCACCCAAACAAATGCGACCAGACAGGCGGCCACAACCAGGGTGGCAAAGCCCTTCGATCCGGTCAGCGCAGCCAGCGTAACCGGGATCATGGCGCCAAGGGCAAAAACCATCCCCGCCAGCAATTGCGCGGCGATCACCGGCAGCGCGCCGCGCCCGGCCAGCTTGAGCGCTTCGGCCACCGTCGGACGGGTCCGGTCGGTATAGAGCGCCAGCATCGCCAGGGTACCGATCACCTGGCACACTGCCATGCCCAGCAACCACGGCCAGCTGCTGCTGTAATAGGCCGAGAGCATCGCCATCATGGCATCGCTGTCCCCGCCGGCTGGCGGCTGGGGCGGCGGGGCGAGCACGCCCACGGCAAAGCTGGGCAGGACCAGGAACACCCCGGCCAGTGCCCACAGCACGTCACGGTTGGCCGATACCAGCGCTGTGGCCTCTTGCCAGGCCCGGTTGCTGTCAAACCGCATCGCATGCTCTCCTTGGTTGTTGCCCCTTGATAACAGCAGCGATTGCCGCCACGCAACGCGCGATGATTCAGGACCTGCCTTCCGCGATCGAATGGCGCCGCGATTATGAGCAGGTGCCCTATCGCCATGCACTCGATTTCATGACGACGCGCAATGCCGCCATCGCCGAAGGCACGGCGGACGAGCTGGTCTGGCTGCTCGAACACCCGCCGGTCTATACCGCCGGGACCAGCGCCGCGGCGGATGAACTGCTCGATCCGCGCTTCGAAGTGGTCGAGGCCGGGCGCGGCGGGCGCTATACCTATCACGGGCCGGGCCAGCGGATCGGCTATGTCCTGCTGGACCTCAAGCGCCGGGCGCGCGACGTGCGCGGCTTTGTCCATGCGATGGAAGGCTGGGTGATTGCGACCCTGGCCGACTTTGGCGTCGAGTCCTGGCGCAGCGAAGGGCGGATCGGGATCTGGACCCGCGATATCGACGGGCGCGAGGCCAAGATCGGCGCGATCGGGGTGCGGATTCGCCGCTGGGTGACGATGCACGGCTTCTCGGTCAACCTCGATCCCGACCTTTCGCACTTTGGCGGGATCGTCCCCTGCGGCATCGAGGAGTTTGGCGTGACCAGCCTTGCGCGGCTGGGCCATGCGGTGGATATGCCGACCTGGGATGCGGCGCTGCTCGCCCGTGCCCCGGAATTCCTGGCCGCGCTCGAACGGCCCTGCCCGCAGGAGTGAATGGCGATGCGTAACCTGCCGATCCTGGTCCTCGCCCTGGCGCTGGCCGCCTGTGGTTCAGGCAAGAAGGACGAAGGCGCCGGCAAGGCCGCGGGCGAGATCCTGCCCGCCAGCGCCAGCGACGCGATGCTGCCGCTTGATACTGTGCGTTCGCAGGCGCCGCTTGCGCCCAAGGTTGAGGGCGAAGGAAAGGCGAAGGCCGCCGATCCGACGGCAACCGAGGCGGCGGAAACGCCCGCGCCCGAAGCGCCGGCGGCTGCCCCCGAACCGGCCGAAACGCCCGAAGGCTAAGGGCGCTCTTCGCCGTCCAGCGGCGGCGCTGCGGGGCGCTCAGCCACGCGCGCCAGCACCAGCCCGGCGGCGACCAGCGCCATGCCGAGCAGATCCAGCGGCCCCAGCACCTCGTTGAACCAGATCCAGCCGACCGCGACCGCCACCGTTGGCTGGGTCAGCAGCGCCAGGCCGATCACCAGCGGCGGGAAGTGCCGCAGGGCATAGACCAGCAGGCCCTGGCCAATCAGCTGGCTGGTGATGGAGAGGGCAATCACCGGCCCCCAATTGGTCGGCCAGAACGGTTCGCCCAGCAGCAGCGCGAACCCGGCCATCACCGGCAGGCCGATCAGGCTGGACCAGAACAGCAGCGCCCAACTGCCCAGGACGGCCCGCCCGCGCTGCGCCAGCAGGATGTAGAAGGTATAGAGGAACCCGGCGAGCAGGCAGAGCAGATCGCCGATCAGGGTGGTATGGTCGATCTGCAGGCTTCGCCCCAGCAGCACGGCCGAGCCGACGATCGCCGCGCCAAAGGCCAGCCATTCGGGCGTGTGCGGCCAGCGGCGCAGCGCGATCAGGCCCCAGGCGGCGATCAGGATTGAGCCGGCATTGCCGAACAGCGTGGCATTGCCCAGCCGGGTCAGTTCGATCCCCAGGTGCCAGCTCGACAGGTCGAGCGCAAAGAACACACCGCCCGCCAATACCCCCCACAGCACCGTGCGCGGCGCGCCGGTCAGCGGCTGGCGGTTCAGGCGGGCGAGCAGGACAAAGAACGGCACGGCCAGGGCCAGCCGCCAGAACCCGGCCGAAACCGGGCCGCTATCGGCCAGCCGCACCCACATCGGCCCCAATGCCAGCGCGACATTGCCGCCCAGCAGGGCCGCAAAGTGCCACGGTGTTGCTGCCCCCATTGCCTTGCTCATCATGATGCCTTAGCCGCTCGGTTAAGAAAGCAAAGTCAAATGGTGGAGGCCTAATTGCACGACGCTCTGTTCCAGCCGGTTTCGCTCGGCGCGATTCAATGCCCCAATCGCATCTTGATGGCTCCGCTGACCCGCGGCCGCTCGGACCCGGGTTCGGTCCCCAATGCGCTGATCGCCGAATACTATCGCCAACGCGCCGGCGCGGGCCTGATCATTTCCGAAGCGACCGGTATCTCGGTGGAAGGGCTCGGCTGGCCCGCCGCCCCCGGCGTCTGGAGCGAGGCCCAGACCGAAGGCTGGAAGCTCACGACCGAGGCCGTGCACCAGGCCGGCGGGCGGATCATCCTGCAGCTCTGGCACATGGGCCGGCTGGTTCACCCGGATTTCCTCGGCGGCAATGCGCCGGTCTCGGCCTCGGCCACCACGGCGCCTGACCATGCCCACACCCCGACCGGTCGCAAGCCCCATGAGCAGGCCCGCGCCGCGACCCTCGATGACATCGCCCGGATCGTCGATGACTATGGCAAGGCGGCCGCCAATGCCAAGGCTGCCGGGTTCGACGGGGTCCAGCTGCACGGGGCCAATGGCTACCTGATCGACCAGTTCATCCGCAGCTCGTCCAACCTGCGCGACGACGATTACGGCGGCTCGCCCGAGAACCGCGTGCGGCTGATGCGCGAAGTGCTGGAGCGGCTGATCGATGTCTGGGGCGCGGGCCGCGTCTCGATCCGCCTCTCCCCCAATGGCGAGACGCAAGGGTGCGACGATGCGACCCCGGCCGAAACCTTTGGCGCGGCGGCCAAGGTGCTGCAGGAACTGAGCGTCGGTTTCCTCGAACTGCGCCAGCCCGGGCCGGACGGCACTTTCGGTGCAACCGAAGTGCCCAAGCAGGGCGCGCACCTGCGCACGATCTACAAGGGTCCGATGGTGCTCAACAGCGATTACACCGCCGAAAGCGCCGCCGCCGAAGTGGCGAGCGGAGCCTGCGAGGCAGTCAGCTTTGGCCGGCCCTACATCTCCAACCCGGACCTGGCCGAACGTATCCGGATTGGCGCGGAATGGGCACCCAATGTCGATGTGCCGCGGTCGTGGTACCTGCCGGGCGCGGCGGGCTACACCGACTATCCGACACTGGCCGAAGCCGCCGCCTGAGTCTGAAAGGGGTCGCAACCATGCACCAGAGGTCCTGGCTGTTCGTTCCGGGTGACAGCGAGAAGAAGCTGGGCAAGGCCGCCGATACCGGGGCCGACGTGATTATCGTCGATCTGGAGGATTCGGTCGCCTTGTCGAACAAGGAACAGGCCCGGCACATGGCCTGTGCCTGGCTTGCCAGCCAGCGCCGCGTGGCGCAGTTCGGCCGCTGGGTGCGGATCAATGCGCTCGACAGCCGGCTGTGGCGCGATGATCTTGCCGCCGTCATGCCCGGCGCGCCCGACGGGATCATGCTGCCCAAGTCGGCCGGGCCGGAATCGATCCAGACCCTGGCCGGAGAGCTCTATGAGCTGGAGGGGCGCTGCGGCATCGCGACGGGAAGCACGAAAATCCTCGCCCTGGTCAGCGAGACGGCCGAAGCGGCGATCACAATCCCCAGCTATGCCAGCGCCCCGCTGCCGCGGCTGCACGGGCTGGTCTGGGGTGGGGAAGATCTCTCCGCCGCGATCGGCGCCGCGCGCAAGTACGATGCCGATGGACGCTGGACCGATGCCTTTCGCTATGTCCGCGTCCAGACGCTGCTGACCGCCCATGCCAAGGGCGTGCTGCCACTCGACACGCTTCACGCCGATTTCGCCGACATGGAAGGGTTGCAGCGGATTGCCCAGGAAGCCCGCGCCGATGGCTTTGGCGGGATGCTGGCGATCCACCCGGCGCAGGTCCCGGTGATCAACGCCGCCTTCACGCCCAGCGAAGAAGAACTGGTCCACGCCCGCGCAGTGGTCGCCGCCTTTGCCGCCCAGCCCAACGCCGGGACACTCCAGATCGACCGCCGCATGATCGACCGCCCGCACCTGGTCCTGGCCAAGCGGCTGCTGGGGATTGCGGATTAGGGTATTAAGCTGCAGACCTTGAAGAAAGCATCCTTTGAAGCTCTTCGGGCGACCATAATACGCCGAAGGGAGACGCCGGATTGACCCAAAGTCCTGAACTGGCAATCATTTGGACTAATTGATGGCCGCTCAGTCTGGCCATCACCGTATCTGGGCCGAAGCATGCGTAGCCTCGGTCCAAAGCAGTAAAGCCAATCGGATAGGTTAAACCGTCTTCGCCCTCGAGAGTGTATAGCGAGATTCCGTCGCTTCCATTCTCAAGCGGTCCATCCGGCTGCCCATCGTCCCGAATTGCAATTAGAACTTCGCTTTCGAGAAATGCAGTCTCGAAAGCGGGCCTGGCTGCTACTTCATAGCCAGCTTCGATAAGCAGCTCTTCAAGCGGACTCTGCGGAACAAACTCATTAGCAATGACCGACGGGACCTCGATCTCACCGTCTGCGCGAGTGTATTTCTTTCGCTCAAACCAACTGAGCAGTCTTCTCATGACTTTGCTCCCAAATCCCCCTTGCCCACTGTCCCGCTGGCCATGGCGAGCATGGCATCGAGGCTCTTCTTGGCGGCGAGGCGCAAGCCTTCCTCGATCTCGATCCGCGGCTGCAGATCGCGCAGCGCAACGTAGAGCTTCTCGAGCGTGTTGAGCGCCATGTAGGGGCAGATGTTGCAGTTGCAGTTCCCGTCGGCTCCGGGTGCGCCGATGAAGGTCTTTTCGGGAAGCGCGAGTTGCATCTGGTGGATGATGTGCGGCTCGGTCGCGACGATCAGGGTATCGCCGGGGAAGGTCTTGGCGAACTGCAGGATGCCGCTGGTCGATCCGACATAGTCAGCGTGATCAACGATGGTCGGCGGGCATTCGGGGTGCGCGGCGACCGGCGCGCCGGGGTGCTGGGCCTTGAGCTTGAGCAGTTCAGTTTCGCTGAAGGCTTCGTGGACGATGCAGACACCCGGCCACAGCAGCATGTCGCGCCCGAACTTGCGGTTGAGATAGCCGCCCAAGTGCCGATCCGGCCCGAAGATGATCTTCTGCTCAGGGGGTATCTGGGCGAGGATCGTTTCGGCGCTGGAGCTGGTGACGATCACGTCGGACAGCGCCTTCACCTCGGTCGAGCAGTTGATGTAGGTCAGCGCGATGTGATCCGGGTGGGCTTCGCGGAAGGCTTTGAATTTCTCGGGCGGGCAAGAGTCTTCAAGGCTGCACCCGGCGTCGAGGTCGGGCAGGATCACGGTCTTCTGGGGAGAGAGGATCTTGGCCGTATCGGCCATGAACTTCACCCCGCAGAACGCAATCACGTCGGCATCGGTGGCCGCCGCCTTTTTCGACAGCTCCAGGCTGTCACCCACGAAGTCCGCCAGGTCCTGGATCTCCGGCTTCTGGTAATAGTGCGCCAGGATCACCGCGTTGCGCTCCTTGCGGAGGCGCTCGATCTCGGCGCGGACGTCGATTCCGGAAAGATTGGTCGGCTGGGCGGTCATCGGGGGTCCCTTTGCGAAGAGACCCCCAGATGGCCCTTTAGCGCGGCCTAATCAAGGCATGCCGGGAGGCATATAGGCCTGCATCGGCCGCGCCGCGCCTGGGTGGCCGGCCATGACTTGCTCGGTCAAGGCCACGCCCCAGTCGGTATAGGCCAGGACCTGACCCAGCGCGAGCGAGCCGACCCCGGCAATCAGGACGACGAACCAGGCCGGATGGACATGCCCCTGGTGGCGTTTGTCGCGGATCATGCCGGCAAAGACGAAGACCAGCCCGATCAGGTTGGTGATCTCCCAGGCCCAGGCGCCGAACAGCGGTGCGGGCAGGATCCGGCCGAAACCGGGACCGAGGATCGTCGCCATGCCGCCCAGCATCAGCCGGCGGTGCCAGTCGGTCCGCCGCCGCATCGCGACCGCACCTAGCGAAAGCGCGGCGAAGGTGAGGAGACTGATCGGATTGCTGATCAGAAATTCATTGGCATCGAAGAAGAATGGTCCGCCGGTGCGCTGGAGCGAGGTGACCGTGATGGCGATGCCCATGCCGACCATCAGCGGGATCCACAGCACCGAGAGCCAGCCCAGCCGCTTGTGCAGAGTGCGATTCCCGCCTGCGATCAGCGCCGATTGCATCAGCAGCAACGCTACCCAGCCAAAGAACACCACGCCGTGGACATGATAGACCCAGGGCACGGCAAAACTCGACCGGCCGAGCACCAGTTGCAGGCTGAACCCGGTGACGATCACCAGCCCCATCAACAGGGCCATTCTAAAGAAGAACTTCTCCTCGGCGCGCGGTTCCGCGCTATCCTGGTACATGGTAGCCATGGAAATCTCCCCATCCATCCGGCGCGACCAGCTGGATGAAAGCTGCCACGGATCAGTCGGAGTTGAAAGAGGCACTTCCACACTTCGTCACCCCGGGCTTGACCCGGGGTCCCACTCCCTTTCGCAACGTGGTGAACAAGCGGGACCCCGGATCAAGTCCGGAGTGACGGGTATTGCTTTACTGAGCCGTCTCGCCCTCGAACCGCACCACGACGGTTGCCTGCGGGTGGCCGCTGACCTTTAGCGGGGCCGAGAGGTTCTGCCGTACGGCATCCTTTGCGGCGGCGCGGGCCAGGTTCAGCAGCACCGGGTTGGATGCCTGCTGTACCGCCTGCTGCTCGGCCAGCCGGGTGTTGGCGCGTGTCAGTTCATCCTGCGCGGTGCGGGTGATCCACACCCCTTCGCGCAGGTACTGGGCGCGGCCTTCATCGAGGTTGGGGCGCGAGACGGTGAGCGGAGGGAGCGTGACGGTCAGCCGCTGCGCTTCCTCGTCCCAGGTCATGCTGGCGCGGGTCATTTTAGAAAGGTCGAGTGTGTAATCGACCCGCGCCGGGATCACCGCGATCTGGCGGCTCTTGATCAGGCCCATCAGGCGCTCATCATCCGCAGCAACGACGGGAGCGAGCTGGGCGGAGAACACCGTCAGCCGGTTGGCTTTTTCAAAGGCCGCCAAGCTGGTTGCCAGCGGATCGCCATAACGTGAGGGGCCGTAAGCTTGCCACAGCGCCCAAGTCATGAGGGCCAAGGAAGCGGCGAAGAGATACCACGGCAGGGCAAACTGCCGGGCAATGGCGCGCATATTGCTGCGTTCGGCGGAATCTATTGAACGCTGATCCATGTCTCGGCCTCGCAAGTCACCCGCCCCTGTTGCTCCAGATCGACCAGGTGGGCCAGCACCGAGCGGCCGGCTGCCCCGGTCAGGCGGGGATCGAGGCCCTTGTACATCACTGCAACCATGGCCGGGATCGCCTGTGGTCCTTCACTCAGCAGCCGCAGGATCTGCGCCTCGCGGCTGCGGCGGTGGCCCAGCATTCCGCGCACCAGCTGGCGCGGCTTGTCGACCGCCGGGCCGTGCGCCGGGTAGAGCCGCTTGTCATCGCGGTCATAGAGCTTCTGCAGGCTCGCCATATAGGCGCTCATGTCGCCATCGGGGGGCGAGACGACGCTGGTCGACCAGGCCATCACGTGATCGCCGGTGAACAGCGCGCCGCTTTCGACCAGGCCATAGCACAGGTGGTTGCTGGTATGGCCGGGGGTGGCCACCGCCTCGATCGTCCAGTCAGGGCCGCTGATCCGCTCGCCATCGGCAAGGATGCGGTCCGGGGCATAGCTGTGATCGAAGGCCGAGTCCGCGCGGGGGCCATCATCGCTGAGGCTCAGCGGCGCGCAGCCGATGATCGGGGCGCCGGTAAGGGCTTTGAGCGGCGCGGCGGCGGGGGAATGGTCGCGGTGGGTGTGGGTGCAGAGGATCGCGGTGATCTTTGCATCGCCCACGGCGGCCAGGATCGCCTCGACATGGCCGACGCCATTGGTGTCCGCACCCTTGAACGGGCTCGGCTCGCTGCCGATGCTGCCATCGGCCGGGCCGGGATCGATCACGGCCACTTCAGGCCCTGCGCCAACGATGTAAGTCTGGGTGCCGGTGAAGGTATAGGGCGAAGGGTTGGGCGCGAGCACGCGGCGCACCAGCGGTTCGCACAGTTCGGACAGGCCAGTGGGCCAGGGCTTGGCGGGGATATCCATCACCGAGGGATATGGGCATTTGTAGCCCGGTAGCCAAGCCAAGATAATTTCGTCATTGCGAGAAGCGAAGCGACGAAGCAATCCAGTGCGGCGTGCGGTGCCGCTCTGGATTGCCGCGCTTCGCTCGCAATGACGAATGGGTGAATGAATTGACCGACCTGATCCTTGTCCTCGACGCCGGCACCACCTCCACACGCGCGATGCTGTTCACGCCCGATGGCGCGCTGCGGGGCGTGGCGCAGGAGGAGCTGACCCAGTATTACCCGCAGCCGGGCTGGGTCGAGCACGATGCCGCCGAGATCTGGGCCAAGACCCTGGCCTGCGCGCAGCAGGTGGTTGAAGCGGCCGGCGGTGCCAGCAAGGTCGCCGCGATCGGCATCACCAACCAGCGTGAAACCGTGGTGGCCTGGGACAAGGCCACCGGCCAGCCGCTGCACCATGCGCTGGTCTGGCAGGATCGCCGCACGGCCGATTTCTGCGCTGCATTGCGCGATGCCGGGCAGGAGCCGGTGGTTCAGGCCGCCACTGGCCTGCTGCTCGATCCCTATTTCTCCGGCACTAAGATGCGCTGGCTGGTCGAGAACGTGCCGGCCGTGGCCGAAGCGGCGTCAGCCGGACGGCTGGCGCTGGGCACGGTCGAGACCTGGCTGACCTGGAAGCTGTCGGGCGGCGCACATGTCACCGATGCCAGCAATGCCAGCCGCACGCTGCTGCTGCCGCTCGCCGGGGCGAGCTGGGACGCGGGCCTGTGCGACCTGTTCGGCGTGCCGCAGGCCGCCTTGCCCGAAGTGACCGACAACGCCGGCCGCTTTGCCGCGACTACCCGCGACCTGTTCGGCGCGGCAATTCCCATCGCCGGGCTGGTCGGCGATCAGCAGAGCGCCACGATCGGCCAGGGCTGCCTCAATCCCGGCGAGACCAAGGCGACCTATGGCACCGGGGCCTTTGTCCTGGCCAACATGGGCGGCGAGGTGCCGCGTTCCGGCCACCGGCTGCTGGGGACGGTGCTATGCCAGCTGGGCGGAACCCGGACCTATGCGCTAGAAGGCTCGGTCTTCGTGGCCGGCAGCCTGGTCAAGTGGCTGCGCGACAGCCTGGGGATCATCGCTTCGGCGCCCGAGACCGAGGAGCTGGCCCGCTCGGTCCCGGACAGCGGCGGGGTGACTATCGTGCCCGCGCTTTCCGGACTTGGCGCGCCGCACTGGCGCCCCGATGCCCGCGCGGTGATTTCCGGCATGAGCTTTTCCACCACCCGCGCCCATGTCGCCCGGGCAGCGCTCGAAGCCATGGCGATGCAGACGGCTGACCTCGCCGCAGCCTTTGCCGCCGATGGGGCAGGCTGGACCGCGCTGCGCATCGACGGCGGGATGAGCGCCAATGACTGGATGGCGCAGGACCTGGCCGACGTGCTGCGGGTGCCGGTCGAGCGGCCCGAATTCGTCGAGACCACGGCGCTGGGCGCGGCGATGCTGGCAGCGGTCGGGGTCGGAATGCATGGTTCGCTCGGCGATGCGGCCCAGGCCATGCGCGGAGCGGTGCAACGGTTCCTGCCGGGGTCCGAGCCGGGGGCAGAGCGACGCGCAGCCTGGGACCGCGCGCTGGCGGCGACCTAACCCCGCGCGCTGCGGGCCAGGCGTTCGCGCAGCGCGGCGACCGCGCTGGGGGCATTGGGATCCCGTTCGCGCCAGCTGGCGTCGATCCGCTTGAGCCGGGCATGGAACCGCTCGGTCGCCTCGATCAGCTCGCGGGTCTCGGGTTCGAGCAGGGCCAGTCGGGCGGGATCGCTGTCCGGATGGTCAACCAGCTTGCCGTAACGGTGCAGCTGGAACTCCGAAAGTTCGCCATTGAAGAAGGCGCGGTGGTTGAGCAGCCAGGCAACCGAATGCATCATCCGCGTGGTGGTGCGCAGCGCCTCGCAGGATAGCGCGATCGACGCCGCGTCTTCCTGGCCCGCCACGGCTTCCATTCGCCCGGACAGGGTGAACGCCTGTCTGACCTCATCAGAAAGAACGAGCGCCTCACAATAGAGGCCTTCCACGATCCGTGGATTCATGTTCGCGGGCGATCCCATCACCCCCGCCTAACTCCGGTGACACATATTTGTCACCGCAGGTTAACAACGTTTGCTCTGCCAATTTCACACTGTCCCGGTCGGGGACGTTTTCGCCGGCTGGCGACTGCTCAGGCGATGATGTCGGGGATCAGGTAATCCTCAAGCATGGCGATCTGGTCTTTCAGGCGCAGCTTGCGCTTTTTAAGGCGCGCGATCTGGAGCTGATCGGTGCTGCCGGCGCTGGTCAGAGCATCGATCGCCGCGTCCAGGTCGCGGTGTTCGATCCGCAGCATTTCCAGTCGCTTTTTCAGCTCCTCTTCGCTCACCAATGCCTCCCTATGCCCAGCCAGACGCGGCGCCGATGCAGCCTGCCGCAAGTACCTCAACTGAGTGCTTCGCAAGATAGGCTTAATATGCTTCCATGACAATCGCAGTGACCCCCGCCGCATGCCGAGTCGGGAACAGCGATCTCGGTCTGGGCCTCGGTCCTGCCCCCTGGGGGCATACGGAGGAGTATCGCCAATGGAAACGTCGCATGTCAGTGCCTTGCAGCTCAAGCACGCCGGTCTCGAACGGCAGATCCAGGACGAGCTGAACCGACCCATGCCTGACCTTGCGACGATCCAGCAGCTGAAGCGCCGAAAGCTTCGGATCAAGGAAGAGCTGGCGCACATCTAGCCAGTTCTGTCCTTGCGGCGCGCGCGGTGGCGGGTTTTGCGGCCCGCAGCCTCAAGCCGGTGGGTCCCTAGCGGCGGCCAACGAGCCGCCCTGAACAGAGCGCGCCGGGCTTCAACCCGCCTCCGGCCAAGAAATACGGTTGCGTTACTGCGCAGCGCGTTTGCTTAGGGCGCGGTTTGGGCTAGCTATAGGCCATGCCCGCTTCCGCCGCCTCGGCCGCCCGTACGATCCTGACGCGCCTGCACGATGTCATGGCATCGCGCAGCAATGCCCAGCAGAAGCTCAACACCGTGGTCGAGGTGATCGGGGAAGGCCTCGATAGCGAGGTCTGCTCGATCTACCTGCTGCGCGAAGGGATGCTCGAACTGTTCGCCACGCGCGGCCTGGCGCAAGAGGCAGTTCACGTTACCCGGATGGCCGTGGGTGAGGGTCTGGTCGGCACGATCGCCCAGAACACCGAAATGCTCAACCTGGCCGAAGCGACGGCCCACCCGGACTTTTCCTATCGCCCCGAAACGGGCGAAGAAAAGTTCCACTCCTTTGCCGGCGTGCCGATCGTCCGGCGCGAACGCGCCGTTGGGGTGCTCTGCGTCCAGCACGCCGATCCGCGCCGCTATGAAGAGGTTGAGATCGAGGCGCTGCAGACCGTCGCCATGGTGCTGTCGGAGCTGATCGCCAACGCCGATCTGGTCGACGAGGAAGAGGCCCTGCTCAGCCCGGCGATGACCGGGCCGCAGCGCTTGCCGGGGCTGGCGCTGGTCAAGGGCCTGGCGATCGGCTCAGCCGTGTTCCATCAGCCCCGGATCACCATCGAACATGTCATGGCCGAGGACCGCGATGCGGAGCTGAGCCGGGTCTACCTGGCCTTTGACAAGATGCGCGAACAGATCGACCGGATGGCCAGCCAGGCCGAATTCGGCGTGGGGGGTGAGCACGAGGAAGTGCTCGAGACCTACAAGATGTTCGCCTACGACGAAGGGTGGAGCCGCCGGATCATCGAGGCGATCGACAGCGGGCTGACTGCCGAGGCCGCGATCGAGCGGGTCCAGCAGCGCACCCGGATGCGGATGCGCCAGATCGACGATCCGCTGCTGGCCGACCGGATGCACGACCTGGAGGACCTCTCCAACCGCCTGCTGCGGATCGTCTCGGGCCAGATGGGCACGGCGGCGACCATGGGGCTGAAGCAGGATGCGATCCTGATCGCCCGCAACCTCGGCCCGGCCGAACTGCTGGAATATGACAAGCGCCGCCTGAAAGGCGTGGTGCTCGAGGAAGGCTCGCTGACTGCCCACGTGGTGATCGTCGCGCGGGCGATGGGCATTCCCGTGTTGGGCCGGGTGCGGTCCTTACGCGGGGCGATCCGCGATGGCGACCTGCTGCTGCTCGATGCCGATGGCGGCCATGTCACCGTGCGGCCACTGCCGGCGGTGGTCGATGCCTTCGAGGCGCGCTTTGCCAAGAGCAAGGAGCGCCAGGCCGCTTACGCCAAACTGCGGGATGTCGAACCCTTCACGCGCTGCGGCACCCGCATCACGGTGATGATGAACGCCGGCCTGCGTGATGACATGCCGGGCCTGGCCCTGACCGGGGCTGACGGGGTGGGGTTATTCCGCACCGAATTCCAGTTCCTGGTTTCCGCCACGCTCCCGGCGCGCGAGCGCCAGACCCGGCTCTACCGCGACGTGCTGGATGCCGCGGGCGACAAGCCGGTGGTGTTCCGCACGGTCGATATCGGCGGTGACAAGGTCCTGCCCTATCTGCGTCACAACGACGGCGAGACCGAGGAAAACCCGGCGATGGGCTGGCGCGCGCTGCGCGTGGCGCTGGAACGCGGTGGGCTGCTCAAGGTCCAGGCCCGCTCGCTGCTCGAGGCGGCCGGGGGGCGGACGCTCAACGTGATGTTCCCGATGGTGACCGAGCCGTGGGAATTCGATGCCGCGCGCGACGTGTTCGAGAGCCAGCTGGTCTATCTCAAGGCCCAGAAGAAGCTGCTGCCCGAAGCGATCCGCTATGGCGCGATGCTGGAAGTGCCGGCGCTGGCCGAACAGCTTGACGTGCTGGCGCCCAAGCTTTCGTTCCTGTCGATCGGCACCAACGACCTGACCCAGTTCCTGTTCGCCGCCGATCGCGCCAATCCCAAGCTGGCTGAGCGTTATGACTGGCTCAGCCCCGCGATCCTGCGCTTCCTCAAGCGCGTGATGCAAGGCGTTGCCGGGCACAATGTCGATGTCACGGTCTGCGGTGAAATGGGCGGACGGCGGCTGGAAGCGCTGGCGCTGCTTGGCATCGGCATCCACAGACTGTCGATCACGCCCGCCAGTGTCGGCCCGATCAAGGAACTCATCCGCAAGGTTGATCTGGAAGAGATTACCACGGCGATGAACGGCTGGCTGATGTCGCCGCCGCCGTCGCTGCGTGCAGCACTGATCGATTGGGCTCAGCAGCGCGGGATCGACTGCGACTGACGCCGGTCTGCCGCAGAAAGCCGCCGGACTGTCGCTCTGTTCCTGCCAGCCTCGGTGATTTCCGTTGACTTGGCCATGCAAACGGGGATGGTCCGCCTCGCGGGGCACAGATCGCAAAAGACAGTACTGCTGCCGGGGTCGTGATGGTTGAGAATGAAGAGCAGGCGGCTGAATTGCCGCTGGAAAGCGCTGGAGCGCAGCTGGCGCGCGCGCGCCAGGCCAAGGGCATGTCGCTGGCCGATCTCGCGCGGATAACCAAGATCTCTGAGCGTCAGCTTGGCGCGATCGAGGCCGGCGATTTTGCCGCTCTCCCATCACGCGCCTATGCCATTGGCTTTACGCGGACCTATGCCAAGGCCGTCGGGCTGGACAGCAATGCGATCATAGCCATGGTCAGTGATGAGCTGGCGCAGCTTGAGCCCGATCATGCCCGCCGCACCGTCCCCGCTTTCGAACCCGGCGATCCGACCCGTCTGCCCGGCCGCCGTGTCGCCTGGTTTGCCGCAGCCGGGCTGGCGCTGGTGCTGCTGATCGGCTTCCTGGTCTGGCCCAACCTCTACGCCCCGGGCGGCAGCCTCCCTTCGATCCTGCCCAGCGCAACACCCACCCCTGCCGCCGCGGCCCCGGCACCCGCACCGACGCCCGCTAACGGGCCGGTGGTGTTTACAGCGACGCGTGACAAGGTCTGGGTGCGTTTTGCCGATGGCGCCGGCCAGCAGCTGCTGCAAAAGGAGCTGGCGCTCGGTGAAAGCTGGACCGTGCCGGATAGCGCCGGGGCGGTTACGCTGACGACAGCGCGCCCCGATGGGCTCTCGGTCACGATCGGTGGCCGTCCGGTGCCGCCGCTGGCGACCACCGAACAGTTGGTGCGCGATGTGCCGGTGACCGCCGCCGCACTGCTGGCGCGTGGCAGCCAGCCAATCGCCGCGCCGCAGGCCAGTCCGGCGCCGGTCACCACGAGCGCGGCGGCAGCCCCGCGCCGCCAGAGCCGCCCGGCCTCCGAGCCGCGCAGCGAAGCGACGCCTGCTGCGGCTGCGGCCGATCCGGCGGTCCCTGCTGCGCCAGCGCCAGCCCCAAGCGCCGCAACTGCGGATAGCCAGGGCTGACGCCTCGACAGGGTTAATTCAGCGCGGCTATGCAAGGGTAAACGCTGGCAGCAATGCCAGCTATTGACGCACAGCCGCTCGATTGAATGGGACTAGGCACATGAAGACCTTCGCCGCGATGCACAGGCCGCTATTGGGGCCCCTGCTGGCCGCACTTGCAGTTGCCCTCGCCGCGCCAGTGATCGCGCAGAGCAACGCCACGGACGCCAATCCGGAAGCGCGGATCCGCAAGCTTGAGGCCGAGGTTCGCGCGCTCCAGCGCCAGGTTTTCCCGGGCGGCGATGGCAAGTTCTTTCCGCCACTGACCCAGCCTGGTCAGCCGACCACGGCCGCCAGCGGCACCCCGGCGAGCACGCCGGTGGCCGATCTGCTGGTCCGGGTCGATACGCTCGAGGCGACGATCGCGCGCCTGACCGCCCAGCAGGAAGAGAACGGCAACAAGCTGGCCCAGCTTGAAGCCAAGGTTGCGGCGTTGACTCCCGCCGCGCCGGCTACTGTCGCTGCGGTTGCGACTGACGCTCCGGCTCCAGCGACGGTGACCGCCACCAATGGTGCCACGACCAGCGGCAACCTGGCAGCGATGACGGGCGGGGCCTCCGCGCCGAAGCCGGCTGCCGCCGCACCGGCCCCGGCCGTGCCGACCGCTGCAGCGACGCCGGCGCCCAAGCCGGCTGCAACCAGGCCGGCGGCTGCCAAGCCGACCGCCGCAACCAAGCCGGCCGTGCCCTCGGCCGCGCGCCTTGCCGCTGTCCGCGCGATCGAAAAGCCCAAGACCGACGATGCCGGGGATGACGAGTACAGCTATGGCTTCCGCCTGTGGGAGGCCAAGTTCTATCCCGAGGCGCAGCAGCAGCTGAAGCTGTTCCTCGACAAGTACCCGCGCCATGCCCGCCGCTCGTTCGCGCGCAACCTGCTCGGCCGCGCGCTGCTCGATGAAGGCAAGCCGGAAGAGGCGCAGAAGTGGTTCCTGGAAAACTACAAGGACCAGCAATTCCGCGACCGCGCGGCTGACAGCGTGCTGTTCCTGGCCGAGGCGACCAAGCGCCAGAAGGACACCGGGCGCGCCTGCATTGCCCTGGCGCAGTTCGTTGACGAGTTCCCGCGCGAAGCCGCCGGCCGCCTCAAGAGCCAGTACGATGCCACGCGCACCGGGCTCAAGTGCGATTGATCCCGCACCGGAACTGACCGCCCGCTTCGCGGCGGGCCTTGCCGCGCTGTGGCCGGATACCGGGACCCTGGGCCTTGCCGTTTCGGGCGGACCCGACAGCCTGGCCCTGCTGCTGCTGGCCCACGCCGCGCTGCCTGGACGGATCGCTGCCGCAACCGTCGATCATGGTCTGCGTCCTGCCAATGCCGATGAAGCGGCGATGGTGGCGGGGCTGTGCCAAAGGCTCGGCATCCCCCATGCGACATTGCCGGTGTCGCTTGCCGAGGGGAACCTCCAGGCCGAGGCCCGCACCGCGCGCTATGCGGCGCTCGCCGGCTGGATCGACGCGTATGACCTGGCCGCCCTGGCCACGGCGCACCATGCCGACGACCAGGCCGAAACGCTGCTGCTGCGGCTCAACCGGGGCAGCGGCGTGGCCGGGCTGGCCGGGGTGCGCGAACGCGGCGTGGTGCCGCGCACCCGGCTCCCGCTCATCCGCCCGCTGCTGGGCTGGCGCCGGGCAGAGCTGGCTGAAGTGGTGGCTGCCGCGGGCCTGACGGCGGCCGATGATCCCTCCAACCGCGATGACCGGTTCGATCGGGCGCGGATCCGCAAGGCCCTGGCCGAAGCCGACTGGCTCGACGTGCCTGCGCTCGCCACCAGTGCGGCGCATCTGGCTGATGCCGATGCGGCGCTCGACTGGGCCATGGCCCGCGAATGGCAGGATTGCGTCACGCGTGCGCCGCTGGGGCTGGTCTATCGCCCGCAGGCTCCGCGCGCGATTGCCCTGCGGGTCCTGACCCGGATCGTCACCGAACTCGATGGCGAGGCCCCGCGCGGCAGCGCTGTCGCCCGGCTGTTCGATAGCCTGCTGGCCCGCCAGACCGCCTCGATCGGCGGCCTGGTCGCCCGGCCGCTGCCCGAAGGCTGGAGCTTTGCGCGGGCTCCAGCGCGGCGCGCCTAGCGCCGCTTCATCCCCTGCTGCTGCATCCGCCAGACCAGCTGGTCGTAGCGGTCCTGGCCGAAGAACGGCTCGCCCGCATAAACCATCAGCGGCACGCCGTAGTGGCCGCCGAGGCGCTGGTCGGCTTCGTTCTGCTTGATTACTTGGTCGAGGCGGTCGGCTTCGGCTGATTGGACCGCGTCCATCTCGGCGAGGTCACAGCCGACGCCGGCCAGCGCCCTGGCAAGGTGGTCGCCTTCATGCCAGCCGTCGGTTTCCCCGGACCAGATCAGGTGGCTGATCGCGCGCAGCACCGGCAGGCCCTGGCCGCGTTCGGACGCCAGGACGCCCAGGCGAGTCAGGCGGTGGATATGGGGCTGCTCCTTGGGATAGGTGCGCGTGGCATAGTCCATCACCACCGGATCGGGGCGCGGCCAGCGCAGGGTCATGCCGGCAAATTCGGCGCTGCGAACGCAGTCGCGCATCAGGTAACTGGTCCAGAGCGGATCGGCGTGCGCGAAGAATTCCGGCTGCCGCACCGCGATAGGAAGGACCGGGCGCACGTTGACCCTGGCGTCCCAGTCCCGCTCCAGCTCCAGCAGCTTGGGCACGACGATGTAGGAATAGGGCGAGCGGAACGACCAGTAGAGGTCAACGGTGTGGGTCACGGGTTCAGCCCTCCAGCGTGCTCATGTCGATGACGAAGCGGTACTTCACGTCGGCCTTTTCCATTCGCTCATAGGCGCGGTTGATCTCGGTGATCGGGATCAGCTCGATCTCGGCGAGGATGCCCTTTTCGGCGCAGAGGTCGAGCATTTCCTGGGTCTGGGCGATCCCGCCCACGCCCGACCCGGCCACGGCCTTTTGTCCGCCCAGCAGCAGGCCGGAATGGAACGGTTCGACCGGCTCGATCATGCCGACGATGCAGAGCGTGCCCTTGCGGTCGAGCAGGAACAGGTAGCGGGTCAGGTCGTGCTTGACCGGGATTGTATCGAGCAGGAAATCGAAGCTGCGCGAGGCGGCACGCATCGCTTCCTTGTCGGTCGAGACCAGCACGTGGTCAGCGCCGAGCTTCTTCGCATCCTCGCCCTTGGCCGGGCTGGTGGTGATCATCGTCACCTCCGCGCCAAGCGCCTTGGCAAACTTGACCCCCATGTGGCCAAGCCCGCCCAGGCCGATCACGCCGACCCGGCTGCCCGGACCGACGTTCCAGTTCTTGAGCGGGCTATAGGTGGTGATCCCGGCGCAGAGCAGCGGCGCGGCAGCGGCCATGTCGAGGCTTTCGGGCAGGCGCAGCACATAGGGTTCAGCGACGACGATATTGGCCGAATAGCCGCCATAGGTCGGGCTGCCGTCGATCCGGTCCTTGCTGTTGTACGTCCCGGTCGTCCCTTCGCGGCAATAGTTTTCCTCGCCATCGTGGCAGGCGTCGCAGTGGCGGCATGAGTCGACCACCGTGCCAACCGCGACCCGGTCCCCCACCTTGAAGCGGGTGACGCCCGCGCCGACCCCGCTGACCGTGCCGACGATTTCGTGCCCGGGCACGAACGGATAGGTCGTCCGGCCCCAGTCGCTGCGGGCGACGTGGAGATCGGAATGGCACACCCCGCAAAAGGCGATGTCGATCGCCACGTCCTCGTCGCGCAGGGTGCGGCGGTCGATGGTCATGGCGTTGATGCCGGAATCGGGGGCGGTTGCGCCCCAGGCTGCGGTGGCTGTCATGCTCGCTCTCCTGGCAGGCCGTCTGGTCTTTTTGTGGGGGTTGCCGCCCACCTGCTCTCCCGGCATTAATCGTTCGATTAAAGGGAGAGTCAAATGAAGATCGATTCGAGCATTGCGGCCGTTGTCACGGGCGGCGCGTCGGGTCTGGGCCAGGCGACTGCCGAGGCGCTGGCTGCTGCCGGAGCCAAGGTCGCGATTTTCGACGTGAATGCCGAAAAGGGTGAGGCTGTGGCCGCCGCGATCGGCGGACTGTTCTGCCATGTCGACATCACGTCCGAGGAATCGGTTATTGCCGGTTTCGCCAAGGCCCGCGCGGCCCACGGGCAGGAGCGGATCACGGTTCACTGCGCCATGACCAGCCGCCGCGGCAAGACCCTGGCCTATGACAAGGAAGCCGGCGGACTGAAGCGGCTCTCGACCGAGGATTACATTTACGGCGTCCAGGGCATCCTGGTCGCTTCCTACCGCATCGCTTCGCTCTCGGCTGAAGGGATGGCGGGCCTCGAACCGCTTGAGGATGGCGAGCGCGGCTGCATCATCCTGACCGCCTCAGTCGCGGCGCAGGACGGGCAGATCGGCCAGGTGATCTATGGTTCGGCCAAGGCCGGCGTGAACGGGCTGGTCCTGCCGATGGCGCGCGACCTGTCGGACCTCGGCATCCGCGTGAACTCGATCATGCCGGGGATCTTTGCCACGCCGCTGATGCTGGGGGCCAAGCCGCAGGTGCTGGAAAGCCTGGCCGCCTCGGTGCCCTTCCCCAAGCGGCTCGGCAAGCCGGAAGAGTTTGGCAGCCTGGCGCTCGAACTGGCCCGCAATACCTATTTCAACGCCCAGTGCATTCGCCTGGACGGCGCGATCCGCATGGCGCCGCGCTGATTGGTGATCACTAGGGCAGGGCTGGCCTGATTACGATCCTCCCTAAACTTGTTTGGGGAGGGGGACCAACGAAGGTGGTGGAGGGGTATTGGTTGACAGCCGCATACCCCTCCACCCTCCTGCGGAGGGTCCCCCTCCCCATTCAAAGAATGGGGAGGATCAGCCTTCGACGAGCGAGTCGCCCTTACCGATGCGTTTGCCCCTGGTGATGTAGACGACGTCCCCCAGCTTGGTGACGGCAAACAGTTTCTTGCCGAAGTCATTCGGCACGCCGATGCAGCCGTGGCTGGCGTAACCCTTTTCCACCTTGGTCCCGTGAATGGCGATGCCGTCGTTGGTCAGGCGGTGAGTGAAGGGCATCGGCGCGCCGTCATAAATGCTGGAATAGTGGTCGGCCTTCTTCCAGATCACCGGAAACTTGCCCAGCGGCGTCGGCTTTTCCTGGGTGCCGAGCAGAACTGCCGTGGCGCCGATCTCATAGCCGCCGCGGAAGACCGAGAGGACGCGGGCGTCGAGGTCGACCGTCATCACCAGCGGGCCGTCAGCCGGGGCGCCCTTTTCGTCCCAGTGCCATTCGCCGTACTTGATCGGCCCGGTGATCGGCAGGACCCGCTTGATGACAAAGCGCTCATCACGCGGCTTGGCGGCAGGGGCAGCAGCGGGCGGGGTGCCAGGCTTGGCAAAGTCGGCCCCGGCAACGGGCTTGTCCGCCTGTTCCGAAACCACCGCAGCCTTGGGCGCGGGTTCGCGCACCAGCAGATAACCTGCGGCTCCGACCAGGGCGACAAAGGCCACGACCATGCCTGTCAAAGCGTTGAACTTCATTGCCCTTTGCGCCCTTGCTGTGCGAATCCGCTATGCCTGCTTGTTGGCGAAAAGCCGCGCCAGCGCCAGTGGCCTGAAGCGGGCGTTTCTAAGCGGGACTGGATAGCGCAAAAGGGTTAACGCGCGGAAACCGGGACGAATTCCTCGAACAGGGTGGCGTACTGTTCCACCATCTCGGCAATCGCAAAGCGCTGGACGCGAGCAAAGCCGGCCTCGCGCAATGCGGCGCGCCGTTCGGGCGATGCGATCAGATCGGCCATGCCGCTGGCCAGGGCATCGACATCGTCGACCGGGACCAGTTCGCCCGAGACCCCTGGTTCGATGACGTCGCGCGGGCCGAACTTGCAGTCGGTCAGCAGCAGCGGCGCGCCGCAGGCCAGCGCCTCGGCGGCGACGGTCGGGAAGCCCTCCCAGCGCGAGGGCAGCACGAAGAGGTCGGCCCCCGCCATCCAGGCATAAGGGTTGGCGACGAAGCCGATGAAACGGACATGCTCACCAATCCCCAACTGGGCAGCCATGCGGTGCAACTCGTTCAACCGGCTGCCCTTGCCCAGGATTACCAGGGCATGGCTGCGCCACAGCCCGCTCTGGGCAAAGGCGCGCAACAGCACTTCGTGAGCCTTCTGGTATTCCAGCCGACCGGCGGTGATGATGTAGGGCCGCTTGGGGGCACCCGGCACCGGCTGGTCCTTGGCGGTGGTAATCGTGCCAAGGTCGATCGGGTTGTTTATCATCCGCATCTTCGACCGATCGAGCGAGAGGTCGGCGATCAGCGTTTCGGCCATGTCGGTGGCATTGGCCAGCACCGCGTCGGCGCGGTTATAGGCGCGGCTGGTGAGCCCCAGCGAGACCTTGCGGACGAATTCGTTCGGCGCTTCCTCGTTCACCACGGCCAGCACATTGTTGCCTTCGCGCGCGATCCAGCGCGGGCGATGGCGGCCCAGGCCCATCAGCGAGAGCCAGGCGAGCAGGTTGGTGCCCTTGAGGAAGCTCATCACCACGTCGGGCCGGGTTTCCTTGACCATTTGCCGGAAGGCGAGCGGTGCGCGCACGGCGCTGTTGATCAGCTTGCCGGCGGCATACTGGTCTGAATTGGGGCCGTCATAGTTGAAGTGCGTTTCGCCATCGGCGGCAACCAGCAAGCGGCTCTCATCCTCAACCAGGTTCACATAGGGGCCTGCCTTGCGCAGCAGGCCCATGCGGGCGTCAATCCGCTTCGGGTCGAGACCGTTGAGGACGTGAACGGCCACGCGCTCCGCACCGCCGCCGTGCAACGATGAGAGCAGCAGAAGCACCTTGAGAGGACGGCCGATCGCAAGGTGCGGAGGAGCTGGAGCGTGCATAAACCACCTTCCTCGCGACCGGTGCTGGCCTTGCCATTGTCACTCCCGACTGGCAAGGCCTTGCCGCCATGGGCAATCCTCCCTTGCCGCAAGATGAACCGCTGCGGGCCGAGCTGCTGGTCGGATCGGCCGCGTTCTGGGCACGGTGCCGGACGGATATTCTGGCCGCGCGCCGCCGGGTTCTGATCCAGGCAATGACTTTCGAGGGCGATGTAGCCGGCCTCTCCGTGGCCGAGGCGATTGGTCACAGCCAGGCGACCGACCGGCGGGTGCTGGTCGATGACTATACCCGCCAGGTCATCAACGACACTTTCCTGGCCTTGACCCGCAAGCCCGCGATCCATGCCGAGGCGCGGGCCACGGCGGCCATGTTTGACCGGCTGCTGCGGCAGGGCGCCGGGGTGCGGGTGACCAATCCGATTGGCCGTAATCCGCTGCGTTATGCCCTGCGCAACCACAAGAAGCTGCTGGTGATTGACGATGTCGCCTGGCTGGGCGGAATCAACTTTTCCGATCACAACTTTGCTTGGCACGACATGATGGTCCGGGTCGAGCATCGGGGCCTGGCCGACTGGCTGGCCGGCGAATTTGGCCGCGATTGGCGGGGCGAGGGCGGCAGCGCCGTGGCGGAGATCGGCGGGGCGACGCTGCTGAGCATGGACGGGGCCGACAATCCCGCCGGCTTTGCGCCGCTGATCGATGCCTTTGCCGGGGCGCGCCGCTCGCTCGAAGTGGTCAGCGCCTATCCGACCTTTCCGTTTGTCGAGGCAATGGGCCGGGCCGCGCGGGCCGGGGCCGAGGTGACGCTCTATACCCCGCGCCCCAACAACAAGCCGATCATCCGCGATTACCTGCTGGGCGTGGCCGAGGCTGCGGGCATCCGCATCCGCCTGACCCCGATGATGACACACGCCAAGGCCGCGCTGATCGATGGCGAAGCGCTGGTCGTCGGATCGAGCAATTTCGATT